>NKIU01000014.1 GCA_002256245.1 Pseudorhodobacter sp. PARRP1 | reverse complement strand
ACCGAAATCTACACCCATGTGCTGGACGATGATTTGCGCCGTCTGGTGCTGACGCATCACCCGCTTGCCACGCCAAAGCCTGCCCGATGATGATGCACAATCTTTGGGTTTACACGCTGATCATCGCCACGCTTGCCGCGGCAGCCCTGCTGGCCGCCCTGATTGCGGCGCTGCAACATCTGCCGCATGGCCGCAGCTCGGTCGCCACTGTCGCCTCGGCCAAGGTGATTGCACGCGGAGAACTGGGTCTGATGGCGCTGCGGCTGGCCCACAGCCTGACCGCCCTTGCCGCGCTGTCGGGGCTGCTGTGGCAAGCCCGCGACTGGACGGGATTCGCGTTTGGCTGGCTGACCTTTGCCGCAGGGATAGCGCTTGCGGTGTTGGGCCGCCTGATCCCCTCGGCGGTCGGCACCGCGGCGGCCGAAGCGACGCTGGCGCGCCTTGGCGGCTTTGGCCTGATCGCGGCATGGCTGTTTACCCCGCTCGCCGCCCTGATGCGGGTGGTGCGACAAGCCGCCCTGCGCGGGTTTGGGCTGACCTTCGATCTGTCAGACCAGCATGACGCCTTGCGCGATGACATCGCCGGGGCCATCGCTTTGGGCCACTCCGGTGGTGCCATGCAAAAGGAAGACCGTGACCGCCTGCTGGGTGCGCTGGATCTGTCCGACCGCGCGGTGGAGGAAATCATGCGCCACCGCCGCCAGATCGAGATGCTGAACGCCGACGATCCGCCCGGTGATATTGTGGCGCAAATGTTGGCCTCGCCGCACTCTCGCCTGCCGGTGTTCCGGGATGAGGCCGAAAACATTCTGGGCGTGGTGCACACCAAAGACCTGCTGCGCGAGATGGATCGCCTGCTGCGCGGTGATGCCCCAGAGGGGTTGGAAAACCTTGACATTCTGAAGGTCGCCAAGAAGCCCTACTTCATCCCCGACACCACCAACCTTGATGAACAGATGCGCGAGTTTCTCAAGCGGCGCACGCATTTTGCACTGGTGGTCGATGAATATGGCGCGCTTCAGGGGCTGATCACGCTGGAGGATATTCTGGAAGAAATCGTCGGCGACATCACCGATGAATTTGACGTCGTCACCCGCGATTCCAGCCTGAAGCGCGACGCGGGCGGCGATTATCTTATCGACGGTGCGATGACCATCCGCGATCTGAACCGGGCGACCGATTGGCAACTGCCCGATGCCGAAGCCAACACCATTGCGGGCCTTGTGATCCACGAAGCCCAGATGATCCCGTCCGAAGGTCAGGTGTTCCACTTCCACGGCTTTCGCATCGAAGTGGCACAACGCCGCGAAAACCGCATCACCAAGCTGAAACTGCGCCCGGTTGCAGCACGTGCCTTGACCGACCGCGCCTAGACGATCATCAGCGCGTCAGCCAACCCCACCGTTGTGGTCAGCCCGGTCAGCGTGATCACTTCATTGGCGCTGAATTCAAACGCCACACCACCCGCCACCACATGCGCAAACTGCGCCACAACCTGCTGCGCCGTCAGCACCGTGCCGCCCCAGATTGCATCGTCAAAGGCCAGCCGATCCCCGGCTGCGCGGGAAAAACCCGACACCGTGTCGCGCCCGAAGTTGTCGGCAAAGATGAACACATCGCCGCCCGCGCCGCCTGACAAAAGATCATTGCCGCCGCCACCATCAACCCGGTCTGCGCCATTGCCACCCGAAAGCGTGTCGTGGCCGATGCCACCGACCAGATAATCATTGCCGTTCATCCCCGACAACACATCGTTTCCTGCCCCGCCGCTCAGCCGATTGCTGCCGACATTGCCAGTCAGCACATTCGCATTGCCGTTGCCTCCGGCGTTCAGCGCCGCATTGCCCAGCAAGGTCACATTGTTAAGCCCAAGTCCAAGCGTGATGGTGCCAGACGAAAGCACCGTATTCTGATTGACGATATCCACCTTCACATTGCCACTGCCCATGCCAACGCTGAAGCTGTAGGAAAGCGTGCCAACCTGCCCCGTCACCGCTACCGACGCGGCTGGGGTGAGGGCAAGCGCATAACCACCCGCCGCAGCGCTGCTGGTCGAATGACTCTGTGCTGTGAATGTCGCGCCGCCCACACCCTCACCAATCGAGTAAAACGCGTCGCGATTGGTGTCGCTATAGACCACCCCGGTCAGGAACACCGTCGCCGCAGCGGGCCTGCCGAACACCTCTGTCAGCATGGACGAGTCGTAGTTCTGCCCGTTCAAGGTGAACAACCCGCGTTCTTGCGCCAGACCAACCTCTTGATAGGCGTCGTTCAGCATATTCGCCCGGTGCCCGGCGCTCAGGAACAGATCCTGTTGATGCGTGGCGATAGCGCCGTTCAGGTCAATCGTGCCCGAAGTGCCGCGCCACGACAGATTTTCCCCAACGTTGCTCCAGCCGTAACCCGCAGCTGTCACCCGTTGTGCAGCGGATGATCCGCCGCTGCCGGTGTGTGAAAACACATCCGCATTCAGCATCCACTGCGAATGACCAATCGCTGCATTTTCCAGCATGGCGTTGGGGGCCAGCACCTGCTTTGAAGCCGTCGTAACGGTGCCCGCCGCAAGCCCTGCATTCAGGTCAATGCCGTAGCGCGCAGCCTCACCCGCCGGATCAAGCCGGGCGCGATTGATCAATTCCAGCAAATATTGCTCGGCAGCGGTCAAAGCCATCAGGGCCTCCCAGATTCAACACAGACTTCCCTGACCTGCACGCTGAATAAGGCACAACCGAGACGCGATTATGTCAACGGCTGCGGAACAGCGACCCCAAAACCCCGCGGATCACCGCTTGTCCGGTTTTAGACCCCAGACTTCTGGCGAAACTTTTCGCAAAAGTCTCACCAATCGAATCGGACCGGCTGGCGGTGGGCTTCTTCGGTGCAGACTGCGTGCTGCGCCCGGCGCTGCCGCCATCATAGCGGCGGGCATTGCGGAACTCGGGCTCGGCAGTTTCCGCATCCTGCTGGCTTTGCGGCTCGGCGGCGTTGGCCTCTGCCGCCGCATGTTCGGCGCGCGTGCGCAGGCGCTCATAGGCGCTGTCGCGATCCACCACCGTGTTGTATTTCGCGCCCATCGGCGAGGCCGCGATCAGTTGCGCGCGCAAGGCCGGATCAATCGGGCCCAGTTGCGATGCGGGCGGGCGGATCAGCGTGCGTTCGGCCACACCCGGAATCCCCTTGGCTTCCAGAAACGAGGTTACAGCCTCACCCGTCCCCACATCGCGGATCGCATCTTCAATCGCAAAGCGCGGGTTGGGGCGATAGGTTTCGGACGCAAGTTTCAGGTCTTTCTGATCCTTGGCGGTAAAAGCGCGCAGGGCGTGCTGCACCCGGTTGCCAAGCTGGCCCAGAATCATCTCGGGCACATCGGCGGGGTTCTGGGTGATGAAATAGACGCCGACCCCTTTTGAGCGGATCAGCCGCGCCACCTGCTCTACCTTGGCCACCAGCGCCTTGGGGGCATCGGTGAACAAAAGATGCGCCTCGTCAAAGAAGAAAACCAGCTTGGGTTTGTCCGGATCGCCGACTTCGGGCAGGTTTTCAAACAGTTCCGACAAAAGCCACAGAAGGAACGTCGCATAAAGCCGTGGCGCGTTCATCAGCTTTTCGGCGGCCAGAATGTTGATCATCCCCGCGCCATTGGCATCACAGCGCATCAGATCGGCCAGATCCAGTGCAGGCTCGCCAAACATCTGCGTCGCACCCTGATTTTCCAGCACCAGCAATCGCCGCTGGATCGCGCCCACCGACGTGGGCGAGACCAGACCAAACCGCCCCGAAATCTCGCTGGCATGTTCCGCCACAAAGGCCAGCAAGGCTTGCAGGTCTTTCAGATCGAGCAGCGGCAGCTTTTCCTCATCGGCCAGCCGGAACGCCACGTTCAGCACGCCTTCCTGCGGTTCGGTCAACTCGAGCAGGCGCGACAGCAACAAAGGCCCCATCTCGGCCACGGTGGCGCGGATCGGGTGGCCGTTTTCGCCAAACATATCCCAGAATGTCACCGGAAACGCGCGGTATTGCAGATCGAGCCCGATGGTGGCGGCGCGTTTGACAAAGCTGTCGTGCAGCTTTTGTGTGACCGCCCCCGCCGCCGCCAGCCCCGCCAGATCGCCCTTCACGTCGGCCATGAACACCGGCACGCCTTCGGCCGAAAACCCTTCGGCCAGCACCTGCAAGGTCACGGTCTTGCCGGTGCCGGTGGCCCCCGCGATCAGCCCGTGGCGGTTGCCGTATTTCAGCAGCAGGTTTTGCGGCACACCATAAGCTTCGCCGCCGCCGCCCACAAAAATCGTCTCGCCCATGCCGCCACCTTTTGCACGAAATGAAGCTGCCGAATGGCAACCGTTCGGGGCCAAAATACATTGTTAACCTGACTGTGCCAGTCTTGTTGTTGCCGAACACGTCAAGACGTGGCTGGCGATGACCTCCTCCCTGTCAGACTGCCGCGCTGTGCAACCAGCGCGGCCTTTTTCCATCCGCAGCCTGTCACAATCGGTTACAATTCCTGTTGACGCGGATTTGAAACCGCCGTAGCGTCTGCACCATAAGTCGGCCAGTCCGGCAGGGAGAATAAAAAAGTTGAAAAAGGGTCGGCTGTCCGGCCCTTTTTCCTTTTTCAAGCATCAGCTTAGCGCGGTGTGTTCAGATGTGATCTGAAGGGCAGTTTTTCGCGCAACCGCGCGAAGTCGTGATGTGTTTTCAGGCTGACTTCCCGCGCCCGCCGTGCTATGCGGCCCGTCGAACAATCAAGAAAGAGACAGTGATGTCGATGACAACTTTGCCCCGCGCCTTTGCCTTTACTCTGGGCCTTGCCTTGGCCACTCAAGGCCTGCCCGCGTTCGCGCAAGAAGCAGCGCCAGCAGATGCCGCGCCGACCGCTACGGTGGATACCAACGCCCCGGCAGCCGACGATCTGAACATGGGCGTTGACAGCAACACCCCTCCGGCGCCGCTGACGCAAGAAACCGCGGAAGAAGGCCAGATCTATCAGCTTGCCACCTTTGATGCCTGGGCGCAGCGTTGCACCAAGATGAAAGACGGCTCGGACCCGTGCGAGTTGTATCAGTTGCTGAAAGACAAAGACGGCACCAACGTGGCTGAAATCAGCATGTTCGCGTTGCCCGCTGGCGGCAAAGCCGCAGCCGGCGCCACCATCATCGCCCCGCTGGAAACCCTGCTGACCGCCAATCTGGCGGTGTCGGTGGATGGCAGCAAGGCCAAGGTCTATCCGTTCACCTTCTGCGCCCAACTGGGTTGCGTCGCGCGCGTGGGCTTCACCGCAGAGGAAGTTGCGCAGTTCAAAAAGGGCACCAAAGCCACGATCACCATCGTTCCGGCGGCTGCACCTGACCAGAAGGTTGAGCTTGCCGTCGCGCTGAAGGGCTTCACCGCAGGCTACGAAGCGGTCGCAGCGACCATGCCGAAGAAGTAAGCTTAACGCACAATCTGCAAAAGCCCGCCGCAGGTTCGGCGGGCTTTTTCATGGCGCAAGCAGCCTTGCGCAACAGGGAAAAACAGAAAACGGCGTTTTGCGGATTTTCGCAGAAAACCACATTATGTTGTGGTTTTTGGCGCGTTCAAGCTGCGGAAAACACAAGTCTGTCCCCGCGGGGACAGATTTTTCGCGCGCCACAGACCTAAAAAACACCGAAGTTTAGCCCCGCGTGACACAGCCTTAAGAGACCTTGCGCAGAACCAGCACCGCGTTCAAGCCGCCAAAGGCAAAGGCGTTGGACATCACCACGTCAACCTTTGCCTGCCGCGCCACGTTCGGCACCACATCCAGCGCACATTCGGGGTCCGCCGCTTCATAGCCGATTGTCGGCGCAATGACGCCCTGCTGCAATGCCATAAGACAAGCCAGCAGCTCCACCGCCCCGGTGCCCCCAATCAGATGCCCGTGCATGGATTTGGTCGAAGACACCATCACCGCATCTGCCGCAGCCCCAAACACCTGCGCAATCGCGGCGCATTCGGTCTTGTCATTCGCCGCCGTGCCGGTGCCATGCGCGTTGATATAGCCCACAGCCTCGGCTGCGACCCGGGCATCGCGCAGCGCCAGCCGGATCGTCCGCGCTGCCCCCTCCTGCGATGGCATCACAATGTCAGAGGCATCCGAGGTCATCGCAAAGCCTGCCACCTCGGCCAGAATCTCGGCCCCGCGCGCGCGGGCGTGGTCATAATCCTCGAACACGAACACCGCCGCCCCCTCGCCCTGCACCATGCCGCTGCGATTGGCGCTGAACGGGCGGCAAGCGGTTTGCGACATCACGCGCAAGCCCTCCCACGCTTTGATGCCGCCAAAGCACAGCATCGATTCCGACCCGCCGGTCAGCATCACCGATGCCCCACCGCCCCTGATCGCCTGAAACGCCAGCCCCATCGCGTGATTGGAACTGGCACAGGCGGTCGAGACCGAAAAACTGGCGCCCCGCAGCCCGAATCGCATCGCCACGTGGCTGGCAGCCGCGCTGTTCATCAGTTTGGGCACCACGAACGGATGCACGCGGTTCTTGTCCTCGGCATAAACCGCGCGGTAGCTTTCATCCCAGGTGGTCACGCCCCCTGCGGCCGTGCCCAGCACCACGCCGCTGTCGTCGGCCAGATCGCCGTCAAACACCAACCCCGCCTGCGCAACCGCCTGCGCTGCAGCCACCAGCGTGAACTGGGTGAAACGGTCATAAAGCGTCAACTGCTGACGGCTGAACCGCGCCTCGGCATCCCAATGCTTCACCTGACCGCCGATCTGGATGCTCAGGCGATCCTTGTCACGGAGATCCAACTCGGCAATGCCGCAGCGCCCCTCGGCAAAGGCCGCATAGGTGCCCGCCACATCCTGCGCCAGCGCGTTGACCGTGCCCGCCCCGGTGATGACGACCCGCCTCATGCAGCTTTCTGGGCGATCAAACCCTCGACCGCCGCGACAATCGACGCAACCGATGTCAGATCAAAGCCGCTTTTCGACGGCTCGTTGGCATTGAACGGCACCGAGATATCGAAGGCCTCTTCGATGGCGAAGATCGTCTCGACCAAGCCAAGGCTATCAATGCCCAGACTTTCCAGCGACTGCGCGGCGCTGACATCGGCCACATCCAGCACGGCCTGCTCGGCAATGATCGCAATCACCTGCGCCTCGATACTGACAACCTGGGCTTGCATGTTCATCGGATTTCCTTCCGTCACGGTTCACCGCGTTTAATCAACATCAGGTAACAGGGATATGGCTTTCTCAAGCGCCGCCATGCGCCCCGCCATCCGTGGCAGACGGCGCAGGGCCTTCTGCATCTCGATATGGGTTTCCATCTTGACCGCAGGATAGCCCAAAAGCACCCGGCCCGCAGGGGCATTGGTGAAGATTTTGGTAGCCCCGCCCGCAATCACATCATCGCCCACGAAGATATTGTCATTGACGCCGCATTGCCCGCCCAGCACCACCCGGTCGCCGATGCGGGCCGAGCCTGCGATGCCGACCTGCCCGCACAAAAGGCAATCGCGCCCGACCTGCACGTTGTGGCCGATATGGACAAGGTTATCCAGCTTGGTGCCCGATCCGATCACGGTATCGCGGATCGTGCCGCGATCAATCGCGACATTCGCGCCCAGTTCCACATCATCGCCAATCGTCACGGCGCCCAGCGAATGAATACGCGTCCAGCTTTGCGCGCGGATATCATCGCGCTTGCCAAGGCTTTCGCGAATTTCCTCAACCCCCGATTTCTCGGGTGTGACAAAGGAAAAGCCATCCGCGCCCACCACAGCGCCGGGCTGGCAGATAAACCGATGCCCGATCTTCACCCGCGCGCCAATCCGCGCGCCTTGCAGGATCAGCGCATCATCGCCAATCACAGCCCCCTCGGCGACCGACACATGGCTTGCAATCCGCGCCCGCGCGCCGATCACCACATCGGCCCCGATCACCACAAACGGCCCAATCGCCGCCCCTGCGCCGATCTGGGCGGATGGATCAACCAGCGCCATCGGATGCCTACCAGGCGCTATCGCAGGCCCCGGATCAAGCATCACCGACAGCCCCGCCATCGCCAGCCGACCACGCGGCGCGAAAATAGCGGCCTTCAGCCCCAAACTGCGCCAATCCGCCCCCGGCCACAGCATCGCCGCCTGCGCCTGACCATTGGCAATGCCGTCGCCATAGCGCGGGTCCATCGCCAGCGCCAAATCCTGCGGCCCCGCACTTGCAGGCTCGGACGCGCGCAGCACAGTCAAGCCAAGATCGCCCTCGGCTTCGGCCCCCAAGGCTTGCGCTATGTCGCGGATCGTATGGGCCATTTCATCCTCCGGCGGTTTGCGGAAGGTTTAGCGCGGATTGCAGCGGGCTTGAACCCGCAATGTTCAGCCCTGCACCTCGGGCAATGCCACCCCAGCCTCTTGCAACGCCTCAAACAGCTTGCCGTCGCGACCATAGACATCACGGCGGTAAGCCATGCCGGTTTTGGTCGGCCAAGCGGTGTAATAGACCAGATGCACCGGCACCGGCACCACAAGCGAGACAGAGCTTTCGCCCTTGCTGTCCAGATGTTCCTGAAACAGCCCCTTGGGGTCAGCGGTTTGTTTGGCAAGCAGGGTATAGGCGAAATCAAACGGGTCGCCCAAGCGGATGCAGCCGTGGCTGAAGGCGCGCACTTCGTTGGCAAACAAGGCTTTCGCGGGCGTGTCGTGCAGATAGATGTTGTAGGGGTTGGGGAACATGAACTTCACCTTGCCCAAGGCATTGCCATCCGACGGCGGCTGACGCAGCCCGAACGGAAAGCTTGACGCCGAATAGGCCGCGAAATTCACCGCCCCGCGCGGCACCACCCGGCCGCGGCCATCAATCACCTGCAAATGCCCGACCGCATTCGGGTTGCGCTGCAACATCGGCAGATATTCCTTGACGATGATCGAGCGCGGCACTCCCCAGCTGGGGTTGATCACCATATATTCCATCTCATCCGAGAATTCCGGGCTGCGCATCTCGGGCGAGGCTTTGCCCACCACCACCCGCGTCTGGAAGGTCACCTGCCCGTCATCGACGATTTCGGCGGTAAAGTTGGCCTGATTGACCCAGATATGCCGCGCACCCAGATCGGTATGCGCCATCCAGCGCATCCGCTCCAGCGCCACGGTCACCGATTGCAGCCGCGCGGCAGGCGTGGTGTTCAAGGCGTCAATCGTCGAGCCGCCCGCCACGCCATCCGCCGCCAAGCCCTGGTCCAACTGATACCGCTGCACGGCGCGCTGCATCTGCGCATCATAAACAGCAGTCGAGGACCGCCCCATATAGCCCAACTCGATCAGCCGATCCCGCAACGCCACAACCGCAGCGCCGCTGTCACCGGGGACAAGTTTGGATGCCGAAATGCCAATCTCGGATGGCGCTTCACGCTCCAGCCGCAGCTTTTCCTTCATCAGCCGGGCATATTCCGGCGCGGTGGGCAGCAAGGATGCCAGATAGGCCTCGGGCAGCGGAGCCGCTGCGATGGCCGCCAGCAATGTCGCCGGATCGGGGCGCGCGATTTCGCGCAGGATGGTCGGGTCGATTTTCTTCGGGGTCAGCGCACCGGAACTGACATCGCGCGCATAGGCCAGATAGGCCGTGGTCATCGCCACTTCCAGACGGCCCCGGTCGCCTTCAGTCACCGCCGCTTTGGCCTGCGCCATCAGGGCAGCGGGGTCGTAGCGATGGGTGGGCAGCCCCTGCCCTTGGGCTGTTGCAAACGCCATCATCAGCGCATGACGGCGTGCCTGATCTTGCGGGCCGGTCCACAGCGGCTGGTAGCCGTGGGCCCGGTAGAACGCAGCCACCGCATCATCTGCCGCCGCCGCTTCGGCCAAAGACCGGGTGAAGGCATCACTTTGCGCCAAGACTGGCGAGGCATAAGCCAAAGCCACGGCCAATGCCGTGCTGACACCCAGACGACGCAGAGCGCCACGGGCGCGCCCGGAAATACGCAAAGGCAAAAGATTCGCGGAAAAACTGTTGTGCACGATGATTCTCATGGGATGGGCTTGGCCCAATGGTCTGGGATGGTGAATTCTTCCTGAAAAGCTTGGGTGAAATCGTCGAAAGTGTAAACTCGTGTTAAGGTGTCAAGCCGCGCATCGGTCGTAACTCCTTGCCCGATTGTCGCATATTCGCCACGAATGCGTCAGCTACGGAAATCCCCACTTGGTTCCCTCATATTCAGCAATTTTTTGCCTATTGCCGTCAGAGTGGGATTCGGCGGCCAATCTGCTCTTTGGCTTCACCGCAAGCTGTGCAATAACGTGCAGGCACTTGGGGATGAAGTGACGAACAGAACCGCTGCTTCAGGCGGTCAAAGACCAGCGATCGGACAGGCGCAAAGAATGGCACATATGACTTGGAACGGTATCACGCGGCGTGGGCTGCTGGGCGTTTTTGCGGCGACAGCCGTGGTTGCAGCTCCGACTTACTCCAATGCCTTCGGTCTTCTGAAAGGCGCAGGCGATATTCGACGCATCCGGATGTATTCGGGGCGCACCGGGGAAAGCATCGACACGATCTATTGGGTCGAAGGCGAATACATTCCGGAAGTTACCAAAGAGATCAATCACTTCATGCGCGACTGGCGCTCGGACGAAGTGGTTGGGATGGACCCCCGCAACTATGACATCATCGCAGCGGCACACCGTTTGCTGGATGTGCGCGAACCCTACATGCTGCTGTCGGGCTATCGCAGCCCTGCGACCAACGCGATGTTGCGCTCGCATTCGCGCGGTGTGGCCAAACACTCGCTGCACATGAAGGGCATGGCAGCAGACTTGCGTTTGAAATCACGTTCGGTCAGCCAGATGGCCAAAGCGGCAGAGGCCTGTTCGGCGGGTGGCGTCGGCCACTACTATGGCTCTAACTTTGTGCATATGGATTGCGGCCCGGTCCGCACCTGGGGCGGCTGAGGCGGACTTTCGCGCAGCTCAATAGAACTTTAAGCAAAAAGGCGCCTGCGAAGGCGCCTTTTGTTTTTGGCAGCGGTCAGACGTGATGCCACCACCTGACCAAGCAAGCTGATCAGATGTCATCCTCGGAGCGTGGCGCAAACGAACCCGTCAGCGTCGATTTCCCCTTGAAGCCCTGCGCCACCACAAACTTTTCCGAACTGTCGGCGCGGCTTGCGGGCGGCTTTACATTCGCCACCTTGGCAAACGACTTTTTCAACTGCACCTGCATCTCATTTTCCGCGCCCCCGGCCAGAACCTTGGCAACAAAGGTGCCGCCTTCTTCCAGCACGTCAAAGGCAAAGGCCAAAGCCGCCTCGATCAACGCGATAATCCGCAAGTGGTCGGTGCCCTTATGCCCCGAGGCCGAGGCCGCCATGTCTGACATCACAACGTCAGCCTTGCCACCCAGCCAGCCTTTGACCAGCGCATCGGCTTCATCCGACAGGAAATCCAACTGGTGAATCTGCGCGCCCGCGATGCCCTCGATCTCTTGCAGATCGACGCCCAAAACGGTGCCAATCGGCTTTTTCGGATTGTCGCCCTGCGCATTCACCCGCTTGACCGCAACCTGACACCAGCCCCCCGGCGCGCAGCCAAGGTCCACCACCCGCGCCCCCGGCACCAGGAAGTTATACTTGTCGTCCAGTTCCAGAATCTTGTAGGCCGCCCGACCGCGATAGCCTTCTTTCTTGGCGCGGATCACGTAGGGGTCGTTCAACTGCCGCTCTAGCCACAGGGTTGAGGACAGCTTGCGCCCCTTGGCAGTTTTCACCCGCACGCGCAGATCGCGTTGGCCCCGGCCTGATGTGTTCTTTTCCGTCATTCGAAAGGTCCGTCCTCTAACACGCCGTCGGCACTCATCTGTGCATATAGCAGCCCTTCACGCAGGCCACGGTCGGCAACAGAGAGGCGATCTGTAGGCCATATCCGCATCAGCGCCTGAAGGATAGCCGCGCCGGACATGATCAGCGTATGGCGGTCGCGGCCAATGCGCGGATCATTGCGCCGCCCTTCCGGCCCCAGTGTCAGATATTCGCGGATCACGCTGTCAATCTGATCAGAGGTCATCTGAAGCCCGTCAACCTTGGTGCGGTCATAGCGGCGCAGGCCCAGATAGCTGGCGGCGACCGTGGTCACGGTGCCCGAGGTGCCGATGATCTGAAACCCCTCGCGCTTTTGCGCCGCCGCATAGGGGCTGAACGAGGCGAGGTTTTCCTCAAAAAACCAACTCATCAGCGCGAAACGCGCGGCATCGTCCTCGACATCCTGAAACTGATCTTTCAGCGTCGCCACGCCCAAGGGCACCGAAATCCAATCCACCACCCGCGCGCCCGCAGGATCGGCCTGAAAACCGCGATGCAGCCGCATGATTGCGTGCGGGCGATCCTCGGGGGCCACGGCGGACAGATCAATCCACACCAGTTCGGTTGAACCGCCGCCGATATCGACGACCAGCAACTGCTCGGTTGACCGATTGACCAAAGGCGCGCAGGAAATCACCGCCAAACGCGCTTCTTCCTCGGCCGGGATGATCTCGACCACCAGCCCGGTTTCCCGCCGCACCTGCCGCATGAATTCCTTGGAATTGCGCGCGCGACGGCACGCTTCGGTCGCCACAAACCGCATCCGGGTGACGCCGTGCTGTTCGATCTTTTTCTGACAGATCCGCAAAGCCTGCATGGTGCGCCCCATCGAGGCACGACCAAGCCTGCCCGAGGCTTCCAGCCCCGCGCCCAGTTGGACAGTCTTGGAAAAGCTGTCCACAACCACAAACTGACTGCCCCGTGGTTGGGCAATCAACATGCGGCACGCATTTGTGCCCAGATCCACGGCGGCATAAAGCCCCTTGGAACCCAGGCCGGGGGGGGCCGACGGGTCAGTTTCGCGGAAAGCACCCTGTGCCTCGACCGCTGTTTGCATCGCGTCCGCCCCCAGGGGACGCTCGGGCGCCATAATCGCCCTCCATTGGTTGTTGCCTTCAAGGTAGTCGCGTTGGCGGCCAGAGGCAAGCACCCTCCCCTTCGACGCAGCATTCGTGATCTGCGCCTCATGCAGATGATGAAGAATTCTCCCACGACGGCCTCTGTGCGCCGATGCGGTTTGTGCTATGCAACGGGCGTGGTCGCTGGCAGCATGTTCTATGTCGAAAACCGACCCTGCTTGTCGCGGATGGCCGCATAGAACAGTCGTCAAAGTGGTGAGGGGAATCAACGATGCCGGATGTAGTGGTGGTTTTTTGGCGCGATATCCCCGCGCAGGTGATCGTGGGCAAGGGGCGTTCTGCCTCGAAAGTGCAACTGCCCGAACGGTTCGAGCAGGCGATTGACCGCTGCGCGATGAAGATCGGGGCCAAGGATGCCGATGCCTATCTTGCCGAGTGGCGCAAGGCCGAGCCCTACCCGGTTGAAGGCGATGCCGCTGAGGTTGCCGCCGCCGAGGCCACGCGTCTGGACACCGCTTATGACACCGAGCGTCTGAAGACGCTGATCAATGCCGAGGGCTGGGCGCAAGCCTGACTGTATTCTAAGGGAGGCCCGCGTGGCACTTAGCTTTTTCCGTAAAGAAACCAAACAGGCCACCAACACCGATGCGAATGAGGCCTTTCTGAAAGGCTATTCCATCGAGGTGATGCCGCGCACCGCCGAAAAGGTGGAAGACTTCCGCGCTTTGCTGCCGAAAGGCACCCGCGTCTATATCGCCCATATCGAGGGCACGCCCATTGAAGACATGGTCGCCACCGCCAAGCGTATCGCGGGCGAAGGCTTTGATGTGATGCCACACTTCCCGGCGCGGATCATCCATGACAAGGCCACCCTGGCCGATTGGATCAATCGCTATCAGGCCGAGGCGGGCGTCAAGCAGGCGCTGCTGCTGGGCGGCGGTGTGAACACCCCTGCGGGCGATTTTGACAGCTCGATGCAACTGATCGAAACTGGCCTGTTTGACGGGTTCGAGCGTCTGCACGTCGCAGGCCACCCCGAGGGCAACAAGGACATCGACAAAGACGGCGGCGATGCCATCGTCATGGCCGCGCTGAAGTGGAAGCAGGCGTTTTCCGAACGCTCGGATGCGAAAATGGCGATTGCGACCCAGTTCTGCTTTGAGGCTGATCCGGTGATCGCATGGGCAAACCGTTTGGCCGAAGCAGGCGTGCATTTGCCGATCCATATCGGTGTGGCGGGCCCCGCCAAGCTGCAAACCCTGATCAAATTCGCTATTTCCTGCGGCGTCGGCGCATCCTTGCGCGTGCTGCAAAAGCGCGCGATGGATGTCACCAAACTGCTGCTGCCCTACGAGCCGACCGAGTTTGTATCCGGCCTTGCCGCGCAAAAGGCCGCCAACCCGGCATTTGGCATCGAGCAGGTTCACTTCTTCCCGCTGGGTGGCATCAAGACCAATGCCACTTGGGTTACTGAAAATGGCGGCGCCGCTGGCGTGCCCGCAAACGCTTAAAGAGAAGGTTTAAGAATGACCCGTACCGTCATTGAATCCAAAACGAAAACTGTGATCATCGGTTTTGACGAACCGTTCTGTGTGATCGGCGAACGCATCAACCCGACGGGCCGCAAAAAGCTGGCGGCCGAGTTGGAAGCGGGCAATTTTGAAACCGTTCTGAAAGACGCGCTAGAGCAGGTTGCCTGCGGTGCGACCGTGCTGGATGTGAACTCGGGCGCCGTGTTCACCAATAAAATGGCCGAAGACCCGCGCTATGCCGACAACAACTTTGTCGAACCACCCTTGATGCGCGAGATGATCCTGCGGATTCAAGCAGTGGTCGATGTGCCGTTGTGCATTGACAGCTCGGTTCCGGGCGCGTTGGAGGCTGGCTTGCAATCTTGCGAAGGCCGCCCGCTGCTGAACTCGGTCACCGGCGAAGAAGACCGCATGGAACTGGTTCTGCCGCTGGTGAAGAAATACAACGTGCCGGTTGTGGCGATTTCCAACGACGACACCGGCATCAGCCAAGACCCCGACGTGCGCTTTGCGGTGGCGAAAAAGATCGTCGAGCGTGCCGCTGATTTCGGCATCCCGGCGCATGACATCGTGGTCGATCCGCTGGTGATGCCGGTCGGCGCGATGGGTTCGGCTGGCCAGCAAGTGTTCGCTTTGGTGCGCCGTCTGCGCGAGGAATTGGGCGTCAACACCACCTGCGGCGCGTCCAACATCTCGTTCGGTTTGCCGCACCGCCACGGCATCAACGCGGCCTTCCTGCCGATGGCGATTGGCGCAGGCATGACTTCGGCGATTATGAACCCGGTCCGGCAAGTGGAAATGGAGGCGATCCGCGCCGCCAACTTCCTGATGAACCACGACGCAAACGGCGGTGAGTGGATTCGTTTCGCCAAAGTGTTGGAGGCTGTCGAGGCAGGGGCCACCTTTGCCGAAGCCTCCGCAGCGGCCTCGGCTGCAACTTCGGGCCGTCGCGGCGGTCGTCGCGCGCGCTGAACGCTTGAGCAATGCCCAAAGGGCCCGCCTGTGGCGGGCCTTTTGCGTTAGCGGATGCGCCGGGTCAGCTTGGCCGCCTGCCGCGCCCGCTTGGCCATATCCTTGCCGGCCTGCGCCTGCTGCAACTCGGCCGGGGTCATTTGATCGGGGGATTTGCCCCGACGTGCCGCGTAATCCACTCCCTTGTTGACAGCGGTGTTGACCAACCGCCCCAAGAGTTTGTTCAGGATCATCTGAATAATTCGGTCCATCGCATCAATCCTCAAACAGTTCGCTCTGCCCGGTGGTGGGCGATTCTTCGTCTTCAGATGGGGTTGAAAGCCCACCGGGCAAGGGGCGGCTGTCCAAAAGCCCTGCCGCGCGCAACTCTTTCAGCCCCGGCAAATCTCGCGCAGATTCCAGCCCGAAATGGTCAAGAAAATGATCCGTTACCACGAATGTCACCGGCCTGCCCGGTGTCATCCGCCGCCGTCCCAACCTGATCCAGTCGAGTTCCAGAAGCTGATCCACCGTGCCACGGCTGACGGCAACACCCCGGATTTCCTCGATCTCGGCGCGTGTGACAGGCTGATGGTAGGCCACAATCGCCAGCGTCTCGATGGCCGCGCGCGACAGTTTGCGCTGCTCGGCGCTTTCCTTTTGCATCAGATGGCCCAGAGCGGCGGCGGTGCGGAAGGCATAGGCATCACCAACCTTGACCATATTCACCCCCCGCCCCTCATACCTGCGGCGCAGGGTCAGCAGGGCTTCGGCAGGATCGCAGCCATGCGGCATCCGTTTGATCAGTTCGGCAAGCGTGACGGGTTCGGTCGAGGCGAACAGGATGGCTTCGACCATGCGTTCTTGCTCGCCCATCGGCGGGGCTTCGAACAGGCTTTTCTCGATCGGATCGCTCATGGCGTGGTCCTGCGGATCATCAGCGGCGCAAACACCTCGCCCTGTTTGATCTGCACCTGCCCACGCTTGGCCATCTCAAGGATCGCAGCAAAATGCGCGGCGGTGGCCGAGCGGCGACGGGCGGGCGAGGCCTCCCACCCTTCGGGCATGAAGCTGGTAAGGTCAGACCATTCGCCGGCATAGCCCAGCAAGCCGCGCATGCGTTCCAGCGCGTCTTCCATCGTATAGACATCTTTGCGATCAAAGGCATAGGGGCGGAATTCGTCGCGGGTGCGGATGCGGGCATAGGCGCGCATCAGATCCAGCAGGGTCGCGGAATAACTGACATTGACCTTGCGCGTGACATCCTCTGGCACGCCCCGCGCAAAGAAATCGCGGCCCAACTGATCGCGGCCCATCAGCCGGGCGGCGGCTTCGCGCATGGCGGAAAGTCGCTCCAACTGAAACGCCAGATGCGCCGCCAGATCCTCGGCCGACGGCCCCGCTTCACCCGGTTCAGGCGGAAGCAGCAGGCGCGATTTCAGAAACGCCAGCCACGCCGCCATCACGAGATAATCGGCGGCGAGTTCGATCCGCAGCGCGGCCGCGCGCTGGACGAACACCAGATATTGCTCGGCCAGTTGCAGCACGGAAATCTTGCGCAGATCAACCTTTTGCGTGCGCGACAGCATCAACAGCAGGTCAAGCGGCCCCTCAAAGCCATCGACATCAATGATCAGCGCTTCAGAGGCAAGCCGTTCGGCGGCGGGGATACGCTCTGCCGCGCTCCAATCATCGGGGTCGGTATCAGCCATGCGCGCCTTCGCCCTGCAAAGCCGAAAGTTCGGCCTCGAGGGCTGCGATGTCAACGGGTTTCGCGGGGTGGCGCTGCGCAAGGGCAGCCACCGCGCGGCTGCGGGTGGCCTCGGTCATCGCACCTGCGGCGGCGGCAACCTCAAGCATCTCGGCCATGTCGCCCTTGCAATGCAGCGCGATATCGCAGCCCGCGGCCATGGAAAGCTTCGTGCGTTGCCCCAAGCTGCCCGCCAAGGCCTGCATGTTCAGATCATCGGTCAGCAGCAAGCCGCGAAAGCCGATTTCCTCGCGGATCGCCTTGATCATCGCGGGCGATTGGGTGGCGGGCAAGGCATCGTAAGCCGCGAAAATGATATGCGCCGTCATCGCCATCGGCAGGTCAGCCAGCGCGCGGAATGGCGCAAAATCGGTGGCGTTCAGCGTGGCGCGATCGGTTGTCACCGTTGGCAGATCGTGGTGGGTGTCGTTCACCGATCGGCCATGCCCCGGCATGTGTTTGACCACCGGCAGCACACCCATCGCCAGATGCGCATCGGCCACGGCACGGGCAATTTCCGTCACCGTTTCAACGTCTTCGCCGTAGCAGCGGTTGCGCAGAAACGGGTGGGTTTGCGGCCCCGCAATATCGGCCACCGGGGCGCAGTTGGCGTCTATCCCCACCGCGCGCAACTCTGCCGCGATCAGGCTAAAGCGCAGCGCCATCACCCGCGCCGCATTGGCCCCCGCCTGTCGCACGGTATCCAGCGGTGCCTGCCATTCGCGCCAGTGCGGCGCGCGCAAGCGTTGCACCCGCCCGCCTTCCTGATCGACCAGCACAGGTGCGTCGCGACCAACAGCCTCGCGCATTTCAGCGGTCAGGCGGGTGATCTGAGCCGGAGTATCAACGTTGCGGGCAAAAACGATGAAACCAAGCGGATCATAATCGCGGAAAAACGCACGCTCGCCTGCCGTCAGGCTCAGGCCCGCGCACCCAAAGATTGCGGCACCGGTGCCGATCATTTTTGCGCAACCGGGATGCACGAGGCGTTCTGCGCCAGCATCGTTGCACAGAACTGACGCGCGGCGTCTTCGTTGTCAAAGCCATGCGCGCGCAAACGGTAGAAGGTGCGGCCACCACTTTGCGCCGATTGCACGACCATCGCCTTGCCCGGCAGCAGATCGGGGAAATCACCTTGCAGTTTGGCCCATTCGGCGCGAGCACTTGCCTCGTCATCAAAGGCCCCCAGTTGCACAAGGCGCGTGCCTGAGGGGATGGTGGCCGGATCAATCTCGGCTGCGGCCGGCGCGGCGGTTGCTGCGGGTGCGGCAGTTTCTGCATCAGCTTCCGAAACCGCAGCGACAGGCGCGGCAGCGTCGGCTTGCGCGTCAGCTACGGGGGCCGCAGCGCGGCTTGATGGGCGCAGCTTCGGACGCGGCGATTTGGCCTGTGCGGTTGGGGCGGCATCCGTCGCACTCAGGCCACCTTCTGAGGCATCGCCGTCGGCCAAAGCGGCGGCAAGCGCGGCTGCCACGGCGTCTTCCTGCGTGGCGGGCAAGGGTGCCGTGACGGCAAGGCTGGTCGCATCAGTATTGGTGGTGACGTCTGCCTCTGGCATCTGGGAGGACGGGGCAATCTCGGAGGACGGGGCAATCTCAACCGGTGCAAGGCTTGCCGCAGCTTGTGGGGCAACTTCAATCACGGCTGGCGCGCTGTCGGCCATCGGATCAACGGCACTCAGTTGCGACAATTCAGCAGTCCCCGCCTGATCTTCCGGCGCAAGCGCAACTTCTTTCGGGGCAAGGATCAACTTGTCGGGCAAGGGCAGCGCGGTGCCAGCGGCGGCCACGGCGTTGACAGACAGGCCCTGATGCATCGCCACGTCGCCGCCGGGGTTTTCAGGCGCGATCCGCAACGGGCCTTCCAGCGCGCGCACCACCGGGATACCCGACACATCGCGCACCGCCAGTTGATAGCCCCAGACCCCCAAGCCGATCACCAAGGCCACCGAGCACACCGCTCCGGCCATATTGATCAGCGCACGCGCGCGACCCTGCGCGGCGCCCGAGCCAAGGTCATGCTCGGCATAACCGCCGTCGAACTCATCGAAATCCACGTCCGCCATGTCTTGCCTCGCGTGCAAGGGCGATACATGCCACCCCTGCTTGTTATTTTGCCCATTACGGCCGGGCTGGCTTGGCGTTGCCACCTTAGCGCATTTCCTCAACCGGAGTGACACCAAGGATACCAAGGCCCGCCGAAATCACAACGCCCGTGGCGCGTGCAAGCGCGATTTTTGCCGCAGATGTTGCCGCATTGCCGTCCTGAATGAAGCGCAGGCTGGTATCGTCGTTGCCCTTGTTCCACAGCGAATGAAATTCCGAGGCCAATTCATAGAGGTAAAACGCAATCCGGTGCGGCTCGTTGCCCTTGGCGGCAATTTCCACCAGACGCGGCCATTCGGCCAGTTTCTTGGCCATTTCAATTTCGGCCGGATGGCCAAGAATTGCCAGATCAGCGTTGGCAAGGGCGGCATCGCTGCAATCAATCCCGGCCTCACGCGATTTGCGCAGCACCGAGTTGATGCGGGCATTGGCGTATTGCACGTAGAACACCGGGTTGTCTTTCGACTGCTCCAGCACCTTGGCAAAGTCGAAATCCAGCGTCACATCGTTCTTGCGGGTCAGCATCATAAAGCGCGTCACATCCGCGCCCGCCTGCTCGACCACATCGCGCAGGGTCACAAAGGTGCCCGCGCGCTTGGACATCTTGAACGGCTCGCCGTTTTTATACAGCTTTACCAGCTGCACCAGCTTGATATCCAATGGAACTTTGCCGCCCGACAGCGCCGAAACCGCCGCCTTCATCCGCTTGACATAGCCGCCATGATCGGCACCGAAAATGTCGATCAGCTCGTCAAAGCCGCGCTGCACCTTGTTGTAATGATAGGCAATATCGGGCGCGAAATAGGTCCAGGAGCCATCCGATTTCATCACCGGGCGATCGACATCATCGCCATGCGCTGTGCTGCGGAACAGGGTTTGCACCCGCGGCTCCCAATCTTCCAGCGTCTTGCCCTTTGGCGGCTCTAACGTGCCTTCATAGATCAGGCCCATATCGCGCAGGGCTTGAATAGCCGCTTCAATCTGGCCCGTGCCATAAAGCGCCTTTTCCGATGAATACACATCCATCTTGACGCCCAAAGCCGCCAGATCACCGCGAATTTCTTCCATCATCATCTCGGAGGCGATCTCGCGGATCTCGGCCAGCCAATACTGCTCACCCTTGTCGAGCAGGCTGTCGCCAAAGCGCGCCTTCAGCGCCTCGCCCACCGGGATCAGATAATCGCCCGGATACAGCCCCTCGCGGATTTCCGGCTCCAGCCCGTTGGCCTCGCGGTAACGCTCATAGGCCGAGCGCGCCAGCACATCGACCTGCGCGCCGCCGTCGTTGATGTAGTATTCCCGCGTCACGTCCCAGCCTGCAAAGGCCAGCAGGCGTGCCAGCGCATCGCCCACCACCGCACCGCGCACATGGCCCACGTGCATCGGCCCGGTCGGGTTGGCCGAGACGAACTCGACGTTTACCTTGCGCCCTGCCCCTGCGTTGGATTTGCCGAATTGCGCGCCTTGGGTCAAAGCCGCTTTCACCAAGCCCTGCCAGACCGGCGCCGCCAGCCGCAGGTTCAAGAACCCCGGCCCCGCCACATCCGCCGCCGTCACGCGCGGATCTGCCGCAAGCCGTGCCGCCAGTGCCTCGGCAATCGCGCGCGGCGGCATCCCTGCCGGTTTCGCCAGCACCATCGCCGCATTGGTCGCCATATCACCATGCGCCGCATCGCGCGGCGGCTCGACCGCCACCTGCGCAAAGTCCAGGCCAGATGGCAAAACGCCCTCGGCCACCAAAGCCGTCAGGCTATCAGTGACCAAGGTGCGGATTTCGGCAAAGAGGTTCATTTGATCAATTCCTGTCTCGTTGGCTTGGCAATGCCAGAGCCAGCAAGACAGGTCAAGGACAGCCCGGTTTCATGGGCCGGTTTTACCCGCCCGATTGGTCTGCGCGCCAATCATCCAAGGCCGGATTTGCATCAGCCACGGGCACCGCAGCCCCTGCCGCGGCGGGCAGGCTTACCGGGCGATTGCGAAAGTAATGCGTCTCGCGCGCGCCAAAATAGAACGCCACCACCGCCCCCAGCAGCCACCACAACGGCTCGGGCACAGCATTCAGCCCCACCATGCGCAGCGCAAAATCAGCGGGGTCGATCATTGCATAGACGAACAACCCGATGGTGCCAAATGCCAAAAGCGGGCGCGGCAACCGGTTCAATCCGTTCACCAAACGGTCAAACCCACTGGTCGAGGCATTGACAAACTCGTCGCCAAATTGCGCCAAAGCCGCTTCCTGCGCCTGCGCCGACAATTCCATCCGCTTGGTCGCCGAGGGCACGAACACCTCTGCCACACCCTTCGCCGCATCGCCCAAGGCAGCCACCGCGCCGGGGGCGTTCAAGACCGAGCCAATCAACCCCATGCTGCCACCCGTGCCTGATGCTGTGCCTCTGTCAGCCGATATTTCGGCGCGATGAATTCCTCGGCCCGGGTGATCCAGCCACCCTTGCCACCATCCCGCCTGCGCGCAAACTTGCGGCTGGCGGGGCGTGCATCGGCCAAGGCGTAATAGTAGTTGCGGCGCGCAATCCCATAAGCGTCGGCGATATGGCTGGGGGCGGCCTCGGCCGCCATTTGCGCCGCGCGGATGGTCTGCGGGCCGATCTGCCCATCTGCATCGCAGGGAAAGCCCATGCTTGTCAGCAGGCGTTGCAGCACCTTCACCGCATTGGCGCCAGCATTGACATACATATCAAACACCGACGGCTGCAAGGCCTCGGGCAAGGCCGCAACGCCGGTGCGGCGGTAGTAATGTTCCACATAGATATCAACCGCTTGCGCCATCGTCAGCGCCCGCACATCGGCCAGATCAATCCGGCTGTCGCGGGTCACGTCAATGCCCAACCGCCGCATCGTATTCAGCGTGACGCCGTATTTCGTAGCCCCGCCCGGATCGTCGGGATCGTTCACAAAGCCACCCTCGCGCGCGACGATCGCCGCTGCCAGTTCCTGCACCGATTGCATGGCATCTCCCCTTGCTGTGTCGGGAGATGCTCGCGCGAAAGGGTTAACCTTGCCCCATCAGCGCGCGCGCTACTTTTGCGGGGCCACGTAAACGCCCTGCTCTTTCAGCGCATCGACCACTTCTTTGGGCATGTAATTTTCGTCATGCTTGGCAAGGATTTCACTGGCCACAAACGTGCCATCCTGCATCTCGCCGGTGCCGACCATGCCCGCGCCTTCGGCGAAAAGATCGGGCAGCACGCCGGTAAACTTTACCGGGACGCTTTTGTTGGTATCTGTCACGCTAAAGCTGATGGTTTCGCCCTGCCCACGCACCAGCGTGCCTTTTTCCACCAGACCGCCGATGCGAAACACCTCGCCCACACGCGGCGGATCGGTGACGACCTGACTGGGCGAGCGGAAGAAATTGATGCCGTCACGCATGGCATAGCCGATCAGCGCGGTCGATGCCGCAAGCAGCACGAAAGCAAACAGGATCAACTGCACGCGCCGCCGCTTTTTCAGACCCTTTAATCCAGCCATTTCAGCCCCTTACGGGAACATCGGCGCCAACATAAGCCCCGAGGTTTCCTCAATTCCCAGCATCAGATTAGCATTCTGGATGGCCTGCCCCGACGAGCCTTTCGTCAGATTGTCCAACACAGCCACCACCACAGCGCGGCCCGCAATCCGGTCTGCGATCACGCCGATATGGCAGTAGTTAGACCCTGCGATGTCGCGCGTCGAGGGGAGTGCGCCAAAGGGTAGCACCTGCAAGAACGGCTCGGCGGCATAGGCATCGGTCAGCGTCTGGTGGATCACCTTGGCATCGCCCTGCACATAGGTCGTCGCCAGAATCCCGCGATTCATCGGCAGCAAGTGGGGAGAAAACTGAATGTGAACAGGCCGCCCGGCAAGTTTACTGAATTCCTGATCAAACTCGCCCAGATGCCGGTGCTTGCCGCCCATCGAATAGGTATGGGTGCCGCCCGAAAGCTCGGCATGCAGCAGATTTTCCTTCAGCGAGCGCCCTGCACCGGAAACGCCGGCCTTGAGGTCGATCAGGATGGTATCAAGGTTAATCACCCCCGCCGAAATCAGCGGCCGCAGGGCATATTGGCCCGTGGCAGCATTGCAGCCCGTGCCGGCCACAAGACGCCCCTTGCGGATGTCGTCGCGGTAAAACTCGGTCAGGCCATAGACCGCTTCCTTTTGCAGATCGGTCGCGGTGTGGGGCTGGCCATACCACTTCAGATATTCCGCAGGATCGCGCAGCCGGAAATCCGCCGACAGATCGACGATCTTCAGATTGCGCGGCAGGGCGGAAACCACGACCTGCGTGGTGGCATGGGGCAGCGCGCAGAAGCACAGATCGACACCGGAAAAGTCAATCTCATCAATCTTTTGCAGGCGCGGCAGATCAAGGTGGCGCAGGAAGGGAAACACCTCGGCCATCGCCATGCCCGCCTTGCGGTCAGCCGAAAGCGCCACGATTTTCATCTCGGGATGCGTGGCGATCAGGCGGACAAGCTCGGCACCGGTGTAGCCGGATGCTCCGAGAATGGCGATGCGATGGGTCATGGCGGCCTCCGAATTTGGTGGCGCAGATGTGGCGGCTGAGGGGGCTGGATGCAAGTGAAATTATGGTGTCAGGCGCTCGCCTGCCTCAACGCGGAACGGCAGGATATTTTCGCGCGGCGGCAGCGGGCAGATCGCGAAATCGGTGAAGCCGCAGGGGGGCGTGAAGGCGCGGTTGAAATCGAGGGTGATTTCGGTGTCACTCGCGTCCTCGCCGATCAGGAAGCGCGAGGCGGGGTAGGTTTCCACACCGCTGGTCTGGTCGCGGATCACGAACATCGGCTTGCCGTCCTTCCAGTGGGTGGCCAGCAGGGTGATGGCGTGGCCGTCGTGGCTGAAATGGGCGGTGTGGGTGAGGTTGACGGTGGTTTGGGCGCCGCCCTTTTGGTCGATGGGTTGCTGGATCGGGGTGGAGAGGGCTTGCCAGCGGGCGCGGATGATCAGGGCTTCGTTGGTGGGGAAGTGGTGGAGCGTGGCTTGCCGTGGCAGGGTCAGGTCGCGGACGCGGAGGGCGGGGGTATCATCGACGGTGTGAAGTTCGAGGAGAAGGGTTGCGGCACGCAGTTGGGGGAAGCCGCCGGGGGCGGGTTGAAACGGGATGGGGCTTGCGTTGGGGGGAGTCAGGGTTTGGGCGGTGGGGTCGATCAGGCCGAGATGGGCGGGGCCGGTGGAGAGGTGGACTTGGTTGTCGGGGGCGGAGCCTGCGGATTGTGGGCCGGGGTTCAGGTCTACCCGGTCGGTGAGGTTGAGCCAGCCGTCCTCGGCTTGCAGGGCTTGCAGACGGGCGGCGCGGTGTTGGTCGAGGGGGAGCATTTTGGGGTGCCTTTGGGTGTGGTCCCAACTCGGGACCTTTTTTTGTTGTTTGGATTCAATGGGATGGGGTGGTGGATTTAAGGGTTTGTTAAGGTTTGCACGGTTTATGGAAGGTGCGTCAAATCACGCATCCTACAGGCCTATCGTCACTTAGATATCCAAATATCGCCACCAGTTTGAAAGAAGGTATCATCTTGTTGAACAGGCTCCGAAGAAACAAAACGTTGCTGCGCAGTCTGCAACCCGCGCCACCGAACTTTATACGCACTACACTGCTCAATGTTGCTAAGCCTCAAATATGTGCTAATCGGATCATCCGCGTTTGTCTCATCGAAAACGGATACATGCTTTACGTCACAACCTTTTGCCTTACTCACCAAAGCGTAGACCTCAGTTATCTCGGCGGCAGCTTCATCAAAGTGCGGCGAAAAAGCCTCTCTTAGATTCGCGTGGCATTTTGCAAGTTCCGCTATAAACCCGCGAAGCAGCATTTTTATGTCAATTTTATCGAACTGCATGTCAGACAGTTCAGCGCGCGTCTTCGAGCGTAAGTGTTTATTCTGAGTTAAAGAAGATACTTTGAAATATGGACTCGAAGAAATACGCCATCTGCTAGGCTTTCCAGTTTCAAGATCATCCCCTTCTTGCTGCAAGCGACTGCCAAAAGTAGATCCATCGACTGGCAGGTTGTGATGTTGCGCATGATTTCTTAGTGCATCACAAACTCTCCACTCAAAGCATGAATCGAACGATTTGGAAAATTCGATTTGAACCCGTTCGGAAATCCCCGGAAAACCCACTTCTAGAGTTGTAGAATGACGCTGGGATTGATCACAGTATGCTTTGTATGAGTTGAGAAAGGTGACAACTCTGATATTTAGACGGCTGTGAAACTCCTCAAAGTAATCTTCCATTTGGTCATAGGAAAACATTCCAACGCAATACTCGAGCCCCGCAATTATGATGACCTTCTCAAATTCAAAGTAAGAATTCGCGCAAAGAGCATATAATCTTTCAATATCTAGCCATGCCGATATAAGATTCTTAGCTCGAATTATACTGTCATATCTCTGCCGATCTATTTCGATCAACTGGCCATCAATATGGTTTTCGCCTAATGAATAACTCAATAGATAAATCCCTAAGTAACCCAAAGACTATTTTGACTGATGTTTACTATTGCTCCACATGATCGGCAAAACTGCAAACTAAGCTGCCTCGAAAACCACTTTCTTTCGCAAAAACTGCGTGGCTTTGTTGGAGACATAGGCCGCATCACCCGTGGTGATGAATTTGCTTTCGGTGCCCTGCCCCAGCATTTCCGGGCGGCGAGTGAGGTAGTCGGCGAGGGATTCTGCCACGAGGTTGGCTTGGGAATAGACTTTGACATCGGGGCCGAGCGCTTCGGCGAAGGTTTTTTCCATCAGCGGGTAGTGGGTGCAGCCCAGAACGGCGGCTTGCGGGTGGGGCATGCGGCGTTTGAGCGCCTCGACATGGCTGCGCACGAGGGCTTCGGCGAGGATTTCATCGCCTTGTTCGATGGCATCAACAACGCCGCCGCAGGGCTGGGCTTCGACATCGACGCCAATGGCGCGGAAGGCGAGTTCGCGCTGGAAGGCGCGGGAGGCCACGGTGGCGGGGGTGGCGAACAGGGCGACGTGTTTGACGCTGACTTCGCGGGGCGGGGAGTTGTCGCCCCATTGGCGTTCGGTCAGCGCCTCGATCAGGGGCACGAACACGCCGAGGACGCGTTTTTCGGGAGGCAGCCAAGTTTCCTGCATCCGCTTCAGGGCGGCGGCAGAGGCGGTGTTGCAGGCGAGGATCACCAGATCGCAGCCTTCGGCCCAGAGGCGTTCGGTGGCGGCACAGGTCAGGTTGAAGATATCGTCATGGGTGCGCACGCCGTAGGGCGCATGGGCGTTGTCGCCGAAATAAACGAAAGGGGTGTCGGGCAGGCGCTTTTGCAGCGCGTCCAGCACTGTCAGCCCGCCGATGCCAGAATCAAATACGCCTACCGCCATGTTTGCCCCCTGCCCCGCGCTCGCAGGCTTGGGGCTGCGTTCAGCGGGATTTGTATTTCGCCTCGAACTCGTAGCCCAAAGCATAAGAGGGAAGTGGCGCAGGCGAAAGGGCGTAGGTGGCCTGGCGCAGGGTTTCCATCATCGCGGTGGGGTCGGATTTCAGCGCTTGGATGGTTTGGGCCGGGATCGGGTTGCCGATCACAAGGCGGACGGGGGTGTCGGTGCGCGATTTGAACTCTTTGAGCAAGAGTGCCAGGCGGAGGTTGGAATGGACGCGCGAGGCCAGTTGGAACAGGCGGGAGTTGTGGCCCTCGAAGTAGATGGGCACCACGGTGGCGTTGGATTTGGCGATCATCTTGGCGGTGAAGTTGCGCCAAGATGGGTCCATCGGGCGGGAGAACGGTTTGAGCGAGGTCGAGACGGTGCCGCCGGGGAAGATGCCGATCGCGCCGCCTTGGCCGAGGTATTGCAGGGCGGTGGCGCGGGTTTGCAGGTTGATGCGGGTGGCTTCCTTGGTTTCATCAAAGGAAATCGGCAGCAGGACTTTGTTCAACGCCTCGGCCCGGCGGAAGACGGCGTTCGACAGGATGCGGAAATCGCCGCGGACAGCATCGAGGATGTGGCCCATCATCAGCCCGTCAAGGATGCCGTAGGGGTGGTTGGCGATCAGCACCAAGGGGCCGGTGGCGGGGATATTGGCAAGGCTGCCTGCGGTGATGTCGAGCGATAGGCCGTAGCGCTCGGGGATGACTTGCCAGAACGAGCGGCCTTGGGCGATTTCATGCTCATACCCGGTGGCGCGGTTGATCAGCTGGCGGCGGCCCGAGACGTTTTCCAGCACGCGGATCAGCGCACGACCGGGGCGGGTTTGGGCCGAAGTGGCGTAAGAGATGTCACGGGTGATGTTGGTTTGCAGCATGAAAAGCCTCGGGCGTTGCATGGGCGGAATGGCAGATGTGCGGCAGGGTAATGGCTGTGCATGACGCTGCGATGACAGTGCGGCGGGCTGTTGGGGGGAATATTTGCCGAAATACCCGGTTTACAGGGCAGATATTGTGCATAGATAAGCAGGCTTATGGTATCACTGCCAAAACAAACCGAGGGACCGATGGACTGGGACAAGCTGCGCATTTTTCATGCGGTTGCCGAAAAGGGCAGCCTCACCCATGCGGGCGATGTTCTGCATCTGTCGCAATCGGCGGTTAGTCGGCAGATCCGCGCGCTGGAGGAGAGCCTGTCGGTGACGCTGTTCCACCGCCATGCGCGCGGGTTGATCCTGACGGAACAGGGTGAGTTGCTGTATGATGCTACGCAGGCGATGGTCAAACGGCTGGATGCTACGGCGGCGCGTATCAGGGATAGCGAAGACGAGGTGTTTGGCGAGTTGCGGGTGACGACGACGACCGGGTTCGGGACGTTGTGGTTGGCTCCGCGTCTGCCCGCACTTTACAAGAAATACCCCAGCCTGAAGATTGATCTGATGCTGGAAGAACGCGTGCTGGATTTGCCGATGCGTGAGGCGGATGTGGCGATCCGGATGAAGGAGCCAAGCCAGGCCGATCTGATCCGCAAGCGGTTGATGAACATCCGGATGCGGCTTTATGCGACGCCGGAATATCTGGCCGAACATGGCACGCCGCTGACGATGGATGATTTCACCCAGCACCGGCTGATCTGCCAGCATGCGGGCACCGCACAGGTGGCGGCGGGGGCCAATCTGGTGGCCGATCTGATGAGCCATGACATCCCCTCGACCCTGACGGTGAACAACTATTTCGGGGTGTTGCAGGGGGTGTTGAACCATCTGGGCATCGGGGTGTTGCCGGATTATCTGACCGAGGATTTCCCGCATCTGGTGCGGGTGCTGCCCGAGACGGAATCGACGGAAGTGCCGGTGTTCCTCGCCTACCCTGAGGAGTTGCGGCATTCCAAACGGGTGTCGGCGTTCCGGGACTTTGTGCAGGAAGAAATCTTTGCCTTCCGCAAGCGGCAGCAGTTGTAGGCTGGGGCGGGTCCACGCGTGGACCGGCTTGGTATCACATATAAATCAAATGGTTATCATCCGCCGTTCATGCCTTGTTAAGCTTTGCGCCTGGCTTGACCCAACGTGCAGCGCGTCTGATGTGGCGGCGGGCTTGGCGGCGTCAGGGGCCGCGCCCGGTTAGCATCTGCGCAAAGGTCATTTCGGCGCGGCATAGCCGACAGGGTGGCTTGCCCGACGCCAAACGCAGAATGTCGCCTTCAGCGGCTTCTGCGACCGCCAAATCCTGCTCTAACTGGGTGGCATCAAGGCTGATGTAACGGCCAATGCGGGTGCGCGCGGCCTCGATGCGGTGGATATCCTCGGCGTTGGGGAAATTGAGGGCGATGATATCGTAGCTGAAAGCTTCGGCCTTGGCCCCCATGGTGCCGTGGATGTTTTGGACCTGCCACTGACCCAAGGTGATATCCGGTTGGCCGGGATACCAGAGCCAAGCGCGACCATCCGCGGCGAAATACAGCACACCCTTGCCAAATTTATCTGATACGAAGCGCGCAGTCTTGCCCGATAGCGTGTTGTTTGCCGCATGGGGCGGCACGGTCGGCGGCTGTTGTTGGGCAAGAACGGGCAAAGGCCACAGGCAGAGCAAACCGCCGCAAAGGTAGGCCGCGAGGCTGCGCAACAGGTTTGTATCCATTCTACGTTCAGCCCAACCGCGCGGGTTTGCCCATTTCATTGACTGGCCCATTTCATTAACTGGCCCGGTTCGACGGATCGCCGATTAAGACCGCGCCGCCGGGATAACGCCACGGCAGGGCAAAATTATGTCGCGCTTGTTGAGGTGGGGCGGTCATGGGCGGCAAAGCCCAGATGCCAGACGCTTGTGCGCCACGGGTATAGCCGCAATCGACCCAACCCAAATCGCCGCGCTACAAAATTTGACCGCCCGGTCAAAGCTATGCGTTTCGCGCATGGCGGCAATGCTGCGGTTGCAGCCTGTTCTTTATTGAGGCAATTCGGCCATAGGTATACATACCGCCTTGAAGCAGCGGTTGAGTTCGCTCTTGTTGCTTCATACCTCCCTGTTGGACTTGGCCGAGCGAAAGCTCGGCCTTTTTTTTGGATTCGGCGCGGTTTTTGTCAACTGCCCGCGCTTCAAGCAGTTTTTCGGCGGGTTTGGCGAAGAATGCTGCGGCGCGCAGATTTGCGGCGGGCAGCGTGCAGGGCAGAGGCCCGGCGATTCGGGAAAGCTTCGGTGCGCGGATGGCCGATGTGCCGGAACAGCGCGAAATAATTGCGCGAAACTGGCCCCGGGCCTTCCCCTGTTGGCCCGCTTGGCCTATGACGCCCGCAACTTCCATATATCCGGGGAATAGCATGACCGAGCCAGCCATCACGCCTGATCTGATCGCAAAGCATGGCATGAAGCCGGACGAGTATGCGCGGCTGCTGGAGATCATCGGCCGCGAGCCTACGTTCACCGAGTTGGGGATTTTCTCTGCGATGTGGAACGAGCATTGTTCGTATAAGTCGTCAAAGCGCTGGCTGCGCACCCTGCCGACGACGGGGCCGCAGGTGATTTGCGGGCCGGGCGAGAATGCGGGCGTCGTGGATATTGGCGACGGGCAAGCGGTGATCTTCAAGATGGAGTCGCATAACCACCCCAGCTATATCGAGCCGCATCAGGGCGCTGCGACCGGCGTGGGCGGGATTTTGCGCGACGTGTTCACCATGGGCGCGCGGCCGATTGCGGCGATGAACTCGCTGTCGTTTGGGGTGCCGAGCCATCCGAAGACTGCGTATCTGGTGAAGGGCGTGGTGGAAGGCGTCGGGTCTTATGGCAACGCGTTTGGCGTGCCGACTGTGGGCGGCGAGGTGCGCTTCCATAAGTCTTATAACGGCAACTGTCTGGTGAATGCGTTTGCGGCGGGCTTGGCCGATGCCGACAAGATTTTCTACTCGGTGGCGTCGGGCGTGGGGATGCCGGTGGTGTATCTGGGTGCCAAGACGGGCCGCGATGGCGTTGGCGGGGCGACGATGGCGAGCGCCGAGTTCGACGACACGATTGAGGAAAAGCGCCCCACCGTGCAGGTTGGCGACCCCTTCACCGAAAAGCGGCTGTTGGAGGCGTGTCTGGAGTTGATGGCCTCGGGTGCCGTGATTTCGATTCAGGATATGGGGGCTGCGGGGCTGACATGTTCGGCGGTCGAGATGGGCGACAAGGGCGGTTTGGGGATCAAGCTGCAACTGGATGACGTGCCGCAGCGTGAGACCAATATGACGGCGTATGAGATGATGCTGTCGGAGTCTCAGGAACGGATGCTGATGGTTCTGAAGCCGGAACTGGAAGACGTAGCGCGGGCGATTTTCGTGAAGTGGGATCTGGATTTCGCGATTGTCGGCGAGACGATCCCGGAAGATCGGTTTTTGATCCTGCATGGCAATGAGGTGAAGGCCGATCTGCCTTTGTCGAAGCTTTCGTCGTCGGCCCCGGAATATGATCGGCCTTGGGTGGAAACGCCTGCGGCAGCGGCCTTGGGCGAGGTGCCTGTGATTGGCGCGATTGCGGGGCTGCGGGCGCTGATTGGCAGCCCGAACTATGCGCAGAAGGCTTGGGTTTACGAGCAATATGACAGCATGGTTGGCGCCGATACGGTGGTGGCGCCGGGGGCTGGTGCGGGCGTGGTGCGGGTGCATGGCACGGGCAAGGCGCTGGCGTTCACGTCCGATGTGACGCCGCGCTATGTCAAGGCGAACCCGTTTGAGGGTGGCAAGCAGGCGGTGGCGGAGGCGTATCGGAATTTGATCGCTGTCGGGGCCAAGCCTTTGGCCACGACAGACAATCTGAACTTCGGTAACCCGGAAAAGCCCGAGATCATGGGGCAGATGGTGGGGGCGATCAAGGGCATCGGCGCGGCTGTGGCGGCGCTGGATATGCCGATCGTGTCGGGCAATGTGTCTTTGTATAATGAGACGGATGGTTCGGGCATTCTGCCGACGCCGACGATTGGGGCGGTGGGGATTTTGGCCTCGGTCGATGATTTGATCGCAGGGCGTCCGGTTGCGGGTGACATTGCGCTGGTGGTTGGCGAGACGTTTGGGCATCTGGGGCAGTCGGCTTTGCTCGCGGAGGCGTTCGGGATTGAGGCGGGCGATGCGCCGCGGGTGGACCTCGCGGCCGAGCGCGCGAGCGGCGATTTCATTCTGGCAAACCGCAAGGTGCTGCGGGCCTGCACCGATCTCGCCGATGGCGGGCTGGCGCTGGCGGCGTTTGAGATGGCCGAGGGTGCCGGTTTGGGTGTGACGCTGAATGCGGGCGATGTGGCCGCGCTGTTTGGCGAGGATCAGGCGCGCTATCTGGTGGCGGTGGCCGCCGCAGATGTGGCAGCACTGGAAGCGGCGGGCAAAGCGGCAGGTGCCCCGGTGGCGCGCGTCGGGGTGTTTGGCGGCGATGTCGTCGATTTCGGTGCTGACCGGGCCAGCCTGGCGGAATTGTCGAACCTCTACCGTGGGGCGTTCGAGAAGGCGGTCGGGTGATGCTGCGGCCAGCCACGGCAGAAGACCTGGCAGGGATCGAGGCGCTTTGGCTGGCAGAAGAACGCGACATTGACCCGCCAGAGCCGCTGCAAATCGCAGCGGCGGCGCAGGCGGGGCTGCTGTTTGTGTGGCAGTTGCAGGGCGCGGTTGCAGGCTTTGCGGCGCTGAAGCGCTGGCATCCGGGGGTGTTCAGTCTGGCGGCGGTTGTCTCGACGAAGCCCGGCCAAGGGCGCGCCTTGGTGCGGGCGGTGCAGGCGCAGGTGTTCACGGTGCTTGGCGGCCATCGGCTGGGGTTGGACACGACCTATGACAACGCAAGGGCGCTGCATCTGTTTGAATCCACAGGTTTTGTCCGCGAAGGTGTGATGCGGGAATGCTGGCAGCGCCCCGATGGTGAATGGGCGGATTGCATTTTTATGGCCATCCTTGCGCGGGATTGGCGGCCATGAGGCTGCGCCCTGCCCTGCCTGCCGATTTCGGCTTTATCCGCAGTCTTGCGGGCCGCGCAGAGTATGCGCCATTCATCACCGATGACGATGAGGCCAAGCTTGCGGGCTATCTGACCGATCCGGCGGCGCGGTTGTTGATCTGGCAAGACGATCACGGCCCGCGTGGTTTTGCGCTTTACGCCGTGCCGCAGGATGGTGCGGGTGTGGTGGAGTTGCGCAGGTTGGCGCTGGATCAGGCCGGGCGCGGTGAGGGTCAGGCGTTTTTGCGCGCGATGATTGATTTTGCCTTTTCCGATCTGGGGGCGCAGCGGTTGTGGCTGGATGCTTCGGGCGAGAATTTGCGGGCGCAGGCGGCTTATGTGCGCGCCGGGTTCACCTTGGAGGGACGCTTGCGCGGGCATTGGTATCGGCCTGCGTTGGGGCGGGTGGTGGATTTGATGCTGTATGGCATGATGCGGGATGAATGGGCGGGCTGATTGGCCCCTTGCAGCGCATCGGTGGCGGGCTTACATTTGGCGCGAGATAATCAGGAGTGCGCAATGGCGATCGAAGCCCATGAAATTGAAGCCTTGATCCGCGCGGCGTTTCCTGCCGCCAAGATCACCGTGCAGGGCGACGACGGCGCGCATTTTTCGGCCGAGGTGATTGACGCCAGCTTCAAGGGCATGAACCGGGTGCAGCAACAGCGCGCGGTTTACGCCAGTTTGAAGGGCAAGATGGACGGGCCTGCGGGCGCGCTGCACGCGCTGGCGTTGACGACCAAGGCGCCGGAGTGATTTCAGCGGCCTGTCATGGGGCGGTGGACTGGGTGGGTGATCTGATCACCGATGTGTTGTCGTCGATTTTTAGCGGGTCTTCTGGAAGCAGCGAAACCGCGAAAGCAAAACAGACTAAAACCCGCGCCAAAGCGCGCGCGAGGAAAGGGAAACGCTATGTCAAACGCTCTTGAAACGATCAAAGACACTGTGACGAAGAATGATGTGGTGTTGTTCATGAAGGGCAACAAGTTGATGCCGCAGTGCGGGTTCTCGTCGAAAGTGGCGGGGATTTTGAATTACCTTGGCGTGGACTATGCCGATGTGAACGTGCTGGCGGATGCGGAAATCCGGCAGGGGATCAAGGAATTCTCGGATTGGCCAACGATTCCGCAGCTTTACGTCAAGGGCGAGTTTGTTGGCGGCTGCGATATTGCCATCGAGATGACGCTTTCGGGCGAGTTGGATGCACTGCTGGAGGCCAATGGCGTGGCGTTTGACAAGGCGGCGGCGGACAAGATCCGCGAAGCCAACGCTGGCTGAGGACGGCGCGGGTTGAGCTGTCGGAGCGGGGGTTTCACACCCCCGCACCCCCGTGGGATATTTATGAACAGATGAAAGCAAATTTTAATCAAATGCCGTGCAGTTTGGCGTTTGACTATTTTGCTTTGCAATCGGCGTGCAGCACGGTTTCCTTGCCGCCCTTGGTGCCGTCTTTCCAGTAGAGCGTGCCAGTGTCGCCCTTGGTCCACCAGACGTAGTTGGAGCCATCGGACGGCCAGCCATAGCGGGCACCGGAGGCAGCTTCTTCGGCGAGCAGGTTGTAGTTTTCACCCTGAACCGTGACCCGGATGTTGCCATCGGTGCCTTGCAGCACGGGAATGACGGTGCCATCGGCGCAGAGGTATTGCGTGGTGCCATCAGAGGCCACGGGGAGCGGCGCCTGCTCGGGGGTGCAGGCGGTCAGTGTCAGCGCGGCGATGGTGACGGCGGCCAGGATCTTGGTCGGGCGCGGGGCGGATTTACGCATCATTGCAGACGATCCTCGACGGAAGCGGCCATGGCTTCGGCGCGGGCGGCGATTTCGGCGAGGGTTTCGCGCAGGCCGGGCGGGACCACGGCGACCTCAATTTTCTCGCGCTCGGGCTGTGGGCGGGATTCGATTTCGGCCAGTTTCAGTTTCAGCTGGCGGTTTTCATCCTCGATCGCGGCGGTCTTGTCGGCAAGCATCAGGCCCGCCATCAACAGCATCCGCGATTCTGGCAGGCGGCCCATTTGTGCCACCAAAGGGGCTGCTTCGGCATCGAGCATAGCGGCGGCACCGCGCAGGAAATGCTCCTCGCCGGGTTGGCAGGAGACGGTGAAGTTGCGCCCACCGATGGCGATTTCGATATCAGGCATTGGCGGCGGCCTCCTCGATCAGCGGGTTCAGGGCTGCGATGATTTCGGACAACTCCTCGGCCTCGGCGGCGCGGGCGGCGCGCAGGGCGTCCAGTTCGGTCAGCATGGCGTGGTTGATGTGTTCGGGTTCGGTCACACCCAATTCTGCCACATCGCGCAGGGCTGCGAGTTCTGCGTTGAGGGCCGCGGTGCTGGCGCGCAAAAGCTCCAACTCGTCAGCTTGTGCTGCGACTTGCGCGTTCAGCGCGGAAATCTGATCGGTGAGGGCGGTTTTTGCAGCCTCATCCTTCTGATGCACCGCGCGCAGGCGTTCTTGCAGTTGCGCGTTGAGCATGCGTTCTTCGTCAAGCTGTTCGTTCAGGGCCGCGAAATCGCTTTCGGGCAGCATGGCGGTGGGATTGTCCGATGGCATCGGCACGGCGGCGGCAAGGCTTTCGACCCCGCGCCCGATGCGGTCCATGGCTGCGGTGATGCGCCGCTCCAGCTCTGCGATATCCTGCATGGGTCTTATGCCCTTTCTGTTTCTTGCGGGCTGTGCCTACCCATATGCATCTTGCGAATCGGCAAAGCCAGCGTTTGGGTTGATCTTAGCGGCTTGGCGCGGGGCCGTCTTGTCTTTTGCGTCCAAGGCCTTGCGGGGCGCGCTTGATCTTGCCGCACGGGCTGTTATGCAGCTTTCAGCCCACCCCAATTTCATTGACAGGACATCAGCCTTGGATATCCAGACGCTTCGCACCGCTCACCCTGACCATTGGATGCGCGCCGCCGCCATTCGCACGCTGACTTTGGACGCCGTTGCCGCCGCCAACTCGGGCCATTCCGGGATGCCGATGGGTATGGCGGATGTGGCCACCGTGTTGTTCGAAAAGCACCTGAAGTTTGATCCCAAAGCGCCGCGTTGGGCGGATCGTGACCGGTTCATCCTGTCGGCGGGCCATGGCTCGATGCTGATCTATAGCCTGCTGTATCTGACAGGCTACGCCGATATGACGCTGGCGCAGATCAAGAACTTCCGCCAGTGGGGCGCGATCACGGCGGGGCATCCGGAATATGGCCATGTGGCGGGGGTGGAAACCACCACCGGGCCGCTGGGTCAGGGCATTGCCAATTCGGTGGGCTTTGCGATTGCCGAGGAAAACCTGCGCGCGCGGTGGGGGGCGAAGATTTGCGACCACTACACTTATGTGATCGCGGGCGACGGCTGTCTGATGGAGGGTGTGAGCCAGGAAGCCATTGGTCTGGCTGGCAAATTGCAGCTAAGCCGCCTGATCGTGATGTGGGACAACAACGGCATCACGATTGATGGCAAAGTGTCGATGTCGGATATCACCGACCAGCGGGCGCGGTTTGCGGCCTCTGGTTGGAACGTGCTGCATTGCGATGGCCATGATCCGGTGGATATCGACCGCGCGCTGACGGCGGCGAAGAAATCCGACAAGCCGACGCTGATTGATTGCAAGACCCATATCGCCTTGGGCCATGCGGCGCAGGACACATCGAAGGGCCACGGCGCTTTGACCGATCCGGCGCAGATGAAGGCGGCCAAGGAAGCCTATGGCTGGACGTCCGAGCCGTTCGTGATCCCCGCCGCGATCAAGGCGCAGTGGGAGGCGTTCGGGCGGCGCGGCGCTGAGGCACATGCGGCGTGGGATGCACGTCTGGCGGCGCTGTCGCCGGCCAAGCAGGCTGAATTCGCGCGGATTTTTGCGGGTGATGTGCCGGCAAAGCTGCCTGCGATCATTCGTGGGGTGAAGAAGGCGGCTTCGGAAGCAGGGGCCAAGTTGGCAACCCGTTCGGCGTCGGAAAAGGTTTTGCAGGCAGTGAACCCGATCTTGCCGGAAACCATTGGCGGCTCGGCCGATCTGACCGGATCGAACAACACCAAGACCGCCGATCTGGGCGTGTTCGGGGTTGAGGATCGCAAGGGCCGTTATGTCTATTACGGCATCCGCGAACATGGCATGGCGTCCGCAATGAACGGCATGGCGCTGCATGGCGGCGTGCGGCCCTATTCGGGCACCTTCATGTGCTTCACCGATTATGCGCGCCCTGCGATGCGCCTGTCAGCGCTGATGGGGATTCCGGTGGTGTATGTGATGACCCACGATTCCATCGGCTTGGGCGAAGATGGCCCGACGCACCAGCCGGTCGAGCATCTGGCGATCAGCCGTGCAACGCCCAACACTTACGTCTTCCGCCCGGCCGATCTGGTGGAAACCGCCGAGGCTTGGGAGATTGCGTTTACCTCGAAAACCACGCCTTCGGTGCTGGCACTCAGCCGTCAGAACCTGCCGACGGTGCGCAAGACCCATACCAACACCAACATGACCGCCAAGGGCGCTTATGTGCTGGCCGAGGCCGAGGGCAAGCGTCAGGTCATTCTGATGGCGACGGGTTCGGAAGTGGAAATCGCGCTGAAAGCCCGCGATCTGCTGCAAGCCGAAGGCATTGGCACCCGCGTGGTGTCGGTGCCGTCGATGGAGCTGTTTGCAGCGCAGGACGAAGCCTATCGCCGCAAAGTGCTGCCTGCGGGTCCGGTGCGGGTGGCGATTGAAGCCGGGGTGCGTCAGGGCTGGGATCGCTGGCTGCTGGGCGAGCGTGGCCGCGATGGCAAGGCGAATTTCGTGGGCATGTCGAGCTTTGGCGCGTCGGCACCGATGGAGCGGCTCTACAAAGAGTTCGGTATCACAGCCGAGAATGCTGTGGCGAAGGTCAAGGCGCTACTGTGATGTGAAACCGGGGCGGTGGGGTGAAACCCCACCCTACCCTACGGTCACCGCGGATTTTCTCAAAATCCGGCACGAAATTTCTCAAATTTCGAGGGGGCCGCGCTTAATGCGCGGCCTTTTTCGCACCGGTGATCGCGGAATATGCGGGGATGATGATGCGGGTGGCAATCGGGATCAACAAAAGACCAAGGGCCAACCCCAGCACGCCATCACAGGCCGCCGTCACCGCCCATTCGACCAGACCCGTGGCTTGCGGGATCGCCTGCCCTGCCGCCACCGCCCAGTGGTGGATGGTGGCGTAGGGCTCGTGCAGGCCCAGCACATCAAGGCCATGGGTGATGATATTGCCGCCCACCCACAACATCGCCAGCGTGCCGACGGTGGACAGAAAGCTCATCAATTTCGGCATGGCGCTGACAAGCCCCCGGCCAAACGCGCGCGCGGCGGCGGTCTTGCGGGTGGCGGCCATGTGCAGGCCGATGTCGTCCATTTTCACGATCAAGGCCACCGCGCCATAGACGGCGATGGTGATCAGGGTGCCGACGATGGCAAGGGTTATGGCATCCATCCAGAAGCCGTTTGCGGGAATTGCGGCAAGCGAGATCGTCATGATCTCGGCCGACAGGATGAAATCGGTCTTGATCGCGCCTGCGACCTTTTCTTCTTCCAGCCGCGCGGGGTCTTTGGTGTCAAGGTCAGCCTCGACCGTGGCATCCTTGTGCGGCACCAGCGCGTGATAGACCTTCTCGGCCCCCTCAAAACACAGATACGCGCCGCCCACCATCAGCAGGGGCGTGATCACCTGCGGCAGGAAGGCATCCAGCGCCAGCAGGCCGGGCAGCAGCAGGACAAGCTTGTTTTTCAACGAGCCTTTGGCGATGCGGTAGATGATGGGCAGTTCGCGCTTGGCCTCAAACCCGTGCACATATTTCGGCGTCACGGCGGCATCGTCGATCACCACCCCGGCAGCTTTCGCCCCGGCTTTGGCGGCAGCGCCCGCGATATCGTCGATCGAGGCCGCAGCCACTTTGGCAATCGCCGCCACGTCATCCAGAAGTGCCAGTAGTCCGCTCATGCCCGCCTCATTGCTGTTCAAAGTCAGATGTAGGTGCTGCAGCTGCAAAATGCAAAGCGTGCAGCTTGTTAGCGCGAACAAGGAATGTTTGCGTTAACATATTGAATTTACGTGATTTTCAGACTTTTCGACTGTGCCGCGCTTGCCTATAGAAAACGCAGACAACTGCTTGAAGCCAGGAGATGCGCGCATGATTACCGTCGGAATCAACGGATTTGGCCGGATTGGCCGCTGCACTTTGGCCCATATCGCCGAGTCTGCGCGCAATGATGTGCAGGTGGTGGCGATCAATGCGACCGGGCCGATTGAAACCAACGCGCATCTGCTGAAATACGATTCGGTGCATGGCCGCTTTCCGGGCGTGGTGAAAGTGTCCGGCAATGAGCTGGACTTGGGCCGTGGTCCGATGCGGGTGATGAGCACCTATAATCCGGCAGAGTTGGATTGGGACGGCGTGGATGTGGTGCTGGAGTGCACCGGGCAGTTTAATGAGCGCGAGAAGGCGGCGGTGCATCTGGGGCGTGGCGCCAAGCGGGTTCTGGTCTCGGCCCCGGCCAAGCGGGCGGATATGACGGTGGTTTACGGCGTCAACCATCGTGGGCTGACGGCGGATCATCATGTGGTCTCGAACGCGTCTTGCACGACGAATTGCCTCGCGCCTTTGGCGAAGGTTTTGAACGATTCCATCGGGATTGAGAGCGGGATTATGACGACGATCCACAGCTATACCGGCGATCAGCCGACGCTGGACCGTCGCCACAAGGACCTTTACCGCGCGCGCTCGGCGTCGATGGCGATGATCCCGACCTCGACCGGCGCAGGCAAGGCGATTGGCGAGGTGCTGCCGGAATTGGCGGGGCGCTTAGATGGCAGTTCGATCCGGGTGCCGACGCCCAACGTCTCGGCGGTGGATCTGACCTTCATCGCCCGCAAATCGGTGACGGTGGCCGAGGTGAATGAAATCGTGCGCGAGGCGGCCGCTGGCTATATGGGCATGGTGCTGGCCTATGATCCGGAACCGAAAGTATCAATCGACTTCAATCACACGCCACATTCGTCTATCTTCGCCCCAGACCAGACCAAAGTGGTGGGCCGATCGGTGCGCGTGCTGGCCTGGTATGACAACGAATGGGGCTTTTCCTGCCGTATGGCCGATGTGGCCGGGGTGATGGGACGGCTGCTGCAATAAAGCGGAGATGCCGTGACCGACCGGATTGCCTTGGTGCTGGCCCTGCTGATCGCGGCTGCGATTGGTGCGGATGTTGTGTTGAACAGTGGCGCGGCCTCGGTGTTTTTGCTTCGCAAAATGCTCGATCTTGTTCAATATGTGATGATCTGGCGGTAAGGGTCAAACTTGCCGTTGATTGTCACACCATTTTCGTGATGTTAGCGCTAGCACAGAGCGCGCGAGTCGCGCCCGTTCCACCGCGCGCCCGCCGCGCTATTTCAGGAGGTTTTTATGGCCGTCAAAGTCGCCATTAACGGATTCGGCCGGATTGGCCGCAACGTGCTGCGCGCGATCATCGAATCGGGCCGCACCGATATCGAAGTGATCGCGATCAACGATCTGGGCCCGGTGGAAACCAACGCGCATCTGCTGCGGTTTGATTCCGTGCATGGCCGCTTCCCGCACACCGTCACCACCACCGCCGACACCATCGACGTGGGCCGTGGCCCGATGCGGGTGACGGCCATGCGCAACCCGGCAGATCTGCCGTGGGGTGATGTGGATATCGTGATGGAATGCACCGGTATTTTCACCAGCAAAGAAAAGTGCAAGGCACATCTGGAGAATGGCGCGAAACGCGTGCTGATCTCGGCCCCCGGCGAAGATGCCGACAAGACCATCGTTTACGGCGTGAACCATGACACGCTGACCGCAGGTGATCTGGTGGTGTCGAATGCCTCGTGCACCACCAACTGCCTGTCGCCGGTGGCCTATGTGCTGAACAAGCTGATCGGCATCGAAAAAGGCATGATGACCACGATCCACAGCTATACCGGCGATCAGCCGACGCTGGATACCATGCACAAAGACCTCTACCGCGGTCGCGCTGCGGCTTTGAGCATGATCCCGACCTCGACCGGGGCTGCCAAGGCGGTGGGTCTGGTGTTGCCCGAGTTGAAGGGCAAGCTGGACGGTTTCGCCATTCGCGTGCCGACCCCGAATGTCTCGGTCGTTGATCTGAAGTTCTTCGCCAAGCGCGCAACCAGCGTTGAGGAAATCAACGCCGCGATCAAAGAGGCTGCAACCTCTGGCCCGCTGAAGGGGATTCTGGGCTATACCGAGTTCAAGAATGTCTCGTCCGACTTCAACCACGACCCGCATTCCTCGGTGTTCCACATGGACCAGACCAAGGTGATGGACGGCACGTTCTGCTCGATCCTGTCGTGGTATGACAACGAATGGGGCTTCTCGAACCGCATGGCGGATACCGCTGTGGCGATGGGCAAGCTGATCTGACGCTGCCGCAGAGCGGAATTCGCGCGAATTCCGACACGATTTCTGATAGAAATCGGTTTGGGGGTGCCTTTGGGCGCCCCCTTTTGTTACGGCGAAAATGCGGCAGCTATGCACCCAACGCAATGCCGCACCGCAGCACTGGCGGTTGTTGGCGCTAACGGTGTTCCTATATTTTGTCCATGCGAAGGGGATGAGGCCATCCGGGCCAAATCATCGCAGAGGAAAAGGAAAGACTATGAAATCGCTTATCGCTCAACTGCGCAGCGCTGTGGAAAAACACGCTTTGTATCGCCGCACCCGTGACGAAATCGCCGGGATGCCGCGTCGGGTTGCGCTGGATCTGGGGATCTTCCCGGAAGATGCAGAACGCATCGCCCGCAAGGCTGTCTGGGGCTGAACCCCGCGACAGTTACGACCATGCGGGGGCCTGACGGCCCCCTTTTTATTTCAGCAAAACCAGTCCGCTCGCGAAACGCCGCGCGTTGGCGCGGTAGCCTTCGGCGGATTTTATCAACCGCGCTTGGGCATCACTATCAAGCTGGCGCACCACCTTGCCGGGCGCGCCCATCACCAGAGAACCATCGGGAATCTCTTTGCCTTCGGTGATCAAAGCCCCTGCCCCAATCAGACAGCCCTTGCCGATCTTCGCGCCGTTCAGAATGGTGGCCCCCATGCCGATCAGGCTGCCGTCGCCAATCGTGCAGCCGTGCAACATGGCTTTGTGGCCAATGGTGCAATCGGCCCCGATCACCAACGGATAGCCCATATCGGTGTGCAGAACCGCGTTTTCCTGCACATTGCTGCCGCGCCCGACGCGGATTTCTTCGTTATCACCGCGCAGCACCGCGCCGAACCAGATATTCGCCGCCTGTTCCAGCACGATCTTGCCGATCAGCACGGCGGTATCGGCCACCCAAGCGTCGGGGCCGATGTCGGGAGCTTTTCCATCAAGGGCGTAGATCATCGCGCGTCAAACTCCTTGTTAAGGCCCCGGACGAAATCCGAAAGGTCTGGCTGGCGGTCGCGCTTTAGACGCTCCGCTTGAAGAATGGCTATCAAGTCATTGAAAGCGTTATCAATATCGTGATTGACGATAACGTAGTCATATTCGGCCCAATGGCTGATTTCATCGCGGGATTTCGCCATCCGACCCGCGATGATGTCATCTGAATCCTGCGCGCGCCCCCGCAGGCGGCTTTCCAATTCGGCAATCGAGGGCGGCAGGATGAAGATCGACACCACATCGCGCCCCAGCGAGGAATTGCGGATTTGTTGGCCGCCCTGCCAATCAATATCAAATAGCGTGTCGCGCCCCTCGCGCATCGCTATTTCCACCGGGCCTTTCGGGCTGCCGTAGAAATTGCCAAAGACTTCGGCATGTTCCAGCATTTCCGAGGCTTGAACCATCGCCTCAAATTCGGCACGGCTGTGGAAATAGTATTCGCGGCCATCCACCTCGCCCGGGCGGGGTTGGCGGGTGGTGGCGGAAACTGAAAACCGCAAGCTTGGGTCCCATTGCATCAACCGGCGCGCCAGTGTGGATTTGCCCGCGCCCGAGGGCGATGACAGGATAAGCAAAAGACCGCGCCGCGCCATATTCTATTCCACGTTTTGAACCTGCTCGCGCATTTGGTCTATCACGGTCTTCAGGTCAAGCCCGATGCGGGTCAGCCCAAGGCTTTGCGATTTGGCGCACAGGGTGTTGGCCTCGCGCATGAATTCCTGCATCAGGAAATCAAACTTGCGCCCGATCTGGCCGGGCTCTGACAGCAGGCTGCGGGCCGCTTCGACATGGGCGCGCAGGCGGTCGAGTTCTTCGGTGACATCGTTTTTCACCGCGATCAGGGCGAGTTCTTGCGCAAGGCGGGCCTCGTCCACGCCTTCGGCGTTGGCCAGCACGCGGGCAAGTGCGTCGCGCAAACTGGCGGGGGCGGCGTTGCGGCGGGCGGCGGCCTCGGTATCGGCTTGCGCGGTAAGGCTCGCGATTTTGCTCAGTTGGGCTGCGATGACACTGTGCAGCGCCTCGCCTTCGGCGGCGCGCATGGCTTTGAAATCATGCAGTAAAGCTGGCAGATCGGCCAGAAGGGCCGCGCGCAGGGCGGTGGTGTCGGCATCGGCGCTGCTGGCGTCCTGCACGCCGCGCACGCCCAGCACATCGGCCGAGGTCGGTTGCCCCAAGGTCACGCCCGCCGCCATCGCGGCATCTTCGATCTGCACCAAGGCTGTCAGCACCGCCGAGAGCGTGGCGGGGTTCAACCGCAAAGCGTCAGCCGCACCGTCGCCGCCGTCGCGTGTCAATTTCAGCGACAGGCTGACATTGCCGCGATGAAGGGCTTTCGCGATCTCGGCCCGCAGGGCCAGTTCCAACCCGTCAATCCAGTCGGGCAGCCGCAGCCGCAGATCAAGCCCCTTGCCGTTGACCGAGCGGATGTCCCAAGCCCAGGCATAGCCCAGCCCCTGCCCCTTGCGCGCGGCAAAGCCTGTCATTGAAACGGTCATCCTGCGATCCTTCTGCCTTGGCCTGTGCGGTGCGCCGTGTTTACCATTTGGTGAAATTACCCGCGCAATCTGTGGCAACTGGTGTATGTTAATATCTTAGTAAGCAATCTTGAGTTGCGCGCTTGCACGTCTGGATTGTTGTTCTTCGCCCTGTTCTGGAGGCCTACGATGCTCACTTTCTTTGGTAAAGGCCGCGATGGCAAGGGCGGTGATCGCACTGTGTCTTCTGCCGATATGCTCGCACCGTTACAGCTTGTGCGCGGCTACTGGGAAGCTTTGCGGGCGGGGGGCGGTTTGCCAAGGCGCGGCCAGATTGATCCGCGCGGCATGGCCGATTGTCTGGACAAGGTGTTTCTGATCGAACAGATCGCGCCGGGTTTGGCGCGGTTTCGGCTGGCGGGCATGGCGCTGAACGATCTTTTGGGCATGGATGTGCGGGGGATGCCGCTGTCGGCGCTGTTTGAACCCGTGGCGCGGGCGCGGATCGGCGAGGAACTGGATCAGGTGTTTTCAGCCGCAGCCAGCCTTGAGGTTTGGCTGGAGGCCGAGCGTTCGGCGGGCCGTCCGGCGCTGTCGGGACGGATGCTGTTGCTGCCGCTGGCACCCGTGGCAAACGAGCCAAGGCTGGTGTTGGGCTGCCTGGTCACTGAGGGCGAGGTGGGCCGGCATCCGCGGCGCTTTGCCATTTCGGGTATGGTGCGGGAAGTGCTGGCAGGGACAGGGTTGCAGGTGGTGCCGGAAGTGCCACAGATGCAACCCGCGCCACCGCGCAGTTCGGGGCGGCCCGACCTGCGGCTGGTGCATTCGCGCGACTGAGGGCAGAGCGCAGGGGGCGTTCCCGCCCCCTCGGCTTCGCCTCACCCCCAAAGCTGTTTGACAGGCTGGGAAAACGAAAAGGCTGGATATGAAAAGGCGGGGATTGCCCCCGCCTTTTGCTTTACCTTGTCAGTGCCTTACAGCCGCTGCCTTACAACGCCACGCGGCGGGCGGATTCGCGTTGGGCCGACAATTCTTCCGACACAAGGAAGGCCAGTTCCAGTGACTGGCTGGCGTTCAGGCGCGGATCGCAAGCGGTGTGGTAGCGGTCGGCCAAATTCTCATCCGACACAGCGCGCAAACCGCCAGTGCATTCGGTCACGTCTTGGCCGGTCATCTCAAAATGCACGCCGCCGGGGATGGTGCCTTCGGCTTTGTGGATCTGGAAGAATTCGCGCACCTCGCGCAGCACCGACTCGAACGGCCGGGTTTTATAGCCCGAGGCCGCTTTGATGGTGTTGCCGTGCATCGGATCGCAGGACCAGACCACCGATGCGCCTTCTTCCTGCACGGCTTTGATCAGGCGCGGCAGGTTTTCACCGACTTTGCCCGCGCCAAAGCGCGCGATCAGGGTCAGACGGCCCGCCTCATTCTGCGGGTTCAGCTTGGCCATCAGCACTTTCAGATCGTCTGCCGTGGTGGTCGGGCCGCATTTCAACCCGATCGGGTTCAGCACGCCGCGCGCAAATTCGACATGCGCACCGTCGGGCTGACGGGTGCGGTCGCCGATCCAGATCATGTGACCCGAGCCTGCAACGTTCTGGCCGGTGATGCTATCCACCCGGCACAGGGCTTCTTCGTATTCCAGCAGCAGAGATTCGTGGCTGGTGTAGAAATCGACCGAAGCCAGCGAAGGTGCTGTTTCCGAGGTGATGCCAGCCGCGTTCATGAAGTCGAGCGCGTCAGAGATGCGGTTCGACAACTCGCGGTAGCGTTCGGCCTTGTCATGTTCAGCGAAGCCAAGTGTCCAGGAATGGACGCGGTGGATGTCGGCAAAACCGCCCGTCGAAAACGCGCGCAGCAGGTTCAGGCTGGCAGCGGCTTGGGTGTAGGCTTGCAGCATCCGCGCAGGGTCTGGGCGGCGGGCCTCAACCGTGGCGTCAAAGCCGTTGATGATGTCGCCGCGGTAGGACGGGTATTCGACGCCGCCGATCATCTCGGTGTTGGCCGAGCGCGGCTTGGCGAATTGGCCGGCCATCCGACCCACCTTGATGACGGGGACTTTCGCGCCATAGGTCAGCACGACCGCCATTTGCAGCATGACGCGGAAGGTGTCGCGGATGTTGTCGGCGGAAAATTCCGCGAAACTTTCGGCGCAGTCACCGCCTTGCAGCAGGAACGCCTTACCCTCACCCGCCAAAGCCAGTTGCTTTTTCAGCTTGCGTGCTTCGCCTGCAAAAACCAGCGGGGGATATTTGGCCAGTTGCGCCTCAACCGCGTTGAGGGCTGCGGTGTCCGGATAATCAGGCATTTGCACACGCGGTTTTGCGCGCCAATCCGATTTCGTCCATCCTTTGGTCATGGGAGTTCCCCCTCCGTTAGCGATACCGGGGCGGTATAGGAAAATTATGGCGGAAAGCAAAGAGCGAAAGGCGGTGAAACTGGCGTGATCGCCCTTGCGGATGTGCGTTTTTCCTGTTTCCTTGCGTCGAAACCGACACAAACAGGTCGCATCATGCCCGCCCCTTCGCGCAAAGCCACCCAGGTAGAAAAAGAAGACGCGCCGCGGCGGTTTGTCTTTCTGCTGCTGGACAAGTTCACCATGATCAACTTCGCGGGGGCGATCGAGCCGTTGCGACTGGCCAATCATGTGATGGGCTTCCCGGTTTACACCTGGGCGTTCTGCGGCGAGGGCGGGGTTGAGAAGACCTGTTCGAATGGCGCGACCTTCAAGCTGGATTTCGGGCTGGACGAGGTGGACCGCGAAGACACCATCCTTGTGTGCGGTGGGCTGGAGATTCAGAAGACCACGTCCAAGCCGGTGATCGGCTGGCTGCGGCGCGAGGCGCGGCGGGGGGTGGCGATTGGGGGGCTTTGCACCGGGGCCTATGCTTTGGCCAAGGCCGGGTTGCTGGATGGCAAGAAAGCGACGATCCATTGGGAAAATCAGGACGGGTTCGCCGAGGAGTTTGAGGAGGTCAAGCTGACCAAATCGGTGTTCGTGATGGATGGCAACCGCTGGTCCACCGCGGGGGGGATTTCCTCGATTGACCTGATGCTGCGGATCATTGCGTCGGATCACGGCGAGGATCTGGCGAATAACGTCGCAGATCTGATGATCTATTCCACCATCCGCACCGATCAGGACACGCAGCGGCTGTCGATCCCGACGCGGATCGGGGTGCGGCATCCGAAGCTGTCTCAGGTTATCCAGATGATGGAAAACGCCATCGAAGACCCGCTGAGCCCTGCCGATCTGGCCGAAGATGTCGGCATGAGCACGCGGCAGTTGGAGCGGTTGTTCCGCCGCTATCTGAACCGCTCTCCCAAGCGGTATTATATGGAGTTGCGGCTGCAAAAGGCGCGCAACCTGCTGATGCAGACGGATATGAGCGTGATCAACGTGGCACTGGCCTGCGGCTTTGCCAGCCCGTCGCATTTCTCGAAATGCTACCGCAGCCACTACAACACCACGCCTTACCGCGAGCGGGGCACCCAAGGGATGCCCAGCCCCGGCATTGGCGTGCGGTTGTCGATTTAATAGCCTTCATTGCAGAAGGCGGCGGTGATCTCACAGCCGCTGTCGTTTTCGCTGCAAATATCCAATGCGTTGTCAATCGCGGTGGCCGAGGACAGATCAGAGGCCGCGCCCCAGCCATGGCCCTGCCCCACGGCAATCGCGCCGCATTGCTGGAAAATCAGGGCGGTGTCGCAATCTTCAGACCCACATTGCTGATAGGCTTCGGTTTCGGCCAGAGTTTCGGTTTCGAAATTGGTGGCGGTTCCCGCGATGCCGGTTGACGGCGAGATCGCGATGGCCGCGTAAAGCCCTTCGGCTTGGGCGGTGCTGGTCACGGCAAGCAGTAGGCAAGTGCTTGCGAACAAGGGCAAAAGGGGTTTGGTCATCAGGCGTGGCAACGCGTCTCTCCGTTCAGGTGTTTGTGTTGGTGATGATCTTCAGGTGTCATGCGGCATAGGGAAAACGGAAGTATTGGGCCGGAATTTCGGGCACGGGTTTGTGCACTTTCCAGCGGATGATACCCAAGGCGGTTGGCAGCGCTTGCCTTGGACCTGCCAAGCCACGCCGACCCGCTGACCGGGTCTGAAACAGCGGGGGCAAGCGGCACAGGCCGCGCGCGACGTTCAGAAAATTCACGGATTGCCCTTGTCTGCCTGCTCTACGCCACTGTTGCACCCGCCCCGCTGCGCTGTCCAGACCATAGGCTCAAGGCGCGTGATGCGACCCGTGCAGCGGGGTTTGAGAACCGAAAGCCAAGGCAGTCCGCCTGCAAACTACTTTAAGCTGGAAATAAAATGCTTTCCGCTTTAGCCTGTCTGCAACCTGCCGCAGGTAAAGCTGATGTATCCGAAGAAATTGTTGTCGTTTTAGACGCTTTTCTTTTCGGAAACCTCACTCTAGGCTCGACGGCAGGATTGCGATCCAACATGGGAGATAACAATGAAAAAACTGCTTTTGGCCACCGCGGCAACCGCCCTGATGGCTGGTGCTGCTTCGGCGGAAGATGTGAAAATCGGCGTGCTGATCGGCTTTACTGGGCCAATCGAATCGTTGACCGGCCATATGGCCAACGCAGCCGAACTGGCGATGTCGGAAGCAAACGCTTCGGGCAAGGCTTTGAACGGCTGGAACTTTGTCTCGGTGCGCGCCGATGACACCTGCGGCGACTCGGCAGCGGGCACGGCTGCGGCAGAGCGGATTGTCACCGCTGACGGCGTCAAAGGCATCATGGGCGGCGATTGCTCGGGTGTGACCGGCGCTGTGTTGCAGAACGTGGCACGTCCGAACGGCATCGTGATGGTGTCGCCCTCGGCCACCTCGCCTGCGCTTTCGACCGCAGAGGATGACGGCCTGTTCTTCCGCACCGCACCTTCGGATGCGCGTGAAGGCGAGATCATGGCGGAAATTCTGGGCGAGCATGGCGTGAAATCCATCGCGCTGACCTATTCCAACACCGATTACGGCAAGGGTCTGGCAGAGGCCATCTCGGCAGCCTTCACCGCCAAAGGCGGCACTGTGACCATCAACATCCCGCATGAAGACGGCAAGGCTGACTATTCGGCTGAGGTTGCTTCGCTGGCGGCGGCTGGTGGCGATCTGCTGGTTGTGGCAGGTTATCTCGACCAGGGCGGCAAGGGCATCATCCAAGCCTCGCTCGACGCAGGCGCTTTCACCAAGTTCGGTCTGCCGGGCGGTATGGTGGGTGACAACCTGCCGAAAGCCATCGGTCCGGCACTTGACGGATCGTATGGCCAGGTTGCGCAGTCGGACAGCCCCGGTGCAGCTATCCTGACCGAAATGGGCAAAACCTCGGCCGCGCCGTTTGATGCGACCTCGCCCTACTCGATGGAATCCTATGACGCGGCTGCGCTGATCATGCTGGCGATGCAGGCGGCCAACTCGACCGACTCCAAGGTCTATAAAGACAAGGTCATGGAAGTTGCCAACGCACCGGGCGAGAAAATCCTGCCCGGCGAAATCGGCAAGGCGCTTGAGCTGATCGCAGCTGGCAAAGACATCGACTATGATGGCGCGTCGGGTGTGGAGCTGATCGGGCCGGGCGAGTCCGCGGGCCGTTACCGCGAGTTCGAAATCAAGGACGGCAAGTATGAAACGGTCAAGTTCCGTTGATCTTGCTTTGATTTGACTTTAGCACGGCCCGAGGTTTTTCCTCGGGCCGTTGCTGTAAATACGCAGGCCCGCGCGGTAAGGCACGAAAATCAACACGCCCGCATGGCACGCCATGACAAGAGGCAGCGGACAGGGGGAAACATGATCGTTGTCGAAGACCTTCACAGGCATTTCGGCGGCTTTAGGGCTGTTGACGGCGCATCGCTGGAAATCAAATCCGGCTCTATCACCGGATTGATCGGGCCAAATGGTGCTGGGAAAACCACGCTGTTCAACGTGATCGCGGGAAGGCTGGCGCCCACCAGCGGACGGGTGAAAATGGCGGGCGAGGATATCACGGGCCTGCCGCCGCATGAATTGTTCGGCAAGGGTCTGCTGCGCACCTTCCAGATTGCGCATGAATTCGGCAGCATGACGGTGCGCGAAAACCTGATGATGGTGCCCGCGAACCAGTCGGGCGAAAGCCTGTGGAACGCCTGTTTCCGCCGGGGTGCTGTCGCCGCCGAAGAACGCCGCATCCGCGAGAAGGCCGATGAGGTGCTGGAGTTTCTGACCATCACGCATCTGGCCGATCAGCGTGCCGCCAACATCTCGGGCGGGCAGAAAAAGCTGCTGGAACTGGGCCGCACCATGATGGTCGACGCCAAGATGGTGTTCCTTGATGAAGTCGGCGCGGGCGTGAACCGCACGCTTTTGAACACCATCGGCGATGCCATCGTGCGGCTGAACAAAGAGCGCGGCTATACGTTCTGCGTCATCGAACATGACATGGATTTCATCGCCCGCATCTGCAACCCGGTGATCTGCATGGCCGAGGGAAAAGTGCTGGCGCAGGGGACGGTTGAGGAAGTGAAAAACAACGAAAAGGTCATCGAGGCTTATCTCGGCACCGGGCTGAAGAACAAGGTGAAGGAGGCGGCGCATGGCTGACCCCTTCCTGATTGGCGAAAGTATGACGGGCGGTTACGGCGCTGTCGATATTCTGCACAACTGCACGATTGCGGTCGAGCGCGGCCAGATCGCGGTGATCGTCGGGCCGAATGGTGCCGGCAAATCCACCGCGATGAAGGCGGTGTTCGGGATGCTGTCCTTACGCGGTGGCCGGGTGATGCTGGATGGTGAGGATATCACCAAGCTTTCCCCGCAGGCCCGCGTGCGCAAGGGCATGGGCTTTGTGCCGCAGACCAGCAACATCTTCACCAGCATGACGGTGGAAGAAAACCTGGAAATGGGCGCGTTCATCCGCACCGATGATATCAAGGACACCATGGCGCAGATCTATGATCTGTTCCCGATCCTGAAGCAAAAGCGCTATCAGGCGGCGGGGGAGTTGTCGGGCGGGCAGCGCCAGCAAGTCGCTGTCGGGCGCGCGCTGATGACGCAGCCGAAGGTGCTGATGCTGGACGAGCCGACCGCTGGCGTGTCGCCCATCGTGATGGACGAGTTGTTTGACCGCATCATCGAGGTCGCCCGCACCGGAATCTCCATTCTGATGGTGGAACAGAACGCCCGCCAAGCGCTTGATATCGCCGACAAAGGTTATGTTCTGGTGCAAGGTGCCAACCGCTTTACCGACACGGGGGCCGCTTTGCTTGCTGATCCCGAAGTCCGTCGTTCGTTCCTGGGGGGCTGAGGTTATGGATATTCTCAACGCCATTGTGGCGTTTCTGAACTTTGTCGTGGTGCCGGGGTTTTCTTATGGCAGCCAGCTTGCCTTGGGGGCTTTGGGGCTGACGCTGGTGTTTGGCATCCTGCGGTTTTCGAACTTTGCCCATGGCGATACCATGGCGTTTGGCACGATGTGGGTGATTTTGATCACGTGGTGGCTGCAAAGCATGGGCATCAGCGCCGGACCGTTGCCGACCGCGCTGCTGGCCCTGCCCTTCGGCATCGCCATCACTTGCGCCTTCGTCTTGGGCACCGACCGGATGGTGTATCGGTTCTACCGCAAGAAAAAGGCGGCTTCGATCATTCTGGTGATCGTCTCGACCGGTGTGATGTTCATCATGAACGGGCTGACCCGGATGATCATTGGCCCAGAGGAGCAAAGCTTTGCCGACGGCGGGCGCTTTGTGATGACGGCGCAGCAATTCAAGGACATGACAGGCCTGCAGGAAGGCCTTGCGATCAAGGCCACTACGGCGATCACCGTGGTGATGGCGGCGGTCTGCGTCGGCTTGCTGTTCTGGTTCTTGCAGAAAACCCGCACCGGCAAGTCGATGCGGGCGTTTTCGGATAACGAGGATCTGGCGCTGTTGTCGGGCATCAACCCCGAGCGCGTGGTGATGGTGACGTGGATCATCGCCACGGCGCTGGCGGTGATCGCGGGCACGCTTTACGGGCTGGATAAAAGCTTCCGACCGTTCCTCTATTTCCAACTGCTGTTGCCGATTGCGGCGGCGGCGGTGGTGGGGGGCCTTGGCAACCCGCTGGGGGCTATTGCGGGCGGCTTCATCATCGCGTTTTCGGAAGTGTTCGTGACCTATGCGTGGAAAAAGGTGGTGCTCTATCTGGTGCAGGTTGATCTGGCACCGACGCAACTGCTGCAACTTTTGTCCACCGATTACAAATTCGCGGTCAGCTTCTCGATCCTGATCATCGTGCTGCTGTTCATGCCCACCGGCATCTTCAAGGGGAAATGACATGAACCGGAATCTGATGCTTTTCGCCGGGGTCGGTCTGCTGTTTGTGCTGACGGGCTTCGGCTATAGCTGGGACCTGAGCCTGCGGATTTTGATGTATGGCATCCTGTCTGCCATCATGGCGCTGGGTGTGAACATGCAATGGGGCTATGCCGGGCTGTTTTCGACCGGCATCGTCGGCTCGGTCGCGTTGGGTGGTCTGGCGGTGGTGGTGGTTTCGGCCCAGCCGGTGCCAGAGGCTTGGGCTGCGGGCGGGCCGCGCTTGCTGCTGAGCTTTGCCTTCGGCATTGCGGTGATCGCGGCGGCTGTGGCGGCCTATAAACGGATGACCGGGCGCGCGCGCAACTGGACGGTTGCGGCGATCCTGATCGGCGGGTTTTTTGGCTATCGCGCGATTTACGATCCGGCGGTGACGGCGATTGAGGCGTTCAATCCGGCGGTCTATGGCAATATCGGCGGCTTTGGTTTGCCGTCGCTGCTGGCTTGGCCGGTGGGCGCGCTGTTTGCGGGCATTGCGGCTTGGGCGATTGGCAAGGTGGCGTTGGGCTTGCGCTCGGATTACCTTGCGATTGCGACGCTGGGGATTGCCGAGATCATCCTGTCGGTGATGAAGAACGAAGACTGGCTGGCGCGCGGCGTGAAGAACCTGATCGGCCTGCCGCGGCCATGGCCGGTGCCCTATGAGGTTGATCTGCAAAAGAGCGCCGATTTTCTGGGCTTCACGCAAAGCTATGGCCTCGACCCGATCACCACCTCAACGCTGCTGGTGAAGTCGCTGTATATCTTGATTTTCGGCATCGTTCTGCTGGCGCTGATCTGGCTGTCCGAGCGGATGCTGAACAGCCCTTGGGGCCGGATGATGCGCGCGATCCGCGATAACGAGGTTGCGGCCTCGGCGATGGGCAAGAACGTGACATCGCGGCATTTGCAGATTTTCATCATCGGCTCGGCTGTGGTGGGGATGGCGGGGGCGATGTTGGTGTCCAGTCTTGGGGCGATGGTGCCGGGCAACTACACGCCGTTGCAGTTCACCTTTCTGATCTGGGTGATGGTGATCGTGGGCGGGTCGGGCAACAACTGGGGCGCGGTTTTGGGCGGCCTGTTGCTTGGCTGGCTGTGGTTGATCGTGGAAGATGCGGGGCCGACGTTCATGGGCTATCTGACCATGCCGCTGCCGGCGGGCGCGCTGAAAACCCATCTGATCGACGTGGCCCCGCATCTGCGTCTGGTGACGCTGGGCGCGGTGTTGCTGCTGGTGCTGCGGTTCAGCCCGAAGGGGCTGATCCCCGAGAAGTAGCCGTCACTTCACCAGATTGGCCGGCCACAGGCCCCAATCCTGCGCGAAGAAATGGAAAACCTGCTGCGGCCGCGGCGTCAGCGGGTTTTCTTTTACCCGGCCGAAAAACACGCCATTTGGATGCGCCTGCGCCCAGGCGGTCAGGCTTTCTGGGTCTGGGGTCAGGGCGACATTTGTGGTCAGGCGGGCGAGGAAATTGATCTCGGCATTGTATTCGGCGTTGATCACGGCAAGGCCATCGGCTTCGTGGCCCGCAAGGGTGTTGGCAAGGGCTTGGCCGTCATAGGCCGCGTAAAGCCCGGTGGTTGCAATGATGCCATGCAGGCCAAGCGCCACGCCCGCGCCTGCAAGCACATGGCCCGGGATGCGCGGCAAGCGCCAGATCAATAGGGCTAGGATGATGCACAGCGCGGCGAAGGCGGTCAGCGGCCAGTAGGGCGCAAGTTGTGCAAGATCGCCCTTTGCAGGCACCAGCCCCGCGCCCACCGCCCCTGCCCCGGCGGCGACCAGCAAAAGCGCGACCCAAGCCATGCTGCCCGATTTCGCACGGGTCGAGGCATAGGCGAACAGCAGCGCCATCGCGGGGTATGCGGGCAAAAGGTAGTGGGCTTGTTTGCCGGAAATCAGCGAGAACAGGATCAGGGTCGAAGCGGCCCAGATCGTGCAAAGTTTCACGGCAGGGTCGCTCCATCCGCCGCCCAGCCCGCGCCACAGGCGGATTGACCAGCCCCATGGGAACAGCAACAGCGGCAAAAGCGCTGCAAGGAACCAGAACGGGCGGTCATGCGCCATCCCGCCAGCCACGCGGGCGGCGGATTGGGTCCACAGCAGTTCGGTGCGGAATTCGGGCGTCGCGGTGATCAGCGTCGGCACCAGCCAAAGTGCGATCAGCGCCAGCGCGATCAGCAGTGCTGCGCCAAAGCCCTTGGCGATTTGCGCCGCCTTGGGCGGGTTTGGGGCCCAATAGGGCATGCTCAGCAGCACGGGCATCAGATGCACCAGGATCACCGGGCCCTTGGCATAGACGCCAAACGCCAGCGCGAGGCCAAACATCGCCCAACCGCCCCTGCCCTGTCCGATCCGCCACAGACTTGCGATGCCGCCCAGCACGCCAAGTGCCAGCAGCGCGTCAAACATCGTGGCAGAGCCGTAGATCAGGAACACCGGAAAGCCACACAGGATCAACGCGGCACGCAGCCCGAGGTTTTCAGCGGGCCACAGGCGGCGCGCCAGCAGCGCGGTGCCTGCCACCATCGCCACCGCACAGGCGGGGCCGACAAGGCGGGCGGCGAATTCCGACACACCAGTGATCAGCCAGACAAGGTTGATCAGCACGAACAGCAAAGGCGTCTTGTGGGTGTACATCTCGCCATTCTTGGTCAGATGCACCGGGTCGCCCGACAGCCACATCTCCCATGCGACCGAGAGATAGCGGGTCTCATCAATCGGCAGCAGCGGGCGCATCGCCACCAAGGCTGCAAGCACCACCGCCACACCGATCAGGATTGGCCAAAGTTTACCCAGCATCCGCGCCTCCATTGCTGCGCCCTTGCTACTATGATCGGCGTTTGCGGTCCATCACCACGCAAGGGTGTCATTTGCGACGCATTTTGTCGCGGACGGGGCGGTGATTTGCGCCGGAGCGCCTATTTTGGCGCAAAAGGGCTGCGGCTCTGCGCTTGCAAAAGGATTCCCAGATGAAAACCCATACCCGCGTAGTTGTGATTGGCGGCGGCGTTGTTGGCTGCTCGGTGCTGTATCACCTGACCAAACTTGGTTGGTCGGATGTGACGCTGATCGAGCGGGCAGAACTGACCGCTGGCTCGACCTGGCACGCGGCGGGCGGGTTTCACACGCTGAACGGCGACACCAACATGGCGGCGCTGCAAGGCTACACCATCCGGCTTTACAAGGAGCTTGAGGCGATCACCGGCATGTCCTGCGGGCTGCACCATGTCGGCGGCATCACGCTGGCCGACAATCAGGCGCGGTTTGATCAGTTGAAGGCCGAGCGCGCCAAGCACCGCTATATGGGGCTGGATACCGAAATCCTTGGGCCAGAAGAGATCGCCAAGCTGACCGATGGCATGGTCAATCTGGAAGGCATCATCGGCGCGCTTTACGATCCGCTTGATGGCCACCTTGACCCCTACGGCACCACCCACGCCTATGCCAAAGCCGCCAAGATGGGCGGGGCCGAGATTATGCTGCACACCAAGGTCATTGCCACCAACCCCACCCGCGACGGTTGGGAAGTGGTCACCGACAAAGGCACCATCACCTGTGAGCATCTGGTCAACGCAGCCGGCCTTTGGGCGCGCGAAGTGGGTGCGATGGCCGGGGTTTACCTGCCGCTGTTGCCGATGGCGCACCAGTATCTGGTGACCGACGACATCCCCGAAATCGTCGCCCGGGGTGGGCGCGAGTTTCCGCATGTGATGGACCCCGGCGGCGAAAGCTATCTGCGTCAGGAAGGCCGCGGCTTCTGCATCGGCTTTTACGAAAAACCCTGCGAAGCGTGGAGCATTGACGGCACGCCCTGGACATGGGGTCAGGAGCTTCTGGCAGATCAGTATGACAAGATCGCCGACAGCATCGAGTTTTCCTATCGCCGCTTCCCCGCCCTGCAAAAAGCGGGCGTCAAGCGGGTGATCCACGGCCCCTTCACCTTTGCCCCCGATGGCAACCCGCTGATCGGCCCGGTGCAGGGGTTGAAGAATTACTGGTCGGCCTGCGCGGTGATGGCAGGCTTCAGCCAAGGCGGCGGCATGGGGCTGGCGCTGGCGCAGTGGATGATCGAGGGCGAGGTCGAGCGTGACCCGCGCGGCTTTGATGTGTCGCGGTTTGGCACCTGGACCACGCCGGGTTACACCGTGCCGAAGGTAATCGAGAACTATCAGATGCGCTTCTCGGTCGGCTATCCGAACGAGGAACGCCCGGCAGCCCGCCCGTTCCGCACCACGCCGATGTATGACACCAACACCGCATTGAACGCGGTCTGGGGCCAGCAATACGGGCTGGAAGTGGTGAACTACTACGCCCTCCCCGGCGAGCCGACCTATGAGGAGCCGACCTTCAAACGCTCGAACGCGTGGGAAGCGACCCGTCAGGAAGTCATGGCGGTGCGGGAAGGTGTTGGCATCAACGAGTTGCAGAACTTTGGCAAGTATATCGTCAAGGGGCCGAACGCGCGGGCCTGGCTGGACCGGATCATGGCGGGGAATATCCCGAAGGTGGGCCGCCTGAGCCTGACCCCGATGCTGGCGCATTCCGGCAAGATCATCGGCGATTTCACGGTGTCTTGCCTGTCGGAAACCGAATTCCAACTGACCGCCAGCTATGGCGCGCAGGGCTGGCATTACCGCTGGTTCGAGCAGAACGCGATGGACGGCGTGACGGTGGAAAACGTCTCGGACGCGCGCTCGGGCTTCCAGATTGCCGGGCCGAATGCGCGCGAATTGCTTGCCCGCGTTACCCGCACCGATGTGTCGGGCGAGGCGTTCAAGTTTATGGACGTCAAGCAAATCACCGTGGGCATGGCCAAGTGCATCGTGCAGCGCGTCAGCTACACCGCCGATCTGGGCTATGAGATTTTCTGCGACCACATGTCGGTGCGGCACTTGTGGGAGACCTTGAACGCAGCGGGCAGCGATCTGGGCCTGCGCCCGTTCGGGATGCGCGCGATGATGAGCCTGCGGTTGGACAAGTGGTTCGGCTCTTGGGGGCGCGAGTTTTCGCCCGACTATACGCCCTGCGAAACCGGGTTGGATCGCTTCATCCGCTGGAACAAGGATGCCGACTGGATCGGCAAGGCGAAAGCCACCGCCGAAAAGGCCGCAGGGCCCGCGCGCAAGCTGGTGTCGTTCATCGTCGATGCCAAGGATGCCGATGTGGTGGCATGGGAGCCGATCTGGCTGGACGGTGCGGTCGTGGGCTTCTGCACCAGTGGTGGCTTCAGCCACTTCACCGGCACGTCGGTGGCGATGGGGTTCCTGCCCGCAGACAAGGTGCAGGACGGTCTGGAATGTGAGATCGAGATCCTGGGCGAGCGTCGCCGCGCCGTCGTTCAACTGGCGCCGCTGTTTGACGCCGATGGCGCGCGGATGCGGGGCTGATCCAAGCCCTTCCGCCGCAGTTTTTGACGCACAAATCTGTCCCCGCGGGGACAGACTTGTGTTTTTCAACGCTATCCCGGCCTGATTTCCACAACATGTTGTGGTTTTTGCACTGTTGGCCCGGTTTTCGCGCGGCAAGGTTTGGTCCCGCCGGTCGCTTGACCGGGGTTTGGCTTTGCGCCAACCTTTGCCGATGACCCTGACCATCCTGATCCCCGCCGCCGGAGCCAGCAGCCGTATGCGCGGCGGCGACAAGTTGTTGCAGGATGTGGACGGCACGCCGATGCTGCGCAGGCAAGCGCAGATGGCGCGGGCGGTATGCAGACATGTGATTGTGGCCCTGCGGTCATCGGATACGGCGCGGCGGCAGGTTTTGGCGGGCCTTGATGTGGGCGTGCTCACCGTGGTGGACGCAGAAGAGGGCATGGCCGCGTCCATCCGCGCCGGGGCGCGGGCGGCGCCCGGTGCCGTGATGATCCTGCCTGCCGATATGCCGGAACTTACCACGGATGATCTGCGCTTGCTGATCGTCGCCTTCGATCAGGCCTCGGATGCCATTTGGCGCGGTGCAACTGCGGATGGCAGACCGGGGCATCCGGTGATCTTTCCGGCAGACTTGCGCGCAGACTTACAGGGCCTGCGCGGCGACGCCGGGGCGCGGGGCATTTTGCAGCACAAGGCCGCACGGGTCCGGTTGATCGCCCTGCCCGATCAGCACGCGCTGACCGATCTGGACACGCCCGAGGCTTGGGCGGCATGGCGGGCCGGGCGTTTGACCGAAGGTTGATGGCAGGCGCGGGCGGAATTTGTCTCAAATTCCGGCACGATTTCCGTGGCGGAAATCGGGTGCTAGGCCAACAGCAGCACCTTGGCTTCATGCGCTTTCAGCGTCATGCGGGCTGCGGGATAGCTTGCGTGGTCCAGTGCCAGTTCGGGAAACAGCGCCGCAATTTCGGCGCGCGGGCCGTCTTCCAGCGCGTTCAGCATCCGTTCGGCGGGTTGAAAGCTTTCGGTCCATGCCCCGTTGGCGCAGATGATTTCGTGGTGATCCAGCAGCAGGTGAATATAGGTGACGCGCGGCGGCAGCACCTGCGCTATGCCCGGCAGGGTCGTCAGGTGGGTGGCGGCCACCAGCACCTCGGCCTCGCCAAACAGCATCTCGGGCAGCGCGCCTTCGATCAGCATCCGGTGCTGTGGTGACACCAGCGTGTCGCGCAACGGCAGACCACCGCCCAGCGCGCCTTGGCCGATCTTGACCGGTTGCAGGCGCGGCTGCGCAATCAGATCGCCAAGGCCAAGGCTGCGGCTGCCGATCCAGCGGATCGGTTGCAGGCCATTGTCGCGTGTCACCAGCAGATCGCCCACGGCCAGATCCTCCACGGCGACCGGGCCGCGCTGGGTGGTGATCATCACGCCGGGGGTAAAGCAGGGAATGACCTTTTCGATATTGGAAAAGGTCATGGTGCCGATCACGTGGCCGGTCGAGTCGACAAACTCGACGGTGCCGTTTTCGTGGTTCAGCGGATCGTAAAGGATGTTGGTGCGCGCCCAGCCCCAAGAGGTCAGGTCAAGCACATCGTTGTCAGCGGTGTTCTCGCCCCCATCGACCACATCGCCAAAGATGTCAGAATTCGCCTCGGCGACGAACAGATCATTGCCGGTGCCACCGTAAAGCGTGTCGGCCCCCGCGCCGCCGTGCAGGGTGTCATTGCCTGCGTCGCCCGCGACCACATCGCGCCCCAACCCGCCGAACAGCAGGTCATCGCCGTCACCGCCCGACAAAAGGTCGTTGCCCGCGTCACCGTAAAGCGTGTCGGCATCGGCGCCGCCAAAGATGCTGTCCTGCCCGTCACCGCCATAGACAAGGTCATTGCCGGACGCTGCGTCAATGCTGTCGTCGCCGGCACCTGCGTCCACGGTGTCATTGCCGAGCGAGGCGTTGAGGGAATCGTCGCCGTCGCCGCCGGTCAGCTGGTCGTCGCCCGAGCCTGCCAGAATGGTATCGTTGCCCAAGCCGCCCAGAACGGTGTCGTTGCCCGAGCCGCCGTCCAAGATGTCATTGCCATCGCCACCATCCAGCAGATCGTCGCCGATACCGCCGCGCAGCGAGTCGTCTCCGCTGCCGCCGTAAAGCAGATCGTTGCCGTCTGCGCCCGAAAGCGTGTCATTGCCCGCGCCGCCATAGACGGTGTCATTGCCAAGCCCGGTTGAGATTGAATCGTTGCCGTCGCCGCCATAGGCCAGATCGGTGCCGTCGCCGCCCCAGATGGTGTCGTCGCCAAGGCCGCCCACCAGCGTGTCATTCCACACACCCGCGCCGCCCACGATCGAGTCGTTGCCGTCACCGCCCTCAAGACTGTCAGCGCCCTGCCCGCCGTCCAGCGGGTCATCGCCCGCATCGCCGAACAGGGTGTCGGCGCCGTCTCCGCCATAAAGCTGGTCGTTGCCAAGGCCGCCGAACAGGCTGTCATTGCCCAGATCACCCGAGAGGGTGTCGTTGCCGTCGTCGCCCAGCAGGGTGTCGTTGCCGTCGCCGCCGAACAACTGATCAAGGCCGGTGCCGCCCGACAGGCTGTCTTCGCCTGCGTCGCCGTAAAGCGTGTCGTTTTCGCTGCCGCCCAGCAGCGTGTCATTGCCGTTGCCACCATAAAGCAGATCGGCCTCGGTGCCGCCGTCGAGCGTGTCGTTGCCGTCGCCACCAAGCAGGGTATCATTGCCCGCCTCACCCAGCAGGCTGTCATTGCCCAAGCCGCCGCTGAGGCTGTCGTTGCCCGCGCCACCCAGCAGGGTGTCATCGCCGTCATCGCCGTTCAGCGTATCGTTTTCGCTGCCGCCCAGCAGGCTGTCGTTGCCAGCGCCGCCAAACAGCAGATCAGCGCCTGCGCCGCCGTCCAGCGTATCAGCGCCATCATCGCCATAAAGCGTGTCGTTGTCGGCCCCGCCCGACAGATAGTCGAGGCCAAGCCCGCCATAAAGCAGATCATTGCCCGCATCGCCCGACAGGGTGTCATTGTCAGCGCCGCCATACAGGCGGTCGTCACCCAAGCCGCCGAGCAGCGTGTCATTGCCCGCATCGCCGGTCAGGCTGTCATTGCCGTCGCCACCATCGACCAGATCATTGCCCGCGCCCCCGATCACGGTGTCATTGCCGGTGCCGCCGTAAAGGCTGTCCGAGCCTGCGCGCCCGTCGATGCTGTCGTTGCCTGCCGCACCATACAGCACGTTGGTCCAGACATCGCCGGGCACGGTGCTTTCGGGATCGTAGCCCAGCAAAGTATCATCGAAGGCCGAGCCAAAGATGCCGTCGATACCGTTCAGCACATCGCCTTGTGCATCACCACCAAGGCCGGTGCCTGCCGCAAGATCAACCGTCACCCCCGCGCCCGAACCCGAGTAGTCGGCGTAATCCATGCCCGCGCCGCCGAAAAGCGCATCCGCCCCCGCGCCGCCGTTCAGCGTGTCATTGCCAGCGTCGCCTGTCAGGCTGTCGGCATCGGCACCGCCGTCGAGACTGTCGTTGCCGTCGCCGCCGAAAAGCGTGTCATTGCCTGCGCCACCGTAAAGCAGATCATCGCCCGCCCCGCCCAGCAGACTGTCATTGCCCGCATCGCCGTAAAGCGTGTCATTGTCGGCACCGCCATCAAGGCTGTCGTTGCCGTCACCGCCGTAAAGCAGATCGTTGCCCGCATCGCCTGTCAGGCTGTCGGCATCCGCGCCGCCGTAAAGGCTGTCGCGGCCGTCGCCACCGGTCAGGGTATCGTTGCCCGCCGAGCCCAGAACACTGTCATCCCCGATGCCGCCGCTCAGGCTGTCATTACCGTTGCCGCCATCCAGCGTATCGTTGCCTTCATCGCCAAACAGAGTGTCGGTGCCATCATAGCCCAGCAGGCTGTCATTGCCCAAACCGCCCGACAGATAGTCGTCGCCCGCAGCTTCGGCCGCGATGTTCAGCGGGTTGGTGTTGGCGTAGAATTCGTAATAAAGCCCCGCCGCCGTGCCGGTGGTGGTGCCGCCCGAGGTCAGCGACAGCGTGGTGAAGGGCACATTGATGGTCAGCGTGCCGTTGGTGGTGGAACTTGCGCCCGAGCCGATGCGGATCACCTGCCCCGCGGCATTGATCGCATAAACGCCGTTGCCGTTGAACGTCACCAGCCCCGATGAAATTGCGGTGTTGAGGTTGATGGTGACGCCGTCGATGACGATGGTCAGGGTCTCATTGCCGTTGATGGCGTTGAACAGGATCTGACCGCCCGCCAGTTGCGAGCTGGCGGTGTGGGTGTGGGTTTCCACCGCATCGGTGTTGCCCAAGAAAAACCCGGTCAGCGTGCCCGAGGTGCCGGTGGAAAGCTGGTTGTCGCTGGACACGGTGTTGACGGTAAAGTTCGCCCGCCCGTTGGTGCCCGCAACCGATTGCAGCGCGGTGGTGACTTCGGTGTAGCTGGGGGTGTAGGTGGTGCCGGTGGTGGCGCTGCCGCCCGACAGCGTGTCATCGCCCGCGCCGCCATAGATCACGTCGTTGCCGCTGGAGCCATCAAGACTGTCGTTGTCATCATCGCCAAAGACGGTGTCATTGCCGCTGCCAGCGTTGACGACATCATTGCCGCTGCCGCCATAGACGATGTCATTGCCGAGGCCGGAATTGACGGTATCGTTGCCCGCACCCGCCAGCACGTAATCGGCTTGGCCCGTGGTGCCCGCATAGCCGGTGGCATCATTGGCATCAATGCGGTCGCCGTCGGGGTCTCCGACATAGGATGTGTCGATCAGATCGCTGCCCGCAGTGCCATCGACCACGCCATCGCCCAAGAAGACCTGGCCTGCCTCGAACTGCATCGAATAGACGCCAGCGGGATCGTTGGTGTCAAAGTCGTTGCCTGCGTAGGTGACCAGAAACGCCGGATCGCCCGAGCCTTCCAGCAAGGTCTGCGAGGTGGTGCCGTTGGAAATGCCAACCGTGGCCTGCCCGGCGTAACCGTTGGTGAAGCCCACCGAGTTATACAGGTAATCGACACCGAAATCGCCGCCACCCAGATTGGTGATCACCACCTGAAAGCTGTTGGTGCCGGTGCCGGTATAGGGCGCGACGTTCAGCCAGGTGATGGTGACCCGGCCGGTGGTGGCGTCGATATCCCAATAGATATCGCCGCCCTTAGAGATGTCGATATCGGTCCAGAACGGCGCAAGGCTGGGCTGGCCAAGCGTGGTCAGCGCCGCCGGGGTATAGCTGGGTTGGGCCGAGTTGAAGGTGATCAGACCGTTGGTGTTGACATAGATCGAGGTAAAGCGGGTGCCATAGACATCCATCCCGCCCGAGCCGAACACGCCGCTGACATCGACAACCCGCGAGCCATCATCCAGCGATCCGGTATAGCCGCCCGTGGTCTTGAACGATTGCTCGCCATAACCAGAGGTGCCGCCAAGGCCAGAATTCAGCACCGCCATGCTCAATGCTCCTTACAGGGCCGCGACGCAAGGCTGCGCGCGACGGCTGTGAAGAGGTTTTTGGCATCAGAAAAACACACGGGCGGGGCCATTCCAGATTAAGTCAATCTGAAAATAGCCATGCCGCATGGTCTAAATGTGGCTGAAGCGGGGTAAGTTTCTGTCTTGGCAACAATGCCCGCGTCAGATCAGACACGGGAGGTCGGCCGCGCAGGTGCGCCTGCTTATGCGTGCAGCAAGATATGCGCCTCTCTCGACTTAAGCATCATGCGGGCCGCTGGATAGCTTGCACCCGTCTGCAACGCGGGGAACAGCGCGAAAACCTCTTGGCGTTGCGCTGCGTCCATCCCGGCCAGCGTGTGTTGGCCTGGCTGGAAGCTTTCGCTCCACGCACCATCGGCACAGATCAGCTGATGTTCGTCAAACAGCAGATGGATATAGCAAACCTCGCGCGGGGTGATGCGGGTGATCCCCGCCTTGCCGACCAGATGCACCGCCGCGGCCAGCACCTCGGCCTCGCCAAACAGCAATTCGGCGCGTGGCGTGTTGATCAACATGCGGTGCTGCGGGCTGACCTGCATCGTCCGCTCGGGCAGCCCTGCGCCCAGTGCTCCGACCGCGATCTGCACCGGATTGAACTGCGGAGCCGCCACCAGATCAGCCGCCGACAGTTGCCGCCGACCGATCCAGCGAATGGGCTGGAAGCCGTTGTCGCGCGTCAGCACCAGATCGCCCTCGGCCAGGGTTTCGATCGCAACCTTGCCTTCGGAGGTCAGGATCATGGTGCCGGGGGTGAAACAGGCGATGACCTTCTCGATGTTATGGAATGTCATCTTGCCGATGACATTGCCCTGCGCATCCAGAAACTCGACCGTGCCGTTTTCATGGTTCAGCGGGTCGTAGATGATGTTGGTGGCGGCAAAACCATAGCTGGTCAGGTCAAGCACATCGTAGTCGTCACCGCCCTCGCCGCCGTCAACGCTGTCGCTTGCACCAACGAAGAACGTGTCGCGATCATCGCCGCCATACAGGCTGTCGGCCCCGTCACCACCGATCAGCGTGTCATTGCCTGCGCCGCCAAGAATGCTGTCATTGCCGCCACCGCCGGACAGCATGTCATTGCCCGAACCGCCGTCCAGCGTCTCATTCCCCGATCCGCCCGTGATCGTGTCATTGCCCGCGCCGGTGGCATAGCTGGCGTTCGCGGTGTTCGCCGCGGCATTGATGGTGTCGTCGCCAGTGCCGGTGACAATGGCTTCGATCTGGGTGAACGACGCGGTGCCGCCGGTTGACGACGTCAGCCCGCCCGCCTCGGCTCCGCTGAAGGTGACGTTGATGTTGCCGGTGACGCCGCTGGTGTCGATGGTGTCCGCATCCGTGCCGCCTTCGCCGCCGGTGATGGTATCGGCCCCAAAGTTTGTGCCGGTCAGCAGGAAGGTATCGGCATCATTGCCGCCATTCAGCGCGTCATTGCCCGCGCCGCCGTCCAGCGTGTCATTGCCGGCATCGCCGAACAGCACGTCATTGCCGGCCCCGCCCCTGATCGTATCGGCCCCGGTCCCGCCATAGACGGTATCATTACCGGACCCCATGAAAATACTGTCGTCACCCGCGCCCGCGCCGATATAAAGCCCGCTGGTTGTCGCCGTCGCATCGAAAC
>NKIU01000022.1 GCA_002256245.1 Pseudorhodobacter sp. PARRP1 | reverse complement strand
TTCCCGAAGGCACCGAAATGGTGATGCCGGGCGACAACCTGAAGTTCAACGTCGAACTGATCGCCCCGATCGCGATGGAAGAAAAACTGCGCTTCGCCATCCGCGAAGGCGGCCGCACCGTTGGTGCAGGCGTGGTGTCGAAAATCCTGAAGTAAGCCCCGGCTGCTTGATCCATCCGAAAGGGCCGTGCCGCAAGGTGCGGCCCTTTTGCAATCGTGATGCAGGCCCGGTTGACGACTCTGCCGCCGATGCCTTAGCCTGACCGGGGGAGAACAAGCCGATGTGCCAGATTTTCGCCGGGCAAAGCCCGACCCGTTACGAATCGATCACCCGCCGGCTGCGGCTGAACGGGCAATCCACCAGCATCCGGCTTGAACGGGCATTTTGGCGGATTCTGGATACGATGGCGGAAAAGCAGGGCATGACCACGCCACTGTTGCTGTCAAAACTGCATTCCGAAGTGCTGCAACTGCACGGCGAAGCGCCAAACTTCACCTCGTTTCTGCGCTGCGCCTGCACCATCCATCTGGGCGAGTTGGATCAGCTGCAAGATCACGTCCAGCCACGGTTTGCCGCCGAATAAGTAATAAAATTGCGCTGTAGTAGGCGGCTACTACCCCAAGAATAAATTGGTTCACTAATCTTACCAAAACCGAGGCGGTTAAGGAGAGATTATGGCCAAGGCGATACATTCGATGATCCGCGTGCTTGAGGAGGCGCGCTCGGTCCAGTTTTACCAGACGGCGTTTGGGCTGTCGGTGGCGGATCGGCTGGATTTTCCGGGCTTTACCTTGATCTACATGTCGAACCCCGAGACGGGTTTCGAGTTGGAACTGACGGTCAACAAGGACCGCACCGAACCCTACAATCTGGGCGACGGCTACGGCCATCTGGCGTTTTCGGTGGATGATCTTGATGCAGAACACGCGCGGTTGACGGCGGCGGGGTTGGCCCCGCGCAAGCTGGTGGATTTCAAGAACGGCGATGTGCTGGTGGCGCGGTTCTTCTTTATCGCCGACCCGGACGGCTATCAGATTGAGGTTTTGCAGCGCGGCGGCAGGTATCTGTGACGCGCTAAGGCTTTGCCACGGCTGCGGGGGGAGTTCGCGGCCATAACGCACCATAGGGAGGATGACATGAAACAAACGCAACTAACGGGCATCACGCGGCGGGCGTTGTTGTCGAGATCATTGGCGACTTGGGCGCTGGCGGTCTCGGGGGCGGGCTTTATCGCGGCCCCCGATGCGGCTTGGGCGCTGGAAGTGACGGTGATCACGCCAGAGCAGATGGCGACGCTGATGCAGATGGCGCGCGATATCTACCCGCACGACAAGGTGGGCGACCAATATTACGCCATCGCGGTCAAGGGCTATGACTCGGCCGACAGCAAAGACATGGTTGCCGCCGGGATTGACGAATTGAACGCGGCGGCGGTGGCGCAGGGCCATGCGTCTTACCTTGCGATCGGCTGGGAGAAAGACCGCGTCAAGGTGCTGCAAGCCATCGAGACCGGCGTGTTCTTCCAGAAGGTGCGGGCTGGTCTGGTGACGGGCCTTTATAACCAGAAAGAGATCTGGCCGATCTTTGGCTATGAGGGCGAGTCCTTCAGCAAAGGCGGCTACATCCATCGCGGCTTTGACGACATCAACTGGCTTTGAAGGGGAGGACGAACACATGGTTGCGAAATTTGATCTGAACGACGATTCCGTGGTCGTCATCATCGGCACCGGCGCGGGCGGCGGTGTTCTGGCCAACGAGTTGGCGCAAAAGGGCGTCAAGGTTGTGGCGTTGGAGGCTGGCGGGCGCTATCTGCCGGAAGATTATCTGAACGACGAATGGGCGAGCTTTGGGCAACTCGCCTGGACCGATACCCGCACCACCAGCGGCGATTGGCGGGTGGCGAAGGATTTCTCTGGCCTGCCGACATGGATCGTCAAGGCGGTGGGGGGCACCACAACCCACTGGGCGGGCGCGTCGATCCGGTTTCAGGATCACGAATGGAAGGCGCTGAGCACTTACGGCAAGGTTGAGGGTGCCAACCTGCTCGACTGGCCGATTGACGGGGCCGAGATGGCGCCGTGGTATGACAAGGCCGAGGAAAAGCTGGGCGTCACCCGCACCGGCAACCGCCCCGGCCTGCCCGGCAGCAACAACTACAAAGTGTTCGAGAAAGGCGCGAAATCGCTGGGTTATACGCAGGTGCATACTGGGCGCATGGCGATCCAATCCTCGGATGAGACCGGCAACCGCATCGCCTGCCAGCAGACCGGGTTCTGCTTTCAGGGCTGCAAATGGGGCGCGAAATGGTCCGCCGCCTACACCGACATTCCGGAAGGCGAAGCGACCGGCAACCTTGAGGTGCGCGAGCGCAGCCATGTCGCCAAGATCCTGCATGACGACACTGGCAAGGTCACGGCGGTTGAATATTTCGACAAGGATGGCAAGTTGCAGACCCAGAAGGCGCGCATCATCTGTGTCGCGGGCAACACCATTGAAAGCCCGCGGCTGCTGTTGAACTCGGCGTCCGAGATGTTCCCGAATGGGCTGGCCAATTCGTCGGATCAGGTCGGGCGGAATTACATGCGGCACGTCACGGGCTCGGTTTACGGGGTGTTCGACAAGCCGGTGCGGATGTGGCGCGGCACCACGATGGCCGGCATCGTGCAGGACGAAGCACACCACGCCCCCGAACGCGGCTTTGTCGGCGGGTATGAGTTGGAAACCCTGAGCCTTGGTCTGCCGTTCATGGCGGCTTTCCTTGATCCGGGCGCTTGGGGGCGCGAGTTTACCTCGGGTCTCGACAGCTATGAAAACATGGCCGGATTGTGGATTGTGGGCGAGGACTTGCCGCAAGAAACCAATCGCGTCACGTTGTCGAAAGATGCCAAGGATCAGTTCGGCCTGCCTGCGCCGAACGTGAATTACTCGGACCACCCGAATGATATCGCGATGCGCAACCATGCCTATGCGCGCGGCGTGGCGATGTATGAGGCGGTGGGCGCGACCCGCGCTTTCCCGACGCCGCCCTATCCATCGACCCACAACCTTGGCACCAACCGGATGTCGGAAGACCCCAAGCTGGGCGTGGTCAACAAATGGGGCCAGACGCATGACATCGCCAATCTGTTCATCTCGGACGGCAGCCAGTTCACCACCGGGGCTGCGGAAAACCCGACGCTGACGATTGTGGCGCTGGCGATCCGGCAGGCGGATCACATCGCAACCGAGATGGCAGCGGGCACGATCTGACGCGGGCGACAAACCAGATGGCACCGCGCGGGGGCAACCTCGCGCGGTTCGGCATTGCGCCTGTGGCTGATGGTGTTTTGCGGCCCCGAAGGCATTGAAAAATCTGTCCCCGCGGGGACAGACTTGTGGTTTTCTGCGCGAAATTGCCGTAAAATCCACAACATATTGTGGTTTTTTACCAAATTCCAATAATCCAGGTTGAAAAATACTGCGCCAGCCTCAGCGTCATTCAACCGCCTGTGTTCATCCTCTCTGCTTAAATATCCCCGCCGGAGGCTTCCACGCCAGCCCCGCGCGCATCGCCACAGACAAAGCCCCCGCGACCTGCTAGCATTCACGCAGGGCACCGATATTTCCTGCCCGACTCGCCATTTTTCAGCACAACCACGGAGCATATCATGCCCTACACCCCCGCCACGGCCATCGCTTTTGCGCAACGACAATCCGGGCGCTATGGCGACGGCCAATGCTGGACGCTGGTCGAAGCCGCGATCACCGGGGCAGGCGGCAGATCCTCGATCCCGCAGACGCCAAACTTTGGGCCGAACGTGGCCTATGTCTGGGGCGACGTGGTCGAGGTGTCTCAGTTGCGGGCCGGGGATGTGGTGCAATACCAGAACTTCACATGGACGCAGAACACCCGGATCGACACCACCAGCCCGGATGGCACCGGCTTTTCCGAAAGCTCGCGCACCGAGGGCCGTGGCTTGCCGCATCACTCGGGTCTGGTGGTGCGGGTGATCTCGCAAGGTATGGTCGAGGTGATCGAGCAGAACATTCCGCCGCGCTCTGGCCCGGTGCAAACCTTTCAGATCGCGCTCAGCGCCCCCGCCACCACCACCGAAACCACGCGCAGCGGCACCACGGTGACGGTCACAACGATCAGCCATTCGGTGTCGGGCATCGTGCGCTGTTACCGCCCGATTGCGGCAGTGCCTTAGGGCTGGCGCACGAGGCGCGCCACGATCCGCCGGGTGACCGGTGCAATCACCAGCACGGTCGGAAACGCCAGCGCCCAAGACGCCGCCCAGTTGCCCATCCACTCCATCACAAAATGATCGACCGGCCCCAGGGTGCGGAAGGTCGATAACCCCGACACGAAGCACGACATCAGCCCCGACAGGATCAGACCGAAGACGATCGGGGCAAAGCGGGCGGGAATCATCGGGGCCTCCGTGGTTTGGGCTAAGCTTTGGCATAGCCGTGCGCTTTCTGGTCGCCAACCCCGATTCCCCCCTTGATTTCCCCTTGGGGCTGCCGTAACTCCCGCCTCAGGCCTTAGGAGTTTAGCTCAGTTGGTAGAGCATCGGTCTCCAAAACCGAGGGTCGTGGGTTCGAGTCCCCCAACTCCTGCCAAGCCTTTTCAACAACTTAGACCATGTTCCGTGTGGAACGGTTTTGGGCAGTTGGGGGCTTAGTTGGGAACTTTTGTTCCGGCTTCGTGCGCCTCCCTCTTCATCAATGCCGATTCTGCCATGCGAGAGTCCCGGCTCAGGTAATGCGCGTCAAGGATTGCCCCTACATCCTTCAGGCTATGTCCGGTGAAGGTGGCAATCTCAGCTTCACTACATCCACCAAGCGCAAACCGGGTCACGGCGGTTCCGCGAAGGTCGTGAAATGTCAGCCCGCTCACTTTCGCCTTGGCGACAATCTTGCCCCATGACGTGCGGAAACCGTCGGAAGTCCAGGGCGTGCCGTTCGTCGTGGTCAAGATGGTCACGGCGGTTTTGGCCTTGGCTGCAATGTCCAGAGCGGTCCTCAGCTCGCCCCCGACGGGGATGTTAACGCGCCGCCCGCCCTTGCTTTGCTTCAGGCGGATGTTTTGGCCGTCGTATGCTGTCCAAGTCAGCCGCAATAGGTCGCCTTGCCGCTGGCCCGTCCAGACTGCCAAGAGGAAAGCAAGCCACAGGTGCGGGGGTGCTACGGCCTTCAGGGCGGCTTCGTCATCGGCCAACCAGATCGACTCGGCACGTTGCGAACGGTAGAGCTTGCCTGGTCTTTCGCAGGGGTTGGACAGGATCAGGCCCCGGTCATTCGCCCAAGCCATGATTGCGGCAAAGGTGGAAAAGGTATAGTCGGCTTGCCGCCGCGACTTGATCGCCAGCCTGTCACGCCATGCGAGAAACTCAGACCGGGTGCGACGGTCGGGTAGGGCGGCAAGGCTCTGTTGCAGAAATCGTGAGGGATTCCCTTCGTGACTCCAAGGTGTTAGTCGGCTTGGATGAGCAGGCCCACACCCCCGACCTACCGCACTACGAACTGGCGCTCCTACAACGCCGCCCTGA
>NKIU01000013.1 GCA_002256245.1 Pseudorhodobacter sp. PARRP1 | reverse complement strand
GCTACAGATCCGGGCCGCAATCCTGAACCGCTTCACAGCTCTCGGAACGCCTGAAACTCAACGCGTGGGATGAGTCCGTCCAAGGGAAGGGGGAACTCGATTTCAGGCCGAATTGTGCAACAGAGCCTCCGTTCTGTTTCCGTCCATCCCGGAGCGAACAAGGCTGTGCCGCCAGAGGATTTCATCGCCATGAGCGCACGTCTGGATGCCGTTATCGACATCCTTCACCGCATAAAGGCCGCTGGCGACCGCGTTCTGGTTTTCATCGAACACCGAGACATGCAGTTCCGCTTTGCTGAGATTGTTCGGCACCTGTTTGGCCTGCAAAAGATCGATGTGATCAACGGCGACACGCCCAAGCGGCATTGACGGCGCATGTCATGCGACTTTCACGCGTCATCTCGATCGACGGATTTTCCTCCGCGCGCGTCCTTCGCGCCACCGATGGCGGCGTTACCGTCTTGGAGTTCACCTGCACCGGGCGGGGGCTGCAGACCGGCGAACCCTACGATCAGACCTATATCTCGGTCATCACCACGCAAGATGGCCGCATCACCCACTACACCGACTACTGGAACCCTCTCGTCGCTTTGCGCGCAGCGGGCGGTGAAGTAGCCCTATCTACGGCCATGTCGGCAGAGGTGCAGCATGCATGACCGCATTTTGGTGACCGGTGGTACCGGAAAGACCGGACGACGCACGGCAAGCCAACTGGGCGCGCTGGGTGTCCCCGTACTGGCCGCATCCCGCCAGAGCAACGCCCAAGGCAGTGTTGTTTTCGACTGGCTCGCGCCCGAGACCTATGCCGGGGCGCTGGATGCGGTGCGCGCAGTCTATCTGGTGGCCCCGCCCGGTGTTTCGGAAACGCTTGCCGTCATGCGCCCGTTCTTGGAGCAGGCCGTGACAAGCGGCGTGAAGCGGTTCGTCCTGCTAAGCGCCTCATCTGTGGACGAAGGTGGTCCGGTGATGGGACAAGTGCATGCCTGGCTGCGCGCCAACGCACCCCAATGGGTGGTTTTGCGCCCGACGTGGTTCATGCAGAATTTCTCTGAAGGGCCGCACCGGGTGACCATCTGCCAGTCCGACACGATCTACTCGGCCACCGGGTCCGGGCGTGTCGGGTTCATCGACGCGGATGATATCGCCGCCGTCGCCGCCCGCATGCTGGTCAGGCCGGATGTTCCCAACGGTGAACTCCTTCTAACCGGGCCGGATGCCATGAGCTATAACGAGGTGGCGGAACAGATTGCGGTGGCGCGGGGGCGCCCCATCGGTCATCGGAATCTGGATGAAGACGCTCTCCGCGACCGGCATGTCAGTGACGGTGTTCCTGTGGCCTTTGCCGGTCTCCTGGCCGCGATGGACACGAGCATCGCGCACGGATCGGAAGATCGTGTGACAGGCGAGGTGGAACGCATCACCGGACGCCCGGCCCAGAACTTTGCCACCTTTGCCAAAGCGGCAGCAGGGCTGTGGACCCACGACTAAGCGCGCGTTCTCAGACAGCTCACCGCTTCCCGGGAATACCGTCGCGGCGCATGGCCCATGATCCGCTTGAAAGCCGTGCTGAAAGCGGCCTCTGACTCGTAGCCCAAGGATTGGGCCACGGTGGATATCGGATCGCGCGAGGTGGTAAAGCGATGACTCGCGAGGGCCATGCGCCAGTGGGCAAGGTAGCCCATCGGCGACGTTCCGACCATTGTCTTGAACTTCAACGCGAAGGCCGAGCGGGACATGCCCGCCAGCTTGGCCAGATCCTGAACGGTCCAGCCCCGCTCAGGGTTGCCGTGGATCGCCTGCAACGCCCTACTGATCTGCTCATCGGCCAGGGCAAACAGCCAGCCAATCCTCGCAGTGGCCGCATCTGCCAGATGCAACCGCAATGCCTCGACCAGTATCAGGTGGGCGAGATGATCCACGATCAGGAATCCGCCCGGTTGCGGATCGCGCAGTTCCGCCATGATCCGCTGGATCGACCAAAAGAGTGCCGCTCTACCTTTGGCGTCCCTGATGTGAACAATCGGGGGCAGCATGCCAAGCAGAAAGCCCGACTGACGCCCTGACAGCCCAAAGCGGTTGCTGACCACCGAAAACGCTCCGCCTCCGTTTAGACGCGCAACACTGCCGCCCGCAGTCGAGGCAAAGACCTCGCGAGCCTCGACGGGGACAATGGCGAGGTCACTGGCCAGCCGAAAGGGCCGACCGCTGGGAAGCAGAAAGCAGTCCCCGGCTTCCAGATGCACCGGGTCCGACACGCCGCCCACTTCCAGCCAGCACGAGCCTGAGACCACTGCGCCAGTTTTGATACCGTCGTGCTGATCCGGGAACTGGATCGCCCAATCGCCCCCTGCATCAAGACCTGCCGAGAGATAGTTGCGGGGTTTCAGCAGCGACAAAACGCTGGAAAGCGGATCCATGGCAGCCTCTGGACGATAGCGAATGAAATATGGACTATAGCGCATAGATCGTCCTGCAGCCAGCGGTTAAGTCTGGCTAACCGGGCACGGCAGCATGCCCGCAGATGAAAGGAATACCCTCATGCGCGTTTTTGTAACCGGGGCCACCGGATTTGTTGGCTCGGCCGTGGTGGCCGATTTGCAGGCCGCCGGGCACCAGGTACTGGGCCTTGCCCGTTCCGATGCCGCGGCAACGGCGCTAATGGCGGCAGGTGCAGAGGTGCATCGCGGCGATCTGGAGGATCTGGACAGCTTGCGCCGTGGGGCGATGGCATCCGAAGGCGTAGTCCACACCGGCTTCATCCATGATTTTTCTCGCTTCAAAGAGGTGTGCGAGGTTGACAGTCGCGCGATCGCCGCGCTTGGGTCGGCCGTTTTGGGCACTGGCAAGCGCCTAGTCGTGACGGCAGGAGTCGCCTTCGTGGCCTCGGGCCGGCTGGCAACCGAGGTGGATGCCGGACCACAGGTTTCCGACGCCTATCCCCGCATGTCAGAGCAGGCAGTGGCAACCCTTGTTGCAGAGGGCGGAAATGTCTCCGTGGTGCGGCTTGCCCCGTCGGTGCATGGCGCGGGGGACCACGGGTTCGTCAGCTTTCTGATTGCCATTGCCCGGGCAAAGGGCGTCTCCGCCTATATTGGCGACGGCAGCAACCGGTGGTCTGCCGTGCCGCGACTCGATGCCGCCCGCCTATTCCGGCTGGCCGTCGAGACCGGCGAGGCGGGCGCAACCTATCACGGGATCGCCGAAGAAGGGATCCCTTTCCGTGCGATTGCGGAAGCCATCGGTCGCGGCCTTGGTCTGCCGGTGGTTGGAAAGACCGTCGACGAAGCTGGGGATCAGTTCGATTGGTTCGCCGGATTTGCTACTCTAGATTGCCCGGCGTCCAGCGCCATCACGCAGCAAGTGCTCGATTGGCAACCAACCGGCGTCGGATTGCTGGAAGAAATTGGCGCCGGGCACTATTTCCGAGTGGACGGCGACGCGTTGCCAAGCTGAACGCACGGGATCTTTACGATGGAGGTGGGTGGACCAACCTGCTAACACACTTTCAGTTGTCGAAGGGTGTAGGGCTGACTGTCTGCATTGGGCCGAGAGCGTCGACCCGATCGGAAAGACAAAGCGACTGTCCCGAAGCCGTTTCATCGCCAAGATCAAGCCGCAGCCGTCCCATACGATGACTTTCACTCGATCAACCCGACGCGAGCGAAATAGCCAAATTGCACCATCATAGAGGTCAAGATCGAAGCTGTTGGCGATATGTGCCGCCGGTCCATCCATGCCCTTTCTAAAATCAACCGGTTCGGTTGCCGCGGGAATTCAAAATCCGCCCGATTGCATGATCAAAGTGAAGCCCTCACCTCACGCAATACTTCGGCCAAATCGGTTTATGCCGCGTTGCAGCCCCCCATGATCGCAAAATCCCTGATTGACTTGCACCAAATCAGACATAACCCGGCGCCGGCGACCGCGGTCGCCGGGCTGCTTCGTCATCGTATGAATTGATGGGTTCGGTTTTGCGTTGATAAGTTTAGTGGCCCTGCTCGGAGCAAGATCAGGTTCGTCGAACGTCATGAATATTCGGTAAACTTTAGAGAATTTGCGAGAAGGGTTCTACCCAGGGCTGCATCTCGGACGGCCCATCTGCATTTCGAGGACATGAACGATGCAGCGCAGAGCCCCGCGTTGGTGCCGTTCTTGATGCGCCTGCTCCCTGACTTTGGAGGCTGGGGACATCGCCCTCTTCAGACGGCAGTTAATAAATCCTTCACAAAGAAGGCGCCCTCGTCCAATCAAGGACATCACCTTGCCTTAGCCAAAGCTGATGATCAGGCGGATGTGTGGAGCGAAGCAATGTCTCAAGAGCATAGGTCACCAGCCGGTCAATCAGCGTCTTTGAGGGTAGGAATCCCTGGGCCTCCGATCAAGGCGTTTCCCATTTTGAAGTCACAGGACGAATTGGATGGTGAGAACGGCCCAGCGCGGCAATCGATAAAATCCCATCTTCACCGAATCCTAGTGATCTGGGGTTTTAGATACAGACGGCGTGAGAGCGCCGATTAGACATCCGGATGTAGAAGATCCTTGTGGGCGAGGCCCGTGGAGACCAACATTGAAGACCAGAGAAGATAGAAATCTGAGCGCCACCACCCTGCGGCGCTTTGCCAATGAGATGATGGCGGGGCAAGCGGCAAACAAAAACCTCTCACCTTACCTTGCAGCCATCGTGGCGCAGGCAGAACGAGCAGCAGCCTTGCTGGAGCGTCCCGAGAAGACGGCCCAGTAGGGCAATCCTTGCGCATTGAAACCCCTGACGACCCACGAAGAATTCTCCCTGAAGAACGCCGCCCACTTTGTTACCGCGCGGGGCCGCACACCCCGCGATCACACCCGCCAGCAATTCGCGACGCTGCCCGATGCGCAGGCTTTTGGCGCCACAATCCGCGATGGCCTCACCCTGATCGAGCCGGTGCGGCTGACTCCGGCGGAGATCATGATCAAATCCAACGATACCTGCCATTTGGGTGATGACGCGATAAGTCTGTTGGAAAGCATCGGTCCCGCAGTTGGAGGGCCGTCAACGACCGCTTCGGAGGAATTGCACGACCGAAGCCACCAGTAGCGACTGACTGCAAAGGGCCGTTCTTGTCCCAACATTTGGCCAACAAGGGGTCGGCCAAACCTGGGGGCTTGAATCGAGGTTGCCGCCCGGTGATCGGGACATGACTGCATTCCTCAACTCTGGCGGAGAATTCAGACTGTCAGTTTCACGAGCCCTGAACTTCTGGCGGCCTCTTGGCTGTCATGGCGGCATCCTGCCCGAAGCGGAAATGCTCGAACCCTTCTTCAAGGATCAATCTTGGGCCAAGCTTGTATCGCAGTTTTTGCCAACGCGAGCAGCTTCTCACGTGGCATCCCATCGCGGGCCAAAACCGACATGCCCTGTATGACTGCCACGACCAGAGCGGCCAATTCCTCGGCAGCAGCCAAGCCATCCTTGGCAATTCGGTTTGTCAGGCGTGTGATGATGTCCGTGCGGATAGACGCGACTTCGGCCTGAACCTCGATGGCTTCCGTCGATCCGCTGGCGGCTGCACTGGCCAGAAGGCAGCCAGGGGGCGTTGTTTCTCCGGTAAAGCCCAGAGCGGCGGACACCAACATCTGGTGCGCGGCATCTCGGGCCGTGGGGGCGGCGTCAAGCTGTGCCTGCAAAACTTCCGGCGATTGTGCATACAGTCGCATCGCCTCCAGAAAAAGCCGCTTTTTGTCGCCGAAGGCCGTGTAAAGGCTCGGAGCCGTGATCCCCATCACGGCGGTCAGATCAGATATGGAGGTCGTCTCATAACCGTGGCGCCAGAAGGTCAGCATCGCCTTTTGCAACGCCGCCTGTCGGTCAAATGACAGGGGGCGACCGGTTTTGCGGCGAGCGCGTGTGACAGATATTTCCATAGTGATCACTAATAAACAGATTGACGGGGCCCCGCAAGCCTGACATGTATTTCGTAGTGATCAATATGAAAGTGTTCTCGATGACCCATTACCGCAGCCTTGGCCGCTCTGGCCTGATCGTCTCTCCCTTGGCACTTGGCACGATGACCTTCGGCCCCGGGGGGTGGAATGCCGACGATGCCACGGCACGGACGATCTTTGACGCCTATCTGACCGCGGGAGGGAATGTGATCGACACTGCCGATATCTATGCGGGGGGCGGGTCCGAGATGCTGCTGGGTCAGTTCCTGAGGGAAACTGGCATGCGCCATGAGGTGGTTCTATCGACCAAGTTCGGATTCAACGCCTCGGCCAGCCCATTAGCGGCGGCGCAGGGGCGCGGCAATCCCAATGCAGGTGGGGCGGGGGCCAAGAACATCCACCGCGCGTTGGAGGCATCGCTGCGCAGGCTGCAAACCGATTACATTGATCTTTACTGGATGCATATCTGGGACGGTGTGACCCCCATAGAAGAGATCGTGCAAACATTGGGCGACCTCGTGAGAGTGGGAAAGATCCGCCACTATGCGTTTTCCGACATGCCAGCCTGGGTGGCAATGAAGGCCGCCACCATCGCCGCAGAACGGCGCATCCCGGGGCCGATCGCCATGCAGTTGGAATACTCGCTCGTCGCCCGTGATGTCGAGGCGGAGCACTTTCCGGTCGCGGCAGAGGCGGGCATGGCCATAATGCCTTGGAGCCCTTTGGCGGGCGGATTTCTGACCGGGAAATACAAACGCGAAGATACCACTGGCACCGGGCGGCTGAGCGGGCCTAATCCGTTCGGCACCAGCAAGTTCAGTGACCGAAACTGGCAGATTCTGGCCACGCTCAGCGAGGTCGCGGCGGAAGTGGAGCGGTCACCTGGGCAGGTGGCTCTGGCCTGGGTTTTGGCACGGTCCGGCGTGACCTCAACCCTGGTGGGCGCCAAGAGCCTTGCACAATTGTCCAGCAACCTTGCAGCTGTTGAGATCAGCCTCAGCCCTGATCAGATGGCCCGGCTCAATGCAGTCTCTGCCCCACATATGGGGTTCTCCGCGTCGTTGGCCCAGTCAGGGATCCGCCGGATGGTCTATGGCAACCACCAGGTCAGCGCATGGGCCGAGCGGCGCTGACCTTCGCCAACTGAGGCTCTATTCTGGGCGACAACATTGCCCAACATCATGCGCGGCGGGCGGCCCCTTTGGCGGCGCCGCCGAGCAACTCTTCACGGACTTTGACTGGCGTCTTAGCGCCGAACACGTCGGCACCTTCGAGAAGGGCGGTAAGCTGCCCCTTTGCTTCGACAACATGGGAGCCGGCGCAAGTAACCAAAGCCGCCGTTCCAACTTAACGCGGCCAACTTTACCATTCTCGAAGGAATGGCATAAGGCACCCGCCTGAGGTGAGAATCTGCATTGGTAGAATGCGTCCGGCGGTATTTCTTCTAAGCGGCATCCTGAACAACCGCTCGCTCACCGTGGAGTCAGTGTGCCCCATGAAGGGGCACTGTAGCACTGCATTATCACAACCGCGCATTCATGCAGGAAGCGCGGTTCATTCTTTTTCTGAGTCGATTCATCCTAATCTCCAACTTTGCCAAAGGCGTAGTTCACTGTCAGCGCAGCGACGCCGGTGGTTGAGGCCGAGTCCTGATACTGAAGATCCAGATTGAGGTTATCGTTCAGGGCATAGCCCACACCGACCTCGGCGACCAAAGGGGCCAGCGGGTCGATCTTGCTGATGCCCCCGTTAAGCGTCCAGCTGTTGCCAAGATCGTATGCGGCACCAAAGCTTTCGCCGAGACGATGAACCGCCAGATCATATGACAATTCGCCAGATAGGGTCAGTTGCTCGTTGACAGCATATTCCATCGAGCCGTCAATCTCGGCTGAATAACCGTGCGTTTTGTTGAACAAATGTTGGGTATATCCCAGATCGTAGGAAAGGCCCGACGAAAGATCGCCGCGATAGCCTGTGCCCAGATCAAGCGCTGCGGTATTGCCGTCTTCGTCCTTGATGTTGGATGCCCAGGCGTTGGCATAGATGCCATTTTTGCTGATTTCCAAGAATGGTTGCAGCGCCGGTCGGCTATCCGACTCTGAGAGACCATCCGAGATATAATTCGAAGTGACGGCGAGGTTGCCGCCAAAGCTGAGCCCATCGGCCCAAGTCGCGGATGGCACGATTGCAGTAAGGATGGCGCTGCTGGCAAGGATAACATTCATCGGGTGCCTCAATAGGTGACGGCTAAACCGCCTTGATTTCTGTGCAGAACGCATCTGTCGGGGATTGGCGCTAGACCGCCGTCTCGTCACCGTCATGGGTCAGCGACATGTAGGCGATGATCACCACGATCAGACCCAAAAACAGCGCGCTGGTGATGATGGTGCCAAGTGCCAGGCCGCCATATTCGGCGGGTTGCGACAGCAGGTCGCCGAACGACGCTCCAAGCGGGCGGGTAAAGATATAGGCCAGCCAGAAGCCCAGGATCGGATCAAGGCCAAGGAAGAAATATCCGCAGGCCAGCGAAGCGATGATCATGCCAAACAGCACGCCGGTTGCAAGGTAGCCAAGGCCAAACCGTTCGGCCACCAGATCGCCAGCGGCAGTGCCAAGTGCGAAGGTGAACAGGATCGCCAACCAGTAGAAGGCCTCGCGTTTGGTGGTGAAAATCGCATGGATCGACAGGGTTTTCTCAGAGGCAAACCAAAGCGCAAAGGTCACGGCCAAGGCGATAGAAAAGCCGATGGTGGTGGTGATCAGAGATACCCCGAAATTATCGACCAGATTGTCCGTGACCAATGTGCCAACGATGCTGATCAGCACAACGGCCAGCCAATACGACCACGGCACATAACGCTTTTGGCCAAATTGCAGCGCCAGCGCACCAATCAGAATGGCCGCCATGATCAGCGATGTCGCGGTCAGCCCAAAGCCCAGATTGACTGCAAGATAATCGGCGGCAGTTTCGCCCATGGTCACAGCCATCAGCTTGATCAACCAGAAATCAATGGTGACTTTTGGCACGCGGTTCATCGGAGCGGCTGTTGCCTGCATTTTAGCGGTCCTTTCAGAAGATTGGGTCAAGTTGCTCATGGTGCCAGCAGCGCCAAAGCCTGTGCCGAGAATTCATCGGCGTGCTGATCGTCATCGGCATTGCAACGCTCGGTTGCTTTGGCTTGCAGCGCCACGACGCTGGCTTGGTCGGGGGCTGACAGCTTGGCGGTGGTCAGGCCATCGCGCACGGCAGCCAGCATTTCTTCGCAAGGCAGGGCGCGGCCGTTGGCGTCTGTCACAGCGATGCCGCTGACAAGCGTTGCGGCGGCAGAATTGTCTTTGGCTGGGGTTGGATTTTGCAACGTCGCCTGCAAAGCAGTCAATGTCGCTGCGACCTCGGCAGCATCCGGTGTGCCAGCCCGCAAGGCCGCCAAAGCGGCGTCGGCAGCATCGTCGATGCCACCCCAAGCGGTGCCATCTTTTGCGCGCAGGGCAGACGCCTGCGCGTCCCAGGCTGTTTCAAGATCCTTGATGCGGGTTTTTGCGCCTGCCAGATCGCCTTTGGCAGCGATGGCTTGGACATCTGTCACGATGGCAGAAAAGGCCGAGAGATCGCCCAAGCCTGTCGAAGAGGCCGATGCGACAACGCGGGGTTCGCGCGTATAAAGGTTGAACCCGGTGAACGCCGCGACGGGCAACGCAATCAACGCCGTCGCCAAAAGTATTTGCTTCATATAGCCGCTCCAGTTGACCCCAGAAAATCCGGTTTGTGCGGTTCTAATGGCGCGCCCATACGGGTAACTTTCGCCCGGCTTACAGATTTGTATGGTTGGCGCGAGCGATGTGTTAGACGGCCAACTTATCAAGCTTGCGATTGCCCACTCTTGAAAGCCCGCCATGCGCATCCTGCTGATTGAAGACGATACCGCTGTCGCCGCCTACGTCTCACGCGGGCTGGCCGAGAACGGTCATGTTTGCGATGTGCTGGGGGATGGGACAGATGGGCTGTTTCAGGCGACGCGTGAAAGCTATGATGTGCTGGTGGTGGACAGGATGCTGCCGGGGTTGGACGGGCTTTCGCTGGTTCGCGCCCTGCGCGCTGCGGGGCGCAGAACGCCGGTGTTGTTTTTGACGGCTCTTGGCGGGATTGATGACCGCGTCGAAGGCCTCGAGGCGGGCGGCGATGACTACCTGACAAAGCCTTTCGCCTTTGCCGAACTGCTGGCAAGGATCAATGCCTTGGCCCGCCGTCCTCCGGTGCAAGAGGTGAAAACCGTGCTGCGGGTGGCCGATCTAGAGCTTGATCTGATGCGCAGACACGCCACGCGGTCGGGTCAAGCGATTGAGTTGTTGCCGAAGGAGTTCACCCTGCTGGAAGTATTGATGCGCAACGAAGGCCGGGTGGTGACGCGCACGATGCTGTTGGAACGGGTTTGGGATTTTCATTTTGACCCAAAGACCTCTGTGGTCGAAACCCACATCAGTCGTCTGCGCACCAAGATCGACAAGCCGTTTGATGTGGCCTTGCTGCATACGGTCAAAAACATGGGCTATACCCTTCATGCGCCCCGCTGATCTGTGGCGGCATAGCGCCTTTCGGCTTGCACTTGCGGTCTCAATCTTCGTGCTTGCGACGCTGATGCTGGCCAGTGGGGTTGGCTACGGCCTGATGAAGGCGCAACTGTCCGCAAGGCAGGATGCCCGCGTGACAGAGATTTTCGCAGCCATCGAGCAGACCAGCCTGCAAGGCGACGAAACTGATCTGATTGAGGCCATCGCCGCGCGTATCAAAGCCAGCCCAGACCGTGCCACGGCCTATCTGCTGCGTGATCAAACCGGCAGGATTTTGGCAAGCAACATCGCTGATTTCCGGCCAGAGTTGGGCTGGTCAACGGTTCCTGCCGTGCGGGTTGATGTGCCCAGCGAATATGCCTATCGCATGTTCTCGGGCATAGCGGGGGGTTACAGCCTGACGGTCGGCCTGAATGATGCCGATCTGGATGATCTGCAAGAGATCGTGTTGGGTGCTTTCGGATGGGCAAGTGTATTTGCGCTTTTGGCGGCCATCGTTGTCGGCAGCGTGCTTGCTCTGCGCGTGCAAAAACGCATGACAGAGGCAGAGTCCGCTGCCGCCCGCGTTGCACAAGGCGACCTTACGGCGCGACTGCCCGTTACCGGGCGGGGCGATGAACTGGATCGGATATCGCGCGCCGTCAACGCAGCATTGGAACGGCTGGCATCACTGGTTGAAGCCATGCGCCAAGTCAGTGCCGATATTGCGCATGATCTGCGCACCCCACTTAATCGGTTGCGCATTCAGATCGAGGAAGCGGCACAAAAGACGGCGAATGGGGCCAACCCCTCAGACAATCTTGCTGCGGCTCTGGCGCAAGGCGCGGTGATTGATCAGACCTTCGCAGCCCTTCTCCGCATCGCCCAGATTGAAGCTGGCGCGCGGCGCGAAAAGTTTGCGCGGCTGGATCTGGCAACTTTGATTGGCGATATTGCCGAGGTTTACGCGGATGTGGCCATTGATGCGCAGATGAGCCTCACCTGCGAAAACTCTGGCCCCGCATGGCTGATGGGCGACCGTGAACTGTTGACACAAGCCATCGCCAATCTGATTGAGAACGCGATCCGGCATTGCCCACCCGGCACCGTCATCCGCTGCGCTGTTGACGCGGACGATCGCTATGTGACAGCATCTGTGAGCGACAACGGGCCCGGCATCCCCGACCCGGAGCGCGACAAGGTATTGCGGCGCCTTTATCGGCTGGAGAAAAGTCGAACCACCGCGGGCACAGGGCTGGGACTTGCGCTTGTTAAAGCCGTGGCAGATCTACACGATGCCAAGCTGACTTTGGCCGATACAGCGCCGGGGCTTCGGGTTGATCTGCAGTTCGTGACTGCACAAAATCTGGCTTAAATCCGGCAGAAGCTTTTGTGCATCCAGTTTTAGGCAGTGACATCACAGGTTGCGCGGAAACATCGCATTGGGAAGCCGCATTGCTTTGATTGATGCCTCATACATCCCAAACAATGCAGGATAGGTCCAACGTCGAAGCCGTGCGGTTGCAGGCAGGATCACAAGTGATGCAAATGCGGCAACACCGAACGCGCCAATCATATCAAGCGGAAAGTGCACACCAAGATAGACGCGCGACCAAGCCACCGCCAAACCCAACAGCATCAGAATAATTCCCCACAATCTCGTCTGCGGCGCGCACAGCAGCGGTATCGCCAAGCTGAACATCATTGTGGCATGATCACTGGGAAAAGACGCCTCTGCGGCATGGGCGATCCATTGGAGACCCAAACCAATTTCGAATGGCCTTGGGTGATACCAGATCGCTGCAATCATCTGCGCCAAACCTAAACCGACCGCAGCTGAGACCATGGCGTCCAGCAGAACAAACCTGACGGCGCGCCCACGCCAGACCCACAAAATACTCAGCGTTAGAGCAACCAGATAGATCGCCCCACCCGCCAGAACCTTGGCGATTCCGATGAGTAAGATCGGCGATTTTGCACTGGCATTCAGACCCAGAAATACACTCTGGTTCCAGAGCTCGACATTGGAAATCGCCATTTTGAAGCTCTACCGGCGCAGCGACCACATCTCGGTCAGGCTCGCCGATCGCAGAAGGTGATGCAACACGCCAAGCCCAGCATGGCCAATCAAATATGCCCAAACCAGATTGGCCAGCGTTACATGCACCGTCATCGCCAACATGCCGTCGGGTTCTGCAGAGTGAAACCCAAACATCACCTGCAGAAAATAGACCGTGCCCGACAGGGCCATCGCCGAAATCAGCAACAGACCAAGCCCATGAACGGCTGCAGGAAGTGCTGCATCGGGATCGTGGGTGGGCAGGCGCAACTTGACCAGCGCTGCCATATGGAGGCGTAGGTCAATCCACAAAGCCGAAAGACGTGCGCCAGAGAACCACGGCAGCAACGCCCCCAGATCGGTGCCGCGCCGACGAGTCAAGATCACCAGCCATAGCGCCAAAGCCAATACGGCGGCCGTCAGCCCGCTGTAGCGATGGATTTGAAAGAGAATGTCGCCGGACTGCACTTCATCCGGGCCCTCCATTGCAAGACTGGTCAGCAACTGCGTCAGGATTGCGATCGCAAGTCCACCGTGCAACAGCCGCGTCTGCAGCGCATGCTTCTCAACTGGCATCACCAGAGTAAATTGCTTGTCGTCGTAGTGAGCCATGGAATGTGTCCTGTTTTGCCGCATCTAACTCTTGGTTCGCAGCCCTAGGGCAATTGGATCGCAGCCATGTTTCGGCGGCCTTACATTTCTGTAAGCCTTGCAGCCCGCCATGCAATTTGCCTTGTTTGCAACCGTCGAGTTGGGGCTTCTAGTCATCGCACGATCACAGGGAGGTTTCGGAAAAGATTGTTTGCGCAGCTACTTGACCTTCCACCTGTGGGAAGCCCTATCTGATTGGGCATGAGACAGCACCCACGGAGGATCTCATGCGGTTCCACATTGAGAATATGACTTGCGGCGGCTGTGCGCGCAGCGTGACGACGGCGATCTTGTCAGTCGATCCAGTTGCCAAGTTTAATGCAGACCCCGCGAGGCACAAAGTAGATGTCACGACGACAGCGCCCCGCCCAAAGCCCGAGGCAGTTCTGGCCACTGCCGGCTTTTCCGTAAACTGATCCCAACACAGGAGAATTCCAATGAACAAGCGCTCGCTTGCTTTAACAGCCGCTGCCGCCATCGTAGTTGGTGGATTTGCCGTTGCTCAGACTACGATGGAAGGCATGGACCACTCTGGCATGCAGATGGATATGGGGGCGATGGGTGGCATGGACCACACCGCACTCATTCCACCGGAGTTGGCCAGAGACCCTGCCACGCTGGCTTACGCCAAGGCGATGAACGACATGATGGCCGGAATGATGATCCCTTACACGGGCGATCCGGATGTCGATTTCATGGCTGGCATGATCCCGCACCACCAAGCCGCAGTCGATATGGCGAAGGTTGCTGTGCAATACGGCAAAGATCCGGAAGTCCGCGCTCTTGCCGAAGCTGTTATTGTAGCGCAGGAGGCCGAGATTGCGCAGATGACCGCCTGGCTTGCTGCACACGGTCAATGACGGCAGCGCGCGCGCTACCCTTTCTTGCGGGACAAATAAAGCGCGTGCCTGCGCCAAGGCCTGATGGTGCGAAAGGACGTCGTGGTCATGTCCGTAACCCGAGCGAGGGCACATTGAGCTGGTCCACGAACAGATCAACCACACGCACAAGGTGATCTTCCCCAATCCAGTCGTCCAAACGCTCTGGGAAAAGCGTTGTCTGATCTCGGCTGATGCCGTCGATGAAACCCGCCATGAAAATCTTCCCAGCCATGGGTCATTGTAACATAAATCGGAGTTTTTACACAGCCTCGGCAGAAAGCGGTCGTTTGCGTTACGGTCCGGTCATCGGCCCAAGTGACTGGAGCAGCCGGTTGAAGATCGGGGCGCAAAGTAAAACGGCCTTTGAGGCCAATGTATCTTTGAGCACCGCTGCCACTTTCTATCGCGACCGGGTCGGCGCCTTCGTCAAAAGTGGCCAAAATGACAGCCATTCTTGCTGGCGATTTCCGTGCCGTCACGGCCAACAGGCAGATCACGTAACAGCCATGGTGACCGAAGCCAGCACCAGATAACGACCGCCCTTGGCAAAGGTGACGATCAGCACGAACCGCCAGAACCGTTCGCGCAGCCCGCCCGCGACCAGGGTCAGCGGGTCGCCGATTACTGGAACCCATGATGCCAGCAGGCTCCAGTGCCCCCAACGCGCATACCAACTTGCGGCATTGTCCAACTGCGCTTTTGATGACGGAAACCAGCGGCGGTCGGCAAAGCGGATCAAAAATCGCCCCATGGCCCAATTCACGGCGGAGCCAAGCACGTTGCCGCAGGTTGCCACAGCCATAAGCAGCCAGACCGGATGATTTGCAGAAAGGATCAGTGCAACCAGGACCGCCTCGGACTGGGTCGGCATCAGCGTGGCCGCCGCAAAGGCAGCCAGAAACAGGCCGGCAAGCGCGATCATGCTCAGGCCGCGCGGGGCCAGCGGCGGTGCAGGTCGTCGATCACGAAGGGATGTGCATGACGGGACCCGTGTTCGGCCAGATGCGGGTGATCAGCGGGCAAGTCCGAATGGTCATGCACCAGCTCGCTTGCATCCTGCGCGGGCCAGATGCGCAGCACGGCGATCAGGCCAAGCGCGCCGATCCCGGCAAGGACGAGAGCCGCAGCGGTCAGTCCCGCCCCGGCACCGATCCAACCTGCCAGTGGATAGGTCACAAGCCAACAGGCATGCGACAGTGCGAATTGTGCGGCAAAGACCGCGCCACGGTCTGCTTCACGGGCAGAGCGGTTGATGATCCGGCCAATGGGGGTTTGCGTCAGGGAGAACCCGAAACCAATGATCGCCCAGAAAGCGATCAGGGTGATCAGGCTGCCAACCAGCGGCACCAGTGAGACGCCCGCGACCATCAACGCGGCCCCGCCGATCATCACGGGGCGGTCGGCCAGCCGGTCCAGGATGCGCGGCAACAGGAAGGCTGCCAGCATCGACCCGGCCCCAAAGCCCGCAAATGCCAGCGCCACCGACTCCTCACCCAAACCCAAGCGCGCCTGGACCAGAACCACGGTGTTGACATAGACCATCGCCCCCGCTGCCGCGACGGCGGCCTCCATCACCATCAACCCGCGCAGGCGGGGCGTTCGGGCATAGATGCGGAGGCCCTTTGTCACATCTGCCCAGAATTGGCTGTTCTCGCCCCGCACCCGATCCGGCAGACGGGCTGTCACCACCAGCAGCGCCGATGCGACAAATCCAACCACCGTGCCCGCAAACAGGACCGGAAAGCTGACGACGGTCAGCAATGCCGCCGCAATCATCGGTGAGGCGAGTTGTTCCATATCTTCGGCCAGACGCAACAGCGACAGGGCGTTGGTGTAACCATCTTCGTCCTTCAGGACATCGGGGATGACAGCCTGAAACGCCGGTGTGAACCCGGCTGATGCTGCCTGAAGAAAGAAGATCAGCACATAAATCTGCCAGACCTGATCAACGAAGGGCAGGCAAGCAATGACGCCCGCGCGGATCAGGTCCAGCGCCACCAGAAAGGCCCGGCGTGGCAAACGTTCCGCAATGGCAGCGGCCACCGGGGCCAATGTGACATAGGCCACCATCTTGATGGCCAGCGCCGTGCCAAGCACCGCGCCCGCGTTGTCACCTGCCAGCTTCCAGGCCAGAAGCCCAAGTGCCACGGTGGCAAGGCCTGTTCCTATCAAGGCTACAAGCTGTGCGGCGAACAGATGTCGAAAGGTCGGGTTGCGCAGAGTGTTCAGCATTTACAGCAGCTTCGTCAGGGATTTGATTTCGCTCAGATCGTGCGCACCCTCTGCCGTCACACAATGGTCGATGTGATCATGGATCAGCGCCCGTTTCGCCTCTGCCACAGCACGTTCGACGGCGTGCAACTGCGTGGCGAGGTCAAGGCAGCACCGGCCTTCCTCGATCATCGCAATGACGCGGCGCAAATGCCCCTCGGCACGTTTCAGCCGGGCGGCAATTGCAGGGTGGCTTGCATGGACATGAGGTTCTGACATATGAAAGGCCTATCCCCCATGGGGGGATAAGGCAACAAACAAGAAGGGCCCTGCGAACAAGGTTGAGCTACTCCCTATCTCTTAGACACTTTCGGGCCTGTTTTAAGCTACTGCCTATACCTGTTGATCAGTTTGGGTTGCGTTGAATTAGACCGCGGCGGGCGATTGACTGCGATGGGCGGCGTGGGGCCTCAGGCGGGAATAGACGGTAGTCCAGCGCCCACACCTGCGTTGGCTTGAGAGCCGCTTTCCCAAGTGGACAGATATCTGCATTTATATTTCATCGACCGCCAAGGCGCTCGATAAAGATGGTCTCGAGGCATCGGGCTTTGGCGTCAATCGAGATATTGGTCTCGGCCCGCTTCAACTGGTCGGTCCAGTCGAAGGATATAAAGTGACTGCCCTAGTCGGCATTCATGATATCTGGCGCGCCGAACTTGTGGATCGCCTCGTTCATAGTTTTCAAGCAGAAGTGGGCCTCTAAAGTGTTGGAGATGTATTGCAGCCAACACCCCCATAGGACATTTGCTCAAAGCGGCTTGCAGCGCCGTATTCAGCGGTCCAAATCGACTTTCTTTGAGGACGAACTTCTAAAGTGCAAGGCGTTCTGTAACCCAGTAGCAGCCGATCAGCGCTGCCGCAACACTTGCGCTGTGCAAGAGGAATTTCTTGTGCGCAAAGAAAAACAGGACTGGAAGAACCACTAGAACCAGGGCGATTTGAGCGATTTCGATGCCGAGATTGAAGCCGACCAATGCGACAATCAGGCTGGAGCCGGCAAGGTTCAGCACGCCAAGAGCCGATGCAAAGCCAAAGCCATGAATGATGCCGAAGAAGGCAGCCACTGCTGTGCGCGGGGCTGGGATGAAGGGGCGGATATTGTCGATGGCGGTGATTACAATCGAGACGGCGATCAGGATCTCGATCACCACCGAATTGGGATGCAGAAACTCGGTTGCCGCAGCGGTCAGAGAAAGCGCGTGGGCCAAGGTGAACCCCGTGAGCACGGTGATGACATTCCAGATCGCCGCGCGGCGGTCCACGCCAGAACTTACTGCGGGCAGCATGATCACCAGCAAAAACACCAGATGGTCGCTGCCGCCGATCAGATGCTCGATGCCTGCCTCTAAGTAGGTGATAAAGCTGTGCAGAAGGCCCGCGCCTTCGGCGTTCAACACGGCTTCGGGATTGGCGGCACTAAGGAGCGTGGTCGTGGTGACCCCGTCCAGATTGGCGGTGAGGAACATACGGTGATCGGGGTCGATATCGGCAAACAGGTGAGAGACGGCCTTGATCGGGGTCTTGGCATCGGGGCAGCTGACTGTAAAATCAAGGTCGAGGTAGTCGATCCCGGTGTCGGTTGAAACGGAGGCCCCCTTCCGGGCAAGCTGGCAGGGACCGCCAGCCTCAAGTGCAAAGACCGAGGCGAAATAGGCGCTGACCGCATCGAGGCGCTGCTTTGCCTCGCCCCAAGTGATGCTGCCATCAAGATTCTCATCCATCCAGACCGCGACCTCGATGTCACGAAAGGCGATCCGCACCTGCGCGTCGACTACCCCTTGGGTGCTGGTAAGCGAAACATAAGATCGCGTGGTTTCATGCGCTTGCAGGGCTGGACTGCCGAAGTATAGCGTGAGCAGAGCGAGGATGGATATGAAAGCCGGGCGAATTTTAGTCATTGTGCAGCTTTCCTGACAGCATCGGGGATCCGCAAGCTGGCTACCTCTACAGATTGCTCATTGATCCACAACAGGACCGGAACGGCTTTGGACGGATCGCCTGCGGCAACGGCGCAATCTATCAAAAGCTGGGCGTCTTCAAACTCGTGTTGTAGCTTCCAGTTGACCTCGGCGCGGGCCAAGGCAAGCTGGGGATTTCCGGCGATTTCAAGAAAATAGCGCGCCTCTTCGCGGGCGTGGGCCGTCAGGCCCAAATCGAGGTTCAGCCGAAAGCGGCGCTCAAGCTCGGTAGTATCTTTGCGTGCAAGGCTCTCATCGCCTATGAGCCGTGCCGCCAGCACGCGGCGGATCAGAACGCCGTCCACATCGGGGGCTTCGCTCAGCAACGTTAGCACTGCCCTGCCGCTTTTCTCGTCCAAAAGCAGATCGGCCAGCAGCAGACGCTCGCGCAATGCCAGCGGATCTGCCTTGATCACCTCGACGAAGCGTGCCTTAGCCTGCGGAATATCCCCCTGCAGCTTGGCAATTTCGCCCAAAAGCCCGGTGGCCCAGCCGGTCAGAGACGGGTCAAGCAGTCCGGGTGTTTCAAGGATCCTTTGCAATCTGTCGCGCACGATACTGGCGTTTTTGGTCAGCAAAAGAGCCGTAGACTGGCAAAGAAACCCAATGTCGGGACGCGCCAACTGCGACAGGCTCTGGCAGTCTTGCAGCGCAAGGTCAAAGCGTCCCAACACGATCTGGATGGTGGCGCGATCCAACAGAGCTGTGGCATTGCCCGGCTCGCGCTGGATGGATTGATCCAGCAGCCGAAGTGCGCCATTGAAATCGTGCTGATATTGGCGGACGGTTGCCACAAGGTTCAGGGTTTCGACATCTGGTGTCTTCATAAAGGGTTGCAGCACCCCACTGGCAGCCCCCACAAGCCGCGAGTCCCCAGCCGCGCGGCCTTCGGCGATCAGGGCCGAGGCGGCGGCCTTGGCGGCCAGCAGATCGTCGGGATTGGCGCGGGTTGCCCGCAGCATGGCTTGCAATTCAGCAGGATAGGGCTTGGCGCTGTTTTGCAACTGCGCAACGACGGTCTCGTCTCTCAGGTCTTTCGCGGCGATGCGGGCGGGTCCCTTCCCGAGCAGCACAGACCCCGCGACCAAAGCAACAGCCACACCCACAGCAGCACCTATTCCAGCTGCCTGCTTTCCCGTCACTGCCTGCATGGCCACCCCTTTGCCCGGGCATGTCTGTGCCCATTGCTCAAGCTACGGTGCTGGTGAACAAAGGTTTCAAATTTCCGCGACCCAAATGCAGGCTTGCGTGATTTGATTTTGAAGCGGGCAAAATGGTCTCAGTAGAGCCCGTCAATCTCCACCGGGAGGCGCCGCACCGGCTTTGGTTCTGCAAGCGGACCTTTCTGGGGCTCGGGCGTCGCCTCAATCGCCTTGAGGCGCTGAAAGCGGTTGTCGGACACTGCCGCGATATCGGCGCGAGAGCGCAGGATAGTTGGCCGCAGAAAGACGAACAGCGTCTGTTTGCGCGAACTGTCGGACCTCGAGCGGAAAAGCCCGCCGACAATTGGCAATTTCCCCAAACCCGGGACTTCAGAGCGGCTCGATTGGCGGTCGTTGGTGATCAGGCCGCCCAACACGATAGTGCCACCATTGTCAGCCAGCACCGTCGTCTTAATGCTGCGCCGATTCGTCACGATATCCGCCGCCCCCGCGACCGCCGTATTGGCGAGGGATGAAACTTCCTGAGTGATATCAAGCTGGATCACATCGCCTTGGTTGACCCGCGGCAACACGCGCATCGTGATGCCGACATCTCGCCGTTCAATGGTACTTTGGGTATTGCCGTTGCCCGTGAAGGTGCCGGTGCGGAAAGGCACGTTTTGACCGACGACGATCTCGGCCGCCTGATTGTCGAGCGTGGTGATGCTGGGGGTGGACAGCAGGTTGGCCTTAGTCGATTGCCCAAGCGCCTGAAGGAGCAGGCCGAACTTATCCTGCCGCGATAGTCCGATGGACAACCCGTTTTGCGAGACAGCAGCAGCGGCAGGCGCGCCGAGCAGCGTCAGGATATTGCTTAGCGAGGGGCCGTTGGGCGAGAAGGAGGTGGCGGCGAAGCCACCGGGCGGAGTTGCACTGCCAAACCCAAGCTGAATTCCCAGTTGCTCGGAGATATCGCCGGAAACTTCGACAATCGCAGCTTCGATCAGCACCTGCGGGCGCCGCTGGTCAAGCTGGGCGATCAGGGCCGAGAGGTCTGCCTGCACTTCACGGCGCGCCCGCACCACCACGGCATTGGTGTCAGTCGAGGGTTCGATGGTGATCTCTTCGCTGGAAAGCGACAAAACCGGGGGCGCCGCAGGAGCGGCTTCCGCCACTGCCGTGCCATCAGGGCCTGTGGCTGGAACTGCGGGCGGGGGCAGCGCCTCTGCCACGGGGTTGCTTACCCCTCCACCCGAACCGATCAGCCCGCGCAGCACTTCGGCCATTGAGGTGGCATCAGCGTAGCGCAGTTTGTAAACGCGCGTCACTGGGACGGTGGAGGGCAAAGCTTTGCCCGGCACGTCCAGCTCGGCCACGACGCGCTTCACCATCTCATAGGTCTCGATATTGGATTTCAGCAGCAACACGTTCGAGCGCGGATCAACCGTAACGCGGGCTACTGCCCCTTCGGCGGTTGAAGAATTCAACACGCCCTGAACCGCCGCACCGACCGCTACGACGTCACCATAGCGGACCTGAATTGTGTAAACCTTCTGACCAGTATCAGCATCCAGTGCCAAGGCGATGCCTTCAATGCGGCGCACGTTCTCGGCCGTGTCGGTGATCACAAGTGTATTGGTGTCGATCACCGCTTCGATATAGCCGAAGTTAGCAACCAAGGGGCGCAGCGCGCCGACGGCTGTCGCTGCCGGAAAATTCTTCAACTGCACCAGACGCGTGACCACATCAAGCCGACCGATATTGTCATTACTCTCAATCACGCCGCCGCCTTCCCGGATCGAGGCCTGCGGCACGATGCGCCAGAGTTTGCCGGATGGCAAAGCCGCATAGCCCTGCACCCCGAGCACGGATTGATAAAGCTCCCAGACGCCATCTGCTTCCAAGGGTTGGGTCGAAATTACCGTGACATTGCCCGAAACATTGGGGTCTAGCACCAAAGTGCGACCAGTAATATCCGAGACCTGTTCGGACAGGGTGCGGATGTCTGCATCGCGCAAATTGATCACATAAGTCTCGGGCTTGCCCGAAGTCTGCGCCAAGGCAGTTTCATCCCAACCCAGGAGCAACGCGACTACGATTACAAGGATTTTCGGCGATACGTTCACGGCAACCCCTGATCAGCGCAGCGGAAAGGTCATGACGATTGTCTTGCCATCCCGAAGCAGCTCTACCCGTGCCCGACCCGAAGCCGCCACCTCGTCAAAGTAGCTTTGATCTGCCGCCATGTCGCCTACTTTCTGTCCGTTCACGGTTGTTACAATATCTCCCGGCTTGAACCCGGCCTGCCTGACGCCCGCTGCTGCGTTGTCTGTAACGCGGTAACCCTGATCGGTGATTTCAAGGCCCAGATTATTGATCACAGCTTGGGCGTTCATTGCGATATCAGCGCGGTAGCGGGCAATGACCGCATCGGGGTCTTCAGTTCCTGCGGGTGCAGCGGTAGAGGGGATGAGATTGCGCAGATCGGGGCCGGCACCGGGCACAGCCGCGCTGCCAACACCTGCGCTGCGCTTGGCAAAAGACAGCGTTTCGAGCCGCCCATCGACATCAAGCACGACATGATCGGCTTCTATCACCGAGAGGCTGGCCAAGGCGGTGATATCCTCACCGACGTAAAAGGCGCGGGCCGGGCCGGAACCACCGGCAATGATGGCGCGCGAACGGGAGGCGGGAACAGCGGTGGTGATGCCAAGTAGCGTCAGGCCCATTGTGGTCTCGCCGCCAATCGGCTGCACAGGCGGCGGCATGGAGGACGCCCCAAAGGGGGCAAAGGACAGGATCGGTGTCAGATCAAACCGCGGGACTTCCGCTGTGGCGCGTTCGCTGAATTGCGGTGGCAGGCCGCCATCATCACCGCTAAAACGCCAAACGACCTGACCCGCGGCAAGGCCCAGAGAGGTGGCGGTAAGGGTTCCAAGCGCCCAGATCAGCAAGCTGGGGATACGCGCAATCACAGGCCCATCCCCGCCAGCTGTGCCGTGTCCACAAAGCCCGTCATCCGGTAGTAACTGACCCCGTCAACAGCGCCGCGCGTGGTCAGCTCTATCTTTTCCAGATCCGGGTCACTGGTTGCTGTGCGCACCGCCTCAATCACGAATGTATTGCCGTTCATGGCAGGCGGCGAGTCGCTGGGCTGCACGCCAAGGCTTAGTTCGGTGAGGTAATTCTCGGCGGCCCACTGGGCGGCTGCCCGGGTTTCCAATGCGCCGATGCGGTTGATATGCGCCTCGGTCGCGCCCAGAAGTGAGATCGCTGACATGGCAAGGATAACCAATGCGACAAGTGTCTCAATCAAGGTAAAGCCCGCTTCCGGGTGGCGCTGGGCGGTCATGACGGTGCCACCACGTGTGCGGTGGCAGAGAAACCGTCGAAATCGACGATCCAGCGCTCTTCTTGCCCATAGTTTTTAGCCGAGACGATAAAACTGATCTGCGCGCCAACGGCGCTTGGTGCGATCAGCACGGCATCGCGCGCCTCGGTGCCTTCAAGCGCTAGTTGCAATGTGTCACTCAGGTCGTGGCGCGCAGACAGCTGCGCAGGCAAAGTCGCCTCCCAGCTTTGCTTCGCCTCAGACCAGGCAACAAAGCGATAGCCCGATTGATCCCAAAGCAGGGCGAGCGGCGCGCCTGACACAATCGCCTCGTCGATGCCAAGCGAGAGGTTACTGGCCAGGCGCACCGCTTCGCTTTGCGCCCGCGCGCCGCGATCGGCTGCATTCAACCCCAACATTGTCGCACCCGTGGCCACCCCGATCACCGCCAGAACAACCAGCATTTCGATCAGCGTCATGCCCGCCTCGCCGTTGCGGTCAGGCAAGGCTTGTGAGTGTAGCGACATCAGTTGCTGACCGCATTGCGGATGTCGGCATTGGCGCCTTCGCCCCCCGGCACACCATCGGCGCCGTTCGAGATCAACTCATAGGGGCCATTTTCGGCGGGCGAGCGGTAGATATAGGCATTGCCCCATGGATCTACGGGAGCCGAGGGCAGATAGCCGCCCGCCGCCCAATTGCTTGGCACGGGCGCGGAGGTCGGGCGCTGCGTAAGCGCGGCCAGACCCTGTTCGGTCGTCGGATAGCTGCGGTTGTCGAGCCTGTACATTTCCAGACTTGCCGACACACTGCGCAGGTCAGCACCGGCGACGGCGACGCGTGCCTCATCCGGCCGGCCGATGACATTCGGCACCACCAAGGCCGCCACGATGCCGATGATAACCAGAACTACCATCATCTCGATCAGGGTGACACCGTTTTCGTGGCCGCGCGCAGATCGATCTTTGCTTGGGTGTTGCATCAAGGAAAGTAAGGCACGCAAGTGCTTGCGGATGGGTTTAAGACAGGCGCGCGGGTTCATCTTTACATCCGATGCTTTGGGACCCTAATGCGTTAGATACGGGCTGAAACTTATTTGGTTTCACGTCGTATCATAAATATCTGGTTCGGGCGTGGAGAAGGGGTGCTACTGTGACACATGATTGATCACATAAGCGTCAGCACCGCGCTTCGCCGTCTGATCCCCCTAAGCGTGCGCCGGTCACATCGCCCTCACCCCGCTGCCGACAGGGTGAACCTTCCGGTTTCGGATATCAGCTTTGTTCCCAGCGAAACGGTGCTTTTGCTGGCGGTGTCATTTCCTAAAATGGCGCCGGCCCAACGCCGCAGCGTGGCGGGCTTTGCCGTTGAGGATCTGATCGCTCAGCCGTTGGATCAATGCCATGTTGTGCTTGGCCCGCAGGTGAAGGCGGACGACGCTGGCGGGGTCTGGTTGGTTGCTGTGATCAGCCTTGCCGTGATGGACGAAATTTTCCGTGCTCACGCTGGTTCGCAGGCGGTGCTCTTGCCCGATGTGCTTGCTCTGCAAGTGCCCAGCGATGGCGCGTGGAGCGTTCTGGCGCGGGACAGGCGGGTGCTGGTGCGCCTGCCCGATGCGACGGGTTTTGCCACCGATTGCACTGCGCTGGCAGCGATATGGGCGGCCGCAGGCCAGCCGAAGATTGTGCTGTTGGGCGGCGTGTTACCTGAGGATTTGCCCATTGCGGAGCAGACGGCTTTGGCGCTGGCGCCAGATCCAGCCTTGCGTGCGATTGATCTGCGCAGGGGCCGCTTTGCGCGGCGTGGTGGCGGGTTGCCGCTGGGGCTGCGCAGTCTTAGCCTGATTTGCGCGGTGGCGCTGCTGGGTCATCTGGGGCTGTTGCTTCTGGATGTGCTGGGCCTTGGGCGGATCGCGGCCACGCAGGAAGCAACGCTGCGCGCGGCTTTGGAAGCGCAGGGCGTGACGGTTCAGGGCGATCTTGTCACCACAGTCACCTCCGTTCTTGCGGCCCAGCAACCCGCGAAGACCGGTGGTTTTCTTCGCTTACTGTCAGATACTTTCACCGCACTGAAGCCGCAGATCGACACCGTCCAGATCAAAGGCCTGCGCTATACCCGCGCACCAAACACGCTGTCGGTGACGATGGAAGCGCCAGATCTGGCTGGCTTGCAAACCGCGCAAACGGCGCTGACTGCGGCAGGGCTTGGCGTGACGGCGGGGGCGGCGACGTCGGCCAATGGCGCGGCAGAGGTTGAAATGACCCTGCGCGGGACAACGCCATGATGCAGCTTTACCGCAACCGATTAGCCGAGTGGCTTGACCAGCGCACACCGCGCGAGCGGGTGTTGTTGGCCGTCGGTCTTGGGCTGGGTCTAGTTTGGCTAAGCGTGAGCCTGATCTGGCAGCCCTTGCGCCAGCACCGCGCCGACTTGCAAGCGAAGATCGCGCTTTATGAAGCAGGCTTTTCGGCAATGCAGAACCCAAATTTCTCGGCCCAAGGTGCGGCGAGTGCGGTGCTCGATAACCGACCGATCCCGGTGATCCTCACCGACAGTGCGGCCACGGCACAGGTGACGATCCGCAGGCTCGAGGCCGAGGGGGCAGGCGCGCGCGTCGTGCTGGAGGATGCGCCCTTTGAGCGGGTGATCCTCTGGCTTGAGATCCTTAACCGCGAGCATGGCTTGAACGTCCGCGAGATCGAGATGACGCGCAAGCCCGCGCCCGGTGTGGTCTCGACCACTTTCGCTTTGGAGAGATGAGCATGGACAATGCGCAACCCCTTGCCCCGCCCCGTCGCACTGGCCTGCCTTACGGCTTTGCGCGCCAGCACGGAGTTATCCTTGAGGTGGGGTCCGAGGGGCCGTTGTGCCTTACCCGTCCCGATTGCTCCATCGTCGCGATGGTTGAGGTGCAGCGCGTCGCCGGAAGCGGATTGCGGTTCGAGCCACTGTCACAGGCGCTTTTTGAGGCACGCCTCGCAACGGCGTACCGCGACAATGCCAGCGATGCCTCTGATGCCGCGGGTGCGGATGATGATCTGGCAAGCCTCGCCGACCGCACCGCCGAGGTAGATGACCTTCTCGATCAATCCGAAGATGCGCCTGTCGTACGGCTGATCAATGCCCTTTTGCTTGAGGCAATCAAGGAAAATGCCTCGGATATTCATATCGAAACACAAGAGCGCAAGCTGGTGGTGCGCTTTCGCATAGATGGCGTGCTGCGCTCCATGGTCGAGCCAAAGCGCGCGCTGGCACCGCTTTTGGTGAGCCGGATCAAGGTGATGGCGCGCCTTGATATCGCGGAAAAACGTCTGCCGCAGGATGGGCGCGTTTCGCTGCGCGTGGGCGGGCATGAGGTGGATGTGCGGGTCTCGACCATTCCGTCGCAATACGGCGAGCGGGTCGTGATGCGTCTTCTAGACCGCGATGCGACGCGCTTTGGACTTGACAGGCTGGGCATGTCGCCGCGCGACGGCGAGGTGTTTACCAAGCTGCTCGCACGCCCCGACGGGATGCTTTTGGTGACAGGGCCGACGGGATCAGGCAAGACCACCTCACTTTATGCGGCACTCGATCATCTGAACGACCGCTCGCGCAATATCATGACGGTGGAAGACCCCATCGAATATTCGGTCGATGGAATCGGGCAGATGCAGGTCAACCCGCGCACCGAATTGACCTTTGCGCGCGGCCTGCGCGCCATCTTGCGGCAAGACCCCGATGTGATCATGGTCGGCGAGATCCGTGACCGCGAGACGGCACAAGTTGCGGTGGAGTCGGCAATGACAGGGCACTTCGTGCTTTCGACCCTGCATACCAATACCGCTATCGGCGCGGTGTCGCGGCTGGTCGATATGGGGGTGGAGCGCTTCTTATTGGCGCCAATGCTGGTGGGCGTGGTGGCGCAGCGGCTTGTTCGCAGGCTCTGCCCAGAGTGCCGTAAGCCTGACACTGCAACTGCGCAGGATGCCGAACTGATCGAGGGATTGGCGGTGGGAAACAGCCTTTTCCGCGCCTGCGGCTGTGAGGTTTGCCACGGGCAGGGTTATCGCGGGCGATCAGGGATTTACGAGGTCGTGGCCATCAGCCGAGAGATCGAAGCGCTGATCTATGCGGGTGCCTCCGAGGCAGAGATGATGCTGCAAGCCCGACGCGAGGGCCCCGGTCTGATTGCGGATGGCTTGCGCCAGATCAGGGCGGGTTTGACCACTGTGGAAGACGTCGCCCGCGTCGCGCAGGAAGGTTAAGCCAATGCCCGCTTTCCGCTTCAAGGCATTGGACGATGCGGGCAAGCCACAAAACGGCATTCTTGAGGCGGTCTCGCTGACGGCTGCCCGACAGCAATTGCGTGCGCGCCAGCTTTTGCCCGTGGAAGTGGTGGCCAGCGCCAAAACAGAGCGCACGCAAACCGCTGACAAGCCGGGAAAGCCCCGCGTGACCAAGGCCGGCCCGCGCATGCCGCTTGCTTCGCTCACGCTGGTGACGCGACAGATGGCAACGCTGTTGAGCTCGGGCCTGCGGATCGAGGATGCGCTTTCCACCATTGCCCAAGGCATGCCGCCGAAAGTCGCGGGCACTTTGCTGAACGTGCGCGCTTCGGTGATGGAGGGACGCAGCTTTGGCGACGCTCTGGCGCATTATCCGCAGATATTCTCCGATTTTTACCGTGCCTCCGTCCGGGCGGGCGAGCAGGCGGGCAAGCTTGATCAGGTGATGACGCACCTTGCGTCTTTCGTGGAAAACCGCGCGCACAATCGCCAGACGGTGCAACTGGCCTTGCTCTATCCGGCGCTGCTTGCCGTGGTCAGCCTGTCGATCATCACGCTGCTGATGGCCTTTGTCGTCCCCGACATCGTTCGTGTTTTCACCTCTCGAGGCACTGATCTGCCGTTTTTGACCCGCGCGCTGATTGCTGTCTCGGCACTGGTGCGCAACTACGGCCTTTACGCCGCGATTGCAGTGGCGGCGGGTATTTTTGGCTGGATCCGCTGGCTTCAGATCCCGCGCAATCGTTTGCGCTGGCACAGAGTGCTGGCCGAAGGCAGGCTTACCGCGAAATTGGTTCAGCGGATGAATGCAAGCCAGTTTGCGGGCACGCTTTCTACGCTTGTGCAAAGCCGCGTGCCGCTGCTTGAGGCACTAGTGGCAGCGGCTGATGTGACACCGAATTTGCACGTGCGCGCCCGCGTGGCCGACGTTACGGACAAGGTCCGTCAGGGCTCCAGCCTGAAGCGCGCGATGGAGGATGCCGCGGTTTTTCCGCCAATGCTGGTGGCGATGGTGGCCAGCGGCGAAGCGACGGGCAACCTTGGCGCTGCGTTGGATCATGCCGCAACGGATCAGCAGCGCGATCTGGATGCCTGGGTCAAGGCTGTCGTGGCCTTGGCCGAGCCTGCGATCTTGCTGTTGATGGGCGGGATGGTCATGGTGATGGTGCTGGCGATTCTGCTGCCGATCGTATCGATGAATGGCCTGGTGACGAAATGAGCGCTCAGGGAATCAGGGTCGAAAGCGGCATTTCGATCTCGCTGTCGGCGCTCGCGGGCATTCCAGGCACCATGGCGGCGCCTGCCGCATGGATAGTGACGACAATCTGGTCAGAATTGGTAAGTTTTGCTGTGGCAAGCGGCACAGTCGGCGCTTCGCTCTGCACCAAGACCGCGACCAGACCAGCGTCGTCACTGCCCAAGACCGCACTTAAGTTTGGAGTGGCAACAGCGGGCGCGTCCGATTGCAGGTTAAGGCAGGATCCCGCAGGGGCTACGATAGTGCCCGCCGCGCGCCGCAGTCCTTTCGTCAGCGACACTTGCACACCATCAAGCACGGCGTATGCATCGCAGCGGATGGCAAGGCCGGGCAGCACCGCTTCGACCAAAGGCCAACCCACGCGCCCACGTACGGCGTCCAGTTCTGCCAGGTCAGCTCGAGGCGGCAGCGGCACGGCAAGGCGGCCGAGCAGGTCTGTGTCCTGCCCCGTCAGGTGCCAGTTCACCACCAGCGCCATGCGTTGCAGGCTTGCCCAGCCCGAAGTTTCCCACGAGAGTGTGTGGGCGTCGTCTAATCTGGTGAAGCCATTCCAGATGGTGCCGGACATGCGCAAAGACTCCGCGGGCAGGCCGATGGTGCGGGCGGCAAACCGCGCAGGCATGTAAAGTATCAAAGACACCAGAAACGCCAGAATTCCGAGGAGCACGACCGATGACCAAAGAGCTCTATGCCGCCACCGAGATAACGCGCCGCTGGTTTGCTCGTTCGGTTCTTGCAAGCGTCACACTCCCCTTGGTGGCTGGATCCTTATCTGGCTGCGGCGCAATTGCTGCGGGGCCGTTTAAGGCAGGCTCTGGTATTGGCGGGCGCGATGCCGCGCTGTTGCTTCCTCTTACAGGGTCTGCCGCAGCTTTGGGACAAAATATGGCCCATGCTGCCAGTCTTGTGACCCAAGGTTCGCCTGCCGGGGCGGCGCCGAAGATATATGATACCGCGGATACAGCCGTAGGTGCTGCGGCTGCGGCGCAGCAGGCGCTGGCTGCGGGGGCAAAGCTGCTGCTTGGGCCGCTTAAGTCCGATCAGACGCCTGCCGTTGTGGCAGTTGCCGGCAAGGTTCCGGTGATCAGCTTCTCCAATGATGACACGCTGGGGGCGCAGGGCGCTTTCGTGATGGGCATCACGCCCGCGCAATCGGTGTCAACAATGTTCAGCTATGCAAAGGCGCAAAATCTGACACGCATTGCCGTGGTGGCGCGGGCTGGTCCTTTGGGCGAGGCTTCGGTGCAGGCCGCGCGCAGTATCGCGGCGGCGGGCGGGATCATGCTGACTGCAACCCTGCTGCGTGATCCGGCCGCGGCGGGCTTGGCAGAGGCGCTGAAATCGGCAAGTGGGGGCACCTTGCCGCAAGCGGTCTATTTGCCTGATGGCGGCGCGACCTTAACCAAGTTTGCTGCAGCGCTTCAGGGCAATGGCATGCAAATACTCGGTTCAGTGCAATGGGGCGTTGATGATGTGGCAGGCAACGGCGATCTCGCGGGGGCTTGGTTTGCGGCCCCGCCACCAGATCTTTTCCTGCCTTTCGCCGACCGCTTTCAGGCCGCATTTGGCGAGCAACCGGGCACTGTGGCGGCCTTGGGGTATGATGCCGCGCTGCTCGCGGTGGGCTTGGGCGAGGCGGGCGCACTTTCGCGCAAGGGCATCACGCGCAGCGCGGGCTTTACCGGCGTTTTGGGGGCGTTTCGCTTTTTGCCGACAGGGCGCTGCCAGCGCGATCTGACGGTGCTTGGCATCGAGAACGGTCAGGCGGTTGCCTTGGGCGAAGTTGCCGGCACGTGACTCAGTCCCCCTGCCATCGCCGCGATCCAACGGCGGGGTTTTCGCTGGTCGAGGTGCTGGTGGCCTTGGTGCTTTTTGCGCTGATCGGCATGGCAGGTTTTTCGATGCTGGATCAGGTTTTGCGCACACAGCGTCTTACCGAGGGCCGGTTGGAACGGCTGGCCGAAACGCAGCGCATGATGCATCTGGTGACGCTTGATTTCACCCAAGCGCGCGGACAAAGCCTGCGGCTGGAGGACGCCCCTGCAGGTGTAACCCTCATATTGCGCCGCAATGCGACCGAAGCTTCGGGCGGCAGCGTTGCACTGAGCTATCTCTTGGTCGATGGCGTGTTGACCCGCACGGTGGCCATGCGGGCAGGGGTAGATCCTACGCGCCAGCCGCTGCTGCACGATGTTGCCGCCGTTGCCTGGCAGTTTTACGAAACTGGCGCGGGTTGGGGCAATATCTGGCCTCCCGCCAATAGCGCAAGCCCGCCGGGGCAGCCCACGCCTAACCCCTCTGCCGTCGAACTGACGGTGACCATGGCCACCGCAGAGGGCGCGCAACTGCGCCGCGTCGTTATCCTGCCCGCCGAGGTGCAATGATGGGCAAGCGCGACAAGCAAAGCGGTGTAGTGCTGATCAATGTGCTGGTGATCCTTGCGCTCACCGCTTCAGTGGTTTTTGCCATGGTCAGTCTCTCGGATCTCGCGATCCAGCGCAGCCAGAGGTACAGTTCTGCGGGGCAGGCGCTGGCGCTGATTGCGGCAGGAGAGGCCAGTGCAATTGTTGCCCTGCGCCGCGATATGGCTGAGACACTGCAGACCGACAATGCGACCGAGGCTTGGGCACAGACAGGCCAGCAAAAGGTCGAGATTGACGGCGGCAGTTTTGCCCTTCAGATTGAAGACGCTCAAAGTCGTTTCAACCTGAATTCCCTCCCGCAGAGTGGCGCGCTGGGCCTGCAAATCTTGCAACGCATCGTCAAAATTCTTGATTTGCAACCTGACGTTGCTCTGCGCATCGCGGCGCGTTTGGCCCAGCCCGCGCCGTTGATCCGATTGCAAGATCTGATCGCCGAGGCGGGCCTGACAGCAAGCGAGGTCAGCCAACTTTCTGAACTTACCACGGTTTTGCCCGGGCGCACTGACATCAACCTGAATACCGCACCTGCCGCCCTGTTGGCCGTTCTTGCTGATAACCCCGTTCAGGCCAACCGGCTGGAAGGTCTGCGCAAACGCAAGGGCTTTTTGACAGCTGACGATCTTGCGACCGCCAATGTGATTCTGCCGTTGGGGGCCGGCTTTGTATCGCGCTACTTTCTTGTGACGGTGGACGTCACACTTGGGGACAGCGCCCAGCATATGCAGACCCTGCTCCAACGGCGCAATGGGCCGGGCGGGGCCGCGGAAGTGGTGGCGGTCTTTCGGCAAAGCCCCGTGACGTTGCCTGCATCTCCCTCCTGATTGCAACTCACAGCAGCAAAGCAAAGGGCGACAGACTTGCATCTGCCGCCCTCCAATTCTTGTGTCAGGCGCGCAGATTACCGCGCGTGACGCTCTTCAGATGTCGATGGGATCCGCCGTGTAATCCACGCCGGTTTTGCCCATATAGGTGATGACAAGATTGGGATCGTCTTTCGGATCAAAGTTTGCTCCGCCGTTAAACGCCGCCGCGAACTGGCTGCCAAACTGACTTTGCACTTGGCCGCCATTGCCGCCACCGCAGGCAGCCAGAATGGCCATGGCACCAGCACAGCTCAGGAAGAGTTGCTTTCTCGAAGTCATGAAATCAGCCCCCCATTTGTGGCGAACCAGCGATCGGCGGGTTCAGGTAGGGGAAGACGTCAAGCAGTTCGGCAGCGCTTGTTGGCGCGCCGTCGGTAAATGCAGCTTGACCAACCGGAGCAGCCGCTCGGCTGGCTTCAGACGTCGAACCGCAGAGCTTGAGGTTGACGTTGTCCGAAGGCGTATTTTCCACGGCACCGGGAACGCCCAGTTCTGCGCCCAGTGGCAGGTCGTGGCACAAAGCGCCCATTGCCACTCGCAACTCGATATCAACAACATCATCGCCCGGTCGACGTCCGTTCGGGAAGCCCGCCAGATCTTCAGCAACAACACCAAAGACATTTTGGTTGGCGCGTGGGGTCGCCGGGACGCCGGTGTTCAGGCGCATCATCTCCGAACCCGTCACGGTCTTCATCTGGTTAAAGCCCGGAATGCCGGTCAGGAACGCGGTGACAAGATCATTGCGCGGGAAGTTGCTTGGCGCAATGTTCGAGGTAGCGCCGACGGCCGTGCGGAACAAAGCGTCCAGCAGAGCAGGGAACACCGGGTTGGTCACATAGGTCGCAAGAGCGCCATCTTGGGTCGGGCGTGCGGCGTTGAAGAGGTCTTTGTCCTTCAGGCCGATGACGATCTCGTTCACCAAAGGTGCCGAGAGACGCGAGACCTGCACCAAAGCACCGCCCTGGCGGGTAGTTCCGTTGTATGTCGGCGAAGGATCGCGCAACTGAGCCTGCGGCAGGCTCGCAGTGGTCCAGGCGCCGATCACGCCATTACCCGTGCCAGTGACGCAAGAAATCGGCAGCTCCAAAGCCAGTGAGGTCGTGTTGGCCTTGCCAATCAGGTCGTCGTTGGCGCGGTTTTGCACCATGCCGCCCGCAAAGGGGCTGGTCGTGTTGTATTGTGGATAGGCAGGGTTCGACGCGCCTTGCAGCGGGACGAGGTTCACAAGGTCAAAGACTTCGCCGAGGTTGACAGCAAAGGCTTCTGCCCGCTGGCCCACAAACACCCGACCCGGCTGCGCGCAGCCCGGAATCGTGACGTTGTAAACGTGGCTTTTGGCGTAATCGGGATAGTTCGGAATCGTTTTATTGCCGATATTGTCGATTGGCTTGACGAAAGTCGTGCCACCACCGCCGCCGATCTTTGTCACATTAGAGACCTTGCCCTTGCGACGATCATCCGTAATCATTTTGATCGTGTAGGATTCAGTCTCATTGATGTTCGGATCATTGGCTGCGGTGCCGATCTGGCCAGCCTGACGCAGCGGACCGGACACGGTGGTGCCGCCGATGTTGTAGGTCTTGCCTTTGCCACCCTCGACCAAAGCACTGTCAAAGTTGAACTGGAAGGTCAGGTTCTCTTTCGCGTCGCCGTCGTTGTCGATGTGAATCTCATAGACCGCATCGTTGTCGAGCGCGAAGTAGTTCGGCCCGCCATATGGCGCTTGCAGGGGGCTATAGTTCGCAATCAGGGTCACATAGCCCGCACGGCCCGCTTCGTAGCTGCGGAACATGTAGAAATCGGTTGCATCGACGCGCGGCATACCGGCAATGCCGGGCGCTTCGCGGTGACTGGAGGCCCAGACGCTGGGCGCTGCACTTGCAAGTGCTCCCACCATCATCGTGCCTAGCAGAAAACGGGTTTTGGCTTTCATAATTCCTCCTGAAGGGTAGATTTCTCTTGTCATCACACGCAAGATCCGCACGCATGACGGTTTTTTCCGAAAACAGAGTTAGTTAAGAAATGAACCAGATTTGGGAATGTTGTTTGGCTCAGCGGCAGTTACGAGCTTCCGCTGCCATTAGTTTCAGTGCGCCTGTGTTTTTACTTATTTCTGTATAAAAGGGCGTTTCCTTGGATCTTTCTCTGACCATCACATCGTCGTTTTTTGTTTCCGCTATCGAAACAATCGGGCTGTCGATCACTCTTTTGACAATTTCCGTGATTGATATCAGGACCTTACGAATTCCCGATTTTTTGAGCCTGCCCCTGATCGGAGTCGGGCTTGGCATTGCGATCAATGGGACAGATAACTTCGGCGCAGACCACTTCGCTGGGGCGATTGTCGGGTTTTTGCTGTTTGCTGGCCTTGGCGAGTTCTATTTCCGATTGCGCGGGGTAGATGGGCTTGGTCTTGGCGATGCAAAGCTCTTTGCCGCGGCCGGTGCTTGGTTGGGGTGGACTTATCTTCCCTTGATCCTCTTGCTGGCGGCAAGTGGCGGTCTGGTGGCTGCACTGTTGCGGCCCGAAACAGAACCAAACGCACCTCTAGCGCTCGGTCCATGGATCGCGCTGAGCCTATGGCTCGTGTACATCTGGGTGTGCATATCGAGAAATTTCTGATCAAATTACGACGCAGTTTGATAATCGAAACCGCCGCGACTAGTGCACCAGGAAAATAGACAGCTGGTCTGCCAGCGAGGTGCCGAGTTAGCCCCACAGCATTGGCGGTTTTTCGCCCAGCAGATGAAATTTCTTTTCGTCGATCGTTGTGGAGAAGGTTTATTTTTCTGCGCTTGGAGCGATCAAGTTGTTGGTGGGGCCGTGCTCTTGCTGCGCAGCGCTCAGATAGCGGCTGACGCTGATGCTGCATCGCAACGAAAGTTATTCCTAACTGTGGCCAAGGGCCGGCCTCGTATCACACCGCTTCCGCACCTCACCTTTGGTTCGAGCAAATTGGCGTTTGCTGTCGCCCAACAAGCAAACACGCGATCGCGGCGAGTTGAATGGCAGCGGCACAGATAAACAGCGCCTCGGCTCAGCAAGCGAACCAGATGGTGCGAACTGGATGGAGTGGATAAAGAAACCACCTTCGAGTACAGTTTTTTCACGCCATTGAATATTTTCAATCGAAGCGAACATTTACCAGACAACTTTTGCCGGTGGTGGGGGCCTGCAAATTTGGCCTAAAATCCCCAGGGCCGAACGGTAGCCAGCTGCGGCCGCCAGCGCGTCCATCATGCAAATCTTCGCGGCCCTTTTTGCTCCTCAATGCACAAACGGACGCGCCTCCACATTCTCCGCACGGTCAATCATGCGCAATACGGACCGCAGCGATTGTGGGGCGGATTTGGCGGCCAGATAGCCGATTGTCTCGGAGATGGCCTCGATCGACGCGATGCCAAGACCGCGCTTCACGCCCTGCAACTTTACAAAGGCCTGCAATTCTGACGCTGTTAGGTTGCGCAAGTGTATTGGCGGACAGCGGCTAAGCAGCGGCTCGGGCAGCTTGCGCCAGTCGTTCGAAGTCAGCACCCAATTCACCCAAGCCATGTCGAATTTTTCCTCGTAGTAGGGACAACCCCAGCTTTTGGCAGTGGCTTTTTCCAGCAGGGGCAGCAATGATTCCGCGAGGTTGAACGCTTGCCCCTTGCTGGATGCGGCAGCGCCCGCCTTTTCAATCTCGTCCACAACCACCACCGGATTGCCGACCAAATTGCGTAAGATCGTCTGGATCAACCGCCCCGGCGTCGATTGACCCCAGGCGCGCTGCGAGCCAACAATTCCAAAGCTGGCGTTTTCCGAGGTCGCCTCGTAGGTCATTGCTGGCGTCTCGATGATCTCGGCCAGTCTGCGCGCCCAGACCGATTTGCCGATGCCGGGGGGACCGTCAAGCAGCAAGGGCGGCAAGCACAATCCGGGCGCGCCGCTGCGCACTGATCTTCGCATCGCGTGCCAGACGATTTCTGTGGCTGGTGCGAGCCATGGGAACTCTGTGTGCAGCAAGGCGGCCAATTCGTCGGCCCTGTGCTCGCTGGCGATTTGCACCAGCCTGACCCCGCCGCGCAGAGCCTCAATCTTTTCGCGGTCCTCTTTCTTCAGATGCGCCAAGCCCGAACTGGCCTCGCGTCTGGCAACCAACTGCTTGGCTCTGCGATAGATTTTATTGCGATCCGCAGCGCGAACTGCGCCATATTCCGCAGCAGAGGCTTCTTTGTCTTGCGCGCGGGCTTCGCCGTCAACATCCGGCGCAGCGTCTTGATCAAAGACCACACCCTGCTCAAACCGCTTCCAGCGGAGCCTCGACAGATGGGAATGGAGGCGGGTTTCCAACTGGGGAAGGGTCTCGGCAGGGTCAAAAAATCGGGCTTCAATGAAGGGGATGCGGGTCATTTATACTGGCCTTTGAGAGAACGAAAATTGCAGCGGAGCGCGACGCCCCAAGCATGAAGAGTGCGATTTTGCGCGCGTTAAAGCAGAACGGGCTTGCGCGTCTCAGGCGCTGGCAGTGAGCGCCAATCCAGCCCGGCAAACAGCGCTTCAAACTGCGGCTTGCTCAATGTCAGGGGCCCTGATTGCGCTTTTGGCCAGACAAAGCGACTGTCCCGAAGCCGCTTCATGGCCAAGATCAAGCCGCTGCCGTCCCAAACGATGATTTTTACCCGATCAGCCCGACGCGAGCGAAATAGCCAAATCGCCCCATCATAGGGGTCAAGATCAAAGCGGTTGGCGATTTCCGCCACCAGTCCATCCATGCCCTTTCTAAAATCAACCGGTTCGGTTGCCACGAAAATTCGAAATCCGCCGGATGGAATGATCAAAGTGAAGCCCTCACCGCACGCAAGACTTCGGCCAAATCGGTTGGCAAGGCACCTGAAGCTATGTTGATTTCGACATCACCAAGGCGAATTTGATAGCCGTTTCCAATGCGCGTCGGCTCGACTTTGGGCTTGGCCTGCAAAACTTCGACGAACCCCTGCGGACTAACCTCAATTTTGCTGTCGGATACCCACTTAGCGACAAGGGACGGATGCGCACCCGCGGCCAAGGCCACATCCTCGATCCTTTCCCCTTCTGCCACTTTCTGCGCAGCAAGGGCCTTTACTGCATTCGGCCAACAGCGCCGTCCATTGGGTCGCACCGCTACAGTGATGCCCCAAACTTCATGATCCTTTGACGTGCCAAGATCCAGCATTTCCACCTCCATTGCATCAGGAGGCCATCATCGCAAATCCCTTATTTTATTGAAACATGGGGTGTATGCACCGCTTACCGTGCATATGCTCGCTTAGAATTTCTGGCTAACCAAAGAAGGCAGCCGTAGCAATCTCGTAGGCGCAGGATATGATGCGAAGATCAGCTTCGAGACGCAGATTGCGCTGCTTTGTCCCTACCATTTCAGAGATGCTTTGCCACAGGTATAAGAGCGCAGAAGCGGCTATCAGCGCGCTGGAGTGCGCCGCAGACCGATAGCAAAAACCGATCCCGATTGAGAGCCGCAGTCAGTTGCAGACCAACGGGCATGCCACCTGCAAGACCGCAAGGCATGCTGACAGACGGATGCCCGGTGACATTTGCGAAACCGCTAGCAAGTATTTCACTGTCACCACCATCGACAGTCTCTGGGTCTTCATGCGGGGCCGTAAACGGCACCGAGGGTGAGGCCAGCAAATCAACCCTGGAAAAGGCTGCTTCGACGGCCCCACGTAGAATATCGCGATAGCGCATGGCCTTGACATAATCTGTTGCTGGCACAGCAAAACCCTGCTTGATTTGTTCAAGCGTGCGCGGGGCATAGCTTGCGGGATTTTGCAGCAACAGACTTTGGTGGATCACCGAGGCTTCGGGTCTCAGGATCTGCATGAGCGTCTGATTGGCAATGCCCACTTCGTGAATGTCGATCTCGACAACCTCGGCCCCCAAAGATTGCATAGCACTAACTGCGGCGTTGAATTCCCTGAGAACGCCAGCGCCAGCGTGTTCGCTGGGCAAATGGTCACGCAGAACCCCGATCCGCAAGCCTTGCAAATATGTTGTGGTGTGCGTCATGGGGTGATCTGCCAGAACTGCAAGAACGGTTGCAGCGCAGTCGGCGGTTCGGGCCAACGGCCCAGCGTGATCAAGCGACCAAGCAAGCGGAAATACGCCCTCTAAAGCTACCAAACCATAGCTGGGTTTCAGGCCGACAATCCCGCAGTAAGAGGCGGGAATTCTGATCGAACCGCCAGTATCGGTGCCAATCGCACAGGGAACAATTCCAGCGGCAACCGCCGCCGCCGATCCGCCACTTGAGCCGCCAGCGGTGCGGGTAGGGTCGTGCGGATTGTTGGTTTGCCCAATGGCGGGGTGCGCGATGCCATACGCGAACTCCAACAGGTTGGTCTTGCCCAGAATGATCGCTCCGGCGCGCCTTAACCGGGCGACCAACTCTGCATCTTTGTCGGCTGCCTGACGTGGCGAAGCCATCGAGCCAAAGCCGGTGCGGATGCCCTGAACGTCAATCAAGTCTTTGATCGCTATTGGGATGCCATGCAGTGGCCCAATGTCGTGACCCGAAGCGAAGGCTGCGGTGGCGTGTGCCGCCTGCGCGAGTGCAGCTTCTGCCATCGTATCCGCAAATGCGTTCAGAATTGGCTCCAGACGTGCGAGGCGGGCAAGCGCCGTGTTCACCACTTGCGATGGGGTGAAGCTACCGTTGCGATAGCCATGGCCCAAGTCTGCAATACTGAGAAAACTGGTGTCTTTCTGCATTTTCAGGCCTTTGCGAGACGTTCTATCAGCCGTGCCCAAGCCACCATGCCGAGACGAAAGTTCGATAAGCGCAGAAATTCGTTTGGCGCGTGGTAGTCTTCATCCGAAGTTGAGAACGAAAAGAACAGCATCTCGGCGCCCAGATGGGTTTTGAACACGTCGCCAATCGGGATGGTGGCCCCCATCGCGACCCGCAGAGGCTGCGCGCCCAAAAGCTCGGATAAAACGCTTTCGGCGATTGCCAATGCTGGCAGGTTCGGATTTAGCGCAAAGGCGGCAGAGCCGGGGCCACGATCAAGGCTTTGCATCGCATAGCCCGTTGGCAAGACGCTGCGCAGATGCCGCACAATCGCAGACTTCACCGCTTCGGGATCTTGGCCCGCCACCAACCGGCAGGTGATCTTCACCGAGGCTGATGCAGGGATCACTGTCTTCGTGCCAGACCCCGCATATCCCCCCGAGATGCCATTGAATTCCAGCGTCGGGATAAGCCATTGCCGGGTCAGCAGCTCTGCGCCCGAGGGGAGCGGATCGGGGTGTGGCGCGCCGATGCTGTCGAAATAGGCGGCGGCGTCAAAATTGGCGCTTTGGATGGCGGCAAGGATCAGCGGATCGGGGGGCGTGACTGCATCGGAAAAGCCCGGCACGGTCACATTGCCCTCAGCGTCATGCAATGTCGCAAGCATTTGCGTCAGCGCCCTGATCGGATTGGGGGCAGAGCCGCCGTGCCTGCCGGAATGCAGGTCTTTTGCCGCCCCAGTCAGAACGACTTCCAACGCGATCAAACCCCGGCTTGCGACCGTGACCGAAGGCAGATCGGCCCGCCACATGGCACCATCCGCAGACACCACCAGATCGCACGCCAAGCGGTCCTTCAGGCGGGCCACGGTGGGGGAAAGATGCGGGCTGCCCGATTCTTCCTCGCCTTCGATGATCACTTTCAGGTTCAGGGGAAGCTTGCCGTGCAGGCTGTGGAACGCCTTGGCCACGATGATCGGGATCAGCAGCGGGCCTTTGTCATCTGACACGCCACGCGCGTAAAGCCTGTCGTTGCGAATGGTTGGCTCGAACGCGGGTGAGGTCCATTTGTCAATCGGATCAGGGGGTTGCACATCGTAGTGGCCATAGATCAACACGGTGGGCGCGCCGGGTGCTGCGCACCACTCGGCCAGCACCGCCGGATGTCCGCCTGTCTCGACGATATCGACCAGCGGGAAACCAGCATCGCGCAACTGGGTGGCCACAAAGCGGGATGCGTCTTCAATCCCGGTCTTGAAGGCCGGATCGGTGGACACGCTTTCGATCCGACAAAACGCCTTCAACGTGTCCAGTGCCTGCGGTGCATAGTCTGCAAGCCAGCCCTCGATGGCGTTCATTTGCCGCCGTCCACGCCAAGGGTTTCGCCGGTGATCCACCCGGCATGATCCGAGCAAAAGAACATCACCGCATTGGCGATATCTTCGGGCGCGCCAAGCCGGTGCAGCGCGATACCACCCAACAGCCTTGCTTTGCCGTCTTCGCCCATCGCCTCGTATTGCCGCTCGGTCGAAGGGTTCGACAGAATGAAGCCCGGAGCGACACAGTTCACCGTGATGTTCCACGCCCCCAACTCATGCGCCAACTGCCGCGTCAGCCCAATCTGGCCCGCTTTGGCGCTGGCGTAGGCTTGAATCCCGGTCAGGCTGATTGAACGCCCAGCCCCAGAAGAAATATTGAGGATCCGCCCGCGTTTTGCGCGCTTCATGGCCGGAGCCACGGCTTGCGACATCATGAAAGTGCCGGTCAGGTTGACGTTGAAGATCGCGTGCCAGTCGTCGGCGGAAATCTCTTCAATGGGGCGACCGGTCTGTCCGCAAACCCCGCCGGCGTTGTTCACCAGAATGTCGATGCGCCCTGATGCAGCCTCGATCCCAGCCACCACACGCTGCACCGATGCGCGATCCCCCACATCGACCACGGCGCTGTGGCAGTTTGCTGCGCACAACCGCACCGTCTCGGCAAGACCCTCGGCGTTGACGTCCAACACGTAGACCGTGGCCCCGCGGGCAGCGAAGCTTTGGGCAATCGCGCGGCCGATGCCATGGCCTGCGCCGGTGACGATGGCTGTCTGGCCCTCAAACCCGATGATCATGCGCGCACCTTTGCCAGTTCGGACAGATTATCCATCGAAAGCGCGCGTGTGCCGCTTTCAATTTCTTCGATCATCGCAATCAACCTGCGGGTCAGCGGCGTGGCGATGCCATGCTCTGCCCCTTTGGCTGCAATCGGGCCCAGTTGCGCCACCACCTCGGTTTTGCGCTTGCGGATGGCAAGATCGCGCCAGATGCCGGAATGGCTTTTGGCCGAGCGGCGGTTGTGCGCGACCATATCAGCAAAGGATTTGTCCAAGGCCGCCTGCGCCGCATTGGGCGCAAAAGCGGCAGGGTCAAAGCCGTCAAAAGCCTCGGTTTTCACGGCCTCCGCTGCCGCCACCGCGCCGACTTCTTGCGCGAGTTTGGTCAGAATGGGACGCGGTGCGGGATTATCAAGCACATCGGCAATCGAATCGTTGGTCAGCGCGGTGCCGAACAAAAGCGCGCCATAAATCATCTTTCCCCACAGATAGCCCCAGATGTTCGGGGTCAGAACCGCTTTGGGATCAAACTGTTGCATCAGGCGGTGCAACTCTTGGATGCGGGCGGTATTTGCGCCGTCCAACGCGCCAATCACCGCCGCCCCGTGGCCCGAGTAATGCACCACACCCGGTTCAAGGTAGTCTGCGCCAAAATTGACAAAGCAGCCGATGGTGCGCGGGGCCCCCACCGCACGGGCGATCGCAATTTCGTTCAGACCGTTTTGAGCCGACACCACTACGCCATCTGCAGCAAGGTGCGGGGCCAGTTCGGCGATCGCGGCCTCGGTGTGCAGCGCCTTGACGCACAGAAAGGTCTGGCGGAACTGGCCTGTCAGATCGGCAGGCAGGAAGGCGGGCGCGTGGACGGTATCTTGAAAAATCGGCCCGTCGATGCGCAAGCCAGTGGCATTGATTGCGGCCACGTGTGCGGCCACGTTATCAACAAAGACCACCTTGTGCCCCGCACGGATGAAAGCCGCACCCAATGTGCCGCCAATGGCGCCTGCGCCCCAGATCAGGATCGGCGCGCTCACTTCCAGTCTCCCACCATCAAGGCGCGGGTTTCCGCGACGGCGATATCCCAAAGCGCCTGCATCTCGGCGTCATCGCGTTGGTAGTAACCGCCGAAATTGCCATCGCCCAGCATGGCGCGCACCCCGTCGGGATCTTGCACCCGCATCTTGTCGAAATCGACCATTGGCTTGCGCTGATCGGGTTGCACCACACCGGGCAGGCGGGTCCAGGCAAAGTTTTCCATCCATGACGCATGCGAGGCGACGGGGTCGATCTCTTGCACCTTGGCAAAGGTTTTGGGCGCATTCCACCAGTTGTGAACCTTCACCGCGTGGCCGGGGTGATCGGCCATCCATTCAATCGCAAGGCTGGCTGCGGGGGCGTTGCCGCCATGTCCGTTCACAAGCAGGATGCGCTTGAAGCCCTGCCTGCGCAGAGAATCCATGATGTCGCGCACGATGGCCACATAAGTCTCGACCCGCAGCGAGATCGAACCGGGGTAGGCCAGAAAATAGGGTGTGACGCCGTAAGCCAGCACGGGGAACACCGGGATGCCCAAAGGCTCGGCTGCGTCCAGCGCCACTTTTTCAGCCAGGATGGAATCGACGGAAAGCGACAGGCCAGCGTGCTGTTCGGTGCTGCCCAACGGCACAATCGCCAGATCATCACCTTTCAGATAGGCATCGACCTGATGCCAGTTCATTTCGGACACTTTCATGATGCTTCCTTTGTGTTCTGCTCGGCATGCGGCTGGGCAGGTGTCAGCAGCGGCATGACCAGACGGTCGATGTCGCCGGGATCGGGGATGTGGCGGTATTCGATTTTCAACATGTCAGGACGCGCAAGCCGCCCGGCGTCTTCGGCACCGGTGGCCAACACGATGACATCACAGTCTGCCAACACCGATTGCAGATCGGGATCATCCATATTGATCACGGCAAAGGTTTGAACATGGGCTGCAAAGCGGCGCACGCCCAGCGTCAGGATGGGCAAAAACTCGACAAAGCGCGACACCACGGCAACCCGCGCCATCGGATCAAGCGCGGCCAGCGCCATCCGCGTGGTCTCTGACGGAATGAACCGCAGCGAGATGATGTCGGCGCGCTGCGTCAGCGTCTCAAGCTCGGGGTGAAGGTTGGAAAACGTCACCAGCAGATCAGCGCCGCGCACTTGCGCCAAAGCGTCCGTATCTGCCCGAAGGGCGGCGATGGTGACAGATTCAACCTGAGCCCTTGCCCCAACCTGGGCGGCCAGGCGTTCGGCGTAGCTTGCGGTGGCGTCATCAAACAAGCCGACCATGACAATTCGCGCCCGGCCCGCAGCGTTCAGACGGTGGATGATGCGGGCATTCACCAGCGCCACCAGATCGGCGGCCTGCAAGCCAAGCTCTGTCGCTTGGTCGATCAGGCGGTCGATCTGGCTGCGAATCCCCGCCGCTTCGCCCATGCGACCGGCAGCTGAAAGGCGGCTGTCGGCGACAAAAGTGCCCGCGCCGCCCCGCCCTTCGATCACCCCGTCGGCCTTCAGTTCTGCGTAGATCGTGCTGATGGTCATTGGCGCAACGCCAACCTGATCTGCCAACACCCGCACCGAAGGCAATGCCGCGCCAACCGGCAAGCGGCCAAAGGAAATTTCGTGTTCAATCGCCCCCCGAATTTGCTGCCGTATCGGGATGGGGTGGTTTCGATTTACAAGGATTTTCATCTGGGGCGAGACTCGTATCGTTATGGATTATTAGAACGCTTTGCGTCACATGGACGCCTTTAGGCCATGAATACGATATTTTTTGCGCATAATCCACAAAACTGTTCTGTTGACATGTTGAAATCGCAGCGTAACGTAGCAGAGAATTATAACAGATCAAACCTCGGGGGTATCCAGAATGAAGCTCTTTTCCATCACAGCCTTGACCACTGCTGTGTTGCTTGGCACCAGCGTGTCTGCCCTTGCGCTCGAGCGTGGCGGGGTGATGACATACGGGCGCTACACCGACAGCCTGTTCCTTGATCCGGTGCTGAATGACGCAAACGTCGATATCTGGATTCTGACCAATATCTACGACACATTGATCGCGCCATCGAAGGATGGGCTAAGCCTTGAGCCCAGCCTTGCCACCGAATGGAAGCTGAACGACGCGGGCGACGAGGTGACGTTGAAGCTGCGCGAGGGGGTGAAGTTTTCGGATGGCACACCGATGACGGCTGACGATGTGGTGTGGTCGCTGACCCGCGCGGCCAACCCTGACAACGGCATCTGGAATTCGCTGGATGCCTCGATTGACAAGGTGACGGCACCAGATGCCGGGACCATCGTGATCAAGCTGAAATACCCCGACCCGACCATCCTGTCGGCGCTTTCGGTGTTCAACACCGCAATCATGCCAAAGGCCGCGTTCGAGGCGATGCCGGGTGCCACCGACAAGGAAAAGGCTGAGGCCTTTGCGCAAAAGCCGATCGGGACGGGCGCGTTCATGCTGGACAGCTGGGAGCGTGGCGCGTCGATGAAGCTGGTGAAGAACCCGAATTACTGGGCGATGGGCGAAGATGGCAAACCCTTGCCCTATCTGGACGGCGTCACATTTGAGATCATCCCCGATGACGCCACACGCATTCTGAAGCTGCAATCGGGTGACATTCAGGGCGCCGAGTTCATCCCGTTTGCCCGCGTGGCCGAGCTGAAGGCGGATGACAAGCTGAACATGGAGCTGTTCCCTTCAACAAAGGTGAACGACATCATCGTCAATGTGCGCCCGATGATCGGCGACCGCGAAAATCCGCTGTCTGATGAAAAAGTTCGGCAGGCGATGAACTATGCGGTGAACAAGGACGCGATTGTGCAGGTGGTGACTTATGGCGTGGGCACGCCGCTGACCTCGTTCATGGCGACAACCACGCCGATGCATTCTGGAACCGCGCCGCTGTTTGCCTATGATCTGGATAAAGCCAAGGCGCTGATGGCAGAGTCGAAATATCCCAACGGTTTCACGACCAGCATCCTGACGCTGGCTGGCAATCAGGATGAATTGGCAACGGCCACCGCGCTGCAACAGATGTGGGCGGCGATTGGCATCACTTTGGAAATCAAGCAGGTCGACAATGCCTCGCGCACTGACCAATACCGTGCGGGAACTTTCGATATGCGGGCGGGTGCCTGGACCAATGATATTTCGGACGCAAGCCAGATCACCTCTTACTTTGCCTACAGCCCCACCATCGACGCGCTGCATTCTGGCTGGAAAAGCGCTGAGGTGGATGGTCTGTTCGTAGACTCGCAAAAAGAGATGGACCCGGCCAAACGCGCCGAGCAGTTCGCGCGGATTCAAGACATCTTTAACGCAACCGGCCCGACCATTCCGTTGTATGAAACGCCCTATCCGGTGGCGCTTGCCAAATCCGTGAACGGTTTTTACCAGATCCCGCTGGGCAATAACGTGTTCCGCGAAGCGTGGATGGCGAAGTAAGCTGTCGCAAAAGGGGCAGTTTTGCCGCCCCTTTCCCCAAAATGAAACTTCAATTGAGGTGTGACCAGTGCCATTGGCATCCTTTATCCTACGCCGATTGCTGCAACTGATACCCACGCTGATCTTCATCCTGATCGTTGTGTTTGTGTTGGTTCGCTTGCTTCCGGGTGATCCAACCAGTGCGATTTTGGGGGATCGGGCGTTGGATGCGGATGTAGAGCGTATCAACCGCCAACTTGGGCTGGATCGCTCGCTTGTTGTTCAGTTCGGGGTGTTCGTGCAATCGGTGTTTACTGGTGATCTGGGCCGATCGATCTCGTTGAAAGTGCCGGTGACCGAATTGATCGCGCAGCGGCTGCCGATCACGATGTTGCTGACCGGGATGGCTGCGCTGATTGCATTGGTTCTGGCGGTGCCGCTGGCGTTTTGGGCGGCTTTGTATCGCGGCCGCGCTGCTGACACGGCCATCCGCGGCGCGTTCCAGGTTGGGCTGTCGATGCCGGTGTTCTACATCGGACTGATTTTGCTGACAGTATTTGGCGCAAAACTGGGCTGGTTTCCCGTTGGTGGCTATGGCGATGGCTTTATTGACCATCTGCACCATTTGTTTCTGCCCGCCCTGACGCTTGCGCTCAGCTTGTCGGCGATCATCATGCGCAATCTGCGCTCTGCCATAATCGGCGTGGTTGATGCCGAATATGTGCAGTTTGCCCGTGCCAAGGGGATTTCGGCGCGGCTGATCTTGCTGCGGCATGTTCTGCGCAACGCGTTGATCTCAACCGTTGCGCTGTTTGGGCTGTCGATTGGAACGCTTCTTGGCGGAGCGGTGATCACCGAGACGGTTTTTGCCGTGCCGGGCGCTGGGCGGCTGATGGTGGACAGCATTTACGGGCGCGATTATCCGGTGGTGCAGGGGCTGACGATTGCGCTTGCGGTGCTGGTGTCAGTGACGTTCCTTTTGACCGATCTGTTTCAAGCCTGGCTTGACCCGCGCGTGGCACGATGAGCGTCGCCGTATCCCGCCGCGCCGCCATTCCGCGCCCGCTGATCTTTGGCGGGGTGATCCTGGCCGCAAGTCTGATTTTGGCGATCTTTCCGGCGCTGTTCGCGCCCTATGATCCGAATGCCTTCGACTATGCCGCGTTGCTGCAAGCGCCGAGTGGAACCCATTTGATGGGCACCGATAACTTTGGCCGTGACGTGCTAAGCCGCGTCATCCACGCGTATACCATCGACATGCAGATCGCGATTTTTGCGACGGTGTTTCCGTTCCTGATCGGCACGGTGATCGGCGCGTTGGTGGGCTATATCGGCGGCTTTGCGGAAACCTTGTTTGGCCGGGTTGTGGACGCTGTGATCACCTTTCCGTTTCTGGTTCTGGTCATCGCCATCGTGTCGATACTTGGGCCGGGGCTGATGAATATGTATATCGCGGTCGGCGTGGTGGGCTGGGTGTTTTACGCGCGCATCATCGCGGCTGAAGTGAAGGTGCAAAAGCGTCTGGATTACGCCGATGCCGGGCGGGCCATGGGATACACCCATCTGCGCATCATCTTTCGCCATCTTTTGCCCAACGCGATCACGCCGGCGGTGGTGTACTGGATGACCGATATGGCGCTTGCGATCCTGCTTGGCTCTAGCTTGGGATATCTTGGGCTTGGCGCGCAACCCCCCGCTGCCGAATGGGGCGTTCAAATCGCCGACGGCAAGAATTTCATGGCAACGGCTTGGTGGATATCGGTTTTCCCTGGGCTTGCCATTGTGCTGACCGGCCTTGGCTTTAGCCTGACGGGCGACGGTTTGGCCGAAGTGTTGAGGACGAAAAAGTGAAGACAGTTCTTGACGTGCGCAATCTGACCACCCGTTTTGCTGGCCCATCGGGGGCATTGGTGGCTGTAAACGATGTATCCTTCTCGCTGGGCGAGCGCGAGATTTTGGGCCTTGTCGGAGAATCCGGTTCCGGCAAAAGCGTGACGCTGCGCTCGTTGATCCGGCTTTTGCCGTCGATGGCAGGCCAAAGTGGCGAGGTGATCTGGCAGGGCCGCGACATCCTGAACATGTCGCCCAAAGACTTGAAGGCGGTGCGTGGTGGCCAAATCTCGATGATCTTTCAAGAGCCGACCACTGCCCTGAACCCCGTCTTGCCGATTGGATTGCAAATCGACGAAAACCTGCGCGCCCATACCAAACTGACCCACCGGGAACGGCTGATCCGGGCGCGTGAGTTGATGGATTTGGTCGGTATTCCCGAAGCTGCGCGCAGGCTTTCGGAATATCCGCACCAATTTTCGGGGGGCATGAAGCAGCGCGCGATGATCGCCATCGCGCTGGCGTCAAACCCGCGGCTCTTGCTGGCGGACGAGCCTACGACCGCGCTGGATGTCACCATTCAGGATCAGATCCTGAAGCTGATCCTTGATCTACGGGATGAATTGGCGATGAGCGTGATTTTCGTGACGCATGATCTGGGCGTGGTGGCCGCGACCTGTGATCGGATGGCCGTGATGTATGCAGGGCGCATTGTCGAAACCGGGACTGTCGCGGATGTGTTCGCGCAACCGATGCATGCCTATACGCGGGGGTTGCTGGGCTCTGTCCCGCGCGTGGGCACCGAGCGCTCGCCGCTGATGTCGATTGAGGGCACGCCGCCCAGCCTGTCGGCGATCCCGCAAGGCTGTGCTTTCCATCCGCGCTGCGATTTTGCGACCGAGATTTGCCGCGCGACCCAACCCGACACCAAGATGCTGGCCGCTGAACACCAAGTCGCCTGTCACAACAGTCTGGCAGTTGTCAAAACGGGGTCGCCTGTAAGATGAATGACATCGTGATCTCGGCGTCTGGCCTTCGCAAATCCTTTCCACTGTCGCGTGGTTTGATCGAGCGGATCAGCCGCCAGCCAGCCCTTGCAGTGCATGCGCTGAATGACGTGAGCTTTGCGCTGTATCGTGGCGAAACGCTTGGTATCGTTGGAGAAAGTGGCTGCGGAAAATCCACGCTGGCCCGCTGTCTGGTGCGGTTGCACGAATTGGATCACGGCGAGATCCACTTTGAAGGCCGCGATATCGCAGCACTTGCAGGGTCTGCCCGCCGCGCCTTCAACCGCCGCGTTCAGATGATTTTCCAAGACCCCTACAGCTCGCTCAATCCGCGCATGACCGTGCGCGCGATCTTGACCGAGGCGCTTTCGGTCCACGCCATGCGCGCGGCTGCCGAGATCCCGGCGCGGATTGCCGAGCTGTTGGATTTGGTCCGCCTGCCGCAAGACGCGGCTGACCGCTATCCACATGCGTTTTCGGGCGGCCAGCGCCAGCGCATCGGCATCGCCCGCGCTCTGGCGGTCGAGCCCGAGGTTCTGGTCGCCGATGAACTGGTGTCGGCCTTGGATTTATCGGTGCAGGCGCAAGTGGTGAACCTGCTGCTTGATTTGCAGCAACGTCTTGATCTGACGGTTGTTTTTGTGGCTCATGATCTGCGTCTTGTGCGCCACATCTCGCATCGGGTGGCGGTGATGTATCTGGGCAAGATCGTCGAGATCGGGCCTTCCGAGTCGCTGTTCACCGCATCGCAGCACCCCTACACCCGCGCCTTGCTGGCAGCGGCGCCCGAGTTGGACCCCAGCAAACGCAGCCGCAAGATCGCCGCGAAAGGCGAGCTTCCCAGCCCGATCCACCCGCCAACGGGCTGCCTTTTCAACACCCGCTGCCCCTATGCGTTTGAGCGCTGCTTTACCGAACGCCCGCAGTTGAGCGACCGCTCGGCCAACCACCAAGCTGCCTGCCATCTGACACATTTCGACGAGAAGGATTCTGTGAAATGAGCTATGCCGCCTTTCAAGACCAGATTGCCCGCATCAATGATGTGTTGTGTGCTGTCAATCTGATGGGGTGGGATAGCCGCACGATGATGCCGTCGGGCGGGGTTGCGGCGCGTGGCCAACAAGTGGCGACCTTGACGACAATGGCGCGTGAAATGGCCACGGGCGACGCTTTGCGTCAGGCGATCGAAGCGGCGAAAGCCGAGCTTTCGGGTGCCCCTGCCGATGATTTGCGCTTGCGCGCGGTGGCGCAGGCAGAGGCCGAAATTGCCACGCTCAGCCTGATCCCGGCAGCGGTGATCACCGAACTGGCGGGTCTGACAACGCGGGCGCATGCGGCTTGGGCCGAGGCCCGCGCGGCCAATGATTTCAAGGCCTACGCGCCATTGCTCAAGCGGATCATGGGGCTGCAACGCGAGGTGTCGCAGGCAATCGGCGGCGCACATCCCTACGATCCTATGGTTGCCAAGTTTGAACCGGGTATGAGCTATGCGCAGATCAAGGGGCTTTACGCGCAGCTAAAATCCGCGCTCGTTCCCCTCATTGCACGCGCGGCGGCGGCCCCACCGCCGCGGATGGATTTTCTGGCGCGCGGCTATCCGGTGCCTGCGCAAAAGGCCTATGGCATGAAGATTGCCGAGCGGATGGGCTATGACATCTCGCGCGGGCGGCTGGATGACACGGTGCATCCGTTCGAGATTTCGTTCACCCGTGACGATGTGCGCATCACCAGCCGTTTTCGTGAAAGCTGGCTGCCCGGTGGCGTGTTCGCGCTGTGGCACGAGGCGGGGCATGCGATGTATGAGCAAGGCGGCGCGCCCGAATTTGTGCGCAGTATTTTTGCCACTGATCTTGTGAACCTCTATGCAGTGAATGGGGCCAGTTTTGGCATCCACGAAAGCCAGTCGCGGCTGTGGGAAAACCGCGTGGGCCGCGCACGTAGCTTCTGGAACCTGCATTTCGCAGAGTTGCGCGATCATTTCCCCGATCAGTTGCGCGACGTATCCGCCGATGAATTCTGGCGCTCGGTCAATGCGGTGCGCCCGGGCTGCATCCGGGTCGAGGCTGATGAGTTGACCTATGACATGCACATCATCCTGCGCTCTGAGATTGAGGCCGAGCTGATGGATGGAGGGCTTCAGGTGGATGATTTGCCTGCGGTGTGGTCAGAGAAAATGAAAGAATATCTGGGTGTTACGGTACCAGATGACACCCAGGGCGTTTTGCAGGATGTGCATTGGTCCCACGGCTATCTCGGATCGTTCCCGACATACACCGTCGGCAATATCATGGCCTCGCAGTTCTTCCGCAAGGCACAGGCGCAGCCTGACGTTGCGCGCGGGCTTCAGGGCGGTGACTATGCGCCTTTGCGCAATTGGCTGGGTGACAACATCTACCGCCACGGACGTTCGCAGCTTCCGCAAGAGACGTTGCGGCTTGCCACTGGCGAGGCCTTGGATGCCTCTGCCTATATCGCCGACCTGACCGAAAAGGTTGACGCTTTGACCAACTGAGAGGCCACAATGTTGCCGACTGCTGACCTGTTTGATGCATATCCCGATCTTTTGGCCGTCTGCGAGACACAGTTCCGCAGTTTTGGCGGTCGGTTGGATTTTCACGGGCCCTGTTCAACACTTGCCACCTTTGAAGATCACACGCCCGTGCTGGAGGCGTTGAAATCTCCGGGCCTTGGTCGTGTGCTGGTGGTGGATGGGCAGGGCTCGCTGCGGGTGGGACTGATGGGAGACCGGCTTGCGGGGATTGCCGTTGAAAACGGCTGGGCAGGCGTGATCATCAACGGCGCCATCCGAGATTCAGCTGGCATTGATGCGCTGCCACTTGGGGTGAGAGCACTGGGAACGACAGCACGCCGTGGAACGCTGGCTACAGCAGGGCAGCGCGATGTGACGATCCGCTTTGGCGGCGTGACATTCGCACCGGGCCACTGGGTGTACGCCGACAGGGACTGCGTCGTGCGTGCGGAGTCGAAGCTGCCCCAGTGATACAAGCGCCACAAATGGCGGCTGATATGCTTGTGATGATGCCCAAGTTATTCTGATGGCTCCCCCTACATCGGTTTTCTGGATGCATATCTGGGACGGTGTGACCCCCATAGAACAGATCGTGCAAACATTGGGCGACCTCGTGAGAGTGGGAAAGATCCGCCACTATGCCTTTTCCGACATGACAGCCTGGGTCGCAATGAAGGCCGCCACCATCGCCGCAGAACGGCGCATCCCGGGGCCGATCGCCATGCAGTTGGAATACTCGCTCGTCGCCCGTGATGTCGAGGCGGAGCACTTTCCGGTCGCGGCAGAGGCGGGCATGGCCATAATGCCTTGGAACCCTTTGGCGGGCCGATTTCTGACCGGGAAATACAAACGCGAAGATACCACTGGCACCGGGCGGCTGAGCGGGCCTAATCCGTTCGGCACCAGCAAGTTCAGTGACCAAAACTGGGAGATTCTGGCCACGCTCAGCGAGGTTGCGGCGGAATTGGAACGGCCACCCGGGCAGGTGGCTCTGGCCTGGGTTTTGGCACGGTCCGGCGTGACCTCAACCCCAGTGGGCGCCAAGAGCCTTGCACAATTGTCGAGCAACCTTGCAGCTGTTGAGATCAGCCTCAGCCCTGATCAGATGGCCCGGCTCGATGCAGTCTCTGCCCCACATATGGGATTCTCTGCGTCGTTGGCCCAGTCAGGGATCCGCCGGATGGTCTATGGTAACCATGAGGTCAGCGCGCGGGCCGAGCGGCGCTGACCTTTGCCAACCGAGGCTCTATTTTGGGCGACAACATTGCCCAACATCATGCGCGGCGGATGGCCCTTTTGGCGGCGCCGCCGGGCAACTCTTCAGGGACTTTGACTGGCGGCTTAGGGCCGACCCATGCATTTCACACCGGGCGCGGATTCATTAGAGATCAACGCCTTCAGAAAGTGTCAAAGCGTAGGGGCGGCACTCTTGAATGTCATGCCTAGAAAGGCTTCGACGGCGTCGCACCGCGGGCGCAGCGAAAATACATCATGCCGACGCGCGATCATAGCGACCGATACCAAATCCTAAAATATAACGAAGGCAATTTGTCGAGCTGAAGGCCAGAGCCGCTGATCATGGCCGAGACTGGAAATCAAATCAGGCCCAGCAACCTGCGCGCTTGCTTCCAAGTTGCGACCGGGCGTTCATATTTCTCACACAGCGCGGCAGCGCGGCGGACAAGGGCCGCGTTGGACGGTGCAAGACGATCACGGTCCAGCCGCACGTTGTCCTCCAGCCCGGTGCGGGTGTGGCCGCCCTTTTTGATCGCCCATTCATTGATCAAAAGCTGCGCGCCGCCGATCCCTGCCGCACACCACAACGCATCGGGGGACAATCTCTGCAAGGTTTTGATATAAAAATCGAAAATAGCCTCGTCAGCGGGCATCGCGTTCTTCACCCCCATCACGAATTGCACATACAGCGGCCCGATCAAACGTCCATCGCGCTGCATCGCGGCGGCTTGCACAATGTGACTGAGATCAAACGCTTCAATCTCGGGCTTCACGCCGTAGCGTTGCATCTCGGACGCCAACCAATCGACCAGATCGGGCGGATTTTCGTAAACGCGGGTCGGAAAGTTGTTCGAGCCCACCGAAAGCGAGGCCATCTCGGGGCGCAGCGGCAACATCCCCCCTCGCGCCTGCCCTGCACCCGAGCGTCCGCCCGTGGAAAGCTGCACGATCATGCCAGGGCAATGCGTTTCAATCCCCTCTTTCAACCGGGCAAAGCGTTCAGGGTCGGATGTGGGTTTGCCGCTCTCATCGCGGACGTGGCAATGGGCGATGCTGGCCCCAGCCTCAAACGCTTCGTGGGTGCTTTCGATCTGCTCGGCGATGGCGATGGGCACCGCGGGGTTGTTGGCCTTGGTCGGCAGCGATCCGGTGATGGCGACGCAGATGATGCAGGGGGTTGTCATGGGTTCTATCGGGCCTTTGGGGTAAAGCGCTGCGAGAGGCGCTATTTCAGCGCAACATAGGTTTGCGGATCAAGCGAGGTGATGCGGACAGCGGTATGGCTGGCGGTGGCTGTGCCAATCAGTGCCTGAACCAGTGCGGCCAAAGTGGTGACACTTTCGCGGGTGCGATCGGGATTTGGCATCAGGTGGATTTCAACATTGACGCGCGGCAGGTCCGGCATGGCGATGACCGACAAAACCGCGAATTGGCACGCGGGCACTGGCACGTTCAATCTGGCACAGAGGATCGCGCGCAAGGATGGGAGTGCGGCAGTCAACGTTGCGCGGCAGGTGGGCAGCAGCGTCTCATCGACAAAGATTTTCACGTTTGGCATTGCGGCTATGTCGGGGCCAGAACGAAATCGAACGGCGCGTGCCATTGGGTCGCTTGGCCCTGAAGGCGTTGATAGGGTGCGATCAGCGAAGCTTTCACGCCGAACACTGCGTCTGATGTGAGGTATTCGTCACCGCCGACAAAGGTATGGGTGACAAGCCGCTGAAAACCGGGGGCGGTGACAAGGTAGTGCATATGCGCCGGGCGGTAGGGGTGGCGGCCAAGATGGGCCAGCATCTGGCCGACCGGGCCGTCATCCGGGATCGGGTAGCTGACGGGTTTGATGCCGACAAAGCCGTAGCGGCCATCTGCGCCTGTGACAAACACCCCGCGATTGTTGCCGGGGGGTTGGATGCCCGGCTGTTGCACGTCGTAAAAGCCATCGGCGTTGTCAGACCAGACATCAACCGTGGCGCCGCCGATCGGCTGGCCGTCAAGATCCAGCACCCGGCCTTCAAACAGGCAGGATTCGCCCTTGCCGTCCAGACATATGCTGTCGCCCATCTGCCGCCTTGGCGCGTCTGCGACATGAAACGGGCCGAACACGGTGTTTTCGGTCGCCCCTGCGGGTCTGCGGTTGTTGATCGCATCGACCAGCATGGAAAAGCCCAAAGCGTCGGACAAAAGGATGAACTCTTGCCGCTGGGCCGAGCTGATTTGCCCGGTCTTGGTCAGGAAATCGACCGCAAGGCCCCATTCGTCTTGGGTCAGATGCACCTCTTTGGCGAAATTATGCAGGTGACGGATCAGGGCTGTCATCACCGTTGCCAGTCGGGCATTGGGGCAGGCGGCGTGGCGGGCGCTAACCACCTCGGCTGAGTTGGTTTCGCTGAATGTACCGGGGCTCTGGGTCATCATCGAGGCCTTTTCAAGGTTGCGCGGCATCGCCCGCCAGCGCGCGGGCCAACAGGGGCGCCAGTGCGTCGCGCGTGATCGGGCGGGGGTTCCAGTACGGATTGGCAGTGGCCAGATCAAGCGCGCGGGGCAGGTCGGCGGCGGTCAGACCCAAGGCAGCAAGGCTGATGGGTGCGCCGATCTGGCGGGCGAAGTCGGACAGGCCCTGATGCGCGGTGGCGGTGCCGAAAATCTGCGCCACTGGGCGCAGCAGATCCGGGACGGCGGTTTCGGTATAGGCGACGGCATGCGGCAGGATCACCGCATGGGTTTCGGCATGCGGCAGATTGAAGCCGCCGCCCAAGGCGTGACAAAGTTTGTGATGCAGAGCCATGCCGACTTGCCCCAGCACGGTGCCGCACAACCATGCGCCGTACAAAGCCTCGCCCCAGTCGCGGTCTTGGCCCGTGCCGCTGGCAAGGTTGGGCAAGGCCGAGGCCAGCGCGCGGATACCCTCCAGCGCCATCAGGGAGGAAATCGGGTTGCGATCCCGGGCATAGAGCCCCTCAACCGCGTGGGCGATGGCGTTCATGCCGCTGGAGACGACCAGATGCGGCGGCAAGGTGCGAACCAGCGCCACGTCGTAGAGGATCACCGTCGGGCGCACCCGCGGATCGCTGAGGGTGGTCTTTTTGCCAGCCTCGGTCTGGCCCAGAATTGGCGTGGCTTCAGAGCCTGCGAACGAGGTAGGAATGACGATCTGCGGCAGGCCGGTGCGCAGGGCCAAGGCTTTGGACAGCCCGGTGGTCGAGCCGCCGCCGATGGCGACCAAACAATCGGCGCGCATCGCGTGAAGTGCCAAAAGTGCGGTCTCGGTCACGTCAACTGGCGTGTGCATCGTGGCCCCGGCGAAGTGGCCAGCGCTTAGATTACCTAGCGTTGCCAGCAGCTTACGCCCCACGTTTTCTTGCTGCGGCGTCGTCAGGACCAAAGCGCGGGTGCAGTTCAGTGCCGCAAGCTCTGCCGCAACCCTACCTTCCGCGCCCGGCCCGAACACCACGCGCTGCGGGGCGGAAGCATAAGCAAATTCCGGTTGAAACAGCGAGGCGGTCATGGATGTTCCGATTGTCAAAGGGCGAGTGTGTGGCAAAGCGGGGGTTTCACACCCCCGCACCCCCGTGGAGTATTTTTGCCAAGATGAAGGGCGAAGCTCATGTCAGGTGCGCACAAGGATTTTCAGGTGTTGGCCCGATGGGTCCAGCAAGGCCTCAAATCCTTTGGCGACCACATCCGCCGCATCAATCCGCGCTGTGATCACCTTTTCCACCGGGAACGCGCCAGAGGCGATCAGGCGGGCGATGCGCGGCCAGACCTGCACTGGATAGCACCATGTGGCCTCAACGGTGATGTCTTTCAGCGCCCATTGCATCGCATCAATGCTGGCGCGTTTGATGTGCAGACCCACCTGCACCACCTTACCCGCACGCCGCACCGCATCGACGCAGGCGTTCAGCGAGGCTTCCATGCCGACACATTCCAGCGCCACATCGACGCCGACGCCTTCCTCGGTGACATCGCGGACCACTTCCAGCAGGTTTTGGGTTTTTGGATCAACAACAATGGCATAGGGTGCGATTTCCGCGATGATGCGGCGGCGGTTCGGGTTGGGTTCTGACACGATGATCACCGAAGCCCCTGCCGCCTTGGCCGCAAGCACGGTCAGCGCGCCAATCGGCCCGGCGCCCGACACCAGCACAGTAGAGCCTGCCGCCACACCGCCGCGATCAACGCCATACATCGCCACGGCGGCGGGTTCGATCATCGCACCCTGTTCGTCCGTCAGATTGTCCGGGATGGCCTGCGCGTTGTAATCCTTGATCACCGCCTGTTCGGCCATACCGCCCCAAGCCCAAGACAGCCCGACGCAGCCCATTTTGGGCGAGAGATGATAAAGGCCGCGCTTGCCGAAGTAATCGTCGCGCGGAAACAGCAGCGGCTGCACCGATATCCGGTCGCCAGCTTTCACATGGCTGACAGCGGAGCCTACTTTCTTCACCCGCGCCGAAAACTCATGCCCCAGAATCTGCGGATTGGTGGCACCCGTATAGATGTGCGGCTGTTGCGGGGTGACAATCGGGCCTGCGATGTATTCATGCAGATCAGTGCCGCAGATGCCGGTCACAAACGGCTCGATCAGCACATCATCGGGCAGCAGGGTGTCGGACGGCGGTGCGATATCCTCAATCCGGATATCGCGGGCGGCGTGAAAACGGACAGCTCTCATATCATCCTCTCGGGTCTTTTCGGCAAAGACATTCGCCATGGTTGCACAAAAGCTGCATGGCGTGGCTCTGTTTAGCAAAGCCCGCAGGCCAAGCGGCGCGGGTATTTATCCATTCCGGATGATTCTGTCGAAAGTATGGGGGCGCAGGCGGGCTAACGTCACCGGGGCGCATCATGTTTCGGAGACCGTTGTGACAGAACCTATGACAAACCCCGACCAAATCGGCTGGATCGGTGTTGGCAAGATGGGCAATCCGATGGCCACCCGGCTGATCGAGGCCGGGCATCGGCTGATCATCTGCGACCCGGTTGCAGAGAACCGCGCCAGTCTGGTGGCGCGCGGGGCCGAGGTGTGCGCGGCGGCGGGTGATGTGGCCGCACGCTGCGGTCTGGTGTTCATCACCATCCCCAACGATGCCGTGCTTGCCGGGTTGATTGACGATTCTGCTGACGCGGGCGGGTTTGCTGCCCAGATCGGCGCCGGCAGCGTTGTGGTCGAGATGAGCACGGTCTCGCCGCACCTGTCAGAGCGTGTCGCGCGCACGCTGGCGCGGCGCGGCGTGGCCTATCTGCGCTGCCCAATTTCCGGCAGCACGACGCTGGCGCGTGCGGGCAAGCTGACGGCGCTGGCATCGGGCGATCTGGCCGCATGGGAGGCCGCCGCCCCCTTGTTGGACCTGCTGGCGGTGCGCAAATTCTACCTCGGGCCGGGGGAAGAAGCTCGCTATATGAAGCTGGTGCTGAACACGCTGGTCGGGGCAACGTCTTCGATCTTGGGCGAGGCCTTGGTTCTGGGCGAACGCGGCGGGCTGACCCCGGCGCAGATGATGGAGGTGATCACCGAAAGCGCGGTTGCCTCGCCGCTGATCGCCTACAAGAAAGACATGATCGCGCAGATGGATTTCAGCCCGGCGTTTTCGGTTACACAAATGATCAAGGATTTTACCCTGATCACCGAAGCGGGCCGCGACAAACAGGTGCCGATGTTTGTGGCCAACATGATCTTGCAGCAATATACTGCGGCTTCAAACGCCGGGTATTCCGAACAGGATTTCTTTTCGCTGTTCGACTGGATGCGCGGGGCAGGGGGGCTGGCTGATCCGGTCTGACGGCTTGAAAGACACAGATGACACGCAACACGGGCAAGCTATCGGATCACGAACTCAGCCGGGTGATCGACTTTCTGCGCAAGATACGCCAGCCGTTTGACGCCAGCATTCCGGGGGCGAAATCCGATCCCTACTGGAACATCGTGCTGGAACTGGTCGATAGCCACATTCAGCAGCGCGTGGTCGATTTGTCCACTTTGGTGGAATTGTCGCAGGCCAGTTGGGGCACCGCCAACCGGCTGATCACCAAGCTGATCGAAGATGGCCTGATCACCCGCGTGCCGCGTGGGCCCAAGCATAAAACCACATTTCTGGCCCCCAGCGATGACCTTCTGGGCCATTTCATCGACTATGCCGAGCAGGTCAAGGCGCAGCTTGCCAAAACCTTTGGCCTGAGGTCTGGCACCGAGACCGAGGAATATTATTTTGGCGGGTCGTATTTTGCTGCCCATATCATCTCGCCGGTGCAGGGCATCGACATCAGCTCTAATGCCCTGCGAAATCTGCGTTTTTTGCTGCATGACGACAACTACTTTGCCAGCATGCGCAACATGTGGTCGGATTTCCGCAACGATATCGGTCGCAAAAGCAGCTTTGATCTGCGGCATTTGCCGGAACTTTATGCCCAGGCTGAAGTCGCGCTAAGCGACCCTTCCACCGCCTATGACGTGGTGGCCGTCAACATGCCGTGGCTGGGGCGGTTTGCCGATGCGGGGTTGCTCGCCTCGCTAGAGGATGTGTTGCCGCAAGCGCCGATCAACCCCTTGGATTTTCACCCCTCGGTCTGGAACACCGGGCGCTGGAACGGTCAGCAATATGGCATCCCGATCTATTGCACCGTCGAAATCCTGACTGCGCGGCGCGATCTGTTTGAAGCCGCAGGCCTGTCTTATCCGCGCAGCTTTGATGAAACCATCGCCGCCGCGCGCGCCCTGCACCGCCCGGACCGCGAGCAATACGGCATCTCGTGGAATGGCGCGCGGGGGATGACCATTGCGCATGCGTTCATGTTTTTTCTGGCCTCGTCGCAGGGATCGGTGATCGACATTCCGCGCAAAACCGAAAACTGGCTGGACAGTTTCGACGCGCGCAATCTGAAGCTGCGGATCAACAGCGACGAGGGGTTGGCGGCGCTGGAATTCATGCGGCAACTGGTGGAAGTCTCGCCTCCGGGGATTGAATCGTTTGACGCCGACCGCAATCTGGCCTGTTTCATGTCCGGCAATGCCGCGATGAGCTATGCTTGGACAATGCGCGCGGCGCGGCTGGAGCATGAGCTAAGCTCGAAGGTCAAACGCCGCGTGGCCTACCTGCCGCCACCCGTGTTGAAGGGGCGGCAAGTGACAGCGCCGGTGGGGGGCTTTTTGCTGACGATCCCGACCTATGTCGCCCCCGAGCGCAAGCGTGAGATTCTGAACGCGATTGCGTGGATGGCCTCGCCCGAGGCGATGAAGGCGCATGTCCGCAACGGCTTTCCGGTGGCGCCGCGGTTTTCGGTCTGTGCCGACCCCGAGGCGCTGGCATCCTCGCCCATCGTCAGCTTTATCGACCGGATGGCGCGGCGGAACGAGTTGAACACCTGGTCGCGCCCGCCAGTGCCGGAATATGTCGAGATCGAGCGTATCTTGGGCGTAGAAATCTATGCGGCGGTGTTCGAGGGCAAGGCCCCGAAACGCGCGCTGGCCGATGCCGAAGCCGCCGCTTACCGCTGCATCCGCGCGCGGACAGGGGCGCTTTAGCCCCTGCCAGCCCAGTTATTGCGGGACCGCCGCGCGTTCGCGCACGGTGGCGTAGATCAGTGCCGCAGCCAGGATCAAAGCGCCTTGGAACACATATTGATAGGTCTGCGACAGGCCCAGAAACGACACCGCGTTCAGCACTTCGGTCAGCAGCAGCGCGCCCAGAACCGAGCCTATGAACGTGCCGCGCCCGCCGCGCAGACTGGTGCCGCCTAATACCACCGCCGTGATGCTCGCCAGCGTGTAATTCGCCCCCTGCGCCGGATCGCCCACCCCGATCTGCGCCATCAGCATGATCGCCCCCAAGGCGGTGAACAGCGCACTGGCGACATAGCCCGCCACAAAGGTGCGGTCGATGCGCAGGCCGATCCGGCGGGCTTTATCCTCATCCGAGCCGGTGGCGCGCAATTGCCAGCCGATCCAGCGGTTGCGCAAGACATATTCGGCGGCAAAGGCAAAGCCCATCAGCACCACAAACGCCGCAGGGATCGGGCCAATTTGCCAGGTGATCCACGATACGACGGTCGAATTGATATACCCGCCGGGGCTGTCGCGCAGCAAAAACGCGCAGCCTTGCAGGCCGATATACATGGCAAGCGTCGCCGCAATCGGCGTAAATCCGGCAAAGCGGATCAGCAGGCCGTTGACCAGCCCCACCAGCACCGCCACGCCCACCATCAGCCCAAAGCCCAGCAGAATCATCGAGGCGGGCTGCCCGTCGGTGATGAAAAACGACGCCACCACCACCAGAAACCCCGCCAGCGGGCCAACCGAAAGATCAATCCCTGCCAGCAACAAGGCCACCGTCTGCCCCAAGGCGATGAACCCCAAAGCCGTCGCCAGCATCAGGATATTGCCGATGTTGAACGACGACAGGTAATGCGAATTCTGGCTGAACACATAAAGGCCCAGAAGGATCATAACGGCGGTCAGCGGCACCGCTGTTGCATTGTCGGTCTGCACGAAATGCCGCCAGCCGCTGACCGCTGCTTTCACATGGCGGGTGTCTTCCTGCTCCATATGCGTTTGCGCGCCCACGGCTGCGGCGACGATGCGGGCTTCGTCGACATCGGCCCCCGTCAGGGTTTCCACCAAGCGCCCGCGCGACATCACGATGACCTTGTCGCACAGGCCCTCCAGTTCAGCCGCATCCGATGAATTCACGATCACCGGGATGCCCTTGGCCGAAACCTCGCGCAGAATGCGGTAAATCTCGGCCCGCGCGCCGACATCGACGCCTTGGGTCGGCTCGTCCGCGATGATCAGGCCGGGGTTGGACAAAAGTGCGCGCGCCAGCACGACCTTTTGCTGATTGCCGCCAGACAGCGACCGCACAGGGGCCTCGATACTTGGCGCCTTCACCGCCAAGGACCGGAAGGTTTCCGACACCTGCGCCAACTCATCTTTGCGGCGCACGATGCCAAAGGCGCTGAATTTATCCAAAGCGGATATGGCGGCGTTTTCGCGGATGGTCAGGCCACCCGCCAAACCCTCGGCCAAGCGATCTGATGGCATGAAACCCGCCGCCTGCAACAGATCGGCAGGCGACAGCACCTTGCCGCCCAGATCAACCGTGCCCGCCGATGCATCCAGCCCGGCCAGTGCGCGCATCAACTCGGCCTGCCCATTGCCCGCCACGCCTGCGACGCCAAGGATCTGGCCGCGTGCCACCTCAAAGCTGATATTGCTGAACTGGCGGCCCGTCAGGCCCGCGACCCGCAGATTGACCCCAGACGCCGCCGCCACCTTGGGCGGAAACGCCGAACCCAGCCTGCGCCCGACGATCATCGCCAGCAAATCTTCGTCGCTGACCTCGGCCACCTGCGCTGTGCCCTGCATCCGGCCATCGCGCAGCACCGTCACGCGGTGCGCAATCTGGCGCAGCTCGGCCAGACGGTGGGTGATGTAGATAACGGCGGTGCCTGCGCTGACCACCTCGCGGATGCGGCGGAACAGAAGGTCGGTTGCGTCTTGGTCGAGCGAAGCCGTGGGCTCGTCTAAAATCAGCACTTTCGGCTTTACCGCCAAGGCCTTGGCGATTTCCAGCAGTTGTTTTTGCGCCACGGACAACAGGTCGCTGCGCGCATGCAGCGGCACGGTCAAGCCAACCTGATCCAGCATCGCCTGCGCAACCGCGCGCGGCTGCGGGCCGTCAAACAAGGCAGCAGGCAGCGACACCCGCAGGTTTTCCAGCACTGACAGATCGTCCAAAATCGCCGGGTGCTGATAGGAAATCGCAACGCCGTGCGAGGCCGCAGTTTCGGGCGACATACTGGCCACCGCGCGGCCATCAAAGGCAATTTCGCCCATCTGCGGCCGGATCACCCCGGCGATAATGTTCATCAGCGTCGATTTGCCCGCGCCATTCTCGCCCAGAATGGCGTGAACTTCGCCCGCCTGAAATGCCACGCTGACATCGCTGAGCGCCGCAATCCGCCCGTAGTATTTCCAGATGCCAGACAGCCGCAGCACCGCTGCACCCTGCGCCGTCGTGTCAGCTTCTGCCTGAATCTCTGCGCCAACCACTGCCATATCCCGCAATTTCAAACCACCCCTGTGGCCGCCCGATAGAATTGTGGCCCCGGACCGAAAATCCGGGGCCACCGCTGATTATTTGTTGACCGCTTTGGCCTGATCATCGCCCGACATGGTGGCCGACAGATAGATCGAGCCCGGCAGATCGGGGCGGCATTGCACGGCACTCGGGCTTCCCGAAACCGAATCCTCGAACACCGGAGCCTTGAAGATTTCGTCCGTGGGCGGCGTGCCACCCGTGGCCGCTGCCACCGCCCATTGCACGGCCAGCCGCACGTTGTCGTTGCCAGTCGCCACGGTGAAAAGTTTGAAATCCGGGTTGTCCTTGACGTTATCGGTCCAGAAGCAGCCCAGCGAGTTGCCGTCAGACGTCGCAATCGCGGGGATCGAGCGGTTGAACTTCTTGAACACCGGCAAAGCGCCCACCAGCGAAGGCCCAAAGTCAGATACGATCACGTCGATCTTTTCGTTCTTGGCAATCTCGGCTGACAGCACCTGCTGGGTCAGCGACGGGTCCCAGTTGGTGACGTCAAACGGTTCGGGGTTGATAAAGACATACTTGTCATCCAGCACGGTTTTCATGCCTGCCAGTTCGTCAAGGCCTTGGCTGTTGCCCGCAGGGCCGGACAGGAAAAGCACATTACCGCCGTCGGGCAGAATGCTTTTGATCCAGTTGCCCCAGCTTACGCCATCATCCTTGAACGACGATCCGATGAACTTGGTGTAATCCTTGCCTGCCTCACCGCCGACATCGACGCGGTAGGGCACCACGACCGACCCCGCTTCATACGCCGCCTTCAGCGCGGGCAAAACAGCAGGCCCGGCATCGCCGAACACCACAATCGCCTTGGTGCCACGTGCTGCAAAGCTTTTGATGTCGGAAATCGCCTTCTGCGTGTTGCCCTGACCATCGGCGTATTGATAATCCGTGATGCTGGGGCAAAGCGCCGCTTCGGCCTGGCCCGAGGCTGTCGTCACCAGACGCCAGCTGTTGCCGCCAAACCCATCGACCAGCGCCAGCGAGGCTTCATTCGGGCCGCACCACGACGGCACGTCCGCCATGGCCGCCGACCCCATCACCGCCAGCATCACCGATGCCACGGCCATTTGCCCCTTACGATACGATAGCTTCATTGTCTTCCTCCCGAGTTGACAGTTTGTTGATCTTGTTCGCAAAACTTGGGCCTCGGATCGCGTAGATGCCGATGCCAAATCCAAGCGCCAAAGCCTGAATGATGGTCTGGGCCGAGTAGGGGACGCCGACGGCGAACGCGAACTGGCTCAGTTGATTTAAGAACAGCGCCGCGATCACGGTCGAGATCGGAAAGCCGCGCCCGCCCAGCAAAGATGTGCCGCCCAGCACCACCACCGCGACCGAGGGCAGCAGCAGGCTGTCGCCCTGAAACGCCGTGGGCTGGCTGGTGATACCCGCAATCAGCAGGCCCGCCGTGCAATACAAAAGTTGCGCCAACACATAGGCCATCATCTGATGCCGCCGCACGTTCAGCCCGATGGCGGCAGCGGCAAGCGGGTTCGCCCCAATCGCCTCAAACCGCCGGCCTGCAATGGTTTTCTTCATCACGAAGGCCACGATGATCAGGATCGCGCCTGCGAAATACACCGCATGGCCGACGCCAAAGCTGTCGCCGCCCGCAATCTCGGCCAGCAGCGGCGTGGTGATTTTTGGCACCCCACCCGACACCGCAAACACCGCGCCATAGATCAGCGCATTCATCCCGATCGTCGCTACGATCGCGTTCAGGCGCGCAAAGCCGACCAGCCAGCCGTTGACCACTCCGGCGGCTATCGCACAGCCGTAAGCCATCAGCACGGCGGGCAGCAAAAGCGCACTGTCGCCCGCCGGATAGTGGGTGGAAATCACCACCGCCAGCGACACGCCCCCCGCCACCGACAGATCAAACCCGCCCTGCTGCACCACCAGCATTTGCCCAAGGCCCACAATCGCCAGCACGGCGGCAAATGGCAGACTGCCCGCCAAAGCCCCCTGCGCCACACTCGACGGCGCAAACACCAAGCACAGCACGATCAGCAGGAGGCTTGCCGCGACCACGGTGATAAACCCCTTTGCCACGACAAAAGGCGACACCAAGGCTGGCGTGGGTTTTGTGGGGTGCGGGCTTGCGGTCATCACTGGCTCTCATTCCTTGGGGCGTTTGGGGTCAGGCAATCTGCAACGTCACCTTCACAGCGGCCTGCGGGTCTTTGCCCAACTCCAACGCCGCCAAAGCGTCATCAAGGCCAAAGTGGTGGGTCTGGATCGGGCTAAGGTCGATGCCCGTGCGTTCCAGAAACCGGATCGCAGCGGGCCATACACCGGGCGAGCCTATGCAGCCGCGCACGCTCAGGTCTTTGATCTGGATCTTGCCCAACTCGACCGGGAACTTTTGGCCGATGTTGATGCCCACCATCGACACGCAGCCCTCGGGGCGCGCATAGTCGAACACATTGGCCAGCGACGACGGATGCCCCGCACATTCCACCACCAGATCCGCGCCGCCGTGGGTCAACTCTTGCACCATGCCAACCGCATCCCCCGCAGAGGGGTCCACCGTGGCATCCGCGCCCAAACGCATGGCAATATCGCGGCGCAAGGGCACCGGATCAACCACGATCACCCGCGCGCCCATGCCAATCGCCGCCGCTGCCGACACCAGCCCGATGGTGCCGCCGCCCGAGATCACGACGGTATCGGCGGCATTGACCCCGCCATGCCGCATCACCGCGTAATAGCCGCAGGTAAAGGGTTCAATCAGCGCGCCCTTGGCATCATCTACCGCATCGGGCAGCTTGTGCAGCCATTCGGGGCGGGCGGCAAAGAATTCGCGGTTGGCCCCGTCCATTGAAAAGCCGAAATGGTGGATACGCTCGGGCGTCTTGATCACACATTCGCCCACCACCCGGTCGCCGCGCGACAGGCCTTTGACATTCCGGCCAACCTCAACCACCTCGCCCACCCATTCATGGCCGGGGGTGACGGGATAGCTGATCGGGATGATATACTGCCCCGCCAGCAATTCGTAATCGGAATGGCAGATGCCGACGCGGGATGTGCGGATCATCACCTCATTCTCGGTGATCGACGGCATCTGCACTTGTGTCACCAGCGGCTTTTTGGGTGCGTCAAAGATCAGGGCTTTCATCACAGACTCCTCAGGCCACGGTTTCGATCTTGCCGGACAAAGCCGATACAAAGATCGCCTCTAACAAGGCAATGTTATCAACCAGATGCGCGGCGGTGATCGGATAGGTTTCCGCGCCCCGCACCGCACGGGCAAAGGACACAAGGTTGTCCTTCACAGGCTCTGCCGGGGCCACTTCCACCGTGGTGATCGGCCCGCCTGCCATGGCGCTTGTGACGATCCAGCCATCCGGGCTTTCGACATGCGCCTTATCGCGAATATCAATCCAGCCCTTTGATCCATAAACCGTAAAGCGCGACATGAACGGGTTGGCGAGTGAGGCCGACACGTAAGACGTGCCGCCGCCTTTGAACTTCACGAACGCCGCGACGGTGTCACCGTTGGGCAGATCGGACGACAGCTTTTCGCAGATGCACAGCACGGATTCAGCAGCCCCCATCAGCCGCACCGACAGATCGAGCAGGTGAATCCCCGTGGCCGTCATGCCGCCCGCCGGGGCCTGATCGGCCTTCAAACGCCAGTTGTCGCGATCAAGGCTCAGGAACTTGTCATGGCTGAAATTGGCCTCAATCTGGTGCAACCGCCCCAAAGCGCCACTGTCCGCTGCCGCCAGCATCGCGGCAATCGGCGGCTCCCACCGCCGCTCGTGCCCCATGCCCAGCACCAGCCCGGCACCTTGGCACAAAGCCACAGCCTTTTGCGCCCCCGCCTTGGTCAGCGCCAGTGGCTTTTCGCAGAACACATGCTTGCCCGCCGCCACCGCCGCCGCAATCTGCGCTTCGTGCAGCGAATGGGGGGTGGCCAGCACCACCGCCTCAACCGCCGGATCATTCAGCGCATCGGCGTAGTCCGCCGAAACCGGAATGCCCTTGGCATCACACAGCGCCTGCACCCCCGCCACATCGGGTTCAACCGCGCGCACCACCCGGATATCGCCGGGGGCCGCCCCCAGCACGTTGAGCATTTTCTTGCCCCACCAGCCCATACCGACCAGTGCAATGCCTACAGGTGCGCTCATGTCCGGTTATCCACACGTTTGCTGAAGGGACGGATCGATATATTGGCCCACAGCCCCGCCTTGAAGAACGGATCGGCCTGATTGAACGCCTCAACCTCTGCCAAAGACGCGGCTTCGACCACGAAACAACTTCCGATCATCGTCGCCTCGTCATCCGCCAGCAGCGGCCCCGAAATCACGGTTTTCAGCGCCGCAGCCCCCAGATAGGTCTTGTGCGCCTCGTAATGGCTGAGGCGTTTTTCAACAGCGCCCGGATGATCAAGGCAGTGGATCACATAATGCATGGCAATACTCGCGGCTCAGGAGGGGATGATGCGCTGCGCGCGCAGCGTGTCGAACACATCGAAAAAGCTGTGTGTGGTTTGCTGGTAGGCGGCAAACCCCAAAGTCCGGCTGTTGGTCATGTCGGTGAAACATTCCAGCGTGCGGCCCAGATCGGCATCGGAATGCCACCACGAGGCCAGCTTTCCCACGGCAATTTCCTGCAAGCCGTGCTTGGCGGTGATCTCGGCCCACAGCGCAGGTGCATCGGCCATCTGGGTTTCCAGCGGCACCGGATGGCCGGGATATTCCGCCACTTCCAGCCCGAAATAACCCGCAATCTGCGCCCAAAGCCAAGTCCAGCGGAACAGATCGCCGTTGACGGTGTTGAACGGCGTGTTCTGCGCGCCTTCCGTCACCGCTGCCCAATGCAACTGCTTGGCCAAGATGCGCGCGTCGGTCACATCGGCCACGGCGCCATATTGCTCGGGTGATCCGGGGAACAGGAATGGCCGGCCGGTGTGCTTGCAGATAGAGGCATAGACCGCCAGCGTCACCGCCATGTTCATCGCATTGCCGATGGCGAAACCGATCATCGTATGCGGGCGATGCACCGTCCAAGTAAAGCCGCGCTTGGCTGCAAATTCAAACAGCACATCTTCCTGCGCGTAGTAGAAATTCAACCCCGGCAGACGGGGGCTGCTTTCCAGAAACGGCGTGTAGGGTTTCACCTTGGCGTAATCGTCAAACGAGCCAAGGTAATGCTTCAATCCCGTGACCAAAGCGGCATGGTTGATCGGCGCACCCGACAAACCTTCAAACAGATTGCGGATCATCAAAGCGTTGACGCGAACGTTTTCAGCCTCATCCTTCTGTCGCGACCAGGTGCAGAAAAACACATGCGTCACGTCAGACGCGGCCTTCAGCGCCGCCAGGCTGGCTTGCGCATCCTCCAGATCCGCCGCGATGTGGCGATCAGACCACGGCAGATCAACCGCGCTGCGCGACAGCGTCACCACTGTCCAACCTTCGGCCTTCAAGTGCTGCGCGGTATAGCTGCCGGAAAGCCCGGTCGCCCCGACGATCAACGCTATGTTTTCTTTGGTCATCTTCTGAAACTCTCTATTCGTATGCGGCCCCCAACGGCTGGGGGCTAAGTGACGCGGCGACGTCGTTCGGCAACCCCGCTGGCGGCGCTGGCCTTTGGTAAGATGATCGTTTCCCTCCGCGCAGCCCCCCGCTGCACCCCCTAAATCTGCTGCAAGGCGCAGTCGATTTGCGGTTGATCAGAAGTTAGCAAACAAACGCGGTGCTTCCTGCGTTGATTTCTCCGGATCGGATAAATCCGTTTTACCCAAGCGATCGACCTGTATGCTTCGCACAGGTCTAATACGAAAATCGCTTCGCAACGGTAAATCAGAGACCCAGCATTACCCAACGTGGACAACAGCCATGCCTAAAGTGTCCAAAACGGATTTTTGTGGCCCAAACGGCTCTGTTGCAGAAATCGTGAGGGATTCCCTTCGTGACTCCAAGGTGTTAGTCGGCTTGGATGAGCAGGCCCACACCCCCGACCTACCGCACTACGAACTGGCGCTCCTACAACGCCGCCCTGAAA
>NKIU01000012.1 GCA_002256245.1 Pseudorhodobacter sp. PARRP1 | reverse complement strand
TGGCCCGCTGGTATCCGCCACCGACCCCGGCGACGCGCAACTGATCCTCGCCCCGCCTTCCGCCTTTGCCAGCCCATGGGTGCAGCGCTTCCGCGACCCCGTCATCGCCTATGCCTCGGGCTGGATGACCGTGCGCGCCCGCGCCCGCCAGCGCGGGGTGGAACTGCCGTTGGTGATCAGTGACCACGTCGATTGGCCGCAACTGACCGCCACCATAACCGAACTATCCCCGCAAGAGGTCTGGATCACCCACGGCACCGAAGACGGCCTGCTGCGCTGGTGCGAAATGGCAGGCATCGCCGCCCGCCCGCTGCGGCTGGTGGGGTATGAGGATGAGCCGGAATGAAAGCCTTTGCCCGCCTGCTGGAACGGCTGGCCTTCACCGCAGGCCGCAATGCCAAGCTGACCATCCTTGCGCATTACTTCGCCGCCACCCCCGACCCCGATCGCGGCTGGGCCTTGGCGGCACTGACCAGCACGCTTGATCTGCGGCAAGTCTCGCCATCCCTGCTGCGGCGCTTGGCGGGCGAGCGGGTGGACGAAAAGCTGTTCGCGCTGTCTTATGATTTCGTCGGCGATCTGGCGGAAACCATCGCGCTGATCTGGCCCGAAGGCAGCACCTCTGGCCCCGAAGTCTCGCTCTCCGATGCCGTGACGCTGCTGCGCGATACGTCGAAACTGACACTCCCCGCCGCCATCGCCGCGATGCTGGACCGCATGACCGCGCCCGAGCGTCTGGCTTTCCTGAAACTCGCCACCGGAAACATGCGGGTGGGTCTATCCGCCCGTCTGGCGCGGGTCGCCTTGGCACAAAACTCCGCCCGAAGTGTCGAGGAGATTGAGGAGATCTGGCACGGCCTGACCCCACCTTACGCCCCGCTGTTCGCGTGGCTGGCAGGCGGCGCGCAGCCACAGGCCGCCGCCGCAGCGCCGTTCCGCCCGGTGATGCTGTCCACCCCGATCAGCCCGGATGATCTGACCCCGCTTGACCCCGCAGACTACCTTGCCGAATGGAAATGGGACGGCATCCGCGTGCAGGCCGTCTCCGAAGGTGGAATGCGCCGGCTGTATTCCCGCACCGGGGAAGACATCGGTGCGGCCTTCCCCGACCTGCTGGATGCGCTGGATTTTGAGGGCGCGGTCGATGGCGAACTCTTGATCCGCCGCGACGCCGAGGTCGCCCCCTTTGCCGATCTGCAGAAGCGGTTGGGGCGCAAGGTGGTCAGCCGCGCCATGCTGCAAAGCCACCCCGCCAGCCTGCGCCTGTATGACATTCTGACATGGCAAGGTGAAGACCTGCGCCCGCTGCCGCTGGAACAACGCCGCGCCCGGCTGCAAGCGGCCAATTTCGCCAGCCCCCGCATCGACCTCTCGCCGCTTTTGCCCTTCTCCACATGGGCCGATCTGACCCAACTGCGCGCCAATCCCCCCGCGCAAGTGATCGAAGGCGTGATGATCAAACGCCGCAACGCGCCCTATGTGGCAGGCCGTCCGCGCGGGCCGTGGTTCAAGTGGAAACGTGATCCGATGGTGATTGATGCCGTGCTGCTTTACGCCCAAAGCGGGCACGGCAAACGATCCGGCTTTTACAGCGATTTCACCTTTGGCGTCTGGGATGGCCCCGATCTCGTGCCCGTCGGCAAAGCCTATTTCGGCTTTACCGATGAGGAGTTGAAAGAACTCGACCGCTTTGTGCGCAAGAACACCACCCAGCGATTTGGCCCGGTGCGCCAACTGGCCCCCTTGCTGGTGGTCGAGGTGGCGTTTGAAGGCCTGAACCTGTCCACCCGCCACCGCGCTGGCCTTGCGATGCGGTTTCCGCGCATCTCGCGCATCCGCTGGGACAAGCCCGCCGCCGAGGCTGACCATCTGGAAACCCTGCGCACGATGTTGTGAATTCTCCAGCAATACCAAGCCTCAATCGGCGAAATTGCCCCAAATCGGGCTCAGATCAGACCAATTCGCGGCCTAAAGCTGTAACGCTGCCGTGTCAGCCGGGTGTCAAGGATGGGATTCCGCGCAACATGTAACGCGCAAGCCGCAGTCGCAGGGAACCATGCATTTGATCGCCCGTTAGACTAGGCCTTGTGAAACTTTCGAGGCAGAATGTGTGAAACGAATAGGTGTTATCATGGCAGGACGCATTTTGATTGTCGAAGACGAGATCATCGTCGCGATGGATCTGGAAGCGACGCTTGAAGATTTCGGGTTTGAGACCGTGGGTATTGCGGCCGACACGTCCAGTGCTTTGCAGCTTGGGGCGGGCAATCCTGATCTGGCGCTGGTGGATATAAACCTGCGCGATGGGGCGACCGGGCCGGAAATCGGCGCGCGTCTGGCGCGCGAATTCGGGGTGAACGTGGTGTTCATCACCGCCAACCCGCGCATGTTGGGCGATGGCGTGCCGGGCGCGATTGGCGTGCTGCACAAGCCGACCGATCCGCACAGCATCCGCGAAACGGTAGAATATGTGCTTGCGCTGAAACGCCCCGAGGGCCAGCTTATGACGCCGCCCCCGGCGCTGACGGTGTTTCAACCGCAACAGTGGCGCGCCTGAAATCATCTGCGGGCCAATGCTGGCCTGCGCGTCTGATTGAAAAAAATCCGCCTGTGCCAAGGCGGATTTTTTTTACGGTAAATTTTCTGCCAAAACCCCGGTGTGATCTTACGCCCCCGAAGCTTCAGGCTTGTAAGCCGCGCGCAACAAACTGCTGCGCGGGCAGGTGACGGTGACGACCAGCCCGTCTGCCTTCCATTCCCACCCGATCTTGCCGTTCAGGTGCGATTGCGAACTGGCCAGCATCAGCTTGGTGCCAAACCCCGTCGCCTGCGGTGCCGCCGCAATGTCAGGGCCACCGCGCTCGGTCCAGATCAACCGACACTCCTCGCCATCGCAGGACGAGTTTATATCGACGCTGCCCGCATCCGTGGACAGCGCGCCGTATTTCTTGGCGTTGGTGGCCAACTCGTGCAGGATCAACGCAAACGGCGTGGCCGCCGCATCATCGACCGAAACATCCTCGCCGCCGATGCTGATGCGGCCATCATCCATCGCGATATAGGGCTTGAGAATTTCACGGGCGAGGCTGTGCAGCGTCACCCCGCCATGATGCGGACGCGACTGATCGCTGTGCGGGCGCGCCAGATCATGCGCCCGGCCCAACGCCGCAATGCGGGCCTGCAAATCGCGCGCAAAGGCGGCAGACTCGGGCGCGCGGCGGCCTGACAAGCCGACAAGGCTTTGCACGATGGCGAAAATGTTCTTGATGCGGTGGCTCAGCTCCTGGCTCAGCAACTCGACATATTCTGCGGCTTTCTTGGTATCGTGGATGTCGGTGCAGGTGCCAAACCAGCGCACGATCTGCCCATCGGCATCGCGCACCGCCCGCGCACGGCCCAGAACCCAGCGGTATTCGCCCGAGTGGTGCCGCAGCCGATACTCGATCTCGTAAGGCGCGCCGGTTTCCAGTGCCTGTGTCCAAAGCTTCCACGCCCGCGCCTGATCTTCGGGATGAAAAATCCCGTTCCAGCCTTCACCATCGGTGCTGCCTGCGGGCACGCCGGTAAATTCATACCAACCGGCGTTGAAATAGTCGTGGAAGCCGTCGGGCCGCGTGGACCACACCATCTGCGGCATCGCATCCGCAATCGCGGCAAAATCGGGAAGCGCCGCGTGCGTGGTGGCGCTGCGCGTCTGATCCGCCGCATGGCTGGCCCCGTTCAATCCGCCGTTCAACCCATCAGGCACGGCAGAGCCTGCGGCCGTGGATTTCGGCGGCCCGACGTATTTCGATGAGGTCATGCTGTGAATCCGAACGTAAGAAGTGGTCAAGTAAAACGCGCGGCTTCGGTTTTGGTTCCCAAACGCGCAAGCCACAGGCGAGTGCCGCACATGTGCGGTGGCCCGTCACTGCGCAAAACCCCTTCCAGACCACAACGTCAAGGCAACTTGCGCCACACCCCCGCCTGATAGCCAAAACCTGCCGGTGGGTCGGGCAAAAACTGCGCCCGGTCTTCTGCCACCATCCACCGCGCAGCACGCAGCGTCGTGGCCTCAGCCTCCAGCACGCAAAACCCGTGATCCCGCTCGCCGATGCGGCTGCACAAGGCGGTGCCGGTCTGTATCTGCAACAGCGGGCGGGCCACGGTATCCGAGATGCCAAGCCCGATGTTCCAATGATGCAGATGGCCCGACAACACCACATGCATCCCCGCTGCGGTCAGCTTCTGCGTCACCTCAAGCGCGTTTTGCGTCTCGCCCCGTTCAAACCCCGGCGGTTCTTCCAGCGGGTGATGACAGACAAGGATATTCAGCCCGTCCTGCGGCCCCGCTTGCAGCGCCTGACAGATGCGCGCCACCTGATCCATGCGCGCCACGCCGCCGCGCCACTGGAACGGATCGGCGGTATTGATGCCAAACAGCCGCACCCGCCCAACCTGCACCACCGGCGTCAGGTCGCGCGCAGCCCCGCGCCGATACGCCCCGAACGGGTTCAGCAGCCGTGCCAGCGGGTTGAACAGCGGCAGGTCGTGGTTGCCGGGGATCAGCATAAACCCCACCCCCAAGCCGCGCAAAAACGCCATCGCCGCGCGAAACTGCCCCGCCCGCGCGCGCTGCGTCAGATCACCCGAGACCACCACCAGATCGGGCGCGATGTCGCGGATGGCGGCGCGCAACGGCTCTACCAGATCGGTGCGGTGCAGGCCAAAATGCAGGTCGGTCAGATGCACGATCCGCGTCATGCAGCGGCGGCCTTTTCGCCCCCGGCAGGCACGATCACCCGCAACGCACCGCGCTGCACCCGCAGCACGAACGGCCCGGTTGCGCGTTCTTTCTCACCGTCAAACGCCAGCAAACGCCGTGGCTTGCGCGAGTCGATCTGAATTTCATCGGCCACCAGCAGATCAAAATCCTGCCCCCGCGCCGATTTGCCGATCACCAGCCGGAACCCCGCCGCGATCAGCTGGCGCGGGCCCTTGCCCTTGGCCAGAAACAGCACCAACCGACCTTCCCGGATGGCATCAGCGCCCTCAAGCCCCATGTTTTCAAGCTGATAGGCAGAGCGCGCCACAAACGCCAACGGCGTGTGAAAATCGCGCCGCGTGCCGTCCAGCGTCACTGTCAGATGCATCGGGTCGCGCATTTCCCACAATGTCACCAGCGCCGACCAATAGGCTGCAACCCGGCTGCGGCCCCACCGCTTGTAGATCGCCTCGCGCCGCTCCAGAATTTTGGGATAGACGCCGAAACTGGCGTTGTTCAGAAACACCCGGCCGTTAACCTCGCCCACATCCATCTGGCGCACCTGGCCCGAGATCAGCGTCTCAAGCGCCTGCTCCAGGGTCTCACCCACCGCCAATTCGCGCGCGAAATAGTTGAACGTGCCGCCCGGCAGCACCCCCATGACCGAGTCTGTCCCCGCAAGCGCCCCGGCCACCGCCGATTGCGTGCCATCGCCCCCCAAGGCGATCACCACATCCGCGCCATCGCGCACCGCTTGCTGCGCCGCCTTGGGAATATCCGCGCCGTTGCTGACCGCATAAGGCACAAATTCTTTGACATGCGGCGTCAGCTTGTCGCGGATCATATCCTGGTTGGAATGCCCATCCGCCTTGCCAGACGCCCCGTTCAGCACCAAAGCCACCTTGCACGCAGCAAGATCAAGGGTCTGGATGGGCGTGATCATGGCAGCTCCTGCGCTTGTAGAAGCTTGAAATTGGGCCGCTTTTGCCCGAATGCAATAAGCGGCGCAAATAATCGTCAAATCATATGACATAAGAATGATTACAGGCTTTTATCATCCTGTAGCACCGCACCGATGACAATCGCGATCTTGCCTAGCTGGCGCTCAGCGCCGCCACCCCGGCATCAAGGTAGATCTTCAGCCACGGCGTGAACAGCGCCGGGTTGGCGTTGACCTCCGCCACCAACTGCCCGCGCGGCAGCCATTTGGTTTGCATCACTTCCGCCGGGTTCAGCGCCAGCGGCAGGCTTTGCGTGGCGTGGGCTACGAAAATATCCACCACTTCATGCTCGGTCAGACCGTTGCCGACATCGGCGCGGTATTCGATATGGCCGGCGGGATGCAGCGCAAGCCCGGTGATCCCCAACTCCTCGCGCAGGCGGCGGGTGGCGCAATCCTTCGCGTCCTCGCCCCAGCGCGGATGCGTGCAGCAGGTGTTGGTCCACAGCCCCGGCGTGTGATATTTGCCCAAAGCCCGGCGTTGCAGCAGCGTTTTGTCGCCGTCCATCACGAACACCGACACCGCCAGATGCCGCAAGCCACGCTGATGCACCTCCAGTTTATCAACCGGGGTGAGCGTGCCGTTTGCCCATGCGGGGATCATCTGAGTCATACATATTCCGGGGGCACAAAGCCCATCAGGTGGCGCACATTCTTGAAACCGATCTTGATATGCGCCAATGGCCGCGCGGATACCAGTTTCTTGTTCATATAAGCCTCAAACGTCAGCTTTTGCACATCAACATCGTGGCACAGGCTGACAAAACGCTCGCGGCGTTCGTCCGATTTGTAATAGGCGTCCTGCATGGATCGCAGCACTTTGAACACCGTGCCGTGTTCCTTCATGAACAACTTGCGCGCCAGTTTCAGCTTGGATGCCCGCCCGGTGGCCAGCGTCGCCTGCGCCGCCGTGGCCGCCACCCGCCCACCCATCATGGCATAGTAAATCCCCTCGCCCGAGGAAGGTGCGACCACCCCCGCCGCATCGCCCGCCAGCACCACATCGCGGCCATTGTCCCACCGGTCCATCGGGCGCAGCGGTATCGGCGCGCCCTCACGCCGGATGGTTTCGCAGCCTGTCAAACCCGCCGAGGCGCGCAGATCGGCCGTCGCCTGTTTCAGATCAATCCCGTCAATCCCAGTGCCCATCCCCACCGAAACCTGATCACCATGCGGAAACACCCAGCCGTAGAAATCAGGGCTGATCTTGCCGTCATAAATCACATCGCAGCGCCCCGGATCATAGGAGTTGCTGGCTGCCGGAGCCTTGATAATCTCATGATACGCAATGACATACGGGATCTTGTCCCCCCCCGGCACTTCGGTTTTCGCCACAATAGACCGCGCCCCATCCGCGCCAATCACCAGCTTGGTGGCCAGCCGCATCTCGTCCCCGGTCGCCTTGTCGCGGTAGATCACATGGGTGCCATCCGCATCCCGCTCCAGCCGCAGATAGGTGCCGGTCAGGCGCGTGGCCCCATTCTCCACCGCCCGCAGCCGCAGGAATTCGTCGAAATGCTCACGGTCCACCATGCCGACAAAGCCGTTCTCAATCGGAATATCCACCGCGCGCTGCGTGGGCGAGATCATCCGTGCCGTCTGAATATGCGCCACCAACTGCCCCGCGGGGATCGAGAAATCCTCGATCAACCGCGGCGGAATGGCCCCCCCGCAAGGCTTGATCCGCCCCGCCCTGTCCAGAAAAGCCACATCGCAGCCCGCCCGCGCCAGATCATTCGCCGCCGTCGCCCCACAAGGCCCGCCGCCGATCACGACCACATCATAGCTCATGTCATTCTCCTGCAACCATATGGCCCAAACCGGGCTGGCGCTGTGTGTCGATGATCACCGCCGCCATCCAGCAGGCCGCCGCGAACAGCGCAGCCTCCAGCACGAACACGGCCCCAAACGCGCTGGCCGTATCGGTGAACTGCCGCGCCAGATCGACAGCGCCCGCCCCGATCAGCCCGCCAAACCCCGCCGCAATCGCCTGCGATGCGCCCCAAAGCCCCATCCGGGTGCCTTCCCGCGCGCCGCGCCCCTCGCCCGCCAGCGCCATCATGGAGCCAATCGCCGCCACCGCGAACATGCCGTTGAACAGCCCCAATGCCATCGTCGCAGGCAGGATCAACCCACCACCGCCAGCCATCTGCCCCGCCAAAGCCAGCACCACCAGCGCCAACCCCGACCCCGCACAGCCCAGCATCACCCAAGCCCGCAGCGACCCGATCCGCAATCCAGTCGCCGCAATCCCCACCGTCAGCATGCCCACAAACACCCCGCCATTCTGCGCGCCCGAAAGCTGCGTCGATTGGCCCGGAGTGAACCCAAACGCCAGCCCGGCATAAGGCTCTAGGATCAATTCCTGCATGAAATAGGCGGTCATCGAGAGGAATATAAACAGCGTGAAATGCCGCGCGCGCGGCTCGGCCCAGATCTCGGCAATGCCTGCGCGGAACGCCTGCTTGGCCTCGGGCACCGCCACGCCGCCATGCCGCGCCTCAATCCCCCAGATTGCCGCCGTGGTCAGCGCCACCGCAATGACCCCCACCGCGCCGACCAATTCCAACAGCCGCGCGGGCGTGTAGGGGTCGAGCAGCTTGCCCACCACCGTCGCCGTCACCGCAATCCCGAAAATCATCATCAGCCAGGTGATCGTCGCCGCCGCCGCCCTGCGCCGCGGATGCGTCGCCTGCGCCAGCAGCGCCAGAAGCGAGGTGCCAGACGCCCCCACCCCCACACCAATCAGCGCATACGCCACCACCGAAATCGCCAACCCCGGCCAATAATCCCCCACCATCACCACAAAACCCAACGCCGCCAGAAACCCGCCCAAGGCCAGCGCCAGCATCCCCAGCACGATAAACCGCGTGCGATTGCCGCCAGAATCCGAGCGGAACCCCCAGTTCGGCCGCGTGATCTGCACCCCGTAATGCAGCGCCACCAACAGCCCCGGCAGCAGCGCGGGCAAGGCCGCCTCAACCACCATCAGCCGGTTCAGCGTCGAGGTGGTCAACACCACAATCGCGCCCAGACACAGTTGCACCAACCCCAGCCGCACAATGGAAAACCACGACAGATGCGTCATTGTGCAACCTCCAACGTGCGGATGGCAAAAGCGGTGATCATCATGCCGCTGACATACATCGCGATGCCGGTGGCGTTATACCAAGGCGCCTTCCCCTTGGGGTCAGCCAATAGGGTTTTCATCGCCCAAACCTGTGCCCCCAGCAGCGCCAGCACCGCCAGCGCGTGATACGGCCTGCCCCAGATGAACAGCAACGCAATCACCAAAGCCTGCGCCACACCCATCACCGTGCAGGCCACCCGCGCGGCCACTTCCGGCCCCAGCGTCACCGGAAGCGATCGCACACCATGCTGACGATCCCCCTCTAACGCCTTGAAATCATTCAATGTCATAATGCCATGCGCGCCAAACGCGTAAAGCAGCGCCATCGTCACAACCGGAAAACTCGGCATCGTCTGCGACAGCACAGCAGCACCCGTGAACCACGGCAGCCCCTCATAACACAGGCCCACCAGCCCCGGCCCCCACCAGCCCGACCGCTTCAGCCGCACCGGTTCCGCCGAATAGGCCCAGGCCGCCAGCACGCCCACCACGGTCGCGGCAAACCCCCACGGCCCCAGCATCCAGCCCAAAGCCAGCGACAAAACCGACATCGCCAGCGCAATCCACAGCCCCCACCGCCCCGGAATCCGCCCCGACGGGATCGGGCGATGCGGCTCGTTGACCGCATCCACATGCCGGTCGCACCAGTCATTCGCCGCCTGAGACATGCCGCACACCACCGGCCCCGCCAACACAACGCCCAAAATCACCAAGGGCCAGGACGACCACGGCGACACGCCCGCCGAGATGATGCCGCACAGATACGCCCACATCGGCGGAAACCATGTGATCGGCTTTATCAGCTCCAAAACGGCTTTGGGCTGCGGGCGGGTGGCCATGTGTAAGTTTGCTGATACGGTCATGTGTCAACTAAACATGACAACTGCGAGTCGATCAAGTGCAAATTCTGCACCCGGCTCCGCACCCCGGCGCAATCATCCGAAAATGCCGAAAATCGACAAATTCCACAATATATGGTAGAAAATCTGCCAAAAGCGCCCGGACAACACAAGTCTGTCCCCGCGGGGACAGAAATTTTGCCGCATTTCCGGTTAAATCGCGCGACGGCTATTCGTCGTCTTTGCTCAGCAATCCAAACTTGCGCAGCTTGACATACAAAGACTGCCGCGACAGCCCCAGCATCTCGGCTGCCGCCACGCGGTTGTTGCGGGTCAGGTCAACCGCCGTCTGGATACACATCTTTTCAACCACATCGGTGGTCTCGGTGACGATGTCTTTCAGCGTCGAAGACCCCACCAACTCCATGACGGATCGCATGCCATCCTCGCCCGCGGTAAAGCCGGGCTTGCGCAGCATCTCGGCGCGGCTGGCATCGCGGATAATCAGGCCAAAGCCGGGGTTGGGCCGGTCGCTCAGGAAAGTGGCCGAAATCTCGACCGCCACTTCGCCCTTGAACTCGTTCAGAATTCGCGTCGCATACATCCGCAACTGCCGCGCCCGCCGCGCATTGTCCAGCAGCACGCGCAGATCAACGCCGCCGCGCGCCAGAAAATCGCCCATCGAACGGCCCCGCACGCCGGTCACATGGGTGCTGTCGGTCATCTTCAAAAACGCATCATTGGCCGCCGTGATCACGCCGTCTTGGTCCAGAAACACCATGCCATCCACGCCTTCGTGGAAAAGCCGTTCCAGATTTTCATTGGTTTCGGTGTTCGGAGTATTGGCCTGTTCGGGTGCCTCAATCCGGCACAGCATCAGCCGTTCACCCGCCGCGCGGAACAGCTTGGGGATCACCCGCACCCGCCGCTGCGAGCGCCGCGCCACCAACTCCACCGGGCTGACCGCATCGGCCGAGGCGATGTTCGACAAGGTTTCCAGAAACTCGCCGCGCCGCCGCCCCTCAAATTCCTGCGCAATGGCCGCGCCCACCAGATCTTGCCGCGAGCCGCCCAGCATCAGCGCCGCCGCCGCGTTCAGATCCGAAATCCGCCCCGAATTCATCGCAACCAACACCACCGCATCGCGCGTGGCTTCCATCAGCACGCGGTAGCGCGTGTCCATCTCGCGCTGGGTTTCATAGTCACGCTCCAGCGCGAACTGCGCCATCACCAGCTGCTGCTGCATCTCGGCCACGGGGCGCATATCGCGGCCCATCATCAGGATGGTTCTGTCCTTGCCGATGTTGTGCATCGAATAGCGCACCGGAAATTCCCACAGCGCCTGATCAATATGATTGATCTCAACCGCCAGCGCCCGCGAGCCCTGCTTGCCAATCACCGCCAGCCGCTTGACCAGCTTTTCATGGCTTTCATCGGTGATAATATCCGCCACCGGCTTGCCAACCCAACTGTCCAGCCGGCCAAACGCCGGATGCCCCGGATTGACCATCACAGCCGCAACCCGTGCATCGCCCGAAATCAACAAAGAAATGTCCGCAGCCGTTGACACGATCTCAGAGAGCATCTCTGGATCAATCAGCGGCATCGTCATGCCCGTCAAAAAGTGTTTCGTGTCAGTATTCACAGCAGTTTCGCCATTTTTGCCGCCCACCCGTCTCACCGGGACCACGGTATGTTAAGCGCGCTTGAGCACGCAAAAGGCGTCGAACTTAAGGCCCATAACCTCCAGCGCAGCGCCAATGTCATTGGATGAAAAATCAGCCCCTGTGCATGAAGCCGGATCCTCCACTTTTGACATCACGGCCCCCCCGACGACGATCGGTGTTGGACTGCTCATGATGGTCTTCAAAAATTGCACCGTCTTTGTGACGGATTCGAGTTTTTCCTTGGTGGCAACCGAGATCATCACCCCATCGAAATGCCGTGCTGCCATCAAACTGCGCAATTCGTTGAAACTTGGCGCAATTCTCAGGCAAACTGAAACTCCATAGCGGCGCAACTGCCCGGTGGCCACCATCGGCCCCAGGGTGTGCTGCTCGCGTTCTGGCACAATCAACATCACCGTGCCATGGCCGGTGTCGCCGGCCTGATCCGCCACCCAAGCCGTGCCAATCTCGCGCAGAAGGCTTTGCATCCGCCCCACGCCGATGGTCACGTCGATCCACGACATCTCGTCGTCCAGCCAGGATTGCCCCATCCGGCGCGCCGCAATCGGGATATACACGTCCGACAGCGCCGCCAGACTGATCCGCGCCCGCTTCACCTCGGTCAGCAAGCCCGAAAACGCCGCCTTTGTGCCCGACAAGGATGCGGCGATCAGCCCTTCGATCAACTGCTCGCGCGGCTCCACCACGGATTTCACGCTGCGATCGGCAAGCAGAGACACCACCTGAGAGGCAAAGAAACTGACGCCGGAATTGTCCGAAGCCAAGGTGCGCACCTGATTGAGAGGCTGAAAGTCTGACATCGCCCCGGCTCCTCAAACAGGCACCCGCAAAATCGCCACCTGAATATGCCAGCACGATCGGGGTCATCCTTGGCCTTAACTCTCTAATAGGTCCAACATTTTGTCAAAGAAAATTGACACCTTTAAGCCTAGTCATCTGGCGGCATTATTTCAAGTATATGTTTCTAAATAATAATAGCCCGATTTTTTTGCCGCAAACAACGCGGATTCCCCTCAAAACGCGCAGAGTGTGTCAACCTCAATAGTGTAAGTTTCAGTTGACACATTCGGAATCACGGGGCTAGGGTTGGCATCAGCATACGTTGTTTGAAAGCCAATCCATGACCGCGAGTCGCCCAAAAATATCGCAGCGCCAACCGCTTTATACAGCGGCAGAGCGGGCGCGGCGCGATGCCACGAAGTGGACTTTGGTGCAGGGGATTCTGGCCCCGGTGCAGTTTCTGGCCTTCGCGGTTTCGGTCATTCTGGTGCTGCGTTACATGCTGACGGGTGACGGCTACACCGCTGCAACCACGTCAATTCTGGTGAAAACCGCGCTGCTTTTCCTGATCATGGTCACAGGGGCCATCTGGGAGAAAGTGGTGTTCGGCCAATACCTGCTGGCCCCCGCGTTCTTCTGGGAAGACGTGTTCAGCTTTGCCGTCATCGCGCTACATTCTGCTTATATTATAGCACTTTGGACTGGCGCGCTGTCACCCATGGGGCTGATGGCGCTGGCGCTGACAGCCTATCTGACCTATGCGATCAACGCGGGCCAGTTCATCCGCAAGCTGCGCATGGCCCGGCTGGATCAGGCGGTGCGGGCATGACCGGCGCGCTTCCCAGCCTTGGTTGCTCCAACACCTCCGTGCTGAAAGAGCGCGGCCAGCGCGAGGTGTTTTGCGGGCTGACGGGCATCATCTGGCTGCACCGCAAAATGCAGGATGCGTTCTTTCTGGTGGTAGGCTCGCGCACCTGCGCCCACCTGCTGCAATCGGCGGCGGGCGTGATGATCTTTGCCGAACCGCGCTTTGGCACCGCGATTCTGGAAGAGAAAGATCTCGCCGGTCTGGTCGATGCGCAAACCGAGCTTGACCGCGAGGTTTCCCGCCTGTTGTCACGCCGCCCTGACATCCGGCAACTGTTTCTGGTGGGCTCTTGCCCGTCGGAAGTGATCAAGCTGGACCTGCACCGTGCGGCTGAACGGATGAGTGCGGCACACGCGCCGCATGTGCGGGTGCTGAATTATTCCGGTTCGGGAATCGAGACCACCTTCACCCAGGGCGAGGATGCCTGCCTTGCCGCGATGGTCCCCGCGCTGGCACAAACCGACGCACGCGAGTTGCTGCTTGTGGGCGCTTTGCCCGATGTGGTGGAAGATCAGGCGCTGGCCCTGCTGGCCGCCATGGGCATCAAAAACGTGCGTTGCCTGCCCGCCCGCCGCTCCGCCGATGCGCCGCAGGTGGGGGAAAACACCGTGTTCGCGCTGGTGCAACCCTTCCTGGGCGATACCCACGCAGCCCTGCTGCGTCGGGGTGCCCGCCATATCCCCGCCCCCTTCCCGTTTGGGGCTGAAGGCACGACGCTGTGGCTGCAAGCCATCGCCACCGAATTTGGCGTCCCGCAAGCGGTGTTTGATGCCGTCACCGCCGCCCCGCGCGCCCGTGCCGAAAAGGCCATCGCCGCCGCCCGCCAAACCCTTGACGCCAAGTCGATTTTCTTCTTCCCGGACAGCCAGCTTGAAATCCCCCTCGCCCGCTTTCTGACCCGTGAATGTGGCATGACGGCGCTAGAGGTCGGCACCCCCTTCCTGCACCGCGATCTGCTGGCCCCGGAACTCGCGCTGCTGGCCGAAGGCCCGGTGATCTCGGAAGGTCAGGATGTTGACAAACAACTCGCCCGCGCCCGCACCGCCCGCGCTGATCTGACCGTCTGCGGCCTTGGCCTGGCGAACCCGCTGGAGGCCGAGGGCATGGCCACCAAATGGGCGATCGAGCTCGTCTTCACCCCGGTGCATTTCTACGAACAGGCGGGCGATCTCGCCGCCCTGTTCGCCCGCCCGCTGCGCCGCCGCGCGCTGTTGGCCCCGCTCGCCCCCCGGATGGAGGCCGCCGAATGAAGCTGACCCTGTGGACATATGAAGGCCCGCCGCATGTTGGCGCGATGCGTGTGGCGACCGGCATGAAGGGCCTGCACTACGTTCTGCACGCCCCACAAGGCGACACCTACGCCGACCTGTTGTTCACCATGATCGAACGCCGCGACCACCGCCCGCCTGTCACCTACACCACCTTTCAGGCCCGCGATCTGGGCGGCGATACCGCCACCCTGTTCAAAACCGCCTGCCAAGATGCCGTGACACGCTTCGCCCCCGAGGCGCTGATCGTCGGCGCCTCCTGCACCGCCGAACTCATTCAGGACGACCCCGCCGGTCTGGCCGAAAGCATGGATCTGGGCATCCCGGTGATCCCGCTGGACCTGCCCAGCTATCAGCGCAAAGAAGGCTTCGGCACGGATGAGACGTTCTTGCAGATCGTCCGCCACCTCGCCAAACCCACCCCCCGCACCGCACACATCACCGCCAATCTGATCGGCCCGACAGCACTCGGCTTCCGCCACCGCGATGACATCGTGGAAATCACCCGCTTGCTGGCCGACATGGGCATCGCGGTGAATGTCTGCGCCCCGATGGGCGCGCGCCCCTCTGACATCGCCCGTATGGGGGCCGCGCATTTCAACGTGCTGATGTATCCCGAACACGCCGAATCCGCCGCCCGCTGGCTGGAGGCAAACTTCAAGCAGCCCTACACCAAATCCGTGCCGATCGGCGTGGGCGCGACCCATGATTTCCTTGCCGAAGTGGCGCAAATCACCGGCCTGCCCGTCACCGCTGACACCTCCCGCCTGCGCCTGCCGTGGTGGACCCGCAGCGTCGATTCCACCTACCTCACCGGCAAACGCGTGTTCATCTTTGGCGACGGGACCCATGTCGCCGCCGCCGCCCGCATCGCCCGCGACGAGATGGGGTTCGAGGTCGCAGGCCTTGGCTGCTTCAATCGCGAAATGGCCCGCCCCATCCGCGCTTTGGCCAAGGATTACGGCGTCGAGGCGCTGATCACCGATGATTACCTAGAGGTTGAGGCCGCCATCGCCGCCCTGCACCCCGAGATGATCCTTGGCACCCAGATGGAGCGTCACATCGGCAAGCGTCTGGGCATCCCTTGCGCTGTGATCTCGGCCCCGGTGCATGTGCAGGATTTCCCCGCCCGCTATTCCCCCCAGATGGGCTGGGAAGGCGCGAATGTGATCTTTGACACCTGGGTGCATCCCTTGGTGATGGGTCTGGAAGAACATCTGCTCCACATGTTCCGCGATGATTTCGAATTCCACGACGAGGCCGGCGCATCCCACCATGGCGGCCAGCACATCGCCCGCCCAGTTGCCGCTGAAGCCGCCCCTGCGGCTGCGATCGACGCGGGCTCGATGCCCGCCGAGATCGCCCCCGTTGTCGAAGAAGCCACCTCATCCAACTTGATCTGGCTGTCGGATGCCGAAAACGAACTGCGCAAGATCCCGTTCTTCGTGCGCGGCAAGGCCCGCCGCAACACCGAGAAATTCGCCCAAGGCAAAGGCCTCACCAGCATCAGCGTTGAAACCCTGTATGAGGCCAAAGCCCATTATGCGCGCTGAAACCCCCCTCACAGGCACCCGCGTCAGCTACAACATCGTTGTGGTCACGCTGGATCAACACGCCGCAGGCCCCGCCGCCCGCGTGGCCCCACGCCTTGCCCGCGACTTCCCCGGCCTGACCATCACCATCCACGCCGCAGCCGAATGGGCCGAAAACCCCGCCGCCCTCGCCCGCTGCAAGGCCGATCTGCAAACCGCCGACATCATCATCGCCAACCTGATCTTCATCGAAGAACACATCACCGCCATCCTGCCCGCGCTGACCGAAGCCCGCGCGCGCGTCGATGCCTTCATCGGCGTGATCGCCGATGCCCAGATCGTCAAGCTGACCAAGATGGGCGATCTGGATATGTCCAAGCCCGCCTCGGCGGCGATGGCGCTTTTGAAAAAGCTGAAACCCAGCGCCAAAACCTCGGCCAATTCCGGCGAAAAGCAGATGTCGATGCTGCGCCGCATCCCGAAAATCCTGCGCTGGATTCCGGGCAAAGCACAGGACATGCGCGCGTGGTTCCTGTCGATGCAATACTGGCTCGGCGGGTCTGACGACAATATCGAACAGATGGTGCGCTTTCTGATTGGTCGCTATTCCACCCGCAAGGATTGGCGTGGTGCGGCCTCCAAAGCGCCCGTCGATTACCCCGATGTCGGCCTCTATCACCCGCGCCTCGCGCACCGCATCACCACCGATCTGGCCGACCTGCCGCGCCCCGCCAACACCACCGCCACCGTCGGCCTGCTGATGCTGCGCTCATATGTGCTGGCGTCCGATACCGCGCATTATGATGCCGTGATCGCCGCGTTTGAGGCGAAGGGCATCGCCTGCATCCCCGCCTTTGCAGGCGGTCTTGATGGCCGCCCCGCCATCAACGCTTACTTCAAAGGCATCGACGCGATGGTGTCGCTGACAGGCTTCAGCCTTGTCGGCGGCCCCGCCTACAACGACAGCCCGGCCGCCGTGGCCGCCCTGACCGCGCTGGATGTGCCCTACATCGCCGCACACCCGCTGGAGTTTCAAACCCTTGGCCAATGGGCCAGCGCGGGCCAAGGCCTTGGCCCGATTGAAACCACCATGCTGATCGCGCTGCCGGAAATTGACGGCGCCACCAACCCGACGGTCTTTGCGGGCCGTCACGGCCTGGGCGGCTGCCAAGGCTGCGCCCATATGTGCACAGGTGCCGCCGACAGCCGCGCGATGTCTGCCTGCCCCGAGCGCATCACCGCGCTGGCCGAAAAAACCCTGCGCCTTGCCAAACTGCATCAGGCCAAAAACGCCGATAAAAAGGTGGGCATCGTGCTTTTCGGCTTCCCGCCGAATGCAGGGGCCGCTGGCACCGCCGCTTATCTCTCGGTGTTTGAAAGCCTGCACAACACGCTCACCGCGATGAAAGCCGCAGGCTACACGCTCGACGTGCCCGCCTCGGTCGATGACCTGCGCGCAGCCGTCCTTGGCGGCAATGCCGCGCAATATGGCCAGCCCGCCAACGTCGCGGCCTTTGTCGATGCCGACACCATCGTGCGCAACACCACCCATCTGGCCGAGATTGAATCCGTCTGGGGCCCCGCCCCCGGCCGCGTGCAATCCGATGGCCGCCGGGTGTTCGTGCTGGGCCAGCAATTCGGCAATATCTTCGTCGGCCTTCAGCCCACGTTTGGCTATGAAGGCGACCCGATGCGCCTGCTGTTCGAGCGCGGCTTTGCCCCCACCCATGCCTTCGTGCAGTTCTACCTGTGGCTGCGCAACACCTATCAGGCCGACGCCCTGCTGCATTTCGGCATGCACGGCGCGTTGGAATTCATGCCCGGCAAGCAAGCGGGCATGGGGGGCAAAGACTGGCCCGATCGCCTGATTGGCGAGGTGCCGAACATCTACCTCTACGCCGCCAACAACCCGTCCGAAGCCACCCTCGCCAAGCGCCGCAGCAACGCCGTCACCATCACCCACCTGACCCCGCCGCTGGCGGCAGCCGGCCTTTACAAAGGCTTGGTCGATCTGAAAGACAGCCTGACCCGCTGGCGCAGCCTGACCCCAACCGCCCCCGAACGCGCTGATCTGGAAGCCCTGATCGCCGAACAAGCTGCCGTCGTCGATATGGCAGGCCACGCCCCCGCCGCCCTATGGCTGAAACTGCTCGAGGCCGAGGCCGCCCTGATCCCCGATGGCCTGCACGTTCTGGGCCGCCCGATGACCGCCGCCGCCCGCGCCGATTACCTGAACCTGCTGCCGCCGATGGACGCGCCCGAGCGCGCCCGCATCGACCTGCAGTTGCAACAGGATACCGAAATCCCCGGAATCCTGCGCGCGCTGTCCGCCCGCTTCATCGCCCCGGTTCCGGGCGGCGATCTGATCCGCTCGCCCCAGATCCTGCCGACGGGCCGCAACATCCACGCCTTCGACCCGTTCCGCATGCCCACCGAGTTTGCCCTGCGCGACGGCGCTGCACAGGCAGACCGCCTGCTCGCCGCCCACCCCACCCTGCCGCGCTCCATCGCACTCGTGCTGTGGGGCAGCGACAATATCAAATCCGACGGCGGCCCGGTCGGCCAAGCGCTGGCCCTGATCGGCGCGCGCCCCCGGTTTGACAGCTATGGCCGCCTGTGCGGGGCCGATCTGATCCCGCTCGCGCAACTTGGCCGCCCGCGCATCGACGTGCTGATGACGCTTTCCGGCATCTTCCGCGACCTGCTGCCCTTGCAAACCAAAATGCTCGCCGAAGCCGCCTACAAAGCCGCCACGGCAGACGAGCCGCTATCCCAAAACTTCATCCGCGCTCATGCGCTGGCCTACGCCGAACAGATGGGCGTCGATATGGAAGTGGCCAGCCTGCGGGTGTTCTCCAACGCCGAAGGGGCTTACGGATCGAACGTCAACCAACTGGTCGATAGCTCTGCCTTCGTGCAGGAAGACGAGTTGGCTGACGCTTACGAGGCGCGGAAATCCTTCGCCTATGGCCGCGATGGCAAAGCGGTGAAAAACGCCGCCATGCTGCAAAAGGCGCTGAAAAACGTCGAACTGGCCTATCAGAACCTGGAATCGGTGGAACTCGGCGTCACATCGGTCGATCACTACTTCGACACCCTCGGCGGCATCGCCCGCGCGGTGAAACGCCAACGCGGCAGCGATACGCCCGTCTATATCAGCGATCAAACCCGCGGCACCGGCAAGATACGCACCCTGCGCGACCAGATCGCGCTCGAGTCCCGCTCGCGCACGCTGAACCCGAAATTCTACGAAGGCCTGCTGAAACACGGCGCCGAAGGTGTGCGCCAGATCGAGGCGCATGTGACCAACACCATGGGTTGGTCGGCGACTGCCGAAGCGGTCGATCCGTGGGTTTATCAGCGCCTGTCGGAAACCTTTGTGCTGGACGAAGCGATGCGCAAACGCATGGCGGCGTTGAACCCGGTCGCCTCGGCCCGCATGGCCAACCGCCTGATTGAGGCGTCCGAGCGCAGCTATTGGACACCCGATGCCGCCACTTTGGCCGCGCTGCAAGGTGCCGCCGATGAACTTGAAGACCGCCTTGAAGGGATCGCAGCAGAATGAAGCCGACCCTGAAAACCCTGTGCTGCCCTGCTGTCGGAGCCTCCGGCGGGAGTATTTTTACCAAGATGAAAGGGGCGACATCATGAGCCTTGATAACGTTCCAAATCTGCGCGGCCTTGACGGTGACGGATCGGTGCAGGTGCATCAGGACGCCGACACCAAGATCGAAGGCGCGAAGGTGTTTTCGGTCTATGGCAAGGGTGGCATCGGTAAATCCACCACCTCCAGCAACCTGTCCGCCGCGTTTTCGATGATGGGCAAACGGGTGCTGCAGATCGGCTGCGACCCCAAACATGACTCGACGTTCACATTGACCGGGCGCTTGCAGGCGACCGTCATCGACATCCTGAAAGACGTGGATTTCCACGCCGAAGAACTGCGCCCCGAAGATTACGTCGCGACCGGCTTTAACGGCGTGAAATGTGTCGAGGCTGGCGGCCCGCCCGCTGGCACCGGTTGCGGCGGCTATGTGGTGGGCCAGACCGTGAAACTGCTGAAACAGCATCACCTGCTGGAAGACACCGATGTGGTGATTTTCGACGTGCTGGGCGATGTGGTCTGCGGCGGTTTTGCAGCCCCCCTACAGCACGCCGACCGCGCCGTGATCGTCACCGCCAATGACTTTGACAGCATCTACGCGATGAACCGCATCATCGCCGCCGTGCAGGCCAAATCCGGCAACTACAAGGTGCGGCTGGCAGGTTGCGTCGCCAACCGTTCGCGCGAGACGAATGAGGTGGACCGCTACTGCGACCGCGTCGGCTTCAACCGCATCGCCCATATGCCCGACATTGATGCGATCCGCCGCTCGCGCCTGAAGAAAAAAACCCTGTTCGAGATGGACGACTCGGAAGACATCGTGATGGCCCGCGCCGAATATATGCGGCTGGCCGACAAGCTGTGGCGCTCGGTGCAGGAACCCGGCTCCACCCCCGCGCCGCTGCCGGACCGTGAGATTTTTGAACTGCTGGGGTTTGACTGAGATGGCCAATTACGACGCAACCCTGACCCGTGTGGAAGACTACTTTGATCGCTCGGCGACCAAAGTGTGGGAGCGTCTGACCTCTGACGCCCCCGTTTCCCGCATCCGCCAGACCGTGCGCGAAGGCCGCGACAAGATGCGCGCCCTGATGCTTTCCCGCCTGCCCGCCGATCTGCGCGGCGCGCGCGTGCTGGACGCAGGCTGCGGTGCTGGGCAAATGACCGCCGAACTCGCCGCCCGGGGCGCCGATGTGATGGCGGTGGATATCTCGCCCGCTTTGGTCGATATCGCCCTTGCCCGCCTGCCCGCCGAACATGCCCACCGCGTCAGCTTTGCCTCTGGCGACATGACCGCCGACCATGGCCGCTTTGATTACGTGATCGCGATGGACAGCCTGATTTACTACGGCACCACCGACATCACCGCCGCGTTGGACCGCTTGGGCAGCCGCACCGAACGCGCCGTGGTGTTCACCGTCGCCCCGAAAACCGCGTTTCTGATGACGTTCTGGAGCATGGGAAAACTGTTCCCGCGCGCCGACCGCAGCCCGATCATGGTGCCGCACGCCTATGCCACCCTGAACCGCGCCACCAAAGGCCGGGTCAGCAAAATCGACCGCGTCTCCCGCGGGTTCTATATCTCGGAATGTCTGGAGTATCGTCCGTGATCTTCTTCAAATCAAAGCATGTGCAACAGCTTGGCGCGCGGTGGATGCCGTTTGCCGATGCCGCCTCCGAAGGCCTGACCCTGCCGCAACTGCTGCGGCTGGGGCTGTTTCAGGTCTCGGTCGGCATGGCGGCGGTGCTTCTGCTCGGCACGCTGAACCGCGTGATGATCGTGGAACTTGGCGTGCCGGCCTCTATCGTGGCACTGATGATCGCGCTGCCGGTGGTCTCGGCCCCGTTCCGCGCCCTGCTGGGCCACAAATCTGACAATCACAAAAGCTGGATCGGCTGGAAGCGCGTGCCTTACCTGTGGTTCGGCAGCCTGTGGCAGATGGGCGGCCTTGCGATCATGCCGTTTGCGCTGATCGTGCTGTCGGGTGATCAGGTGCATGGGCCGGAATGGGCGGGCAAGGCCTTGGCGGGCGTGGCTTTTCTGATGACAGGCGTGGGGATGCACATGACCCAAACCGCCGGTCTGGCGCTGGCATCCGACCGCGCCACGGATGAAACCCGCCCCCGCGTTGTGGCGATGCTGTATGTGATGTTCCTGCTGGGCATGGCGGTTTCTGCCGTGATCCTGGGCCTCCTGTTGCGCCATTTCGACGAAATCCGCCTGATCCGCGTTGTGCAAGGCTGCGGCGTGGCAACCATCTTGCTGAACCTGACAGCCCTGTGGAAACAGGAAAAAGTCCGCCCGATGAATGCCGAGGAAATGGCGCGCAGCACGCCGATCTTTCACGAAGGCTGGCGCGATCTGATGGCGGGCGGCCATGCGGGCCGCTTGCTGCTGGTGGTGATGCTGGGCACCATGGCGTTTCAGATGCAAGATGTGCTTCTGGAACCCTACGGCGCTGAAATCCTTGGGCTTTCGGTGGGGTCCACCACTTGGCTGACCGCCTGCAACGCCATGGGCGCGCTGGTGGGCTTTGTGCTGGCCGGGCGCTGGATGTCAAACGGGCAGGATATGTTCCGCATGTCGGCGCGCGGGCTTCTGGTCGGCGTCGTGGCCTTTCTGATGGTGATTTTCGCAGCCCCGCTGCATTCCACCGTGATGTTCTACATCGGCGCGTGGAGCATTGGTCTGGGCGCGGGCCTGTTTGCCGTGGCCACTCTGACCGCCGCGATGTCGCTGCCTGAACAGGGCGTCGCCGGGCGCGGGCTGGTGCTGGGCGCGTGGGGCGCTGCACAAGCCACCGCCGCGGGCCTGTCGATCGCAGTCGGTGGCGGCTTGCGCGACAGCGTTGGTGCTTACGCGCTTCAGGGCGGTTTTGGCCCGGTGTTTGCCGCGCCTGCCTTTGGCTACTCTGTTGTTTACATGATCGAAATCGTCGTTCTGTTTGTCACCCTGATCGCCCTTGCCCCCTTGGTGCGGGTCGCTCTTTTCACCGCACAATCCAAAGCCGACACCGCCCGTCTGGGCCTTGTCGATTTCCCCAACTAACCCCGGAGGACACCCAATGCTGGGCACCACTTTCTTTGGCAACTTTGACCTTGCTTCGCTGGCCATCTGGCTGTTCTGGGGCTTTTTCGCGTTGCTGGTCTATTACCTGCAAACCGAAAACATGCGCGAAGGCTACCCGCTGGAACTGGAAGACGGCGCGCCTGCGCCCAACCAAGGCCCGTTCCCGCTGCCGAAACCCAAAACCTTCATCCTGCCGCATGGCCGGGGCGAAGTGACAGTGCCGAACGGCGCGCGTGAAGCGCGTGAGGTGGCCTTGGGCCGCACCGCTGTGTCCGAAGGTTTCCCGCACGCGCCCTTGGGCAATCCGATGGTCGATGGCGTCGGCCCCGCATCATGGGCCCCGCGCCGCGATGTGCCGGAACTCGACGGCCACGGCCACAACAAGATCGTGCCGATGGCGCATGCCCCGGCCTTCATGGTCTCTGCCGGGCGTGATCCGCGCGGCTTGCCAGTGCAGGCGGGCGATAACGAGGTGGTCGGCCGCATCGCCGATATGTGGGTTGATGCGCCCGAGCAACTGGTGCGCTATCTCGAGATCAACCTGAACTCGGGCCACCGCTGCCTTGTGCCGATGCCGATGGTCAAGGTCTGGAAAGACCGGGTGCGGATCAACTCGCTGTCGTCTGATCTGTTCGATGGCGTGCCGGGCACCAAATCACTGACCGAAGTCACCCTGCTGGAAGAAGAAAAGATCAGCGCCTATTACGCCGGCGGCACGCTTTACGCAGCCGACAAGCGCAAGGGCGGCTCGTTGGCGTGGAAGCCATGAGCATGGGCCACGACGACTTCGCCACCGAACCCGTGCGCGGCCTGCCAGAACGCCCGCCCTTGGGCGAAGAGCTGCTGTGGCAAGGCCGCCCCGACGCTTTGGCGCTGGCCCGCGATGCCTTCAAGGTCACTTGGGTGGCCGGGTATTTCGTGGCGCTGGCGGTGTGGCGGGCGTCTGCGGTGTCGGATGGCAGCCCGGCCTCAATCATCGCGGTGATGCTGCCCTACCTCGCCATTGGTCTGGTCGCCTGCGGCATCCTCTATCTGATGGCATGGGTTCAGGCCCGCGCCACGGTTTACACCATCACCAGCGCGCGGGTGGCTTTGCGGATCGGCGCGGCGCTGACCGTCACGCTGAACGTGCCGTTCAAGCAGGTGGGGGCGGCAACGCTGGCCACCAAGCGCAATGGCACAGGCTCCATCGCCTTGGAAACCTTGGGCGAGACACGGATTTCCTATCTGGTCTGCTGGCCGCATGTCCGCCCGTGGCGCTTTGCCAAAACCCAACCCACCCTGCGCTGTATCCCCGATGCCGCCCGCGTGGCAAAGCTTCTGGCCGACGCCGCCGAAACCCGCATCAGTGAACCCACCGTCGCCCGCGTCATGCCCGGCATGGCCATGGCGGCCGAATAGGAGGAGATCATGGTCAGCCAAACCCAAACCCGCGCCCGCCCGTCTGACAGCAAAGACATGATCCCCAAGCCCCTGCTGCTGGCCATGCTGGCGCTGGTGCTGGCCAGCCTTGCCGTCGTCAGCTTTTCGGTGCTGACCGGGCGCGATCACGTCGGCGTGCCGAAATCCGCCACCATCGTGGCCGAGCGCAGCATCATCCTGAAAGGCGGCGGCGCGCAGGCGGTGACGGTGCTGTCAACCGATGGCAAACTGCTGATGGACCTGCCGCATGGCGGCTTCATCACCGTCATTCAAAACGGCATGGAACGCGCCCGCCTGACCGCGGGCGTTGATAAACTGAAACCTTTGCGTATTGTGGAATATGCGAATGGTCGCCTTACGGCACAAGACGACTACACCGGGTGGAGCGCAGAATTGGGCGCATTCGGGTCTGACAACAGGGCTGCGTTCGAACGGCTCATGTCACAACTGTGAATACAATAATGGGAACCAAATGATGGCAATTTTTCGTAAAATCGCAGAAGAAGTGCCCTGCACCGTCGAGGTCAGCCACCGCTTTGAAAGCCTGCACGCCCACGTTCGTTTCAACAATGGCGCCGTGGTCTATCCCGGCGATGAGGTGCTGGTGCACGGCGCCCCGATCCTTGCGGCTTATGGCGAGTTGATCGTCGAAGACCGTCAGGCCACCATCACCCGCGCTAACTGGTTCGAGCGGCTATGGACCCGCGCCACCGGTGATTTCGGCTTTATGGAGCTGTGCGAGTTCTCGTTCTCGGATGAGGTGACGCTATGAACGCCAGCCCGCAAGACCTGTTTCCCGAACATCTCGACGCTGAAATCGTCGTTGCACCCACGGTCGATACCACCGCGATGGCGACCGAAACCACCCTGCTGAACCCGCGCTTTTACACCACCGATTTCGACGAGATGGACCGTATTGACGTGTCGTCCATCCGGCCCGAGTGGGACAAGCTGATCGGCCAGATGAAATCCGACCCCAACAAGGGCCATTTCAAGAAAAACGCCGAATGGGATGCCGATTGGGCCAACATGGACCCGAAACTGCGGGTAGAGTTCATCGACTTTCTGGTGTCGTCCTGCACCGCCGAATTTTCTGGCTGCGTGCTTTACAAGGAAATGAAACGCCGCGGCAACAACCCCGACATTTGCGAGTTGTTCAACTACATGGCCCGCGATGAGGCCCGCCATGCCGGCTTCATCAACGATGCCCTGCGCGAAGCCGGTGTTGCGGTGAACCTTGGCTTTCTGACCAAGGCCAAGAAATACACCTACTTCCGCCCGAAGTTCATCTACTACGCCACTTACCTGTCGGAAAAGATCGGCTACGCCCGCTACATCACGATTTTCCGCCACCTTGAAGCGCATCCCGAACAGCGGTTCCACCCGATTTTCAAATGGTTCCGCGAATGGTGCAATGACGAGTTCAGCCATGGCGAGGCCTTTGCCCTTTTGATGCGCACCGATCCGAAACTGACCACCAGCTTCGCCAACAAGCTGTGGATCAGGTTCTTCCTGACCGCCGTTTATTCGACGATGTTCGTGCGCGACCATCAGCGCCCCGAGTTTCACAAGGCCCTCGGCGTCGATATCGAATGGTATGATCAAGAGGTGTTCCGCAAAACCTCGACCATAGCGCGGCAGGTGTTTCCGATGGAAATCGACATCGACCACCCCCGCTGGCTGCCCAACCTGCGCCGGATGCGCGCGGCTTTCGGGCAGATGGATGCGGGCAAGCGCAAGGGCGGGCTTGGCGGCTGGATCACGCACAAGCTGGGCGTTGTCAAAGCGGCCACGACGTTCGTGGCGCTTTACTCCATCCCGGTGATCAAGCGCGAGCCGCCTAAAGACGTGCGGTTGGAGCCGATCTATTGATCGTTTTCCCGCATAAATCGGGGGTTCGGGGCGGGCGCGCCCCGGCCCCCGCCCGACTCCAGCGTTGCCTTGTGGTGACACACCATGAGCGATAACCCCTGGCTCGCCGCCGCGACAACGCTGTTCATGTGGTGGTTCTCCACCGGCGTCATTCTGTGGCGGGTGCGGGTGGCTGATAACGGCACGGCGCAAGATCATCTGAACTCGGTCATCATCGGCCTGCCCCTGCTGGCCATCGGCTTTGCGGCGGCGCGGGCATCCTTGCCCGACCTGTCAGCCAACGGCATCTATCTGGCCTTTCTGGCCGCCCTCTCGCTGTGGGCATGGATCGAACTCGCCTTCCTGTCCGGCGTGATCACCGGGCCAAACCGCGCGCCCTGCCCCGCCTTCATCACCCCCGCTGACCGGTTCTGGCGCGCCGTGGGCACCATCGCCTGGCACGAGCTGACCCTGATCGCCACCCTGACAGCCCTTGGCCTGGCCTCGCTCCACGCCGCCAACCCCTTCGCCTTTGGCACCTTTGCCCTTTTGTTCATCGCCCGCGTCTTCGCCAAGCTGAACCTGTTCCTCGGCGTGCCGCGCATCAACACGCAGTTCCTGCCCCGTCCGCTTGCGCATCTCGCCACCTACTTCCGCATCGGCCGCATCACCGCCTTCTTCCCGATCTCGGTCTCCGCCCTCACCGTAGGCTCTGCCCTGCTGCTGGAACGCGCGATCAACGTCACCCACCCCGGCATGTCGGTGGGCTATGCCCTGCTGACCTGCCTTTGCCTGCTGGCGCTGTTGGAACACTGGTTCATGGTGCTGCCGCTGCCTGACGAAAAACTGTGGCGCTGGATGCTTCCGGCCCGCAAATCCCTCTCGCTGACCCCGCAAAAAGACCATCTCGAGGACGCCAATGGACTTTGAACAGATCTTCCACAGCCAGCTTGATGCGCTGAAAGCCGAAGGCAACTACCGCTCGTTCGCCGAGTTGGAACGCAAACGCGGTGCCTTCCCGCGCGCCGAAAACCACAAGGATGGCACGGTTTCCGAAATCACTGTCTGGTGTTCGAATGATTACCTCGGCATGGGCCAACACCCCGCCGTGGTGCAGGCGATGATTGATTGCGTGCAGACCAGCGGCACCGGATCGGGCGGCACCCGCAACATTTCCGGCAACAATCACAAGCACTTGCTCCTAGAGGCCGAACTGGCCGATCTGCACGGCAAGGCCGCGGCGCTGCTGTTCACCAGCGGCTATGTCTCAAACTGGGCCGCGCTTTCGACGCTGGGCAGCCGGATTCCGAATGTGGTGATCCTGTCCGATGCCGGAAACCACGCCAGCATGATCGAAGGCGTGCGCCATTCCCGCGCCGACAAAGTGATCTGGAAGCACAACGACTGGCGCGACCTTGATCGCAAACTCGCCGCTGTCGGAGACCGCCCCAAGATCGTGGCCTTCGAATCCGTCTATTCGATGGATGGCGACATCGCGCCCATCAAGGAAATCGTCCAGGTCGCCAAAGCCCATGGTGCTTTGACCTATATCGACGAGGTTCACGCCGTCGGCATGTATGGCCCGCGCGGCGGTGGCGTGTCTGAACGCGAGGGGCTGGCCGACCAGATCGACCTGATCGAAGGCACGCTCGGCAAGGCTTACGGCGTGGTCGGCGGCTATATCACCGGCTCTGCCGCTTTGTGTGACTTCATCCGCAGCTTTGCGTCGGGCTTCATCTTCACCACCGCGCTGCCCCCGGCCGTGGCCGCTGCCGCCACCGCCTCGATCCAGCATCTGAAAACCAGCAATGTCGAGCGCCTGCGCCAGCAAGAACAGGTCGCCAAACTGCGCGCCCGGTTGGACCGTTTGGGCATCCCGCATATGGCCAACGAAAGCCACATCATCCCGGTGATGATCGGCGATCCGGTGAAATGCCGCATGATCAGCGACATCCTGATGCGCGACTGGGGCATCTATGTGCAGCCGATCAACTATCCCACCGTCGCCAAAGGCACCGAGCGTTTGCGCATCACGCCCTCGCCCTGCCACACCGACGCCGATATCGACCATCTGGCCAACGCGCTGTCGGCGCTGTGGCACCGCTGCGCAATCTCGCATGCCGTGGCTTAAATCACGTTGATTTGATGCAGTTGGAGTGATCCAATCTGCCCTATCGGGCGTAATGTTACCAAAGGAAACAGGAGGATCCTGATGAAATCGACACTCGTCCTATTCGCGGTCTTGGCAACCGCAGCAGCACCCGCATTCGCGGCAGGTGATGCAACCAAGGGTGAAGCCTTGTTCAAACAGTGCCAGACCTGCCATTCTGTGATGGATGACACCGGCAAGGTCGTTGCAGGCAAGGGCGCCAAGACCGGCCCGAACCTCTATGGCGTGTTTGGCCGCGTGGTCGGCAGCTACCCGGATTTCAAATACGGCGACTCGATCGTTGCCGCTGGCAAAACCGGGCTGGTCTGGGATGAGGCAAGCTTCGTCGATTACGTGCAAGACCCGTCCAACCACTGGAAAACCGTTCTGGGCGACAAAAGCGCGAAGTCCAAGATGATGTTCAAGGTCAAGAACGCCGCCGCGGCTGAAGACGTTTACGCCTATCTGATCCAATTCAGCCCCAACGCAGGTGCCGCCGCAGCCCCGGCTGATCCGGCCGCAGCGCCCGCCGATCCGGCAGCGCCCGCACCGGCAACCACGCCGTAAGCCTCTGGCTTTCGCCAATGCAAAGGCCCCCGCAATCGCGGGGGCCTTTTGCGTTGCATCGCACGCGCAGGCTTGTGGCAAGCTAGATGTTGTATGCGAATATACCCAAACCACACCCTACAGAGATTTGTCCCCGCGGGGACAGAATCTGCCCCCGTTCAGGCCCGTTTTGCCACCCCGTGCTGCGGCGAAACCTTGCGCACGGCATCTGCAATATCCGCCACCGTCAGCCCCGCATCAGCATACATCGCCGCCGGGCTGGCCTGTTCGATAAACCGGTCCGGCAGGGTCAGCGTGCGCAGCCGCAAGCCGTGATCCAGGCCGCCCGAATTTGCCAGATACTGCAACACCTGTGCGCCAAACCCGCCGCCCGCGCCCTGTTCTACCGTGATAATCGCCGCATGATGCCGGGCCAACTGCCCGATCAGCGCGGTATCCAGCGGCTTGGCAAAGCGCGCATCGGCCACCGTCACCGACACGCCCTGCGCCGCCAAAGCCTCGGCCGCCAGCAGACATTCCGGCAGATGCGCGCCAAAACACAGCAGCGCCACATCGCTGCCCTCGCGCAGCACCCGGCCCCGGCCAATCTCCAGCACCTCACCACGTTCCGGCATCTGCACACCCGCGCCTTCGCCGCGCGGATAGCGGAACGAAATCGGCCCCGCATCATAGGCCGCCGCGGTGGCCACCATATGCACCAGCTCCGCCTCATCCCCCGCAGCCATCACCACAAACCCCGGCAGGTTCGCCAGATACCCTACGTCAAACGCGCCGGCATGGGTGGCCCCATCCGCCCCGACCAACCCGGCCCGATCAATCGCAAACCGCACCGGCAGCCCCTGCAAGGCCACATCATGCACGATCTGGTCATAGCCGCGCTGCAAGAAGGTCGAGTAAATCGCGACAAACGGCTTTAGCCCACTGGCCGCCATCCCTGCAGCAAAGGTCACGCCATGCTGTTCGGCAATCCCCACATCAAACACCCGCGCCGGAAACCGCGCAGCCATCATGTCCAACCCGGTGCCCGAAGGCATCGCCGCCGTCACCGCCACAATCCGCCCATCCCGCGCAGCCTCATCCGTCAACGCACGGCCAAAGACCGAAGTATAGGCGGGCGCGTTGGATTTCGACTTGGCCTGCGTGCCCGAAATCACATCAAACTTCGCCACGCCGTGATACTTGTCGGCAGCACTTTCGGCGGGGCCGTAGCCCTTGCCCTTCACCGTCACCGCATGGATCAACACCGGCCCCGTCGCCCGCGTTTTCGCCGCGCGCAAGGTCGCCAGCAGTTCGGGCATGTTGTGCCCATCAACCGGCCCGATGTAGGTAAAGCCCAACTCCTCGAACAAGGTGCCACCCCCCGGCGTGCCGGTCACCAGCGCCCGCGCGCGGCGTGCGCCATCGCGCAAGGGGCCGGGCAAAGCCGCCTCGAACCCCTCGGCCATGCCGCGCAACGCCGCAAAAGGCGCATGGGCCGACAGACCGTTCAGGTATTTGTTCAACGCACCAACCGGGGGCGCAATGCTCATGTCATTGTCGTTCAGGATCACAAACAGCCGCTTGCCCAAGTGCCCCGCCGCGTTCATCGCCTCATAGGCCATGCCTGCGGTAATCGCGCCATCGCCGATCACCGCAATCGCATCGCCCGTGGGCATCCCCATATCGCGGCCAATGGTAAAGCCCAAAGCCGCCGAAATGCTGGTGCTGGAATGCGCCGCCCCAAACGGATCAAACTCGGATTCCGACCGTTTGGTGAACCCCGAAAGCCCACCGCCCTGCCGCAAGCTACGCATCCGCGCCCGCCGCGCCGTCAGGATCTTGTGCGGATAACACTGATGCCCCACATCCCAGATCAGCTTATCGACCGGCGTGTTGAACACCGCATGGATCGCCACCGACAATTCCACCACGCCCAAAGAAGATCCCAGATGCCCGCCGGTTTCCGACACCACCGAAATCACCTCGGCGCGCAATTCATCGGCCAGACGGGCAAGCGCATCATCACTCATCCCGCGCAGATCGGCTGGGGTGTTCACGGTATCAAGAAGCGGCGTTTCCAGTGGCATGGCTGTGGCCTTTGCTATGAAAAAAAGGTGCCGGGTGTCAAACACACGGCACCAGGTTCCTGTTGCCATTCAGGAGGGAACCGGGCTGTGGAGGTGCCCAGAGTTTGGGCCGGCATATGGCCCCAACCTTGTTGCAGGTCTGGCAACGCGGCGCTGCCAGACCCGGTTTTCATCATACGATCCGTGCCGCAGGCTGGCTGATTTCCAGCGCACCATAAGGCGACGGCGCTTGCTTGCTTGCCTCGGGCAGCAGCAAGCTGACACCCCAGATCGCCAGCAAAATCGCACCCACGATGGCCACACCGATGCCCGCCATAAACGCGCCCCAGACCATCTGCCCCAAAGCCCAGACCCGCATGCGGATCGCCGGGCTTTGGCCCTCGTATAAATGCTCGTCAGACATGATCCATCCTTTCCAACGATCTTATTGCTTAGTTCAAAGGCGCATAGCCGTGGTCTTGCGCCCAGACAAACCAGTTATCCACCACCGTTCCGGTCAGCAGAATACCGATACCACCGGTGATCGGCACCAACACCGCAAACCACCAGGCCCAGCGGTGAATCCCCTCCATCGTGGCGTTGAAACCCATGGTCCAGCGCCAGAACAAGGCCGCCCGTTCGGATGCCGTGCCACGGTCAACAATCTGCTCCAACTCGCGGTCGCCACCAAGGCGCGTCACCGAAAGAATGGTCGCCCCATGCATCGCAAACAGCAGGGCCGAGCCATAGAGGAACGCAATCGAAAGCGCGTGGAACGGGTTATAGAACAGGTTGCCATAGGTCAGGCTGAACAGGTTGGTCCAATCCAGATGCGGGAAAATCCCGTAAGGCACCGCTTCCGACCAACTGCCCATCAGCACCGGGCGGATAAGGCCCAGCACCAGAACCAGCCAGATCGCCGCAGCAAAGGCCCAGGACACATGTTTGCCCATCCCCAAAGCCTCGGCCCGCAGATAGGTGCGCACCCACCAGCACGACAGCGAGATCAGAAAGAAGAACCCCGCCACCAGAAACAACCCGCCCTGCATCATCGGCGGCATCCGCAAGCCCCATTCGGGCGCAGGCGGCTCCAGCGCCATCCAGAACAGATCACGCATGAACACCGCCGGGTTGAACCCCGCCAGATGCCAGAACCAAAAGCCGATGATCATAAACCAGATCAGCCCGCAGGCCATGCTGATCACCCCGAAAGTGCCCAGATACACCGGGCCCAACTGGGCATTGCCGAACCAACCCATCAGCGTCGAAAAGCCTGCGGTCTTGGTGCGGTTTGACAGATCGACGTTTTCGACCATCCCCATTTCAGGCGCTGCGCGCACCTGAACTTGGGTGAAAATGTTCTGATACTCAGCCATTTACGCCTCCTGGAATGTTTGCCCAGAACGGGAGTTGCAGCCACCAATTCCACCAATCAACCCATTGGTCGAACCAGATCGTGCCCGAGATCATGATGCAGATCGCGCTCCAGAACCCGGCGTTCAGCGCCAGCAGCAGGCCCAGACGGTGAATCCCCAAGGTGCCCACCGAATAGCCGATCAGGTCGCGAAAGAAGGTATCTTCGTGATCCGGGGTCTTCATAACCTGGCCGCGGCCAGGGTTAGCCGCCGACAGGATCAACCCGCCATGCAGCGCCAGCGCGAAACAGTTGGTGAAGAAAAAGCTGACCGCGATCATATGGACCGGGTTGTAGTGAAAGTTGCCGTAGGTGTAGCCGGTGTTGCTGACCCAATCGAGGTGGCTGAAAATGCCATAGGGAAACGCGTAACCCCAAGACCCCATCAGGATAGGCCGGATCACCACCAGCGTCAGATAGGCGAAAATCGCCACGCCAAACGCAATCGGCACATGCAGCCCGATGCCCAGCTTGCGGCAAATCTCAACCTCGCGCAGCGCCCAACTGATGAAGGCACCCGCCGCACAAACGGTGATGATCTGCCACAGCCCGCCTTGCATCAGCGGCGCAAAGCCCAGGCCATTTTCAATCGGCGGCGGCGTGATCGAGATCAGCCACGGATTCCATGTGGGCCCCATCGCCGCGCCGTAAAAGATCAGCATGGTGCCAAGGGCCGCGAAGAAGAAGGTCGTGACCCCAAAGAAGCCGACGTAGAACGGTCCAACCCAAAAGTCGAACAGGTTCCCGCCGATCAGCGTGCCACCCGGCACGCGGTATTTTCGTTCGAAGCTGAGCAGTGCCATGCTTCCCTCTCCGCGGTTGGACGGATCAGCCACCTTGCATCCGCAAAGCCCCGCGACCGTCTATTGTTCTTGTCTGTGAAATTCGGTGCGGCCGACTGGGGCCGCCCGCACCAAGTGTATGCCCCTCTCAGGGAGCGGCAGGCGCAGCTTCCATGGGTGCATAGCCATGCTTGGCCGCTGCGATGTCGAACCAGTTGTAAGCCGGGTTTGACAGCAGGACGAGATGGATCATCACCGCCAACAGAAACAGAAAAACGCCTTGCGCCACGAAGACGCGACGCGGATCGAAAATCAGCCAGATCTTGTAGAACTTGCTCATATCTTGATCCCCCTCAGAACCACGGACGCCAGATGAACACGGCCACATGCGCGATAACGGCAATGGTCGTGAACAACCAAAGCCCGCTCATGTAGACCGAGTGCAGCTCTTGCGCCTGCTGGTCAGTTAGACCTGTGAAAGACAGGTCGGTTCTATCAGCCATAGTACCCTCCGGATATTCGGACTGACGCCGCATTCCCTGCGGCCGGGCCACGGTGGGCGGAATGCCCCTCCGATGTTTCGCCACTCCGTTGCCGGAAAGGCGAATTGCGTGTGCGGATGGTTATCCGCGAAAAATCATGGGCGTGACGGCCTGCGCATCTTTCAGCGCGCGCGCCACAGGCCCCAGCCGGGGCAGCTTGGCGTGACGCGCAGTTTGCAGCAGCCAGCCCACCACATGCGGCAGCAAGGCCAGGCTGAAGATCAGCGCGAAGTAGATAAAGAACTCGGTCTTGTTCAAACGCTTGACCTGATGCAGATCGCCGTTCGCGGTGTAATCGCTCATGTTCTCTCTCCCAAAGCAGAGGAAAGGGCCACGCCGGGCAGCCCCTCCACGGTTTCGCGCACCACCCGTTCCGCCCCTGCATCCAGCGCAGCCTTTTCGGCCGCATCGCGCAACGTCCGCGCGGCGCTGATCCGGGTCAGGATCGGGTGAGTGTTCACAATGCGGTCCAAGGCCGCCTGCGCATCGACATCCCAAGGGAAATCGCGGCGCAAAGTCGTGGGGGTGGCGGCGGCCGAATCCATCTCGGTGCCCAAGGGCAGAATGTGGAACAGCGCGTCAAACAGGCTGTTGCACACCTCTTGCAAGATCCACACCGCCCCCGCATAGCCCATCATCGGCGTGCCGGTGGCCCTGCGGATAGCCGCACCGGGAAACGAGGCCGCGATGAAACTGGGCGCAGGCCCAAAGCCGCCTTTCAGCTCCGCCAGATACATTTTCTCGTTGATCGAACCCATCACCACCAAGGGCCGGTGCTGTTTCAACAGCCCCCGGATCGCCTCGTTGTTGGTCTTTTGCCCCGGCGTCCGCGCCACGGCAAAGGCACAGGGCAGGCCCAGATCAGCCTCAAGATAATTGCGGATACCGCGCGCATAAGTCTCGGTCGCCACAATCGCAAACGACGCGGTCGCAAAGAAATCCTGCGTGACAGAACGCCACAAATCCCACACCGGTTTCAGGGTCGAGTGCTTTTCCCGCTCGATGAACGGCTCGGGGTCCAGCCCCAGCATCTCGCCCAGCTTGCGCAGGAATTTCGTCGTGCTATCGACACCAATCGGCGCTTGCAGATAGGGCTTGCCCAGCACTTCCGCCAAACCCCGGCCAAATTCGCGATACATCACAACATTGGCGTCCGCGTTGACCAGATTGCGCATCTCGGCCACATGCGCGCCCAAAGGCATCACCATGTTGATCTCGGCGCCGATGCCTTCAACCAGACGGCGCAACTCGTGCAAATCGCTGGCCATGTTGAACACGCCATACATCGGCCCCAGCAGGTTAACGCGCGGCTTTGTGCCCTCGGCGCGCTTCACCTCGGGCGGCATCCGGCCCTTGGTCATGGCAAATTCGGTGAAAATCCAGGTCATCGCGCGGTCAGCGGTCTGCCACTGATCTTCGTCAATCGTGCGCGGCAAAAAGCGTTGGATGTTGGTGCCCATCGGCGTCACACCACCACCGATCATCTCGGCAATGGAACCCGTCACCACCACCGCAGGCAAAGCCGGATCGAGCGTTTTCCACGCCCGCTTCATCGCCCCTTCGGTGCCGTCGCGGCCCAGTTCTTCCTCGCCCAAGCCCGTCACCACAATCGGCAACTCATGCGGCGGCAGCGCGTCGGTGTAGTGCAAAACGCTCGTCACTGGCAGGTTCTCGCAGCCCACCGGGCCATCAATCACCACTTGCAGCCCTTTGACGGCGCAGAACGCGTAAACCGCGCCCCAATAGCCCCCTGCCCGGTCATGATCCTGCACCAACATCAGATCATCTCCTCGGCCTTGGCAGCACGGGCGAGTTTATCCAGCTTCTTCTGATGCACGGCGCGGAAATCGGGGCGCAAGTTCGGCGCACCCTCCCAGATGCCAGCGGTATCGCCGGTGCCAACACCTTCAAAGAATTCTTTCATGGTCTCCATCCGGCCCCGGCCTGCGATGGCGGCATTCACCACCTGCCCCAAAGACCCCGCCCCCGCTGGCCCCATAAGCGGGCGCGCAGAAATCAGGTTGGTGAAGTAAAGGCTTGGGATCGCCAGTTCTTTGGCTTTCTGCACCAGCGGAGTCGTCCCCACCGCCAGATCAGGCCGGATCGCCATCATGGCACTTGCATCATCTTCCAATGACGCGCGGAATTTCACCCGCGTGCCCTTGGCCTCCAACCATTCCAGATCGGGGGCGCTCCACGGGGTTTTCGGGCAAGCGGTGCCAACATAAGGCACGTTCGCACCAGATTCGATCAGCAGCCGCGCCACCAGCAACTCCGAGCCTTCATAGCCCGAAAGCGTGATGGTCCCCTTGATCGGATTGGCCGCCAAAGCGCCCTTGATCGCAGGCAAAAACGCATTTTGCGCCGCCGCAATCCGCGCCGGATCAACGCCGTAAGCCTCACCAATCGCCGCCAGCCAAGCCGCCGTGCCGTCATGCCCGACCGGGGCAGAGCCGACAATCTTGCGCCCAGCATTTTGGAATTCGCGCACCGAAGCGGTGTAAAACGGATGGATTGCAGCCACCACTTCGCAATCCAGTGCCGCATACAACTCGCGCCATTCGCGGCACGGCACCACTGGCCCCGCAGCCAAGCCCATCGGCGCCAGCATCGCGCCCAGCATCATCGGATCGGCGGGAAACATCTCACCCAACAGCGCCACTTGCGGGCGATCGGACCGGCCCTGCGCAGGTGCTGCTACCGGCCCGGCCTCAATCTCGGCGCGGGCGTATTTCAGCATCGCCCCGGCCAGAACATCCTTGGCCTCGGCATGGGTTGGGATGCCAAAGCCCGGCACGTCAATGCCGACAATCCGCACCCCATTGATCTCGCTGGGCAACAGCCGCAGCGGCACACCGCTGGCCGTCGGCACGCACAGGTTCGTCACCACCACCGCATCATAACGGTCCGGATCGGCCAGTTCATGCACCGCGTCGCGGATGTCCTCAAACAGCTTGCCCGTCACCAGCGATTCCGAGTTGAAGGGCACATAGCCCACGGAACGGCGCGCGCCGTAGAAATGCGACACAAACGTCAGCCCATACACACAGCAGGCCGACCCCGACAAAATCGTCGCCACCCGCCGCATCCGCAGCCCCACGCGCAAAGACCCAAACGCCGGGCACATGCTTTGCGGCTTGTCATGCGGGCCTTGCGGATAATCCGCCGCGTATTGGTCGAGCAGTTCCGAATTGCCAGCCGCGCGTGCAGCCGCCTCCATCGTCGCCGCCCCGGCATGACAGCCCATGCCATCAACGGGCGCGCTGACCTGCTGCGCTTCGGGCTGACCCGGCGCAAGTTCGGTCAGCGGCGCGTCATGGGCGCTGTCATAGCCGATTTCGGTCATTTCGCACCCACAAGACGGCGCAAAGCGGCTTCCAATTCGGCAAGGCGATCAAGGTCAAACATGGTCATACACCACTTCCAGCGATTTCTTCAGCACGGCATTCTTGCCGCGCATGTCGGCATCGGTTGCGGGCGTCAGCACAAAATTCGCGCCGGTCGTTTCAGCGTCGAACAGGGCCAGCAATCCGTCTTGGTTGACGGGCTTCGGGCGCACCGGCGGCGCTATTTCCACCGCTTCCGCAAGGGCCGCAAACATCGGGCCCCATTGCGATTCGTAGCTGCCAACAATTTGATAATTCGCCGATTTCTTGCGCAGATCATCGTCCTGCGGAATCGCCGCCAGCACCGGGATGCCCACCACATCGGCAAAAGCCGCAGCCTCGCCAGTGCCGTCATCCTTGTTGATCACCAGCCCCGCGATGCCAACATTGCCGCCCATCTTGCGGAAATACTCCACCGCCGAGCAGACGTTATTGGCGACATACAACGATTGCAGATCGTTCGAGGCCACCAAGATAACCTTCTGCGCCATGTCGCGGGCAATCGGCAGACCGAAGCCACCGCAGACCACATCGCCCAGGAAATCGAGCAGCACATAGTCGAAATCCCAATCGTGGAACCCCAGCTTTTCCAGCAGCTCAAAGCCGTGGATAATCCCACGCCCGCCGCAACCGCGGCCCACTTCCGGCCCGCCCAACTCCATCGCGAACACGCCGCCGCGCTTGAAGCAGACGTCGCCGATTTTCACTTCCTCACCCGCCAGCTTTTTCTTCGACGAGGTCTCAATGATCGTCGGGCAGGCCTTGCCGCCAAACAGCAGGCTGGTGGTGTCCGACTTCGGATCGCAGCCGATCAGCAGCACCCGTTTGCCCATCTCGGCCATCATGTGGCTTAGGTTGGCGAGGGTGAAAGACTTGCCAATGCCGCCCTTGCCGTAAATCGCGATGATCTGGGTTTTCTTGGTTGGTGCGCCCTGCGGGATTTCCAACGACGGTTCCTGATGCGCCTCTTCGCGCAGCCGATTGTCGAAATCGACAAGGTTCGGAATATCAAGCGTCATGCGTGGCCCTTCCAGTCGAGTATCATTTTAAGGCAGTTCGGATCGGTGAACGCCGTCTCATAAGCATCGGTCGCCTGGCTTGCAGCGCAGGTGTGTGTGACCAGCCCCGCCAAGGAAAGCGCACCAGATTCAACAAGTTGCCGGGTAGCGATCATGTCATCGGCAGCCCATTCGGCCGCAATGCGAAACCGCGCTTCCTTCATGAAAGCAGGCGGGAAGGCGAAGGAAATCGGTGCGGTGTAAAAGCCCGCCAGCACGATCTCGCCACCCTTTTTGATCCGCCCGATCAGGCTGTTGAGCAAATCGGCAGCGCCAGAGGCATCGTAAATCGCCGCATAATCGCGGCGCGGATCGGCCTCGGGCAGCATCACCTGATAGCCTTCGGCACCCGCGTGGCGGGCCAGATCGGTCTCCCACACTGTCGGCGGCGGCGCACCAGCGGCCACGGTCAGCCGCGCGAGCAACCGACCAAGAACCCCATGCCCGACGATCAAATCCGGCAAAGCGCGGTCAAATCCGGCCAGCGCGTGACGCGCGGTTGCGGCCAAGGCCAGCAAAGCGCCCTCGGCCCGCAAGGCCCGGTCAATCCGCGTCACCCGTGCGCCGGGTGTCACCAGCATTTGCGACGCAGCACCAAACAGCCCACGCACCGGGCCCGCCTCGGTCGGCTCAAAGCAATTCGCGCCGGGGACAAACACATGCTCGCCCACCCGGAAACCAGACTCCGGCCCGGCCTCAACCACCTCGCCCGCGGCCTCGTAGCCCGGCACCAGCGGATAGCCCATGCCCGGAAACGGCGGCATCGTGCCTGACCAGAACAGCTTTTCCGTGCCGGTCGAAATGCCTGAATACGCGATCTGCACCACGACATCAGCCGGCCCCGGCGCTGTCAGCGAAAGCTGACCCAGCGAAAGGTTCTTTGGACCGGAAAGTATGATGGCATTGGTTTTCACGTTCGCTCCCCGGATCGCGATGGCCTGAGTCTTGTTCCAAGACCAAATCCCGCACTATCCTCTTAATGTCATTCTAGACTGACATATTAAACTGTCAAACTAAATTGACACTCTGCATAACTTCTCTGTGAAATCAGCCGCGCACTGCTGTGATGGCAGAGGTGATAAATGGCCGAAATCCCGCATGGATACAGATGCTTGAGAAACCAGCAGACGACAAAAGCGCTTGTATTTCCTGTGCAGATCGGGTCCGCCCCGTTTGCATCGCCAAAGTGTAAATTGCAAAGTACACATCGGTCGCGCGATCAGGCACAGCACCGCCTGACATCGGCTCGGATATGATCAGCCGCCCGCCCGCAGGCAAAGCCGCATAGACCGCCTGCAACAGCCGCAGCACGGTCGAATCATCGTGATCATAGAGCACCCGCACCAGGCTGATCGCGTCGGCACCCGAGGGCAGGGAATCATCGCGGAAACTGCCGGGATGCAGCGTCAACCGATCCGCAAAGCCCGAATCGGCCAGCCGTTGCCGCGCGCCTTCCAGCACCACGGGCAGATCGAACAGATCAAGCTGCATCTGCGGATAAGCCCTTCCCACCGCCGCCAGAAACGCCCCGGTGCCGCCGCCCACATCCATCAGCCGCCGCACTCCGGCCAGCGGAATCATCCGCAACGTATCCTCGGCCACCAGCACCTGACTTTCGGCCATCAACTCGGAATAGGTCGCCGTCACCTGCGGATCAACCGCGCCCGCCGCGCCAAACACATAGGGCCAAAATCGCGCAAGCTGGGTGTCGCGGCCACCCCGCAAAAACGCCACCGGGTCGGCGAGATCCGCGTAAAGCGCGCGGTGATGCAGAATCATCTGCTGCAATCCGGGCACCCCCAGCAAAGACGCACCCCGCAAGGCCAGACCGAAACGGCCATCCGCGTGCCGTTTCAGCAAGCCAAGCCCCGCCCCCGCTTGCAGCAAAACCTGCATCCGATCGGGCGGCACGGCACAAAGCCCGGCGATTTGCGGCACCGCCACCGGGCCATCTTGCAGCAAATGCAGCACCCGCAATTCGACCAGCGCCATCAGCACCTGCGCGTTGACAAAGCCTGCCACCACGTCAAACAGCGCCGCCCCTTCGGCCCGCGCAATCCGCCGCACAAAGGGAATACGCGCCGCCCACACCTGAAAGCGGCGCGTTGCCGCCAGCCGCAACAACCAGCCGCGTCGGAAGGGTTGCAGGCTTGGCAAAACCGTCATCTTAGCGCCGCACGTCAGCCCGCTGCAAAACTGGCGCGACCGGGGTCATCCGTTCGGCATAGCGGCGCACCATCTCGGCCAGCATCGCCTCGCCGGGGCACGACGGGATCGAGGCAATCGCCCCGCCCAGAATATCCTTCAGCCGCCGGATCGCACCCTGCACCCCCAGCGAGGTGACGGCATTGGGCCGCCCATGCGCCGCATCCTGACCCGCAGGTTTGCCCAAGGTTTCGGCATCATAAAGCGCATCGCGCAGATCGTCAGCCACCTGAAAGGCCTCACCAATCCGCGCGCCCAGTTCTTCCCAAGGCTCGGCATCTTGTCCCGCAGCCAGCGCGCCCATTTGCGTCGCGGCAATGAACAAGGCCCCGGTTTTGGCGCGGTGATAGGCAGACAGGTTGACCTGCGCCTCACTCTCCCACCCCTGCCCCGCGCAGATGCCATCCGGCATGCCCGTGCGGCGCGACAACACGCGGATCATCTGCAAAGCGCGGTCGGCATCCTTGCCCGCCGCAGCCGCAAGCACATCAAACGCCAGCACGATCAGGCTATCGCCCGTCAGCACCGCAAGCGGTTCGGAAAACGCCCGGTGCACGGTGGCCTTGCCACGGCGCTGGTCGGCATCGTCGAAACAGGGCAGATCGTCATGCACAAGGCTGGCGCAATGGATCAACTCCAACGCCACCGCCGCGGCATCGGAAAGGCCGGGCCGATCATCGCCGCAGGCCAGCGCCACACTCAGCAGAATCGTCGGCCTGATCCGCGCGCCGCCCGGTGTCACCGCATAGTGCAGCGCCTGTGCCAGTTGCGCAGGCGCCTCGCCGCCCATGGCACCGCGCAGAACCTGCGCAGTAGCGCGATCAAGCCGTTCGTCGATCTTCATAGGAAAGCTCCTCAACGGCCGGAAGCCCGGCGGGTCGCAGCGAAAAGTGTCAGTATTAAATGACACCTATATGTAAATCATACTGGACAGTTTCCACGCGCAAGTCAACAATCAGACATGGCAACCGCTGGGCAAAAAATCATCGTCATCGGCGCGGGTATGGGCGGCCTGTCCGCCGCCATCCGCTTGGCCGCAGCGGGGATGCAGGTGACGCTGGTCGAGGCGCAGGGATATCCCGGCGGCAAGATGCGCAGTTTGGCCTCGGGGGCGGGGCCGATTGATGCGGGGCCGACGGTTTTGACGCTGCGGGCGGTGTTTGATGATCTGTTCGCGGTGGCGGGGGAAAGTCTGGACGATCACCTGACGCTGGTGCCGCAACCCTTGCTGGCGCGGCATTGGTGGCTGGATGGCGGGCGGTTGGATTTGTTTGCCGATCCTGCGCAAAGCGGGGCGGCGATTGCGGCATTTGCGGGGGGGCAGGCAGAGGCGGAGTTTCATGCCTTCAACCGCCAATCCGCCCAACTTTACAACGCGTTTGAGCGGCCAATGCTGCAAGCGATGCGGCCTGACATTACGGGCATTGGCCTCAACGCCTTGCGCGCGCCTGCGGTTTGGCCGGCCCTTTTGCCGCAGCGGAGTTTAGCGCGGCACCTGTCGCGCAGCTTTACCGACCCCCGCTTGCGGCAGTTGTTCGGCCGATACGCCACCTATGTCGGCGGCGCGCCAGATTTGTCGCCTGCGGTGCTGGCGCTGATCTGGCAGGCCGAGGCGCAGGGGGTTTGGGCGGTGAAGGGCGGGATGCATCAGCTGGCCCGTGCCTTGGCAGAGCTCGCGACCCGGCTGGGGGTGACGATTCGCTACGGCACCTCGGCGCTGCGCATCCTTCGGCAGGGGGGCCGGGTGACAGAGGTGGTGCTGTCAGACGGCCGCGCGATGAAATGCGATGCCGTGGTGTTCAATGGTGATCCGGCGGCGCTGCTGGCGGGGCTTTTGGGCAATGGCCCGCAGCAGGCGTTGAAACCGATTGCCGCCCATCCGCGCAGTTTGTCGGCTTGGGTCTGGTCGTTCGCTGCCACCCCTGCCCCGTTCGATTTGGCGCATCATAATGTGTTTTTCAACAGCGACCCCGCGCGGGAGTTTGGGCCGATCCGCCAAGGCAAGATGCCGGATGAGGCGACACTGTATATCTGCGCGCAGGATCGCGCGGTGCCCGATTTCCCCAACGCAGGCCCAGATTCGGGGCCAGAGCGGTTTGAGATCATCATGAACGCCCCCGCCAAGACGACCCTTTCCCCGCATGAGGTTTCCGAATGTCGCGCCAAGACTTTTCCGCAACTGGCCAGGTTCGGCCTGACATTTTCGCCCCCGCCCCCCGATCAATCCCTGATGACGCCGCAGGGGTTCGCGGCGCTGTTTCCGGGGTCGCAGGGGGCGCTTTATGGGCGCAGTCCGCACGGGCTGATGGCGAGTTTTCAGCGGCCCGGCGCGCGGACGCGGGTGCAGGGGTTGTATCTGGCGGGGGGCGGCGCGCATCCGGGGGCGGGGGTGCCGATGGCGGCCTTATCCGGCAAGCACGCGGCCGAGGCGATGCTGCGCGACCTGACTTCGGATGCGTCGTGGCCCCGGACGGTTATGCGTGGTGGTATGTCGATGGTGTCTCGGCTGACGGGACGCGCGCGGTCTCTGTGATCGGCTTTATCGGCTCGGTGTTCTCGCCTTGGTATGCGTGGTCAGGGCGGCGCGATCCGGCGAACCATTGCTGCATCAACGTGGTGACGTATGGGCCGGGGGGGCGGTTCACGATGACCGACCGGGGGCGGAGTGCGCTCAGGCAAAGCCGGGATGCGTTGCAGATTGGGCCAAGCCGGATGGCGTGGCATAACGGCACGCTGGTGATTGATGTTAATGAGGTGTCTGGCCTGCCGATCATCAGCAGGGTGCAGGGGCAAATACGGCTGACGCCCTCGGCTGTGACGGAAGTTGAGGCGATGCTGACGCCGGATGCGCGGCATATCTGGCGACCATTTGCGCCCTCGGCCCGCATCGAGGTGGATCTGTCGCAGGGGCATCGCTGGACGGGGCACGGCTATTTTGACGCCAACTTCGGGCAGGCGGCGTTGGAGGCAGATTTTCAGCGTTGGACATGGGGGCGCTATCCGCGCGCGCATGGCGGGACGACGTGTTTTTATGATGGCATCAGGGCCGATGGATCGACCTTGGCGCTTGGGCTGGATGTGGCGGCGGATGGGTCTGCGGCGCAGATCGCGCCGCCACCCCTCGCGCCGCTGGCCCGCACCGGATGGCGGATCAAGCGCGATACGCGCTGTGATGCGGGGGCCGTTCCGCGCCAGACCAAGGCGCTGCTGGATGCGCCGTTTTACAGCCGATCACTGGTGCAGACCCGGATCGAGGGCGAGGTGGTGACGGGCGTGCATGAGGCGTTGGACCTTGGGCGGTTCCGTTCGCCAGTGGTGAAGGCGATGCTGGCGTTTCGTGTGCCACGGCGGGCGGGATGGCCATAGGGCAGGCGGAAAAATCTGTCCCCGCGGGGACAGACTTGTGGTTTTTGGGGATTTTGGGGCGGATTTCCACAAGATGTTGTGGTTTTTGGGTTTTTGGCAGGCCGTTAGGAGTTCTTGCCCGATTTGGCCCGTGACAAATCGGGCCGCGCCTGCCACCCGGCCCGGCCACGGGCCGGGCGTTCTTCGCTGAAATCTTCCACTGGAAGATTTCTAATCGCTCATCACCCCTCGGCAGGCGCGTTTCCGCGCCAGCCAGTCAGGCGCGACCCGATTTTGATGCGTCGGTTCGCGGCACCACGCCCCTTGCGCGACGGCGTTCCGCCTTACGCGCAACTCACCGGAAAACGCTCCACTGGAGCGTTTTCTTTCGGTTCGGAAGAAGGGTCAGCCTGCCATCGCTGAACGGTGCCCACCTTTGGCTTGGGCGGAACAGGAAACGCCCTGCGTTTCCCCGCACAACGCGAGAGCGGTTCTAGAAGACCATTTCCACCAGCACGCCATAGGCCAGCGCCCGTCCTGGTGGGCGAGAAGCGCCCGCCAGCGGCGGGACGGGCGCTGGCCGGGGGCTTTGGGCCCCCGACCGAAACACCAACCGCCGCGCGTGACCAAGGCGATGGCCTTGGCCATTGCGACAGGTGGCGATCAGCCCGCGTTCGGGTTCAGCCGCATGACGCTGAAATTCAGCGCGCCTGCGATGGTCACCCACAGGAGATAGGGCAGGAACAACAGGCCCGCGATCAGATCGACGCCGAAAAAGCTCCACGTGGTCGCGGCCACCGCAAGCCACAGGCAGACCATCACCACCATCGCGGCGCGCAGGCGGTGCAGGCCGAAAAACACCGGCGTCCACAGCGTGTTGAACGCGATTTGCAGCGCCCAGAACGCCAAGGCCTGCACGATATTCCCCGCCAAAACCGCCGAGCCGGGCAAGGGCGTGGTGCCCGCAGCAGCCGCGCCGCCCGTCACATCCGCCGTCACGGCGACGCCCGCCACCCGCATCGCGGCATAGGCGATGCACAGGTATAAAATGGTCCAGACCACCGGGAACACCCAGTTGCGCGGCGTCCAGCTTGGTTTTTGCAGGCTGTCATACCATGCGCCGGGGTTGAACATCGCCCCCGTCGCGGCGGCGGCACCGCAGGCGGCCAGAAAGGTGAAAAACAGGGGCCAGTCCATGGTGATCGCTCCAGTAGGGATCACTGACAGCTAGGTCAAATCCCGGCACGATCCAAGGGGCTGCGGGCGCGATCTTTGGATTCAAGCTGCGCAAGGGCGGCAAAAAGCGCCTCGGACCGGCTGAAGCGGGCGGATTTGCGCGCCGCAGCCTCGACAAGGAAGGCGGTTTCCGGGCGGGCGGGGGCGTGCAATGTGGCCGAGCCGGGCAGCAGGGTGGAGGCCGCGCTGCGGGTCAGCGACAGGCCCAGCCAGCCGAGTTTTTGTGCGCCACTGGTGCGGGCACGGGCGGTGATGCTGTCATATCCGTTGCGGGCAACCGCGCCGCCGATGCCGGCATAGACGTGGCGGGCGGCGTAGATGCCGGGGCGGCAGGTCAGCGGCAGGGCGGAGATCCCGGCCTCGGAATCGCGGTAAAGGCTCGCGGCTTCGGTCAGCAGGCGTTGTGTCAACTGGCGGATGGCGGGGGTGGCTTGCGGGCTTTGCAGGAAGGCGGCGGGGGTAAGGCGGGCGTCGTCCAACCAGTCCAGCGGCAAATAGAGCCGCCCTGCCCGCGCGTCCTCGCCCACGTCGCGGGCGATGTTGGTCAGCTGCATCGCAAGGCCCAGATCGCAGGCGCGCGCCAAAGCGTCGGCGTCGCGCACGCGCATCAGCACGCACATCATCGCACCAACGGCGCTGGCGACGCGGGCGCAGTAGGTGAGCAGATCGGGCAGGGTTTGATATTGGCGGCCAAAGGCATCCCATGCGAGGCCTTCCAGCAGCGCATCCGGCAAGGCGCGCGGCATATCGAAATCCTCAACCACGGCGGCGAAGGCGCGGTCGGCGGGGGCATTGCGGGGGCGGCCTGCATAGACAAGATCAAGCCGGTCACGCAGGGCAAGCACGGCGGGGGCCTTGTCGTCGCTGTCATCGACCGCATCGTCGGCAAGGCGGCAGAAGGCATATAGGGCAAGGGCAGGGTCGCGGACATTTGCGGGCAGCAGGCGGGATGCCGCGTGGAACGACAGCGAGCCGGTGCGGATCGCCTCGCGGCAATGGGCCATGTCGGCGGGGGCGATCATTCCGCGGCCATCCTTAGGACGGGCTTGCGGGGGGCGTCGGGGACAAGGATGCCCAAGACTTCGGCGCTGGCGATCACCCCCGGCAGGCCCGCGCCGGGGTGGGTGCCTGCGCCAACGAGGAACAGGCCTTTGGCTTCTTCCGACACGTTATGCGGGCGGAAATAGGCGGATTGCAGGATGCGGGGTTCAATGGAAAAGCCGCTGCCGTAGGGCGACAGATAGCGGGTTTGAAAGCTGTTGGGGGTGAACACCAGTTGCTCGGTCAGATGGTCGCCAAGGCCGGGCAGCAGGCGATCTTCCAGCATCTTCTGCATTTTCTGGCGGTAGGGTTCGGCCTCGGTTTGCCAATCGGTGCTGCCAATCCCCAGATGCGGCACGGGGGAGAGGGCATAGAAGGTGTCGTCGCCCAAGGGGGCCACGGACGGATCGGTGACAGAGGGGCGGTGGACATACAGGCTCATGTCGTCAGCCAACCTGCCCCGGATGAAGATATCGCGGATGTGGTCTTTATAGCGGGGGCCGACAAGGATGGTGTGGTGGCCCGCCTCGGGCCATTTCAGGCGGGTGCCTTTGGTGCCGAAATACCAGACGAACAGGCCCATCGACCAACGCTTGCGCGCCAGCTTCGTAGGGGTCCAGCGTTTGCGGGGATGGTTGCGCAACAGCCGGTCATAGGTGTGGCCGGCGTCGGCGTTGGAAACCACGACATCGGCGGCGATCACTTCGCCATCGGTCAGGCGGACGCCGGTAGCGCGACCGTTTTCCAGCAGGATTTCATCGACCTCGGCATTCAGGCGCAGGGTGCCGCCTTGGGATGTGATCACCCCTGCCATCGCCAAAGCAATCGCGGCCACCCCGCCCATCGCGTAATGGACGCCGAATTCCTTCTCGAGATGGCTGACAAGGATATACATCGAGGTGACGTGAAACGGATCACCACCGATGAACAGCGGGTGGAACGACAACGCGAACCGCAGACGTTCGTCTTTGACGCGAGACGCCGCATGGGCATAGACCGACTTGTCAGCGCGCATCTTCACGAAGGTCGGCAGCACTTTCAACAGATCAGCAAAGCGGTGCATCGAGCGGCGGCCAAGGTCTTCAAACCCGAACCAATAGCGCCGCTCACTGTCTTTCAGGAATTTGTCATAGCCGGGAAGGTCGGAAGGCGACAGGCGCGCCACCTCGGCCCGCATCGCATCGGTGGATTGGCGGGCGGTGAAGGTGGAGCCGTCTTGCCATTGAATCTGATAAAACGCCTCGAGCGCGCGCAGATCAACGTCGCGGTCAAAGTCGCGCCCGCAGGCCGCCCACAGATCGCGCAGGCCCTGCGGCACGGTCACAATCGTTGGGCCAAGATCAAAGCGGTGGCCGCCTTGGGTGATCGAACTGCCGCGCCCGCCGGGCATATCCAGCCGGTCAATCACCGTGACGCGGTAGCCTTTGGCACCCAGCCGCATCGCCGCAGCCAAGCCCCCCAGCCCCGCGCCAATCACGATGGCGCAGGCCCCGGACGTGCGAGGCAGGGCGGTGCGGGGGGTTTGGGAATCTGTCAGCATAGACTCACGATATACTGTCTAGTGTAATTTACAATACGCACATTTTCATTGTGGAATCCGCCATTTTGCTTTGCAGCCGCCGCAAAAACTGTAAGACTATTCTGACACATCCCCGTGCCTGCGTCCCGAGGTCTGCCATCAACACCGTGAGTCTTTCCCTGTTTCGCTTTGCGTCCCTGCCCGCCCGGCTTTGGGTTTTCGGGCAAATGGGGGCGGCGCGGCTGTCGTTCATGCGGATGCCCGAGGTGGGGTTCTGGAAGCTGTGCGGCTCGGGCACGGGCGAGGGTTTCACACCCAAGCCGAACACCGCTGTCTGGGCTATCCTTGCGACCTGGCCCGATGCGGCGACGGCGCGGCGGGTGATCGACGCGGCCCCGGTGTTCCGGCGCTGGCGCAAGCATAGTGCTGAAAACTGGACGATTTTGCTGGAGCCGACCTCGGCCCGCGGGCAATGGTCGGGGCGCGCGCCGTTCACCGCGACGGATACGCCCAACACCGGCCCGAACTCTGGCCCCATCGTGGCGCTGACGCGGGCGACGATGCGGGTGTCCACCTTTTTGCGGTTCTGGCGGCGGGTGCCGGATATCTCGGCGGCCATCGGGCAAGACCCGAATGTGATCTTCAAAATCGGCATCGGCGAGGTGCCGCTGCTGCATCAGATCACGTTTTCGATCTGGCCGGATGCGGCGAGCATGGCGCATTTCGCGCGCGGCGACGGGCCGCATGGCCGCGCCATTCAGGCGGTGCGGGCCGAGGGCTGGTTTTCCGAAGAACTTTACGCCCGCTTTCGGATTTTGGATGATTGGGGCACGTGGGGCGGCATCCGTCCGCTTGGCCAGAAGGACGCTGCATGAGCCAACCTTTTCCGTTTTCCGCTATCGTCGGTCAGGCCGCGATGAAACAGGCGATGGTGCTGACCGCGATTGATCCCGGCATCGGCGGCGTGCTGGTGTTTGGCGACCGTGGCACGGGTAAATCGACGGCGGTGCGGGCGCTGGCGGCGCTGCTGCCCGAGATTTCGGCGGTTGAGGGCTGCCCGGTGAACTCGGCCCGCGCGGCTGATGTGCCGGAATGGGCGGGGGTAAAATCGGGCAAGATCATCAAGCGCCCGACCCCGGTGATTGATCTGCCGCTGGGGGCGACCGAGGATCGTGTGGTGGGTGCGCTGGATATCGAACGCGCACTGACGCGCGGCGAAAAGGCGTTTGAACCCGGCCTGCTGGCGCGGGCCAACCGGGGGTATCTCTATATCGACGAGGTCAACCTGCTGGAGGATCACATCGTCGATCTGCTGCTGGATGTCGCCCAATCGGGTGAGAATGTGGTGGAGCGTGAGGGGCTGTCGATCCGTCACGCGGCGCGGTTCGTGCTGGTGGGCTCGGGCAACCCCGAGGAAGGCGAGTTGCGCCCGCAACTGCTGGATCGGTTTGGGCTGTCGGTGGAGGTGGCAAGCCCGCGTGACATTGAAACGCGGGTCGAGGTGATGCGCAGGCGCGATGCGTATGAGAATGACAACGCGGCGTTTATGAAGAAATGGCGCGCGAAGGACAGCAGTTTGCGCAAGGCGATTCTGGCCGCGCGCGCGGCGCTGCCGGGGCTGAAAACGCCGGGGGTGGTGCTGCATGATTGCGCGGCTTTGTGCATCGCATTGGGGTCGGATGGGTTGCGCGGCGAGTTGACGCTTTTGCGCGCCGCACGGGCGCAGGCGGCGTTTGAGGGCGCTGATACGGTCAGCCGCGTGCATCTGCGCACCGTGGCGGCAAGCGCCTTGGGGCATCGGTTGCGGCGTGATCCGCTGGATGAGGCCGGATCGGGCGCACGCGTCGCCCGCACCATCGCCGAAGTCTTGCCGTGAGTGAGCCGCTGTCGCCATGGGGCCGCGTTGAGGCTGCGCTGGCGGTGCTGGCGGTTGATCCGGCGGGGGTGAAGGGGCTGTGGTTGCGGGCGCGGAGTGGCCCGGTGCGCGATGCGGTGATGCAGGCGCTGCCTGTGGCGCGCAGGATACATCCGGGGATCGACGATGTGGCGCTGTTTGGTGGGGTGGATCTGGCGGCAACGCTCAGCGCGGGCGCGGTGCGGCGGAGTTTGGGGATTTTGTCGGGCGCGGAGCCTGTGGTTCTGACGATGGCGGAACGCTGCCCTCCTGCGCTCGCCGCGCGGCTTTCGCGGTGGTTGGATGGGGCGGGGCCGTGTTTGATCGCGCTGGATGAAGGCGCCGAGGCGGAGGAGGTTTTGGCCCCGGCGCTGGCGGATCGGCTGGGGTTATTCCTTGATCTGGGGGATTTGGCGTATTCGGATGCGGGCGCGCTGGCGCTGGATCAGGTTGCGGATGCGCGGGGGCGATTGGCGGGCGTAGCCCTGCCCGTGGGCGCGTTGGAAAGCCTGACGACCGTGGCGCTTGCCATGGGCATCGCCAGCCTGCGCGCGCCGTTGTTGGCGCTTGCCGTGGCGCGGGCGTTGGCGGCTTGGCGCGGCGAGGCTGTGGCCTCGGACGACACATTGCGCCATGCCGCCGAGTTGACGCTGGCGCATCGGGGGGATTTGCCGGAAGCGGCGGACGAGCAGGAGAGTGCGCCTGCACCCGAACCGGGCGAGGCGGAGGAGCAACAAACCCCGCAATCCGACCGAATCCCGGATGAGATTTTGCTCGAAGCAGTGCGCGCCGCCCTGCCCGCTGACCTTTTGGCACGACTGGCCGCAGGCAAAGCCGCGCGGGCGGCGAAGGGCAGCGGTGGCACGGGGGCCGCGCGCAAGGGCAACCATCGGGGGAGGCCTTTGCCACCGCGCCCCGGCATGCCGGGGTCGGGCAAGCGGATTGATCTGGTGGCGACCTTGCGCGCCGCAGCGCCTTGGCAACCGCTGCGCAGACGCAGCCCGGATGCGACAAGGCTGGAAATCCGGGCCTCTGATCTGCGGTTGAAGCGGTATCAAGAAACCTCGGACCGGGTGTTGATCTTTGCGGTGGATGCGTCTGGCTCGTCCGCCCTGTCGCGGCTGGCCGAGGCGAAGGGGGCGATTGAGTTGCTGCTGGCCCAAGCCTATGCGCGGCGCGATCATGTCGCGCTGATCGCGTTTCGCGGGGTGACGGCAGAGTTGCTTTTACCGCCGACCCGGTCGCTGGTGCAGACCAAACGGCGGTTGTCGGGCTTGCCGGGGGGGGGTGGCACGCCGCTGGCGGCGGGCCTCAGGATGGCGTTTGATCTGGGCCTGCAAACCCGCGCGCGGGGGATGACGCCGACGATTGCTTTGCTGACCGATGGGCGGGGAAATATCGCCCTCGATGGCAGCGCCAACCGGGTGGAGGCCGAGGCCGATGCGCAGCGGCTGTCGCGGCTGATCTGTGCGGCGGCGATTCCGGCGCTGGTTTTGGACATCGCCAGCCGCCCGCAAGCCGCCTTGCAACGGATGGCGGCCAGCCTTGGGGCGGCCTATGTGCCGCTGCCGCGCGCCGATGCGCACCGCTTGTCGGGCGTGCTGCAAGCGGCATTGGGGGCGTAGATGCAGGCGCCGGTGATCCCCGCTGACTGGCCCCACCGCAATGCCTCGCAGCAGGTGCGCGGCAAGGGCCATCTGTGGCATGTGCAGGACATGGGCGCAGGCCCGGTGGTTTTGCTGCTGCATGGCGCGGGCGGCGCGACGCACAGCTTTCGCCATCTGATGCCGCTGTTAAGCGACAGTTATCGGGTGATCGCGCTGGATCTGCCGGGGCAAGGCTTTACCGCCCTTGGCAACCGCGCGCGCTGCAATCTGGATGCGATGGCCGAGGATATTGCCGCCCTGACCGCGCAACAAGGCTGGCAACCCTTTGCGATCATTGGCCACTCCGCCGGGGCCGCCGTGGCGCTGCGGCTGGCCGAGATGACCCCCCCGCAAGCCGTCATCGGTATCAACGCCGCCTTGGGCGGGTTCGAGGGCGTGGCGGGCTGGCTGTTTCCGGCGCTGGCGAATGTGCTGGCACGCCTGCCCTTGGTGCCGCAACTGTTCAGCAAACTGGCGGGGACGCAGCGGCAGGTGCATCAGCTTTTGGCCTCAACCGGCTCGCGCATCGACGCGGGCGGAGAGGCGCAATATCTGCACCTTTTGCGCCAACCGGGGCATGTGGCGGCGACTTTGGCGATGATGTCTCAGTGGCAGTTGGATGGCTTGCTGAACCGCCTGCCGCAGCAGAAGGTGCCGTGTCTGCTGATCACAGCAGCCGCCGACCGCGCCGTGCCGCCTGCGGTATCACAACGCGCCGCAGCCGCGATGCCCCATGCGGAATGGACCCCCCTGCCCCGCTTTGGCCATCTGGTGCATGAGGAAGCGCCCGAACAGGTCGCCGCCCTGATCCGCGACTTTCTGGCCCGCGAGACAAAGGCGAACCCGCGATGCGCTTAGGCGAAAAACCCATGCCCGGCGCGGCCCAGCAGATCATCGGCAAGGCTTTGCCCCAAGGCGGTCGCGTCAGCAATGCCGCCGTGAATGTCGCCCGTGATCACGCGGCTGCCATCGGGGCGCAAAATCTCGCCGCGCAGCCAAAGCTGATCGCCCTCCAGCACCGCAAGCCCCGCGATCGGGGTCTCACACGATCCATCCAGCCGGGCCAGAAACCCACGCTCGGCGGCGAGTTGCTGGCCGGTGGCGGTGTGGTGAATCGCGGCCAGCATCGCCTCGGCGCGCGGATCGTTCTGACGGCGTTCGACGCCAATCGCGCCCTGGGCGACAGCGGGCAGCATCTCGGTGACTTCAACCGGGCGGGCGACCTCGGCCATGCCAAGCCGGTTCAGCCCCGCCATCGCAAGGAAGGTCGCCGCAGCAACCCCGTCATGCAGCTTTTTCATCCGGGTCTGCACGTTGCCGCGAAACTCGACCAATTGCAGGTCGGGGCGACGATGCGCCAGTTGCGCGCGCCTGCGCAGGCTCGACGAACCCACCACCGCACCTTGCGGCAAATCCATCAGCCCGCCGCCGTTCAACGTCACAAACCCATCGCGCACGTCCTGTCGCGGCAGGTAGCAATCCAGCCACAACCCATCCGGTTGCTGGGTGGGCATGTCTTTCATCGAATGCACCGCGATGTCGATGCCGCCTGCCAGCAGCGCATCTTCAATCTCGCGGGTGAACAGGCCCTTGCCGCCGATATCCTTCAGCGCGCGATCCTGAATCTGGTCGCCGGTGACTTTGATCACCACCACCTCAAACGCCTCAACGGGCAGGCTGTAGGCCTCCATCAGGCAGCGCCGCACCTCATGCGCCTGCCACAGGGCAAGCGGAGAGCCTCGGGTGCCGATCTTGAAGGGTTGGGCGGGCGTGGGGAGCGGATGTGTCATGTTTGAAGGAATAGCGGTGTCAGTCTGCGCTGACAACACCCGCGAACAATCTTGCAGCTTTCTGTATCTGGAGTGTCTATGTCGAAACTGATCTTGCGCGCCCTTGCGGGCGAAACCCTGCCGACCCCGCCCATTTGGATGATGCGGCAGGCCGGGCGATACTTGCCGGAATACCGCGCGACGCGGGCGCAGGCGGGGGATTTCCTGTCGCTGTGCTATAATTCGGAACTCGCAGCCGAGGTGACATTGCAGCCGATCCGCCGCTATGGCTTTGATGCGGCTATTCTTTTCGCCGACATCCTGCTGTTGCCGCAGGCTTTGGGGGCCGATCTGTGGTTTGAAACCGGCGAAGGGCCGCGGCTTTCGACCATCACCACGATGGCGGGCGTGCAGGCGCTGAAACCGAAGGATGCGATCCATGACACCCTCGCGCCAATCTACGAAACCGTGCGGATTCTGGCGCGGGAATTGCCCGCCGAGACGACTCTGATCGGCTTTGCCGGGGCACCATGGACGGTGGCGACCTATATGATCGCCGGGCGCGGCAGCAAGGATCAGGGTGCTGCGCATGCGTTGAAATCGGCGGATCGGGCGACCTTCTCGGCGCTGATTGACGTGATCACCGAGGCGACCATCGACTATCTGTCGGCGCAAGTGCAGGCGGGGGCCGAGGTGGTGAAGCTGTTCGATTCATGGGCGGGGTCACTGAAAGGGCAGGATTTTCAAGACTTTGCGGTGAAGCCCGCCGCGCGGATCATCTCTGCCCTGAAGGCTAAACACCCCGGCCTGCCCATCATCGCCTTCCCGCGAGAGGCAGGCGCGGGCTACATCGGCTTCGCGCAAGCGACGGGGGCGGATTGCGTGGCGATTGACAATTCGGTCAGCCCGGAATGGGCGGCAGAGCATGTGCAACCGGGCGGCTGTGTGCAGGGGAACCTTTCGCCCACGCATATGGTGACGGGGGGGCAGGCGTTGGTGGACGCCACCCGCCGCGTTGTGGATGCGTTCAAAACCGGCCCGCATATCTTCAACCTCGGCCACGGCATCACACCCGACGCCAGCCCCGACAACGTGGCGCTGATGGTGGACACGGTGCGGGCGGGATGAGCACGCCGCCCCCTGCCCTGCGGGTGTTTGTGCTGGGCGCAACCGGCACGATTGGCCGCGCAACGGTGGCGGCGCTGCTGGCGCGCGGGCATCAGGTGGTGTGTTTTGTGCGGCCCGGCGCGGCCGCGCAGACCAGCGCAGAGCTGCGGTTTGGCGATGTGACCGACCCTGCCCAACTGGCCCGCGATGGCTTTCGCGGCGAGCCGTTCGATGCCGTGGTGTCCTGCCTTGCCTCGCGCACAGGTGCGCCACAGGACGCTTGGGCGATTGACCACAAGGCGCATGTCGATGCGCTGGCGGTGGCGCAGGCGGCAGGGGTGCGCCAGTTTGTGCTGCTGTCGGCGATCTGCGTGCAAAGGCCGAAGCTTGCCTTCCAACACGCCAAACTGGCGTTTGAGCAGGCCTTGACCCGATCGGGGCTGATCTATTCCATCGTGCGGCCCACGGCCTATTTCAAATCGCTGTCGGGGCAAGTGAACCGTCTGCGCGCGGGCAAGCCGTTTTTGCTGTTTGGCGATGGGCAGCTTACCGCCTGCAAGCCGATCAGCGATGGCGACCTTGCCCGCTATCTGGCCGATTGCCTCGGCGACCCTGCCCTGCACAACCGCATCCTGCCCATCGGCGGCCCCGGCCCTGCGATCACGCCCCGCCAACAAGGCGAGGCCTTGTTCCGCCTGCTGGAGACACCGCCGAAATTCCGGCAGGTGCCGGTGGCGCTGCTGGATACGATTATCGCGGGGTTAAGTGCTGCGGGGCGGATTGCGCCGCCGCTGCGCGCCAAGGCAGAACTCGCGCGGATCGGGCGCTATTATGCCACCGAATCCATGCTGGTGCTGAACCCCGCCACCGGCCGCTATGATGCCGAGGCCACCCCCAGCACTGGCAAGGAAACCCTGTTTGACCATTACGCGCGCCTTATCCGTGGCGACGCCGTGGATGACCGAGGCGCGCATGCGGTGTTTTAGGCGCCGCTAGATCGGCAGCCGGTTGGTCGGCAGGTTCAGCAACCGATCCATAAGCGCCAGCGCCGAGTCGAAATCTGCCGCCGCCGCATCCGCGCCCGTCACCCCCACCAGCGTCAGGTTGCTGGCAGCGATCTGGCCGCAAACCAGTATCCGCGCGCCGGGATTATGGATGCGCAGCGCCACGATCAGCCGTGTCAGCGCCGGCAGCGACCGCTTGCCACTGGCCGAAAGCCCGATCAGCATCGGCTGGCGCTGTTCCAGCTTTTCCACCAGCACGTCATGGGTCAGCCCGACAAACAACTCGATATCCCACCCACGCTCGCGCGCAAGATCGCTGGCGATGGTGATGCCCAAGGTGTGATTCTCGCCCGGAACCGAGGCAAAAGTAGCGGCCCGCAGCAGGTTTGGTGTGCCAAGCGGCCGTTCGCGCCGCAAGATGCGCAAAATCGCATAGATCCGCCCGGCAGCAACGGTCACGCGGTAAAAGCTGACCTCGTCATTGTCCCACCACTCGCCCAACCGCCGCGCCGCCACGCTGAGATACAGCAGGCACAGCGTTTCATAGCTGGAACCCCGCATCTGCGCGCGATCGATAAGCGTCGCAGCCTCACGCGGATCATCTGACACCAAGGCATTGCAAAGCGTGTCGATCTCATCAGCAGACGGTTGCAGATCGGGCTGCACCTCAAAGCGCAGATTGTTGGCAACACGGCTGACAACCTCAACCGCAAGGGTATTGAGCGTGGCCTGTGGCAACGATTTTTGCACCGCATCTATTTCAGAAAGCGCCACTTCAAGCATGCGCCTGTCTATTGCAGCAGAGCGTGACATGTTGACCCCCTCCAAAGCCATCAGTGTCAATGGCCCGCCGAAAGATCACCGATCCTCGTATGCCTTTGAGGCTGTGACTATATGACGTTTCAAGATTGTGGCAAGACGGGTTTCTTGAAAAAGTTACAGGCGTAAAATGCTGCATTGCCGCGTTAAAACAAAGGCCAGCGCGGCGCAAAGCTGGCTGTGGCAGCCCGTCATCTTAGCCCCAAACCCCCGCCGCAACGCGCCAGGGGCGTGATGGTTCCCGTTGAATTTGCTGATTAATTTCGGAACCACCCGGCGCGGCCTTGCGTTTTTCAGACAGCGCTGAATGCGTGCAACCTTTGCAGCTCTTGGAGATGATGATGAAAAAGCTTTTGCTGTCCACCGCCCTGCTTGCCGGTCTTGCCGGTGCCGCTGCGGCGCAAGATGTCGCGGCCTTCCGTGCCGCTGCCGACCCGTTGAACGTGCGCGCGTCTGATTTTATCGGCATGCGCGTCTATGCTTCGGAAGCCGCGATTGATGCCACCGAATACAACGGCGCGCAGCAAGGCTGGGACGATATCGGCGAGATCAACGACGTGATCCTGTCGCGCGATGGCAAGGTCGATGCGGTTCTGGTCGATATCGGCGGCTTTCTGGGGATGGGCGAGCGTCAGGTCGCCGTCGGGATGGAGGCGATCAAATTCGTCAGCGACAGCGCCACCGCCGATGCGCCGGACGACTTTTTCCTGGTGATGACCGCCAAGCGCGCCGATTTTGAGGCCGCCCCGCCCTATGCGATGAACAGCGCGACCAACGGCGATGCGATGGCCGCCGCTCCGGCTACCGATGCCATGGCCGCAGGGGCCACCCGCGCGCCGATGCTGCGCGACGGCTATGTCGCCGCTGATGCCACCCTGCTGACCTCGGAAAAGCTGACCGGTGCCAAGGTCTATGACGCCACCGACGCCGCGATCGGCGAAGTGTCCAATCTGGTGCTGTCCGCGGATGGCAAGGTTGAACAGGTGATCGTGGACGTCGGTGGCTTCCTTGGCATGGGTGAAAAGCCCGTCGCCCTGCCGCTGGCCGATGTGGACATCCTGAAAGAAGCCGACGGCGACGATCTGCGGGTCTATCTGGGCCAAACCAAAGAACAACTGGAAGCCATGCCGACCTACGAAGGCTAAATCCCCGCCAAACACCAAAAGGCCCGCCCAAATCGGCGGGCCTTTTTGCACGATTTCTTTGCCAGGACAGGATTATCCAAAGCCGTGGCAAACACCGTGTTGACAAAACTTATCGCTTCTCTAACCCGGTAACGACATTTGACCGAGGGCGCAGCAGTCCGCCCCTCATGCCACAAGGACCGCGTAGATGTTGATTGATCTGGATGCCATCTTCGCCTCGTCTCCGTCGCCGCACGTGCTGGTGGACCGCGATCTGCGCATGATCTGGGCGAATGACGCCTATCTTGCCGTGACGGGGCGCACGCGGGCGCAGATCATTGGCCGCATCATGACCGAGGAATTTCCAGCCCCGCCGGATTCAGTCGCCGACCGGATGCTGAAAGCCTCGTTCAAGCGGGTATTCGAAACCGCCGTCACCGATCATTTGCCGCTGATCCCCTATCCGATTGTCGCGGCGGACGGCACCCCGCAGGCGCGGTATTGGAGTGCGACGCACACGCCGCTGCTGGATGCGCAGGGCGCGGTAGAGTTTCTGCTGCAGAACACCAATGACGTGACCGAGCTTTACATCGCTTCTGCCGCAGAGCGCGCCGCAAACCCCGCTGATCACACCACGATGGTGCGCCGCGCCGAAGTGGTGGCGCGGCAAAATCTGGAACTGGGCAGCATCGCGCAATTCTTCCGCACGATTTTCGATCAGGCCCCCGGTTTTATCGCCATCATCTCGGGGCCGGATCACGTGTTCCAACTGGCCAACGACGCCTACAAAGACCTGATCGGGCGGGCGGATGTGTTGGGCAAAAGCGTGCGCACCGCCCTGCCCGAGCTGGAAGGACAGGGGTTTTTCGAACTGCTGGATCAGGTTTACGCCTCGGGGACGCCGTTTTCGCAGAGCGGCGCACTGGTGCGGTTCCGCCCGGATGGCGGCGAGGCAGAAATCGAGCGGCACGTTGATTTCATCTTTCAGCCGATGCGCGACTCGGATGGGTTGACGACTGGCATTTTCGTGCAGGGCCATGACGTTACCAAGCAGAAGGCCGCCGAGGCAGAGCTGTTTGAGACGCGCGAGCGGTTCCGCGTGATGGCGCAGTCGATGCCCAATCAGGTCTGGACAGCCGGGCCCGACGGTGGGTTGGATTGGCTGAACGATCAGGCCTATGCCTATACCGGGCTGGCCGAGGGCGATCTTTACGGCGCGGCCTGGGGGCAGGCTTTGCACCCCGATGATCTGGAAGGCGCGGCGGCAAGCTGGGCCGCAGCCCTTGCATCTGGCACTCAATACGAGACCGAATTCCGCATCCGCCGCCATGACGGGGCCTATCGGTGGTTCATCGTGCGCGCAGCCCCGATCTATTGCGCCGAGGGCCGGGTGGAGCGCTGGGTCGGCACCAACACCGATATCGAAGACCGCAAGCTGGCCGAAGCCGCGATTGCGCAGATGAACCAGACGCTGGAAGACCGCGTGGCCGAGCGTAACCGCGAGCTTGAGACCGTAAACGCCGCCCTGCGCCAAAGCCAGAAGATGGAGGCGATTGGCAATCTTGCGGGCGGTATTGCGCATGATTTCAACAACTTGCTGCAAACCATCAGCGGCAGTCTGCAACTGGCAAAGCGCCGCATCGACCCCGCGTCAGAGGTGATGCCGCGCATCGAATTGGCGATGAAAGCAGTAGAGCGCGGGGCAACGCTTGCCTCGCAACTGCTATCGTTTGGGCGCAGGCAACCACTGGCGCCGAAGGTGATCAACCTTGGGCGGCTGTTGCGCGATGCCGGCAATATCGTGCGCAGCGCCATCGGCGAAGGGGTTGAGGTTGAAACCATCGTGGCAGGTGGGTTGTGGAACACCTGCGTGGACCCCACCAATGTTGAAAGCGCCGTGCTGAACATGGCGATCAATGGCCGCGACGCGATGGAGGGTCACGGCAAGCTGACCATTGAAATCGGCAATGCCTATCTTGATGAAGCCTACGCGCGGTCGCATCTGGATGTGGTGCCGGGCCAGTATGTGATGCTGGCGGTGACAGACACCGGATCAGGCATGTCTGCGGATGTGATAGAGCGGGTGTTTGACCCGTTTTTCACCACCAAACCCGAAGGCCGTGGCACCGGGCTGGGCATGTCGATGGTTTACGGCTTTGTCAAACAATCCGGCGGCCATATCAAGATTTACAGCGAAATCGGCAGCGGCACCTCGGTGAAAATCTACCTGCCGCGCTCGCTGGATGCCGAAGAACTGCCGCCCAGCCTGACCGTCGATGATCTGGCGGGCGGCAATGAGACGATCTTGCTGGTGGAAGACGACGAGGATGTGCGCATCACCGCAGCCCATCTGCTGAACGATCTGGGCTATACCGTGCTGCAAGCCCGCGATGCCGAGCGCGCCTTGGCGGTGATCGAAAGCGGCGTGCGGATTGACTTGTTGTTCACCGATGTGGTGATGCCCGGCAAGGTCACCAGCCGCGAGATGGCCGACCGCGCGCGCCATCTGATCCCGCATCTGCCGGTGCTGTTCACCTCGGGCTACACCCGCAACTCGATCGTGCATGGCGGCAGGCTTGATGCCGGCGTGCAACTGCTCAGCAAACCCTACACGCAAGAGCAACTGGCGCTGAAAATCCGCGAAGTGCTGGGCAAACCGCCCTCCCCCGCTGCAATCTCGGCCCCCATCTCAGCGCCACCACGCGCCGACACCGCGCCCCCCCCCGCCGCAATCGCGGGTCTGCGGGTGCTGGTCTGCGAGGACCAGATGCTGATCCGCATGGATCTGGTCGATGGGCTGGTGGAAAGCGGCTGCGTGGTGACCGGCGTGGGGTCGGGCACCGAGGCGCTTGAGGCCTTGCAAGCGGCAAGCTTTGATCTGCTGATCGTCGATGTCGGCCTGCCCGATATCTCGGGGGTCGAGGTCGCACAGCGCGCGGTGGCGATGTTTGCAGCCTTGCCGGTGATTTTCGCAACCGGCGGCCGCTCGGTTTCGGGGGCCGAGGATTTGCCGAACTACACCATTCTCGGCAAGCCGTTCTCCGACCGCGAACTGACCGAGGCGATACTGGCGGTGCTGGGAAAATAGCGCCGCCCGCACCAATGTGACCGCAGCCGCTGCCGCATATTCGCGCATCGGCTGCGGGTTGCGTTGACGAACATAAGCAGAACACCTATGTTCTGTTAATGGCAAGCATGACCCTTCAAGACAAACTTGCGGTGCTTTCAGACGCCGCAAAATACGACGCCTCTTGCGCATCCTCGGGCGGCGAGCGGCGCGATTCCCGCAAGGGCGGCTTGGGGTCGTCTGGCGGCAGCGGCATCTGTCACGCCTACACGCCGGATGGGCGCTGCATCTCGCTGCTGAAAATTCTGATGACGAATTTCTGCATCTTTGACTGCGCCTATTGCATCAACCGGGTGTCGTCCAACGTCGAACGCGCCCGGTTTTCGGTGGAAGAAGTGGTGTCGCTGACGCTGGAGTTTTACCGCCGCAACTACATCGAAGGGCTGTTCTTGTCGTCGGGCATCATCCGCTCGCCCGATCAGACCATGGCCGACATGGTGCGCATCGCGCAAACCCTGCGCGAGGTGCATGGTTTCAAAGGCTATATCCACCTGAAAACCATCCCCGACGCCTCGGCCGAGTTGATCAAGGCGGCGGGGCTTTATGCCGACCGGCTGTCAATCAACGTGGAATTGCCACAAGACGCCAGCCTGCGCCAGTTCGCCCCCGAAAAGCGCCCCGAAACCATCCGCGCCACCATGGCGCAGGTCCGGCTCGAGGGGGAGGCCGCGAAAGACCGCAGCCATACCGGCAAAAAGCCGCCACGGTTTGCGCCCGCAGGCCAAAGCACGCAGATGATCATCGGCGCGGACGGCACCGATGATGTCACCATCCTGACCAGTGCGACGCGGCTTTACACCGGGTATAAACTGCGGCGGGTGTATTATTCGGCGTTCTCGCCGATCCCCGATGCGTCCGCCGCGCTGCCGCTGATCCAACCGCCACTGTTGCGCGAACATCGGCTGTATCAGGCCGATTGGCTGCTGCGGTTTTACGGCTTCAGCGCTGATGAGATCGCCACCGGGGCCACAGCCGGGCATCTCGACCTTGATCTTGATCCGAAACTCGCCTGGGCCTTGCAGCATCGCGGCTTGTTTCCGCTGGATGTGAACCGCGCCACCCGCGACATGCTGCTGCGCGTGCCGGGCTTTGGCACCCGCACGGTTGACCGCATTATCGCCGCGCGCAAAAACCACGCCCTGCGGTTTGAAGACCTGGTGCGCATGGGCGCGCTGATGAAAAAAGCCAAAGCTTTCATCAGCTTGCCGGGATGGACCCCTGCGGGCATGACCGACAGCGCCAACCTGCGCGCGCGCTTTGCCCCGCCGCCCGAACAGTTGCGCCTGATTTGAGCTATGCCGCCCCCCTGCCCCCGCGCGGCACCTTTGCGGCTTGGCGGGATGCGGCGCGCACCGCGATCTCGCACCGCATCCCGCCCGATCAGGTGGAGTGGAACGGCGGCGGCGGTCTGTTTGCCGCCGAGGCGCTGCCCGACACCCCCGGCCCGCATCAGATCCGCGTGCCGGAGGAGTTTGTGAAACTGGCCGAACAGGTGATCTGGCACGCGGCCGCCGAGCGGTTTGCGCTGCTCTATCAGGCGCTGTGGCGGCTGGATCAGCGCGACGGCACCCCGCTGTCGCAGACCGATCCACTGGGGCGCAGGCTGCATCTGATGGCCAAGGGCGTCAGCCGTGACATCCACAAGATGCACGCCTTCGTGCGCTTTCGCGAATTGCCCTCTGACACCCCCCGCCGCAGTTTTGCCGCGTGGTTCGAGCCCGAGCATAACACGCTGGAGCCGGGCAGTTCGTTCTTCGCCAAGCGTTTCGCCGATATGGATTGGCTGATCGCAACACCGCGCCTTACCGCACAATTCCGCGATGGCGTGCTGGATTTCGGCCCCGCAGGCGCACGGCCCGATCTGCCGGATGATGCGTCAGAATCCCTATGGGCCACGTATTTTGCCAATATTTTCAACCCCGCACGGATCAAGTTGGATGCGATGCGGTCGGAAATGCCGCTGAAATACTGGAAAAACCTGCCCGAAACCCGCCTTATCCCCGAAATGCTGAAAGATGCCGAAGCCCGCGTGCAGCGGATGCGCGAGGCCGGGGCCAGCGCGGCCCGTCCGGGCTCTGCCCCGGTTTCAACCCGCTACCGCAACGCCATGCCGCAAGCGGTCGCCCTGCCCGACAGTCTGGATCAGGCGCGCGCCGCCGCAATGCAATGCCGCCGCTGCGGGCTGTGCGAGGCTGCGACGCAAACCGTCTGGGGCACGGGCGCGCCGGATGCCGCCCTGATGATCGTGGGCGAGCAGCCGGGTGATCAGGAAGACCTTGCCGGTCGGCCTTTCGTCGGGCCAGCGGGGCAGGCGCTGCATCAGGCGATGGCGCAGGCGGGGGCGGATGCGGGCAGGGTCTGGCTGACCAATGCGGTGAAGCATTTCAAATTCACCCCACGCGGCAAGCAGCGGTTGCACCAATCGCCCGACCGCGCCGAGATCGAACATTGCCGCTGGTGGCTGGGGCTGGAGATTGGCTTTATCCAACCGCGCCTGACCGTCGCCCTCGGTGCCTCGGCCGCGTTTGCGCTGACCGGCGATGCCAGCCCGTTGACCGCCCGGCGCGGCAAGGTGCAGACCGGCCTGCACAACGGCCCGGTGCTGGTGTCGTGGCACCCGGCCCACATCCTGCGCCTTCCCGACGCCACAGCCCAAGCGCGTGCGCGGCAAGAGTTGGTCGACGATCTGCGGCTGGCCTCTGCCATGGCTTCCGCCACATGAGCGGGCAAAGTTGACAGCCGTCAACTTGGGCTTCGGTTGACAGCTGTCAACATCACGCCGCCCGCGCGCCTTCGCTGTTCAGCAGCGCCATAATCATCGGCCCCGCCGAGAATCCCCCCGCCGCAGCCTTGCCCGACAACGCCCGCAAATAACCGCCGGGGTTGGAAATGCTGCCAATCCGCTGCATCATCGCCACGACCGCAATCGCCGCCGTCTCTGGCCCCATGCACCGCTGCGCTTCCGCCCAGGCCGAGGCGCTGATCCCCATCATCCCGCGCAATTCTGCCGCCAGCACCACCAGATCACGCCATTGCGTCAGGTTGGATCGGGCATAGGGCTGAATATCCGGGCAGGCTTTCAACACCAACACCAGCGGCACGCTTGGCATCTGCGGGCCATCCCCCGGATCAGGCACAATCGCAGCCGTCCCGTCGCCCCTGCCTGTTTCTAGGCAAGGTTCAAATTCATAAGAGTCTTGCTTTGAATTCGTATGGTGACGCTCAGAATGGGCGTCAGTGCCGTTCCTTTTTTCTGCTTTAACATCAATCATCACCCGCAAAGCCTGAAGGATATCCCCAGCTTCGCCCAGAAGCCCTGCCACGACATCCGCATCCATCTTGCGCCGCAGCGCCGCCCGCAGCGGCAGCAAGCGCGCCTCCAGCCCCGCCCAGTCGCCCGGCAGGCCCGCCTCGATGCCGTAGGCCAGCAGCTTGGCCGCATCGCGCATCCGCAGCACCAGCGCCTCACGCGCGCGGTGCAGATGGTCTGCGGCCTGCGCCACCTCTGCCGCCGCCGCTACGATATCACCCGCGCGCAGCAGCAGGGGCCGCAGATCCAGCCCAAACGCCTGCACCAACGCCCCCGACCGATCCCGCGCGGCATAGCGTTTGCCGTTCGGGCTATCCTGCCGCCAGATCAGCCCCGCATTGACCAACACCGCCAGATGCCGGCGCAGCGTGCTTTCCGCCATGCCATGTGCGCGGTCTGACAGCGCGGCGTTCGAGGGGAACACCACCAGATCGCCCGCATCCTCCAGCGCCTTGGCGGGCAGGAAGGTCAGCAGCGCATAAAGCACCGACAGATCGCGGTCGCTAAGGCCAAACCGCAGCCGTGCTGTGCGCAAGTCGTTGAAAAGTGACCATTTGTCGATGCGGGCCAAACCAGACTGGGCCAAACCAGATTGGGGCAGGGCGGCCTCATCGCTCAGCGCGCGCGCGGCCAACAGGCCAGCAGTCATCGCTTGCCGCCCAAAGGGCGTCACGGAAATATGCTTCATCTGGGGTATCACGTGGCAAAACTGCTCCGGCCGCTGAAAACAGCGGTTGACAGCCGAACACAAGAGAGCCTATTTCTTGAAGTGCAAAGACAAGAATGGGCCTCTCGGAATGTCATGTTCCGGGGGGCTTTTTGTTATGCCTGGCCGTGCCTCCTTTCTGGTTCAGGGTTACGCATTGGGCTTGCCGTTCTGCCAATCGCGCAGCAGGGCGGGAAGGTTATCCAGAAGCCAGTCCTCAAACCCGGCGGTTTGCGCCAGACGCAGCTTCAATGTCATGGTTGTAGTGCCCAAAGTGGCCTCGGCCAACGGCGCCCCACCCATCGCCAGCACCACACGCGGCGGCACTTGCGGGGCAGGCCGGGGCAGGGCGGTCGCCCCCGCTTTCGGCTGGCTCAGATGGTCCCACACCGCCTGAAAACGCGCGTCAGATGTCTCGCCCACCGCCGCCGCCACACCGTCACCGCCCGCCTCAACCAGATCGGCCAGCGCCAGCCAACGGTCGCGGCCCACAGACGGTGCCGCCCCAATCGCCTCGATCAGCGCAGGCGACAACCGCCCCGCCACCGACAACATGCGCGAGGCGAGGGTTTTATCCACCGACAGCGCATCGCAGATCACCTTGCGGTCGTAACCTGCCTCCTGCAACTGGCGCGCGAAATTCGCCTTCTCGATAAACGACAGATCGCGCCGCGCGGTGTTTTCCTGCCCCTGCGCCAGCACCAGCGCCCGGTCATCCAGATCGCGCACCAGCGCCTTCACCGGTTGCCCCAGCGCCCGCATCGCCAGCACCCGGCGGCGGCCATAAACAATCTGAAAGCGCCCCTCGTGGTCAGGATGCGGCCGCACCAGCACCGGCACCTGCTGGCCGTATTCGCCGATAGACCGCGCCAGCGCGCTGTCGTCCACCGCATCGCTTTCCAGCCGGTCCTGCAAGCCGCCCGCCTCGATCAGATCGGGGTCCAACTCGATCACCGAGCGGGCTTTCAGATCGGCAATCGAGCGCGAAACCGCCCCAATCGCGCCCTTTTGCGCCCGAGGCGGTGCCGCTGCCGAGGGGGCAGGGGTCGCCAGCAATCCGATCAACACATCCTTGCGTGCCATCTACCGCCCCCATGCCGCTTGAATAAGACCCTCAATCTCGCCATTCACCGCGTTCAGGCTTTCCATCGCGCGCTCATAAGTGGCGCGGGTGAAATCGGCCTTCTCCACCTCATACAGGGTCTGCTTGGTCAGCCCCGCATCGGAGATAGCCGTTGATTTCAACACGGTATGGTTCAGCACATGATCGCCGAACAGGCTGCGCATGAAGCTGACCATCTGGTTTTGCGGCCCGTCGCCCGGCTCGTATCGCGTCACCAGATAGCGCAGCCAGTCGTAACTCATGTTGCCGCCCGCATCGGCCACCACGCCCAAAAGGTTCGAGGTCATCAGCAGAAACTGGCACATGCTCATCACATCCAGCATCTGCGGATGCACCGTCACCAGAACGGAAGTGGCCGCAGACAGTGCCGACATGGTCAGAAACCCCAGTTGCGGCGGACAGTCGATCACGACCAGATCGTAATCGGCTTCCACCTGCGCCAAGGCATCGGAAATTCTGGTAAAGAACAGATTAGCGCTGCGCTCGGCCAGCACACGCGGCGTGTCATGTTCAAACTCCATCAGTTCCAGATTGCCGGGAATCAGATGCAGGTTGGTAAAGTATGTGGGCCGGATGATGTCGCGGATCGGCAGCGGATCGTCATAGCGAATCGCGTCATACAGCGTGCCGCCATCGGCCAGATCAAACTCGGGCTGATAACCGTGCAGCGCCGAAAGGCTGGCCTGCGGGTCCAGATCAATCGCCAGCACGCGGTAGCCGTCCAGCGCCGCCTTTTGCGCCAGATGCGCCGCCGTGGTGGTCTTGCCCGACCCGCCCTTGAAGTTGATCACCGTCACCACCTGCAAGTGATCCCCGGCCCGCCGCCCCGGCAGATAGGTGCCGGGCGCTTTTGCCCCCACTTCAAGCATCTGCCGTAACGCCATGATATCTTGCGAGGAATACATCCGCCGCCCGCCCGCACCCGTCTGCGGTTGCGGCCCGCGCCCCTCCAGCGACAACTTGCGCAGATAGGCATCCTTGACGCCCAACAGCCCCGCCACCTCACCCGAACTGAACGAGCGCAGTTGCTTTTGCGCATTGGGTGGGAAAAGCTGCGTGCGATGCGCCATCAGCCGTTCCGACAGCTTGGCCGCATGTTCGCCGACCAAACGGTCGATCCGGTTTTTCTGCTGCCCGCGCTCTTTTTCCTGCATAGTCCTGCCCAGACTTAGTGTCTAACACCGTTTGTTACGGCATTTATCGGTTATTTCCGTTTATACCGTAATTGAATGGCGCAGGAATCCGAGTCGCGCAAGACATTTCTGTATCTTGTGGCAGCTTACCCCAAAACCACAATCACCAGCGATTTGTCCCCGCGGGGACAAAATCTCGCGCAAAGGCAGCACCCACAAGCCCCCCAGCGCGCGCCTGCGGAAAGCTTCTGAAACCGGTTTGCGGCCAAGTTATCCACATCCCGAGGCTTATTTTACAGGAAACCCGATGTCGATCACCCGCCCTTTCACAGCCTTACCCGCCCCCGAAACCCCAACCGAGCCCCTACCCGAAGCCCCCAGCCCGCAAGGCCCAGAGATACCGCAAGGCCCGCAAATCCTGTTCATCCCGCTGGATGCAATCACCACAACCAAGCTGAAACGCGACCGCGCCTGCCACATCGACCCCGAAATCGACGATCTCAAGGCCTCGATTCTCGCCACCGGCCTGTCGAACCCGATTCGCATCGACATCTCGCGCCCCGGCCAGATTGAACTGGTGCAGGGCTGGCGCAGATTGGCCGCCTTTCGCGCGCTTTATGCCGAAACCGGATTGGAAAACTTTGCCGAAATCGCGGCCATTCCGGTTGCAGACTACACCCCGATTGATCAGCTTTACCGCCGCATGGTCGATGAAAATCTGGTGCGCAAAAACCTGTCCTGGGCCGAGATGGGGCGGATTGCCACCATCTACCGCTACGACCGCGCCATCGCCTGCCCCACGCTCGATGACGCGATTGACGAGTTGTTCGCCTCGACCAGTCGGCAAAGGCGCAACTACATCCGCCACTTTGCCGAGCTGATGGTCCGGCTGGAAAAGGTGCTGGAGTTTCCCGAAGCCATCCCGCGCGCCTTGGGCGTCAACCTCAATCTGGCGCTCAAGCACGATCCAGGCCGCAGCGCAGCCCTGCACAAGGCCCTGCGCGATCACCCCGACCGCGACGCCGCAGCCGAGCTTGAGATCCTGCGCCTGTTCGCAGCCGACGCTGAAACCCCGCAGATCACAGCGCACCTGTCCCCGCGGGGACAAGCCCGCAGCCACGCCGCCGCCAAACCGCGCGGCGAGATGATCCGGCTGACCCTGCTCGGCGGGGCCGTCACCTGCACCATCGCGCCGGGCGAAATCGCCTTGCAGCTGGATCGCGATTTCACCCACACCCCGCGCAACCGTCTGGAAACCGCCATCGCCGCGTTCTGCGCCGCCTTGGGATAGCGAAACGCGGGCCGGATAGGGCAGGGGGGGTGCGGGGGGGGCGAATGGCCCTCCCCGCGGGTTGCCACCAGCCCTGCAAAAACCATTTGCGCCGCGCGGCAGGCTGGCTGATCTTGGGCAGCAAATCCCACCGCGCGGCCCCGCCCGCGCCCCAACCGCAAAGCCCCGATGTGATCCGATTTCGCGCCCTTGTCGGCATCATGGCGCTGCTGCTTTGCCTTGTTGCGCTGTTCCAACTCGAACGCGCGCGGGCGGGGTTGCAGATTTCCGATCTGCGCATCGGCACCACCCCCGTCACCCTCTATCAACGCGACGCCACTGGCCCCATTGTCGTGGTGGCGCATGGCTTTGCAGGCTCGCGTCAGATCATGCAATCCTATTCCCTCGCCCTTGCCCAAGCCGGCTACCGGGTGGTGGCGTTCGATTTTGAAGGCCATGGCCGCAACCCCAAACCGATGTCGGGCGATGTCACCTCGGTCGATGGCACCACAGCCCTGCTGGTGGCCGAGACGCGCCGGGTGATCGCCTACGCCCGCAGCCTGCCGGGTGACAATCGTGTGGGCCTGTTGGGTCATTCAATGGCCACCGACATCATCATCCGCGCCAGTATTGCCGAGACTGCGCAAGGCCAACCCGTGCAGGCCGTGGTGGCGATTTCGATGTTCTCGCAGGCGGTGACAGCCACGGCCCCGCAGCAGTTGCTGGTGATTTCGGGGCAATGGGAAAGCTTTCTGCGCAAGGCAGGGCTGGACGCCGCCCGTCTGGTGGACCCTGCGGCCACCGAGGGCGCGGTGGTGCACTCCGGCCCCACCCGCCGCGCCACAATGGTGGCCCCGGGCGTCGAGCATGTCGGCGTGCTGTTCAGCCCCAGCGCGGTGCAGACAGCACAAGACTGGTTCGACACCAGCTTCAAGCACACCAGCGCCACCAAGCCCACCCCGCGCGGCTGGTGGATACTCGCGCTGCTGGGCGGCATCGTTCTGGGCTTTTCCCCGCTTGCCGCCAAACTGCCCGCTGGCCCCACAGCACCCGCCATCCCTTTGGGCCGCTTTCTGCTGGCCATCCTGATCCCGCTGGCGGTAACGCCGCTGCTGATCACACCATTCTATCGCAACTTTCTGCCTGTGCTGGTGGCCGACTACCTGATGCTGCATCTGGCGCTGTTCGGTGTGTTGCAACTGGCGATCCTGCGGACGTGGCCGCGCTGGCCCGGCACAGCCGCAGCCCTGTCGGCGCTGATCCTCGCGGCTTGGGGCATCGCGGTATTTGGCCTCGCCCTTGACCGTTATGCCGCGAACTTCCTGCCCACAGCGCAGCGCCTGCCGATCATCGCAGCCCTTGCCTTGGGCACCATCCCCTGCATGTTGGCCGACAGCCACCTGACCCAAGCCGGACGCGCCGCTTTGTGGCGCAGGGCGGCGGCGCGGCTGGCGCTGTTCGCCTCGCTGATCGTGGCGGCCTTGCTGCGGCCCGATGATCTGACCTTCGTCTTGATCGTGCTGCCGGTCTTCGTGCTGTTCTTTCTGGTGCATGGCCTGTTGGGCCGCTGGGTCGGGCAACGCGGGGGCGCTTGGGCGGCGGGGGTTGGCTTGGGCCTTTGCCTTGCATGGGCGCTTGGCGTCAGCTTTCCGCTGTTTGCCCCGGCTTAAACCAAGGGCCCGACTGGCCCTGCGGCAAAACCGGCCCATATCACAGCCAACCCGTTGCAAAGGCCTACCCCATGCCAACCAACCGCGCCCCAACTGGCACAAGCCATTACCCCCGCGTCAGCCTGTATGCGCTGCTGCTGGCGGCCACCGGCATCCCGCTTTACATCCACCTGCCGCAATTCGCCGCGATCAATCTTGGCATCAGTCTGGGCACCATCGGCACCATCTTGCTGCTGATCCGGGTGATTGACCTTGCGCAAGACCCGCTGATCGGCTGGGCGATAGACCGTTGGCCGCGCCTGCAAACCGCCTTCGCCATGGCCGCCGTGGCGGGGCTGGCGGTGGGCTTTCCGCTGCTGTTTTCGCTCTCCCCCGGCCCTCATGTGACAGCACAACTGGTGGCCGCCCTGATCCTGCTGTTTTCGGCCTACAGCCTTGGCACCATCCTGCTGTATGGCCGCAGCGCCACCTTGGCCGCGCGGCCCGAGCCCGCAGCCCTGCTGACCCTCGCCGCTTGGCGCGAGGGCGGGATGCTCGCGGGCGTCATTTTGGCCGCCCTTGCGCCTGCGCTGCTGGTGGCACTGGGGGCAGGGGGGCAGGGTTATCCGGCCTTCGGGCTGGCTCTGGGCGGGCTTGCGGTGCTGACTGCCGTGCTCAGCTACAGCATCTGGCAGCGCCCGGTGGTGATGGGACAGTCCTTTTCCCTCGCAGGTCTCGCCAATGCCGGAGCCTTGCGGATTCTGGTGCTGGCCTTGGTCAACAGCCTGCCCGTCGCCATCACCTCGACCCTGTTTTTGTTCTTCGTCGAAGATCGTTTGCAACTGCCGGGCAGGGCAGGGGGGTTGCTGGCGCTGTTCTTCCTCAGCGCAGGGCTAAGCGTGCCGATCTGGACCCGCATCAGCCAGCGGATAGGGGCCAAGACCACGCTAATGATCTCGATGCCCCTTGCCATCGCGGGCTTTGCGGGCGCGGCCTATCTGGCGCCCGGCGATTACCTTGGCTTTGCGATCATCTGCGTTGCAGCAGGCGCAGCACTCGGGTCTGACACCATCCTGCTGCCCGCGATGTTTTCGGTGGCGCTGACGCGGGCGGGCCTGAAAGCCTCGCTCGCCTTTGGCATCTGGGCCTTTGCGGGCAAACTAGGGCTGGCGCTAGCGGCTTTTATCGTCATGCCCTTGCTGCAATGGAACGGTTTCACCCCCGGCGCGGTTAACAGCCCACAAGCCCTAAGCACCCTGAACATCGCCTATGCCGTGATCCCCTGCGTGCTGAAACTGGCAGCACTCGCCTTGGTGATCGCCCTGCCGTCAAAGGACCACGAACCCTGATGCGCGCCGAAGACATCCTTTATCCCACCGACAAGGGGCTTTACTGCGCGCCGGGCGATTTCTACATCGACCCTTTGCGCCCCGTCCCGCGCGCTTTGGTCACCCACGGCCACGCCGACCATGCCCGCCCCGGCAACGGGGCCGTGATGGCCACCCGCCAAACGTTGGAGATTATGGCGATCCGCTATGGCGAGGATTTCACCGCCGCCCGCCAGATCGCCGAAGGACCCACCCGCATCGGCGGTGTCACCGTCAGCTTTCACCCCGCAGGGCATGTGCTGGGGTCAGCACAAATCCTGATCACGCCGGATAATGGCCCGCGCATCCTTGTCTCGGGCGATTATTGCCGCGCGCCGAACCCGGTCTGCCTGCCGTTTGAACCGGTGGCCTGCGATATCTTCATCACCGAGGCCACCTTTGGCCTGCCCGTCTTCCGCCACCCCGACCCGATTGCCGAGGCCGCGCGCCTGCTGGCCAGCATGGCCGAATTCCCCGACCGCCCGCATCTGGTGGGCGCTTATGCGCTTGGCAAAGCCCAACGGGTGATCGCCCTTGCCCGCGCGGCAGGCCACACCGCCCCCATCGCCATCCACGGCGCGCTGAAACGGCTGTGTGATTACCATGTGGAACAAGGCATCGACCTTGGCCCGCTGGTATCCGCCACCGACCCCGGCGACGCGCAACTGATCCTCGCCCCGCCTTCCGCCTTTGCCAGCCCATGGGTGCAGCGCTTCCGCGACCCCGTCATCGCCTATGCCTCGGGCTGGATG
>NKIU01000028.1 GCA_002256245.1 Pseudorhodobacter sp. PARRP1 | reverse complement strand
TCAAGGCAGCCCGGTGATCTGGGGACAAGTCAGCGGACATCCGCGGCTAGACGACACGATGATCTCCACCTCACGCTTGATCGCTATCAATCAACGCGCGGGATGGGCCCGCAGCATGAGCCGTTTTTTTCGCCTTGGCACGCCTGCCACGGGCGGCGGAATGCAAGGTCCACCCTTGACCACACTGTCGCAGGCCAAGCGTCAGGCCCGCGCTTCAGAGTTCGGCGATTTCCTCCCGCTTGATGACATGAGGCTCTTGCGCAGCATTCTGGCTGATTTCATCGCCCGCGCACACGAAGAGGCCGCCGCGCAGGGGATCGGAGGCCGCGATGGCAAAGTTTGATCGCGCAAAGCTTTGGGCGATGCCTGTCGCATGCTTCGGCAGGAGTCATTCGATCGCGGTGCCATCATGATGGTCATGATCACCGCAGATCTGCATCTCGACGCGTGGATGCGCGAGGGCCGCGATCCTTTCGCATCCACTGCACCGATCATCAGCCATCTTGATGGCCTGATCATCGCGGGCGATCTTGCCAACAATCCTGTGTATCAGTGGCCGCGCGCCCTAGCCCGCATCGGTCGCTTGATTGATCCGGC
>NKIU01000011.1 GCA_002256245.1 Pseudorhodobacter sp. PARRP1 | reverse complement strand
GCGGCGAAGGCGTGTGCATCTTTGCGGGACATCTGTTTTGGCTCCTGCTGGGAGGCGAGGGACCATCCCCCGCGCTGACAGGAACCCGCAGGCCCAAAGACGGTCTGACATCACCGGGTGCGTTCGGCTTGCCCGAATCCATCCGGCGGCACGGGCTTGCCCGTAGTCCGAGCCCTTGTGGCTTGATCTCGAAGACTGGATTTGGGCCAAGGAAGGGACTGGCAAGCGGGGGATGGTACGTTGACACAAGGAGCCGAATTGTCCCGCAGATGCGCGGGACAGGTTGGTGCTGGATGAGAGGCCCGCATGCGGCAAGACCTCTTGGTCTCCGGAAAGGCTCTGGCGGCCAGTTCCGTGCCCCCTGCCCTATCGCCTTCGTCGCCGACAATCTGCAGCCGCGCGTTACGATAGCCCTCCTTGGCAATCCAAAGCTCCGCCGCCGTGACGGACGCCGCCAGATGCAGAAGCTCAGTGTTGCCCCCGAAATCCAGAAGCACGCGAACCGGCCCTTCCTTGGGCTCCTCGACCACTTCAAAGCTGAGCTGGCTGTCGGCCGAATGGCTGCGCATGATCGTGACGAGGATCACCCCGTCCGAGGAGAAGTTGCCTTCATGCAGCGTGAAGGACGCCGGAGCCGTCCAGGTCGGATAAGGCCGCGGCGGTTCCTTTTTCACCAGGCGGCCAACACCGTTGGAACTTTCCCATGCGGCCAGCTTTTTGGTGAAGCGCGCGGGCGGTTTGGGACTGCCATCAGTGTAGCGAATGAGCGTGCCCAAAAGCGCTTGGTCGATGATTGTGTTTGCGGACATGATTCCTCATCTTGAATGCGAGGATTCGCACTCATCATATTGATATTGTTGTATTTTGATGTGATTGAGGGCGGGTTTTCCCGCCCTCGGGGGCTCAGATCACTCCGCAGCCATCATTGCTGTGCTTTCTACGGGCAAATCGGCCATCAGGAAGGCGGGCAAGTCGATTTCCTCGACGCTGTCCTGATCGCCCAAGACTTCTTCGCTCAAAGCCCCCTGCCCTTCTGCAGTGACATCACAGTTCAGAGCAGGAAGTTCACTGCGTCGCAGAACCTCCGGCAACCAACCGCTGCCCTTGAGCAAGCGCTCGGCTTCCGTCGCCATCTAAACCTTTTTCAGATGGTCGAGCAACTGCGCGGTGACCTCCCCCTTCGCCTCACAAACGGCCTCAAGGATGCGCGCCTTGGGAACCCGGTTCAGATAGTTGTCCGCAGTCGGCTCCCAGCCTGCCGCGACCATGTCGAGATCGACGGCTTGGGCTACGATCTCGGACTACGACAGGCGGCGGGTCAACCCGCTGGCCGAGATGCCTGCGCCGTAAGGGTTTACCTTCTCGTGGAGCGCGTTGACCCCGAAGCTCAGGCAATGAACCGCCCCGGGTTTACCGGAGGGTGGTTTGTTCAATGACTAGGCGACCATATCGAGTGTGTTCAGGTTTGCATAGAACGCCTCCTCTGCTTCTGCGGGCGGGATGTATCCGATAGAGCCGAGAAGGCGGCGATTGTTATACCAGTCCACCCATTTCAGGGTTTCCCATTCGACCTCGCGCATCGATTTCCATGGCCCGATCTGGTTGATGACCTCGGTTTTGAAGAGGCCGATGACGCGTTCGGCCAAAGCATTGTCATAGGCGTCACCGACTGTCCCGACCGAGAGATCGATCTCGGCTTCGGCCAGGCGTTCGGTGTATTTGATCGATAGGTATTGTGATCCTCGGTCAGAATGATGAACCAAGCTCTTGTTATCCGGTGTCTTTCTTTGCCATATCGCCTGATCCAACGCGTCGAGCACGAACTGGGTCTTCATCGAAGTTGAGGCTCGCCAACCGACAATACGACGTGCAAAGACGTCGATGACGAAGGCAACGTAGACGGTGCCGGACCAAGTGGGCACATAGGTGAAGTCTGAAACCCATAGCTTATTCGGACGATCGGCCATGAACAGCCGGTTAACCTTGTCGTCCGGGCACGGCAGAGACGTGTCCGGGTTCGTAGTGATGACCTTTTTGCCGCGAACCACGCCCCTGATCCCCAGGCGGTGCATCAAACGTTCCACGGTGCAGCGGGCGGCGTCTTCACCCTGCCGTCGCAAAACATGCCAGATCTTCCGCGCGCCGTAGAGCCTGCGGTTGGCATCCCAGGCCGCGTCGATCTTGACGCTCAGGGCCGCATCCGATCTGGCCCGGGCCGAGGCCCGGTCAGGATCACGCATGATCGCCTGCCGGTCATAAAAGGTGGAAGGGGCAAACTGCAGCGCCCTGCAGATCGGCTCGACCCCGTGTGCCTCTCGGCTTTCCTCAATGAAAGCAATCATTTGCGAAACGGGCGGTCGAGCTCCCGCTGCCCGGCAGCGGTTTGACTTCAAACCGCGAGAGGGGCCTGAGCAAAATACGCTGATCCTTTGCGCAGGATCTCATTGGCCTGCCGAAGTTCACGCACTTCGCGCTCAAGCTCTTTGATCCGTGCAATCTCAGCGCTGGTGGGGCCCGGCCGCTCGCCGCCATCACGCTGGATTTGGCGCATCCAAACGCGAAGGCTGTCCGGCGAACACCCCAATTTACCTGCAATCGCCGTCAGCGCCGCAGCTTCGCTTTGATACTCATCGCGGTGTTCCATCGCCAGTCGCACCGCGCGCTCGCGGAACTCAGGTGAATACGGCTTCGCGGTCTTCTTCTTATGTGCATGTTCCATAACGGGCAATTCTCCGAGAGTTTTGCCCTCCGGTAAACCCGGGGCGGTTCACAATGCACCAGCAGAGCCAGACGGCTGGCCTGGTCGAGGGCCGAGAGATAATCCCAAAGCACGGCATCGTCGCCAAGCGGCAGATCGGCCTCCTAGGCAGCATGACGATCGTCCACGGCCTTGGCCACCGGACTGTCCTTCAGATCGGACGCCTGAGCCGACATGTAGACGGGGCGAACACAAGCCTCCAAGCAACTGCCCGAAGCCCCGGAACTGGGGAAGGTGTCATTGACCAGCTTCATCAGCAGCAGCGTCAGGGCGACGTCGGGCGAACGCCCAATCGCCTCCCGCAACACGAGGGTGCGATGTGCGGTCAACTCCATCACCAGGCGCTCTGGCAAAGGCTTCAACGCGCCATCATCCTCATCGTCCACGAGGCCCGAACTGAACGGCTGGCCCCCGGAAGTGATAATGGTGGCCGCAGACCAACCAAAGGGAAGCTGATAGGCCGAGACACTGCCATCAGCCCCCTGCCCTTCCGAGCCGAGCTCATCACGGAAGTTGGCCACGGTCTCTTCGCGAGGCTCATCCTCCGGCCGGACATAGCCGCGATAAACTGCCAGGCCGACATCCCGATCCAGCGTCACGAAGACGCCAGCACGACAAACCTCTGCCGCATCGAAGATCAGCGGACGCTGCTCTAAGGCTTCCATCGCAGCTTCCAGCTCGCCAAGCCGAGTGTCGATCTCCTCGGGGTATTCGTCTTGGCCAGAGTATTCCTCTTCCAGTGCGCGATACTCCGCGAGCAGCTTGGCGTGGTCTGCAGCTTCATCCGCGCTCAGCGGTGAGGGATCGCCAACAAGACGCCGCAGACCGTGGCTGTAGCCATAGGGCAGGTCGGTGGACACCTCGATCCACTTCCAACCCTTAGCGGCGATTGCCTGGGCCTCGACTTGCAGCTTGTCCGCAACCAATCGGTCGAGCAGGGCAGGGTCCTCCAACCAGCCACCATCATCGCCTTGGAAGAGATCGCGTAGGACAACGCCACCCGCCGCTTCATAGACATCAACACCGACAAACACTGCGCGCCGATCTGAGGCCCGCACAGAGGTCTCCGTCAACATGCGCCGAATCGAATAGGGCTCCTTGTTCCAGGAGTTCTGCACCGCTTCCCAAACCTGCTCCTGACGCGCGTGATCGGGATTCACTGTGAAGGCCATCAGCTGTTCCAGAGTCATGCTATCCTCGGCGTAGACATCCAGAAGGGCAGGGGCCACGGAGGCGAGCTTCAACCGCTGCTTCACGATCTTTGGCGTCACGAAGAAGGCCGCGGCGATTGCCTCCTCGCCCTGACCCTTGTCGCGCAAGGCTACAAAGGCGCGGAACTGATCGAGCGGGTGCAAGGCAACGCGCTGCATGTTCTCAGCCAACGAGTCGTCCTCGGCCAGAATATCTGATGTCACATCACGCAACACACAAGGCACAGGCGCTGTCTTTGCAAAACGCTTCTGCTTCACCAGCAACGACAGTGCTTGAAAGCGTCGACCGTCAGCCGGGATCTCGAACTTACCCGTCTCGACGCCATCGGCATCCAACACAGGCCGCACGCTCAGGCCTTGCAACAACCCACGGCGGGCGATGTCCTCGGCCAACTCTTCAACCGACACACCGGCTTTGATGCGCCGGACGTTGGACTGGCTCAGCACCAGCTTATCAAAGGGGATGTCCCGTGAGGACGACAGGGTAATCTTCTGGGCAGCTTGGGCCATCAGGTTTTCTCCACGACGGGCGCCGGGAGCCACTCTCCCGATCTCACTTCCTGCCACGCTCAAACCACCCATTCTCATACTCTCCACTGCGCACGGCGACGGCTTCATGTTTACCCCGGTATACATCGTGCACTTTGAGCCGAGCCAAGCACGCCCAACCAATGTTTACCGGGGTAAACATCCTAGCTCCAAGCAAAAGCAGCTGTTGGCCTACCTGGCCGAACGAGGGAACGAAACATTCGGACGAGATCGAGGCCTTGCTTGAGGCGACGCTGAACAAGAGCGGTTAGATACGCTTCTGGGTTGCGAACTCTGCCAAATGCCTCGACAAGACCAAGAACGGCCAGAGCGCAGCCGTGTCTGCCCAAGTGTTTCTCGGCTTCATGGATCACCGTGCCTTGAAGTCCGATGGCAGGGGCAAGGGTTGTTGAAAGATCAATCAGATCCTCCCAGCATCGGGGCTGTTTAGGGGCCATTTCTCTGGCAGTTCGGGCAAGGGCCATGCATTCATCCACTGTGATGTCGGCATGATCTAAGTTGGCGGATTTTTTTTCACAGGCAGGGTTCCTCAAAGTTTCGCTCTCAGCCCTTTCAGATTCTAAATTATCTTTGTACGAACTCTGAATATGCCGGTCATTTTGACCGTCGCTGACGGACATGTGTGTTGTCGGCAGAGTCACGTTGTCCGTGAATGGAGGGATCATAACGGGTACAGCTTCTTCAAGCTGAGATAGGATTTGCTGCAACTGATTGCTATCGAGCACTCTCCTAAGTGCCCGTTGCGCTTCGTTTTGAATGCCGATGATTTCATGTGGTTGCGCTTTGAACAAAACATCTCTGATTAAGCTGCGAAGCACTTTGATCCTTAAGGCTTCGTGGCGGCAGTCTTCTGCCAAGGCTTCCAAATGGCTCTGGATGTGGAAAAGAGGCGTGAGATCGATGCCATAGGTCAGCAGCGCGGCTTGGTGATCGTCGCGGACTTGATATCGCTTGCCGTTGGGGCTTGTCCGGCGTTCAAGCATCCCGCAGTTTTGCAAGTGAGCAATCCGACGACGAAGAGTGCGTTCGTCGATGCCATCGCAGCGATCAATCAGAACCCGGTTGGATGCAAAGACCACCATTTGGTCAGGTCGTGCTTGCGAGGGCAGGAGGGACAGCAAACCCCGTAAGACCGCGATGTCGCGATCACGAAGCTTCAGTCGTTGGCGGCAGGTCTTTGCCAGATCAAGGATGTGCCAACGCTTGTCCTTGTCTGCTGCAGGGGTCTGCAACCGAGATTTCAGAGACGACAAATTGGGGCGCCGGGCATGCCGAAGCATGGGCGTGGATGCGATCTGTTCCATGATTTATTCACGCGGAACGTGCAGGGCTGTCCGAATGAGGACCGTATTGCGCAGATTTCCGCAGGCGTTCTGGGTCTTTTGTTCAGATAAAGGATAAAAGATATCAGATCACCGCGATGCGATGTTGCTTGCGATTCGGGCCTGCGCTAACTTGCTCTGGCTAGAGATGAGCATTCTCAGGGTTGGCGCCCTGTGTTTTGCGCGGGCCTTCCGGGTGGGTTCCATTCGGGAGGCCTATTCTTTTCCGACACTGCTCCTCTGCTGTTTTCGTTGCATCGCTTGCTCACTCCGCCTTGACGGAGCGGGCTAGAAATTCTTCATGTAGCCGCGGGAACACCGTCTCGGCGTTCCTATGCAGCCAGGCTGTGAACAGATCTCCTTTGGACATGGCCTGAAAGCTCACGGAGTCTTTCTGCAGTGCAATGGTGCCAATAACCGAGCCATCCTTCGCCTTCAGCAACATAGGCTCAACTTGTTGGACCTTGCGAGTTGTGCTGTTCTTTTCAGTTTTCACAGCCATCCTCGACCAGGCATCGAATCTTTGGTCTGACGTCAGGCCCGCCGGGAACGGGGCAGGGTGCACAGCGATCGCATCGATCTTTTCATCGAGAAGGCGGGAGGCAAGTTCGTACCAGCGCTTCCACCCTATCGACGGTGCCGCGCCGATGCGTACGATAACTTCGCGTGGGATGGCCTCGCGCACCTTGCGCATGTGAGAGGTATGGCTTCGATTGACGTTCAGCGCATCCTGCACAACGCGTGCATCATAGCCCGCTTCTTCCAGGTCTCCCGCAAAAAGAGCCTTTTCGATGAAGGAGGGATCCTTACGAAGGTTGTTTTCCTGACCTTGAGCAAGGACGGCTTCCTCATCAGACAAGGTTCGGATGAGTGCTTTGACTGGTGTTCGTAACGCGCGAATGGCTGCAAGCCGCCGGCGTCCGTAAACCACCTGATAGCGGCCGCTGAGCGTCGGATGGGGACGCAAGAGAATAGGAACCTGCTGCCCGTGCTTTGCAATGCTATCCCGCAACTCTGCTACATCGTCGTCAAGGTCGCCCAAACGATCCTTGAGGCCAGTGTCCTCGATCATCTCAGGGTCAATTTCTTGAACGGAGCGACTGCTTATGCTGCGTAGATCGTTGCGAATTGCAGCAATCGGGCCCGCACTTTGAAATACCTCGGGCATTTTCGCCGTGGTACGAGGTAGGGCAGGCATCTCCGCGCCTTCAGGCCGTTGAGCTGGGGTAATACCTTCGAACATGTTCTTTCGGGCCATATCAGAGCCTCCCCCAAGCTTTGTGGATATCTTGTTCCAGCTCACGCGCGACCGCGTTGACCGATTCCATCGATCGGTCGTAGGTGTTCCGGTTCATGCTGCCGCGCCCGACCTCAAACAGGGTTTGATGTGTCAGACCAGCATCCGAAATGGCGGTCGATTTCAGGAAGGTTTCGGTCATCACGCGTTTGCCGAAGTTTGCACGCAAGAGTCCGGCAACCTGTGCTTGGGGGCCATCGGAAGGCTCAAAGCGTGAGACCAGGTAACGGAGGAAATCGTAGTCCAGCGTCATACCCGCATCCCGGATGGTGTCGAGCAACGATGATGTCATGGTCAGGAATTGCGCCAACGAAGCCACATCGATGAAGTTGGGCACGACCGGGATGATGATCGAAGTAGACGCGACTAAAGAAGACAAGGTCAGAAAGCCAAGTTGTGGCGGACAATCAATGAAAACAAGGTCATAGTTCGCCTCGACCGACTGGATCGCCTCGCGCAGACGCAAGTAGAAAGGCGGCTCAGCACCGCGGCGCAGCGCGTAGGGCGTTTCAGTTTCGTACTCTGACAAGATCAGGCCGCCTGCAGCGATATCGAGGCCATGAAAGTAGGTTTTCCGGATGACCTCGCTCATCGGCAGCGGGTCGTCATAGCGGATTGCGTCGTAGATGGTCCCTTTGTGCGTGAAATCGATCTCTGGACGCAGGCCTGTCATCGAGGACAACGATGCCTGCGGGTCCATATCAACCACCAGGACACGGTAGCCATGAAGGGCGTACCATTGGCTGAGATATGCCGCTGTTGTGGTCTTTGCCGACCCGCCCTTAAACGAGACGCAGGAAATAATTTGAAGCGGTTCTTGACCGACTCGTCCACGCAGGTAAAGCGACGGATCCCTCGTGTTGCGAGCGAGGGCCAGACGGATCTGCCCCAAGTCTTCGGCGGAGTAGAACTTGCGGCCTCTATCGTCCAAAGGGACGTCCGGGATCTTGTTTTCGGCATGCAGCTTTCGCAGGTGCCCGGGCGCGAGCCCCAAGAAGCCAGCGGCTTCGGTGGACGAAAAGGTTCTTAGATGTTTCCGCGCATCAGGCGCAAAATTGCGCTCCAGATGCAAGCGAATAGACGCGTGCAGCGTAGATGCGTCGGTTTGAAGCTCGGCAAATACTCGCTCTGCTGACATACTGCCCTCGTTTTCTGTGCTGTCGCAACCGAGGTCCGCGCAGCGCGCTCTTTTCGAGCTTTTCTTTTGTAGCGCAGAAACCTGAAATTCTCATCTTTTTGCGCTACGGCTAGAAATGCGCCAACTTTTTCGTTCGCGCAAGAAAATTCTACTGATAGACGCAGGCCAGTCGCAGGGCGGGCAGCGAAGACTCGCGGAATGTGAGCTTAACCTTCCGAAATAAATCAACAAAAATTTAGGCCCATAGTTTGCAGTCCATCAACATCTTGTAACCAGGTCTTCAGCGTCAAGGGTTAAGTGAGGGGATTGGCGAAAGTCTGTTCTCGGTGTGCACTTCGATTCGAAGTGTGTCGACTGCAAAGGCCACCAACTTTGAATGGGCCTCCTCTCCATGGGGTGCGCTTAAGTTTGGGGGCTCAGTTGCTCCACTGCTACATCGAGTGGCATGGCCCGCAAACCCTCTCCGAGGGGAACCTCCCGCTCTCCAGCATAGACCAAGATGCGCCTATCCGCCTTGATGTCTGCAATAGCGAGGTGAAAGCCGCGCGAGACTTTGGGGGCAGTGGTACGCTTGATTTCGATTGCCCAAGTTTCCCCGCCGGGAAGGCGAAGTACAAGGTCAAGTTCTGCCCCAGCCGACGTCCTGTAGAAGAAGGTTTCCGTACCAGCGGGCGCGGCGGCGATCAGGGTTTCTAGGCAAAACCCCTCCCAGCTGCCGCCAACCACCGGATGACCCAGCAAGTTTTCCAGTGAGCCGAGGCCAAGCAACGCATGCAGCAGGCCAGAGTCGCGGACATAGATCTTGGGTGATTTGACAAGGCGTTTGCCGACATTTTCATGCCAGGGCATCAGGCGCCTCACCAGCATAAGATCGATAAGCAGATCGAGGTATCGCCAAATCGTCTGACCTGACACGCCCAACCCCTCTGCCAAAGCGGCAGCGTTCAGCAAGCCGCCTTGGGCATGGGCCAGCATCGTCCAGAAACGACGCAAAGTGGTGGCGGGAATACGCGGGCCAAGAGCTGGGATGTCCCGCTCAAGGTAGGTGCGCAGGAAGTCTTCGCGCCAAGTCAGGCTGGCCCGATCGTCAGCCGCCTGAAAGCTGTCGGGGAAGCCGCCGCGCAGCCAAAGGTCGTTCAGACGGTCATTGCCCACTTCTTCCAGAAGCAAGGGTGGCATCTCGATGTAGCGGACACGACCGGCAAGGGACTCTGCAGACTGTTGCAGAAGCACGTTTGACGCGGATCCCAGCAACAGGAACTGTCCTGTGCGCAGGCCCTTGCGCCGCCGCATGTCAATCTGTCCGCGCAGGCTTGAAAATAGGCCCGGCATCTGCTGGACCTCATCGAGGATAATCAGCGTTCCGACCTGCTCGTCCAAATAGAGGTCTGGCTCAGCCAAGATTTGTCGATCTGCCGCCCGTTCGAGGTCAAGGTAGACTGACGGGCGATGTGCCGCAATTTCGAGTGCGAGCGTGGTCTTGCCAACTTGCCGAGGGCCCAAAAGCACGACCGCGGCTTGCTCATCAAGGGCGGACAACACAATCTGATTGGTTTTGCGTTCGTACATACCTTGCAAATATTCCACAGTATGGATGATTTGCAAGGTTAAAATGGCCGTTCAGAGTAAACCAAGCCTTTCGGCGCGTTCCAAGAGCATCTTGACCGAAGAGGGCTGCCATCTGGTTCGACCTCGCGGCGTCCGTTCGCGCATGGTCTCCAGCCGGTCGCAGATAGCTTGAAGAGTCATCTTGGGATCTGCGCCTTTGATGCTCGCGACGATGGCGGGCAGACGATCATCCTTGTCGGATGCGGTGGCGCGGGAAAGGATGGTTTCCGGCAGCAGGCCTTCGCGGACGAAGGATTTGGTGGCACGGATCAGGCGGGGCAGGGACCAAGGCTGCGCCTCGCGCGGCAGGCCTGAATTGACGATGCGCAGCACGTCTTCCCAAGGCAGGCCCGGTCTCAGACGGCGCACTTCCGGCACCCACTGTTCAGCACTGGCATTAAGCTTTTGGAAATGGCTTTCCACTCGCGCGGCTCTTGCCTTGCGGATTGCCACGGGATCGCCCGCCTTTAGCCCTGGGTTGCCGCCAATCCGCCCTGCCGCCTTCGCAGATCGCAGCCCGGCTTTGGTGCGCTCGTGTATCAGTGCCCGTTCAAAATCGGCGGCTGCGCCCAGGACCTGCAGGGTAAACTTGCCCTGTGGCGACGCCGTGTCAATCGGATCCTGCAAGGACCGGAAATGCGCACCTCTTGCCTCCAGCCGCTCGATGATTTCCAAGAGGTGAGAAAGCGAGCGGGCAAGGCGGTCGATCCTAACCACCACTAGTGTATCGCCAATGCGCAGTTGATCCAGCACACGCGCCAGAACAGGCCGGGTGCGATTGCCGCCCGAGGCTTGCTCTTCGACAATTTCCACGCAGCCTGCGGAGCGTAACTCCAGAACTTGGGGCAGGGCGGTTTGATCTTCGGTGGAAATACGCGCGTATCCGATGAGTGGCACGGGGCAGGGGGCCTCTTTTGCATTTGCGGATGTCAGGAGTAAACGACCGATATAGGTGAAAAACTCGACCTACCACATCTGGTGCCCGGTGCGTTCACGTCGATTTAACCGACGGAATTTGAATATTTTTCAGTTGATTTGACATCCAGCCTGTGAGGGCTCTTTCGGCCTTATGCCGGGACCAGTTTCGCCAGACGTTTTAGGTTCTGCGCCGTCGCGGCGAGGATACATTCGTCACTGGCGCCGCGCAGCCCTCTGAGCCGAAGGCGGGTGAAGCCGAGATTGCGCTTCAGATGGGCGAACAGCATCTCGACTTTCTTGCGCTTGCGGCGGCTGACGGCGAACTTTTCGGTATGAGAAAGGTCGCGGGCGATCTGCCGGGCATCTTCGTCCATGTGCCGCATGACTGTTCGGGCGGGCGCAGTGGTGCAGGCCTTGCGGATCTGGCAGGTTTTGCAGTGTGCCGTGTCTGCACTGTAATGCTTGACCCTTCTCACACGGTCAGCCGTGCGAAGCGTCATTTCGTGCCCCTCGAGACAGGTGAAGCTGTCGCGGTCAGCATCATAGCTGAAATGGCTCAGATCATATTTCCCGCCCGTCTGATGCTGGCGGTCAAGCACGGGGACGTGGGGTGCGATATCACGCTTGAGCAGCCAGGCCAGGAAAGGACCGGTGCCGTAGGATTTGTCTGCCGCCAGAGCATCAGGGTGGAAAGCATGCCGCTCGGCAGTGCGTGCCAGCATCTTCTTGGCGGCGACGATCTCCTGGCTCAACCGCGCCGGGGTGGCCTCGACGTCCATGATGATACCGTGATCGGTGTCGATCAGATAGTTGGTCTCATAGCTGAACCGCCCAGGTCCGTCCTTGATGGACCACGCCGCCTGTGGGTCAGTTTCTGACAGGTATTTCGGGGCTTTATGCTGTGGCCCCTCATGAACCTCTGCCGAGTCCGCTGCCAGCTGATCGAGGTAATCGCGGACCGGGCGCGCGATGTCTTCGTTTGCGGCCCAGGTCTTTTGCATCGCCTCGGGCTGATCCTTGCGCTCGCGGCTGGCATCGGCGGCAATGGTGCTGCCATCAACCGCTGCCGCCTGCCCATCAACCGCTGCCGCCTGCCCACCAACGAAACCAAAGTCCGCACAACGATCAACGACCATCTCGAACACCCGGCGCAGAATATCGCCGTCCGCGAATCGGCCATGGCGGTTCTTAGAAAACGTCGACCGATCAGGCACGCGGCCTTCGAGCCCCAGCCGGCAAAACCAGCGATAGGCGAGATTGAGGTGAACCTCGTCAACCAACCGCCGTTCTGACCGGATGCCATACAGATAGCCAATCAGCAGCATGCGGATCATCAACTCGGGATCGACCGACGGGCGGCCAGTATGGCTGTAAAGCATTTCCAGCTCATGGCGGATCGCGCCAAAGTCCAACAACCAATCAATCCGGCGCAAAAGATGATCAGCGGGGACGTGATCCTCGATGCGGAACCGGTAAAACAGCGCTTCCTGAACCTCTTGCCGCCCCATCATCGCTCGATCCTCCAGCCCGTCTGAGCCAATTGAATCAGTCAGTTAGACCCAAATCAAGCAAAGAGTTTTTCACCACCATCGACCGTTTGGCTGCGCCTCTAGAGCCCTGCCGCCTTAGTCAGGTTTACCCTGAACCTGTCCCGTCTGCGCTGATACCTGCGAGTCATTTCGGCTGAGGCGTGACCAAGTTGCTTTTGGACATAGCGCTCATCCACTTCGGCGCTGCTGGCCAAACCCGCGCGCAAGCTGTGGCCGGAGTAGAGCTTGATCCGCTCCGCCTCTGGCAGGTCGGGGCGGATGCCCGCTTCCCGGACCCTCGATTTGATCAGACGGGCGACATGCTTGTCGCTGAGCCGGTCCTGCGTCGCCTTCAATCCATTGCGCGATACAGCGACGAAGAGGGGGCCGAAGTCGATTTTGGCGTAGTGCAGCCACTGCGTCAGAGCATGTACTGGGCAGGTCTGATCAGTGGACCCGCGGCTGATTTCGACTTCGCGCCAGCCGGTCTTGCCGCGCAGCGTGATCAGAGCTCCTTTGTCGAGAATCTCGACCCAGCCGCCGGAATTCGGCGTGTCGTCCTTGCCATGGTCCAGTGAAACGATTTCCGACCTCCTGAGGCCACCCGCAAACCCGATTAGCAGGATCGCCCGATCGCGCAACCCGCGAAGGTCGTGGGGCAGGGTGGCCAGCATGTCGCGGATGTCTTCGGGCAGGATCGCCTCTTTCTGCACCGGCGGCCGGGCGTGCTTGCGGCGGATGCCGGCGATAACCGTCGCGATGTGACGGTCCTTGCGGTCCAGCCGCTCTCCGCGCTGCGCATAACCCCAGCCGAGGCCCGAAAGTCGCCGTTCGATCGACGAGACCGAGAGGGCAGGGACCTTGCCCTGCGGCGCCGCCAGATCGGCGATGTAGAGGCCGATCAGCTCAGGGGAGGCGGGCAGGGGGGCAGCGCCGCGCATCCGGCACCAGCGGGAAAACTGTGTCCAGTCTTTGGTATAGGCTTTCAGGGTATTTTCCGAAATCGCCTGACGGGCGTAGTCGCGGGCGGTTTCCACCAGCCGGTCGAGCTTGCCGGAACTTGCGACATGAGAGGGCAGGCCAATCGGGCGAGCGCCTAAGCGAATGCTCTCGTCGCGTTCGTTGGGATTGGGGCGAATTGAGCTGTCTGAAGCTGATGTCTCGGGTGTTTCTTGCATGATGCCGAGCATAGCGTTTTAGTGTCCGATAATGCAATCTTATTGGACACAAAAATGATCGCAGCAGGGCGGCGCTAATCGCGCAATTCTCTCGCACAAAGCGCCGTGATGATTTAGCCTTTGCACATGACGAAACTCCGCCCCGACACATCCGACGCCCCGATCCTGCTTGGCCGCTTGCCGGGCTTGATCACAACCGGGCCTGCAGAGAGCTTGGAGGATGCGGCGTTTTGCTCCGGGGCGGCATTGGCCTATGTGCACATGATATCAGGGCAGGAAGCTGTGCCACAGGCGCTTTGGCGCGCCCGGCTGGCGCTGGCTGCGGCCGAGGTTTGTGTGGGGTTTTCCGGGCGACGCGAGGGTCAGGCCGCTTTGCGCGATGCGCTGCATCTGACGCGTCCGGGCGATCATCCAGGGCCGGCGGGGGTGATTTTCGGGCAATGGGCGCGCGCGGTGGCGCGCCGGATCTCGGTGGCGGCACTTGGCAAGGCGATGGACGGGGTGTCGGCCGAACGGATAGCCCTTTGTCTCGATGCCATGGGCAGCAATCCTGTGGACAGGGCAGCTGGGGTGATCGAGGCGGTCTTGGCGGACCTTCCGCGCGCCGAAACGGTGGCGCTGATCTTGGCGGATGCTGTGTTGGCGAAATCCATGGCCGAGGAACACATCCTGCCCCTGATCTCGCTTGGCTTGAAGCCGCGCGAGCTGCGGTTGCGGGGGGATGCGTTGCGGCTGGCGTGTCACCGGGCAATCGTGACCGGGGCGGAGCAGGCGGTGCCGCTGGCCGCCGATCTGACGCGGCGCGCGTCGCGATTGCGGGGTGTGATGCCGCAACTGCGGGCCAAGGCGGCGGATCGGGCGGTGGATCTGTTTTTGTCGCGCGATGCGCTGGCACCGGGGGCCTTGCTCGGGTTCATGTCGGACCGCGCCGCGCGGCGGCTCTGCGATCGGCTGGTTGACTTGGGCGCCGTCCGCGAACTGACCGGGCGGGACTCGTTCCGTCTGTATGGGGTCTGACCATGGCACGCGACAAGCGCGAGGCACTGGGCCTGGACCGCGAACTGGACGATCTATCGCCGGAGCTGCGCTGGCAGGAATGGATGCGGCGGATCGAAGCGGTACTGTTTGCGTCTGCCACGCCGGTTGCGCGCGACGATCTGGCGCGTGTGGTGGGGCAGGTGGCTGCGGTCGATCTGCTGATCGAGGATCTCGTGGTTGATCTGGAAGGCCGCCCCTATGAGCTGGCACGGATCGGTGCGGGCTGGATGCTGCGCACCAAGGCTGCCTATGCCCCCGCGATCCGGGCCGCCGCAGATGTTGGTGGGCAGACGCTGGACCTGCACGACTTTGATCTCGCCGTACTGGCCGCGATTGCCTACCACCAGCCGATCGGTCGCGACGGGCTAAAGGATATTTTTGGGAAGGAAATCAGCCGCGACCTGATCGGGCGGCTGGCCGCACGCGCGCTGATCGGCACCGGCCCCCGCGAACCCCGCCGCGGCGCGCCTTACACCTTTGTCACCACCGAGGTCTTCCTCGCGGCCTTTGGAATGGAGAGCTTGCGCGATCTGCCGGATCAAGAGGGGTTGGAGGATGCGGGGTTGTAGGCCGCATGTTTTCCTAGCGCCAAAGCTTTGACCTGCGCAGGAGAATTGGCAACGCTCAACATGCACAACCAGTTTACAAAAGATTGCTTTGGTGCCGACATTTCAAATCAGATATGTGATCGCTTACTTATTGGGCGTGCCCGTAGTTTAGAATCCGACCAGCCCGCGCAGTTCTTGAGCTTGCTCCGATACGCCCCTCCTAAAATACGGGAAGTCACGGCGCACATGAGCCGAACGCTTGAAGAGCCGATCAAAATTGGCGGCTCGCACAGGCCGCGAGTGTTTCACAACGTCAGATAGAGCAGCTTTTTCTGAGATATCTGAAGTGTTCGCCGCGCCGGCATTATCTTGACCTGCAGCTCGGATTGGCGTGGCAACTTGGCGAGCGAACCGATATGCTTTTGTTCGGTGTCGCCCTTGCGTCAGGCTTCAGCTCTCACTCGCTATTGTCACGCAAGTTCGAACGGCAGTTTTCGATTAGCCCATCTGAATTGCGACCCACCGGCCGCCGATCTTCGACGCCCCTGCATATCGCTTAACGGTAGAAATGAACTCTGTTCCGATCGCCAGACAGGCGGACTGGCATTCCGGCCATCGCACATGTCCGCGACGTGACATAGTTGGTTGTTCATGATGCCTCCCGACGCAATTTCAATGCGTTTTCACTGAAAGGTTGGCGGGCCAGCGACAATACGGCCAACCATCTTTTCATCCGGGGCGGCTTGGGCTGGGCTGGCCTGCCGATCTCACCGGTACGGAACGACATATTGAATATGAGCGGCTGGTGGCGCTGCGCTTTCCGGCCTTCGGTCAGGCCGATTACCCCTCCAGACGACATCGCAAAGTACTTTCAAACCAGTCAGCACTCACCGTAACATGAAATCAGCGCAACGTTCGCCGATCATCACGCAAGGTGCGTTGGTATTGCCGCTGACCAATCTCGGCATAACCGAGGCGTCGGCGATCCGTAGCCGTTTGATACCCCGCACCCGCAGTTGCGGGTCTGTTACGGCCATGTCGTCGGTTCCCATGTGTGCGGTGCAGGAGGGATGGTAGACGGTCTTGGCAAATTGGCGCACGTGGTCCTCTAAGCTTTCGGGCGTGTCGCCCTTTGGGCCGGGAGCCAGTTCCTCACGCACCAATGCGGCTAGTGCTGGTGCTTTGAGGATTTTGCGGCACAGCGTGACGCCGCGCATCACAGTCTCTACATCCTCGCGCGTGGTCAGGTTCATCGCGTGCAGCACTGGCAGATCGCGCGGATCGGCGCTGCGAAGGGTCATCGATCCCCGCGAGGTCGGACGCAGACAGCATGGGTTCATTGAGATACCGTGGCACTGCGGGGCCTCGCGGTCAGCATCGCCCAGCATGGTCGGCACCACATGCAGTTGCACATCCGGCCGACCCGCGCCGGTGGTATCAAGAAACCCGCCACATTCGATGATGTTGGAGGTTAAAAGCCCCGTGCGGGTGAACAGGTATTGCAGCATGTGCCGGACGGCGCGCAGCCCTTTGTCGGCACCGTAAACCCCGATCGGGTCGCGCAGCCCGCCGTAGACAGAGGCGGCGACGTGATCCTGATAGCCTTGCCCCACGCCATCCAAACGGTGTTGAACGGCAATGCCATGCGGGGCCAGATCGGCCTCGGCCCCGATACCGGACAGCATCAGGATCTTGGGCGACGCCAGTGCACCCGCCGACAGCACCACCTCATGCCGGGCGGTGAATGTCTGCACCTGACCATTGGCCATCCGGCAGGTGATGCCCTTGACCTCATCCCCCTCCAGCACCAGCCGCTCGACATGAGCATTGGTGCGGATGGTCATGCGCGGGTTGCCACGCACGGGGTCAAGATAGCACACGGCGGTCGAGCCGCGCCGCCCGTTGAAGGTTGTGGTCTGGTAAAAGCCGACACCCTCTTGCTTTGCCCCGTTGAAATCCTGCGTCAGCGGCAGGCCGGTCTGCTGGGCCGCACGCAGAAAGGCATAGGCCAGCGGGTGGCGGTAGGACGGGTCAGACACTCGCAGCGGGCCGTCGGTGCCGTGGTATTCATCCGCCAGCCGCTGGTTTGCCTCGGCCTTGCGGAAATAGGGCAGCACCTCCTGATGTGACCAGCCGACAGCCCCGCCTGCCGCCCAATCGTCATAATCCTGCGCATCACCGCGAATGTAGATCATCGCGTTGACGGACGAGCTGCCCCCCAGCATCCGCCCCTGTGGGATATGCATGACGCGGTTCTTGGCCCCTGGTTCCGGCTCGGAGACATAGGGCCATGTGCGCTTGGTGCCGATCACTTTGATAAAACCGCCGGGGATATGGACGAAGGGCACACGGTCGGTTGGCCCCGCCTCTAGAAGCAGCACGGATTTGTTTGCGTCGACCAGACGACGCGCCACTGTCGCACCGCCCGATCCTGCGCCGACCACGATATAATCGAAGCTTTCCATCCCTCAGCCGTTCCGTTGCGAGACGAACTTGGTGGTAAGGTAAGCCATGATCCCTTCGGACCCGCCTTCCGAGCCATGACCGGAATCCTTGATCCCGCCAAAGGGGGTTTCCGGGGCGGCAAGACCGAAGTGGTTAATCGACAGCATCCCGGTTTCAATGCCGCGCGTCATGGCATGTGTGCGGTCATTGCGGTTGGAAAAGCCGAAGGCGGCAAGGCCGTAGGGCAGGCGGTTTGCCTCGGCAATCGCATCATCCAGCGTCCCAAAACGGTTCACCACGGCGATGGGGCCAAAGGGTTCTTCGTTCATGATCCGCGCCGATAGCGGCACATCGGCCAGCACCGTAGGCTGGAAGAACCAGCCGTCATTGCCCTGCCGCGCCCCGCCAGTGACCAGCCGCGCCCCCTGCGCCACGGCATCGGTCACGAAATCCTGCATCGCATCCATGCGGCGGGCATGGGCCAGCGGGCCCATCTGCACACCATCCTCGGCCGCGGCACCCAGTTTCAGTGCTGCCGCCTTGGTTGCAAAACGGTCAAGGAAACCGTCAAATGCCGCGTCCTGCACCAAAAACCGCGTGGGCGAGGCGCAGACCTGCCCTGCGTTGCGGAATTTCAGACCAACGCCAAGGCTGCTGACCGCCTCGATATCCGCATCATCGCAGACGATGAACGGCGCATGGCCGCCCAGTTCCATCGTCGTCCGCTTCAGGTGCTGTGCCGCCATCGCCCCCAGATGCCGCCCAACCGGAACCGACCCGGTGAACGAGATTTTGCGGATCACCGGCGACGGGATCAGATGCGCCGAAATCTCGGCAGGAACGCCAAAGACAAGGTTCACCACACCGGCGGGAACGCCTGCTTCCTCAAAACAACGCAGCAGAAGGGCGATGCAGGTCGGCGTTTCCTCGGGGCCTTTGGCGATGATGGTGCAGCCTGCGGCCAGCGCGCCCGCGATCTTGCGCACCAACTGCCCGATGGGGAAGTTCCACGGCGAAAACGCCGCAACCGGGCCGACGGGTTCAAGGATCACGCTTTGCATCACCTGCAGAGCGCGCGACGGGATGATGCGGCCATAGGTGCGGCGCGCCTCTTCGGCATACCATTCAATATGGTCGCCGGTGCCGCCCGCCTCCATCCGCGCTTCTGACAGGGGTTTGCCCTGCTCAAGGCTGATGGCCTGCGCGATTTCTTCGGCTTTGGTGCGCGCGATGGCGGCAGCTTTTTTCAGGATGATGGCGCGGTCATGCGCCGCGGTGCCCGCCCAGATCGGGAATACGCGGCCAGCGGCTGCCAGTGCGCGGTCCAGATCAGCGGCCTCGGCAAAGGGCACATGGCCGATGACGGCACCTGTCGCGGGGTTGAACACATCTCCCCGGCGGGTGCCGGAACCGGCCGTCCACTGGCCGTCGATGAAAAGGAGGTCGGACATCGGGATACTCCAGAAATACAAGGATCATGGATGGGGCCAGCGGGCCACATCGGATGGGGGGAGGAGGGAAGGGGAACCACCGGGAGGGGCGGTTGCTCAGGCTTCGGGCAATGCCGCGTATTCGGGGCGGGCAGGGGTAAAGACGTCGAGGTTGATCACCACCTCATCCCCCACCACCACCGCGTGATGCATCACATCACCGGGAACCACGATGATTCCACCGGGGCCGAGCCGGGTCACGGTATCGGCCACATGGAAATCGACAGTGCCGGAAACGATATAGGCGATCTGCTCGTTCGGGTGTTTGTGGGGCTTCGGCTCATGATCCGGCTGCAGTCGGTGCAACGCTATGGTCGCGCCCTTGCCGGAGAAGGCCTTCTGCTCCACGCCCTTGCGGATCGTCTTCCATTCCAGCGTCGACCAGTCGATCTGATGGATGTTCATGTCGTTCTCCTGTCAGTTCAGGCGCGGGCAGCGGCCATCAGCCGCTTTGCGCCACCAAGAAGCAGCCCTTGGTCAGAGCCGCAGACGAATAGGGTGATGCCCCGCGCCACATGCGCAGGGATGGTTGCGGGATCGGTTACAAACAGCCCTGCCGCCTTGCCTGCGCGCCTGGCAGCTTCGGCCACCCGCGCAATCGCATCGGCCAGTGCAGGCGCATCAGGCGCGCAACCCAGTGACAGCCCCAGATCCTGCGGGCCGACGAACAGCACATCTACTTCGGGCACGGCAGCAATGGCATCCAGATGATCCAGCGCCGGGGCATCCTCAATCTGGGCAAGGAAAACGCTGCCATCATCGGATTGGCGGCGGTAATCCGGCCCGGTCATCGTGCCATAGGCCCCGGCGCGGCCCGACGGCGAAAAGCCACGCCCGCGCGCATATTTCATCGCCCCTGCGACGGCCACCGCCTCATCCGCCGTGCGGACATGTGGCACCATCACACCGGTGCAGCCCATATCCAGCGCGGGCCAGATTTCCGCCGCATCAGAATTGCGTGACCGGATCAGCACGGGCAACCCGACTGACCGGCCCGCCAATGCCATCAGATCCAGCGCGCCTGTGCCGATGGGGGCATGTTCACGGTCGGCCACCACGAAATCCATGCCGCCAAGGCCCAACAGCTCCACCACCTGCGGGCTGGGTGTCTTCACGAAACATCCGACCAGCCGGTCGCCTGCCAGAATGCGGGCGCGCAGAGTGGTCATTCCAGACCCACCAGATCGGCGGCAATGGTTGCCGTCATCAGCCGGATCTGCGCGTCGTCATAACCAAGCGTGATCAGCAGCGCGATGATCGACCGCATGCCTTCCACCGGGGTCGGGTTGTTCTTCTGGCCCAGGTCTGAGCCGAAGAACGTATTCTCCACCCCCGCCGCGGCGATCACCTCTTGCAGATGGGCATCGTCGAACAGATGGAAGGTCGAGGGGACGAACATGCAGATCGAATGTTCCATCTTCACGCCCATGCCGACCAGCGAGCGTACATCTTCCATGCTGCAATCGTTCACATAGGTCGGGTGGTTCAGGAACAGCCGCTTCACACCGCGTGCCCGCGCCTCTTCGTAGAAGGGGAAGCACTCGCTGACATGGTGGTGGCCCGCGGAAACCACGGCATCGTTCTCGGCGATCAGATCAAGGATCAGCTTCACCTCATCGCGCACCACGCCAGCGTCATCGGTCAGCGTGGCGGGAATGGCTGCGACGGTTTTCTTTGAATTGACCGGGAATTTGTTTTTGAAATCGGCGTCCTTCGCCTCATACTCCATGTGGTTCTTGGCATGGGCCGTCGCCATCCAGACCACTTTTGCCCCCTGCTTCAGCGAGTAATCCACCGCCGAGGGGTTCAACCCGCCGACCGGATTGTTCAGCACGATGGCCCCGATGGCCTGTGTCTTGTATCCCAGATTGTCATTCATCAGCCGGGTTACCGGCATGGTGGGGTAATAGTGATCCTTGATCAGGATCGCGCGCATCCCGGCCTCATCCGCAGCGCGCAGCACTTCGATATGATCGACCTTGCGGGGGTGCAGCGACGGGCCGGAATGGATGTGCAGATCGATAGCGCCTTGCATAAGGGCGTCAACGCGGGTGTTCAGTTCAGTCATGTAAGACCTCCTCGGTCGCACCGGCCAGCGGTGCAGGAATGAAGTTTTGCCAATGCGCATCCAGCACTGGCATATCGGCAAAGCGTTTGCGGGCATCGGCGGCGCGGCCGATGATCCCGGCCACCGTCACGCCCTTGGTGGCGCAATAGGCATCCAGTTCCGCGACAGCGCGGGTCAGCACCGGCCAGCCGCGCAGCATCACCTCGGATGACAGACCCACGGCAGAGGCCCCGGCAAGGATCATCCGCGCCACATCCGCGCCATTCGTGGCACCGTTGATCCCGATCAGCGACGGGTCCGGCCCAAGGGCCGCACGGGTGATGGCCAGCCAATGGCAGGTTAGCGGCAGGTTCCACCAGCCGCCGATGCCGCAACTCGTGCCCAACACTGGGGCCATGCTGTCAAGATCGGGCAGCATCCCCAAGGCACGGCCCGCCATGACCACACTTTCTGCCCCGGCCTCAAACGCGGCGGCGGCTAGGTCCGGCACCCGCTCGCTTTGCCCGGTGATCTTGACCCAGACGGGAATATCCAGCGCGTCAACCATCATCCGGGTCAGGGTTGCCACGCGGTCCGGCGACAATTCCGTTGCCACAGCGCCCTTGGCGGCCTGGCTGGCATAGGGAGTGCCGATGTTGAACTCCAACACCTTCAGCTCTGCGGCCTGAATCGCTTTTGCCATCTGCACGGCAGGTTCGGGTGCCGCGAGGATCAGCGAGGGAACATAAAGGCAGTCATGCCCCGCGGCGAAAGCATCCATTTCCACGCATTGCGCCAGCCAGTCATCAAAGCCCAAAGGTGTCAGCCCTGACCGGGTCAGGATCGTGGCAGGCGGCGCGTCCGGGCCCCACGCCACGGGCTGCCAGTCAGTCCCGAGGGCAGTATATTCCGCCCGCGTCAGTTGATCCTTGGCGGCATCGGATTCGTTGGTGGATTTCCCCACCACCGCGCCCGCACCCGCCAGAATGGCCGACCGGATGCCCGCCGCATCAATCATATGCTCGCCCGCCGCTGCGATGACGGGATTTTTCAGCCGCAACCGACCGATGTGCGTTTCAAGCCGCGACATCAGTCTGCCCCCCCGAGGGCGCGCGGCAGGAACAACACCACTTCGGGCACCAGGGCGATGATCGCCAGCACGATCAGCGCCAGCCCGATCATCGGCAGGGCCTTGATGCTGATCTTCTCAATTGGCCGTCCGGTCACGCCTGCGATGACGAACAGGCACAGGCCAACGGGTGGCGTAACAAATCCGATCAACACGTTGAACACCACCATCACGCCCAAATGCACAGGGTCCATGCCCAACTGCGTGCCGATGGCCGTCAGTGCGGGGACCGTCAGGATCAGGATGCCGATGGTGTCGAGGAACATGCCCAGCACCAGCAGGATCATGTTCACCATCAGCAGGATCAGAAGGGGGTTGTCCGTCAGCCCGGTCAGCCCGGCCACGGCCGTTTGCGGCAGTTGCTCAATGGCAAAGATGAACGACGCAATGTTCGCCATGGCGATCAGCACATAGATCGCCGAGGTGATGATGGCGGTCGACAACAGCGCTTGACGCAGAAATTGCCAGCTCAGCGCCCGGTAGATCAGGCCCGACACCAATAGCGCATAGATCGCCGCCACGGCCGCCGCCTCGGTTGCGGTAAACACGCCGCCCCGGATGCCGACGACGATGATGACCGGCAGCAGCATCACCGGAATGGCCTGCACCGCATTGCGCATGATGTCCTGAAAGGCCATTGGCGCTGCGCGGGGATAATCCTCGCGGTGGGCCACATAGATCGCATAGCAGGACAGGATGATGGCCAGCATCACGCCCGGCACGATCCCCGCGATCAGCAACTGCGAGATCGAGGTGCCAGACAGCGCGCCATAGATGATCATCGCGATTGACGGCGGCACCAAAGGTGCCATCAACGATGATACGGCGATCAGCGCGGCCGAATAATCCTCGTCATAACCCTGCCGCTTCATATCCGGCACCAGAACCGTGCCAAGCGCCGCCGCATCTGCCGCCGCAGACCCGGACACGCCCCCGAACAGGAACGCCCCCCACACGGCCGTCAGCGACAGCCCACCGCGAAACCGCCCCACGACGGAATTGGCAAGGCCCACCAGCCGCCGCGTCAACCCGCCCACATCCATAATGCTGCCCGCCAGCACGAACAGCGGAATGGCCAGCAGAACGAACTGGTCCATCCCCGCGATCATCCGCTGCGGCAGGGCAACAAGGAATTTGGTCTGATCGGTCATCACGAAATAGCCAAGGCCGCTGATACCCAGCACAAAGGCAATCGGAACACCGATGATCAGCGTGAAAATGAAAATCGAGCCAAGCCAGATCATTGAATACCCTCCCCTTTCGGAACGCCCTTGCCCCACAGGGTTTCGGCCAACACATGCAGCGCCATCAGCACCGCCCCCACCACAATGGCGCCGTGCAGCCAGATCAGCGAATACCCCAGCGTGCTGGAGCTTTGCAGCCTGGTCTTCCAAGCGAAAACCCAGCCATACCAAGCGATTGCCACAAGAAACCCGATGACCAGCACCGCCGCCAGAATGTCGCAAGCGCGGGCGATGCGCGGTGGCATCGCCTCGACGACGAACCGCATCCCAAGGAACTGACCGCGCGAATAGGCAAGGCCTGACCCCAGCATCACAGTCCAGATCATCGACAGGCGCATGACCTCTTCCGACCAGACAAGGGAAGACCCCGAGACATAGCGGAACCACACCTGAAGCCCGCCCAGAATGGCGACCAGGCTGATCCCGGCCATGCAGATGGTTTCAACGGCCAGCCGGTAGCCGCGCAAAAAATTCGACATCGGTTTTCCTCTCCGATCGTGTCGGATGGGCGGGGTATCCCCCGCCCGACGGATCAATTGGTGGCGGGCAGCTTTTCGGCCTCGGCCACGAAAGCCTCGACCAGCGGATCAGCGGCGCGGTAGCTGTCAACCACCGGCTTCACAGCCTCGCGGAAAGCGGCGGCAAAGCTGGCATCCGGGATGACGACGGGGATTTTCAGCTCTTGCAGATGCACCACGACCTTTTCATCCAGTGCTTTCACGGCCATCACCTGCGGTTCGGTGATCTCTTTCGCTGCATCGCGCATCGCCTGCTGCTGCTCGGGGGTCAGGCCGTCGAACACGCCCTTGTTGATCAGCAGAAGGCTGGGCCAGAAATAGTGGCCGGTCAGAGTGACACCCTTGGCAACCTCATAGAATTTCTCGGATTCGATGGAGGTCAGGTTGATTTCCACCGCATCCAGCGTGCCGGTTTCCAGCGCGGAATAAACCTCGCCGTATGCCATCGGTGTCGGGTTGGTGCCGACGGCCGCCCATACGTCGAGGAACAGTTTCACCGGAGCCACACGGGTTTTCAGACCTTTGAAGCCATCCATCGCGGAGACAGGTTCGCCAATGGTCAGAAAGTGCCGTTGGCCGCCGTCATACAGGCCCAAGGACACCATGTCGTGCTTTTCCAAGGTATCCATGATCGCGCGGGCAGGGGCTGACACGGCCAGTGCGGCAAATCCTTCGTAGCTCGGGATCACGCCGGGCAGTTGGAACGCATCGACCGAAGGCTCCAACGTTGCAAGCGCAGAGGACGAGTTGACGGTCATGTCAACTGTGCCAAGCTGCACACCCTCCATCAGTTCCTTCACATCGCCAAGCTGGCGGGCCGGATAGATATCCACCTTGACCTCGCCGTCCGACAGCCGCTCCACCGCTTCTTTGAAACGCACGGCGGTGTCGTGGTTTGGATGCGCTTCGAAAACGGCATGGCCAAGTCGCAGTGTCACAGGATCGGCCGCAGCTGTCAGCGCGGTCGTGGCCAGAAAAAGCGCAGTTAGCGCTACAAGGTTTTTCATAGAATCTCCTCCCAAAGACGTTCTCTGACAGAGAACACTGTTCTCTATAATGCGGATGTGGTAGTGCTTGTCAATGAATCATGGCGATTCAGCGCAAACAGGCATCGCACGGGTGGGAAGTCAGGAGATATTATGATTGTTTCAGAAGGGGTTAAGGCAGCAGATGTCTGTCTGTGCATTCTTGAGTTCGTGGCTTTTGAGGCCGATGGCGCAGGTGTGACGCAGATTTCAGACCATGTCGGCATCGCTAAAAGCGCGGTGTTCAAGCATTTGCAAACGCTGATCAACCATGGATTCGTCACGCAAGACCCGGCGAATTCGCGTTACAGGCTGGGGCCGAAGGCATGGTTGCTGGCCCGTAATGCCCCGGATCTGGATAATATAGCTGCAATCGCAATGCCGCTAATGCAGGCCGCCCGTAACGAATTGGGGCTGGCCGTCGTACTCAGTTCACCCACGCCGCAATCGGCGTTTGTTGTGGCGACGGTGCCCAGCAATCACCAGATTGAGATCGGCGTGCGGCCTGGCGGGCAACTGGCACTACACGCCTCGGCGCAGGGCAAGGTCTATCTGGCCTTCGGACCGAAAGCCGCGCTGGACCGGATCTGTGCGTCCCATATGGTCGCGGTGACACCCCGCACGATCACCGATCCCGAGCATCTGCGCCGTGAAATCGCCGAAGTGCGGCGTCTGGGTTATGCCATGGCACCGGAGGAAAGCCTTTTGGGGATCAACGCGCTGGCCGCACCGATCTACAACTACGCGGGCGCTCTGGTGGGCAGCATCGGCCTGATTGGCAGTGTGCAACATATCGGCTCACCCCCCTCTCCCGAAATGAAAGAGCGCCTGCTGCAACTTACGCGGGAAATTTCACGCGATCTCGGTGCCCCTTATGAATCAACCCAGACCAATGTGTGAGGGGCAAAACTTGGCGGTTGGAGTGATAGGATCAGGTTTTAGCAACGAGACGGAGCCTACTTTGGATGTACAAATTTTGTTGAGACTACCTTTGACGATGGAAGTACTTAGCGGCGCGAAATCGCGAGACAGCACAAGCAACGCATAGCCCAGCGACAGCCAAATCGCCATGCGGACATAACGCCGGACACCGTCGTGATCCTGTTGGCCAACGGCATGGCGCAGGACGATACTGATGGTGTGGGCAGTCATCAGTTATTGGGCGGTCGGCTTCGTCGTCGGCTTAGGCTGTGCTGCTCAGCCCCAGTTTTTTACTCTCGCACGGCGACACAAGCCCCACTGAGCGGAAAGCACTCAAAATGGGGGAGTAAAGGATAAATATTCACTGATCCAGCCGTTTACAGACTTGCAAGCTGGCCTCGGGGGACAATCCCTGCAGCGATCCAGGCATCGAGCACGTCAAGTACGGCCTCGGCGAAACCGGCATCATTGATATGGTTTTCCACCTCGACAAGTTTGACCGGAGCTTGGATCGCACTGCGCAGTTCATCGGAAAAGGCGGCCAAGCCTTCGGGATCATGCAAGGGCTCACCAGGGCGATCCCATTCCTCGACACCATGCTTAGGCAGAATCATGGTAACAGGTGCGGTCGCCAGCGCCAGCTTGTGTGCGATCAGGCGCGCAAGGCGGCGGCGTTCTTCGGGGGGCGTGGTGACGGAAGCGATCAGGCGGTTATGGGCGTGGAACGGTCGGTCGGCATAGTGCGCTGACATCCCGCTCCATGCGGCGAAATCCACCATGTCAGAGGCACCGGGGGCAACAATCTGCGGCACGCCTGCCAGCCCGGCCGCTTCAAGCCGTGATTTGCCTGACACCACGACTGAACCGCCCAGATCATTCGCCACCTCTTGCAGGCACAGATCAAGCACGGCCACAAACGCCCCCTGTCCTGCCATATCAGCAAAGGCCCGCCCGCCCATACCGGTGGAATGGAACACCACAAGCTCATACCCGCGCGCTTCTAGTTCGGGTTTCAGCGCGACCATATACTTCAGGCAGGATTTGCCCAGCGAGGTCATGCCGATCTTTGGTCTGCCCATGGTGGGCATGATGGCAGCCTTTGCAGCCCCGACAACGGCACCAGCGGCTTGGGAAAGGATGGCCTTGCAAATGCTATTCAGCCCATACAGCCCGCCCGACCACAGGATCATCATTACATCCGCCGGGATGCGATCCGGCGGCAGAAGATGCGAGAACGAAATTGTCGAGACGACGAATTTTGGCACACCGATCGGCAGACAGGCCGCCACATCCAGAGCAAGATCGGTGCCCATGGTGCCGCCAAGGGTGATCATGCCCTGCACTTTACCCTCGGCATAAAGTTGACGGGTCAGGGCAACTGCACCGCTTGCCACCAGCGTCATCGCGGTGTTTTCATCCCCCGAGGCGCAGATGTCGCTGATGGTGGTGCCCACAGCGGCGGCCACCGCATCGTTGCTATATTCAGGAGTGAAGCGCGGCTTTCCCAGAACGCCGACATCCATAATGGCGACGCGGCCGCCCTGAGCTTCGATGCAAGATTTGATGAACTGGATCTCATCCGCTTTGGTGTCACAGGTGCCAACAAGCAGAATGTTCAGAGGTTGTGTCATGCGTATCTCATGGCTGAAGGGAGAGGGGCGGTGTTCAAGATAGGTCTGCTTGTCGAGATGGCTCACACCGCAAGACCGTCTGGCATGGCGGTATGGAAGGCAGGTCTTGCAGAGTTTTGTGCCGTCTAGGAAAACTAGTTCATCTGTTAATTATATTGACACAAAGTCGCGTGCGGTGCAATATGTTTTCAAACCAATGGTTCAAATAGTGATCCAATGCGGAATGAACATGGCGGTAAGTCAGTGCAACTCAACAGTCGGAGAGATTATGACAGATACAACGCAAGAAACTGGCTCCAATCGCCTGCGCAAGAACAGTCTCAGTACCGGGGCGGTGACGTTTTTGGTGGTGTCAGCGGCGGCACCATTGACCGCGGTGGCGGGTGGGGTGCCGTTGAGCATGTTGCTGGGCAGCGGCGCGGGGATCCCCGGCGCGTTCCTGATAGTCACAGCGATTCTGTTGATTTTCGCCGTGGGTTATGTGGCGATGGCGCGACACGTCAACAATGCGGGCGCATTCTATGCTTTTGCGGCGCGCGGGCTTGGCGGCAACGTTGGCGGGGCATCGGCTTTGATTGCTATTCTCAGCTATAACGCCATGCAAATCGGCGTTCTGGGCCTGTTGGGGGCTGCTACCTCGGGGCTGTTTGCCAGCTTTGGCCTGAACCTGCCGTGGTGGGTCTGGAGCTATATCGCCATCGCGCTGGTCGCGATCTTTGGCTATCGCAGCGTTGATCTGTCGGCCAAAGTGCTGACGGTTCTAGTTATTCTGGAATATGTTGTCGTGCTGATTTTCGACTTTGCCGTGATTGGCAAGGGCGCCGATGCGGGGCTGAGCATGGCCCCTTTCACCATGACGCAGGTGATGAGCGGCGTGCCTGCCATTGGTATTTTGTTCTGCTTTGCTGCGTTCATCGGCTTTGAGGCCACCACGATCTATTCCGAAGAAGCCAAAACCCCGGAAACCACGGTGCCGCGCGCCACTTACATCTCGGTGCTGATCATCGGGGTGTTTTACATGTTCACCTCGTGGCTGATGGTGAATGCGGCGGGCGTGGATAAACTGGTGCCGGAAATCGGGGCATTGGCGGATCCGACCAGCTTTTTGTTCGTGCTGTCGGATCGCTATGTCGGCGGTTGGCTGACGCAGATTATGACGATCCTGTTCGTCACCTCACTGTTCGCCGGGGTGCTGGCGTTTCACAATGGCGTGGCGCGCTATATGTATGTGGCAGGGCGTGAAAAGCTGTTGCCTGCCAGCGTTGGCGTCACCCACCCGCAGTTCCAAAGCCCGCATATCGGATCGGTGATCCAGACCGTGCTGGCGGTTGTGGTGGTGGGTCTGTTTGCGTTCACCGGCCAAGATCCGGTTCTGGCGCTGTTCTCGTGGCTGACCAATGTCGGCACCTTGGGCATCGTGGTGCTGATGGCGGTGACCTCGGTTTCGGTGGTGGCGTTCTTCCGCAAGAACCCGGAACAAGAGCCGAATGTGCTGAAAGCGCTGGTCCTGCCTGCGGTTGCCGCCGTGGCGCTTGTGGTGACGATTTATCAGATCGTGATAAACTTCGGCAACCTATCGGGAACCTCGGGTTTTCTTGGCATCTTGTTGCCGGGGCTTGTTGCGATTGCGGCTGTGATCGGGTTTTTCTGCGCCATGGCGTTGAAGGCGCGCAGCCCGGCGGATTATGCCAAGCTGGGCAGCCAGCAGTTCTGATCGGATCATGAAAACCGAAAGGCCGGCGCAGGAAGCTGCGCCTGCCTTTTGCATCCTATAGCTGCTAGATTTAGTACCCCGTGATGGCCGCTTTTTCGGTAAGTCCACCAAACGCGCCCCGCAATCCTGCCGAGGCCCCAGACAACAGCCCAACATCACTGCCCACCGCCACGAAGCGCGCCCCTAGATCAAGATAGCGTTGCGCCAAAGCGCGATCCGAAGTCAAAATACCCGCAGCCTTGCCATGCGACATAGTCCGCTTCAGCGCGGCTTCGACCGCCGCCTGCACCTCTGCCGCCGCCGGATTGCCCAGATAGCCCATATCGGCGGCCAGATCAGCTGGGCCGATGAACACCCCATCCACCCCCGGCGTGGCTGCAATCGCGTCCAGTTGCGCCAGCCCCGCGCGGCTTTCGATTTGCAACAGCAGGCAGGTCTGCGCGTTGGCGGTGGCAAGATAAGCGGGGGTAGTGCCGAAATTCGACGCCCGCGCGAGCGCCGCGCCAACGCCGCGCACACCCTGCGGCGGATACAGCATGGCCCGTGCCATCTCAGCCGCCTGCGCTTCGGTTTCGATCATTGGCACCAGCACGGTCTGCACACCCAGATCAAGGATCTGCTTGATACGATGCACTTCTCCTAGGGGCGGGCGCACGATCACATGCGACCGATCCCCAATGGCTTGCGCCTGCGCCAGAATGGTGGGGATGTCATTTGGCGCATGCTCGCCATCAATCAGTAGCCAATCAAACCCGGCATTGGCGCAGAGATCAGCGGTGATCGGATTGGCAAGGCCAAGCCAGAGGCCGATCTGGGGTTTGCCTGCGGCAAGGGCGGCTTTGAACGGGTTGATCGGTGCAGGCATTTCCGGGCTTTCGTGAGAGGCCGGGGTGGGAGCCTCCGGCGGGAATAATTATCAAACAGGTGAATGGCCGATCGGGCCCAGATCAGGCAAAGAAACAACCGACCGTGCCCAGCGGGCCAAAATCGGCAAGAATGGTGTCTCCATGCCGCGCCTCAACGGGGCGGATGAACGAGCCTGACAGCACGATCTGCCCGGCCTCAATGCGTTGACCATAGTGGCCAAGGCGATTGGCGAGCCATGCGACGCCGCGCGCAGGCTGGTTCAGCACCCCGGCGCCAAGCCCGGTTTCTTCCACCTCGGCATTGCGCATCACGATGGCCCCAGCCCAACGCGGATCAAAGCTATCGGGGCGCATCGCGCGGCCACCGGTGACGATGCCGGCATTGGCGGCATTGTCGGAAATCGTATCGACGATGGTGCGGGTTTTGCCGGATGCCGGATCGACGCGCAGGATGCGGGTATCGAGGATTTCCAGCGCGGGCAGGATATAGTCGGTGGCGTTCAGCACATCCGTCACCGTCACCCCCGGCCCTTGCAGCGGCGCTTTCAACACGAAGGCCAACTCCGCCTCAATCCTCGGCTGGATAAACCGATCCGCCGCAATCGTCGCACCAGCCTCAAACATCATGTCATCCAACAGAACGCCGCTGTCCGGCGTCGCGATGTTCAGCGCATATTGCATGGCTTTTGAGGTCAGTCCGATCTTCCAGCCGATCGTTTTGCAACCCTCGGCATGACGCAGCGCCACATAGGCGGCTTGCACCGCATAGGCGTCATCCATCGTCATCGCCGGGTGCAACAGAGACAACAGCCCAGTTTGCACGCGGGTTTTCTCTGCCGCGACAAGCCGCGCGGCAGCGGCGTCAATCTCAAGTTTCGACAGCATCACAGAACCTCATCGGCGATAGTATTGCGCAGAATACCGATACCGTCAGCCTCGACCTCGACCACATCACCGGGCTTCAGCCAGATCGGTGGATCAAACCGCGCACCGGCCCCGGTGGGCGTGCCACAAACGATCACGTCGCCGGGAACCAGTGTGGTGAAGGTTGAGATATAGGCGATGATCTGCCGGAAGCCGAACATCATCCGACTGGTGCGATCGTTCTGCCGCACCTCACCGTTCACCCGCGTTTGCAGTGCGATGTCAGCCAGTTGCGACTCATCCGTATAAGGCACGATCCACGGCCCGATAGAGCCAGAGCGATCCCAGTTCTTGCCTTGCGTCACGTTGAACTTGGCATGACGCACCCAGTCGCGGATGGTGCCTTCATTGCACAGGGTCAGGGCGGCGATATGGCCAAGGGCATCGCGTTCAGCAATCCGCCGCCCGCCTTTGCCGATCACAATCGTCACCTCGCCCTCATAATCCAGTTGAGGGCTTTCTGGCGGGCGGATCAGCGGCTGACCATGTCCGGTGAAGCTGCGCGGGAAGCGGGGAAACAAGGACATGTAGGGTGGATTGTCTTTGCCGTCTTTATATTCGGCATTGCGGTCGGGGAAATTGACCCCGACGCAGAGGATCTTTTCCGGCTTGGGGATCGGGATGTCATAGGTAATTTCCGACACTGCAATATCGGGTGCCAACCCGGCGGCGCGGTCCACAACACGCGCCAGCGCGCCCTGCTCAATCACTGCGCGCAAGCTGGGCAGATCGGCAAAGTGGGGTTTCAGCGCAATGAGGCCATCGCCCGACACAAGGCCGTAGCCAGTGCTTTTGTTATGCGTATAGCTGACAAGGCGAGGGCGAGACATTGCGTATCCTTTCAAGGCAAAAAGGGCCGCCCGATAGGGGCGACCCATAAGATATTATGGTCCGACGGATGGGTCAGGATCTTCCGAGTACCAATGCTCGGCCAATTTGCCATCCGAACAACGGAAGATATCATAGTAGTGGAAATCGAACTTCTTGCCCGCATCGGGGCCGTGATCCCAAGTGCCATAATCATGCGCGCGCAGCACAGCGAACTGCGCGTCGCCCTGAATGCTGACGATATCGGTGGTGTAATCTTTCTGAGCTTCAGCAAAATCAACGCCGGGGCCGGTGGGCGGGGTGGCGAACACACCGCGCCAGGTTTCCACCCATTCCGCAATCGGTGGCTGGGGGGCCGCGACGTGCTGGATGTAGGTGTCAGACAGATAATCCATCGCCACATCGGCGTTGCGCTTGACGAACACGTCGGTCCAGAACGCGCGGGTCAGTGCGACGCAGCTCGGTTCATCCGCGGCTTGGCTGATGGTCGGCAGACCTAAGGCAACAACCGCTCCGGCCAAAGCAATTTTAAGAGTGATCAAAGCAACCTCCTTGATGTTTGAGGAATGGCTGAACCCTTGCGGGCCGGGCTGGGGACGCGCCTGTCAGGCAATGCCGCCAAGGCAGACGTATTTAATCTCGACGAATTCCTCGATGCCGTATTTCGAGCCTTCCCGGCCAAGTCCCGAAGATTTAACGCCGCCAAACGGCGCTTCGGCGGTCGAGATCAGCCCGGTGTTGACCCCAACCATGCCGTATTCCAGCGCCTCGGCGACACGGAACACCCGCGCAAGGTTTTCAGCGTAGAAATAGCTGGCAAGACCAAATTCGGTGTCATTGGCCTGCGCGATCACATCGGCCTCGTCCATGAAGCGGAACAGCGGAGCCAAAGGCCCAAAGGTTTCTTCCCGCGCCACCGCCATATCGCGGGTCACATCGGCCAAAACCGTCGCCTGATAGAATGTGCCACCCAAGGCGTGCGGCTTGCCGCCCTGCAACAGCCGCGCGCCTTTTGACAGCGCATCGGCCACATGTTCTTCGACCTTCGCCAGCGCATTGGCGTCAATCAGCGGCCCCAGAGTCACACCGGTATCCATGCCATTGCCGGTTTTCAGCTTGGCCACAGCCGCGGCCACCTTGGCCGCAAAGGCCTCGTAGACGCCCTCTTGCACGTAGATGCGGTTGGCGCAGACGCAGGTCTGACCGTTGTTGCGGAACTTGGCGATCAGCAGGCCCTGCACCGCCGCATCCAGATCGGCATCGTCAAACACGATGAACGGCGCATTGCCGCCCAGCTCCAGCGCCAGTTTTTTCACGGTTGGCGCACATTGCTGATACAGCGCAGCACCCACCTCGGTGGAGCCGGTGAAGGTCAGCTTGCGCACGACAGGATTGGCCGTCATTTCGGCCCCGATCGCACGGGCCGATCCGGTGATCACCGAGAAAAGCCCCGCAGGCAGACCCGCCCGCTCCGCCAGAACCGCAAGCGCTATGGCCGAGAACGGGGTTTGCGAGGCCGGTTTCAGCACCATCGCACAGCCAGCCGCCAACGCTGGTCCCGCCTTGCGGGTGATCATCGCATTCGGAAAGTTCCACGGCGTGATGGCAGCCACCACGCCAATCGGTTGTTTCAGCACCATAATCCGCTTGTCCGGCGCATGGCCGGGGATCATGTCGCCATAAACCCGGCGGGCTTCTTCGGCGAACCATTCAATGAACGACGCGCCATAGCCGATCTCACCCACCGCCTCGATCAAGGGTTTGCCCTGTTCAGCGGTCAGGATGGCACCAAGGTCATCCTTGTTGGCCATCATCAAATCGAACCAGCGGCGCAGAATCGTGCTGCGGTCCTTCGCGGTGCGGGCGGCCCAATCTTTTTGCGCCACCGCCGCCGCTGCAATCGCGGCTTTGGTCTCGGCTGCCCCCAGATTGGGCACATAGCCGATCGTCGCGCCCGTCGCCGGGTTGGTCACGGCAATGCCTGCACCATTGGCTGGAACCCAATCGGCTCCGACCAGGGCAGCTTCGCGAAGCAATGTCGGATCGCTGAGGTGCATGGCTGTCCCCTTACGGTGCGATGATCGGTTGGGCCTTCAACGCAGAGTCTTTCTGCGTCACATTGGCAAAAGCCGAGCCATGTTCGAACCAGCTTTTTGGCGCGGGTGCCCCCCAAAGCGTCTGACGCTGCGGGTCTTTCAGATCCCATTTGATCGGTTCCAGATCCGGGTCAACCGTCTGATAATCTGAGCAATAAATCTCGGTCCGGTGGCCATCGGGGTCAAGGATATACAGGAAGAACGCGTTGGAAATACCGTGCCGCCCCGGCCCGCGCTCGATGTTGGCGACATAGCCGGTGGTGGCCATCAGATCGAGCAGGTCGATGATGTTCAACGGCGTCGGCACCCAGAACGCCAGATGGTGCAGGCGCGGGCCACGGCCATTGGTGAAGGCCATGTCATGCACCCCGCCTTTGCGGTGCATCCACGCCGCCCACAACTTTTTGCTGTCCTCATCCTCGGTATATTCCGTCACCCGGAAGCCGAAGGAATTGTAGAACGCGACAGAGGCATCGACATCGGGGCTGAAGCAGTTGAAATGATCAATCCGCAGCGGTTTGACGCCATGATAGAGCGCATATTTCTGATGGATCGGGGCCAAGCGGTCCATCTTGGCGTAAAACTCCAGCGGTATCCCATGCGGATCAGCCGTGCGCAGGGTGCGGCCCATGAACGGGCGTTCGACCCAAGCCACCGGCAGGCCTTGGGCGGCAAAAAACGCATAGGCGGCGTCCAGATCAGCCTCGGCAAACACTTTGAAGCCCAGCACGTTCACGCTGGCCGCATCAGATTTGCGCAAGATTACGCAGTGGTGGCCACGTTCCTCCATCGCGCGCAGATAGACCGCGTCGGCATCTTCATGGGTGACTTGCAGGCCAAGCAGATCGGCGTAAAACGCGCGGCTGGCGGCCAGATTCTTGACGGCAAGTTCAACGTGGCTCAGACGAATGACGTTGAACGCCGGATACAGCACAGAACTGGGAACGGGCATCGGCTTCCTCCCTGGAAGTGAAAGATATGGTGTCAGCCGCCAAGTTTCGGAATGGCGTGGGCTTGGGTGGCAAAAGCGATATTTTTGGTTTCCATGTAGAAATCGAAGGACCATTCAGCACCATCGCGGCCGATGCCGGAATTCTTCACGCCGCCGAAGGGTGAGGGCAAATGCCGGACGTTTTCAGAGTTCACCCAGATCATCCCGGCTTCCAGCGCATCGGTGAAGCGGAAGGCACGGGTGACATCCGATGTCCACAGATAGCCGGTCAGGCCATATTGTACGTCATTGGCAATCGCCAAAGCCTCGGCCTCGTCGTTGAACGGGATCGCAGTCAGCACCGGGCCAAAGATTTCCTCCTGCGCGATCCGCATCTGGTTATGCGCGCCGACAAACAGCGTCGGGCTGACGTAACAGCCACCCCCCGGCCCGGCAAATTTCGAACCGCCTGCGGCCACCACAGCGCCCTCGGCCTTGCCGATCTCGATATACTCCAGCACCTTTTTCTCATGCACCGGATGGATCAAGGGGCCGACGACCGTGGCCGGGTCAAGCGGATGGCCGACCACAATCCGCTTGGCCTTCTCGGCCACCATCTTGGTAAACGTCTCATAAACCTGCGCCTCCACCAGCAGGCGGCTGGACGAAGTGCAACGCTCGCCGTTCAGCGAATAGATCATAAACACCGCCGCATCGGCGGCACGTTCCAGATCGGCGTCGGCGAACACGATCACCGGGTTCTTGCCGCCCAACTCGAAATGCACCCGCTTCAAAGTATCGGCACCCTGCTTCATGATCATGCTGCCGGTGCGGGATTCGCCCACAAAGCCAATCGCCTTGATGTCGGGATGCTCGGTCAGCGCCCGCCCCGCATCCTCGCCCAGACCATTCACCAGATTCCAAACCCCGGCAGGCAGGCCCGCGCCTTCGGCAATCTCGACCAGCAACCGCGCCGATAGTGGCGAAAACTCGGCCGGCTTATGCACCACCGTGCAGCCTGCCGCCAAGGCCGGCGCAATCTTCCAGGTTGAAAGCATGAACGGCGTGTTCCACGGCGTGATGATCCCCACCGGACCAATCGGCGTGCGCGTGGTCATGTTGACCTGCCCCTTGGCGTGCAGCGTTTGCCCGTCACGCGCTTGCGGGGCCAGATCGGCGAAATAGCGGAAATTCTCGGCCCCGCGCAGCGCGGCTTTCGCCATGAAGCGGATCGACTGCCCGGTATCCATCGCCTCGACAAAGGCAATCTCCTCGGCCCGCGCCTCTATCGCGTCGGCGATGCGGTGCAGCAGCGCGCGGCGAGCCTCTCCCTCCATCGCCCGCCAAGCCGGGAAGGCCGCTTTCGCCGCCGCCGCCGCCTGCGCCACATCCGCCGCCTTGCCATGCGCGACCTGCGCCAGTGGTTTCAGATCAACCGGAGAGATGATTTCAAACGTCGCCCCATCCAGCGCCGGCACGGCCTTGCCATTGATATGGTTCAACACGCCATCGCGGCGAAACCGCGCGAGATAGCCATCGGCCTTGGAAAGATTGGTATTCAGGTCGGACATATCGGCCTCTTACTTTGCGCGCAAGCGCGGGTGGATGGCGTTTTTCTTCCAGCTGAGCGCCGGATCGAGTTCAGAGATGTCCAGCGTCAACGCAAAATGCGGTGCCTCAAACAGCACCGCAAAGTGTTCAATCGCAGCAGCGAAAATAGCGGTCCCGGCGCGCGCCTTGTCTTCAGCGCTGCGCCCGGTCCCGATCCGCAGCCGCAGATCGGCGAAAGCGTTTTCGTCCATAAGGTCGGCGACTGCATAATCTGTGCTGCGCAATGCCCGTACCCGGATCGCGCCCAACTCAAACAAACCGCTCGCCAGCATTGCCGCATGAAGGCTGCGGCACAGCCCCGCGATGTCACCCGTGGCGTCCAGATTGGCCGAATACTCGATGGTCAGATGCGGCATGGTGCAGACCTTCTGTAATTACGACCTCTTATAATTAACGTGTTAATGAAAATGACCGGACCTGTCAATCCTTTTCAGGGCGACTCTTCTTGAAATGCCGACAACTCTGTGACACCCCCTGATTATGAAAAATCCGACTGATATACCCGATGACAGCCTTGCGCCGCGCGCCACGCGGCGGTCTTTGCCGATCTCGCTGTTGCGGGCGCGCGAAGCGATGATGAGCCATTTTCGCCCCATGCTCGACAAGCACGGCGTCAATGAACAGCAATGGCGGGTTATCCGGGTGCTGGCGGAATCGGGCAAGCTGGATGCGTCCGAAGTGGCCGAGCGTACCCATATCCTCGCACCCTCGCTGACCCGGATGATTCGGGCGATGACCGAGCGCGGGTTGATCTCGAAAGACCGCGATGCAGGCGATGGCCGCCGGGTGATGCTGGAAATTGCGCCTGCTGGCATGGAATTGTTGCGCCGCGTCAGCCCTGACAGCGCGCGGATTTATGCCGAACTTGAGCAGCGTTTTGGCAAGGATCGGATCGAGGAACTGATCAATCTGCTGGATGCGCTTTCGCAACTCAAGGCGTAACATTTTTGCTGTACGCGGGATTTGTGCTGATGCGCTGCAATGAGTTCTCAAACCACAACCTACAGACAGTTTCTCGGTGGGAAAACCAACATCAGCTTGACCAAAGGTACTGTTGCCAAAACAAGTCTGATCAATACGCTGGTTAAGCCGGGATTTTCCCCGAAAACCCCAGATTATGCGAGATCGCCCGTGCGGTGCGCAACACGGCGTCAATCTGCGTTTGGGTCGGAGTTTGCGCGATATGTTGAATAGATCCGACGATAGCCACGGTGCCAATGCCAAGCCCCGTCTCATTCAGCAAAGGTGCGGCAAGCGCGTTGATGCCGATGGTTTCTTCATCGCAAGCGGTCGCATAGCCATTGCGGCGACAGGCCTCGAAGGCTTGTTCCAACAGCGCAATATCCGTGCAGGTCATCGGGGTTTTGCGTTCCAACTCTGATCGGCGCAAGCGCAGCAGCAAAGCCGGAGGGCCGAAAGCCGTCGCAACTTTCCCCTGAGCGCTGCAATGCAGATCAAGTTCGCTGCCCGGCCGCACGCCAATTTCCAAGGCGGATTTGCCCAGAACCGTCGCCAGAACCGTCACCCCCCGCGTTGAGACAGCCGAGACGACAACGGTTGATCCCGTCTCCTCCCGCAAGGCCCGCATCGGGGTTTCCGCTGCTTGCAAAAGGTCGATCCGCCCAGACGAGGCCTGCCCCAATAGATGCGCCCGCACCCCAAGCCTGTAGCGCGCATTTGTGGGGTTTTGCGAAAGATATCCGCGATCTACCAGCGTTTGCAGGTGGCGAAACACCGTGCCCTTGGTGGTGCCAATCCGCAGCGCCAATTCGGACACGCCAACTTCGCCCTGCTCACTTGCAACGGCCTCAAGAACGTCGAAGGCCAAATGCACCGCCCTGACGCCTGTATCTGCCTTCTGCGTGTCTTGGCTCATTCTGCTTTGCTCGTTCAAATCATTGCACCTCAAGGGTCTATCAAACCGTGATCGGGCAGCGAATGGCAAGCGAAAACGAAAGTGTTGACAGAAGGAAATCGTTCTATAGGTTAAAACAGTGTTTTATTCTAAGATACGAAAGGATCAAGATTCGCATGACCGTTCTGCCCAACTCTCCCTATTCCCGTGATGTTGAATTTCACCTGCATCCCCAAACCAACGGGCGTCTGCATGAAGCCACGGGTCCGCAGATCATCACGCGCGGCGAGGGGATTTATGTGCATGATCTCGACGGCAGCCGGTATATTGAAGGCATGTCCGGGCTGTGGTGCGCGAGCCTTGGGTTTTCCAATCGCAGGCTGGCGGATGCGGCGCATCGGCAGATGCTGGAACTGCCCTATCAGCAAATCTTTGCTCATCGCGGCACCGAGCCGTCGATCAATCTGGCCGAGGCTTTGGTGGCGCGGGCGCCCGCTGGGCTGACGAAGGCGATGTTTCAAAGCTCGGGTTCTGAAGGCGTGGATACGGCGATCAAGCTGGTTTGGTATTATCATGCCGCCATCGGCAAGCCTGAAAAGAGCAAGATCATCGGGCGGATGCGGGCCTATCACGGCACCACGATTGGCTCGGCCAGTCTGACGGGGCTGCCGAATATGCACAAAGGCTGGGGGCTGCCGTTGCCCGGTTTCGTGCATGTCAGCTGCCCGCATCATTACCGTTTCGCCTTGGAGGGCGAGACTGAGGCGGCCTTTGCTGAACGCCTTGCGGCAGAGTTGGAGGCGACCATTCTGCGCGAAGGCCCGGATACGGTGGGCGCGTTCTTTGCCGAGCCGGTGATGGGAACCGGCGGGGTGATCGTGCCGCCTGCGGGCTATTTCGATCTGATCCGACCAATTTTGCGCAAATACGATGTGCTGATGGTGGCGGATGAGGTGATCTGTGGCTTTGGCCGCACCGGGCATTACTGGGGTTGCGATGCCTTTGGTATCAAGCCGGACATGCTGGTGTGCGCCAAGGGGTTATCATCGGCGTATTTTCCGATCTCGGCGGTGTTGCTCAGCGATGCAATCTATCAGGTGATTGCGGATCAAAGCCATACTTTGGGCGGGTTTGGCCATGGCTATACCTATGGCGGCCATCCGGTTGGGGCGGCGGTCGCGCTGGAAACGCTGGCAATTTATGACGAGATTGAGGTGGTTGCGCGGGCGAAGCGCTTGGGTGTGCAGCTTCAGGCCGGGTTCCAAGCACTTGCCAGCCATCCGCTGGTAGGAGAGGCGCGCGGTATTGGCATGATGGCGGCGCTGGAACTGGTGGCGGATAAGGCCGCGAAAACCGCCTATCCGCCAGAGGTCAAGGTGGCCGCGCGGGTGGCTGAGGCGTTGAAAGCGCGCGGCGTGTTATTGCGGGCTTTGGGCGAAACCCTGCTGTGTGCGCCGCCGCTGATCATTGAGGCCGAGGAGGTGGAGGTGATTTTAGCAGCGATCAAGGCGGCGCTGGATCAGGTCTGGCACGAAATTCAGGCGGCGTGAGGTATGGCACGGCTGGAGGTTCAGATCGGGCGGTTGCGGCTGAAAAACCCGGCGATCGCGGCGGCGGGCGAACATCTGATCGACGCAGGCGGCATTCGCAGCGCCATTTTGGCCGGGGCGGGGGCGGTGGTGGGCAAATCGATTAATGAATCTGACGCCGTGATTTCCAGCGCTGTGGCCGATCTGGAGGGTTATTGCAGCGCGAAGGGTGTCGATGCCGCTGATCTGATCGGGCGGGCCGCTGATGCGCGCAAACGCTTTGCCGATATGCCGCGGTCGAGCAAAAGGCATTCTCGGGGCAGGGCGCCACGATTGCGCTGCACCGCTTGCAACCCCAGCATGAGCCGAAGCCGCACAAGCATGACAACGAGCAGATCGCTTACATCGTCTCGGGGCAGGTCGATTTTCACATCGGCGATACGGTGACGCGGCTTGGTCCCGGCGGGATTGTCGTGGTGCCTTCGGGGTGATGCATCACGCCGTGGTGGTTGGCGACGAAGAAGTCATCAACATCGACGTGTTCACCCCCGCGCGCCCCGAATATTCACCGCTTCCGGTATACCTCAGCAAAAAGTGCTGAACACATAAAATATATCTTGCCGGAATCAGTCATTCTCCGTATCGTTCGTATATAGAACTTCATGTTCGATAATCGACCATAAGGAAAACCATGAAAATCAGCGTTGCGCGCCTTGGGCATGTTGGCATTACGGTCAAGGACATTGACCGTTCGATCGCGTTCTACGAGCGGTATCTTGGGATGCGGTTGACCGAAAAGTTTGAATATCCTGAAGAAAAGATCGGTCATGGCGTGATGGTGGCAGCTGGTGCCTTTGTGCGCTGCGACACCACGCATCACGAATTGTCGATCTTTCGGATGCGTAAGGACGTGCTTTCCCCCGATGCGCCCGATGCCTCGCACCCTGTCATCGGCACCCATCACATTGCGTTTGAGCTATCCTCGCCGGAAGATCTGAAGGGGCTTTATGTACAGATGCGCGATGGCGGTGTGCCGATTGTCAACTGCCGCATCGGCGGGCCGGGCAACCAGCCGCGGTTCTATGCCCGCGATCCCGATGGCATTCTGCTGGAATTCTATTGGGGCATCGACACCATCGGTTGGGATGGCATTGCCCGCGCCTATGGCCCTATTCAGGAAATCGACCTGATGGCGCTGGATTTTGAAGCTTTTGTGGAAAAGCGCGAAGCGGCTGCGAAAGCCGCCCGCGTCACGCTGCAGGGCTAAAGGGGTTAATGCAGATGAGCTGCAATTTCCAAGGCCGCATTCTGAAGGTTCGGCAGCAGGCTGGGCAACATGCCCGCGCGGATGCCAGGCACCAGAATGGCCAGACTGAAATTGCAGGTGCCATCGGCCAGAAGGATCGGCGCGGCGATGCCATGCGCGCCTTGTTGCAACTCGTCATGCGAAATGGCGTAACCCTGCGCGCGCACATCTTGGATACGCGCGGCGATCATCGTGGCATCCGCCGCTTTGGTCGCCCGCGCGATCAACTTTTCAGATTGCCACGCCAGCAGCGCCCAACCGCTTGCGCCGACATAAAGCGGATGGCGCGAGCCGGGGGTGTGTTCGACGCGGACAAGATTCTGCTCGCCCAAAGTTTGGTCAATCACGATGGCTTCATGGTTGTTGATGCCATGCAGCACCACGGTTTCACCGATCTTGCCGGACAGCGCGCGCATGATGGGCAAAGCGATGCTGCGCAGACCCATATCGGCCTTTTGCGCCAGATGGATCACGGCAGGGCCAACCACGAAGCCATCAGCATTGCGCCGGATATAGCCCCGCTGGGCAAGGGTTGCGAGCAGACGATGCGCCACGGTGCGGTTCATATCGCCCGCGCGGGCAACCTCGGACACCGAGATCGGGCCTTCTTTGGCGACGATCTCAAGCGCCGTCAGCATCTGATCTCCGGTCAGGGATATTTCCGCCATGTTCCGCCCTCGCCTTTATCGCCTCTTTTGCAAGTAGCGCGTTTTAGGGGCAAATTCGAGTCCCTTAGATGAAGGTTTGTTCTAAAATCGCACACAAAAACACGAATATCGGATAAAATATGAAACTCGTAAGCTACAGCGCCGCTGACAAACCCCGTTTTGGTGCCATCGTCGGCACCCGTATCGTCGATCTGGCCCGCGCATCTGCCGCGTTTCAGGCCAAAGATGCAATGATCCAACTGCTGCCCGAGCGGATTGAAGCGTTCTTTGATGATATTGAGGCGCTGGAGTCTTCGCTGCGGCGTGTCGTCGATTTGGCGGCGGATGCGCCTGCCGAGCTGAGCATTCCGCTGGATGGCGCCACGCTGCTGCCGCCGATTGCGCGGCCGCCGAAGATCATCTGTGTGGCGCGCAACTATGCCGAACATGCCAAAGAGGCGGGTCTGGAAATCTCGCCGATCCCAATCATTTTTGCGCGCTTTGCGGCCACGTTGGTTGCTGATGGCGCGCCGATTGTGGTGCCTGCGGTCTCGGACAATCTGGATTGGGAAGGTGAATTGGCGATCATCATCGGCAAGCACAGCAAGGGCCGCCGTATCGGGCAGGCCGAGGCGATGGATTATGTGTTCGGCTATTCGATCTTCAACGATGTGACGGTGCGCGACTATCAGTTCCGGGTGACGCAATACACTGCGGGCAAGAACTTCCGCCACTCTGGCCCGTTTGGCCCGATGATTGTTACGGCGGATGAAATTGCCGATCCGCATAACCTTGAGATCATCACCACGTTGAATGGTCGTGTCGAGCAGCGCGCCAATACCAGCACGATGATCTACGATATCCCGACCATTCTGGAGCATATCGCCGATTTCATTGATCTGGAACCCGGCGATCTGATCCCTACCGGCACACCCGCCGGGGTTGGTTTCAAGCGCAAGCCGCCGCTGTTTCTGAAAGACGGTGATCTGATCACGGTGGAAATTCCGGGGATTGGGATTCTGACCAATCCGGTGATAGCGGAAAAGGGGCTCTGATGTCGGACGTAATGTTTGAAAAGGGCCTGGAGATCCGTAAGGCGGTGCTGGGTGCCGCCTATGTCGAAAAATCGCTTGAGGCGGCGGATGATTTCAACCGCGATTTTCAGCAGCTGGTGACGGAATATTGCTGGGGGGCAGGCTGGGGGCGTGCGGCATTGTCGCGGCGGGATAAAAGCCTGCTCAATCTAGTGATGCTGGGCACTCTGAACCGGGGGCACGAGTTCAAGCTGCATCTGAAGGGCGCTTTGACCAACGGCTGCACCAAGGACGAGATCAAGGATACTTTGATCCAATTGTCGATCTACGCAGGCATTCCTGCCGGGGTTGAGGCGTTCCGGTTGGCGCGTGAGGTGTTTGCCGAAGTAGACAGCGCCGGGGCGGGTACAGCATGACCGAAAACCGCACCCAAGCCGATGCGACGCCGATCGTGCGCCTGCGTGCGGTATCGAAGGTTTACGGCACCTATACCGCCATCGCCTCGCTGGATCTCGATATCCTTAATGGCGAGTTTATCACCTTTCTGGGGCCGTCAGGCTCTGGCAAAACCACCACTTTGATGATGCTGGCGGGGTTTGAAGCGCCGACTTCGGGCAGTATCGAGATGGACGGCCAGCGCATTGAACGCCTGCCCGCGCACAAGCGCAACATCGGAGTGGTGTTTCAGAATTACGCGCTGTTTCCGCATATGACGGTGCGGGAAAACCTTTCGTTCCCGCTGAAGGTGCGGGGTGTGGCGCGGGATGAAATCACCCGGCGTGTGGGGGCGGCGCTAGAGCAGGTGCATCTGGGGGCGATGGGCGATCGCCGCCCGATCCAGCTTTCGGGCGGCCAGCAACAGCGCGTCGCCTTGGCACGGGCGATCATTTTCAAGCCGAAGCTGATCGTGCTGGATGAACCTTTGGGCGCGCTGGATAAGAACCTGCGCGAGCATTTGCAGACTGAACTTAAGGCGCTGCATCGCGATCTTGGCACCACGATGGTGTTCGTGACGCATGATCAATCCGAAGCCCTGATGCTGTCAGACCGTGTGGCGGTGTTCAACAAGGGCCGGATCGAACAGATCGGCAGCCCGTCAGAGTTGTATCGCGCGCCCGCAACGCCGTTTGTGGCCTCGTTCATCGGCGAGAACAACATGCTGGACGGTGAGATCGTCGGGCGTGAGGCGGGGGATGTCGTGGTGCGCTTTGCGGGTGGGGCGACCTTGCGCGCGCCCTCACAGGATTGGTGCCAGACGGCGGCGCGCGTCAGCTTCAATCTGCGCCCGGAATCTTTGCGGCTTGCAACAGATGCCGCCAAGCCGGGCTGTCAGCGGGTTTCGGCGCGCGTGCTGGATACGGTTTATCTGGGCGATCAGAACCGGGTGGTGCTGGAGGCAGATGGCATTGGGCGGCTGATGTTGAAGGCCGATGCTGAAAATGGCCGGGCGCTTGCTCCGGGCGATGTGGTGCAGGTGGAAATGACAGTCGCCTCGGGCCGGGTTCTTACGCGGGCGAACAACGAAACTTGAGGCGGCATTTTGCCCGCCTTTGGCAAGAAGACCGCCGCATCCGTGGCGGAAAAGCAGACCGGGCCAAACCGGATCATTCAACAGGAGTATCAGATGAAAAAAGTTCTACACTGGGCTGCGCTTGCGACCCTGACAGCGATTCCCACTGCCGGAATTGCTCGCGATCTGACCGTGGTATCTTGGGGCGGTATTTTCCAAGACGCGCAGCGCACGGTATTCTTTGATCCCTTCAAGGCCGAAAGCGGTTTGCCGTTGGCCGAAGACAGCTGGGATGGCGGCGTCGGCGCGCTGCGCTCGAAAGCCGAGGGTGGCGATGCCAACACTTGGGATGTGATCGAGGTTGAGGGCGACGAGTTGGCCATTGGCTGCGAGGAGGGTTTCTTGCAGGTGTTGGACCCGGCAAAGCTTGGCGGCATCGAGAAATACCTGCCCGGCACTGCATCGGATTGTGGCATCCCTGCCAACATCTATTCGATGGTGATGGCCTATGACACAAAGGTCTTTACCGATGGGCCGAAAAACTGGGCCGACTTCTGGGATTTGAAAAAGTTCCCCGGCAAGCGGGCGATGCGGCAAGGCCCGAAGATGAACCTTGAATTCGCGCTGATGGCCGATGGCGTGCCGCAGGCGGATGTCTACAAAGTTCTGGCCACCCCGGAAGGTGTAGACCGCGCCTTTGCCAAGCTGGACGAGTTGAAACCCAGCATAGTCTGGTGGACCAGCGGCAACCAACCGATGCAACTGCTTGGCTCGGGCGAGGTTGCAATGACCACAACCTATCACACCCGCGTCGGCAATTCGAACAAGACCGATGGCACTCAGTTCAAGCTGACCTATGACGGCAGCATGTTCCTTGTCGACAGCTGGGTGGTGATGAAAGATTCGCCCCACCTCGACAATGCCTACAAGCTGCTGGAATTCATGAGCCGTCCGGCTGTGCAGGTGAAATGGCCGGAGCAACTGGGCGGCGGGGTTGGTGTCACCGAAGCGCAAACCATGCTGGACCCCGCTCTTGCGGAATCGCTGCCATCGGCGCCAGAGAACGTGGCGGTATCGCTGCCGTTGGATGTGCCGTTCTGGATTGCCAACATCGACGCGCTGAACACACGTTTTGCGGCTTGGTCGGGCAATTGATCTGTGCAGGCGCTGTCGCAAGGCAGCGCCTGACCCTTCGCTGATCCGGGATTGATGCCATGAGTTTTGCGCTGCACACAGGCACGATACGGCGGGCAGGAGCCGCGCTGATGATCCTGCCAGTGGTGATCTATCTATTCGCGGTGTTTTTCGTACCGATTGGCGGCATGTTGGGCCTTGCGGTGCGCGATGACGAATTGGCCGAGGTCATGCCGCTGACCGTCACCGAAATTGCCAAATGGGATGGGGCGGGCCTTCCCGGCCCTACTGCCTTTGAAGCGGTGGCGCGCGATCTGACCACCGCCGCCAATGCACGCACGGCGGGGACGCCTGCGCGCAGGCTTAGCTATGATGATCCCGCGTTGCGTGGCGTGATCAGCACCACAGCGCGCGGCTTGAAGGGCGAGTTTGCCGAGGGCACAGATTGGACGACGCGCCTGCCCGAGCTGGATCCGGCTTGGGGGCAACCTGCGGTTTGGACGGCGATAGACCGGGCTGCCGGGCCGTATAGCGATTTCTTTGTGCTAGCGGCGCTGGATTTGCGGCGCGATGCGGCGGGGAGCCTGCATTTTGCCCCTGACGAAAGCCGCCTTTATCTGGACGTGCTGGCCCGCACCCTGAAAATCGCGGCGTCGGTCACGGCAATTTGCCTGATCCTTGCCTTGCCTGCGGCCTATCTGTTGAAATCGGTCAGCACCGGCACGCAAGGTCTGTTGATGATCGTGCTGCTGTTGCCTTTGTGGACCTCGCTTCTGGTCAGGTCCGCCGCATGGATGGTGATTTTGCAGAAAAATGGCATCATCAACAACGTTCTGCTGAAAATCGGCATAATCGACGCGCCGCTGGAGTTGGTGTTCAACCGCACCGGGGTGCTGATCGCGCTTAGCCATATTCTGCTGCCCTATGCAGTGCTGCCGGTGCTGGGGGCGATGCGGAATGTGTCTGCGACGCAGACGCTGGCGGCAAGTTCGCTGGGGGCGGGGCCGGTGCGGACCTTTTTCAGCGTCTATCTGCCGCAGATCGTGCCGGGGATTTCGGCGGCCGGGCTGCTCGTGTTCATCCTTGCGCTGGGCTATTACATCACGCCCTTGCTGCTGGGCGGGCCGGGGGATCAGCTTTTGCCGTTCTACATCGCCTTTAACACCACGCAGACGGTGAATTGGGGCTTGGCGGCGGCTTTGGGCAGCATCCTGCTGCTGGCGACGCTGCTGCTCTATGGCGTCTATGTCAAACTGGTCGGTGCCGACCGGATCGGGTTGGGATAACATCATGGACAGTCAATATCTGTGGCGGCTTGCCATCAAAATCTGCGGCGCATTGGTGTTGTTTTTCCTGATCGCGCCGATCCTTGCCATCATTCCGTTGTCGTTCAACTCATCCAGCATCCTCAGCTACCCGTTGGAGGGGTTTTCGACCGAGTGGTATGCCAAACTGTTTGTCGATGACCGCTGGTGGAATGCCATTCGCAACAGTTTGATCGTGGCAGCGGCGACGGTGGCGATTGCCACGCCTTTGGGCACATTTGCGGCGGTTGGGCTGTCAAAAGTCACCTTTCGCGGCAAGCCTTTGGTGGTGGCGGCGCTGATGTCGCCGATGATCGTGCCGACGATCATCACGGCGGTTGGCATCTATTTCATGTTCTCAAAACTGGGGCTGGCCAACAGTTTGACCGGGTTGGTGCTGGCGCATGTGGCCTTGGCGGTGCCGTTTGTGGTGATCACGGTTTCGGCCTCAGTCGCGCAGCTTGATCCGGTGCTGTTGCGTGCGGCCTCCAGCCTTGGGGCGGGTGCGGTAACAAGTTTTCGGGTGGTGACTCTTCCCCTGATCCTGCCGGGGGTGATTTCGGGCGCGATTTTCGCCTTTACCACGTCGTTCGATGAGGTGGTGGTGGCGGTGCTGTTGACCGGGCCGGAACAGCGCACCCTGCCGCGCGAATTGCTCAGCGGCACGCGAGAGAACCTCGACCCGTCCGTGATGGCGATTGCCACGCTGCTGGTGCTGTTCTCGACCGCCTTGCTGTTGGTGTTCAACGCGATCCAGAACCGTTCGCGCAAATTGCGCGACTGATCCCGCAAAAAGAGGACGCCATGATCTACAAACACACCCGCGCGCAAATTTTGGCAGAAACGCCGACCATGCTGAACATGCAGTTGTTTGTGGTGTTCACCACGCCGATCCCCGGCAACGAACATCTGCTGGACGAGGTGACGCCGGCGCATCTGGATCATCAGGTGCGGCTGGAGCGTGAAGGGATCATGCTGGCCGCAGGTCCGTTCTGGACCGAGGATGGCCAGCATCACTTGGGCGAAGGCATGTTCATTATGCGCGCCGATAGTGTGGAGCAGGTGCGGGCCATTTGCGACGCAGACCCGATGCATGCCAGCGGCGCGCGCAGTTATCGCATCCGCCCGTGGATGATGAACGAGGGCGGCATGACCATTCGGGTCAGCTTTTCCGATCAACGCGCGCAGATCCTGTAGGGCGGGTGTCGCGCGGGTTTAGGGCATCCGCGCCGCGATCACCTGCTTTGCCACCCGCAGGAAACGCTCTGCCCGTGCTTTGATGTTCGGATCATCCGGGCGGCTATGCGCCCAGCCCAGATAGGTCAGGCTGCGCAGCACCACAAACAAGTTCAGCATGGCAAGATCGGCAGGGCGCAACGGGCGGACGTGCGTATAGCCATGCAGCAGGGCCGCTTCGAGCGCCGGTGCATCAGGTTCCTCAAGATTTTTGAGCAAGGTCGTGGCGATGTCGAACATCCGAAAGCCAAAGCCGCTATCGTCAAAGTCGATAAAGCGTAAGGCGTCTGTATCGACCAGCACATTCTCGCGCACCAGATCGGCGTGGATCAGGCCGTAATCGGCACCTATGGCGAGATAATCCGCAAGGGCGGTTTTAGTGCGGGCGCGGATGTTTTGCAGTAAGTCTGTGTCGTCTGGCGTAGCCTCAATCGCCCAGAACGGCCCCCAGAACGGGGCCTCGCCAATCAGGCCCTCGGCATCCCATTTCGGGCGCTCGAAGCCTTGCGGCAGCGTCCAAGCATCGGTCAGTTTGTGCATCTGCGCCATTTGGCGGCCGATGTTCTGGAACAAGGCGGTGCGGGCGGCCCCGTGGAACGCCAACGGCTTGCGCGTCTCGCCCATCGGGGTTCCGGGCAGCCAGGACAGCAGGCTGGCCTTGCGCGGCACGGCCCCGTCCAGCATCACCAGATAGTTGCCCGTCCGCGCGGCTGCGGGTTTGGGCACCTGCATGCCTTCCCGCGACAGCATTGCCATCCAATCGAGTTCGGACTGCAACGCCGCATCGGAATGATAGCCGGGGCGGTGCAGGCGCAGGGCGTGGTGTCCTTCGGTGGTTTCGACCCGGAACACGGTGTTTTCGCGGTGCATCACCAGCACGGGGGTGTTGGTGATTTGCGGCCAATGCGAAGCGGCCTCTGCCGCAAGTGCTGCGATGTCAGTCACAATGCGCCTAGCACATCGTCAATCGCGGCGATCACCTGATCAGCCTCTGCGATGCCAAAGGCCATCGGCGGGCGGATTTTCAGCACATTGTAGTTGATGCCATTGGTGCCCATCAAAAGCCCGCGCTGGCGCAGATCGTTGATGATCTTTGTGGCTATCTCGGTCGCCGGGGCTTTGGTGGTGCGGTCCAGCACCAGTTCCAGCCCATTCGCCAGACCCGAGCCGCGCACATCGCCGATTATATCGTGCTTTTCGGCCAGCTTGCGGAAACCCGCGCGCAGATGCTCGCCTGTGACGACAGCCTTGGCGGGCAGGTCTTCCGACCCCAACACATCCAGCACCGCATTCGCCGCCGCACAGGACACCGGATTGCCGCCGAAGGTGTTGAAATAGCGGAACGCCTTGCGGAAAGCCGAGATGATCTCAAACGAGGTCGCGACACAGGCAACCGGATGGCCGTTGCCCATCGGCTTGCCCATGGTGACGATATCCGGGGCGAAACCGGCTTTCAGATGGCCCCAGAAATGCGTGCCGATGCGGCCAAAGCCCGGTTGGACTTCATCTGCGATGATCACGCCGCCATGTTTGCGCACCACGGCTATCGCGAGGTCAAGAAAGCCTGAGGGCAGATCAGGGAAGCCTTCGTTCACGAAGAATGGGCACAGGATCATGCCCGACACACCATGACCCGAAGCGATCAGCGACTGGCAGGCTTCTTCCACCGCATCGGCCAAAGCCTGTGCATGGGCTGCACCCGGCACACCGCCCAAGGGGCGATAGCTGTCGGGGGCCGGAATATGACGGACATGACCGCCATGACCGCCAATCGGCGGCATCCGGGTGGACAGGTGCGAAACAGCGGTGGTGTTGCCGTGATAGGTTTTGTCAGTGGCGATGATCCCGGTTTTACCGGTGATCGCTTGTGCCATCCGCAACGCCACGTCATTCGCCTCTGACCCTGTGCAAACCATGATCGCAGAGGTGATCTGTGGGCCGAAAGTGCCTGTCAGGCGTTCAACAAAATCCAGAATGTTTTCGTGCAGATAGCGGGTGTGGGTGTTCAACTGGCTGGCCTGCCGGGTGATCGCCTCGATCACCGCCGGGTGGCAATGGCCGACATGCGGCACGTTGTTGTAGCAATCGAGATATTTGCGGCCATCGGCATCCCAGACATAGGTGCCAGCACCCTTCACCAGATGCAGCGGATCATCATAGAACAGCCGCACATTTGGCCCCAAAAGCCGCGTCCGCCGTTCAATCATCTGTGCATTCGTGGTCATTTGGAGGCCTCTTTCAATCCGGCGTCCAGCGCCGACAAGATTTTCTGAACATCCGCTGCCGTAACGATCAGCGGTGGTGACATAATGATATTGGCACCCGAAGTGCGCATCATCACGCCCTCGGCATAGGCACCGTCCTGCACCTTTTGCACGACATCCTTGGCGGGTGCGGCCTTGGTGGTATGATCTGTCACCAGTTCCACCGCACACATCAGACCCTTACCGCGCGCATCGCCGATCAGCGGATGCTTGGCTTTCAGCGCATGTAGACCCGCCAGCAATTCCGCACCGCGTGCGCCCGCATTGCCCGCCAGATCCAGCCGCTTCATTTCAGACAGGCAGGCCAAAGCCGCCGCAGCACCCACCGGATGCCCGGAATAGGTATAGCCATGGCTGATCGTCGCCAGCGGCGATCTCGAGGATTCAAACGCTTCCGTCAGCTTTTCATGGATCATCACCGCGCCAAACGGAAAATAGCCGTTGGTGATGGCCTTGGCGGTACACATCAGATCGGGTTGGGTGCCCCAAAGGCGGCTGCCGTTCCACGCGCCGGTGCGGCCAAAGGCGGTGATCACTTCATCGGCAATCAGGAGGATGCCGTGTTTGTCACAAATGGCGCGCATCAGCGGCATGAAGGTTTCATGCGGCACGATGACGCCGCCCGCGCCCAAGACAGGCTCCATGATGAAGGCGGCGATGGTGTCGGCACCTTGGAACGCAATTTCATCTTCGAAATCGGCGGCAATCTTGCGGGCAATCTCGGCCCCGTCGGTGATGCCATAGGGATTGCGGTAATCCCACGGTGCCGGAAGATGGATCACGCCGGGCAGCATCGGCTCATACGCGCGGCGGAAGTTCGAGTTACCGTTGACCGAAGCGCCACCAACATGGGTGCCATGGTAGCCCTTTTTCAGGGCGACGTATTTGGTGCGTTCCGGCTGACCTTTGATCTTGTGATACTGCCGCGCCAGACGCAGCGCCGTTTCCACCGAATCCGAGCCGCCCGAGGTGAAGAACGCGCGTGTCAGGCCTTCGGGTTTGAAGAATTGCGCCAGCTCATACGACAGCTCGATCATCGGCCCGTTGGTGGTGCCGCGGAAGGTGGAGTAATAGGGCAGGTCGGCCATCTGGTTAAAGATCGCCTGTTTTACAGGTTCGCTGGAATAGCCAAGGTTGACGTTCCACAACCCGCCCACCGCATCCAGCACGCGGTTGCCATCCAGATCGGTGATGTGAACACCTTCGGCACCCTGAATGATCTTCGGCGGGTTGGCGCGCATCTCCGCTGCGTTGGCCATAGGATGCCAGACGTGCTTGGCGTTGTTTTCGTTCAGGAAATTGTCATCACGCATGATCATGGATCTCTGTGTTCAAGCCAAGCATCGCCAAAGCCTTGGCATAGCTGTTAGCGGGGGCGGTTACATCGAAATGGACGGTGGGGATGTTCAACGCCAAAGCGCCGTTTACGTTTTTCAACTGGTCATCGACAAACACGCAGGCCGAGGCGGGCAGGTTCAAAGCCTCAAGGCAAGCGGTATAAGCGCGCGGATCGGGTTTCAGGATTCGGGTGTAGGTCGCGTCAATGATCACCTCGAACAGATCAATCAGCGGGAAGTTTTTGCGGAATTCGACGCCGTAAAACAGATCGAGTTCATTGGAGAGGATGGCCAGACGGATGCCCGCCGCCTTTGCCGCCAGAATGGCTGCGCGCGCTTCGGGCCGCAGGGCCAGTGCGGGTTCGGCGCCACGGGCGCGATGCACGAATTGCTGCATCGTTGTCCAGTTTTCGCCGACCAATGCGCCGACCTCGCGGGTGCGGGTCATCCAATAGTCGCGCTCGGTGATTTCCTGCGCCTGCATCTGCACCCAGAGCGAATCGGTGCTGGTGTCGAACGGCCCGCGCCAAGTCAAAGTGCCGGAGGCCAGATCAAGTGCGCGTTCGGTCAAATCATGGGTTTCAAACAAGGTGCGGGTGACAACTCCGCCGAAATCCAGAATAAGCGCCCGCTGGGGTGTAGACGTTGAAGTCATATCTTTCTGATCCTTTGAGTGCCGCCCGTTTTACCAAACAGCCGCGTTGAAATTTCTGTAGCGGCGGCGGCGGTCAGTGCGCCGATTTCCGCGATTTTTTCAGCGTCGGCCCGCATGGAAGGCAGGGCTACAGCAACAGCCCCAATCGGCGCACCTTTCGGACTGACAATCGCCGCGCCGACGGAAAATACGCCATCAGCGCGCAGCTGATCGCATTCGACATATCCCCGGCTGCGGGCATTGCTCAAAATTGTCCAAAGCGCATCCGGGTCGGTTATGGTGTTGGCCGAAAACTGCGGCAAAGGTTTGCGCAATGCGGCATCCACAAAAGCATCCATGCTGGCAGCCAGATAGGCCAGACCTGACGCTGTCGCGTGTAGCGGCAGCCGCTCGCCAACCTGCACGATTACGCGGTTTGATTTGTCGGATTCCTGCGCGCAAATCGAGGCCATCGCGCCTGAGACATATTCCGAAACATGTGATGTCTCACCGCTGCTTTCAGCCAGTGCGCGCACTGTGGGCTGGGCGATTTTGAAAAATGGAAAGCGTTCTTCACGTGCACGGCCCAGCATCAACAGCGCAGGGCCCAGAAGATAGGCCCGCGTCCCCTCATCCTGTTCGACAAATCCGTCCGCTTTCAGTTCCAGCAAAAGGCGACGGGTGGTGGCTTTGTCAAAACCCGAAAGGCGCGCCATCTCGGTTAGCCCATAGCGCGAGTCGGGATGCGCCAGAATGTCCAGCAAACCCAGCGCCTTTCTGACCGTTCCCATGATTCACGCCCAACTTATCTGGTTAACCCGTGAAGCAACTTGACATTGTGGGCATATATATGCAAGTCTCTATTTGCACCATAGGTTCATATAGTGAACCTTACCCCATCTAAAAAGTGAGATTATAATGAGCCAGGCCGACATTGACCGTATGCGTTTGCTGCCCGTCGCGCCCGGCGGCTTGTTCATTGCCGGGCAGTTTGAAAAGGCTGCGGATGGGGCCATGATAGATGTGATCTCGCCCATCGACGGCAAGGTGTTCAGCCAGATCGCAGCAGGGGCTGCGCGCGATGTTGACCGCGCCGTAGCTGCCGCCCGCGCCAGCTTTGAAGCCGGCAAATGGTCACGCGCCGCGCCAGCTGAGCGTAAAAAAGTGCTGTTCCGCATTGCCGAATTGATCGAGAAACACGCGCTGGAGTTGGCGGTGCTGGGCGTGCGTGACAATGGCACCGAGATTTCGATGGCGATCAAGGCCGAACCCGGATCGGCCGCCGCGACCTTCCGCTATTATGCCGAAGCCATCGACAAGGTTTATGGCGAGATCGCGCCGACCGCGCCCAATGTGCTGGGCATGATCAGCCGCGAACCAGTTGGCGTTGTCGCCGCGATTGTGCCGTGGAATTTCCCGATGATGATCGCGGCGTGGAAGATCGCGCCTGCTTTGGCCGCTGGCAATTCGGTGGTGCTGAAACCCGCCGAAATCGCCTCGCTTTCCCTGCTGCGCTTGGTCGAACTCTGCGCCGAGGCGGGTCTGCCAGAGGGCGTTCTGAATGTGGTGACAGGCTACGGCAATACCGTGGGTGAGGCTTTGGGCCTGCATATGGATGTCGATGTGATGGTGTTTACCGGGTCGGGGGGCGTTGGCCGCCGTCTGCTGGAATACTCGGCACGTTCGAACCTGAAGCGTTGTTATCTGGAACTGGGGGGGAAGTCGCCGAATGTGGTGTTCGCCGATACGCCTGATCTGGATGCAGCTGCGAAGGTGTCGGCTTACGGCATCTTCCGCAACTCGGGGCAGGTTTGCGTGGCCGGGTCGCGGTTGATCGTGGAAGACAGCATTCACGATGAATTCGTCGAAAAGGTTGCCAAGATTGCAGCCAGCCTGCGGGTCGGCGATCCGTTGGATTTGGCCACTGAATCCGGCGCGATCACCAGTCAGGTGCAGATGGAGAAGGATCTGGGTTTCATGCACGAGGCCGCTGCCGAAGGTGGGCGGTTGGAAACCGGTGGTAGCCAGATCTTGCAGGAGACCGGCGGCTTCTACCTTGCGCCGACCGTGTTCAGCGGCATTACAGAGTCCATGAAACTGGCGCAGGAAGAAGTGTTCGGCCCCGTGCTGGGCGTGATGCGCTTTAGCGGTGAGGCCGAGGCCGTCCGCCTTGCCAACTCGACGGTTTATGGTCTGGCCTCTGCTGTCTGGACGGCAAATCTTGGCCGCGCGCACCGCATGGTGCGGGCGATCAAGGCAGGGGTGGTGCATGTCAACACCTATGGCGGCGCGGATGGAACGGTGCCCTTGGGCGGCGTGCGCCAGTCGGGCAATGGCCATGACAAATCGCTGCATGCATTGGAGAAATACACCGATCTGAAAACCGCGTGGATTCAGCTATAAGTGGGGGCCGGGGGCTAAAGTGTAAACCGCTTTAGCCTTGCTGCTCGCCCTTGCCGATAACCTCTGCCAGAACAGAAATTGCCAGTGTGCGTGCGTCGCGGGTGGACGGGATCAACCCGATCGGTGCGACCAGGCGGGCCAGTTCGGCAGGGGTGGCCCCGATCTGACGCAGAGTCTCTTGCCGTTGCTCGGCCACTTTGCGGCTGCCCTGCGCGCCGATGTAGAAGGCGTCAGAGCGGAGGGCTTCCAACAGTAGCCGCGTTTCACGACCGTGATCGTGAAAAAACGTTACGACGGCGCTGCGGGAATCAAGCAGGATGTCGCTTGGTATGTCATCGCCTGAAAGCAGTTGTGCGGTGCCGCCCGCTTGCTGCACCGCTGCGACCGTGGTTGGGGATGGCGAGGCCACGACATAGGGATAGCCCGCCGATCGTGCGAGCATAGCAAAAAGGGCTGCCTCGGATCCTTCGCCCAGAATAATCAGACGGATATCGGGGCGCATGCCGATCAGGAAATCCGCCCCGATCCAGCCCGTCGGGCCAAAGGCTTCAAGGCTGAGGAGGCCAGCTTCGCTGCTGAGGCGCAAACCGAAAAAGTTGCGCAAAGCCCTGCAGCGCTGCACTTCGGCCAACACTTTGGCATCCGGCGAGGGGAAAAGACTTATCTCCAGCGCACCGCCGCAAGGCAGGCGGATGTCAAAAAAGGGCGAGCCTGCGCCATAGCGAAGTCGCTCAACCTGCTGATTTTCAAGCGCCTTAACCGCGTGCAACGCTAGATCGCCCTCAATGCAGCCATTGGTCAGACTGCCCGCATAGCTGCCATCGGCAAACAGCGTCATCAACGTGCCGGGGCGGCGGTAGCTTGACCCGATCACATCGGTGATAACGGCCAGCACGGCCTGATCCGGGGCCGACAGTGCAGCGGAGATGGGGTCGCGCAAGGTTGGATGCACGCGGTCCAAAGTCTTGGCTGTTATTGCGCTTATCTGTTCAGAATGGCCGGTGGCGCGCGCAATATCAGAGGGTAGCACGAGTCAAACTCCTTCTGGTGTTCGCATGATATATCAGTTACATCTCAGTTTGAGAATGAAAATCTGAGTAGCGACTGCGATATTGCGGTATAAAACATACGGTATTGCGTTCGTATTTAGATAAATTCCGCGCGCATATGGCTTGCATCGCCGAAGTGACTAAGTTTTCAGAACCTTATCAATCTGATCGCGCAGCCAGCGGTGGCGTAAGGCGTTTGTATTGCGGGCATGCCAGATTTGGGCGATGGGAAAATCCGGCATGTCCAACGGAAGCGGGCAGCTTGCAAAGCCTTTCAGAATGTTTTCGCGCATCATCTTGGGCAAAGTTGCAACCAGATCCGTGCCGCGCATGATCAAGGGAAATGAGGTGAAGCTTGGCACAAACACCGCAATCTGTCGTGTTTTGCCAATCGGGGCTAAGACGGTATCGACCTCACCCACAACGCTGCGATCCAAGGCCATCACGATGTGGCGGGCCATGCAATAGGCGTCCAGCGTCAAAGGAGCTTCGCGCATCTGCGGATCAAAATAGCAAAGGTGGCTGTCGCGGAACACGGTTTTTTGCGCCAGATCCGTCTCATTTGTGACCAGAGGCGGGGCAAGGACAAGATCAACAACACTCTCGCGCAGAAGCTGCGCCCATTCCCGATGCGAGCGGGGCTGTATCAGCCGAAGTCGGGCCTGTGGGGCTGCGTTCTGCAATATCCGCGCAAATGGGTTAAGCAGCACTTCCACCTCGTAATCATTGGCAGCAATGACAAATTCACCTGCGTCCTGCAGGGGATCATAGTGATTGGGTTGCATAAAGCTGTTCATCTCTGCCAGCAGATGCTTGGCTTGCGATTCCAGTTCTATTGCGCGCGGGGTTGGTGAAATACTGCGCCCCGATTTCACAAACAACGGATCATTCAGGATCAATCGCAGTCGGTCCAAAGCATAACTGACGGCAGATTGGTTCATATGCATCATGTCTGCGGCTTTGGTGAAAGACCCGGTTTGCAGCACCAGCAAGAAAAGCTGCAAGGTGCGGCTGTCGAGGCTTTTATTATCTGATTTTTCGATCATAGACTTGCGTATATTCGCATTATTCTTGCAGTCAAGTCATTCTAGAAGGGGCCATTCCTGACAATCAAAGAAAGACTCATCGGATGACACTTAAGCAAACCACCCTGCGCTTTGGCGCGGCCTTGATTGGCGCAACATTGGGCCTTGGCTCTGCGGCGATGGCGCAGCAGGCCACAATAACGCCGGAAACCCAGACCTCAATCGACGTGGCGCAAGGTTTTTACCGTGACACGCTGGTTTATCGCAACCTCAACAATTTCGGCCGCTATGTCGGCGATACCTATATTCAGCACGCCCCAGCCTATGGCGATGGCCCCGGCCAGTTGATCGGCGCTGTCTCGGCAGAACTGACAAATGACCCTTCGGTAAAGATCCGGTTGCATCGCACCATGGCCGAAGGCCCCTATGTGGCGATTCATTCGGTCTGGTCGGCTGGCGGCGAAGATTATGTCTATGTTGACATCTGGCGCGTGGAGAACGGCAAACTGGTCGAACATTGGGATCACAAGCAAACCGCGCTGAAAGAACCTGCCAATACCAACACCATGTTCAACGGCCCAGATGCCAATATCTATTCCAAGCAGGATGTTGAACAAAACCGCAGCCGTGCTTTGGCGGTTCTGGCCAGCTTTGATAACCCGGCTGATCTGACCGCGGTGAACGATTTCGTCGCCGAAGACATGATCCAGCACAATCCTTGGGTTGTCGATGGGCGAGGTGGTCTGGCTGGTTATCTGACCGAGCTGGCGACGGCTGGCACCAAGTTGCAAACCACGATTGCCAAGACTATTGCGATGGGCGACATGGTTTTGGTGCATTCGCGTCAGATCGACCTTGGCAAGGATGGCGATTTTGGCACCGGCTATATCGACATTTTCCGCTTCAATGACGCGGGCCAGATTGCCGAGCATTGGGATATTTCAGAAGCTGTGCCTGAAATCTCGAACAACAAGAATGATATTTTTGGCTATCCTGCAAAATAATATCAGACTCGTTTGAATTTGGCGAAGGGCGGCCTTGAAAAGAGGTCGCCCTTTCATTTTACACCGAGGTTTCTGGCAGACCAAAAACACGGTCAAAGCCCCAAGTGAAAGCAAAGGTGTAAAGCGAGAAAAACGTCATCAAAGCGATATTCATCAGCAATGCCTGCCACAGCGATACACTCAGCATCCATGACAGCAGCGGAATGATCATCGCCCCGAAACCCAGCTCGAACCCAACGGCATGGCTGATGCGGCGGGCAAGGTTTCGGCCACGAAGGGTCTGACGCGCTTCCCATCGCTCGAACAGCCAGTTGAACGCAAAGTTCCAGCCCACGGCAAGGCCGGAAATCACCACAGCCGTTCCCGCCGAGGTTGCCGCATCTTGGCCAGACCCCAGCTGAAAGCTGAGGCTGGCGATGATCACGGCGATGCCTTCATACAGGGCGACATAGGTGACGCGCCGTGCAATGCCTTGCATCATTAAGCCATGAGGGTTGGTACGACGACATCCTGCCAGGCCAACCGAGGTTGGCGGGGGAACAAGGAGTCGGGTTTGCCATAGCCGATGTTGATCAGGAAATTCGCCTTGATCGGTCCTGGCCCAAAAACGGCTTGCGTCACCGCCTCGCGGTCAAAGCCGGACATCGGGCCGCAATCAAGGCCAACAGCGCGCAGGGCCATGATCAGATAGCCGCCCTGCAACGTGCCATTGCGAAATGCAGTTTCTTCGGCCAGCGCCGGGGCGTCGGCAAAGGTTGCCCGCGCGCCATCAAAATGCGGAAACAACCGGGGCAGCTGATCAAAGAACGCCATGTCAAAGCCTACCACGGCGGTGATTGGGGCGGCTTCGGTCTTGGTGCGGTTACCTTCAGCGAGATGCGGCAGGATGGCGGCCCGCTCGGCGCCTTGGTTCAGAAAAGCCAGACGCATCGGCTGGCAGTTCATCGAGGTTGGCCCCATTTGCGCCAGTACCACGGCTTGCTGCAACAAAGCTTGTGGCACTGCGTGATTTTCGAAGGCGCTAAAGGTGCGGGCGTCGTTGAACATCAGGTCCAGCGTGGCCGCGTCGGCGGTTGGTCTATTCGGCATGATCGCTGTCCTCGTGCAGTTTGCGGGCGGCGGTGCCGTATTCTTCCATCACGATGAAGTCGAAATCGCCCGCCTCATGGCGCAGCGGCCAAAGCGCGCGGTAGGCTTCGGAATTATAGCAAGCTTCAGCCGAAGCCACGTCCGGGAACACAAAAATCGCCGTGCGTTTGTGGCCGTGGCTGCCGGTCAGCACGGTTTTCACTTCGCCAACCGTCAGGAAATGTCCGCCATGCTCGGCAAAGATCGGGCCGGATTTGGCCACATATTCTTCCATCTTTTTGGGGTCTTTGAGCGTGCCATGGGCAATGAAGTAAGCGGCCATTTCAGGCTCCTGTTAGTTTGTTGCGGGAATGGTGCGGTGATCTTGCAGGCCAAGGCCCTGAACTTCCAGCCTGATCTGCTGGCCTGCGCGCAAAAACACCGGAGGCTTCAGGCCAAGACCTACACCGGGCGGGGTGCCGGTGGCAATGATATCACCGGGATGCAGGGTCATGAAGCGCGACAGATAGGCCACCAGATAGGCTGCGCCGTAAACCATCGTCGCCGTGCTGCCGTTCTGGAAGCGGTGGCCGTCCACTTCGCACCAAAGTTTAAGGTTCTGCGGATCCGGCACGTCGTCACGCGTCACCAGCCAAGGGCCAATCGGGCCGAAGGTGTCGTGGCTTTTGCCCTTGGTCCATTGGCCCTGCATTTCGGACTGAAACGCGCGTTCTGATCCATCATTGATGGTGCAATAGCCTGCGACGTGGTTCAGAGCGTCGGCTTCGGTCACATATTTCGCGCGTTTGCCAATGACGATGCCTAGTTCCACCTCCCAATCCGATTTCACGGAATCGCGCGGGATTTCGATATTGTCATTCGGGCCGCAGATCGCCGAGGTGGCCTTCATGAAAATCACAGGCTCGGGCGGCACAGATTTGCCGGTTTCAGCCGCATGGTCGGCGTAGTTCAGGCCGATGCAGATGAATTTCCCCACCGCGCCGACGCAAGGCCCGATGCGGGTGTCAACGGGCAAGGCGGGCAGGCTGGCGGGATCGAGCGCGCGCAGGCGGGCGAGGCCTGCATCCGATAGGACTTCCCCCGCAATATCCGGGACATGGCCCGACAGATCGCGCAGGGTTCCCGCCTCATCCAGCAGGGCGGGGGTTTCCAGCCCGGCAGGGCCAACGCGCAGCAGTTTCATGGAGTTTCTCCGTTTGTTAGAATAACACGGCGGCGCACCGGGAAAATTTCCCAGCCGAAACGGCGGTGGATCAAGCCCCAAAGCCCGCCGGGTGCAAACAGCATGGTGGCGATGGCAAGGGCACCAAGGGCGATCAGATACCATGGGCCGAAGCCCGCCAGCAGTGCGCGCAGGGCGAAAAACAACAGCACCCCTAGCAGTGGCCCCTCCAGATAGCCAAGCCCGCCGATCACCACGATGAAGATGATCGAGGCGGTCCATTCGTTGACATCAAACGCCGCCGAGGGCGAGATGCGCAGCTTGACCAGAAAGAGGATCGCTCCGGCGATGCCAGTGATGAAGGTCGCAATCAGGTAGACCATGATCCGGTTGCGCGTGGTCGATACGCCAAGGCCAGCGGCGGCAATTTCATCATCGCGCATCGCCATCAGGGCAAGGCCGCGCGGCGAGCGCATCCACAGATAGGCGAGGCCAGCCGCAATACAGCACAGCGCCAGCGCCAGCCACCAGATCAGCGCGCTGCGTTGGTCATTGTTGCCAAGGGATTTGGCAACTTGTGTGGGCAAGCTCATCCCCGCGCCGCCGCCGACAGCATAGGTCTGGGCGATCACAAGCGCGGCGATTTCGGCTACGACCCAAGTGGCGACGGCGAAGTAAGCACCGTTCAGGCGGAACAGGATTAGGGCAATCGGCAGGGCGATGAAGGCCGCAAACGCGCCCGCCAAGGGCAGGGCCGCGAACACAGGCACGCCCCACAACCCCGCCACAACGAAAAACGCATAGCCGCCAAGCCCGACAAACACCTGTTGGCCAATCGACATCACGCCGGCATAGCCCGCCAGCAGGTTCCACATCACCGCCAGCGTCAGATAGCCCGCCATCTCGGTGGCCAGCCGCAGGGTGGCGCGGTCTGCAAAAGCGGGCAGGGCGGCGAGGATCAGCACCACAGCCGCCCCGGCCAGAGCGATCTTCGGCCCGTGCGGCCCGCTGCGTGAAATCGTGGCTCCCATCACCGACGCCCCTGCGCAAAAAGTCCGCCGGGCATCAGCACCAGCACCGCCAGAAAGGCGATATGCCCCGCGAGCATCTGCCATTCCGGGTTGATCCAGCCACCAATCGCCTGCGCCAGCCCCAACAGGATGCCGCCCAGCAAGGTGCCCCAGATAGACCCGATGCCGCCGATTACGATCACCTCGAAGGCGATCAGCAGCCGGGTTGATCCGGCAAGCGGCGTGAAGGATGTCCAGACCGCCAGCATGACCCCGGCAATGCCGCAGGCAGCCAATGCCAGTGCCGTGGCAAGGCCAAACACATGCGGCGTGCGCACCCCCAACTGGCGGGCGGTTTCGGCATCATCGGCGGTGGCGCGGAAGGTGCGGCCCAGTGCGGTGCGCATCAGCAGCAGGTGCAAACCGCCGATCACCACTACCGCTACCGCCAGCACAATCAGCGCGTAAGATCCCACCGCCACACCGGGCAGCAGTGGCACCGAAGCCGTCTCTATCCCGCCCAAAGCGATCTTTTGGGTGTCAGCAGTGAACACCAGCAACAACGCGTTCTGGATCATCATCGACAGACCAAATGTCACCAGAAGCGGCGGCAGAATATCTTTGCCGATCAGGCGGTTCAACAGCAGGCGTTGCAGCGCATAGCCGAATGCGCCCATCAGCAAGGGGGCGATGATCAGCGCCGGGATAAAGCCCAGGCCCATGGCCGTGGCCACCACATGCCCGGTAAATGCCCCCAGAATGATCATGTCGCCATGCGCCAGATTGACCAGCCGGAGGATGCCGAACACAATCGACAGCCCCGCCGCAAACAGCGCATAAAGCCCGCCAATGGTGGCCCCCTGTGCCAACAGGTTCAAAAATTCGGTCATGCGGCCGCTCCGAAATAGGCCTGTGCAATGCGGTCTACCGACAGATCGCCCGGCGCACCTTGCAAGACCACGCGGCCTTCCATCAGGCAGGTAACAGAGGTCGCCACCTTCAGGGCACGGCCCACGTCTTGTTCGACGATCACCAGCGCCATGCCTTCGGCAAGGATCGCCGGGAACAGCGCGTAGATGTCTTCGACAACGAGGGGGGACAGACCGAGACTAAGTTCATCACAAAGCAAAATCTTCGGATTGGTCATCAGGGCGCGGCCAACGGCCACCATCTGCTGTTGGCCGCCAGAAAGCGCGGTGGCGGGGCGATGGCGGCGTTCCTTGAGGATCGGGAACAGATCGAACACGCGGGCCAGCGTCCACACGCCCTTGCGTCCGGCGCTTTCGCCCATGCGCAGGTTTTCCTCGACCGAGAGCGAGGCAAACAGCCGCCGTCCTTCCGGCACCATGGCGATGCCAAGGGCCGCGATGGCTTCGGGCGGAAGACCCAAAATCGGCTGGCCCGCAAACTCAATCCTGCCCGCAGTGCGCGCGCCCGCGCCAAGCATGGCGCGCATAAGCGTGGTCTTACCGGCGCCATTCGGCCCGATCACGGCGGCGACCTGACCGGCATCAATGCCAAAATCGACACCGTACAGCGCCTGCATATCTCCATAATGCGCGGTTAGGCTTTGCACCGACAACAGGCTCATGCTGGGATTCCCAGATAGACGCGGCGCACCTCTGGGTCGGCCAGCACCTGCGTGGGCTGGCCTTGGGCGATGCGGGCGCCCTGATCCAGTACGAAAAGCTGCGATACAACGGCGATCAGGGCGTGGACGATGTGCTCGATCCAGATCATCGTCGTGCCGCCATCCCGGATTTCTTTCAGCAGGGCGATGAAGCTTTGGCATTCCATATCCGACAGACCACCTGCCACCTCATCCAACAACAACAGCTTCGGTTCGGTTGCCAATGCACGAGCAAGTTCCAGCCGCTTTCGGTCCAGCAGGCGCAGTTTTGAGGCAGGCTCATTGGCGCGGGCCATCAGCCCGGTTTGCTCCAGCACCCGCAGGGCCACGCGCTGCGCCGGGGCTTCGGCTCGGCGGCCACCATGGGTGGCCCCCACCAGCACATTTTCATAGACGGTCATGCCCAGAAAGGGCCGTGGAATTTGGAACGACCGCGCTATCCCCATATCAGACCGGGCTTGCGGCGACGCGGCGGTGATGTCTTGCCCCATGAAGTAAACCCGGCCCGAGGCCACCCGCTTGGTGCCAGTGATCAGGTCGAGCAGGGTGGATTTCCCCGCCCCGTTCGGCCCGATGACGCCAAGCGCCTGACCCTTTGGCAAGGTCAGCGATATCTTGTTGGTGACGCAAAGCGCGCCGTAGGCAAAGCTGACCTCATCAAGCCGCAGAACGTCCATCAGACTGGCAAAGCCCGCAGCTCAGCGGTCAGCGCCACCGCAGGCACGGTGTCATTGGCGATGATGTCCAGCGCGGGTTTGCCATCGGCGTCAATCCGCCATTGCCCGCCCACGGTGGGGGTAACGCAGACGTTTTTGCCAAAGGGGCCTTTGGTAAAGTTGATCTGGCCAATGATGGTGGCAAGATCGGTGGTGGCAAGCGCATCACGGATGGCGGTGCGGTCGGTCGGATCTGCCGAGCGTTTCAACGTATCAATCGCCACTTCAAAGATCGAATGGGTCCAACCCAAGGGCGGTGTCCAGGCTTTGCCACTTGCGGCGGTCCATGCGTCGGCCAAGGCCAGTGCAGATTGTCCGGTGACGGACGAGGCATAGGGATGGAACGGCGACCAGACCACTTCGGTGGTCAAGCCATCCGCGAGCGGCCCGAGCGATTCCACCGCCGCAGGGAACACCAGCGCCTTAGCAATGGTAGCGATCTTGGGCGCAAAGCCCTGCTGTTTGGCCTGCTTCCAGAACGTGTTCCAATCTGGCGGGTTCAGAACGCCGGTGATGATCTCGCACCCGGCCTCTTTGAACGCCGCAATATGGGCCGAGAAATTGTCGGTGTTGTTGGCAAAGCTGCCGGGATTGATCACCTCATAGCCCTTGGTCGGCAGATGGAACGGCAGGCCATGCGCGGGGTCTGCCCAGGCGTTGCCATCGGCGTCGTTGGGGAACAGGCAGCCGACTTTCTTGTTGGTATCAAGCTTGTTCCACATCGAGGTGTAGATGTTGATCGCATCATCCAGCCCGAAGAAATAGTGATATGTCCAGTCAAAGCCCTTCTCGGGCGTGCCGCCGCGACCGAAATACCACGCCTCCCAAGGGGCAGCGGTGGAAATGCAGGGCACTTCGTTCAACTCGCACTGGTCGGATACCGGGTTCGTGGTGTCGGGTGTGGCGGAGACTAGCATCAGATGCACACCATCGGCGTCGATCAGTTCGGCGGCCACTTCGGCGGCGCGGCTGGATTGCGACTGGCTGTCGCGCAGGATGATCTCGACCTGCCGTTTGCCGCCTGCGGTATCGATTCCGTCGGACAGTGCCGCGCGCAGGGCATCGACGATAAAGCTGTCGGTTTCACCAAACACCGCCAGTGGCCCAGTTTGCGGGCTGACATAGCCGATTTTCAAAGCGGCGTCCTGCGCGAGTGCAACGCGGGGCAGAGCAAGGCTGGCCGCTGCTGCTGCCAAAAATGACCGCCGATGCAGGTTGATGTTCAGGTCAGATGTCATTGCATTACCCTGTTTTCAATTTCAGTGTGAAACTGCCAGTGAAGTTTCTGCAAGTCAACGCTTGAAATATCAAGCGAACATCTTTAGAATTTCACGAAAGATAGATATTGTCTTGCGGCGCTACATCGGAAAGCCTGCAAAGATGAAGACCAATGATCTGGCCGCTGGCACAGGGAGACGAATTTGGGACGTGTTCTGCAACCACTTGATTTTATTGAGGTATGTAGCGTAGCTGAGGCTGTTTCCGCCGCGCAAGCCCCCGGATCGCGTTTGTTTGCGGGCGGCTGCGAATTGGTGTTGTCGATGCGGCGTGGCGCGGTCCGGCATGAACGACTCGTCTCAATCATGCGAATCCCCGGCCTTGATGTATTCACGGCGCATCCAAAGGTGGGGGTGACCGTTGGCCCGCAGGTTTTGCTGGCGCGTCTGGCAAACCATATCTGGATCGGCAAGCGTTGGGCGGCTTTGCATGAGGCTATCGAGCAGTTGCACCCGCCGCATATCCGCAACATGGGAACCGTGATCGGCAATGTCTGTGCGGCGGTGAATTATTACGATATTCCGACATCGCTGTATGCACATCGCGCTGTGCTGACGCTTTCGAATGGAAGCACGACCCGCAAAGTGGCTATCGAAGATTTCTACGATGGCCCGCGTGGCACGGCGGTGCGGCCCGGAGAGATGGTGGTGCAACTTGATCTGCCGCCGCCCGCTGCCGATGCCGGATCGGCGTTCAAGAAGATCTACAAGGCCCGCCGGCGTGCGACGGATCTGCACAAGATCAATGCCGCCGCCTATATCGCGTTGGATGCGGCCAAGGAAAAGATCATCGACGTGACCTTGGCCATCGGCTGCATCGGCGATCACCCCGTGCGCATCCCGTTTGCGGAAGCAGCGTTGAAGGATCAACTGGCAACCGAAGCCGCATTTAACGCAGCGGCAGAGCTGGCGGCGCAGGCGATTGCACCGATGACTGACGCGGCTTGGGTCGAGGAAATCCGCACCGAATGGATCCGTATTCTGGCGCGCGACGTGCTGGCGCAGGCGGCCAGCCGCGCGCTGTCTCGTCACGATCCCGCCGAAGACGCACATCTGGCTTATTGAGAGGCTCATCATGTCAAAACGCATCGGGTCTTTCGCCGTCAACGGAAAGAAACGCGACACCATCATCGAGCCGCACATGCTGCTGGTGGATGTTATTCGGGACAGCCTTGGGCTGACTGGCACCAAGCGCGCCTGCGCCAGCGGCAACTGCGGCGCTTGCACAGTTTTGGCGGATGGCCAACCGGTGTGTTCTTGCCTGACATTGGCGGTCTGCTCGCAAGATAAAGCACTGGAGACGGTCGAAGGCTTGCGCGCGGCGGATGGCACTTTGCACCCGTTGCAGCAGGCGTTCATCGAGCATTGCGCGGCGCAATGCGGCTACTGCACGGCGGGGATGTTGATGACCTCAAAAGCGTTGCTGGATGCCAACCCGCGCCCCTCGCGTGAGGATGTAAAGCGGGCGCTGTCGGGTAACATCTGCCGCTGCACCGGCTATGTGAAAATCATTGATGCGGTGCTGGATGCCGCCCAGAAGATCAATGCGGCGCGCGAGGTGGCAGCATGAACGATTTTGCATATGTCGGCAAACCGATGACCAAGCCGGATATTTACGGCAAGGTCACTGGCGAGGCGAAATACACCGACGATCTGGTAATCCCCGGTATGGTCGAAGGCCGCATCCTGTGCAGCCCGATTGCCCATGCCCGGATCAAACGGATTGATACCAGCAAGGCGCGGGCTTTGCCGGGGGTGTTATGCGTGTTGACCCATGAGGATTGCCCGAAATCCAGGTTTTCACGTTCTACTATGGCCGAAGCGCTGCCCGAATTTGCCTTTACCGGCGAGCGGCAGGATCAATACATCCTGACCGACAAGGTGCGCTATGTCGGCGATTGGGTCGCAGCCGTTGCCGCCGAAGACATCTACACAGCCGAGCGCGCGCTGGAACTGATCGAAGTGGAATATGAGCCTCTGGCGATGGTTCTGGACCCGTTCGAGGCGCTGAAACCCGGCGCGCATGTCGTGCATGAAGATTGCCCCAATAACGTCGCCTTTGAGATGGACCATCCGTTCAACTGCGGCGATGTTGACAAGGCCTTTGCCGAAGCCATTGCGGTGGCTGAATTTTCCGGTGTCAGCTCGCGCCAGAAGCACCTGCATCTGGAAACTGATATCGCGATTGCGGCCTTTGAATCCGATGGGCGGTTGGTGATCCACTCCCCCAGCCAAGGCCCGCATCTTGCGAAAAAGCACCTGACCAAGCGGGTGTTCCCCGATCTGGAAGATGGCGATATTCGTTGGATTTCTCCGGCCATCGGCGGTGGTTTTGGCGCGCGTCTGGCGCTTGGGGTTGAGCCTGCGGCGGTGCTGCTGGCACGCGCTTGCCGTCGTCCGGTGCGGGTGACGACGACGCGTGAGGAAGATTTTCAGGGCTATTCCAGCCGCACCGATCAGCACCAAGCCATTCGCGTTGCCGCCGACAAAGACGGCAAACTGCTGGCGATTGAACAGATTATCGTCGCGGATTCCGGGGCGTATCTTTCACACTCGGCCACCACAGCCACGGTGAACATGCAGAAAACCCTTGGTGTTCTGAAATGTGACAACATCCGGGGCCATCTGACAGTGGCCTATACAAATACCCCTACCACCAGCGGCTTTCGTGGCTATGGCAATGCCGAAGGTGCCTTCGTGTTCCAGCAAGCGCTGGACCGGCTGGCCGAAAAGCTGGGGATGGACCCGATGGAGTTGCGTCTGCGCAACCTAAAGGTGCCCGGCGATCCGTCTTGCTTTGTGCCTGTGCCATTGGCGCATACCAAACTAGAGGAATGTATTCATCTGGCCGCCGACAAAATCGGCTGGAAAGACAAATGGCTGGGCTGGGATGCCAAGAAAGAAGGCCGATACAAGCGCGGCATTGGCATGTCGATCCTCACCCACGCTTCGGGCGCGGGCGGGTTCTTGTTGGAGCATTCAAGCTGCGTGATGAAAGTGCTGACCGATGGCAGTTTGAATCTGATCGTCGCCCCCTGCGAAATGGGGCAGGGTATCCTGGGCGCGCTGGCGCAAGTGGCGGCGGAAAGCACCGGGTTGAAGTACGAACTGATCCGCATTTCGACCGGCGATACTGATGTAACCATGTTCGATATCGGCAGCCACGCCAGCCGCTCGATGCTGGTGATCGGCAATGCGGTTGCGGCGGCGGGGGTGAAGATCAACGAACAAATCCGCGAACGCGCGGTATCTTTGTTCGAAGAACATCAGATCAGGCTGACCAAGGATGATATTCAGGTGAAGGCAGGGCAGATCACCTCGCCTAAGGCACCCGGTATCTCGATTGATGTGGGCCGCGTTGCCTATGCGGCGATCTATGATTTCGGCTCCGGCGGCAGTCAGTTGAACGCCTCCGGCAGCTATCAATCCACCTCGCACCACCCCAACCATCAGGCGGCGTTTGCCGAGGTCGAGGTTGATACCGAAACCGGTATGGTCACGGTGCTGAACTACGTCTCGGCGCATGACATTGGCCGCGCGATCAACCCGCTGTTGGTTGAGGCGCAGATGCAGGGCAGTCTTGTGCAGGGCATCGGTTTCGCGCTGACTGAGGACTTCGTGATAGACCCCGAAACCGGGAATGTGTTGTCTGACAGTCTTCTGACTTACCGGCTGCCGACCACGATGGACGTGCCAGAGATGGAACATTTGCTGATCGAAGACCCGCTGGATGATGGCCCGTTCGGTGCCAAAGGCTGTGGCGAGGCCGGGTTGGTCAACCCTGCCGCTGCGATTGCAAATGCTGTCTATGATGCAGTCGGCATCCGCGTGCACTCGCTGCCATTGGCGGCGGACAAGGTGCTGTGGGCGCTGCGCCATGGCGAAGACATTGCCCCCGGCCGTAGCGCCGTTTCTGGCCAATATCTGTGAGGATAACATGACAACGCTAAGCCAAACCAAGGTCAATATCCTCGACGTGGGCTATACCGCCTATCAGGTCACGGATCTGGATCTGATGGAACGCTTTCTGATCGACTTCGGCATGACCCGATCCGCCCGCACTGACGGCGCGGTTTACATGCGCGGCACGGGATCGAACCATCACGTGCATGTCGCGCGGCTGGGCTCCGAGAATAAATTCCTCGGCGGCTGCCTTGTCGTTGCCAGCCGTGAGGAATTGGACAAGGCGGCACTTATTCCCGGCGCTGTCGGCCCAGAGGCGATCACTGAGCCCGGTGGCGGTTGGCGCGTCACGCTGACCACGCCGAACAAACATACGATCTGGGTCGAATGGGGCGTTGCCAAAGTGCCCGAAATGCCGGTGCGGCGATCCTACCGGATGAACTTTGCCAGCGAGCATTTGCGCCACAACTCCGCTGTCCGCCAGCGGCCCGAGGCGACTCCGGTGCTGCGGATCGGCCATTTCGTGCTGTGGGTGCCGGAAGCGGTGCCGGAAATTGACTGGTTCATGCAGCATTTCGCAATGGCTCCCGCCGATTTCATCTGCGCCCATTCCGATAACCCGCCCGGTCAGGAACCGGTTGTGGGCACCTTCCTGCGCGTGGATCGGGGCGCTGAATATGTTGAACATCATTGCATCCTGATCAACCAATCCATTCATTACGGATGCCACCATTCCAGCTATGAAGTGCTGGATCTGGATGCCGTGATGGCGGGCCATGACCATCTGGTAGCCAAGGGCTGGAAGCTGGATGCTGGAGTGGGCCGTCACTACCTTGGCAGCCTGATCTACGATTACTGGCTCGACCCGTTCGGCCAGCGGATCGAACACTACACCGACACCGACATGATCAACCACGAATATGTTCCCGTCCGCTTTGTCGGTTCTGCTGATGAGACAACCCAATGGGGCATGGCCCCGCCATCCACGTTCTTCGAGTAAGCGACCCTTATCCCTGCAACTGATCGCGCGTTTCGCGCCGCAAAGGACTATTGCCTGATGACTGCCGCCCCGAAACACCAAGGCCGCTTTGGCGAGTCTGTGACCCGCGTTGAGGATCGGCGGTTGGTCACCGGGCAGGGGCGGTTCATTGATGATCTGGTGCTGGCGGGCATGTTGCACATGGCGATCGTGCGCAGCGACCGGGCCCATGCGCGGATCGTGTCGGTTGATGTCAGAGCGGCGCTGGAGGCTGATGGCGTGGTGGCGGTGCTGACGGGCGTCGATTTTGCGGCATCAGGCTGGGGCGATATTCCCTGCGAATCCATGCCGCCCGCAATCACCAAGGGAAAATGGGTGCGCACGCCGTTCCCGTCTTTGCCCGCCGACAGGGTGATGGCGATGGGCGATCCGGTGGCGGTGGTTTTGGCCGAGACGCGCAAGCAGGCACAGGATGCCTGTGAGCTGGTTGAGATTGAACTGGAAGATTTGGCCGTTGTCGCCTCAATGGAAGCCGCGATTGCCGATAATGCGCCGCAGCTTTACCCCGATGCCCCCGGCAACCTGTGCTTTTCCGCCGAGCTTGGCGATGCTTTGAAAACCGAGGCGGCTTTTGCGCAGGCTGCGCATGTGATCACCCTGCAAACCCGTCAGCCGCGTCTGGCCCATGCCAGCATGGAAATGCGCGGCTCTGTCGGGGTCTTTGACCGAAGGTTGGGGCGTTATGAACTGACGACTTCCACCCAAAACCCGCATTCCGTGCGCCGCCTTTTGGCCGAGGCTGTGCTAAAGGTGCCTGCGCACCGGGTCCGGGTTTCGGCGGGCGATGTTGGCGGCGCGTTTGGCCTCAAAGGCCGGCTTTACCCCGAGGATGTGCTGGTGCTGTGGGCTGCGGAACGCACAGGCCGCCCGGTGAAATGGGTGCCGTCGCGGTCCGAGGCGTTCCTGTCGGATTTTCAGGGCCGCGACCATATGGCCAGCGGTGAGATGGCGTTTGATGCCGAGGGACACATCCTTGGCCTACGCGCCACCACCCGGCATAATTTGGGCTGCCGCCTTGGCCCCGCTACGGGGGTTTCACCATTTCTGTCGGCGCGGATGCTGGCGGGGCCTTATGTTTTGCCCGCTGCTCATGTCCGGGTGCAAGGCGTATTCTCCAACACCCGTTCGACAACGAGCTATCGTGGCGCGGGCCGCCCCGAGGCCACCTATTTTCTGGAGCGGATGCTGGACAAAGCCGCGCGCCAGCTTGGCCTTACGCCCGTTGAAATCCGCCGCCGCAACCTGATCCCCGCCGCCGCGATGCCCTTTAAGACCGCGCTGCTCGATACCTATGATTGCGGCGATTTTCCGGGGGTGTTTGAAAAGGCACTGACCTTGGCCGATTGGGACGGCTTCGCCGCCCGCAAGGCGGTCTCTGCGATCAACGGTCTGCTGCGGGGCCAAGGGATCAGCTATTTCGTCGAAGTGTCCGCCCTGTCGAATGAGCGGATGTCGGTGCAGTTTGACCCCACTGGCCATGCTACCGTTCTGGCCGGAACCTTTGCCCATGGGCAGGGGCATCACACGCTTTATACCCAGATGCTGCATGACTGGCTGGGCCTGCGGTATGAAGACATTTCGGTTGTCGATGGCGACACCGATATCATCCCCTATGGCGGCGGCACCTATGCCTCGCGGTCGGTCACGGTTGGCGGATCGGCGCTGCGCCGCGCCTGTGATCAGATCATCGTCAAAGCCACCGCCATCGCCGCCAATCTGCTGGAAGCTGATCCTGCGCAGATCAGCTTTGCTGAGGGTATCTTCACCGTGCAGGGCAGCAACAAGGCGCTGAGCCTGTCCGAAGTTGCCCGCGCCGCTTACCGCGTGTTGGGCCATCCCGGTGCCCTTGGTGTGGGGCTGGAGGCCGTCGGCACCTATACCGCGCAGCCGCAGAATTACCCCAACGGCTGTCACATTGCCGAGGTTGAGATTGATCCCGATTTCGGCACTGTCCGCCTTGTCGCCTATGCGGCGGTGGATGATGTGGGGGTGGCGGTCAACCCGCTGCTGCTGGAAGGTCAGTTGATCGGATCAACCGCGATGGGCGTCGGGCAGGCGTTGATGGAGCGCGTGGTTTATGACGAAGCGGGCCAGCAACTGACCGCCGCCTTCACCGAATACGCCATGCCACGGGCCGAGGATATGCCGCTGATCATATCGGCCCTGCACAACACGCCGACCAAAACCAACCCCATTGGCGTGAAAGGTGGGGCCGAAGTTGGCACCATCGCCGCCCCGCCCGCCATCGTGCAAGCCATTGAAGACGCTTTGGGCTTTGTGCCCGAGCCAGCCCTGACCATGCCTGTGACAGCCGCGCAAGTGCTGCGGGCCATACACCGTGAAAAACGGACCGAGGAGGAGACAAAATGAACCCCCAGACCCTGGAAATACTGATCAATGAGGCCGACCTTGCCCCGGAAAACTGGCTCGATTTCCCAGAATACGGCTTTCGGCAGTATTTCCTGTGGAAAAATCCCGCGACGGGCGCTTCGATTGCGCTGCTGGAATATCAGCCCGGTGGCGGGATTCCGATCAAGCACAGCCATGCGTCGAACCAGTTCATGTATTGCCTTGAAGGCGAGTATGAATACAGCGACAGCGACATTCTGCTGACCAAGGGGTCATTTTACATGAACCCAAAGGATCACCCGCATGGCCCAACCGTTGCGAAAACATGGTGCCGTCTGGTCGAGGTTTATGACGGTCCGCACTACTATGAAAAGCCGGTGTTCCACACCGATGCCACCATTGGCGGCTTTCTGACCGGGCAGCAAAAGGCATGACCGAACCCCGACTTTTCGTCATCTATAACCGCGATGCACCCGGTATGGCCGATACGCGCGAACAGCATCGGCCTGCCCATATCGCCTTCATGAAGTCACTTGGGGTGGCGGCCAAGGCAGGTGGGCCGATCCTTGGGGCGGATGGCGAAACCCGGCTGGGCGGGATGTTCATTCTTGAGGCCGCCTCACTAGAAGAAGCGCAGGCGGTGGCGGCGCGTGACCCGTTCAAGATGGCGGGGCTGTTTGAGACAAGCTTTGTCGATGAATGGCGTTGGCAAACGAGGAACCCGTAATCCATGCTACTGACCCTGACCGTCAATGGCCGCGAGGTCTCCCGAAACGTCGAACCCCGCACGCTGCTGGTGGAGTTTCTGCGCGACGGTCTGGGGCTGACAGGCACGCATATCGGCTGCGACACCACCCAATGCGGGGCCTGCACGGTGCATCTGGCGGGCCGCGCGGTGAAATCCTGCACGGTTCTGGCGGCGCAAGCGGGTGGGGCCGAGGTGACAACGATTGAAGGACTGTCCGGTGATGGGCTGCACCCGATGCAACAGGCTTTCATCGACCATCACGGGCTGCAATGCGGTTTTTGCACCCCCGGTATGATCATGGCCTGCGTGGCGCTTGCCCACGAAGACCCTGATATGACGGAAGCGCAGGCGCGCGAGCGTCTGGTTGGCAATATCTGCCGCTGCACCGGCTATAATGGCATCGTTGCGGCGCTGATGGATGGCGCGAAAAGGATGGCGGGTGATGTATAGTTTTGAATACGCCCGCCCCAATACACTTAACGAAGCGCTGGATATCCTGTGCTCGGATGTCGAGCCGCGCCTTCTGGCGGGTGGGCAAACCCTCCTCGCGGCGATGAAGCACCGGTTGACCGCTCATTCCACCCTGATCGACCTGCAAGCCATCGACGCCCTTCGCGGTGTTAGTGTTGACGGTGCAATTCTGCGGATCGGTGCAATGGTGCGTCATGCCGAGGTCGCTGCACATATTGAAATCCGCGGCCGTCTGCCTGCGCTGGCCGTACTGGCCGAAGGCATCGCTGACCCATCGGTGCGCAATATGGGCACGATGGGCGGTTCGGTTGCCAACAACGATCCCGCCGCCGATTATCCGGCTGCGGTGCTGGCGTTGGGGGCCACCATTCACACCAACTTGCGTGATATTCCGGCGGACGATTACTTCCTTGGCATGTTCGCAACTGCCCTTGCGCGGGATGAAATTCTGACCGCGATCAGCTTTCCGTTGCCGGATGCGGCAGGCTATTTCAAACTGCCTCACCCGGCGTCTGGCTATGTGCTGGCGGGTGCCTTCGTGGCTCGCTTTGGCGATACCACCCGTGTGGCCATCAACGGCGCGGGGCCTTGTGTGTTCCGCGATGCGGCAGCGGAAGGTGCGCTTTCCGCCCGCTTTCACCCCGATGCCGCAGCGGGCCTGCATTTTGATCCTGAAGACTTCACCGAAGATCTGCATGCGGGGAAAGACTACCGCGCGCAGGTTTTGCCCCATGTCATTCGCCGTGCGCTGACCCGCGCGCTTGCCTGATCCCGAAAGGACGCCCCAATGACCATCACCCGCTACACCAGCCCGCTTGTTGCCGAACCCATTGCCGCCATGTGGTCCAACTGCCTTGTGGTGGATGGCATTGCATATCTGTCCGGCCTGACGGCCCGCAATGCCGATCTGGTGACAATCGACGGCGCAGATGAATACGAGCAAACCAAGATCATCCTGAACAAACACAAGGCGCTGATTGAGGCGGCAGGTGGCAAGATGGCAGATTTCACCAAGCTGACGATCTATGTCACGCGGATGGAAAACCGTCATGGCGTCTGGAAAGCCCGTGCCGAATTCTTCGAGGGCGATTTCCCGGCCTGTTCGCTGGTCGAGGTGTCGAACCTTGCAGGGCCGACGATCTATGTCGAAATCGAAGGCATCGCCCATATCGGTAAGGGCCGTCGCTGAGATGGAACTGTCCGGCGAAACCCTGATCCCGGCCCCGATTGCGACCGTTTGGGCCGGATTGAATGACCCGGCCATCTTGCGTGCCTGCATTCCGGGATGTGAGGCGTTGGAGATGACCAGCCCGACCGAAATGACGGCGCGGGTGGTGCAAAAAATCGGCCCGGTCAGCGCCAGTTTCGCGGGGCAGGTTACGCTGTCTGATCTGAACCCGCCGCATTCCTACCGGATCACCGGGCAGGGCAGCGGCGGCGTGGCGGGGTTTGCCAAAGGCTCCGCGCTGATCAATCTGGCGGAAGAAGACGGCGGAACACGGCTGACCTATACCGTGGACGTGGCGCTGGGTGGCAAGATCGCGCAACTGGGCGGGCGGATGATCAAGGGGCTGGCCAACAGCCTTGCTGCGCAGTTCTTTCAGAAATTCTCGGATCATGTCTCAGGCAATGCAGGGGCCGTTGCTGCTGTGGCACAATCGGGCAAGCAGCCTGCTCGGGGCGTGGCTGCTACTGGTGCGGCGGTTCGAAACACAACGCCACAGGACGGGCCGGGTTGGCGGTTGTTCGCTTTGGCCGGTTGGTCTACCGCCGCAGTTTTGGCGGTAATCGCTTTGCTTCAGGCGGCGCATTAGCCTTGGATTACCGAGAATACAGGATCACTATATGAACTTTTAGGTTTTCGTATCAGATCATATGATATATCTAAGAAACATTAGTTGCGTATCAGGAAAACAACAGGCGTATTGTGATGGCAGACGGTAAAACTGGGATGGATCCTTCAGAGGGAGCGGAGCGCGCGACAGTGGCGCCTCGGACGCTGTCCGAAACGGCTTATGGCATCCTGAAGGAAAAGCTGATTTCGGCCCAATATGTGCCGGGGCAGTTCCTGCAAGAGGCGCAGGTGGTTGACGATCTGGGTATGGGCCGCACCCCGGTGCATCAGGCGTTGCACCGATTGCAACAAGAAGGCCTGATCGAGATCATCCCGCGCAAGGGTATCTTGGTGCAATCGGACTCGCTTTCAGAGATCCATCTTGCACTGGAAACCCGGCTGTTGATTGAACCATTCTGTGCTGGACTTACGGCAGAGCGGCGCACCCCCGAACAACTGGCAGAGCTTGAGTCGATCTGCCGCGCCTTTGACGATGGCCAGGCCGATCTGACCAAAAAGGCGCTGATGGAGATGGACCGCACTTTCCATGCCAGGATTGCGCAGTTCTCTGGCAATCATCTGCTGGCTGATTTCCAGCGTGGCGTGCATGATCGCATGTCGCGGATCTGGTTTTTACCAACATGGCATTTCCACGATTTCAACATGACCAGCCATGAGCATGGCTCGATCATCGACGCAATCCGTGCCCGCGATGCCGCCGCCGCCTCTGCTGCAATGCGCAGCCATGTTGAAAGCTTGCGGCTGCGGATTATCTCGGCCAATCCCGCTTAGGCGCGGGATTTACGCCAAACCGCATACTCTGCGCGGCTATGGTCTGTGGCGGGGAACAGGCCGAAGATTGAGCGCCCCTCGGCCACTTTGGCGGCAGCAAAAGCCTCATATTCGGTCATTGCCATCGCCTGTTCCGCCACCTCATCCGCCAGATGCGCCGGGATCACGATGACGCCGTCGCTGTCGGTCACTATGATGTCACCGGGATAAACCGCAACACCGCCGCAGCCGATGGGCAGGTCCAGATCCGCCGGATGCAGCTTGATCGGGCTGGAAGGCGTTGCGGCGCGGGTGTGGAAGGCCGGGAAGTTCAGCGCGGCAATATCGGCCGTATCGCGAAAACCGCCATCCGTCACCGCACCCAAAGCGCCCCGTGCCTGCAACCGCGCGAGCATGATATCCCCCGCCGAAGCCGCCCCGGTTTCGCCCATCGCGTCGATCACCAGAACATGCCGTGCGGGACATTCCTCGATTGCCCGGCGCTGCACATGGGTTTCAAGGGCATATTCCGCCATCGTATCAATATCTTCCCGCGCTGGGATGAAGCGCAGGGTAAAGGCTGGCCCCACCATCCGGGTGGCTGCTGGGTTCAGCGCAACCACGCCTTGCATCACACGGTTGCGAAAGCCGCGCATAAACAGCACGGTGGACAGGGTGGAAATGCTGATCTGCATCAGACGGCTGCGGGTGATGTCGGACAGGGTCATAGCGTTGCTGCGCCCAAGCCAAGGATACCGCCACAAAGCGCCACATGTTCAAACAGAAAGAACTTGTGCATCACTTGCTCGCCCGGATCGGAATAGGTCCAATAGCGGTGGAACAGCGCATCCGAGGTGAAGGTGAAGATGATCAGCAGCAGGCCGCCGATCATCGCGGTGGGCGTGTAGAGAAACAGCAGACTGCCCGCCGCCGCCACAGCAATCCCAATCCAGAACAAACCGCCGCCCGCTGGCGCTCCGATCCGCTTGAATTCGGCCAGATGATGACCTCTGGCCCCGATGTTGAATGGCACCGACCATAGGAAATAGAAGGCGACGCCCAAACGGCCGATCAGGTTCAGAATTTCAGGAGTTGTCATCGCAAACCTCAAAACATGGTATTGGTATGGGCCATCGTTGCAGGAATGGGCTGCACCACATCCCAATGTTCAACAAGAAGTTGATTTTCCAGCCGGAAGATATCCATCACGGCAGAACCACGATCTTCTGGATGCAGCTTCCAATGGGCGTGAACGGTGACGAAATCACCTTCACAGAACATCCGCTTCACTTCGAAGGTGCTGGTGGGATGTGCGGCGAAGAACGTCTTGAAATTGGCTATGAACGCATCCCTGCCATCGGCCACGTCGGGGTTGTGCTGGCGGTAGGTCGGGCCAAGACAGCGCGCGGCCCCCTCGTCGACCTGATGGGTGCCGTTGAAGACGGTGTTGATGAAATCGGCCACAACGGCCTTGTTGGCTTCGCTGGTCATTCCATTACCTCGTGATCAGGCGGGTGCGCAGCTGATCTGCCACCAGTGCCAGAATAAGAATAGCCCCCAGCACAATCTGCTGCACATAGCTTTCGACCCGGATCAGGTTCATCCCATTGGTCAGGATCACGATGAACACCGCACCCAGCACCACATCGCGCACCTTGCCCGCGCCGCCAAACAGCGACACCCCGGCGATGACGCAGGCCGCCACCGCTTGCAGCCCATAATTCGATCCGTTCAACGCCTCAGCCGATCCGGTGCGCGCCAAAAACAGCACGCCCACCATGCCACAGATCGCCGAGCAGATCAGGTAAGCCAGCATCAACTGCCGTTTGGTGTTGATCCCCGACAGTTGCGCGGCCCGGATGTTTGACCCCACCGCATAGAAGTAACGCCCTACCGTTGTGCGGTTCAGCAGCAGCCACATCGCGATGAACAACACAATGGTAAATACCATCGCCGGGGCCATGCCGAACATCCGGCCATAGCCAAGCATATCTTGAAAGGCATCGGGAATTTGGGTGACAGGCAAGCCTTTGGTCATCGACAAGGACACGCCGACAAGGCTGGTCATGGTGCCAAGCGTCATCATGAACGGCGGCACGTTCAGCAAGGCCACACCAATGCCGTTGATCAAGCCAACCACCATGCCCGCCAACACGCCGCTGCCCATGGCCACGATGGCGGCCAGCACCATCGCATCGGGAAAGGCCGCAACCATCGCTTTGAGCACCAGCGCCGACACGACGCCCGCAAAGCCAACCACCGCACCCACCGAAAGATCAAGACCCGCCGTCAGCAGCACGATCATCTGCCCCATGGCGATCATGATCAGAAAGGTCGATTGCCGCGCCACGTTGAAGATGTTCAGCGAGGATAGAAACCGGCTTTCGTTCAGGGCAAAAAAGGCAATCGCCGCCACCAGCAGAAACGGCAGAATGCCCAGTTGAATGAAGGCGGTCTTGAGGGGGTTGTTGGGCGCTTTGGTCATGCGTTTGGTCCTTTTGGGCCGAAAGAAGGGTCAGGCGGCAGCAGTTCCGAAGAAAGCTGCCAGCACACGGGATTCGGAAATATCGGCTTTGGGCATTTCATCGACGATCCGGCCATCCCGCACGACCAGCAGGCGATGCGACAGGTTCAGAACTTCGGGCAGGTCGGAGGAGACGATCAGCACCGCTGCCCCGGCCTCGACCAGGGCTTTGAGAAAGCCGTAAACCTCAACCCGCGCGCTCACGTCGATGCCAACGGTGGGCTCGTCAAACAGAAACACCTTGGTGTCGCGGGCAATCGCTTTGGCGATCATGATTTTCTGCTGATTGCCGCCCGAATAGGCCAGCACCGATTTCTCCAATGCCAAGGGTGAGACGGTCAGCTTGGTGCCAAGATCCTGTGCCATATCGCGCTCGCGGCCCAGTTTCAGGAAACCGCCAGACGAAAGCGGTTGTTGGCCGATGGCCGAAAGTGTCAGATTTTCCCGCGTGGGCCGCAGCATCATCAGCCCTTCGTTGCGGCGGTCTGAGGTGATATAGGCCACGCCGCGCGCCAGCATATCGCGCGGGACGGGGCGGGCCACGGGTGTACCGTCAACCTCGACCGTGCCTTTTGCAATCGCTGAAAGCCCAAACACCGCGCGGATCAGATCGGATTTGCCGCAGCCAACAAGACCCGCAATCCCCACCATTTCGCCCTGATGAAGGGTCAGGTTGGCGTCGTTGATCATCCCATCCGCCGTGGTCAGCCCTGTCACATGCAACAGTGCTTTGCCGGGTTTGTGGGCCACATCGGGGTAAAGGTTGGTGATCTGCCGACCCGTCATCAGTTCCACCAAATGCTGTTGGCTGGTGCTGGCGACATCGACGGTGGCGATGAATGCACCATCGCGCATCACTGTCACGCGGTCGCCAATCGCCTCGATCTCTTTCATGCGGTGGGTGATGTAGATGATGCCCACACCCTTCGCCTTCAACTCGGCGATCAGGCCATACATCGCCTCGGTTTCCTTTTGCGACAGGCTGGCGGTGGGTTCATCTAGGATCAGCACTTTGGGGTCGGTCATCAGCGCCTTGGTCATCTCGACCATCTGCTGCTGGGCGCGTGAAAGGTGCATCACGGTCTGCGTGGGTTTCACCGCAAAGCCGTAGGCATCCAGCGCCGCTTGCACCCGCTGGCGGCGGTTGCCGATTTTCAGCCAGATACCATTGCGAGGTTCGGCGCCAAGGAAGATGTTTTCTTCCACCGTCAGATGCGGGGCAAGCGAAAATTCCTGAAACATCGCGGCCACACCCTGACGCCGGGCATCCTGCACATCGCGGAATTGCGCCACTTCGCCATTGCGCAGAATGGTGCCAGAGGTCGGCTGCAACGCGCCGCACAAAACGTTGATCAGCGTGGATTTGCCTGCGCCATTCTCACCGAACAGCACATGCACCTCACCGGGGCGCAAGCCAAAATCCATCTCGCGCAGCGCCCGCACCCCGCCAAAGGATTTCGACACGGCGCGGGCTTCCAGAACATAACTCATGCAGGCTCTCCATGCAGGGCGTGTGGGCCGGGGTGCCAGCCCATGACGGCAAGATGTGTGCGGGCGTAGATCAAGGGCGATTCCTCTAACTGGGTCGCGGCCATCATGTTCCAGCGGTTCAGAAACGCATGCCAGCACACAAGGCCCACGATCAGCAAGGCCTGTTCTTCGCCGATCTCGGCGCGCAGCGCGGCCATATCAGCATCTGCCATTTCATGCGGCATTCGCGCGGCGTTCCGGCACAATCGCAGCACGGCGCGCTCGGATGGTGTATAAATCGCAGCGGTTTCCCAACTGTCCACCGCCAGCAACTTCGCCAGCGGCAAGCCAACGTCTTCGGCCCCGCAAGCGAGATGCGCGGCGGAATACATCACGCCGGAAAACCAACTGAAGGCAAAACCCGCAAGCCGTCGCAATGGTTGTGGCAGGCGGTCATCATACCACAAAGCATCGGCCAGAAGACCCATTGCCTGCAACATGCCGGGGTGCCGCCCCAGCGTAAGAAAGGAATTCGGCACATAGCCATGATCCGCCTCGATCGCCTCGATCACCGCCGCAAAGGCGGGCAGCTCAGTGGCAGCAAGGGGGGCGATCCGGGCGGCCATCTGCAATCTCAGCGCTTCAGATGCCAGCCGAGCGGCTTCAAATTGGCTTCGGCCCAGGCGTAGGGAACATCTTCTAGCCGGGTGCCGCAAATCTCATTCCATTTGTTCAGGAATGCCATAAAGCAGATCAACCCGGTGATGAAGGCCGCAACGCTGACGCCGTAATGTGCCTTCACCGCTTCGACATCGGCATCTGTCACTTCACCGGGAATCCGCGCCGCATGACGGCAGAGCCGCAGCACCACGCGTTCGGCATCAGAATAGACCGGCGCGGTTTCATAGTCGAAGATCGACATGATTTTCTCGCGGGCAAGGCCCAGTTCTTCGGCTCCGCAAGCGCAATGCGCTGAGCTGTAGTAAGATCCCGCAAAATGGCTGTAAGCGAAAGTCACCAATCGGCGCAGCGGTTCATCCACCGTGTCAGGATACCAGAACGCATCCGACATCGCCCCAACCGCGGTCATGATGCCATGATCGCGCGCCATGGTGAAAAAGCTGTTCGGGACATAACCAATGCTGTCTTCCATGCCTTTGAAAATAGGCTCGTATTGCGGCACGGTTTCGCGGGGGATCGGGTCGATACGGGGCATGATTTCCTCATCAGGCGCTAAAAAGTAGGGCGGCCGGGGAGTGCGGCCGCCCAAGGGAACGGTTATGCGAAGGTCAGTCGACCTTCATCACCGCTTCCCAATCTGCCGGGGCAAAGTTTGCCGCAGGGATGCTGTCCACATTGCTGCCATCCACCAGTGTCACGGACGGAACGGCATCGGTGACCGTCGCTTTGCCTTCCAGCAACCGCACAGCCATATCTACGGCCAGCCGGTTGACGATGATCGAGTTTTCAACAACCACGCCCGACACATCGCCCTTTTTCAGCGGCTCGGTCAGGTCTGGCGTCATAAAGCTGCCGTAGAGTTTGATTTCACCCACGCGGCCCTGTTCGCGCAGCGACGCAAGTGCTGCTTCAATCGAGGTGCCCATGCCGACGATGTAGTTGAGGTCTGGATAGGTGGTCAGCACGTCTTCGACCAATGGTTGCTGTTCCAGACGGCCCGAGCCGCCATAGACAGTTTTCTCGACCTTCACGTCACTGCCCTCGACGGCGGCATTGAAGCCGATGCCGGTGTCTTCCGACCATGCCACGCCAGCAGGGCCAGGCATCACAACAGCGGTTTGCGGGCCGGAACCAGCCGGATGGGCGGCGGCCAAGGTTTTGCCGATGATATCGCCAACGGCTTTGTAGGTCACAACGACGCGACCATCTGCCGGGCCATTGATGCCGATGTTCAGGTCGATCACCTTGATGCCGCTGGCGCGGGCCTCGGCGATTTTCTGGTTAAATGCATCCGGCGAAACCGCCATGATCAGGATCGCATTGGCACCCAGAGTGACGCAATCGTCAAACTGCGACAGTTGCTTGTCGAGGTTGCCATAGCCGCCTGCGTCCAGCACCGTCAGGCTTGCGCCAAGACGTTTGGTTTCTTCAACAGTGCCATAAAGATAGGCACGGATGATGTCATTGGTGGTGTGCGGCACCAGAAAGCAGATATTCCACTTCTTGGTGACTTCGCTGGCCTCAAGGCCAACATAGTCGATCGGCTTGCCTACGAAAGGCGTGGCCGCGCTGTCGCGCAGATCCATCGACAGCACTGGAAAGCTCCAGCTTTCGGCCTGTGCCGTCATGGGGACCGCAATGGCAAAAGTTGATGCTGCAAGAGCAAAGACGTGCTTGCGCAGCGCACGGTTAAGTACGTTCATTCGGTAGACTCCCTGTTGTTGCCGATACTTTTGATGGCTTGACTGTATAATATTCTATTGAAATATCAGGCGAGCATCAGGCTGTCAATTCCTTGCAAAGAGAGGTTTCAAATGATCCGCAAACTCAAAGCTGACGTGGTGATCGCAGGGTCTGGGGCAGGCGGTTCTGCGGTGGCGGGCGAGCTTGTTGCCGCTGGCCTGACCGTTGTTGTGCTAGAGGCAGGGCCGCAAAGATTCAGCCCGCTTGGCACCCATGTGCGTACGGTTTTCTCGTCCGAGGCTGATCTGTCACGCGTGGGTGACGTGATTTATGGTGAAATGCTGACTAACCCCAGCATGGCCGCCGAGCCTTTGAAAAACATACGCGATTTGCGGGTTAGCCATCATACAGGCGGTATGTTTTCGCTATGGATGGGCAACTGTCCGCGCCCCGATGCAAGCGAATTGCCCGACTGGATGCCCGTTGCGGATTGGGAGCCATACTTCGACAAAGCCTCTCGTTTGATGCACATCGACCTGCAAGGCGGTGGCAGCGGGCAGATGTTTGAAACCTTGTTGGGGCGCGTGCAATCGACCCTTGGTCACCGCGCCAAAGGCCGCGAGGTGCGCCCGATGCCAGTGGCTGCGCGCCGGGTGGACGGGGTGTTCAAGATCTGCTCGTCGGATGATCTTTTCTTCCGCGATTCGCCCAGCCCGAACAACCTGACCATTCTGCCCGATACGATTGCCACCGAAGTTCTGGTCAGTGGCGGCCGCGCCGTTGGTCTACGCGGGGTAGATCGGCTGAACCCCGCCGAAGAAATCGAGGTCAGCGCGGACGTGGTCGTCGTGGCAGGCGGCACGGTTGGATCGCCGAAATTGCTGGCCAATTCGGCGCTGGATCATCGCCCCGCTTTGGGCGCCTATATCCACGAGCACGCCTGCATCGGATCCCGTGTCACCCTGATCCCGGAAATCCGCGCCCTGATCCGCGATGATGAGCCGGTTTATTCGATCTGGATTCCAGCTTCGGGCGAAAAGCCGTGGCAAAACCAACTTTGCCGCTTCACGCTATCGTCGGGTGGCGGTCGACTCGCCCCCGGCATCCGTGAGGTGGACAGTTCTGACATCTTCACCTTCGTCAAAATCGACGTGCGCCCCGAGAACCGTTTTCACTTTGACCCGATCCGCAAAGATCCCTTCGGCCTGCCCGATGTGACCGCCAGCTATGCCCTGTCCCGCGCGGATCGGCTGCGGATCGGCCAAGCGATGGCCGAACATTTCCTGATCGCCTCGGATGTGGGCGAGGTGGAACCGGGTTGGACGCCTACCCTTTACGCCGCTGGCGGATCGACGCATTTCATGGGATCTTGCCGGATGGGCGCAGAAGACGATGGCACCTCGGTTGTGGATCGGTTCGGCAGGCTGTGGGGGTATGAGGGGGTTTTTGTTGCAGACAATTCGGTGATTGGTACGCCGAATTCCGGCAATCCGACATTCACCACTGTTGCCCAATGCTTGCGAACGGCGGAGCGGATTTTGTTGAGCTAAGTTTCCAAGGCGATCACTGAAGCGTTGACCTGCCACTGGTCTTTCATCCAGCCGCGACCGGAGCCCAGTGGTCTTTTACGCCTATTGGTGCGGGTTGAGCAATCGCCCGGCGCGCGGAACTCTCATCGCGTGCAGCTGGACGGGCGATTGCGGTGGTCAGGTGCAGGGCGAAACCTGCAGGGGTTTGGTATCCGAGGGCCGAGTGAGGGCGTTCGGTGTTGTAGTCGGTCAACCAAGCCGCGATCAGATCAAGGGCATGGGCTAGGTTGCGAAACAGAGTCTCGTTCAGAAACTCGTCCCGCATCCTGCCGTTGAAGCTTTCCACGAAACCGTTCTGCATAGGTTTGCCCGGCGCGATGTAGTGCCATTCGACCTTGGCCTCGGCGCACCACTTCAGCATGGCGTTCGAGGCCAGTTCTGTCCCCCTCGCCATTGGGCTTGAACCAATGGCTCGATCACTGACGATCATGCCGGGTTTGCCACGCCGTTCGATCAGCCATGTCAACTCGCGGGCCACGCGGCACCTCGACTGTCACACGGCCGAACAGAGTATCTATTGGAAGTGAGCGGCGGCCATGGACGGGTAAATAGGGTTGGCAGGTCTAGCAAGCCCGTTCGATCTCACTGATTTCCTCCACTTGGCCCCGCAGAACCGCCCGCTGGATCACTTTCTGGATTGAATTCCCTTCGACAAGGCTTAGCCCGAAATCTTCCGCAGAGGCCTCTGTCGAAATCCGGTTCAGGGTGCCGACTTCATGTACCCAACGCTCACCCGGGGCGAATTCCGTTTCGATCTTGATACGCACTTTCGTCATCAACACTTCTGTAGTGACAGCAGGCGACTAGGTCGCTCTAGATCTGAAACCCCGGAGCTTTTCCACTCGTGAATACCGTCAACATGAAAGAGTCCAACTAATAGCGTTCCTATAACACCCGGCTGTCAGATGACGTTCCCCCAACTTTTATCCAGCGTGAGCGAGACTCCGGGTCTGAGTTTTTCCCATTTGGGCGGGTTGGGCAACGGGGGCTGGCGCGGAGCTTTGCGGATTGCGCGGCGTCAGGCCCCGTTGCGGTGCGAAGGTTCGGGCAAACTCGGCTGGGGTTTGCCAGCCGAGGCGGGAATGGGGCCGTTCGGTGTTATAGTCCGTGCGCCAGGCGGCCAGCGTTGCGCGCGCATGGCGCAGGGACGGGAATAGGGTTTCATTCAGGAGTTCGTCGCGCGGGCGACCGTTGAAGCTTTCGATGAAGGCATTCTGGGTCGGCTTGCTGGGTGCGATGTAGTGCCAGTCAAACTTGCGGTCATCCACGAACTGCAGGATCGCCTTGCTGGTGAACTCGGTCCCATAGCATGTTGGGAATGACGCGCAGTTGAAGGTTACGGCCGCCTGCGCAGCCCCCAAATTTGCGCAGCAGGCGGCCATAGGCCAGAGCATGAAGCAGCCCGTCACGCCTCCCAATACTCGTTACCTTGGCACGAGACTCGCTGATCCGCTTGCGCCAGATGGTTGACCGGACACCGCCGTGCATGTGGACGGGCACACCAGCCAACTCGTCGCGGATGTGTCGGCTTTCGGACCAGAGATGCCTGTTGCCGTAACCCATGTCATTGATTTCCGGATCCCGTGATACTTCCTTCACCATCACGGTCGTTGCGAGGATGTCGTAGACGCTCCGAGCGGGTTCAGCGTGTCCGCCATCAGCGCCCATGGAACAGTTTTGCGTGATTGCGTAGCGGAGGGATTGCGGCTCATCTTGACCCCAGATGGAGTTGAAGATGATGAAGAAACCCGTCACGACGAAGGCACCTGCCGAGCAGGTTGTGAAGGACATCCGCCGCGCGACGCGCAAGCTGCATTCTTCGGAGGAGAAGATCCGGATTGTGCTTTCCGGGCTTCGTGGCGAGGACAGCATTGCTGAACTTTGCCGCAAGGAAGGCATCGCTCAGAGCCTATATTACAGTTGGTCCAAAGAGTTCCTTGAGGCTGGCAAGAAGCGGCTGGCCGGCGACACCGCCCGTCAGGCCAACACTGGCGAAGTAAAGGGCCTGCGCGCTGAGGCTTTGGCACTGAAGGAACTGGTGGCCGATCTGAGCCTGGAAAACCGCCTGCTCAAAAAAAACATGAGCGGGGCTGGGGGCGACCAAGAATGAGATATGCTGCAGTAGAGAAGCTTGAGATCATCCGGCTGGTGGAGCAGTCACATCTGTCGGTCCGGCGCACCCTTGCCAAGATCGGCATTCCGCCCACCACATTCTACCGGTGGTATGACCGCTTCGTCGAACATGGGCCGGAGGGGTTAGAAGACCGCTCTTCACGGCCTTCCCGGGTCTGGAACCGTATTCCCGAAGCGGTGCGGGATCAGATCCTGAACCTAGCGCTCGAAGATCCGGAACTGTCGCCTCGCGAATTGGCCGTCAAGTTCACCGACACGGAAAAGTATTTTGTATCAGAGGCTTCTGTCTACCGCCTGCTCAAGTCCCACGACCTGATCACCAGCCCGGCCTACATCGTCATCAAGGCGGCAGATGAGTTCAAGGACAAGACCACGGCGCCCAACCAGATGTGGCAGACCGACTTCACCTATCTCAAGGTCATCGGTTGGGGCTGGTTCTATCTGTCGACCATCCTCGATGACTACTCGCGCTACGTCGTCGGCTGGAAGCTCTGCTGCAATATGCGGGCCGAGGACGTCACCGACACGCTCGACATTGCTCTGGCCGCATCAGGCTGCGACAGCGCCAAGGTTCTGCACAAACCGCGCTTGCTTAGTGACAATGGTTCGTCTTACATCGCTGGCAATCTGGCCGAATATCTCGAAGACAAAGGCATGAAACACGTTCGCGGCGCGCCAATGCACCCCCAGACCCAAGGCAAGATCGAACGCTGGCACCAGACCCTGAAAAACCGCATCTTGCTGGAAAACTACTTCCTGGAGGGCGAACTTGAAGCTGCCATCGCCACCTTCATCGACCACTACAACAACCACCGCTATCACGAAAGCATCGGCAACCTGACCCCGGCTGACGTCTACTTCGGCCGCGGTGAAACCATCCTAGCCGAAAGGAGATGCATCAAACAGAAGACCATCCAAAACCGCCGCTTGAACCATCAGCGTCAAGCAGCATAACCTGAAACCGATGAGCCCGAGACCTGCGATCTAAAATCAGGCTGCCTGTTCCAAATCATTCGACGACGGACATATTACATAACAATACTTATGCGATCCCTATTTGTAGGTGGGGTGGATTCAACATTGAAGTGCGACTTTTGAGGAAAAACAAAGTGTTGCTCAAAGGAGAATTCGCATGCCCCGCTCATATGCCTATCTCAGCTTGGAAGACCGTCGCAAGATCGATCGCTGGCACGACGCCAGGATGCCGGTTCTCGAGATTGCAGAACGCCTCGGCCGTCACCGCGCCACGATCCACCGGAAGCTGAAGCGCAATCGTTTCGTCGATGCCGAACTGCAGCATCTCTCCGGCTATTGCGCCTTGAACGCGCAATCCAAAGCCGAAGCCCGCCGGGCTGGCCGGCGCAAGTTGATCCGTCATCGCGACCTCCGTGACGTCGTCGTCGATCGGCTGAAGACGGGTTGGATGCCCGAGCAGATCGCGGGCCGTTTGCGTCTCGATGGCAGCGATCTGCAGGTCAGCCACGAGACGATCTATCAGTTCGCCTACTCCAAAGACGGCCATGCCATTGATCTGTGGCGCCACCTGCCGGAGTATCGTCGGCGCAGGCGAGGCCGAGGCAGGCGCCGCACCCAAGCTCATAAATTTTCTGATCAATTATCGATCAAGAACCGCCCTGAAGCCGTCGGCGCCCGCGAAGAATTTGGCAGTTGGGAAGGTGACCTGAACGAGTTCCGCAAAGAGTTCGGGCCCGCCAACGTGACCTCCTTGGTCGAGCGGGTCAGCCGCTTCACGGTCCTCCTCAAAAATGGCGTCCCCAAGTCCAAGCCTGTCATGGAGGGGATCATCTCGGGCCTCTCGCCCCTGCCGTTCCACGCGCGCCGGTCCATCACCTTCGACCGCGGCTTCGAGTTCACGGCCTCGCCCCATCTGCAGGCAGGCCTCGGTGTCGCGGTCTGGTTCTGTGACCCGCAGGCCCCATGGCAGAAGGGCACCAACGAGAACACCCACGGCCGCGCCCGCAGGTATCTCCCCCGCGATACCGAACCGACGGCTCTGACAAATCGCTCCCTGGCGGCGATTTGCCAGCGCCTCAACACCACGCCCCGGAAGTGCCTCGGCTACCGGACACGAGCAGAAGTCTTCCGCGAAAGGGTCTTGGCCGAGGCCGCCACCCTGCCCTAATCTCTCAACGGCTCAAATGCGCGCTTCGGCATGAATCCACACGTAAAGTAGAAATGACCCATCTGAGCAAAGTTAAAGTGTCACCCTCTTTGTGTCGCCAGCTCGGCGCGTTGAAGGATGCACATGGGATGGGTCATGATGAGCGAGCGCGAGCTTGGGCGGATCGAAGTTCTGTCGCGGGTTGTCGATGGCAGTATGAGCTTCAACTGCGGCGTCTGTTCTGGCAGTCAGTGCACGGCATATACGCCTCATGGTCAAGCGCTTCCGCGAGGATGCCCTACAGCGCCTTCGACGACAATCAGCAGCACGTCACCCATGCGGCGACCACAGAGAACAAGCGACTGAGTGAAGTGCTGGCCTAGCCTCGCAAAAACGTTGCGATCACGGCTCATCATCTGATCGTTCGTCCGCCTGCAAACCGCGAAATATCTGCTCGTCATGTGCCTTTCCGCTTTGCGAGACACCATCCGGCAGCCCTACGCCCTACTTTAACTGCATAAGTTTGGGATATTCATGATCATCCAAAACGGGCGTTTCGTTCATAAAACAGTCTGAGCATAGCGCGTGGATCAACGGCAATTTGGCTATGGCTTCTGCAGCGGCGGGAAGAAGCCATAGTAAGTCGGCCCCGGGTCCGCGTTGCATCGGTGCCATCAAGCTGGGGTTACAACCGTGTCAGGCGCAGGACCACCGCATCGGGCTGGCGTTCGCCGGTTGACAGAAAGAGCGAGCGGTTAAGATCATCATACGACTTTGCGGCGGTTTCCAACCGGATGACGGTGCGGAAATAGACCTTCGCCGGATCGACACTTTCACCGCGCATCATCGCCGCAGTTACCACGGGCGGGGCGTGGCGCAGGCCCTGGCTGTCCACCCGGATCAGCGCGCCATCCTCTGCACGGATAACATAGCGGGCATGGATGCGGGTTAACCCATCGGCGCGGATGCGTTGCTCATCGGCACCGCCGGGCAAGATCGTGCCCGCAAGACCCGGCCCTTCGACCGAGCCGCCCAGAATGGGCACGATGCGGGTCTCGCCAAAGCCATCGTTACCAAGAGCGAGGGGCGGGCCAACCAAAACGCGGAATTCGGTGAACAGGGTCATGCGCCTTGGCTTTCGATCCGCCCAAGGATTGGGGGTTGCGCATTAAGAACGTCGATGGAGAACCCCGACAGGCGTTTGTAGTGTTCGGCATGAGCGGCCAGCCTTTCGCGCGGCAGGATCGGTTCCAGATCGTCGAACACCCCGCCGCACAGGTCTTCGACCATCTGCATCACGGCGTCCGGCCCCTTGCCGCGATTGGCACGCAGGATGCCTTCGGCGCGGGGGCGCATCTCGGCCTCATAAGTCAAAAGGGCGGCGCGGGTTGCGCCGTGGTCGCGCAAGGCGGCACCCAGTTTGCGGGCATCTATGATGGCTTGGGTCGCCCCGTTTGACCCCACGGGATAGGTGGCGTGGGCGGCGTCCCCCATCAACGTCACACAGCCGGTCGTCCATGTGGCCAAAGGTTCGCGATCCACCATAGGGTATTCATAGACCAGACCCGAGGCGCGGATCAGACTGGGGCAATCGACCCAGCCGAAGTCCCAAGCCTCGAATGCGGGCAGAAAATCAGCCTTGTCGGACGGGCGGTTCCAGTCGCCCTTGGACATTTCGCGCGTGGGGTCCACCCGCAATTCGGCAATCCAGTTGATTGTGGCAAGCCCGCTGGCAGGGTCTTCGGGCGTGAGCGGATAGGCCACGAAACGCTGGCTGTCGTGACCCGCCAGAAACATCGCATTGCCGCCAAGGAAATGCCGCCCAGGTGATGTTCCGCGCCACATGACAGCGCCGTTCCAGATCGGCTCACCCTCATTGGGCACCATCTGTTTGCGAATGGCAGAATGGATGCCATCGGCGGCAATGGCCAGGCTGCCGTGCACGCGGCGACCATCGGTCAGGATCAGGGTAGCGCCGTCGTCGGTTGTCTCAAAGCCTGTGGCAGCGGCTCCGCATTCCACCACATCACCGGCCCGGTCGCACAGGGTCTGCAACAGCATCATCTGCAACTGCCCACGGTGCACCGACATCTGCGGCCAGTTGTAACCTGCCGCCAACCCGCGCGGCTCTACCCAGATCGGCAGGCCGGTCTTGGTGTAAAAGCCGTACTGGCGGGTGCGCAGGCCGATGCGGTCAAGCGCTGCTTCAAGCCCCAGATCGAACAACTCGCGCACGGCGTTGGGTTGCAGGTTTATCCCAACCCCAAGCGGCTTGGGGGCGGCAACCCGTTCAAATATGCGAAAAGGCAGACTCAGCGCGTGCAGCGTTAGTCCCATGGTCAGGCCAGCGATACCGGCCCCCGCGATAAGGATCATGCGTTTTCGGCCCGGTCAGACGGGCGCCTCCCAAAGTTCGATATAAACGTGGTCTTCGTCACCCGGCAAAGCGATGACGGTGCCGAAATAAACGGCATGACCCAAGGCCGCATGAGGGCCGGGTGGCACCTCAAGGCTGGCGCGGGTGCGGCCAAGAAAGCTGCCGTCAGGTTGCGGCACCATCTTGCCCGCGTTGGTGATCATCACGGGGGTGCCATCGGTCATTTCGAGACAATAGCGCGCCTCGATCGCATAGCACCCGTCAGGCAGGGCAAGGGCAAAGTCGGCGCCTCCCGGCAGGATGCGGGCTTGCCAACCGACTCCGCGTGCCTCGCCCCCGGTGATGGGAAAAATTGCGCGAGTGGTGCCGGTGGTGGTCGCAAATTCCACTGCCGGGCCGATGTCGGCGCGGATGACCACGGCACGGCGCATGATGGGCTGGTCCAACGGACGAACCGAGCCAAGGTCAGTGATGGACAGCGTTTCAGACTTCATGGGTGATCTGCCCGTCGCAGATGGTCATGGCGATACCAAGGCTGGCGATCTGGTCATGTGGTGTCGCCTCCAGATCGGCGGAAAGCAGCACAAGATCGGCCAGCATGCCCGGACGAATGGTGCCAGTTTGATGCTCCATAAACCCGGCATAGGCACCATTGCAGGTAAACGCCTTTAGCACATCCATCAGGTCCAGCCGATGATCGGGCAGGCCCGGCAAGTGCGGCTGGCGGGTCATTGCCGTCTGGATTCCCAAAAGCGGGTCAACTGGCACAATCGGCCAATCCGACGAAAACGCCACCACGGCTCCCGCCTTGTGCAGCACGCGCCACCCATAGGCATGGGGCGCACGATCAGGGCCAATGCTGCGGGTGGTGGGGTTTTCGCCTATTGGCGCGTGCAGAGGCTGGAACGAGGCGATCACACCCAGCTCGGCAAAGCGGGGGATGTCGGCAGGGTCGATCATTTCGATATGCTCGATGCGGTGGCGGCTGTCGCGGGGGCCATTCGCGTGGCGGGCGGCGGCATAGCCGTCCAGCGTGGTCCGCACCGCCGCATCGCCAATCGCGTGGACGGTGATCTGCAGGCCGCGCCTGTCAATCTCGACTGCGGCTTCGGCAAATGTGGCCGCGTCAAAGATCGGTTCACCGCGCAGACCGGGCTTGTCGCTATAATCAGCGAGCATCGCAGCCGTGCCGCTTTCGATCACGCCATCGACGAAAATCTTGACGCGGTTGCTGGTCAGCTTTTCACCGGTGAAATCAGCGGCCATCGCGCTGGCACGATCAAGCTCGGACAAGGGCATTTCGCGGGTGTAGTGGAACGGAACAGACACGCGGGCGATCAGATCACCTTCGTCCTCGACCATGCGCAACAGATCGAGCAGATAACGGTTGCCGTCCATATTGTGCATCGCGGTGATGCCCTTGCTTGCGCAAAAGCGCAGGCCGGATTTCAGGATCTCAACATCCTCGCGCCATTCGGCTGGGGTCGGCGGCACGGGCGGTTCGATCCCCGACATGCCCAGCATCTCGCGCCCGCCTGTGGTGCGCAGGTCAAGCACCGGCAAGAGGGCGAATTTTTCGCGCAACTCTCCCGCGGCAAGACCGTCTGGAGCCATGACCACCTCGCTGCCTACAGGCAAATCACGGCCCTGCAACAGACCTGCGGCGCGCAAGGCGGCAGTGTTGGCGAACAGGGTGTGGAAATCATAGGCCATGACGGCCAAGGGGCGGTCAGGACACATCGCGTCCAGCGTGTGACGGTCCAACCGGACGCCAGGGCCAAGGATTTCGTAATCTGCCCCTTGGGCGAACAGCAGGCCCGCGTCGGGTTGCGCTGAGGCAAAGGCGCGGACTGCGGTCTGCAGGGCGTCAAAGCCCCGGATATCGGCCAGTTGAAGCAAGGTCTGACCGTATGCCCCAGAAAACAGATGCAGGTGCGATTCCACAAAGCCGGGCAGCAGAGTGCCGCCTTGGGCGTCGATGATACGCGTTCCGCGGCCCCCAAGCGCGCGCGCCGTGGCAGTGTCGCCGACGGCCAGAATGCGGTTGCCCTGCAGGGCGACGGCCTCGGCGCGGGGGGCGCTGTCGTCCATGGTCAGGACGCGGGCATTCAGGATGATAAGGTCAGCGGTCATGCTCGAGTGTCCCTACGGCGTGGATTGGTGATGCAGTCATCCGTGAACAACAGATCAACCAGCGGCGCGATGCGGTCGTGCAGGATGGCGCTGTGCTGGGCCAGGGTCTGACCCTCGTGCGTGATCAACTGGATGAAACAAGGCATCCACAGGTCGTGAAACAGCCCAGCAAGATATTCTGGCGCGCAATCGCGCCCGGCGCGCAGGGTCAGGTCAAGATCGGCAAAGAACTCAGTGATGACCAGCACAAGCGCGTTAGATACCGCGTTGTATTCTCGGGCAAGATCGGTTTCGGGGTGGCGGATCGCAGCGGCCTCAGCATAGCGCCAGACGCGTTTGCCCGCGATTTCCAGCGTGCGGGTGGACACCCGCCTGAACAAAAGGGCGATTAGGCCGGTCAGATCGGTGCCATCACGCCAATGCAGGGCGCGGTCGCCCTCGCGCGCCGCAAGGGTGCCTTCGGTGATCATCGCAATCAGGATGCCGTCTTTTGATCCGAAGTAGTTGAACACCGTCGGCGCCGAAACCTCGGCTGCCGCGGCGATGTCGGCCATCGTGGTGGCATCGATCCCGCTTTTGGTGAACAGGTCCTTTGCGGCGGCAATGATCTCGTCCCGCCGCCGGGCTTTCTGGCGGTCGCGAAGGCCGGGTTGGTCCGGGAAGGAAACGCTTGCTGTAAGGGCTGTCATCGGGCCGCCAATAATTTGTCTCTCTATAAATTTTTATTGACTAAAAAATTATTGTCAATACTCATGATCTCGATCCGGGAGACTTTCGATGCTTGATATCCGTGACCTGACCAAAAGCTTTGGCAAGGGTGACAGCGCAGTAACCGCGCTGCATGAAGTCAACTTTTCCATCGCCGAGGGAGAGTTTTTCACACTGCTGGGGCCGTCTGGCTGCGGCAAGACCACGCTGTTGCGACTGATCGCGGGGTTCGAGCCCCCCAGCGGCGGCGCCTTAGTGCTGGATGGTCAGGACATCGCCCAGATGCCGCCCAACAAGCGCCCGGTGAATACGGTCTTTCAGAATTACGCCCTGTTTCCGCATATGACCGTGGCGGAAAACGTGAGCTTTGCCTTGGGTGCGCAGGGCCGCCCCAAGTCCGAGATCGCGGAAACCGTCGGCCGTATGCTGAACCTTGTGCAACTTGGGCATCTAGCGCACCGCAAAAGCGGCGAGTTGTCGGGCGGGCAGCAGCAACGCGTGGCGCTGGCGCGGGCCTTGGCCCCAAAGCCGCGCATCTTGCTATTGGACGAACCGCTGTCGGCGCTGGACATGAAGCTGCGCAAGGAAATGCAGGTTGAGCTGAAGCGGTTGCAGCAGGAAACCGGCCTGACCTTCATATTTGTCACCCATGATCAGGAAGAAGCCCTCACCATGTCCGACCGCATTGCGGTGATGAACGGTGGGCGTATCCAACAGATTGCCTCTCCGCGCGACCTGTATGACCAACCCGCGAACCGCTTTGTTGCCGGGTTCATTGGCGAGACGAATTTCCTTTCCGCCCGTTGCGAAGGAGGGCAACTGTTTCTGCCACAGGCCGACGCGCCGTTGCCCCTGCCGCATCGCGATGGGCCTGTGACACTGATGATACGGCCGGAGCATGTGGTGATGGGGGCCACACAGCAAGAGTCGCTGGCGCTGACCGCCAAGGTGGAACGGCTGACCTATTTCGGCACAGACACCCATGTGCATCTGCGCCTTGCGGATGGCGCCACATTGGTCGCGCGGGTTCAAAACGCCCTGCGAGGGGGTGCGTCCTGCCGCGACGGCGAGACGATCCCGGTGTCCCTGCCAGCCGATGCGCTGCGGCTGTTGCCGCAAGAGGTGGCGTAAAATGCTGGCTAAAGATCACGCCATGCGGAGCGACACCCGCCGCCGCTGGGGGCTGGCGCTGCCCGCTGTCATCATCATCACCCTGTTTTCCATTCTGCCCTTGGTGGTGGTGATCGCCTATTCGTTCCTGACGCCGGGTGACTTTGGTGGCGTCAAATGGATGCTGTCTTTCGACGGCTGGTTCTCGGTGCTGTTTGAGCGGGACATCTTTGACGACACCGTCAGTCTGTCGTCCGCGCATATGACGATTCTGGGCCGGTCGGTGGCGCTGTCGCTGGCGACGACGCTGATCACACTGATCCTTGGGGTGCCGACGGCATGGTTCATCGCCACTCGGCCTGCGGGGCAGCGGGCGTTCTGGTTGTTCCTGATCACCATCCCGTTCTGGACCAACCTTCTGGTTCGCACCATTGCCGTGCAAGAAATGATCCGTGCGGATGGGGTGTTCAACCGCATCCTACTGGGCCTTGGCGTGATTGATGCGCCGATACAGATTATGTTCACCAACTTTGCCGTTCTGATGGGAATGGCTTACGTCTTTCTGCCGCTGATGGTGCTGCCGGTTTATTCCGCCATCGAGAAGTTCGACTTCCGGCTGGCCGAGGCGGGCTATGACCTTTACGCCTCGCGCTTTTACTGCCTGCGCAAAGTGATCTTGCCAATGGTGCGGCCGGGCATCATCGCGGGGTCCATTCTGGTGTTCGTGCCCGCGCTGGGGGCCTATGTCACGCCGCGCATCATGGGCGGCGGCAAGTCGATGATGCTGGGAAACCTGATCGAGATGCAGTTCGGACAAGGCCGCAACTGGCCTTTGGGTGCCGCGCTGGCGCTGACGCTGACGGCTTTGGTGCTGGTGGCGCTGATCTGGTACACCCGCCTGACTGCTGGGGGGCCGCGCCGTGGTTGACCGCGCTTTTGACATCCGCCGCCTGCCAGGGGCGGCCACGCTGGCAATCACCTGTTTCGTGATCCTGTATGTCCCGATGATCATTCTGGTCGCCAATTCGTTCAACACGGGCCGGGTGATTGGCGAATGGGAAGGCCTATCCTTGCGCTGGTATGCCGCCGCCTTGCAGAACGAGGCGTTCCTGAACGCCGCTGCCACCTCGCTAATCCTTGCCACCATGGCCGCAGCCGTCGCCACCGTCACCGCCACAATGGCAGCCCTTGCCACCACCCGCAGTCGGGGTTTCAAGGGTGAGGGGGCGATCCACCTGATCCTGAACCAACCGATCATGGTGCCGGAAATCGTGCTGGCCATCGCGCTGCTGATCATTCTGGCGCAGGTCAAGCAGATCACCGGCTATACCGGCCTTGGCTATCTAATCATCGCTCATTCGGCCTTTTGCATCCCCTTTGCCTATATGCCGATCCGCGCCCGACTGGAGGGGATGGACCTGACGCTGGAAACCGCAGCCGCCGACCTTTACGCCAGCCGTTTCTATGCCTTTCGCAAGGTTACGCTGCCGATCCTGGCCCCCGGCATATTGGCAGGCTTCATGTTGGCCTTCGTCATCTCGCTCGACGACGTGGTGATCTCGGATTTCCTGAAATCACCCGGTCAGGACACGCTGCCCACCTATCTGCTGGGCGAGTTGAAGCGAAACCTGACTTCGGAAATTTATGCCATCTCCTCGCTCTTGTTGCTGATCAGCGTGCTGATCGTGGCGGGATCTTGGCTTGTGACCAGAAAAAAGATCTGAACCGACAAAGGAGACCAGAATGAAAACCTCGCTTGCCTTGACCACAGCACTTGTCGCCGCCTCGGCCCTGCCCGCATTGGCCGAAGGCACGCTGAACATCTACAACTTCGGCCTCTATACCCCGCCCGACCTGATTACGAAGTTCGAGAAAGCCTATGACGTCAAAGTCACGCTCACCGAATACGACAGTAACGAAACCGCCTTGGCCAAGATCGAGGCTGGCGGCAGCGGGTTTGACATCGTGGTGCCCTCGGCCTCGGTGGTGCCGACCTACATCGAAAAGGGCCTGCTGATGCAATCAGAGCCCAACCAGATGGAAAACTTCAAGAATGTGAACCCGACTTGGGTTGATGTGTCTTGGGATGCGGGCCGTCACTACACCGTGCCTTATGTCTGGGGCACCACCGGCGTGATGGTGAACAAGGATATCTATGCCGGTGACATCAACACCTCCGACATTTTCCTGAACCCGCCAGAAGAGCTGAAGGGCAAGATCAACATAATTCCCGCGATGAACGACGTCATCGACATGGCGATCTATTCGGTTGGCGGCGAGGCCTGCACCACTGACAAGACCGTGCTGAAAGCTGCCCGTGACAAACTGGTCGCGGCCAAGCCCTATTGGGCGTCGATCGACTATGCCAGCTTTGAGAAATTCATCAACGAAGACCTTCAGGCGTCAGTTTTCTGGAGTGGCGCTTCGATGCGCATACGCGAGCAAAATTCGGGCTTTACCTATGGTTTCCCGAAGGAGGGCTTTCTGAAATGGCAAGATAACGTCGCGATTCTAGCCGACGCCCCAAATGTCGACAACGCCAAGCTGTTTTTGAACTTCATCATGGACCCAGAGAACGCCGCGATGATCTCGACTTACACGGGTTATCCCAATGGCATTGTTGGCAGCGAGGCGTTCATGACCCCCGACCTGCTGGCCGCGCCGGAAATGACGATCCCGGCGGAATTTGAAGCGGCGGCACATTTCCAAAAGACTTGCTCGCCGGAAGTTCAGGAGCTCTATGCCCGCATTTGGACCGATCTGACCAAATGACAGACGCCCGGCCATCCCGCCTTCGGTCAGGGTGGCCGGTTTCAAACGGGGAGTCACGCACGGTGCGCGCTGGCCCCCACGCTGCGAGTTGCAACAAGTGATAACGCATCAACGGATGGCAGGCATGAACGCCGCGCGTGGGAAAATTGCAGTTACTCTGATCCAGGCCATCGCCCTTTTTGTGGCTGCTTTGGTTGGGACTTTTTTCTTGGCTATTTCGCGCTGGTTCCAGAAGGTCCGGTGCGTGGCGACCGCATCACCTTCAAACGCGCGTGCGATGCGATCTTGAATTGCCTTCAAAATCAGCCGTCTGGACCTCATTTAATCACCGCAAAGGTCGAAGTGCTTGTCGAAAACGCTGTCTATGGCCTCTACAATCGCGTCATTCCGGCCCAGGATCTGTTTCCAATTCGTCAAGTAGAACCTGCGGCCTGCCATATGCCGTTTGCGCCTCTGGAGCCGTGGCGGGACAACTGGCTGCTCAGCGGCCTTATGCCGTGCTCGGTGAAAGTGAACACGTCAAACGCCCCATGACCACCAGCCAACATTTTCAGGGCAAGCCACGCGGCTTCCACAGCAGGTCGCGGACCATCGCTGGAGGCGGCTGCCAAAGTGCAGCCTGCCACCAAGCTCGACTCCACCGCGCTGACCGGCGGCCAGTTCCACCACGGCCCGCCTGAACTGGTGCGCGAGGGCTTCCGCGCCATCCTCTTCCGGGGCAACGGGGTCGAGCGCGAGTTGAACGAGGTCACCGCGCTGGACATCGCGCGCCTTGGCAGCCGCTGTCTGGTGATCGCCATCAACCCGCTCCCCAGCCTGCACCGCATAGGGATTCAGATCCTCGAATTGCCCGAGATTTCCCCCGCCTTTCTGCCCGCGCTAGAGATCATTCCGTTGCAATTACTGATGGTCCCGCTGGCCATCGCACGCGGCTTCACCCCGGCGGTTTTCCTCAACGGCTCGAAGGTCACGCTGGTCGAGTGACCGGCTTTGCCATCCTCTAACGACAGGACTGCGCCCATGACGACCAAAACCTCCGAATTCAACTATGTGATCATTGGCGCAGGCTCGGCCGGCTGCGTGTTGGCCAGCCGCCTGACCGAAGACCCCGCCGTCTCGGTCTGTCTGCTTGAGGCCGGGCCCTCGGACCGCAGCCTGTTTATTCAGATGCCCGCCGCGCTGAGCTTCCTGCTGGAAAGCGATACCTATAACTGGAAGTTCGAAAGCGAACCCGAACTAGCGCTGCATGGCCGCGTTCTGGGCCAAGCGCGCGGGCGGGGCCTTGGCGGGTCATCCTCGATCAACGGCATGGTCCATGTGCGCGGCAACCCCAAAGACTATGATCAATGGGCCGGCCTTGGCGTCGAGGGCTGGAGCTTTCGCGACTGCCTGACGTTCTTCCAGAAGATGGACAGTTTCGAAGGCGGGCGCGACCCGATGCGCGGCGGCACCGGTCCCCTTGCCGTCACCCGCAGCGCGGCCAAGCATCCGTTCTATGACGCGTTCCAACTAGCGGGCGAACAGTATGGCCTGCCGGCAGCAGATGATTACAACACTGGCGAGCAGAAAGGCGTGCATGTCACCCAAGCCACGATCCGCGATGTTAAGCGGTGTTCTACCGCCGTGACCTACCTGCACCCGGCCATGGCGCGGCCCAAGGTGCACGGCTTGGAGCATCTGCGTATCGTTGACGGATGCATGATCCCCAAGATCCCCTAGGCCAACGTGAAAGCCCAGATCATCATGGTGGCGGAAAAGATTGCAGACATGGCGAAGCGTGGCAATCGACCTTCTAGGCAATGGCGCGGGATGACACGTGGACTTGCCTTTGACGGGGCGCACATGACCTCATCCAGACTAGGACACGTGTTTGATGTCTGGGCTGCGTTGCAAGGAAAAGGTGTGTTCGAATGCCCGCTCCCCAAAGTTCGCCCGAAGGCTGGACGGATTTCAGCGAATGACCGTTCTCCGCCCGTTGCTTCAGCCACCGCCCTCGTGGCGTAAGTGATCCATAGCTGCACCGCCTGCGGCACTGAGCATCATCCCCCCGCTAACTGGCACCGCCCCACCACTGACCGTATTGCGATCCCTGAACCTCAGGACCCAATACCATACCTTGCCTACCAATCCCGCCTAACCTGCCGCCATGGCGCCGAAGGCCCCACCCTGGCTCCACAGCTCTTTCTACGAGTGTGCTTGACCGAAAAGAAGATTCACCGCCTTTTGATAGCTGTGGAATGCTGTGCGATCTTGAAATTCGATACCAACTGCAAACCTTCCGAACGTGGAACCTTCAACCCGCGACCCGATACCCGCGCTGTTGCTTTTCACGCACCAATGCAGAAGCCGCGGCCGCCGCAGAAAATGTTGTTGAATAGGAGGCGAGCCTGAATTGCCCCCTGCCCCCGATCCGGCCCCAACGACGTTCGACAACAAATTCGCCGAAGAGATCGGGCAGCACCTCGACCCGGTAGAACCGGGCCATATTCTGTTCGGGATCAATGCGGTGAAGCAACTGACAGGACATGGTGACCTCCTGTCTTGAAGATGCCCCCGCAGACCTGCCCTGTCCAATCAGAAATATGAATCAATTCAGAGCCCCCGATTCAGGATGCTGATACCTCTCCTTCCTTGGAAGCACCGGAATCGATCCGCATCCTCTAAAAATGGTTTCCGGCGCGACATCTGAGATCATCCGCAGCCCACCGCCCTGCCCCGAAACTTTTGTCTGATCAGGACCGGGCCGCAAGCGGCTTTAAGCCACACCCCTTCTTTCAAGCAATTCGAGCATTCAAAAGGTGCGGCCTGAGCTGCGGCCGAAAATCGCGTCAAAACCGTGGGCGGATACCATGCTGGAGCATCTGTGCGTCGAATCGATAGACGCGCGGTCGATCGGACACCTTTGTTTTAGGCATCTTGAATTGCAATGACCGCGGCTCGCCGCCAGGCTTCAATGTATCTGGCGCGATTGCGTCGAGGAGCTCATCGAGGTCGTTGAACTCCTCTCGTAACGGCTTCGACTTCAGATAGATGTGCGCGCTATCCCGCCAACCAACTGTGCTGGGGTTTGTTGCGGTAGCCCCTTCGCTTTCAAGGTCGATGATGCTGTCAGCGTTGCGATCAACAAATTCCAAGAGCGTTGATCGCGCGCGCACAGCATCCCTCGGACCGTTATCCTGCTTTACACGATGCGCCATTGCCTCAGCGGCCATCTGCGCGGCACCCGGTGGCCATGGCAGTAAACCCAAGCGAATGCCCAACTCACCCGCGTAGCCGATAAGGGCGAAACGTTCTGCGACTTGCGGCAAAACGGCTGCAGGAACATTGGATGATGCCAAACAACTGTCCTTCAAGAAGTGGGAGCGTTGCGGCAAGGTCTTACCGAGATCTGTTGCGATCGCGGCAAGATCTGCGACCAACCTGTCCAGAAACGCTGGAAGCAGATGCCCATGCTGATGATGCACCGCCGCATCAAGGTGACGCGCAAAATTGGTCGCATCCGCAAATCCATGCAGGGTATCGATCAAGCCATGAGGACCGGAAGTCGCAGGGATATCGACAATCCGCGCCAACAGCGCCGCGGGCACGCCCGTCTTTTTGCGCTGAAACATTGCCGTGAGCGGTATCTCGGACCCCGAGAGCAATACCCCCTGCCAACGATACTCGCCATTCGGGTCAGGGTCGGAACCCGCTTCGTCAGCGATGGCAAGCAGGGCTTTGATCTGGCGTGCATCGGGATCACGCCGGAAGCCGTCGAGAGCCAGCAGCCCATCATAGCTGCGGGTGCCGAGCTGATCGAGGCCGGTCTTTGCGGCGCTCCAAGGCGTCAGATTGCGGGGATCGCCACCACAACTTTCCGCGATACGCAACAAAAGCGACTTACCCACGCCGGAGGTGCCGAAGAAGTTAAACCCTGCGGTATGGATCCCGGTAAAGCGCAGGAGCGGCCCTGCAATCGCCGCCGAGATCGCAAACATCAGTGCGGGATTGCCCAATGCGCGGGCGGCCACCTCCTTCTGCCAACCCGCGAGGCTTCCCCGTATCGGCGTGCCTGCCAGTTGGGGATTGGCAAGTGTGATTGGTATCGCGTTTTCCTGTTGTGCCATATGCACCGTGCCGTCATTCCGCACGAAACTCATTGCACCGTCTGGAGCCCTAAACCATCCAGGGTGATCGCACCTCCAACTGTGCGCCAAATTCGTCCAAGCATTGAGCAGCGTTGCCACGCCCAAGGCCCCAGTGGCGACCTCGAAGCCGCAATCAATCAAGTGGGAGAAAAACCTACCCTTGCCGGTGATGATTTCCTGCCTCGGAAATGAGGCACGACGCAAATTTTCTTCCCGATCAAGGTATTCAACCTCGACCGACCAACCCTTAAAATCTGGTCTGCGCGGCAGGCTGGCCACGCGGATCGGACCGCATACCTTGCTGCCTGCGATGTCAAAGATGAGTTTTGTCTGTTCATCAAAGACGTATCCGTCGGGCAAGCCGTGCCTCAGTTCGGTGTAGAAATGCATAAGCTTGGGATGCAAATCTTCTGCCGTTGCCCGCTCCGCTTCGTCCGACATTTCCACACCAGAAGCCGCAGTTTTAGCGCGCTGCTGATGTGTTGGACTGTTGGACTGTTGGACCGGATCACGAGGACCCACATTGTCCCGATGCTCCGCCGCCGCGGTCGGTCCACCGTTCTTGTGTTGATCGGGCTGATCGATGAACATGAGAGAATATCCTTCCGTAGCCGCACTCAGAGGCATGAGGCGGAAGCTCTTGTCCTTCTGGACGCGTTTAGGGGGTTCTGGTCGTTATCGCCTCATTATAGCCGTGCAGCGCCGGTCGTGCATGCAGAGTCCGTTCCATCGCGTGTCGGAATGTCGGTTTTATGGGGAGAACTCCGAGGTATCATCGGCGTCGTGACTTTGCTCGGGAATCTCTGGCTCGCTTGGAAGATATTCATGCAGAATGTCATCCAGCCGTGGCGGGTCAAAAACCACAGCCCTAGGGATATGTTGATGCACTATATCTGCAAAGCGATGCGTGGTCGGCGACCGTGCGATGATCACTGACTTGCCCTCAGCGCGCTCTTGCAACTGTCGCAAAACGGTTGCTGAGAGTCCCGGTCCAGCGAACATAACCAGCAGATCCGTTCGCTTTATCGACAGGTCCAGCCCATTCTGCAAGTCATCTGCGATCACGCAGATGGATGCATCTTCAGGGCCACGCGAAGCGAGTCCGAGCGGGCCACCGGAAACGTTGCGGATGGTGGTAATGTCATACCTGTCGTGAATCAGATCGAATCCCACAAGCATGCCATCCTTATTGCGCCGCGCCATCAGCATCGCGTTCTGCGACAAACGTCGCATGCCACCGCCGTTGCCAGCCTTGGACGGATAGGCGCTCAATGCCCACCTCTGACGGTAGGTGGTATGATCTGGCGCCAAGTGCAGCGCCAGTTTGCCCATGAGAATCTCGGCACGGTGGCGCTCCACATGGCGATAGGGGCGACCGCCAATTGGCGCAATTTTGTCCCCCGCAGAGCCGGCTAGCCGAGCCAGGGTGGGCAGCGGAGTGTCGCGCCGGAAGGTAACTATCTCCTCCGCGTGTATCCTCTTTTGGGCTTTCTGGAAGGCGGCGCGTAGCCAGCCAGGCAGACCCTTGGTGATGTCTTGCAAGTCCTTCCGTTCATCCGCCCGATGTCGCCACTCCGCCTCTCTGGCCAATCGCCGCTGTGCCCGAGCCGCTTTTATCTGATCGCGCAACGTTGGTGGTTGCAAACTCTGAAGCGGCGGTGCGCCCTGATACCTTGCGGCCTGCGTCTTAAACGGTCCAAGCCTGCGCGTCAGCTGGGGCAGCGCACAGGCTGCGCCTAAATCGCAAGCGCGCATGAATGCTCCGCTTATGCTCTCAATAATGCGTGCCCCGGATCGATAGCGTGCAAAGAGCAGTCCCAATGCCCGTAGGCCTTGGTGTAACGAGTCCCAGCCTACGGCATTGCCAATAACATTGCGCGCCCGTGCTATTGCTTCTGGTTTCAACCGGTCGCGCAGGCTTGCCAGGCCGCTGCGCCGTTCCTGCCCACGCACCGCGCGAGGATCGTGGCGCAACCCGCGCATGCGTTGTTCTGATTTCGCAGCCCAGTGATCTGCGGCCGGCGGCACCAGCTGTAACACACCTTTGGAAATCTCAGTCCTAAACCGTCCACGATCCGGCGGCCAACCGTGGCGCCGCTCAATCTGCCGACAGGCCAGTTCAAGGCGCGCGTAATCTTGACTGCGTGATAGAACCGTTCCGAGCAGCGGATGCACCCGGTTCATAATGAGATGCGCATGACCGATACCTTTGAGATGCAACCCGATGACGTATTGATGTTCTTGCGCCCCCAAACCTGCTGCAATCTCATCTGCCGCTTGGATCATTTCCTCTGCGCGGGGCGTCTCAAGCGGCGACCAGCTGACAATCACATGGTAGCAGGGTGTGCCGAGTTCGGGGCGCAGGCCCGCGCTGACCGCCATCTGAAACGCGGCATCCTGCCAGCCGCCAGCCAGGTTGCGCGTCACGATCGCATCCGCTGATCTGCACACATATGCAATCCGCCGTCGGAAATCGCTTTCCACGGAGCCACCGATCGGCCGGTTAGCTATCGCTTTCGCTAGCATCGCCGCCCTCCTGAAACATCTGCCGCTGGAGCGCTGCCACGTCCGCGGACAGCCTCTGCAGCGTCGTCGCCAGATCTGCCTGCCCACGAGCGGCCATCGCATCCGCCATCCGGTGCAGCGCAGCACCAAAATGCGACAACCTGCCAGAATAGATCCGCAGTGGACGCTCGCTTTGCCGTGTGCTCTGAAGCAAGTCGCGCGCGAAGGCACCCGCGCTGTTGTAACCCGCGCGGGTTGCGTTTCGCAAAATCGCAGCGCTTTCCGCGGGGCTGACCCGTAAGCAGATCATCTGCTGCCGCTTGCGATTGTTGGAGCGCGGCTTGCCATCCCCCATCTCAGCCATGGTTCATCTGTGCGGTGGCAACCATGCGGATCAACTCTGCATCAGCCTTATCGTCGTAGTATGGCAAAGCATTTGAGAGATGTTGCGGCACCTGCACTGGCTTAGGGGACGTGGGTGCCTCAGTGCTTGGCATCGGCTTAGCCTTGCGCGTATTCGGCGGCGTTTCCTCTTTCTTGGCTTCGAAGCTGCGCAGATAGGTGCGGATCGTGCTTGGCGTCAGCTGGACTCCGTCTTGGTGCAGCAGGCTAGCCACGTCCTCGAAGCTGTAACCGTCCTTATCCACCATGCGACGGATTTGTTCCGCCAAAGCCTCTACAGTTTTGCGCGCGCTGAATTTAGTTTGCGCTTTTTTAGGCATGCTGGCGAACTTGGCGCGCAGCGCATCCAGTTGCTCGTTGGTCACGGTTTTCGAAGGGTTCGTCATGTCGGTCTGTCTCCATTTGAGGTGCCCGACAGGATACCTATGACCGACCAGTGAAAACTCGAAACACATTTTTCCGGTGAATTTGAGTTATCCACATTTCCGCGCGGATCGTTCAGTATGCGCGACACCGAACGGACACTGGATCGGTTGAGCCGGTGGTCAGTGCACGAGCGGTGCCGCGCTTGAAATCTATCTTAACCGTTTCCCACTTTTCTTGTATGGGAAGCCCCAGCAAAACAGCAGGGTATGCAGACGGTCATACCGTCGTTGTTGCCCCAACCCGGTTGCCGGAGGCAGAACTGCAAAAGCATTTTTTGGAGATGGCGTGTCGACCTTTGATCAAAGCTGCCTCGGCGGTGTCACCGACACCCCTACCCTACCGCGGATCACCAGTCTCACGCGCTTAGGGAAATTTAAGCACCGCCTTCGACAAGCCGCGTGCTGGACCGGCCCCCGGGGGGTCAAGCGATGACTTAGCTTCAATCGATTGTCTTGGCTGTATTAGGGCTATAGCTGCTGGTCGTCAGCCGCCGTTCCATCAGAGCGGGCTTCCAGCCATTTTGCCATCACTCTCCGCACGACCTCAGGTCTGGACGGAAGATCTTCATGTTCCCGTCGATAATCATCAATCGCACGCAGCATTTCACGATCCATACGTATCGTCACCGGTTCGGTGTCCGCTGTTGGACGTCCCATCTTTGCCATTTCTAATCTTTCTCAATTTAACTACTTGACTATTTGATGTCATATAGTCATATTGATCGAGCCGAGGCAAGGGATTAGGGCCCCTCGCCAAGGCTCTGACCACTTCTGATCGTTAGGAGATCATGCATGGCTAATAGTATCATTACCACTCTCGACCGTAGGGTGGAAGCTCACACCTGCTTCAACCACACGCCTATCTCGCAACGCTTCATTGCTGTCCTGCAAGACCTGTCGGCCTACATCGAGGCCGAGCGTGATCTCGAGCATGCAGGTGCCTTTGACCCCGCGTTCGACGGCTGGTTTGTTGACGCAGAACGCGCCCGCGAGCAGGTGCTCGGCGCTCTTTGCGATCTGCAGGGGACCGAGGTTTCCCGCCGCGAAGATCTGCCGCTGAAGCGGATCGGCGTGCTGACACGTTTGCTGATTGAGAGCGACACGCCCACCCGGTTTGCTCAGCTGTTCAGCAGCTTGCAGCAGCGCGCGGATCTGTTTTCTTGCCCCGGACAAGGTCTCATTCCATCTCGCATCAATCTGATGATCGATGCAACACGGCTGCGGCTGAATGATCTTGCTAGGCTTTCCGAGCATATCGACAT
>NKIU01000003.1 GCA_002256245.1 Pseudorhodobacter sp. PARRP1 | reverse complement strand
CTTTACCAGGTCATCGGTAGCGTGATCTCTCACATTCCCTGCTGGTCAGATATGCTGCGAGTATCGACGCCGATGCGCCCAAACCGCCCACATATCCCTTCAACTATTCATCAATGTCAAAGAGCTATCGTCAAACAAAATCCCGACGTTGCGCTAATCGCTAGCGCTTCGTCGAAGGCCTTATCTTCAGATTTTCCGAACCTTTACAACCGCTTGCGCTTCGCTTCAGTCCGTCACCGTCACTGTCTCGCTTCGGTAAGGCGCTGTTTAGGCAAACCATCCAGAACCCGCAAGTCCAAAAAACACATCCGCCAACACTTTTTTACAGTTTTGTGAATTTACCCGGTTTCAAACCAACCCGCACACAACCTTCCAACAGCAAACACCAACCCAAAACGAAACTTTCTTGCCCTACCCCCTCAGACCAAACCGCTGCACGGGTGAGTGTGACGGGGCCGCCCTACCTTGCACAAGGCAGTATGTCGCCACGTCTTGGGGATGCGATGTTGAACAAGGCTGGCGTTTTGCTCTGCAGAGGTGTGATGTTGGCGTGAAGACATAGCGCAAAGGTCACATCATGAATCACGCTGCACTCAGGTTGCCTGCAAGGCTTTGGCTGGTTGTTTGCGCAGCCATTCTGCCGTTTGGGGTCCCGCAGTCTGTCCAGGCGGGTTGCAGCGATGCCCCGGCGGCGGAGATGGATTGGACGGGCTGTTCGAAAGAGCGCCTGATGCTGAACGACAAGGACATGACGGCGGGCGTTTTCGAAAACGCGTTTCTGTCCGGCACCGGCTTTAACGAGACGTTGCTGGCCGGGGCAAACCTGCAGCGCAGCGAATTGGTGCGCAGCTCGTTCCTTGGTGCCGATCTGACGGGGGCAAATCTTGAAAAGTCGCTGGCCAGCCGATCAGACTTTGGCGGCGCTGTTCTGCGTGGCGCACGGCTGGCCAAGGCCGAGTTCTTGCGCGTCAACTTTTCCAAGGCCGATCTGACCGATGCCGATCTCAGCGGGGGAGATTTTTATCGCAACGACTTCACGGATGCGCAGATGACCAATGCTGATCTGCACGACGCAATCATGCCGCGTGCGGTATTCTCGGGGGCCACGATGACAGGCGCGAATGTTGCCGGGGCATTCCTGCTGCGTGCGAATTTCGAAAATGTCGATCTGTCGGGCGTCATAGGTCTTGAACAGGACCAACTGGATCTTGCCTGCGGCGATGCAACCACCACTCTGCCCGCAGGACTGACCGCCCCTGCCGCCTGGCCCTGCGCAAAAGATCCGCAGTAGCCCCCCCCGCATGGCAGTTGCGCCGCGTGATTTTGCGCGGCGCCGTTGTGACACAACACCGGGTGATACAAATCAGCGGCATTTTCGCACAACCGCACAATGCTTGCGTGAAGACGGCGCGCTGACCTGCTGATTTCGGTGCCTTTCGCCCGATTGCAGAACGTTATTGGGATGACGCGCGCCGACAGGTCTGCCAGAAATCGGCTCGCCCCTAGACCCGATCTTGCAACAAAGGCTGCGCATATGACCACACCGGATATCCTGATCATCGGCTCTGGCATGGGAGGGGCCACGCTGGCTGCTGCCCTGGCGCCTTCGGGCAAGCGCATCGTCATTCTTGAACGCGGCGACTGGCTGCGCGACAGCGCCGAGGCGCGCAATCCAGCTGCGGTGTTTGGCGGCCATTTCAGCCCTGGCGAGACCTGGTATGATGCGAATGGTGGCACCTTTACCCCCAACAACTACTACCATCCCGGCGGCAATTCGAAATTCTACGGCGCGGTGCTGATGCGCTACCGGGCCGAGGATTTCCGCCCCTTGAAGCATATGGGCGGCACGGCACCGGGCTGGCCGATCAGCTATGACGACTTCGAGCCAGACTATCAGGCCGCCGAGGAGATGTATGAGGTGCGCGGCGCTTTGGGCGAAGACCCGACCGAGCCGCATCATTCCCGCCCCTACGCCTTCCCCCCCGTCCCGCACGAGCCGGATATGGTTGATCTGTGCAACCGCCTGAAGGCGCAGGGGCTGCACCCCGGCGCGCTGCCTTTGGGGGTGGATATTGATCTGTGGCTGAAGGGCGGCGCGCTGACCTTTGACGGCTTCCCGAACACCCGTGGCGGCAAAAGCGATGCCGAAAGCATCGGCCTTGCCGCCGCGCTGAAACATCCCAACGTCACGCTGATCACCAAGGCCAAGGTCACGCGGCTGGTGGCGGACGCTGGCCGCATCACGGCGGTGGAATATGAGCACGAGGGTCGGGCGGAGCGGATATCGGCGGAAACCATCTGCCTGTGCGCGGGGGCGGTGAAATCAGCCTGCCTGCTGCTGGCCTCGGCGGATGCGGCGCATCCCACCGGGCTTGCGAACCAGTCCGATCAGGTCGGGCGCAACTTCATGAACCACAACATCACCGCCGTCCTCGGCGTCAGCCCGTTCCGGCGCAACCGTTCGGTCTATGAGAAAACCATCCAGATGAACGACTGGTATCTGACAGGTGGGCCGAATGGCGCGCCACTGGGCAATGTGCAGATGCTGGGCCGCATCACCGGCGAGATCATGGCCGCAGAATCGGGCCTGCCGCTGTTTGTCTCACGCTGGCTGGCCGATCATTCGGTGCATATGATGACGATGTCGGAAGATCTGCCGAACCCCGAAAGCCGGGTGTTCTTGCGCGATGGCGAGATCGTGCTGCAATGGCAACGCTCGAACTGGGAAGCGCATGAGGCGCTGAACGCCAAGCTGAAGGCCACGCTGAAAAAGGCGGGCTGGCCACTGGTGCTGACCAAGACGTTTGAAAAACGCACCCCCAGCCATCAATGCGGCACTGCCCGCATGGGCCACAACCCGGCGACCAGCGTGGTCCGCCCGGACTGCCGCAGCCATGATATCGAGAACCTCTATATCTGCGATGCCTCGGTGCTGCCGACCTCAGCTGCCGCAAACCCATCGTTGACGGTGGCGGCCTTGGCGATCCGCACCGCGCGGCAGATGTTGCAGGCGTAATCTGGCCGGGACAAGCCGATCCTCCAGTGGAGGATCGGCCCCGGTCATGTGGGAACGCTTGGTGTAAACCGCTTCCAGCATAACTGTCAGAGGGCAGCGCCCGACCCGGCGGGCGAGAAGCGCCCGCCGAGGGCGGGGCGGGCGCTGCCCGGTGGCTTTGGCCACCGGGGGGTGGCCGAAACGTGCCGCATGGCCGATGCAAAGCACCGGCCAGACTGCCCTACTCCGCCCCCCTACTCTGCCAATCCCCGCGTCATTGCCTCGACCAAAGCCGCGACCTCGCCCGGCAACTGATCGCGCGGGGTGGCGACAAAGCGCGCGGTCAGCGCCAGCATCACCACGCCATGCACCGCCGCAAACACCGTCAGCGCGCGTTGGCGCAGCGCAGCACCTTCCAGATCGGGGCGCAACTGGCCCAAAGGCGCGATGATTTGCGCGATCAACACCGCATGTTCATCGCGGTGCCACGCAGGCGCCTCGATGCCCTCGGGCAGCCGGTGGGTGAACAGCGCCGCCCACAGCCGGAAATTGCCCAAGGCAAAGCTGACATAGCCCTGCGCCAGCGCCGCCATCACCGCGCGCGGCCCCTGCCCCGGCAGCACCGCCGCCTGCAACGCCGCCCCCAACCGCGCCAAGGTGCGCGAATTGACATGCAGGATCAGCCGGTCCAGATCGTCAAACGCTGTATATAGTGCCCCCAGCGCACAGCCAGCATCGGCGGTGATGTCGCGCGCCTTCAGCCCGTTCAAGCCCGCAGCCGCGATCCGCGCCTCGGCCGCGTCGATCAGCCGTGTTTTCAGCCCCTCACGCTGCTCTTCCCGATTGTTGCGCATTTCGCCCCCGATTATTTCCTGAACAACGTTCATTATTGTCTTGAACGACGTTCACACCTCTGCCATACAGAGTCCATGAACACGGTTCATAACAAGGGAGGTCGAAATGTTCAAACTGTTTGTCACCCTGCTGCGCGGCCGTAACGCCGATGCCGCAGAAAGCCTGACCGATGCGGCGGCGCTGCCGATCCTGCGCCAACAGTTGCGCGATTGCGCCGCCGGGGTGGAAACCGCCCGCCGCGCTGTGGCGATGGTGATGGCCTATGCCGAGCGCGAGCGCAAATCGCAGACCCGCATCAGCGCCCAACTGGCCGATCTGGAAACCCGCGCTTTGGCCGCGCTGGCGCAGGGCCGCGACGACTTGGCCCGCGAAGCCGCAGGCACGATTGCCCAACTCGAGGCCGAGGCCGCCACCACTGCCCGCGCGCTTGCCACCTATGATGCCGAAATCGCCCATCTGCGCGGCGTGCTGACCGATGCCGAAACCCGGCTGCGCGATCTGCAACGCGGCCAGCGCCTTGCCATCGCCACCGATCACAGCCAGCGCCTGCACGGCGCTGCCACGGTCGCCACGCTGGACGAGGCCGAAGCCACCCTGTCCCGCCTGCAAACCCGGCAAGCCAACCTTGATGCCAGCCGCGCCGCGATGCTGGAGCTTTCCGCCTCGACCAACGCCGAAGCCATGCAGAACCGGCTGGCCGCCGCAGGTTGCGGCACCGCCTTGCGCCCCGATGCAGCGTCCGTTCTGCAACGCCTGAAAGCGCGTGCCGCGTAAGTCCAAAACGCCGCCCAAGCCAAAAAAACCACAACATATTGTGTTTTTTCGCACAATCAGCGCGCCAACCCACAAGTCTGTCCCCGCGGGGACAAAATTTATCACCGTCCCGCATCACCCTTACACCAAAACGCAACCCACCAAAGGATCACCGCAATGAACGATCTTCTTGCCGCCAAACCCTCGTCTGCCTGGACCATGTTCACCTACCTCAACTTCGGCGTTGCTGCCGTGATGATGGCGGGCGGGGTCTATTTCATGGATGCCACCTTCGCCGCCAAAGGCTTTTACGCCATGGCCGCGCTGATGCTGGTCAGCTCGACCGCCGCGATCACCAAATCCATCCGCGACGCCGAGGAATCGCAGCGCCTGCACAACAAAATCGACGAAGCCCGCACCGAGCGTTTGCTGATGGAAGTCAACACGCCCCGCGGTTAAGTCTGGTCTCCCAAGGCCAATCTGTGATCTGGCCGGGTCGCCCCACCGCGACCCGGTGCTCAACTGGAGAAGACAATGCCCCTCCCCCCCGCCTCCCCGCTGCGCCGCTTTGGCCGCATCCTTGGCCATGCAGCCTTTCTGATCGTGCTGGCCCTTGGCACCGCATGGACCGCAACCGCCGTGGCAATCCAGTTGACAGGAGGGGTGCAGATCGCCGCCTGGGCCGCGCTGGCCTTGGCGGTGCTGGCCGTGCTGATCCTGCGCTTTGGCAAGCGCCGGTTGGGCTGGCTGGGCCTTGCCATTGCAGCCCTTGCGGTGGCGGGGTGGTATAGCACCATCCACCCCCGGCAAGATCGCGACTGGGCCCCCGATGTGGCGCATGGCGTGACGGGCACCGTTGCGGGCGATGTTGTGACGCTGAACAACGTGCGCAACTTTGACTGGACCAGTGATCTGCAAGGTATCCCGCATTGGGAAACCCGCAGCTATGATCTGACCAAGCTGGAAACCGTGGATATGATCACCTCAACCTGGGGTGATCCGAACATCGCGCATCTGATTGTCAGCTTTGGCTTTCAGGGCGGCGATCACGTGGCGTTCTCGGTCGAGATCCGCAAGGAAAAAGGCGAGGTTTTCTCCTCGATCGGCGGCTTCTTCCGCCAGTTTGAACTGTCGCTGATCGCAGCGGATGAGGCCGATATCGTCAAGCTGCGCACCAATTTCCGTGGCGAGGACGTGCATCTGTTCCCGGTCAAGCTGAACGCAGAGCAAAGACGCGCGCTGTTCCTGCGCTATACCGGCTTTGGCAACGAACTGGCAGCAGCGCCGCGGTTTTACAACACGGTGACGGCGAACTGCGCCTCGACGGTGTATGGTCTGGTGCAGGTGATCAAGCCCGACATGCCGCTGGATTACCGGCTGCTGTATTCGGGGCAACTGCCGGAATATATCGACGAATTGGGCGGCCTGCCCGGCGATACGCCGATGGACCAGCGCCGCAAGCAGGCCGCGATCAGCGCGATGGCCAAGACTTGGACGCCAGGGCAGGATTTCTCGGCGCTGATCCGGGGGCAATAAACGCGTGCAGCTTTGCTGCATCGGCCAAGCCGGGGGTTTCACACCCCCGGACCCCCGTGGGATATTTATGAACGGATGAAACCTGGCGCGGCGGTCAGTCGGCCAGATCCAGATAGACGCCGTTCGACCAGCCAAAGCCATCTTGCAGCGCGTATTCGCCGCCCGCACTGGCGGCAAGCGGGTTGAGGACGTTGTATTTCTCGACGAATTTTCCACTGGCGTGAAACACCGCATCGCAGGTGTCCAGCCAGCGCCTGCGCAGCGTCTCGGCCAGATCGTGCAAGCCGTAGCGCCGCAGGCCCTGCACCGCGATCCATTGCAAGGGGGCCCAGCCGTTCGGGCTATCCCATTGTTGTCCCGAGGTGATGTCGGTGGTGAGCAATCCGCCGGGGGCCAGCAGATGGCTTTGCATCCACCGGGCTGCGGTTTCGGCCTGAGCCTGCGTTGCAGCCCCTGCGTAAAGCGGGAACATGCCTGCGGCGGTGGTCAGCAGGTTCGGGGTGCCATCCGCGATCAGCACGTCATGGAAGTATCCGGTTTGCGGGCTGTAGAACCGCTTTGAAATCGCCTCTCGGCGCAGGTCTGCGGCAGCGGTAAAGCGCGCGTCGCCCGAGGCTTCGGCCAGTATTTCTTCATACCGCAGCAGCAGGCAGTTCAGATCGACCGCCCATAGATCGCAGGTGCGGATCGTCGTCAGATCCGCAGGATCTGTCAGCCAGCGCGCCGAGAAATCCCACCCGCTTTCGCAGGCGGCACGCAGATGGCGGAAATAGCCATCGGGCACGCCCTTGTGCTGCGCCTCAAGATCGGTGCCATACATCTCGACCCGTGGGCCAGAGGCCGCGTCCCAGTAGCGCGCAAGGCCAAGCTGATTGTGCGGCGTTTGGGTGAAATAGCGGTATTCGCGCAGCATCGCGGGAAGATAGCGGGCGTAGGTGCCGGGCAGATCGCCCGCAGCGTGGCCATAATCCTGCACCATCTGCGCAAAGAACGGCGGCTGCGCGCGGGTCAGGAAATAGCTGCGGAAGCCGTTGGGAATATGGCCGATTTCCGCGATGGCATGGGCGAAATTGTCCAGCATGTGCCGCACCAGTGTGGTTTGGCCGGATTTGAGCAGACCGAGTTGGGTGAAGTAGCTGTCCCAGTAATAAGCCTCCTGAAACCGCCCGCCGACCACCACATAGGGATGCGGCAGCGCGAACCGGCTGGAGCGTTCGGCAGGATCGTCAGCAGGCCGGGTCAGATGCGGCCAGATCGCCGCCAGATGCTGTTTCGGGCTATGCGCCGGATTGGTCTGATACGCGGTCTCATCCGCCGCCACCGGGCGAAAGTAGGCGGCGTAAAACGCTTTCAAATCGACCGTGCCGCGCCCCTGTGCCGCGTGATAGGCGCGCAGGATTTCGGCGGCAGGAAACAGCAGGATGGAATCCGAAATCGCCTTTTCATCCTGCCAAAGCCCCGAAGAATGCAGGTCTGTGAACAGATCACTTAAGCTTTGCTCAAGATACTCCAAACCGCGCCCTCCTGCTTTTGGCGTCCCAAAGCGTTTTCAAATCTCTTTTGCAATGCCGCGCCAGCGCTGGCAACGCTTTTGCTCATCCTCTGTGCACAAATATCCCACGGGGGGAGGCTTTGGCGCGAGCCAAGGCCGTGGGGGGCGTGAAGCCCCCCTACGCGGGTAGCCGGTAAACCTTGCGGGCGTTCAGATGGCCGATCAGTGCCTGTTCATCCGCCGAAAGTCCGGCCAGCAAGGCGCGGCTCATGTCGATCCAGTTTGGCAGACCTACGGCAAGGTCCACCACCGGCCAATCGCCACCCCAGATCATCCGCGAGGGGCCGAACAACTGCAGCATCGCATCGGCATAAGGCTGCAACAGCGCGACCGAAGCAGTCCCCGGCGCACAGTTCACCGTGATGCCGGAAAACTTCAGCAAGACATGCGGCAAGGCCGCCAGCCGTTTCATCCCCTCAAGCCAAGCGTCAAAGCCATCGCCCGCCACGTCTGGGTTGCCGCAATGATCCAGCACCAGCACCTGATCGGCGCAGGCTCGGGCCAAGGCTTCGGCTATGCCCAGTTGGCGGGCGTGAAACACCATATCAAACGTATAGCCAGCCGCACCGATCTTGCGGATGTTCTGCCGGAAGCTGGCAGTCTGGCTTAGGCTGTCATCGACAACATGCAGCAGGCGGCGGAAACCCACCACGGACAGGCTTTTGCATGCGGCCAGCCACTCGTCAAAGCCCGCATCCACCTCGGGCCGGCACGAGGCGATCTGGCCCAGCATACCACCCGTGCCGACCAAGCCTGCGATCAGACGCGCTTCGGCTTGGTAATCAGCGTCATCGACACCCGTTTCCATGAAAACCGTGCCAATCACGCCCTTGCCGCGTGTCAGGCGGGCATAGTCGGCGGGGGTAAAATTGCCGTGCAACGCGGGCAGCGCCTCGGTCCACGCATAGCCCAGATGATCGCGCAAGATCAGGTGTTGATGGGTGTCGATCAGGTCCATGTGCCCCCCAAGGTAGCAAAAGGCCCGGCGTCTCCACCGGGCCGATCTTTCAATCTGCGATCACGTCCTGGCGCTGTTGGCCCAGACCTTCGATGCCCAGCTCTACCACATCACCCGCCTTCAGATATTTCGGCGGCTTCATCCCAAGCCCCACACCCGGAGGCGTGCCGGTCGAGATCACGTCACCGGGATGCAGCGTCATGAACTGGCTGAGGTAGCTGACCAGATATTTCACGCCGTAAACCATGGTTTTGGTGCTGCCGTTCTGCATCTTGGTGCCGTTCACAGTCAGCCACATCGACAGGTTTTGCGGGTCGGCCACCTCGTCGCGGGTCACAAGGTAGGGGCCGATCTGGCCAAAGTTGTCGCAGGATTTGCCTTTGGTCCATTGCCCCGAACGCTCGGTCTGAAAGGCGCGCTCGGACACGTCGTTGGTGACGGCGTAGCCCGCAACGTAATCCATCGCGTCGGCCTCTGTCACATACTTGGCCTTTTTGCCGATGATGACCGCCAGCTCCACCTCCCAATCGGTTTTCTGCGAGGTGCGCGGGATGATGATCGGATCGTTCGGGCCGCAGATGGCAGAGGTGGCCTTCATGAAGATGATCGGCTCGGGCGGCACCGTCGCGCCGGTCTCGGCGGCATGGTCGGAATAGTTCAGGCCGATGCAGATGAATTTGCCGGTGCCCGCCACGCAAGGCCCCAGACGCCCCGCAGCGACAATCGGCAAGCGCGCGGGATCAGCCGCGCGGATTTTTGCAAGTCCCGCGTCCGACAGCACATCGCCGCCGATGTCCGAGACGATGGCCGACAAATCGCGCAGCGTGCCGTCGCTGTGCAGCAGGCCGGGTTTTTCAGCGCCCGCAGGCCCGTGACGAAGCAGTTTCATGGTCAGATGTCCTTATGCGTTGGCCCAGCCGCCGTCGATCACATGCGCGACGCCGGTGGTGTAGGTGGATTCGTCCGAGGCAAGATAGGTGACAAGCGCCGCGATTTCCTCGGGCTTGCCAATGCGGCCAATCGGTTGGCGCGCGATGAAGGCGGCGCGGGCGGCATCGTAATCGCCGGTGTCGCGCAGGCGCTGCTCCAGGCTGGGGCTTTCCACCGTGCCGGGACAGATCGCGTTGCAGCGGATGCCCTTGGAGATGAAATCGACAGCGATGGATTTGGTAAGGCCAATCACCCCGGCTTTGGTCGCGCCATAAACAAAGCGGTTCGGGGCCGCGATAACCGAAGACGCGACCGACGCCATATTGATGATCGACCCGCCGCCGTTGGCGATCATGCCGGGTAGAAACGCCTTACACATCCGGAACATGGCGGTCATGTTCAGATCAAGGCTGAACGCCCATTGGTCTTCGTCACAATCCAGAATCGAGCCTGCGGCGACAAAGCCTGCGCAGTTGAACAGCACGTCAAACGGGCCAAGGCTTGCGGCTTCGGCAATCGCTGCGGGGTCGCGCACGTTCAACACGCGCGTCTCAATCCCTTCGGCTGCCAGCTCCGCAAGCGCCTTTTCGTTGACATCGGTCGCCAGCACCTGCGCCCCCTCGCGCGCCATCATCAGCGCCGACGCGCGCCCGATGCCCTGCCCCGCCGCCGTGATCAGCGCGCGTTTGCCTTGAAGCCGTCCCATGTGATCCTCCGGGTTTTCGCGCACCATGCCGCCATCAGGCCGGCAGGTCCATCAAATTGGTAAAGATTTCTTGCCGCACGTCGAGCAAAACCTCGGCCACATCGCGCGCTTGCGGGCCGCACATCCAAGCCATCACCGATGCCGGAACCGCGGGGCGCACCAGTTTGTCTTGCGGGATCTTGCTGATCGGGTTGAAACCAGCCTGCCGGATTGCGCCCTGCATGGCGGTGTCGGTGGGCGGGATGCCGACGAAGAAGGTTTTGACATCCGGGGCCAATTCCATCGCCATCATCTGGGTCAGCATCCGCATCGCAGCCTTGGTGGCGCAATAGACCGTCCAGCCCTCCATCGGGGTGGTCGCAGCGCCGGTGCCCGCATTGACGATCACACCCTTGGACGCCCGCAACAGCGGCAGCGCCGCAATCGCCATGCGATGGACGCCGATCACATTGACGCCAAAGGCCGGGGCAAGTGCGTCGCTGGCAAGATCCGCCAAGGGGCCGATCGGCGTGATCATGCCCGCGTTGTTCACCAGCACATCCAGCCGACCCGATTCGGCTGCTATCCGGGCAATGGCGGCTTCGACATCGGCCTGCTTGGTGACATCAAGCGTCAGCACGGTGGCGGCATCTGGCAGCGCCTCGGCGGCTTCGCCAGCGAACACGCCAGCATACACCCGCGCGCCATTGGCCACCAGAATCCTGACCAATTCAGCGCCGATGCCCTTGCCCGCCCCGGTCACGAGCACAACGCGCGCCGACAGGTCTGGCACGGGAACAGGAGCGAGATTGAACATTTTTCTTGACCTCAGATGACTAAGCGTTGTTAATTGGCCTTACCAATTATCGAAGTATCGCAAACTGACGACCAAAGTCAAACGCGGTGAGGGGGGAAGATGACGAAAATCGCGCGGATCGAACCGATCCCGATTGAATACCCCGATCCGAATGACTTCGGCACCATCCGGCGCACGGTTTTGGTGCGGGTGGAAACCACGGATGGCGTGGTTGGCTGGGGCGAAAGCATCGCGATGTGGCCAGAGGCGTGCAAGGCAACCGCCTTGGTGATCCGCGAAGGCCTGACGCCGATCCTGCTGGGCGAAGCCATTGATATTGAAACACTTTGGGTCAAGATGCGCCGTCATGTCTGGTGGTATGGCGAGGGCGGCGTTGCGTCCTTGGCGATCTCTGGCATCGACATGGCGCTGTGGGATATTCGCGGCAAGCTGGAAGGCAAGCCGCTGTATGAATTGTTCGGCGGGCTGAAGCATGACCGTTTGCTGGCCAACGCCTCGTCCCACGTGAACAAGAAGGGTGAGGCCGCTTGTGTCGCTGATGTCGAAGGCTTTTTTGCCAATGGCTTCCGCTCCACCAAGCTGGGTTTTGCAAAAAAGGGCGAAAGCAATATCGGCGGCGATCCAGATACCGATGTGTCCTTCATCCGCGCCTTGCGCTCGGCCTTGGGCGACGATGCGGGGATTCTGGTCGATATCGGCAACGGCGTGCGTTGGGATGTCGATACCGCGATCAGCGTTGCCAACCGGATGCACGATCTGGGCATCGGCTGGTATGAAGAGCCGCTTTATGTCACTGACGACGCCGGATATCGCAAGCTGCGCGCCCATACGAAGGTAAGGTTGGCCTCGGGCGAGCGCGAGTTCACCGAAGCGGGCTACCGCCGCCAGATGGAGTTTATCCAAGCCATCGACGTTTACGGCGTGGACCCGGCGCGCGTTGAGGGCATCACAGGCTTCCGCCGCGTCGATGCTTTGGCCACGCAATATGGCAAGACCGTCAACGCACACGCCTGGTCCACCGCGATCACCACGGCGGCAAGCCTGCATCTAAGCCTCGCCTCGCCCAACACCGAAGTGTTTGAATTCAAACCCTTCCCGGTCATCGTGCAAGACGAGTTGGTGGCCGACAAAATCTGGCACAAGGATGGCTGGGCCTATCCGCTACAAGGCCCCGGCCTAGGGATTGAGGTGCGCGAAGATGTCGTGCGCCGGATTGCGATGCCATGACGCTGACCCGCCCCACCGAAGACGATATCCGCAAGGGTGGTTTTTCGACCCCCTGGGATGCGCCAATGGTGCCGCCCTTCCCGTTCCGCTTTCGCAATGCCGAGATTTTGACGGTGTATTGGCGCACAGACCCTGCGGCGATGGCATTGCTGCTGCCGCCGCCGCTGCGGCCTGAGGGCGATGTGGTCTGCTGCCATATCTACAAGATGACCGACACCGATTGGCTGGGGCCTTACACCGAGGCGAATGTGATGTTCGGGGCAAGTTTGGGCGACCGCCACGGCGCCTATTCGCCCTATCTGGTGCTGTCGTCCGATATCGGCGTGGCGCATGGCCGTGAAACCCACGGCCAGCCGAAAAAGCTGGGAAAACCGCAGCTTGAAGCGCGTGGCGATCTGTTTGTGGCAACGGTTGAACGCAATGGCATCGACGTGTTGACCGCCACCCTGCCCTACAAACAGCACCCCTGCGACCCGGCCCGCCTGAAGCCCTATTTCGACTTCGCCACCAACCTGAACCTGAAAGCCATCGACCATATCGACGGCACTCCGGCGATCCGGCAACTGACCTCGCGTCGGCTGTCCGATGTGGTGGTGCATGAGTGCTGGGAAGGCCCCTGCACCGTCGAGTTGCGCGCCAATGCACAACTGCCAATCTTTCGCCTGCCGGTGCGAGAGCCTTTGCAAGGCTTCTACTGGCGCTGCGATTTCACCCTCGTCCCCGGCGAGATCATTCACGACTACCTGAAGGTTTCACCATGAAAGTTGTCGTCACCGACTACACCTTCCCCAATCTGGATCAGGAACAGGCCGCCGCCCTCGCTGCCGGGGCCGATTTTGCCGCACATCAATGCAAATCCGCCGCCGAAGTCGCCGCAGCCGTGGCCGGGGCCGATGTGGTCGTGGTGCAATTTGCGGCATTTGGCCCCGAGGCTGCCGCCGCAGTCAAACCCGGCGCGACCGTGATCCGCTACGGCGTCGGCTACAACAATATCGACCTCGCCGCCTGCGCGGAGCACGGGTTGAAAGTGGGCTACGTTCCCGACTATTGCGCTGACGAGGTCGCCGACCACACCGCCGCCGCAGCCCTGACCCTGCTGCGCAAGCTTGTCCCGATGGATGTGTCCGTGCGCAAAGGCGAATGGGCAGCGGTGAAGATCGCCAAGCCGATGAAACCGTTCAACAAAACCAACTTCGGCTTCTTCGGCCTTGGCAATATTGGCCGCGCCGTTCACGCCCGCCTGAAGGGCTTTGGCTTTCAATTTCTGGCCGCCGATCCCGGCCTGAGCGAAGCCCAAGCGGCTGAGATGGGCGTGCGCAAAGTCACCCCCGAGACCCTGCTGCGAGAGGCCGATATCATCAGTCTGCACGCCCCGGCGACCGCCGAGACGACCGAATATTTCAACGCCGCCCGCCTGAAAACCATGCAGGCCCACGCGATGCTGGTCAATTCCGCCCGCGGTCAGTTGATCAACGAGGCCGATCTGGCGCAGGCGCTGACCGCTGGGACCATCGCCGCCGCAGCGCTGGATGTGTTCCACGTTGAACCCTTGCCCGCCGACAACCCGCTGCGGCAAGCCCCGAACCTTCTGCTGACCCCGCATGCCGCTTGGTATTCCGAGGCAGCCATTCATCAACTGCAACACCTCGTTGCAGGCGATATCACCCGCGCTTTGGCTGGTCAGCCTCCGCGCAAACCTGTTCCGCAATAACCACACGTTCACACTAACCCACGGGAAACCAAGGGGAAATAACCCGGCACGGGGGTCGTGCCAAACAAATCTGGGAGGATTACAATGAAACACGTTCTACTTGGTGCAGCCGCCGCGATGATGCTGACGACCGCAAATTTCGCCTATGCCGACACCATCAAGCTGGAGCCCGGCAAGGAAACCAACATGGTTCTGCTGCCGAAATTCCTTGGCATTCTGGTGTTCGATCAGGCCAACGAGGGCGCGCAGGAAGCCCACAAAGAACTCGGCAACCCCGGCAAGCTGGAATTCACTGGCCCTACCCCGGAAAACTCCACCGCAGGGCAAATTGAAATCATGACCACCGCAGGCACCCAGAAACAGGGCGCGGTGATGCTGTCGAACAATGCGGGTGACCAGATCGTGCCCGCCGCCGAAGCCGCCCAAGCCGCTGGCACCAAAGTCGTGACATGGGACAGCCCGATCCCCGGCGGCAAAGGCGAAAGCGTGTTCGTCGCACAGGTCGATTTCGGCTCGATCGGCACGGTGATGGCCGATATGGCGCTGAACATTCTGGGCGGCAAAGGCAAGATGGCCGTGCTGTCCGCGACGCCCGATGCTTCGAACCAGAACGCGTGGATCGAGTCGATGAAAGCGGCGCTGGCCGCCGATCCGAAGTATAAGGACATCGAACTCGTTGACGTGGTTTACGGCGATGACCAGGCCGAGGTTTCCTACAACCGCGCGCTGGCTTTGGTCGATAAATACCCCGATCTGGGCCTGATCATGTCGCCGACCACCGTGGGCATCCAAGCCTCGGCAAAAGCCATGCAGGACGAGGGTTTGTGCGACAAAGTTAAAGTGTCGGGCCTTGGCCTTCCGTCGGAAATGGCCAGCTACACGATGAACGGCTGCGCGCCGGAATTCGCGTTGTGGGATTTCCGCGATCTGGGCTACCTCACCTACTACACCGCCTACGGTCTGGCCACGGGTCAACTGAAGGGCGACATCGGCGAAACCTTCACCGCTGGCCGCATGGGCGACTACACGATTGAGGCCGATCCGGGCCGTGAGGGTGCCAAGCGCATCCTGATGGGGCCATTCACCGTCTATAACAAAGACAACGTCGAAGCCGCTGCAAAATAAGGCTTTTTCGCGCGGCCGGGGCATCCTCGGCCGCGCATTTTCCGACGGATTGGTGCCATGAACCCTGTGCTTGCCCTGCGGGGCGTCTCGAAAAATTTCGGGATGACCGCCGCCCTGACCGATATGACGCTGGAGTTGTTCACCGGCGAGGTTCACGCCATCGTCGGCGAGAATGGTGCGGGAAAATCCACCATGATCAAGATCATGACCGGGATTCACCAACCCTCGTCCGGCGCAGTCGAGGTTGACGGCGCGGCAGTGGTGCTGAACGGATCAAAAGCCGCGCGGCTGCGCGGGGTGGCCGCGATCTATCAGGAACCGATGGTGTTTCCCGATCTGGATGTCACCGAAAACATCTTTATTTCAGCCACTTCCGGCCTGTTGCTCAACCGCCCCGCCATGCGCCGGCGCGCGCGTGAGTTGATCGCCCGCATCGGCATGACGCTGGATGTGGACCGCATCGCCTCGGGCCTGTCGCTGGCCGAACAGCAAGCGGTGGAAATCGCCCGTGCCCTGTCCCAAGACGTGCGCGTGCTGATCATGGACGAACCGACCGCCAGCCTTTCGGCGCATGAGGCGACGGAACTTCGCCGCATAGCGCGCGCTTTGGCCGAAGATGGCGTCTCGGTGGTCTATATCTCGCATCGGTTGGAGGAGGTGTTTGAACTTGCCAACCGCGTCTCGGTGATCCGCGACGGCAAGCATATTTCCACCAAACTGATCACCGAAACCGACCCGCAAACCCTGATCGCCGAGATGGTGGGGCGCGAGGTTGGCAACTATTTCACCAAGATGCCCTCGACCGCCACGTCGGAAACTTTGCTGTCTGTGCAAGGCCTTGGCGTTGATGGCGTGTTTCAGGGCATCACTTTCGATCTTAAACGCGGCGAGGTTCTGGCGATGGCGGGCCTGATCGGCGCGCGCCGCACCGATGTGGCTTTGGCCCTGTTCGGGATGCTGAAAACCACCTCTGGCACCGTCACCTACAAAGGTGCGCCTTTGAAAATCACCTCGTCACGCGAGGCCATCGACAACGGAATCGCCTATGTCTCGGAGGATCGCCGCAAGATGGGGCTGGCGATGGCGCTGCCGATCCGCTGGAACATCACGCTTGCGACGTTGCAGAAGTATCTCTCGCCACTGGGGTTGATCAACACCGGGGCTGAAGTGGCAACCGCTTGGGATTACAAGCAAAAGCTGAACATCCGCACGCCGAACACCGATATCGCGGTGGGCAATCTGTCGGGTGGCAACCAGCAAAAGGTGATGCTGGCCAAGTGGCTGAACATGGCGCCAGACCTGTTGATCGTTGACGAGCCGACCCGTGGCATCGACGTGGGTGCCAAGGCCGAGGTTCACGCCCTGATCCGCGCCTTTACCGCCGCGGGTGGCACGGCTTTGGTGATTTCGTCCGATCTGCCCGAAGTCCTCGCCCTTGGCGACCGCATTCTGGTGATGCGCGAGGGCCGCCAGATGGCGATCATTGACCACGCAGATGCCAGCCAGGAATCCATCATGGCGCTTGCCACCGGACAAAAGGACGCCGCCTGATGGGCCTAATCTCTCGCCTTTCCCCCGCCGCTTTGCGCATTCTGGCGCTGCTGGCGGTGCTTGCCATCGTCATCCTGTTCTTCGCGGCGCAAATCGAGGGCTATCTGAACGGCCGTCTGTTCAACCGCATTTCCTCCTCAGTCGCCATCATGGCGCTGATCGCCACGGGGCAAACTCTGGTGATCCTAACCCGCAACATCGACCTGTCGGTGGGCTCAATGGTGGGCTTCGCGGCCTTCGCCACCGGGTCGATCATCACCAACAATCCTGACCTTAACCCATTGATTTTGTTGCTTTACTCTGCCGCCGTCGGCACCGCCTTCGGCATGGTCAACGGCGCTTTGGTGGCCTATGCCCGCGTGCCGTCGATCATCGTCACCCTTGCCACCATGGCGCTTTATCGCTCGTTTCTCGTGGAATACTCCGACGCGAAATCCATCACCACCAGCGGCCTGCCCGCTTGGCTGACCGATTTTCCGAACCTGCCGGTGTTCAGCATTGGGGCGATGGAGTTTCGCGCGGGCTTCACCGCCAGCCTTGTCGTGGTGATCCTCGTCCACCTCTGCCTCACCCAACTGCGCCCTGCCCGGCAACTGTTCGCGGTCGGGTCAAACCCCGAAGCCGCCGACATGGCCGGCATCGACGCCAAACGCGTGGTGTTCGCCGCCTTCGCGCTGTCGGGCCTGATGGCAGGCCTTGCGGGCTTCATGTTCCTTGCCCGTTTCGGCACCATCACCGTGGTCGCAGGGCTGGGGTTCGAACTGAAATCCGTCGCCTCCTCGGTCGTCGGCGGCGTCAATATCTTCGGCGGATCGGGTTCGGTGATCGGCGCTTTCCTTGGTGCGATCCTGGTCGATTTGTTGGAAACCAGCCTTGTCCGCTGGGCCGTCGTCTCTGAGTTCTGGCGCGAAGCCGTGCTTGGTGCGCTGATCTTGGCCGCAGTCGCAACCGACACCCTTCTGTCCCGCCGCCTCGCAAAACTTCGCGCCAAGAAAGGAGACTCGAAATGAGCCGTCTGTTCTCATGGGAAGGCTTCCTGTTCGCCTGCCTTGTGGTGATCTTTACCTTCAACGCCATCGTGGCCCCCGATTTCCTTGGCATCTCCAATCAAATCAACCTGTTCCAGCTTTCCATCGAGAAGATCATCCTTGCCCTTGTGATGACCTTCGTGATCATCAACGCCGAGATTGACCTCTCCATCGGCTCGATGATGGGGCTTTCCGCCTGCACCTTCGGCTATCTTTTCCAGATGGGCGTCCCCGCCCCGCTTGTCATCCTGATCTGCCTGACCATCGGCATCGCGGGCGGGTTGTTCAACGGCTGGTTTGTCGCCCGCCTTGGCCTGCCCAGCCTTGTCGTCACTTTGGCCACGCTGATCGGCTTTCGCGGCCTCGCCCGTGTGATGCTGGAGGATCGCGGCATCGGCAGCTTTCCGGATTGGTTCGCAGCCCTTGGGCAACGCGGCCTGATCGGCCCGGTGCCCTTCGCGCTGATCGCCTTTGTGGTGCTGTTCGTGCTGCTCTATATCCTGCTCGAACGCTCGGGCTTTGGCCGCAAAACCTATGTCATCGGATCAAACCGCGATGTCGCCGATTTCGCGGGCATCGACACCGCCCGGCATAAAATCATCATCTTCACCATGTCCGGCACCGCCGCCGCCTTCGCGGGCCTGCTTTACGCCGCCCGCGTCGGTGCGGTGCGTGGCGATGTGGCCTCGGGGTTTGAACTCGACGTGATCACCATCGTCTTGTTGGGCGGCGTCAGCATATTTGGCGGCAAGGGCACGCTGGTGGGCACCTTGCTGTCTATCCTGATCGTGCTGAACCTGCGCAACGGCATGGCGCTTTTGAACATCACAGGGCATATCCAAACGGGGGTGATTGGCCTGTTGCTGATCGCGTCAGTGGTGATCCCCCGCATCAAACTTCCCACCCTCAGACCAGAGGCCGCCGCATGACCGATCCGATCCGCATCGAGTTTGACACCCCGATCCAACGCGAATCCGTCGCCGAAATGGTGGTGCGCCGTATCCTCGACATGGTGAAGTCCGGTGTGCTGAAGGCGGGCGATGCACTGCCGCCTGAACGCGACCTTGCGGTTTCTCTTGATGTTTCAAGACCTTCGGTGCGCGAGGCGATGCGGGGCCTTGCTGTGCTGGGCGTGGTGAAATCGCGCCAAGGCGGCGGGGCCTATATCAGCGATCTTGGCCCGGATGCGCTGCTCGGCCCGCTGCAATTCTACCTCTCGCTTGAGCAGATGAATATCCGCGAGCTTTACGACGCCCGCGCGCTGATCGAATCAGACGTGGCTCGCCGCGCCGCCGTCAACATCACCGAGGCTGATCTGGCCCGCCTGGAAACTTTGCTGGCCACCCAGCACGACACCATCGGCGATGCTTTGGCCTTCCGCAAATCTGACTTCGAGTTTCATGAAATCATCTGGATCGGCTCGGGCAACGCGTTTCTCAAGCGCATCGGCGAAAGCCTGAATGTGATTGGGCTCGAATTTCGCAAACGCGCCTCAGAGCGCCCCGGCGTGCTGCAACAATCGCTGCAAGACCACCGCCGACTGCTGGATGCGCTGAAAGCGCGCGACCCTGCCGCCGCCGCCGCCGCCGCCGAGGTGCACATGCAGAATGTGTACCAATCGACCATCCATTCCTCGGGCACACAGGAAGACTGACATGGCAAAGATCGGAGTCGTCGGCATCGGCTGGTGGGCCTGCTTCAACCATATCCCCACCCTGCAAGCCTCGGGTGATGTTGAAAAAATTGCCATTTGTGATCTGGACCCTGCCCGCCTGAAGTTGGTCGGCGATCAGTTCGGCATCACCGCCCGCTATAGCAACGTGGCGGAAATGGTTCAGGCCGAGGGCCTTGACGGCGTGATCATCTCCACCCCCCACATCGCCCACACCAAGCCCGCCATCGCCGCCCTTCAGGCTGGCGCGCATGTGCTGGTCGAAAAGCCGATGGCCACCAGCGCCGCCGATGGCCGCGCCATTGCCGCCGCTGGCATTGCGGCAGGGCGTGAGGTGCTGATCTCCACCGGCCTGAATTACACCAAATTCTCGGCGCAAGCCGCCGATTGGGTCAAGCGAGGCAAAATCGGTCAGGTCCGCCATGCCGCCTGTCAGATGGGCAGCGCCTTGGATGATCTGATGGCAGGCGAGCCGATGCTGGAAACCGCGAACCACCTTTTCCGCCCGCCAGCCTCGACCTGGTCCGATCCCGCCAAGGCCGGCGGCTATGCCTGGGGCCAGATGAGCCATTCCCTCGCCTGGCTGTGCTATGTCGCCGATGTGCAGTTCCAATCCATCTACTGCCTTGATACCAAATCGAAAACCGGAGTCGATTACTACGACGCCGCCGTCGGTCGCTGCACCAATGGCGCAAGCGTGGCGCTGTCTGGCGCCTCCACCGTGCCAAAACAACGCGGCATGCACACCGATGTGCGCATCTACGGCACCGAGGGCGTGATCTGGTTTGATTGCGAAGCGGGCCGCGCGCGGCTGGAACTGTCGCGCCTTGATGGCACAAATGAGGTCTATCAGATGGCCCCCGGTGAAGCCGATTACGACGGCACCCTGCCCGTCAGCCATTTTGCGGCCCTCTGCGCGGGCAAACCCGTAGGCAACCCCGCCAATGGCGAAAACGGTGCCCGCGTGACCGAGGCCATCGCCGCGATGTATGCCTCGGCCGCCTCTGGTGCGCCGGTTCAGATTGAGGGTTAACATGCAACTCTCCCTCACCGCATGGTCGTTTCCCGCCTGCACGCTTGAAGAATGCGCCAGCATTTCCAAAGCCTTGGGCATCAACGCCTTGGATGTCGGCCTGCACTATCGCTCTGGCCTCAGCCGCGCCGAAATCCTGTCCGACCCCCGCGCGGTGGCCGACAAAATCCGCGCGCTGAACATCAAAGTGCCAAACTACTACCACCAGTTCGGCGATGGCATCGTGGCGCAAAACCTGTCGCTGGCGGCCAACCTGCCGCAAAACATCAAAGACATCGACGCCGTGCTGACCTTCGCCGATGCCGCTGAAATCGCTACGGTTTTTATCCTTCCCGGCGTGATCAACCCCGGCCAGTCGCGCGAACAGGCAGCCCAGCAATCGGCAACCTCGATCACCGCGCTGCTAGAGGTCGCCTCTCACCACCGCGCCCGTCTATGTGTCGAACCCCACGTGCAAAGCTGGGCCGAAAGCCCCGCGCTTGTGCAACGCTTGGTTGATGCCACGGGCATCGGATTGGCGTTAGATTACAGTCACTTCGCCTGTCTCGGCTACCGCCAGGACGAAATCGACCCACTCGCCAAACACGCCCTACACGTTCATCTCCGCCAAGCCAAAATGGGCCATCTGCAAGCCAAATTCGCACAAGGCACGCTGAATTTTCCCGCCATGTTCGCCACCCTGCGCGATGCGGGCTACAAGGGCCATCTGGCGCTTGAGGCCGTGCACCAAGACTACATGAACACGCTTACCGAAGACGTGCTGACCGAAACCATCCTGATGCGGGATTGTTTCCAGAATTGGAAAGGTTAACCATGCCCGGATACGCTTGGGTGCTGGAAGTCCGCCCCGGATACGAGGTCGAATACCTCAAACGCCATGACGAAATCTGGCCCGAAATGCTAGAGGCTTTGCGCGAAGCTGGCATCCGCAACTACAACATCTTCCGCCACGGCCTGACCCTGTTCGGCTTTTTCGAAACCGATGACCTAGAGGCCACCAAGGCCTATCTGCGCACCTCAAATGTGGACAAACGCTGGGGCGAATGGATGGCACCGATCATGAAGATAGAGATCGACCCCACCACCAACTACCCGTATTTGCTGCCAAAACAGTTTTACATGGCGTGATCACGCCTTGATCCGCGCGCCTGTCGGATCATACAGCGGCCCCAGATGCAGCTTGGCGGGCACCCGCTCGGCAGCAACCTCCAACTCATAGCTGCCGCTGGTCATGAAAGCCGCGTCAACTCCCGGATGGCGCACGTAGCCGTAGCCAATCGGCTTATCGATACTATGGCCGAAGCCGCCCGAAGACAGCCAGCCCACCCGCTCGCCGTTGCGGTAGATTGTTTCGCGACCAAGCAAAATCACCGATGGGTCATCCACGGTAAACGCCGCCAGCCGCTTGTTCACGCCGCTTGCAATCTGCCCCTCCAGCGCCGCCCGCCCGATAAAATCAAAGCCCGATTTCATCTTGCACGCCCACAAAAGCCCCGCTTCAACCGGCGTGTGATCCGGCCCGATATCCGCGCCCCAAGCCCGATAGCCCTTCTCCAGCCGCAGCGTTTCAATCGCACGGTAGCCCGCATTAACCACGCCGCCGCCCGCCATCAGCGCCTCATACACCGTCACAGCCAAGTCGGTTGGCATGTGCAGCTCCCACCCCAGTTCGCCGACATAAGTCACCCGCAAAGCCAGCACCGGGCAACCTGCCACCGAAATCTGCCGTGCGGTGCCAAACGGAAAGCCCGCATTCGACAGATCATCCGGGCAGATACGCGCCAGAACGCGGCGAGCCTCGGGCCCCATCAGCGACAGCACGGCAGAGCCAGAAGTCACATCAACCAACTGACAGTTTCCAGTCAGATTCCGCGAAATCCAATCGAAGTCATGCGTGGCAAAGCCGGTGCCGGTGACGATGTAGAACTCATCCCACGCCCGCCGCACGACGGTCACATCGGCCTCTATCCCGCCGCGCGCGTTCAGCATCTGGGTGTAGGTCAGCGACCCCACCGCCCGATCCACATTCCCGGCAGCGATATAATTCAACGCCTTGGCGGCATCCGGCCCCTTCAGCACAAACTTCGCAAACGACGACTGGTCAATCACCACAGCCCCCGCCCGGCACGCCAGATGCTCGCGCCGCACCTGATCCCACCAGCCGGGGCGCTGATAGGAATAGACATCCGCGGGCACCTCACCAACTGACAGATCAGCAAACCAGTTCGGCCGCTCCCATCCCAGTTTTTCACCAAAACAGGCCCCCGCTGCCTTCAGGTGGCCATAAAGCGCCGAACGCCGCGTCGGCCGCGCCGACTTCATTTCTTCGGAAGGCCAAGCGATGGTGTAATGCTTGCCGTAAGCCTCCAGCGTCCGCGTCCGCACCCAATCGGTCGATTGATGCACGCGACCAAAGCGGCGAATATCCACCGGCCACAGATCATAGGGCGCCTCCCCCTTGGCAGCCCATTCCGCGAGCGCCATGCCCGCCCCACCCGCACTGGCGATGCCAAAAGCGTTAAACCCCGCGCCCACATAGAAATTCTTCAACTCGGGCGCCTCGCCAAGGATGAAGTTGCCGTCGGGCGTAAAGCTTTCCGGCCCGTTCAAAAGCTGCTTGACCCCAGCCGTTGCCAAAGCCGGAACGCGCGCAATCGCGTCTTCCATGAACTGGCTGTAGTGGTCGTAATCAGAGGTCAGCAGATCAAAATGAAACCCCTCGGGGATGCCCTGCACCGCCCACGGCTTCGGGTTCGGCTCATACCCGCCCCAGACCAGCCCGCCGACATCTTCCTTCCAGTAGGTCAGCCGATCGGGGTCGCGCAAGGTCGGCAGATCGGGTGTAACCCCTTCAATACGCTCGGTAATCATATACTGATGCTCGACCGAGACCAGCGGCACATTCACCCCCACCGACCCCGCCAGAACCCGCGTCCACTGGCCCGCGCAGCAGATCACCTTTTCGCATTCCACCGTGCCAAACGGCGTCTCCACGCCGCGGATACGGCCATTTTCCACGATCACGCGCGTCACGGGCGTGTCCTCGAAAATCTTCACCCCGGCCATACGCGCGCCCTTGGCCAAAGATTGCGTGATATCCGAAGGGTTCGCCTGCCCGTCGGTTGGCAGATAGGCCGCGCCCACAAGGTCATCAATCGTCATCAACGGCCACAAATCCTGCGCCTCTTGCGGGGTCAGCAGGTGCATCTCCAGCCCGAAGGATTTCGCGGTCGTCGCCTGCCGTTTCACTTCCGTCCAGCGCGCCTGATTGCAGGCCAAGCGCAGCCCGCCATTCATCTTCCAGCCGGTCTGCAAGCCGGTCTCAGCCTCTAACCGCTTGTAAAGATCCACCGAATAACCCAGCAACTGCGTGATGTTGGCCGAGGTTCTTAACTGCCCGACCAAGCCTGCCGCATGAAAGGTGGTGCCGCTCGTCAGCTTTTTGCGCTCTAGCAGAACCGTGTCGGTCCACCCCAGTTTGCCCATATGATAGGCGGTCGAGCAGCCGATGATCCCGCCCCCTATGATCACGACGCGGGCGGTAGAGGGTAGGTCAACCATAGGGTCCTCAAGCGTTTTCAAAGGCAGCAAATGCTGCCTGATAGGTGGAAAGATTTTGCGCGGTGTAGGCGGCATAGTCGAAATCAATCTCGGAATAGATCTCGGATACCATGCTCCACAGCGTCTCACGCAGGGCGGCGGCAGCCTTCATCGCCTTGTATTTGCGCCATAATCCGGCATCCGGGGTGCGATTGTAATAGCTTGCGAGCATCCGCGCCTCTTGTGCGTCGCTCAGCGCGTTATTGGCCGCCAGCCCGCCAAGATCGAACAGCGGCGTGTTGAAACCGGCGTAGTCCCAATCCACCAGCCACATCCGCGTGCCATCATGCAGGAAATTCGCCGGCAACAGATCGTTGTGGCCAAACACCAGATCAATCTGGCCCACGGCGGTCTCAAGCCGCACCGCTTGCGCCAACAGATCGGCCAGCATGACGGCATAGCCCGAGCCTGCATCCCGCAGCGTCGCCGCATAGTCGCGCAGCACATGGAAAACCCAGAACACCATCGCCGGGCCGCGCAGATACTGTGGGATATCACGGTGCGCGCGCGCGACCAAATCCAGCGCCTGATCAAGCATCGCAGCGTCGGCAAAGTCTGCGGCACGCAGCGTGCGCCCTTCGATAAAGTCAATCACCAACACCCCCGGCGCGTGGTGAATGACCGCGGGCGACACCCCTGCGGCATGGGCGGCACGGCTGGCCGACAACTCATTGAACCGCAATATCTGGTGCAGCGGGATGTCATCCCCGATCCGCACCACGACCTTTTGCGCGTCATCTTCCGCCACGAAATTCACATTGGTGATGCCGCCGCCCAAAGGTTTTACCCGCACGGCGCCGCGCCAGATCGGCAGGGTTTGCACCTTCTCCAGCGGCGTCATTGCCCCTCCTATCGCTTGCCGTAGAACAAGCCTACCACATGCTCGGCTTCTGCAAAGAACAACCAGCGCGCCGCCAATGCGCCGGTGATATGGCAGACCGCCGCCGCCACAAACGCCCACCACCCCGTGGAAATCGCCAAAGCAACGGCGGGCAGCAGGCAGGTCAACACCATCGCCAAGCCCCGCAACTTTTGCGCGTGTTTGCGTCCGACCACGAAGATCATCTCACGCAAAAGATAATTTCCCGCGGTATGGGCCTGTTCGAACACGGTGACGGTGCCGATACGGTCCAATCCGGTCGCGGTGCCCAAAGTCTGCGCCCGGCGCGCGAACTGGCCATCGCCGACCTGCCAAATCGCAAGCAGCACCACAAGCAAAACGGCCAGCAACACCGGCGCAAAGCTTTGCCCCGCCAACACAGCCCCGCCCGCCAGCGCGAAGGTCAGAAACATCACCGGGGTAAGCCACAGATGCCAGCGCGGAACCGCCTTGATCTGGGCGTAAATCATCGAGGTGGTGAACACGGTTCCAAGCGCTAACACCGCGCCCGGCCAGCCAAATCCACGCGGCAGGCCCAGCCCCAGCCAATCGGAAAGCGCCATCGGGGCCAGCAGCACAAGGGCCGCAACCGAGGTCCAGGCCTCGCGACTTAGCCAACTGCTGCGCCATTGCGAAAACGCCAGCAGCGCCCGCTGTGGATTGCCCAGATGGAAGGTCGAGGCCGATAGCCCAATCACCGCAAGGGCATAGCCCAGACCCCACCACAAGAAAGCCGCCCAGCCGGACGGATGTGCAAGACCAAAGCCAAGGTAAAACAGCAAGCCAAAGCCCGCACCCGACAGCACCGAAAACAGAATGACAGAAGGCGCTGGATGCATCAGATTTTCCCCAACACACGGTCCAGCCATCCGGCGAAACCGCTGGCCTTGATGTCAAGCAGCGGCGCCAGCACGCTCGCCTCATAGGGCACATCCTTCTTGCGCGGCGGCAGATAGCGGTTCACCGGCTTGGTGCCCAGATCGGGCATCAGCGCATAGCCGCCACGTTCGGCACTCAGGCGGCTGACCTTGCTGTCGGGGTCAGCGAAATCGCCAAAGTGCCGCGCGCCCGTCGGGCATCCGCGCACGCAGGCGGGCTCGCGGTCTTCTTCGGGGAGGTTTTCGTTATAAATCCGGTCCACGCAAAGCGTGCATTTCTTCATCACGCCTGCCGCCGCGTCCATCTCGCGCGCGCCGTAGGGGCAAGCCCAGGCACACAACCCGCAGCCGATGCACGCGTCCTCATTCACCAAAACGATGCCATCCTCGGCACGTTTGTAACTTGCCCCCGTCGGGCAGACGGTCACGCAAGGCGCATCGTCGCAATGCAGGCAAGAACGCGGGAAGTTGATCGTTTGTGCTGCCCCATCAATGGGTTGCACGGCATAGCTGTGAACGCGGTTTAAGAACACACCGGAAGGGTCCGCACCATAAGGGTTTTGATCTGACAACGGCACCCCATAGCCCTGATCATTCCACCCCTTGCAGGCGGTCACGCAGGCCTGACACCCCACGCAGGTATCCAGATCAATCGCCAGCCCCAGCTTTTTCTCGGTATGAGTGGGCAGAGTGGTCATGCGCGTTCCTTCCCTTGCGGCACCACGCGCGGCACCGCCGCAAACTTCGGCTCGGCGTGGTCTTTCGGCCCCACGCGCTCAATCCGCACCCGCAGATCGAACCAGGCGGCTTGGCCCGTCACCGGATCAGAATTCGACAGCCGCGCGCCGTCGCCCTTGTCGGGCAGCAACTCGGAGATCAGATGGTTCAGCAAAAACCCGGTCGTGGCCTCTGACGCATTCTCATCCAGCGCCCAAGCCCCCTTGCGTTTGCCAATCGCATTCCACGTCCAGACCGTGTTTTCATTCAACGCAGCCATATGCGCCACAGGCACCGTGATGCCGCCATTGGGCGAGATCACCCGCGCATAATCGCCTTCGACAAAGCCTTGTTCCGCCCAGATTTTCGTCGGCAGATACAGGAAATTCGTGCCGCGAATTTGCCGCAGCCAGGCGTTCTGGCTACCCCAGGAATGATACATATCCATTGGGCGCTGGGTGATCGCATGCACCGGATAGCCCCAACCCGTCGCCTCGGCATCGCCAAACGGTGGATGCCAAACCGGCAGCGGGTCCATCGCCAGTTTCAGCCGCGCGCGCAAGTGGTCGGGCGGCTGGATCGGCCCCAGACCTTCAGCGGCGGCCTGAAACTTGCGCATCGGTTCCGACCAGATCGAGAACAGATAGGGCTGCGGCGTCTCATACAGCGAGGTTTTCACCGCCCAATCCTGATAGGCGGCATTCCACGGCTTGTAGAACGCGGCCTCCTCGGGGACATGCGCCTGATAAAACCCGCCGTTGGCGATGTAGGCCGCGATCTGGTCGGGGTTGGCATCGCCCCGCCCCTCTGCCGTGCCGTCACCGCGAAAGCCGATCAAGGGCCCCACGCCGGGGCGGCGGATATGGTTGGTGATGTAATCGGCGTAATCGCGATACTTCGGGCTGCCATCGGCATTGACCATCGGCGCCAGACCCAGCCGCGCGCCCAGATCCAGCAAGACCGATTGGAAAGGCCGCACATCGCGGTCAGGCTCGACCACCGGCCAGCGAATGCTATCCCCCGCCGCATCGGGTTCGGAAATCGGGCGGTCCAGCAGGCTGATACAATCGTGCCGCTCAAGATATGTGGTGTCAGGCAGGATCAGATCGGCATAGGCCACCATTTCTGATGCATAGGCGTCCGAGTAGATGATGCGCGGGATGATATATTCGCCATCCGGCCCCTTGTCGGTCAGCATCTCCATGACGCGGGCAGAGTTCATCGAGGAATTCCACGCCATGTTGGCCATATACAAAAACAGCGTGTCGATGCGGTAAGGGTCGCCCGCATGGGCATTGGGGATCAGCATATGCATCAACCCATGCGCCGAAAACGGGTTTTCCCAGGTAAACGCCTTGTCGATCCGCGCGGGCGAGCCGTCTTCCTTCAGCGCCAGATTTTCGGGGCCGCGCACATAGCCGAGATGCGGGCCAGACAGCGGCTTTCCGGGGGCGGTCACGAAATGCGGCGTCGGATGCGCCTCCATCGGTTTGGGATAGGGCGGTTTCAGCCGATAGCCGCCCGGAACCTCGACCGTGCCGAGAACGATTTGAAGCAGATGCAGGGCGCGCGCGGTCTGAAAGCCGTTGGAATGTGCCGAAATGCCCCGCATCGCGTGGAAAGACACCGGCCGGCCCGGCATGGTTTCGTGAAAGTCGCCGCGAAAATCGGTCCAACTTTGCTTGATCTCAATCGCCTGCTCAAACGCCACCTGCGCAAGTTCCGCCGCCAGCGCGCGGATGCGATCCGCCGCAATGCCGCAGCGCGCGGCCACCGCTTCGGGCGCATATTCGGGTGCCAGATAGCGTTCGGCCATATGCTGAAACACCGTGCGGTTGCCTTGATAGACCGCCCCAAGATCGGGCTGCACGCCCTTGCCATCCCAAGGGGCCGGCGCGCCGGTTCTGCGATCAATCACAAAGGGTTGGCTTTCGGCGTTCTTGGCGATCATGCCCTTTTCGGGGCCGTCTTCCACCACCAGCAGCGGCGCGTTGGTATAGCGCGCGAGGTATTCCAGATCGACCTTGCCCGCCTCAAGCAAGCAATGGATCAGCGACAAGATCAGCAGCCCATCCGTGCCCGGCGTGATGCCCAGCCAGTCATCCGCCACCGCGTTGTAGCCGGTGCGAATGGGGTTGACGCCGATCACCCGCGCGCCGCGCGCCTTCAGCTTGCCCAGACCGATCTTGATCGGGTTGCTGTCGTGATCTTCCGCCACGCCAAACAGCACGAACAGCTTGGTGCGCTCCCAATCGGGCTGGCCAAACTCCCAGAACGCGCCGCCGATGGTGTAGATGCCACCCGCCGCCATGTTGACGCTGCAAAACCCGCCGTGAGCTGCGTAATTCGGCGTGCCAAACGCTTGCGCCCACCAGCCGGTGAAAGACTGTGACTGATCGCGCCCGGTGAAAAACGCCAGCTTTTCCGGGGCGGTTTCGCGCAGCGGCTTCATCCACGATACCGCCAGCGCCAAAGCCTCGTCCCAGGAAATCTCCTCAAACGCACCCGAACCGCGCGGACCCACCCGCTTCAACGGCGCCCGCAGCCGAGAAGGTGCCGTGACCTGCATGATGCCACTGGCGCCCTTGGCACACAGCACGCCCTTGTTGACCGGATGATCGCGATTGCCCTCGATATAGCTGACGCGGCCCTCTTTCAGATGCACATTGATGCCGCAGCGGCAGGCGCACATGTAGCAGGTGGTCTTGCGGATTTCGTCGGACACGGGCGGCGATGTGTCTATCTTTGGCTGAACTGTCATCGCGCCCCCCTTGCGTCTTGCCCGCAGTCTGGACGGAAGTTTTTCGCCAAACAAGCCTGATTGCGACACGTGGTCACGACAATCCTGCAAGTTTCGGAATAAACGCCGCCGATCTGCCACAAACCCGGAAAAACCCGCCAGACCATGCGGTTACGCCCCTGCCCGCAGCAAGACCTGCGCCTGTGCCGCAATCGTGCGCTCTTCCTCGGCGGGCACGATATGCACCGGCACATCGCCCGCCCAAGCAAGCCCCGCCACGATGCGCCCACGCACCAGCGCGTCATTCTCGCCAATGCCGCCGGTAAAGGCGATGGCATCCAAGCCCCCCATCGCCGCAATCATGCTGCCTGCGTGCCGGACCGCCCAATAGCAGAAGTGGTCCACCGCAAACGCCGCCTCTGGCGTCCCCGCAGCGTGCAAGGCCCGCATGTCGCTGTGCCCGCCCAAGCCCAGCAACCCGCTTTCGCGGTTCAAAACCCGCCCTGCGCCCGCAATGCCATGCAGTTCGGCCAATCGCAGCACCGCATTGCCATCAATGCTTCCTGCGCGCGTGCCCATGGTGATGCCATCCAGCGGCGAATAGCCCATCGTCGTCGCCACCGACGCACCATCCCGAACGGCGCACAGCGACGCACCATTGCCCAGATGCAGCGCCAAAAGCCGCGCGGGCAGCGCCCCCCGCATCCGCAAATGCCGCACCAGCCCGTCATAGCTGATGCCATGAAAACCATAGCGGCGCAGGCCCCGCGCGCGCTCGGCCATTGGCAGGGCATATTCCACCGCCACCTGCGGATTGCTGGCGTGAAACGCGGTGTCAAAGCTGACATATTGCGGCAAATCGGGGGCCAAAGCCTGCAAAGCCCGAATGGCGGTCAAATTGCCCGGATTGTGCAAGGGCGCAAGCGGCACGCAAGCCTCAATCCCCGCGATCACCGCCTCTGTGACCCGCGCAGGTGCCACCAGCGCAGCACCGCCATGCACCACACGGTGCGCGGCGGCGGTCAAATCCGGCAACGCAATGCCCTGCCCCGCCATCGCCTGAAACGCCAGCGCCAAGGCCGCCTGATGATCGCGCGCCGCACAATCCTGCGCCACGGCCCCCACCGTCAGCCGCCCCGCGCCGCCGATCTCGGTTACAGACCCCGTCAGCACCGCGCGCAAATCGCCGTCAAACACCGCCAGCTTGATCGAGGATGATCCGGCATTGACCACCAACAGCATTCTACATCACCGCCTTGATCAGCCCCATCACCGCCAGCCCGCCCAGCAGCAAAATCGCAAAGCGGCGGAAGTCCTGCGGATCGGTGTTCAGAAAATGCCGCGATCCCAGCCAGTTACCCAGGAAGGTCAGCGGCAGGGCCGCAAGTGCCGCCCAAAGCGTGTCCCATGTCACCAGACCGTGCCACCAATACAAAGGTGCCGAATACAGATCGAGCAGCGGGAAAAACGCGATCAGCGTGGCGCGAAACGTCGCCGCCTGCATCGGTTGTGCGGCAAAGAACGCCGCAATCGGAAGGCCCCCCATCCCCGGCGCATTCGCCAGACCCGAGACGACACCCGCCGCCAGATTGCCCGCCCCCCGCACCTCAGACCGCAGCCGCCAGCCCGCCAGCAACACCCCGCACATCACCAGAATATACACCGAAATCGCCGCCCGCGCGGCTTCTTCGCTGATCCCGGTCAGCGCCCAAAGCCCCAGCGGCAACCCCACCGCAGCCCCCGCCAGCATCAGCCAAACCCTGCGCCAATCGACATCCGCACCAATGCCGCGCGCGGCTTGCAGGCTCATCGCGGTTTCCAGCAGCACCACCACGGCGACAAAATGCAGCGGATTGGTGACCACGCCCGAGGCCGCAATCACCATCGCCGAATAGCCAAAGCCGGAATAGCCCCGGATGAACGCCGCCACCAGAATGGCGCAGCCCATCCAAAGGCTGGCCCCCGCGCCGAGATCAAACGGCATCAAACAACCTGCTTGCGCATGTCTGCCGCATCAATCCCCGCCACCGCGACCGGCTTTTTCATCGCATCGCGGCGGAACGGCTCACCCAACTCCTGATTGATCATCGCCTCAATCAGCGTGGTCTTGCCCGCCTTCTGGTCAACAATCGCCTGCCGCAGCGCCGCCGTCAGTTCGTCCATCGTGCGCGCCACCACGCCCTGCAACCCGCAAGCCTTTGCAATCCCTGCATAAGACACCTGAGTGTCCAACTCGGTGCCGACGAAATTGTCATCATACCACAGGGTCGAGTTGCGCTTCTCCGCCCCCCACTGGTAATTGCGGAACACCACTTGCGTGATCGCAGGCCACTCACCCCGGCCAATCGCCGTCAATTCCGTCACCGCGATGCCAAACGCCCCGTCACCCGAAAACCCCACCACCGGCACATCCGGGCAGCCGATTTTCGCGCCGACCACGGCAGGCAAGCCATACCCACACGGCCCGAACAGACCGGGTGCGAGATATTTCCGCCCCGCCTCAAACGTCGGGTAAGCATTGCCTATCGCACAGTTGTTGCCGATATCGCTGGAAATAATCGCCTCTTTCGGCAGCGCCGCCTGAATAGCGCGCCATGCCATCCGCGGGCTCATCCACTCCGGCTTATCCGCCCGCGCACGTGCGTTCCAGGTGGTGCCAACGTCGTCCTCCTCATGGTCCATCGAGGACAAAGCCTGCGCCCATGCCGATTTGGTCTGGGCAATCTTGGCTTTACGCTCAGAGCGCGCATGGTCACCAGCGGTAGAGGCCAACCGCGCCAAAACCGCCTCGGCGACCTTTTTAGCGTCGCCGACAATGCCAACAGTCACCTTCTTCGTTAACCCGATCCGATCAGGGTTAATATCGACTTGGATGATCTTGGCCCCCTTGGGCCAATAGTCCAGCGCGTATCCGGGAAGCGTTGAAAACGGGTTCAATCGGGTACCCAGACACAATACCACATCCGCCGCAGAAATCAACTCCATCGCCGCCTTGCTGCCGTTATAGCCCAAAGGCCCGGCAAACAGCGGATGGCTGCCGGGGAAAGCATCATTGTGCTGATAGCCCACACAAACCGGCGCATCCAAGCGTTCCGCCAGCGCCATGCTGGCCGGAATAGCCCCGCCCAACACCACGCCCGCGCCGTTCAAGATCACCGGAAACTTCGCCGACGACAGCAACTCCGCCGCCGCATTGATCGCAGCCTCGCCGCCCGAAGGCCGCTCAAATTCGACAATCGCCGGCAAATCAATGTCGATCACTTGGGTCCAATAATCGCGCGGCATGTTGATCTGCGCAGGCGCACTCGCCCGCTTGGCATTGATGATCACCCGGTTCAGCACTTCCGCCACGCGGCTTGGGTCGCGCACTTCCTCCTGATAGGCGACCATATCGGCGAACAAAGCCATCTGCTCAACCTCTTGGAAACCACCCATCCCGATCGTCTTGTTCGCCGCCTGCGGGGTGACCAGCAACAGCGGCGTGTGGTTCCAATACGCCGTCTTCACCGCCGTCACAAAATTGGTAATCCCCGGCCCGTTCTGCGCGATCATCATCGACATCTTGCCAGTGGCGCGCGTGTAGCCATCCGCCATCATCCCGCCCGAGCCTTCATGCGCGCAGTCCCAGAACGTGATGCCCGCCCGCGGAAACAGATCAGAAATCGGCATGAAAGCCGAGCCGATGATGCCGAACGCATGTTCAATGCCATGCATTTGCAGCACTTTGACAAAAGCTTCTTCCGTGGTCATCCGCATGGCATTTCTCCTGAAATTCAGTGGTTGACGCTGTTCTATCCCCGCCACGAAACCAGCCTTAGGGCCAGAGCCTCCCCCGTCATAAGGCCAGTTCTTAACCCTTCACATTGGCCTAAATACTCCGGGGTCCGGGGCTGGCCCCGGCGAGCAACCCCAAGCCCTCACGCCCCGCGAATAGCCCGGCCAATCCGCGCAATCCCCTCGGGGATCTTCGCCGGAGAAATCGAGGAATACCCCAGCCGATAGAAATTCCGTGGTGCTTGCTCGGGCGCGAAGAACGCCCGCCCCGGCTCGATCAACACCCCCTCCGCCCGCAACCCCTCGGCCAACACTTCCGTATCCACCCCCGCAGGCGCGCGCATCCAGAAGCTCGAGCCGCCAAAACCGCCCTGCCCCGCCACCGCCAAGCCATTGTCCCGAATGGCTTCTTCCATCACCTGACGCCGCCTGCGATACGCATTGCGCATCCGGTTGATCAGCGCATCATAATGCCCAAGGCTAAGAAAATACGCCACCGTGCGCTGAATATGCCCCGGCGGATGCCGCAGCAGCATCAACCGCAACGCCCGCGCCTCACGGATGAAACTCGCAGGCCCCACCAGATAGCCCAACCGCATCCCCGGAAAAACGCTCTTAGAGAACGACCCGGCATAAATCACCCGTCCTTCGCTATCCAAAGATTTCAGCGCTGGCGACACCGGCTTCAGAAATGACATCTCAAACTCATAGTCATCCTCGACGATGACGAAATTGTCGCGCGAGGCCGCCTCCAGCAAGGCCAACCGCCGCTCAAGCGGCATCGTCGCATTGGTCGGACACTGATGCGACGCCGTGGTAAACACCACATCCACCCCGCCCGGCAACCGATCCGGCGGCAGCCCATCGGCATCGACATCGACCGAGATCACCTCGGTCCCCGAAGGCTCCAACACGCCCCTCAACCCCGAATAGCCCGGATTTTCCACCACTGCCCGCCGCCCAGCGCCCAGCAGCACGGCGGTGGTGATCCAGAGCGCATTCTGCGCGCCCATGGTCAGCAAAACCTCATCCTCGCGCGCGGCAATCCCCCGGCGCGGCAGGATCGAGCGCAAGAGATGCTCGATCAACAGCGGATCATCGCGGTCATACATATCGCTGGTCAGCGCCGCGAAATCCTTGCGCCCCAATGCCCGCAACGCGCACAACCGCCAGTTCTGATGATCAAACAGGCTGGCGTCTGCCTGCCCATAAATGAACGGATAGGCATAATTTTCCCAATCCAGCGGCCGCTTTACCGTCGCCAACCGCGAAAACCGCCCCCCCGTCAGCGCTGCAAAATCCACCCCTTCAGCCCGTGGCGCGCGCGCCTGCAATTCCGGCGCGCGCGGCGCGTTTTCCGAGATGAAATACCCCGACCGCCCCCGCGCCATCAGATAATCAGCACTGACAAGTTCGGCATATGACAGCGTCACGGTGATCCGCGAAATCCCCAGATGCTCGGCCAGCCCCCGCGACGACGGCATCTTCTGCCCGGCCCGAAACCGCCCCGACAACACACCTTCCGTCACCATCTGCCGGATACGTTGCTGCAACGTGCCGCGTGCGGCGGGCGGCAAGACAAATGCTTCGGCAGGGATCGACATTCTGGCCTCATTCCAGATCAGCTCTGGACTTATAGGCTGAGTGCAGCGCCGGAATGTCAAGCACCTGCATCGTCTTTTGGCTCTTGGTCATCCTCTCTGCTTAAATATCCCAGCCGGAGGCATCCGACATTCGGGTAAGAAGCCTCCGGCGGGGATATTTAAGCAGAGAGGATGACCCAAACAAAAGCCCCGCGCCATTGCGGGCGCGGGGGCTAAAAGGCGCAAATTTTAGCTAAATCTTAGCCAAACACCGTCGTCAGCGCGTTATCAATCGCCCCGGTGATCTGGTCGATATCGTCCGCCGTGGCGATCAGCGCAGGCGACAGGCACAGGGTGTTGTTCAGGCCGGGGATCGAGCGGTTCGTCATCCCAATGATCACGCCCTGCGCGTTGCAGGCGGCCACGACGGCGGCGACCTTTTTCTCGTCCATCGGTTCCTTGGTGACACGATCCGCCACCAGTTCCGCACCGCAGAACAGGCCCTTGCCGCGCACATCGCCGATCACCTTGTGCTTTTCCATCAAAGCGTTGAGGTTATCCAGCACCCGCGCGCCCATCTTCAGGGTGTTGTCGAGCAACCCCTCATCCTCGATGATCCGCATGTTCTCCAGCGCAGCCGCAGGCCCCGCCGTGCAGCCGCCGAAGGTTGAGATATCGCGGAAATACGACAGATGATCGCCCGCGTCCTTGAACATGTCGAACACGGCTTCGGTCGTCACCGTGCAGGAAATCGCCGCATAGCCCGAGGCCACGCCTTTCGCCATCGTCACGAAATCGGGCTTGATGCCGTAATGCTGATAGCCAAACCAGGTGCCCGTCCGGCCAACGCCACAGACCACTTCGTCAATGTGCAGCAAGATGTTATATTTCTTGCAGATTTCCTGAACCCGCTCCCAATACCCCACCGGCGGGGTGATCACGCCACCGCCCGCGGTTACAGGCTCCAGCACCAGCGCGCCAATCGTATCGGCCCCTTCGCGCAGGATGACTTCCTCAATCGCATCCGCCGCGCGCTCACCGTAGTTCTCGACATCCCACTGTTTGCGATACTCAAGGCAATGCGGCACCATCACGAAACCGTCGGGGTATGGCCCATACTGCGCCGCGCGCTCCAACTGACCGCTGGTCGCCAGCGTGCCGATGGTGGTGCCGTGATAATCCCGCTCACGGTACAGGATCTTCCACTTCTTGCCGCCGTGATGCTTGTGCGCGATCTGGCGCACCATCTTGTAAACCTTCTCGTTCGCTTCCGAGCCTGAGTTCGAGTAATACACCCGACTCATCCCCGGCATTTTCGAGATCAGCTTTTCGGCAAACAGCGCGCCGGGGATCGAACCGCCCACGCCCGCAAAATAGTTCATTTTCAACAAGGTATCGCGCACCGCATTGGCGATGCTTTCACGCCCGTAGCCGACGTTCACCGTCCAGACAGCGCCCGACACTGCGTCGATATATTCCTTGCCGCGCGCATCCCACACCCGCAGGCCCTTGCCTTCCACGATGATGCGGGGATCGACATCCGGCTGCTCATAGCCCTTGTGCTGGCTCAGGTGGTGCCAGACATGCGCCTTATCGGCGGCAACCACCGCAGAGATGTCATTGGCGTTGGTATAGCCTTCCATGATCCGACCTCATTCCAGATTGGCCGCAAAGGCGGCGTGATTTGTGCCATGATCGGGGATAGCACGACTTCCTCTTATGTCCAGACCATATGCGCCGATAAGGCCAGCGCCAGCCTATGCCGATTTGATATGCCCTCATGCCTTCTTCTCGTTTCCCCGCCCCAGTGCAATCGGCTAAACCTTACCGAAAAACGGGGGAAAGCCATGGGCCGTTCGGTCATCGTTCACGAGAATTTCCTGCGCCGCGCAGCCGCCCGCGATTTCCCGCAAGGCGCGCCCCCCTCCGGCCCGCTTGCCCCCGAAGATGCCGTTTCGATCTACCGCGCCGCCTGCACCAGTCGTGCGCTCGATCGCACCTCGCGTGAGATGCAGCGGCAGGGCAAGGGGTTCTACACCATCGGATCTTCCGGGCATGAGGGGCTGGCGGCCGTGGCCCTCGCCCTGCGCCCCACCGACATGGCCTTCCTGCACTACCGCGACGCCGCCTTCCAGATCGCGCGGGCAGGGCAAGTGCCGGGGCAGACCATCGCCTATGACATGCTGCTCAGCTTCGCGGCCTCCAGCGAAGACCCGATTTCTGGCGGTCGCCACAAGGTTCTGGGCTCCAAAGCGCTGAACATCCCGCCGCAAACCTCGACCATCGCGTCCCACCTGCCGAAAGCCGTGGGGGCCGCCTATGCCATTGGTGCGGCCAAGAAAAACCGCCCCGAACATGCCGAACTGCCCGACGACGCCATCGTCTATTGCAGCTTTGGCGATGCCTCGGCCAACCATTCCACCGCGCAAGGTGCCTTCAACGCCGCAGGCTGGACCGCTTACCAGAACCTGCCCCTGCCCTTGCTGTTCGTCTGCGAAGACAACGGCATCGGCATTTCCACCAAAACCCCCACCGGCTGGATCGCCAACAGCTTCAAACACCGCCCCGGCCTGAAGTATTTCCACGCCAACGGCCTTGATATCTTTGAGACCTACCGCACAGCCCAAGAGGCCGCCGCGTATGTCCGCACCCGCCGCAAGCCCGCCTTCCTGCATCTGAAAACCATCCGCCTTTACGGCCACGCGGGCGCGGATATGCCCACCACCTACCTGCCGCGCGAGGAGGTCGAGGCCGAGGAAGCCCACGATCCCCTCCTCCACATGGTCCGCCAGCTTGACCAATCCGGCGCCCTCCCCGCCGCCCAAGCGCTTGAAATATATAACGACACCGCCGACCGCATCACCCGCATCGCGGCTGAGGCCACCACCCGCCCGCATCTGAAAACCGCCGCCGAAGTCATGGCCGCGATCATCCCGCCCCCGCGCCCCTGCAAACCCACGAACGGCCCCTCCGCCGAGGCCCGCGCCAATGCATTCGGCAGCGACCTCAAGCAGATCGACGAGCCGCAAATCATGTCGCGCCTGATCAACTGGACGCTGACCGATCTGATGCTGACCCATCCCGAAATCGTGATGATGGGCGAAGATGTTGGCCGCAAAGGTGGCGTCTATGGCGTGACCCAAAAGCTGACCCAGCGCTTTGGCCAAGCCCGGATGATCGACACGCTGCTCGATGAGCAATCCATCCTCGGCCTCGCCATCGGCATGGCGCAAAACGGCTTCATCCCGTTCCCGGAAATCCAGTTCCTCGCCTATCTGCACAACGCCGAAGACCAGTTGCGTGGCGAGGCCGCCACCCTGCCGTTCTTCTCCAACGGCCAATACAGCAACCCGATGGTGCTGCGCATCGCGGGCCTTGGCTATCAAAAAGGCTTCGGCGGCCATTTCCACAACGACAATTCCGTCGCCGTGCTGCGCGACATCCCCGGCCTGATCCTCGCCTGCCCGTCAAACGGCGCTGACGCCGCCAAAATGCTGCGCGAATGTGCGCGTCTCGCGCGCGAGGAACAGCGCCTTGTGGTCTTCCTTGAACCCATCGCGCTCTATCCGATGCGCGATCTCCACACCGACAAAGACGGCCTTTGGATGCAGCGCTACCCCGCGCCGGATGAAACCATTCCCTTCGGTGAAGTAGGCCAGCATGGCGACGGAGACGACCTTGCCATCGTCACCTTCGGCAACGGCAATTACCTGTCACATCAAGCCCTTCCGGCGATAACCTCATCCGGCATCAAAACCCGCATCATCGACACCCGCTGGCTTTCCCCGCTGCCGAAAGACGCCCTCACCGCCGCCACCAAAGGCTGCAAACACATCCTGATCGTGGATGAGACGCGCCACTCCGGCGGCGTCGCCGAAGCACTTATGGCACATTTCCACGAGGCTTCCCCGGCCAAACTCGCCCGCCTCACCGCAACCGACAGCTTCATCGCCACCGGCCCCGCCTATGCCGCCACGATGCCATCGGCCGCCAGCATCACCCAAGCCGCCAAGGAGCTTTGCAAATGAGAAAAGCCGTCCTGATCTGCCCCGGCCGTGGCACCTATACCAAGACCGAACTCGGCAGCCTTGCCCGCTTCCCCGACCGCAATCTGCTCGCGCATTTCGACGCCCGCCGCACCGCCCTAAACCAAGAAACCCTCACTGCTCTTGACTCCGCCGCCACATATTCCGTGTCAAAACACACCCGCGGCGACAATGCCTCGGCGCTGATCTACGCCTGCACTCTGGGTGACAGCCTCGCCCTGCAAGTCGTTGAAATCGTGGCCGTTACCGGCAATTCGATGGGCTGGTATTCCGCGCTCGCCTGCGCGGGGGCGCTGACCCCGCAGAACGGGTTTGAGGTGGTCAACACCATGGGCACGCTGATGCAGCAAAGCCTGATTGGCGGCCAGATCATCCACCCGTTCCTAGATGAAAACTGGCGCCCCAACCCCGCCCGCCGCGCCGAACTGCTGGCCATAGCCGCCGAAATCACCACCCGCCCCGACCACACGCTGACCCTGTCGATAGACCTCGGCGGCATGTTGGTGCTGGCGGGCAATGAGGCTGGCCTGAAGGCGTTCGAGGCCGCCGTGCCCCCCGAACAGGGCCGCTTCCCGATGCGTCTGGCCAACCACGCCGCCTTTCACACCGCCCTGCAAGCCCCGGTCGCAGCCCAAGGTCGCGCCGCCCTGCCGGAAACCCTGTTCCAACAGCCGCAAAAACCCCTGATCGACGGGCGCGGCCAAATCTGGTGGCCCGGATCGACCCGCAAAGCCGCCCTTTACGACTACACCCTTGGCCATCAAGTGACCGAGCCTTACGATTTCACCGCCGCCATCCGCTCCGCCGCCCGCGAATTCGCCCCCGACCTGTTCATCATCGCAGGCCCTGGCACCACCCTGGGCGGTGCTGTGGCGCAATCCTTGATCCTGTCGCATTGGCAGGGCATGGCCAGCAAAGCCGATTTCCAAACCCGCCAAACCGCGAACCCTCTGCTGGTCTCAATGGGCCTGCCCGAACAACGCGCACTTGTCACCTAAAACCACGCCGCCCCGGACTTGATCCGGGGCCTCATGGGCAGCGCAGAGGCCCCGGATCAAGTCCGGGGCGGCGTTGCATCCGCAACAAAGGTTAAGCAAAGATGAATCACCCCCCGCTAACCCTTTGATTTTCCTCAGGCGATCTTCTGTCCACGCGTGGACCCATCCCGCGCCGCGATATGCCCCGCCAGATAATCCGCATCCCCCCAGACCCCCCAGATAAACGGCGAGGCCCGCCGCGCCAGCCACGGCAGCCCCAGAAAATACAACCCCGGCACGCCCGACACACCGCGATCATGCGCAGGCCGCCCCTTTTCATCGAAGGCATCCACCTGCAACCAGCCATAATCCAGCCCGAACCCGGTCGCCCAGATGATCGAAGTCACCCCCTCCGCCGCCAGATCCAGCGCCAAGATCGGATGCGTCACACAATCCGGCTCCGGCCCGATAATCTTCGCGTCCTCCTCCAACGGCAAATCCAGCCCATGCTCGGCCGCGTAAGCATCTGCCAGCGCCAGCGTGGCGAGATAATTCTCATTGCCCGCCCGCACGTTCCGCCCCAGATCGTCGCCAACCGCCAGCACCCCATCCTGATACTGCCCAACCCGCCCCAGCAAGGTCATCCCGCGCGCGGCCAATTCGTGGAAATCCACCGTATGCCCGCCCCGCGCGCCCGAAACCGCGATGGTGACATGCTCGGTCCCCGGCGCCTTCACCTTCTGCTCCCACTGGCCCAGCACGCCCAGCCACCAGCAGAAATCGCGGCCCCGATAGGCACGCGGCGGGCGATCATGCGGCCCCACCGACAAGAACACCTTCCGCCCCGAGCGCATCAATTCATCGGCGATCTGCGAGCCCGAAGACCCCGCCCCCACCACCAGCACCGCCCCCTCCGGCAACTGCCCCGGATTGCGGTAGGCGTTGGAATGCATCTGCACGATGCCCGCCGCTTCCGGCACCAAGGTCGGGATCAGCGGCTTTTGAAACGGCCCCGTCGCCACCACCACGTTGCGCGCCCGAACTTGCCCAGCCGAGGTTTCGGCCACAAAACCCGCGCCATCCTGAACCAGCGAAGTCACCTCCACCCCGCAGCGGATCGGCGCTGCGATCTTCTCGGCCACCGCCTCAAAATACGCCGCAATCCGCTCTTTCGGCGCAAACGCATCCGGGTCCAGATCGTCAAAGGTCAGGATAGGGAAGCGGTCGTGCCAGGCCGGGCCATTCGCCACCAGCGAATCCCAGCGTTCACTGCGCCACCGCTCGGCAATCCGGTGCCGCTCCAGCACCAGATGCGGCACCCCGCGTTCCTTCAACTGCGCGCTCATCGCAAGGCCAGCCTGCCCGCCGCCAATGATCAGCGTGTCAACGTGTTCGGTCATCGCGGTGTCCTTTTCTGTGGCCAAAAGCGCCGTTGCCCCTCGTTTAGGCCAGTCGATACCGCCCGCAAATAAGGATTTCATGCAGCATTGATTAGGCTACGCCCAAAGCAAGCCCGCAGATTGGCTTAAGCCCCGCCTAACCAAAGCTGAGCAAATCACTGATAGCCCGCGCCCCGGCTTTCGGGCAAAGTTCACCCCGAACACCCCAGCCGCGAGCCCGCCATGAACCAGCACCACCCCCATTCCGCCGCGGCCGAGCTGCACGCCAATGTCTCGGTGCCGTTCCATCAGGCCCATGCGATGCCGAAATCGCTCTACACAAGCGAGACCTTCCTCGCGCAGGAACAAAAACACATCTTCTCGCAAGACTGGCTCTGCGCGGGCCGCGCCGAAACCCTTGCCAACCCCGGCGATTATCTCACCATGCAAATCGCAGGCGAGCCGGTGATCGTGCTGCGCGACCGCGACGGTGCGATCCGCGCGATGTCCAACGTCTGCCGCCACCGGATGTCCACCCTGCTGCAAGGCCGCGGCAACACCCGCGCCATCGTCTGCCCCTATCACGCCTGGACGTATAATCTCGATGGATCGTTGCGCGGCGCCGCCGCGATGACCCAGAACGAAGGCTTTTGCAAAGACCAGCTCTCGCTGCCGCAAATCCGCTGCCAGATCTGGCAAGGCTGGATCATGGTCAGCCTGAACCCCGGCGCACCCGACCCCGAAGCAGCACTGCAAGGCGTGCGCGATCTGATCCCCAATCTCGATATGGCGACCTATACCGAGACCTATCAGGAAAGCTTCAACTGGGCGACAAACTGGAAAGTTCTGGCCGAGAATTTCATGGAATCCTACCACCTGCCGATGTGCCATGCGGGCACCATCGGGGGGGCGTCGAAACTGGATGAGATGATCTGCCCCGAAGGCACCGACGCCTTCAACTACCACTGGATTTTGAAAAACGACTCCGTCCCCCTTGCCCTCGCCCACCCCTCCAACACCACCCTGCAAGGCGATGACCGCCGCAAGACCTGGCTTCTGGCGATCTACCCCTCGCTGCTGATCACGCTGACGCCGGGCTATTTCTGGTATCTGTCGCTGACCCCCGACGGCCCCGGCCGCGTCAATGTGCTGTTCGGCATGGGGATGAGCGCGGATTGGCTGGCCGACCCCGAAGCCCCGGCGCATCTCGCCCGCGTCAAAGCCCTGCTTGACGATGTGAACATCGAAGACAAAGGCTGCACCGAAAAAGTCTATCGCGGCCTGCTCTCGGGCATGGCAACCCCCGGCCCGCTCAGCCATCTCGAGCGGCCAAATTACGAGTTCGCGCAATACCTTGCCAGCCGCATCCCCGCCTAACACCCTACAGGAAACAGCATGACCATCACCCGCTACCGCAAGTTCAACACCAAAGTCACCTACCCCGAGCAGAACCTCGACAACGACCTCTGCCACCTCGTCGCCACCCGCGGCGGCACCACGCTCTATTTCCGCGGCGCCTGCCCGCAGGATCTCGACACCGCCGTCAACCTCGGCAGCCACGATCCCGCCGAGCAGACCCATAAAGTGATGAGCAATATCAAACAGATGATCGAAGAAGCCGGCGGGCGGATGGAGCATCTGGTGAAACTGGTGGTCTATCTCACCGATGTGCGCCACCGCGAGCCGGTTTACCGCGTGATGGGTGAATATATCAAAGGCGTGCATCCGGTCTGCACCGGCCTCACCGTCGTCGCCCTCGCCCGCCCCGATTGGCTGGTCGAGATTGACGCCACCGCCGTGATACCGGATTGACCGCAAAGCCGGGGGTTTCAAACCCCCGGACCCCCGTGGAGTATTTCTGCCAAGATGAAGCTGAAACCCGACTTCATCTTGGCAAAAATACTCTCGGGGGTCCGGGGGCAGAAGGCCCCCGGCGCTTCCAATAAGGGCCAAGCATGACATTCTCTCTCATCGCCCGCTGCGCCAAGACCGGCCAATTCGGCATGGTGATCTCCTCATCCTCCCCCGCCGTCGCCGCCCGCTGCGCGCATACCCGCGCGGGCGTGGGGGCCGTCGCCAGCCAAAACATCACCGACCCCGCGTTGGGCCCGCTGCTGCTCAACGCATTGGCGCAGGGCAAGCCTGCCGATCAGGCCTTGGCATCTGTCACCAAAGACCGTCAACATATTGATTACAGACAGCTTCTGGTGATTGACGCCCAAGGGGCAACCGCCATCCACTCTGGCGCCCAAGTCCTCGGCATCTGGGGCGAAGCCCAAGGCGTGGACTGCGCCGCAGGGGGCAATCTGCTGGCCAACCCCAGCATCCCCACCGCCATGATCACCGCGTTTGAGGCCGCCACAGGCCACCTCGGCGACCGCCTGATCGCAGCCCTCACCGCAGGACAGGCGGCGGGCGGCGAGGCTGGGCCGGTGCATTCCGCGGGCCTCAAGATCGCCGACAAACTCGACTGGCCGCTCGTCGATCTGCGCATCGACTGGTCCGACAGCCCGATCCAAGACCTCGCCACCGCTTGGGAAATCTACCGCCCGCAAATGGCCGCCTACGTCCAACGCGCGCAAGACCCGACGCAAGCGCCATCCTACGGCGTGCCCGGCGACGCATAATCCTGTCGCGAATAGATTTGCGCCCGATATCGCAATATGCTTAGCCTGTTCCTAATCCAACGCCCGGAACAGCCCAATGCCCTTGCGATTCACCCTGCGCCAGCTGGAATATCTTGTGGCCGTCGGCGACAGCGGCTCCATCGCGCTTGCGGCCGAAAAGGTTAACGTCTCCAGCCCTTCAATCTCGGCTGCGATCTCGCAGCTAGAGGCCGAGTTTGGCCTCGCCCTGTTCGTGCGCAAACACGCCCACGGCCTGTCGCTGACCCAAGGCGGGCGGCAATTCGTCGCCCAGGCCCGCCAGGTGCTGACCGAGGCGGGCAAGCTGAACGAACTCGCCAATCAGATCACCGGCAAGGTGCGCGGGCCGCTTTCCGTCGGCTGCCTTGTCACCTTCGCGCAAATGGTGCTGCCACAACTGCGCCACAGCTTCATCCAAGCCTACCCCGAGGTCGATTTCACCCAGATCGAACACAATCAGGTCGAGATTTTCGCCAGCCTCCGCTCGGCCAAGCTGGACATCGCCCTGACCTATGATCTTGATATCCCATCCGATCTTAGCTTCATCCCACTTGTCACCCTGCCACCCTATGCGGTGATGCCGCCCAGCCATCCGCTCGCGCAGCGCGACACCGTAACCCCCGCCGATCTGGCCGAACATCCGATGATCCTGCTCGATCTGCCGCTGTCGTCCGACTACTTCCTGTCGCATTTCACCGCCAACGCCCTGCGCCCGCATATCGTCGAGCGCACCCGCGACATGGGGGTGATGCAGTCGATGGTCGCCAATGGCTTTGGCTATTCCATCGCCAACATCCGCCCTTTGACCGACGCCGCCCCCGATGGCCGCCGCCTGCGCTACATCCCGCTGACCGGCTCGGTGCGCCCGATGAAACTGGGGCTGGCACTGGCCGAAGGTGCCGGCATTTCGTTAACCGTGCAGGCCTTCATCGACCACGCCCGCGCCGAGATCACGCTGAACTCTACCCCCGGCCTGCATCTGACCGTGCCCCGCACCAGCTAAGGCCAAGCCTAAGTCACGCTTCGCCATCGCGTCCTTTACGCCCAAGCCCAAAGCGTCAATCTGCCGCCACCCCATCCGAAAGGCATCTCCGTGCGCGATCCCCGCTATGACATTCTGTTTCAACCGCAACAGATCGGCCCGCTGACAGCCAAAAACCGGTTTTATCAGGTGCCGCATTGCAATGGTGCCGGCTACCGCGACCCGTCCGCCGCCGCCGCCATGCGCGGCATCAAGGCCGAAGGCGGTTGGGGCGTGATCTTTACTGAGCAGACCGAGATGCACCACACCTCGGAAATCACCCCCTTCATCGAGTTGCGGCTGTGGGAGGATCAAGACATCCCCGCCATCGCCAAAATGGCCGCCGCGATGAAAACCCACGGGGGCCTTGCGGGCATCCAATTGGCCTATTCCGGCATCAACGGCCCGAATTTCTACACCAAGGAAGTGCCGATGGCGGTGTCGCCCGGCCCGATCCGCACCTTCACCAACGATCCGGTGCAGGCGCGCGGGCTTGACAAGACCGATATCAAAAATCTGCGCCGCTGGTTCGTGAACGCGGCCCGCCGCAGCAAACTGGCGGGCTTTGATCTGATCTGCCTTTACGGCGCGCATGGCTTTGGCATCTTTCAACATTTCCTGTCCCGCGCCACCAACCAGCGCAGCGATGAATACGGCGGCAGTCTGGAAAACCGCTCGCGCTTCGCCCGCGAAGTCATCGCCGACATGCGCGACGCCGTGGGCGACACGATGGCGCTGACCATGCGCGTCTCATTGGATGAAAACATCGGCAACCTTGGCTTTTCCAACGCCGAGTTGCGCGATTTCATCGCGATGAATGGCGATCTGCCCGATCTTTGGGATCTCGCACAAGGCACCTGGGAAGATTGCTCTGGCCCCAGCCGTTTCAAGGAAGAAGCCGCCCAGCAAACCCTTGTGCAAGGCATCCGAGACCTCACCACCCGCCCCGTGGTGGGCGTCGGCCGCTTCACCTCGCCCGATGTGATGGCCAGGATGATCCGCCAAGGCACGCTCGATTTCATCGGCTGCGCGCGCCCCTCCATCGCCGATCCGTTCCTGCCGAAAAAGATCGAAGAAGGCCGGATCGAAGACATCCGTGAATGTATCGGCTGCAACATCTGCGTCAGCGGCGACATGACGCAAAGCATCTCGCGCTGCACCCAGAACCCCACCTTCATGGAGGAATGGCGCAAGGGCTGGCACCCCGAGAAGATGAACGCCAAAGGCCCCAGCCAGAACGTGCTGATCGTGGGCGCAGGCCCCGCAGGCCTAGAGGCCACCCGCGCGCTCAGCTTACGCGGCTATGATGTGGCGCTGGCCGAGGCCGGAACCACCCTCGGCGGTCGTGTGGCCAAGGAACGCCTGCTGCCGGGCCTTTCCGCTTGGGGCCGCGTCGCCGATTACCGCGCCTATCAGATCAGCCAGCGCCCGAATGTGGAAACCTATTTCGACAGCCGCCTGAGCGCCGAAAACATCCTCGAATTTGGCTTCCAACATATCGCCATCGCCACGGGTGCGCTGTGGCGGGCCGATGGCGTGGCGCGCGCGCATGTCGAACCCATCCCGCATCACGCCATGCCAGTCTTTACCCCCGATGATCTGATGGCTGGCAAGCGGCTCACCGGCCGCGTCACGGTGTTTGACGATGATCACTACTACATGGGCGGGGTGCTCGCCGAACTTCTGGCACAACAGGGCTGCGACGTGACGCTGGTCACGCCCTCCGCCTATGTCTCGGACTGGACGCTCAACACCCTCGAACAAGGCGCAATCCACCGCAGGCTTGCCGCGGCGGGCGTCAAGATCGTGCTGAACACCCTGCTGACCGCGATGCACCCGGACAGCCTGACCACCGCTTGCGTCTATACCGGGGCGCAATCGCAAACCGAGGCCGACGCCGTGGTGATGGTCGCCAGCCGCATCGCGCAAGATCAACTCTACCGCGATCTGCAAGCCCGCGCCGCCGATTGGGCCGACGCTGGCATCCTCTCGGTCAAACTGATCGGCGACGCCAACGCCCCCGGCCCCATCGCCTGGGCCACCTACGCCGGCCACCGCTATGCACGCGAGTTGGACATGCCCGACATCGGCGACGCCCTGCCCTTCCGCCGCGAAATCACTGCCTTGCAAGACTAGGCGCCGCCCTCGTGGTTTCATCCGTTCTTAAATATCCCCGCCGGAGGCATCCGACATAAGCCGCAGATGCCTCCGGCGGGGATATTTAGACAGAGAGGATCCACCAAAGCAGCGGCCAAGACCCGAAGGGGCGAGGCCGCTGGAGCGGGACGCAAAATCTTGATCTGGAAACTCAGGACGCCAGCGGTTCCGTCAACACCTGTGCCGCCACAGCCCCCGAGCGCAGCATATCCGCCAAGGTCAGCGATTCAATCAGCAGCAGGTAAGACCAGAAGATATCGGCAAACACCTTGCGGATGCGGCAGCTTTCCTCATCAACGCAATCCTCGCAGCGCTGATAGGCGCGGCGCGACAGGCACGGCAACGGGGCAATCGGCCCGTCGATCAGCCGCAGCAGTTCCGAGATCGAAATCTCTGCCGGGGGTTTGATCAACTGATACCCGCCCGACCGCCCGCGGGTCGAGGCGATGATGCCCGCGTTGCGCACTTCCAGCAAAATATGCTCAAGAAACCGCTTCGGCGTGCCCGAGCGTTTGGCGATCGCTTCGATCGTCAAGGCTTCCGGCGCGGGTTGTGCCGCCGCATCCGCCAGCACCAACAGCGCCTTCAAGGCATATTTCATCTTTTGTGTAATCATGTCCAAGACCTAACTGGCGCGCAAAAAGGAATCAATCCGCGCGAACGGCGATTGCGAAAAATCTTGACACAGATGCCGCCGCGCCTGCGCCAGCCGCCCGTTAGCGCCACAGGCTGACAACCGCCGATGCCTGTGCGGTGCCGAAACCCCAGAAATTCTTGCGAAATCCCGCTTTGACCGCAGCCGAATCAATCACGATATATTTGGTAGATTAATAATCCTTTCGCGACTCACAAAAGCTTGATACCGTGATGACACGATCCATCCAAAGCTGCACAGGATGCTCATATGTCACAAATGTTGTCACAGCGCCCGACACGGCGCGCCACTTATGTTGCTTTAGTGGTGTTTGGTCTGGCCTACCTTGGTGTGATGGCGATCATCTTCGCCCCCGAGGGCAGCCTCTCCAGCCGCAACGCAGGCGTTTCGGCCCAAACCACCGAATAGCCGAACCACAGCGTCCACAACCGTTCGACAAAGGCAGGCCATCGTGGCCTGCCTTTTTCATGCGGGGCTTCATGCGCGGCCCTACTGCGCGGCCATCTCGCGCGGGGCCATCAGAATCCGTTCTGTCACCGCCGACAGCGCCAGCGCCGCCGCGCCATGCGCCCACAGCAGATCCCCCCAGGCGTGGATTTCTATGGGCGGGCGCGGCCGCCCGGTGTTGATCACCAGATTGTCCATCTCAGCCAAAGTCTCGGCGGCATAAAGATAGTCGAACTTCAACCGCTCGCCCGACAGGATGATCAGCGCGGGGTCGAACAGGTTGACCACATTCGCCAACCCCACCGCCAGATAGCGCCCGGCACGGCGGAAAATGCTGCGCGCGGTGGCATCGCCCGATTGCGCGTGCTCATACAGGCTTTCCAGCAGCACCGAGATCGACTGCCCCTCGCGGTGCCCCCAATTCAGCGCCGTGGTGGCCTCGCGCGCCAAGGCATAGTCGGCGACATAGGCTTCCAGACAGCCGCGCTGACCGCAGCGACACAGCGCCCCATCCAGTTGCACCTTGGTATGTCCCAACTCCATCCCCAATCGCTGCGAGCCACGATAGATCTTGTGGTTCATCACAAAACCCATTCCGACGCCGTGCTCGAACGTCACCACCGCGAAATCTGCCAGACTGCGGCCCGCGCCAAACCACAACTCGGCCAAGGCCACCAGATTGGCATCGTTGTCGATGCTGACAGGCAGGCCAAGCCGCGCCTGTGCGGCCTCGGCCAAGGGCACCGCACGCTCGGTCAGCGTCGAGGACCACAGCACCACGCCCTCGGCCTGATCGACAAACCCCGGCAGCCCCACCCCGACGCCCGACAAAGCCGCACGCGCGATGCCTGCGTTGTCGCAAACGCGGTCCAGCAGCAAGGCCATCGCATCCAGCATTTCCGCAAGCGGCATCGGCCCCGGCCGGCGCGGCACCACCTCATTGGCCAGCAGATTGCCCGCGAAATCGACGATCACCGCCGAATGTTCGCGGTCAGACATCTTCATACCCGCCACCATATGCGCCTGTGCGCGCACCCCCAGCGCCACCGCAGGCCGCCCCCGCCCCAATTCAGGATCGCGCGGCGCACTGACCTCCTCGATCAGCCCCGCCTCGATCAACTCCGAAGTGATCGTCGTCACCGAGGCCGGGGAAACCCCCAGATCCTTGGCCACCTGCACCCGCGGGATCAACCCCGAGGCGCGCACCCTCTCAAACACCTGCTGGCGCAGCGGGCGCATCGATTCGGACAAGGGGGGAATCAGCGGGCCACAGCCGCGCGTCCCCATTTCTGCCTCATCCGCCGCGCCAAAACCTGGCATTTATTTGATCCCCGAATAAAAAACCGGCAGGTTTGTTCTTACACAAGCTTTTATTGCTGCAATGCAGCGAGAATTTGCAAGAAATTCTAGCTCTCTTGTTCTCGCGCATCAGTTTTATTTTGACAACTGAATTTATTCGCGGCAATTTTCCGCCAGTTCTGGCGAATCTGCGGAACAGGTCATACGCTGGCCGAATCCATAGGGAGGATAAAAATGCGTAAGGTCATTATGCTTGCGGTCATCGCCGCAGCAGGTTTCTCGTCGGCTGCTTTGGCAGAAGGCAAAAAAATTGGCGTGTCTTGGGCCAGCTTCCAGGAAGAGCGTTGGAAGATCGACGAAGCCGCCATGAAAGCCGCCATTGAAGCGGCAGGCGACGAGTATATCTCGGCAGATGCTCAGTCCTCGGCTGAAAAGCAGTTGTCCGACGTGGACGCGCTGATTGCACAGGGCGCGAACGCGCTGATCATCAACGCCTGGGACAAAGACGCCATCGGTCCGGCCATTGAAAAGGCCGCTGCTGAAGGCATTCCGGTTGTCGGCTACGACCGTCTGATCGAAGATGCGCGCACCTTCTATCTGACCTTCGACAACAAAGGCGTTGGCAAGATCATCGCTGAAGAAGTCACCAAGGTGAAACCCGATGGCAACTTCGCGATCATTCTGGGCGACCCCGGCGATCCGAACGCAGCTTTCCTGCGTGAAGGCATGGAAGAAGTGATCGGCGATGCTGTCAAAGCCGGCACCATCAAGATCGTCGGCGAGGCCAACTCGGATGGCTGGAAGCCGGAAAATGCTCAGAAGAACATGGAGCAGATCCTGACCGCCAACAACAACGCTGTCGATGCCGTTCTGGCTGAAAACGACGGTATGGCGGGCGGCGTCGTGGCAGCTTTGTCGGCACAGGGCCTTGTGGTTCCGGTCGGCGGCCAAGACGGCGATCTGGCAGCGATCAACCGTGTGGCACGTGGCACCCAGACCGTTTCGGTGTGGAAAGACTCGCGTCAACTTGGCAAAGCCGCTGGCGAAATCGCCGCAGCTTTGGCAGGCGGCACCGCCCTTGATGCGATTGCTGGTGCGACCAAGTTCAACGGCGGCGAAAAAGGCGTCGAGATGAACGCGATCCTGCTGACCCCGACCGCGATCACCAAAGACACGCTGAACCTGGCGATTGATGGTGGCCACATCAGCAAAGCCGAAGCCTGCGAAGGCGCAATGGAAGGCGTTGCTGCCTGCCAGTAACAGGCACAGCAGGCTGAGCTGCCCTGCGCAGGTCGGCACACGCACCGAATGAATGGTCCGGCGTCAGCCTTGTGCTGGCGTCGGGCTTTCCCTAACGCAAAGCGCCCCTCATCCCTGTGACCGTTTGCCGATTTGGACAGGTCAAAGGCCCCACAGGCCATGCGCGTTTCCCCTCTCACAAGCCGGACGAGGACATGACAGACACCCCCACCCACGCCCCTCAAGGCAGCGATGCAAAACTCGGGCCCGTTGCCCGCTTTGTGCGCGACACCGAACTTGACACCCGGATGATCGGCATGGTCGGCGCTTTGCTGCTGATCTGGTTCGGCTTCCATCTGTATGGCGTGTTCTTCAAAGACGGCGGCAGCTTTCTGACAGCCCGCAACCTGTGGAACCTGTCGGTGCAAACCGCCGTGACGGGCATCATGGCAACCGGCATGGTGCTGGTGATCATCACCCGCAACATCGACCTTTCTGTGGGCTCGATCGTGGGCTTCACCGGCATGATCATGGGCGTGCTGCAAGTCAACATCCTGCCGCAGTATCTGGGCCTTGGCCATCCGCTGATCTGGATCATCACCGTGATCGTCGGCATCGTGCTGGGCGCATGTATCGGCGCATTCCACGGCTGGCTGACCGCCTACCGCGCGATCCCGTCGTTCATCGTCACGCTGGGCGGTATGCTGGTGTGGCGCGGTGCGGCGTTTCTGGTGGCGGATGGCAAGACCATCTCGCCCGTCGATTCCACCTTCGCGCTGCTGGGCGGCGGGCCTTACGGCGCCATCGGTTCCACCGGCAGCTGGATTGTCGGCGTGGTCGGCTGCGCGGTGATCCTGCTGATGATGTATCGTGGCCGCAAAGCCCGCAGCAAACACGGCTTCTCCAAGCGCCCGGTCTGGGCGGAAACCACCGTGGCCGCACTGGCTTGCGGCGTGCTTTTGGGCACGGTTCTGGTGGTCAATTCCTATCCCTGGCCCATCGGCATCGTGAAATCCTACGCCGCCGCCAACAACATCACCACCCCACCGGAAGAGCTGTTCATCAGCCACGGCTTTGCCATCCCGGTGCTGATCCTTGCCGGTGTCGCCATCCTGATGACCATCCTGATGACCCGCACCCGCTTTGGCCGCTATGTGTTTGCCATCGGCGGCAACCCCGAAGCAGCCGCGCTGTCGGGCATCGACACCAAATGGATGACGGTCAAGATCTTCGCGCTGATGGGGCTGCTGTCGGGCCTTGCAGCCGTTGTCGCCTCGGCGCGTCTGACCTCGGCCACCAACGCCTTGGGCGATCTTGAGGAACTTTACGTCATCGCCTCGGCCGTGATCGGCGGCACCTCGCTTGCGGGCGGTGTCGGCACCATCTACGGCGCGATCATCGGCACCTTGGTGATCCAATCCTTGCAGACCGGCATGGTGCTGATCGGCTTTGGCGACGGGTCTTACCGCAAGATCGTGGTCGGTGTGGCGCTGGTTCTGGCGGTCTATCTCGACATTCTCTACCGCAAGAAAATCAAGTGAGGAGTGTGCGCAATGGCTAACAATGGAACGCCTCTGGTCGAGATGCGCGACATCTCCATCGCGTTCGGCGGCATCAAGGCCGTGGATCACGTCTCGATTGATCTGCATCCGGGCGAAGTCGTGGGCCTGTTGGGCCACAACGGTGCGGGAAAATCCACGCTGATCAAATGCCTCTCGGGTGCCTACAAGGCCGATGCGGGCGAGATCTACATCAACGGTGCCAAGGCCGAGATCAGCAACCCCCGCGACGCGCGCGAGTATAACATCGAGACGATCTACCAGACCCTTGCCCTTGCCGATAACCTCAACGCCGCCTCAAACCTGTTTCTGGGGCGTGAGATCGTCGGCGCGGGCGGCTTTCTGGATGATTCCGCGATGGAGGCTGAAACCCGCAAGATCATGGCGCGGTTGAACCCGAACTTCCGCAAATTCAACGTGCCGGTCAGTGCGTTGTCGGGCGGTCAGCGCCAATCGGTGGCCATCGCCCGCGCGGTGTATTTCAACGCCAAAATCCTGATCATGGACGAGCCGACCGCCGCCTTGGGCCCGCAAGAAACCCAGATGGTGGCCGAGCTTATTCAAGAGCTGAAAAAGCAGGGCCTTGGTATCTTCCTGATCGAACACGATATTCACGCCGTGATGGATCTGTGTGACCGCGCCGTGGTGATGAAAAACGGCCAGCGTGTCGGCACGGTGAACGTGGGCGAAGTCACCGATGAAGACATCCTCGGCATGATCATCATGGGCAAGAAACCACCGCAAGCGGTGTAACCCATCGGGCGCGCGGGCAACCGCGCGCCCTTTGTCCAAAACCTCCCAAGCAGGAGCCGCCATGCACCGCCGCCAATTCCTTGCCTTGACCGGGGCCGCGTTTGCCTTGCCCAGCCTGCCCCTGCATGCGGCCACCACCCCCAGCGATACCCTGCTGACATGGTATAAACTGGTGCTGGAACTTGTGCGCCACACCGCCACCTACTCGCCCCCCGTCGCCGCCCGCGCCTTTGGCTACATGGGCATCGCGGCTTACGAGTCGCTCGCCTCGGCAACCAATGCCCGCAGCCTTGCAGGCCAGATCAACGGCCTGACCGCGCTGCCACCCCGCCCCGCGGGCGCTTACGATGAATCCCTTGTCCTGCACGCCGTGCTGTCCGAAGCAGTCGAGACCTTCTTTGGCAACACCGGCCCCACCGGCCAGCGCGCCATGGCCGCGATGCGCGATAAACTGGGCGCGAAACTATCGCAGGGCGTGGCCGATGACATTGCCGCCCGCTCTGCCGCTTACGGTCTCGCCGTCGCCCAACACATTGAAGACTACAGCAAATCCGATGGCGGCCATGATGTGCAGAACATGGGCTTCCCGATGCAATGGACATTGCAAAAGGGCCCGGAATACTGGGTGCCGACCAGCCTGATCGTGCAGCAACAAGCGCCCTTGCTGCCCGAATGGGGCACCAACCGCCCCTTCGCGATGCCCGTCGGTGCGCCCTGCCCCGCAGGCGATCCGCCCGCCTATTCCGAAGACCCCGCCTCCGAATTCTACAAACAGGCGATCGAGGTTTATGAGACATCAAAAACCCTGACCGACGATCAAAAGGCCATCGCCCGGTTCTGGTCGGATGATCCGATGCTGTCGCCCACTCCGCCCGGCCATTGGGTGTCGATCACCCTGCAAATCCTGCACCGCGACGGCACCGATGCGCTGCACGCAGCCGACGCTTTGGCGCGCCTTGGCATGGGCATCAACGACGCCTTCATCGCCTGCTGGAGCGACAAGATTCACTACAACCGCCTGCGCCCCGTCACTTACATCAAGCGGGTGATCGACAAGACATGGGAGCCGTTGCTGATCACGCCGCCGTTTGCCGAGTATCCCTCGGGCCATTCCACCCAATCGGGTGCGGCGGCAAGCGTGCTGGCGCAGGTGTTTGGCCAAGGCTTCGCCTTTGACGACGCCACCCACGCCGACGATGGTATTGCGCCGCGCCACTACGCCGATTTCAACGCCGCCGCCCAAGAGGCCGCAATCTCGCGGCTTTACGGCGGCATCCACTTTCGCGCCGCCAACGAAAACGGTCTGCGCCAAGGGGCCGAAGTTGGAAGCTATATCAACGCCTTGAAAACGCTGGCGTAAGAGATGAAATACCTCGCCCTTGGCCTTTTGCTGTTGCCTGCGGCAGCCGTGGCCGAAACCGCCGCCCCCTTGGTGCCCAGCTTCACCGAACAAACCGCCACCGCAGGCGTGCGCCAGATCTACGCGGGCGATTGGGAATATATGGTCGGCGGCGGGGTTTCAACCTTCGACTGCAACGCCGATGCCCGCCCCGATCTGATCATCGCAGGCGGCACCAATCCGGCGAAACTGTTCGTCAACCAAAGCACGCCCGGCGGCGATCTGGCCTTCACCGAGGCGCAAAGCGGGGTCGAGCAGACCGGCGTCCTCGGCGCCTACCCCATCGACATCGACAGCGACGGCGTCCCCGACATCGTCCTGCTGCGGCAGGGCGAAAACCAGGTGATGCGCGGCCTTGGCAACTGCAAGTTCGAACCCGCCAACGCCGCTTGGGGCCTTGATGGCGGCAACGCGTGGTCCGCCGCCTTCGCAGCCACATGGGAAAAGGGCCAAAGCTGGCCCACCCTCGCCATCGGCAACTATATCGACGTCACGCAAGACATGTTCCCGTGGGGGTCTTGCACCGACAACTGGCTGCACCGCCCCGATGGCGATAAATTCGCCGCGCCCACGCCCTTGAAACCCAGCTTTTGCGCGCTTTCCATGCTGTTTTCCGACTGGAACCGCTCTGGCACCCCCTCCCTGCGCGTGGCCAACGACCGCGAGTATTACAAGGGCGGTCAGGAACAACTCTGGCACGTCGAACCGGGGCAAGACCCACGGCTATACACCGAGGCCGAGGGCTGGAAACGCCTGCGCATCTGGGGCATGGGCCTTGCCAGTTATGATCTGAATTTCGACGGCTACCCTGAGTATTTCGTAACCTCGATGGCCGATAACAAGCTGCAAACCATGGCCAATCCCGAAACCAAATCCGCCACCTTCAAGGATGTGGCTTTCGCCAAAGGCGCCATCGCACAGCGCCCCTATACCGGCACCGATCTGAACCCCTCCACCGGCTGGCATGCCCAGTTTGAGGATGTGAACAACGACGGCCTTGCTGATCTGTTCATCGCCAAGGGCAACGTCGATGCGATGCCCGATTTCGCCCTGAAAGACCCCAACAACCTGCTGCTGCAACGCCCCGACGGCACGTTTCAGGAAGCAGGCGACCGCGCCGGTGTGGCCGCCACCGGCCTGTCGCGCGGCGCAGCCCTTGCCGATCTGAACGCCGATGGCCTGATGGATCTGGTCGTGGTCAACCGCCGCGAACCTGTGCAAATCTGGCGCAACACCACCAAAAGCGCGAACCACTGGCTGACCCTGACCCTGACCCAGCCCGCCCCCAACACCGATGCCATCGGCGCTTGGGTCGAGGTGAAGATGCACGGCCACACCCAACGCCGCGAGATCACCATCGGCGGCGGTCAAGCGGGCGGCAACCTTGGCGCGGTGCATTTCGGTCTGGGCGATCAGCAGCAGGCCGAGGTGCGGGTGATCTGGCCCGATGGCAGCGAAGGCGCGTGGCAAATGCTGACAGCCGACGCCGCCTACCGGCTGCAAAAACCCTAGCCTGCAAAAACCCTAATCGGCCACGAAAAACGCAAAATCCATCCGGTGCCGATACTCCGACCCGGCGCGGACCACAGCCGAGGGGTAATCGGCATGGTTCGGGCTATCTGGCCACTTTTGCGTCTCAAGCGTGAAGCCCGCCCGCGCGCCGTAAACCGCCCCCGCCTTGCCCGCCAGCCCCTCGGGCAGATACGACCCGGTGTAAAGCTGCACCCCTGGCTGATCTGTAAACAGCCGCATTCCCCGCCCCGAGGCCGGATCAACCGCCACCACCGCAGGCCCCTCGCCGCCATTCAGGCACAGGTTGTGATCAAACCCGCCCGCAGGCACCGCAGCATCCAGCGCACGCAACTCTCTGAAATCAAACGGTGTTCCCGTCACATCCACCGCAGACCCCAGCGGCAGCAGCGCGGCATCAACCGGCAAATAGCGATCCGCCGCGATTTGCAGCATCTGGCCGTCCACCACCCCGCTGCCCTGCCCGGCCATGTTGAAATAGGCGTGGTTCACCAGATTAACCACAGTATCCGCCGCCGCCCGCGCCGTCATCGTGATCTGCAACTGCCCTGGTGCTACAAACTCATAGCGCGCTGTCGCCTCCAGCGCGCCCGGAAACCCCATCTCGCCATCCGGGCTGTGCAGGCCAAACGTCACGCCGCGCGCGTCGCTCCGCTCCACCTGCCACAGCTTCTTGTCAAACCCCTGCGCCCCGCCATGCAGATGGTTCGCGCCCTCGTTGCAATCCAGTTGCACCGCAGCCCCGTTCAGCACAAACCGCCCACCCGCAATCCGGTTGGCATACCGCCCACAAGTCGCGCCAAAATACGTCGCCGGATGGTCCACATAGCCCTGCACATCATCATGCCCCAGCACGATATCGCCCGAAACCCCGTCGCGCCCCGGCACCCACAACTGCATCAACCGCGCGCCATAAGCCCCGACAACCGCAGAACAATCCGCGCCATCGCTGATCGTGAAAACCGATCCATCCATTGCTACACCCCCAAAATCCACGCCCGATCCACCGTCAGAATAGCGCCCATCGCGGCCCCCGCAGCCTCTGCCGCGCCCTGCGCCACCGCATCCGCCAAGGCCTGATACATCGCCGCCTTCTCGCCCGCGAAATCCGCAACCCCCGCCGCGATCTGCGGCGCAATCGCCTGCACCACGCCAAATTCCACCAACGCCTGCGCCGCACGCAGAAACGGATTCTGGCTGGCCTCGCACAAAATCCGGTGAAACTCGAACTCGGCCAGCGCAAACGGCTCGACCAGCGCCGCCGTCATGCTGCGCTGCTGCAACCAATACAGCAGCATCCGCAACTGCTCGGCCGAGCGCCGCTGCGCCGCAAGCCGCGCCGTCTGCATCTCAATCGTGTCGCGCAATTCGACGTAAGACTGCAGGAAAGCAGGCTCTGGCCCCGCCTCTTGAATCCAGCCAAGCACTTGACGATCATACAGATTCCAGCGGCTGCGCGACAACACCCGGGTGCCGACCTTGGCGCGCGCCTCGACCAGCCCCTTGGCCTCCAGCGTTTTCAGCGCCTCACGCAGCACCGTGCGCGAGACGTTGTAGCGGTCCATCATCTCGGCATCATTCGGCAGGATCGAGCCCACCGCATGCCGCCCCGCAGCGATCCCAATCCCGATTTCGCTGATCACATAAGAATGGAAATTGCGCGCCACCTGCCGCCCGGACAGCGCACGGACGAGGCTGCCGGGTTCGCTCATGCTAGGTTTTCCAAAACACTTTCCTGCGTGGGGCTGCCGCCGAGAACACCAGCCTTTGCAACAGAATGAACAGGAAAAGCAAGCCGCCGATGACGATTTTGGTCCACCAACTGGAAAGCGTGCCATCAAACACGATGTAGGTTTGCACCAGCCCCTGCAGCATCACGCCAATAAACGTGCCCGCGATAAAGCCATAGCCCCCGGTCAGCAGCGTGCCGCCAATCACCACCGCCGCAATCGCGTCCAACTCCACCCCCAAGGCCGACAGCGAATACCCCGCCGAGGTGTAAAGCGAGAACACAATCCCCGCCAGCCCCGCCAAAGTGGCCGACAGCGTATAGATCAAAATCGTCGTCCGCGCGACAGGCACCCCCATCAGCCCCGCCGAAACCTCAGATCCGCCCAGGGCATAAACATAGCTGCCAAACCGCGTACGATGCGCCAGAACGATGCCGAATGCGAACACCAGCAGCATGATCATCCCGATCACCGTCAACCGCCCGCCGCCCGGCAACAGGATGTAGCTTTTTGATATCGTTGTATAAAGCTCGTGCTTGATGCCGATACTATCGGGCGACAAAACCGAGGCCCCACCCCGCGCCAGAAACATCCCCGCCAATGTGACGATGAAACTCGGCACTTTCAGGTAGTGAATCGCCGCCCCCATCACCGCCCCAAAAGCCGCCGCAACACCCAGCGAAATCGCGAAAGCCAGCAGCGGATGCAGCCCCAGCCACATGATCAGCACCGCGTTCAGCACCGTGGTAAAGCCAATCACCGCCCCCACCGACAGATCAATCCCGCCCGAGATGATCACAAACGTCATCCCCACCGCCGCGATGCCAAGAAAGGCGTTGTCGGTCAGGAAATTGCCCATCACCCGCGTCGAAAACATCGCCGGAAATTGCACAACTGCAGCAAGATAGGCCAAGGCAAAGATCGCCGTCGTGGCCACAAGGGGCCGTAAAGCGCGGTTCATCAGGCTTTCCTTTCCGCCGTAAATCGCTTGCGCAGGCTTTGCGCCACCATCGGCGCTTGCAGCACCAAAATCAGGATGATCACCCCGGATTTCACCACCAGATTGAACTCTGGCGAGAAGCCCGAGATCAGGATGCCCGTGTTCATCGCCTGAATGATCAACGCCCCCACCACCGACATCGGGATCGAAAACCGCCCGCCCAGCAGCGATGTGCCACCAATCACCACCGCCAGGATCGCGTCCAACTCCAGCCAAAGGCCGGCGTTATTGGCATCGGCGCCGCGAATGTCCCCGGCCACGATCAGCCCCGATGTGGCCGCGCAAAAGCCTGCGAAGGTATAGACCACCATCAGCAGCAAGCCACTGGAAATCCCCGCAAATCTGGCAGCCGAGCGGTTCACGCCCACCGCCTCGATCAACAGCCCCAGCGCAGTTTTCCGCACGATCAGGGTCGCGCCAATCGCCAACACGCTTGCGATCACAATCGGCATCGGCATGCCCAGAACCGCCCCCGTGCCGATGAAAATCAGCACCGGATCGGAAAACGTCACGATTGACCCTTCGGTGACCAGTTGCGCAAGCCCCCGCCCCGCCACCATCAGCACAAGCGTCGCGATAATCGGCTGAATCTCCAGATAGGTCACCAGCACGCCATTCCACAGCCCGCACAAAACCCCCACCGCCAGCGCCGCAGCCACCGCCACCACCGCCGAAGCGCCCCCCGTCACCAGCACCGCCGCAACCGCCCCCGCAATCGCCATCACCGCACCCACCGACAGATCCACCCCCTTGGTCGCGATCACCGCCGTCATGCCAATCGCCAAAATCGCCACCGGCGCGCCACGGTTCAGCACGTCAATCACGCTGCCAAACAGCCGGCCATCCTGCAAAGTGATGTCGAAAAACCCCGGAAACAGCAGCCAGTTGATCAGCAACACCGCCGCCAACGCAAAAAACTGCGGCCGCAGCAAAAGCGCCTTCCAATGCACCCGCTTCATGCCCGCCCCCCTTGGTTTTCCGCAATCGCCGCCACGATCACCGAGGGCGCGATATCCGCCCCGCTCAGTTCCGCCACCATCGCGCGATCGCGCATCACCACGATGCGGTTGGAATAGGCCACCACCTCATCCAGCTCCGACGAGATCACCAACAAAGCCAACCCCTCCTCGCGCAAGCGGTTGATCGTGCGCACAATTTCCGCATGTGCGCCCACATCAATACCCCGCGTCGGCTCGTCCAGGATCAGGAAATTCGGATCAATCGCCAACCACCGCGCCAGAATCGCCTTTTGCTGATTGCCGCCCGACAACAGCTTCACCGGCATCTCGTAATCCGCCGCGCGAATGTCCAAAGCCTCGGCATAGCTGCCGGCAATCTCGTTCTGCTCATCGCGGTTCAGCGCGCGGAACCAGCCCAGTTTGGCCTGCAACGCGATGATGATATTCTCGCGCACCGACAATTCGCCAAAAATCCCGTCAAGTTTGCGATCCTCCGGGCAAAAGCCAAACCCAGCCGCCACCGCCTGCGCCGGATTGCGGATGCTGACGACCTTGCCGCCCACCGAAATCTCGCCGCCATCCGCGCTGTCCACGCCAAACATCAGCCGCGCCATCTCTGTCCGCCCCGAGCCCAGCAAGCCCGCCACCCCCACGACCTCACCCTCGTGCAGTGCCAATGAAAACGGAGCAACTTTTCCCTGCCGCCCCAACGACTTGAACTCGACCCGCACCGGCCCCTGCACCGCTTCGGCCACGCCCACGCCGCCATGATCAAACGCCAGATCCTTGCCCAGCATCATCCGCACCACATCCGTCGCCGTCACCTCTGACAGCGCCTTGGTGCCGATCAACTTGCCATTGCGCAAAATCGTCACCCGGTCGGCGATCTCAAACACCTGATCGAGAAAATGCGTGATGAAAATAATCCCCAAACCGCGCGCCTTCAGCCGCGCCACCACCTCGAACATCTTGGCGACTTCGTTGCGGTCAAGGCTGGCCGTCGGCTCGTCCAGCACCAGCACCTTGCCCGACAATTCCACCGCCCGCGCAATCGCCACGATCTGCTGCACCGCCACCGAATAGCTGCCCAGTTCCGCCCGCACGTCAATTTCCAGCCCGTAACCCGCCAGCAATTCACGCGCCCGCGCCTCGATCACGCGACGCTGCACGATGCCAAACCGCGTCGGCTGATGGCCCAGAAAAAGATTTTCAGCCACCGAGCGGTTGGGCAGCAGGTTCACTTCCTGATACACCGTGCCGATGCCGTGGCGCTGCGCATCCAGCGGATCAGAAAACCGCACCGCCGCCCCGTCCAGTATCACCTCGCCGCCGTCCGGTTGATAGGCCCCGGTCAATATCTTGATAAGTGTGGATTTTCCGGCACCATTCTCGCCCAGAAGTGCATGCACCTCGCCGGGGCGCACGCTAAAATCCACCCCGTCCAAAGCCCGGTGCTGGCCAAAAATCTTCACAATGCCGCGCGCTTGCACGACTGGCTCTGCGCCCACCACCATCGCCTGCTCCCCAAATTCCTGCGGCTCACTCTGCGCGAAAGCCCAGATAAAGCAACATCGGCCAGATCGCTCTGGCCGATGCCAAACCTCAGGCTAAATCAATAACCGAGACCCTTGCGGCGGTCGTATTCGCCCTGCGCATCATCGGCGGGCGTGTAAAGCTTCGACTCGGTGATGATGAACTTCTCAGGCTGCGTGCCGTCGGTCAGATAGGCATCCAGCGCCGCGAAAGCCGGGCCTGCCATGTTCGGTGTCAACTCCACCGTGGCATTGGCCTCGCCCGCCACCATGGCTTGGAAAATATCCGGCACGCCGTCAATCGACACCACCAGAATATCGCTGCCCGGCTTCAAACCGGCATCCTTGATCGCCTGAATGGCCCCCACCGCCATGTCGTCGTTATGCGCATAAACCGCGCAGATGCCCTTGCCGCCGTCTTCGGCCTTCAGGAAACCTTCCATAACTTCCTTGCCCTTGGCGCGGGTAAAGTCGCCGGTCTGGCTGCGGATGATCGACAGGTTGGCGTGATCCTTGATGCCTTCCTCAAAGCCCTGCTTGCGGTTGATTGCGGGTGACGAGCCCACAGTGCCTTGAAGTTCCACGATTTTGCAGTCTTTGTCGCCAACCGCGCCCACCAGCCATTCGCCCGCAACGCGGCCTTCCTTGACCTGATCGGATGCCACCGAAGTCAGGTAAAGATCCTGCGGCGCATCAATGCCACGGTCCAGCAAGATCACCGGAATGTTGGCTTCCTTGGCCTCGGTCAGCACTTCTTCCCAACCGGTCGCCACCACCGGAGCGATCAGGATAGCCGCCACGCCCTGTGCGATAAAGCCGCGGATCGCCTTGATCTGGTTTTCCTGCTTTTGCTGCGCGTCGGCGAATTTCAGATCAATCCCCAGCTTTTCAGCTTCAGATTTCGTCACCGAAGTCTCAGCCGCCCGCCAGCCCGACTCGGACCCGATCTGCGAAAAGCCGATCACTTTGCCCGAAAGGTCTGCATAGGCAGCCGAAGACAACAGCGCGCTGACACCCGCGGCCAGCGCGAGTTTTTTGATAATGGACATGATCCCTCCCTAGGATTTTGTGGCAGGTGTCTTCCCTCACCGGCCTGTGATGAGGCTAGCAAAAGTATTACTATATGTAAAATGCCAAGTTTGCGCCCGGTTTTTGGGCGAAATGTGAAGACAAGCCTTTGGAAATTCACACAACCTTGCGCGGCGGCGCGATCACCGCTGATGCAGCATTTTCCCGCCGCGCCGCAGCATCGCAGCGCGTGGCATGGCAAGAATCGCGCGCAAAGAATCACCTCAACGCCCGCCGGGGCGCAGGGTGAAAAAGCGTTTCAGAGCACGATCGCGAAAGCCCACTTGCAGCACCGCAAAGCGGCTTCAAGCCGCCAAAGGTTAAAAATTCATTAAATCGCAAGGTTCATGTTATTGAAATAAAACGATAAAAAAAGGTCCCGAGTTGGGACCTCTCCTTAAACAAAACTCCGCACGGTCGCCAAGGCCCCTTCCAGCGCCCGGCCTTCCTCGTCTTTCAACGCGGCCTCGCGCAGCCGTCGCGCCCAATCCGCCGCATCAGACCGCCCCGCCACCAAGGCGACACCCTCCAGCACCCGGTCAAATTTGGAAAGCCCCCGCGCATGGGTGTCCGAATAGCCCTTCACCAGCCGCCGACACCGGATCACCTCGACCGCCAGATCATAATCCCGGTCCAGATACCCCATCGCCCGCGCCAGCCAAGCCTCCAGATGCGCCACCTCTTGGGCATGCCGCAGCGACCCCAACCGCCGCCGCTTCATCCCCCCCAGAACGTAAAGCATCAGATAGGCGCGCAGGCTATCCGTCCGCATCCGCCGCCCCTTGTTGAACCAGCGATCCAGCCGCGCCATCCACGCCGGGCTGGCCTCAACCCTTGCGCCCAGCTTCGCCGGAAACAGCCCCACGATTTCTTCCGCCCGAGGATGCAGAAACTCGGTCAGCTGCACCACATTGCCGGGCTTCGCCCCCATCTCAGCCGCAATCCGCTCCGCCCGCCCCGCCCGGGTTTTCAGATCGGCCACCCGGATCACATCATCATAGGCCATCGCATTGGCAATATATTTCGCCGCCTGTCTGGAGAGTTCAAACGGCGCGCGATCCCGCGCCAAAACCGCCTCCACCCGCGCCAGATAGGCCGCGCCATAGCCCAAGTCCTGAAACTCCACCACCTTGCGCAGCCCCAGCACCGCCATTTCGGCCACCGCAGCCGGCATCCGCCCCGCCCGATCCGCCAGCCCCTGCCATTCCGCCAGCAACCGCGCCGACCCGCGCGGCGCGGCCACCTCGGCCACCGCGACCTTCGGCAAACTCACCGGCCCTTGCGCCGCCGCAAACCCCGCCGCAAACGCCCGCAGCGAGGCCTCTGCCCCCTTGCCGCCCGACTTGATCGCCGCCTCAAACGCCGCACGCGGGAACGGCAACACCTCGGCCCCCGCCAGCGCTCCAAACAGGCTGGCCGATATGACCGAGCCCTGCGCGATCGCCAGCGCATCGAAATCCGCCGCGATAAACCGGCGCGCCGCCACTTCCGCCGCCGCAATCACCTCCTCGGATGACGCAATGCCATCCCCCGGCACCATCTTTTCCGAAACCGCCAACGCGCGGTGAGTCGAGGTGATCAGGGTCGTCCGATCCGGCGTCACAAACCCCCGGATAATCGAGCGCCCGGCCTCCATCATTTCCGCCGTCACCATGATATCGACATCGCCCGCCGCAGGCATCAGCGAGAATACTGGCGCGCGCGGGCCAGCCGGAGCCATCTCGATATAGTAAACGGTCGCCCCGGTGCGCTGCGCCACGCCCGCCACGCTCGTCGCCTGACAAACATAACCATTCGCCCGCGCCACCGCCTCGATCCAAGCCGTCAGCACTCCGCCGCCCTGCCCGCCGACGGCCAAAAGTGCCAGCTTGATCACGCCGTCCATGCCCGGCCCGCCCGCCGGAATCGCCTGATGCAAACTCATGCCGCCCCCCCGAACACCAACCGTTTGGCATCGCGTCTGCGCTGCAACCAGCCGATCACGCGGGCGCGAAACCCGGCCATGCGGGTTTCAAAGGCGGAGGGGTTGTGCACGACATCCGCGCGGTAAAAGCTGGGGCACAGCACGGCGGCATCGGCGACCTCGCCACAGTTGCCACAGCCGACGCAGGATTGGTCAATCGACGCCACCGGATCATCGCGCAGCGGATCATCCAATCTTTTCAACGACAACGACGGGCATCCTGACAGCCGGATACAAGCGTGATCGCCGGTGCAGACCGCCTCATCAATGCCAAAACGCGGCACATCCACCCGCCGCCCTTCCTTGATCGCCGCCGCCCGCAGCGGCTTTTCGCGGCGCTGTTTGTTCAGCATACACTCACTTGAGGCCACGATCACCTTCGGCCCCGGCGCATCGGTGGTCAGCGCCTCGCGGATGGTGTCGCGCATCTTTTTCACATCATAAGTGCGGTCAATCTGGCGCACCCAATCAATGCCGATGCCCGCCAGCGCCTTGGAAATCGGGTTCTTGGTGGCCTTGGTCGCATTGTCGGCGCGGCTGGACATCACATCCTGCCCGCCCGTCGCCGCCGAGTAGAAATTGTCCACCACAATCGCCACGCCGTCGGATTTATTGAACGCCATGTTGGTAAACGAGCTGCTCAACCCGTTGTGCCAAAACCCACCATCACCGATGATCGCGACCGGACGCCGCTCGCCGCCGCCGTCAAACGCCGCATTCGCCGCTGGCCCCAGACCATAGCCCATCGTAGCGCCGCCAATTTCGAACGGCGGCAGGCTGGCGAACAGATGACAGCCGATGTCGGCGGCAATCTGATGCTTGCCAAGTTCCTTTTCCACCAGCTTCATCGCCGAGAAAATTGGCCGCTCTGGGCAACCCGTGCAGAACCCCGGCGGACGGATTGGCACGGTTTTGGAAAGATCCGGAATCGCCGGGCGGTCGATGTTGGGCGCGCGCACCTGGGCCGCCAACATCTCGGGCGCTGCGGTTTTCAGAAAGCCCGTCACCGCCTCCAGCATCACCGCCCCGGTGTATTCCCCGGCCAGCGGGAACAGCCCCTTGCCGTGCAGCTTCACACTTGATTCCGCGCGATAGAGGAAACTGCCAAGCTGGGTTTCGATAAACTCGGGCTGGCCTTCCTCGATCACCAGCACATGATCCTTCGCCTCGCAGAACTCCAGAAACTCAGCCGAAATCAAGGGGTAAGTCACGTTCAACACATAGATCGGCACCGATGAGCCGCCGTAGATATCCGCCAGACCCAGCCGCTGCAAAGCCCGGATCAAGCCGTTATACATGCCGCCCTGCACCACGATGCCAAAGCCCGCTTTCGGCCCGAACACCTCATTCAAACCGCGCTCGCGGATGAATTTCTCGGCCGCAGGCCAGCGGTTTTTCACCTTGTCCTGCTCATGCGCAAAGGACATCGGCGGCAAAACCACCCGCGCGAAATCGCTGCGCGGGTTCGACAACGCCTCTTTCACCGTCAGTTTCGGGCGCTGATTGTCGCGCGTTTGGAAACTGCCCGTCACATGACAAGACCTGATCCGCACCATCAGCATCACCGGGGTGTTCGAAACCTCCGACAGCTCAAACCCGTCTGAAACCGCCTGCACAATGCTGGGCAGGTTCGGGCGCGGGTCCAGCAGCCAGAACTGCGATTTCATCGCAAAAGCATGCGTCCGCTCTTGCATGATCGACGATCCCTCGCCGTAATCCTCGCCCACGATCACCAAAGCGCCGCCCGTCACGCCCGACGACGCCAGATTTGCCAGCGCATCCGAGGCCACATTCACCCCGACCGAGCCTTTGAACGTCACAGCACCCCGCATCGGATAATGCACCGATGCGGCCAGCATCGCCGCCGCCGCCGCCTCGTTGGCGTTGGCCTCAAACCGCACGCCCAACTCGCCCAACAGGTCCTGCGCATCGGCGAGAACGTCCATCAGATGCGAAATCGGCGCGCCCTGATAGCCGCCAACATAGGCCACACCGTTCTCCAAAAGCGCCTTGGTCAGCGCCAGAATCCCCTCGCCGGTGAAGGTTTCGCCCGCGCCCAAACGCAGGTCTTCGACTTCGGCCTTGAAAGAACGCTCTGCCATCTAAATCTCGTGCTTTCTGATATTTGTCAGCATTTTCTGAAGGGTAGCGGTGAAGGCCAACCGCTCGGCCTCGGGGATGCCGCGAAACATCCGGGCTTGGGCCTTGGCCATATGCGGCCACAGCGCCTCAAACGTGCTGCGCCCGGCGTCGGTGATGAACACCCGCACCGCGCGGCTGTCGGTGCTGTCGGCTTCGCGCCGGATCAGGCCATCAGCCTGCAACTGATCCAATGATCGGCTGAGGGTCGAGGGATCAACCACGGTAAACACCGCCAATTCGCGGATCAGCGGCCCTTCAACCACCGAAAGCACCGCGAGGGCGCGCATTTTCGGCGTCGAAAGCCCCTGCTCGGCCATCTCTTCGCGCAAGCTGGCGTTGTAGCGGCCCATGATGCGGTTCATCAGATAGGGGGCGAAATTGGTTAACCCAATCTCGCCCAAACGCGGCACGGGTGGGGTTTCATCGTTCATGCGCCCAGCCTCTTTGCCGCGTTAAAGCCCGACCCACCGCCAAGCCCCGGACCGGGATGCGTCGAGGCCCCGATATGGATAAGGCCCCGCACCGGGCCCATGCCATTGGTCGAATGCGCGAACGGCCGCCAGATAAAGAACTGGTCAAGACTGCACGCCCCGCCATAGGGGTCGCCCCCCACAAGGTTGCAATTCATCCGCTCCAGATCGGCGGGAGAATAGGCTTTCCGAGCCAGTTTGATCTGGTCGAAATCCTTGATATGACACGATAAAACCGACTCAAGCCGGTCAGCAAAAGCCTCGCGCGCATCCTTCCAATCAGTCGCCACGATCTCGCCCGCCGCATCGCCTTTGATCACGCGCGGCGCATCGGGGATTTGCAACCACAGTATCGCTTTGCCGTCCGGGCAACGGCTTGGGTCCAGACGGCTGGGTTGGCCGACGCAGATCGTGGGCACGGCAGGCAGCATCCCGCGCTCTGCCTCATTGGCGGATTTCGACACCGAATCCACGCCATCGGAAAGGTGGATCAGCGCCACATCCTCCAAGCCGGGCGTTAACCATTCCGGCGCGCGGTCGAGTGCGTAATGCAACTGGAAGTTGCCGCGCCCACGTCGGAACTGCCGCACCGCCGCCTTGTCTTCCGGCAGGTTCACATCTAACAGCCGCCCGTATAGCTGGCCCGGAGCAACCGAGGCCAGCACCGAAGCGCTCGCAATTTCCTTGCCCCCCACCAGCCGCACCCCTGTCACGCGACCATCGCGCGTGGTGATTTTCGCCACATCCGCGCGGGTGCGGATCACCCCACCGTGTGCTTCGATCAAGCCGCGAAACGCCGCCGCCGCCTGCCCCGCGCCGCCCTTGGCAATCGGCGCACCCGCCGCTTCCAACGCGAAAGCAATCACCTTGCCCATCTGCGCCGAATAGGCGGATTCGGGCGTCAACCCACAATGCAGCACCCACGGGGCCCAAAGTGCCTGCACCAAGGGGCTTTGATAATTGGCCTCCAGCCAACCGCGCGCCGGGGCCAAAGCGCTGCCCATCCAAGCCGCAAGGCCGCGCAATCCACGCTTGCGCACTTGGCCGAACAGCAGTTTCGCCGTGCCCCAAGACCACAGATTGCCGCCCAAAAGCGCAAACAAAAACGGTGCATCCGCTGCAATCTGCCCAACATCCCGCGCGTGTTGATCGCCATCGCCCGCCGCCAAAGCATTGAACGCACTGATATTTTTCGCCTGATCCATCGTCAGAGCCAGCGCGCTGCCGTCGGGTCGCAGCACCGCCGTCGGATGCGGGCTGTGGCAATACTCAAAGCCATGCTTTGCCAGATGCGGCCCCAAAACAGCCCCCGCAGGCGAGGTCATGAACAGCACGAACGTCGCCGCCATCACATCATGCCGGAACCCCGGCAGCGTGATTTCGTCGGTATAAAGGCAGCCGCCGATCCGGTCCTCGCGCTCCAACACCAGCACCCGCGCGCCTTTCAGCGCCAGCATGCTGGCCGCCACCAGCCCGTTTACCCCCGAGCCGATGATGATGTGGTCGAATTTCCCCGGGTCGGCGGCCATTGGTTAACGCGCCACCAGCGCCAAGGCCCGAATGGGCGAGCCCGTGCCGTTCTCAATCTTCAACGGTGCCGCTATCAGGATCGCGCCCTTGGCCGGCAGACGGTCCAGATTGGCAAGGCTAGCCAGACCGTAGCAGTTGTTCTTGTGCAAAAGGTTATGCGCCGGGAATGGCGGCGTCATCCCCCCGGCCTGCCCCGCATCAGTGCCGATGCACTGGCTGCCCCAACCGACAATTCCCTTTGAAATCAGATACTCGATGACTTCGGCAGTTGGCCCCGGCGTGTGCGGCCCGGTTTCGTTGGCGTTCAGAAACAGCGCCTCGTCATGGCTGCGCTTGTCCCAATCAGACCGCAAAACCACCCATTCGCCCGCGCCAATCGCGCCATGCTTGGCCTCCCACGCCTTGACGTGGTCGATGGTCAGCAGGAAATCCGGGTTCGCCCCGCATTCTGCCGCGAAATCCAAAACGTTAACGGGGGCGACCAAACGCTGCACCGGCAGCGTGTCGGTGTAGCCGTCGGCATAGTCCTTCCCGGTGATCCAATGGTGCGGCGCGTCGAAATGCGTGCCCGAGTGTTCGCCGACTTTCAGCCAGTTCCACGCCCAGAAAGGCCCATCGGCATCGTATTCCGAAATCCGGTGAATCTCGATCGCCGGCGTGTCCTTGGCGAAATCTGGCGGCAGTTTCAAAAGCGGGGTTTTCGGCCCCAGCACGCCGGTGCAATCGACCACTTCCACGCCCCCCGAAGCGAGCATCCCGGCCAGATTGGCCAACACATCCGTTGAACTCATCGCGATCTCCCTGATTGCGGCGGCTGTCCCGCCTTACGGAATCAGACTAGACATAATTAAATGCATTTGCAAATATCCCTACGTCAACCGGAGCGAAATATGTCCGACACCTATGATGCAGTCTTTGTTGGTGCGGGCCATAACAGCCTCGCTTCTGCGCTGCATCTGGCGGCCTCGGGCTGGAAGGTTGCGGTGTTTGAACAGGCGTCGGTGGCAGGGGGTGCGGTGAAATCCGGGGCCTATACGCTGCCGGGTTTTCAGCACGATTGGGCGGCGATGAACCTGTCTTTGTTCGCAGGTTCGGCGTTTATGAAGACGTATGGCGCGGAATTGGCGCAAAACGGGCTGGAATTTGTGCCGGTGGCGCAACCCTTTGCAAGCGTGTTCCCCGACGGCACATGGTGCGGCGTGTCCACCGACGCTGCTGCCACCCGGGCGCGAATCGCGGCCCTGTCCGAGGCCGATGCCGCCACATGGGACAGGCTTTGCGCCAGCTTTGGCGCGGAGGCTCCTCACCTGTTCGGCCTTTTGGGTGCGCGGATGAAATTGCGTGCGCTTGCATATTTCGGGTTCAAAACACTCCGCGCCAAGGGGATGAGCGGCACGCTGGATATGGCGCAGTTTCTGCTGCAATCGCCGCGCCAGTGGCTGACGCAAACCTTCACGTCGCCAAAGGTGCAGGCGATGCTGGGGGCTTGGGGCATGCATCTGGATTTCGCCCCCGATGTCGCGGGCGGCGCGCTGTTTCCCTATCTGGAGGGGATGGCGGGGCAAGCCTTTGGCATGGTGCTGGGCAAGGGCGGCGCGGATACCATCATCCGCGCGCTTTGCGGCGCGATCACGGCGCGTGGCGGGCGGATTGAAACCGGCCAAAACGTCACGCGCATCCTGCATACGGCGGGCAAGGCGACCGGCATCCAGTTGGCCGATGGGCGGGAAATATCCGCCCGCCGCGCTGTGATCGCCAATGTCGCGCCGCGCAATCTTCCGCGTCTCACCGGCACAGCCAGCGATTTTGATGCCAAACTGAACGCCTTTGCCCATGCGCCGGGCACGATGATGATCCATCTCGCCCTGTCGGATCTGCCGGATTGGACGGCGGGCAACGCCTTGAAATCATTTGCCTATGTGCATCTCGCCCCCAGCCTTGATCAGATGGCGCGCACCTATCAGCAGGCCAAGGCGGGGCTTCTGCCGGATGAGCCGATATTGGTCGTGGGGCAACCCACCACCGTTGACCCCAGCCGCGCGCCCGCAGGCCAGCACACACTTTGGTTGCAGGTGCGCATGGCACCCGGAGAGATCAACGGCGACGCGAAGGGCGAAATCGCTGCGACCAACTGGCGCGATGCCGCTGAACCCTTCGCCGCCCGCGCGCTGGATATTCTGGAATCCTACGCGCCCGGCACCCGCGCCAAAATCCTTGGCCAGCGTATCGTGCCGCCCACCGAGCTTGAATCCGACAACCCCAATCTGGTCGGCGGCGATCAGATTTGCGGCAGCCATCACCTGTCGCAAAACTTTCTGTTCCGCCCGCTGCGTGGCCATGCCGATGGGGCAACGCCGATCCAGAACCTGCACCTGACCGGGGCTGCCGTTTGGCCCGGCGCCGGGCTTGGGGCGGGCTCGGGCTATCTTCTCGCACAAAAACTGACCGGAAAATAACTCCGGCATTCATCTTAACCACAGGGAAACGTTATGAAACTTAATCGTCGCGCCTTACTGCAACTTTCCGGGGCCACCATAGCGGTGGCAGCCCTTGGCCTGCCCGCCCGCGCGCAAGCCATTGAAGAATTGGTGATCGCCTACAACGTCAACCTGCCCGCATGGGACCCGACTACCGGCCCGAGCGCGGTAAACCCGACGATTCAAGGCATTTACCAATCGGTGTTCGATCAGTTCATCCTGCAACAGCCCGATCTGAAACCCGCCCCCGGCATTCTGACCGAATGGGGCTGGAACGACGATAAAACCCAAGTCTGGATGACCGTCCGCGAGGGCGTGACCTGGCACGACGGCTCGGCCCTGACCGCCGAGGATGTGGCGTGGAGCTTGGCCCGCGTCGCCGACCCCGCCACCGGCAGCCCGATCCAGTTCGTCTGGGGCACCCTGAGCAATCACCGGGTTGAGGGCAACAAGGTGCTGGCCGATGTCGTGCAATTCGACCCCACCATCTTCAAATGGATGTATTTCCTGACCGGTTATGTGCTGCCGAAGGCCTATTACACGAAGGTCGGCGCCGAGGGTTTTGAGGCCGCCCCGATTGGCTCCGGCCCCTATATGGTTGAGAAGTTTGAGCGTGACGCCTTCGTGCGCCTGAAGGCCAACGCGAATTACTGGGGCGGCAAACCCGATTTTGAAACCGTCACCATCAAATTTGTGACCGACGCCGCCGCCCGCGTGGCCGAAGTGGAATCCGGCAACGCGCATGTCACGCTGGAAGTGCCCTATGAGGAATACGACCGCCTGAAAGCCACGCTGACCGGCACCGCGACGCCGATTTCTGACATCGGCATGATCTTCCTGAACGATATCGACGTGATGCTGGACCCGAACGTGCGCAAGGCCGCGGCCCATGCCATCGACAAGCAAACCATCATCGACCGGCTTTTGAAGGGCTACGGCGTGGCGATTGATACGCTGGAGACGGCGCAATACGACGCCTACGACGCCAGCATCAAGGTGCCCTATGATCCTGATCTGGCGGTGAAACTGCTGGCCGATTCCGGCTATTCGGTTGATAATCCGGTGAAATTCAAAATCCAGACCACCAAGGGATTCAAGCCCAAGGATTACGAGATGATCCAGGCCATCGTTGGCCTGTGGCGCAAGGTGGGGATTGAGGCCGAGATCGAAGTTTACGAGATCGCCAAGCATTACGAGCTGCGCGCCGCCGACCAGCTTGCCCCCGCCGCCTTCTACAACTGGGGCAATTCGGTGGGCGATCCGACCACTTCGACCGGCTTTGCGATGTTCGGCCCCTCGCCGCATTCGGTGTGGGACGGCAAGGATCTGATCGACATGATCGGGCCTTTGTGGGGCGAAAAGGACGAGGCCAAGCGCATCGACGGCTGGAAAAAGGTGGATGCCTTCATCGCCGAAAACGCGCTGGTGATCCCGCTGTTGCAATATGTGCAACCGATCCTGTCGGCCAAGGGCGTGGTGGTGACGCCGCATGCCTCGGGCGCGCTGTTGCCGCATCTGATGAAGCGGGCCTGAGTGCCACAAAGGCCGGGGGTTTCACACCCCCGGACCACCGTGGGATATTTATGAACAGATGAAAGCAGCCGCCGCGGGCGCGCTGGGTGCCGTTATATGCAATTTCTTCAATCGGTTATCATACGGGTGTGCACCACCTTGATCACCCTGATCGGCGTGGCGGTGATCGTGTTTTTCACCGTCCGCGTGGTGCCGGGCAACCCGATTGCGATGATGCTGCCCCCCGGCGCGACCGAGGCGGATGTCGCACGGCTGACAGCACTTTATGGCTTGGACAAACCCATCCCCCAGCAGTTTGTGATCTGGCTGTCGGGTGTGCTGCACGGTGATTTCGGCACGTCGATCACCACCAAACAGCCGGTGCTGCAACTTGTGCTCAGCCGCCTGCCCGCGACGCTGGAACTGTCGGTGATGGCGCTGAGCATCGCCATTGTCATCGGCGGCATCATGGCGCTGACGGGCACCCGCCAGCGCGGCACCAAGACCGAGGCCGCGATTGATGTCGGCAACGGCATGGCGCTGTCGATCCCGGATTTTCTGTGGGGCTTGATCCTGATCCTGGCCTTTGGCGTGCTGATCCCGATTTTCCACATCTCGGGCCGCGTGACGCCATCGCTTGCGCTTCCGTTCACCAGCAATTTCTACCTGACCGAGTCCCTCCTTCGCCTGCGGTTTGATCTGTGGCTGGATATCGCAGCGCATATGTTCATGCCTGCGCTTGCCCTTGCGATCCCGCTGGCAGCCATCATCGGCCAACTTCTGAAACAATCGCTGAAGGAAACCATGCATCTCGACTATGTCACGCTTGCGCGCACCAAGGGTTACGGCGAAACCCATGTCATCCTGCGCGAGGCGTTGCCGAATGCCATCCTGCCGACGCTGACGCTGGTGGGGGTGCAGTTCACCTTTCTGATCGGGGGCACGGTGATCATCGAGCGGCTGTTTTCCTACGAGGGGCTTGGCAACATGGCGATTGATGCGGTGATCAACCGGGATTTGCCGCTGATCCAAGGCATCGTGATCCTGTTCGCGGTGATTTTCACGGGGGTGAACCTGCTGGTGGACCTGACCTATGCCGCGCTGAACCCGAGGTTGCGCCATGCTTGACGGACGCAGCCAGATCAAACGCAAACTGCCCACACGGCTGGTTCTATCGGCCAGTTGGTTGATTTTGCTGGCAATTGCCGCCATCTGCGCGCCGCGCATCGCGCCGTTCGACCCGCTGGCGCAAGACCTGTTTCTGGGTCAATTGCCGCCATTCTGGGTGCAGGGGCACGAGCCGGGCTACCTTCTGGGCACCGACTCGCTGGGCCGCGATGTGCTGTCGCGCATTCTTTACGGCGCGCGGCTGGCACTGACCGTGGCGCTGATCGCGGGCAGCATCACCTGTATCATCGGCGCCACCATGGGGCTGCTGGCCGGGTTTCTGCGCGGCTGGGTTGATATCGTGATCAGCCGCGCGATTGATATCTGGATGGCTTTTCCGCCCGTGCTGTTCTCCATCCTGCTCATCGCCGTGCTCGGCCCCAGCCTGACCTCGATCATCATCGCCATCGTGGTGATCGACTGGACCCGCTTTGCCCGCGTGATCCGGGCCGAGGCGATGAGCCAGGGTGCTATGGATTACGTCGCATCCGCCCAGATCGCCGGGCGCAGCCGAGTGTCCACCATGCTGACCGAGATTTTGCCCAACGTGCTGCCCACCATCACCGTGCTTTTGACGCTGGAAATGGGCATCGCCATCATCGTCGAGGCCATCTTGTCGTTCGTAAACCTCTCAATCTCGACCGACGACCCGACATGGGGCGGCATGATCGCCGAAGGCCGCGCCAGCATCCACCAGACATGGTGGGTGTTGGTGTTCCCGCTGATCACCCTGTTCCTGACCGTGCTCAGCTTTTCGCAACTGGGCGAAGGCTTGAAAGACCGCTTTGATCCGGTGCTGCGATGAGTTTTCTGACCATTCACAACCTGTCGGCCCGCCTGAAAGGCCGCCCCGACCAAATCTTGCGCCGTGTGTCGCTGCAGGTGGCGGCGGGTGAAGTGCGCGGGCTGGTGGGCGAGTCGGGTGCCGGTAAGTCGATGATCGGAAAGGCTATTCTGGGAACCCTGCCAAACTCGGTCGAGATCAGCGGCGGTCAGATCATCTTGGATGGCACTGATCTGCTTGCCCTGCCGCCCGCGCAACGCCGCCGCCTGATCGGTGCGAAATGCGCGCTGATCCCGCAAGACCCGCTGACCGCACTCAACCCCTCGCGCCGGATCGGGCCGCAGATCACCAACCGTTTGGTTGATATTCTGGGCTGGAGCCGGAGTGATGCCGAAAAGCGCGCGCTGAATCTGTTGGCCGAGGTGCAGATCCCCGACCCCGCGCGGGTGATGCGCTGCTATCCGCATGAACTTTCCGGCGGCATGCGCCAGCGCATCCTGATTGCCAGCGCCTTCGCGGCCGAACCAAAGCTGATCATCGCGGATGAGCCGACCACGGCGCTGGATGTCACCGTGCAAAAGCAGATCCTGAAGCTGATCGCCGCGATGCAGGCCCGCCATGGCACAGCACTTTTGTTTGTCACGCATGATCTGGGCGTGGTCAGCAAGGTTTGCCAAAGCCTGTCGGTGCTTTATGCCGGCATGGTGCTCGAGGACAGCACGATCCCTGATTTCTTTGCCGCCCCGAAACACCCCTATTCCCGCGCCCTGCTGCAGGCGACGCCAAAATACACCGACCCCGACGGCAGCCTGACACCCGTGCCCGATGCCGTGATCGCCGCCACGCGCGCCGAAGTCGAAGCCAGTGACCGGAGCGCACATGTCTGACACTCTTGCTGCAAACCTTTACCAAATTGATAATCTGCGGCTGTCTTTGGCGGATATGACCCGCAAGCCGCTGATTGGTGCAGCACCCCGGCTGGAAATTCTGAAAGGGCTTAGCTTCAACATCCCGAAGGGCGAGATTCTAGGCATCGTCGGGGGCTCGGGTTCAGGGAAATCCACGCTGGGGCGGGCTTTGGTGCGCCTGCTGGAACCCTCTGGCGGCACAATGAAATTCGACGGTCAGGACATAACGCATCTGCCGGAATCCGCGCTGCGCGGCTTGCGCCGTCGCTTTCAGATGATCTTTCAAGACCCGATGAGCAGCCTTAATCCGCGCCACCGGGTTGGCCAGATCATCGCAGCCCCCCTCAGCCTGCACGGGCTGTCGAACCCAAAGCAGCGCGCGCTGGAAGCACTGGATCACGTAGGCCTGCCGCGCACATTCGCCGCCCGCTACCCGCATGAATTGTCGGGCGGCCAACGTCAGCGCATCGGCATCGCGCGGGCGATTGCCCTAAAGCCCGATTTCATTCTGGCAGATGAAATCGTCTCGGGTTTGGATGTGTCTTCCCAAGCCCAAGTGCTTAACCTGCTGGAAACGCTGGTGAAAGACCTTGGCCTGACGCTTGCCTTCATCAGCCACGATCTCAGCGTGATCCGCCGCCTGTGCACGCGCATCCTTGTGCTGCACCAAGGCCAGATCGTGGAAAACGCGGCCACCGCCGATCTGTTCGCCAATCCGCAAGCCACCTATACCCGCGAGTTGCTGGATGCGATCCCGCTGCCAGACCCGAACCAGGTCTGGGCTTAAAGCCGCGGCAACTCCACCACGCCCTTTTTCACAATGAAGCAGCCATAAGGCCCCGGATCAGAGGTGCGCACGATGGCAAAGGCCCGCCCTGCCGCCTCATAAAACGCGAACCGCTCCAACGCTTCGACCGTGATTGCGCGGCCTTCGGCGGCATCCACCACCGCCTGCACCAGCCCAAACACCGGCACCTGCGCGCCCGGATTGCCCACCACCTGCATCCGCGCGACGGGGGCATCGACAAAGGTATCCAGCGGCATCAGTGTCAATATCGCGGCCAACCCGGTGGGAATATCGCAGCCCACCATATCCACCAGCCGGCCATGGGTCGTTTTGGCGGCAATCGTCGCCGCCGGATGGTTCACATCACAGATCACCATCGTATCGCCATGCCCCATCAGCATCAGCACATGCACCAGTTCCGCCGACAGGTGCCGATCAATTCCCTTCAGCATTACTTGATCGCCCCCGCCGCCATGCCCTTGATAATATAGCGTTCCAGCACCACACCAATCACGATCAACGGCAAGATCGCCGCCCAAGACAGCGCCGCCATCGACCACCACGAAATCCCTTGGCTTCCGGTCTGCGACGCCACCATCACCGGCAAAGTGTTGGCATGGGTCGAGGTCAGCAGCGCCGCGAAGAAATACTCGTTCCACGTCAGCACCAGCGACAGAATGAACGCAGCCACCATCCCCGGCAACGCAATCGGCAGAATGATGGTGATGAACGCGCCCCAGATCGACAGGCCATCGACCAAAGCCGCCTCTTCCAACTCGGTCGGGATCGAGGAAAACTGATCGCGCATGATCCAGATCACAATCGGCAGCACCGACAAAGTGTAAAGCAAAATCAAGCCGATACGGGTGTCCAGCAGGGCGAGTTCCTTATACAGCACCAGCATCGGCAGCGCCAAAACCACCGGAGGCAGGATCAGTTGGCTTAGGAAAAAGAACGAAATGTCGCTGTTGCGCATCCACAGGAATTTATAGTTGAACCGGCTCAGCCCATAAGCCGCCAGCGACCCCAGCATCACCGCCAACACAGACGATGTCACCGAAGTGATCGCCGAATTGGCGAACCGCTTCAAAAACTCATCCCGCACCGTGCTTTCGGCGCCAATCGTGTCGGGCGACAGGCCAAGCGATTTCCAGCCCAGCCATTTCGGGGTGAAATCCCACCACGGCACCAGATTGCCCTTCATCACATCGGGCGCCATCTTGAAGCTGGTGGTCAGCGTCCAATAGATTGGAAACAAACAGATAAACGCCCACAGCAGCAGCAGCGCATAGACAAACAGCCGTGCTGTAAACCACTTGGGGCGAAAGCTGCGGTCGGCGGCGGAATCCTTGAAAATCTGCACATCGCTCATGTCAGCTTTACTCATGTTCTGGGCCTCGCAAACCGATCCGCAAGCTTCATCAAAATCGTCATGAAAATGATGATGACCAGCAAGTAAAACATCGCCAAAAGCGTGCCGTAACCGACGTTAGACCGATCGCGATACTCGCGGAAAATGAACGAGGTCACCGTATCGGTCGCCCCGCCCGGCCCGCCGGATGTGACCGCGATCACGATATCGGCCAGCTTCAATTTGAAGATAATCCGGATCAGGATGGCGGTGATCGACACCGGCAGCATCATCGGAAAAGTCACCTCCCAAAACGCCCGCCAGCCGTTCGCGCCATCAACCTTGGCAGCCTCGTTCAACTCTTTCGGGATCGCCTGCAAGCCCGCCAAAATCATGATCATCATAAACGGAATGAACGTCCAGGCGTCCATCAGCATGATCGTGGCCTTGGCCACTCCGGGGGTGCCGAAGAACGACGGCGTCTCCCAGCCAAAGAACCGCGCCAGCCGTGCGACGGGGCCAAAACGGGCCTCAAGCATCGACTTGCCGATCATCCAACTGACCGCCACCGGCGACAGCATCAAGGGCAGCAAAAACGCCACCCGAAAGAATTTCCGCGCCCGGATCTCGGCGTTCAGCGCCAGCGCCAGGCCAAAGGCAATCGTATATTCCACAAGGATCGCAAGCACATACCACAGCATGTTCAGCAATGCGTTCCAGTAGAACGGGTCGGCCCACATTTGCCGCACGTTGGTCAGCCCGTTGAATTGCCGCCCATCGGGGCTGGACAGATTCCAGTCGGAAAACGCGATCACAAGGCCAAACAGCAGCGGAAAAACCGTCAGCGAGATCACAAACAGCGCCGCAGGCAGCACGAAAAGCGTGCGCTTGCCATGCTCGCCATGCAGCAAAACCTGCCCCCAACTCAGGCAAATCGCCCACAGGATATAGGCATACAGCGTCGGGCGCCAACTGGTCAGGCCAAAGTCATGCACACCTTGCAGTTGCAATACCTGCGCGCAAGCCACCGCCAGCATCAGCGCGGCCGAACCCCAGATGATGCCCCGCCCCAGCGCGCGGCGCTGATCCGAGATGTTGTCATTGCTGACAACGTGTAAAAGATCGCCTGAACCGCTCAAGGTAATGCCCCGTCCGAGAAAAGTAAGGTGCGTGAAATCACGCACCCTACGGTGTCATTGTAGGGTGCGTGATTTCACGCACCCAGCAGGATCACATCCCCAAGCTGGCCTTATACAGCTTGATCTGCGCATCCCGCCCGATCTGATCGGTGATCTTCTCCCAAGCCGCGGCAATCGCATCGGCGGTTTCCTGTGCCGATTTGTATTGGCCGGAATAGCCCTTGGCCAATTCGTCCTCGGCGACCGAATAGTATTGGAAGATGCCGGGGATACGCGGTTCAATTGCGGCGTTGGGGTGGTTGTAGCTGTCAAGGTTCGAGCCGAGGTAATCCTCGATGAACGCCTTGTCATAGCCTGCGGCCACCCATTCGTCGTATTGGAACTGGCTGTTGCGGTAGGGTTGGAAGCCCGACGGATAGGCCGCCATCCACAGCGAGATATCCTTGCCACCCAGATGCGCCGCCGCCGACCAAGCCGCCTTGCGCTTTTTCTCATCCGCCGAGACGCGGTTGGTCACATAAACGCCCCAGCCAAGGAAGGCCATGTTGGGGGATTCGTTGTAAGTCTCCTCCCAAGCCGCGGTTTTCGAGTTATACACCTTGTCCGAGCCGCGGTTGATGCCAAAGCCCACCACGTCGCCCACCACAGAAGTATCGGACGTGCGCGCGTTCGAGCCCACATCGCCCCACCACATCAGGCTGGAACCGGTGCCCGCCAGGAACTGCGAGAACGCCGTGGTGCCCGGATCGGCGTTGATCTGGTCTGCCGGATAGGCGCCGGGGGTGGCGATCAGGTCCATCACGTCTTGGATGGCCTGCACCCAACCCGGGTTGTTGACGCGCGGTTTCATCGTGTCCGGGTCAAACAGCCAAGCCGGATCGGACGGATGCTTGACATAGGCGGTCGCGCGGTTTTCCAGGAAGTAGAAGCCAAAGCCACCCCAGCCCTTCAGCGGGTCCAGATAGCCAATCGCGGGCTGGCCGGTCAGCGGGTCGGTCTTGCCAACGATGGATTTGGAATAGGCGTTGACCTCTTGCCAGGTCTTGGGCGGCTCTGCCATGCCGGAAATAGCGCCGTCACCGAAGTAATCGGTCCGATACGCGAAGGTGTGGCAATCGCCATCGATCGAGATGCGGTAGGTCTTGCCATCCCACGTGCCGACCGGGGCTTTGAGGTAGTTCACGTAATCGTCCATGTCGATCTGGGTTTTCACCCAATCCGGCATCTCATCCAGCAGGCCCTTGCTGGCGGTGTCGCCCTCCAGCGGAGCACCCATCGCCAGAATGTCGAAATCGACCGTCCCGGTGGCGATGCTTTGCTGCAAGCGGCCGTTGTAATCGGCCTGCGCAAGGTCGATCCAGTTGATCTTGGCGCCGGTATAAGTCTCCCAGCCTTTCAGCAACCCGCGGAACAGGATGTTGTGCAAGCCGTTGTTGTTGATGCCAAAGAACGTCAGCTCAACCCCGGCAAACTCGCCCTCGGCGACGTTGGCCTTGGTGCTGTCGAGGCACATCTCGCCCACTTTTTGCCAATCGGCATCCGTGGGGCTGCCTTTGCCCACGCCCGGAATTTGCAGGATCTGCGCGCGCACCGAATCTTGCGCCATCGCCGGGCCGTAGCCCATCACCTTCGGCATCAGCGCCAATGCGGTCAGGGCGGTCGCGCCCTGCAACATGCGACGGCGGCTGAGTGTGGCCTGAACTGCGGCCTGATAAAGTTCTACTTTCAAGACGTCTCCTCCCTTGGTGCCCTTGCGCAGCAAACGCCGCTGGGCTGTTGTTTTGCCGAAATCGCTGTAGAATGAGCATGACAAACCGCTTGATCACGCCGGGCAAACAGGCCTCCCCTCCTGCTGCGGTCCCATTCCTTGGCCGTAGCTTGGCCTCTGCCAAAGCCCCTGTCAAGATTCTAACATGTTAGTATGATCAGCAGATAGACAGCGCCCCCCGGCCTGACTATTCTTGTGGCAACAACTGGGGGGAAACACATGGCCGAAGTCACAATCCGCGATCTGCGCAAGTCTTATGGCGGGGTGCAAGTGATCAGCGGCCTGAACCTTGATATCAAGGACGGCGAGTTTGTCGTGCTGGTCGGCCCCTCGGGGTGCGGCAAATCCACCCTGCTGCGGATGCTGGCGGGATTGGAGGAAATCACCGGCGGCGACATCAACATCGGTGCGGCGCGTGTGAACAATCTCCCACCGTCCGAGCGTGACATCGCCATGGTGTTTCAGAACTACGCGCTTTACCCGCATAAAACCGTCGCCGCCAACATGGGGTTTGCGCTGAAAATGCGCGGGATGGAGCCGTCGGCGATTCGCACCAAAGTCGAGCGCGCCGGCGAAATTCTGGGCCTCACCCCCTATCTCGATCGCTTCCCGCGCGCACTTTCGGGTGGCCAGCGCCAACGCGTCGCCATGGGCCGCGCCATCGTGCGCGATCCGAAAGTCTTCCTGTTTGACGAGCCGCTCTCGAACCTCGACGCCAAACTGCGCGTGCAAATGCGCGCCGAAATCAAAGAGTTGCACCAGCGCCTGAAAACCACCACGGTCTATGTCACCCATGATCAGATCGAGGCTATGACCATGGCCGACAAGATTGTCGTCCTGCAAGGCGGGCGCATCGAACAGGTCGGCGCGCCCTTGGAACTCTACGACCGCCCCGCCAATGTGTTTGTCGCCACCTTCATCGGCTCGCCCTCGATGAACCTGATCGACGGCGTGGTGAAGGGCGGCATGGTTGATGTGGACGGCGCGCGCTTGGCGCTGCCGCCGGGATCAACCGCCAGCGAAGGCCAGCAAGTGGTTTACGGCGTGCGCCCCGAGACCTTCAGCGCCGCGGCCGAAGGCTTGGCAGGCACCATCGCCGTGGTCGAACCGACCGGATCGGAAACCCATGTCATCGTGCGGTTGGGCGCACGCGAAGTCACCGCCGTGTTCCGCGACCGCGTCAGCTTTCGCCCCGGTGACGGCGTCACTCTCGCGCCGGATGCCAGCAAAGCGCATCTGTTCGACAAGGCCACGGGCCAGCGCATCTCTTGACGCTTCGCGCAAATCCAGCACAGTAACCCAAAAGGGAGGGCATCATGCTCAAAGGAATTGACCCGCGCTTGAACGCGGAAGTGCTGCATTGCCTGCGCGCGATGGGCCACGGTGATGTGTTGATCTTGGCTGACACCAACTTTCCGTCCGACTCGGTCGCCCGCGCCACGGTGACGGGCAAACTGCTGCGGATGGACAACCTTACCAGCGCCGAAGCCGCGCAGGCGATCCTGTCGGTTTATCCTTTGGATACCTTTGTGCCCGACTTTGCAGGCCGCATGGAAGTGGTCGGCGCCCCCGATGAAATCCCGCCCGTGCAAGGCGAAGTGCAGGCCGAAATCAACGCGGCCGAAGGCGGCGTGCGGCCGATGATCTCGATCGAGCGGTTTGCCTTCTACGACATGGCGCGCACCGCCTATGCGGTGATCCAGACCGGCGAGCGTCGCTTCTACGGCTGCTTCATGCTGCGCAAAGGCGTCGTGCCGCCAGAGGCCAAATAACATGAGCAACGCCACCAAACCTATTGTAAACCTTGGAATTTTCGTCGCCGACACCGCCTATCGCGCCGACCGGATGCCGAAGATGGGCGAAACCATTCTTGGCAAATCCTTCGTGCTGGGGCCGGGCGGCAAGGGGTCAAACCAATCCGTCGCCTCGGCGATGGCGGGGGGCAAAACGCATTTCATCACTCGTTTGGGCGATGATGCCTTCGCCGATATCGCGCGGGCGACTTGGGCCAAGGCTGGCGTGATCCCCGAGGTGAAGATCGACGCTGAAAGCTACACCGGGGCGGCGTTCATCTTTCTGGAAGACGCCACCGGCAACAATGCAATCATCGTCTCGCCCGGTGCCGCTGGCCGGGTTTCGGTGGCGGATGTGGCGGAAAAAGCCGATCTGATCCGCTCGGCTGCGGTGTTCATCACGCAGTTGGAACAACCGATCCCCGCCGCCAAACACGGGCTGGAAATCGCGCGCGCGGCAGGCGTTACCACCATCCTGAACCCCGCCCCCGCTGCAACACTTGGCGATGACATTCTGGCGCTGTGCGACTACGTCACCCCCAACGAATCCGAGACCGAGGCCCTGACCGGCCTGCCCGTCACCACGATTTCTGAAGCAGAAATCGCCGCCGACGCGCTGCTCGCGCGCGGCGTGGGGGCGGTGGTGATGACCTTGGGCGACAAGGGCGCGCTTTACCGTGACCGCACCCGCTCGGTGCATGTGCCGGTGATCTCGGCGGGCAAAGTGGTGGAAACCACCGGCGCGGGTGATGCGTTCAACGGCGGTTTTGCCGTCGCACTCTCGGAAGGCCGCGATGTGATTGACGCTGTGCGCTTTGGCTGCGCCACCGCAGGCATTTCCGTCACCCGCGCAGGCACCGCCCCGTCGATGCCGTCACGTGCCGAGATCGACGCGCTGCTGGCGAATTCCTGAAAGCGCCCGAGGATGTCTGGTTCGGAATGCTCCGCAGGGAGTATTTAGGCCAAAGTGAAGTCGAAACACCCGCAGCTTCACCTTGGTCCAAATACTCCCGCCGGAGGCTTCCACACGGACCGCGCGCGCAGGTTTCAAAGTGAACAAACCCCTACTGAGCCACACCAAGCCATTGATTTCAAAGCCAGCATTTGCAGGCCCGCATCGGGACCTCATTCCATATTGGTGTGCCGCGCCCGCATATCCCCTACCGCTTCGCCCTTCAGATCGCGCAGGCGCAGCACCATGATCTCAAACACCAGAAACATCGCGCCCTCAAACAGCGACCCCATCGGCAGCACCGACGCGCCGCCCACATCGCGCGCCATCGTCTGCGCCGGGATCAGCAAAACCTGATCCGCCAGCGCCAAAGACGGCCCGGCAACCTCTGCCGTCACCATCAACACGCCCGCCCCCGCAGCCCGCGCCACACCTGCCAAAGCCGTGACCGTCGCCAGATCCCCCGGCCCGCAGGCGGCGAAGAACAGATCGCCCGCTTGCATGGGCGGCGCGGTCAGATCACCCTGCATCGAAACCGCGATGCCCAGATGATAAAGCCGCATCGCAAGCGCGCGCATCATCAGCCCCTCGCGCCCGCAACCGTAAAGCATCACCCGACGCGCGCCCAAAATCCGCGCGCAGGCGGCCTCTACCGCAGCTGCGTCCATCCGGTCCGCCACAGCCGCCAGTTCTGCCAGCGCCCCCCGCATCAAATCCTTCAAACCCCGCCCCCCAATCCATGCGCAATATCGCGCGTCTGGCTGTAAAGCCGTTTCCACAGCGGATATTGCCGCGCATAGACCGGCTCGGCCACCGGCTGCACCACCCGCGCCACCGGGTTCCATTCGCTGATCTCGTCGGGCAGCACCGCCCCCACCGCCACCGCCGCCAGAAACGCATCGCCATAACTGGCCCCGATGGTTTTCTCGGCCACGATCTGCGGCACCCCGCCCAGATCGGACGTCGCCTGCATCCAGACCGCGTTCTTGGTGCCGCCGCCCACCGCAAGCACGCGCACAGGCTCGGCCCCCAGTGCGCGACAAACCTCCATCACATGCGCGGTCCCCGCAGCGATCCCCTCCAGCACCGCGCGGAACATGTCGCCCCGATCATGCGTCAGGTTCAGCCCAAAGAACGCCCCCACCGCGCCCGGATCATGGATCGGCGTGCGCTCGCCCGAGAAATACGGCAGGCACAGCAGGCCCTTCGCCCCCTTCGGGCTGGCCGCCGCTTCGGCGGCCAAAATCCCGAATGCGCCATCTCTCAATTCCCGCGCGAACTGGTCGCGGAACCAATGCGTCAGCGTGCCCGATGTCGCCAATCCAGCCATCGAGGCATGTTGGCCCGGATAAAGCCAAGGCGCATACCACATCCGCGCATCGCGCACCGGCAGCGCCGTCAACTGGATGATGAAGATGGTCGAGCCATACATCATCATCATCTCGCCCGCGTCGCGCACCCCAACCGACACCGCCTCGGCTGCCGCATCAATCGTGCCCACCGTCACCGGAGTGCCCACCGAAAGCCCGGTTTCTGCCGCCGCCTGCGCCGTCACGTGACCGGCGATTTCCGTGCTCCACGCAAGGCGCGGCAGGCGGTTCAGCGGCAAGATACCCCCCGCCATCTCATCCGTCCAAGCCAGCCGGTTCACGTCATACAGTGGCGAGAAATTCGCCGCCGTATAGTGGTCGATCACATATTCCCCGGTCAGCTTCCACGTCAGATACGGCGTGGCCGACAGCACCATCGCGGTTTGCGCGTAAATCTCGGGGCGCTGCTGTTTCAGCCACAAAATCTTGGGCCCCACCGATTGCGAGGTCAGCGCATTGCCGCAGCGATCCATGATCACATCCGCGCCGATGCTTTCCGTCAACGCGGCAATCTGCACCGCAGCCCGCGTATCGACACCGTAAAGCACGCCGTTCATCAAGGGCACACCCTGCGCATCCACCGGCAGCATACAAGGGCCGATGGCCGAGCAAGCCACCGCCAGAATATCTTCAGACTTTACCTGAGCATCGCGCAGCAACGCCTTGGTGACATGAACAAAATCACCCCACCAGTCTTCTTCGGCGCGATGCTCTGCCCAGCCCGATTGCGGCACCAGCATCTTGTGCGACCTTGTGGCTTGGGCGACAATCACGCCCGTGCCATCCACCAAGACACCCTTGGTCTCAAACGTGCCGATATCGACACCAAGGGTGTAGCTCATCGCGGGCTCCGCGACAGATCAAAGCCGGGGCCGATCTGCGACAGCGCCTGTTCCAGCAGATCAACCATGCCTGTAAGGTCGCGCATGTCCAGCACCTCAAGCGCGGAATGGCTGTAGCGCATCGGAAAGCCGACATCGAGGCAGGCCACGCCTTCGGCCCCCATGAACTGGATATAAGACAGGTCAGTCAGCGCCCCGGTATGGGCGGAGCGTTGCAGCGGCAACCCCCGCGCCGCCGCTGCGGCCTCAAACAACCGCACAAGCGCCGGATGCGGGATCACCCCGTTCAACGTGCCGCGCCCGTGGAAAGAATAAAGCGATATCCCCGGCCCGCCGCCCAAAGTCACCTCGCCGCGCTGGGTCATGTCGGGGGTGTCGCAGGCCAGCAGCAGATCAATCTGCAAGGCGATATCGGGCGCGCAAGCCGTCGCCGCAGGTAGCACGCCGCGCAGGTTGTATTCCTCTTGCACCGACCAGACCAGATGCACCGTGGGGCCAGCGGTGCGCCCGTTCAGCCGCCGCGCCAGATCAATCAGCGCCGCACAGCCGGCACGATCATCCACCGAAGTGCCCGCCAAACGCTCGCCAGCAAGGTCGATCACGCGCGGCAGATAGACCACCGGGCAGCCGATGCGCACCCCCGCCGCCTCGGCCTCGGCCCGGCTGGCGAAACCCGCATCGACGTAAAGCTCGGCATAGGGGACGACGCGATATTTCTCGTCCGGCGTGGTGGCGTGGTGGCTTTTGTTGGCGATCAGCCCCGGCAGATCACCGTTTTCGGTGCAGATCAGCACCGCTTGCGCCGCCAAGGCACGCTCGGGCACGCCGCCCAAGCGTTCCAGCCGCACGAGGCCCGAGTCTTCGACCTTGCGGATGATAAAGCCTAACTGGTCCATATGGGTGAACACCATCACCGAAGGTGCCGTGGCATCACCGGGAATCGTCGCGATCAGATTGCCCAAGCGATCAGAGCGATGCGCGATCCCCAAGCCGTCAAGATGGCGCGCGATGCAGCCCGCGACGCGCTCTTCATAGCCCGACAGGCCCGGTATCAGCATCAGTTCCGTCAGCAAATCCCGCATCATGCCCCCCTGACTGCCCGCACGCGGTCCATGAAATCACGCGCGCGGGCGGGGTCCACCGCCGCCCAAGTGTCGCCGCCGTGTTTAAGCGCCGAGCCAACAATACAGCCGTCCGCCACCCGCAGCACTTCCGCCACGGTGTCATGCTTGACGCCGGTGTTGGCCAGCACGGGCGTATTCGGCAGCACCCGCTTCACCGCTTCAAGATCAACCATCCGCGCGGCCTCGCCAGTGATCGCCCCCGACACCAGCACGGCATCGGGGATCGAGGAAAACACCGCCGAGCGCGCCCGGTCCGGCAAGCTGCGCGGATCAAGTGAGCCTGCGAACTCTGCCGAAACGTTGTACAATTTCGCAACCCCGCCCGCGCCAATGCGCTGGCCATAGCGCAAAGCCGCCCCCGCATCCGGCGCCCAGACGCCCATGTCGGACGCATAAGTGCCGGTGAAAATCTCGCGCACAAACTGCGCACCCGTCGCCGCCGCCAAGGCCATCGTCGCCATCGGGTCCCACAGCACATTCACCCCGAACGGCACCGCAATCTGGCCGCGCAGGCGGCCAATCACATAGCCCATCGTCACTGTCGAAGCCGCATCGACCTTCAACTCATAGGGCCGGTCGTTTTCATTGCCAAACATCACCGCATCAAAGCCCGCTGCCTGCAAAGCGGCCAGATCGGCCGCAGCGCCCGCAATGATGCCCTCGACCCCGGCATCGGCATCATGCAGCGGCGTGCCCGGCATCGCCCCCAGATGCACCATCGCAATCACCGGCTTTTTTGCCCCAAACACCTGCGCAAACCGTGTCATAAAAACCCTCCCGTTTTGCGGCAGGCTAAGGCGAAAGCGATTGGCTGGAAAGCGAGAACACACTAGCATGTCAGTGAAAAGCAGGGGGCAGACATGCGCATCAGACATTGGGATCGCTTGGGCAACGGCGGCCTCGATTTCACCGAACTCGGCTTTGGCGCGGCCCCGATCGCCAACCTTTACCGCGCGATTTCCGAAGCAGATGCCCAAGCCGTGCTGGCCCGCGCCTGGGCCGCAGGCGTGCGCTATTTCGACACCGCGCCGCTTTATGGGCTGGGCCTGTCGGAAACCCGGCTGAACCATTTCCTGCGCGACAAGCCACGCGATGCCTATGTGATTTCCACCAAGATCGGCCGCCACCTGCGCCCCTGCCCGCCCGATCAGCGCGACGGGATTGGCAAGTGGTTCGACGTGCCTGCCCGGCGCGAGGAATACGACTACAGCTATGACGGCGTGTTGCGCAGCCTTGATGCCAGCCTGCAGCGCACCGGGCTTGACCGCGTCGATATCCTCTATGCCCACGATCTTGACCTTGCCAACCACCACAGCCCATCTGCTCTTGACGCGCGGCTGAACGAATTCATGTCAGGCGGCTACCGCGCCCTGCTGGAGTTGCGCAACCAAGGCGTGATCAAGGCCTTCGGCGCGGGCGTGAACGCGTGGGAGCCCTGCCAATGGCTGCTGGAACGCGGCGATTTCGACCTGTTTCTGCTTGCCGGGCGCTACACGCTGCTCGAACAAGCGGCCCTCGACAGCTTTCTGCCCCTCGCGCAGCGGCGCGGTGTGGGTATCATCATCGGCGGGCCCTACAATTCCGGCGTGCTTGCCACCGGCCCAAAACCCGGCGCGTTCTACAACTACGACCCCGCGCCCGACCACATCCTTGCCCGCACCGCCGCCCTGCAAACCGCGTGCGAGGCCCATGGCGCGCGCCTTGTCGATGCCGCCTTCCAGTTTCCGCTGCGCCACCCGGCGGTGGTGTCGATCATCCCCGGCGGTCAGGGGGTGGCCGAGATGGACAGCAACGCGCGCGCCGCAAACGCGGATATTCCGGCCGCCCTCTGGGCCGATCTGAAGGCCCAAGGCCTGCTGCACCCCGATGCGCCGATTTGACCAGATACGGGCTAAAAGTGACATCTTCTGTGCGAGGCCCAAGGCGGAGAAAACCACGGCTGTGCCGCAATCCGACACGGCCCGCACCGCCACCGTTTACGGGTTGAACAACTCCGGATGGCTGCGCTCCAGCGGCTCCAGATAGGTCAGCAGCTTGCTCAGATGCACCCGCATCGCCGCCCGTGCCGCCTGCGGATCGCGCGCCTCAACGGCGGCCAGAATAGCACGGTGTTCGTCCAGCGTCGCCTGCACCCGGCCATCCACCGGCAGCACCAACCGCCGCGCGCGCTCCACATGCACCCAAGCGGTTTCCGCCACCACCGACAGCTTGCGATAGCCGGTAAAGCTGCGGATCAACTCGTGCATCTCGCCGTCCAACTGGTAAAAACCCGGAAAATCGCCATCGGCCAGCAACGCCGCCTGCACCGTGATGTTGCGCCGCAGCGTCACCAACTGCTCGTCGGTGATGGTTTCGGCCACCCGCTCAATCGCCTGCAACTCGATCGCCTCGCGCACAAACGCGCCTTCGCGGATTTCATCCATCGAAAACCGCGCCACATAGGTGCCCGCCTGTGGCACCACATCAACCAAGCCTTCCGACGCCAGCCGCGCCACCGCATCCGACACCGGGCTGCGCGACACCCCCAGTTCGGCGCAAATCTCGGGCTTGCGCAGGATTTCGCCGGGGCGGTAGCTAAGCGACAAGATCGCCTGCCGCAGCGTCTGATAGACTTTTGAGCCCAGCGAACCGGCGAACATATCAAGCGGGCGCAGGCGGTGATTGGCCGCGATCGGGTCTTGTGAGAAGGCATCTTCGGACTGTAACATGCTAACATGTTAGCCGAGCCATGCCTCGGGATCAAGCAAAGGCCGCAGCAAAATGTTACAAAGCAATCAGAACGTGATACGCTTGAATTCAGCCGATAATCTGGTGATCGCCTTGGTCGATCTGCCTGCCGGAGCACAGCCGGGCGGGCTTGATGTCGCCACCACCCAAGCGATTCCCCGTGGCCACAAAATCGCCACCCGTCCGATTGCTGCGGGCGAGCAGGTGATCCGCTATGGCCAGATCATCGGCGAAGCCACCTGTGACATTGCCCCCGGCGCGCATATCCACAGCCACAACCTTGGCATGGGGCCGCATACCGACGATTACGCCATAGGCGCGGAATGCCATCCCCTGCCCAGCATCGCCCCGCGCGAATTCATGGGCTATCACCGCGCTGATGGGCAGGTCGGCACCCGCAACTACATCGGGATTCTGACATCGGTGAACTGCTCTGGCTCGGTCGCCCGCTTCATCGCCGAGGCGGCCGAGAAAGACCCCGTGCTGTCGTCGATGCCGAACATCGACGGCTTTGTGCCCATCGTGCACAACACCGGCTGCGGCATGTCGGGGGTGAATGAAGGCTACGACACCCTGATGCGCACCCTGAAAGGCTATGCCCGCAACGCCAATTTCGGCGGCATCCTGCTGGTCGGCTTGGGCTGCGAAGTCATGCAAGTGCCCGATCTGGTCGGCCAGGGCCGGCTGCGCCCAGATGGCAATTTCCGCTACATGACCATCCAGCAAACCGGCGGCACGCGTGCCACGATTGCCGCTGGCCTGAAGGTTCTGCGCGAGATGGCAGAGGTTGCCAGCCAGACCGCCCGCGCCCCCGCGCCAGTGTCCAAGCTGATGATCGGCCTGCAATGCGGCGGCTCGGATGGTTACTCCGGCATCACCGCCAATCCGGCACTCGGACATATGTCCGACTTGCTGGTGCAGATGGGCGGCACCACAATCCTGTCGGAAACGCCGGAAATTTACGGCGCCGAACACCTGCTGACCCGCCGCGCCGTCTCTGCCGAGATTGGTGAAAAACTGCTAGAGCGCATCCAGTGGTGGGAAGACTACACCGCCCGCAACGGCGGCGAGATGGACAACAACCCATCCCCCGGTAACAAAAAGGGTGGCCTGACCACGATCTTAGAAAAATCGCTCGGCGCGGTTGCCAAAGGCGGCACCGCCCCCTTGGTCGGCGTCTATAAATTCGCCGAACCCATCACCACCCCCGGCTTCACCTATATGGACAGCCCCGGCTACGATCCCTGTTCCGTCACTGGCCAAATCGCCTCCGGGGCCACAATGATCATCTTCACCACCGGGCGCGGATCAGTCTCGGGCTACAAACCCAGCCCCTGCATCAAACTCGCCACCAACACCGAGATGTATAACCGCATGGCCGAAGACATGGACATCAACTGCGGCGACATCCTCACAAACGGGGTGAGCATCGCCGCAAAAGGCGCTGAAATCCTTGAGAAAGTCATCGCAGTGGCGTCCGGTCAGCGCACCTTCTCGGAAGAGTTGGGCTTCGGCGGCGCCGAGTTCGTGCCATGGCAGATTGGGGCTGTGATGTAGGCACCCTGCATCAATCTCGAAGCCTCCGGCGGGGATATTTAAGCAGAGAGGATGAACCAGAGGCGCGCTTCTGATTTCACCCGTTCTTAAATATCCCCGCCGGAGGCATCCGACAGATCAGGCCTCGGCGCGGATCAGGGCCGAGATTTCGGCCACAGCCTGCTCCACCAGATCAACCCGCCCCCGCGATTCCACGTTCAGGCGCAACAACGGCTCGGTGTTGGACGAGCGCAAGTTGAACCGCCAATCGCCAAAATCGAGCGACAACCCGTCCAGATCATCGCGGCCCACGGCTTTGGGCGCATAGGCCGCCTCAATCCGCGCCACGACCGCCCGCGCATCCTTGACGCGGAAATTGATCTCACCCGAAGACGGAAACGCCGCCCTGCGCGCCGCCAGCAGGTCCGCCAAAGACAACCCCGACCGTCCCATCAACTCGGCCACCAGCAGCCACGGGATCATGCCGGAATCGCAGGCCATGAAATCGCGGAAATAGTGATGCGCCGACATCTCGCCGCCATAAACCGCCCCGGTGTCGCGCAGGGCTTGCTTCAGAAACGCATGGCCGGTCTTGGCCGCCACCGTCCGCCCGCCTGCGCGCGCCACCACATCCTGCGTGTTCCACACCACGCGCGGATCGTGGATGATCACAGCCCCCGGCTCTTTGGCCAGAAACACTTCGGCCAAAAGCCCAACCAGATATTCCCCCGCCACAAAGCCGCCCGAGGCATCAAACAGGAAGCAGCGGTCGAAATCGCCGTCCCACGCCACACCCATATCCGCGCCCGCCGCAACCACAGCCTCGGCCGTCACGGGCTGATTTTCCGGCAACAGCGGGTTCGGGATGCCGTTCGGAAAACTGCCGTCCGGCTGATGATGCATCCGCACAAACTCCAGCGGAGCGCCTGCCGCGGCCAAGCCTGCCGCAATCGCATCAAACGTCGGCCCCGCAGCGCCATTGCCGGCATTCACCACAATCTTCAAAGGCCGCAGCGCGCCGATATCGACAAACGACAGCACCCGCTCGACAAACCCCGCCCGCACCGCCGCCGCATCCACCACGCAGCCCCCGGCCTGATCCGCCGCAAACGCGCCGCTTTCCGCCAAGTCCTTGATCCGCGCCAGCCCCGAGCCTGCATCCAGCGGAGCAGACCCGCGCCGCACCATCTTCATCCCATTGTAATCCATCGGATTATGCGAGGCCGTCACCTCGATGCCGCCATCAGCATCCAGCGCCGTGGTGGCAAAATACATCTCCTCGGTGCCGCACAGGCCCAGATCCAGCACCTCGACCCCCGCCGCGACCAACCCCTCAGCCACTGCCTGCGCCAGTTCCGCCGAGGACGCCCGGCAATCCTGCCCCAGCACCACGCGCTTCGCCCCCAGACCTTCGGCAAACGCCCGCCCGATCCGCCGCGCAATACCCGCGTTCAGCTCGTCCCCCAGTTTGCCGCGAATGTCATAGGCCTTGAAGCAGGTATAGGTTGTCATGTCTCACCAGATTGCCGCGAAATATCCGCGCCACAATAGGCATCCGGCGGCAAAGGTCCAGCAGCCAAAGCCTTCCCAAACCGCCCCCCCCGCCCTATAAGGCCGCAACCCCAGACACCGGAGCCCGCGATGCGCACAGCCGAGAACACCCGCAACACCAACGAGACCCGCATCGCCGTCGCCATCAATCTTGACGGCACTGGCCGCAGCGAGATCAAAACCGGCGTTGGCTTTTTCGACCATATGCTCGATCAACTCGCCCGCCATGCGCTGATTGACCTGACCGTTCAGGCCAGCGGCGATCTGCACATCGACGATCACCACACGGTTGAGGATACCGGCATCGCCCTCGGTCAGGCCCTGACCCGCGCTTTGGGCGACAAAAAGGGCATCCGCCGCTACGGCCATTTCCGTCTGGCGATGGATGACACTCAAGTCGCCTGCGCGCTTGATCTGTCCGCCCGCCCCTATCTGGTCTGGCAAGTCCCCTTCACCGCCGCCAAAATCGGCACGTTTGACACCGAACTCGTGCGCGAATTCTTCCAGGCGCTGGCCACCCACGGCGGCATCACCCTGCATGTCGATCTGATCCACGGCCTCAACAGCCACCACATCGCCGAAGCGGCGTTCAAAGCCGTCGCCCGCGCCCTGCGCGAAGCGGTCGAACCTGATCCCCGCATGGCAGGCCAGCTGCCCTCGACCAAGGGCGCGCTCTAGCCCATCCTCTCTGCTCAAATATCCCCGCCGGAGGCTCCGACGCCCCCGGCAATACAGGCGCTCCAAGATGCTCACCGTCCTCGTCGATTACGATTCCGGCAACCTGCACTCGGCAGAAAAAGCCTTTCAACGCATGGCCTTGGAAACCGACGCGGGCGAGATCCTCGTCTCCTCCCGCCCCGAGGACGTTGCCCGCGCCGACCGCATCGTGCTGCCGGGCGATGGGGCCTTTCCCGCGTGTCGGCGCGCCCTCGGCAGCTATGGCGGCTTGTTTGAAGCCATCGAAGAAGCCGTCACCGCCCGCGCCCGCCCCTTCCTTGGCATCTGCGTCGGCATGCAGATGATGGCAACCTGGGGCCGCGAATATGAAGACACCAAAGGCTTCGCGTGGATACCGGGCGAGGTGGTCAAAATCACCCCCACCGACCCAAGCCTGAAAGTGCCGCATATGGGCTGGAATGATCTGATCATAGATCACCCGCATCCGGTGTTGGCAGGCATCCAAACCGGGGATCACGCCTATTTCGTGCATTCCTTCCATTTCCGCGTCGAAAATCCCGCCGAGCGCCTCGCCCATGTCGATTATGCGGGCGACATCACCGCCATCATCGGGCGCGATACGATGATCGGCATGCAGTTTCACCCGGAAAAATCGCAAGCCACCGGCCTGCGCCTGATCGGCAATTTCCTGGCGTGGAAGCCGTAAGTGCAAGCCCTGCTCGACCAGATCGCGGCGGAAATGGCCACGGCCACAGATCGCGGCCGCGTCGCAAGCTACATCCCCGAACTGGCAAAAATTGACCCGCAGCACTTCGCCATCGCCGTGGCATTGCCCTCGGGCGAGGTTTACAGCGCAGGCGACGCCGCCACCCCGTTCTCGATCCAGTCTATCTCGAAGGTCTTCACCCTCGCCATCGCCTTGGGCCGCTTGGGTGATCAAATCTGGACCCGCGTGGGCCGCGAACCCTCTGGCCTTGCGTTCAACTCGATCCTTCAGTTGGAACAAGAAAACGGCATCCCGCGCAATCCGTTTGTCAATGCCGGGGCCATCGCCGTCACTGACGCCATCCTGCAAGGCCGCCAACCGCGCGAAGTTCTGGCCGAGTTGTTGCGCTTTATCCAAGCCGCCGCCGAAGACGACAGCATCAGCATCAATCAGGCGGTGGCAAAATCCGAACAGGCCACCGCCCACCGCAACATCGCCTTGGCCGAATTCATGGCCGCCATGGGCAACCTGCGCAACCCGACCGCCCTTGCCATCGGCACCTATGTGCATCAATGCGCGGTCGAGATGACCACCACCCAACTCGCCCGCGCCGGCCGCTTTCTGCTGGGCGCGCCGGGTGCGCCGCGTCTGGTGTCCATCGCCCGCATCCGCCGCATCAATGCGCTGATGATGACCTGCGGCCACTACGATGCCTCGGGTGAATTTGCCTACCGCGTGGGCCTGCCCGGCAAATCCGGCGTCGGCGGCGGCATCCTCGCCATCGCGCCCGGCAAAGCCAGCATCGCAGTCTGGTCGCCGGGCCTGAACGCCAACGGCAACTCGAAACTCGGCTCCATCGCCATCGAGAAACTCGCCCGCGGCATGGGCTGGTCGGTGTTCGGTTAATGCGCGCAATCACCGCACAATTTCATCCGTTCTTAAATATCCCCGCCGGAGGCTTCCCCGGCCAAAACCCGCGCAATCGTTAAAATTTCCTTAAATTGCGCGCGTAACCCACTGATATCGCTCAGCCTGTGCGCGGTCCCAACTCGGGACCACTACCGCGACGCTTTCTCGGCAATCCCCGAAACACCTTCCCGGCGCTCCAATTCGGCCACCACATCCCCCCAACTGACATCGCGCGCGGCCAGCATCACCAGCAGATGGTAAACCACATCCGCCGCCTCAGCGGTCAGCTTGGCCCGGTCCCCCTTCACCGCCTCGATGATCGCCTCAACGGCCTCTTCCCCGAACTTCTCCGCACATTTCTCCGGCCCCTTGGCCAGCAATTTCGCCGTCCACGAACTCTCCGGGTCCGCCGATTTGCGGGCCAAAATCGTCTCGCTCAACCGCTGCAACGCGTTCATGTCAACCTCATCGGAATACCCGCCGCCGCCATATAGTGCTTGGCCTCGCCCACAGTAAACTCGCCAAAGTGAAAGATCGACGCCGCCAGCACGGCAGACGCGCCACCCTTGGTGACACCCTCGACCAGATGTTCCAGCGTCCCCACCCCACCCGATGCAATCACCGGCACCGGGACCGCATCCGACACCGCCCGCGTCAGGCCCAGGTTGAACCCGGCCTTGGTGCCGTCGCGGTCCATCGAGGTCAGCAGGATTTCCCCCGCGCCCTTGGCGACCACCAGCTTTGCAAATTCCACCGCATCAATCCCGGTCGCCTTACGCCCGCCATGGGTGAAAATCTCCCACTTTCCCGGCGCGACGGTCTTCGCGTCAATCGCCACCACGATGCACTGGCTGCCAAACCGATCGGCTGCTTCCGCTACCACATCGGGGTTCGCCACCGCCGCCGAGTTGAACGACACCTTGTCCGCACCCGCAAGCAACAGCGCCCGCACGTCTTCATGCGTGCGCACCCCGCCGCCCACCGTCAATGGCATGAAGCAGGCCTCAGCCGTGCGGGTCACCAGATCAAACATCGTGCCGCGGTTTTCGTGGGTGGCGTGGATATCCAGAAAACACAACTCATCCGCCCCCGCCGCATCATAGGCCCGCGCGGCTTCCACCGGGTCGCCAGCATCGCGCAAGGACACAAAATTCACGCCCTTGACCACACGGCCATCGGCAACATCAAGGCAGGGGATCAGGCGGGTTTTCAGCATTTGCAAACCTTGGCAAGAAGGGGCCGGTGGGGGTGAGGGGGCGTTCCCGCCCCCTCGGCTGCCGCCTCACCCCCGTGGGCAATGGCAGGCGCAGGATGGCCTAGCCTTGCAGCGCTTTCAATGCCGCCGCCAGATCAATCGCACCGTCATAGAGCGCACGGCCGGAAATCGCGCCGGCAATGACGCCTGTGTCGCGCAGGGCCAGCAGGTCCTCCATCCTGCTGACCCCACCGCTGGCGATCACCGGGATCGAGACCGCCCGCGCGAGGGCCTCGGTCGCTTCAAGGTTCGGCCCCTGCATCGCGCCGTCGCGGTCAATGTCGGTGTAGATGATCGCAGCGACGCCAGCATCCTCGAAAGACCGCGCAAGATCGGTGACTTTCACCGTGGTTTCCACCGCCCAGCCCTTGGTGGCCACCATGCCCTTGCGCGCATCAATCCCCACGGCGACCTTGCCGGGGAACGCCTTTGACGCCTCGCGCACAAGGCCCGGATTCTCCACCGCCACGGTGCCCAGGATCACCCGCGACAGGCCCTTTTCCAGCCACATCGCAATCGTCGCCATGTCGCGGATGCCGCCGCCCAACTGTGCAGGCACCTTGACCGCGGCCAGAATAGCCTCGACCGCCGCCGCATTCACCGGAGCGCCTGCAAACGCGCCGTTCAGATCAACCAGATGCAGCCATGCGCAGCCCGCGTCCTGAAATTTCAACGCCTGTGCCGCCGGGTCATCGCCAAACACCGTCGCCGCCGCCATCTCGCCGCGCAGCAGCCGCACACATTGGCCGTCTTTCAGGTCAATCGCCGGATATAGGATCATCGCCGCCTCCCTCTGTTGCGACAGGCTTTAGGGCGCATGGCCGCGATTGCCAAGACCCGCGCGACCCGACGTCAGTGTTGATTTGGCGTAAATTGCGCGCAAGCTTGGCGCAGACCTTGAGGGAGGATGACCATGATCAAGAAACTGCTACTCGCCGCCGTGCTGACGATGGGTGCCACCGCCGCACTGGCCGACCCGGTGGAGGGGGTTTGGAAAACCAAGCCTGACGACAACGGCAATTTCGGCTATGTGCAGATCAAGCCCTGCGGGACCATGTTCTGCGGCACGCTGATCAAGGCGTTTGGCGCGGATGGCAAGGAAAAGGCCAGCGAAAACGTCGGCAAAAAGATCGTCTGGGATATGGTCGCCTACCCGGACGGGCTTTATGACGATGGCCAGATCTGGTCGCCCGACCGCGACAAGACCTACAACTCGGATATGACACTGGCGGGCAACAAGCTGTCGGTGCGCGGCTGCGTGATCGGGATTTGCCGCGATGGTGGCACCTGGACGCGGGTGAAATAGCACAATCCGGGTCGCCTTTGCCGGGCGACCCGGTTTATCTGGCGGCCACAGCAGGAGCCGCCGATGTCGGGTAAAGATTGGATACGTCTGGCGAGCCTGTCCCTTTTGTGGGGCGGCTCGTTTTTCTTTGTGGCGGTGGCGTTGCGCGGCCTACCGACGCTCAGCGTGGTCTGGGCGCGTGTAGGTTTGGGCGCGGGGTTTCTGGCGCTGGCTTTGTGGATCAGCGGCACGGCGTTTCCGCGCGGCGCGCGGGTGTGGCGGGCGCTGCTGGGGATGGGGCTTTTGAACAACGCGGTGCCGTTTACGCTGTTCGTGCTGGCACAGGGGCGGATTTCCGGCGGCATGGCCTCGATCCTGAACGCCACCACGCCGCTGTGGGGGGTGGTGCTGGCGCATCTGCTGACCGACGAAAAGATCACGCTGCCAAAGCTGGCGGGACTGGCCTGCGGCTTTGCCGGAGTGGTGGTGATGATGGGCGGTGCGGCACTTGGCGATGTCTGGGCCAGCCTTGCCTGCCTTGGGGCTGCGTTTTCCTATGGCTTGGCGGGGGTCTGGGGGCGGCGGTTTCGCGCCCTTGATGTGGCGCCACTCGCCACCGCCTTTGGGCAAGTGGCCTCGGCGACGGCGCTGTTGTTGCCTTTGTGGCTGGTGGTTGATCAGCCGTGGCATCTGGCCTTGCCGCCGCTGGAGGTGATCGCCGCGGTGCTGGCGATTGCCGCGTTTTCCACCGCCTTGGCCTATCTGATCTACTTCCGCCTGCTGGCATCAGCCGGGCCAAGTAACCTTTTGTTGGTGACGTTTCTTGTGCCGGTTTCAGCCTGCCTGCTGGGCGCTGTATTTCTGGCCGAGCCGATTGTGGCCCGCCAGCTTGCCGGGTTTGGCCTGATCGCCTTGGGATTGGTGGCGCTGGATGGACGGGTGTTGAAATGGCTGTGACGGGGGGCCGCGCGCCTACAGATCAGGATTGGCAGGATCTGCTGGCAAGGGCCGCACGCGCTGGCGTCTATGGCGTGACAAGCACAGGCATCTGTTGCGATTTCGGCTGCCCGTCGCGCCCGCCGCTGCGGCAAAACCTGCGGATTTTTGAAAACATCGCCGCGGCCGAGGCCTGCGGCTATCGCCGCTGCAAGCGATGTGCTGCGCGCGACGCTGGCGCCCGGTGATCTAGTATCAATCGCTGGTCAACAGGCACCTGCCGCCGATCAAGCCTTGCGAACAATCCCAAGGCGGGGAATTTCAATCGCAGGGCAGCGGTTCATCACCGCAGCCACGCCCCGATCAGCCGCCCGCTGCGCCGCAGCCTCATCTGTCACACCAAGCTGCATCCACACCGCTTGCAGCCCTGGAAACGCCGCCAACGCCTCATCCACCACGGCCCCCGCTTCTTCTGATCGGCGGAAAATGTCAACCATATCAACGCCGCCCTCGATCTCGGACAGGCTGGCGCGCACCACTTCACCCAACGCCACCTGCCCCGCCTGCCCCGGATTGACCGGAATCACGCGGTAGCCCTGCTGCGCCAGATAGCGCGCGACACCATGGCTGGGGCGGTCGGGCTTTGGCGACCAGCCAACGACCGCAATGGTGCGGGCGCGTTCGAGAATGGCGCGGATTTCGGCATCGGTGTTGGTGTGCATGGCAAGCCTCGGGTCAAACTGGCGGCGGTGGAAGGGGGCACATAAAAAGACGTCCGGGGCACAGGATCAACCCGCGAGCCGGACGTCAAGGTGTGGAACGAGGGACAGTAAACAGGCAACGCGAGAGTTCCGGCTCGCGTCACTATGATATGGATGCCACAAGTGGGAATTTAAGAGCCGGTCGCGATTTTGTGATGCTGCACCTGCGGCAAGCTTGCGGTGGAATTGGGGGCTAGCCCCCAAACCCCCAGGATATTTAGGAACAGGTGAAAAGCCTTGGCGAGGCTTTAGCGAGTCGCCGCCGCGTAAAGACCCACCGCTGCCGCGTTCGACACGTTCAGGCTGCCAAACTCACCCACAAACGGAATGCGGGCGATCACATCGCAGGTTTCACGGGTTTTATCGCGCAGACCGGGGCCTTCGGCACCCAAAACCAACGCCACAGGGCGCTTGCCCACCTGCGCCATGGCGGCCGAAAGCTCGACCGTGCCATCGCCATCCAGCCCGATCAACGTGTAGCCCATCGCCTTCAATTCGACCATCGCCTCGGCCAGATTGGTGACCTTCAAATAGGGCTGGCGCTCCAGCGCGCCACTGGCGGTTTTCGCGAGCGCCCCGGTTTCGGGCGCCGAATGGTGGCGCGGTGCGACCACGGCACGCGCGCCAAACACCTCGGCAGAGCGCAGGATCGCGCCGACGTTATGCGGGTCAGTCACACGGTCCAACAGCACGATCAGCGGCTCACCCGCCCCCGAAATCGCCACATCCGCAAGCTTGCCCCAGTTCAGCGCCTTGACCTCAAGCGCCGCCCCCTGATGCACCGAACCTTCGTCGATCGGCACCGAGAAATGCCGCGGATCGGACAATTCAGGCGCCATCCCCGAGAACGCAACCGCCTCTTCCAGCTTGTCGAGCGCGTTCTTGGTGACAACCAGCCGGATTTTCTCGCGGCTTGGGTTCATCAACGCATCGCGCACCGCGTGCAGGCCGAACAGCCAGACGGTCTCGCGCGCCTCGGCCCGGCGATTGCGTTCTTTATCCACCACCCAGGACGGTTTTTTGTCACCCGACATCGCGTTTCAGCCCCATATCATGCGGCCCAGACAATGCGGGCTGGCGGGTTTGGGTGCAAGGCGAAAGCTTTGAAAAATCCGAAGATAACCCGGCGATCCACCCTTGACGCCCCCGGCGGGCTTCGGTAATCACCGCCGCAGTGGGCGATATGCTGCAAGGTGCGGCAGCGGACTGTAACTCCGCCGAGGCGACTCATGCTTGGTTCGATTCCAAGATCGCCCACCAAATAACTTCATGGTTAGATGGCAGATTTACATAAATCAGCCTTCCCCCAACGCCCAAGGTGCAGCGAAATTCGCTTGACAATGCTTGGGGCCACATGCGCTCATTGCGTGAAGTTGCCGGAGTATTTCTTGCGCAAAGTGATCAAACAACGCGGCAAGAACACCCCAAGCGCGTAACCTGCCGCCCGGCGTTTTCCACAGACACAGGCGCACGAACCGGTTGAAATCGCCTGCATCCCGACGAGGAAACCAGCCCCCAGATCAACGCGCCTGCGCCCTTGGCGCGCATAAGTGCGGCATATCAATCACCGTTGGCAGTCGGTTCTAAACCGCTCCTTAATCCTCTGGTTTCATTATGTTTCCCGGCATTTCTTCGCGCAAATTCACGCCCGGCAAAAGATGGGAAAACGCGTCACTGAGTGCGCAACGGATAGACAGACGGGCCGCCGCGTCGCGCCAAACCAGAGCATCGCCAGCCCGCCTGCATCGGTGCAGGTAAGGCGAGATTGCAAGCTGGGTCAATGTGAGGGCGGGAGACCGATGGGATCAGTGAATTAATAAATGATTTCAATGGTATTTGGCGGAGGGAGTGCGGCAGACGCACAACTCTCTCCCGTGCCAGTGACTTCGGCACGAGATCACCGCGAAATCCTGCGCATTACAGGCGGACAGTTACTCGGTACTATTCTGACAGGCCGTCCTTACCGCGCGCGCCCAACTGGCGCACAGCCGTCAGAAGGTCCTCAATCGCCTGCTCCGCGGCGGCGAGCTTCACGGCCGCCATCAGGTCCTGCCGTCCCGCCAGCGCGAGCAACGTCCCCAGCGCCTCATCGGAGTGCCTGACCAGCGAGACGAGGTGTTCGCCGCTGGGGCCGTATTTGCCAGCGAACCAGTTCTTCACCGTCTTCTCGTTCGCCCCGGTCCAGGACGCGACGACCTTCGCACCCGCGTTGCTGTCCCCAAGGGATCTGCGAAGCGCTGCCGCGATCTCGACGGCAAACACTTTGTCTGGCGCGTGCTGGCCGTTGCCAACATACCCGTTTGTCTTCGGAAAGAACTTGCCCTTTTTCGGAAACGACATTCCGACCTCCCTCTATTTTAATGCATGCGAGGGATTCAGCCCTGGCTTCAGGCGGTTCGGATGGATTTGCCAGAGATACCGTGGAGATGGATGTGTGAGCGGTCGATTGGTGACCAATTCGGGCAAGAGCGAGAGCGCGCCAGAGATGGATGTGCCAGAGGTCGTCTATGTCCGGATGTCGACCGATCACCAGAAATACTCCACCGAGAACCAACTCGACGTGATAGGAAGAGAAATCGCGGAGATACTGAATGCCGAAGGGCACCGCACCGACCTTGACCGCCTCTGGGCGCGGGCGATCGTCCATCAGGTGCTGACCAATGAAAAATACATCGGCAACAATGTTTTCGCAAAGGTATCGTTCAAGCTGAAGCAGCGTCGGGTCGTGAACCCGCGCGACATGTGGATCCGCGCGGAAGGTGCATAGCCATCTATCGTCGATCGTGGGAAAGCACATCAGCCTATTTCACCGGCGTCTCTGAATTCGCAGTGGTCAAACGGTTGCCCTGCTGTGTTTGCCGGCCCTCTGGATCGCTCCTCAATCGCAGCCAATCCCAAAGTGCCTGGACAGGCGGTCGCGTGAAGTTGCGGGTCCAGCAGGACATGTAGAGCGGCACGGTCTTCGTCAGAGCGGACTGGCAGGCCTGCACCAGGTGGCCATCCCTCAGGGCCCGATCAGCCTCGCGCGCCGTTGCCAGACAAACCCCAAGGCCAAGTTCCGCCGCTTGCAGCATCTGGCCCGTGTCCGAGAAATTGTAGCCCCGCGAGAACTCGGTCCGGGCAGAGCCCGCGGCCGTGAACCACGATTGCCAGTCGTTCAGCGTCTCGTCATGCAACAGCGGCGCGGCATCAAGCCTTTGACGGTCCGGCACATCCGGCAGACCGGCCGCAAGCGCCGGCGCACACAAAGGGATCAGCGCATCCTCGGCCAAAAGCAGCGACTGCGCCCCCTCAGCGGGCCAAGGCCGCGGGCCCAGAACAATGTCGATCTCGGCCTCCTCGGGCACCTCGGTCTGGTCCGAGGTATGGACCCAAGGGTCGATCCAAGGGTGAGTGTCGCGCAGATCTGCCAACAAGGGCAGGAACCAGCCTGAAGCAAGGGCGGCAGGCATCATCACGATGACCGATCCCGGCTTGGAATAGGCGTTCAGACGGCGGACGCCATGGCGCAGCTCCTCCAGCGCGGATTGCGCGGTGATCAGAAAGTCGCGCCCGGCATCGACCAGTTCGATACGCCGCCCGATACGCCGAAACATAGGCTGGCCAAGGTGATCTTCCAGCACCCGCACCTGATGGCTGATAGCGGATTGGGTGATGTTCAACTCCTCGGCCGCGCGGGAAAAGCTTTGCAGCCGGGCGGCGGCTTCAAAACCGATCAGCGTCGAGAGCGGGGGCAGGTTACGATAGGTGCTCATGAGTTATTTCTATTGAATGGATAAGAAATTGGCGTTTTGACCAGTGTAATGCTCATCATATCATGCGGTCCATACCCTTTTGCTCCGAGGATTCCATGACCCGCCAAGACCCGGCATTGCGCCCCGCCAGCCCGAAATCACTTGGGTTTCACATGCCCGCCGAATACGCCCCCCACAAGCGCACATGGATGATGTGGCCAACCCGCGCCGAGGTCTGGCCGGACATGGCGGCGACCAAGCGCGACTATGCCCTGGTGGCGCAGGCGATTGCCGAGTTCGAGCCGATGTGTATGGCCGTGCGTCCTGAGGATGCCGCCGAGGCGCACAGCCTGCTGGGCAGCGGGATCGAACTGTTCGAGGTGCCGTTGGATGACAGTTGGGCCCGCGACGCCGGGCCGAATTTCGTGGTGGACGCAAAAGGCAACAAGGCCGCCAGCCTGTTCACATTTTCCGCCTGGGGGCACAAATATGCTCCGTTTGACAAGGACGCAGCCTTTGGCACAGCGGTGGCGGCGCGTGAGGGGATGCGGGCCTTCAAATCGCCGCTCTTGGCCGAAGGTGGCGGCGTGACCGTGGATGGCCAAGGCACCATCATCACCACCGACACCTGTTTTCTGAACCCCAACCGCAACCCGACCTGGACGCGGGAAGATGTCACGCAGGAACTCTTGGAAACACTTGGCGGCGAAAAGGTGATCTGGCTGCCCGGCAATGCGGACGAAACCGAGACCGACGGCCATGTCGATGGTATCGCGGTGTTCGTGGCCCCCGGCGTGGTGCTGATCGAAGGGGCAGATGATCCGACCGATCCCTGGCGTCACATCAAGCAGGCGAACATCGACGCCCTGCGCGGTCAGACCGATGCACAGGGCCGCGAGATCCGCATGGTGACCATCCCCGAAGCCGAGGAAAGCTGCATCATCGGCGAGAAATTCTGCCGTTCCTACGTCAACTGCTATTTCGTCAATGGCGGGGTCATCATGCCCGAATACGGCACGCCCAACGACGCCATCGCCCGCGACATCTTTCAGTCGTTGTTCCCGTCCTACCGCATCCGCGGCGTGCGTATCCCCAACATCTGCCTGGGCGGCGGCGGCATCCACTGCATCACCCAGCAGGAGCCCGCATGACCGCACTTCCCCCCAATGCCTTTACTGCGCATGGCAGCATGGGACTGCATGTCATGGCCGCAATGGCGCATTTCGGCACCTCGCGGCTGTCAGAGCGCGAGGCCGAGGTGGCGCAGTTGATCCTGCAGGGCCATTCGTCCAAGGTCATCGCGCGGATGCTGGGCAACAGCCCCGAGACCGTGAAGGTGTTTCGCAAGCGCATCCATACCAAGCTGGGTCTTGCGACTTCGGCAGAGCTGTTCTCGCTCTTTCTTGCGGCGCTCTGTGCAGCGCCGCATGGTTCTACCGACGACCCTTTGATCCACCTGAACTGAGGCCTTGTTCATGATGACCCGCCGCTCCCTCTTTCGTTCTGCCGCCGCTGCCGGTGGCATGTCCCTTTTGCCGCGCGGGGCCTTTGCGGCTGGCGCTGGACCCTCGGGCTTTTGGTATCCCGAAGAAACCGATCCGCACGAGCGGACCTTCATGCAGTGGCCGGTGAACCCCGCCGTGCATGATGACCCGGATTTTCTGTTTGATCTGCAAGGCACCATCGCAGACATAGCCAGCACGATTGCCGCGTTTGAACCGGTCGTGATGCTGGCCGCGGCCAAGTATCACAAGGCGATCAGAAAGCGGGTCTCCAGCAATGTCGAACTCTGGGACATCCCCACCGATGACCTTTGGGCGCGCGATAGCGGGCCTTCGTTTGTTGTCGATGGCAAGGGTGGGCTGGCGCTGACGCAGTTCAACTTCAATGGCTGGGGGGCCAAGCAGGTGCACGGCAACGACGGCCAGATTGCCGCACGGGTGGCCGAAAAGCTGGGCCTTTCGGTGTTCGATGTGGGCCTAGTCGGCGAGGCTGGCGGGGTGGAAACCGACGGCCATGGCACGCTGATCGCGCACGAAAGCAGTTGGGTGAACCCCAACCGCAACAAGGGCAGCAAGGCCGAGGTAGAGGCGATGCTTCTGGACACGATGGGCGCGCGGAAGATGATCTGGGCGCCGGGCATCAAGGGCGCCGATATCACCGACTACCACATCGACGCCTTGGCGCGGTTCGTGAAGCCCGGACAGGTGCTGATCCAGATGGGGGAAGAGGTTGACCCAAGCGATCCTTGGTCGGTGTCCGCCTTTGAAACCCGTGACATTCTTGCCAACGCGACCGACGCCGAGGGGCGCAAGCTTGACCTCGTGACGCTGCCCGAGCCTTATGACATCCGGGTAGACAGCCCGGATTTTGTGTCCTCTTACGTTAACTACTATGTCTGCAATGGTGCTGTGATCGCGGCCGAATTTGGCGACAAAGGCGCTGACGCCGAAGCTGCCAAAATTCTGGCCGATCTTTACCCCGGCCGCGAAATCGTTACCCTGAATGTTGACGCGGTAGGCGAAGTGGGAGGCGGCATCCACTGCGCCACCCACGAGCAACCAAAGGTGTGACATGCTGAACTGGCTGAAACGACATTCCGAGGCGCTGGAGGGGCTGGGCGGCCTTGCCACCGCCTTTGCGACCGTCACCGCGCTGATCGTCATTCCCTACCAGATCGGCCAATCCGACCGCATCCAGCGCGACCAGACTGCCCGCGAGATATACCGCGAGTTCCTGAACCTGACGGTGCAAAAGCCGGAATTGGCAAATGCCGATTTCTGTGCGTTGAAAGACCCCAAAGAACAAACCGCCTATGCGGCCTATGTCGAATACCTGCTTTATACGTCCGAGCAGATGATCGACACCTCCCCCGACTGGCGCGCCCCGATGGCCAGCTATCTGGAAGATCACATGGTCTATCTGTGCAGCGAAGGGGTCTGGGACGCGCAATCCCCCGATATCAAGGACCTGGTGGCCGAGCTGGCGCTGAGTTGTGAGGCGGAACAGGCCTGCAAATAGGGGCGGAAAATCAATCCTCGCCGAAATGTCACAAATCTAGCCATCTTTTTTCGTCGTAACTTGGCGGCCCAGTTGAGCCTCAACGATTGCCCTCAGACTTTCCAATCCCCCAGCAGCATCTTCAATAGCCGCGCGAAGTTTCTGGTCATGACCCGGACGAAACTTCCCGCCTTTGGTCGTTTCCAAGCATCCACACAGACACAGTCGCTCCGACATTGGATCCCCCGGATTGAATTGAAGCAAAATTGAACAGGCGCGTTTTCTCGCCCGACCTTCCCGCAAAGGTGCTCTATCTTGACTGCAGCGTCTAGTGAAAAAGGGCGGCTTGCACCGCCCCCTTCGCGCCTCATGCCGCGTCGTGACGGCTGATCAGCCCATAGGTTTCCGGCCGCCGGTCGCGCCAGGTGCCCCAGCTTTGGCGGTAGGCGCGGGTGGTATCAAGGTCGATCTTGGCGATCAGATAGGTCTCGTCCACCTTGTTCGCCTCTGTCAGCATCGCACCAGTGTGGTCGGCGATGAAGGACGATCCGTAAAACGTCATCTCAAGGTTCGGCCCTTTCTCCAGCCCGACCCGGTTTGACGCCACCACCGGCACCATGTTGGCCGCTGCATGGCCCTGCATAGTGCGCTGCCAGTGGCCCGATGAGTCGATCTCGGGGTAGCCCGGTTCGGTGCCGATGGCCGTTGGGAACAACAGCACCTCGGCCCCAAGGATGGCCAGCGACCGGGCGGTTTCGGGGAACCACTGGTCCCAGCAGATGCCGCAGCCGACCTTCGCAAAGCGGGTGTCGAACACCTTGAAACCGGTATTGCCGGGGGTGAAGTAATACTTCTCCTCATACCCCGTCGCGTGGGGGATATGGGTCTTGCGGTAGTTGCCCATGACCGTGCCGTCGGCGTCGATCATCGCCAGCGAGTTGAAGAAAGTGTTCCCCGCCGCCTCGTAATAGCTGATCGGCAGCACCACCCCCAGCTTGCACGCCAGGGCCGCGAAATGCTGCACGGCGCGGTCAGCCTCCAGCGGCTTGGCATAGCGTTGAAAGCCATAGTCCTTTTCGATGCAGAAATAGGGCGTCTGGAACAGTTCCTGCAACAGGATGATCTGCGCGCCGTCCTCTGCCGCCGCCGCCACCTGTTCCTCGGCCTTCTGGATGTTTTCATCCAAGTCCCAGGAACAGGCCATTTGCGTGGCGGCCAGTGTCACGATTGCCATTGAAGTCTCCTCAGTTCATCAGTTTGGTCCAGACCTTGTCGATCAGGGCCGTAGCCTCGGGCGAGCAGGTCGGGATGAATTCGGGGGCTGGCGCATCCGCCGGCGGGTTGATTTCGGGGGCGGCGGCGAGGGCGGGCTCAACGAACGCCTCGGACCCCTTGATGCCGTTGGAATAACGCGCGTAGTTGGTGATCATTGCTGCGTTTTCCGGGGCCATAATGAAGTTGACCCAAGCCTTGGCGTTGTCGAGGTGCGGCGCGCCCTTGGGCACGGCGACATTGTCCATCCAGCCAGTATAACCCTCTTTCGGGTAAACATAGGCGATGGTCGGCTTTTCATCCCGCGCCCGCATGGCATAGCCATTCCAGCTCATCGACACCACAGCCTCACCGGACACCAGCAATTCCTTGGTCTCGCTGTCGTAGGATTTCACCCATTCTTTCTGGGTTTCCAGCAGTTCCAGCACCCGCTTCATCTCATCAGGGCTTTCGGAACAACGCGGGATGCCCAGATAACGTTCGGCCATGTTGATCACGTCATTCATGTCGCGCAGCATGTTGATGCGGCCCTTCACATCGTCAGCCGGGGCGAACAGCACGGCAAGCGAGGAATAATCCCCTTTGACCACAGCGGTATCCACGGCAAAGGCAGTCGATCCCCAGGCCCAAGGTGCCGAATATTCCCGCTTGGGGTCCCAATAAACCTCGCGCCATTTGTCATCGACATTTGCAAAGTTGGGCATCGCGAAAACGTCGATCTTCTCGACCATGCCTTCGGCAATCAGCACCTGCATCGTGGCATCGCCCGGCACGATGATGTCATAGCCTGCCCCCCCGGCGCGCAGCTTGGCGATCATCGTCTCCATGCTGTCATAGCTGTCGATATGGACCTTGACGCCGAATTCCTTTTCGAACTTGGCCACCAGATCGGGCGGCGTGTATTCGCCCCAAGTGTAGATGAACAGATCACCTTCGGCGAAGGCCGGGGCGGCAGTCAGTAGCAGAATGGCTAGGGCGCGCATTTGACTTCCTTTCAAGAATGCTTGCGGGCGATCAGGCCCGAGGTGATGACGACAAGGGCCGAGGCAAGAACCATCAGCGACGACACCGCATTGACCTCGGGCGTGATGCCAAGGCGCAGCATCGAATAGATGTGGACGGGCAAGGTGGTTGATCCGGGGCCGGACAGCATCGACGAGATGATGAAATCGTCGAGAGACACGATGAAGGCCAGAAGCCAGCCCGACATCAGGCCGGGGGCCAGAAGCGGCAGGGTAATGAGCCGGAACTGCGTCCACGGGCGCGCGTAAAGATCAGCGGCGGCGGATTCCAGCGCGGGGTCCATCGAGGTCAGCCTTGCCGTGATCGGCAGATAGGCAAATGGGATGCAAAAAGTGGTATGGGCGATGACCAGCGACCCAAAGCCAAGCCCCAGCCCCACGGAAGAAAAGAAGATAAGGCTGGCGATGGCGGTGACAATCTCGGGCACCATCAGCGGAAAGTTCAGCACCGCATAGGCGGCGGCGCGGCGGCGCACCTTCATCCGCACCATCGCCAAGGCTGCGGCGGTGGCCATGACAGTGGCGACGCTGGCCGCAATGACCGCCAGCAGAACCGAGTTCAGCGCCGCCCCCGCAATCTCCTCATTGGCGAACACGGCTTGATACCACCGCCATGACAGCCCATCCAAACGGCTGATCGAACGGCCTGCATTGAAGGAATAGAGCACCAGAAACACAATCGGCGCATAGAGAAACGCCACCGCCAGGGTTGCCGTCAGGCCAAAGCCGGGCAGATTGCGGATATCCTTGGCGCGGGCGTCAAACAGGGCCATCACGCGTCCTCCCGCGCCGCACGGCGGGCGACGATGAACAGCGCAATCAGTGTGACAGCCATCAGGATGGTCGAGAGGGCCGCGCCAAACGGCCAATTGCGGCTGCCTTGAAACTGCATCCCGATCAGGTTGCCCAGCATCAGCGTCTTGCCACCGCCAAGGATGTCGGGAGCCAGATAGGACCCGATGCCGGGGATGAAGACCAGAAGGCCCCCCGCAATCAGACCCGGCCGCAGGATGGGCAGAACAACTGCAAAGAACGCTTTACGGCGGTTCGCGTGCAGGTCATAGGCGGCCTCCAGCAGCGAAAAGTCGAACCGCTCGATGGCCGCATAGAGCGGCAGGATCATGAAGGGCAGGAAGGAAGACACCAGCCCCAACCCGATGGCAAAGTTGTTGTAGGCAAGAGACAAAGGCCCGTCGATCAGGCCAACGGATTGCAGCGCACGGTTGATCGGCCCCTCGTCGCGCAGGATCAAGAGCAGCGCGATGGTGCGCACCAGCAGGTTCACCCAGTAGGGGACCGTCACCAGCATCAGCCACAGCGACTTCTGCCCCGGCGGCCGGGTGGCGATGAACCACGCCGTCGGCAATCCGATGATCAGGCACAGCAGCGTGGCCACCCCTGCTTGCAGCACCGACCGGCCAAGGATTTGCAGGTAGTCGGTGTTGAAGGTCAGCGTGTCATCGAAAATGTCGCGCTCGAACAGCAGCCGGATATAGGCCTCGGCGGAAGGTTTCCAGATCACGCCACCGTATTGCGCGGGGGTCAGCACGGAATACAGTGTGGTGATGGCGATGGGCAGCACCATGAAAATCAGGATGGTTCCCAAGGACGGGGCCAGCAAAAGGCGGTGCAGCTTCATGACGACAGCACCCGGATTGCGCCGGGCTCCGCGCGCAGACAGACGGCATCACCCGGCGTGAAATCCTGCGCCCCGCGCAAACCGCCGCGTGGCAGGGTGACATGCAGGGGAACCAAAGCACCTTCCAGCCGGAACGACAGCTCGTTGCCCATGTAGATGCGCTCGGCCACCCGCAGCGGCCCCAGATCGCCCGGTTGTTGCTGGCCCGCAGGCAGGATCGCCAACCGCTCCGGCCGGATCGCCAACGTCACCTCAGCCCCCAAGTCCCCGGATGCCGGAACCACGCCCAGCCCCTCGGCCTCGGCCCCCCGTGCGCCAATCCGCGCCGGGATCAGGTTCGCCCCGCCGATGAAATCAGCCACAAACCGGTTTGCCGGGGCCTCGTAAATCTCCTCCGGCTTTCCCAACTGCTGCACGCGCCCGCCCTGCATCACCGCGATGCGGTCGGACATCGCCAAAGCCTCGTCCTGATCGTGGGTAACGAACACAAAGGTGATGCCGGTTTCGCGCTGCAGCGCCTTCAGTTCAGACCGCATCCGTTGCCGCAACTTGGCGTCCAGCGCGGACAAAGGTTCGTCCAGCAGCAGGATCTTTGGCCCCGGAGCCAGCGCGCGCGCCAAGGCCACCCGCTGCTTTTGCCCGCCAGATAGCTGATCTGGCCGGCGATGTTCCATCCCCTCCAGCCCCACCAATGCGACCATGCGGGCCACGGTGGCTGCAATCTCGGCCTTGGGTCGCCCCAACATGCGCAGCGCAAATCCCACATTCTCGGCAACCGTCAGATGCGGGAACAGGGCATAGTTCTGAAACACCGTATTGACCGGACGATCCTCGGGCGGAAGACCCGCAACATTGCGCCCGAAAATCGCAATCTCTCCCGCGGTCGGCTGGTCGAACCCGCCAATCAGACGCAGAAGCGTGGTCTTGCCGCAGCCAGATGGCCCAAGCAGGGTGAAGAACTCATTTGCCCGGATCGTCAGATCAATGCTGTCTAGCGCCCGATGCGCTGACACCCCTTTGCCATAGGTGCGGCCAAGTCCGGTCAATCGGCATGCGTCTTCCTGATCCTGCAAATCCTGACCTCCACGGGCTGGTGCCTCAATCTCTTACGATGACCGTAAGGCCCGGACCTGTCTTGTCACCATGAAGGGGTATGTACTGCTGAGATGGCTTTGCGATGGGACCAGCATGGCTTCGCGCGAATACCAAAACGTATCTCACGGGCGGAGTTTGCCCGGCTATGACGCGACCCCAAAGTCACGGTTGCGGACATTGCCGCGCAGCTGGATATTTCCAAAAGCGCGGTCCTCGCCAGGGCGGAAGCACGCAACCTGCCCAAGCGCATGGAAGCCGGAGTAATCATCCGTTCAAGGAAGATCACAGATCCCGAGTTTGCGGCGATGTATCTGGCGCGCGTCAGAACGTCTGACCTGTGCGCGCTCTATGACGTTGCCCACACCACACCGAAGCGAACCGCGAAGCGTTTGGGCCTCCCGAGGCGTGACCTGAAAAACGGCAGCAGCTCGATCACGCTGGAAGAATATCGGGCGGCAAAGGTGCGTGATGCCATGGCGGCCAGCGCAAGGCAGGAGCGCGCTGAATGGAGTTTGGCAGGGATGGTCGACAGCGCGGCAACATCAGGAAGTGGGCGGCATGAATTGGTGTTGGGTTTACGATAAGCGCGCAAAGCCGCGTGGTTCCGCAGGAATTTGTATGGCGGGAGATAAGTTCGATCCCGATCATGTTGTGCATCAGTGCATGGATGCACCACGATGGGCCTGTGAAATCCAAGCCTTTCGAGACAAGAAAGACTATGCGGCGGCAGATGCTCGCCGTATTTGGGTTGAAAAAGCAGGCGACCTTGTGTTGCAGACCAAAGACTATACAGCCGTGATCAGCTCGCACGGATTTGATGAGCAATTGGGTCCATCTGTGGACGAAGTTATTAGGCGACTCCTGACAGAAGTTCAGGATGTTGCCAGGCTCGAACCAAGCAAAGTCGGTGTCATCATCATTTTAAGCTGACCATAAATCGCACCAAGCCGGGAGCGATTGCCTTCACAGGCAAACGGCGAATCGGTCGTGTCGGGTTGGGTCCGGACGGCGTTCTGTGTGACCAGACGGACCCCTTAAATGTCTGAGGAACACACGCGGAACAGCAGCGCGACATCTGCGAAACGAGGTCAGCATTTGGATAGTCCTCATTAAAAAACTCTAAATGGAATTTGGATCAAACCCGCGAAGCGACAAAACACCCCGGCATTGTGCCGAGAGCTTGGACCTAGCGAGGGGCGATGCCGACCGGCGTTAAAAGGTGACAGCCCGGAGAGACGGGCAACAATGTCGGGGTGGCGCAATGGTAGCGCGCGTGGCTCATAACCATCAGGTTGCAGGTTCAAGTCCTGCCCCCGCAACCAGTTTTCAAAGGGGGCGATCATGCCGGAAGTGAAATCGAAGATGTTCAGCCACGTCGATTACGAAAACGGCACGCTGAAAGTGACCATGCACGGCGGCAAGGTCTATCACCATGACGGCGTGCCCGAGGCGACTTACAAGAGCTTGTTGGCTTCGCCCTCGGTCGGCCAGTTCTACAACGGCCAGATCAAAACCAAGCACCCGCACCGCAAGAACACCTGATCAAAGCGCGATCTTCTGGACAACCCTTTGCAGGTGGTCCAGATCGGCCCCTGCGCCATAGCGTTCGCGCTTGATCTGGTGGCCCATCAAGTCCATGCGGATGCGCTCATCAATCCCAGCTGCCAACATCCGATCCTCGAAGCTGTGGCGCAGGCTGTAGAGGCTGTGCTTGTCAGTTTCGAGAAGCTTGTTCTCGCGCAGGTATTTGTTGATCGTGTCAGACAGGCCGGGATTATCGGCATATCTTGGGAAGCCGCTGGGGAATTGCCTGAACGCCTCCAAGCTGATCCCAACCAGCGGAATGACGCGCTCTGAACTATCGGTTTTCAAGGTGCGGCCCACGGCCTCGATCTTGATGTGCGGGACGTTGGAGTCCAGGCGTATCTGCGCTGCGGTGAGCACGGAGCCTTCGCTGGGCCGGTAGACCGATGTGCTGCACTAGATTAGCCGGTTTAGCTGGATCAAGCGTTTTTTCTATGATGGGTATGTAGATGGGTAAACCTAGAAAATCCTGAATTACTCAATGATATCAAGGGTAAATGGCGGATCGATAGGGATTCGAACCCTAGAGACGGTTCCCCGCCTACACACTTTCCAGGCGTGCGCCTTCGACCACTCGGCCACCGATCCGTTGCGGGTGTTTAGCCTGCAATAATGCGTGGGCGCAAGGGGGGAAACGCCGGGATTCGGGCGGTTTTTGCCGGGATATGTGGCGCTTAATCCACCAGCAGCAGGTTGACCCGGCGGTTTTGTTTGCCCTTGTTCTCGATCCGGCCGATCTCGACATGGCCGATCTCGGCGGTGCGGGCGACATGGGTGCCGCCGCAGGGTTGCAGATCAATCTGTGTCGCCTCTGCGCCGATCCGCACCAGCCGGATTGCGCCCTGCCCCATCGGCGGGCTGACCGACATGGTTTTCACAAGCTGCGGATTGGCCAGCAATTCGGCCTCGGAGATATAGCTGTGCGTCACGGGAAGATCGCGCGCGATCAACAGGTTAAGCGCCTCGTTCAGCGCGGCGATGTCGCTGGGAGGCTCGGGCATCATGAAATCGAGACGACCCTTGTCAGCGCCGATCTGCCCGCCCGTCACCGGAAGCGGGATCACCACCGACAACAGGTGCAGCGCGGTATGCACGCGCATATGGCGGTGGCGGCGCGCCCAATCCAGCCGCTGCGTCACCTGCGCGCCGACCGGGGGCAAGGCGGTGGCATCGGCAGGCACCAGCGCTACCAGCCCGCCTTCCACCTTCACCGCCGTGGCAATCGGCATCCGCCCGCCGGGCCAGACGATCATGCCGCTGTCGCCGGGTTGCCCGCCTGCGGTGGCGTAGAAGATCGTCGCATCCAGCACGATGCCGCCCTCGGGCGTGTGGGCCAGCACGGTGGCCTCGGCCTCGCGCAGATATGGATCGTCGCGAAACGTCAGATGCGTGGTCATGCGCGGGGGTCCTTCGGGGGCTTGCTGGGGCGCGTGGCGCGGGGTGCCGCGTCGGTGGCGCCGGCATCGTCAAGATTGCCGTCATCAGGCGCGGCGCGCAATTCCGGCGCGGGGGCCATGAACATCTCAACCGCCTCCAGCGCCGCCTGCTCCTCGGCCAGTTTTTCGGCCTCTGCGGCGGCTTCATCGGCGATCCGCTTGAGATAATCGCGATGCGCGTTCGAGAACAGGATACCTTCGGCACGGAACCGCTCGGCAATCTGGTGATTGATTTCCGAGCGCACCGCGACCTGAAAATTGATGTCGCGGATGATCATGCGGATCTCGAAGTTCATCACCTCGGCGCCAAATCCCATCAGCGCGATCACCGGCGGCGGGTTCAGAACTGCCAGCGGTTGCGCCTCGACAATCTCGCGCAGCAACGCCTCTACCCGACGGCTGTCGCTGGTAAATGGCACCGACACCGGCACGATCACCCGGCCCGACAGGTTGAAACGCGTCCAGTTCGTGACGCGGCCCGTGATCAGATCAGAGTTTGGCACGATCACATCAGATCGGTCAAAGGTCTGGATGCGGGTCGAGCGCACCGAGATCGCCTTGACGATGCCCGATGTGGTGCCAACCTCGATCCAGTCGCCTTCCGACACCGGGCGTTCGACCAGCAGGATGATGCCCGACACGAAGTTCGACACGATGGTCTGCAAGCCAAAACCGATGCCGACCGACAGGGCCGAGGCCACCAGCGCAAAGCCGGAAAGGTCGATCCCCGCCGCGGTGATCGCCAGCAGCGCCGACAGGAAAATCCCGGCATAGCCCACGCCCGAGACGATGGCATTCCGACCACCCTGATCCAGCGAGGTGCGCGGCAGGATCGACGATTTCAACCCGCCCTGCACCAGCTTGGTGGCGGCATAGCTGATGCCGAACACCGCCACGAGGATCAGGAAGCTTGTCGGCGAAATCCGCACACCGCCCAGCGAAACACCCGTGCGGAACGAGGTCCACAGATCGGCCAGATCGACCACCCGCGCGCCCCAGATCAGTGCCAGCAGCGGCAGGGCGGCGCAGGTGAACACCAGCCCCGCGATCACCGGCAACAGCCCGTCCTTGCGCGCATCGGGCGCGCGCGCCAGCGTCACATACAGCTCGGCAAAGAAGCCTTGCAGCACCACCACCATGGCAAACAACGACAGCGTGTTGATCGCGGGCCAGATCAGCGCATTGGCGGCACTGACATAGCCGATCACACCCAACGCGGGCGCCACGACCGCAATCAGGATCGCGGCGGACGACACCCAATAGATCAACTCGAACCGAAAGGCACCCTCGCCGCCGCTGCGGGCAGTCGCACTTTCCCGCCGCAGGATCTGCCCCAGACGGAACAGCGCAATCGCCGCGAAAATCTGCAACGGCACCACGATGACCGAAATCGCGGCATCCGTCGCCTGCGCCACCTGTTGCGCGCGGTCGGCACCGATGTTGGTGGCGGCCCCGCCCAGAAAATTGCTGGCCCGTGGCACGATCCAGGCTGCAACCAGATCATAGATCGCCACCGACACACCCAGCAGCACCGCCTGAAACCGCCCCTCGGCGCGGCCCGTTGGCCCAAGGCCAATGGCGCTTTCCTCGTCAGGGTCCAGCGGAAAGATGTGATGCGCCAGCCACCGCGTCAGGAAAATCACCAACACCACGGCAGGCAGGGTTTCAAACAGCGACAGGATGATCGGCCCGAACAAGGACGCCCGCTCCAGCGCCAGATACAGCATCACCGAGCCCGCCACCGGCAGCACCACCTGCCCCAGCGACACGATGCCCGAGATCAGGTTGCGCCCGCGCATGTGGGTTTTGGTCAGCAGCCAATAGGTCAGCCGCCGCATCCAGGCCCCACCGCGCGCCAGCAGGATCGTCGCGGCCAGCAGCAGCACCACGATCAACGGCGCATTATCACGCAACTGATCGACATTCATCGGCCGGGTGAAACGCCAGCGGGTCTCGTCGTAAATCCACTGCCCCATCCAGCGGAACATCGACACCGCCGTCGGCCAGTTCACCGGGTTCAGCGCCGAGGGCGACAGCCGCAGCAACTTGTCGGCGTGGCGTTCGCGGATCAGCTTGTCGATCGAGGCAATCGTGCTGTCGGCGCGGGTGGTGGCTTCGGTTGCGGTCAGCACCGGAGCCTGCAACTTGGCCAGCGCGTCGTTCAACGCGCCACGCCGCTTGACGATGATCACGTCCTCGATCTGCCCATCTGCCGGAAGCGGGCCAAGTGCGGCAATCTGGTTTTTGACCATGGTGATCTGGTCGGCATTGCTGCCCTGCGCCGCACTGAAGGTCGAGCGCCACTTCACCATCTCGGCGCGCATAGAGCTGAGACGCTCGTCGTTGACCTGCGCCTTGGCGACCAGATCCTCGATCTGCGACACCGTGGTGTCAAACGTGGTGTAATCGTCTGCCGTCGGCGCATCCTGCGCAAGCGCCACCGGGGCTTGCAGCAAAGCCGCCCCCAGCACCAGAACCAGCAGCAGCCTGCGCAGCATCACCCCGATCATGCGTCTTCAAACACCGTCGGAATGTTCAAAGGCGCGCGGTCCAGCCATTCCGGCACCGGCAAGCCCTTTTCCTTCAGGAACGCCGGGTTATACAGCTTCGACTGATAGCGGTTGCCGTAATCGCACAGGATGGTGACAATCGTGTGCCCCGGCCCCATGTCCTGCGCCATGCGGATCGCGCCCGCGATGTTGATGCCCGACGATCCGCCCAGACAAATCCCCTCATCCTCCAGCATCTCGAACACCAAGGGCAGCGCCTCGGCATCCGAAATCCGATAGCTGAAATCGGGGGTAAAGCCTTCAAGGTTGGCGGTGATCCGCCCCTGCCCGATGCCCTCAGTGATCGAGGTGCCGGGGCTTTCAAACTTGCCGGTGGTGTAGAACGCGTGCAGCGCCGCCCCCTCTGGGTCAGCCAGCCCCACCTTCACGCCCTTGGGCTGCAACGCCATGCCAACGCCCGCCAAAGTGCCACCCGAGCCCACCGCGCAGATAAAGCCATCCACCTTGCCGCCGGTTTGTTCCCAAATCTCGGGGCCAGTGGTTTCGATATGGCTTTGCCGGTTGGCGACATTGTCAAACTGATTGGCCCAGATCGCGCCGTTGGGTTCGGTCCGCGCCAAAGCCTCGGCCAGACGGCCCGAATAGCGCACATAGTTGTTGGGGTTCTTGTAGGGGGCTGCCGGCACCTGCACCAACTCGGCCCCCGCCAAGCGCAGCATGTCTTTTTTCTCCTGAGATTGCGTCTCAGGAATGACGATCACGGTGCGAAACCCCATGCTTGCCCCCACCAGCGCCAGACCAATCCCGGTGTTGCCCGCCGTGCCTTCCACAATCGTGCCGCCCGGCTTCAACTGCCCCTTCGCCACCGCATCGCGGATCATATACAGCGCCGCGCGGTCTTTCACCGATTGGCCGGGGTTCAGAAACTCGCATTTGCCCAAAATCGTGCAGCCCGTCATCTCTGACGCACGTTTCAGCTTCAAAAGCGGGGTGTTGCCGATCGTGTCAGCCAGATCAGAGTGAATCCGCATGGGGACTATCCTTTATACCGTTGCTAAAGGAATAGGCGAGCGCACCGGCAAACTCAAGCACAGCGCCCGCGAAAAGGAAATCGGCAGCGCTTGTCCGCGCCAGCCCGAACCCTGTTCCAGCCAAAGCCGATTGGCGCAAACGTTGCTTCGGCAAAACGCCCCGTCCGGCCCGCGATCTTAGGCAGGCTTCAGCGCCGTCAACCCGATATCCGCGCCGTTCTGCCGGGTTTCCAGACCAAACCCCAGATCCGGGAAATACAGCCAGCGCTGGGTAAAGCTGTTGTCCTTGCCCACAAAATTGGCCTCGACCGGGATCACCTTGTAAGAACACCCCGATAGCTTTACGGTCTTTTCCGCCAGAAACGCAAAGCTTGCCTTGAAGCGGTCGTCATAATCATAGCCGCCGAATTCCGAGCTGTTGTTCTGCCGCGTATGCGCCTTCACCACCCCTGACCAGCCCTGCCCCGCCACCGGCACCGGCGGTTTGCCGCGAAAACTTTGCACCGTATCGGTCGAACCACCGCCGACCGAGCCGGGTTCCTCGACGTAAAAACGCGTGCTCACCAGCTCGTATATCCCCAGCCAAGTCTGGCGATTGTCCGTCCACACCGGCGCGCCCGCCGCGTAATCGACAAACACCCCATCACCCTTGGCAATCACCCGCCCCTTGTGGCCATCGGCCCGCGCAAAGCTGACCCCCGTCGCCAGATCAGCCGCCACCACACAATCGGCAGCAGCGGGCAAAGCAGTCAGCAGCAAACAAGCGGTCAAGGCAAAGCGGATCATCGTGGCGGGTCCATTCTGGGTTACGGTTGGGCAGAGTTTAGCCAAGTTCTCGCAAAACACCGCATGACAAGTGCTGTCAGAAAACGTTTCTCGACGCTGCGTTCTGCACAGCCGGATTGCGGCAAACCTGCCCGACGCTGCACCGGGTGCTGTCGTTTGCGACAGGCCAGCATTGATGCTATCTGCCAGACAGGATCGGATGCGCCGCAACCTCAGGTGACAAAAGCCATGGCCGTTTTCTTTGCTGCGATCTTTGCGGTGCTGGCCTATTGTTTGGCCTCGACTGTTTTGTTTGGTGGGCCTTTTCAGGCGTTGGCTTTGTGCACGATCTGGAGTGACAGGCTGGGGTTGGCTTACTGGCCTGCACTGGTTTTCTGTGCCATGCTTCTTGCGCTGATACTGACCAAGCTATCTGCGCGGTCTGGAATGCCGCGCGCCATGCTTCCCGCATTTTTCATTGTCATTTCGATGGGTTTTTCTGCCGTGTTGGTCGGCAGTTACGCCACTGTGCAACGCGCCCGCATTGTCGAAAAATTCAACCCCGATCTGGAAATCCGCTCCTCTGTTTTCGCGTCTTTCCGAAATGCGCCGCGTGATTTCCAATTCTTTCTCCATGGTGCGGCGCTGAAGGACTGCAACGCCTATGCGTGGAGTTATCGGGAAATGGGGTTTTACAAATTGCCGCCAAATGTGGCCGTGAATGTGCTGCCACCAAACTGGATAGAGCAATGTAGCCTGCAACGAACGCGCTGAATTTGCCAGAATTAGGGGAAGTTAGCCCATAGGCTGGCTTTGTCGAAACAGCCACCGCAACCGATCTGCAATCCTTAACAAACGCTAAACGCCCGTAACCAAACCTCTGAAATCGCAGCAATAAAAAACGGTCCCGCGTTGGGACCGCGGATAAGAAAGGGGCAAGACCCTGCGGCCCTGCCCCCAAACACGCTAAAATCAACCTCGGCTTACTTGAACATCCCGTCCGCCTTCAGCCCGGCATAGCATTCATCCAAAGATGTCCACGCCCGCGCGATCAGCACGTCGATTTCTTCGGGCGTGATCACCAAGGGCGGCGCGATGATCATCCGATCCCCCACGTGCCGCATGATCAAATTGTTGGCAAAGCACCGCTCGCGGCAACGATAGCCCACCGTGCCCACGTCAGACGCAAACTTCGCCCGCGTGGCCTTGTTCGGGGTCAGCGCGATAGAGCCCATCAGCCCCACCAACTTAGCCTCGCCCACCATCGGATGCTCGGTCAGGCCAGCCCATTTGGTCGCCAGATACGGATGCGCCACATCGCGGACATGCTCGACGATCTTTTCCTCCTGCATGATCCGCAGGTTCTCCAGCGCCACCGCCGCCGCAACCGGATGCCCGGAATAGGTATAGCCGTGGTTGAATTCATCGGTGCCGATCACCGCCGCAACCTCGTCGCAGACGATCGAGCCGCCGATGGGCTGATAGCCCGACGACAACCCCTTGGCGATGGTCATGATATGCGGCTTGATGCCGTAAGTCTGGCTGCCAAACCAGTTGCCGGTGCGACCAAAGCCGGTGATCACCTCGTCCGCGATCAGCAGGATGCCGTATTTATCGACGATGCGCTGAATCTCGGGCCAGTAGCTGCTGGGCGGAATGATCACCCCGCCTGCGCCCTGAATAGGCTCGCCGATAAACGCCGCGACGTTCTCGACGCCCAGGTTCAGGATCATCGCCTCCAGTTCCTGCGCCCGCATCAGACCGAAGGCCTCGGGCGTCATGTCGCCGCCCTGATCCCACCAGTTCGGCTCACCGATATGGACGATCCCGGCCAGCTTGCCGCCATGGGCATGAATCCCCGACATGCCGCCCAAAGACCCGCCGCCGATGGTCGAGCCATGGTAGCCATTGGTCCGCGCGATGATCACGCGCTTTTCCGGCTGGCCCTTGATATCCCAATAGCGCCGCACAAGCCGGATGTTGGTGTCATTGGCTTCCGACCCCGACCCGGCAAAGAACACATGGTTCATGCCCTCGGGCGCCAATTCGGCAATCTTGGCGGCCAAGGCAATCGCAGGCACATGGCTGGTCTGGAAGAAGGTGTTGTAATACGACAACTCGTCCATCTGCCGCTTGGCCACTTCGCCCAACTCCGGGCGGCCATAGCCGATGTTGACGCACCACAGCCCCGCCATGCCGTCGATGATCTTGTTGCCCTCGCTGTCGGTCAGCCAGACGCCCTTGCCCTGCGTCATGATCCGCGCGCCCTTCTTGCCCAGCGCGCCGTTGGCGGTGAACGGGTGCATGTGGTGGGCCGAATCCAGCGCCTGAAGCTCTGCCGTTGGCATATGGTTGGTAATCTTGTTCATCGCATGACCCTCTTGCAAGCGTGGCTCGCCCGAATCCGGCAAGCTTTCAAGCAGGATATGATCAAACGCAGCCGCGTTCAAGAAATTTGATCAAATTATCCAACGCCACCGATTGGCGCTAGATTTCACCGCGTTGCAGCGCCGCGCGCACCTGATCGACACCCTGCGCAATGTCGCGCTGCATCGCTGCCGACAATCCGGCGGCATCGCCTGCCCGCATCGCCGCCAACGCCTCTTTATGCGAATCCGGCAGGCTGGTCGCCCCAGAACGCGCTGAAACCACACGCAAACTTGGCCCAAAACGCAGCCAAAGCGAGCGCGCCATATCCAGCAGCACCCCTGCCCCCGCCGCCTCGTAAAGCGCAAAGTGGAAAGCGTGGTTGCTTTGCAGATAGCCCGAGACATCATCGGCACGGATCGCAGCATCAACATCCGCGTCCAGCGCCTCAAGCTTGGCAATCAGCGCAGGCGTGATCATCGCAAGACCAGCCAGATGTGGCTCGATGGTCAACCGCGCAAAAGCCACCTGATCGAGATCAGCGGCACTCAGCCGCGGCACCGTCACCCGCCGGTTGCCCTGCGGCAGCAAAGCGCCCTCGGCGGCCAGCCTGCGGATGGCTTCGCGCACAGGGGTCATCCCGGCCTCCAGCCCTGCGGTCAGGCCCTGAATCGTCACCGGCTGACCGGGTTCCAGCACGCCAAACAGGATCATGTCGCGCAGGCGGGCGTAGGTGACCTCGTGGGTCGGGATTTTTCGGGCGTCTTCGGTCATGCGGCCTGCACTCATGGATCTGAGCGCCGTTTATGACGCCAATAGCCTGCGTTGCAAGCCCGGCGTTTGTCACACGCCCGGATGATAGCCAAAGCGGGTAAAATCGGCACTCCAGCCCTGCCCTGTCAGATCATAAGCCACCATGCCGACAAATGCCCCGGTGAACGACGCATGCTCTCCCCGCCCGCCTTCGTCCGAGATCACCGAGGCATCCAGCACCGGGCCAAGGGGCTGTGCCGCACCGCCCTGCGCCCAGAAAAACTGCTGGCTGGCACGGTCCACTTCCACCGACAGCGTAATCGCGCCATCCGGGATCGGCACGGGGTCGGTGAAGCGCAGCGCCTCGGTCACATCGCCCGCGCACGAAATGATGCGGGCGCAGCGCCCCACCTCCGGCTCGTGGGTGATGATCGCGGCGTGGAACTTGTGGCGGTTGTAATAGGTGGTAAGCCCCGCCGCGCGCTGCCAGTTGGGCGGCGCCGCGTGCAGCGTCGTCTCGGCGCGGTAGGCCTGATGTTCCTGCCGTCGCGCCACCAGCGCCTGTTCAAACCACGACCCCAGACTTTCCCGCCCGATCAACCGCAGCGCCTGCCCGGTCATCTGGAAGATCCGATCAGGAAAGGGCGTGCGCAGCCACTGAAACTCGGGCGGCAGATGCGCGGTCAGATCATGCACCGCAGGTGCATCGGGCAGCCGTTCTGGCCCCGGCAGGGTGGCAGGCGGCACCAGCCCGCCGCCTTCCAGATAAAGCCAATCCTCGACCCAGACACATTTCGCCAAGCCCGTCTCGCGCCCTGTCGCACAGAACAGACCATGCGGGCCTTGCACGGGCCGCCCGCACAGATAGCTGTGATAGGCCGCGCCCTCGGGTGTCTCGACATATTGCCCATGGCCAACGCGCTGGATCGGATTGCCGGGCGCGAAACGCGCGGTCATCAGATGCTGGTTCGGGTGGGTCTCATACGGGCCAAGGATAAAGCGCGACCGCGCCATCGTCACCGCATGATCATAGCCGGTGCCGCCCTCGGCGGTGGTCAGATAATACCACCCGTTCCGCTTGAAGATGTGCGGCGCTTCCGTCAGCCCCAGCCCGGTGCCGGTGTAGATCGTGGCAACCGCGCCGATCAGCCCACGCGTGGGGTGCCATTCCTGCAATTCGATGCCATCAAAGCGATCATGCGCGGGGTTCAGCCCTGACCCTTCCGGCCGATGGTTCCAACGCATGTTGGTGAACCACTTGCGGCCATCGTCGTCGTGGAACAGCGACGGATCAAAGCCCGATGACGTGACATAGACCGGCTCAGACCAGTCGCCGTCAATCGCAGCGCAAGTGACGATGTAGTTATGCGCATCCTTGAACGCGCCATCCAGCCGCTTCACATCGGTGTAAACCAGCCAGAACTTGCCATCGGCATGGCTCAGGCACGGCGCCCAGACCCCGCAACTGTCGGGGTTGCCGCGCATGTCCAACTGGCTGGCACGCCGCAACGGCCGCGCCACCAGCCGCCAGTTCACCAGATCGCGCGAGTGGTGGATCTGCACGCCGGGATACCACTCGAAGGTTGAGGTCGCGATGTAGTAATCCGCCCCCACCCGGCAGATCGACGGGTCGGCATTGAAGCCACGCAGAACCGGGTTTTCGATCATCGCTGTCCTCTGCCGCTCTGGCCGCTGCCGGTGGTAAATGCCGAAGGGGGGGCCGGGGGTTGGTAAACCCCCGGTCGGGTTAGCGCAAAAGTGCCCGCGCCTGATCCGGCCCCAACGCGGCGGGCCGGGTGCAGGTGGTGGTCAGAGTGATAAACTCCCCCGTCTCGCCCGACCGCAAAGCCGCCGTCATCACATCCACCCCGTGCAAGGTGCGTTCCAGCGAACAGCGCGCATCGCGGCCCTCTGTCACCGCCAGCACCATATCGGCCATGCCTGCGGTGCGGTAATTCGCCTGATCCTCGCCGCGATGGCCCTTTTGGTTGACGATGCTGAACGGGTGATCCCAGGCCTCGACAGGGCTAAGCACGCCGTCCCGCCCAGCCATTTCCAACGGGCCGCCGAAGAAGTTGGGGTCGGGCACATAAAGCGTGCCCTCGGTGCCATAAAGCTCGAAATGGTTGCGCTTGTGGTGCCACACGTCCCAGCTTGCCGAGAAACTGATCGTCGCCCCCGAATGAAACTCCAGCAACGCCTGAATGTTAGAAGGCGTTTTCACCGCGATTTCCTGCCCCGCCCGATCACCCGAACCGATCACCCGCGTCGGCGTGGCCGAAGATGTCAGCGCCCCAACCCGGCGCACAGGCCCCAACAGGTTGATCAGATTGGCGATGTAATACGGCCCCATATCCATGATCGGGCCAGCACCGGGCAGATAGAAAAACTCGGGGCTCGGGTGCCAGCTTTCCGGGCCATGGCCCTGAATGGCAGCGCATCCTGTGGTGATCGTGCCCAGCTTGCCCTCGTCAATCAGCGCGCGCGCCTGCTGATGCGTGCCGCCCAGAAAGGTATCGGGCGCGCAACCGACGGCGAGGCCCTTGGCTTTGGCAAGATCGCGCAACGCCACACCTTCGGCCAGCGTCAGCACCAAGGGCTTTTCGGAATAGGCATGCTTGCCCGCCTCCAAAATCCGCTTGGTCACGCCATAATGCGCATCAGGGATGGTGAGGTTGATCACCACATCCACCTCATTATTCGCCAGCAGATCATCCACCGATTGCGCCTTCACGTCAAACTCCGCCGCCCGCGCCTGCGTGGTTGCCATGTTCATATCGGCGACGGCGCGCACCTCCAGCCCTTTGAACAAAGGCGCCAGCCGCAGGTAAGAGGTTGAGATATTGCCGCATCCGATGATGCCAATGCCCAAGTTTGCCATGATCTTTCCTTACAGCTTTTGCGCCGAGGCCAGCGAGCGGCTTGCAAAGCGCGCGTGGTCGGCGGGGTTGTCATGCTCCATCACGAAATTCGTGACGCCGATTTTGCGCAACGCGGGCAGGATCGCCGCCCAATCGACCACGCCATAGCCGACATCGGCCCAGCCATCCTCGGCCAGATTCTCGCCCGCAGGTGCGATGTCCTTCACATGCGCCGCCACAAGCCGCGACTTGTGCTCTGCAATCCACGCCAGCGGATCGGCCCCGCCACGCACCACCCAAGCCACATCCATCTCCCATGCAAGGTCCGGGCCGCCCTCAAACAAGGCGGTCTGCGGGATTGCCCCATCAGCGGTTTTCACAAACTCAAAATCATGGTTATGCCAGCCGAATTTCAGCCCGGCGTCGCGGACCGGTCTGCCTGCCTTTTGCAACCGCGCGCCCAGATCGTGCCAGCCTTTGCCGGTGGTGGGGCGCTCGTCGGGATGGAGCCACGGCACGATCACCTGCTCCATCCCCAAGGTTGCGGCCACCTTGATCGCCCAATCCGGGGTATCTTCCACCTGTGCCAGCCCGAAATGCCCCGATGGCATCTTCAGCCCGCACGCCTGAAGCCCCGCGTGCAGATCGGTCAAACCCGCCTGATCGGCATAAAGCCCGCCAAAGCCTTCGACGGCGCGGTAGCCAGTTTCGGCCAGCATCTGCAATGTCTTGGCCAAGGGCGGGAAATTGCGCGAGGAATAGAGTTGATAGCTGAACATGATGCCTCCTCAGGCGGTCGGACCATAGGTCGCGGAATGAAGGTCGCGGAAGGTGAAACGGGGGGCCGCGCCCGGCGTTGTCGGGGTGAAACGGATCGTCGCCGGAAAACCGGGAAAAACCGTGATGGCATTGGCCGAGAACCGGCCCGGCTGATCGGCCTCTACCGCCACGAACAGTGCGAGTGCGTCGGCGGAAAGGGTGATGTGATACTGGCCCGCGGCCTTGGTCACCTGATGGCGCAACCGTGCGGGCAAAAGATCGTAGTGTTTGTAAGGCTTTGGCGCAAAGCAATCGCCCGAGATTTGGGTCTCGCCCGAGGCCCATGTGTAGGCCAGCATCTCTTGCGGCCCCAGATCGCCCTCGGCAATCGTCAAAGCCAGGACGGCACTTTGCGCAACCGCAACCGTGGCTTCGCCCAAATCCCGCGTGCGACCATCCATCGCCACGGCCAGCGCCCTGACCGTCACCTCCAGCGCCGCGCCGTCATTCACGACCCGCAATTCAATGCCGCCCGCGACCGGCACCGCCGAGACCAGCACCGCTTGGAAAAACTGTTTCGCCATATGGTGCAACAGCTTCCAGCCGCCGCCGTGATCAAGGCTAGACCACGAACACACCGGCCAGGTGTCGTTCAACTGCCAGATCAGTGCGCCCATGCAGTGCGGGCGCAAGGAGCGCCAATGCGTGACAGCGGTTTTGATCGCCAAACCCTGCTGAACTTGGCTGAGATAGACGAAATTCTCAAAATCCACCGGAAAGCGGAAATAGCGGAACATGGTTTCCGCAATCCGCGCATTGCCACCGGCGTTCTTCTGATGGCTTTCCATCACCGGGGCGGCAATGTTGAAATCCTCAGGGCCCGCAAAGCGGCGGATCACATCCATGCTGGGATAGCTTTGAAAGCCGAATTCCGAGCAAAACCGCGGGCTTACATCGCGGTAATGGTCAAAATCGCGGCCCTCGTGCCACACGCTCCAGAAATGCATGTCGCCCTTGGAGTCGTCATGCCAAGCGTCGCCAAAATCCATCGGGCCGGGGCTGGGCGAGGATGGCCACCACACCGCATCGGGCACCGCCGCCTTCAGGGCGGATTCAATCGTGCGGTTCAAGCGGTCATAGCCCACCAGATACAGGTCGCGGTTGGCGCGGGTTTCAGGAAACCACGTCAGTGCCCCGATCAACTCATTGTCGCCGCACCACAAAACCATGCTGGCGTGGTGATGCAGCCTGCGCGCCTGCTCGGCCACCTCAATCGCCACATCATCCAGAAAAGCTCGGTCCGCCGGGTAGATGTGGCAAGAGAACATGAAATCCTGCCAGACCATCAGCCCCAATTCGTCGCACAGATCATAGAACCAATCCGGCTCATACCGCCCGCCGCCCCAGACCCGGATCATGTTCATGTTGGCATCGACCGCCGATTGCAGCAGATCGCGGGTGACTTCCCGCGTAATCCGCCCTGCCAGTGCATCCTGCGGTATCCAATTCGCGCCCTTGGCAAACACATCGCGGCCATTGATGCGGAATTTGAAGCCCAAACCCGCCGCATCCTTGAGGTTGACCAAAGCCGCATCGCGCAAACCGATCCGCCGCGTCAAAATCTGATCGCCAAAACCGATCACCAGATCATGCAACACCTGCGCGCCCTGCCCCGCGGGCCACCAAAGCTGCGGATTTTCAACCGTAATCTCGGCCGTTGCCTGCCCCTGACGCACCGGTGCTGTCGTGCGCAATGCACCCAGCGCGAAAGACAGCAGCGCCCCCTCTGCCGCACCCTCCATCGCCACTTGCACCCGCACGACAGCCCGGTTGGCAGAGTGCTGCTGTGAAATCACCACAGCAGCCATCCGCGCCGCCCCCAGCGGTTCCAGATAAAAATCGCCGTAAACCCCAAAACTGGCCAGCGCGATATTCCAATCCCAGCCGAAATCACACGACGGCTTGCGCAGCATATTTCCGTTGTGGATCGGGGTGTTGTTGGCAGAAAACGGCACGAAATACGGCTGCGCTGCCTGACGCTTGGCAGCTTCGATTTCAGCCGAGCGGAAGGTGATCGCGATCTCATTCACCCCCAGCCGCAACGCGCCCGACAGATCAACGCGCCAACTGCGAAACATATTGTCCGAGGCCAAAACCGTGACCCCATTCACCGCAATTTCAGCGACGGTGTCGAGCATGGACACCACCAGCACAAGATCGGTGCGGGTGACTGAAAAACGGCGCTTGGCGATCCAATCGCGGCCACAAATCCAGCGCAGATCGTATTCGTTGCGCCCCCAATACGGATCAGCAATCGCGCCCGCCGCGTGCAGCGCGCTGATGCCATCGCCCGGCAGCGCGAACGGCACCGCATAAGCGCCGCTGTCGTCGGTCAGCGTCCAGCCTTCGGCCAAATCCATGTCAAACCCGCTGCTCGCTGGCGGTGTCAAAGATCGAGGCTTTGGCGATATCGACCTTCAGATGCACGGGCGTTCCGGGAGCCATCCGGCGCTCCACCAGCACGCGGACCGACATTTTCAAGCCGCCCTCAGCCTCCAGCCACACCAAACTGTCCGCGCCCATCGGCTCGTCAATCTCAACCACGGCCGGAATTGTCAGCCCCGGCTCGGCGTGATCCTGAATGACCAGATGCTCGGGCCGCAGGCCAAGAATGGCCTTCGGACGCTCCAAAATCGCACCGCCCTCGTAGCCCGCCAGATCAATCCGCGTTGCGCCAAACTGAAACGCGCGGCCAGCGTCCAACGTCGCGCCATGCAGGAAATTCATCGACGGGCTGCCGATAAAGCCCGCGACAAACAGGTTCGACGGCCGGTTGTAGATTTCCTGTGGTGCTGCCAGCTGCTGAATAATCCCGCCCCGCATCACCGCGATGCGGTCGGCCAGCGTCAAAGCCTCAATCTGATCATGCGTGACATAGACCATCGTGTTGTTCAGGCGGGAATGTAACCGCTTGATTTCCACACGCAATTCGCTGCGCAGCTTGGCGTCCAAATTCGACAAAGGCTCGTCAAACAGAAACACATCGACATCGCGCACCAGCGCCCGCCCAATCGCCACCCGCTGCCGCTGCCCGCCCGACAGCGCCGCAGGCTTGCGGTCGAGCAACGGCCCGATCTGCAAAATCTCGGCCGCCCGCGCGATGCGTTTGTCGATTTCCTCCTTCGGCATCCGCGCGTTTTTCAGCCCAAACGACAGGTTCCCCCGCACCGTCATCTGCGGATAAAGCGCGTAAGATTGGAACACCATGCCAATGCCCCGCTCGGACGGCTCCGCCCAGGTGACGTTCTTCCCCTTGATCCAGATCTCGCCATCGGTGATGTCCAACAACCCAGCAAGGCAGTTCAACAGCGTCGATTTCCCGCACCCCGACGGCCCCAGCAGCACGATAAACTCGCCCTCTGCCACGTCGATATTCATGTTCTTCAACACCGAAACCGAGCCAAAACTCAGCGTCAAATCTTTGACTTGGATGGAATGGGTCATAGGTCAGCCTTTCACGGCACCCGCAGCAATGCCGCGCACAAAAAGTTTGCCAGAGACGAAGTAGATCACCAGCGGCACAAGCCCAGTCAGCAGCGTCGCCGCCATGTTGACGTTGTATTCCTTCACCCCCTGCACCGAGTTAACGATGTTGTTCAGTTGCACCGTCATCGGGTAGATTTCCGGCTTGGTGAACACGACGCCGAACAGGAAGTCGTTCCAGATGCCGGTGATTTGCAGGATCAGGGCCACGACAAAAATCGGCAGGCTCATCGGCACCATGATCTGAAAGTAAATCCGCCAGAACCCAGCGCCATCGACGCGGGCGGCTTTGAACAATTCTTCCGGCAAGCTGCTGAAATAGTTGCGGAACAGCAGGGTCAGAATGGGCATGCCGAAGATCGTATGCACAAGGATCAGCCCGTAAAGTGTGCCGTAAATATGCATCTCGCGCAGCAGGATCACGATGGGATACAGCATGATCTGATAGGGGATAAAGCTGCCGAAAATCAGGATGGTGAAGAACACCTCTGATCCCTTGAAGCGCCAGTTCACCAGCGCATAGCCGTTCACCGACGCCACGATGATAGAGATGATCACCGACGGCACCGTGATCATCACCGAGTTCCAGAAGCCCCGCGAAAGCCCGTCACAGTTCAACCCTGTGCAAGCCTGCGACCATGCTTTGACCCAAGGTTGAAAGGTGATCTCGACCGGGGGCGCAAAGATATTGCCCATGCGGATTTCCGGCATCCCCTTCAGCGAGGTCATCACCATCACCCAAAGCGGCAAAAGGTAGTAAACCGAGACCACGAACAGCACGCCGTACAGCATGATATTACTGCCCGAAAACCGCCGCCGTGGTTTGGCGCCACGCGGTTGAACACTGTGCGGTTGCACGCCTGCCATGCTGACATCAGCCATGCTTTTTGCCCCCGAATTCAAGGTAAGCCCAAGGGATCAGCACGATCAGCACCGACAGCAGCATCATCGTGCTGGCGGCAAAACCTTGACCCAGATTTTGCGCGGTAAACATATAGCGATAGACATACATCGCAGGCACTTGGGAGGCATTGCCCGGCCCGCCAGAGGTTTGCGCCACCACCAGATCGTACAGCTTGATGATGCCCGCAGCCACGATCACCAACGTGGTGATAAACACCGGGCGCATCATCGGGATCACCACGAACAGATAGGTTTTCCACTTCGGAATGCCGTCCACCCGCGCGGCTTTCCAGATATCTTCGTCAATGCCGCGCAAGCCCGCCAGCATCAGGCACATGGTAAATCCCGTGCCCTGCCACAGCCCCGCGATCAACAGGCCATACAGCACGGTGTTCGGGTTGTGCAGCGGATCGAAGGTAAAGCCCTCAAACCCCATCCGGCGCACCACCTCTTGAATGCCCATTTCGGGGTTCAAAATCCACTGCCAGACAAGGCCCGTCACGATGAAAGACAACGCAAACGGATAGAGCATGATGGTGCGGAAGGTGTCTTCAAACCGGATTTTCTGATCCAGCAGCACCGCCAGCACGAAGCCCATGGTGATGGTGAAAATCAGCGACATCACCCCGTAAAACGCAAGGTTCCAGATCGCGGCATTCCACAGATCGTTCGACCAAAGCCGTTTGTATTGATCAAGGCCAACAAACTGCCAGCGCGGCAGCAATTTGGAATTGGTGAACGAATACAGCACCGTCCAAAGCGTGCCGCCCACGAACACCACCAGCGTCGTCAGCACCATCGGCACCGCCGCAACCTTGGCGTTCAGGTTGCGAAACAGCCGCAGCCCCCTTGGTTTCCCCGCCATGCCCCGATTTCTCCCCGCACTGGTGACAAAAAGGCCGTCCGAACGCGCCGGACGGCCCTTCTCACTTCAGGCTTACAGCCCCGATTTCAAGATTTCGACATACCGCGCCTGCGCGTCTTCCGGGGTCATGTCGCCGCTCCAGAATTCGCTTTGCATGTCACCCAGTTGCGTCTGCACATCCGGCGACCAGACCTGATCGCCTGCGGGCACCACGTTGCCGGATTTCAAAATCTCCAGCCCCTTTTTCATGCAATCGTTGGCCGCAGACATGTCGATGTCACCCCGGATCGGCAGCGAGCCTTTCTTCAGGTTGAACGCCACCTGCACTTCGGGGCTGACCAGCAAAGCCGCCAGCCGTTTTTGCGCCGCTTCCTGATCCGGGTCGGTCAGTTTCGGGAAATAGAACGCATCGCCCCCGGTCGAGAGGTAAGCATTGAGCCCCAACCCCGGCAAGCAGGTGTAATCCTTGCCCGCAACCTTGCCCGCCACGGCAAATTCGCCCTGCGCCCAGTCACCCATGATCTGGCCCGCCGCTTCCCCGGTGATCACCATGTTTGTGGCTTGGTTCCAGTCTTGCACCGTCGATTTCGACGCCAGTTTGCGCGCATCGGCAGAGGCTTGGAACACCTTCAGCATCTCAGGTCCTGCGGCGGCGTCCATATCCTTGTCAACGTTGACCTTTTTCCACAGATCAAGCCCGCCGATGCCCACCGCAATCGCGTTGAACGCAAGGTTCGATTGCCACGCCTGTCGACCCAAAGCCAACGGGATCTTGCCAGCGGCTTCCACTTGCGGCGCGCTGGCCACGAATTCCGTCCAGTTCTGCGGCACCGGGATGCCCAGATCTTCGTAAATCTTGTTGTTGATCCACAGCCATTCCGGCGAGTGAATGTTCATTGGCGCACAATAGACCTTGCCGTCAATCGTGCAACCATCCAGCAGCGAGATCGGGTTGACCACCTCGCGCCATTTCTGCGCTTCGGCCACATCGGTCAGATCCAGCATCAGCCCGGCCTGCACCAACTCCAGCGCCTGCTGCCCGTGGTTGAACTGCGTCGCCCCCATCGGATCGCCACCGGTGATCCGCGCGATCATCACCGGGCGCGCGGTATCGCCGCCGCCCGCAATCGCGCCATCGACCCAGTGATCGCCACTGGCATCAAACGCCTTGGCCAGCTCGGCCACCGCCGCAGCTTCACCGCCCGATGTCCACCAATGCGTGACCTCCAGATCGGTGGCACAGGCAGCCGAGGGCAGCGCAACCGACAAAAGCAGGCCAGCGGCCAGTTTCCAAGTCTTCATGTGATCCTCCCAGATCGTTAGCTTTCGCAGCAACTATATCGTTATAGATCGATCCTATAACGTTATAGATTTTCCAATCAAGCAATCTTTTCGCTTGTCGCACCGCCCTTTCTGCGCCTTGATCAAGGGTGGTATCGGGCGCCAGCCCGCTGCGACGCGTGTCACAATTTTCACGGAAGTCTCTGAAATATCGGCAAAGTTGGTGGGCGGCAAACCCACTCAACCACGGCGTGCAAAACGCTGCAAGCGGGGATTTCGGCGAATCACAAGGCTGGAAGAATGCGCGAAATACGGCCACAGCTTTGGGGCCAAGTTTCGGGAATGGAAGCGATGACAGAATCACCCCCGCCCCCCGTTGGGGCCGAGCGGCCCACGCTGAAAACCATCGCAGCCGCTACGGGCCTCGCGATCGCCACGGTCAGCCGTGCGCTGAAAGACGCCCCCGATATTGGTGAGGAAACCAAGCGCCGCGTGCGCGAAACCGCCCTGCGCCTAGGCTACCGTCAGAACCGCGCAGCTGTGCGTTTGCGCACAGGCAAGACCAACGTCATCGCGCTGCTTTTGTCCACCGAATCCGATGTGATGAACCACACCTCAAAGCTTTTATACTCCATCGCCGATGCCCTGCGCGGCACCGCCTATCATCTGGTGGTGATGCCGTTCTTCCGCGATCAAGACCCGATGGACCCGGTGCGCTACATCGTCGAAACCGAAAGCGCCGATGGCATCATCCTGAACCAGACCAAGCCCGACGATCCGCGCATCCGTTACCTGGCCGAGCAAAACCTGCCCTTTGCCACCCATGGCCGCACCGATATGGGGCTGGATCACCCCTATTTCGATTACGACAACGAAAGCTATGGCCGCCTCGCCGTGCAGGCGCTGGCCGAGCGCGGTCGCCGCCATGTCTATGTGATCGCCCCGCCGCGCAACCATATGTATGCCCGCCACATGATCATCGGCGCCAGTCACGAAGCCGCCGCGCGTGGCATGCGGTTCGAGTTGGCCGACGAAGTCACCTCCGACAGTTCTGCCGATGCCATCGAGGTCGATATTGCCTGCCGCTTTGCCAGCAATCCCCCCGATGCCATCATCGCAGGCTCCACCACCGGGGCGATTGCCGCAGTGGCTGGGGCCGAGCGTGTCGGTCTGCGCATTGGGCAAGATTTCGACATCGCCGCAAAAGAAGCCATCCGCCTGTTGCACCGGTTTCGGAAAGAGATGATCGTGGTGCAAGAGGATGTGGCGCGCGCCGGAAACTTTCTGGCCCACGCCGTAATGGCCGCGATAGAGGGTCGCGCGCCCGATCAGGGACAAGCTTTGGAAGTGCCGCAAGCCTCGGACTTCCGCACGGGAAACTAGGGAGAGACCATGAAGACGATCAAAGGACCGGCGCTGTTTCTGGCGCAATTCGCAGGCGACGCCGCCCCCTTCAACAGCTTTGATAGCATCACCAAATGGGCCGCCGATTGCGGCTATAAGGGCGTGCAGGTGCCGTCATGGGATGCGCGGCTGATTGATCTGGACCGCGCCGCCACCTCGAAAACCTATTGTGACGAGTTGAAGGGGATTGCCGCGCAAAACGGCGTGGAAATCACCGAGCTTTCAACCCACCTGCAAGGCCAGCTTGTCGCCGTGCATCCCGCCTATGACACCCAGTTTGATGGCTTCGCCGCCCCATCGGTGCGCGGCAACCCGAAAGCCCGGCAGGAATGGGCGGTGGATCAGGTGAAAAAGGCGCTGACCGCCTCCAAAAACCTTGGCCTCACCGCGCATGCGACCTTCTCGGGTGCTCTCGCGTGGCCCTACCTTTACCCGTGGCCGCAGCGCCCGGCGGGCTTGGTCGAGGAGGCGTTCGACGAACTCGCCCGCCGCTGGACGCCCTTGTTGAACCACGCCGACGCCTGCGGCATTGATCTGGCCTATGAAATCCATCCCGGCGAAGACCTGCATGATGGCGTGACGTTTGAGATGTTTCTGGAGCGCGTGAACAACCACCCCCGCGCCAACATGCTCTATGATCCCAGCCACTACGTTCTACAACATCTTGATTACCTTGAGCATATCGACATCTACCACGAACGCATCAAGATGTTCCACGTCAAGGATGCCGAGTTGAACCCCACAGGCCGCCAAGGCGTTTACGGCGGCTTCCAGTCTTGGGTGAACCGCGCAGGCCGCTTCCGTTCGGTCGGCGATGGGCAGGTTGATTTCGGCGGCATCTTCTCAAAACTCACCCAGCACGGCTTTGACGGCTGGGCGGTGGTGGAATGGGAATGCTGCATCAAGCACCCCGAAGACGGCGCACGCGAGGGCGCAGCTTACGTCGCCAAACAGATCATCCGCGTGACGGAGAAGGCGTTCGACGATTTCGCCGACGCAGGCACCGACCGCGCCGCCAACCGCCGCATGTTGGGATTGGAGTAAACCATGACAATCACCGCAGCACATACCGCCCGCAGCCCCCGCATCCGCCTTGGCATGGTCGGCGGCGGCCGTGGCGCTTTCATCGGCGCCGTCCACCGCATCGCGTCGCGCATTGACGACCAATACGAACTGGTGGCGGGCGCGTTTTCCTCCGACCCCGACCGCTCCGCCGCCTCTGCCGCCGATCTTGGCGTGGCGCGCAGCTATGGCTCCTTCGCCGAGATGGCCCAAAAGGAAGCGCGGCGCAAAGACGGCATCGAGGCCGTCGCCATCGTCACCCCCAACCACATGCACGCCCCCGTTGCGTTAGAATTCCTGAAGCGCGGCATCCATGTGATCTGCGACAAACCACTGACCGCCACTCTGCCCGAGGCGAAAAAGCTGGCGAGGGCCGCCGAGGCCTCCGGCGTGGTGTTCGCGCTGACCCATAATTACACCGGCTACCCGATGATCCGCCAAGCCAAAGCCATGGTGCAGGCGGGCGATCTGGGCGATATTCGCTTGGTGCAAGTTGAATACGCGCAAGACTGGCTGGCGCATGAGGTGGACAACAAACAAGCCGATTGGCGCACCGACCCCGCGCGCTCTGGCGCGGGCGGATCTACGGGTGACATCGGCACTCACGCCTTCAACCTCGCCAATTTTGTCAGCGGCCTGACCCTCACCGAACTCGCAGCCGACCTGCAAAGCTTCGTCCCCGGTCGCCGCGTCGATGACAACGCGCATGTGCTGTTGCGCTACAACTCCGGCGCGCGGGGCATGCTGTGGTGCAGCCAGGTCGCGGCAGGGCAAGAAAACGGCCTGCGCCTGCGGATCTACGGCACCAAAGCGGGGATCGAGTGGGAGCAGGAAAACCCGAACTACCTGTGGGTCACCCCCATCGGTGCCCCCCGCTACCGCCTGACCCGTGGCGGCGCAGGCTCGGGTGAGGCCGCCGCCCGCGTCACCCGCATCCCGCCGGGCCATCCCGAGGGCTATCTGGAAGGCTTTGCCAATATCTACGCCGAAGCCGGACGCGCCATTATCGCGCGGCGCGATGGCAGCGCCTTGGATACTGCCGTCAGCTTTCCGGGGTTGAAAGAGGGCCTTGAAGGTGTCGCCTTCGTCGATGCCTGCGTGCGGTCTTCTGCCAAGAACGGCGCCTGGACCAAACTCGCCCTGTAGCGCGCTATCCCCCCGCGCAACCGGAATTTTTCGAAAATTCCGTCACGATTTTTCTCAAAAATCGGTTGCGCGGGGCTCAAGCCTTGCGCAACCGATCCCGGTTTTGTGCCAGCCACAGCGCGCTCAGCAGCGTCGGCGCGTTGGAAATTTCGCCCGAAGCCACCAGCGCCATCAGCCGCGCAAAGCTGAGCAGATGGCCGCGAATATCCTCTGCCTCGCCTTCCACCCCAAACACTCCCGCCGCTGTATCGGGCAGATCGGTCAGCGCGACAAACGAATACAAAAACTCGGATGAACAGCCGGGGCTTGGGTAATAGCTGGCCACGGGCAGCAGATCATCCAGCACCAAGCCCGCCTCCTCGACCGCCTCGCGCCGCGCCGCCTCAACCGGCGTTTCGCCCGGATCAATCCGGCCCGCAATCGCCTCGATCTGCCACGGCTGCGGATCGCCGCGCAAGTAGGGCCCGGCGCGAAACTGATCAATCACCAACACCCGATCCCGCACCGGATCATAGGGCAGCACCGTCACCGCGTCGCAAGCGATAAACCCCGCCCGCGTCACCTGCGGGCTCATGCTGCCGTCAAACCGCCGGAAGCGGACATCAACCTCTTCCATCGCGAAAAACCGCGCATAGGGTTCGCGCAGCGCCGCGACCGCCACATCCGCTTGCGCCGCCGCGTGCCGCAGCGCGAGCGGTGCCGCCTGCGCCGCCCGCACCCGCGAGGCACCGCGCGCCAGCATCTGCTCGAACCGCGCCGCCACCACCGCTGCGGGTTTCACCCCGTAAAGCGCCATCACGTCGCGCGCCGTCGCCCGCAACTCGGCACCAAATTGCCGCTGCCAATCCTCATAGACCCAAGCCGCGCCGCCCGCGCGTCCCACAGCGCAGAACACCTGCGCCAAGACAGCGCCCTCGGCCTGCATCACCGTCATTGCCTGCGCCGCACCCGCAAACCCGGCCGCAAAGAACGCAAGCCGCGCGGCCTCTGCCTCCGAAACTGCCACCAAGACCCCCGGCGCACGCCCCCCAGCCCCCGCCACCAGCACCGGAAACCGCGCATCCGCCGCGCAGCACACCGCATGATCCGGCAACCAGCCATCCGCACCGCTGACCGCGCGCCCCAGCACCACCTCAAGCAGCGCCAGATCGCGCAGCGGGCCGTAGAAAAAATACGTAATGCTCAAGACCAGCGCTTTCCGGCCCATTCGGTGATCAGCCCGGCGATCACACCGCCCACCAGGATCACCCCCAGCATATCCGGCACCAGCAGCATCTTGGCGTAATCCAGCATCAACTGAAACACGCCCAACACCGCCTCCATCGGATTGTCATACATCATCCGCATCGACTTTTTCAGCATGAAATACAGCGAAAACGACAGCAGCGCCCAGAACACCAGCAAGATCGCCGTCACCAGCCCCGAGTTGATCGCCTCGCGGTAGCCCCGGCGCGTCAGCTTGCCCATGAACAGCCAGCCGACGATAAAGCCAATCGCCGCGGTGATTTCGCGAAAGCGCCCCAGCGGCGTGCCCTCAGGCAGATACTTCACAAAGGTCTGCGCCGCGACAAAGCCCAAAAGTGCAAACATGATCGCGGCAACAAGTTTCGAGGCTGTCGGCATGGCGGTCCTTCATCGCTGTGGCTGCGATCACACCCCCGGCGCCTCGGCAAGCGGACGGGTCAGCGTGATCTGCGTCACATCACAGTTTCCGCCCTCAAACGTGCCAGCACAAGAGGCAAGGTAAAAGTTCCACATCCGCCGGAACCGGTCGTCAAAACCCATCCGCGCCGCTTCCGCCCAGCGCGCGTTAAAGCTGTCATACCAGCGCCGCAGCGTCAGGCTGTAGCTTTTGCCAAACTCGACAGAGCCTTTCACCTTCAGCCCCGCACGCTCGGCTTCGCGCCGCAGCACCGAAGGGCTGGGCAGCATACCACCCGGAAAGATGTATTTCTGAATGAAATCAACGGCCTTACGGTAGGTTTCAAACCGCGAATCCTCCACTGTGATAATCTGCAACGTCGCATTGCGACCCGGTTTCAAGCGGTCGCGCACCGTATCAAAATACACCGGCCAATACCGCTCGCCCACCGCCTCAAACATCTCGATGCTGGCGATGCCGTCGTAAAGCCCGGTCTCGTCGCGGTAGTCTTGCAGCTTGATCTCCACCTTGTCCTGCAACCCCAACCGTTGCATCCGCGCCACGGCAAAATCATGTTGCGCCTGACTGATCGTCAGCGCCGTCACCCGCAAGCCGCGTTCCTTCGCGGCATATTCAGCAAAACCACCCCAGCCGCAGCCGATTTCCAGCACGTGATCGCCGGGCTTTGCCCCCATCTGATCGACCATCGAGGCATATTTCTGCGCCTGTGCGGTCTCAAGGCTTTCTTGCCCTGTGCGGTAGATCGCCGAGGAATAGGTCATCGTATCATCCAGCCAAAGCTGGTAGAAATCATTACCCAGATCGTAGTGATGCGCGATGTTCTTCTTGGCCTGCCGTTTCGAGTTTGATTGCAGCCAGAACCGGAAGCGTTCATAGGCGCGCACCAAAGCCATGCCGGGGAAGGCGTCATAGACCTCGGCATTGCCCTCATGCACAAGATCCATGAAGGTCATTAGGTCCGGGCTTGACCAGCCACCTTCGACATAGGCCTCGCAAAACCCCAGATCGCCCTCGCGGATCAGACGCGCGAAAAGATCGGTGTCATGCACGGCAATTTCCGCGACCGGGCCGGGATTTTTGCCTTCCACCCGGAAACGACGACCATCGGGCAAAGTGAAATCCAGCCGCCCCTTCTGCAACTTTTGCGCCTGATCGAACACGGCGGAAAAATAGCGCGGCAGTTGTTTTTGGCCTTTGGTGGTGGTCAGAACCTGCATCATGCCCTCTCGGCTGTGTCTGTTTGGCCGCCCGACGTCGCACGTGCGGCATAAGCGGCCAAGGCTTTTTCACGCCCCTCGGCCAGATTTATCATCGCGGCAGGATAGGGTTTCGAGGCCGCAAGTTTCCAGCTTTTTGGCACGGCGTCAAAATAGCTCAGCGCCTCGGCACCCGGTCGCGGCGAGATCTCGGCAATCCAGCGCCGCCGATACGCGCCGTCGCTGTCAAATTTCTCCGCCTGACCCGCCGGGTTGAACACCCGGAAATAGGGGGCGGCATCGGGGCCGCAGCCCGCAACCCATTGCCAGCCCATGGCGTTGCTGGCCTCATCCCAATCGGTCAGGCATTCGGCAAACCACGCTTGGCCGATACGCCAATCGGTCATCAGATGTTTGGTCAGGTAAGACGCCACGATCATGCGCGCGCGGTTGTGCATCTTGCCGGTGACATACATCTCGCGCATCGCCGCATCGACAAACGGCTCGCCGGTCATGCCGCGCCGCCAGGTCTCGGCCTCTGGGCTGTCACCGCGCCAGGCAAAGCCATCCCATTCCGTGCGCCAGGCCCGCGTCAGGATATGCGGCGCGTGGTGCATCAAATGATAGGCAAACTCGCGCCAGACCAGTTCCTTACAGAAATGCTCCGCGCCCGCATCCCCCTGATGCAAAGCCCGCTGCCCCGCAGCCCAAATCGTGCGCGGCCCGATCTCGCCCCAGGCAAGGTTTTCCGAAAGCCCCGAGGTCGCCCCCACCTGCCCCGGAAAATCGCGCGCGGCCTTGTAGGTGTCCACCGCGCTGTCGATGAAAGCATCCAACCGCGCCAGCGCCGCCGCTTCGCCCACGCGTTGATGCGGCAAGCACACAGCCGCCCCGCGCCGCATCGCAGCCCCCATCCGCCAATCGTCAAGATCATCCGACACAGGCCAAACCTTCGGCCCCCGCATCGCCGTCACCGCAGGCACAGGGTCCGCAAATCCCCGCGCCGCCACAGCCTTCCAGAACGGTGTATAAACCTTGTAATAGCCACCCTGCCCAGTCGCCACCTGCCCAGGCTCGACCAGCAAAGCCCCCGAAAAACTCTCCGCCACCAGCCCCTTGGCCTTCAACGCTGCCTTCACGGCGGTATCGCGCGCCACCGCCTGCGGATCATACATCCGCTGCCACATCACCCCCGCAGCGCCGGTTTCGGCCACCAGCCCCTGCAACACCGCAAGCGCATCACCGCGCCGCAGGATCAGCCGTTGCCCCAGCGCCGCCAAGCTTTCCGCAAACCGCGCCAGCCCCAACCCCAGCCGCCACTTCGCCGCAGCCCCCAGCGCCTCGGCCTGCGCATCCAGCACAAACACCGGCACCAACGGCCGCCCCGAGGCCACCGCCGCCGCCAGCATCGGATGATCCGAAAGCCGCAAATCGCGCCGGAACCACAGTATCAAAGGTTGATCGGTCATCACATCCCACAGTGTTTCAAGTGCTTACGGCCCAAGCGCCCGATCAGATCACAAGTTTCCGTAAGGTCACAGCGCCAAAAACCCGCAAGCAGCGGGGGGCAGGCAGCCCCCCACCCTTGACGCTAAAGCACCCGGTCGAGTGCCGCCACCAACCGCGCAACCTCTGCTGCACTGGTATAATGCACCAATGACATCCGCAGCACCCCCTGCTCCAGATCAACGCCCATCGCCTGCAAGGGCCGCACCGCATAGAAATCGCCCGCCCAACACGCAATCCCCTCGCGGCCCAACGCCTCGGACACCGGCTCTGCCGCGCGGTCAAGCACCACCGCCACCGTGGGCGCGCGATCCTCACCCCGGCGCGGACCGATCAGCCGCACATCGTTGCGCGCCGCCAGATAATCCAGCAGCGGCGCCACCACAGCCACCTCATGCGCCCGCATCAGATCATGCACGGCCCGGTTGCGCGCCGCCGCATCCGCCTCGGCCCCGAAATGATGCGCATGCAGCGCGTCGATGTAATCGGCCATCCCGGCGCAAGCCGCGATCTGCGCATGATCCGGCCCTGCTGGCGTGAACCGCTTATACAGGCTTCCGGCGTTGAAATAATGCCCCTGCGCCGGCAATTCCGCGCCAAAATCTTCCGAGATCAGCATGATCCCCTGATGCGGCCCATAAGTCTTGTAGGCCGAAAACAGATAGACATCGCAGCCAAGGGCGGCAAAATCCGGCAACCCATGCGGCGCATATGACACGCCATCGACCACCACCCGCGCCCCCGCAGCCTTGGCCTGCGCCGAGATCGCCGCCACATCATTGATCTCGGCCACCACGTTCGAGCAATGCGGCAGACACACCAGCCGCACCTTACCATCCGCCAGCAGCGCGCCCAAATCCGCCGGGTCCAGACTGCCGGTCTGCGGATCAATCTGCCACTCGCGCACCTCGATGCCCTCGTCCGCCAAGCGCCGCCACACGCCCGAATTCGCCTCATGGTCCTGATTTGTCACCACAATCGCAGCCTTGGCCCCGCGCAACCAAAGCCGCACCGCCTGCGCCAACACATAGGTATTGGCGCTGGTCGAAGGCCCGAACGACACTTGCGCAGGCTTCACCCCCATCAGCCCCGCCAAGCGATCGCGCGCCTCGTCCATCTCGACCCCGCCCGCCTGCGCCCCCGGATAGGGGCCGTAAGGCTGCACCTTGCGATCCATGTAAAACCGATGCAGCCGGTCCACCACCTGACGGCACGGATAAGACCCACCCGCATTTTCAAAAAACGCATGGCCCGACAGCACAGCACTGTCAAAAGCCGGAAACTGGCTGCGCACAAAATCCAGATCAAGTTTGCTCATTCAGACACCTCTATCGCGGTTCAAGACAACGGCCCAAGCTGGTTCCACGGATAAGCAGAGGCCGTGGCAGGTCTTCCAGCCAAGCCGCAGCGCCGCAAAGGTGCTGTGGCAGACCCTGCGCAAAGCAGGTTCAAAGCAAACCTAGCCAAGGATTCTATCACGGTAAACCCCCCGCTGAACTCGATAAACTTTGTCTAAAATTGTCATCCTCTCTGCGCAAATATCCCACGGGGGTGCGGGGGTGTGAAACCCCCGCTTTCACCGCCCGCAAAGCAAACCAGTTTTGATCAAAATTCAACCAATCCCCGCCCACCCCCCTGTGATCACGCAATAACTGCTTGAGCGCGCGCGCCACCCGCTCTAGCCTTTCCCCATACAAGCGCCGCCCACGAAAGGCGGCCCCATCAGCCGGAAGGAACCCCATGCGTCTTACCCGCCTTATCAGCAGCACAGCCATTGCGCTCAGCTTTGCAACGCTCGCCCATGCCGCAGACCCAGACCTGACCGTGTTCGATTGGGCGGGGTTCGAGAATCAATCCCTGATCGAGGCTTACGTGGCCAAGAACGGCGACATGCCGACCTATTCCTTCTACGGTGATGATGACGAAGCGTTTCAGAAAGTCTCCAACGGTTTCAAGGCCGATGTCGCCCATCCTTGTGCGCAGATGGTGCAGAAATACCGTGACGCTGGCCTGATCGAGCCTTGGGATGTCAGCAAGATCCCGCTTTATGGTGAGATTGGCGAACGCTACAAGAATTCCAAGATTTTCGCCGATGACACAGGGGTTTGGTATATCCCCACCGACGGCGCTTATACCGCCATCGCCTATAACACCGACCTTGTGACGCCCGAGCAGGTGTCCTCGCTGCAAGTTTTCACCGATCCGGCCTTTGCAGGCAAAATCTCGCTGCCCGACAACACCGACGATACCTGGTCGCTGGCGCTGCTGGCCACCGGCGTGTCGGATTGGACCAACGTGACGGATGAACAATTCGCCGCCGCCGCCGCATGGTTGCGTCTGGCCCATGCCAATGTGCGCACCTATTGGGCCGATCCGTCGGAACTCGCGCAGTTGATGAAAACCGGCGAGGTGGTGATCGCCTGGACATGGAACGACGGTGTCGCCAACATGAAGAAAGAAGGCGTGCCGGTGGCGTTCAACCGCACCCCGAAAGAAGGCGTCGCCAACTGGTTCTGCGGCTATGTCAACTTCAAGGATGGCCCCGGCAAAGAAGACAAGGCCTATGATTTCATCAACGCCTGGCTGGATCACGGCTCGGCCAAGGGGTTGCTTGCGAACTTCGGCTATGTCCACGCCAATGACGTGGCGATGAAGGACATTCCGCTGGCAGATCTGAAAGCCGCCGATGTCGATCCGGTGACGGGCACCTTGCTGTCGCAGGTGCCGATTGATCCGACCATGCGCGACCGCATGACCCAAGAGTTTGAGATGATCAAATCCGGCTTCTGATCCGCACCTGAAGGGAGGGGCCCAGCCCCTCCCTGACCCTCCCCACCCTGCCTGAGCCTCCTCAGGATGGCTGAACCCTCACAGTTTCTTAACAAATCCTTAATTTTACCCAGTCAAGTCCTTGATTTATATCACATAAAAAAGGTCCCGAGTTGGGACCGCACCCCACCTTGCACCCCGCGCCCCGCCGCCCTATATTGGCCCTGTCGGGGGCAACCCCAACTATGGCGATAAACGCACCCATAATAAACGGCTCGGACCCGGGGGCGGTACCCGGCGACTCCACCAATTCACCCTTTCATTTGGGGCGTGTGGGGTCGAAACAGGATCGACGAACGTCTAAAGGGGCCAGCTTTTGCTCGGTGAGGTACTACCGTTATCGGTCCAAACGTACAGTTGCAAATGACAACCGTGCTCCGGCAATGGCTCTGGCTGCGTAAGCAGTTCGGGTCGCCGAAACTAAGTCCTTGCGCTTAGCCGCGTAAGGCGGGGTCCGCCGGAACCTGGCAACAGAATCCGGCACTTTCCCCCTTCTGTGCTTGACGCCTTGCGCCGCATTTCCTACCAAACGCCATGGGGTCCGCGAACGCCCCGTGAGGCTTCGGCCCAAGTGTCGCATCCCCTCTGACCAGATCGGATGCCCATGCCCGGACCAAACCAGATCACCCCCGCCCAATTGATGCGCCTGATCGGGCTGCCCGACGCCCCCGCCATCGTTGATGTCCGCCTGTCCGAAGACCTTGCCGCCGATCCCCGCCTGATCCCCGGCAGTTTCACCCTGCCGCATGACCGCTTCGATCCACCCCCGGCGCGGTTGCTGGGTCAAAGGGTGATCGTGGTCTGCCGGAAGGGGCGTAAACTGTCCGAGGGGGTGGCAGCCCTGTTGCGTGCCCAAGGCCTGGACGCGCAGGTTCTGGAGGGCGGATCGGTGGCCTGGGCCGAGGCCGCTTTGCCGATGATCCTGATAGCCGCCTTTCCCAAAACCAACCTCTGGGTCACCCGCCACCGCCCGAAAATTGACCGCATCGCCTGCCCTTGGCTGATCCGCCGCTTCATCGACCCCACCGCTCGCTTTTTGTTCGTCGCCCCCGCCGAAGTGCAATCCGTCGCCGAGCGTTTCAACGCCACGCCCTTCGATATCGAGGGCTGCTTTTACAGCCACCGCGGCGAGAGCTGCACCTTCGACACCCTGATCAGCGAATACGACCTGCACACCGAACCGCTGCAACGCCTTGCCCAAGTGGTGCGCGCCGCAGACACCGACCGCCACGACCTGTCCCCGCAAGCCGCAGGTCTGCTTGCGATTTCGGTGGGTCTCTCGCGGCAATACCGTGACGACCTTGAACAACTGGCCGTTGGCATGACCCTTTATGACGCGCTCTACCGCTGGGCGCGCGATGGCCATGACGAGGGCCACGATTGGCCCGCAGGACGCGCGCAATGACCACGATTCCAGACCTCACCCGCGCCTTCGCCCGCATCGGCATCCTGTCCTTCGGCGGCCCCGCCGCACAAATCGCCCTGATGCACCGCGAATTGGTCGAGGAAAAACAATGGGTAACCGAGGAGGAATACCTCTCGGCCCTGTCGTTCTGCATGCTGCTGCCGGGGCCAGAGGCGATGCAACTGGCGACGTGGATCGGCTGGCGCAAGCACGGCACCCTCGGCGGGTTGATCGCTGGCGGTTTGTTCGTGCTGCCCGGTGCGGCTGTCGTTCTCGCCTTGTCGATGATCTACGCCGCATGGGGCGCAATCCCGCTTGTCGCGGCCCTGTTCACCGGAGTGCAAGCCGCCGTCCTCGCCGTGGTCATCGAAGCCCTGCTGAGGGTCTCCAAACGCGCGCTGAAATCCCGTGCGCAATGGATCATCGCAGCCCTCGCCTTCATCGCCCTGTTCTGCTTTGCCGCCCCCTTCCCCGCCGTGATCTTGGCCGCTGGCCTTTGGGGGTTCTTCACCGCCACACCCAACGCCATCGCGACGCCAACCCCCGCCCCATGGGCGCAATCTGTGCGCGCCGCTGCAATCTGGGGCGCCGTCTGGCTGATCCCGCTGGCCCTGACGTTGCTGTTCGCCCCCCCAATCCTTGGCGATATCGCGCTGTTTTTCTCGAAACTGGCCTTGCTGACATTTGGTGGCGCATACGCTGTGCTGACATGGATGGCGCAGGAGGTGGTGCAGCAAAAGCATTGGCTGACCTTGCCGCAAATGATCGACGGTCTGGGACTGGCCGAGACAACACCCGGCCCGCTGATCCTTGTGACCGCGTTTGTGGGCTACCTTGCCGCAGTCAAGCATAGCGTCGCGATGGGGCTTGCCGGGGCGCTGATCACGCTGTGGATGACCTTTGCGCCGTGTTTCCTGTGGATTTTCGCCGGTGCGCCGTGGATTGCGCGGCTGACCCATGCCCCCCGGCTAAGTCAGGCGCTGAAATCCATCACCGCCGCTGTGGTCGGGGTGATCGCCAATCTGTCGTTGTGGTTTGCAACCCATGTCATCTTCGCCACCGTCACGCCGCTGGCTTACGGCCCGCTGCACCTGCTTGCGCCCGACCTTGCCAGCCTGAAACTGCTGCCAACCGCGCTGGCCCTGCTGGCCGCATATCTGTTGCTGCGCCGTCACTTGCCCTTGCCGCTGGTGCTGGCCCTATGCGCGGCCACTTCCGCTGCAGTTGCAGCATTCTGATCTGGCCCCCCTTCCCTTTAGGCCCAAATCCCCTATGGTGGCATCACGCAAAAGGGGCTGCTCATGACGAAGTCTATTGATTACGGGAACCTCATGCACCGCGCGATGCGGGGATTGATCCAGACCGTGCTCAAGGATGTTTCTGCAAGCGGGCTTCCTGGCGCGCATCATTTCTTCATTACCTTTGACACCACGATTGACGGGGTGGTGATGGCCGACTGGCTGCGCTCGCGCTATCCGGGTGAGATGACAATTGTGGTGCAGCATTGGTTTGAAGACCTGATCGTCAGCGATGAAGGCTTTGAAATCACGTTGAACTTCGGCAATCAACCCGAACATCTGGTGATCCCGTTTGACGCCGTTCGCACCTTTGTGGACCCTTCCGTTGAATTTGGTCTGCGGTTTGAAACCCACGAAGATGATGACGACGAGGACGAAGACGAGGAAGACCCCGAAGACGATCCGACACCGCCGCAGGGCGATGCGCAAATTCTGCGCCTGGACAAGTTTCGCAAGCAATAATCGCTTCATTTAGCTGGAGGCTGCCATGGCCAAAGAGACAGCCCTGTTCCTGCGTCAATTTCTGACCAACCCGCTGCAAGTGTCGTCGGTTGTGCCCTCGTCGCGCTGGCTGGCGCGTGCCATGGCGCAGGGATTGGGGCCAAACTCGGGTCGCGTCGTTGAATTTGGCCCCGGCACGGGGGTTTTGACCGAGGGTATCTTGGCCGCCGGCGTGCGCCCGGAAAACCTGACTTTGTATGAGATGAGCCCCGATTTCACTAAGCTTTTGCGCGCGAAATTCCCCAAGGTGACCATCCATAACGCCGCCGCCCAAGCCGCCGTTGGCAATCTTGAACCCGGCGTCAGCGCGGTGATTTCCGGCCTGCCCTTGCTGTCGATGCCGCTGGCGGTCCGCGAATCTATCGTTAAAGCCGCGTTCGAGATTCTCGCCCCCGATGGGGTTTACGTGCAGTTTACCTACGGCACCAAGCCCGCCCTATCCGCCGAGCAGATGCAGCGGCTGGGGATCAAGGTCAGCTCTGGCCCGAAGGTATGGCTGAACATCCCGCCCGCCCGCGTTTACCACTTTCACCGCGCCTGAAGCCGGGTAATTTTTGGTATTGCGCCGCATCAGATTGAATTCTCAACCTTTGCGCGCTATGCCGCAGCCATTCCATCCATGAGGCTTGCACATGTCCGCCACCCGCACTGAAACCGACAGCTTTGGCCCGCTTGAGGTTCCCGCCGACAAATACTGGGGCGCACAGACCCAGCGCTCGATCCTGAATTTCCCGATCGGGTGGGAGCGTCAGCCGGTTGCCATCGTCCGCGCCTTGGGCGTGATCAAAAAGGCCTGCGCTTTGGTCAATATCGCGCAGGGCGACATTGATGCCAGCTTGGGCGAGACGATTGCGAAAGCCGCGCAAGAGGTGATCGACGGCAAGTTTGACGACAACTTCCCGCTGGTGGTCTGGCAGACCGGCTCTGGCACCCAGTCGAACATGAACGCCAATGAGGTGATCTCGAACCGCGCGATTGAAATGCTGGGCGGGGTGATGGGCAGCAAAAAGCCAGTGCATCCGAATGATCACGTCAACATGGGGCAATCGTCGAACGACACCTTCCCCACCGCGATGCATGTCGCCATCGGCATGATGGCGCGCGATGTGCTGCTGCCGGGGCTGGAAAAGCTGCACGCGGCGCTTGATGCGAAAGCCCATGATTTCAAGGACATCATCAAGATCGGCCGCACCCACACGCAGGATGCAACGCCACTGACCTTGGGGCAGGAATTTTCCGGCTATGCCAAGCAGGTTGAAAAGGGCATCGCGCGGGTGAAGATGTGCCTGCCCGATATTTACGAGTTGGCCCAAGGTGGCACCGCGGTGGGCACCGGGCTGAACACCCGCGTCGGCTGGGATGTGCGGGTTGCAGCGGCGATTGCCGAGATCACCAACCTGCCCTTCGTCACCGCGCCGAACAAGTTTGAGGCTTTGGCCGCGCATGACGCGATGGTGATGTTCTCGGGCGCGCTGAAAACCGTGGCCGCCAGCCTGTTCAAGATCGCAAACGACCTGCGTTTGCTGGGCTCGGGTCCGCGTTCGGGCTTGGGCGAATTGATCTTGCCGGAAAACGAGCCGGGAAGTTCCATCATGCCGGGCAAGGTCAACCCGACCCAAGCCGAGGCGCTGACCATGGTCTGCGCGCAGGTGATGGGGAATGACGCGGCGGTGGGTTTTGCCGGATCGCAGGGCCATTTCGAGCTGAATGTGTATAACCCGATGATGTCGTATAACGTGCTGCAATCCATGCAGCTTTTGGGCGACGCGGCGGGCTCGTTCACCGACAACATGGTGGTGGGCACCCAAGCCAACATCGCGCGCATCGACAAGCTGATGAAGGAATCGCTGATGCTGGTCACGGCCTTGGCCCCCACCATCGGCTATGACGCCGCCACCAAAGTTGCCAAAACCGCGCATAAAAACGGCACCACTTTGCGCGAGGAAGCCATCGCTTTGGGCTATGTCGATGGCGAAACCTTTGACCGCGTGGTGCGGCCTGAAGATATGGTCGGGCCGAAAGGCTGATGGCCGAAATCATCAACCTGCGCGCTGTGCGAAAGGCCAAAGACAAGGCCGAAGCCCGCGCGCAGGCCGATGCCAATGCGGTGAAGTTCGGTCGGCGCAAGGGTGACAAAGCCCTTGAGGCCGCGCGCCTTGAAAAGGAAAAGCGCGACCTTGACGGCCATGCGCTGCCGCCGCAACACCCAAGCCCAAAGCCGCCGAAATGAGCGGTCGTCCCGTCAAACACTCTGTCACGTTGAAAGGCCACCGCACGTCGGTGTCGCTTGAAGCGGCGTTCTGGGACGGGTTTTGTGAAATCGCGCGCACCCGCAGCCAAACCCTGAACGCGCTTGCGGCTGAAATTGATGCGGGCCGCGAGACGGATATCGGCCTTGCCTCGGCGATCCGGGTGTTTGTGCTGGCAGAGTTGCGTCGCTAAAGCGGTGCTGGCGCGGGTTTTGGCGGGGCCAGATTGCGGAATATTTTGTCCCCGCGGGGACAAATCTCTGTAAGTTGTGGTTTGTGAAAATTCGACCGCAAGATGTGGATTTTTAGCGCCGCAAGATCCTAACGCCGGGTGATCCGCAGCGAAATCCCATCGCGGGCGCGCACCGTCAGATGCGCCACGGGCACCGGCAAATCGCCCGCCACCTCAAACCGAAACGCCCGCGCCAGCATGGCCAGCAGCAAAACGCCTTCCACCATCGCAAACCCCGCGCCGGTGCACACCCGGGGACCGGCTGAAAACGGCATGTAAGCATCGCGGGCGCAGGCGCGGTTTTCCTCGGTTTGCCAACGGCTTGGATCGAACGCGTCAGGGCGATCCCAGATGCGCTCGTGGCGGTGCAGGTGCCAGGGGCTGAGCACGATCTGCGCGCCGGGGGCGACCTTTTGGCCGCGCAACTCCTCGGTCGCAGTATTCTCGCGCACCATCATCGGCACCGGCGGATACAGCCGCAGCACCTCGCGGAACACATCGCGGGTGAAACGCAGCTTTGACAGCGCCGCAAATTCGGGCGCATCGCCCAAGCCCTGCGCCTCTGCCGCGACCTTTTCTTGTGTTGCCGGGTCCATCGCCAACATCAACAGCGCCCATGACAAGGCCGAGGCGCTGGTTTCATGCCCGGCCAGAAAGAAAATCGCCACCTGATCGACCATTTCCGCCGTCTTGAACCGCGCGCCGGTCAGCGGATCGGCGGTGGTCATGATCTTGGTTGCCAGATCGTCGGGTGCAATCCCATTGGCGATTTCCGCCGCACGATTTTCGGTCAGCCGGGTGATCAGGGCGCGAATAACCGCCGCCGAGCGTTTGGTGGCGGGCTTGTGAAACCGCGGCAGCCATTTCGGCAGCGGCAGAAAAGCTGCAATGTTCAGAAGCGGTTGCGTGCGTTGATAGCGGCGAAATTCGGCGAAGACGGCCGATGCCACCTCGTGCTCGATCGGGATCGAGAACAGCGTGCGAAAGATCACATCCGCCGCCGCATGGCTCATTTCTTCCTCGACCTCGACCACGCCCACAGGCATCCGCGCCACCGCAGCCTGCCCCGCCGCGACCATGGCGGGGAACGTGTCACGCAGCCGTCCGCCTTCAAACGCCGGGTCGATGATGCGGCGCTGGCGTTTCCACACCGCGCCATTGGTGACAAACACCGAATTGCCCAACAGCGGGTTCAGGCCTTCGCGGATACGGTCGGATTTTGGGAAATCGTCGGGGCGTTCCACCAGCACACGGTTGACCAGATTTGGATCATTGCACAGATAGCTGCGAAAAAACGGCGTGCGAAAGCCCGCCATCCACGCCCGATACAGCCGCGCGGGCTGCGCCGACAGGATGTCGGCACGAAACAGCCGCAGATACCGCAGCAGCGAGACTTTGTCGGCCCGGGGCTGGGGCTTGGGCGGGATCATGCGGTGTCCCGATAGCCAGAGGCGGGCCGGGTGATCCGGCTTTTCGATGGTGCGCGGGTGCGATAGCGATCAGCCAAGGTGCGCGGCCCTGCGGTGATCTGGAAATAGTCGTAATCGCCGGGCCGGTCAAAGGCGCAAAGATATTGAAAATGCAGGCGAAAAAACTTCCACCGCAGTTCTTTCCAACGCGCAGGCGACAAGGTTTGCGTGAACGCCGCCGAGATCACCAGCGGCCACAGCTTGTCTGGCGGGGCCACACCCGTCACCGCGACCGGATCGCACAAAGCAAAAGCGCAACCGTCGCCGGGGGCCGTCACATCCACCCAGACCACCGCATCCTGCGCCGACAGATAGCGCAGATCGCCGCGCAGGCGCTTGGCTTGCGGCAGAAACGACACCATCGGCACCACTTGGCCAAGCGTCAGCAAAGCCAACCGCGCGGCATCTTTCGGCAGCCCCTCGCGCAGAAGATCGGCAAGGATCGACACCGCCAGATGCGCGCCCGAGGAATGGCCGACCACCAACACCTCGTCAAATCCCGCCGTCAGAGCGTTGCGGATCGACAAGCGAAACGCCGTCATGCGGGCTTCCAACTCGGGCGGGTTCGCGCCGCTTGCCTGCGCGGAATAGGCGTAATCGTGCATCAGATAATAGGCAAACACCTTGTTATCCCAGCGTTTGAAGGCGCGCAGCATCGCCCAGACCACGCCAAGCCCCGCCGCCCAACCCAACGCCGGATGCACAAAGCTGACCAGTTCACCGATGCCCCAACCCGCAAGGCAAGCCAGCAGCAGTTGGGCGATCAGAAACACGAACGGGTAAAGGGCCGCAATCATCGGCCCCTTGCGCAACCCCGCCAGCCGGAACAAAGCCCCCGAGCCGATATAGGCATAGGCCGTGCGCAGCAGTTGCAGATAAGTGGCCGCAATGCCCCGCGCCATCGAGGTTTTGACAATATCGGCCCAGACCAGCACCTCGACATCGGCGTCGGTCACGGCACCGTCGATGGTGCCTGTGACGTGCCAGCCGTAGGGGCCACCGGTTTTTTTGGGTTTTAACTCAATCTGATAGCCGGAAATCCGCGCCTGATCCTGACCTTCCTTGCGGTAAAGCTCTCGGTAGCGGCGCGGATGAATCGGATCGTAGCCGGGGATGTAGAACACCCGGCGGCGATGCACGCGCTGATCGAAATTGTCGTCTTGACTGATCGGTTCCATTGCGCCCCTGTCCCGTTGCCAGCATCATGGCAGAGGAATTGGGCGATTTTAAGGGGAAGATGTCAGCCCAGCGCCGCCAGAAACGGCATATTCTCTAACAACCAGTAGGAAAACGACGAGAACCCGCCGGTCAGCATCAACAGGCCGATCGTCCATAGCAGCAGGCCCATAATTTTCTCAATCCGCTCGGCGTGGCGCTTCATGAAGCTGACAAACGGGGCAAGGCGGGCGAAGAAAGCCGCAACCAGCAGAAACGGGATCCCCAGACCGGCAGCATAGACCGCAAGCAGCATCATGCCGCGCCCGACATTGCCCTCTTGTGCCGCCAGCGACAGGATCGCCCCCAACTGCGGGCCGATGCAGGGGGTCCAGCCAAAGGCAAAGGCCAGGCCCAGAATGTAGGCGCCAAAAGCCGAGCCGCCATGATCGCCCGCATCCATGCGCATTTCGCGGTCCAGAAAGCTGATGCGATAGATGCCCAGAAAATGCGCGCCAAACACCATCACCACCACGCCCGCCAGCGTGGCAAACGTGCTGGCGTTGCCCAAAAAGAACGCCCCAAACGCCGAGGCGGCCAGGCCCAGCAACAAAAACACCGTGGACAGCCCCAGCACGAAAAACAGCGCCGCCAGCAACGGCGAGCGTCCGGTTTTCATCTCGGCAACCGAAATGCCTGACATATAGGCCAGATAGGGCGGCACGATGGGCAGCACGCAGGGGCTGAGAAATGACAGAATGCCCGCCACAAGCGCCACAAGCATGGCCGGGATCAGGCTTGCGTCAAAGATGTCGATGCCGAACATGGGAACTCCGTTTTGGCTGATCTAGCGCAGTTGCGCGCAAAGGTCACGCGGCACGGCCTCACGTCTGCGTGCGGCATTTTGGGCTGGCGTCGCGGGCTTTGGCGGCGATAGTGGGGCACGCGGAAAGGGTGCGTCATGCAGTGGGATGTCGAGTTGGATTGTCTGGGGCTGCTATGCCCGCTGCCCGTGCTGCGCGCCCGCAAGCGGTTGCTGGCGATGGCCAAGGGTGAGGTGCTGCGGGTTCTGGCCAGCGATGCGATGGCGGCGATTGATTTGCCGCATTTCTGTGCCGAGGCAGGGCATGATTTTCTGGGTGCAAGCGATATCGCGGGCGGCAGCGCCTATCTGATCCGGCGCGGCGCGTAAGGCGCAAAATGCAAACGGCGGCAGGTTTCCCCGCCGCCGCGATGCCGTGTTCAATCCGCTTAGCGGCCCAGCGACCACCAGCCGCGCTTTTTCGGCTTTGACGGGCCATCATCTTCGGCAGGCTCTGCCGCGACGGCCGGTTCGCTCGGTTCGCTCGGGGCACTGGGTTCACTCGGGGCACTGGCAGCGACCGGTGCTTCGACCACTGGCGCTGTGGCCACGGCCACCTCGACCACCGGCGTAGCTTCCGCCGCTGCGGCGGGCGCGGGCGTTGCCGCTTCAACCGCTACGGCCTCAACCGCTGCGGCTTCCGCCTTGGGCTTGCTGCGGCTGGAACGGCTGCGCGTGGGTTTCGGTTTTTCCTCGGCCACAACCGCAGTTTCGCTGACGGCTGCCGCAACCGCTGCTTCGGCCACCGGCTCGGCCTTGGCGGTGCGGCTGCGCGAACGGCTGCGGCTGGGCTTTGCGGGTGCTGCCTCGGCGTCCGGCGCGGTTTGCGCCACGACGGCTGCCTCTGCCTGCGCCGCAGCCGATTTGCTGCCACGCGGGGCGCGGGTGCGGGTCGGCTTTTTCGCCACGGCTTCGGCCACAGGCGCCAGCGGCGCTTCGGCTGCCGCTTCGGTCAACGCCGTGGGCGCATCCTGGCCCGCCTCGTCATCGCCATCTTCGTCCTCGCCGTCATCACCTTCGGCATCCGACGCGGCAGCCGCTTCACCCGGCTGGCCTGGCTTCTTGCGACGACGACGACGGCGGCGCTTCTTGGTGCCACCCTCGCCCGCAGCGGCGGCTGGCGCGACAGCGGTCGCCGCAACCTCGGTCACTTCGGCCTCTTCGACATCATCCACGTCGTCGATGATATCTTCATCTTCTTCTTCCGCCACCGGCGCGCCCATCAGCGAGGCATTGCCCGAGATCACCGAAGACACTTCCGGCACCACCCGCGTCGCGGTCTTGAATTTCTCAATCGAGAAATCGGGCGAGATCATCGCCGGATCGCATTCAATCCGCACCGACATGCCATAGCGGGCCTCGATCAGCGCGATATGCTCGCGCTTGCCGTTGATCAGGAAGTTCACAATGCCAATCGGCGCGCGCAGCAGCACTTCTTTGCTGCGTTTGCGGGTGCCCTCTTCCTCCAGCGCGCGCAAAACCTGCAACCCAAGGCTGTCGTCCGAGCGGATCAGGCCCGTGCCGTGGCAATGCGAGCACGGCTGCGTGGTGCTTTCCAGCATCCCGGGACGCAGGCGTTGGCGCGACATTTCCATCAGGCCAAAGCCGGAAATCCGGCCTACCTGAATGCGCGCACGGTCGGTTTTCAGCTTGTCTTTCAGCTTTTTCTCGACGGCGGCGTTGTTGCGACGCTCTTCCATGTCGATGAAGTCGATCACGATCAGACCGGCAAGGTCACGCAGACGCAACTGGCGCGCCACTTCCTCGGCAGCCTCAAGGTTGGTCTTCAAAGCGGTGTCCTCGATGGACCCCTCTTTCGTCGCACGGCCAGAGTTCACGTCGATGGCGACCAGCGCCTCGGTGATGCCGATCACGATATAGCCGCCGGATTTCAGCTGCACAGTCGGGTTGAACATGCCGCCAAGATAGCTTTCAACCTGATATTTCGCGAACAGCGGCGTCGGCTCGTCATAGCGCACCACCGATTTGGCGTGGCTTGGCATGATCATCCGCATGAAGTCTTTTGCGGTGCGGTAGCCAGCCTCGCCTTCGACCAGAATTTCGTCGATCTCGCGGCTGTAAAGGTCGCGGATCGTGCGCTTGATCAGGTTGCCTTCCTCATAAATCGCGGCGGGCGCAATCGACTTCAGGGTCAACTCGCGGATCTGTTCCCACAGGCGCATCAGGTATTCGTAATCGCGCTTGATCTCGGGCTTGGTGCGCTTAGCACCTGCCGTGCGAATGATCAGACCTGCGCCTTCCGGCACTTCGATTTCGGTGGCGATTTCTTTCAGCTTCTTGCGGTCAGCGGCTTGGGTGATCTTGCGGGAAATCCCACCACCGCGCGCGGTGTTCGGCATCAGCACGCAATAGCGACCGGCAAGCGACAGATAAGTGGTCAGTGCAGCACCCTTGTTGCCGCGTTCTTCCTTGACCACCTGCACCAGCATGATCTGGCGCACCTTGATCACTTCCTGGATTTTATAGCGCCGTGCGCGGGGTTTGCGCGGGGCCGAGATTTCTTCGGACACGTCTTCTTCGGCAATCGATTCGATCTCGTCATCGGTATCCGAGGCATGATCAATCGAGCGGAACGGCGCGTCGCCGTCTTCGTGATCGACCGAGGCCACGTTGTGGGTGTGGGCGTGGTCGTGATGATCGTGGTCGTGGTCGTGGTGCGGCTGCTCTGCCACATCGGCGGGCGCGGATGTCACCAGCGCGTCTGCGCCGGTTTCCTCGCCCAGATCAACCACATCCATGCCACTGATGTCTGACACCTGCACCGCATCGCCATCCACCGCCTCGGCACGCGGGCGCTGGTTTTGCTGCGGTTTGGGGCGCGGACGCGAGCGGCGGTTGTCTTCTTCATCCTGCGCGCGGTTATAGGCGCGCTCTTCGTCCAGCAGGGCTTTGCGGTCGGCCACCGGGATCTGGTAATAATCCGGGTGAATTTCGGCGAAGGCCAAAAAGCCGTGGCGGTTGCCGCCGTAATCGACAAAAGCCGCTTGCAGCGAAGGTTCTACCCGCGTGACCTTTGCGAGATAGATGTTTCCGGCAAGCTGGCGCTTGTTTACGGTTTCAAAATCGAATTCTTCGACCTTGTTTCCATCGACCACAACAACCCGAGTCTCCTCGGCATGGGTGGCGTCGATAAGCATTTTCTTTGACATATCAATCCATTGCGCCTGTCATGCGAAAACCCTCCCGGCGGTGCGGAAGGGGGTTTTCTCACAAAGAGGCGGCTTGTTCGGGCGGCTGCGCGCAACGCAAACAGGCGGGCCGTGCCCGGTGGGCACCCCTCGCCTTGACTTGCCAATGTCGCGCACATCATCGCGGTTCACGTTTGGGCCGCTTGCACGACCCACCTTAAAAAGCCCGGTCTGTTCCTGTGTTATCAGTCACTTACGGGCAATAATCCGGCCTTGCAGCCGATCCGACCACCCCAAATCTCGGCAGCTTTGCGCGCCAGATCATCAGGGCAGAGAATTCCGTGGCGACATCATGTCACCTGACTGTAACCCTAACGGGAAACCGCCAGCCATGACAATGGGTGATTTGTGTCTGATGCAAGGTAAGGCGAGGCCGACCCCGCCCTACACGTAATCTTGGCGCTGTAAGCCATATTTGGCCATTTTTTCGTTAAGCGTCCGGCGCGGCAGGCACAGCTCGTCCATCACGCTGGTGATGCTGCCCTTGTGGCGGCGCATGGTGTTGTCGATCAACATGCGCTCGAACGCTTCGACATAATCCTTCAGCGGCTTGCCTTCGGTTGTCAGCGCGGGGCCTGACGCCTCGTTATCGGCCATCAGCAGCGAGGCAATCGAGCCCGAGCCGCGCCGGTTTTGCAACACCGCGCGTTCGGCAATGTTGACCAGTTGCCGCACGTTGCCCGGCCACGGCGCTTGCAACAACTGCGCCGCCTCTTGCGCCGTCACCTGCGGCGCGTCGCAGCCGTATTCCTCGGCGAATTGTTCAGAAGACCGGGTGAACAGCGTCAGAATATCTTCGCCGCGCGCGCGCAGCGGCGGGCAGATGATGGTCATCGCCCCCAAGCGGTAGAACAGATCCGAGCGCAGCACATCCTCAAGCGTCTTATCCGGCGCATGTTCGTTGCAGATCGCGATGATGCGGGTTTCGGGCGGCGTGCCCTGTTCGTTGATCAGCGTCAGCAGGCGCGATTGCAGCGGATGGCTCAGCGCCTCGATATCCTCAAGGCACAGCGTGCCGCCCCGGGCTTCTTCGACCAACGGCAGGTTGCCGTCGTCCGATGGGCCAAACAGCTTGGCCGCCAGTTGATCCTCGCCCCATGCCGCACAGGTGACGGTGACGAATTTCTTCGACCCACGCGGGCCAACAGCGTGCAGCGCATGCGCCACCAAAGTCTTGCCGGTGCCGGTTTCGCCATCAATCAGCACATGGCTATCGGCTTGACCCAGATCGAGAATATCCTCGCGCAGCCGCTCCATCGCGGGGCTGGCACCGACCAGCTTTTTCATCAGGATCGAGCCGTCGGACAACTCGCGCCGCAGGGCACGGTTGTCCAGCGTCAGCCGCCGCGCCATCGTCGCGCGCTTGGCAAGTTCGGTCATCCGGTCGGGGTTGAACGGCTTTTCCAGAAAATCATAAGCGCCGACCCGCATCGCCTCGACCGCCATCGGCACATCGCCGTGCCCGGTGATCAAAATGACCGGCAGGCCCGAATCCATGCCCATCAGCCGCTTCAGAAACGCCATGCCATCCATACCCGGCATCTTGATGTCCGACACCACGACCCCCGGCCATTCGGGCCCCAGCACCTTCAGCGCCTCTTCGGCACTGGCATAGGTTTCGGTATCAAACCCCGACAGCGCCAGCCACTGGCTGATCGACGCGCGCATATCGGCCTCGTCGTCCACAATCGCCACTTTCATTGCCCGTGCCATGCCGCCCTCATTCCGCTGCTTTTGCTTGGTTGCCCATCAGGGGCAGTTGCACCTCGAACACCGCGCCACCGGACTCGGCGTTATGCGCCGTCAGACGCCCGCCCAGATCGGTCACGATGCCCGAGGAAATTGCCAGACCAAGGCCCACGCCCTCGCCCGGCTTTTTCGTTGTGTAAAACGGCTCGAAGATCGAACCGATATCGCCAATGCCGGTGCCATTGTCACGCACGGCCAAAGTCGCACTCTCGCCCACCGCAAGCAGCAGGTCGATATGCGGATCAAGCGTGTCTTTCGTGGCGTCCAAGGCATTGCGCAACAAGTTGATGATCACCTGCTCAAGCCGCAGCCGGTCTGCCATCACCATCACAGGTTGGCGCGGCACAGTGCGGGTTATCTTGACAACGCGCTGCTTCAACTGCGGTTCCATCATCGCCAGCGCCGATGACACACAGGCGCGCAGATCCACCGGCTCGAACGCCTCGCCGCCCTTGCGGGCATAGGATTTCAACTGCCGCGTGATCGCCCCCATCCGGTCGATCAGATCGTCAATCCGTTGAAAAGACGACAAAGCCTCGTCCGGGCGCTTGCGTTGCAACAACAGCCGCGCGCCCGCAAGATAGGTTTTCATCGCCGCCAGCGGCTGGTTCAACTCGTGGCTGACGGCGGCAGACATCTCGCCCAAGGCCGCAAGTTTGGAAGATTGCGCCAGCGTCAGCTCCGCCACTTCCAGCGTTTTCTGCACCTTTTCGCGCTCGGCAATCTCGCGGGAAAGCCGCGCATTCAGCAAGCGCAATTCGGCGGATTCGCGCTGGAACGACACCGATTGCGACCACGCCCGGCGCGACAGCACATAAAACGTCAGCGCCGTCAAAATCGCAAAGCCCATGATTTCCAAGGCAATCACGCCATTCACCCGCTCGCGCACCGAATCGTAGGCGGTGAAGGTCACCATCTTCCAGCCCTGAAACGGCACCCGCGCCTCGGTGCGCAGCACAGCCTCACCCGAGACATAGGCATCCGGCGGATTCTGCGCCCAATCCGCAGCCCCCTTCAAGGCGCGGTCCAGCGCCGAAGAACTGCCCGTCGGCGCAAGGGCCTCGGTCACAGGTTTGCTGCGCCACGAAGGCTCGGTCGCCAAGATCACCGTCGCTTCAGAGTTTGCCACCAGCACCGCGTCCTGCAACCCCGCCCAGGCGCGTTCGTGCTTCATCATATCGACCGCCACGACGATCACGCCCAGCACCTGACCATCCGCCTCGATCACCCGCGAATAGCTGAAATCAAACGCACCGCCTGCTTGCGGCGTCACCGAAAACACCGTGTCTTTGGTGCGGATGGCATCGACAAAATAGCTGTCATTGCGGTGGGTGGTGCCCAAAAGGTTGCGGTTGGTGGCCCCCACCGTCCAGCCGTCCTTGTCGAGCAGAAGGATTGAGGCAACGCCGATTTCCTTTTGCACCTCGATCAGGCGCAGGCTGGTGCGGGCAAAAGTGTTCTTTTTCAACGAGTCGCGAATCGCTGGATCATCGGCCAGCAACAGCGGCACCACCGCCGTCCGCTGCACCTCGGACAACATGTTGCCAGAATACAGCGCAAGCCGCAGTTCAGCCCGGTTGCGGGTGGTTTCGGTAAAACGTTCAGAAAGCCAGCGGTTGGTGATCAGCACCACGCCGATTGCCAATAATATCAGCAGGGTGGCGGCCAACCTGATGCGCCAGGATTTCCCCGGTGCGGCGTCTGATATACGTTTGGATCGGCTGCGGCTTTGCATGATCGAAGTTTAGGCCTGCCCAAGCGCGGCCTCAAGCCAAAGGCGCTCAGGCCAGCGCCATCCCGCCCATCAGGCTGGCAAACAGCGCCGCACCATCGGTGCCGCCGGCGCGTGCGTCCACCACACGCTCGGGGTGGGGCATCATGCCAAGCACGCGGCGGTTGGCCGAAAGCACGCCCGCGATATCGGCAGCCGAGCCGTTGGGGTTTTGCGCATAACGGAACGCGACGCGGTCTTCGGCGTGCAAGGCCGCCAGACCCTCGGCGTCGATGGTGTAATTGCCGTCGTGATGCGCCACCGGCACCGCGATCTGCTGGCCCTTGGCATAAGCCGAGGTAAAGGCGCTGTCGCTGGTGGCGACGTTCAAACCGATGGTCTTGCAGATAAATTTCAACCCGGCATTGCGCATCAACGCGCCCGGCAGCAGTTGCATTTCGGTCAGCACCTGAAAGCCGTTGCAGATCCCCAGCACATAACCGCCACGCGCCGCATGGCCCCGGATGGCCGCAGCAATCGGCGACTGCGCGGCGATGGCGCCGCAGCGCAGATAGTCGCCAAACGAAAACCCACCCGGAACACCCACCACATCAACCCCCTCGGGCAGCGCGGTGTCCTTGTGCCAGACCCGAGAAACCGCAAACCCCGCGCGCTCAAACGCCACGGCAAGATCACGGTCACAGTTCGAGCCGGGAAAGGTGACGACAGCGGCTTTCATGGGCGGCACTCCGAAAGGTTTGGATAGTTTGCGGATAGCGCAAACCGCGCGCCGCATCCAGTCCAAAACACCCGCGGCAGCAGTCGGAATTCGCGCGAATTCCGTGCACGATTTTCGCGCGAAAATCGGCTTAGGCGGTGAAGTCGGTGATCACCGCCACCCCGGGCGGCATCGGCGCGTTGAACATCCGCAACTCGGCACTGGCTTGCGACAGTGCCACCTGCCGCGCCACGATCGGGCGCACGTCGATACGGCCCGTCTCGATCATCGACAGCAACGACGGATAGCGCCAGCTTGGCATGCCGCGCGTGCCATACAAAGCCAGTTGCTTCATATAAACCGCGTTCATGTTGATATCCATCCGCGCGGTGTGCCCGGTGGGCAACCCGACCTGCACATGCCGCCCCAAGGGGCGCAGACATTCGATCGAGCCGTTGGTGGTGGCCGCGATCCCCAAAGCCTCGACACTGACATGCGCGCCGCCGCTGGTCAGGTCGACAATCTGCGCCGCCGCATCGCCGCCGCGCGCGTCGATCGCGGCCTCGGCCCCCAAAGACAAGGCGTGCGCCAGCCGTTCGGGCACCACATCGACCACGATCACCCGCGCACCCAAAGCGCGGCCGATCAGCAGCACCGACAGGCCGATGCCGCCGGTGCCATGCACAGCCAGCCACTCGCCCGCCTGCACGGCGGCGCGCCCGGTCAGGGCGTGCCACGCGGTTGTCACCCGGCAGCCCAGACCTGCAGCAAGGGCGGGCGTCAGGCTGTCGGGCAGGCGGGCAAGGTTGTGGGCGTGCGGGGCGGAGACATATTCGGCATAGGCCCCCGGCTCGCCAAACCCCGGCACACGCTGGTTCTTGCAGATCGTGGTCTGGCCGGATTGGCATTCCGGGCAGGCCCCGCAAGACAGGATGAACGGCGCGATCACGCGGTCGCCGATTTTCCACTTGGAAAGCGGGCCGGATTCGACCACTTCGCCGCAATATTCGTGGCCGGGGATCGCGCCCGGCTTCACCTTTGGATGCTCGCCGACCCAGCCGTGCCAATCAGACCGACAGATGCCGCAGGAGAGGGTTTTCAGCACCACCCCATCGGCTTCACAAACCGGATCGGGCACGGATTCAAGGCTGAGATCGGCGTTGTAGTCCCGAATGATCGCGGCTCGCATGGGGGCACTCCGAAGGGTGGGCCACGCCCGAAAGGGGCGGGTCCCGCGTTGGGACCTACTTTTAGTTTATATATGTCAAAGGCTTGATCTGTGGCGTTAACCCAACCTTAACCTTTGATCACCGCAGCTTACAGCAGTTCGACCCGGTAGCTTTCGATCACGGTGTTCGACAACAGCTTTTCGCACATCGCCTTCACCGCGGTCTCGGCTGCGGCCTTGTCGGTTTCGGCCAGATCAAGCTCGATCACCTTGCCCTGCCGCACACCATTCACCCCGGCGAAGCCCAAAGTGCCAAGCGCATGGCGCACCGCCTCGCCCTGCACATCCAGAACGCCGGATTTCAACATGACGGTGACGCGGGCTTTCATGGCATTCTCCGAAAATGGGGGTTGCGCCCCCTTAGCGTGATCGGGCGGTTTCGACAAGGGCGGATGCACGACGGAGCAGGCTTAGGCAAGCAGGCCCCCTACGCGGTGCGGCTTTGGTCATCCTCTCTGCTCAAATATCCTCGGGGTCTGGGGGCGAGCCCCCAGCGTAAGGCGAAGAACGCAGCGCTAGTTGATCAGCGTCGGTTTCACCGTATGCGTCACGTTGGAGGGCAGAACCCCCAAACGCCGCGCGAGTTCGGTATAGACATCGGCCAGCGGCCCGGGTTCCGGGATCGGCTGGCCATCGCCGCGATCCACCAAGCCGCGCAAATCCCACAGACGGCAACTGTCAGGGCTGATTTCATCCGCCACGATCAGGCGCATGTAGTCGTTTTCCCAGATCCGCCCGACTTCGATGCGGAAATCGGCCAGACGGATGCCCACACCCAGCATCACCCCCGACATGAAATCATTCACCCGCAGCGCCAGCGCGATGATGTCGTCCAGATCCTGCTGGGTGGCCCAACCGAAGGCGACGATGTGTTCCTCCGCGACCATCGGCAGCGACAAGCGGTCATCCTTCAGGTAGTATTCCACAATCGGGCGCGGCAGCGGCGTGCCTTCGGGGATGCCGAGACGGGTCGAAATCTCGCCCGCGGCAAAGTTGCGCACCACGACCTCCAGCGGGATGATCTCGGCCATCCGCACCAGTTGTTCGCGCATGTTGACGCGGCGGATGAAATGGGTGGGCACGCCGATGGCATTGAGCCCCGACATGAAGAATTCCGACAGACGGTTGTTCAGAACCCCCTTGCCCTCGACCGCCGCAGGCGTCGCCTCGGCAGCGGTGGGCGCGGAATCGTCCTTGAAATACTGGATCAGAGTGCCCGGTTCCGGCCCTTCGTAAAGGATCTTCGCCTTGCCCTCGTAAACCTTCTTCCTGCGCGCCATGAATGCTCCGATACCAATAGGGCCGCTACCAATAGAAATGGGGGGCGGCAACGCCACCCCTGCCCTTTTCCCGAGCCTATATGCGATGCAGCCCGTGGGGGCAAGGCTTGGGCAACTGCATGTCCTGCTGGCGCGCATCGGCTTTTTGTCTTGAACGGGGCGCGCGGGATGGGCATATGGAGGGTAACTTTCCATGACCCAGAGGGCCAGCCATGACCACATTTGACGACCGCGAACACGCTTTTGAATCGAAATACGCCCATGATGCCGATATGCAGTTTCGCGCCGAGGCGCGGCGCAACAAGCTGACCGGGCTGTGGGCAGCGGGTCTGCTGGGCAAAACCGGGGACGATGCGGCGGAATATGCCATGTCGGTGGTCAGCGCCGATTTCGAAGAGGCCGGTATCGAGGACGTGGTGCGCAAGGTTGCGGGCGATCTGGGCAGCCTGTCGAGTGCCGATGCGGTGCGCGCCAAGATGGCCGAGTTGCTGCCGGTGGCCAAAGCCCAGTTGATGAGCGAACTCTGAAATCTGCGCTGCCATCTGCTTGCCTATGCGATTGCGCAGCCAGCCGGGCCGCCGCCAGCTTTGGCGCGGCCCGTTAGGTTTGCGGTGGACCGTTTGGTTTGCGGTGGCCCCTCAGTTGTCAGTAGCCTCATAGTGTTATGAAGATTATGGATTTGCCTCGCCCTGCCCCGCGTGGCAGATAAACCTCAACGGGAAACATCCGTTTCTCTTCTGCATGAACGAGGATGCCATGGCCCAAGATGCGCTTTCAAAACTGCTTGCGACCCGTGACTGGCTGATGGCCGACGGCGCGACGGGCACCAATCTGTTCAACATGGGCCTGTCCTCGGGCGAGCCGCCAGAGTTCTGGAACGTGGACAAGCCCGACAATATCCGCACGCTCTATCGCAATGCGGTCAATGCGGGGTCGGATATCTTCCTGACCAACACTTTCGGCGGCAATGCAAGCCGGTTGAAGCTGCACGGCGCGCAAGGCCGGGTGCGCGAGTTGAACCGGGTGGGGGCCGCCCTGGGGCGCGAGATTGCCGATGCGTCGGGGCGCGTGGTGGTGGTTGCGGGCTCGGTCGGCCCGACGGGTGAGATTTTTGAACCGATGGGCACGCTGACCCACCGCGCGGCGGTCGAGATGTTCCACGAGCAGGCCGAAGGGCTGAAAGAAGGCGGCGCGGATGTTTTGTGGGTGGAGACGATTTCCGCCCCCGAAGAATACGCAGCGGCGGCCGAGGCTGCGGCTTTGGCGGGGATGCCGTGGTGCGGCACGATGAGCTTTGATACCGCCGGGCGCACGATGATGGGCACCACCTCGGCTGCGATGGCGGAGATGGTCGAGAAACTCGCCAACCCGCCGATTGCCTTTGGCGCGAATTGCGGCGTGGGCGCGTCGGATCTGATGCGCACCGTGCTGGGGTTTGCCGCGACCGGGTCGCAGCGCCCGTTGATCGCCAAGGGCAATGCGGGGATTCCGAAATATCACGACGGCCATATCCATTACGATGGCACGCCGGAACTGATGGGCGAATATGCGGTGCTGGCGCGCGATGCCGGTGTGCGGATCATCGGCGGCTGCTGTGGCACGATGCCGGAACATCTGGCGGCGATGCGGGCGGCGCTGGAAAACACGCCGAAAGGCCCGGTGCCCTCGCCCGAAGAGATCACCGCCAAGCTGGGCGCGTTTTCCTCGGCATCGGATGGCACTGGCGACACCTCGGGCGATCCGAAGCGCGAGCGGCGCGGACGGCGCGGCTAAGACCATGCGGGGCGCTTGGCCCAAGCGCCCCGGAATTTGAGAAATTCCGGCACGATTTCCGCTTCGGAAATCGGTTGCGCGGGCGGGATGTTAGAACAGGCTCAGCTGATCGCCGGCCTGCGCGGGCGCCGCGAACAAATCACAGCGCATCGGCGGCAGCTTTACCGCCAGCCCCAGCCGATCCACCGCCACCCTGAACCTGCGCGCCATCAGATCGGCCCAAGGCCCCTCGCCGAGCATCCTTTTGCCAAAGGCCGGGTCGTAATCCATGCCGCCGTGCAGATCGCGCACCCGTGCCATCACCTTGGCCGCGCGGTCTGGCACATGTTCGGCCAGCCAATCCTGAAACAGCTGCGACACCTCACGCGGCAAGCGCAGCGCGATATAGCTGGCGGACTGCGCGCCTGCGTCGCGGCAGGCTTGCAGGATCGGTTCCAATTCGTGATCGGTCAGGCCGGGGATGATCGGCGACACCATGGCGCGCACCGGAATCCCCGCTTGCGCCAGCCGGGTGATGGTCTGCAACCGCCGCTTGGGGGCGGCGACCCGAGGCTCCATCCGGCGCGACAGATCGGCATCCAGCGTCGTCACCGAGATCCCCACCCGGCACAGGCCTTGCGCCGCCATCTCGGCCAGCAGATCAATGTCGCGTTCAATCAGCGTGCCTTTGGTGGTGATCGCAACCGGATGCCGAAACGCCCGCAGCACCTTAAGCACCTCGCGCATCACGCCATATTCGGCCTCGATCGGTTGATAGGGGTCGGTGTTGGTGCCAAGCGCCATCACCGCAACCTTGTAGGATTTCGCCCGCAGCTCGCCGTCCAACACCGCGCCAATCCCCGGACGCGCGATCAGTTTGGTTTCAAAATCCAAGCCGGGTGACAGGTTCAGATAGGCATGGCTGGGCCGCGCAAAGCAATAGATGCAGCCATGTTCGCAGCCGCGGTAAGGGTTGATCGAGCGGTCAAACGGCAGGTCGGGCGAGCGGTTGTAGCTGACAGCCGAACGCGGCGCTTCCAGCCTGACCTCGGTGCGCAAAACCCGTTCTTCCGGTGCTTCCCAACCGTCTTCGAACGCCAGCCGCGTTGTCGCCTCAAACCGCCCCACCGCATTGCCCAACGCGCCGCGCCCGCGCGGGCGCACCCCCGGCATGATTGTGCTTTCAGGCTTGTCCATCCCGGCAAACTAGAACAAACCAGCAACAATCCCAAGCGTTTTCTGCTTGCCCTGCCCCATGAAGTCGGCTTTCTGTTGGCGCATGTCGCTATTCGTATAGTGTCGCGCGGGCTTTGGCCCCATCACACTGACAACCGCCCAAGGAGTTCCCAGATGGCCGACGACGAAATCATCCTCGCTGATCTTTCCGATGACGAACTTGTCCTGCAAATGCATGACGACCTTTACGATGGTCTGAAAGAAGAGATCGAGGATGGCGTCAACATCCTGATCGAACGCGGTTGGGCGCCCTATGACGTGCTGACCAAGGCGCTTGTCGCGGGCATGACCATCGTGGGCGCTGACTTCCGCGATGGCATCCTGTTCGTGCCCGAAGTGCTGCTGGCCGCCAACGCGATGAAGGGCGGCATGTTCATCCTGAAGCCCTTGCTGATCGCCACCGGCGCGCCGCGTATGGGCAAAATGGTGATCGGCACCGTCAAAGGCGACATCCACGACATCGGCAAGAACCTTGTCGGCATGATGATGGAAGGTGCGGGCTTTGAAGTGCGCGATCTGGGCATCAACAACTCGGTTGAGAAGTATCTGGAAGCGCTGGAGCAGGAAAAGCCCGATATCCTTGGCATGTCGGCGCTGCTGACCACCACGATGCCCTATATGAAAGTCGTGATCGACACGATGAAGGAAAAGGGCATGCGCGAGGATTACATCGTTCTGGTGGGCGGCGCGCCGCTGAACGAGGAATTCGGCAAGGCCATTGGTGCGGATGCCTATTGCCGCGACGCCGCTGTGGCCGTGGAAACCGCCAAGGCCTTGGTGTTGCGCAAGCACAATCAGTTGAACGCCTGATCGGGCTTTCAGCTTGCGTTCATAGCCTCGGGGTCTTGCCCCGGGGCTTTTTTGTGCCAAGTTATGAAACAGGTGCAACCGGTGAAGCGTTGCGCGCTGCGACACAAGGAGGATGCCATGCCGCTTCCAACCTTTCTGGCCCTGATCTTCGGGGTGATCCTGACTGCCGGGGCCTCGATCGCGGTGGTGCATGTGGCGGGCCTGTCGCTTGCGTGGCTGGGGCTGCTGGCGGTTTGTCTGGCGTTGTTTGTGCGCACGCTGCGATGGCATTGATTTCCGATGATGTGCTGACCGACGAGGGCCTTGCCCCCGCGCATCAGGGCCGCGTGCTGCTGATTGCCTGCGGGGCATTGGCGCATGAAGTTCTGGCGCTGAAGCGCGCAAACGGCTGGGATCATCTGGATCTGCAATGCCTGCCTGCAAATCTGCACCTTTACCCTGACCGCATCACCGCTGCGGTCGAAAATGCCGTGCTGGCGCAACGCGGCGACTATGACGCGGTGTTCGTGCTTTACGCCGATTGCGGCACGGGCGGGCAATTGTTGGAAAAGTGCAAGGAACTGGGCGTCGAGATGATCGAAGGCCCGCATTGTTATTCGTTTTTTGAAGGCAACGCTGTGTTTGCGGCCCACCCGGACGAGTTCACGGCGTTTTACCTTACGGATTTTCTGGTGCGGCAGTTTGATGCCTTTGTGTGGCGGCCGATGGGTTTGGACAAGCATCCGCAACTGCGCGACATGTATTTCGGCAATTACACCAAGCTGGTGTATCAGGCGCAAACCAATGATCCGGCCTTGGATGCCAAGGCAGAGGATTGCGCCCGGCGGCTGGGCCTGGCCTATGAGCGGCGGTTTACCGGCTATGGCGATCTGGCTGTGGTGATGGCGCAAGCGGCGGGCTAAGGGCGATTTTCGCGCGAAAATCGTGCACGGAATTCGCGCGAATTCCGGCTTGGCGGCGCTGGGGCGCTTACTGCAACAACGCGCGCGCGGCGTCGCGGGCGGCTTCGGTGACGCGGTCGCCTGCCAGCATCCGCGCGATTTCCTCGATGCGGGCATCGGCGCTTAGCGGCACCACGGTGGACAGCGTCTGACCTTTGCTGACGCGCTTTTCGACCCGCCAGTGATGGTTGCCCAAAGCAGCCACTTGCGGGCTATGGGTGACAACCAGCACCTGCGCTGTGCTGGACAGTGCCTTCAGGCGGCGGCCCACCGCATCCGCCGTGGCCCCGCCCACGCCGCGATCAATCTCGTCAAAGATCATCGTGAGGCCCGGGGTGTTGGCGGTCAGACACACCTTCAGCGCCAGCAGGAACCGCGAAAGTTCGCCCCCCGAGGCGATCTTGTTCAGCGCGCCCGCCGGGGCGCCGGGGTTGGTGGCGACGGTGAATTGCACCGCATCCATGCCCTCGGGGCCAGGATCACCTGCGGTGATTTCGGTGCTGAACACCGCGCGCTCCATCTTCAGGGGGGCGAGTTCGGCGGCCATCGCGCGGTCCAGCCGGGTTGCGGCGGTTTTGCGGGCTTTAGACAGAACCATCGCCTCGCGCTGATAGGCCAGTTCGGCCTCGGCCACCGCCTTTTCCAGCTTGGCCAGACCCGCAGCCCCGCCGTCAATCGCCGCCAGCCGCGCGCGGGCGTTTTCGGCAAAATTGCCCAGATCATCGGGCAAGACGCCGTGCTTGCGCGCCAGGGCACGGATCGCGAACAAGCGCTCTTCCAGGTTTTCCAGATCGCCGGGGCGAAAATCAAGGCCGCGCAGGCAGGATAAGATACCGTCCTGCGCCTCGCCCAACTCCACCAAAGCGCGACCCAAGGCGGCAAGGGACGTGTCAAGCCGCCCCTCGGCGCGATCCGCCGCGGCCTCGAGCCAGCGCAGGGCGTCACTGATCGCAGCCTCGGCGCCCTCGGTTAACGCGGAATGGGCGCGCTGCACATCGGTGCGGATACGCTCGGCGCCCTGCATGGCACGGCGGCGGGTATCAAGGCTGGCCTCTTCGCCCGCTTCGGGGTTCAGCTTGTCCAGTTCGGCCACGGCATGGCGCAGGAAATCTTCCTCGACCTGCGCACGCTCCAGCGCGTTGCGCGCCTGCGCCAACGCGTCGCGCGCTTGCGCCTGCGCGCGCCACGCACTACGGGCGGCGCTGACATCCAAGCCCGCAAAGCTGTCGAGCAGGTTGCGGTGGCCGCGCGGGTTCAACAGGCCCCGGTCATCGTTCTGGCCATGCAATTCGACCAGCGTGTCCGAAAGCGCGCGCAGCACATCGCCCGAGACGCGGCGATCATTGACGAAGGCGGTCTTGCGGCCATCGGCGGTGTTGACGCGGCGCAGGATCAACTCGTCGGGGTCGTCAAAACCGGCCTCGGTCAGCACGGCGCGGGCGGCATGGCCGGCGGGCAGATCAAACTCGGCCACAACTTCGCCCTGTGCGGCCCCGGCGCGGACCAGTTCGGCCCTGCCCCGCCAGCCCAGCACAAAGCCCAAGGCATCCAGCAAGATCGACTTGCCCGCCCCGGTCTCGCCAGTCAGCACGTTCAGGCCGGGGGCAAATTCAAGCGTCAGCCGATCAATGATCAGCACATCGCGGATATCAAGACTGCGCAGCATCGCCTAGCCTTTACAAAGCCATGCGCCGCCTGCGCCGCAGCGCAGGGGGATCACAGCCATTCGCCCTTGATCGTCTGCCGGTAGATTTGCGACAGCCAGCTGGTGCCCTTGGCTTCCGGCGACAAGCCCTGCTTTTTCAGCAGATTGAACGCATCCTGATAGAACGGCGAGGACTGATAGTTATAGCCAAGGATCGCGCCCGCCGTCTGCGCCTCATTGGTCAGACCCAGCGCAAGGTAGGCTTCCACCAACCGCTCCAACGCCTCGGCGGTATGAGTCGTGGTCTGGAAATCCTGCACCACCGAGCGGAACCGGTTGATCGCCGCCGTATAGTTGCCGCGCTTGAGGTAATAGCGCCCGATTTCCATATCCTTGGCAGCTAGGTGATCAAAGGCGAGATCGAATTTCAGCTCGGCCGATTTGGCGTATTCGCTGTCGGGATATTCCTCGATCACCACGCGCAGGGCTTGCAGCGCCTGATAGGTCAGGCCCTGATCGCGGCCAACCTCATCAACCTGATCGTAATAGGACAGCGCCAGCAGATAAGACGCATAGGCCGCGTCTTCATCGCCGGGGTAAAAATCGAGATACCGCTGGGCCGCGACGCGGGCTTCCTCGTATTTCTTGTTCTTGTGCTGGGTGAACGCCTGCATGATCAACGCGCGCTTGGCCCATTCGGAATAGGGATAAAGCCGCTCCACCGCTTCGAAATCGGCAAGCGCATCTTCGTTCTTGCCGCGCTTGACTTGCAGCGCCAACTCACCGCGCTTGTAAAGCTGTTCAGCCGTCAGGCCATCCAACGCCGCAGTATCATTTTGCTTTTTCTGTGAACAGGCGGCCAAACTGGCCACAAGCACCACCATACCCAGCATCCGCAGAGCTTTGCCCGACTGTCCGCCTGCCATCTTCCGCCTACCCCAATAACCCGCGCCGAGGGCCCCAAGCTTTGGGCCGCGTTCACCGCGCTTTTGCTTCTCGTAGCACAGAAAAATCGCAGGCGCAAAACGGCTTTCACGCTTTGGCGAATGGTTTTAGCCGCGCAACGGCAGATCACCATGGTGCACGCCAACGCCGGGCAGCTTTCCGCCCGCAAGACCTTCACAATCTTGCTCTGCCCAGGCACCCGGAGTCGCGAAAAGCTTGCGCAACAGACGGTTGGTCATGGCGTGCCCGGCACGCTCGGCGGTGTAGCGGCCAAGGATCGGCGCACCCGCCAAGGCCAGATCGCCCAAGGCATCCAGCATCTTGTGGCGCACCGGTTCATCCGAATGGCGCAAACCGCCCGGCGACAGCACATGCGCGCCGTCAAACACCACCGCATTTTCCAGCGTGCCGCCCAACGCGAGGCCGCGTTCCTGCATCGCGATCACGTCGGCATTGCGGCAGAAGGTGCGGCTGTCGGACAATTCGCGCACGAAAGCGCCGTTCGACATGTTCAACACCTTGGCCTGACGGCCAATGGCGGCATCTTCGAAATCAATCTTGAAGTCGATTTCCAGCATATCCGACGGTTCCAGCCGCGCAAAAGCCGCGCCATCGCGCACTTCAACCGCGCGCAGGATGCGGATCGCCACCACCGGGGTCGCTTGTGCGACGATGCCAGCGTTCAGAAAACCTTCGACGAAAGGGGCTGCCGAGCCGTCCAGAATCGGCACTTCCGGCCCGTCGATCTCGATCAGCGCGTTGCTGATCGCCGACCCGGCCAGTGCGGCCATCACATGCTCGATCGTGGAAACGCTGGCACCTGCGGCATTGGCCACCAGCGTGCAAAGTTTCGACGGCACCACCGCATCCCACAAAGCCGGGATCAGCGCATCGCCCGTCACATCCGAGCGGCGAAACCAGATGCCATGACCCGCCGCCGCCGGATGCACTTTCATCGTGACGGCAGCACCCGAGTGCAAGCCGAAGCCGGTAAAGACAGCCGTGGTTTTCAGCGTGTATTGCAACGGAGTTCTCCGAGACGTTCATCAATCGGCCAAAGATGTGACCGCAGCAATGATCTAAGTCTGCGGGGGCTATATCTCAACTCACAGTTTGTAACGGAGTGTAACAGGTTTTTAACCACTCAAGCCATTGATTTACAACGAAAAAGGCCCGGGATTTCCCGGGCCTGTTACGTTCGCGTCAACGCAGGTCTGCGTCCGACTCAGTTTGCCTGACGGCGCAGGAAGGCCGGAATCTCGATGCGTTCCTGATCTGCCGACAGTTCCTGCTCGTCATCATAGGCGGTGACGGGGGGCTGCTGGCGGGCAGATTGCGGGCGTTCTTGTGGCTGCTCGGACGCGCCACCTGCCATGCGGTTGATCAGATTGCCGATGCCAAAGCGCGGACGCTCGGCCGGTTTCGGCGCGGGGGCCGGGGCGGCCATGCGCTGTTGCGGTTGCTGCATCGGTTGACGCGGCGCACCGGCTTGCGACGGCGATTTCGACACGGCGGCTTGCAGGCGGGCCAAAGCCTCGGGCGAGGGCGTGCCAGCGGCGCGCGGGCGCGGGGCGACGAAGCTGCCCGCGTCGTTGTCCAGCGACAAAGGTGCCGGAGCCTGCGCGCGCGGTTGCTGCACCGGGGCTTGCGCTGCCGGACGATAGACCGGAGCGGGCACCTCGTCTTCGATCATCTCTTCGGCATGATCATGGAAGCTGGGCTGCTGGGTCTGGAACAGATCCTGCGCCGGGGCCTGATATTGCGGCACGGGTGCCGGTTGCGGGGCCGGAGCCTGCGCGACAGGCTTCGGCTCGGGTGCCGGGGCCGGCGCGGGCATGGTCAGCGGCTGCGCCATGCTGCGGCGGGTGGCTGGCATCTCGGCCCGGTTCTGGCCCACGTCGATGCCAGTGGCGACCACGGAAACCCGCAGCGTGCCTTCCATCGAGGTATCCAGCGTCGAACCCACGATGATATTCGCGTCGGGATCAACCTTTTCGCGGATGATGTTGGCGGCCTCGTCCAACTCGAACAGCGTCAGATCGTAGCCGCCGGTGATGTTGATCAGCACGCCTTTCGCGCCGTGCAGGCTGATTTCATCCAGCAGCGGGTTGGCGATGGCTTTCTCGGCAGCCTCAACCGCGCGGTTGTCGCCGGTGGCCTCGCCGGTGCCCATCATCGCCTTGCCCATCTCATCCATCACCGCGCGCACGTCGGCGAAGTCAAGGTTGATCAGGCCGGGGCGCACCATCAGGTCGGTCACGCCCTTAACACCTTGATACAGCACATCATCCGCCATCGCGAAGGCGTCGGTGAAGGTGGTGCGTTCGTTGGCGAGACGGAACAGGTTCTGGTTCGGAATGATGATCAGCGTATCGACGACTTTTTGCAGCGCTGTGATGCCGTCTTCGGCCTGCTTCATCCGCTTGTTGCCTTCAAACTGGAACGGCTTGGTGACAACGCCCACGGTCAGCACACCCAACTCACGCGCGGCTTGCGCGATGATCGGGGCCGCCCCGGTGCCGGTGCCGCCGCCCATGCCAGCGGTGATGAAGCACATATGCGCGCCCGCCAGATGATCGACGATTTCTTCGATGGTTTCTTCTGCCGCAGCCGCCCCAACGGTCGGACGCGCCCCCGCCCCCAGACCTTCCGTCACCTTCAGACCCATCTGGATCTTTGCGGTGGCGCGGCTTTGTTGCAGCGCTTGGGCGTCGGTGTTTGCGACAACAAACTCGACCCCCTCAAGGTTCTTGTCGATCATGTTGTTGACGGCATTGCCGCCCGCGCCACCGACGCCAAACACCGTGATACGCGGCTTCAACTCTTCGCGTGCCGAGGCCATGATCAGATTCAATGCCATTTTTATCCGCCTGTTCTTATACGCGGGCTTCTGCCGCCGGTTTGCCGTCTCGGTCTGTCCGCTGCCTGTCCCGAAGCAGAGTCCGCCGAATTATCCTCGATTCTATCCACAGATAGCCAAAAGGTCACGCAAAAAACACTATGGCCCCACAAAATATGGGGCCAGTGATGCAGATATTAGCGGTATTTCGCCAATGATACCGGATTTAGCGGATCACCAGTTATCTTTGAACCAACGGAAGGCGCGTTTCAGAGAACGTGCCGGGTAACGCTCGGTCGGAATGTCGAAATCCCACCATTCATCTTGCGGATGTGCGGCGAACAGACACAGGCCGACGGCGCTGGAAAAAGCCGCCCCGGTTGCGGCTTGCGGCAGGCCCTGCACCCGCAAAGGGCGACCCATGCGCACACGTTGGCCCAGGATGCGGCTGGCCAATCCGTCAAGGCCGGGGATCTGGCTTGCGCCCCCGGTCAGCACGATCTGCTGGCTGGGCAGGCTGTCAAAACCCGCCGCATCCAGACGGGCGCGGACTTCCTCCAGAATTTCCTCAACCCGTGGCCGCATGATGCCGATCAATTCGGTGCGGCTGATCTGACGACGGTCTTTTTCCCAATCGCCCGAATCGCCGCCCATCTCGATCATCTCGCGGTCATCCATGCCCGTCGCATGAACACCGCCGTGTTTGGTCTTGATGCGTTCAGCCACCACCAGCGGCACTTGCAGGCCTTTGGAGATATCCGAGCTAACATGATCGCCGCCCATCCGCACGGAATCCGCGTAGATCATATGCTTTTTCATGAAGATCGAGATACCGGTGGCACCGCCGCCCATATCAATGCAGGCCGCACCCAGTTCCTGCTCATCTTCCACGAGGCTGGAAATACCCGACACATAAGCCGACGACGCAATCCCCGCCAGTTCCAGATCGCAGCGCTTGATGCAGTAAAGCAGGTTCTGCACCACGCTCGCATCCACCGACAGCATATGCAGATCGCAGGCCAAGCGGTTGCCGATCTGCCCGCGCGGATCGCCTAACCCTGAGCGGTGATCCAGCGCAAAGTTCACCGGTTGCGCGTGCAAAATCTCGCGCCCGTCGCCAAAATCGGGCACATCGCAGGACGCCAGCACGCGGGCCACGTCTTGCTCGGTCACCACGGAATCCTGCAATTCCCACTCGCCCGCCAAGCCGTAGCTGCGGGGTTCAGCACCCGAGAAGCAGGCGATCACGTGATCGACCCGCACATTCGCCATTTTCTGCGCGGCCTGCACCGCCGTGCGAATAGCCCGCTCGGTTTCGTTCATCACCGCGATTTCGCCAAACCGCACCCCGCGCGAACGGGTGGTGGCCGCACCAATCACCCGGAACGAAGACTGCCCGGCCATCGGCCCCACGCCATCCTGATCGCGGTCATCCTCGATGCCGTCAAAACGCAGCACCAGACAGGCAATCTTCGACGTGCCCACATCCAAAATCGCCACCACACCGCGCTGCATCGCTGCCCGCCGCATGTTGCGCATCGCCCGTTGGGATTGGTAAAGGTCTGTCATAATCCGCTCTCCGTCGTCGGTGCCAGCCCTTGTGCACGGCGGACTTCGTTCATCGCGAACGGAGCCAGCCGGATTGCCGGGCGGTCTTGATTTCTAAGGTCTATCGAAAGAATATCGCGTCCCAGCAGTTTATCCGCAGCGTTCAGCGCCAGCAGGTGCTCGACTGCCGCCGCAGGGTTCGCGGACGGCAGGATGATGCGCTGATCGCGGTCAAGGATCAGATCCCAGCGCCGCTCGCCCACCCGGATCAGCCCGCGCACCCGATCGCTCAAGGGGCGGGCGACCTCGAAGATCGCCAAGGCTTCGGGGATGGCGGCCTCGGCCCCCTCGCCTGCCACCAAGGGCAGATCGGCCCGGTCAGCCCGCGCCGACAGCCCCGCAACCCGGTGGCCGGTGGCATCCAACAGTTGCAAGCCCGCCACACCGCGCCACACCACAACTGGCACACGTTCGGTCAAAACCACCTGCAACACGCCACCCGAGCGCACGCGCAACTCGGCCTGCGCCACCGCATCAAGGCTTTCGGCACGGGCGCGCAGCGCGGTCATATCCAGATCGAACGAGGATTGCGGCAGCTTCAGCGCCAGTTTGGCGCGCACCGCATCGGCCAGATCGCGCGAGGCCCCCTCGACCGACAGCAAGCCTACGCGAAATTCGGGGCGCTGTTCGAACTTGGTGCGCAGATCGACAAAGCTTTGCACAATCGCCGCACGGCGGGTGTCGCTATAGAGCACCGCAAGGGCGATCAGCGCGACCACCGCCAGCGGCAAGCCCAGACGGCACACCACGCGGAACAGCGGCGTCAGCCACAGCCGCTGCATCCGGTATTGCCAACGGGTTGGCGCGGGATCGCGGCGGATGCCATTGGCGGGGGCAGCGCGGCCTAGCGATTGCATGACGCGTCCTCCACCATCCAGCCGCAGAAATCGGCGAACGAAATCCCCAACTTGCCCGCTTGTTCCGGGGCAAGCGAGGTTGGCGTCATTCCCGGCTGGGTGTTGGTTTCCAGCAGGATCAGGCCATCAAGGCCGCGTGCTTCGTCCCAGCGGAAATCGGTGCGGCTGACGCCACGGCAGCCCAAAGCCTGATGCGCGCGCAGGGCGTAATCAAGGCAGGCAGCGGTGATCTCGGCGGGCAGATCGGCAGGCACCACATGGCGCGAGCCGCCGGTTTTGTATTTGGCATCAAAGTCATACCAGCCATCAGTGATGATATCGGTGACGCACAGCGCCCGATCGCCCATCACCGCACAGGTCAACTCGCGCCCCGGCGCATAGGTTTCCACCATCACGCGCTCCGGCATGGTTTCCGCCAATCGCGGCGCGTTGCTGCCTTCGCGCACGATATAGACCCCAACCGAGGAGCCTTCGTTGTTCGGCTTCACCACATAGGGCGGCGGCAGAATATGGCCCAGGCTGACATCTTCACGCTTGGCCAAAACCGATTGCACAACGGGCAGGCCGGCGGCGGCGAAAATCTCTTTCGCGCGCGCCTTGTCCATCGCCATCGCCGAGGCCAGAACCCCCGAATGGGTGTAGGGGATGCGCAGCCATTCCAGCAGGCCCTGCACGCAGCCGTCTTCACCCCAGCGGCCATGCAGCGCGTTAAAGCAAACGTCGGGTTTAATGTCAGCCAGCCGCGCGGGCAGATCGGGGCCGCAATCGACCTCTACCACCTGATACCCTGCTTCCCGAAGTGCCGCCGCGCATGCGCGCCCAGAGACCAATGAGACTTCCCGCTCTGCGGAAGGCCCACCCATCAAAACCGCCACTTTGGAAGCCGCTTTCAAAAAGCCGCCCGCCATTTACTGCCTCATCCAGACCTTTTTCGGCCCATGATATTGTTGTTCACGCGTTACGTTTGCCGACCCGCATGATTTCCCACTCTAACGTGATACCGCTCTGTTGGAAAACCCTTTTTCGCACTTCCTCGCCTAAATCTTCGAGGTCGGCGGCGGTTGCCCCGCCGACATTGATCAGGAAGTTTGAATGCATCGGCGACATCTGCGCACCGCCCCGCGTGAACCCGCGCATTCCGGCGTCGTCGATCACCTTCCACGCCTTCAATTCGTGGCTGTCATCGGCGCGGCCGGTGCTGGAATGGCCGATGGGATTGCGAAAGGTGGACCCTGCCGAGCGGTCTTTCGTCGGCTGGCTCGCGTCACGTTTGGCGATCTGATCGGTCATGCGGGCGTCGAGTGCTGCCGGATCGCCCGGATCAGCGCGGAAGGTGGCCGAGATGATCACCCAGCCCTCGGGCAACTGGCTTTGACGGTAGGCAAGATGCAGATCGGCGGCGGGCAGTTCCACGATTTCACCGCTGCGCGTGACACAACGCACCGAGATCAGATGATCGGCCACATAAGACCCATAACAGCCCGCGTTCATCCGCACCGCACCGCCAATGCTGCCGGGAATGGTGCGCAGAAAAGTCAGGTCCAACCCCGCCTCTGCCGCGCGGCGCGCGACATGTGCATCCAGCGCCGCAGCCCCCGCCGTTACGGTGCTCACGTCGCAACTAATGCCGTTAAACCCCCGCCCCAGCCGGATCACCACCGCATTGATACCGCCATCCCGCACGATCAGATTGCTGCCCACGCCCATCGGAAACACCGTCACGGCGGGGTCAAGGGCGGCAAGGAAATCGCACAAATCCGCCGCATCCGCGGGCTGAAACAGCCAATCCGCAGGCCCGCCAACGCGCAGCCAAGTCAGGTCTGCCAAGGGGCGATGCGGCGTCAACGTGCCGCGCACGCAGGGAAGATCGGTGGGGGAGAGGTTCTGGGTCATAGCCTCTTTTAGGCGATTTGGGCCAAGCCTCAAGCCCCAACCCGCGCCCTGATCCAGCGCCAGACATACAGCAGCGGCCAGCGCAGCACCGAGCCTGCGGCGACCGCAAACGCCAGACCCCACCACGGGCCGTTTTCATAAACCAGCCAGAGCCACAGCGGCACCCCCACCGCGATCAGGCGGTAGGCGTTGCGCCAATGATAATCGCGGCTGGGCAACATCGCGGTCACATTGGCCACCACCAGCCAGATCAGGCCCGCGACCAGTGCCATCATTTGCGCAAATCCGGCGGCAATTCTACCGGCAACCCCAGCCCGCGCCGCGCGAAATACATCAGCGGGCGGCGGAACATCGACACCAGCGCAAACAGCCCCACCGCGAGCCATACCCAGCCATGGCTTAGCCCGATCCACACCAGCAACACGGGCGCAAGCACCAACAGCGTCATGCCCGGCACCATCTGTTGCTTCATCGGCAGCATCGCGGTGATCGTCGCCGCGATCACCCACAAACAGCCGATCAGCAGCGGCAGGCTCATAGTGCCGCCAGCCGTGCGGGCAAAGCGTTCACCCAAGCCGAGATCGAACCCGCGCCAAGGCAGACGAACAAATCACCCGGCCGCGCCTGCTCACGAAACAGCCGCGCAAGGTCCGCTTCATCCATCACCGCGCGGGCGTGGCGGTGGCCGTGGGCAATCAGCCCCGCCACCAGATCATCGCGGCTGGCCCCCGGAATTGGGTCTTCGCCCGCCGCATAAACATCGGCGATGCCGACCACATCGGCCTCATTGAAACAGGTGCAGAAATCTTCAAACAGGTTCGACAGTCGCGAATAGCGGTGCGGCTGATGCACCGCGATCACCCGGCCCTTGGTGGCTTGGCGCGCGGCTTTCAAGACGGCTGCGATTTCCACCGGATGATGGCCATAATCGTCGATGATGGTGACACCGTTCACTTCGGCGACCTTGGTAAAGCGGCGATTGACGCCGGCAAACCCGGCCAAAGCCTCGCGGATTTCGTCTTTCTTCATGCCCAGATGCCGCGCCACCGCCACCGCCGACAACGCGTTCGAGACGTTGTGATCCCCCGGCATCGGCAGCACGCAGCCCTCGATCAGCACGGGCTGGCCGTTTTCGTCCGGGCCTTCGCCCTGCAAGGCGATGTCGAAATGCGCAACGCCAGCCTCAAACCGCAGGTTCACCGCCCGCACATCGGCCTGTGCGTTAAAGCCAAAGGTCACCACGCGGCGGTCGGTCACTTTGCCCACCAAAGCCTGCACTTCCGGGTGATCGGTGCAGCATACGGCCAGACCATAAAACGGCACGTTGCTGACAAAATCGTAAAAGCCTTTGCGCAACGCATCAAAGGTGCCCCAATGCTCCATATGCTCGGGGTCGATGTTGGTGACGATGGCGATGGTCGCGGGCAGGCGGTTGAAAGAGCCATCCGACTCGTCGGCCTCAACCACCATCCACTCACCCGCCCCCGCCCGCGCGTTGGACCCGTAGGCATGGATCACCCCGCCGTTGATCACGGTTGGGTCAAAGCCGCCCTTGTCAAGCAAGGTCGCCACCATCGTCGTCGTGGTGGTTTTGCCATGCGTGCCCGCAATCGCGATGTTTGAGCGCAGGCGCATCAATTCGGCCAGCATCTCGGCCCGGCGCACCACGGGAAGGCCACGCCGCCGCGCCTCCTCCAGCTCCGGGTTGCCCTTTTTGATCGCCGAGGAAATCACCACCACCGCCGCTTCGCCGATGTTTTCGGCGCGCTGGCCTTCAAAGAACGCAGCCCCCAAAGCCACCAGCCGATCGGTGATCTTGCTGGCCTTCGCGTCCGAGCCTTGCACCGCAAAGCCTTGGGTCATCAGCACCTCGGCGATGCCCGACATGCCGATGCCGCCGATGCCCACAAAGTGGATCGGCCCCAACTCCATCGGAAGTTTCGTCGCGTTCATCCTCTGCCCTCACTCGCCAAAGCCTCGACCATCACCACCAGCCGCTCGGTTGCATCCGGCCGCCCCTGCGCCTGCGCGCGCCGCGCCATCTGCTCGGCCGCCTGTGGATCATCCAGAATTGCGGCGATCTGCGTCCAAAGCGTGGCGGCGTCAAGCTTATCCTCGCGGATCAGCATGGCGGCCCCTGCGTCAACCAGCCCACGCGCGTTGGCGGTCTGATGATCTCCGGTCGCTGCCGCAAACGGAATAAGGATCGACGGCCGCCCGATCACCGAGATATCCGCCACCGACGAAGCCCCCGCGCGCGAGATCACCAACTGCGCCTCGGACAAGCGGCGCGGAATGTCGGCGAAAAACGGCTCCACCTCGGCGCGCACCCCGGCATCGGCATAGGCCACAACCACCGCAGCCAGATCCTCGGCCCGCGCCTGATGCGCCACCCGCAAGTGCCGCCGCAAGCCCTCGGGCAAGGCCGCCACCGCCGCTGGCACCACCTGCGACAAAATCCGCGCGCCCTGCGAGCCGCCGATCACCAGCATTTCCATCGGGTAATCGCCGGGCGGAATATAGCCCGCCCCCGCCCGCTCCAACACCGCCGCGCGCACCGGATTGCCGGTATGCTCGCCCGTCACACCGGCAGGCAATGCGGTGGGCCAAGTGCCACAGGCCACCTTGTCCACCCGAGACGCAAACACCGTATTCACCCGGCCAAGCACGCCGTTTTGTTCATGAATCATCCGCGGCCTGCGCAAGACCCACGCCGCCGTCAGCGCCGGGATCGACGGATAGCCGCCAAAGCCCACCACCACATCGGGCTTGTCGCGCAACGCCGAGATCAGCGCGCCCGCCACGCCCCCCGCGATGCGAAACGGCACCGCAAGTTTGGCCAACAGCCCGCCGCGCGCGAAAGTTGCCGACGAAAGCTCGACAATCTCGACCGCTTTCGGAAAGCCCCCGGCATAGCGCGCGCCGCGTGCGTCGGTCGAAAGCTTTACCCGCCAGCCGCGGACGATCATCGCCTCGGCCAAGGCCTGTGCGGGGAACATATGCCCGCCGGTGCCGCCCGCTGCGATCAACAACAGCGGCATCAGCGCCCCCGCCGGAACAGATCGGCCATCTCGCCCTGCGGACGCGCGCGCGTCATCGCAAGCAGCATCCCCACCGTGATCCCCGCCGCAATCACCGACGACCCGCCGTAAGACACAAACGGCAACGTCATACCCTTGGCAGGCAGCAGACGCACCGCAACCCCCATGTTGATCATCGCCTGCACGCCAAAGATGCACGCAAGCCCCGTGCCCGCCAACCGCGTGAAGGGATCACGCTCGCGCGTCAGCCGGATCAGGCTGCGCACCACCACCGTTGCGTAAAGGGCTATGATCACCAGCACCAGAACCAGACCATATTCTTCCGCCGCCACCGCGATGATAAAATCGGTATGCGCATCGGGCAGCGTCCATTTCACCTGACCCTCGCCCACGCCCACACCAAAGAACCCGCCCTCTTGAATGGCGCTGGTGGCATAGCCCATCTGGCTGCGCGGATCGACATCCGAGTTCAGAAACCCGTCAATCCGGCGCGCAAAGTGTTCCGACGAGTGATAGGCCGCAAAGCCGCCCACGCCCGTCAATCCCATCACCGTGACGATCAGAATCATCGGCGCACCCGAGACGAAATAGATCACGCCCCAGCCAAACAGCACCAGCATGGCTTGGCCGAAATCGGGCTGAAACGCCAGAAACAGCACCACCGTCACCGTCAGCGCAAACGAGATGAACTTGCCGGGCGGGCCGTTCAGATCCTGGCTTGATGCCGTCAGCCACGCGATCACCACCATGAATCCGGGCTTGAGAAACTCGGACGGCTGCACCGAGGCAAAGCCAAAGCTGAACCAGCGGATTGCGCCCTTGCCAAAGTCGGTGCCGAAAATCGGCAGCATCATCAGCGCAAAGAATGACAGCGCAAAGCCCAGCACCCCCAACCGGCGCACCATCGCGGGCGACAGCATCGAGACACCAAAAATCGCAGCCAACGCCATGCCCCCGAAAAACGCCTGCCGGGTGACGTAGTAATAGGGGTCAAGCCCGTTGCGTTCGGCCAGCGGCACCGAGGCCGCAAGCCCCAGCAGCAGCCCGATGGCAAACAGCACCAGCACCGCTGTCAGCGACCACTTGTCAATCGTCCGCCACCAGCGGGGAATAACCGGTTCCGATACCCGTGAGGGCATCGAGCCATAGACCATCTCAGTCATGGAAAATCCGCCTGTCTTGCCGTCTGCTCTGCCAAAACCGGGTCGCCCCGATTGTGCCGGGTTGTCCCGGTCTGGGGTCAAGACTAGCCAAATCGAATCACAAAGGCCAGCAGAAACAGGCGGGGGCGAATCACTTCTGTGGTGATTCTTGCCAAAGCCGCCCGCTTGGCGGCGCTAAAGCTGATCCTGCCCGGCGTCGCCCTGCCGGACCGGCCAGACCGGATGCGGCACCGGGTCTTTCGCGCGCCACAGATATTGCCGGATGATCTGGCCATAGCTGCGATAGACGTAAGCCTCGTTGCGGCGCAGATAATGCGCGCGCCGGCTGGCGTAAAGTCCGGGCAACTCATACCACGGCACGGCGGGGTGCATGTGATGAACAACATGGAAATTGTTGTTCAAAAACAAATAGCTGAGCGGGCCACGATCTTCGATGATCACCGTGCGCGCCCGAAACGCCTCATGCGCGCGGTGCTCGAGAAACGTGCGGATTTTCAGCAAGGCCGTGCCCAGATAGACCGCCAGCAGATAGGCCCAAACCGGCATGCCCACCCATTCCAGCCACAACACCAACGGCACCAGCCCCATCAGATGCAGCCCCCCGGCCTGTTGCACCCGCCCGTCGCCCCGGCGCAGCAAAAGCCACTCATGGCACAGAAAGCTATAGGTCCCAAGCGCAGGCCCCAATAGGATGCGCCCAGCCAAGGTGTTGTTCCAACGCAGCAATTTCTGCATCAGCGGCGCGGTCTGCGCCCAAACTTCGGGGTCCAGATAGTTCGACTCGGGGTCGTCATAAGGATCGGTCAGCGCGGGGTCGAAGTGATGCTGCAAATGCAAGTCCTTGAAGCGCAGGTAGGGCACGAAGGGCATCAGCGCGGGAAACACCAAAGCCTCGTTCAGCCACTGGGCGCGAAACGGGTGGTGATGCAGCACCTCGTGTTGCAGCGATGAAAACTGCGCCACGGCAATTCCGGTCAGCACCACCGACAAGATGCCGACCTGCGACCAAAGCCAGCCGCCCAGTGCAAACACGGTATAAGTTGCCACCAGCATCGCCACCGTCGGCCATTCGACACCACGCCCTTGCGGCATATCATTCCTCTTCAACGGGTTATGGCCGCACGCTAGCACTTGCCAAACCGTCCCGGAACTCAGAGGATATGCAACATAACATCACCAGTGCAGATAAAACAAAACATATGCCGGATTTTATCGACAAACGCCTGCGCGCCCCGCTGTTTCGCACCCGTCTGGCCGAGGCGATGGCGCAGCGCGGCATAAGCCAAGCCGCCCTTGCCCGCGCCACCGGGGCAGATCGCTCGACCGTCTCGGCGCTGCTGGCACCGGGCATCCGGTTGCCCAACGCGCAACTGACCGCCGATTGCGCCACCGCCTTGGGTGTGTCGTGCGATTGGCTGTTGGGCCTGACCGACCGGCCCGAGCCGGTTGACGATCTGCTGGCGCGGTCGGTCACGCTTTCGGAAGCGCCGCGCGCGCTGTTTGACCGGGAACTGATCGGCTGGCACCGGGCGGCTGCGGGCTACAAAATCCGCCATGTGCCCGCCAGTTTGCCCGACATGCTGAAGACGCCCGAGGTGGTGGCTTGGGAATATGCCGACGATCTTGCGCATGACGCCGATCAGGCGTTGGCTGCGTTTCAAGATCAGCTCGCCTGGATGAAATCTGCGCAGTCAGACTATGAAATCGCCATGCCGCTGCACGAAATATCTAATTTTGCCAAGGGTTTGGGCTATTGGTCTGGCCTGCCCTTGGCCGCGCGTCACGCCCAGATGGATCATCTGATCGCGCTGTGCGACACGCTTTACCCCGCGTTGCGGCTGTATCTGTTTGACGCGCACAGGGTTTATTCCAGCCCCGTCACGGTGTTTGGCCCGCATCTGGCGGCGGTCTATCTGGGCCGCCAATACATCGTGTTCCGCGACCCGGATCGGGTGCAGGCGATCCTGCAACATTTCGATGGCCTTGTGCGCGCGGCCCCGTTTGGCGCGCGCGGCGTGCGCGATCATCTGGCACGGTTGCAGCGCGGCATGGATCAGTAAACCACCAGCTTGCGCAGATCATAGCCGTTCCACTCCAGCACATCGCGCGCCGCTTTCAGCCGATCCGGCGGGAAAGCGCCCCGGTTCAGGATGAAACCCAGCCGTCCGTTCGGGCTGCCCACCACCAGCGTGCGATAATCGCCATCCGCCCACAAAATCCACCACGGCCCCGGCTGCCCCGGCACGGTAAAGCGCCCCACGGTCTGCGACACCATCGGCCCCGCCCCCGCCATCTCAACCCCCGACTCGCACAAGCGATAGCGGATGTTCAGCCCGCCCGCGCCTTGCGTGATCTCGGCCCCACCGGGCTTGCAACCCTCGCCGCCAAACGCCGCGACTTGGCTCCATGTGCCGACCAGCCGGTTTTGCGCCATCACGGCGTTCGAATAAATCGGCGCATCGGGGGCGCGGTAGCGGCCCACGGCCACGGTTTTCGGGGCAGCGGCGCAGGCCGCCAAAGCCAAAAGCGCGATCAATCTATACAAAGTGTCACCATCACGCCATTGTCCTGCAAAATATCGTTACATCCAAAAAGCGGCGCTATCGGCGCGCAAGAGTTTGAACGCGCAAGACAATCGCCCTCGCAATCGCTTTTCTTGCGGCAGGATTTGCCGGCATCGCGCATCCTGCGCACGCAACTCATGCCACCCGCCTTGCCCGCGACCGTCCATTGCCCACCGGTTTTCACGCAGGCCAATTCCTCGGGCGCGAGCACGCGCGGCGGTTCTTCGACCACAGGCGGCACGGTGGGTGCCGGGTCAGCCGAAGGCGTTGCGGCAACGGGTTTTGGTGGCTCGGACGCAGGGTTTGCTGCCGCTGGCTTGGTCGCAGACGGCGCGCCCACAGCCGCGGGCGCGTCCAACGATGTCACGGCAATCGGATCGCCCGTGATCGGGTTAGCCGTGTCGGACGGTTTGGCCAGTTTGCCGCCCCCCAAAGTGCAGCCCGCCAGAACCAAGGCCAGAACCAGAAAAATGCGCATCGCGTCCTCTAATACGGCATCGGATGCGCGCGGTGGGCGGCATCAATTTCGGCCAGAACCTCGGCATCCAGCACCAGATCGGCCGCACCCAAAGCGGTTTGCAACTGCTCAAGATTTGTGGCCCCGATGATCGGAATACAGGGGAAAGGCCGCGTCAGGCAGAAGGCAATCGCCATCTGCGCCGGGTTCAGGCCGTGCCGGGCGGCAATGCCCAGATAGGCGGCCACGGCTGGAAACACCTGCGGCGTGATCCGCCCCGACAGCGTCGGGTTCAGCGCGCGGCGGGTGGCCTCGGGAATGACATCGCCGGCGTATTTGCCGGTCAGCAGCCCGGTCGCAAGCGGCGAGAACGCCAGCAGCGGCATATCCTCCAGCGCCGAAAGCTCGGCCCAATCGCTGTCAAACTGCCGACACAGCATCGAGTATTCGTTCTGCACCGTCATCATGCGCGGCAATCCGTGCGTGTCCGCCAGCGCAAGCCAACGCCCCGCCCCCCAGACCGATTCATTGGAAAGTGCAACGTGGCGGATCTTGCCCTCGGCGATCAATTCGGCTGATACTTGAAGCATTTCAAGCATATGCGCCTCAACGCTCACCTTGTCACCGCCGCGCGGGTCAAAGTGCCAAATGTCGCGAAAGTGATAGGCGGCGCGGTTGGGCCAGTGCAGCTGGTAAAGGTCGATATAGTCGGTCTGCAAGCGCCGGAGCGACGCCTCGACCGCCGCACGCATCACCGCACCTGTCAGCGGCGCACCGCCGCGCACGGCATCTTGCCCCTCACCCGTCACCTTGGTCGCCAGCACCACCTGATCACGCCCACCGCGCGCGGCAAGCCAGGTGCCGATGATCTCCTCGGTCCGCCCCACGGTTTCGGCGCGCACCGGATTGACCGGATACATCTCGGCGGTGTCCCAGAAATTCACGCCCTGCGCGCACGCCATGTCCATCTGGGCATGGCCCTCGGCCTCGGAATTCTGGCTGCCCCAGGTCATCGTGCCCAAGCTTATCGCCGAGACGGAAAGCCCGGTCTGCCCCAATCGCACTTGCCGCATCGCGCCCTCCTGTTTTTGTCAGATTAGGCGGCGCGCCGAGACAAGGAAAGCCCCCGCGGGCAAGCCATTCAGACTGAAGTCCAGTCTCACACGAATGTGCGCGGGTTTCGGCAGTTTGGTGCTACACTGCGGAAGGATAAGGAGATTTCCATGCGCCCTCTGCTGATGCTGCTGACACTATGGGCTGCCCCGGTTTGGGCTGCCCCCGCAAGCTATACCCTGCAGCCCGAGGCTTCGGTTGTGGGGTTCGAGACTGATTTTGGCAGCGACAAGATCAGCGGCCAGATGCCGATCACCCGCGCCGATCTGACGCTGGATTTCAAGGATGTCAGCGCAAGCCGGGTGGCGGTGACGCTGGATGCCGCCCACGCCGATGCGTCGTTTCCGTTTGCGGCGCAGGCGATGAAGGGGCCGAAGGTGCTGGATTCAAAAGAGTTTCCGCAGATCAGCTTTGAAAGCACCTCGGTCAAATCCAAGGGCGACGGGGCCGAGGTTGCGGGCCAGGTTACCATTCGCGGTGTGACCAAGCCGATGGTGATGCAGGCGATGATCTGGCGGCAGAAGGGCAGCGCTGCGGGCGATCTGAGCCACCTGACCATCCGGCTGACCGGGGCGGTGAACCGCTCGGATTTCGGGGCGGTGGGGTGGTCGGATATGGTCGGCGATCAGGTGCGGCTGGATATTCTGGCCCGCATCGCACGGGCTGAATAGGGCGCGCAGCATGTGGCGTAACACCCCCGCCCGCTTTGGCCTGACCACACGGCTGTTGCACTGGACGATGGCCGCGCTGATCGTGGCGCTGCTGGTTCTGGGCACGGTGCTGGTGCGAATTCAGCCTGATCTTTCAACGCTTTGGCTTTACGGGTTGCACAAGACGCTGGGGCTTTGCGCGCTTGCACTCGCTCTTGTCCGGCTGATCTGGCACCGCATCAGTCCGCCGCCCGCCCCCATCGGCCCGCCGCATCTTTGGGCCAACCGCGCCGCCCGCGCGGCTCATGTCGCCCTTTACCTGCTGATGCTGGCGGTTCCCCTTTCGGGCTGGATCGCAAGTTCCGCCACCGGGCTTGATGTGGTGATCTTTGGCCAGATCACCCTACCCGCCATTGCGCCCACGTCGGAAGCCCTTGAAAACGCAGGATTTGCCGCCCACGGCGTGCTGACGAAACTGCTGATGGCGGTGCTGCTCGCGCATGTCGCCGGGGCGAGTTTGCGCGGTCTGAAACACGACGGCACGCTGCGCCGTATCACGAAAGGCTCATAATCCGCGTCTAGCCCTTGGCCCCGCCATACGTTAAACGGGGCGCAACTGACGGGAAAGGGCATAGCATGGCACGGATTCTGATCACATCGGCCATTCCTTACATCAATGGCATCAAGCACTTGGGCAACCTTGTGGGCAGCCAACTGCCTGCCGATCTGTTCGCGCGCTACAACCGCGCCCGCGGGCATGAGGTGATGTTCATCTGCGCCACGGATGAGCATGGCACGCCCGCCGAACTCGCTGCCGCAAAGGCAGGCAAGCCGGTGGCCGAGTATTGCGCCGAAATGCACAAGGTTCAGGCCGAGATTGCGCGCGGCTTCCGGCTGTCGTTTGATCACTTTGGCCGCTCGTCCAGCCAGCGCAACCACGCACTGACCCAGCATTTCGCCGGGCGCTTGGCCGATGCTGGCCTGATCCGCGAGGTTGAGGAGCAACAGGTCTATTCCATCGACGACCACCGCTTTCTGCCCGACCGCTATATCGAGGGCACCTGCCCGAATTGCGGCTACGAATCCGCGCGCGGCGATCAATGCGACAACTGCACCAAGCAGTTGGACCCGACCGATCTGATCAACCCACGCTCGACCATCTCCGGCTCGACCAATCTGGAAGTGCGCTCCACCAAGCACCTGTATCTGCGCCAACGCTCGCTGCGCGACAAGCTAGAGGCTTGGATTGACAGCAAAAAAGACTGGCCGATCCTGACCACCTCTATCGCCAAGAAATGGCTGAACGATGGTGACGGCTTGCAAGATCGCGGCATCACCCGTGATCTGCACTGGGGCATCCCGGTGAAAAAGGGCGATCAGATCTGGCCGGGGATGGAAGGCAAGGTGTTCTACGTCTGGTTCGACGCCCCCATCGAATACATCGCCTGCACCGCCGAATGGGCCGATGCCCAGGGCCTGCCCGATGCCGCGTGGCAGCGCTGGTGGCGCACCGATATGGGTGCTTCGGACGTGACGTATTATCAGTTCATGGGCAAAGACAACGTGCCGTTCCATACCCTGTCCTTCCCTGCGACGATCCTGGGTTCGGGCGAGCCGTGGAAGCTGGTCGATTACCTCAAGTCGTTCAATTACCTCAATTATGATGGCGGCCAGTTCAGCACCTCGCGCGGGCGCGGCGTGTTCATGGATCAGGCTTTGTCGATCCTGCCGTCGGATTACTGGCGCTGGTGGCTGCTGTCCCACGCCCCGGAATCGGCGGACAGCGAGTTTACGTGGGAGAATTTCCAGGTCTCGGTGAACAAGGATCTGGCCGATGTGCTGGGCAATTTCGTCAGCCGCGTCACCAAATTCTGCGTGTCGAAGTTCGGCAACGAAGTGCCAAGCGGTGGTCAAATGGGCGAACAAGAGGCCCGTTTGATCGAAGAACTTTCCACCCGCATCAAAGACTACGCCGCCTGCATGGCCGCGATGGAGGTGCGCAAGGCCAGCGCCGAGTTGCGCGCAATCTGGGTGATCGGCAACGAATATCTGCAATCGGCAGCCCCTTGGTCGGTGGTCAAGACCGACCCCGAGCGCGCGCAAGCCATGATCCGGCTGAGCCTGAACCTGATCCGGGTCTATGCGATCTTGTCGGCGCCGTTCATCCCCGATGCGGCGGCCACGATGATGGCGGCGATGGGATCGGATGATTGGACATGGCCGGATGATGTGGCGGCTGCGATGGCGACCCTGCCCGCAGGCCACGGCTTCAGCGTGCCGGAAAACCTGTTCCGCAAGATCACCGATGAAGAGCGCGCCGACTGGCAGCAGCGCTTTGCTGGCATCCGCACCTGAAACCACGCGCCCCGGACTTGATCCGGGGCCTCCGGTCAGGCCAAGAGGCCCCGGATCAAGTCCGGGGCGGCTTGGGATGTGTGAACAACCGCAGCCTTTGGCATTCAGCCCCTTAGCTGAAGATCAGCTTCAGGCTGACAAGCACCAGCACCACCGCCAGTGCGACCCGCAGCGCCTTTTCCGGCAGACGCGGCGCCAAGCTGCTGCCCAAGGCGATGCCGGGGATAGAGCCTACCAGCAGCGAGATCAGCATCGCGAAATCCACATCGCCAAACCACCAATGCCCAAGCCCCGAAATCAGCGTCAGCGGCACCGCATGGGCGATGTCTGACCCGACAATCTGCAGCACGGGCAGGCGCGGATAGATGATCAGCAGCGCGGTGACGCCAATCGCCCCCGCCCCCACCGAGGTGGTGGTGACAAGCGCGCCCAAGATCACCCCGGTGACAATGGTTTGGGCTGCAACTCGTGTCTCACTGGTGCTGGAGAAGCGGCTGAAAAACACCACAATCTGGTTGCGGAACAACAAGGTGGCCGAGGTTGCCAGCAACACCAGCCCCAGCATCAGCGCCAAAATCCCGCCCTTGCTGGCGTGCAGATCGTAATGGTGCATCACGGCAAAGGTCACGAAGGTTGCGGGCACTGATCCCAAAGCCAAGCGCCGCACGATCTGCCAATCCACCGATTTGGCCTTGTTATGGATGGCCGCGCCCACCGATTTCGTCGCCGCCGCATACAAAAGGTCGGTGCCCACCGCTGTCGCCGGATGCACGCCAAACAGCAGCACCAACAGCGGCGTCATCAGCGATCCACCGCCAACCCCGGTGAAGCCCACGATCATGCCCACCACAAAACCCGACAGCGAATAGAGAAGATTTATGTCCGCCAACGCCATTTCAGAGAATCTCCCCGCTGTATCCGCTCTGTTTGGCAGGAAAATTGGCTCCGTCAATCAAACAATTAATCTCTATAGATTTTACCGAGATTATGTGCTCTCGCATCCGCGCCATATGCAGATGCGTTTGGTTGGCAGGTCTGCTAAGATCGCGGCGAAGGAGATGCGATGAACGATATTGCCAAATTCGTCGCCAAAGGCTCGGCGCATGTGACGCTGCCCGCAGGGTTAGAGCCGCTGGATGTGGCCTTCGTGCTGCTGCCGAAATTCACCATGCTGGCGTTTTCTTCCGCCATCGAGCCCCTGCGGATGGCCAACCAACTGGCGCAGCAGGTGCTGTTTCGCTGGCAGGTGCTGTCTGACGATGGCGCTGCGGTTGCCTGCTCGAACGGCGTGCCGGTGATGGTCGATGGTGCCTGGGGCCAAGCCAAACCCGAGGGTCTGGTGCTGGTGTGCTCGGGCGTGGAACCCGAAGGCAAGGCCAGCCCCGCCTTGGGCGACTGGCTGCGCAGCTTGTGGCGGCGCGGTCGCGTCGTGGGGGGCTTGTGCACCGGGGCCTATGCTTTGGCCGCCGCGGGCATCCTGAAGGGCCACCGCTTTACCATGCACTGGGACAACATCGACGCTTTCGCCGAAAACCACCCCGATCTGCAACCCGCGCGGCAGGTGTTCTGCATTGATGATCGGGTGATGACCTGCGCAGGGGGTGTTGCCGCCGCCGATCTGATGCTGAAGCTGATCAACGACCGTTTTGGGGCCACCTTGGGGCAAGAGGTGATGAACATGTGCCTATTGACCCAGCGCAGGCAGGAAGAAGATCTGCAAACCACCTCGCTTGCCGCGCGGCTTGGCACGCGCCACGACAAACTGCTGCAAGCCGCCGCCTTCATGGAGGCGCATATCGAGGAAGACTTCGATCTGGACGCCTGTGCCGCGCATCTGTCGCTGTCGCGCCGCCAGATCGAGCGGCTGTTCAACCGCTATCTGAACATCACGCCGGTGCGCTACATGAACGATCTGCGGCTGGCGCGCGGGCGGTCGTTGCTGGCGGAAACCGACATGAAGGTGACAGAGGTCGCGGTGGCCTGCGGCTATGCCTCGACCTCGCATTTCTCAAAATCGTTCCGCAAGAAATACGGCACCTCGCCCTACCGGTTCTCGCATTTCGGCGGCTAGAGCGGCTGCAAGCGTGATCTGGCGGCGCGGCGTGCCGCCGCAATCCCCTTCAGCGCTTGCGCGCGGTTGGGATGCGACATCAATGCGCGCGCGCCGCGTTTTTCTTGCAGCACCCTGCCCCAGCGGCTATGGCAAGCGCAGCATTTCCCGGAGCCCGCCATGCCCAGCTTTCTCTCCACCCGCGACGCCGATTTTGAGGCACGATTCGCAGCCCTTCTCGGCATGAAGCGCGAAGAGGCCGAGGATGTGGACACCGCCGTCGCAGCCATCATCGCCGATGTGCGGGCGCGGGGGGATCGGGCGGTGCTGGATCTGACGGCGAAGTTCGACCGCCTGACGCTGACCGCCGAAACCCTCGCCTTCACCGCCGCCGAGATTGAGGCCGAATGCGCCAAGGTCTCGGCCGAGGACCGCGCGGCGCTGGAACTCGCGGCCGCGCGTATCCGCGCCTACCACAGCCGCCAGTTGCCGCAGGATGAAAGCTGGACCGACAGCGCCGGGGCCACGCTGGGCTGGCGCTGGACGCCGGTTTCCGCCGCAGGCCTCTATGTGCCGGGGGGCACCGCGTCTTATCCGTCTTCGGTGCTGATGAATGCGATCCCGGCCAAGGTGGCGGGCGTTGCGCGGCTGGTGATCACCTGCCCGACGCCGGACGGTGTGGTCAACCCGTTGGTGTTGCTGGCAGCCCGCATCGCAGGCGTCGATACGATCTACCGCATCGGCGGCGCGCAGGCGGTGGCAGCCCTCGCCTATGGCACTGAAACCATTGCGCCGGTTGATAAAATCACCGGGCCGGGCAATGCCTATGTGGCCGCCGCCAAGCGCCGGGTGTTTGGCCGCGTCGGCATCGACATGATCGCCGGGCCATCCGAAATTCTGGTGATCGCCGATCGCGACAACGACCCCGACTGGATCGCATTGGACCTGCTGAGCCAGGCCGAACATGACGCCTCGGCGCAATCCATCCTGATCACCGATGATGCGGCTTTTGGCCAAGCGGTGGCTTTGGCTGTGGAAAAGCGCCTGATCACCTTGCAACGCCGCGACATCGCAGGGGCAAGCTGGCGCGACAATGGTGCGGTGATCATCACCCGCGATCTGGCCGAGGCCGCCCAGCTTTCCAACCGCGTCGCCCCCGAACATCTGGAACTGTGCACCGCCGACCCCGACGCGCTCTCGCAGCAGATCACCCATGCGGGCGCGATCTTTCTGGGGGCATGGACACCGGAAGCGATTGGCGATTACGTTGGCGGGCCGAACCATGTGTTGCCCACCGCGCGCTCGGCGCGGTTTTCCTCGGGGTTGAGTGTGATGGATTTTGTAAAGCGGACCACTTTGGCCAAAATGACGCCGGCAGCTTTGGCGCAAATCGGCCCTGCGGCTGAACGGCTGGCGATTTCGGAAAGCCTGCAAGCGCACGGCCTTTCGGTGCGCGCGCGGCTGGATCGTCTGAATGGGGGGGATGCATGACAAACCGCATCTGTGCCATTGATATCGACGAAAAGGGGCTCGCGCGGGTGACCCCCAATATCGAGCAGGAACGCAATGTCGCGATCTTTGATCTGCTCGAGGACAATTCATTCGCCCTGCCCCAGCGTGAGGGGCGACCTGCTGCGCCTGGTCCTTACCGTTTGGGGCTGGCGATCCGCGAAGGGCGGCTGGTGTTTGATGTCGCCAGCGAAGCCTCGGAAAAGCTGGGGGAATTCCATTTGTCGCTTGGGCCGTTCCGTCAGGTGGTGAAAGACTACTTCCAGATCTGCGAATCGTATTTCGAGGCCGTCAAGCGCCTGCCGCCCAGCCAGATCGAGGCTATCGACATGGCGCGACGCGGCATCCACAACGAAGGCGCGCGGGTGTTGCAGGAACGGCTGGAGGGCAAGGCTGCGGTGGATATCGACACGGCGCGGCGGCTGTTCACCCTGATCTGCGTCCTGCACTGGGGCTGATGATGGCATTTCCGCAAGCCGTGCTGTTCTGCTGTGATCACAACGCCGTCCGCTCGCCGATGGCCGAGGCGCTGATGAAAAAGTTCTACGGCCAGCGCGCCTATGTGCAATCAGCGGGCGTGAAAAACGATATGGAGGTGGACGGCTTTTCCATCGCCGTCTGCGCCGAGTTGGGGATCGAGTTGTCGCGTCACCGCGCGCGCTCGTTTGATGAAATGCAGGGCTTGGGCGATGATCTGGGCCAGTTCGATCTGATCATTGCGCTGTCGTCGGCCAGCCAGCACGCCGCACTTGATCTGACAAAATCCTATCACCTCGAGGTCGAATACTGGCCGATCATCGACCCCACCGCCTTGGGCGAGGGCCGCGAGGCCAAACTTTCCGCCTACCGCCAAGCCCGCGATCAGATCAAAACCCGGATGCTGGATCGCTTCGGCCCGCCAACAGAGCCTTGACGCCCCCCAAAAGCCGCAACACGCACGCCCGGTCGCAACATTTTCACCTAAGCGACAGCCCGCACGCCTCAACCGACACTTAAAACTTATCTAAAATTTGTTTCACCTGTTTCTAAATATCCCACGGGGGAGGTCGCATTGGTGACGACCAATGCGACTTTGGGGGTGTGAAACCCCCAATCCTACGCCTCAGCCCGCGCCGCCTGTATCAGGTCAAGATTGGCCTCGATCCACCCGGTCAACGCCCCCACCCGCGCGGCCGCTTCAACCCCAAGCGGGGTCAACGAATATTCCACATGCGGCGGCACCACCGGATGCGCCACCCGCCGCACCAACCCGTCGCCCTCCAGCGCCTGCAAGGTCTGCGCCAGCATCCGCTCTGACACCCCCCCCACCCGCCGCCGCAGCGCCGAAAACCGCAGCGTGCCGTCCTGCAACGCCAGCATCACCAACACGCCCCATTGGCTGGTCAGATGCTTCAACACCGCGCGCGAGGGGCATTCCGCCGCCAGCACATTCGGCGCAAATCCGGTCTCTGCGTTCATCACATGGCCCTTGCCGTAAAATCTTACACTAACAAAAATGTAGGTTCTTCCCTTTCGTAAGTAAAGGCGTATCTCTGCACCATCAACCAAGGAGAACACCATGACCATCGCCATCACCGGCGCCTCGGGCGCCCTCGGCCAGCTTGCCCTTGCCGCCCTGAAAACCCGCGCGCCCAAGGCCGATGTGATCGCCCTCGTGCGCGATCCGGCCAAGATCAGCGGCACCCCGGCCCGCGCCTTTGACTACACCAAGCCTGCAACCTTGGCCCCCGCGCTGGCGGGCGTGGACACGCTCGTGCTGATTTCCTCGAATGATTTCAACGACCGCATCGGCCAACACCGCGCGGTGATCGACGCCGCAAAGGCCGCGGGCGTCAAGCGGATCATCTACACCTCGATCCTGAAGGGGGATGCCTCGCCGATGATCCTGGCGCAGGATCATATCGCCACCGAAGCCGCCCTGCACGCCGCGGGCATCCCTGCCACCATCCTGCGCAACGGCTGGTATACCGAGAATTACACCGGCAGCCTGAAGCCTTCGGTCGAACACGGCGCGCTGATCGGGGCCTCGGGCGCGGGCCGCATCGCCTCCGCCGCGCGTGCCGATTACGCCGAAGCCATCGCGGTGACGGCGCTGGACGACGCCCATGCGGGCAAAACCTACGAACTCGCGGGCGATATCCCCCACACAATGGCCGATTTCGCCGCCGAAGTCTCGCGGCAGGTCGGCAAGACCATCCCCTACAACAGCCTGCCGAAAGACACCTACGCGGGCATCCTGCAAAGCTTTGGCCTGCCCGAAGGCTTCGCCACTATCCTTGCCGACAGCGACGATACCGCCGCGCGCGGGTCGCTGCTGGATGAAAGCCGCACCCTGTCCAAACTGATCGGCCGCCCCACCACGCCGATCGCCGACACGATCAAGTCGGCGCTGTAAAGCGCGCCAATCGGCCCCCAAACCGCCCGCGACAGCGCCCTGCGCGCTGTCGCAAACCGCCCGCGTCCTGCCGATCCCGGTCTGGACCCCTCCGCGCGCCCGTGCCACCATGCAGCCCAAATCCTGCATGAGGCCGCCATGACCCAAACCGCCCGCGAGACAATCACCGCCTATTACGCCGCCTTCAACGCCGAAAATCCGGCCGGGATGCTGGCCTGTGTGACCGACACCGTCGAGCACCGCGTCAACGAGGGTGGCATCCGCCGGGGCGCTGCGAAATTCGCCGAATTCTGCGCCCATATGGGGGTGTCTTACCGCGAGCACCTGCAAGACATCGAGATTTTCGTCAACGACACCGGCACCCGCGCCGCTGCCGAATTTGTCGTCCACGGCGCATATCTGAAAACCGACCCCGGCCTGCCCGAGGCGCAGGGCCAAAGATACATCCTGCCCGCCGGGTCGTTCTTTGATCTGAAAGATGGCAAGATCAGCCGCATCACCACCTTTTACAATCTTAACGACTGGATCGCTCAGGTCTCGAAATGAACCCCTCCGAGGTTGAAGTCCGCGCCCTGACCGGCCCCGCGCTGGAAGCCGCCCTTGACGGTGTCGCCGCCCTGCGAATCGCGGTTTTCCGTGACTGGCCATATCTTTACGACGGAAACCTCGCGTATGAGCGCGCCTATCTGAAAACCTACCGCGACAATCCGGGTGCTTTGCTGGTGGGGGCGTTTCATCAGGGCCGCTTGGTGGGGGCCTCCACCTCGACGCTGATGGAGGATCACGCCGAGGCGTTTTCCGCGCCGTTCCGCGCGCTGAACATTCCGCTGGAAAACATCCTTTACGGTGCCGAATCCGTGCTGCTGCCGGAATATCGCGGCATCGGGCTTGGCCACCGCTTCATTGATCTGCGCGAGGATCACGCCCGTGCCCATGGCCGCGCCTATGTGGCGTTCTGCTCGGTCAAACGCCCCGACAGCCACGCGGCGAAACCGGCCCATGCCCGCAGCAACGATGCGTTCTGGCTGGGTCGCGGCTATCAACCGCTGCCCGGCGTGCTGGCCGAGTTTGCGTGGAAAGACGTGGGCGACACCGAGGAAACCGTGAAACCGCTGCAATTCTGGATGCGAAAGCTATAACTCTCAACCGGCCACTCTTGCCCGATTTGTTCCCAAACAAATCGGGCCGCGCCTGCCTGCCCCCGGCAGGCGCGTTACCGCGCCAGCCCAGGCAGACGCGCCCCGATTTCGGATGCGTTTGGTTTGTGGCACAATACCCCTTGCTCAACGGCGTTCCGCCTTATGAGCAACACGCCGAGAAACGCTCTCCCAGAGCGTTTCTTTTCGGCGTTAGCCCAACGCCAAACCGCGCCATATGGTCGAAACAACCAAATCCCAAGGCCCCCACATGATCCTCGCAGCCGCCGCCTACCCGCTCTCGCACCTTGTCGATTTCGCGGAATACCAAAGTAAACTGACGATCTGGGTCGAAGATGCCGTGGCCGCAGGCGCGCAGCTTCTGGTGTTTCCGGAATACGCCAGTATGGAACTGGCCTCTCTCGCCCCGCGCGAGGTCTCGGAAAACCTTGAGGCCGCGCTGCACGCGGTGGTCCGCCACGGCCCCGCCGTCGATGCCTTGCATTGCCAACTCGCGGCCCGGCACAACCTTTATATCCTTGGTGCGTCGGCCCCCTATTTTGGCAACGCCCGCCCAACCAACCGCGCCACGCTCTACGGCCCCAAAGGCATCATCGGCCATCAGGACAAGCAGATGATGACCCGGTTCGAGCGTGAAACATGGGATGTCGTCGCCGGTAACCCGTTGCAACTGTTCGACACCGCCATAGGCAAAATCGGCGTGCTGATCTGCTATGACAGCGAATTTCCATTGCTTGCCCGCGCGCTGATCGAGGCAGGCGCGCAGATCCTCCTTGTGCCGTCCTGCACCGATACGCTGGCCGGATACACCCGCGTCAAAGTGGGCAGCATGGCGCGCGCGCTGGAAGGCCAATGCGTGGTGGTCCATGCCCCCACCGTCGGCTTGTGCGATTTCTGCCCGGCCGTGGATGAAAATGTAGGCAGCGCCGCGATCTACGGCCCCCCCGACAAGGGCTTCCCCGAAACCGGGATTCTGGCGCAAACCGCGCTGAACGCACCCGGCTGGGCCATCGCCGAAATTGATCTTGCCGCCGTGAAGATTGTGCGCGCCACGGGTTCGGTGTTCAATCACGCTCACTGGCCCGAACAAGCCAGCCGCGCGGCCAAAACGGTTGAAATCGTTAAAACTTCGTTAAAATGATCACCCTAACCATCTGTAATTAAACAACAAAAAAAGGTCCCGAGTTGGGACCGCGTCATCCTCTGCGCCCACATATCCCCGCCGGAAGCTCTTTCTGCTCTCCCCCAGCCCCCCGATTTTCCGCTTGAAAATCCGGCCCAACAGGCGCATATCCCCGCCGATGCCTGCGGTTCCCGCGGGCTGAACCCTATTGGAGAGACCATGGCCAAGGAAGATATCCTCGAATTCCCCGGTGTCGTGAAGGAACTCCTGCCCAACGCGACATTCAAGGTTGAACTCGACAACGGCCATGAATTGATCGCGGTGATGGCAGGCAAGATGCGCAAGAACCGCATCCGTGTTCTGGCAGGTGACAAGGTGCAGGTCGAAATGACCCCCTACGATCTGTCGAAGGGCCGCATCAACTACCGCTTCAAGTAACGTGAGCGCTTTCCGAAAAGTGGGCACCGGTTTTCGGGCCCAAAAGCGCGGTAACCGTTAATGAGGCTTATCCTCGGATCAGGCAGCCCGCGCCGGAAGGAACTTCTGGCGCAGCTTGGCATCATCCCCGACGCCATCCTTCCCCCCGACATCAACGAAGATCCGGCAAAGGGCGAACTGCCCCGCCCCTACTGCGCCCGCCTCGCCCGCGAGAAGGCCGCAGCCATTCCGGCTGGCCCCGATGATATCGTGCTGACCGCCGACACCACAGTCGCCCTTGGCCGCCGCATCCTTGGCAAACCCGCCGACGCAGGCGAAGCCGCGCGGTTTCTGACCGATCTCGGCGGGCGGCGGCATCAGGTGATCACCGCCATCGCCGTGAAACGCGGAGACAAGGTCTGGAGCCGCGAAAGCGTGTCCGTGGTCAAGATGAAACGGCTGTCCGACCTTGAACTCAACGCCTATCTCGCGTCGATGGAATGGCAGGGCAAGGCGGGTGGCTACGCCATCCAAGGTGCTGCTGGTGCCTTCATTCCGTGGATTTCCGGCAGCTTTACCGGCATCGTCGGTCTCCCCCTTGCAGAAACCTCTGCCCTGCTCGCAGCAGCAGGCTACCCGGTTTGGAAAAGCCTATGACCCGCACCGTCCTGCTGGATACCCTGAAAGACCGCCCCGCCGCCGCACTGGTGGTGGACGGTCAGTTGCACGATCTGGCGATTGATCCGATCACCGACGCGCCGCTGCCCGGTGCGATCTACCGCGCCATCGCGGATCGTCCGATGAAGGGCCAGGGCGGGCTGTTCGTGAAACTGCCCGAAGGCTCGGGCTTCCTGCGCCAAACTGCAGGCATCGCCCCCGGTCAACGCCTGCTGGTGCAGATCACCGGCCCCGCCGAGGCTGGCAAAGCCTATCCCGTCACCACGCGCCTGTTGTTCAAATCGCGTTATGCCATCGTCACACCGGGCGCGCCCGGCCTGAATATCTCGCGCCGGATCAAGGACGAACCGCTGCGCGATGATCTGGAGGCGCTCGCCAAAGCTGCGATGCACGGCGCGGATGAAGGCCTTGGCCTGATCCTGCGCTCGGCCTGCGCGGGGGCCAATGATGATGAGATCGTCGAAGATATCACCGCGATGCGCGACCTTGCGCAGGCGGTTCTGGCCGATCTGAACGGCAATGCCGAACTGCTGGTCGAAGGTGCGGGCGCGCATGAAACCGCATGGCGCGACTGGGCCGATCCCGAACCTGATGAGGTGATCGAGGGCGGCTTTGCCGACCATGACGTGCTGGAGATGATCGACGCCCTGCTGACCCCGCGCGTGGGTCTCGGCCAAGGCCATATGATGATCGAGCCGACCCGCGCCCTGCTGGCCGTCGATGTCAACACCGGCAACGACACCAGCCCCGGTGCTGCGCTGAAAGCCAACATCGCGGCGGCGCGCGAGTTGCCGCGCCAGTTGCGCCTGCGCGGTTTGGGCGGCCAAGTGGTGATCGACTTCGCCCCGATGCCGAAAAAAGACCGCGCCATCCTCGATCAAGTCATCCGCGCCGCATTTAAAGCGGAGTCCGAGGTCAATCTGGCCGGCTGGACCACGCTTGGCCTTTACGAGATCACCCGCAAGCGTGATCGGCTTCCCTTGGCCGAGTTGTTGGCATGACTTGCCCGATCTGCAACCGCAAACCGGACGAGAAATACAAGCCCTTCTGCTCGCGCCGCTGCGCAGATGTTGATTTGGGCAAATGGCTTACGGGCAGTTATGCGATCCCGGCGCAGGCCATCGACGACGAAAACCCCGAAGATTTAAGCGATCCGAAACACCGCCCACAATGATCTGCACGCCCATGCATTTTTCTGCCAAAACCCTCTGGACAGCCCCGCGCCCGTAACGTATCACCCGCCCACCAAGCAAGGACATGCCAAATCGGCGCCTTGACAGAGTGCCCGGATAGCTCAGTTGGTAGAGCAGCGGATTGAAAATCCGCGTGTCGCTGGTTCGATTCCGGCTCCGGGCACCACTTTTTCACCGAACATCAATGCCTTGCTGAGATATCTTGAGATTGTGCGCGAACCTGTGCGGCGATCTATTTTGCCCTGCAAGCTGCAAATGCAATCAGGGCCGCGTGATGCGGCCCCGATTGTGAGCGTGGACGGGTGCGTCAGTCTTCTTCGCTGGCAAGTTGTGCCAGCAAGGCGCCTTTGCCGCGCATCCGCATGATCAGCGGCACCACCAGCGCCAGTGTCGCCAGCAGCAGTATGCCTGCTGCGACGGGGGTGGCGACCAGCGTCGTCCAATCGCCTTGCGAGATCGCGAGAGCGCGGCGCAGTTGTTGTTCCGCCATCGGGCCAAGGATCAGCCCCACCACCACGGGGGCAATCGGATAGCAATAAAGCCGCATCGCAAAGCCCATGATGCCAAACAGCAGCAACATGCCAAGTTCCACCGGCGAGGGGTTCATGCCGATGGTGCCAAGCGTGGCGAACAGCAAAATCCCGGCGTAAAGCCAGTGGCGCGGGATTGTCAGCAGCTTGACCCACAGCCGGATCAACGGCAGGTTCAGCACCAAAAGCATCACATTGGCGACCAGAAGGCTGGAAATCAGACCCCAGACCAGTTGCGGCGAGGTGGCAAACAGCAAAGGCCCCGGTTGCAGGCCAAACTGCTGAAACCCCGCCAGCATGATCGCAGCCGTCGCCGATGTCGGCAGGCCCAGCGTCAGCAGCGGCACCAAAGTGCCTGCGGCCGAGGCGTTGTTGGCGGCCTCTGGCCCCGCAACACCTTCAATCGCGCCATGGCCAAATTCCTCGGGGTGCTTTGAGAGGCGCTTTTCGGTGGCGTAGGACAACAGAGTGCCAATCTCGGCCCCACCAGCCGGCATTGCGCCGATGGGAAAGCCGATAAGGGTGCCGCGCAACCACGGCTTCCAGGAGCGCGCCCAATCCGAGCGGCTCATCCAGACCGAGCCTTTCACCGCCTCGATCTTCTCGACAACGGTGTTGCCCTGCGAGGCTACGAACAGCGCCTCGCCAATCGCGAAAAGCGCCACGGCAAGCGTGGTGACTTCGATGCCATCCAGCAGTTCGGGCACGCCGAACGACAGGCGCGCCTGCCCGGTCAACTGGTCAATCCCCACCAAAGCCAGCGCAAGGCCCACGAAAAGCGAGGTAAGCCCCTTCATCGCGCTGTCGCCAAACGCTGCCGAGACGGTGACAAAAGCCAGCATCATCAGCGCAAAATACTCGCGCGGGCCAAACACCAGCGCCAGTTTCACAACGTAGGGCGCAAGGAATGCCAGCGCGAGCGTCGCAATCAGCCCCGCCACAAACGAGCCGATCGCCGCCGTGGCGAGCGCAGGGCCACCACGGCCTGCCCGCGCCATCTTGTTGCCCTCGAGTGCCGTGACAATCGACGCGCTTTCGCCGGGAGTGTTGAGCAAGATCGACGTGGTCGAGCCGCCATACATGCCGCCATAGTAGATGCCCGCGAACATGATCAGCGAACCGGCAGGGTCAAGCCCGTAAGTCACCGGCAGCAGCAGCGCCACGGTCAGCGCCGGGCCAATACCCGGCAACACGCCAACAGCGGTGCCCAAGGTCACCCCGATCAGGGCGTAAAACAGGATCATCGGGTCGAGCGCGACGGTCAGACCCTGTAGCAAGAAATCAAATGTGCTCATCTCAGCCCCCGAAAATCAGGCGTTCCAGCAGGCCTGCTGGCAGTTTAAGGCGCAGCAACTGGTCAAACACGCCGTAGATCAGCAGCGACAGCGCAAGGCCGATTGGCACGGTCAGCGCCAGTTTGTTTTTGCCAAAGCCCGCAGCGGTGCAGGCGAACAGCAGCGCCGAGGCGATGGAAAAACCCAGCGGTTTCAGCAGGATGACTTGCAGCGCCAATCCTGCGACGGTCCACAGCACCGGGCCCCAATGCGGGCGCGGCATGTCAGGGGCCGCATCGCGCAGACCCGATACGATGTGCAATACCGCCAGCACCAGCAGCGCAAAGCCCACAAACTTCGGCAACGCGCCCGATCCGATGCCCGCATAGCCCCCCTTATCGGGAATGGCGAAGCCCTGCCAGATCAGCAACGCGCCCAAGGCGGCCAAAGCTGCAGCGATGATGAACGCCGCCCCATTGGGGCGACGTTTGGTTGCGGGGTCAAAGGTGCTCATTTCACCAGACCGATGTCTTTCAACACAACCGTGGTGGACTCGATATCCTTTGCAAGTTGCGCGTCAAAATCGGCACCGGCCAGATAGGTGTTGGCCCAGCCCTTGGTTTCCAGCATTGATTTCCAGCCAGCCGAGTTGACCAATTTGTCGATGTCAGCCGACACGGCCGCCTTTTGCTCGGCCGAAAGGCCGGGGGCTGCGGCAACCATGCGCCAGTTTTGCACGTTCACGTCATAGCCCGCTTCGATCAGCGTCGGCGCATCGGTGCCCTGCCATTTGTCAGCGGTAGAAACCGCCAGCATCCGCATCGTGCCTGCCTCGACCTGCGGCAGGAACTCGCCCACGCCGGAAATCCCGACGGTGACTTGGTTGCCCAGAATGGCCGCCAAAGCCTCGCCGCCGCCCGAGAAGGCCACGTAGTTGATCTTGGTCGGATCGACGCCTGCCGCTTTTGCCAGCAAACCGACGGTGATGTGGTCAACCCCACCTGCCGAGCCGCCCGCCCAGGAAACCGAGCCCGGATCGGCCTTCATCATCTCGACCAACTCGCCGATGGTCTGGATCGGCGACGAGGCCGACACCGCGATGCCTTCGGCTTCACCGGTCAGGCGCGCAATCGGCGTGACATCGGCCAGCGATACGGGCGAGGCGTTGGTGAGGATCGCGCCGACCATCACATAGCCGCCGACGATCAACTGGCTGGGATCGCCCGCTGCGGTCGAGGCGAATTGCGCAAGCCCCACCGTGCCGCCCGCGCCGGGGACGTTTTGCACCTGAACCGAGCCTGCGATGCCCTCGGCCTGCATCACCTCTTGCATCGAGCGCGCGGTGCTGTCCCAGCCGCCGCCGGGGGCCGCGGGGGCCATGATCATGTAATCGGTGGCAAAAGCCGGGGCCGCCAGCGCAGCGACGAACAACGCGCTCAAAAGCGTGTGTTTCATTGTGATTCTCCTCCCAAGGCACGGATTTTGTGCCGTTTCTGCTGGGCGGCACCTCCTCGTGCCGTCCCTGCCCGGAATTTCAGCACACAAAGCTGTCAACTGGCTGACAGTCGCCTATTGCCCCGCCAAAGCCGCGCGCCACAGCCGGAACAGTCGCTGGCGCTTGGCCTGATCGAGATACACCAGCACGCCGGGGCTGACCGCGACCGGGCGCAACTGATCGCCCAACGCGTCCTGCATGGCGCGGCCAGAGTTCGCCCCCGACACTTCCAGACTGACCGAAGGCATCCGCAGTTTTTCCGACAGCAAGGTCTGGCCCTGCTTGCTCATCAAAAACTCCAGAAACGCGGCGCCCATTTCGGGCGAGGCCGCCGCGCGCGGCACCAAAGCCACGCGCGACACCACCACGGTAAAATCGCGCAGCAGCACCAGCCCCAGATCGGGCGCATTGCGGGCCTGATCGGCGGCATAAGACCCTAAGATATTGTAACCCAACACCAATCTGCCATCCGCCACGCGGTCAATAATGTCCTGACTGGTCGGATAGGTCTGCAACCCCGCCTGCGCCATCACCCGCAAAAGCGACCAGATATCGGGGAAATGCTCGGCATCGCGGGCCAAAAACAGATACCCCACCGCCGAGCGTTCGATGTCATAAGTGCCGATCTTGCTGCGCATGTCAGGCGGCGCGTCGCGCAGCCATTGCATCAACTCCAGCCGTGAGGTGGGTGGCCCGTCCGGAAAGCTGGGCTTGTGATAGACCAGCACACCGGGCTCGAATGTCATGGCAAAAGCGGTGTCCTGCCAGTTCGCCCAAGACGGCCAACTTTGCGCGCCGGGCACATCGACGGGTTGCGCATAGCCGTCATTGGCCAGCTTGATCTGCATGTCCATGGCCGAGGAAAACACGAAATCCGCCGTGGGCTGGCCCGCTTTGGTTTCTGCGATCACCCGCGCCGAGATCTCGCCCGCAAGCAAATCCTCGTAGCGCACCGAGACGCGGGGATGCCCGGCCTGAAATGCCGCGATCAGCGGCTCGGCCAGGTGATTGTCGAGCGTTGAATAGATCACCAGTTCTGCCGTGGCAGACCCCTCCGCGGGCGGATAATCCACAACCTCGGCATCCAGCGGGGCAGCACAGGCAGCACATATCAGGGCGCAAGCAATCAATCGTCGCATCAATTCACCCTGCCCGATGCAAGTGGCGTTCACAACCGGGCAGTTTCAGCCTAGCCTGCGCGGGGGAGGCTGGATATGCGCTTGTTGGTGGTTGAAGACGATCTGCCCTTGGCCGAGTCGCTGGTGGCCCTGCTGACCTCGTCGGGTTACGCGGTTGATTGCGTCCACGATGGCGCGTCAGCCGAGGCACTGGTGGCGGTGGAGCAGTTCGATCTGGTGATCCTTGATCTGAACCTGCCGCAGATGGATGGCTTGTCGCTGCTGCGGGCGATGCGGGCGCGGGCCAATGCGGCGGCGGTGATGATCCTGACCGCGCGCGGTGCTGCCGAAGATCGGGTGCGCGGGCTGGATCTGGGCGCGGATGATTACATGGCCAAACCCTTTGACGTGCGCGAGTTCGAGGCCCGCGTGCGCTCCTTGCTGCGCCGGCAGGCGGGCTTGCGCTCGGCCACCGTCACGTTGGGGGCGGTGACGCTTGATCTGACCACGCGGCAGTTTTCTGGCGCAGATCAGCCGCTTGACCTTCCCCCGCGCGAGCGCGCGCTGCTGGAGCTTCTGGTCACACGTGCGGGCAAAGTGGTGACCAAAGAGGCCATCGTGCAATCCTTGACATCGCTTGATGACATGCTGTCGGACAACGCGATCGAGCAATACATCTCGCGCCTGCGCCGCCGGATTGCGCCGTTTGGCTTGGGCCTGCGGGCGGTGCGCGGCATCGGCTACTTGCTGGAAAAGGCGGCAGACAGCCGATGAAACCCTACTCGTTGCGCCGCCGTCTGCTGCTTTGGCTGTTTCTGGCGACAGCGGTGTTGGGCGTGCTGGCGCTGCTCGATACCTGGCGCGAGGCGTTGCGCACGGCGCAAAGCGTGTCCGACCGGGTGCTGGTCGGCTCGGCCTTGGCGATTGCCGAGCGGGTCACGGTGGACGAGGCAGGCGGGCTTGAGGTTGATCTGCCCTATTCCTCGCTGGAAATGCTGACCTCAACGGCGCAGGACAAGGTGTTTTACCGTGTCGATGGCCCGATCGGGCATTTCCTGACCGGCTACGAAGATCTTGCGATCAACCCTGCCCCGCCCGGTGGGGTGGCGTTTGCTGATGGCAAGCATGGCGATGTCGGCATCCGCAGCGCCACCTTGATGCGCGAGGTGTCAACCGGCGCGCGCTCGATTGCCTTCAGCGTGACGGTTGCGGAATCTACCCGCGCGCGGGCGGAACTGGCGCGGGCGATCTTGCTGCGATCTGCGCTGCGATTGGCGGCGCTGATCTTGTGCGGCGGCTGTGTGGTCTGGGTGGCGGTGACGCTGGCGCTGCGCCCGCTGAACCGGCTTGGGGCGACCATCGCCGAACGCTCGCCCGACGATCTGCGCCCGATCAGTGCCGACACCCCGCAAGAGGTCGAGGCTTTGGTGCTGGCGATCAATTCCTTCATGAAGCGCCTTGATACCGCGCTGGAGGCCTTGCGCCACTTTACCGGCAACGCCAGCCACCAGTTGCGCACGCCGCTGGCGGTGGTGCGCGCGCAACTGGCGCTGATTGACCGCAGCGCCACCCCCGATCAGACCGCAGCTGCGACCGACAAGGCGAAGAACGCGCTGGAACGGGCCGAGCGGGTGCTGGCGCAGTTGTTGGTGCTGGCACGGGTCGATGCCGCAACGGGGGCCGCGGCGTTGCAGCGGGTGAACATCGTCGCCATAGCCAAAGACCTGACGGCAGAAATGGTGCCACTGGCGCTGCAACACCGCATCGACCTTGGCTATGAAGGCGCGCCCGAAGCCTTTGCGCTGGCCGAACCGGTGTTGCTGGCCGAATTGCTGAAAAACCTGCTGACCAATGCGATTGCTTATGCCGGCGCGGGTGCCGTTGTGACGGTGCGGGTGCGGCTGGAGGGCCACGCAACCGCGCTTGAGGTCGAAGACAACGGCCCCGGCCTGACCCCCCGCCAGCTCGACCGCGCGGCGCTGCGCAAGCGCGGCAGTTCGGCGCCTGCGCGGGCTTTGTCGGCAGATCAGGAAACCGGCTATGGCCTGGGGCTGGCGATCACCGCCGAAATCGCGGCGCTGTTTGGCGCAGAGTTTCAGGTGCAGAACGCCGCCGACGGCCACGGTTTGCTGGCCCGCATCAGCTTTCCGCAGCCAGCCGCTTAGGCGTGCGGCTTAGCGCATTACGAACGGATCAGGGATCGGATCGTCCGAGGTGCGCAGCCACACCGTCTTGACGGCCGTATAATCCAGCGCTGCCGCAAGCCCACCCTCGCGCCCATGCCCCGACAGCCCATGCCCGCCAAACGGCGCAATCGGCGACACCGCGCGATAGGTGTTGACCCAAACCACCCCCGCCCGGATGCCCCGGATCATCCGATGCGCGCGGGTCAAACTGCGGGTGAACACGCCCGAGGCCAGCCCGTAAACCGTGTCATTGGCCAGCGCCAAAGCCTGCTCTTCCGTCTCAAAGCTGATCACCGACAGCACCGGGCCGAAGAACTCCTGCCGCAGCCCGGCGGCATCGGGCAGGCCCGAGCAATCAAGGATCGTCGGCGGATAGTAAAAGCCAGGACCCTCCGGCACCACGCCCCCCGTCACCAGCTTGGCCCCCTGCCCCAGGCTTTGCGCCACCAGATCCGCGATCCGCGCACGCTGGCGCTGGGTGCACAGGGGCCCAACTTCGGTTGTCATCTGATCCGGTGCGGCAATCTTGATCGCCTCGGCTTTGGCCTTCAGCTTGGCCAAGAAGGCATCCTTCACCGAGGCCTGAATGATCAGCCGCGAGCCTGCGACACAGCTTTGCCCCGTCGCCGCAAAAATCCCCGAAATCTGCGCATTCACCGCAGACTCCAAGTCGGCATCCTCAAACACGATGAACGGCGATTTGCCGCCCAGTTCCAGCGAGGTCGAGGCAAGGTTTTCAGCCGACCCGCGCACCACATGCCGCGCGGTTTCCGGCCCACCCGTGAAGGCGATATGGGCCACCTTCGGATGCGTGGTCAGCGCCACCCCCGCCGCTGGCCCGCCCGTCAGAATATTGACCACGCCCGCCGGGAAGCCGGCCTCATGCACCAGCCGGGCGAATTCCAGCATCGGCGCGGGGCCATCCTCGGAAGCCTTCAGCACAACCGTGCAGCCAGCCGCAAGCGCAGGCCCCAGTTTCACCGCCGACAGGAACAACTGACTGTTCCACGGCACAATCGCCGCCACCACGCCGATGGGTTCGCGGCGCAGCCACACTTCCATATCGGGCTTGTCTATCGGCAGATGCGCGCCTTCGATCTTGTCGGCAAGCCCCGCATAATAACGATAATATTCCGCGACATAGGCAATCTGCGCACTGGTTTCGCGGATAATCTTGCCAGTATCGCGCGTCTCCAACGCGGCCAAGCGCGGTGCCGCCGCCTGCACCAGATCGGCCAACCGATACAGCAGTTTCCCGCGCGCCGAAGCCGTCAGCCCCGCCCATTCCCGCCCGCGAAACGCGGCCCAAGCGGCATCCACCGCGCGGCCCACATCCTGCGCCGAAGCCTCTGGCATCAGTGCCCAAGGCGCGCCCGTTGCCGGATCAAGGCTTTCAAAGCTGGCCGAGCCATCTTCAAACACACCGCCGATATACTGCTGGAACCGCTGCATGAAGCCTCCTCAGGCGAAAGCTGGCATGACGTCTTGCACAAACCGCGTCAGCGACGCCTTCTTGCGCGCGAAACTCATGCCGCTGTCAATCCACAGGCTGAATTCATCATAGCCCATCGCCTCATAGCTTTTGATCCGCGCGATCACCTCGGGGGCTTCACCGACGATGTTGTTCTTGCGCATCGCAGCCGCCGAATAGAACGGATGCGCTGCCACTTCCTCGGGCGTCAGGGTCGCAATCAACCCTTGCGAGATCGGGCGCTTGTTCATGAACCACGCGCCGAAATAGTTGTAAAACAGGTTCAACTCCTCGGCCCCCTGCTGCGCATCGGCCTCACTGTCGGCAACGTAGGTGTGGCGCAACACCATGATTTTCGGGCGCGGCACCTCGGGATGTGCGGCGCAGGCGGCGTTGAAACGCTCCATCAGGCTGACGACTTCCTCGTCGCCCAGATGCAGCGGCGTGACCTGCACGTTGCAGCCATTCGCCACCGCGAAATCATGGCTGTTTGGGTCGCGCGCGGCCACCCAGATCGGCGGAAACGGCTGCTGCACAGGCTTCGGCGCAGAAGTCGTCTTGGGAAACTGCCAATGCGCGCCGTTATGCTCGTAATCGCCCGCCCACAGACCTTTGATTGCCGGGATCAACTCGCGCATCTTTTGGCCAGCGTTCCAGGCATCCAGACCGGGGCTCATCCGGTCATATTCAAACGTATAGGCCCCGCGCGCGATGCCCAGATCAAGCCTGCCGTCCATGATGATATCGGCCATCGCGGCCTCTCCGGCCAGACGGATCGGATGCCAGAACGGGGCCACCACGTTGCCGGTGCCCAAACGCACATTCTTGGTGCGGCGCGCAAGGTCCACCAGATTGAGAAACGGGTTCGGCGCGATGGTGAAATCCATGCCGTGATGCTCGCCCGTCCAGATCGCATGCATCCCGCTTTCGTCAGCAATCTGGCACAGTTCCAGCATTTCCTCATACAGCCGCTGCTGCGGCTCGTCGGCGCTGACCCGCTCCATATGCACGAACAACGAGAATTTCATCGGCGGCTCCTTAAAGTTTGCGGGTCGGCGCAACCCGGCCCGTATTCTGATTTCCGAAATAGATGCCGTAATCGCCCACCCGGGCTTCTTCCGCCAAGCGTTCCAGCATGATGCGCATGGCAGGGTCGGTCACGTCATCAAACCCGTTTGGCTGCAACTCGACAAAGCCGCCTTTGCAGGGGGTGCCGCCGGTGCTGGGGCAAAGAAACGCGATATGCTGCTGGCCCGCGCCGACATCTTCATACACCGAATAGATCGTGCCGGGTGTGGCCTGCACGCCCGCCGCATCAATCAAGCCTTGCAAGGTGGCCGTCGCGCCATTTGCACCCACCCGCGCCGTCGGCAAGCTGAGCCCGCCACGCCCGTCGTCTTGCAGCAACACATGCCCATTCTGCTCGATCAGCGCCGAGACCACCACCGCAGGCCCGCTGGCCAGTTGCGCGCCTGCCTGCGCAGGGGTGAAATACGATCCGCGATAATAGCCCAAACCCGACTGACCCGAAGCCTCAAACGCCTCAACCCGCCCGATCAGGATGGCATGGTCGCCCGCATCCACCACCTGATGCATCCGGCAATCAAACCAGGCCGAAACCCCGCCCAACACGGGCGCGCCATGCGGGCCAAGCTGCCAGGACACCGTGGCAAACCGATCCTCGACCGGCTTGGCGAAGGTGTTGGACACATCCTTTTGCCCCTCGGCCAAGATATTGATCGCAAACCCTTTTGTTGCAATAAAGCGCGCATAGTTTCCGGAGGTTTTCGCAATCGACACCAGCAAAAGCGGCGGGTCGAGCGAGACCGAGGAAAACGAATTGGCGGTAAAACCAATCGGCGCGCCTGCCTCATCCAGCGTGGTCACAACAGTGACACCCGTCATGAAGGTGCCAAAAGCATCGCGCAACAGGCGGCGGTTTTCCAGTGTCATGCGCGTGCTCCTCTTTTTGCGGTGAACAGCGGCACGGCAAGCCAATCTGCAAGCGCGGCATTCACCTGCGCAGGCGCTGTCAGATTAACCATGTGGCGATGCCCCTCGATGATCACAGCCTGCCCCATCGGTGCCGCTTTGGCCATCGCCCGGGCCATATCCGGGGTCGAGTTCGCATCGCCCGAAGCCGTCAGCACCAAGGCTGGACTTTGGATCTGCGGCCACGCCTCGGCATAGGCCAGATCGCCATTGGCAAAGGCGCGATAGGCCGCAGCATAGCCGCGCAGGTTGACGGTTTTCAGCCATCCCGCCACCTGCGCGCGCACCGCCTGATCGGCGGCACTGTCGGAAAACCAACGCGTCAGCGGCACGTCGATGTCGTTTGCCCCCTCGGCCAACGCCCGCGCGCGGGCTTGCACAGCCGCCCGTGCCTCCGGCGTGCGCCGGTAAACCCCGTTCAAAACTGCAAGCCGCAGCACAAGGTCAGGATGATCCACCGCCAACCCTGCCGCGATCAGCGCGCCCATCGAATGCCCCGCAACATTGACAAAGCTGCACCCCAACTGCCGCAGCGTCGTGGCAGCCCAGGCAACATAATCGCCCAACTCCGGCGCGCCCGGCAGCAGATCAGACAGCCCATGCCCCGGCATATCCAGCGCGATCACCCGGTTGGTTTTGGCGAAATGCGCGATCTGCGGCCCCCAAGCCTCGGCGCACATGCCAACGCCGTGCAGCAGCACCAAAGGCTCGCCCTGCCCGACCTCCAGATACCTGATCTGGCGCCCCTCAGACAGCCGCAGGGTTTGAAGCGTCATGTCCCAAATCCTTAAGATCTTGATAGCGATCACCAATCCGGTGATGCGGACGCCCGCCGATCGAGGCACCAAGGGCGACGACAATCTCATCGGCGGCCGGCGCATCGGGGATGGCGAAGTGCATGGTCAGGTAATGCGAGCGCCGCCCCTCGTCATTCTTGTCCATCAGCGGGATCATGATCGGCGTGTTCGCCCCGCCCCGGATGTTGGTGAACGCCAGATACGATTTCGCCCCTACCGCGGTGCGATAATGGTTGCCAAACCGCAGTGTGTGGATCAGCGCCGAGGCATGCTCGACCTCGCCATCCAAGCCCACGACCGCCGCCTTGCCATATGCCTCGACCGCGGCACCCGAACCCGCAGCCTCAAGGATCATCGCCGTCAGCAGCGCACCCAGTTCCGGCGCGACATCATGGATGGCTGGCTTGAGGTCGTCGACAAACCCCATCCCCGCCCACGGGTTTTTCACCACAGCCACCGCCGCGATCATCTTCAAGGGCACGGCAGCAGCCTTGCCGCCTTCGATCAGGGTGGTTTCGACATGCAACAGGGTCTTGCGGATAACGGCTGGCATTTGGGCCTCAGAATCGCTGGGTTTCTTTAATGGTATGTTGGTATACCATAGGATCGCATGTCAAGAACAGTTGCGATGCAGCCCGGATTTCGCTAGCTTTGGCGGATGGACCAGCTTGACGATCTTAAAATCACCCAACCGCCGCAAACCCTGCGCGAAATCGTGCTGGACCGGATGCGCAATGCCATCCTGTCGGGCCGCTTCGCTTCGGGCGAACGTCTGGTTGAACGCACGCTGTGCGACCAGTTGGGCGTCAGCCGCTCGGTTGTGCGCGAGGCCATCCGCTATCTTGAGGCCGAGGGGCTGGTCGAGATCATGCCGAACAAGGGCCCGATGGTTGCCCGCATGGATTGGGCGCAAGCCGAGCAAATCTATGAAATCAGACAGCTTTTAGAACAAAATGCCGCAGCGGCCTGCGCCATAAAGGCCGATGCCAGCTTGAAACAAAAGCTGACAGCGGCGACCAAAGCCATTGAGGCCGCCTCTGCCGCGCACGAAAATCCCGCGCTGATTGCCGCCACAACCGAGTTTTACGAATTGATCTTCACCGCCGCAGGCCACCACATCGCGTGGGAGGTGGTGCAGCGTCTGAATGGCCGCATCAGCCGCCTGCGTCTGCTGACGCTTGCCACGACCGACCGCCGCGTTCCCGGCCCGCTGCGGATGGCGCAGATTTGCGCCGCGATCTGCGCCAATGACCCCGATGCCGCAGCACAAGCGGTGTTCGATCACCTGGAAGAGGCCACAAAAATCGCCCGTCGCCTGTTGAAAGAGACCGCCTGATGCCCGCCTATTGGATCGCCCATGTCACCGTCACCGATCCCACCCGCTATGCGGGGTATCAAAGCCTTGCCCCCGCCGCGTTCGAAAAATTCGGCGCGCGGTTTCTGGCGCGAGGCGGTCTGTCCGAGACGCCCGAAGGCCCGGTGTATCATCGCCACGTTGTGATCGAATTTCGCGATCTGCCAACCGCCCACGCCTGCTATGCCTCGCCCGAATACAACGCCGCAAGGGCACAGCGCGCAGGCGCCGCCGAGGTGATGATCACCATCACGGAGGGCCTTTAGACCCGATCAACCGACAGTCTTGCCCTGCGGCACGCCGGGCAGCACGCACAGCATTTCATACAGCAAATTGGCCCCGATCAGCGCGGTATTTCCCGACGGATCATAGGGGGGCGAGACCTCGACCAGATCGCCGCCCACGATGTTCAATCCCGCACATCCGCGCACAATTTCAAGACCTTGCCATATGGTCAACCCACCCGGTTCTACCGTGCCAGTCCCCGGCGCAAAGGCCGGATCAAGGCTGTCGATGTCATAGCTGAGATACACCGGCGCATCGCCAATCTTGGCCCTGATATCGGCCATCAGCGGCTTCAGCGACTTGTGCCAGCACTCCTCGGCCTGCACCACCGTCCAGCCGTTCTTGCGGCCCCAGTCAAAGTCATCCAGACTATACCCCGTGCCCCGCAAGCCGATCTGAAACACCTTGTCATTTTGCAGACAGCCATCTTCCCACGCGCGCCGAAACGGGCAACCATGGGCAACTTTCTCGCCAAACATCGTGTCATTGATGTCGGCATGCGCATCGACATGGATCAGCGCCACAGGCCCGTGCTTGGCCTTGATCGCGCGCAAAATCGGCCAGGTAAGGGTGTGATCGCCGCCCAGAGTCAGCGGCAGCGCGCCATGCGCCAGCACACCGTTGTAGTAATCGGTGATGATATCGACCGACTTTTTCAGATCAAAGGTGTTGATCGGCACATCGCCGATATCGGCCACCTGCAAATGATCAAACGGGGCAGCCCCGGTGGCCATGTTGAACGGGCGCAGCATCCGCGACTCGTCCCGGATCTGGCGCGGACCGTGCCGGGTGCCGGATCGGTTCGACGTGCCGATATCCATCGGGATGCCAATAAACGCCACATCCAAGCCCGCCGCCGTATCTTGCGTGGGCAGCCGCATCATCGTCGCGGGCCCGCCAAAACGCGCCATTTCGTTGCCGCCAAGTGGTTGATTGAATTTGGACATCTGCCGTCGCGCTCCCGAAGTTCACAGCAAGTCTAGCCGCAAGTCTGGCAGCAGGGAAAGCGCAATATCCGGCGGGACAGTGCCGAAATTTCGGGCAACCGAAAAGATAAGCCGCATTCACCTTTTTACCCGCAGGAATATAATTTGACACAAGCGCGCTGCCTTCGTTAGCCTGTTTGCAACAGGTCTGCAGCCCGAAGCGGGCGCGAACAACTCGGAGGAAGACATGGCAAAACGTGTGGCAGTCATCGGCGCAGGGCCGTCTGGTCTGGCGCAGTTGCGGGCGTTTCAATCGGCCAGAATGGCGGGGGCAGAGATCCCCGAAGTGGTTTGCTTTGAAAAGCAATCCAACTGGGGTGGGCTGTGGAATTACACCTGGCGCACTGGGCTGGATGAGAATGGCGAGCCGGTGCACAGCTCGATGTATCGCTATCTGTGGTCGAATGGCCCGAAGGAAGGCCTTGAATTTGCGGACTATTCCTTTGAGGAACATTTCGGCAAGCAGATCGCCTCCTACCCGCCGCGCGCGGTGCTGTTCGATTATATTCAGGGTCGGGTGGTAAAGGCGGGGGTGCGCGACTGGATACGGTTTTCCACCCCGGTGCGGTTCGTGAAGTATAACGAGGCCAAGGGCAATTTCACCGTCACAGCACACGACATGAAAACCGACCGGATGTATGAGGAAGAGTTCGACAATGTCATCGTCGCGTCGGGCCATTTCTCGACCCCGAACGTGCCGGAATATCCGGGCTTTGACAAATTCGGCGGACGGGTGCTGCACGCCCATGATTTCCGCGACGCGATGGAGTTTCACGGCAAGGATATTCTGCTGCTGGGGTCAAGCTATTCGGCGGAAGATATCGGCTCGCAATGCTGGAAATATGGCGCGAAGTCGGTGACTGTGGCCTATCGCAACGCGCCCTTGGGCTATGATTGGCCCGAGAATTTCGTCGAAGTTCCCGCGTTGGAACGGGTGGATGAGACGACCGCCTACTTCAAGGATGGCACTAGCAAGCGCGTCGATGCGATCATTCTGTGTACGGGCTACAAGCATCACTTCCCGTTCCTGCCCGACGATCTGCGGCTGAAAACGGCCAACCGGTTGGCTGCGGCGGATCTTTATAAGGGGGTGGTTTGGGTGAACAACCCGAAGCTGTTCTATGTCGGCATGCAGGATCAGTGGTTCACCTTCAACATGTTCGACGCCCAGGCCTGGTGGGTGCGCGATGTCATCATGGGGCGGATCGCGGTGCCTGCCGATAAAGCGGTGCTGCTGGCCGATGTGGCCGACCGGGTTGCGCGCGAGGATGCGGGGCAGGACGCGCATGATGCGATCCATTATCAGGGCGACTACGTCAAGGAACTGATCGCCGAGACCGACTATCCCAGCTTTGACGTCGATGGGGCCTGCGAGGCGTTCTTTGAGTGGAAGGACCACAAGAAAGCCGGGATCATGACCTTCCGTAACCATGCCTATAAATCGGTGATCACCGGAACGATGGCTCCGGTCCATCACACGCCTTGGAAGGATGCTTTGGAGGATAGTCTGGAGGCTTACCTTCGGAACTGATGCTTACAAAAGGCCCCGGAGATTTCCGGGGCCTTTTTGCTGGCCCCAACTCGGGACCTTTTTTATCCTTTGTAATTCAATGACTTAAAAACTGAATTTAAGACAAAATTAACGAATCTGCCCTTCAGCGCATCCTCTGCGCTCAAATATCCTCGCCGGAGGCTTCGCGATTGCACGCCACGCGACGCTGCAGATCGGCGGCCATCAGCGCCGTCAGACCCGCACTGATCTGCACGGCCACGCTGCGAAACGCGGGCAGATGCGGGGTGACATCGGCCTGAAGTTTGTGCGCGGCTTCGGCCCCGATTGCCGCGTGCAAAGCCGTGCGATATGCGGGGATCGCATGCCAGTCGGCCACGGTCGAGGGCAGAATTTCAAGGTGGTATTGCACGCCATAGGCCTGCCGCCCCACCCGCATCGCCTGCACGGCGCAGGCGGAATTCGTGGCCAGAACCACGGCCTCGGGCGGCAGTTTTGTGACCTCGACCCCGTGCCATTGCAGGGTGGTCATGGCTTCAGGAAGCCCGTCAAAGAGCGCATCCGCCCGCCCTGCCCCGGTTTGGCTGATCTGGGTCAGACCCACCTCGGGCATAGCCATCGGCCGGGCCTCGCCGCCCAAGGCGACGGCGAGCAGTTGGTGGCCAAGGCAGATGCCGAAATAGGGGCGGTTCAGGGTTTGCACCCAGTGTTTAATCGCGGCTTTTTCGGGGATCAGCCACGGGTGTTCCTCCTCTTGCCAGACATCCATCGGGCCGCCCATCACCGCGAGCAGATCGTAGGGGTCCAAGGCTGGGATGGTGTCGCCTTCGTCGAGGGCTATGACATCAAGGGTGTGGCCGTGTCCTTGCCAGAGTTCGGTGAATATCCCGGCAGTTTCGCAGGCAAGGTGTTGGAAGATCAGGATTTTCATCGCTTTACCACCTGCAGGTTTACGTCATATTCAACCACCCACACCACGCCGCCCCGGACTTGATCCGGGGCCTCTTTTCCTCGGCCAAAGCAAACAACGAGGCCCCGGATCAAGTCCGGGGCGGCGTGGTGTGGGATGGTTAAGGCAGGGCTCCCTTCGCAAACGTTGCGACCTATGCGGGCGTCGGAGCCTCCGGCGGGGATATTTATCGAACGGATGAAGGGATAGGGAGCGCCGGAATTGCGCGGCGCTCCCCGGGCCGGGTCAGATATCCAGCGTGTTTTCGTGTTCCCATTTCGAGAAATGGCTGACGTAGCTGTCCCATTCCTTGCCCTTGAGTTTCAGGTAGGCGGCAGAGAATTCCTCGCCCATCGCGGCTTTCAGGGTGGTGTCGCGGTCGTAGTCGCGCAAGGCATCGAGCAGGTTCAGCGGCAGCTTCGGCGCGCCGGTAACGGTTTGACCTTGGGTATACATATCAATGTCATAGCGCGGGCCGGGGTCGGCTTTGGTGCGCACGCCGTCAAGGCCCGCGGCCAGGATCACCGCCTGCATCAGGTAGGGGTTGGCCGCGCCATCGGGCAGGCGCAATTCGAACCGACCCGGCCCCGGCACGCGGACCATATGGGTGCGGTTGTTGCCCGTCCAGGTCACGGTATTGGGTGCCCAGGTCGCGCCCGACGAGGTGCGCGGGGCGTTGATGCGTTTATAGCTGTTCACGGTCGGGTTGCAGATCGCAGCCAGTGCCGAGGCATGTTTCATAATGCCGCCGAGGAAATTGCGGCCCCGATCCGACAGGCCGAGTTCCTTGCTGTCGTCGGAAAATGCGTTCTTCTTGCCTTCCAGATCCCAGACCGAGATATGGGCGTGGCAGCCCGACCCCGTCAGGCCTTTGAACGGTTTTGGCATGAAGGTGCAGCGCAACCCGTGCTTTTCGGCCACGGATTTCATCATGAATTTGAAGAAGCTGTGCTTGTCGGCGGTTTGCAGCACGTCGTCGTATTTCCAGTTCATCTCATACTGGCCGGTCGCGTCTTCGTGGTCGTTCTGGTAGGCCTCCCAGCCGAGTTCCAGCATGTAATCGCACACCTCGGCGATCACGTCGTATTGGCGCATCATCGCCTGCTGGTCATAGCATGGTTTCTCTGCGTTATCATAGGGATCGGCGATTTTGTCGCCTTCGGGGGTCAGCAGGAAGAATTCAGGCTCCACCCCGGTTTTGACGCGCAGGCCTTCTTTTGCGGCCTCGTCCACCAGTTTGCGCAGCACGTTGCGCGGGGCTTGGGCGACCGGTTTGCCCTCCATCACGCAGTTGGAGGCGAGCCATGCCACCTCTTTTTTCCACGGCAGTTGGATGACCGAGGAGGCATCGGGCACCGCCATCATGTCGGGGTGGGCGGCGGTGAGGTCAAGCCAGGTGGCAAAGCCTGCAAAGCCTGCGCCATCGACGGCCATGTCGTTGATCGCTTGCGCCGGCACCAGTTTGGCGCGCTGTGCGCCGAACAGGTCGGTGTAGCTGACCATGAAATATTTAACGCCCTTTTCCTTGGCGTAGGCGGCTAGATCTTGGACCATTTGGTCGCTCCCTGTCGTCTTTAATTATGGTGCTGGCCTGATTGTTCAGGCCAGCCAATTCGTTAGAAGCCGTTCTTTCCGGGAATCCAGTTGGTGCCCGCCAAGGGAACGCCCGCCATGGCCGCGCCTTCGATGGTCAGCGCGCACAGGTCTTCGGGTTCCAGATTGTGCAGGTGGTTTTTGCCGCAGGCGCGGGCGATGGTCTGGGCCTCTAGCGTCATCACCTTGAGGTAGTTTTTCAGGCGACGGCCGCCGAGGATCGGGTCGAAACGGTTGAAAAGCTCGGGGTCTTGGGTGGTGATGCCTGCGGGGTCGCGGCCCTCGTGCCAGTCGTCATAAGCGCCTGCGGTGGTGCCGAGTTTGTTGTATTCGGATTCCCATTTCGGATCGTTGTCGCCCAAGGCGATCAGGGCGGCGGTGCCGATGGCGACGGCGTCAGCGCCCAAGGCCATGGCTTTGGCCACATCGGCCCCGGTGCGGATGCCGCCCGAGACGATCAGTTGCACTTTGCGGTGCATACCAAGGTCTTGCAGCGCTTTGACCGCCAGCGGAATACAGGCGAGGATCGGCATGCCGACGTTTTCGATGAACACGTCTTGGGTGGCCGCGGTGCCGCCTTGCATGCCGTCGAGCACCACCACATCCGCGCCAGCTTTGACGGCGAGGGCGGTGTCGTAATAGGGGCGCGCGCCGCCGATTTTGACGTAGATCGGTTTCTCCCAGTCGGTGATCTCGCGGATTTCCATGATCTTGATTTCCAGATCATCGGGGCCGGTCCAGTCGGGGTGACGGCAGGCAGAGCGCTGGTCGATGCCTTTGGGAAGGTTGCGCATTTTGGCAACGCGGTCGCTGATCTTCTGACCCAGCAGCATGCCGCCACCGCCGGGTTTTGCACCTTGGCCGACGACGACTTCGATGGCATCGGCGCGGCGCAGATCGTCGGGGTTCATGCCGTAGCGGCTGGGCAGATATTGGTAAACGAGAGTGTTGGAGTGGCCGCGTTCTTCTTCGGTCATGCCGCCATCACCGGTGGTGGTCGAGGTGCCAGCAGCACTTGCGCCACGGCCCAAGGCTTCTTTGGCGGGGCCGGAGAGTGCGCCGAACGACATGCCTGCGATGGTGACGGGGATGTCGAGGTGGATCGGTTTTTTGGCGTAGCGGGTGCCGAGCCAGACGTCGGTGGCGCATTTCTCGCGGTAGCCTTCGAGGGGGTAGCGGCTGATGGACGCGCCGAGGAACAGCAGGTCATCGAAATGCGGCAGTTTGCGTTTGCTGCCACCGCCACGGATGTCGTAAATCCCGGTGGCTGCGGCGCGGCGGATTTCGGCGTTCACGTCGTTGGAATAGGTCCAGCTTTGCTTCGGCGGGGTATGGGGAAAATCGCTCATATATGCCTCAGTAGGACGACGCGTTGTCGATGTTGAAGGTGTAGAGTTTGCGGGCCGAGCCGTAGCGTTTGAAATCGCTGGGTTTTGCGAGGTGTTCGGCTTCGCCGCGCTTCAGAAGGTCGGCGATGATCGCAAGGTGTTCGGGGCGCATTTCTTTCTCAATACAGTCGGTGCCCAGCGATTTGACGGTGCCGCGCACGAACAGGTGGGCCTCATACAGGCTGTCGCCCAGCGCGTCGCCTGCATCCCCAAGCACCAGAATGTTGCCCGATTGCGCCATGAAACACGACATGTGGCCGATGTTGCCATGCACGACGATGTCGATGCCCTTCATCGAGATGCCGCAGCGCGAGCTTGCGTTGCCTTTGATCACCAGCAAACCGCCGCGACCCGTCGCACCTGCGTATTGCGAGGCGTCGCCGTCGATGATCACCGTGCCGCTCATCATATTTTCGGCCACGCCGGGGCCAGCCGAGCCTTTGACGCGGATCGTCGCCTGTTTGTTCATGCCCGCGCAGTAATATCCGGTGGAGCCGCGCACGGTGATGTCGATGGGGGCGTCCACACCCACGGCAATCGCGTGGCTGCCTTTGGGGTTGACGACTTCCCAAGCGGTCTCATTCGTGTTGGCGCCTTTCAGGTTGTGGAGCGCTTGGTTCAGCGCGCGCAGGCCCTGCGCTTCAAGGTCGAAAGTCTGCATGTTCAGCGTTCCCAGAAGTAAACGGTTGCGGGCTCGGGCTCCCATACGCGGGCGGATTCGATGCCCGGCAGGTTGACGAGGGCGCGGTATTCGGACCCGAAGGCGACGTATTGGTCGGTTTCGGCCATCACAGCGGGCTTGCAGGCGATCGGATCACGCACCACGCCGAAGCCGTCTTTGGTGCCGACCACGAAGGTGAAGAAACCGTCAAGATCGGTGAGCGTGGCTTCCAGCGCCTGCCCCAAGGTTTCGCCCTGTTGCAGCTTGTGGCTGACGAAGGCAGCACCGACTTCGGTGTCGTTTTCGGTCTCAAACGTCATGCCGGCTTGTTTCAGCACGCGCCGCACGCCGTTGTGGTTGGACAGCGAGCCGTTGTGCACAAGGCACTGATCCGGGCCAGTCGAGAACGGGTGCGCGCCCATGGTGGTGACGGCAGATTCGGTGGCCATCCGGGTGTGGCCGATGCCATGAGTGCCGTGCATCTTGGCGACTTCAAAGCGGGCCGCCACGTCTTTGGGCAGGCCTACTTCCTTATAAATCTCAATGCCTTCGCCCGAGGACATCACCTTGAGGCCGGGGCGGATTTTTGCCAGTGCCGCGCGGGCTGCATCCAACTGGCCCGCGGGCACTTCCAGCACGGCGTGGGTGGATTTCACCAGCATCAGCACCGGGGTGCCCAGCGCGTCTTTCAGATCGGCGTCGAGGTTTTTGAAATCAACCTCGGGCGTGGCCGATTGCACGGTCAGCTTGCCGTGGCCGATTTTACCCTGAGAATAGATCGCGATACCGGCGCTGTCGGGGCCACGGTCGGTCATGGTGATCAGCATGTCGGTCAGCATGGCCCCCAACTGAGGCTGTAGTTTGGGGTCTTTCAGGAAAAGCCCGACGATTCCGCACATGGCTGCGACTCCTTGTCGTGTGATTGTGCGCCAAGGCTATCACGGCAAAATCTTCCGTCAACTGTGAAGAAACTTTTTTTCACCGTGGGTAATGATTTTCATTTTGCCGGGAATGTGGGCGGTGCGGTGAAGGCTTGGGCGGGGTGGACGCAGATGGAGAGTTTGGGTTTGGCCGATGCTTTTGCATTGGCCAAAGTCGCAACGGGGCAACTTGCCCCCCGGTGGCCCAAAGCCACCGGGCAGCGCCTGCCCTGCCCATGGCAGGCGCTTCACGCCAGCCAGGTCAGGCGCTGCCCTCTGACAGTGGTGCTTGAAGGGATCTACCCATTCCGTTTCCACATGGCCGGGGCAAACTCTCCACTGGAGAGTTTGCTTATCCCGTCCAGCCCACGGAAGGCTCAAGTTATCATTTCGCCTAATTTCTCATCAAATGCTTTGACAGAATGTCGCAGGCAGTGTTTCCTGTCAGAAAATAAAATTCACACCAAAGAATACAGGCGGAGAAAACCCGCCGCGACTGCCGCGCTATGGCCCTAAGCGCGCGCAGGTGGAGGGGGCCACTTGGGAGGAAAATTTGTCTGATCTGAACACACGGATCAAGGCGATGCACCAAAGCGATACGCGGATTGCGTGGGCTTTTGTCATCGGCCTTTGGTTGGCTATCGGGTTTGTGATGTGGGGCACCTGGGATCTTGCCCCATCTGGCGGGGCGCGGGTGATGCTGCTGATCGGGGGCGCGCTGGTGTTGATCTACAACACCGCCGCGATCATGGCGATGCTGCGGCATTACCGCGAGGACCGCGACTTCATGTATGGGCTGGACATCAAGTTTCTGGATGCCGCCCGTGCGGCAAAGGGGAAATAGATGGCACGCTATATCCCCCCCGTTCAAAGCAAGCTGGGCCAGATCATCGACGTGATCGTGCTGGTGGTGCTGTCGGTTGGAGCCTTGTTCGTGCCGCTGTGGCTGGGGCTTGCAGGCTCGGCCAAGCTGCCGGTGCCGGTGGAAAACCCGACTTGGGAGAGTTTGGGGCAGAACCCGGTGATGGTGCAGCAATGGAACAAGCTTGGCTTTCCAGATGCGGCCTCGGCGCATGACATGATCACCGCGCGCTATGACTACAGCTTCAGCTGGATGGCGCTGGCGGTGATGGTGATCGTGATCGTGGGCTATTTCGTGATGATGATCCGGCTGTCCGACAAGGAATACCGCGAAGTCATCGCCGAGAAGTTTGGCGAGAAATAGGAGCGCCGTGATGGATACCTGGAATTACATCGAATACGGCGCCTGGGGCTTGTCCGCGCTGTTCGGGCTGTTGATCGTGATCGACTGGATCAAGATCGACACCACCTATTCGGAAGAGGCGCTGACCTCCTCGCGTGAGGGCGAGTTGGAAGCGATGACCGAAAAACACCGGCTGGAGGGCTGAGGATGGCACATTCTGAAGACGTGGACCACACGGCACACGGCCAGTCGATGGGCCTGTTGCGGGTGCTGGGGCCAGCGCATGTTTGGGCGCTGGGGGTCGGCATCGTTTTGGTGGGCGAGTATATGGGGTGGAACTTTGCGGTGGGTAAGGGCGGGGCTTATGCAGCCCTTATCGCCTGCTGGTTTGCGGGGATCTTGTATTCTTGCGTCGCGATGATCGACAGCGAGGTCACATCGACGGTGGCCGCGGCAGGCGGGCAATATACCCAAGCCAAGCACATCATCGGGCCGCTGATGGCGTTCAACGTAGGCCTGTATCTGGTGTTCGCCTATACGATGCTTGAGGCCGGTAATGCCATCACGCTGGGGTTTCTGGTCGATACCGTGGCGGCGATGACCGGGCATGAGGGCGGCTTGGATCAACGCCCGTTCATTGTGCTGGCGATCATGTTTCTGGCATGGCTGAACTATCGCGGCGTGCTGGCCACACTGACGTTCAATCTGGTGATCACCGCCTTTGCCTTCACGGCGATCATTGTGATGTTTCTGGCAACCTCGCCGCTGCTGGGGGCCGGAGAGATGCTGCACAAGGATCTGATGAGCGGTCAGGCCAGCCTGCCTTACGGCTGGTTGGGTATCCTTGCGGCGATGCACTTTGGCCTTTGGTATTATCTGGGGATTGAGGGCACGACGCAGGCGGCAGAGGAAGTCCGCTCGCCCGCGCGATCCTTGCCGTTTGGCACGCTTGCCGGGATCATGACGCTGCTGATTGCGGCGACGCTGACGTGGTATGTCTGTTCGGGCCTGCTGCCTTGGGAGTATCTGGGCGACGGCGTGAATGGCGCGGTGGCACCGTTGTTCTCGGCGGCGCAGATTTCGGGATCGAACGCGCTGGTGTGGCTGCTGGGGATCGGCACGCTGTTTGCCACCTTGGCATCGGCGAACGGCTGTATCAATGATGCCAGCCGGGCGTGGTTTTCGATGGGGCGTGACCATTATCTGCCCGCGTGGTTTGGCGCGGTGCATCCGGTCTATCGCACCCCCTACCGCGCGATCATCTTTCTGGTGCCGATTGCGCTGATCTTCGCCTTGGGCGCACCTTTGGATCAGGTGATCACCTTCTCGATCCTGTCGGGGCTTTTGGGTTACACCTTCATGCCGATCAACATGATCATGTTCCGCAAGAAATGGCCGCTCGACACCATCAAACGCGGCTATGAGCATCCGTTGCACCCGCTGCCTGCGATTTCGCTGATGGCTTTGTGCGCGGTGACCTACTTTGCCGTGTTTCTTGGCTATGGCACGCAGCTGATTGCGATGATCGGGTTTTATATCGTGGTGTCACTGTGGTTCCACTTCTGGCGCTACCGCTTTGTGAAACGCGCCGATCAGTTCACCATGCCGTGGCCGCGCCCACGCGGGTATTAAGACAGCTTCCGGCCCGTGCGATGCGCGGGCCGGATCATTTTTGGAAGACCGCATGAAATTTCTGATCTGGGCCTTGGTGATTGCGATGGGCTGCGGCATTGCGCTGCGGCTGCGCGGGCAAAGCGCCAAGCGTATGGCCGCGCGCGGGCGGTATTTTGCCGATGTGGCTGGCCTCTTTGATGCGCCGATCACAGCCCTTGCCCCCACCGGATTTCCGCGCCTTTCGGGCCGCCATCAGGGCGCGCTGTTTGATCTGCAAGTGGTGCCCGACACGCTGACCTACCGCAAACTACCCGCTTTGTGGCTGCTGGTCACACTGGCCGAGCCGACCCCGGCCCGCGCCACGCTGGATGTGATGCTGCGCCCGCGCGGGGTGGAGCCGTTCAGCCATTTCAGCGATCTGGCCCATCAGATCACCCTGCCGCCCGGCTTCCCCGAAGATTGCGCCATCCGCAGCGATGCGCCTCAGGCCGCGCCGCCTGCTGATCTGGTGTTGGAGCATCTGGCGCGCCTTAGCCCCGATCTGTTGAAGGAAATGGTGATCGCGCCCAAGGGCCTGCGCCTTGTCTGGCTGGCCGAGGAAGCCGACCGCACCCGCTATCTGGCCTTCCGCGATGCCGAAATGGGGCGCACACCGCTTGCCCCTGCCCTGCTGCAACCGCTGCTGGCCGCGCTGCTGGCCTTGCGCGATGATCTGAAGGAATTGTCATGAGCCAACCGCCCAACCCCCGCCTTGTGCTGCTGGCCGCCGCGATCCTGCCGGGGTCTGGCCAAGTGCTGAACCGCCAGCCGATCCGCGGGCTGACGTTTGTGTTCTTCATCATTCTGCTGGGTGCCTTCACCCTGAAAACCGCCGCCCCCGAGGTATCACTGGTCGGCAAACTGGCGGGCGGATTGTTCGTCTGGGCGCTGGCGATGCTGGATGCCTACAAAACCGCGCGCATCCGATTCGAGGTCTGGCGGCACCGCGCGCGGGCCTGATCGCCGGATTTTGTAGCAGACAGGCTGACTGAAACGGCAGTTTCGCGCGCCACATACAACCGAAAGTTAAAAATTATTCCCCTCAGGTGAAATATTGCTTTGCGTGGGGCCAGTGCCCGCTTCAATGTGTCGCAACTGAAACCAAACGACCGGGCCATCTGAAGGCCGGGCAGCAACAGGGAAAAGGGAAGACTTCATGTCAACTGAAAGCAAAGCGGGCGATCTGCATCGCACGCTGAATTGGAAGGGCGCGTTCTGGGTCGCCGCCGGGGTGCCGCCGCTTGTGCTGTTTTCCATCGGCGGCATCGCGGGTGTGGCGGGACAAGCCGCCTTCGTGGTGTGGATGCTGTCGATGATCATGGGCTTTTCGCAAAGCTTCACCTATGCCGAAATGGCGGGGATGTTCGGCAACAAATCGGGCGGCACGTCCGTTTATGGCGCAACCGCATGGCTGCGCTATTCCAAGCTGATCGCGCCTTTGTCGGTGTGGTGCAACTGGTTCGCATGGTCGCCCGTGCTGTCCTTGGGTTGCGCGATTGCGGCGGGCTATATCCTGAACGCCTTGTTCCCGATCCCGCTGGAAACCGCGCCGCAAGTGGTGGCATGGGTCGCGGCACATCTGGCCGATTACACCGCGGCCACGCCCGCTGTTGTTGATTATATCACGAACAACGCAGGCACCACGCCTGACGCCGCTATTCAAGCCGTGGCCAATGCCGATGGCATCGCCGCCCTGACCCCCGCCTTCCGGGTGTGGGAGGCTTATGCGCTGAACATTCCGGGCTTGGGGTTGCTGCACTTCAACTCAACTTTCGTGATCGGCGTCGTCCTGATGCTGATCATGATGGTCATTCAACATCGTGGCATCGCAGCAACGGCAAGCGCGCAAAAGGTGCTGGCGGTGATCGTGCTGGTGCCATTGCTGCTTGTCGGTCTGGTGCCAATCTTCACCGGAAGCATCAACTCGATGAACGTAACGGGAATTGTTCCGCCATCTGCGCCCTACTCGGGTGTAAACGGAGCGTGGAACATCGGCGGTTGGACGCTGTTCTTGGGCGGCATGTACATCGCCGCTTGGTCAACTTACGGCTTTGAAACGGCAGTGTGCTACACTGCCGAATTGAAAGACCCCAAACGCGATACCTTTCGCGCGATCTTCTACTCTGGCCTGCTGTGCATCCTCTTCTTCTTTCTGATTCCGTTCTCTTTTCAGGGTTACTACGGTCAGGAAGTTTTGCTTTCCACCGGCGTGGTAGATGGCACCGGTGTCGGCGCGGCTTTGGGTGCGATGCTTGGGACCAACCCGATCTTCATCCAGATCTTCGTGATCTTGATGATCCTTGCACTTTTTCTGGCGATCATGACGGCGATGGCCGGTTCTTCTCGGACCTTGTTTCAGGGCTCGCGCGATGGTTGGCTTCCGAAATATCTCAGCAAAACCAACAGCCACGGCGCGCCTACCGGAGCTATGTGGACAGATTTCGCCTTCAATGTCTTCTTGCTGGCACTTGCGTCAAATGTCGGCGGCTACTTTTACGTGCTGGCAATTTCAAACGTCGGCTATCTGTTGTTCAACTTTCTAAACCTCAATGCGGGCTGGATTCACCGCATTGACTCGCCCCATCTTGACCGTCCTTGGAAAGCACCAAGCTGGTTGATCGGCTTCAACACGGTGCTGGCGTTCGTCAACCTGCTTTTCCTTGGCGCAGGCGCGAAGGTTTGGCAGAGCGTCGGCGCAAATCCCGATGCCCCGCCGGCATTATGGGCAGGGCTGGTGTTCGCCGCCTTCATCCTGCCGGTGTTCTGGTTCCGCCATTATGTGCAGGACAAGGGCCATTTCCCGAAGGAAGCGATGGAGGATCTGGGCCTGACCGATCACGGCGATCTCGGGCCGCGCAAGGCCGGGATGCTGCCCTATCTTGCGCTGGCCGCGGGTGCTGCGGTGGTGCTGTGGTCGAACTGGTTCTTCGTGCTGCCTGCATAAAATGCCTTGAAATAAAGCAAATGGGCGGTCTTCGGGCCGCCCATTTTCATGCGGCAGGAATTGGCACAAAAAATTCCCTGTCAGGAAATAATTTTGCACAACAAGGTTGATTTTAGCAAAACCCGGTCGCAGACTGTTGCCAACACACAAAACCGCTCTAGGGGGGCACCATGACAAATTCCTGGCGATTCTCAACGCTCGCTGACCGCCACCGCGCATTGGGGTCCAATCTGGAGGACTGGTCGGGCATGGGCACGGCATGGTCCTATACGGCGGGCGACCCGGATGCCGAATACATGGCGATCCGCACCAAGGCAGGGCTGATGGATGTGTCGGGGCTGAAGAAGGTGCATATCACCGGCCATGCCGCCAGCCATGTGATCGAGCGTGCGACCACGCGGAACATGGAAAAGCTGATGCCGGGGCGGTCGGTCTATGCCACGATGCTGAACGATGCGGGCAAGTTCGTCGATGACTGCGTGATCTACCGCACCGGGCCGAATGCGTTCATGGTGGTGCATGGCTCGGGGCTTGGGTTTGAGCAGTTGACGATGGCCGCAGCGGGCCGCGATGTTTCGGTGCGATTTGATGACAACCTGCATGATCTGTCGCTGCAAGGGCCGCTGGCGGTGGATTACCTGGCCAAACATGTGCCGGGCATCCGCGATCTGGCCTATTTCAGCCAGATGCAGACCGCGCTGTTCGGCAAGCCGGTGATGATCTCGCGCACCGGCTACACCGGCGAGCGCGGCTATGAGATTTTCTGCCGGGGCCAGGACGCCCCGATGATCTGGGACCGTATTCTGGACGAGGGCAAGGACATGGGGATCATCCCCTGCCGCTTTACCACCCTCGATATGCTGCGCACCGAGTCCTATCTTTTGTTCTTCCCCTTCGACAATTCCGAAATGTATCCGTTCGAAAACGAAGGCCCCGGCGATACGCTGTGGGAACTCGGCCTCGATTTCACCGTCTCGCCCGGCAAGGTCGGCTTTCGCGGCGCTGAAGAACACTATCGCCTGAAGGGTCGCGAACGCTTCAAAATCTGGGGCCTGAAGCTGGAAGGCAAGAACGCCCCCGGCAACGGCGCACCGGTGTTCAAAGGCAAGGACAAGGTCGGCGTCGTCACCCAAGCGATGTATTCGCCGCTGAACGACTGGACCATCGCCATCGCCCGCCTGCCGGTGGATTGCGCCAACAACGGCACCAAACTGGTGGTCAACTGCGCCACGCACGGCGAGATTGCCGCCACCACCCACGCGATGCCGTTCTTTGATGTCGAAAAGAAACGCCGGACGGCAAAGGGCTAGGGCTTCATCTTGGCAAAAATACTCCCGCCGGAGGCTCCCGGCGCAGGCCACAGGAGCCTCCGGCGGGGATATTTAGAAAACGGATGAAATCGGCGGAACAGCCAAGGATTGACGTGACGATGACCAAGACCGAGTTTGAGCCAGCTATTCCCAGCCGCCCGGTTTACGGCGTGCTGCATCCCGCTGTGGGGTCTGCGCATCTGTTTGTTGCCGATGGTGAAGGCGCGGGTGCGGTGTGTGATGCGTTGACATCGGCCCCGGCGTTGAAAGCCGCAGCGCATGTCATCTATATCCCCGGCGCGAATGGCTCTGATCACACGGGCGCACTTCAGGCGCTGGGCGTGGCGCAGTTTCACCGCGCCCCCAGCTTTGCCGCAGCCCTGCCCCGACTGACCAAGGTTCTGGCCGATGCCCACATGGGGATGCAGATTTACGCCGCTGGCACCGAAGGCCTGATGGCGCAGGTGGCGGCTGCGGCGCAAGCGGCGGGCCTGCCCTATGAGGCGGTGCAGATGGAGCATCGCGGCAGCCTCGCGCGCCGCGTGCAATGCGTGCATTGCAAGGGGGTGACCGAGAATGTCACGCTCGACCCGTTCCAATGCAGCCATTGCGGGCTGACGCTGTTCGTGCGCGACCATTTCTCACGCAGGCTCGCGGCGTTTCAGGGTGTTTGCATTGACGCGGAAGACCCCGGGCAAATCCCGGCCTCGGTGGAGCGGTTCAAATGAGCGTCGGTGCGCCCAAAATCCCGGTGGTGGTGGCCGAGGTGATCGAGGTCAACGCGCTGATCAAGCGCTTTCGCTTCGTGCGCCGCGATGGGCTTGCGATGCCGGTATTTTCGGGCGGCGCGCATGTGGTGGTCGAGATGGACGACCACGGCACCCGCCGGATGAACCCCTATTCGTTGATGAGTGCGCCGGGCGATACCAGCGGCTATGAAATCTCGGTGCGCCGGGATGAGGCCGGGCGCGGTGGCTCGCTTTACATGCACAACCATGTGCGGGCGGGGATGGAGATGGTGCTGAGCCAGCCCGTCAACCTGTTTCCGCTGGATGCGCGCGCCAAGAAACATCTGTTGATCGCGGGCGGCATCGGCATCACGCCCTTCGTGGCGCAAATGGCGCAGCTGGAGGCGATGGGCGGGCGGTTTGAGCTGCATTACTCGGTGCGCTCGCCCGCTTTGGGGGCTTACGTCGATCATTTGCGCGGCCGTTACGGGGCGCGCGTGCATGTCTATCACGACGCATTTGACGAGAAGATCGACCTTGCCAACCTGCTGAAAACCCAACCGCTTGGCACGCATGTCTATGTCTGCGGCCCCAAGGGCATGATCGCCTGGGTGCATGCCACGGCGCGCGCGATGGGCTGGCCGGACCGCGCTGTCCATTCCGAAGAATTCCTCGCCCCGCCGGTGGGTCTGGCGTTTGACGTGAGCCTTGCGGCCTCGGGCAAAACCATCACCGTGCAGCCGAACCAATCGCTGCTCGAGGCGATTGAGGCGGCAGGCGTCGATGCCCCCTATCTGTGCCGGGGTGGCGCTTGCGGGCAATGCGAGACCGATGTTTTGCGCTGCGAAGGCCATATCGAACACAACGACCACTGGCTGAGCGATGATCAAAAAGCCAGCCATACCAAGATCATGCCCTGCGTCTCGCGGTTTCGCGGCGCGGGCCTTGTGCTGGACAGATAGGGGGACACGCATGTCACTGGATTTCAACGACGAGACCTTTCGCGGCGATTTCACCTATCGCAACTCGGCCCGCGCGATCAAACGCTTCCCGTTCCCCTTCCCCGAAGACAGCTACATGTATTCGGTGAATATGGAGCCGCATGTGCCCGGCCCGGTGGGGTCGGTGTTCGAGCATATGTTTGATGTGGACGAGCATTACGTCTCGGAAATGCGCGACCGGGCGCAGGTGTTGGCGGATGATCCTTTGCGCTGCCAAAGCCTGCCGCATATGGAACTGGCGGGCTGGGATCTGCTGGAGTTGATCATGGAGAGCAAGGCGCGGGATTATCCGCACTGGTTCTCGCTGCACCGCGACGGCAATCAGTGGCATTGGATCAACCGGCCTTTGCAGATTGAGCAACGGTTTACCTTCATGGATGCCTCGACCCTGCCATGTGGGCCGATGGAATATATCACTCGGCAGACGCAGGGGGATTTTACCCTGCAAGATCAGCGGGATGATGATTTATGGATTGAGGCTGGGATGGTGACGACCCAAGCCGATTGGAGCCTTGATTTCGACATCGGCATGAGTTTCAAGCAGTGGCACGCTCCGGTGCCCTTGGCGCATCAGGCCGGGATTTTCGACCGCGCGTTGAAGTTTCTGCTGAAGTTGCAGCACGGCGCCCCGGTGCGGCGGTTCAACTGGACGATGACGGTTGATCCGCTGCTGGACACCTCGCCCGAGAATTATCCCAAATGGGGCCCGTCGAAAACCACGATGACGCCCGAGACGGTGGGCCGTAGGCAGCATCTGCGGGTGGAGTTGCAGACTCTGCACCGCCTGCCGCGATCCAATGCCATCGCCTTTCCGATCCGCTGCTATCTGATCAGCTTTCAGGATCTGGTGACGGTGCCGAAATGGGCGCGCCGGATGCACCGGGTGGTGCGTGATATTCCCGACGAACTGGCGACCTACAAGGGCTTTATCCGCAACAAGGCCTTGATGCTGGACTATCTCGCGCCGTTTGACGATGGCTTGCCGACCAGCCCGGGGTTTGCGCCGGAATGACCGCCCTTGCCCGATTTGGCCCGCGCCAAATCGGGCCGCGCCTGCCTGCCCTCGGCAGGCGCGTTTCCGCGCCAGCCCAGTCAGGCGCGGCTCGATTGGCGCATGATCGGTTTGCTGGACAGCGCCCCTTGCTCAACGGCGTTCCGCCTTATGAGCAACTCACCTAGAAACTCTGCCCCGCAGAGTTTCTGGACGGTTCGGAAGTTAAGTCAGATAGTTCAGGCCTGCTTATAAGAGATGATCGACAAATACCGCGCCGGCAATTTCACCAGAACCTCTGGCCCGTGCTGGGCGTCGGCGTCGAAGAACAGGCTATCCCCCGGTTTCAAATGGAAAAGCTGATCACCATGACGGTATTCGACCTCTCCCTCCAGCATATACAAAAGCTCGATCCCGTCGTGCTGAAACGCCGGGAACGTGTCGGATTCGGTGGTCAGCGTGATCAGGTAAGGCTCCACCAACACCCCGGAATCGTTCGATCCGATATGGCCCAGCAGGTGATACTGATGGCCCGCGCGCGTGCCGCGGCGCTCGATTTCAATGTGATCCCCGGCCTTGACATGCTGCACCTCGCGGCGTTCCTCAAAGCCACGGAAGAACGAGGTGACCGGGGTGGAGAACGCGTGTGACAGGATTTGCAGCGTGGTCAGCGAGGGCGAAGTGATGCCGTTTTCGATCTTTGACAGCATCCCGATGGACAGGCCCGTGACGCCCGCAAGGTCGGCCACCGTCATGCCTTGGGCGCGGCGGAAGGCGCGCACCGAACGGCCGATGGCCATTTCCAGATTGCGCTCGGACAACTCGCGGACGCGGTGCGGGTCCTGGTCGAACGCAGGCTTGGCGCGGGGCAGAATGGGGTCGTCTGCGTTGTTGTCCATGACACCGGCTCTGTCTGCGATCACTGTTACCCTTGTTTACTACCGTGAAACACACCGCCACTCAACAGAAAATCCCCGCGCATGAGCCTGCACCGAGATACCGCCGCCACATTGGGCTTTTTGCTGTTTCCCGGCTTTCCGATGGCCTGTCTGACCTCGGCCATCGAGCCGTTGCGGGCGGCCAATGAAATCACCGGGCGGCGCGAATTTTCATGGGCTTTGATTGGCGAGGCGGCAAGCCCGATCCGGTCTTCCGCCGAGGTGCGGTTTGACCCCGATGTGACGCTGCAAGACGCGGTGGGCTTGGATTATCTGTTCTTCCTGTCCGCCCCGACCGCGCAGTTCCAGAACCCCAAGCGTGGCAATGCTCAGGTGCGCTGGCTTGATCGTTCCGGCGTGGTTTTGGGCGGGTTTTCGGGCGGGATCTTCCCGCTGGTGCGCTCGGGCGTGATGGAGCGGCACGCGGTGTCGGTGCATTGGTGCTATGAGGCGGCGTTCAAGACCGAGTTTCCTGACATGCAAGCGAGCCAAGCCGTGATCCTGCGGGATCGGCGGCGCTATACCGCATCGGGTGCGGGTGCGGTGTTCGATCTGATGCTGCGGCTGATCGAGGAACGCTTGGGCCGCGATACGATGACCGAAGTGGCCTGCTGGTTTCAGCACCCGTTTGTGCGCACCGAGGATGCAGCCCAAAAGGTGCCGGTGCAAAAGCAGGGCGGCACCGATGATCTGCTGCCCGACACCGTGCGCGCGGCGATCAGCATCTTTGCCGAGCATATCGAAGACCCGTTGCAGATCGCCGATGTGGCGGAAGCCTTGGCGATGTCAGAGCGGCATCTGGAGCGGTGCTTCAAGCAGGCGACCGGGCAAAGCCCGCTGAAATATTACCGGCTGATGCGGCTGCGCAAGGCGCGACAGCGCGTGCTGTATTCCACCCAGAGCATCCGCGAGATCGCGCAATCGGTGGGTTACGCCAGTTCGACCCCGATGACCAAGCACTATGCCGAGGCGTTCGGGGTCAACCCGAATGACGAGCGGCGGCGGTTGGTGGGCTTGCGGGGGCTGGCGGGGGCAATGCCGCCGAATGACTAGGGCCGCGCGGGCGGCATTTCGGACAATCTGGAGAAGGCCATTGCCTTCGCCAAGCGGTTGAAGTGCAGCTGAAACCGCCGGGCCCCAAAGGCCCGGCCAGCGCCCGACCCGCCCATGGCGGGCGCTTCTCGCCCGCCGGGTCGGGCGCTGGCCTCTCGGGGTGATTGCTGAACCGACTACAGGGTGAAACCGCACACACGGGCGGGGAAACGCACTGCGTTTCCTGTTTCCGCCCGGGGGCTGGCCGCACGCGATGGCGTGCATTCGATCACCCCGTGCCGCCTCTGCGCCAGAACGCAACCCTACAGGATCGCCCTAGCCGCCGTCACCAGCGCATGATGCAGGCTGTGCGCGGATGAGCGCGGCCCCAGCAGGCTGACCAGCGTCAGGCTGCGGCGGATGATGTAGCAGCCCAGATGGTCAATCACCGTGCGGGTGGCCGCGCCGGGGGTCGCGCGGGCCATGTCAAAATTGCACAGCCGCTCGAAATACCCCGGCAGATCGCTGGCGGTGATGTCAAAGCGCACCCAGGCGTCAGTCTGCTCGGTGATCGAGGCGGCATCGGTGAAGATCGGCTTCAGAACCGCGGTGATATCTTCATGCGTGGCGAAGGGGGCTTCGATCATCCATTGTTCGGGGCCAAGCCAGAACGCGCCGTAACCGGCAGTTTCGGCGCGCCCCGGTCCGGGCAGCGGGACGCCCGCGCTTGCGGCGAGGCTGGCAACCTCGGCCTCTCGCCCCAGACGCGAGGCGAGCGAGGCAAGGGCGGTATCGGGATTCTCGGTGATCGTTACCGCGCCAATCGTGTCGGATTGCGCGGTGGGATTTCCCAAAGCGGTAAGGGGTTTCAACGGATTAGCCACGAAGACGCTCCCCTTCCGGATCAAAGAAATGCGGGCTGACGATTTCAACCTCGACATCCGTGCCCGCCAACAGGTTGACGCTGCGCAGCCGCTCGCCCTTCCGACTATCCCCGGATTTCAGATAGCCGAGGCCGATGGAATGGCCCAGATGCGGCGAATAGACCACCGAGGTCAGCCAGCCGCCATCATTGGCCGCCACCGCCTCGGCCCCCTTGGCCAGAAAATGCGCGCCTGCCGTCAGGCTTTGCGCCGGATCAACGGGTTTGACGCCGACCAAGCGATAGCCGTCGGGGGCCGTCATGCCGATCCGCTGCGAAAGCACCATGCCAATGCTGTCTTTCTTCTTCGACACCATCTTGCCAAGGCCCATGTTCAGCGCGCTTGACTGCCCGTTCAACTCATTCCCCGCGACATGGCCCTTTTCCACCCGCATCACGCCCAGCGCCTCGGTGCCATAAACCACCGCGTCAAACTCACGCCCAGCCTCAACCAAGGCGCGGATCATCGCATCGCCGTAGCGGGTGGGCACTGCGATCTCATAGGCCAATTCCCCCGAAAAGCTGATGCGGAACAGTCGCGCGCGGGTGCCTTGCACGGTGATATTGCCGCAGGCCATATAGGGGAAGGCCGCGTCAGAAATATCCTGATCCACCAGTTTTTGCAGCAATTTCCGCGCATTGGGGCCTGCCACCGAATACTGCGCCCAAGCCTCAGTCGTCGAGATCAGTTGCACATCCAGATCGGGCCACAGCACTTGGCGGCAGTATTCCAGATGCCGGAACACGGGCACCGCATTGGCGGTTGTGGTGGTCATCACGTATTCATTTTGTCCCATGCGTGCCGTGGTGCCATCGTCCATCACCATACCGTCTTCGCGCAGCATCAACCCGTAGCGCACCTTGCCGACCGCGAGGCTGGCGAAGTTGTTGGCATAAACCCGATCAAGGAACAGGCCCGCATCGGTGCCCTGAATGTCGATCTTGCCAAGCGTGGTCACGTCGCAGATGCCCGCCGAGCGGCGGGTTTGCAGCACCTCGCGGTCCACCGATTGCCGCCATGTCGTCTCACCCTTGCGGGGCAGCCATTGGGTGCGCAGCCAATAGCCGACTTCGACAAAGATCGCGCCCTGTTCGGTCGCCCATTTGTGGCTGGGGGTTTGCCGCGTGGGTTTGAAATCTTCGCCGCGCGCGCGGCCCCCCAAAGCGCCCATCGCGACGGGGGTATAGGGCGGGCGGTAGATGGTGGTGCCGGTTTCGGGGATGCTCTTGCCGGTCAACTCCGCCATCACCGCAAGGCCCAGCACATTGCCGGTCTTGCCCTGATCGGTCGCCATGCCCAGCGTGGTATAGCGCTTCAGATGCTCGACTGAGATGAAGCCTTCCTGCTTGGCCAGCTTCACATCCTTCACCGTCACATCGTTCTGCGGATCAACCCAAGCGCGGCCTTTGCCGGAATGGACATACCATGCCGGCGTCAGGTTCAGGGGCGCGTCCTCGGCCGTCGGCGCATCGGCATGGGCGGTTAGCCCCAGATCGGCAAGCGCCGCGACGGCGTGAGTCGCGCCCATGGTCAGCGCGGCATGGGTCGAAAACGCGCCCGCCGCAGCCCCCACACAGGACAGGCCCGCGATGCTTTCGGGGGCGGGAATGAAGGCGGCAATCTGATCATCCCAGACCGGGCGGCCCCGGTGGTTGGAGGCGATGTTAAGGTTGGGGTTCCACCCACCCGACACGCCCAGCGCTTGCACCGCAACGGTTTCGGTGCGGCCATTGCTGCGGCGGATGGTGATGGATTTCAGCCCCAGACGGCCAGCGGAATCAATCACTTCGTCGCCTTGGCGCGCGTCGATCAGCGTCACGTTCAGGCCCTTGGCTTTCAGATCAGCCACCGTGCGCAAGCCGTCGTCGTTGTTGGTGAACACCGCGACACTTTCGCCCACAGCCACCCCCCAGCGGTTGGCATAGGCGCGCAAGGCACCTGCCAGCATGATGCCGGGGCGGTCGTTGTTCTCGAACGCGATCGGGCGCTCGATGGCGCCAGCGGCAAGGATCGCGCGCTTGGTGTAGATGCGCCACAGGATTTGCCGTGGTTTGCCGGGCAAGGGTTGGGCCAGATGATCCGAGACACGCTCAACCGCGCTGTAAATCCCGTGATCGAAAGCGCCGATCACGGTGGTGCGGGTCATCAGCCGCACGTTGGGCAGGCTGGCCAGTTCCAGCACCGATTGCGCCGCCCAATCCGCGCCCGCCGCGCCGCCAACCTCCAGCGTTTCGGCGTTCAAGCGGCCGCCCATGCGGAAATCTTCATCCGCAAGGATCACCCGCGCGCCTGCACGGCCTGCGGTGAGGGCAGCCGACAGGCCAGCGGGGCCAGCGCCAATGATCAGCAGATCGCAATGCAGGAAGCCCTTGTCATAGGCATCGGGGTCGTCTTGCTTGGAAAGTGAGCCAAGCCCTGCGGCGCGGCGGATGATCGGCTCGTAGATCTTTTCCCAGAACGCCGCCGGCCACATGAAGGTCTTGTAGTAGAAGCCTGCCGCGAAGAACGGCGACAGCCGGTCATTGATCGCCATGGCGTCGAATTTGAGGCTGGGCCAGCGGTTCTGGCTTTGCGCTTGCAGGCCGTCGAACACCTCAACCACCGTGGCGCGGGTGTTGGGTTCCTGCCGCGCGCCGCTGCGCAACTCGACAATCGCGTTGGGTTCTTCCGATCCTGCCGCCATCACCCCGCGCGGGCGGTGGTATTTGAAGCTGCGCCCCATGAGGCGGACGTTGTTGGCCAGCAGGGCCGAGGCCAGCGTGTCGCCGGGGTGCCCGTTGTAGCTGACCCCATCAAACTGGAAGCGCAGGGTCTTGCTGCGGTCGATCTGACCACCGGAAATACGGCTCATTTGCTGCGGCCTTCCTTGCGGGCGACGTCACGCGCCATCTCGACGGCGGTGATCTCGTGGGTGGTGGTGTTGCGGGTGACGACTAGCCAGGAGCGGTCGCCCTGCTCGTGATACCAAAGCTCGCGGTGGCTGCCTGCGGGGTTGTCGCGCAGATAGGTGTAGGGGATAAAACGCTCCAGCGCGCCCTCGGCCATGCCATCCGGGCGGTGGATCAGGGCTGCATCGCCGAGGTAGATGAACTCTTGGGCATCGCGGGGGCCAAGCAGGGGGTGGTTGATGATCATGTCAGGCTCCTGACAATGTGGGAAAATGAGGCGCCGCGCCGAAAGCAAACTCTGCGGGGCAGAGTTTGCCGGTGCGTTGCTCATAAGGCGGAACGCCGTTGAGCAAGGGGCGTCGTGCAGCAGGCCGAGATATGGAAATCGGGGCGCGCCTGCCTGGGCGGGCGCGGAAACGCGCCTGCCGGGGGCAGGCAGGCGCGGCCCGATTTGTTTGCGAACAAATCGGGCAAGATGGCAAGCGAGGGGATTGAGACAACCGCATCACGCCCTCAATGCAAATTCGGCTGGGCGCCCTGGCCCTTTTCGTCAATCATCAGCCCCTTGGCAAAGCGATCAAACCGGTAGGCCGTGGCCGTGCTGTGCGGCGTATCTTTCGCCAGCAGATGCGCAAACACCCAACCGCTTGCGGGCGTCGCCTTGAAGCCGCCATAGCACCAGCCACCGTTGAAATAGAGCCCCTCGATATCGGTCTTGTCGATGATCGGAGAGCCGTCCATCGACATATCCATAATCCCGCCCCACATCCGCAACAGCCGCGCGCGGCCAATCATCGGCATCAGGGACATGCCGCCCTCGGCCACATCCTCGACCACCGGCAGGTTGCCGCGTTGGGCGTAGCTATTGTAGCCGTCAATATCGCCGCCAAACACCAAGCCGCCCTTGTCAGACTGGCTGACGTAGAAATGCCCCGCGCCATAGGTGATCACGCCGTCAATCAAGGGCTTTAACCCTTCGGAAACAAAGGCTTGCAACACATGGCTTTCCATCGGCAGGCGCATCCCGGCATGGGCCATCACGCGTGATGAAGACCCCGCCACCGCCACGCCGACCTTTTTCGCGCCAATAAACCCGCGCGAGGTTTCCACCCCCAGCACGCGGCCATTCTCGATCCGCATCCCCGTGACGTCACAGTTCTGGATGATATCGACACCGCGATTGTCCGCACCCCGCGCATAGCCCCAAGCCACTGCATCATGCCGCACCGTGCCGCCGCGCCGCTGCATCAAGGCCCCCTTGATCGGGAAGCGGGCGTTCTCGAAATTCAAGAACGGATAGAGGCTGCGCACCTGTTCCTTGTTCAGAAGTTCCGCATCCGCGCCGTGCATGATCATCGCATTGCCGCGCCGGGTTGCCGCATCGCGCTGCGCATCGGTGTGGAACAGGTTGATGATGCCGCGCTGGGAAACCATGGCGTTGTAGTTGAAATCCTGCTCCAACCCCTCCCACAGCTTCATCGAAAATTCGTAGAACGGCTCATTGCCATCCAGCAGGTAGTTTGACCGCACAATCGTGGTATTCCGCCCGACGTTGCCGCCGCCGATCCAGCCCTTTTCCAGCACGGCAATCCGGGCCTGCTGAAATTCCTTCGCCAGATAATACGCGGTCGCCAGCCCATGCCCGCCACCGCCGACGATGATATAGTCATAAGCCGCCTGCGGGGCCGGGTCGCGCCATGCCGGTTTCCAACCCTTATGCCCGGTCAAAGCCTCGGCAATTACCTTGAAACCCGAATAGCGCATGTGCTGTTCCTATCTTCGTCTTGCGCTGAATATGGCGCGAAGTGCGGCGCGGTGTGCTTTCATTCCCGACAAGCAATCTTTCATTTCAGACAAGCCCCAACACCGCGATGCCGCCAAACACCACAACCGCGCCAAAGGCTTGCAGCCTTGTCAAAGGCTCGTGCAGGAACCGCCATGCCAGCAGGATCGTCACCAGCCCAAAGCAGGATGAGGCCACCGACGCAAACTCGGGGCGCGCAAAGCCGCCCGCGATGGTGACAGCCAACATACCGCCCACATCCAAGGCCCCCATCAGCAAAAGGCTGGGCCAGATCGCAAAAGCCGGTTTCAGATCAATGCGTTGCCAGATCACCCAGACCGAGACGCCGGCAAAGCCCGCCACCCGTGCGATCAACGTCACCGGCAGATCAGCCGCCTGCTCTGCCGCCTGATGCAGCATCTCGAAGCTGACGGCAAAGCCAAGCGCGGCAATCACCGCCCATGTGATCGCCCCCCGGCGCGAGCCTTGGGTGGCGCCGCTTTCGCCCTGCGCCACAATGGCGATCCCCGCCAGCACCGCCAGCGATGCCAGCCAAACCACCGCGCCCGCCTCTTGCCCGCGCGCCACCGCAAAGCCGACCGACAGCAGCGGAAACGCGCCGCAAATCGGCGCCACCAACCGCACCGGCCCGATGATGAAGGCGCGATACAGCGCATAGACCCCCAGCGCATAGATCAGCCCGGTGATGACACAAAACCCCAGCACCCCCGCCGAAATCGCGCCCCAGCCCGGTGACAGCGCGGCGAAGGGCAAAAGCAACACCCCGCCAAACAACAACACCATAAGATAAAGCGCCGCCGCATCCGCGCCCGCCGCGATGCTGCGGATGGTAAAGTCGTGCAAGCCCCACAGCACCGCCGCCAAAAGCCCCAACAGTAGCGAATACACCCGGTTTCTCCTGCTTGCGCACGGTTTCTCTTGCTTGCGCACGGCGTCAAGCTAGCGGCTTAAATCGCTTGCGCAATTCCTGATCCGCGATATTCTTCAAAAGAAACAAATTTGCCGTGCATGCAAAACGTGCATGCAAAAAGTGAGGCTCCGATGCTTGACTCATACCCGACAGTGCGCCCCGGCCCGCCACGCCCCAGCCAGATCATCACGCCCGAACCCTTCGGCACCCGCATGGGGCTGGAGCGGTTCGAGGTGCCGGGCGGTGGCGCTTGGCTGATCCGGCTGGCCACGGGCGATCAGGTGACGGTGGTTAATCTGGAGGGCGGGCAGCGGGCCGAACTCGTGGCGGCTGACGCAGAAGGCCGGGTTGATCCGGGGATACTCGGCGCGCCGGGCAATGCCGATGCGGCGGGGCTAAAGGCCCTGCTGGCCGAGGCCCGCGCCCCCGGCATCGCAGGCCTGCGCTTGGGGATCGAGCGGCGCGGCATCAACCTTGAGGGTGCCCGCGCGGTGGCCCTGTTCGGCGCAGACTCGCCGCCCGGCGATGCGGAAACCTTCACCGCCACCCGCGACGGCGTGTTGATCATCGCAGCCCCCGGTGCCGCGATGTCGCCCGAAGCACAAGACACCGCCACCCCCATCGGCGTGCGCGTGCAACGCTCCACCCTGCTGGGCGTGCAGAAACCCGACCTGCCCGACCCGCTGGCCACCCCGGTGCTCGATCTGCGGGTGAAATCCGCAACCGCCGAAAGCTATTTCGTCAAGGCGGGCGACTATATCCAGATCATCGACGTGGAAGGCCGCCAATGCACCGATTTCCAATGCTTTTCTGCCCGCAAGCTGGATAAGGGGCTGGAACATCCGCTGGACGTGACCACCTCGCGCACGCTGATGGGCCACGCCTATTCCATGCCCGGCCTGCACGCGAAATACTACGATCAGGATTGGCTGCCGCTGGTCGAGGTCATTCAGGATACCGTTGGCCGTCACGACGCTTTCGCGATGGCCTGCGCGTCGAAATACTATGACGAGATCGGCTATCCCGGCCACGTCAACTGCTCGGACAATTTCAACGCGGCGCTTGCCCCGCATGGTGTCACCGCCCGCCCCGGCTGGATGGCGGTGAACATGTTCTTCAACACCAACATCGACGCCCACGGCGTGCTGATCGCGGATGAGCCGTGGTCGCGCCCCGGTGACTACGTTCTCTTGCGCGCGCTGACCGATCTGGTCTGCGTCAACTCGGCCTGCCCCGACGACACCTCGCCCGCAAACGGCTGGTATCTGTCCGACATCCATGTGCGCACCTATGACGGTGCCGAGAATTTCCAGCGGTCCATCGCCTACCGCCCCACCCCGACATCGGAGCCTGTGATGACCAAGGAAACCGCCTTCCACACCCGTATCGCCGAGAAGACCCGCAATCTGGTGGAATATAAAGGCTACTGGCTGCCGCAAACCTATTCCAGCAACGGCGCGATAGAGGAATACTGGGCCTGCCGCGAGAAAGCCGTGGTGCTCGATCTGTCGCCGCTGCGCAAGTTTGAAGTCACCGGGCCGGATGCCGAGGCGCTGTTGCACTATTGCCTGACGCGCGATGTGAAAAAGCTTTCCATCGGTCAGGTGGTCTATTCCGCGATGTGCTACGAACATGGTGGGATGATCGACGACGGCACGCTGTTCCGGCTGGGCCGCGATCAATTCCGCTGGATCGGCGGCGATGATTACTCGGGTATCTGGCTGCGCGAGCAGGCCGAAAAGCTGGGGCTGAAGGTGATGGTGCGCTCGTCCACCGATCAGCTTCATAACCTTGCCGTGCAAGGCCCGAACAGCCGCACGATCATGCAGCGGATGATCTGGACCGCCCCGCATCAGCCCACGATTGCCGAACTCGGCTGGTTCCGCCTGACCATCGGTCGCCTCGGCGGCCCCAACGGCGCGCCCGTGGTGGTGTCGCGCACGGGATATACCGGCGAGCTGGGCTATGAAGTGTTCTGCCACCCGAAAGACGGCGCGGCTGTCTGGGATGCGGTTTGGGAAAGCGGCGCCGATCAGGGTCTGCGCCCGATGGGTCTTGCCGCTTTGGACATGGTGCGGATCGAGGCCGGGTTGATCTTTGCCGGCTATGATTTCAGCGACCAGACCGATCCGTTCGAGGCGGGCATCGGCTTTACCGTGCCGCTGAAATCCAAAACCGACGATTTCATCGGGCGTGACGCGCTGATCCGCCGCAAGGAAAACCCGCGTGACAAGTTCGTGGGGCTAGAGATTGATGCAGCGGTCGATGTTGGCCACGGCGACGGCGTTTATCTGGGCCGCGCGCAGGTCGGCGTGGTGACTTCCGCCATGCGCTCGCCGCTGCTGGGCAAGAACATCGCCCTCGCCCGCGTCGACACCGCCCATGCGGCGGCAGGCACGGCGGTAGAGGTCGGCAAGCTTGACGGCCAGCAGAAACGCCTGCCTGCGGTGGTGACGGCGACCTCGGCCTATGATCCGAAGAAGACCCGCCCGCAATCGTAAGGGCGGGCGATGAACACCCATCCCGCAAACCGATCTGAAAACGCTCTGGCAGAGCGTTTTTCGGTTTGTTGCTCATAAGGCTGAAGGCCGTTGAGCAAGGGGGTGTGTGCAGCAAGCCGAGCAGGTGGGAAATCGGGGCGCGCGTGCCTGCCAGGGGCAGGCAGGCGCGGCCCGATTTGTCGCGGGACAAATCGGGCGAAGAAAACCCCTGCGCTGCGGCAGGGCATTGGGGCGCGCGGTGCTACGGTCGGAATGGCGTGCTTGGGTGTTTGGCTTTGTGCGCGAAGTCGCCCGATTGACAGGGCAATGTTACCGATAACATAACTGCGGGCTGGCAAAGGGGAACAAAATGAAGCTGTTTGATCTGACGGGCAAGCGGGCGCTGATCACCGGGGCATCGCAGGGCATCGGCTTTGCACTCGCCAAAGGTCTGGCCGAGGCCGGGGCCGAAGTGGTGCTGAACGGGCGCGACGCGGTGCGGCTGGACGCGGCGGTGGCGCAGGTGCCGGGCGCGCGCGGGTTGCTGTTTGACGTGACCGACTACAAGGCCGCGCGCGCGGCGGTCGATGGGTTTGAAGCCGACATAGGCCCGATCGACATTCTGGTGAACAACGCAGGCATGCAGCATCGCGGCCCGCTGCAAGACTTCCCCGAAGAGGCCTTCCAACGCCTGCTGCAAACCAATGTGGCAAGCGTGTTCAACGTCGGCCAAGCGGTTGCGCGCCATATGATCGCACGCGGCGCGGGCAAGATCATCAACATCGCCTCGGTGCAGACCGCTTTGGCCCGGCCCGGCATCGCGCCCTATACCGCCACCAAGGGTGCTGTCGGCAACCTCACCAAAGGCATGGCGACCGATTGGGCACGCTACGGCCTGCAATGCAACGCCATCGCTCCCGGCTATTTTGAAACGCCGCTGAACGCCGCCCTCATCGCCGACCCCGCCTTCAACGAGTGGCTGATCAAACGCACCCCCGCCGGGCGTTGGGGCCGGGTCGAGGAACTGGTGGGCGCGTGTATATTCCTGGCCTCGGCGGCCTCCAGCTTTATCAACGGCCAATGCCTGCATATCGACGGCGGCATCACGGTTTCGCTGTGAAGATCGTCCTGATGGGGGTTTCCGGCTGCGGCAAATCCTCGGTCGGGGCGGCGCTGTCCCCAGCGCTCGCCCTGCCCTACCGCGACGGCGACGATCTGCACCCCGCAGAAAACATCGCCAAGATGGCGCGCGGAGAAGCGTTGACCGATGCCGACCGCTGGCCATGGCTGGCTCTGGTTGGCCAAACCCTGCGCGCGCCGGGGATCGTCGGCTGCTCGGCGCTGAAGCGCAGCTATCGCACGCTGATCGACGCCGAGGCAGGTGGCGGCGTGGTGTTCGTGCACCTGTCGGGCACGCGCGCGGTGATCGAGGCACGGATGGCCGCGCGCACCGGCCACTTCATGCCGCCCACCCTGCTCGACAGCCAGTTCGCCACGCTGGAAGTGCCGGGGCCGGATGAACGCGCGGTGACGGTGGATATTGATCAGCCGCTGGCTGCGATTGTGGCCGAGGTCGTAAGCAAGCTGGGGGGAATGTCCGGCGGCTGACGGACCAATGCCCCACAGGGCAGCGCCCGACCGCCGGGTGGGCGAGCCACAGAATTTCTAGGCACTTTATGCCTCAGCAAATCCCCCAGAACTTCTAGGCGCGACATGGCAATAGCGCCCGCCCGAGGGGGCGGTCGGGCGCTGCCCGGCGGCGCTAAAGCGCCTTGATTCCGGGCATGGACGGCTTGCTTGGCTACTACGCTCTGCAAAGCCGCATTACAAAATCACCATATTCTGAATCTCGCGCGCCAATCGCGCCGCCACCGGCGGCAAGATCGCATCGGCGCGGGTGACAAGGCCGAAGGGTTCCACCTCGATCCCCAGATCCACCGCCAACTCGACATAAGACGCATCCGGATGCGCCGAAAAGCTGGTGACAACCGCCCGCGCCAAGGGGGCGATGGCGTTGGATTGCTGGATCAACGCAAAGATCAGCAGGAACGACGCCGTCGATAGCCGCTGCGGCGGGCTGGGCATGCCGCTGGCGCGCAGGCGGGCGTGGACCGCGCGCGACAACAGCGAATCGGGCGGCGGCATCACCCAATCATAGGCCATCAGGTCTTGCGGCGTGGGGTTGGGGTGATGGGCCAAGGGATGCCCCTTGCGCACCACAAGGCTGACGGGTTCGGTCGCAATCGGGGCCAGCGTGAACAGATTGCGGCTGGGGCCTTCGGGCAGACGGCCAATGACGAAATCCAGCCGCCCCGCTAGCAGTTGCTCGCACAGCAAATCAGACGGCGACACCACAACCTCGACCGTCACCTGCGGCGCGGTCAGCCGGGCGTTGCGCAAGGTCGGCAGCACGCGGTCAATCGCAGGCCCGGTGACGCTGCCGATCCGCACATGGCCGACGCTGCCGGATGCCACCTCGGTCATGTCACGGGCGGCGTCCCGCAACTCCATCTGGATGCGCTGCGCCCGGGCGGCAAGCGCCTGGCCCACCGCCGTCAGGCTCATCCCGCGCCCGGTGCGGTGATGCACCGGCACGCCCACGATCCGCTCTACCTCGGCCAGCAGGCGCGAGGCTGCGGGCTGCGTGGTGCCGATCTGCCCGGCGGCGACGCTGATCTGCCCGCTTTCGGCCAGCGCCGCCATCAGCCGCAGGTGGCTGAGTTTCAGGCCGCGTTGCGCCAGTAAATCGGCGCTAAGGGGTTTTGGCATATCATTTCCGCCATGTGTCTATACGATTTCATCATTTGACCGATATAAATCGCTGTTGCAAGAGTGCCGCACGGTCTTGGGAGGGCCAGCTCTGCCAGCCGTCGGGTTATCGCAGCCAATGTGCTGCTTGGGAGGATATAGAATGCAAGTTTCAAGAAGGGCGCTTCTGGCGCTGGGCGGCGCTGCGGCGGCCACAAGCGTGTTCGGTCTGCCGGCTTTCGCGCAAGACAAAGGCACCATCGGCATCGCCATGCCGACGCAATCGTCGGCACGCTGGATCTCGGACGGCAAGTCGATGGTCGAGCAGTTCACCGCCGCCGGCTACACCGCCGATCTGCAATACGCAGAAGACGACATTCCGAACCAGTTGGCACAGATCGAAAACATGATCACCAACGGCGTCAAGGCGCTGGTGATTGCGGCCATCGACGGCACCACCCTGTCGAACGCGCTCGACGCCGCCAACAAGGCTGGCATCAAGGTCATCGCCTATGACCGTCTGATCCGCGATTCCGGCTCGGTCGATTACTACGCCACCTTCGACAACTTCAAAGTCGGCGTGCAGCAGGCCACCAGCCTGGTGGAAGGCCTGAAAGAGCGTTTCGCAGACACCAAACCGTGGAATGTCGAACTGTTCGGCGGCTCGCCCGACGACAACAACGCCTTCTTCTTCTACGATGGCGCAATGTCGGTGCTGCAACCGATGATCGACTCGGGCGAGATCGTGATCCCCTCGGGCCAGACCGGCATGAAGGTGGTTGGCACCCTGCGTTGGGATGCGGCCGTTGCACAATCGCGCATGGATAACCTGCTGTCGTCGAACTATGGCGACAAGGTGCTGCACGGCGTGCTGTCGCCTTACGATGGTCTGTCGATCGGTATCCTGTCCTCGGTCAAGGGCGTGGGCTATGGCTCGGGCGATCTGAAAATGCCGGTCGTCACCGGTCAGGATTGCGAAATCCCCTCGGTCAAGTCGATGATTGCAGGCGAGCAGTATTCGTCGATCTTCAAAGACACCCGCGAACTGGCAAAAGTCACCGTCAAGATGGTCGATGCCGTTCTGTCGGGCGCTGAACCCGAGATCAACGACACCAAGACCTACGACAACGGCGTCAAGGTTGTGCCGTCGTATCTGCTGGAAAGCCAGCCGGTCAACGCCACCAACTACGAAGCTGTGCTGGTGACTTCGGGCTATTACACCGCAGATCAACTGCAGTAAGCTTATCTCGTGCCCGCCTATCCGGGCGGGCACGGGCTTTCGGGAGGAAACCATGACAGCATTGTTGGAGATGCGGGGGATCAGCAAGGTCTTCCCGGGTGTTCGGGCGTTGGATAACGTATCGCTCAGCGTCGAGCCGGGCGAGATCCACGCGATCTGCGGCGAGAATGGCGCGGGCAAATCCACCCTGATGAAGGTGCTGTCGGGGGTCTATCCGTTTGGCTCTTACGAGGGCGACATCATTTATGACGGCGAGACTTTGGCTTGCCGCAACATCCGCGACAGCGAAGCGCGCGGGATTATCATTATTCACCAAGAACTTGCGCTGGTGCCCCTGCTGTCGATTGCCGAGAACCTGTTCTTGGGCAACGAAGTGGCTAAGAACGGCGTAATCAACTGGGGCGAGGCCTATCAGCGCACTGGCGAATTGTTGAAAAAGGTCGGCCTGAATGAATTGCCCACCACCAAGGTGGAAAAGCTGGGCGTCGGCAAACAGCAGTTGATCGAGATCGCCAAGGCCTTGGCCAAAGATGTGCGTCTGCTCATTCTGGACGAGCCGACCGCGGCTTTGCAGGAAAATGACAGCCAGAAACTGCTCGACCTGATGCTGGAGTTGAAGGCGCAGGGCGTGACGCAAATCATCATCAGCCACAAGCTGAACGAGATTTCCCGCGTGGCGGACCGGATCACCGTGATCCGCGATGGCGCATCGGTGTCCACGATGGACAAGCACGAAATCACCGAAGACCGCATCATCCGCGACATGGTGGGCCGCGACATGGCGCACCGCTACCCCGAGCGCACACCCAATCCGGGGCCGGTGCTGATGGAAGTGGCGGGCTGGAACGTCTGGCACCCCGAACAGGGGGAACGGCAGATCATCAAGGACGTGTCGTTCAACGTCAAAAAGGGTGAGATTGTTGGCATCGCGGGCCTGATGGGCACCGGGCGCACCGAACTGGCGATGTCGATTTTCGGCAAGTCTTACGGGCAGGGCCACAAGGGCAGCATCAAGATGCACGGCGCGGAAGTGGATGTGTCCACCGTGCCGAAGGCGGTGAAAGCGGGTATTGCTTACGTGACCGAAGACCGCAAGGGTCTGGGCCTCGTGCTGGAAGAACCCATTGTCAAGAATATCACTTTGGCCAATCTGGCCGGGGTTGCGATGAAGGGTGTGCTGGACAAGCGGCGCGAAACCAAGGTGGCAGAGGGCTATCGCAAGCAACTTGCGATCCGCACGCCGGGGGTGCAGCAGAAGGTGGTCAACCTGTCGGGCGGCAACCAGCAGAAGGTGGTGTTGTCGAAATGGCTGTTCACTGAACCTGAGGTTTTGATCCTCGACGAGCCGACCCGTGGCATCGACGTGGGTGCCAAGTTTGAGATTTACACCATCATGAAGGAACTGGCCGAACAGGGGCGGTCGATCGTGATGATCAGCTCGGAAATGCCCGAGCTTTTGGGGATGTGTGACCGGATTTATGTGATGAATGAAGGGCGTATCGTGGGGGAATTGGATCGGTCGGAAGCCAGCCAAGAGAAGATCATGGCGCTGATCCTGAAGGGTGAAGGGAAGGCTGCATAATGGCACAAGATAAAAAATCTAGCGCTTTGGGCGATCGGTTGCGCGAAAACGGCATGTTGCTGGCGCTGGTCGCCATCGTGGTGCTGTTCTCGGCGCTGCTGGGCTATCAGGGCAAGACCTTCTTGCAGCCGCAGAACATCACCAACATCTTCCTGCAAAACGGCCATGTGATCATCCTTGCCTTGGGGATGCTGCTGGTGATCGTGGCCGGGCATATCGACCTGTCGGTGGGCTCGGTGGCCGCCTTCACCGGGGCGGTTGCGGCTTACCTTACGGTTAATCTGGGCCTGCCGTTCTATGTGGTGATCCCGCTGACGCTGCTGGTGGGCGGCTGCATTGGCGCTGTGCAAGGCTATTGGGTGGCGTTCTGGCGCATCCCTTCGTTCATCGTCACCCTTGCGGGGATGATGGTGTTCCGGGGGGCGACGATGTGGATGCTCGGCGGGCAGAACATCGGGCCGTTTCCCAAGGAATTCCAAGCGATTTCAAGCGGTTTCCTGCCGGATTTGACGGGGATCGGCCAACCACACGGCCTGACCGTGATCCTCGTTCTGCTGGCCATCGGCGCGCAGTTCTGGCTGGGCTTCCGGGCACGGGCAAGGGATGCCGAGTTCGGGATGGAGGCTGAACCGATGGCCCTGTTCATGGGCCGCACCCTGCTGATCGCCGCAGCCACCGCCTTTGTCGGCTACCAACTGGCCTACCTGAAAGGCCTGCCGAACGTGCTGGTGGTGCTGATCGTCCTCACCGTCCTTTATGCGTTCTTCACCGAAAACACCACGATGGGGCGGCGGATTTACGCCGTCGGCGGCAACGAAAAAGCCGCGAAACTGTCAGGCATCAATTCGGATCGTCTGGTGTTTGCGTGTTTTGTGAACATGGGCGTGCTGGCGGCTTTGGCGGGGATGATGGTGACGGCCCGCCTCAACTCTGCCACCCCCAAGGCTGGCACCGGGTTTGAACTCGACGCCATCGCTTCGGTGTTCATCGGCGGCGCGTCGATGACCGGCGGGTCGGGCAAGATCGTTGGCGTGGTGATCGGCGCGCTGATCATGGGCGTGATGAACATGGGCATGTCGATCATGGGCATCGGCATTGATTATCAGCAGATGATCAAAGGTCTGGTGCTGCTGGCAGCCGTGATCTTCGACGTTTACAATAAAGCGAAATAAGGCAGGAATATCATGCTGTTGTCTCAGATACGGAATGCCGATGGCACCCTCAGCGTGGTGGCACGCGAAGGCACCGAAGCCGCCATCGTGCGCGGTGCCGCCAGCACCTACGCGCTCGCGTCCGAGGCTTTGGCCCAAGCCAAACCGCTGGCCGAAGTCATCGCCGCCCGCGGTCTGGGTGAGGCTGTCGATCTGGTCGCTTTGGCGGCAAACGGCCGTCTGGCCCTGCCGATCACCCACCCCGATCTGACCCACATGCACCTGACCGGCACTGGCCTGACGCATCTCGGCTCAGCCGCCACCCGCGACGCGATGCACGCCAAGCTGGACGGGGCCGAAACCCTGACCGACAGTATGAAGATGTTCCAGATGGGTCTGGCCGATGGCCGCCCCACCCCCGGCCAAGTCGGCGTGCAGCCGGAATGGTTCTACAAAGGCAACGGCCACACCGCCGTCGCCCCCGGCTCTGCCCTCACCTCGCCCGGTTTCGCGCTGGATGGTGGCGAGGAACCCGAACTCGCCGGCATCTACCTGATCGACTCTGATGGCACCCCCGCCCGCGTCGGCTGGGCCTTGGCGAATGAGTTTTCCGACCACGTGACCGAACGCATCAACTACCTGTTCCTTGCGCATTCCAAACTGCGCGAGGCCTCGTTCGGCCCCGAACTGCTGGTCGGCGATCTGCCCACGGATGTGCGCGGCGCCAGCCGGATTTACCGCGACGGCAAAGCGATCTTCGACAAGCCGTTCCTGTCGGGCGAGGCCAACATGTCGCACAGCTTCGCCAACCTCGAACACCACCACTTCAAATACGCGCTGTTCTGCCAACCCGGCGACCTGCATGTGCATATGTTTGGCACAGCCACCCTCAGCTTTGCCGATGGCATCAAACCGCAGGCGGGCGATGTGTTCGAAATTCAGGTGGACGCGTTCGGTCTGCCCCTGCGCAATACCTTGGCCATCGCCCCCGCCCTTTCGGGTGCCGTGACCGTCAAGCAACTCTGAGGATGATATGACCTTCAAACCTGCCGCATGGCCCCGCAAACTGCGCTCGCAAACTTGGTTTGGCGGCACCTCGAAGGACAATATCTATCACCGCGGCTGGATGAAGAACCAAGGCTTCCCGCCCGATCTGTTCGATGGCCGCCCCGTTATCGGCATCCTGAACACATGGTCGGAATTGACCCCCTGCAACGCCCATCTGCGCGATCTGGCCGAGCGGGTGAAGCACGGCATCTACGAAGCAGGCGGTTTCCCGGTGGAAGTCCCGGTTTTCAGCGCCTCGGAATCCGCCTTCCGCCCCACCGCAATGATGTTCCGCAACCTCGCCGCGATGGCGGTCGAGGAAGCGATGCGCGGCCAGCCGATGGACGGCTGCGTGCTGATGGTCGGCTGCGACAAGACCACGCCCTCCCTGCTGATGGCAGCCGCCAGCACCGACATTCCGTCGATTGTGGTGACGGGTGGGCCGATGCTGAACGGCTATTACAAGAACGAACGCGTAGGCTCTGGCACCCATCTGTGGAAATTCTCCGAGGCCGTAAAGGCTGGCACGATGACGCGTGAGGAATTTGTCGATGCCGAAGCCTCGATGTCGCGCTCTCCGGGATCGTGCAACACCATGGGCACCGCCAGCACCATGGCGTCGATGGCCGAAGCCCTCGGCATGGCCCTGTCCGGCAACGCCGCGATCCCGGCGGTGGACAGCCGCCGCCGCGTGATGGCGCAACTGACCGGACGGCGGATTGTGCAGATGGTCAAGGATGATCTGAAGCCCTCCGACGTGATGAAGAAAGAGGCGTTTGAAAACGCGATCCGCACCAATGCGGCCATCGGTGGTTCCACCAACGCCGTGATCCACCTGCTTGCCATCGCGGGCCGCGTCGGCGTTGATCTGACGCTTGAGGACTGGGATCGCTGCGGCCGCGACGTGCCGACAGTCGTGAACCTGATGCCCTCGGGCAAATACCTGATGGAGGAATTCTTCTACGCAGGCGGCCTGCCCGTGGTGATCAAACGCTTGGGCGAAGCGGGTCTCTTGCACAAAGATGCGCTCACCGTCTCGGGCGAGTCCGCTTGGGATCAGGTCAAAGATGTCGTCAACCACAACGACGACGTGATCCTGCCCGCCGACAAAGCCCTCGCCCAATCCGGCGGCGTGGTGGTGGTCAAAGGCAATCTCGCGCCCAAAGGTGCCGTGCTGAAACCCTCAGCAGCCACCCCCGCCCTGCTCACCCACCGCGGCCGCGCCGTGGTGTTTGAAGACATCGACGACTACAAGGCCAAGATCAACGATGAGGATCTCGACATCGACGAGACCTGCGTGATGGTGCTGAAAAACTGCGGGCCAAAGGGCTATCCCGGCATGGCAGAGGTCGGCAACATGGGCCTGCCGCCGAAAATCCTGCGCCGGGGCATCACCGATATGGTCCGCATCTCTGACGCCCGCATGTCCGGCACCGCCTATGGCACGGTCGTTCTGCACACCTCGCCCGAAGCCGCGGCTGGTGGCCCGCTGGCCGTGGTGCAAAACGGCGACATGATCGAGTTGGACGTGCCAAACCGCCGCCTGCATCTGGATATCTCCGATGCCGAACTCGCCGCGCGCTTGGCCGCGTGGAAGCCGATCCACCCGCTTTACGAAAGCGGCTACGGCTGGCTGCACCAACGCCATGTCGAGGGGGCCGATACCGGGGCCGACCTCGATTTCCTCAAAGGCGCGCGCGGCAATGCGGTGGGCAAGGATTCGCACTGATGAAGATCGCTCTGGTCGGCATCGGCAAGATCGCCATTGATCAACACGTCCCCGCCATCGCCAACTCCCCCGATTGGGAGCTGGCGGCCACCGTCTCGCGCAAAGGCGCGGTCGAGGGCGTGGAATCCTTCACCGATTTCGCCGCCTTCCTCGCCGCCCGCCCCGATGTGCCGGTGGTATCGCTTTGCCTGCCCCCGGTGCCGCGCTTTGACTACGCCGAAGCCGCGCTGAACGCAGGTCGCCACGTCATGCTGGAAAAGCCCCCCGGCGCGACCTTGGCCGAAATCCACGCCCTGCAAGCCCTCGCGGCCGCAAAAGGCCTCACCCTCTACACCACATGGCACAGCCGCATGGCGCAGGCGGTGGCCCCGGCAAAGGCGTGGCTGGCCGATAAAACCATCCGCAAAGCCCATATCACCTGGCGCGAAGACGTGCGCAAATGGCATCCCGGGCAGGATTGGGTGTTTGAACCCGGCGGCATGGGCGTGTTCGATCCCGGCATCAACGCTTTGTCGATCCTGACCGAGATTCTCCCCGCCCCGGTGCATCTGACCGCCGCAAGCCTTGAGTTTCCATCTAACCGCCAAACCCCGATCGCCGCCAAACTCACCTTCTCGGGCAATGTCACCGCCGATTTCGACTGGCGCCAGACCGGCCCGCAAACCTGGGATATCCATGTTGAAACCGACCACGGCCCTATGGCCTTGCGCATGGGCGGCAACGTGCTGGAAATCAACGGCAAACCTGCGGGCGGCGAGAATACCATCATGGGCGAATACCCCGCGCTTTATGCCCGCATGGCCGAACTGGTGGCCACCAAAGCCAGTGAAATCGACCTTACCCCGATGGTCCACGTCGCCGACGCGCTTACCCTCGGTCGCCGCCTTGAAACCGAAGCTTTCGACTTCTAGCTCCATCTTGGCCCAAATACTCCACGGGGGTCTGGGGGTGTGAAACCCCCAGCCTTCGCCGAAAGGAAACACCATGCTTACCGGAAAACACCTCATCGCGGGCCAATGGGTCGCAGGCGACACCACCTTCCTGTCGTCCCCCGCCACGGGCGAGGCCCTGCCCTTCGCCGCAGGCACCCCCGCCCATGTCGATGCCGCCGTGCAGGGGGCCGAGGCCGCGTTCCCGTCCTATTCCGCGCTCTCCCGCGAGGCGCGTGCCGCTTTCCTTGACAAGATTGCCGAGGAAATCGACGCACGCGGGGCTGAAATCACCGCCATCGGCACGTCCGAAACCGGCCTGCCCGCCGCCCGGCTGGAAGGCGAGCGCGGCCGCACCACCGGTCAGTTGCGCCTGTTCGCCAACCATATCCGCAAGGGCGACTATCTGGATCGCCGCTTTGACGCCGCCCAGCCCGACCGCACCCCCGCCCCACGCCCGGAAATCCGCATGATGCAGGTCGCCGTCGGCCCGGTCGCGGTGTTTGGCGCGTCAAACTTCCCGCTCGCCTTCTCCACCGCAGGCGGCGACACCGCCTCTGCCCTCGCCGCAGGCTGCACCGTGGTGGTCAAAGGCCATTCCGCGCATCCCGGCACCGGCGAGATCGTCGCCCAAGCCATTGATGCGGCTATCAAAGCCTTGGGCCTGCACCCCGGCACCTTCAGCCTGGTGCAAGGCGGCAAACGCGATGTCGGTGAAAGCCTGGTGCAGCACCCGCTGATCAAAGCCGTGGGCTTTACCGGCTCGCTCGGCGGCGGTCGCGCGCTGTTTGACCTCTGCGCACGCCGGCCCGAGCCGATCCCGTTCTTCGGCGAACTCGGCTCCGTCAACCCGATGTTCCTCATGCCCGCCGCCATCGCCGCGCGGGGTGAGGCTTTGGGCATCGGCTGGGCGGGCAGCCTGACCATGGGCGCAGGCCAATTCTGCACCAATCCCGGCATCGCCGTGGTGATCGACAGCGTTGAGGCCCAAACCTTCATCGACGCCGCCAAAACCGCCCTCTCCAAGGTCGCAGCCCAAACCATGCTGACCGATGGCATCGCCGAAGCCTACCGCGCGGGCCGCGACCGCGTGGCCGCCAGCACTGGGGTGCAGGCCGTGCTGACCTCGGTCTGCGACATGCGCCAGGCGACGCCCTATCTGTTTGAGGTTTCGGGTGCCGATTGGCTGGCCAATCACGCCTTGGGCGAGGAAGTGTTCGGCCCCCTCGGCCTGATCGTGCGGGTGCGCGATTTCGCGCAAATGCAGGCCGTCGCACAAGCCCTGCAAGGCCAGTTGACCTGCACCCTGCACATCGACGCCGCCGATTACCCGCAAGCCCGCGCCCTGCTGCCGGTGTTAGAGCGTAAAGCCGGCCGCATCCTTGCCAACGGCTTCCCGACCGGGGTTGAGGTTGTCGATGCGCAGGTGCATGGCGGCCCCTACCCCGCCTCGACCAACTTCGGGGCCACCTCGGTGGGCACGCTGTCGATCCGGCGCTGGCTGCGCCCGGTGGCGTTCCAGAACCTGCCAGCCGAGTTGTTCCCGGCCGATCTGGGCTAACGCCGCCCCCACTGATCCGGTCCAGCCCGCGCCATCTGGTGTGCGGGCTGGCCGCCAAACCTTGGCCCTCCGCCCCTGACAGGCCTTCTGCGCGATCGCGTCAAACTCCGCATCCGGGGCCGCTGCATCAAGATTTAGCGGTAAAAAATACCAAATCTACCACCACCAGACTTTTGTCCCCGCGGGGACACATCGCAAGATCATCTGCCTACAGCAGCCCACGCCCCGCCAGATTGCGCATCAGTGCGCCCGCGCCAAACACCCATTCCGGTGCCTCGGTCGAAAGCCGCACCGTGTTGGTCAAAACCCCAAGCTCGGGGGTGGCGATGCTGACCACATCGCCGACATGGTGGGTAAAGCCCTGCCCCGGCCCGTCACGGTCCTGCACCGGCGAGAACATCGTGCCACAATACAGCATGAAGCCGTCGGGATATTGATGATGCCGCCCCCGCGTCTGCGCCACCAGATCGGCAGGGTCGCGGCTGATCTGGCGCATGGATGATGCCCCCTCCAGCCGGAAGCCATCCGCGCCCGTCACCGTCAGCGCCAGTTCCAGATTGCGCACGGTGTTAAGGCTGAAGCCTGCGTCAAACACCCGGATAAACGGCCCGATGCTGGCCGCCGCATTGTTGTCTTTCGCCTTGCCCAACAGCAAAGCCGAGCGTCCCTCGACATCGCGCAGGTTCACATCGTTGCCCAAGGTCGCCCCGACAATCACACCCTTGGAATTGACCGCCAGCACCACTTCCGGTTCCGGGTTGTTCCATTTGCTGATCGGATGCAGCCCCACACTGGCCCCATAACCCACCGCCGACATCGGCTGCGCCTTGGTGAACACCTCGGCATCGGGGCCAATGCCCACCTCGAGATATTGGCTCCACAGCCCTTCGGCTTGCAGCAGCGCCTTGACCTCGGCCGCCTTGGCCGATCCGGGGATCAGATCGCGCAGCGAATTGCCGATCACATCCGCCACCCGGGCGCGGATTTCCGCCGCCCGCGCCGGGTTCCCGGCAGCGCGCTCCTCGATCACCCGCTCCACCATCGACCGCGCGAAGGTCACGCCGCAAGCCTTCACCGCCTGCAGATCATTCGGCGCAAGCAGGTGGGTCACGGCTGGATCAGGCTCCACCGACGCCGCGGCGATATCGGCCAAAGCGCCGATATCCGCACCCGGCGCGTTGGCAACAAACCCCGCCAGATCGCCCAATTCCAACGCATCCCGCATGGTCGGCGCGGCTTTGCTGGTGATGTCCAGCACCCGCCCCTGTCGCACCGTGACCACACACGGGCCAATCCCCGCCCGCCAAATGCGCCCCAGCCAAAGGCCGTCTGGCAGGGTAAGAACCGGGGGGTGTGACATGCTGTGAGGCCTCATTCTATCTGCGGCAAGACTGCGGGATTTCACAACGGCTGTCGATCCCTTAGCGCGCCCCATCTGCGCACCCTTCAGCGACGCATCCGCTGCTTTTTGCCTTGGCAACCGCTTCAAGATTTGCGGGCGCTGACGCATCGGCGGGGCGCCTCGCACCCCCTTGGCCCTGTCTGATCGCAGGCGGCTCGGCGTTTGCGCAACCCGAGCGGCTGGATTGGCCGATGTGATCGGCCATCATGAAGGCCGCGTCTGGTCATCCTCTCTGCTCAAATATCCCCGCCGGAGGCATCCGACACAGATGCAAGGAGCCTCCGGCGGGGATATTTAGGAACAGATGAAAAACTTTAGACAGATTTTAGCGGGTTAGCCCAGCGCCTTGGCGAACTCGGCGATGATCATGCAGGCGCTGACCGCACCGGGGTCTTTGTGGCCCAGGCTGCGTTCACCAAGGCGTGCGGCGCGGCCAAGGGTGGCTTGCATGGCGGCGGTGGCGTCGGCCCCGCTTTGGGCGGCGCTTAGGATCTCGGCCCAGTTTGCACCGGATTTGGCGGCGGCAGCGGCGGGGGCCCAAGCGTCGAGCATGGTCTTTTGCCCCGGTTCGGCTTTGCCGCGATGGGCGATACCATCGGCCATCGCCGCGATCAGCGCGGGGGTTTCGCTGCGGGGCATGGCAGCACGCGGGCCTGCCGCTTTGGCGGCGCGCATCAAGGCGGTGGCGTAAAGCGGGCCGGAAGACGCCCCGACCGCGTTCAGAAAGGCTTTGGCGGCGGCGTTGAACTGGTCTTGCAGGGTGGCTAGGTTTGGCACGGCAAGGGCTGCGGCAGCCATGCCTTGCTCCATCGCGATGCCATGATCTGCGTCCCCGATCAGCCCATCGAGCGCGCAAAGCGCATCGCGTTCGGCAGACATGCGCGCGGCGAGGTTTTCAAACAGGGCGGTGAGGTTTTGGGTGGTGAAATCCATCGCTTAACCCACCCGGAACATGGCGCAATCACAGGGATGATCCAGCATCTGCGTCAACTCATCATCCAGATGCATGATCGTGATCGAGGCCCCCGCCATCTCCATCGAGGTGCAATAGGGGCCGACGAGGGCGGTGTGGACGCTCAGATCGGCAGCGCCCAGACGTGCGGCGACGCGGGCGTAAAGGATGTAAAGCTCCATCAGCGGGGTGGAGCCGAGCGAGTTGACCAGCACGGCAACCTTGGCCCCGGCGGGGGCATTCATTTCCGCAAGGATCGCGTCCATGATCTCATCAGCGACCGCATTGGCGGGCTTTAACGCCCCGCGCCGGATGCCCGGCTCGCCATGGATGCCCATGCCGATTTCCATCTCTCCGGCGGGCAGATCGAAATTCAGGCGGCGGGTTTGCGGCAGCGAACAGGCCGAAAGCGCCACGCCCATCGTATAGGTGCGGGCGTTGGCATGGGCTGCGATACGGGCGACCTCATCCAAGGGCAGCATCTTGTCGGCAGCAGCGCCTGCGGCTTTGAAGATGAACACGTTTCCAGCAACTCCGCGGCGTTTCGCGCGGTCGGGGGACGAGGCGATATCGTCGGTGGTCAGAACGGTGCGGGCCTCGATGCCCTCCATCTCCAGCATCTCAGCCGCCATGTCGAAATTCATTACGTCGCCGGCGTAGTTGCCATACATGAACAGCACCCCTGCCCCGCCATCTGCGGCCATCGCGGCATCAACGCAAGGCTGCGGCGGGGGGGATGCAAAGACATTGCCCACCGCACAGGCATCGGCCAAACCCTTGCCGACAAAGCCCAAAAACGTCGGCTCATGCCCCGATCCGCCGCCGATCACCAGCGCCACCTTGCCCGCGCGCGGCCCATGTTTGGCGATCACAGCGCGCGGGGCAGCAAGGGTCAAATGGTTGGGATGGGCGGCCAGAACGCCGCGCAGCATCTCATCCACCGCGTGATTGCCATCGTTGATCAGCTTTTGTGTCGGTGCCATGCGCGTCTCCGGTTTGCGCCAGAATGGCGGCTTCGGATGGATGAAACAAGCCCGGCGGAGGAGGACACCGGGCTTGCTGACCTGCTGCGAAGTGCTGCCGCAGGTTAGGAGTATTTCTTGTCCAGCGCGTTGATCGCGTCAACATTGGTGGCCGAGCGGCCTGCCGGATCGAAGGTTTCTTTCAGGAAAGCTTCGGCGATGGCTTTGGCCAGTTCCGATCCGATCACCCGCGCGCCCATGGTGATGATTTGCGCGTTGTTCGACAGCGCGGCGCGTTCTGCCGAATAGGTGTCATGCGTCAGCGCGGCGCGGATACCCGGCACCTTGTTGGCGGAAATGCACACGCCAATACCGGTGCCGCAGACCAGAATGGCGCGGTCGTATTTGCCTGCCAGCACTTCGTTGGCAACCCGGTCGGACAGGTTGGCGTAGAAGGCATCCGGGCCTGCCTCGGTGCGCGAGATTTCCGAAACCTCATGCGCGCCCTTCAGATGATCGGCGAGGATCTTGGCGAGACCTTCGCCTGCGCTGTCGCCCGCGATTGCAAGTTTCATAGGGTTCTCCTTCACAAAGTTGCGGCGACGCGGGCGAGGATGTCGAGATAGCCTGCGACATTCCAGGCCGAGCGGCCAATGAACAGCCCGTCGATATGCGGGCAAGCGATAAGTTCGGCAGCGTTGCCGGGATTGACCGAACCGCCGTAAAGACACGGGATGCGGCGGTTCAGGATGGTTTCGGCGGTTGCAATGATTTCGGCCTGCCGGGCGTCGGCGTAGTCGGATGAGGCGGGAATACCGCCCGCACCAATGGCCCAGACGGGTTCATAGGCGAGCAGGATTTGCGCTGATTTCTGCTCGGGTGAGAGTTTGCCCAAAGCCCCTGCGACTTGCGCAGCCAAGGTTTCGGTGGCGCTGCCCGCTTCGCGTTGTGCCAAGGTTTCGCCAATGCAAATCAACGGGATAAGCCCGTGACGCACGGCGGCTTCCACCTTCAGGGCGACGGTTTCGTCGGTTTCGCCAAAGAATTCACGGCGTTCGGAATGCCCGAGTTCCACGATGTCGAGGTTGCAATCCTTCAACATCAAGGGCGAGACCTCGCCCGTCCAAGCACCCTCATCGGCCCAATGCATGTTCTGCGCACCGACCTTCACATCACTGTCGGCAAGAAGGGTTTTCACCTCGCGCACGGCGGTAAACGGCGGGATCACAAAGCGCTGAATGCGCAGATCGCCCTTAGGCGGCAGACCTTCGGCGAAGGCCCGCGCTTCGGCGAGGGTTTTGTTCATTTTCCAACTTGTGCCGACCCAGACGTGTTTGCTCATGCGCTGTCTCCTGCGATGCGAAGGCCGATCCCGGCCCGGTCCAAAGCGGCACGGGCTTCGGGTTCGGGCGGGGCATCGGTGATGATGGTGTCGAAATCGGAAAGCTCGGCCAGCACGTGCAAAGACTGGCGGCCAAAGCGCTGGTGGTTGACCAGAAGGCAGGTGCGCGCAGCACTTGCGATCATCGCCCGCTTGGCGCGCACGGCGTTGTCATCCATGTGATAGGCGCGGGTGCCTTGGACGGCGGGGGTCGAGATAAAGGCCACATCGGCATGCAGACGGGCGAGGGTTTCTTCGGTGACAACACCAAAGAAGCCATTGAACTTATAGGAATAAACCCCGCCCAAAGCGATCAGCGTGATGCCATGCTCGGCGCGCAGCACGTCAATCACGGCGGCGTTGTTGGTGATCACGGTCAGCGGGCGCTTCTCGGTCAACATCGCCCCCAGCACCGCAGCCATCGAGCCATCGTTGATCATCACCGTCATGCCGGGCTCTACCAGTTGCAGCGCCGCGCGCGCCATCCGCGCCTTGGCGGGGCCTTCCTGACGTGCGCGAAAGCGGAAATCGGATTCGAACTGGGTGCCCGATTCCATCGTGGCCCCCCCGCGCATCTTGCGCAGCAAACCCTCGGCCTCCAGATCGTCCAGATCGCGGTGGATGGTCATTTTCGACACCGCAAAACGCTCGGCCAGATCATCCAGATCGACCGCGCGCTGGCCTACCAGCAGATCCATAATCGCCTGTTTGCGATCTTCGCGCTTCACCAGATTCCCCCCTGCTTTGATCATTTTAACATCGCACAAACCGAATGAAAAGTGGTTTATGTGATTTTGTGATTTTAACTTGTGATATTCAGCGAATTCCTTTAGCCCTTGGCCCAAGCATATCCCATCGATTCCCGCAGAGGAGAGCGTGATGAAATTCTTTGTCGATACCGCCGTTGTCAGTGAGATTTCCGAGTTGAACGATTACGGCCTGTTGGATGGTGTCACCACCAACCCCAGCCTGATCGCGAAATCTGGCCGTGATTTCAAAGAGGTGATCGCAGAAATCTGCGCGCTGGTCGAAGGCCCGGTCTCGGCCGAAGTGGCCTCGATGGAATATGACGGCATGGTTGCTGAAGGCGAGCATCTGGCGAAAATCGCCAAGAACGTGGTGATCAAGCTGCCGCTGACGCTGGCCGGGTTGAAGGCCTGCCGGTATTTTGCGCAAAAAGGTATCAAAACCAATGTGACGTTGTGCTTCACCGCCAATCAGGCGCTGCTGGCGGCGAAAGCGGGGGCGACCTATATCTCGCCGTTTCTGGGCCGGCTGGACGATATCAACATCGACGGCATGGATCTGATCCGCGACATCCGCGAGATTTACGACAACTACGGGTTTGAAACGCAGATCCTTGCGGCCTCGATCCGCAGCGCCAACCATGTGAAAGAGGCGGCCCTTGCGGGTGCCGATGTGGCGACGATTCCGCCCAGTGTTATCAAGGGCTTGGCCAATCATGTGCTGACCGACAAAGGGCTTGAGCAATTCGCCAAGGATTGGGCGGCCACCGGCCAAACCATTCTGTAAGCGATAGGCCGGGCGACCGTGGTGGGCCAGCCCGGCCTCATTCCAGCGCGACCAGCGCCCGCGCGGTGGCCTCATCGGTGATCAGACCGCGCAAGCTGTGGCTGGACAACACCGCCCGAATGGCCTGCACCTTGTCTGCCCCACCGGCGATGGCGACAATGCGATCATCTGTTGCGGTCAGGCTGACGGCAAGGGTGCGCGCGGTGAGCGGGGTTTGCAGGATGCGTCCGGCGCTGTCAAAGAAATGGCCCAACATCTCGCCCACCGCGCTTTGCGCTTGTATCTCTTTGATTTCACGCGGTTCTATCATTCCAGATGCCACCAGTTGCGCGTCGGCCTCGACGGTTCCGATGCCCACCAGTTTCAAGCCCGAGCTTTGCGCAAGCGCGAACACCTCGGCCACACCGCGCTGCGCCAACAGCACCTCTCGGTCCTCGGCGGTGTTGGCGAAGAACGGCACCGGCATGACAAAGGCGCGCGCGCCGGTGCGCTCGGCGATGCGGTGCATCACGTCATGCGGGTTGGCGGCGTAGTTGCGCGTAAGCCCGCCCAACAGCGATACAAATTTCAGATCAGGCGCATCTATGCGGGGCAAAAAGCGCACCATGGCGGCAAGCGTGCGGCCATGACCCAAGCCAATCACCGCGCGATTGTCGAGATCAATCTGACGGCGCAGAAATCCGGCGGCGGCCATGCCCAAGGTGCGGATGGGCAGGCCGACTTCCTCGAGATCGGGGGCCACTTCGCAAAATTCCAGCCCGAAACGGGCGGCCAAGGCGGTCTCCAAGGCCACGCATTCGACGATATCACCGTCGATGGTGACTTTCACCGCACCTTCGGCCACGGCGCGCGCGATCAGGCGGTGCGCCTTGACCGAGGCGATGCCCAATCGGTTCGCCACCGCCGCTTGCGTCAGACCGCCCACGTAATGCAGCCAGGCGGCGCGGATCGCCAAAGACTGCTCGGCGTCCACCGCGCGGGTCATGCCGTGGCCATCAGAATGGCCAGATCACTGGGGCTAAGCCGCGCCGGATTGGCCTGCATCGACGACGACACCGCTGCGGCCTCGGCGGCAAGATGCAGGTGTTGGGGGGTGAATCCCATCTGAGCGAGGGTGGGCAAACCGTGCTGGCGCGACCAGCGGATCAGCAGCGGCAGCGCGTTTTCGTTATCTGTGTCAAAGGCTTGTGCGATCCAGCCGATCACTTGGCGGATGCGGGTATCGTCCTGCACACGGGCGGCGTTCAGCGCAAGGCCGTGCGGCAGCAGCGCCCCGCAGATCGCACCATGTGGTGCGGGCAGCAAACCGCCCAGCGGCCCCGCCAGCCCGTGGATGACGCCAAGGCCCGCGTTGGCCAGCGCCAACCCGCCGCACAGGCTGACCCAAGCCATATCGTCACGCGCCTGCGGGTCTTCAGCCTCCATCAAGCGGCGCAGCGCGCGCAGGCCCAGCGGGATGGCGTCGCGGCACAAGGCATCGGTCAAGCGGTTGGCGCGGGTGCAGATGTAGGGCTCGATCACTTGGGTGATCGCATCCAGACCCGAGGCGAGTGTCACGGATTTCGGGGTGCCATCGGTCAAAGCGGGGTCGATAATGGCAAGCGCGGGCAGCATCCGCTTGTCGCGCAGGCTGACCTTGCGCTGATGCGCGGCCGAACCGATCACGGCGTTGCGCGTCACTTCCGCGCCGGTGCCTGCGGTGGTGGGGATCGCCACAAATGGCAGCGGTGGATGATCCAGCGGCAGAGATTTGCCAATAACTTCAAGGTGATCCATCAGTGGCCGCGTGGCAGGCACCATCGCCGCCACCGCCTTGCCTGCATCAAGCACAGCGCCACCGCCCAAGCTGACGATCACCTGCGCACCCTGAGCGGCTTTGGTGGCAGCCTCGATCATCCCAGTGTCAGGCTCGCCCTGCACCACAAAACGGCTGACCGCGCAGCCCTGCCCCGCCAATGCGGCGGCCAGCCAATCAGCGCGCGCGGGCGTGCCGTGCAGCAGGAAAACCCGTGTGCCAAGCGCCTTGATCCGGTCCGCCGCTTGCGCCGCCTGCCCGCGCCCGAACAGGATTTCCGTTGCAGTCAGGAACGCGAATGCAGTCATGGCGGCCTCCTCAGATATGCAAGTCGTTGACACCGCTGTGAATGTGCGGCGCCCAGAATGCAACGCTTTCGGCGATCTGCGCGATCACCTCGCGGTCATTCGGGTCGCGTTCCTTGAACGACAACTCCAGACAGATTTCGTTGTCTTTGGCGCCGCCCGCAGCAAAAGCCGCAAGCAAGGGTTCGGGCTGAATCCGGCCCTTGGCGTTGAAAGCGGCGGTGAAGGGGCGGTGGCCGCCCTTGTCCATAAGGCTTTGCTTTATATGGATAATCGGAGAAACCTTGGGCACGGCACGCGCCCAGGCGTAGGGGTCCACATCATCGGGGTTCGGGCTGGTCAGATCGCCATGGTCAATGTCGGCCATCATCCACATCGGCACCGCCATATTGGCCGCGGTCAGCCGATCTTGCAGCGCCATTGCGGCGGCGATGGTCTCGCCAAACTCGCGGCCCACGCTCATCGGCTCCCAGAACACATAGGACAGCCCGGCGGATTTGGCATGTTCGGCGACCTCGGCCCATGCATCAATCGCAATCTGCGTCAGGTTTTCGCGCCGGATGGGGTCGTCGAAATCCTGATATGTGAAGATCGCAAACTGCGTGCCGACCGATGTGCCGCCCAAGTCGGCGGTGATATCGGCGAAGGTCTTGAACCAGTCGATATAATACCGTCGCACGTCACGGTCGGGGTGGCCGAAGTGGTTCAGACGTCCGTAGGGGCCGGTCATGCCCGAAGTCACCCGCACCCCGGTGCGCTGCAATGCGGCCTGCATCTGGCGGGTCAGGCGGCGGATCACCGGGGCGGGCCAGGACGGATTGATGAACTCGTGCGTCAGTTGCAGATCGCGGATGCGCAGATCACGGGCCACGGTGTTGATCAGATCATCCGGGTCGGCGAAACGGTTCACCAGCGGGTTGGTGTTGAGGGAAAGTGTTAACATCTTAGGCCACCTGTTCCATCCACGCGGTAAAGGCCGCCCGCTGCTCTGCCGTAAGGTGCAGGTTGTGCTTGGTGCGCCGGGTCAGAATATCTTCTGCGGTTTGCGCCCATTCGCGGGCGATCAGATAGCGGGCCTCGGCCTCATAAAGATCGCCGCCGAAGTGTTGGCCAAGGCCGTCAAGCCCCTGTCCCTGCACAACCAGATCATGGGTGCGCGTGCCATAGTGGCGGCCATAATGCGCAATCAGGCTGCGTGGCATCCATGGGTAGGCCTCACGCAAGCTATTGGCGAAGCTTTCGTAATCGGCATTCGGCATCTCGCCACCCGGCAATTTTGCCGCGGCTGTCCAATCGGGGCCCATCTGCGGGAATATCGCTTTCAGCCGGTGCAAGCCGCGCTCTGCCAGCTCGCGGAAGGTGGTGATCTTGCCGCCGAACACGTTCAAAAGCGCCGCACCCCCTGTCTCATCCAGATCAAACACATAGTCGCGCGTCACAGCCGAAGGGTTGCCCTTGCCATCGTCAAACAAGGGTCGCACGCCCGAGAAGTGATGCACCACATCCGAGCGGCGCAGCTTTTCCTTGAAATAGCGGTTAACGGCGGCGATCAGATATTCGATCTCGGCCTCGGTCGCCTGCACCTCTTCGGCGCGCCCCTCATAGGCCACATCGGTGGTGCCAATCAGCGCCTTGTCGCCCTCATAAGGGTTGATGAAAATCACCCGCTTGTCGTGATTTTGCACAAGGTAGGCATGTTCGCCCGACCAGAATTTCGGCACGATGATGTGGCTGCCCTTCACAAGGCGCACGTTGCGGGCCGAGTTGCTGCCCGCCACCCGTGTGACCACATCCGTCACCCAAGGCCCGGCGGCATTGACCAGACATTTCGCGCGGAACTGGCGCTTTTCGCCGTTCTGATCGGTGGTCTCAACCGTCCAGGCGCCGTGCTCGCGCCGCGCGCTGGTGCAGGCGGTGCGGGTCAGCACTTGCGCACCGCGCTCGGCGGCGTCAAGCGCGTTCAGCACCACCAGTCGCGCGTCATCGACCCAGCAGTCCGAATATTCAAAGCCGCGTTTATACTGATCCATGATCGGCGCGCCCTGTGGATCACGGCGCAGATCGAGCATGCGCGTGCCGGGCAGCTTTTTGCGCCCGCCGAGATGGTCGTAAAGAAACAGGCCCAACCGCACCAGCCACGCGGGCCGGTCGGTGGGCGAATGTGGCAGCACGAACCGCATCGGCCAGATGATATGGGGGGCTGCGTTCAGCAGCACTTCACGCTCGATAAGCGCCTCGCGCACAAGGCGAAATTCGTAATACTCCAGATAGCGCAGGCCGCCATGCACCAGCTTGCCCGAGCGCGACGAGGTGCCCTGCGCAAGATCGTCTTTCTCGCACAGCACCACCGAAAGCCCCCGCCCTGCCGCATCGCGCGCAAGCCCCGCGCCGTTGATGCCGCCGCCGATCACAAACAGATCAACGCTGCTTGGGTCAGAATTTCTAGCGTTGGAAGTGCTTAGGCTCATGTCTTTATCCTTTGCCGTGGCGGATCGCAGCAAGGCCCGACCATGCTTCGGTCAGACCCTCGCGGGCGGATTTGTAGGCGGTGTAGCTTTGCGCATAGGTGGCGGTCAGGGCAGCATCCGGGGCTTCTGCCGGGCCCAGCAGGGGCGTGACCCATTCGGCCACGCAGGCATCCATCGTCGGATACGCGCCGATCGCCACCGCAGACATCATCGCCGCAGCGGCAGCACCGGCTTCTTCGCGCGACGAGACGCGCACGGGTGCATCGACCGCGGCCGACAAGATGCCGCGCAACCCCTTCGAGCGCGCAGCGCCACCCGTCATGCGCAATTCCAACGGCTTGGCCCCCATCGCGGCATAGCAATCACGGGTCGCCATGCCCAGGCCTTCGACCACGGCGCGCAACAGGTCGGCGAAACGGTGGTTGAAGTTCAGCCCGACAAAGCCCGCGCGGGCGCAGGCGTTCACGAACGGCCCCCGCTCGCCCGCTTCCGAGATGTAGGGATGATAGAGCAGCGCGCCGGGTTTGCTGGCGGCAAGCCAACTTTCGATCAAGGGCACAAGGTCTGCGTGTTTGGTGGGGCGGCCAAAGTCTGACATGAGGTCAGCCGCCATCCGCAGCACCCAGTCTATGTTCAGCGTGGCGGCCATGTTGGTTTGCACCTGTGTCACCATATCCGGCACCGGCAGGCAGATCACATAGCCGGTGCCCTCGGCGTTCAGATGCACGCTCGCCACGGGCGTTGCGCGCATGTGCACGCCGGTTGACCCCACGGTTGAACACGCAGCCCCCGCCGTACCGGTGTGCACGCCCGCACCAAGCGCCGTCATCACCATGTCAACAAACCCCAGGCTGACAGGCGTGCCCGCGCGCAAGCCCGTGGCCGCCGCGGCCTGCGGGGTAAGCGGATGCGTGACACGGGTGCCGTCGATGATCTCGGGCAGCAGATGGCTGCGATGTGAAAGACTCAGCGCGTCAATCACCACGTCGTCATAGGCGCGGCTGCGATAGTTGCCAAAGGTAAAGCTGGCCTCGGAAGGATCGGTGGCGCGCACGCCTGTCAGGTTAAGATAAAGCCAGTCTTTGCAGTGCAAGACCACCTCGGCCGCGTCCAGAAGCTCGGGGTGGAAGCGGTCCATATGCGCCATTTGCGCGCCCTGCTGGCAGGTGTTCAGACCGGTGCCCGTCGCCTCAAACCGCGCGCGGTTTGCGGGGCTTGCAGCAAGGCGCGCGACGGTGGGTGCTGCGCGCGCATCCAACCACAGCCACGCATCGGCGACTGGCTGGTTGGCCTTGCCGACAAGCCAAGTCCCATCACCCTGCGCCGTGACCGAAACTGCCGCTGTGCGCGCGGCGAGATCTGGCACTTGCTCTGCCAGACCGCGCAGCGCCGCGACACAATCTGCCCAGGTCTGCGCCAGATTCTGCGTTGCCGCCCCGTCGCCCGCGGTCACATAGGCATTGGGCACGGCAAAAGCCGCGATCTGCACGCCCTGCAAGGTGAACGCCACCGCCTTCACCACCGAAGTGCCCGAATCGATGCCGATCAAAACCTCAGCCATACCCCCCCCTTTGCCCGCACCGAACATTCGCCTTGCGATCAGAATCCGCTTATCACAGAAAGATAACACAGAAGATGAATTATTTTACGGACACCGCAATTTCTTTCAGATAAACTGAACTCTGTCAACCGATGCCACAGCCACAGAACCGCAAGCACGAGACAATCTGCGGCTGACTGTTGGTCAAGGGCGACGCCTAGTGAATTTCTGTGCGCTGATTTATTTTTTGTCTAATATTAACAACGATTTGGTCGCAATTTCCCTAATGTCGCCCCTGCAATTTCCGCCGCAGCGCAGCAATTTTCGCGCGTGCAGCAGGGGGGGCGGGACTCGGGCAGGCGCACCAAGATGAAGCCTGCCGCCAGTGCCTTTTGCTGTGGGCCTTCGATCAAAGACTCGATTGACAGGGCGGAAAACTTATAACACTGTGCTGACAGTTGATACCATAACTCTATCACGGTTATGGATGTGCGACAGCCAAACCGGGGCAGCGGGAGGAAACGCGCTGCGCCATTTGGCAGAAGGGGGGAGACATGCCGTCAAAGCAGACGCCACACGGCGCGATGCGCTTGCACACCGTGCAAACGCATCCCGTGCCAGCGCATCGGTTGGCACACCATTCCTTTAGCGCATCCACCGCTAACTTGAAGGTCGATGCGCGATGAGCCAACTGCCCGACACAGCCCCGCTTTCGCCGCAGCCGCGCTTGCGCCGCGTGCACCTGATCACCGCCGCCGTCATCGTGGCGGTGCTGGGGGCGATGGCGCTGGATACGACCGTGGTGCAGATCGGCTCGGACGCCGATGTGCGGGCCGCGAAATTCTCGCCCGAGGCTTATGGGGTTGCAACCTTCCCGATTGTCCAGGCCAACATCACCGCGAGGGCCGTGGATGCGGTAGAGCTGGCCAATGCCATCGCCGCCGATCCCAAGGCCGCCGAGGCGAAATACAGCGTGGCCGGGGTCTATCCGGTGAAGCTGCAAGGCATTGTGGGCGAGGGCAAATCTGGCATCTACTATGTTGATGTCGCAGGAATTTCCGCGCCCGTGCGCCTGCGGGTGCAGACCGGCCCTGCCATCAACGGCACCGAATTGCGGGACGCCACGGGCGAGATCAACTTCAGCCAGTTCACCAACCAGATCGAATATCAGGACGCAGGCTCGGCGCTGAACAAAGAGTTGAAAAAGCTGGTGCTGGATGGCATCGACAACTCTGCCCTGACCGGCAAAACCGTGACGGTGGTCGGCGCGTTCAAGCTGGTCAATCCGAAAAACTGGCTGATCACCCCGGTTTCGCTGGAGGTGAAATGACCGCCGCTCCGGTTCTGTCGGCACGCAATATTGCCAAATCCTATGGCAATATTCATGCGCTGAAGGGGGTGAATTTTGATATTCACCAAGGCCAAGTCACGACCTTGTTCGGCGAGAACGGCGCGGGCAAATCGACGCTGATGAAGATCCTGTCGGGCGTGGTGCAGCCCACGTCTGGCGAGATCGTGCTGGATGGCGCGCCTGTCACCTTTGCCAATTCCACCGATGCGCGCAATCGTGGGATTTCGATTATTCACCAAGAGCTTAGCCTTGCGCTGAATATGAACGTGCGTGACAATATCTTCATGGGGCGCGAGATCATGACGCGCTCGGGCGTCGATTTTGCCGAGGAAGAGCGCCAGACCCGCGCTTTGATGGCCGAGTTGGAAGAAGACATTGATCCGCTGACCCCGGTTGAGGAATTGCGCCTTGGCCAGCAGCAGATCGTGGAAATTGCCCGCGCGTTGTCCGTCAACAGCCGTATTCTGATCATGGACGAGCCGACCAGTGCGCTGTCTGCGACCGAAGTCGAAGTGCTGTTCAAGGTGATCCGCGATCTGACGGCGCGCGGCGTGTCGATTGTCTATATCTCGCACCACCTGGAAGAGGCATTGCAGATCACCAATCATGCGGTGGTTTTGCGTGATGGCGCGATGACCGCCTATGCCGAGCGCGGCGCGATTGATCTGGAATGGATCGTGCGCAACATGGTGGGCGAGAATTTCGACCTTGGCAGCCCGCCGGGCGGTTACACGATGGGGCCGACGGCGCTGAGCATCGAAAACCTGTCGGTGCCCGATGCGGCGGGGGTCGGGTTTTCGGTGGTGGATCGGCTTTCGCTTTCCGTCCGCGCCGGGGAAATCGTTTGTATCTATGGGCTTATGGGTGCGGGCCGCACGGAACTGCTGGAATGTGTGGCAGGCAGGCTGGCCCCATCAGGTGGCCGCGTGTTGTTGCAGGGGCAGGATGTGTCTGGCTTGACCATCGCGCAGCGCATCGCAAAGGGGCTGGTGCTGGTGCCGGAAGATCGCCAGCGCGACGGGCTGGTGCAGACCATGACGGTGGGGCAAAATCTGTCACTGGCCAGCATCGGCGCGTTCACCAAGGGGCTGTTCACCTCTCGCCGCGCCGAGGCCGCTGTGGTGGCAGATGCCATCCGCACGGTCACGGTGAAAACCGATGCTTCTGGCGCTGCACCAATCGGATCGCTTTCGGGCGGCAACCAGCAAAAGGTGGTGATCGGCAAGATGCTGGCCACCAAGCCATCGGTCATCGTGCTGGACGAGCCCAGCCGGGGCATCGACATTGGCGCGAAGGCCGAGGTGTTCCGCCTGCTTGCCGAGGGCGCAAAGCAAGGCCTTGCCGTGGTCTATTCCACCTCGGAAGTCGGCGAGTGCCTTTCGATTGCGCATCGCATCATCGTCATGCACCGCGGCCGGATTTCCGCCGAGTTTGATCACACTGTCGCCAAAGAAAAGATCATGGCCGCCTCGGGCGAAGCCGTGAGCCACTAGGAGCAACCGATGTCAACCACCCCAAAAACCGCTGCGAAACAAGGGTTTGACCCGATTGCCCTGCTGCTGGAAGGTCGCGCGTTTTTCGCGCTGATCGCCATCATCGTCGTGTTTTCGCTGCTGTCGCCACACTATTTCTCGCTGGCCAACTTTCTGGTGATGGCCAGCCATGTTGCGATTTACGGCATCCTTGCCATCGGCATGCTGCTGGTGATCCTGAACGGCGGGATTGATCTGTCGGTCGGATCGACCCTTGGGCTTGCGGGATGTATCGCGGGGTTTTTGATGCAGGGCGTGCAGATCGAGGCGGCGGGGGTGATCCTTTATCCGCCGGTCTGGGCGGTTGTGGTGCTGACCTGCGTGGCGGGCGCGCTGGTGGGATTTGTCAACGGCGCGCTGGTGGCGTGGTTCAAGGTGCCGGCCTTTGTCGCCTCGCTGGGAGTGATGTATGTGGCGCGCGGCGTGGCTTTGCTGATGACCAATGGCCTGACCTTCAACAATCTGGGCGGCAAGGCAGAACTGGGCAATCTGGGCTTCAACTGGCTGGGCTTCAACCGCTTGGGCGGTGTGCCAATTGGCGTGCTGGTGCTGGCAACCCTGGCCATTCTGGCGGGCCTGATGCTGTCGCGCACCGCCTTTGGCCGCTGGCTTTACGCATCGGGTGGCAATGCGCGGGCGGCAGAGTTGTCGGGCGTGCCGGTCAAGCGGGTGCAGATCACGGTCTATGTGCTGTCGGGCATCTGCGCTGCCATCGCAGGGCTGGTGCTGTCATCGCAACTGACCAGCGCCGGGCCCACCGCAGGCACCACCTATGAGTTGACGGCGATTGCTGCCGTTGTCATCGGCGGGGCCGCATTGACAGGGGGCCGTGGCACCATTCGCGGCACCATGCTGGGCGCGTTCGTCATCGGCTTTTTGTCCGATGGCCTCGTGATCATCGGCGTGTCGTCCTACTGGCAGACCGTGTTCACCGGGGCGGTGATCGTCCTCGCGGTGCTGCTGAACTCGATCCAATACAAGCCACGGGCGAAAGCCACGGCGTAACCAAGCTTCGCCGCGACGGTCCCTATCCGTCGCGGAAAGACCCCGCCAAGTGATTGGCAACACAAGACGACATCAACCAAGGGAGAGAGACTATGTTCACCATGACCAAGCGCGCGCTGCTGGCGGCTGTTGCGATCAATGCCCTGCTGGCAGGCACGGCAATGGCCGAGGGCCTGATCAGCATCATCGTTAACGATCCGGCAAACCCCTACTGGAAAACCGAAGGCGATGTGGCCGCTGCCACCGCTGAAAGCCTCGGCTATACCGCTGCCGTGTCGGCACACAAGGGCGACACCAACGCGGAATCGACCATGATCGACACCGCCATCACCAACAAATCGGTTGCGATCATTCTTGACCCGGCCAACGCCGACGGCTCGATCGGTGCGGTGCAAAAGGCCGTTGACGCAGGCATTCCGGTGTTTCTGGTGAACGCCGAGATCAACAAGGAAGGCCTTGCCAAAGCGCAGTTGGTTTCCAACAACGCACAAGGTGCTGCAATGGGCGCGCAACAGTGGGTGACCGCTGTCGGCGAGACCGGCAAATACGCCGAACTGTTTGGCAACCCGGCCGATAACAACGCCGCCACCCGCTCGAACGGCTATGAAACCGTGCTGACCCAATACCCCGATCTGACCAAAGCCGCCAAGGAAGTGGCCGACTGGGACCGCACCAAGGGCCACGACAAGATGCAGTCGATCCTGCAAGCCAACCCCGACATCATCGGCGTGATCGCGGGCAACGACGAGATGGCTTTGGGCGCGATTGCGGCGCTGAAAGAGGCTGGCAAGCTGGACGGCGTGAAGGTCGGCGGCTTTGACGGCTCGCCGGATGCTGTGGCTGCGATCACCGCAGGCGAGATGCAATACACCGTGTTGCAGCCCGTCGCCGTGTTCTCGGCCGAGGCTGTGAAGCAAGCTGACAGCTTCATCAAAACCGGCGCCACGGGTGCTGCGACCGAAAAGCAGCTGTTTGACTGCCTGCTGATCACCAAAGACAACGTCGCCAACTACACCGGCCCGTTCACCCTGTCGCAATAATCTGATCTTTGGGGGGCGCTGGCGACAGCGCCCCCTTGCCTTTCGACATCCACGCAGCATCATTCCGCGAAAAGGGGGCGAAACATGACCGAAATGAAACCGCCCTCTGGCCTGACACCCGTGCCTTTGCCCGCCGACAGCCGCCACGCCCGCCAGCTTGCCCGCCGCCAGTTGATCACCGAAGCGGTGATGGCCGAAGGCTCGATGCGGATCGAGGATCTGGTGGATCGTTTCGGCATCTCGCTGATGACCGCGCACCGCGATCTGGATGAACTGGTCGCGCGCGGGCTGTTGCGCAAGGCGCGCGGCATTGTCTCCGCAGCCCCCACCAGCCTGATCGAGGCCTCGGACGTTTACCGATTTTCCCGCCAATCCGCCGAAAAACGCGCCCTCGCCGCCGCCGCGATGCAGTTTGTCGAACCCGGTCAGGCGGTGTTCTTTGACGATTCCACCACCGTTTTGCAAATGGCCGCCCACCTGTCCGCCAAGGTGCCGCTGACCGCGATCACCAACTCGCTGATCCTGATGAACGAGTTGAACGGCATCCGCGATTTGACCCTGCTGGGCTTGGGCGGGCAGTTGCACAACTGGTGCAATGCGTTCATGGGGCGAATGACGACGAATGAAATCAAACGCTTGCGGGCGGATACCTTGTTTTTGTCGATGCCTGCGATCACCGATGACATCGTGTTTCACCAATCGCCCGAGATGGTGGAAACCAAGCGCGCGATGTTTGACAGCGCCCAGCGCCGCATTCTGCTGGCCGATCACACCAAATTCGGCCGCCGCGCCTTGCACGCTTTCGCCGACCTGACCGAGTTTGACGTGGTCATCGTCGATCAGGCCACAGACGCCGCCCATATCAGCCGGATGCGCGCCAAGGGCATCAATGTTGTGATCGCCTCCGATGCCGTCGCACGGATTGAAACCGACGCCGAGGCAGATCAAATGTAACGGCTATATCCGTTACTTTAACGCTGTGGTATGTTCACTTTATCAGATTCGCACCTGCGAAAGGGTAATGCATGACCAGCATCTTGGGCATCGACAACGGATTGACCGTCACCAAAGCGGTGATCTTCGATGTCAATGGCCAGCAAATCGCCGTCGCCCGCCGCCGCATCCCGCAGCTTCTTCCGGAACCGCACCATGTCGAGCGCGACATGGAAGGCCTGTGGCGCGCGACTGCCGAAGCGATTGCCGAGGCCATCACGCTTTCTGGCCGCCCCGCCAGCGATATCGTTGCCGTCGCAGCCACCGCGCATGGCGATGGGCTGTATCTGCTTGATCACGATTGCCGCCCACTGGGCAACGGCATCCTGTCGCTGGATGGCCGCGCCGGGGCGATTTGCGAAAGCTGGCGCGACCGGGCCGATGCGGCGTTGAAGTTGACCGGGCAGATCCCGCCCGCCTGCTCGCCTGCCGCTTTGCTTGCTTGGGTGCGCGACAATGAACCCGAGCGTTTTGCGCAGATTGGCACGGTTCTGGCGTGCAAGGATTGGCTGAGGTTCTGCCTGACAGGCAGCATCGGCACTGACCGCACCGAGGCTTCCACCGCATTTACCGATGTGCAAACCCAAGACTATACCCTTGATGCGCTGCAACTTTTCGGTCTCGAAAACGTCGCCCACGCCCTGCCCGACATCGCCGGTTCGGCCGAGATCATCGGCAAGGTCACGCCAGAGGCCGCGCGCCTTACCGGTCTTGTCGCGGGCACTCCGGTGGCGGCAGGCCTGCATGATGTGACGGCGTCGGCCTTGGGCATCGGCGGCCATGCCGAGGGTGTCGTAGCGATTGTTGCCGGCACCTATTCGATCAACGAGGTGGTGTCCGCGCAGCCGAACACAGATCCGCGCTGGCTGTGCCGCAACGCGATCGAGCCCGGCTTTTGGAACAACATGGCGCTGTCGCCCGCCTCTGCTGCCAACTACGACTGGTTCATCGAAACCCTGTGCAAGGCCGAAATTCAGGCCGCCGAGGCCGCGGGGCAGTCGGTTCATGCGGTGCTTGCGCGCGAGATCGACGCAGCCCTCACAAAACCTACCACGTTGATATTCCACCCCTATCTTTACGGCTCACCGCTTGGACCGCAGGCCAGCGCCAGCTTTATCGGCCTGCGCGGCTGGCACAATCGCGGCGATATGTTGCGCTGCGTGCTGGAAGGCATCGTGTTCAACCACCGCACCCACATTGACGCGTTGCGCGCAGGCTTCCCTGTAAAGGAAGCCCGCCTGACCGGGGGCGTCGCCCGCAACCCCGCTTTCGCGCAGATGTTCGCCGATATCCTGAACATGCCCGTCACCACCAGCCAGACCGAGGAAGCCGCCGCTTGGGGGGCGGCACTTTGCGCCGGGGCTGCGGTGGGGCTTTACCAAAGCCCGCTTGCCGATCCGCGCGATCTGTCCACCTTGGGCCACACCTACACCCCCGACCCCGCCCGCGCCGCGTCTTACGAAAAACGCTTTCAGCTTTACAACAAGATCACCAACACCCTCGCCCCGCTGTGGCCCGAAATCGAAGCCCTCGTGCCATGACCCCCGAAACCCGCCGCGAAGAAATCGCCGCCTATGTGCTAAAGCAGGGCGAGGCCCGCATCGACGATCTGGTGCAGCGCTTTGGCGTCTCGCGCATGACCATTCACCGCCATATCGACCAGTTGGCGCAGGCGGGGTTGCTGCGCAAACTGCACGGGGCCGTCAGCGCCCTACCCTCTGGCATCTATGAAAGCCTGTTTCGCTATCGCCAAACCGTAGCGGCTGCCGAAAAGTCCAGCCTGGCCCATGCCGCGCGGCGCTTTATCGAACCGGGGCAGGTGGTGATGATTGACGATTCCAGCACCACCCACGCGCTTGCTGCGCTGCTGCCCGAACTTGCCCCCTTGACCGTGATCACCAACAGCCTTGCGTCAATCCAGACACTGACAGGGGCAGAAGGCATCACACTGATCGGTCTTGGCGGTCAGTATCACCCGACTTACAACGCTTTTATCGGCCATTTGTGCGAAAACGCCCTGCCCGGCTTGCGCGCCAATGTGCTGATCTGCTCCGCCTCTGCCGCACAAGACGGTGTGGCCTACATTCAAGACGCCCAAGTCACGCGGGCAAAACAGGCGATGATGGCCAGCGCCAACACGCGCATCCTGCTTTTGAACCATGAAAAATTCGGCCGCAGCGCGCTGCATGCGCTTGCCCCCCTCACCGCTTTTGACGCCGTGCTGACCGGCACCGCGTTGCCCATAGCCCAAGCCGAAGCCTTGACATCCGCCGGTGTCCGGCTGCATCTGATAGAGACGGAAACCGCATGACCCACGATCCCCGCCTGCAAGACCTTACCGAAAACGGCATCGACGTGCTGATCCTTGGCGCAGGCATCAACGGCGCCGGCCTGTTCCGCGATCTGGCCGAACAGGGCCTGCGCGTGCTGCTGGTGGAAAAGGGCGATTTCGGCGGCGGCACTTCGGCAGCACCCTCGCGGATGATCCACGGCGGGCTGAAGTATCTGGAAACCGGCGAGTTTCGTCTGGTCGCGCAATCGACGCTGGAGCGCAATCTGCTTTTGCGCAACGCGCCCCATGCGGTGACGCCACTTCCCACCGTGATCCCGATTTTCTCATGGACCAAGGGGGTTTGGGCGGCCCTGCGCACGCTGTTCGGCTCGACCACCGCCGCGCGCAGTCGCGGCGCGCTGCTGTTGAAAGTTGGCCTTTCGATCTACGATTACTACGGCAGCCGTGCCAATGTGATGCCGCGCCACAAGATGAAATCCCGCGCCAAAACCCTGGCCGAATTTCCACAAATGACCCCGCGCATCGTGGCCTCGGGGCTGTATTACGATGCCAAGATCGCGGGGCCCGAGCGGCTGGTCTGGGAATTATGCGCCGACGGTATGGCGGCCAACCCGCAGGCCTTGGCGCTGAACTACACCCAGATCAGCACCCACAACGGCGCGGCAATCAGCTTTGCGCGCGAGGATGGCAGCGCCTTTACCGTCCAGCCAAAGCTGGTGATCAACGCCGCTGGCCCGTGGATTGACCGGGTAAACGCCGCCCTCGGCGCGGCCACCAAGCTGATCGGCGGCACCAAAGGCTCGCATATCCTGCTGGATCACCCGCAGCTTCTGGCAATGCTGAACGGCCAGATGATCTATTTCGAGGCCGATGATGGCCGCATCCTGCTGGTGTATGATTACCTTGGCCGGGCGTTGGTTGGCTCTACCGACATCAAGGCCGCCGATCCCGACGATGTGCGCTGCGACGATGACGAGATCGCGTATTTCCTGACCAGTTTGCGCGCGCTGTTGCCCGGCCTGCCGTTTGAGCACAGCCAGATCATCTACGCCTATTCCGGCATCCGCCCGCTGCCTGCGTCCAACGCCGCCACCCCCGGCCTGATCAGCCGCGACCATTCTGCGCCGGTTCTGGAAGCCACGCCCAGCCGCCCCTATCCGATCATCTCGCTGGTCGGTGGCAAATGGACAACGTTCCGGGGCTTTGCCGAGGAAGTCACCGACACCTGCCTTGCCCGCCTTGATCATCCCCGCCGCATCAGCACCCGCGATTTGGGCATCGGTGGCGGCAAAGGCTATCCCCTTGATCCGACATCGAAATCCAAACTGATCGCCAGTGCTGCCGCCACCGGAGGCCTGAACCTTGCCCGCGCCGAGGCGCTTTTCGCCCGCTACGGCACCAGCCTTACAAGCCTTGTGGCGCAGAAATCCAGCCACACCGATGCCACCCGGCTGCCCCATGCCACCGATTACAGCGCGCTGGAAATTGACTGGCTTGCCCGCACCGAGGCTGTGGAGCACCTGTCAGACCTCGTGCTGCGGCGCACCACCCTTGCCGTCACAGGTGCCATGAATAGCGCCGATCTGGCCGCAATCGCAGCGATCATCGGGGCCGCGAAAGCTTGGTCCGTTGAGCGGATAGCGGCAGAAATCGACCAGGTCACCGCGCAGTTGGCCCATACCAACCGCCAGAGTTTAACGCCATGAAGCCCCCGCCCCACACCCTGCTGCGGTTTTACTTCGGCGGGCTGAAACTTGGCCCCGGCAAGGTGCAACTGCTTGAATTGATCCGCGATACCGGCTCGATTTCTGCCGCCGGTCGCGCCATGGAGATGAGCTACAAGCGTGCCTGGATGTTGGTCGAGGAAATGAACGCTGCCTTCACGGGGCCGCTTGTGGCAAGCGCACGCGGCGGGGCAAAGGGCGGCGGTGCCGCGGTGACAGAGGCCGGGATTGCGGTGATCGCCGCCTACCGGGCCGCCGAAGCCGCCAGCGCACAGGCCACCGCCCCGCATATCGCCGCGCTGGAATCTCTGCTTGCCGATATTCCCGATCAGAAATAACGCTTGCGACGCAGACGCTGTTCGATATGTTCGCCCAAACATATCACAGGAGACCCCATGTTCACCCGTCGTCACGCCCTGACCGCCGCTCTGCTGACCAGCCTTGCCCTGCCCGCCAGCGCACGGGCCGAAGAAATCACCGTCTTTGCCGCAGCCTCCCTGAAGAACGCGCTCGATACCATCGCCGCTGATTGGCAACAGCAAACCGGCAATACCGTGGTGATTTCCTATGAAAGCACCGCGAAACTGGCCAAACAGATCGAACAGGGCGCGCCCGCTGATCTGTTCATCTCGGCGTCGAAGAAATGGATGGATACGCTGTCGGACGAAAATCTGATCAACAAGGACAGCCGCAAAGACCTTTTGGGCAACACGCTGGTTCTGGTGGCCTCGGGCAAGGCCGCGCCTTTGGACATCAGCAAGGACCTTGATCTGAAAGGCCTTCTGGGGGACGGCAAGCTGGCGATGGGCACGGTCGAGTCGGTTCCAGCCGGGCAATACGGCAAGGAAGCCTTGGAAAACCTTGGGCTGTGGGCCAGTGTCGAAGCCAATGTCGCGCAATCAGACAACGTGCGCGCGGCCTTGGCGATGGTCGCGGCAGGCGAGGCCCCCTACGGCATCGTTTACGCCTCTGATGCCATCGCCGATGATCAAGCGGGCGACAAGGTAACTGTCGTGGGCGCCTTCCCTGCTGACAGCCACAAGCCGATCGTCTATCCTGCAGCTGTCACGGCCTCCAGCACCACGCCCGCAGCGCAAACCTTTCTGGACGCCTTGTCCAGTCAGTCCGCAGCCGACGTGTTCACCGCACAGGGCTTCACCGTTCTGAAATAGGCCCGATGAGCGATTGGTTTACCCCTGATGAATGGCGCGCAGTGGCCTTGTCGCTGCGCGTTTCTGTTTGGGCGACGCTGCTCAGCCTGCCCCTTGGCATCTATGTCGCGCATGTTCTGGCGCGGCGGCAATTCTGGGGCAAGCAACTGCTGAACGGCCTTGTGCATCTGCCGCTGATCCTGCCGCCGGTTGTGACGGGCTATCTTTTGCTGCTGGCGTTCGGGCGCAAAGGCGCGGTCGGCCAATACCTTGACCAATGGTTCGGGCTGGTGCTGGCGTTCAAATGGACGGGCGCGGTGGTGGCCGCTGCTGTCATGGCCTTTCCGCTGATGGTGCGCGCCATCCGCCTTGCGTTCGAGGCGGTTGATCCCAAACTAGAGCAGGCCGCAGGCACCTTGGGTGCCGCGCCCGTCTGGGTGTTTCTGACCGTTACCCTGCCGCTGATCTTGCCCGGCATCCTTGCCGGCGCGGTGCTTGCCTTCGCCAAAGCGATGGGCGAATTCGGCGCAACCATCACCTTTGTCTCGAACATCCCCGGCCAGACACAAACCCTGCCCTCGGCGATCTATACGTTTTTGCAGGTGCCGGGCGGCGATCCTCAGGCCTTCCGGCTTGTGTTGGTCGCCATTGCCATCGCGATGCTGGCGCTGATCTTGTCGGAATACCTCTCGCGCGCCATCGCCCGCAGGATCGCGGGGACATGAGCCTTTCGGTCACCCTGCATCACCACTTCCCCGGCTTTGCGCTGGATGTGGCGTTCGAAGCCCCCCCCGGCCTGACCGCACTGTTCGGCCGCTCTGGCTCGGGAAAGACCAGCGTGATCAACGCGGTGGCTGGCATCTTGCGCCCCGATCAAGGCCGGATCAGCGCCGATCATACCGTGTTGCTGGATACATCAAAGGCCATCAACTTGCCCCCCCACCGCCGCCGTCTCGGCTACGTCTTCCAAGACGCGCGGCTGTTTCCGCATCTGACGGTGCAGCAAAACCTGCGCTATGGCCGCTGGTTTGCACCCAAAGGCCCCGGCCCTGATTTTGAGCAGATCACCGATCTGCTTGGCCTGCAAAGCCTGCTGCACCGTCGCCCCGCCGCGCTGTCTGGCGGCGAGAAATCCCGTGTGGCGATCGGGCGGGCCTTGCTGTCCAACCCGGCGCTGCTCCTTATGGACGAACCCTTCGCCGCCCTTGATGAGCCCCGCAAAGCCGAACTGCTGCCCTATATCGAGGCGCTGCGGGACCGCACCCAAACACCGATCCTGTATGTCAGCCACGCCTTGCCCGAAGTGGCCCGCCTTGCGACCACCCTTGTGGTGATGGATCAGGGCCACGTCCTGCGCGCAGGCCCCGCCGCCGCGTTGCTCGCCGATCCCGACCTTGCCCCCGCGATGGGTTTGCGCGACGCAGGGTCTGTGCTGGCTGCCGTCATCACCGCACAAGACGCCGACGGGCTGACAGAACTGCATACAGCGGGCGGGCCGATCTGGCTGCCGCGTCTCGCAAGCCCCATCGGCACCAGCCTGCGCCTGCGCATCGCCGCCCAAGACGTGATCCTGTCACGCCACCGCCCCGAAGGTTTGTCGGCGCTGAACATCCTTGCAGGCACAGTGCGCGAAATCCGCATGACCGATCAGGGCGCATTGATCCAGATCGCACTTGGCCGCGAACATCTGCTGGCCCGCGTCACGCACCGCTCGGCGCAGGCGCTTGGCCTTGCACCCGGCCTGCCGATCTTCGCGATTGTGAAATCGGTCGCCGCGGCGCAAACCGATATCGGCACCGGCATCGGCCAGAAAGGCACAGCATGATCATCCGTGACAAACCCCGGGCGTGGGAACTGGCCTTTGCGATGCGCGGCTCGGTGCTGCCGCATATCGCGTGGCCGCTGCTGGGGGTGATCGCTCTTGCCGCCGTCATGGTGCTGCTGGATCACCATTTCGGGGTTTTGCCGCATATCGAAGGCATCCCCTTCACCGTGTTCGGCATCGCGTTGTCGCTGTTTCTCAGCTTTCGCAACAACGCCGCCTATGATCGCTGGTGGGAGGCCCGCAAGCTGTGGGGTGGCCTTCTGGCCGATCTGCGCAGCCTTGCGCGCGAGTTAGAGATTTTCGCGCCAGACCAAGCCCTGCGCCACCGCATCCTGCTGCAATCCTTGGCATTTCTACACCTGCACCGCCGCCAGTTGCGCCGCCTGACCGACGACGCCGAAGCACAGGCCCGCGCGCCAGATCTTCTGGCCGATCCGCACCCGCCTTGTGCCGCGCTGAACCTGATCAACGCCGATCTGGCGGCGGCCTATCAGGCAGCCAGGATCGATGGCTTTGGCGCCCGCACACTTTCCGCACGGCTGTCCAGCATCGCGCTGGCACAAGCCGGGTGCGAGCGGATTGCCGGCACGCCGCTGCCGTTCGTCTATTCGCTGTTGATCTACCGCACCACCTATCTGTTCTGCCTGCTTTTGCCGATGGCTTTGGCGGGAACCTCGGGCTGGCTGACGCCGCTGTTCGTGGGCATCGTCGCTTACGTGTTTCTGGGCCTTGCCGAAGTGACCGAGGAACTGAGCCATCCGTTTGGCAGCACGCTGAACGCGCTGCCCCTTGATGCGATCTGCCGCGCGGCCGAAATAAGCCTTGCCCCGCATCTGGGGCATGAAGCGCCCAAGCCGTTGCAGCCGAACGATTTCCATCTAAGCTGACGGGCCCGCGCGCGCGTTACAATCCGTGCAACCAAGCCATCCGTTCCGCCAGATCGGGTGCCCCAAAGGCCAGCGAGCCCATGACCACCGTCTCGGCCCCTGCGGCACGCAGCAGCGGCACGGTGGTGTCGCGGATACCGCCATCCGCCGCCAGCACCACCCGGCGCCCAGCGCCCGCGATCAGCGCCTGCGCCGCGCCCAACCGCGCGCCCGCTGTCGGGTCCAGCCCCTGCCCCTTGACGCCAATCGCGGTGCCCAAAAGCGTCAGCATATCCAAGCGGCCCACCCATTCGGCGGCGCGTTCGACAGGTGTCTCCACCCGCAGCACCATCCCGGCCTTCAGCCCATGCGCCCCGATCCGCTGCAACCCTTCACCGGCATTGGCGTTCTCGACATGCACCGAGATCAGGTCCGCCCCGGCTTCGGCAAACTGATCAATCTGCGAGATCAACACCGCATCATCCACCATCAGATGCACATGGATCGGCAAAGCCGTCTGCCCGCGCAACCCCGCCACAAGGTCGGGAAAGAACAACAAAGCCGGGGCAAAATGGCCATCTGCCACGTCAATATGCAGGATATCTGCAAAAGGTGTGATCCTTGCCAGATCATCCGCCAAGCGGATCAGATTGGCTGACCACATGGAATACTCCGCCAACAGACGGTTGCGCGGCAGGGCGGATATCCAGTCAGGCTGCGGGCGGGGCATGGTCAATCTCCTTCAAAAATTCTGTCATCGCACAGGCCAAGGCTGCCAGATGTGCTGCTTTATCGCGCGCCTTGGCAGGCAGTTCCACCAGCCGCGCATCCGGGATCAGATGTGCCAAAGCCTGCGCATGGGCCATCGGGTGAATGGCATCCTCGGCGCAGCCACAAATCAGCGCCGGGATACGCAATGCCTGCAAATCCGCAGCCGAAATCCCCGGCCCATCCGCGGAAATCGCCGTCAACAGCCGCGCGGTTTCTGCCAGCGGTTGCCTTCGGAAAAACCCTTTCAGCGAGGCCAGATTGTCCGGCGCTGCTGCCGCCAACCGCTGCGCCGTCTCGCCCGCATCGAAAAACGCCCGCGCCTGATCCAGCGGCAGCATTTCTAACAACATGCCAACCTCGGCATTCGGGGCCATGTTTTCGGGGCCTGCGTCCACCACCCAAGCGGGCCGCACCAAAACCAAAGCCCGCACCAGATCGGGGCGCGTCACCGCAATCCGCGCAGCAATCGCGGCCCCCATCGAGATACCGCCCAGCACCACCGGCCCCCCGATTTGCGCGATCATCGCCGCCACATCCTCGGCAAAGCAGGCAATCGAAACCGTCTCGCCCAGCGGCGAGTAGCCATGCCCCCGGCACTCCAACCCCTGCCAACGCTGGGGTGCAAGCCCTTGCATCGCCTCGGCAATCTGGCCCGCACCGCCGCAAAGTCCGTGCTGAAATACCAGCGCAGGGCCAGTTTCACCCGCACCATAAACCGCCAACTGCAAGCCGTCGCGCTGAAGGGTGCCCGTCCGCATCAAAGCTCTGCCAACACGCCAGAGAGGTAGCGCGCCACCCCCGAAGCCTCGTCTGCGGCCAGCCCATGCGTCACCAGATCGCCATCAAACCCCGCCGCTTTCAACCGCCCCAAAAAGTGCGGAAAATCCACCACGCCCTTGCCCGCCGTGGCAAAACCGCCCTGCCCGTCGCGGTCTTTGGCATGGGCCATCAAGATGCGGTCGGCCAGCAGATCCACCGCCCGCGACAACAGATCGCGCTGCTCGGTCAGGCGCGCCACCTCAAACAAATTCGCCGGGTCCAGCACAATCGCAAGCGCCGGGCTTTGCAACGTGTCGATCAACGCCCGCGCGCGGGGTGCCGTATCGACCACATTGGCCAGTTCCGGCTCGATCCCCAGCTTGATGCCCAAAGGCTCGGCGATGGCGCAGGCCTTACCCATCTCGGTCAACAAATCCGCCCAAGCCTCGGGGCTGGCGTTGTCGGGATGATGCCGCCACTGGTCCTGCGGATCGCGGGTGCCGGTGCACAGCGTCACCATCCCGGTGCCCATCGCCCGCGCATTGCGCAGCAAAATCTCTAACCGCGCCAAGCCCTTGGCCCGCAGGCTTGGGTCGGGGTGGATCATGTTGTAAGTGCCCGACACCGCCGCAATCGCCACGCCCTCCGCAGCACTGGCCGCAGTCACCGCCGCCACATCCTGCGCGCTTAGCGCATCCGGCATCGCGGCCAACCCCGAACAGGCCATGTTATACTGCACGCAGGCAAACCCCGCCGCCTTTGACGCCGCCAAAACCGTGCCCGGATCGCTGCCCGCAAAGGTCTTGGCGAAAATCCCCAAGCGCATCAAAGCGGCCCCGCCACATCGGCCAGCGTCACCGGACGGCCTTCCCGCACCGATTGCGCAATCGCCACCATCGCGCGGACCGAGGCGATACCGTCCTCGATATCCGCCCCCGATTGCGGCACGGCCTTCAGGATCGTATCGGCAAAGCCTTCCAGCTGGCGGCGATAGAAATGCCCATCCGCGCCCAACACCCGATGCGTCGCGCCATCGCTTTCGCGGAAGATATCCACCTCGGACGACTTGTAATACCACGGGTTATAGGTTTTGCCCAAGACCGAGCCTTGTTCGCCGTAAATCTGAAACCCTTCGTGCCAATCCATCCGCACCGCCACCGTCAGATCAAGGTGGCCCAGCACGCCGCTGGCGAATTCCACATCGACAAACCAGCAGCGGATGCCCGCGCGGTTTAACAGCCGCGCATCCACCGCCACGATTTCTCCGGCAAAATAGCGTGCGGTATCAACCAGATGGCTGCCATGGGCCAGCATGTAGTAACGGTCCAGATCGGCCTTGGGGTTCTCGGCCGGCTTCTTTGCGTTCTTTGAGGTTACCATCAACGGCTGCACCGCATCGGTCATCGCGTAGCGGTGCGTATTGTCGCAATACCACGCCTTCAGCGCCACCATCTGCCCCATTTCGGTGTCAATGAACACCTTCGCGGCCTGCAATCCGGCGTCATAGCGCTTCATATGGCCAACTTGCAGCACAGAGCTGCTTGCCGCGACCGCTGCGCGCAAACTCTCGGCCTCTTCGACGCTGGTCGCCAACGGCTTTTCACACAACACATGCTTGCCCGCCTGCAAGGCCATCAAAGCCGCTGGCACATGGAACGCATCCGAGGTGGCAATCACCACCGCCTCCAGTTCCGGGTCGGCCAGCATGGCCGCGTAATCATTATAACTGCGGCGTGGCGCGTGGGTGGCCGCCATCCGGTCGCGCAGATCATCGGCGACATCGCAAATCGCATAAAGTTCGGCATTCGCGGCCTTGGTGCAGGATTCGAAATGCGCGGCTTGCGCAATCGGGCCGCAGCCCAGCACACCCACCCGCAGCAACCGATCTTGTTTGAGGGGCATCGCCTATCCTTTCAATCTGTCAATGTCGGCCAAAGCAGAGTTCCCCTCCATCGGCCCCAATTTCTGCACAGCCAAAGCGCCCGCCGCATTGGCCCGCGCCAAAGCATCCGGCAAAGCCTGACCCGCCGCCAGCAACGTCACCAGGGTCGCGCAGAAGCAATCGCCCGCCCCGGTTGGATCGACAACCTGAACCCTATGCGCGGGCAGATCGACCTGCCCCACACGATCGCGCCCGACACATCCCTGATCACCGCGCTTCAACACCACCACCTGCGCCTGATCCGCCAGCAACCGCTGCGACCAATCCTCAAACGCCTGCCCCGGATACAAAACCGACGCATCGGCATCCGAGGGCAGCACATAATCCGCCATCGCGATGATGCGTGTCAGCGCATCGAGATAGCCCGCATCGGCGATCAACTCGGGCCGGATATTGGGATCAATCGAGATCGCAACCCCCGCCGCATCCAGCCGCTCGCACAGCGCCAACCCCACCGCCCGCATCGCCGGATCGCCCAGCATCGAGCCCGAGATATGCAGCACCGCAATCGCCGCCGCCAGAAATCCCGCCGCAATCTCCTCCAACCCCGGCAACTGCGCCGCCGCCGAATGGCTGATGTTGAACACGAAATCCCGGCTGCCATCGCTGTTATAGCTGACAAAGGCCGATCCGGTCGGCACCCCCGCCACCACCCGGATCAGGCCGGGGTCAACGCCGCCCGCGACCAATCGCTGCAAGATCACCTGCCCAAACGCATCGTCCCCCACCGCACCCGCAAACACCGCCCGCCCGCCAAAACTGCGCGCCACCCGTGCCGCCTGATCAATGAAAATCCCCGGCGCGCCCGATGGAAACGGCCCGATATAGGGGGCCGCACGCAGGTTGCGGCCATCCTGTTCGGTGCAGACAAACTCCACCAGCAATTCGCCGATGGCCCCGATCACCACGGCCATCTCAGCCGCCGATCATCAACTTGACGACCTCGTCATGCGTGGTCTCGGAAATCTTGCGCTCTCCGGCCTGCACCCCGCGCCGCAGCACGACGATGCGGTCAGACACCGCGAAAATGTCCTGCAAGTTGTGGCTGATAAAGATCACCCCGCGCCCCTGCGCCTTCAACTGGTGGATCAACTGGATCACCTTGCGCTGCTCGGGCACGCCCAAAGCCGCTGTAGGCTCGTCCATGATCAGGATTTGCGCGTTCCAATACACCGCGCGCCCAATCGCCACCGCCTGCCTTTGCCCGCCCGAGAAATTCGACACCGGCGCATCAAGGCGCGAGACATGGAAATCCAGCAAAGCCATGGTCGATTTGGCGGCCTCGGCCATCTTGGCGCGGTCCAGCACCGGCAGAAACCCAAACGCGCGGCGCATCGGCTCGCGGCCCAGAAAGATATTCGCGCCAATCGTCAGGTTATCGGCCAGCGCCAGATCCTGATAGATCGTCTCAATCCCGATATCGCGCGCCTCTTGCGGCGAGTTGAAACTAACCTTCTGACCTTTCAGCAAAATCTCACCCGAGGACGGCTGATACACCCCCGAAATCGCCTTGATCAGCGTGGTCTTGCCCGCGCCATTGTCGCCCGCAAGCGCCACAACTTCGCCCGCCCGCACCATCATCGTCAGATCATTCAGCGCCTGCACCGGCCCGAAATTCTTCGACAGATTGCGCACTTCCAACAACGGATCGCCGATCTTGGTCTGGCCGATTGGGGTCATATCACTCACTTTGCCGCCCTCCCGAGAACCGCCGCTGCGCCTGATCAATCAGCACCGAGATGATGATGACCACGCCCACCGAAATAAACTGCCAGAATGGCTCTACGTTGATGAACACCAGCCCGTATTGGATGACCGCGATCACGAACGCCCCCGCAACCGTGCCCAGAATGGTGCCCGATCCGCCAAACAGGCTCGCGCCGCCGATCACCACCGCCGCCACCGCATCCAACAACAGCGGCTCGCCCGCTTGCGCCGCCCCCGCGCTGAACCGCGCCGCATACAAAACACCCGCCAGCCCCGCGCAGACACCCGACAGGATATACAGCCGCAGCAAGTGCCATTTGATGTTGATGCCCGCACGGCGTGCGGCTTGGGCATTGGCCCCGATGGCATAATTGTGCTGGCCGAATTTGGTCTGGCCCAGCAGGTAGTGCATGATCAACACAAACACCGCCGTGACGATCACGATATAGGGCACCGGGCCCAACCGGCCATTGCCGAGTGCGGCAAACACCTCGTTCTTCACCGGAACCGTGGTGCCGCCCGCCAGCAAAAACGCCACGCCCCGCGCCACGCCAAACATGCCCAGCGTGCCGATAAACGGCGGCACTTTCAGAAATGCCACCAGCAAGCCATTGATAAACCCAGGGATTGCCGCAACAGCCACCGCCACCACGCCCCCCAGCAGCACCGCAGGCAGAAAGCCCAGCCCCGGCGTCAGCCAGTTGATCACATGCGCGGCCACCACCGCCGCCAGCCCCATGATGAAGCCCAGCGAAAGGTCGATCCCGCCCGAGATGATCACAAACGTCTGCCCCGTCGCCAGCAGCAACGGCGCCACCGCAAACACCGCAATCGACTGGATGTTGAACGGGTTGAACAGGAAGGTGCCGCCAAAACTCAACCGCGACCAGATCTCAAACCCCAGAATAAGCACCGCCAGAAACAACCAGGCCCGCAGATCGGCCACACGCTGCATCAGCGTGCGCGCTTTGTCGGCATGGTCGGCCTGCGGCGCGACATGGGTCGGGGTCGAAGGGATGCTTGGCGGCGATGTCATATGAAATTCCTAAACTTGGGCAGGTGATCGCACCCGCGCAGCGGCCCATTGGGCCGCCTTGGTCGTCAGACCGCTTTGGCAAAAAATGGGGGAGAGCCTGCGCCCTCCCCCGATGCGCTTACTCAGAGTAGATGTATTTCGCGACGTTCGGATCAGCGATGTTCGACTTGTCCATGATGGTAAAGCCGGTGCCGATGTTCACCGGGATCGAGTTTCCGGTCAGGTGGGCATAGGCCGAAACCACACCGTAATAGCCGATCTCGGCCGGATGCTGCGCAATCGCCACATCGACCAAGCCGCTGCTGATGTTGTCCACGATCGAGCCCGGTGCGTCAAACGCCACGACCTTGATATTGCCGGTCTGGCCCGCTTGCTGCACCCCGGTGCCCGCGCCCAAAGCCGAGAACAGGTTGGCCCCGAACACGCCTTTCAGATCAGCGTCACGCGCGAACACGCCCTGCAACTGCGACGCGGCCTTGTTGGCATCGTTGTCGTTGAACTGGGTTTCCAGCACGGTGACTTTCGGGAAATTCTCGGCCATCTCGGCCTTGAAGCCGGCTTCACGCTGGTCAGTGGTAGAGATGCCGGGCTTGACGTTCGACACAAACACCTTGCCCTCGCCGCCGATTGCATTGGCCAGCGCACGGGCTGCCATCCGCCCCCCCAGCACGTTGTCAGATGCGATGTAAGCCAGCGGGAAATCCGCGTCCCCTGCACCGGTCTGATAAACACCCGTGCCGATGAACGTATCGACGGTGATCACCGCAATCCCTGCGTCATGCGCCTTGCGCAAAGGCTCGATCAACTGGGTGGTGTCGGTCGGCGCGATCAGAATGGCATCGGGCGCGCGGGCGATCACTGCGTCCAGCACCGGCACCTGCGTCACCGGGTTGAAATCGGGTGCGCCCTGAAACACCAGCTCGACGCCCAAAGCATCCGCCGCCGCCTGCGCGCCCTTTTGCATGGTGATGTAGAACGCATCGGTGGTCAGACCGGGGACCAGCGCGATGGTGTATTTCTTGTCTTCTGCCACCGCCGACGTGGCGATAGAGAATGTCAGCGCCAATGCCGAAGCAGCGCCCAAAAAGCTACGACGTTTCATCCATATTCCTCCCTGAATACCCGCTGCGCCACCTCCTCAAGTGGCAAAGCAGTTGGCTGTTTCACGCCACGCGGGCGCCGCCAATGCCTCGAATAACACGTGGTTCACCGCGCTTCGTCAAGAGAAATTTTTTGCTGCAAGTATTTTCTTGGATTCGCAGCCCGTCGCGCAGCCCTTCCTGCGCACCAGACTCATCCCCGCGCCAAAGCGTCCATAACCGCCTCGGCGGTGCGCGTGTCGGTCAGCAGGCCCGAGATCAGCCCCGCCTTCGCCGCGCCAATGATCGACGGCACTTTCGCCTCTCCCACCGCCACGCCAATCACCAAAGGCGCGCGCCGCAACTGCGCGCAAGACACCGCAATCATCTGCCCCTCACCGCGCCACGGCACGATCTGCCCTGCGCCGTCGAAGTAATGCCGCACCACATCGCCCGCAGCTTCGGTCAGATCAGGGTCGCCCACATCGGTCGCACCTTGCGTCGGGCGGTCAAGGCCATAAGGCAGCCCGATGCCCACCACAGCCAGATCAATCCGGTCCCACAGCGCCACCGAAGCCTCAACCCCCGGCTCGGCCAGAAAGAAATCCAACGCCTCGGGGGCGGGCAGATAGGGCGCGTGGATGAAATGCGGAATACCGCCCGTCACCTCGGCCGCGCGGCGCGCGAATTCGTTGCTTTGAAAATGCTGCGCATGTTGGCTCATCCCGCCGGTCGAGGGCACAACACTCACCCCCGGCAAGCTGGGCAAACCGCCGTCGATGATCGCGGCCACCGTGCGCCCCCATCCCACCATCAGCACCGAGCCCTGCCCAAGCCCCCGCGCCGCCACCATCCGCGACAGCGGTGCCGCCAGCGCCTGCACCCCCGCCGCCGCTGGCGCATCCACCGCCACGGCCAGCTTCAACCCCAACCGCTCGGCCAGCATCCCGCCCAACGCATCCGGCGCGTGAATATCGCGCACCTCGATTCGCACGATCCCCTCGGCACGCGCCCGCTGCAACAGCCGCGAGATCGTGGCCGTCGATAGCCCCAACTGCTTGGCGATCTGAACCTGGCTCAGGTCCGATTCGTAATGCAGCTTGGCGACAGTATGCAGCATGGCCCGGTTTTCACCGATGACGGCCCCGTTGGAAATTGACAGGTTGCAATTCCTTTCTGCAAGGTGTTACAGGTTATCTACCGCAAGCTTATCCCGCAATATCCGCGTTCAGGCAACTGGCATCTTCGCCCCCTGGCCCGCGCCAAATATCTGGAGAACCCGATGGCCGCCCCGATGTCCAGCATGACAACCGCCGAACGCCGCGGCTATAGCCAAATCTGCGGCGACGATGGCGCAATGATGGTCATTGCCTGCGATCAGCGCGGCGGAATGCGCACCATCCTCGCCAAAACGCCCGAGGAGCAGGCGGCGATTTCCAATGCCACGCTGGGCGAGACGAAGATGGATATCACCGCCTACCTCGCCCGCCATGCTGGCTGCGTGTTGGTTGACCCGATTTGTGCTGTGCCGGGCATGGTCGATCAGGGCGCGATCCACCGCACGACCGGGCTGCTGATTGGCCTTGATGCCTCGGGCTTTGATCTTACCCCCGAAGGCTACCGGATTTCCAACATGTGCGAAGGCATCAACGCCCGCCGTGTGCGCGAACTGGGCGGCACCGGGGCCAAGATCATGATCTACCTGCGCTCGGACACGCCTGCGGCCAACACCGCCAACATGGCCACCCTGCGCGCGTCTATCGCCGATTTCGCCGCCGAAGACCTGCTGCTGGTGGTCGAATTTCTGACATACGCCCTGCCCGGCGAAGCGCCCGAGGCCTATGCCGCCAAAATCCCCGAACTGATCGAAGGCGGCTCGAAGCTGTGCCTTGATGCGGGCTCGAAAGTGTTGAAAATCCCCTATCCGGGCACGCCGCAAGCCTGCGCCAACATCACCGCGATGTGCGGCAGCGTGCCGTGGGCGGTGCTGTCGGCGGGCGTCGATCATGCCACTTTCCTCGGCCAGGTCGAAACCTCGATGGCCAATGGCGCATCTGGCGTGATCGCGGGGCGCTCGCTGTGGAAAGACTGCATTTCGCTGGACCGCGCGGTGACAAAAACCAAGCTGGAAACCATCGCTGTGCCCCGCCTGCGTGAAATTCAGGCGGTGATTGCCAAGCATTTCAAGGCCTAAGCCGTGACTTCTGGGACTGCGACAGGCAGCGCCATCGGCATCGACATCGGCGGCACCCGCTTGCGTGCCGCGCGTGTGGTGGGCGGGGTGATCGAGGCCCGCGCCAGTGCCGACAGCGCCCGCGACCCTGCCGTTGTGACCGCCCGCGTGCTGGAATTGGTCGCACAGGTGCGCAATGACACCTGCAACGCGCTTGGCATTGGTGTGCCGGGGCAAGTCCATGCCGCGACACGGCAAGTCTTGTCGGGCGGCTATGTCGATCTGTCTGGGTTTGACTTTGCCGGACAGATCGAATCGGCCACCGGCCTTGCGGTGACAATCGAAAACGACGCGACCATGGCCCTGCTGGGCGAGGCCGCCTATGGCGCGGCCAAGGGCCAGCAGAACGTGGTGATGCTGACGATTGGCACCGGCATCGGCGGCGCGGTGCTCGACAATGGTCAGGTGCTGCGCGGGCGCGGCGCTGCGGGGCAACTCGGCCACATCTGCATTGATCCGCAGGGCCGCGCCTGTGTGTGTGGCAAGATCGGCTGCGTTGAAACCACCTCGTCGGGCACCGCTTTCGGGGTGCATCTGGCCGAAGCAGGCCTGCCCGCCGACACCAGGGCCGAGGCCCTGATGGCAAGCACCAAGCCCGCCGCACAAGCCGTGATCCGCGCTTGGGCAGCCCCCCTCCGCGCCGCCATCGACACGCTGACCGCCACGCTCAACCCCGATGTCGTGCTGATCGGCGGCGGTGCCGGGGCTGCCGCCCATGCCGCGCTGGCCCGCTTTCCTGCCGCGCCGTCATGGTTCTCTGCCCCCGTGCGCGCAGCCATTCTGGGGGATGATGCGGGCGTCATCGGGGCCGCCACCGCCGCGCGGAAAAACCGCCGCGCAAAACGTGCCGTATTTGTCAACGGCGTGCCTGCTTCGGGCAAATCCGGCGTGGCGCGTGCGCTGGCCGATGCGACAGGCTGGCCGGTGCTTGCGCTGGATACCGTGAAGAACCCGTTCCTTACCGTCCTGCCGCCGGGGGACAGGCTGTTCAACCGCACCTTGGGCCGCGCCTCCTATGCCGCGATCTTTGATCTGATCGCCGAAGCCCCCGCAGATACCACCGTGATCATCGACGCATGGTTCGGCTTCCAACCCACGCAGGTGCTGCAAGACCACATCGCCCGCGCAGGCCTGACCGACATCGCCGAAATCTGGTGCCACGCCCCGCCCGAAGTGATCGGCGCGCGCTACGCGGCCCGTCTGGGCACCCGCCCCGCAGGCCATCCGGGTGCCGATTATGTGCCCGAACTGATCGCCCTTGCGGCCGTCGCAAAGCCGACTGGCCTCGCGCCCCGGCACGATGTGGACACCACCCAGCCCATCGCAATCACCCCGCTTGTCGCGTGGCTTTTCAACCCCGGTTGATGCAACCCAAACGCGGTTGTAAGCGTCCCCACCAAACCCACAGGACTGAACCCGGCGGACCGGGCGGGCCCACGGGGGCCCGCCCATCGCTGTCTCGATCAGAATATCGAGAACTCTCGATACCCAAAATCAACAACGTTTATACCGACATTGGCAAATACCAACGACCCAGCAGGGCCACCAGCCCCGTCGGCATCGTAGTAAAGATTGCCTGTATCGGTCTCGTAGATAATCCGGTCCGTGCTCCGTACGGCAAGCCCTGTCGTGTTGGCTGCAAAATTTGCGTCCAACAGCGCCCCCACCGCCAAGGCGCTGAACACGGTATGATCCAGCACGATCCGATCTTGGGCTGATATGTAGGTGATGATCGTATCCACGTTTGTCGGGACGAGGGCGACATTAAAGACGAACACGTCAAGCCCGTCCCCGCCCGTCATCTGGTCCCGACCCACTCCGCCGTTCAACACATCGTTGCCAGTTCCGCCAAGCAACGTATCAGCGCCCGCGCCCCCGTTGATGGTGTCGTGCCCGCCCAGACCCACAAGTTGGTTCGCGCCGTTATTGCCCACAATTGTCTGAGACAACCCATTGCCTGTGAGGCTGATCGCGGCGGATGGCGTGGCGTTACTTGTGCTGAGGATCTCGATATTATCGTCCGCTGCCAGCGCAAAGCTGGCAGATGCCCACACGCGGTCGGCCGTGCCTTGCCCGGCATCCTCCACAATGGTGTCCGATTGTGAATCGACAAAATACCAGTCGTTTCCGGTGCCGCCTGTCATCGTGTCGTTGCCCGCGCCACCGTCGAGAACATCCGCCCCGCCAAGGCCAAAAAGACGATCATTCCCGCCCAAGCCGGACAGATTGTTTACGCCTGCATTTCCCGTGATCGACTGCGCCAGATTGTTGCCAGTCAGATGTAGTGTCTGCGTTCCCGCAGCAGACGTAGTGTTGAGGAATTCTATATCGTCATCAATGGCCAGGCTGAAGCTGACGCTTGCGACAACCTGATCACCCGTGCCACCGCCAGCCGCCTCATTGATCAGGTCGCCAGCCATGTCAACAAAGTAGGCGTCGTTGCCGCTGCCGCCCGTCATGATATCGCGGCCAGCCCCACCGTTCAACGTATCCGCACCAGATCCACCTTCAAGCGTATCGTTGCCGCTGCCAGCGTTCAGAAAGTCATTGCCATTGTTGCCACGCAGCAAGTTGGCAATGCTGTTACCCGTGATTGTATCATTGCCGCCGCCGCCATAGGCGTTTTCAACCACCGTGCCGTAGGCAATGCCCATATTCAGCCGCCCGCCCAGCACATCGGATGACTCGCCTTGCCGCAAGTCAATCCGTTGCGCGCCCGCAAAGCCCGACATATCCACCGTATCAACGCCGCCGTTGTCAAAGATCGTGAAGGCCACATAGCTGTTGCTGGCCGGGTCATTCAACGTCACCGCCTGATCCAGCGCCGCGTTTCCGGTGTTGGAGTTATAGCCATAGGTGGTGTTGCCGGTGCGGGTGGTGGTGGACAGCCCGTAAAGATTGCTGATCGCCAGAATATCCGCGATCATCGGCGTCAGCACCCAACGGAATTGCGCGTTCACGAAGGTGTTGAAATCAGTGCCGTCGCGCGAAAATTCGTCGTTGACCGACTGCATGTAAGACATGATCGACAAATGCTGCGAGTCGTTGACGTAGAAATTGTCAACGCCATAGGTGGCCGAGCCGTTGTAATTGCCACCGTGTCCCAACCCAAGCGCGTGGCCCAACTCGTGGATCGTGGTCTCGAAACTATAGCTGTCAAACGAGGTGCCAAACTGGGTCAGCCAGCCGGTGGTGATCATCAGCGACGACGACGTGATCGTGCCACTTCCATCCGTAGCGGTGACATTGTTGTTATAGGCATTCACCCCGGCTTCGCTGTCGTCAAAGGTGATCCGTGCCGCGCCATTGGTGGCCACGAAATTGATGCCGCTGACATCGGACCACATCCGCAGCGCCTGCACCGCCAAAGCCGCCCCGGCCGAGGTCAACTGCGAGACGTTATAGGTGATCGTGCGCCCGGCAGACAAATCATAGGCGGTCGCCGGCACGTTCTGCGATACGCCCGACGAGAAGAACCGCTCAAAATTGTTGGTCAGTTGCCACGCCACCTCATCGGGGGTCAGCACCATACCCGCCGCGTTGTCGCGCACGGCCGAGATCACGAAATCTCCGGTGCCGCTGCTGAAACCGCTGACATCCAGAAAAAACGTGCCCGTCGTCGTCGCAGTATAGGTGATCGCCGAATTCAATGTAAGCGCGCCACCGGCGTCGTCATTCACCGCCACCTGCGTGCCCGAGGCGTTGCGCAGGGTTAACAGAGTATCCGCCAGCGGGGTGCGGCCCACGCCAAGCAACCGGAAATCATAGGTTTGCCCGGCCACCAGACTGACCGCATACCAATCGTGATCGCCCGAAGCCCCAACCGTGCCATAGGTGCTGGAGCCAAGCGTCACGCGCCCGGTCGTGGCTGTGGTGGCCGCAATATCGCCGCCCGGCAACGGCAACGCCTGTATCGCCCGGTCATCGGCCAAAAGGTCGCGCACGGAATGCGCACGGGGGCTGGACAAAAACATGGATGACTCCTTCGCATAATCACAAATTACCGCGCAAATCGCGGCGTTGAAAACGGTGCTCGGTCAATAGGATTGGGTTACAAGCAGCAGCATGGCCCCAAACGGCATTTGTTAAATAGAAATTAACATCTGACACACGTTCTGTCTATGCACAGACTGGCCACAAACCTAGCGCAATGTTTCCAGCAAGCTGGCCAACGGGAAAACCAAAGCCGCCGCAGAACCGGCCTGCATCGCGGCGTCCACCGTGCCCAGCCGCATCTCTTGCGTGCTTTGTGCGATGAACTTTCCCGCGACCTGCCGCCCGCCCGCCAGCGTCACCAGCGCGCGGTGGTCGCCGCGATTGTCCACCTGCACCACCAACACCCGCGCGCCCTCAACCGGCTCGGCATCATCGCCAAGCGCCTGCCCGGTCTGGCGCTGAAAATCGGCACGCAAGCGGGCACAAAAGCCGGGCACTTCCTCCTCGCTTGCCCCAAACCGGCACAAAAGCCAAACCGGCGCATCAAGCTTCACCATCACCATATCCTTCACCACACGTTGCACTGGCGGGTGCACTGGGGGCTGCACTGGAAACCCCACAGCCGCCGCCGCCAGACCGGCCCAACAGCCAGCGATAATCACCCCGGCGATCGCGCCACTACGCGCACAAGACCACAGCATCTTCCCCTCCACAGCATCTTCCCCTCCACCGCGCAACCGGCATCCGCGCCATGCCGCACTCTACAGGTTTTCCCCGCAGAATATCACCGTCGATACGCCTTTCCTTTGGCCCTGCCAATGCCGCTGGCGCGACTGTTTGAAGCACGCAGCGCAGCCTTGATGTCATTCAGCACCAAGCACGTTATAAGGTGGCTAACCGGCGCAACCGCTGCGCCCGATTGCCAGCCTGACAGGAGCCCGCCACCATGACCCTCACCCTCAAATCTGCCGCAGCCGCCACGCTTTTCGGCCTTGCCCTGCTGGCCAGCCCCGCCCTTGCCGAAGGCGACGCGGCCAAGGGCGAGAAGCTGTTCAACCGCTGCAAGGCCTGCCATTCGATCATCGCGGCTGACGGCACCAAGATTCAGGCAGGTGGCAAGACCGGCCCGAACCTTTACGGCGTCATCGGCCGCCCCATCGGCAGCTACCCCGATTTCGCCTATGGCACTGGCCTTCTGGCGCTGAACGCCAAGGGCGATGTCTGGGATGAAGCCAAACTCGCCGCCTACATCACCAACCCGACCGCTTGGGTCAAAGAGGAATCGGGTGATCCGTCAGTTTCGGCCAAAATGGCCTTCAAAATGGCCAGCGGTGCTGCCGATATGGCGGCTTATCTGGCGACAATGAAATAACGCCGGGATGGCAGCGGGACGCTTGCAGAATCCCGCGCCACAGCCTAAATACGCGCCGGAAGGGTCGGGCAGCAGCCGCGACCCTGCCTTCATTTGCAAGACCGGCGGAGCCAACCGCATGGCCAGTGACATAGACGACAAAGGAACCCAACTACATGAACTCCAAAGCTATGGACGAATTCGAAGCCCTCTTGAAGGAAAGCTTCGAAATTGACACCCCCGAAGAGGGCACGGTTGTCAAAGGCAAGGTCATCGCCATCGAGGCAGGCCAAGCCATCATCGACGTCGGCTACAAGATGGAAGGCCGCATCGATCTGAAAGAATTCGCGAACCCCGGCGAAGCCCCGAACATCAACGTCGGCGACACTGTTGAAGTGTATCTGGACCGCGTTGAGAATGCCCGTGGCGAAGCCCAGATCTCGCGCGAGAAAGCTCGCCGCGAAGAAGCATGGGATCGTCTGGAAAAAGCCCACGCCACCGAAACCCGCGTCGATGGCGCGATCTTCGGTCGTGTCAAAGGCGGCTTCACCGTGGATCTGGGCGGCGCTGTTGCCTTCCTTCCCGGCAGCCAAGTCGATGTGCGCCCCGTGCGCGATGCGGGCCCGCTGATGGGCATGAAGCAGCCGTTCCAGATTCTGAAAATGGATCGTCGTCGTGGCAACATCGTGGTGTCGCGTCGCGCCATCCTCGAAGAGTCGCGCGCAGAACAGCGTGCTGAAGTCATCGGCAACCTGACCGAAGGCCAGACCATTGACGGCGTTGTGAAAAACATCACCGAATACGGTGCGTTCGTGGACTTGGGCGGCGTTGACGGCCTGCTGCACGTCACCGACATGGCATGGCGCCGTGTCAACCACCCGTCCGAGATCCTCGCGATTGGTGAGACGATCAAGGTGCAAGTCATCAAGATCAACAAAGACACCCACCGCATCTCGCTGGGCATGAAGCAACTGCAATCCGATCCGTGGGATGCTGTTGAGAAACTCTACGCCCTCGGCACCGTGCACAAAGGCCGGGTCACCAACATCACCGATTACGGCGCCTTTGTCGAATTGGAAGCCGGTGTTGAAGGCCTTGTCCACGTGTCGGAAATGTCCTGGACCAAGAAAAACGTCCACCCCGGCAAGATCGTTTCGACCTCTCAGGAAGTCGAAGTCATGGTGCTGGAAATCGACAGCACCAAGCGCCGCGTTTCTCTGGGCCTCAAGCAGACCCAGCGCAACCCGTGGGAAGTGTTTGCCGAAACCCATCCGATCGGCACCAATATCGAAGGCGAAGTCAAGAACATCACCGAATTCGGTCTGTTCGTCGGCCTCGACAACGACATCGACGGCATGGTTCACCTGTCGGATCTGTCGTGGGATACCCGCGGCGAAGACGCGATCCAGAACTACCGCAAGGGCGACACGGTTACCGCCGCTGTCACCGAAGTGGATGTCGAGAAAGAGCGTATCTCGCTCTCGATCAAAGCCTTGGGCGAAGACACCTTCACCGATGCTGTTGATGGCGTGAAGCGTGGCGGTGTGATCACCGTTGTCGTGACCGCAATCGAAGACGGCGGTGTCGAGGTCGAATACAACGGCGCGAAATCGTTCATCCGCCGCTCGGACCTCTCGCGTGAGCGTTCCGATCAGCGCCCCGAGCGTTTCTCGGTTGGCGACAAGATCGACGTGCGCGTCACCAACATTGATCCCAAGACCCGCCGCATGGGTCTGTCGATCAAGGCACGTGAGATCGCCGAAGAAAAAGAAGCCGTCGAACAGTATGGCTCCTCCGATTCGGGCGCATCGCTGGGCGACATCCTCGGCGCTGCTCTGAAGGGCGACCGCAACTGATCTGACCGTTAGCGGTCAACAAAAAGGGCCCCGCGGCAACGCGGGGCCCTTTGCTTTGGCACCCCTCGCTTGCAATTTTGTTTGTGCCTTTGGAAATTATGCCTATAGTCCAATGCGTAACAGGTTTGCATGGCCGAGAATCCCCTGAATGGGACGCGGCATCACCAGGGGGATATCGCCGATGATCCGGTCCGAACTGATCCAGAAAATTGCGGATGAAAATCCGCATCTGACGCAGCGCCATGTTGAACGCATCGTCAACACGGTGTTTGAAGAAATCATCGAAGCCCTCGCCAAAGGCGACCGGGTGGAGTTGCGCGGTTTTGGTGCCTTCTCGGTCAAGGCGCGCGATGCCCGCGTCGGGCGCAACCCGCGCACCGGCGAGGCCGTCGCGGTCGAAGACAAGAAGGTGCCGTTCTTCAAAACCGGCAAACTGCTGCGCGATCGGCTGAACAGCAAGTAAGCCGCATTGCAGGCCAGCCCTTCCGCCCTCATATAGGGACAGCACCTGCAAAAAGGCGGTCTCATGTTTCGTTACCTGCGCTATCTGACTTTGGCAGCGGTGGGCCTTGCCCTGCTGATCGTGGCTTTGGCCAACCGCACCCCGGTTCTGCTGAAGGCCATGCCAGATGACTTTGCGGCTTTCCTTGGCCTGAACTGGCAGATGGAGCTTCCGGTGTTCGTCGTGCTGTTCGGCGGCATCGTGATCGGTGTGCTGGTGGGCTTCCTGTGGGAATGGGCGCGCGAGCACAAACACCGCGTCGTGGCCTCCAGCAAAACCCGCGAAGTCTCCCGGCTCGAGCGCGAACTGGCCACCATGCGCGACGCCACCTCGCTGCCGCAAGACGATGTGCTTGCCATTCTTGACCGCTCCAAGGCGAAATAGATGCCTGATATTCGCGTGAAAATCTGCGGCCTGCGCACGCTGGCCGATGTGGCCGCCGTGGCCGCAACCAAAGCCGCCTATGCGGGCTTTGTGTTCTTCCCGAAAAGCCCGCGCCATCTGACCATTGATCAGGCGCGTGAACTGACCCTCGCCGCCCCCTTGGGCCTTGCGAAAGTGGCCCTTGTCGTCGATGCCGACGACACTTTGCTGGATGCGATCACCGAGGCCATGCCTTTGGATATGCTGCAACTTCACGGCCACGAGACCCCCGAACGTGTCGCCGAAATCCGCGCCCGCTACGGCTTGCCAGTGATGAAGGCCATCGGAGTCGCCGACGAAGGCGATCTCGCAGACCTGCTGGAATATTCCCTCGCCGCCGATCAAATCCTCGTCGATGCCAAGCCGCCAAAGAACGCCACCCTCCCCGGCGGCAATGGTCTGACCTTCGATTGGCGCTTAGTCGCGCAGCGCCGCTGGCTGAAACCTTGGATGCTTGCAGGCGGCCTCACCCCGCAAAACGTGGCCGAGGCGATCCGGCTGACCAATGCGCGGCAGGTCGATGTCTCCTCCGGTGTGGAATCCGCCCCCGGTGCAAAAGACCCGATGAAAATCCGCATGTTCGTTGAAGCCGCCACGCAAGACGGCCCGCCGATCCTGCGTTGATTTCACCTGTTTTCTAAATATCCCCGCCGGAGGCTCCTGCCATGCCCGCCTACCTGACCCTTGGCACCAATGACCCCGCCCGCGCGCATGCCTTCTACGATGCCGTGCTGAAAACCATCGGCTGGGCGGTGCAATCAGATTTCTCCGGCGGATGGCGTGCCTATTCCGAAGCCGGTCGCGCTGATGGCTTCAAATTCTGGATTTGCCCGCCCTTCAACGGCGAAGCCGCAGGCACCGGCAATGGCACCATGCTTGCCCTGCCCGCCCGCAGCCGCGCCGAGGTCGATGCGTTCCACGCCACGGCCCTGGCGCTCGGTGCCACCGACGAAGGCGCCCCCGGCCTGCGCGAAATCTACAGCCCGACATGGTATGCAGCCTATCTGCGCGACCCGTCCGGCCACAAACTCGCCGTGGTGTATGACGGTTAATGATGTTTGAACGCCACGGCTCAAGCCATTGATTCTCTTGCCGTGTTTGCAGGTCCCGAACCGGGACCGCCCTTAAAACGCCTTGAAGGTCATCGTCGTCAGCGTGCGCACAATGCCCGGAATATCGAACAGCTTTTCCGACAGATAATGCCCGACGTCGGCATCCTCGGGGATATAAATCTTCGCGATCAGATCATATTCGCCGCTGGTGGAATAAAGCTCGGAAACCACCTCGCGGTCATAGATCGCGGTGGCAACCTCATAGGTCTTGCCGGGGGTGCAGCGGAATTGAACGAACACGCAGATCATCGGAACCTCATCCTTTCATGTATTCTAGCGCGGCCAAGCCTAGCGTCTAGTCATCGCCCTGCCCCGTCAAGGTCAGCGGCACCGAAGCCGGGCGCAAATCTTCCACCGTCAAGCCCTCCAACGGCCGCGCAAGCCGGTTGCGCACCACCCAAAGCAACCGGTGCTGCGCCCGCGTGATCGCCACATAGGCCAGCCGTTTCCACAGCGGCACGCCGGCTTCGGACCTGCCCGCCGCCGCCGCGGCATAAAGATCGGGGGCAAACACCTGCACGTTTTCCCATTGTGACCCTTGCGCCTTATGGATCGTCACCGCCGCCCCATGCAAAAACGCCGCCCCCATCGTGGCGGCAGAGGCGATGAACGGCTCATCCTCATCCGGGCGCTCAATCTTGATGATCGAGGCGGCGGAAACCTGCGGGTCTTCGGCGCCCACAACGTGGATCTTGGCAAAGCCGGGCCGGTTGCCGGGGCCAAGGTAGATCACCTGCGCGCCCTTGATCAGCCCGCGGGCCTCAAGATCAATCCGCTTTTTGCGGTGCTTCAGGGGCAGTTCAATCCCGTCGCAAATCAACGGCTCGCCGGGCAGCAACGCGTCATCGGGTGCGCCGTGGGCGGCGCGAAACGCGGTGATCAGCCGGATGCGGGTGGCATTGCGCCAGACCAGCACCGGGCTACGCGCCATCAGGTCGGCATCCACCCGCTCGGCCCAGACCACGCGCTCGTCTTTCTTCGAGGCCGCCTCAACCATCCGTTCAAATTCGTCAAAGCCAAGGTTGGGATCACCCAAGGCGTGGGCCAGATCAAGGATCGGGTTGTCTTGCGCTTGGCGGTGGATGCGCGACAGCACCAGCTTGCGGCCCTCGCCCAGACGGTCAAACACCATCTCACCCGACAGGCCGACCGGGGCCAACTGCGCCGGATCGCCGAACAGCACGAGGGTCGAGAAAATCTCGCGCAGATCGGCCAGCGCGCGTTCATCGAGCATCGAGGATTCGTCGACAAAACCGATGTCGAGCGGTTCTTCCCGCCGTTTCCAGCCCTTGATGAAATCGCTGCCACGCAGGCCCGCCGCGGCCAAAGCGCCGGGGATCGAGGCGACGTTTTGATAAAACGCATGTGCGCGGTCAAGCGCGAGTTCGGTCAAGCCTTCGACGACGGGGCGTTCGCCTTGCCCGGTCAGCCATTCGGCAATCTTTTCATACTGCGGGTCATAGACCGGGGTATAGAGGATGCGGTGGATCGTGGTCGCAGGCACCCCGCGCATCCGCAGCACCGAAGCCGCCTTGTTGGTGGGGGCAAGGATGGCAAGGCTGCGGCGTTCCTTGCGCTTTTTCGGCTCGTAATCGCCCGAGACGAGGTCAACGCCTGCGGCTTGCAGGGCTTTGTAGAGGCTGGCAAGCAGCATGGTCTTGCCCGAACCTGCCTTGCCCACCACCGCCAGCACGCTGGATTTGTCTTCGGGGCGCGGCTCTTGCCCGCCATTGTCGAGATCGACGCCCATGCTGAACAATTCCGCCGCAACGCGGTCATAGGCCTCGGCCTGATCGTCGGAAAAGGTCAGTTTTACGGGGGCGAGTTCGGTCATTTCGCGACCATATCCAAGGTTGCCGCCAAGGGCCAGAGCGGAAGCCCAGACCTGCAACCAAGTGCCGTCGCGCGGGGCATCGAGCCCCGCGCGACGGCGCTGCCGGGGGATGGGTTTGGGGCGTGGTGATGGCGGATGGTGCGGGAGGGGGGCCAGCCCCCCGCTGCGCGCCCCCCGGAGTATTTGGGCCAATGTGAATTGGCAGAGGAGCGTTACCGAGCCGCATTCTGCGTCTTGGCATCTGTCCCCGCGGGGACAGACTTGTGGAAAGTGGCAAAGATGTTCACCAATTTCCACAAGATATGGTGGTTTTTGTCAGATCTCGGCGAAAGCGCTGTGTTGGATCAGCGGTTCAGGCTGGCATCCAGCGTGTCTTCAAACGTGCGCAGGCCGGTGCGGGTGGCTTGCACCAGAACGGCCATATTGCCGGGTTTGTGTTTGTTGCTGCGCATCAGCATATGCGCGGCGGGGATTTCCGACCAGGGGAAAACTTCCGACATGCAGGGGTCAAGCCGGCGTTCGACCATCAGCTTGTTCGCCGCTGCCGCCTGTTTGAGATGCGCGAAATGGCTGCCTTGCAGGCGCTTTTGGTGCATCCACATGTAGCGCACATCAAAGGTGCAGTTGAAGCCCGATGTGCCCGCACAGATCACCACCATGCCACCCTTTTTGCACACCAGCGAGCTGACCGGGAAGGTCGCCTCGCCGGGGTGTTCGAACACCATATCGACGTTGACGCCCTTGCCGGTGATGTCCCAGATCGCCTTGCCGAACTTGCGGGCTTCCTTCAGCCATTCGTTATATTCGGGCGTGTTGACGGTGGGCAGTTGCCCCCAGCATTTGAAATCCTTGCGGTTGATCACGCCCTTGGCGCCAAGGCCCATGACGAAATCGCGTTTGTCTTCTTCGGAAATCACGCCGATGGCATTGGCGCCTGCGGTGTTGATCAACTGTATCGCGTAAGAGCCAAGCCCGCCCGACGCACCCCAGACCAGCACGTTCTGCCCAGGTTTCAGATCATGCGGCTCGTGGCCGAACAGCATCCGGTAGGCGGTGGCGAGGGTGAGGGTGTAGCAGGCGGATTCCTCCCATGTCAGATGCTTGGGGCGCGGCATCAACTGCTGCGCCTGCACGCGGGTGAACTGGGCAAAGCTGCCGTCAGGCGTTTCATATCCCCAGATGCGCTGGCTGGGCGAGAACATCGGGTCGCCGCCGTTACATTCCTCGTCGTCGCCGTCGTCCTGGTTGCAATGCACCACAACCTCGTCGCCGACCTTCCAGCGTTTGACCTTATCGCCCACCGCCCAGACGATGCCGGACGCATCCGAACCTGCGATGTGATAGGGCTGTTTGTGGCCGTCAAACGGGCTGATCGGCTGGCCAAGGCTGGCCCAGACGCCGTTGTAGTTGACGCCTGCGGCCATCACCAGCACCAGCACCTCGTTGCTGTCAAGCGTCCAGGTATCGACGACCTCGACCTGCATGGCGGTGTCGGGTTCGCCATGGCGTTCGCGCCGGATCGACCAGGCATACATTTTCGCCGGAACATGGCCCAAGGGGGGCATTTCGCCGATCTCATACAGGTCTTTCACCGGAGCCTCGTAGGGGGTGATCGCCGTGCTTGTGTCCAACGCCATGCTTGCCTCCAACAAATGCCGCGCCGCAGAATCGGGGCGGGTTTCGGTAGTGATAGCGGGGCCGCGCGCAACTTTGCAATAGTCTTGATGGGTATTTTGTAATTTTATGTCTGCCGCGTTGCGGCAATTCTAAGGCGAGACCTCAAGCCGTTGCAGCACCGGGGCTGCATAGAATGCGATCAGGGCGGCAGAGCCGGGGGTGATTTGCAAATTGGCGTCGATCAGATTGCGGTTGATCAGCGGCGTCAGACCCTCGGCCAAAGTGGCCTCAAGGCCCTGCGGCGGCAGTTTCTGCACGGCACCTTGGGCCGAAAGCCGGGTTTGCAGCGCGGTGACCGCTTCGGCCAACGCGGCGCGGTCGGTTGGGTGATCCAGCAACGCTGCGGCCACCAAGGGCACCGGCAGAACCGGCACGACCTTGGTGATTTCGGCCATCAGATAGGCGCCGAGGTCTTCGGTTGGGGCATCGGGGGCATCGGCCAGAAAGGCGCGCAGCGATACCGGCGGGCCAAAGCCCGCGGCGGTGGTGCCAAAGCCCTTGAAGCGGCCGCGGAATTTGCGCCACAGGTTGCGCAGCAGAAAACCGATGATCGCCAAGGGCTTGCCGCGAAATCTTCGCGTGCCGGCCTCTGCGGCTTCGGTCAGAATCCGGTCTTCCAGCACGCGGTCATAGGCCAGACCCACCGGCACGAACACCACATCGCGCCCGCCGGGCTCGTAGGCCGAGACGATGTAGCTGAGCAGCCCCATCTTTGCCGCCCCCACCCGGCCATCCAGCGAAAGCCCGCCCTCGGGGAAGATCGCCTGTGTGGTGCCTTGCGCCGTCGCCATCTGCACATAACGCGCCAGCACCCGACGGTAGAGCGTGTTGCGGCTGCCGCGCCGGATGAAATACGCCCCCATCGAGCGGATCAGCGCAGACAGCGGCCAGATCCGCGCCCATTCGCCCACCGCATAGGAAATCGCCGAGCGGTTAGCGACAAGCCAGGTGATCAGCACGTAATCCATGTTCGAGCGGTGGTTCATGACGAAAATCACCGTGGCTTTCGGGTCGATATGCGCCAAAGCCGCATCAACGCGGCCAATCCGCACCCGGTAGGCCAAACGGCTCAGCCAGCGCGCGAGCCGGATTGCCACGCCGAAATACAGCGTCGCCGAAAACCCCGGCACGATCTCGCGGGCATAGCGGCGGGCTTCCTCGAACGCCACCGACCCCGGCACGCCGGTCTCAGAAGCGTGATCGGCCACGGCCTCAAGCACGCGGGGATCGTAGGACAGGCGCACGATCATGTCTTGCCGGCGCGCCAGTTTGAAGAACTCGATGGGCCGATCCAGCCGCTTGTTCAGCCGCGCCAGCGCCTTTTCCGCCCGTTTGCGGAAAAACCAGCGCACGGATGGGAACAGGAAATGCGACGCGAACGTGATCGCCGCAAAAGCAAGGATCAGCAGCAGCAACCAGAAAGGCACGGCGACGGGCTGGAACATGCCACAATATTGGCAGCCCGCCGCGGCTTTGAATAGGGTGGTGTTTCAATGGGCGGCTTTGGCGGCAAATTCACTCGGTGTAATAGTAGTCGCCGGTCTCGCAGACATTGACGCGGGCCTTTTGCAGCACGGTGCCATCCGAGAACACCGCCTTGAAATCAAACTCGCAATAGCCTTCGGCGTTGTCGAAATGCAGCTTCATCGCGCCGCCCGTCGGCAGAGTGGACGCCCCCATCACATCGCTGCCCCAACGCTTGGCACCCGAGTTGGTGGATTGAAACCTGACCAGCGTCAGGCCGGTGTCGTTGTGGATGCGCACGGTGCGGTCATAGGCGGCGGCTTGCAGGGTGGTGGCGGCAAGGGCCAGGGTGGCGAGGGTCAGGCGCAGGGTGGCTTTCATGGTATCCTCTGGGTTCGGGGTGTGATTTCTGTAAGCGGATGTTTGCCGAACGCGCCGCAACATTTCAAATGACAAGCGCTGTCATGTTTTCACGGCCAGAAACTCCGGAAACTTCGCCGCAACGCAGCGAATTGACACTTGCGTGAAATTGCGCTTAGTGCTGCATTGACGCAAGAATATTGCCGACACGATTCAGGAGGCCGAGATGACGCGCAAAGATACTCCGTGGCTGTTCCGCACCTATGCCGGGCATTCCACCGCTGCGGCCTCAAACGCACTTTATCGCAGCAATCTGGCCAAGGGGCAGACCGGGCTGTCGGTGGCCTTCGATTTGCCCACCCAGACCGGCTACGATTCCGACCATGAACTTAGCCGGGGTGAGGTGGGCAAGGTCGGCGTGCCGGTCAACCATCTGGGCGACATGCGGGCCTTGTTCAAGGATATCCCCTTGGAACAAATGAATACTTCGATGACCATCAACGCGACAGCGCCTTGGCTGCTGGCGCTGTATATCGCGGTGGCCGAGGAACAGGGCGCGGATGTGTCGGCGCTGCAAGGCACGGTTCAGAACGACATCATCAAGGAATATCTATCGCGCGGCACCTATATCGCCCCGCCCGCGCCAAGCCTGCGGATGATCACCGATGTGGCGGCCTATACGCAAAAACACCTGCCGAAATGGAACCCGATGAACGTCTGTTCCTATCATCTGCAAGAGGCGGGGGCCACGCCAGAGCAGGAACTGGCCTTTGCGCTGGCTACGGCCTGCGCCGTGCTGGATGATCTGAAAGGTAAAGTATCGCCCGCAGATTTCCCCAATATGGTGGGCAGAATATCGTTTTTTGTCAACGCCGGCATCCGCTTTGTGACCGAGCTTTGCAAGATGCGCGCCTTTGTCGAGCTGTGGGATGAGTTGTGCGAAACCCGCTACGGCATCACCGAGGCCAAATATCGCCGCTTCCGTTACGGCGTGCAGGTGAACTCGCTGGGCCTGACCGAACAGCAACCCGAGAACAACGTTTACCGCATTCTGATCGAGATGCTGGCGGTGACGCTGTCGAAAAACGCCCGCGCCCGCGCCGTGCAACTGCCCGCCTGGAACGAGGCTTTGGGCCTGCCGCGCCCGTGGGATCAGCAATGGTCTTTGCGGATGCAGCAGATCCTCGCCTATGAAACCGACCTGTTGGAATACGACGATCTGTTCGATGGCAACCCGGCGATTGACCGCAAGGTCGCCGCGCTGAAAGACGGCGCGCGGGCGGAACTGGCGCAGATTGATGCGATGGGCGGCGCTGTGGCCGCGATTGACTATATGAAGGGCCGCTTGGTGGAGGCCAATGCCGAACGCATCGGGCGGATTGAAGCCAAGGAAACCACGGTGGTCGGTGTCAACCGTTGGATTGAGACCACGCCCAGCCCGCTGACGGCGGGCGATGGGTCGATCATGGTGTCGGACCCAGAGGCCGAGGCCGATCAGATCAACCGCCTGACGGCGTGGCGCGCAGCCCGCGACGAGGCCAAGGTGCAAGCCGCCCTTCACGCCCTGCGCGACGCCGCGGCATCAGGTGCAAACATCATGCCCGCCTCGATTGCCGCCGCGAAAGCTGGCGCGACGACGGGCGAATGGGGCCTAATGGTGCGCAGCGCTTTCGGCGAATACCGCGCGCCGACCGGGGTTTCGCGCAACCCCTCCAACCGCACCGAAGGGCTGGAGCCGATCCGCGAAGCCGTGCAGGCGCTGTCGGCGAAACTGGGGCGGCCCTTGAAATTTCTGGTGGGAAAACCGGGGCTTGACGGCCATTCCAACGGTGCCGAACAAATCGCCGCCCGCGCGCGCGATTGCGGCATGGACATCACTTACGAAGGCATCCGCCTGACCCCGGCCGAGATTGTCCGCGCCGCCGTGGCCGAACAGGCGCATGTTGTGGGCCTCTCGATCCTGTCGGGCAGCCACCTGCCCCTGATCCGCGACACGCTGGCGAAAATGCGCGAGGCGGGGCTGGCCGACACCCCGCTGATCGTCGGCGGCATCATCCCCGAGGACGATGCCCGCGCCCTGCGCGCGATGGGGGTCGCCGCCGTCTATACGCCGAAGGATTTCGAGTTGAACCGGATCATGCTGGATATCGTCAGCCTCGTCGAAGGCACCACACTTGCCGCCGAATAAATCGCGCGCGCATTTGCGCCAGATCAAATCGGCCCCCCGTCAGGCATGGCAATCTTGCACAAAACAGGAGTGTCCCATGTTCGACCGGATCAAAACGCTGATGCACCGCTGGCAGGATTTGAACGAGATTGCAGCGCTGAGCCCGCGCGAATTGGATGATCTGGGCATGACGCGCGATCAGATCGCCGCCTTCGCGCGGATGCCGCAAGATGTGCCCGACCGGGTGCGCGCAATGGCCGAGATTTTTGGTCTGACCGAGGCGCAGTTGCACGCCGATCACGACAAATACCACGCGCTGCTGTCCACCTGCGGCCAATGCAAAGACCGCAAGAACTGCAGCAAAACGCTGGCACTTGGCGCGTTTGCCCTGCCCTCGGATGCCGAATTCTGCCTGAACAAAGCCAGCTTTGCAGGCGCGCTGGCCTAAGGCTTCCCCTGCCCCGCAAAACGTCATAGCTTCGCCGAAAACGGAGAATGCGATGACCTTTCATATCGGCGCCAAGCCCGGCGAGATTGCCGAAACCGTGCTGTTGCCCGGCGACCCCTACCGCGCCCGTTGGGCGGCGCAGACCTATCTGGAAAACCCGGTCTTGGTGAACGAGGTGCGCGGCATGCTCGGCTATACCGGCACCTGGCGCGGCCACCGTGTGACCATCCACGGCTCGGGCATGGGGATGCCGTCGCTTTCGATCTATGCCAATGAATTGATGAAAGATTATGGCGCGCAAACTCTGATCCGCATCGGCTCGGCGGGGGCGTTGCAGCATGATGTGAAGGTGCGCGATGTGGTTCTGGCGCAGACCGCCAGCACCTGCGGCAGCCCCTCGCGCAGCATTTTCCGCGAGTTGAACTTTGCCCCCTGCGCCGATTTTGGCCTGCTGTCGGCGGCGCATAAAGCGGCGCTGAAAATCGGTGTGCCGGTGCATGTGGGCGGGATTTTCTCGTCCGACACCTTCTACGACGAACGCCCCGATCTGTCCGACCAGTTGCAGCGCCACGGCACGATTTGCGTCGAGATGGAGGCCGCCGAGTTGTATATGCTCGCCGCCCGCCATAACCGTCGCGCGCTGGCGGTGCTGACGATTTCCGACCATATCCTCACGCACGAAGCCTTGCCCGCCGATCAGCGCGAGACCAGTTTCGGCGCCATGGTGGAAGTGGCGCTAGAGGCCGCTTTCGCCTGAACTGCGCGCGCCTGCCACCTGCAAAAACCGCGCGGCCCGCTGCACGGCCGAACCCGGCCGCATCGGTCGGGCCGCCCACAACCGCAAGCCCCCCGGCAGCGTCACGCGCTGCGCAAACGGGGCCACCAGCGCCCCCGCCGCAAGGTGAGAGGCCACCAGCGCCTGATGCGCCATCAACACCCCGGCCCCGCCCGCAGCCTCCTCGACCGCCAGCGCGTAAAGCGAAAACATCGGCCCGCGCGGCGCGAAATTATGCCCCGGCATCGCGACATCAGCCCAGGTTTTCCAATCCTGCGCCCAGCTTGCGTCGGTCAGGCAGGTCATCCCTGCCAAATCCTCGGGCGCACGCAACCTTGCCGCAAGTGACGGAGAACACACAGGAAAAATCACATCTGGCGCGATGATCTGATCGCCTTCGCCGTAAAACAGGCTCAGGTCATACGGCAGCCGCTTCAGGTTTGGCGGCTGCTCCATCGCTGTGATCGAGATTTCAATTTCGGGTGCCGCCGCCCGAAGCGCAGGCAAGCGCGGCGACAGCCAAAGCTGCGCCAATGCGGGCAACGTGGCGATATGCACGACGCGCGGGGCGGCTTCGGCACGCAAAACCTGCACCGCGGCCCCCAGTGCATCAAAGGCCAGCGTGAATTCGGGCAAGGCGCGCGCGCCCACAGGCGTCAGCACCACGCCGCGCCCGCTGCGTTGAAACAACGGTGATCCCAGATGCGCCTCAAGCGATTTGACGTGTGCCGTGACCGCACCCGGCGTCACGCCCAGTTCTGCTGCTGCCAAAGCAAAACTGCCCAGCCGGGCAGCGGCTTCAAACGCCCGCAGCGCCGATAGCGGCAAGTCCTTTGGTCTGGGTGGGGCAACGGCCATGAGAGCGCAACCATCCTAAGTTTAGGTTTAAATACCGCAGTTTTTCTAACCCTATTTTTCCGCAATTCTGATTTGCCCGCAAGCCCCCGCTCTGCTCTGCTGCAACGAAAGGAGATCACCATGCCCCATCTTTCCCCCCGCCCTTGGGTTCCCGCCGCCTGCGAAAGCCTGATCCAGCGCATCGCTGCCGACACCACCGCGCCCAGCCCGCAAGTGGCAGACCGGATCGAGGCACTGGTTCAGGCCAACACCCAAATTCACGACCTCGATTGCTTCAATCTGAACCCGGCCACCAACATCATGAACCCCCGCGCCGAAGCGGTGCTGGCGCGCGGCCTCGGCAGCCGCCCCTCGCTGGGCTATCCGGGCGACAAGTATGAAATGGGGCTTGAGGCGATCGAGGAGATTGAGGTGATCGCCGCCGAACTCGCCGCCGAGATATTCCAAGCCAAATATGCCGAAATTCGTGTGGGCTCCGGCGCTTTGGCCAACCTTTACGGCTTTATGGCGCTGACCAAACCGGGCGATGTCATCATCGCACCGCCCGCCACCATCGGCGGCCATGTCACCCATCACGCGGGCGGCTGTGCCGGGCTTTACGGGCTGATCACCCACCCAGCCCCGATCAACGCCGATGGCTATACCGTTGATCTTGAACAACTTCGCGCCCTCGCCCACAATGTAAAGCCCAAGCTGATCACCGTCGGCGGCAGCCTTAACCTGTTCCCGCATCCGGTGGCGGAAATCCGCGCAATCGCCGATGAGGTTGGCGCGAAGGTGCTGTTTGACGCAGCCCACCAATGCGGCATCATCGCGGGCGGGGTCTGGGCCAATCCGCTGCACGAAGGCGCGCATCTGATGACGATGAGCACCTATAAATCGCTGGGCGGCCCCGCGGGCGGGCTGATCGTCACCAACGATGCCGAGATTGCCGAGCGGCTGGACCACATCGCCTACCCCGGCATGACGGCGAATTTCGATGCCGCGAAATCTGCCGCACTGGCGCTTTCCTTGCTGGATTGGCGCGACTTTGGCGCGTCCTACGCGCGGGCGATGGTCGATCTGGCGCAGGCGCTGGCGCGGGAACTCGGCGCGCTTGGTTTGCCGATTTTTGCCGCAGGCAAGGGCAGCACCCAAAGCCACCAATTCGCGATTGAGGCAGCAGGCTTTGGTGGCGGGCAGACTGCGTCGAAAAGCTTACGCAAATCGGGGTTTCTGGCCTGTGGCATCGGCCTGCCCATCGCAGCCCTTGCCAATGATCTCAATGGCTTGCGGATCGGCACGCCGGAATTGGTGCGCCGTGGCGTCACGCCCGCCGACGCCCCCGCGCTTGCCCGCCTGATCGCCGAAAGCCTGCGCTCCAACGACCCTGAAGGCATCGCACCGCGCACCGCCGCCCTGCGCAAAGACTTTCAGGGCCTGCACTACATGCACCCTTGACCTATCCGATTCGTGGGCGTCTATTGCGCACCCCTCAGCAGGAGACGCCCATGAAAACCCGCAAACTTGGCCGAAATGGCCCCGAAATCTCGGCCCTTGGCCTTGGCGCGATGTCGTTTGGCGGCATTTTCGGCGATACGACCGAGGCTGAAAGTCTGGCCTGTCTGGATGCGATGCTGGCGCATGGCATCAATTTTATCGACACCGCCAACATCTATGGCATGGGAATTTCCGAGACGATCATCGGCAAATGGCTGGCCAGCCGTCGCCCCAATGTCACCATCGCGACCAAGGCCAGTTTCGTCGCCGGTCCGCCGCGCCGTATCGACAATTCTGAAGCGCATCTGCGGGCTGAACTGGAGGCCTCGCTGAAACGATTGGGCCGCGATCATGTCGAGTTGTTCTACATCCACCGCCGCGAACATGCCCGCCCGCTGGCCGAGGTGATCGGCACCCTGTCGCGGCTGATCGAAGAGGGCAAAATCGGCGGCTACGGTATGTCGGAAATTGCCCCCGATACGCTGCGCGCCGCCCATGCGATCCACCCCTGCACCGCTGTGCAGAACGAATATTCGCTGTGGACGCGGCAGCCGGAACTGGGGCTGATCCAGGCCTGCAAGGCGCTTGGCGTGGCGTTCGTCCCGTTCTCGCCACTGGCGCGCGGCATGTTGGGCGACACGCCCCTGACGCCGCCGACCGATGGCTTTCGCGGCCAGAACCCGCGGTTCACCGAGCCGAACTTCACGGCGAATACCCATGCAATCAACGGCTTCCGCGCGTTTTGCGCCACGCGCGGCTGGAGCACATCGGCCACCGCGCTGGCTTGGGTTCTGGCCAAGGGTGATCACCTGATCCCGATTCCCGGCACCCGCAAGGCCGCCCATCTGGCAGAGTGGGCACAAGCGACCGAGATCACGCTGACCCCCGAAGACCACGCCGAGATTGACCGCATCCTGCCACCCGGTTTTGCTGCGGGGGATCGCTACGGCGACCATCAACTGCTGGCGATCGAGCGCTATTGCTGAACCCGCAGGCATTGTCTGGGCGCGCCAGCCGCGCCCGGATCGCAAACCGCCCCACATGCGGCGCAGCGGTAATGGGTCGGCCCGGTCAGCCGATCCAACCGCCAGCGGCAGGCGCGTGTCAGGGTTGAATTGCGCCGCGCGAACCATGCGTAAACAAACACCGCCACGACCAAGATCAACAACAACAGCGGCATCGGGCTTCCTTTTCTGCCCGCGCAGCATCGCCTATGCGGTAGCGCCGTGCAAGAAGCTCTGCTCGGCCCGCATCCGGTGGGTCGGGAACGGAATCGGCGCGATCCGGCGCTGACGCGCGCGCGAATATTCGGCGGGCATCCGCAGCACGGCATATTGGCGGCCATCCTCGGCGTTGCGGTAGGTCTCGCCCAACCGCGTCACCTCATAGCCGATCTGGCGCAGCGCCCGCATCAGCGCCAGCGACGACAGGCAAATCAACTCCTCGCCGCCCTCGGCACGGGTGATTTCCACCAGGCCGTCAACAATGCCCGTCAGACATTCGGTGCGCTCGGCCGCCGTGGTCAGCGCGTCCGAAATCACCAGCCGGGTGCATTCCCACACGTGCGGCGTGGCGATCTCCACCGACATCACATGCGACGGGATATGCGGCAGCTTGCCGGAATAGGCGTCGCGCAGCATGTAGGTATGCGTGCCCCAGATGGCTGTCGTCGCCATCGCGCGCGCGCCGCCCACAACCTGGCCGTGTTTCAAAACCAGCGAGTAATGCGCCACCGGCGTGTCGTATTGGTCCATCTCGACCTTGGCATTATGCGGCACGTCCCAGCCGAGTTGATCGACAAACACCTGCTTGCGCAAAGCCAGAAAGTCGTAAAATGCCGAGCCATAGCGATGGAAATCGGAAAAGTCGAAGCGGATATTGTCCACGGGGGTCTCCTAAACATGCTGAATCGTTTCTGATACAGCAACAATACCCCGGAAGTTGTATTTTCGGACAGTGCGCAAATCTGACGCGACTGTTGGATTAGTTAAAATTTTCTCTATTAACGTTTACGGCTAAAGAATACGCCGCGCCGCCGCGATAGAAGCTGCTTGGGATTGTGTCCGCGCGCCCAACTTACGCTTGACGTTGTTCAGCCGCGCCTTGACCGCGCTTTCCGAAATTCCCAACCGCGCTGCAATTTGTTTCAGCCGCAGGCCTTCTGATTGCAGCTTCAGCGCCTCGACCTCGGCATTTGTCAGGCTTTTTTCGTCTTCTGGCCCGGCATGAAGCTGCTGCATGATTCGCACCAGCCCATCCATCTCGGCATCTTCAAAGTCGCGGTCATCGCGGAAAAACAGCCCGTAACTGCGCCGCCCCTTGTCTTGCGGCGTCATCACCGACACCGCAGCGCCATGCCCCAGACCAAACACCGCCGCGTGGGCGCGCACCTGATGCGGGTCGGTCACTGCCATTTCCGAGAACCGGATACCCCCCACATTGCCATAGACCCAGCGCATCGCCGGGTCTTGCACCACTAGCCCGTGGGTTGTGTAAAACTCCACCCAAGTGTCCGGCAGATTGTTCATCTCCTCCTCAGGAAATGAGAAACCAACCCGCAAAGCGACATAAGAACCCGCCGGGGCAATATGTTCGATCTGATTTTTCATTGCTTGCAGAAGTGTCATATGCTCAAAACAGTTGCCGAGGGGTCTGCCAGGTCATAGCCTCGTCACGTAGAGATTGCCCGGATAAAGTGTATTTCGCAACCTCTAGCATCCAAAGGGTGAGTGAACGTGAAGGATATTGCAAAGATCGAGGCTGTTTCAGAGCGGTTGATTCGATTGGGTGCGCTTTGTGACAGCGGCTTCGCTTTGGCTATTCATATCCGCTACACGCGTCCGACTATCTTGTATAGAACCTACGATCAGGCGTGGATTGAACATTACAGTGAACGCGGATTCATGCTGAGCGATCCGGTGGTGCATTGGGGGCTGACGCATGTGGGCGGCATCCGCTGGGCCGATCTGGCCGACCATGATCCGCAGGGCGTGCTGCGCGATGCACTCGCGCATGGGCTGCACAATGGCTGGACCTATGCGGTGGGGCCGCAAGCCTCGCGCACCATTGCCGGTGTCACCAAAACCGGGGCCGATTTTACCGAAAGCCAGCGCGCCGAAGTGGCCCAGATCGTCGATGATCTGCACGCGCTGACCGAGGGGTTTGAGACCTTTACGCCGGACACGCAGGCGGCGCTGCTGGCGCTTGGCTAAGGCCACGCTAATCGCCAAACCTGATCCGTGCGGCCAGACCAACGCCATCTTGCGGCGGCAGGTATAGGTTGACCTGCCGGTATGGCGCGCGCCCCGAGATCAGCATCCGGCGGTTCGCCAGCGCCTCGGTCAGGCGTTTTTGCAGATCGGTCGGCCAATAGGTGCCGCAGACCGCAAGCAAGCTGCGCAGGTCTTCGCTTTCCGTCGCCGTCAGCACCGTCACCGCGCGCCAGCCACCGCCCCAATCCATATCCGGCGTGCCGTTCTTGCGCCGCGCGGGCGGGATCATCGGCGCGTGATCATCCAAAGCGGCGATGGCAAAGGTGCAATCAAAGCCGTTCAGATTGGTCTGCACGATACCTTGCGAGAACTGCCGACTGGCCAAGGGGGCGGCAATCGGCGTCAGCCCGGCAAAATACGCCGTTGCATAGCCATCGCCGCCTTTGCATTTGCCTTCCGCAAGCATACAGGGGATCGCCTTCGACACCGCGCGCATCAACGGCACGCCGACCGTCAGCGCCAAAGCGCAGGCCAGCACGATGCCAAAAAGGCGCGCCACACGGGCACGCCTTTGGTAATCGGGGCGCGCAGCCAAGGCTTACACCACCCGCTCGACCATCATCTTCTTGACCTCGGCAATCGCCTTGGCCGGGTTCAACCCTTTCGGGCAGGTCTTCGTGCAGTTCATGATGGTGTGGCAGCGATAAAGCTTGAACGGGTCTTCCAGATCATCCAGACGCGCGCCGGTTGCCTCATCCCGGCTGTCGATGATCCAGCGGTAGGCGTGCAGCAAAGCCGCCGGCCCAAGGTATTTATCGCCGTTCCACCAATAGCTTGGGCACGAGGTGCTACAGCAGGCGCACATCACACATTCGTAAACCCCGTCCAGCTTGGCGCGATCTTCAATCGACTGCCGCCATTCTTTCGCGGGCTTGTTGGTCTTGGTTTCCAGCCAGGGCATGATGCTGGCGTGCTGGGCGTAGAAATGCGTCAGGTCCGGGATCAGGTCTTTCACCACCCGCATATGCGGCAGCGGATAAATCCTCACATCGCCCTTCACCTCATCCAGACCGTAAATACAGGCCAGCGTGTTGATGCCGTCGATGTTCATCGCACACGAGCCGCAAATGCCTTCGCGGCACGAACGGCGGAACGTCAGCGTCGGGTCGATCTCATTCTTGATCTTGATCAGCGCGTCCAGCACCATCGGGCCGCAGCTGTCCATATCGACGAAATAGGTATCCACACGCGGGTTTTCGCCGTCATCGGGTGTCCAGCGATAGATCTGGAACTTGCGCACGTTCTTGCCCTCAGGCTTCGGCCAGGTCTTGCCGGTGCGGATTTTCGAGTTTTTCGGCAGGGTAAACTGAACCATCTGACAGACCTTTTGTTCGTTTCCGCGTCAGGAACGCTGGGCGGGAATGCTGGTGTAGGGGCGCGTCGGCATCTCACCCGAGCGGTGATAGACGCAATTCTGGTAAACCTGATCAGGGTCTTTGCCCTGCAGATAATCGTTGCTGAAGGTGATCTCGCCAAAGGTGTGGCTGCGCCCGTCCGATCCGATGCCCACGCCCAACTCACCGCGCGGATGCTCGGCCAGACGGGCGCGCTCGTAACATTCGCGCTCGGCCTGCGCGCGCGGGATCGGCCCGCAGGCGATCAGCGGCAAGAGAGCGAGCAGGGCGAGTATCCGCAGGGAGGTAGTTGGGCGCATCGGTCAGCCTTTCAGCGGTGGCACGCCATTGCGCGCAAAACACGCCGTGGCGGTGGGCCTTGTGGCAAGGTTGCGGATGTTCTGCACCGTCAACGTGCCAGCCTCGACCCCCACATCGCGGGCAAGCGCGCGGGTTTCCTCGGGCGATGCCGCATCGAGCACGCATTGCGTTGCCGCCTCGGCCACATTGCCCGGCAACTCGCGCGCCATCACCGGGCGCACCACGGTTTCCGCCGTCCGCCGCATCGCCTTGTCGGCCAGCACCTGCGGATCGCAGGCAGCCGTCACGCTGACAGCCAACAGCGCCACGCCCAGATTAAATCGGCATACAGGCATAACCATCTCCTCCGACCATCACATTGCGGCAGGCCCGATGCCCAACCGGCGCCGGGATTGCCGCCGGTTTCGCTGGCGCGGCTTGCATCGGTGCAGCGCTGATCTGCCCCGATGCTTTTGCCTTCACGCAGGCATTGATCGCCGCCAATTCCTTTGGCGTGCCGGGAATATCGCCCTGCACGCCCTTGGCATGTTCTGCCGCCGCCCGTGCGGTAAAGCCGGATTCGGCGCTGCATTGCTCGACCACCGTCACCGAAGGTTGCGAGGATGCGCCACTGTCAACGCAGCCCGCCAAACCAACCACCATCAACAGGGCCAAGCCACGCATCAGAACTTCCTTTCCGCAGGCGCGATCTTCTTCAACGAAATCCCGCCATCCGCTTCACTGGTCAACGGAGCGGTATGCACCGGGCGATAGTCCAGCCGGACCTGCGCCCCGTCAACCCAAGCCAGCGTGTGCTTGCGCCAATCGGCGTCATTGCGCGTGGCGTAGTCTTCATGCGCATGCGCGCCGCGGCTTTCGGTGCGGGCATGTGCGCCGTAGATCGTCGCCAGCGCGTTCGGCATAAGGTTCTGAAGTTCCAGCGTTTCCATCAGATCGCTGTTCCACACCATCGAGCGATCCGTCACCTTGATATCGCCCATTTTGCCGGCAATCGCCGTCATCTTCTGCACGCCCTCGCCCAGCGTCTTGTCGGTGCGGAACACCGCCGCATCGGCCTGCATGGTCTTTTGCATCTCAAGCCGCAGATCGGCGGTCGGCACAGCGCCATTGGCGTGGCGGGTGGCATCGAAGCGATCCAAAGCGCGGTCCACTTCCGCCCGGTTCAGATCGGCCGCCCGCTCTTTCGGGTTCACAATCTCGCCCGCGCGGATCGCGGCTGCGCGGCCAAACACCACAAGGTCAATCAGGCTGTTCGAGCCCAAACGGTTCGCGCCATGCACCGAAGCACAACCCGCCTCGCCCACCGCCATCAGCCCCGGCACGGTGGCGTCAGGGTTGTCATGCGTCGGGTTCAGCACTTCGCCGAAGTAGTTGGTCGGAATCCCGCCCATATTATAATGCACCGTCGGCAGCACCGGGATCGGTTCCTTGTGCAGATCAACGCCCGCAAAAATCCGCGCGCTTTCGGAAATCCCCGGCAGACGCAAAGCCAGGGTTTCCGGCGGCAGATGGTTCAGGTGCAAGTGGATGTGGTCCTTGTTCGGCCCCACGCCACGCCCTTCGCGGATTTCAATCGTCATGCAGCGCGAGACATAATCCCGAGGCGCGAGGTCCTTATATTGCGGCGCATAACGCTCCATAAACCGCTCACCGTTGGAGTTGGTAAGGTATCCACCCTCGCCGCGCGCGCCTTCGGTGATCAGGCAGCCCGAGCCATAAATCCCGGTCGGGTGAAACTGCACGAACTCCATATCCTGCAACGGCAACCCTGCCCGCGCCACCATGCCGCCGCCGTCGCCGGTGCAGGTGTGGGCGCTGGTGGCGCTGAAATACGCCCGGCCATAGCCGCCCGTCGCCAGCACCACCATCTTGGCGTTGAACACGTGGATCGTGCCATCGTCCAGCTTCCAAGCCACCACGCCGGTGCAGCGGCCGTCGGTCATGATCAGGTCAATCGCGAAATATTCGATGAAGAACTCGGCGTTGTTCTTCAGCGATTGCCCGTAAAGCGTGTGCAAAATCGCATGGCCGGTGCGGTCTGCCGCGGCGCAAGTGCGCTGCACGGGCGGGCCTTCGCCGTATTCGGTGGTATGGCCGCCAAACGGGCGCTGGTAGATCTTGCCCTCTTCGGTGCGCGAAAACGGCACACCGTAATGCTCCAGCTCATACACCGCTTTCGGGGCCTCGCGCGCGAGGTATTCCATCGCATCGGTGTCGCCCAACCAGTCGCTGCCCTTCACCGTGTCATACATATGCCACTGCCAGCTATCCGGCCCCATATTGCCCAAGCTGGCCGCAATGCCACCCTGTGCTGCAACCGTGTGGCTGCGCGTCGGGAACACCTTGGTCACGCAAGCGGTGCGCAAACCCTGTTCGGCCATGCCAAGCGTCGCGCGCAAGCCCGCCCCACCGGCCCCCACCACGACCACATCATAGTCGTGCACTTCATACGGATAAGCAGTCATTTCAGCCCCTTAAAGTGCGATGCGGACCAGAGCATACAGCCCGGTCGCCGCAATCACGGTGGAAAGCGAGATCACAAACATGATCAGCATCTTGCGCGCGGTGCCATGCGCATAATCTTCGATCATCATCGTGGCCCCCATCGCGAAATGTCGCATCCCGATTATCAGCACCAATGCCGTCAAAATCGAGGTGAACGGGCGCGCGAAAGTGGCCCGCACCGCCTCATAATCCTGGCCCAGCGCGTGCCCCACGATGTAGAGCCATGTCGGCACAAGGAAAGCCAGTGCGACCGAAGACAGGGTCATCGACCAGTGATGCGCCGTGCCGGTGTGCGAGGCGCCCTTGCCCTCTGCACGTTTGCGCGCGGTAAGATAACGCATGTTCAGCCCCTTACACGATCAGAATGGTGATAATTGTGAACAGGAACGACCCCGCGATGATGCCCCAGCCCAGTTTTTCCGCCGTGGCAATTTCCAGCCCGTGGCCGGCATCGAAATAGAGATGCCGCAGGCCAGCGAGATAGTGATACCAAATCGCCCAGGCCGAGCAGGTGAACACCAGATCGCCGAACCAGCTTGTCGCCACCGCATTGGCCACCGCGAAATACTGCGGCGACACGGCGGCAGCAAACAGCCACCACACCGCCAGCATCACGCCCACAATCAGCCCGTTGCCGGTGATCCGCGTCAGGATAGAGGTGATCGAGGTCAGTTGCGGGCGATAGTAGGGGCCGATCATAAACGGCGAAAGTGGGCGTTCGACGACCCGTTTGTTCTCGGCCATATCGGTTCCCTTCCTCTTGATCTTACATGCTCTCCACGTCGGGGCGATACAGGGCAAACTGCCTGGCGGCTGCGTGGCTTTGTTCTTCAATAGCGGTTCTAGCGCGCGTGTCACCCCAATCCACGCCGCAACTGCACAATGTTGTCGCTATCAGGGGCAATTTTTCAATTTTGTGATCACATGGAAAATTCGCGTGATCACAAAATCCTCAATCCGGCGAGGTCTCCCACATTGCTTGCAGGTTTTGGGCATATTCGTTGCAAATCGTAATAGTTTGTTGACTGGGGCTGTAATAGGCGTTCGCCTCGCCGCAATCGGCGACCACAACGCTGACCTCAAGCGGCAGGCCGAACCGCTCATTGATCGCGACTACTTCCTCGGCGATCAGATCGGCAAGTGGTTGGCCTTCCTGCCCCGGCTGCATCACCAGCCCTTTGTTATCGCCGCCCGGCATGGCATCCGACAGCACCGCATCCCAAGATCCCGCCGCCGCCTGCCATTCCTCGGGGCACCGCTCGGCGCGTTCAGGCGGCAGGCCCAACTCATCCGCCAAGCCCTGCCGCGCCTCGGGGTTGGCCCCGTAGAACAGGCAAACCACCGAATAATAGCGCTGCATATCCATGCTGTGTTCGTCGGAATAGGACGGTTCCTGCCCCCCCGCCTCGCGCTGCGCAGCCAGCAACGCATAGGCGGTGGCATCGCTGGCAAGGATGTTGGCGGCCGCCTCCTCCTCCCAGATGTCATTCATCAGGATCACCGACAGATGATCGGCCGCGTCTTCTTCCTTGCCAAGAACCGGCAGTTGCAGCACGTCAATCATCGCATGGCCAAGTTCGTGATAGAAGGTCGCGATCACCTCATTGGCGATAAACGCGGATTCCTCCTCATCCTCGGGAAACTGGAACACCGTCTGCGCCGATGCGCCGGAAGCTGCGACGAAAAGCCAAACCATCCACAGAAATTGCCGCATGTTCCCCCCGATTTTGGCCCAACCTGCCACGGCAAGGCGGCCCGATCAACGGTTAGTGCGCAAAGGTTAAAGCGGCATCAACGCCCAATAATCCAGATCGAGCAGCACCTCGGGCAGATATTTGCCATCCGGCCCGCGCAAAGCCCCCGCCGCCCCCTTGGTCGCGACCAGCCGCAACCGGATCGCCCCCACCCCCGGCGCTGCGGTTTCGGCCAGATCCAGCACCTGCGACCACGCCCGCACCGTATCGCCTGCAAAGCACGGATTGGCATGCGCGCCTGCGTTCAGCGCCACCAGCATCTGCGCATTGGCCAGCCCGTTGAACGACAACGCCCGCGCCAATGAGATCACATGCCCGCCGTAGATCAACCGCTTGCCATCAGCGCGCTGGGTGGCATCGAAATGCACCTTGGCGGTGTTCTGCCACAGCCTTGTGGCCAGCATATGCTCGGCCTCCTCGATGGTGACGCCGTCAACATGGTCAATCACCTCGCCCACCGCATAATCGCGCAGCCGGTGCGGCTCGCCTGCCAGCGCGAAATTATAGCGCGTGAAATCAAGCCCCTGCGGGATCACCAATGCGCCCGGCTCCACCACCTTCGCCAATTCGGGCACCACCGCCACCGGGGCCGCGCTGGCGAAATCGCGCTTTTTCACCATCACCCAGCGCACATATTCCAGCACCGCCTCGTCATGCTGGTTCAGCCCCAGCGTGCGCACATAAACCACGCCAGACTGCCCGTTCGAGTTCTCTTTGACCCCGATCACCGTGCTTTGCGAGCGCAACGTATCGCCCGGCCAAATGGGCCGCAGCCAGCGCCCCTCGGCATAGCCCAAATTCGCCACCGCGTTCAGCGACACATCCGGCACGGTCTTGCCGAACACCACATGAAAAGCGATCATATCGTCCAAAGGGCTGAACGGCAGGCCGCACTCCTGCGCGAAGATATCGCTGGAATACAACGCATGCCGCGCCGGATACAGCGCATGATACAGCGCCCGCTCGCCCATTTTCACCGTGCGCGGCACCGCATGGGTGATCACATCGCCCACATGGTAATCTTCAAAAAACCGCCCCGGATTGGTCTTCATGCCGTCCTCCGTAGGGTGGGGTTTTACCCCACCGCCGCTATGCTTCGCCCAGCTTCATCTCGGGGTCGTATGTCCCCGGCACGTCCTTCACCACCGCCTGCCCGCAGCGCATCACGCCCCGGCCTGCGTCAAAGGCATAGGTCGGCCCACCATGCAGCGCCCAGCCCTTGCTGAGCGCCAGTGAAACCTTGTGGCAAAACGCCGATGTGTCGTCGTCTGACAAAAACCGGTAAAGCTGCATCAGGAATAGGTCCCCAAAAACACCGGATGCCCAAGCCAAGCGTGGATCATCGCGATCACGCCCAGCAACACGACCGTGCCGACAAGGTTCATCGCATCGCCCTTGATGCCACGGCCATTGGTCGGCGGAACCCAAACCTCGGCCCGGTTGATCAAAACCATTTCAACCAGCGCCCACAGCCCCATGCCGCCAAACAGCACCAGTGACGCCTGATCGCCATTCACCAGCAAATGCGCCACCGACCACACCACCACGCCCCACAGCATCGGATGCCGGATTTTGGGATACAGCGTGCCCTTGGTGCCGCCCACGCCAAACAGGAACAAAGACACCAACATCAAGGTGTTGTTGGCGTGGCCCATACCGGGAAGCGGCGTGTAAACCGACACCCATTCCGCCGCGCGGTAGCCCACCACCATCAGCACCACACCCGCCAGCGACAGCACGGTGACCAGCAATTTGCCCCGATCCCCCATGCCCGCGCGCGCATCCGGTGCGATCCGTTTGAAGACATGCGCAGCCGACCACAGCGCCAGACCCAAAATCAGCCAAATCATCGCGAAACCCTCATTCAGACAGCGCGGCTATCATCTGGGCCTTCCCTAGAACCGCCTGTGCCATCACGATATGCAGGTTTTCGACGATCTTTCCATCCACAACCGCCACACCCTGCCCCGCCGCCGTGGCCGCGTTGAACGCGGCAATCTGGCGGTGGGCAAGGTCCAGTTCCGCCATCGACGGCGCAAAGGCCGCATTGGCGATGTCGATTTGCGCCGGATGGATCAGCGTTTTGCCGTCAAACCCCATGTCGCGGCCCTGCACACATTCGGCGCGCAGCCCGGCTTCATCCTTGAAGGCGTTGTAGACCCCGTCCACAATCACCCGGCCAAAGGCGCGCGCGGCCAGCAGGCACAGCCCCAGCCCTGTTTGCAGCGCCAGCCGATCGGCCCGGTGCCGCGCGCCCAATTCCTTGGCCAGATCATTGGTGCCCATCACCATGCCCTCCAGCCGCGGATGCGCCGCAATCTCGCCCGCGTTCAGCATACCCTGCGCGGTTTCCATCATCGCCCACAACGGCTTGCCCGTTGTCGCCGCCACCGCATCCAGATCCGCCGCCCGGTTCACCTTGGGGATCAGCACCGCCTCTACGCCCGGATGGCTGCCGAACACCGCCAGATCATCGGCCCCCCAGGGGCTGTCCAACCCGTTGATCCGCACGATCCGCGCGCGGTTGCCATAGCCGCCCTCGTCCAAAGCCTGCGCCAACACATCGCGCGCCGCCGCTTTTTCCTCGGGGGCCACCGCATCTTCCAGATCGAAGATGATCGCATCCGCGCTCAGGCCCCGCGCCTTCTCCAGCGCGCGGGCTTTCGAGCCGGGGATATACAGCACAGAACGCAGCGGGCGACCCGAAGCTATGACCGACGCCATGGAAGCCATGATTCTCTCCAGCAACAATATTGCGCCAAATGGCCTTACTTTGTCACTTTCGGCAAGCCCCGAAATGCCGCAGCGCAGAAAAACCCGCGCGCAGCTTTAACGCTTTCCTCGCATCTTCCGCGCAGCCTGCCTGCAACCACAACCGGAGCCTGTCATGCAAAACACCCTATTCGCCTTGTCACTCGGCTTTGCGGGCCTGATCCTTGCGCTGCACGCAGCCCAGGCCACCCCCGCCTTCAGTCTTCCAGCCTTCAGCTTCCCCGCCTACAACCCGGAGTATCCGTCCCAGATCAACTTCAGCGACACCAGCAACAGCGCCCAGGTGACCAGCTGAAAGAACAGCCGCTCTGGCAGCCATTTCACCAACTGCACCCCCAGAAACACCGACACCGCCGCCACCGGCATCAACACCAGCACCTTCTCAAGACTGGCCAGATTGATCTGCCCCAGCAAGTAATAGGGGATCAGCTTGATCGCGTTGATATAGGCAAAGGCAATCGTCGAAGTGCCGGCAAACACCGCTTTGCTCAGGCCCAGCGGCATGGTGTAAACCTGATAGGGCGGCCCGCCCGAGTGGCTGACAAAGCTGGTAAACCCCGTCACCGCCCCCCAGAACACCCCCGGCGCGACCTCGGCCCGCCGGGGCTGCACCACCACCTGCCGCTTGATCAGCAGGCTCAGCGCGAACACCACGCCGATCACCCCGATCAGCACCGTCACCCAGGCCTCTGACACCACCGTCGCGGTGAAATAGCCAATCGCCACCCCCACCGTCCCCGCCGGAATGATGATCGCCAGCACACGGGCGTTAAACGCGTGGCGGTAAGCGTAAAGCCCGAACATGTCCGACACCACATAAAGCGGCAACAAAAGCCCCGCCGCCGTCACCGCATGGATGCCCGGCGCAAGGGCCAGCACCGGCACCGACAGCATCCCCACCACCGGCAACCCGCCCTTGCCCATGCCCACCAGCACCGAGGCCAGCACCGCCAGCGCCCAAAACGCAAATCCGTCCATCATGGCTCTTTCCCCTGCCTGCGGAATCACCCATGATCACCGCGTTGCCGATCCCGGCGGCCTTGGAATCGCGCGCTGCACGCCCCACAGGATCGACCGCGCCCGTTTAGCGCAAACATCCCGGACGGGCCAGCGGCTTACGGTGCTGCGCTGCAGCAGCTTGATTTCACGACCGCGCGGGTTTAGCATACCACAGTATACAAACCCTTCGGAGACTCAAATGGCACGCCCAAAAATCGCGCTGATCGGCGCAGGTCAGATCGGTGGCACGCTCGCCCATCTTGCCGCCATCAAGGAACTTGGCGACATCATCCTGTTTGATATTGCCGAAGGCACGCCGCAGGGCAAAGCCCTCGACATCGCGCAGTCCGGCCCCTCGGCAGGCTTTGACGCCAGCCTCAAGGGCGCCAATTCCTACGCCGATATCGCAGGCGCCGATGTCTGCATCGTCACCGCAGGTGTGCCGCGCAAACCGGGGATGAGCCGCGATGACCTTCTGGGCATCAACCTCAAAGTGATGAAAGCGGTTGGCGAGGGCCTGAAAGCCCATGCCCCGAACGCTTTCGTGATCTGCATCACCAACCCGCTTGATGCGATGGTCTGGGCGCTGCGCGAGTTTTCCGGCCTGCCGCATCACATGGTGGTCGGCATGGCAGGCGTGCTGGACTCTGCCCGCTTCCGCCACTTCCTTTCGGTGGAATTCAATGTCTCGATGCGCGACGTGACCGCGTTTGTGCTGGGTGGCCACGGCGACACCATGGTGCCCTTGGCGCGCTATTCCACCGTGGGCGGCATCCCGCTGCCGGATCTGGTGGCGATGGGCTGGACGACGCAAGAAAAACTCGACGGCATCATCCAGCGCACCCGCGACGGCGGCGCAGAGATCGTCGGCCTGCTGAAAACCGGCTCCGCCTTCTACGCGCCCGCACAATCGGCGATCGAGATGGCCGAGGCGTTCCTGAAAGACCAAAAGCGCCTGCTGCCCTGTGCTGCCTATGTTGACGGTGCTTTGGGTCTGAACGGCATGTATGTGGGCGTCCCCACAATCATCGGCGCAGGCGGGATCGAGCGTGTGGTGGACATCAAGATGAACGCAGACGAGCAAGCCATGTTCGACAAATCAGTCGATGCGGTGAAGGGCCTTGTCGCCGCTTGCAAGGCGATTGACCCGTCGCTCGCGTAAGCCTTGACCTGATCGCACGGATGCGCGCCCCAAAAGGGCGCGCATTTCATGTGTGCTGGCGCGACGTGATCCTGTCAGAGTTTTGGCAATTCATAATCATCGCAAAACCCCCAGCGCATCGTCAGGCCTTCCTCAAGAAAATCAGTCGCCCCATCTGCGCCGATACGCGCATTTGTTGTGTCGGCCACGCCTTCGGCCTCTGCCGCACGCCGGGCGACGGCAAACATCGGGTCTGCCCTGTCGACTGCCGTCATCTCCGTGAGGCCCGTCGCGGGGAATTGGATGCCCGTGTTGTAGTGATAGACCGGGATGCCAAACTTGTAGCGTGCCGTGACATTGCAAAACGCAACCGCCTTGGCTGTGCTGAACGGCGGCACGCTGACCCAAGCCTGCCGGGCTGTGCCAAACGTGACTTTGCTGCCGTTTTCTTGCACAAATGCGCCGTCCTCTGACTTTCGCTGTGCAACGCCATCCACCGAAACCTCTGCCACGCTGCGGTAGGCAACCCCGTTGCGGCCAAGATTTTCGACATGAGTCTGCTGGACGGAAACGATCACGTCGCCAAAAGCGTATGTCCGGCTTTGTTCGGTGTGCACAACCGACCGCAGGCCCAGCTTGATCATCAATTCATCAAAATTGCTGGCACCCACCAAAAACAGCACGAACGACAGCACGCCGCCAAAACTGATCGCGCCAAGCCAGCCCATTCCAAAGCGGCGGGTGGTTTTCGTGCCTGAAATCTCGTTCATTCCCTACCTCTGATGGGTCAACAGTCTTAAAACACCTGCGCGCGCCGCCCTTTAGCAGAAGGCCTCGCGCAACGATTCATGTTTTGCGTTAAAAAGTGGTGAAAATTGGATGCAATCGCGTCCTATTCCGGCCGCGTTGCATTGTATCGGGTGCAAAAGCGGGCGCCCACGGCACGCAGAAAATCGCCCGGCACACCGGGATTGCCACGGCCAAGCACCTGCTCAATCTAAGCCACGACGGGTAAAACCTTAACAAATCCTTAAATCATCCACCCCAAACCATTGATAAATAACAACTAAAAAAGGTCCCGAGTTGGGACCGCCCCGAAATCCCCTTGACACCCCCCCCTGTCCGCCCCCCAACTCCCCCAAACCGCAGGAGGCCCGCATGACCGATTTCCACCCCGAACTCGAATCCCGCCTGATCCGCTATGCTGCCCTCGACAGCCAATCGAACGACGACAGCACCACCAGCCCCTCAACCGAGATTCAATTCGGTATCCTGCGGCTTCTCGAAGCCGAACTCCGCGAGATCGGGGCCACCGATGTCACCCTCACCCCCTACGGCACGGTTCTGGCGACCATCCCCGGCACAGCACCCGGCCCCACCATCGGCCTGCTCGCCCATGTCGATACCGCCCCGCAATTCAACGCGACCGGCGTGAAACCCCGCGTGATCCGGGGCTACAACGGCGGCGAGATCAGCTTTCCCGATGATCCCAACCTGACGCTGTCGCCCGCCCAACACCCCTACCTTGCCACCAAACAGGGCCACGACATCATCACCGCTTCAGGCCTGACGCTGCTGGGGGCCGACGATAAGGCAGGCGTGGCGATCCTGATGACCACCGCCCGCCACCTGCTCGCCAACCCCGACATCCCCCGCCCCACCCTCCGCCTCGCCTTCACCCCGGATGAGGAAATCGGCCGCGGCGTCCACCCCAACCTGCCGAAAGACCTGAGGGCCGATTTCGCCTATACCTTCGACGGCGGCGCGGTGGGAGAGATCGAGTATGAATCCTTCTCGGCCGATGGCGCGGTGGTGACGATCAAGGGCGTGTCGATCCATCCCGGTCTGGCGAAAGACAAGCTGGTCAACGCCATCCATCTGGCTGCCAAGATCATCCAGACCCTGCCGCAGGTCACGATGACGCCCGAAACCACCGACAACCGCGAGGGCTTTATCCACGCCACCGACATGACCGGCGGCTCTTCGGAAATGACCCTCAAATTCATCCTGCGCGATTTCGAGCGTGACGGCCTCGCCGCCAAGGGCGCGCTGCTGCAACAGGTCTGCGCCACCGTCGCCGCCACCGAACCCCGCGCCGAGATCACCTGCACCATCCGCCCGCAATACCGCAACATGCGCTACTGGCTGGAAAACGACATGACCCCGGTAGAGCTTGCCCGCACCGCCGCGCGCAGCCTTGGGATCGAGCCGGTTTCGGTGCCGATCCGCGGCGGCACCGATGGCTCGCGCCTGACCGAAATGGGCGTGCCCTGCCCCAATCTGTTCACCGGCATGCAGAACATCCACGGCCCGCTGGAATGGGTCTCGGTTCAGGATATGGCGCAGGCCACGGAATTCTGCCTCGCCCTGGTGCAACAGGCAGCCAAAACCTGACTTCCGGTTTCATCTGTTCCTAAATATCCCACGCGGGTCCGGGGGCACGGGGGGTCCGGGGGTGTGAAACCCCCGGCTTTTGTGACATAGAACGCCATGGCCCAACATATCTCACCCTACCACGCCCCGGATTTCTTCACCGATGCCCTTGCCAAGGGCCGTCACCGCGACATCGTCGGCGGGCGCTGGGAGGAGACAGGCAATTTCCAGATGGAACTGCTGATCGAAGCAGGGCTGATGCCGCAGCATCACCTGCTGGACATCGGCGCGGGATCGCTGCGGCTGGGCTGCCTTGCGGCGCCCTATCTGCATGCTGGCCATTACTGGGCGACCGATCTGTCCGGCGCTTTGATGCGGCGGGGGTATGAGGCCGAAATTGCCGACAAGTCTTGGCTCGCCCCCACGCATCTGATCGAGGATGCCAATTTCAACTTTCCCGGCGTGCCCGATACGATCACCCATGCGATCTGTTTTGCGGTGTTCACCCATCTGCCCGCCAACCATCTGCGCCGCGCGCTGATCCAGACCCGCGCGCGCTTTCCGGCGTTGCAAAAGCTGCTGTTCACCGCGTTTCTTGCCCCCGATGCCCGCGCCAGCCTTGGCCCGTTCCGGCAGGTTGACGGCGTTGTCACCCACGACACCCGCGCGCCGTATCACATGCTGGCCGAAGACGTGCTGCACCTTGCCCGCGCCTCGGGCTTTGCGGTCACGCAGCGCGATATGTGGTTGCCACGCGGACAGGTGCTGTTTGAGGCGACACCGGTCTAGGTCCGGAATCCCGCAGTTGCGCTATGGTTTCAAGCGGCGCACCCTGCGCCGAAGCGAACTGGAGATGCCGATGCGTTATGCCCTTGCCTTGCTGCTTTGCCTTGCCACGCCGCTTCAGGCGGAAACCATCAGCGCTGAAATCGGCCGCACGGGTTTGGGCGCAACCGAGGCTCGGCTGGCCGCGTTGACAGATCCCGGCGACGCCGAGCGTTTTGCTTTGGGTGGCGTGCGGTTTCTGAGCGCGGTCGAGGCGGCGCTGCAACTGCGCTACGCGGCTGGCCTGACCGACCGGACCGGGATGCTGCCGTTTCTGCGCCTGCCGCTTGCCGACAACCCGGCACCGCAGCCGTTTCAACCGGCGATGATCTCGGACCTGTTCCGGGGCGTGGACGCCACACTTTCGCAGGCCCGCGCGCCGCTGACCGAGATTGCGCCGAACAGCGATTTTGCGCTGAAGGTCAACTTTGCGGACCTGTGGTTTGACATCAACGCCAACAAGACGCGCGATACCGGCGAGGACGCGATGGCGGTGTTGGGGCCGATGCTGCTCGGCTGGCAATGGGATGCCCGCGACCCCGCCACCGCCGCCCCGGTGGTGAAATTCGATGCGGCCGATGCAGCCTGGCTATCCGCCTACACCCACCTTTTGCAGGGCGTCAGTGCCATTGTGCTGGCCTATGACCCGACCGAACCGATCGACCGTATCCTGCAAAGCCATGCCAAGATGCAAAGCCTGGGCGGCGTCAGCCCCAGTTTTATCACCGGGGCTGGCGGTGCAGGCTTGGATGAGTTGGATGTGATCGCCATCGTGATCGCGGCATTGCAGCAACAGCCTAAGGCGGATCAGATGGCCAAGGCGCGCCTGCATTTTCTGGATATGATCGCCGACAATCGGCGTTTCTGGGCGGCGGTGGCGCTGGAGACCGACGATGCCAACGAATGGCTGCCGAATGACAAGCAACATTCTGCCTTGGGCCTGACGCTGCCGCCCGATACCGGAAAAGTCTGGCTGTCGGTGCTGAACGATGCCGAAGCCTTGCTGAACGGCGACAAACTTGCGCCCTATTGGCGCCAAGAGGGTGCTGCGGGCGTGAACATTGCCAAGGTCTTCACCGATCCGCGCCCCGCCGACCTTGCGGGGTGGCTCCAAGGCTGGGCGGCTGCGCCCTATCTGGAAAGCGGCGCTGTGGTGAGTGCGCAGAACTGGAGCGCGTTTGAGCAACTGGTCGGTGGCGAGGCGATGCTGCTGTCGTTCTACCTGAACTGATCTCAGGCCAGATCAGGCGCATGGGCGCGCAGGAATGCGGCATGGCGCTGGCGCAGGCGGGCGTCAAACCCGGCGATGGAAAGATCGGGCGCAAGACCAGCGGCAGCCAGCACCGGGCGCGGATCGAAGGGGGTTTCGTCCAGACAGGTCAGTTTGCGCAACCGCGCGATCTGATCATGGTCAAGGTTTTTCAGCACCGATACCAATTCTTCACGCAAGGCCACATCCGTGACCGACTCGCGCAGGGACAAAAACTGCGTGCTGCGGGCCGCACCATGCCGGTTGCTGCCGCCATGTTCAGGCTCTGCCGCGCGGCGCAGCAGTTTCAGGGTGAAATGCAGCCGGGTCAGACCATCGAAATGCAAAAGCCGCGTGGTCTGGATCACCCGATGCACCGGCTTGTGGGTGGGGGAGTGTAGCCCCATGCGCAAGCCCGCCCCCACCCGCGACAGCGCCTTGCCCGCCTTGTGCCCGGTCAGACCGTAGTGGAAAAACCCGGTCATCTCACCGTAAACCTCTGGCCCGGTCTGGCCATAGTCGGGCAAGGCGTGGCGAAATACACCTGCGAAGATATCGCTGCCTACGTCGCCCTTTGGGTAAGCACGCTCGGCCACCAGCAGGCGCAGATACATCGCCTCGGCCGGGGCTTCGACGAGGGCTTGGGTGACGGCGGCACCGTCGCGCACGAATTCATCGCCATCACAGTGCAAAAGCCAATCGGCATCGGTCTCGGTGTACACCTTGCGCGCGTTGTAAAGCTGGCGCGAGGTGTGGATCAGCGGGCGCTTGCCCTTGTCGCTTGCCGCCCAATAGGCATCGTCGCAGACCGTCACCACGCAGCCCGGCAACTGCGCCAGCATCGCCTGCGCCTCGACGTCGGCGTGATCAAGGAACACATGCACCCTCTGCGCGCCCTGTGCCAGATAATGCGCGGCAAAGCTGGCGAGCAATGGCGCGGGTTCGTCCACGGTGGTGACAACGGCCCAAGTTGGTTTCATCGAACTGTTGCCATCCCGCTTTACATCCCAATTTCAACAATGCCGGGCGTTAGCGCCAACGGCAAGACCAGAAAAACTTAAGCAATCCTTTCATGTGATCACAATTTTTTTGCGTGTGATCACAAATGTCGGATTTCCGCCGATGCCCGCCAATTCGTGTTTTCTTCTTGCCTGATTTTATGCCACACCGCCTTCAAATCCAAGCTGATGGGACAAATCCATGAACATCCATGAATACCAAGCCAAGGCTCTGCTGCGCAGCTACGGCATACCGGTGTCCGATGGTCGCGCCGTGACGAAGGCTGAAGAAGCCAAAAGCGCTGCGGGCGAACTTGATGGCCCGCTTTGGGTGGTCAAGGCGCAAATTCACGCCGGTGGTCGCGGCAAGGGCCATTTTGTCGAGCCTGAGGCTGGCGAAAAAGGCGGCGTGCGGTTGGCGCGTTCGGTGGGCGAGGCGGCCGAGTTTGCCCGCCAGATGCTGGGCCGCACGCTGGTGACGGTGCAGACCGGACCGGCTGGCAAGCAGGTCAACCGCATCTACATCGAAGACGGCAGCGATATTGAGCGCGAGTTGTATCTGGCCCTGCTGATTGATCGCCAGACCAGCCGCATCTCGATCGTGTGTTCCACCGAAGGCGGCATGTCGATTGAGGACGTGGCCCACGACACCCCCGAAAAGATCCTGTCGTTCAGCGTCGATCCGGCCTCGGGCTATTCCGATTTCCACGGCCGCCGCGTGGCGTTCTCGCTGGGGCTGACCGGCAATCAGGTCAAGCAATGCGTCGGCATCGTGAAGAACCTGTATAAACTGTTCGTCGAAAAAGACATGGACATGCTGGAGATCAATCCGCTGTGCGTGCTGAAAGACGGCAACATGAAGCTGCTCGACGCCAAGATGAGCTTTGACGGCAACGCGATGTATCGCCACCCCGACATTGCCGCCCTGCGCGATGAGACGGAGGAAGACCCGAAGGAACTCGCGGCCAGCAAGTTTGATCTGAACTACATCGCGCTGGATGGTGAGATTGGCTGCATGGTCAACGGTGCGGGTCTGGCGATGGCCACCATGGACATCATCAAGCTGTATGGCGCCGAGCCTGCGAACTTCCTTGATGTCGGCGGCGGTGCCACCAAGGAAAAAGTAACCGAGGCGTTCAAGATCATCACCTCTGACCCCAACGTCAAAGGCATCCTCGTCAACATTTTCGGCGGCATCATGCGCTGCGACATCATCGCCGAGGGCGTGATCGCTGCGGTGAAAGAAGTCGGCCTGAAAGTGCCGCTGGTGGTGCGTCTTGAGGGCACCAACGTCGAGTTGGGCAAGGAAATCATCCGCAACTCGGGCCTGAACGTGATCGCGGCGGACGATCTGAAAGACGGCGCCGAGAAGATCGTCAAAGCGGTGAAGGGATAACATCATGTCGGTTCTGGTAAACTCTAACACCCGCGTCATCTGCCAAGGCTTCACTGGCAGCCAAGGCACGTTCCACTCGGAACAGGCCATCGCTTACGGCACCAAAATGGTCGGCGGCGTCACCCCCGGCAAGGGCGGCTCCAGCCACCTGAACCTGCCGGTGTTCGACAGCGTGCATGAGGCCCGTGCGGTCACGGGGGCGAATGCATCGGTGATCTATGTGCCGCCACCGTTCGCAGCCGACAGCATCCTTGAGGCGATTGATGCCGAGATGGAGCTGATCGTTTGCATCACCGAAGGCATTCCGGTGCTGGATATGATGAAGGTCAAGCGCGCGCTGATCAATTCGAAATCCCGCCTGATCGGGCCGAACTGCCCCGGCGTGATGACCCCCGGCGAATGCAAAATCGGCATCATGCCGGGCAGCATTTTCTCGAAGGGTTCGGTTGGGGTTGTGTCGCGTTCTGGCACGCTGACCTATGAGGCCGTCAAGCAGACGACTGACGTGGGCTTGGGCCAAACCTCGGCTGTCGGTATTGGTGGCGATCCGATCAAGGGATCGGAACACATTGATATCCTTGAAATGTTCCTCGCCGACCCGGACACCCATTCGATCATTATGATCGGCGAAATCGGCGGCTCTGCCGAGGAAGAAGCGGCGCAGTTCCTGGCCGATGAGAAAAAGCGCGGCCGCTGGAAACCCACCGCTGGCTTCATCGCAGGCCGCACCGCCCCTCCGGGCCGCCGCATGGGCCATGCCGGTGCCATCGTGGCAGGCGGCAAGGGCGATGCGGAAAGCAAGATCGAGGCGATGAAAATGGCCGGGATCGTGGTGGCCGACAGCCCGGCTACTTTGGGCGAGGCTGTGCTGAAAGCGATCAAGGGCTGAAGATGGGACCGGCGCAGGCCATTAGGGTTGGGTTTTCTAAATCCTTCCAATACTCGGGGCGGGCCTCTCGCCCTGAGTTCTGGTGGTTTGCTGGATTTTGGCTGGCTCTTAGCTTTCTGGTTAAACTAGTCAGATCGATAGCAGCCAAATCGGCCTATGATCCCGACAGCACCGTCTCTTTTATCGCCGTTCTGCTGATCTGCCTGATGAGCGCTATGGCAGTCGGTTTGGTCGGTTGGCCACTACTAGCCGTAGCACGCCGGCGCGCGCAGGATGTCGGAGTTGCGGGGAAAATCTTCGCGTTATCTTTCGCTGTCTCCATCATCCTTCCTATGATGATTTCGACAATACCATCTGCGCCGATGTATCTTCTTCCCAGCCTTCGCTTGGTAGGCCCCGCTATAGCCATTGCGCTGCTACTGCTCTGCCTTCTTCCATCACGCAAGGGTCCCAACCACTTTGGTCCCAACCCGTCAGAGGTAACCCCATGACCGAACAATCCCCCAACAGCCAATTCCACGCCTCCAGCTTCCTGCAAGGCGCGAATGCGGATTATATTGACCAGTTGGCGGCGCGCTATGCCGCTGATCCGGCGTCGGTTGATGCGCAATGGGCGGATTTCTTCCGCTCTCTGGCGGAACCCGAGATGGATGCCAAGCGGCAGGCCACTGGCCCGTCGTGGGGCCGTGCTGATTGGCCGCCCACGCCTTCGGATGACATCACCGGGGCGATGACGGGCGAATGGCCTGTGGCGGCGGAACCGAAGGGGGCGGGCAAGAAGATCGTTGAAAAGGCCGCCGAAAAGGGCGTCAGCCTGTCGGATGCGCAGGTTCAGCGGGCGGTGCTTGATAGCATCCGCGCCATTATGATCATCCGCGCCTACCGTATCCGGGGCCATCTGGCCGCCGATCTTGACCCGCTGGGCATGACCGATCGCGGCAACCACCCAGAGTTGGACCCGGCGTCTTACGGTTTCACCGAGGCCGATATGGATCGCCCGATCTTCATCGACAACGTTTTGGGGCTGGAAATGGCCTCGATGCGGCAGATCATCGACATCGTCAAGCGCACCTATTGCGGCACCTTTGCGCTGCAATTCATGCATATTTCCGACCCCGCGCAGGCAGCTTGGCTAAAAGAGCGGATTGAAGGCTACGGCAAGGAAATCGCCTTCACGCGTGAGGGCCGCAAGGCGATCCTGAACAAGCTGGTCGAGGCGGAAGGTTACGAAAAGTTCCTGCATGTCAAATACATGGGCACCAAGCGCTTTGGTCTGGATGGTGCCGAGGCGCTGATCCCGGCGATGGAGGCGATCATCAAGCGCGGCGGTGCGATGGGCGTGCGCGAAGTGATCTTCGGGATGCCGCACCGGGGCCGCCTGAACGTGCTGTCGAACGTGCTGCAAAAGCCTTACCGTGCGATTTTCAACGAATTCCAGGGCGGCAGCTTCAAGCCGGAGGAAGTCGATGGCTCGGGCGATGTGAAGTATCACCTTGGCGCGTCCAGCGACCGGACGTTTGATGGCAACACCGTCCATTTGTCGCTCACCGCCAACCCCAGCCACCTTGAGGCCGTGAACCCGGTGGTGCTGGGCAAGGTCCGCGCCAAACAAGACCAGTTCGGCGATACCGAACGTAGTCAGGTGCTGCCCGTGTTGCTGCACGGCGATGCCGCGTTTGCCGGGCAAGGCGTTGTGGCCGAGTGCTTTGGCCTGTCGGGTCTGAAAGGCCACCGCACTGGCGGGACCATTCATATCATCGTCAACAACCAGATCGGCTTTACCACGGCACCCGCCTACAGCCGTTCTTCCCCCTACCCCACCGACATCGCCCTGATGGTCGAAGCGCCGATTTTCCACGTCAACGGCGATGACCCGGAAGCCGTTGTTCATGCAGCGAAAGTTGCCACCGAATTCCGCCAGACCTTCCACAAGGATGTCGTTCTGGATATCTTCTGCTACCGCCGCTTTGGTCACAACGAAGGCGACGAGCCGATGTTTACCAACCCGGCGATGTACACCACGATCCGCAAGCAAAAGACCACGTTGCAGCTTTATACCGACCGTCTGGTCGCCGATGGGCTGATCCCCGAAGGCGAGATCGAGGATATGAAGGCGGCGTTCCAGGCCCGCCTGAACGAGGAATTCGAGGTCGGCAAGGATTTCAAACCCAACAAGGCCGATTGGCTGGATGGGCGCTGGAAAGCGATGAAAACCAAAGACTTGGACAACTACCAACGCGGTGAAACCTGGATCAAGCCCGAGACCATGGCCGAAGTCGGCGCGGCGCTGACCCGCGTGCCGGAAGGTTTTGACATCCACAAAACCGTGGCACGCCAGCTGGAAGCCAAGAAAAAGATGTTCGAGACCGGGCAAGGCTTTGACTGGGCCACCGCTGAGGCTTTGGCATTTGGCAGCCTGCAAGTTGAAGGTTTCCCGGTGCGCTTGTCGGGGCAGGATTGCACCCGTGGCACGTTCAGCCAGCGCCATTCGGCGTTCATCGACCAGACCACCGAAGAACGCCATTACCCGCTGAACCACATCCGCCCCGGCCAAGCGCGCTATGAAGTCATCGACTCCATGCTGTCGGAATATGCGGTGCTAGGGTTTGAATACGGCTATTCGCTGTCCGAACCCAACGCCCTGACGATGTGGGAGGCGCAGTTTGGCGATTTCGCCAACGGTGCGCAGATCATGTTCGACCAGTTCATCAACTCGGGCGAGAGCAAATGGCTGCGGATGTCGGGCCTTGTCTGTCTGCTGCCGCATGGCTTTGAAGGTCAGGGGCCAGAGCATTCTTCGGCCCGGTTGGAGCGGTTCTTGCAGATGTCGGCGCATGACAACTGGATCGTGGCAAACTGCACCACGCCGTCGAACTACTTCCACATCCTGCGCCGCCAGATGCACCGCGATTTCCGCAAGCCGCTGATCCTGATGACGCCGAAATCCTTGCTGCGTCACCCGATGGCGATTTCGGATGCGTCAGACTTCACCGATGGCAGCTATTTCCACCGCGTGCTGTGGGATGATGCGCAGAAGGGTCATTCGGAAACCAAACTGAACGCCGATGATCAGATCAAGCGCGTCGTGCTGTGTTCGGGCAAGGTCTATTACGACCTGCTGGCCGAACGCGATGCGCGCGGGCTGACCGACACCTATCTGCTGCGGGTCGAGCAGCTTTACCCGGTGCCGAAGCAATCGCTGACGGCGGAGTTGTCGCGCTTCAAGGGCGCGGAATGGGTCTGGTGTCAGGAAGAGCCCAAAAACATGGGCGCGTGGAGCCATATCGAGCCGGAACTGGAAGCGCTGCTGACCACCATCGGCGCCACCAACACCCGCGCGCGCTATGCGGGCCGTGCGGCCTCGGCCTCTCCAGCGACGGGTCTGGCCTCCAAGCATAAATTCGAACAGCAAACCCTGGTCAACGAAGCGCTCGGCTGACCGATAGAAACGCGCCGACGCGCAGGAGATGGAAATGACGGATGTAATGGTGCCCTCGCTGGGCGAAAGCGTCTCGGAAGCCACGGTTTCGACCTGGTTCAAAAAGCCGGGCGATGTGGTTAAGCAAGACGAGATGCTGTGCGAGCTTGAGACGGATAAGGTTTCGGTCGAAGTGCCCAGCCCGGTCTCGGGCGTGCTGGCCGAGATCATCGCGCCGGAAGGCACGACCGTGGCCGCCAATGCGCGTCTGGCGATTGTGACCGAAGGCGCGGCGGGTGCTGCTACCGCAGCGCCGATCCCGGCCAAGGTCGAAGAGCCGAAATCGGTCGCCGCAGCCGCCGTCGGCTCGCCCGGCGCTGGCCCGGAAGTTGTGGCCCCGCGCGATGTGGAAAACGCGCCTTCGGCCAAAAAAGCGATGGCAGAGGCGGGGCTTAGCGCCGAACAAGTCCAAGGCACTGGCCGCGATGGCCGGGTGATGAAGGAAGACGTGGCGCGCGCCGCCGCTGCGGCACCGCTTGCCGCAGCCCCTGCCCCCGCCGCAATTCCGCGCGCCCCGGTTCCGGCGGATGATGCCGCGCGTGAGGAGCGCGTCAAGATGACCCGCCTGCGCGCCACCATCGCGCGCCGGTTGAAAGACGCGCAAAACACCGCCGCGATGCTGACCACCTATAATGAGGTGGACATGTCCGGCATCATGTCTTTGCGCAATGAATACAAAGACATCTTCGAGAAAAAGCATGGCGTGAAACTGGGCTTCATGTCGTTTTTCGTCAAAGCCTGCACCCATGCTTTGAAAGAAATTCCGGAAGTGAATGCCGAGATTGACGGGCAAGACGTGGTTTACAAAAACTACGTCCACATGGGGGTTGCCGTTGGCACGCCTTCCGGCCTTGTGGTGCCCGTCGTGCGCGATGCGGACCAGATGGGCTTTGCTGCGATTGAAAAGAAGATCAGCGAACTCGGCCTGCGCGCCCGCGATGGCAAACTGTCGATGGCCGAGATGCAGGGCGGTTCGTTCACCATCTCGAACGGCGGGGTTTACGGGTCGCTGATGTCCTCGCCGATCCTGAACCCGCCGCAATCGGGCATTTTGGGGATGCACAAAATCCAGGACCGCCCGGTCGTGGTGGGCGGCCAAATCGTCATCCGCCCGATGATGTATCTGGCCCTGTCCTACGATCACCGGGTTGTGGATGGTAAGGGCGCGGTGACGTTCTTGGTGCGGGTGAAAGAGGCACTGGAAGATCCGCGTCGATTGTTGATGGATTTGTAAACAGCGGCGGGCGGTCAGGCTTCTGACCGCCCGCGCTACCATGCTGAAAGTGTCTTGCGTGAACCCCCCTCACCTTCAAACCGCTGTCCCTGCCCGCACCAAACGCGCTGTTGTGGTGTGTATGCGCAATGAGGCGGTGTTTTTGCTGGAATGGGTGGCGTATCATCTGAACATCGGCTTTGACCGCATCTTCATCGTCACCAACAACTGTCAGGACGGCACCGATCTGATGGCGGATCGGCTGGCCGAACTGGAACCCGTCATCCATATCCGCAACGAAGTCAGCCCCGATGAGGCGCCGCAGGTCGTGGGCCTTGCCCGTGCCCTTGCGCATCCGGCGATGGCGGAGATGGAATGGCTGCTGCACATCGACGCGGATGAGTTTCTCAATATTACCACCGGCGCGGGCATGGTGGGCGATCTGCTGCAAGCGGTTGGCCCCTGTGATACGGTCGCTATTGCGTGGCGGTTTATGGCCAGCGGGGGGCGGCAGCTTTGGCAAGGTGGTAGCCTGCTGGCCGAACAAACCCAATGCTCGGCGCAGATCGAGGAGCAACTGGTGTTCCACAAATCGCTGTTCCGCCCCGATCGCTATGCCCGCGTCATCGACCATATGCCGAAAGACCCGTTTGACCCAGATGTGATCGTGCGCAACGCGGCTGGCCGCAAAATCCCCAATCGTGGCCAGTCTCACCTGACCGCCGCCAATTACCGTGGCATCAAGGATGAAGATCTGACTTGGGTGAATGCGGATATTCACCACTATTTCGTGCGGTCGGAAGACGTGTTTCTGCTGAAGAACATACGTGGCGATGGCATGGCGAAAAAGCATGCCAATCATGTGCTTGGCTCAAAGATGTGGACGATTGCCGAGCGCGCGACCGGCGAAGATCGCTCGATCCAGCGCCATCTGCCCAGCGTGACGGCGCGTCTTGCCGCCTATGATGCCGATGCAGCGTTGCATGATCTGCAAAAGACAGCACTGGTTTGGCTGGAGCAGCAGCGCGCAACGCACCTCACGCCCGAGAACCGCAAGCTGTGGGACCAGCGCCGCAAGCGCCCAAAAAAGGTTAAAACGCCATGACTCCGGAACTGACCGCCCTCGCCCTTGCTGGCCTGCTGCAAGCTGTTCAGTTTGCGCTCTTTGCCATTCCGGCGAATATGCAGCTGGGCACCGGTTACACGTCGTCGGCGCGTGATCGCCCGCCGTCGCGGCAGTTGTCGGTTGTCGCTGCCCGCCTGCAACGCGCGCTGAACAATCATTTTGAAGGGCTGATCCTGTTCACCCTTGCCGTCGTGGTGGTGACATTGAGCAACCAATCGACAGCCGTGACGCAATACGCCGCTTACACCTACCTCGCCGCCCGTGTGCTATATGTCCCGGCCTATGCCTTTGGCCTGCGGCCGTGGCGGTCTGCCATCTGGGCCGTGGGTTTCGCCGCCACCATCACGATGATCCTGGCGGCTTTGATCTGACACCCTGCGCCTGTCGCCCCCCTGCACCAAACCCACGAAGGAAAAACCATGGCAAGCTTTGACGCAATCATCATCGGTGCAGGCCCCGGCGGCTATGTTTGCGCCATTCGCGCGGCGCAACTGGGCCTGAACGTGGCCGTGGTTGAAGGGCGCGAGACTTTGGGCGGCACCTGCCTGAACATCGGCTGCATCCCGTCCAAGGCCTTGCTGCACGCCACGCATAGCTTGCATGAAGTGCATGAGAATTTTGAGAAAATGGGCCTGATGGGCGGTGCGCCGACCGTCGATTGGCGCCAGATGCAGGCCTACAAGGCCGATGTGGTGAACGGCAACACCAAGGGCATCGAGTTTCTGTTCAAGAAGAACAAGATCACCTGGCTGAAAGGCTGGGCCACAATCCCGGCGCCGGGCAAAGTGCAGATCGGCGATGAGGTGCATGAGGCGAAAAACATCGTGATCGCCACCGGGTCTGAGCCTTCCAGCCTGCCCGGCGTGACGGTGGATGAGACGATTGTGGTGACCTCGACCGGGGCTTTGACGCTGCCGTCGATCCCGAAAACCATGGTGGTGATCGGCGCGGGCGTGATCGGGCTAGAGATGGGCTCGGTCTATGCGCGGCTGGGAACGCAGGTGACAGTGGTTGAATATCTGGACGCGATCACCCCCGGCATGGACGCCGAGGTGGCGAAAAGCTTCCAGCGCATCCTGACCAAACAGGGTTTCAAATTCGTGCTGGGTGCCGCCGTGCAAGGCGTGGAAACCAAGGACGGCATGGCAAAAGTCAGCTACAAGCTGCGCAAGAACGACACTGAGGCCAGCCTTGAGGCTGAGGTGGTGCTGGTCGCCACTGGGCGCAAACCGTTTGTGAAGGGCCTTGGCCTAGAGGCCTTGGGGGTTGAGATGCTGCCGCGCGGTCAGGTCAAGACGGACACGCATTATGCGACCAATATCAAGGGCCTCTACGCGATCGGCGATGCGATTGTCGGCCCGATGCTGGCGCACAAGGCCGAAGACGAAGGCATGGCTTTGGCCGAGATCATGGCAGGCAAGGCGGGCCATGTGAATTACGGCGTCATCCCCGGTGTGGTCTATACCTCGCCCGAAGTGGCCTCGGTCGGGGCGACCGAAGAGCAGTTGAAGGAACAGGGCCGCGCCTACAAGGTTGGCAAATTCCCGTTCATGGGCAACGCGCGCGCCAAGGCTGTTTTCCAGGCCGATGGCTTTGTGAAAATGCTCGCCGATGCCACGACCGACCGCATTTTGGGATGCCACATCATCGGGCCGGGTGCCGGCGATCTGATCCACGAGGTTTGTGTGGCGATGGAGTTTGGCGCTTCGGCGCAGGATCTGGCGATGACCTGTCACGCGCATCCGACCTATAGCGAGGCCGTGCGTGAGGCAGCTTTGGCCTGCGGCGACGGGGCAATCCACGCCTGACGCGGAATAGAACGCGGCCTCAGGCCTTGTTCAACAGCCAATCCAGCAGCCCTGAGGCACCCGCTTCGGGGCTGACGCCCGCCACCAAGGCCGCCTCTGCCACGCCATCGGGCGCAGTCATCTTGACCCGCGCATAGGCACCCGCCCCGGCATCGGCTGCGATGCCATCCGCCGCGTTCATCACATCGCGCGCGGCTTGGCGGCCATAGGCGGGATGCTCGGCGTAGATTTCGGCGATCACCGCCTCGTCAAAGAAAATCTGGCTGGTCAGCGCGGTTTTCTGATCCAGAAACACCTTGTAGTGGATATGCGTGGTCCGGCCGCGATACCAACCGGGGAACACGGTCTGAAAGCGTGCCACCCCCGCCGCATCGGTCATCTGTGTGCCGCGCAGAAAGCTTTCGCCGCGGGTATCGCCGCGCGCCCCCATGTTCTGCACGCCAGAATAGGCCCCAGCCGCATCGCAGTGCCACACATCCACCCGCGCGCCCGCCACTGGCGCGCAATCCGCCGTCACCACCTGCAAGCGCAGTTGCAGCGGCAGGCCCGGTTTGCCCTCGGTGATGTCAGCGCGCAGCAGGTGCGGATCGATGTAGAACGGCCCCTCGGTCACTTCCTTTTGCAGCAGGCAGACATCCGTGGTGATCAGCCCCGCCGTTTCGGCCCGCGCCGCAAGCCCACTCGGCAGCACCGCGAAGGGGGCAAGCGAAAGTGCCTTCAGGACGGTGCGGCGGTCAAGCGTGGAAAGCGGCGGCATGGGATCTCCTGTGTCTGTGCTGGTTCAACGCGCCCGCCACAGATTTCCGTCGCCTTAACTCGCCAAATGTCGCAAGCCTTGCGTCACATCGGTGCGGACGGCCAGACGCAGGCCGGGCTCGTCTCCGGCGCGCAGGGCGGCCAGAATCATCCGGTGGTGCTGCGGCATGTCGCGGCGGCGCAGCTTTTGGTAAAGCGCGCGCATGGTTGGCCCCAGTTGCAACCACACGGTTTCGCACAGGGCCAGCATCGCAGGCGTCTGGGCGCGCAGGTAAAGCGTGCGGTGAAACTCGAGATTCGTGCGCACATAGCCCACCGCATCCTGATTGATCACCGCCTCTTGGTTCAGCGCGTTGATCGCAGCCAAGCGGTCAATCAGCGCGAAATGGGCGCGGGGCAGCGCGCGCGAGGCCATCTCCGGCTCTAGCATCGCGCGGATTGCGGCCAGTTCTTCAATGCGCTCTGGTGAAAGCTCTGGCGTTGAAATCCGGCCCGACGACGACATGGTGAACGCGCCCTCTGCCACCAACCGCCGCGCCGCCTCACGCGCCGGTGTCATCGAGACGCCAAACTGCTCGGCAATCCCGCGCAGGGTCATCGCCTGACCGGGGGCAAGTTCGCCATGCAGCACCTGTTGGCGCAGGGTGCGATAGACCCGCTCATGCGCGGCCGCATTCGGATCGGCCAGACGGGTTGACAGGGGGCGTGGAGCAATGGACATGGCCTAGCCAAGCACCGAGCAGGCTTCGGGGTCAATCCCCCGCAGCATCAAACCGGATCGCCTGCAATGCGCCGCCCTCGCGCTTCAGCCAGGCGCGTTCTGCTTGCCAACCCGGAAACAGCCGCTGCACCACTGCCCAAAAGCGGTCGGAATGGTTCATCTCTAGCATGTGGGCCACCTCATGCGCCGCGACATAATCCAGCACGCGTGGCGGTGCCATGATCAGCCGCCACGAATACATCAGCGCCCCGTCCGAGGTGCAAGACCCCCAGCGCGAGCGGGTATCGCGCAAGGTCACTTGGCTGACCTTGCGCCCGATCAGCCCGGCATAGTGATCAGATGCCGCCACCAGCCGATTCCGCGCCTGCACCCGCAGAAAGGCTGACACCCGTGCCGCCGCCCGCTCAGGATCGCCCGGCACGATCAGCGCGCCGCCCTCAACCCGCACCGACCGCCCTGCCCCGGTTTCCAGCCGCAACGGCTGGCCCTGATACGGCAGCACCGACCCGATACCAACGCCCACCACCTGCGGCATCCGCGCCACCGCCGCCCTGATCCAACCTTCCTGCGCACGCGCAAAGGCCAAAGCCTCGGCCTCACGCGCGCGGGTGGGCAGCGACAGCGTCACCGCGCCAGTCGTCTGCGACACCCGCAGCGAAAACCGCCGCGCGCGGGCGTGGCGGCGCAGCGTGATCTCGATCGGAGGGGGGCCGGGAAGCAGAAACATCGCACCTCTGGACATGGCGTGACAGCATACCTATCTGCTTGGCAGCCGCAACGGGGGCCAAGCTGACAAAAGCCTTTGACACTCGCCCAAGCCTGTGGCAAGCGACTGCATTCCGAATTGACAGCCCGCAAGGGCCAGACTGAACAAAGGGAACACCATGCCATTGGCTGAATGGGGCACCAAGCGCGTTTGCCCGACCACCGGCAAGCGCTTTTACGACCTGAACCGCACCCCGATCGTCAGCCCCTACACGGGCGAAGTCGTGGATATCGAATCGGCGCGCCGCAAAATGGCCGCCGCCGTGATCGCGCGCGTGCAGCCCGAGAAAGACGACGATGCGGTGCTGGTCGATGATCTGGAAGCGGACGATGATCTGCTGGTCGCAGGCGTGGCCGATGACGCCGAGCTGGACGACGAGCTGCTGGAAGATGACGCCGACGACACCGTGTCGCTGGATGATCTGACCGACGTGCCCGGCGACGAGGAAGACGTCTAAGCTTTGGCCAGCTAAGCTTTGGCCAGAGCGGCGCAATTTGGGCGCGGGCCCGTGCATTTTTCCTCTTGCACCCCCCCGCGCCCTCGCCTAAACACCGCGCACCAAGACGATCACAACGCGCCCAACGTTGTGCCAAGGATGGGGTCATAGCTCAGATGGGAGAGCGCTTGAATGGCATTCAAGAGGTCGGGAGTTCGATCCTCCCTGGCTCCACCATATACTGCAAAATCAAAGACTTAGAGTAACCCGAATGCAGGTGTGACACATAGGTGTGGCACAAACATGCGTATCGATTCCTACGTCTACAAATCCAGACATGGCATATTCTACTTCCGCTGGCCTCTGCCGACTGCTGCAGGTCAAACCTCTAGGGCGACGCTGCGGCTTTCTTTAGGGGTTCGTTGTCCGAAACAGGCTGGCGATTTGGCGCGCTATCTCGCATCTTGTGGCGCAATGCTGAAGGGAAGAGAGGCGCTAGGCGAGATGAGGTATGATGAGCTTAGATCGCGCGTCAAAGAATTTTACAGCTCGCGCTTAGAGCAATTCAAAACAAGGATTTCCGAAAGCGGGCCGCCCTCAGCAATGGAGGAGCACCGCCTCACAGAGGCTAGGCTGGCCGCTGAGAGCCCTCCCGATATCTTTTGGGACTGGGTAGCACCTGACGGGACCGACGCGTTCCTAGGCCGCTTCTGTGAGTCCAGCGGCTTTCCAGTGGCTGACGCAAAAGCGGAGCCAGTTTTGCTGCTTCAAGAAATCAAAAACGCCTATCTCGGGTTGCTCCAAGCACGCGAAGAGTACCAAGCTAGCTTAAGCAAGTACGACTTCTCAGAAACTAGACATCCTGCCAATGAGACCTCCTCAGCACCCCTTGCGCCTCAAAAACCAAGTGTTCCACTACAACAAGCGATTGACGAATACATTGCAGAGAACCGCAATGCGAACAGTTGGGGTGTTACGACTCACGACAAAAAACTAGCCCACTTGAGCACACTTGTTGAGGTGCTTAACGGGGATAGGCAAACCCGATCCATTTCTGACCAAGATGTGCTCGACGTAAAGCGAGTAATCGCTGCGCTTCCAAAGAACAGACAGAAGATGCCTGCTACACGCGGACTCAGTATCCTTGACGCGATTGCTGTCGAAAGAACCACCAAGATCGACGCTGTAACGCTGAATGGCTATCTCAGCACCTTTCATTCGTTTTTTGACTGGGTAGTGAAGAACAAGTACGCCAACGAAAACCTCTTCAAAGGCATGAAAGTTGGCACCGCAGCCAGCAAGAAGCAACCGCAGCGGAAACCTTTCAAACCCGACGCATTGAAGGCCATGCACATAGAGTTGACCCACAACCACATGGGCATGGTAAAGAGCGAAAGCCACAAGTGGGCAACTCTAATAGCCATGTTTACGGGCGCGCGACTCAACGAGATTTGTCAGCTTGAGATTGCCGACGTTCAGCAGGAGAACGGTATTTGGTTCTTCAACATGACTGATGAGGGCGACAACAATAAGCGGTTGAAGACATTCGCATCAAACCGAAAGGTTCCTATCCACTCGCAACTGCTAGAAGACGGATTGCTGCAGTACCACAAGGAAATGGCTCAAACCAAAGCCACTCGTCTATTCCCTGACTATAGCTACGAAGCCCGAGGTGGTTATGGGCGTTCTCTTGGGCGATGGTTCAATGATGTATTTTTGGTCAAGCAGCATATGAAGACCAAGGAACTTGTTTTTCATAGCTTACGGCACACAGTGGTTACGCGGCTAGCACAGGCTGGAGTTCAAGAGCCAATCTATCAGTGCATCGTGGGACATGAGCGCAACGGTGTTACGCAACAAGTATACAATCGCGAGGGATTTACGCTGACGCAGTTGAAGGAAGCCATTGAACTGTTTTCACTATGATAAATGCACACCAAACTGGGGATAGCTTGACCAAAGAAACGTAACTGATGTCAAAACTCATAGATACTAAAGTAAAAGTGCTCATGGTTTTTTGTCAGATAAATCATAGATTAATCGTTGACTATACGATGTTATATCAAGACCGAAGGCCCAAAGCCGTAGGTCGAAGATCAATGGCAAATATTATGTTGCTTCCGCTCTCGCTATCCGGGTATTCCCTAAGGTTAATCTGTCCAGGATTTACTTAAGTTATTGATAACAAATGATTTAATAACCGACAACTGATAGACCCTAGTACTAACCTATTGATAAACATACATATTATATATGGACATTATCTATCCGGCTGTACGCTCTCGCTTGGGCTTCGCTTCCAGTCCGGGCTAGAATTTTGATTAAACCATTGATAACAAAGGATTATAAACTGACAACTGATCGACCCTACGCCTAACCCATTGAAAAACAATGATTAAATCTGAGTTATGATCAGGATGTATGAGGTTTAATCTTACTATACCCGGCTAACGCTAGGCGGATGTCGGGTTAGTCCGTTGCATCCCTATGCTTTAGCCCCAGAATGAAATTTCTCAGGGAAAGGTGATGGTATCGAACTGAAAGGTGATTGATAGGCAAAGGCAATAGATAGGATACTGCAACGGTGTAAGTGAGAGAACGCACGCCTATACTTTTGACAGAATTTGCGCTTAGATTGGCTATAGGTCACTACATGAGTTCATTTTCGAAGGGGGCCTCACTCGCGCCCATGATGCGATAAACAGAGGCGCGACTTATGCCTAACTGTTTGGCAATGTCTGTGGGCCGAACCCCAACGGCTTGCAGAGCGTGAACTTCTGTAGTCTTTTCTCTGGCTGTCGGTTTGCGCCCCTTATAACGACCTGCTGCCTGCGCTTTGGCGATGCCTTCCCGCTGCCGCTCAAGCATAATCCCGCGTTCAAATTCGGCAATGCTGCCTAGGATCGTTAGCATCAGCTTTCCGGTTGGAGTGGCCGTATCTATGCCAAGACCAAGGATGCGCAGGCTCGCCCCCTTTTGGGTTAGCTTATCGAGTACTTCGAGCAAGTGTTGAACCGAACGGGCAAGGCGATCAAGTTTCGTGACCACCAAAACGTCGCCTTCTCTAATGAAGTCCAAAACCTCTGCAAGCCTGAGGCGGGCAACCACATCAACAGATGATACTTGTTCAACGTACAGACGTTCACAGCCCACAGCCTTTAGCTCTCGTTCCTGTCCCTCAAGACCTGCTTTCTGCTCCAGTGTCGAAGTGCGTGCATATCCTATAAGCATCTGTCTTACCCTACCTGTCTCATTGATATCTTAGATATTGAGCATCAATCCGTCTCATAAGTCAATGACAACTTTAATGAGACACATTTGGCTTCACTTGAGACGTGTCACAGGAGCAAGGCCTATTGATACGTCCAGATATCATGAACTAACTGTGTCCAGCTGCCGTGGTTGATGCTCCGCCATTAAGTGCTTACCGACGTCGAAAACTCAGCACGAGTTGTTACACGGGCTATGGGGGAAAGCTCTGTAACTTGCTGTGTTAAATACCTCATCGAAAAAATTCTTCCAAAAATTTCCGAGACCATCAACTAGCAATCCATTTTCACAGACGTCTCAGGCCCCTTTGACAGAGCGCAATATAACCGCAGTCTAGCTGACGCTGCTCATGTCCCGATCTGACTATTGTTTCGTTAGATCATCTACTTCGGAGTGGCGACTTGCTAAGAAAATTCGACCGTCTTCAAACCTAAATCTGCGCTCTGCAAGATCGTGCGGAACACCACGCCTAGTGCAGTAACTTAAGAATGCCGATTTACCGAACCCATTGGAGAGTTGAGAAAAACCTGGCACACCTACACCCCGCAAACCCTGAACCGTTGTGTAGATACCGTATACTCCAAGAACCTTCATCCCGTAGTCGGCCCACCTTGGCGCTTGCCCTCCGAAAACGGAATAGACGGCGGACACGGCCAGAAAGAAAAATATAATGCCAGCTACTATCTGCCCAAAACTAATCCAAAAATTTACTGAGGCCCGTGCAGACATCATAACCTCGTGGTAACCAGAAATAACTTTTTCGAGTTCGCGGGCTGAACTAGTTTCTTTAGCCTCAGCATCCTTTAGGCGCAAAAAAAGCGCACTATGTTCAGCTACCAATGCGGCCTGCTGTTCAGCATGGTCTTTAATTATCGCAGCTTTCTCGGCACTACTCTTCTGCCTGAGTTGCTTGAGAGCAGCATCTTTTTCTGAAAGCTTTCTATCAGTATCTATCCTTACAACTTTGATTGCTGCATCTAGCATACCATCTAGAAGCTTTTGATCTTCATCCATGGCAAACGTGGCTGCTGATCCCCGTGAGCTATCCATAAGAAAACTCACTGAGCGGTTATTTTGCAAAAGCAACTCAAATTGCTCTTTTTTATCCGGCGAGAATTTGGCTACCTGCACTCGAGCTGATTCAACGACATCTTTCCTTACGCGCAGCACCCGCTCACATTGCGCCAACATATGCGAAATTGGCAGCTTATCGCTCTTCTCAAATCCAGTGCGAAGCCACGCGATTGTCGCAAGATCACGAACATCAACTGCAGGTCCACACTGGTTTTCTCGCACCAGATGCGATTTGAGACAGTATGCGCGCGCCTTTTTCACAAGCTTAGCGTTCGAAGAGATAAACACATGTGAGTTTTCCAGCGGGTCGCCTTTGTGCTTGCCTTGCCGCATGCGCATTATGGCAGTGACTGCGTATGCATCGTGTTCTCGCGCCCTAGGGTTCTCCCAACCTAAAAATGAGTCAAAGTCAGTTGTGCGATCACTACCGAAGAATTTGTGCTGGTTGGGAAATGCGTCAAGTTGGTAGTCACGAACAGCCACGCCATATTTAGCTGCTGCAGCTTCCACGTCTGAGGCAACTGTCTGTACGAACTGTCTCTCGACTTCGTTTTTCAGCACTGCTGTATGCGTGCGGCCATGTCGGTCTGAGGGTTGCGATTTCAGATAGGCGTTTAGCACTCTCTCAGCCTCTAAGCAGCTTTCGGAAAGGACAAGAATACGGCAACCGATAGACTTCAAAGCGTCAACAATAGTTCGAGCTTCATTTTGGAGTGCCGTTCCGCTCGTGCCTATCAGGCCCAGCAGCATCGGGCCATCAAGATAGAAGATAGTCTCGCTCTTGCTTTCAACTGACGAAGGCTTGCGGAAATCTTCAACAAGTTCAGCAAGCAAACCTGCGGAGACAAAAAGGCTCAAATTCTCAGCGAGAATAGGATCTTCGGAAGATAGCTGTTGAACAAAGCGAGCGCACACATGGGTTTCAGATCGCGTAAGTACAGAAACGTCGGCCTCAAGCTTCTTGAGCGTCTGCAATTCTCCGTTCTTCGCCGCCCCTCTTAGCTCAACGGCGATGGTCTCATTCGTGTATGCATCCAGCGAAATCAGAAAACGGACGAGCATATCGCCTAGCTCTTCTCGGGTAAGATGTCTGTATATTAGATCACCTGAAATCAGATCGAACTGCTCAAATCTGCTTGTGACTTCATCAAATGACACTTGAATTGTCGCGTCGACAGAGTTCGACATTTCTGGACTTGCTTGGGCAATGAATTTCTTGTCGTTGCCGTTCCCCTCCTCCGCTATGAAACCTTTAGCCACCAGTCTCTCAAGAAACACTTCTCCAACTGACTCTGTGAGGCTCCAGCCATAGACGAGACCAGCGGCCTTCGCCAAAAAAGATCCAGTCATCGGGTTGCCGCGCACTTTGTCCAAAATGGGGACAAAGAAATAACAGAGCGCATCGACGACATCCGAGGTCTCATGATCGCGAAACGCAGAAAGAACAGCGTTGACTCTAATTGCTGATGGACCCATTGCCATAGATTGTCTCAATCAAAAATTGTACCAAAGTGAACTTAGCAACACAGTACCATTCAGTCTAGGGCGCACTTCATATTGAACGGGTAACCACATCTTGTCTCGGTCGGTCTGCTTTGCGCTAGGTACACGAAACGGTAGCACAAATTTCTGCTCGCTAGAGGTGGCGGGTGTTGCTCTGCCCCGATTGGTATGCGGCTGTCTTGCAGAACTGTTCGGGCGGCAATTTGTGGTTGAAAACACATTTGGTGTGACATTATGGTGTGACACAAGCTCAACATACATCTGTTTAGTGTTGTTGCTCAAAGGCTTAGATTTCCGTGGTGGAGTTCCTCCCTGGCTCCACCAAACTAATAAAAACCAAGCAATTAAATTATAAAGACTTTTGTTGCGGGCAGACTTATTGTACCACCATTGGCCCCGCCACGCGGCACAAAAGCGCGGCTTTTCCCTTCATCCTCTGGCCCGCATTCGCGCGCCGCGCAAACGCCGAAAGGCAACGCAGGAGAATGAACTATGTCGCAACAATCCGAACGGACAGTCACCGCGGTCTTTACCCAATGGCAATCAAGTCGCTTGAAAACATCGAGCGGCGACTTTTCAACATCTGAGAGCGAAGACGAAGCGGCGATGCAACGTCGCTTCCTTGAGTTTGAAGCTGTCGAACTGCCAGCGTCGGACACGCTCGATGTTTACGGTTGCGCGCTGGATGAGAATGTGCTGCAGGCTTTCAGGATTGCTCACAATTGGCGTATGGCACATGCCTACCGCAGCGCCCATATGATCGTCCAGTTCCAAGAAGAAGGGCATGACCGATGCGCTGCTCCCCTTCTCTGGACCGCCGGATGATAGAGTTTTCAGCGGGCAGAGCAGTTCTGGCTGAAAATCAACACGTTGGCGTTTTCCTCGATCACCTTAGGGAGATTGTCAGGTTGCCAATCAAAGGCGCTGCAGGTTTTAGTCCGATAGCGGGGCCGAAAAGCTACATTACAGCCTCGGCACCAGCGTCCTAAATTCATGGCGAAAGAAGCCACGGGGCTTACGTCGTAACCTCTCCGCGACAAACCGGTACGGCCCCGCTGTAACCCAGTTGCGCATCTTCCCGTCCGCTATGGTTTCATAGGCCAGCGCCATCTTTTCGCGCCGCTCAAGTGTCGTCGCCACCGCTTTCGCCAACTGCAACACTGGGGCTGCCCCTGTTTCCCGCGTGTCAGCTATTCCCGGCGTCAAGCCCATCACCCGGCGGCAACGCCTAGAGGCGGCACAGCAGTAGGTTCTCGCTACTCGTTCCATGCGAGGCTCCGGTGCCGTTGTCTGGCGCGCTCGATGATCAGGAATGCGACGGTCAGCGTTTGATCACCGCGCAGACAATAGATGCTATCAGCAGCTTGAACTGATGTCTGTGGGCGTGGTGTTCTGCCCAGCAATAGTAAGCTGCCGGGGCTGGCGGCTTGGCAGCCCGGATCTGGTTAGTGACTTCAGCAAATAAGGAACCACCTCTCACAGGCAGAATCATTTGATAAAGACGGCACACTATGTAGGTTAAGATGCAACGTCGGTTCTCCTTCTTGAACGGCGGATTTGGAATTCTGATTAAATGATGTAGCCAATTCAGCAAATCTGGGGGTTTTCGATGTCTACAGTGACAATGACTTCACTTTTTGCAGATCTGAACAACTGGCCCGGACGCCTGCTTGAGGCCACCGATGGCGCTACCATCGTAGCCAAAACCGCTACGAATTTTACATTCCGGTATCCCGCCTCGCATGATTTCGCGAATTACCTGATTGTTGTGCAGGGCACTGGTTTTAGCTATGATGGCAGCGAACCAATCGACGGCAGAATGACGCAAGTGCGGATATTCGACAGCACTGGCGCTGTTGTGATCACTTTCGCTAACCTGCAAACAAATCCGTTCAGCGCTGATTTTGCGCAGTTTTATTCTAACGTGTTTGGGTCTGGCAACTCTGATGCGGGACCGGGGCCGGATGGCAAAACAGCTTGGGCTCACCTGCTTTCGGGCAATGACATCATCAACGGCACGGCGTTCAATGACAATCGCGGTTTGGTTGGTCTCGATTTCGGGAATGACACTTACAACATGGGCGCCGGGGATGACTATGTGAACGGCGGCATGGGGAATGACACCTACAACGGCGGTGATGGGTTTGACACGCTGACCTTCGTGGAGACAACCTTCAACGAAGGTGCTCCGGCTTTCCGTGGCGCGACCTTTAATATCGCTCAGAACAGGGTGCTAGACCCTTGGGGCGGGACCGATGTGATTTCGGGTTTTGAGCGCTATGAAGGTTCGCGTTTTGACGATGTATATAACGGGTCGTCTGAACGCGACAGATTTTCTGGTTTGCGTGGCCGCGATACCATTGATGGTGGCGATAACTCGTTCGACAGCATCGGTAACTTGACCGACGATCATCGCGATGAAGTGAGCTACGCCGGTGACTACTGGCAGGGCGGTTTCAAAGGCATTCGCGTCAATCTGGAAACCTCTCTCGTCAACGGATCGATCACAGGTACTGTACGCGATGGTTTTGGTAACCTCGATACGGTTATTGATATCGAACGGGTTTCAGGCACCAGGTATGCCGACACCTTTGTTGGGTCGCGCACGAACAACCATTTCTGGGGTGGCGAAGGCAAGGATACCTTCAACGGCGCAGACGGCTTTGACACCCTGCGCATGGATCGCTGGTTTGCCGATACGCCGATTGGGAATGTCAGTGTGGATCTTTCGCTGGCGACAAATCAGGTTCTGAATGACGGCTTTGGCAACGTCGAGGTCGCGTTGAATATGGAGGCCGTGACTGCGGGCTCTGGCAACGACACGCTCAAAGGCAATCGGTTTGACAACTACATCGAGGGCGGGCAAGGCGCCGACATTATGACGGGCGGTGGCGGTTTAGATAGTTTTGGGTGGTGGGAAACAGCGCAACTGGGTCAGGGTGACAGGGTAACCGATTTCAATATCAACCAAGACAGGTTCGAGTTTGAAGTTGCCGGTTTTCAAAATATGACGACCACGCTGTCTCTGGTCAATGGCACGGCGGCGACGACAGTGGGGCTTGGGACGTTCGTTTTCAATACAGTTAACGACACTCTGTATTGGGACGCTGACGGGGCAGGCGGGGCTGCCGCCTTGGCGGTTGTTCAGTTGAACAACATCAGCAACTTGTCGGCATCAAACTTCGATCTTTACTGATTATGTGCCGCAGCCCGTGGTTGCGGCATAAACTTCGTGGCTGGTGGCAGTGGGCGCGAGAAACACCGTAAGCGGTGCATACACCCCATGTTTCAATAAAATAACGGATTTGCGATGATGGCCTCCTGATGCAATGGAGGTGGAAATGCTGGATCTTGGCGCGTCAAAGGATCACGAAGTTTGGGGTATAGCTGTAGCTGTGCAACCCAGCGGCCGGCGCTGTTGGCCGAACGCAGTTAAGGCCCTGGCTGCGCAGAAAGTGGCAGAAGTGGAAAGGATCGAGGCTGTGGCCTTGGCCGCGGGTGCGCATCCGTCCCTTGTCGCTAAGGGGGTATCGGACAGCAAAATTGAGGTTAGTCCGCAGGGTTTTGTCGAAGTTTTGCAGGCCAAGCCCAAAGTCGAGCCGAAGGGCATTGGAAACGGCTATCAAATTCGCCTTGGTGATGTCGAAATCAACATAGCTTCAGGTGCCTTGCCAACCGATTTGGCCGAAGTCTTGCGTGCGGTGAGGGCTTCACTTTGATCATTCCATCCGGCGGATTTCGAATTTTTGTGGCAACCGAACCGGTTGATTTTAGAAAGGGCATGGATGGACTGGTGTTCGCCGGATAGTCTTCGCGTATGGATGCGACAGGTCCAGCGCGATGGCGGCGAACGGCCGGGACCTACCAGCGCAGAGATTGCGCGGATTAAAGAGCTTGAGCGCGAGAACCGGGAGCTGCGGCAGGCCAATGAGATTTTGAGGAAGGCTTCAGCGTATTTTGCCCAGGCCCCTTTCGCGGTTTGAAGACAAACCGCTGCCGGGCAGCGGGAGCTCGACCGCCCGTTCCGCAAATGACTGCTTTCATTGAAGAACATCGCGAGATGTATGGGGTCGAGCCGATCTGCCGGACACTGCAGTTCGCCCCGTCCACTTACTATGACCGGCGTGCCATCATGCACCACCCTGACCGGGCCTCGGCTCGGGCGAAGTCGGATGCGGCCCTGAGCCTCAAGATCGACGCGGCCTGGGATGCCAATCGCAAGCTATACGGTGCGCGGAAGATCTGGCATGCTTTGCGGCGGCAGGGTGAAGACGCCGCCCGCTGCACAGTCGAACGTTTGATGCGCAGCGTGGGGATCAGGGGCGAGGTTCGCGGCAAAAAGGTCATCACAACGAACCCTGACACCTCTCTGCCCTGCCCGGACGACAAGGTGAACCGGCTGTTCTTGGCGGATCGGCCGAACAAGCTGTGGGTTTCAGACTTCACTTACGTGCCCAATTGGTCCGGGACGGTCTATGTTGCCTTCGTGATTGATGTGTTTGCACGGCGGATCGTGGGCTGGCGCGCTTCTACCTCAATGAAGACCCAGTTCGTGCTCGATGCATTGGATCAGGCGATCTGGCAAAGAAAGACGCCGGATAACAAGAGCTTGGTCCATCATTCTAACCGCGGGTCGCAATATCTGTCGATCAAATACACCGAGCGCCTCGCCGAAGCCGAGATCGACCTTTCCGTCGGGACAGTCGGCGACGCTTACGACAACGCCCTGGCCGAATGCGTGATCGGCCTCTTCAAAACCGAGGTCATCAACCAGATCGGCCCGTGGAAATCAATGCGAGAGGTCGAGTGGGAAACCCTCAAATGGGTCGATCGGTTTAACAACCGCTGCCTGCTCGGCCCCATCGGATACATCCCACCCACAGAAGCAGAGGAGGCGTTCTATGCAAACCTGAACTCACTCGATATGGTCGTATAGTCATTGAACAAACCACCCTCCGGTAAACCCGGGGCGGTTCATGTCGCCGGGAATATTCCAAGACTTCCCCTTAACGTCAATTTCCGCTCATAGAGCGCCCCGCGCCTCGCCTGATCGGGCAGCGGTAGGAATGATGAATTCGAGGCAACGCGCAGAGGTGCCGTCACGGTCGGCCAATTTCTTGGTGAAAGCGGGGAGTTCGCGTCAGTGCAATGCCGCATAGTGAGCGTCACTTGTCGCCACCTTTGGCAGCGCGAACTTCAAGCCTTGCATCGGGTTCGCGTGTGGATAGTGCACCTCCGCGATAGCCCAATCAAAAACCGTCGCCATGCGCTGCCGCAGTCGCTTGGCCGTCTCTGGCTTCTCGGTCCAGATTGGCTCTAGGACCCTTAGCACATCATCACGGCCTAAGGAGTGGATCGGCTTCTTTCCCATCGTCGGGTTGGCGTGCAGTTCGATACCGGCAAGCCAGACCTCGCCATGCTTCTTATTGCGCCAACTCGGCAACAGCTTCTTGTGGACCTGATCGGCCGCCCTGGAGAAGGTCATAAGGTCGCGCGATTGAGCGGCGATTGCAGCGCGCTGGACGGTCTTGCGGGTGGCGTCTGGGTCGCCTCCGTCGCGTGCCTCCTTGCGCAATGCTGCGGCCTTGTCGCGGGCCTCTGCAAGCGTCACCGAGTCAGCGCTACCGATGCCAAGTTCACGACGCTTTCCAAGAATGACGGTTCGCAGGATCCAAGACTTTGCGCTGGTCGGCCCGACGCGCAGGTAAAGCCCGCCGCCATCGCCATACATGCCGGGCTCTTTCTTCGCGTCCACACCTTTGACAGTCAGACCCATGTCGGCCCCCAGATCGTTTTCCGCCGTCCCGCCATTTAGCGCTGGATGCGGTGGGACAAGCTGGCTTCACTTGAAACACATTGATACACGATGCGAGGCATTATAGCGATAAAAACAGGTTGATATGGGATGAAATGAGATTGCTCAAACCAGTAGTTTGGTAAACCTTGGCCCCACCAAATCCTCCAGTTTTTAAGTCTGGGGGACTTTCCAAAGCAAAATGGCCCGCCTTTTGGTGGGCCATTTGCTTTTGTGATTGGGGCTTTTGTGATTGCAGAAACAGGCGGGTTGTGGGGCGTGGCGCCCCAACGCCCTAGCCCTGCTTGGCTTCAAGCGCCGCGATGCGTGCCGCCAGTGCTGCGTTTTCTTCGCGGGCCTTTTGCGCCATGGTGCGCACCGCGTCGAACTCCTCGCGGGTGACGAAATCGCGGTCGGCAAGCCAGCGGTCCACGAAACCCTTCATCGCGGTTTCCGCCTCGGATTTGGCGCCCTGCGCCACACCCATCGCATTGGTCATCAGCTTTGACATATCGTCGAAGAATTTGTTTCCGGCCGTCATCTGGGGCCTCCTTTCGCTTGATATCTATATGAGCCGCCAGCGCCCGCTGCACAAGATGGCGATCTGTCGCGATGTCACGTTGACATCGTGCCGCCCGTTGCCGACAAGGCAAGGCAAATCGCAGGACGCCGCATGTCGTATATCCCCTTCCCGAACCTGTCGCCCGATGTTTTCTCGATCCCGCTGGGCCCGATGACTTTGACGCTGCGCTGGTATGCGCTGGCCTATATTGTCGGCCTGCTGGCGGGGTGGAAGCTGATCGTGCGGATGGTCAATACCCCACGGCTGTGGTCAGGCACACCACCACTCAACGCCGAAGCCGTCGAGCGTTTGCTGACATGGGTGATCTTTGGCGTCATCCTGGGCGGCCGTCTGGGCTATGTGATTTTCTACCAGCCCGATCATTTCCTGCAAAATCCGCTGCAAATCCTGCGGGTGTGGGAGGGCGGCATGTCGTTTCACGGAGGCTTTGCCGGCGTTGCAATCGCCGGCATCTGGTTTTGCAAGCGTGAGAAGATCGCCATGCTGCCGCTTGCCGATCTGATGGCGGCGGTGGCACCGATTGGGCTGCTGCTGGGGCGCTTGGCGAATTTCGTCAATGCCGAGCTGTGGGGCCGCCCCACCGATCTGCCGTGGGGCGTGGCCTTCCCGGGTGAGGCCGCGCAGACCTGCGCAGGCGTGCTGACCATTTGCGCGCGCCACCCCAGCCAGCTTTACGAGGCCGCACTGGAAGGCCTGCTGTTGCTGGTGGTGCTCAACTATCTGATCTGGCGACGCGATTGGCTCAAGACGCCGGGCAAGATTGCGGGGCTGTTTTTTGCAGGCTACGGCGTAGCGCGTTTTCTGGTGGAATTTGTGCGCCAGCCGGACGCGCAATTCGTCTCGGATGGCAATCCGCTGGGCTTGGCGCTGCACGCTGCGGGGTATGGTCTGACCATGGGCCAGATCCTGACACTTCCGATGATCGCCGTGGGCATCTGGTTTATCGCGCGCGCCAAACCTGCCACAGCAACGCCCGCATGACGCCGCTCGCCGACCTGCTGATCCGGCGGATTGAGGCCACCGGCCCGATCACCGTCGCCGATTACATGGCCGAATGCCTGCTGCATCCCCAACACGGCTATTATTCCACCCGCGACCCGTTCGGGACTGCTGGCGATTTCACCACCGCCCCCGAGATCAGCCAGATGTTTGGCGAGTTGCTGGGCCTTTGCCTTGCGCAAGCCTGGCTTGATCAAGGCGCGCCCACACGCTTCACCCTGGCCGAGCTTGGCCCCGGTCGCGGCACGCTGATGGCCGATGTGCTGCGCGCGACCAAAGCGGTGCCGGGGTTCCACGCGGCGGCGCAAGTGGTCATGGTCGAAGCCTCACCCACCCTGCGCCATGTGCAGGCCAAAACGCTGTCACGGCAGATTGATCACGGAACGCGCTGGGTTCAAGCTGTGGGTGAATTGCCCGACCAGCCGCTGTTTCTGCTGGCAAATGAGTTCTTCGACGCCTTGCCGATCCTGCAGTTCCAACGCGACGGCGCAAACTGGCGGCAACGCATGGTGGGCCTGCGCGACGGTCAACTTGCTTTTGGCCTGTCAGACCCGGTGAGCGGCCGGAGTTTGGGCCCGAAATTCCAGAACGATCCCACCGGCACCATCGTCGAAACCTGCCCGCTTGGCTCGGCCATTGCCGCCGATATCGGCCAACGGTTGCAGCAATTCGGCGGAGCCGCTTTGATCATCGACTACGGCGGCTGGCGATCGAAAGGCGACACGCTGCAAGCCCTGCGCGCGCACCACTTTGAACACCCCCTCGCCAACCCCGGCGAGGCAGACCTGACAGCCCATGTCGATTTCGAAGCCCTCGCCGACCGGACCAACCTGGCGCGCACTGGCCTGACCGATCAAGGGGCCCTGCTCCACCGGCTTGGCATCGCTGCGCGCTCCGCGCGGCTGGCCGCCAACTTGACGGGGACGGCGCTGGAAAATCACCTTGCCGCATATCACCGCTTGACCGATCCCGCAGAAATGGGTTCGCTGTTCAAAGCCATTGCCTTTCACGCGCCAAGCACCCCTGCCCCTCCCGGTTTTGATCCTTACCATGCTTGAAATCATCACCTCAGACGCCCTCGCCCCCCGCCATGGGTTTTTCACCCGCAAGGGTGGGGCCTCATCCGGTATTTTCGCGGGCCTGAATTGCGGCACAGGCTCGACCGATCAGGCCGAGGCGGTGGCGATCAACCGCGCCCGCGTCGCCGAGGCGCTGGATTTGCCCGCCGATCATCTGGTTTCCGTGCATCAGGTGCATTCCCCAGACGCTCTGCATGTCACGGCCCCGCTCAAAGTTCGCCCACAGGCCGATGCCATGGTCACCGCCACGCCGGGCCTTGGCCTTGCCATCCTGACCGCAGATTGCCAGCCCGTGCTGTTCGCCGATGCAAAGGCCGGGGTGATCGGGGCCGCCCATGCCGGTTGGCGAGGTGCAAAAGACGGCGTGCTGGAAGCGACCGTGGCGGCGATGGCGGCGCTGGGGGCTGATCCGCGCAATATCACCGCCGTTATCGGGCCCTGCATCAGCCAGGCCGCCTATGAGGTGGGACCAGAGTTCTTTGAGAGCTTCACTGACGATGATCCCGAAACCCGTCGTTTTTTTGCCCAAGGCAACGGCGACCGGATGTTGTTCGATCTTCCCGGCTATGGGCTTTGGCGGTTGCGGGCTGCTGGGGTGGGCCATGCCGAATGGACAGGGCATTGCACCTTTTCAGACCCCGCGCGGTTTTTCTCGTATCGCCGCACCATGCACGCGGGCGAGGCTGACTATGGCCGCCTGCTCTCGGTCATCCGCCTGTAGCCAGATGGCATTGCGCCACAATTCGGCCCAAGACCGCACAAATTTACCTTGATCTCTGCCGCTTGACGCCCAAACCCCGCCGCAAACCGCGGGCAGATTGTCTCCAACGCACGAACAAACCTGCAAGGGAGCACGCCATGAAGAAACAACCCCGTTGGATGAAGTCGGTCCTCGTTGCCAGCGCCGAACCGCAAGTGGCTTTGCCTTGGGCCCGCGGTCAACGTCGCCGGCCGGCCGCGATGAAGGCCGCACCCGCGAAGCCACGCGCGCAAGCAGCAAACTGACGCCTGAGCCTTTCAAAACCGATTCGCGCAAAAAGCCGGGAACAACCCCCGGCTTTTTTCTATTTTCTGCGCTCCACCGGAGCATTGCATCCACAGCGCAAACAATCGCGGCAACAACATGAAGATCGCGCCATAACTGCAGATCAATTAAGAATAAACTTTGACAGGCGAACGCGTTTCCGCCATGTTTGGCCTTACAGATGTCCCTCTGTGAAAACAGGCGGTGGCGGGCGTGGTAAGACCTGTGAAGGCTCCCCCCTCAGCGCAGTGGTCCGGCAAAGGTCGGGCTGCGGATGATGCTCAGTTAAGGCGGCCCTGGTGTGCTCTGACACCATCAAGGGGCCGCCTAAACATTTGTGCAGACCACTTGCCACCCAACCGAATTCTGCGACAGAATTCGTGCACGTTTTCTGACTTCAGAAAACGGCCCCTGCGGCCAAGTCACGCGTGCTTTGCCAATCGCGCTTCCAGCACGTCGAACGGCAGGCCGGGTTCGTCCTTGGCACAGCGGATCACCAGCGATGTTTTCACATTGGCCACGTTTTCGGCCTTCAAAAGCTGCTCGGTCAGGAAGGACTGAAAGCTCGACAAATCGGGGGCGACGCATTTCAGGATGAAATCAATCTCGCCATTCAGCATGTGGCACTCGCGCACCAAGGGCCAGGCGCGGCAGCGGCCTTCAAAGGTGGAAAGATCGGCCTCGGCCTGGCTTTGAAGCCGCACCATGGCGAAAACCTGCACCTCGAACCCCATTTCGCGCGCGTCAATATCGGCGTGATAGCCCTTGATGTAGCCCGCTTCCTCCAGCGTGCGCACCCGGCGCAGACAGGGCGGCGCTGAGATCCCCACACGGCTGGCGAGTTCTACGTTGGTCATGCGGCCATCGGCTTGCAATTCGGCAAGGATGTGGCGGTCAATCGGATCGAGTTTTGTGCCGGCCATCAGAGCCTCCTTTTGCGCTTGTATCTATGCCCTGACCCCAACTTGCGCAACAATCTTTCACAACCGCGCAAGATGTTTTCGCAAAGCACCAACGCCCCGCACATTTCCGCCATGCGTTTGCCGACCCTTTCCCCCTGCGCGCCGACAGCCTATATCAGGCTCCACACGAATCCGGGGATGCGCCATGACCACGACACGCCACAGCAAAGTTCTGATCATCGGCTCCGGCCCGGCGGGTTATACCGCCGCAGTTTACGCGGCGCGGGCGATGTTGGAACCCATTCTGGTGCAGGGTTTGCAACCGGGCGGCCAGTTGACCATCACCACCGAGGTGGAAAACTGGCCGGGCGAGACGCACATCCAAGGCCCCGATCTGATGGTCAACATGCAGGCCCATGCCGAGGCAATGGGGGCCGAGGTGATCAGCGATTACATCACCAGCCTTGATCTGCAAAACCGCCCCTTCACCGCCAAGGCCGACAGCGGCACCATTTATACCGCCGATGCGGTGATTTTGGCCACGGGCGCGCAGGCCAAATGGCTGGGGCTGCCGTCAGAGGAGAAGTTCAAGGGCTTTGGCGTGTCGGCCTGCGCCACCTGCGACGGTTTTTTCTATCGCGGTAAGGAAGTGGTCGTCATCGGTGGCGGCAATACCGCCGTTGAAGAAGCCCTGTTTCTCACCAACTTCGCCACCAAAGTCACGCTGATCCACCGCCGCGATACGCTGCGCGCCGAAAAGATCATGCAGGACCGTCTGTTCAAGCACCCGAAAATCGAGATGCTGTGGGATTCGGAAGTGACCGAAGTGCTGGGCACCGATGCCCCCGCCTCTGTCACCGCTGTGCGCACGCGCAATCTGAAAACCGGCGCAGTCAAGGATGTGCCTTGCCATGGCTTCTTTGTCGCCATCGGCCACTCGCCTGCGTCGGAACTGGTGAAAGACCAGTTGCCGCTGCATGAGGGCGGCTATGTCAAGGTTGAGGCAGGCTCGACCCGCACCGCGATTCCGGGTGTGTTTGCGGCGGGCGATCTGACCGACCATGTTTACCGTCAAGCCGTGACCTCGGCAGGCATGGGCTGCATGGCCGCACTGGATGCCGAGCGTTGGCTGCAAGAGCAGGCCGAAAACCAAGGCGTGGCAGAGTAAAGCCTGCGCTTCGTTTACAAAAAAGGGCTGCGCGATCTGCGCAGCCCTTTGCTTTCGCCGCCTCGCGCAGCGCCTCAGTTGATCGGCTTCAGCAGCCTTGGCAGTTGGAAAAAACTGTCCCCGCGGGGACACACTTGTGTCTTTTCGGCAAATTCAGCGCGATTTTCCACAACATATTGTGGTTTTTTCGATTTTCCCCAAAAGTCATCTTTCACGCCGCGCGCATGCTAAAGCCGCAATGTCACAGCCCTCAGTGTGCGTTCACCGGGGCCATATCGTGCTGACGCGCCAAGGAGAACGCCAGATCACGGTCGGCGACCAAGGCCAGTTGCTCGCCATTTTCGCCATGCACGGCATAGACGGTTTTCATGCCGTTAATCTGCGCCTGCACGGCTTGCGGCAGGGTTTCCACCGCAATCGGGCGGACATAGACGATGCGGTTGTCGCCTGCATCAAGGCCTTCGAATTTCACATCCATCATCGTCTCTCCTTATTTGCGGCCAATACGAATGGTTTGCACGATGGTGTCAGGCACCATGCGGCGCAGGTCGATGTGCAACAGGCCATGGTCCAGATCGGCCCCGGCCACCTCTACCCCATCTGCCAGCACGAACGAGCGCTGGAAGGCGCGCGCCGCGATACCGCGATGCAGAAACACCCGATCCGCCAGATCATCGCCTTGACGCCCGCGCACAACAAGTTGGCGGTCTTCGACGGTGATGGCGAGGTCTTCATCGCGAAAGCCGGCAACCGCCAGCGTGATGCGATAGGTATTTTCCGAGGTCGCCTCGATATTGAAAGGCGGATAGCCTTCTGAGGCGGTTTTGGCGGTGCGCTCTACCAATCGTTCCAGCTGTTCAAACCCCAGCAGGAACGGGTGCGACCCAAACGTCAGTTTCGTCATGACCGATGCCCTTTGCAACAAGCGACACTTTCAGGCGGGCCCAGACAGCGGCACCCGACCCATTGAATATGGGGGCAGCGGCGCAAGCCTGCAAGTGGCGCTGCGCCCAAGAAAACTTAAAGCCCGATGCAGAAATTTCGCGCCGAATTCGCACGAATCACTGTATCGTTGTGCAAAGCAAAAAAGACTGGATTCGGTCCTGCCATGAATGCCTCATCTGAGATGAACTTTGACGATATGCTGCGGGTGAAACTTGAGGTTTTGCGGCGCGAGCATCGCGATCTTGATGAGGCGGTGCATGCGCTGGAAACCTCGGGGCGGCCCGATGTGCTGACGCTGCGGCGGCTGAAGAAGCAAAAGCTGCAGATGAAGGATCAGATCGTGCGGATTGAAGATCTGCTGATCCCGAATATCATCGCCTGAGCTGCTGGAATGGTGCGTGAAAAGCGCACCCTACTGGGATGTTCAGGCTTTTCCTTGCCTACGGTGTGGGCCTTGCTATGAAGCGGGCAGCAACAGCCGGAGGCGCCAATGACTGTGGATGTCGGGATTATCATGGGAAGCCAGTCTGACTGGCCGACGATGAAGGAAGCCGCCCTCGTGCTGGATCAGCTTGGTGTGTCGTATGAGACCAAGATCGTCTCGGCGCATCGCACGCCGGATCGGTTGTGGGCTTACGGCAAAGCGGCGGCGGGGCGGGTGCAGGTGATTATCGCCGGTGCGGGCGGGGCTGCGCATTTGCCGGGCATGATGGCCAGCAAAACCCGCGTGCCGGTGATCGGCGTGCCGGTGCAGACCAAGGCTTTGTCGGGGGTGGATAGCCTGTATTCCATCGTGCAGATGCCCAAGGGCTATCCGGTGGCCACAATGGCGATTGGCGCGGCGGGGGCTGCCAATGCGGGACTGCTGGCGGCGGGGATATTGGCGCTGCAGGATGCCGCGCTGGCGGCCCGTCTCGATGCGTGGCGCGCGGCGTTGTCGGATTCGATCCCGGAGGAGCCGAAGGATGAATAATCTGCCACTGGGCGCGACGATTGGCATTTTGGGCGGCGGGCAGTTGGGGCGGATGCTGTCGGTTGCGGCGGCGCGTCTGGGCTACAAGACCCATATCTTCGAGCCCTCGGCCAACCCGCCTGCGGCGGATGTTGCCCATGCGGTGACGACGGCCAGCTATGACGATCTGGCGGCGCTGCGGGCGTTTGCGGCCTCGGTCGATGTGATCACCTATGAGTTTGAGAACATCCCAACCGCCGCGCTGGATGCGTTGGAGGCCCTGCGGCCGATCCGCCCAAACCGGCGGGCGCTCGCGATCTCGCAGGACCGGATTCTGGAAAAGGATTTCCTGACCGGGTTGGGTCTGGCTTGCGCGCCCTATGCGGCGGTGCAGACGCTGGTTGATCTGGAGGCCGCGATTGCGCAGATTGGCGCGCCTGCGATCCTGAAGACCACGCGGTTGGGCTATGACGGCAAGGGGCAGGCGCGGATCAAGACGGCTGCGGAGGCGCAGGCGGCCCATGCCAGCATGAAGGGTGCTGTTTCGGTGCTGGAGGGGTTCATCGACTTCAGCCACGAGGTTTCGGTGATTGCGGCGCGGGGGCTGGATGGCTCGGTTGCCTGCTATGATCCGGGCGAGAACGTGCATAAGGACGGGATTTTGCACACCACCACCCTGCCCGCGAAACTGTCGCCGTCGCTGCGGTCGGACGCGATTTTGCTGGCGGCGCGGATTTTGAATGCGCTGGACTATGTCGGCGTGATGGGGGTGGAGCTGTTTGTCACCCCAAAGGGGTTGATCGTGAATGAGATCGCCCCGCGCGTCCATAACTCGGGGCATTGGACGCAGAACGGTTGTGCGGTGGATCAGTTCGAGCAGCATATCCGGGCGGTTGCGGGCCTGCCTTTGGGCGATGGCGGGCGGCATTCGGATGTGGTGATGGAGAACCTGATCGGCGACGATATTGAGCGTCTGCCAGCCCTGCTGCGCGAGAATGATTGTGCGGTGCATCTCTATGGCAAGGCCGAGGCGCGGCCGGGGCGCAAGATGGGGCATGTCAACCGGGTGATCCGCAAGGGCTGAGGTCCCGAGTTGGGACCGTATTTTGTGATTTTAAAATCAACGGCTTAACTTAGGCTGGTAAGCCTTTGTTAAGGTTTGCAGCCGGGTGATGGCGGGGGCGTTGAAGCCTCCGGCGGGGATATTTAAGCAGAGAGGATGATCTGAAACAGGCTTTTTGGGCCGGATCAAACCATGCGCTTCTGGCTTAGGAGCATACGATCGCAATCACCATGAATTTGCAGGTCGGTTGTTTCTTGACCGGTGCTGCGGCGGCTGCCGGTTTTGTCTTGGTTGGTTTTGTGGCTGTGGGCTTTTTGCCAGAGGATTTGGTCGGCGATTTTGTGGTGGATTTGGTGGGTGATTTGGTGGGCGCCTTCACCGCCACGGCGGCCTTTGCGCAGGTGTTTGCAGGCTCGGACAACAGGGCGCGATAGACGGCTTCGGTGGGTTCCAGATCACCCGGGGGCAGTTTCTTGGCCTCGTAATACGCGGTCATTGCGCGGCGCGAGCCGTTGCCCCAATCGCCATCCACCCGCATGCCGTAGCAGCCGATGCGGTCAAGTTCGGTTTGCACGCCAAGGGCCAGATTGTCGGGCAGCTTTGTGTTGGTGGTATTGTCGGGCAGCTTTGTGTTGGTGGTGCGGCTGTCGCTATCCAGTGACGCGAGTTTGTCATCGCCCACGCCCTGCCCGACCACCGTTATTCCGCCCGGAGGTGCGAGGGCGGTGCTTTGATCGGCCACAACTTCAAATTCGGGAAGCGCCTCGTCGCTGACAGGGGCGGCGGGGGCGGCGGGGGCGTCAGCGGGCGGGACGAAAAAGAACTGTTCGCGCAGCGAGGATTGGTCCCACGGGGTTTGCTTGCCGTCGGTGGCGGTTTCGACATCGTTGCGCACAGCGATCATCAGATCGGAAATATTCTGCCCCGGTTTGGCGATATGCGCCAGCAAAGCGGCGGCGAACGGGCTGTTCACAGCGCCTTTGGTCTTGTCCCATGCCACCTGCCCCGGTGCGGTGGCAAAGGCCACGAAAGTGCCCGCGCCGCCGTCAAACTGCGCAAGGCCACCTGCTTCGGCCACGGGGCGGACGGCTTCGGGCAAGGGGTTGTCGCGGCAGGCATCGACGAACAGCAAAAGCTGATTTGTCTTGCCTTTCAGCGCCTTGGCGATGTCATCCAGCCGCCACGTTTCGCTATCCAAAGCGGCGGCATCCGCCAGCCGTGCGTTGACGGGAACAAGATGGTTGATGCCGTCTTTCTGGAAGGCGTGGCCTGCGTAATAGAACAAAACGGTGTCGGCCTTGTCCACATCGCCCGCGAAAGTGCCCAGCACCGCCTGAAACACCGCAGGGCCCACATCGGTCAGCAGCGTCACCTCGAAACCCAGATTGCGCAGCGTGTTTGACAGCGCCTGCGCATCTTCGACTGGGGTGTTGAGGCCGGGAAGCTGCGTGTAGGCCTGATTGCCGACCACCAAAGCCAGCTTGCGGCCCGCGGCCTGCGCCGTGGCGGGCAACAGGCCCAACGCCATGATGCCAAACACAAAAAGCCGCAAAACATGCGCGAGTCGATCAAACATCTGCACAACCCATTTCTTAAATTACCGACAGTTTAGCCGAAAACTGCCTTTCAGGAAAGGATTCACTTGGCGCGGCGTAGGGGCGCTGTGCCGCTAAGCCTCGGGCGAGTCGGTATCGGTGCCGCCTGCACTTTGCAAGTTGCGGGCATCGCGGGCCAAGGCCTCGTAGCGGATGCGGAAGGCTTCCAGCGCTTTCTCGTCCAACTCCTCGAGATCCAGCAGCGCGTTATGGGCGCCTTTGGTGGCGCGGATCAGCTCGTCCAGTTTCAACTGGATGGCTTGGGTGTCGCGGTTCTGGGTGTTCTGGATCAGGAACACCATCAGGAAGGTGACAATCGTGGTGCCGGTGTTGATCACCAACTGCCAGGTGTCGGAATAGCCGAACAAAGGCCCTGTGATGATCCAGACCGCGATCACCCCGCAGGCCAGCAAGAAGGTGCTGGGCCGCCCGCAAAAGCGCGAGACCGCTTTGGCCAATCCGGCATAGTGCAGCTTTGCCATCGGTTATTCCTTGTTGAACGCGATGCGCAGGGCATCGGTGTAGCTGAGGTTGTGATCAAAGCGCCCGGTGTCGAGAAAGATCAGGGTCTCGGCGATCACCACCGGGTTCAGCATCATGAAGGTGTGGGTGACGGGCAGTTCGATCTGATCTGTCATGCCCGCAAGTTGGGTGCTGGCGACCGATACCTTGCCGTCATCGGGGCCGGGGATCACCGCGGAGGTGATCGGGTTCAGCGATTGCGTGCCCGCGATCACACCCACCGGGTAATCGGGGGCGGGCAGTTCTTGCGGCACAGCGCTTGGGTCGGTGCCAAGTTGCAGGCCTGCGGGGCCGTTCATCCACGCAAACGCGCCGATGTCACGAAAGGTGTCAACCAGTTCTGAGCCGTGATTGGGCGGCCCCAGCATCACCACGCGGCCCATCACGGGGGGTTTGTGCGCGGTGAGCCAATAGCGTGCAAGGATGCCGCCCATCGAATGCGTGACGAAATCAACCCGCGCGCCCTTGGGGCATAGGGCGACGCGCGCGGCCACCCCGGCGGCAAGCTCGGCGATCGGGGCTTCGGTGGAGGGATAGCTTTCGTTGATCACGATATGGCCCGCGCCTTCCAGTGCGGCCTGCATCGCAACCAGCGAAGTTTCGGTGCGCGCAAGGCCGTGCAACAGCACCACGCAATCGGCCTGAGCAGGGTTTTGCTGTGCAAACACCCCAAGCAGGGCAAAAATCATCGTTTTTCTCATGCCCGCATTAAAGCGCATCTTATGTGCAGGGCAAGCGGGGGTTGCGGCTTGTGCCTGCACTTGTGGGTGATAGAAATCGGGTGTCCGGGTCGTTCCGGGCATTCTCAGGGCGGGGTGCAATTCCCCACCGGCGGTATAGCCCGCGAGCGCCCTTCCTTTGGTTGGGGTCAGCAGATCCGGTGAAACTCCGGGGCCGACGGTATAGTCCGGATGAAAGAGAATGCGCGCAGCCTGTGCCGTTTTGCGGCAGGGTGTTGGCGTGGCATGTCCCCCTGATTGATGTGGTCTTGAAGGAGGACGGCATGAATCAGACGAATTTTCCGCTGAAAGGCGCGGCTTATATGGTGCTGGCGGGTGTGGCCTTTGCCGGGGCCAATGCGATCACCTGGACGGTGACGTATAAGCTGGGGTTCAAGGCGCAGTCGGATGCGTTCTGGCAATATGCGATTGCGACGCTGTTCTCGGTGCCGTTCATCTGGCGGCAGGGGGTGGCGCGGATGAAGACGGCGCATCCGTGGCTGCATGGGCTGCGGATCGTGCTGTCGGTGTTGGGGGTGCAGGCGTTCACCCAAGCCTTTGCCGCGGGGATGGCGCCGTGGCATGTGGTGGCCTTGGTGATGACCTCGCCGTTTTTTGTGCTGCTGGGGGCGGCGGTGTTTTTGCGCGAACGGGTGGCGGCAAACCGTTGGCTGGCGGCGCTGATCGGGTTTGCGGGCGCGATGATCTTGCTGCGGCCATGGGAGGGGGCGGTGACGGTGGCGACGCTCTATCCGGTGGCGGCGGCGATCTGCTGGGGTGGGGCTTCGCTGATCACCAAGCGCTTGACGGCGACCGAGCCGCAAACCGCGATCACCATGTGGCTTTTGCTGCTGTTGACGCCGATCAACTGGCTGTTTTCGCTGCATGCGGGGTTTGAGATTCCTTCGGGCAGCATCCTTGGCCTGCTGATTGTGGGCGGCGCGATCATGTATGCGGCCCAGCATTTCCTGACGCTGGCCTATGCCAGTGCCGATGCGGGGTTTGTGCAGCCGTTTGATGATCTGAAGCTGTTTTCCAACATCGCGGTCAGTTGGCTGGTGCTGGGCTATGCGCCCGAGGGTGCCTATTGGTTGGGCGTTGCGCTGATCCTTGCGGGCTCGCTTTACCTGCTGTGGTCTGAGCAGCAGGGGCAAATTGCCGTGACGGCAGCATAGGGTCTTGACCTTGGCGGGTGTGGGCTTCAGCTTGAGCCTATGGCCAAACGTCCCACCCGCCTTGCGACCCGCGCGCTGATCTTGCATGAGGATCGGCTGCTGTTGGTCAACGCCTATCCCGGTGGGCGGTCTGATCTGTGGTGTGCGCCGGGCGGCGGGGTCGAGTCGGGCACGTCGCTTCCGGTCAATCTGGCGCGGGAAGTGCATGAGGAAACCGGGCTTTCGGTGACGGTGGGCGCGCCTGCGCTGATCAATGAATTTCACGATCCGGTTTCGGGTTTTCATCAGGTGGATATCTTCTTTCGCTGCACCATCACGGCGGGGGCGATCAATGCCAGTTGGCGCGACCCCGAGGGCGTGGTGACGCAGCGGCGGTTTTTCAGCCGTGCCGATCTGGAGCAGGGCCGGGTGCGGTTCAAGCCCGATAGTCTGATCGAGACGGCCTGGGGCACCGGGATTCTGTATGATCCGCTGGAAGTGATCGTGCGATGAGACCGCATCTTGAGTAGGGCCTTCGTCAAGGAAGGCGACGGCGCGCTTGACCCATTGCCCGATCTGCCGCTGTCGCCGCACCCCAATTATGTGACGCCGCGTGGGCTTTCGGCGTTGCAAGCGCGCCTGCGTGATCTGCAAGACCGTTTGGCGCACCTGAAGGCGCGGGCCGAGCGGCTGGACAAACTGCCCGAGGCTGCGGCAGAGCGCGACATCCGCTACCTTGAGGCGCGGTTGCGTTCGGCGATTGTGATTGATCCGGCAGGCCTGCCGCTGCGCGCCGTGGCGTTTGGGCTGGCGGTGGTGGTCGCGGACGAAGATGGCGCGCAGACGCGATATGAGATCACCGGAGAGGACGAGGCCGACGCAGCCCAAGGCCGCATAGCGCCGCAATCGCCGCTGGCGCGCGCGCTGATCGGGGCCGAGGTGGGCGATCGCGTGACATGGCGCAGACCGGCGGGGGCGGTGACGCTGGAGATTGTGCAGATTTCCCATGCTGATCCGTAGCTTGCATCCGGTGGATGATCTGGCGGCTGTCACCGCTGTGCAAGCCGAGGCGCAGGATTACTGGCTGCTGGCCGAGGGGAAGTGCGACCCTGCCGCCAAGGCGGCAGAGTTTTTCACCGATGGCCCGCCCGGTTGTGACCCTGCCCGCAGTCATCGGCTGGGGCTGTTTGCAGATGGGGTTCTGGGCGGGCTGGCCGAATTATCGTTTGGCTTTCCCGAGGTGCGGGATGCTTATCTGGGGCTGATGCTGATCGCGCCGCGCCTGCGCAGCAAGGGTGCGGGCGTGGTGTTTCTGGCCGAAGTGGAACGGCTGGCGCGGCTGGCTGGTGCGCCTGTGCTGTATCTGGCGGTGCTGGAGGCCAATCCGCGCGGGCGGGCGTTCTGGCAGCGGATGGGGTTTGCCGCGACCGGCAAGACCGGGCGGGATGCCGAGACCGGGCATTTGTTGCACCGTTTGGCGAAGGGGCTGTAATCGGACAGTTCTGAACGATCACGCCATCAAAGATGCGCGCCCAAACCGAGAGAAAACGCTGCGGGGCAGCGTTTTTCGGTTTGTTGCTCATAAGGCCGGAGGCCGCTTGAGCAAGGGGTGTTGTGCAGCAAGCGGTCGTTTGGAAAATCGGGGCGCGCCTGCCTGGGCGGGCGCGGAAACGCGCCTGCCCAGGGGCAGGCAGGCGCGGCCCGATTTGGCGCGGGCCAAATCGGGCAAGAAGCCACAGCGACTTCGCCGAAAACGAAAAGGGCGCAGCCTGCGCTGCGCCCTTCCCTATCTTGCAGCCTGACGGGCTGATTACATCATGCCGTCCATGCCGCCCATGCCGCCCATACCGCCGCCCATGCCGCCAGCAGCGCCTTTGGGTTCCGGACGATCAGCGATCATCGCTTCGGTGGTGATCAGCAGCGATGCAACCGAAGCTGCATCTTCCAGCGCGGTGCGGGTGACTTTTGCCGGGTCGATCACGCCGAACGCGAACATGTCGCCATATTCTTCGGTCTGTGCGTTGAAACCGAACGACGGGTCTTTCGACTCGCGCACTTTGCCAGCCACGACAGCGCCATCGACGCCAGCGTTTTCAGCGATCTGACGCAGCGGTGCTTCCAGCGCGCGGCGCACGATGGCGATACCGGCGTTTTGGTCGCTGTTCGCGCCGGTCATGCCTTCCAGCACTTTGCCAGCCTGAACCAAAGCCACGCCACCGCCGACAACGATGCCTTCTTGCACGGCCGCACGGGTCGCGTTCAAAGCGTCATCAACGCGGTCTTTGCGCTCTTTGACTTCAACTTCGGTCATGCCGCCAACTTTGATCACAGCAACACCGCCAGCCAGTTTGGCCACACGCTCTTGCAGTTTTTCACGGTCGTAGTCGGAGGTGGTTTCCTCGATCTGCGTGCGGATCTGCGAAACGCGGGCTTCGATCTCGGCCTTCACACCTGCGCCATCAACGATGGTGGTGTTGTCTTTGGTGATGGTGACTTTCTTGGCTTTGCCCAGCATGTCGATCGTGACCGACTCCAGCTTCATGCCCAGATCTTCCGAAATCACCTGACCGCCGGTCAGAACAGCGATGTCCTGCAGCATGGCTTTACGACGATCGCCGAAGCCCGGAGCCTTGACAGCTGCGATTTTCAGACCGCCGCGCAGCTTGTTGACCACGAGGGTCGCCAGTGCTTCGCCTTCCACGTCTTCCGAGATGATCAGCAGCGGGCGCTGCGATTGGATCACCGATTCCAGCAACGGAACCATCGGCTGCAGCGACGAGAGTTTCTTCTCGTGCAGCAGGATCAGCACATCTTCCAGATCAACAACCATCTTGTCGGCATTGGTCACGAAGTAGGGCGACAGGTAGCCGCGGTCGAACTGCATGCCTTCGACAACAGTGGTTTCAGTTTCCAGACCCTTGTTTTCTTCAACAGTGATCACGCCTTCGTTGCCGACTTTCTGCATCGCTTCAGCAATCTGACGGCCGATTTCCGACTCGCCGTTTGCCGAGATGGTGCCGACTTGTGCAACTTCTGCGGTGTCTTTGACCGGACGCGAAGCGGCCTTGATCGCAGCCACAACCTTGACCACAGCCATGTCGATGCCGCGCTTCAGGTCCATCGGGTTCATGCCAGCAGCAACGGCTTTCAGGCCGTCCTTGATGATGGCTTGGGCCAGAACGGTGGCGGTGGTGGTGCCGTCGCCGGCCTCGTCATTGGTGCGGGAAGCGACTTCCTTCACCATTTGCGCGCCCATGTTCTCGAACTTGTCAGCCAGCTCGATCTCTTTGGCAACCGTCACACCGTCTTTGGTGATACGGGGCGAGCCGAACGACTTGTCGATCACCACGTTGCGGCCTTTCGGGCCCAGGGTGACTTTCACAGCGTCAGCGAGGATGTTCACGCCGCGCAGCATGCGGTCGCGGGCATCGGTGTCAAAACGTACGTCTTTAGCAGCCATTGTGTAGACTCCTGTTTAGGATGTTGAAATGGAAAGCGATCCCGTAGGGTGGGGTTTCACCCCACCACCGGCCTTAGGAAATGATCCCGAGGATATCGCTTTCTTTCATGATCAGCAGATCTTCGCCGTCCAGTTTCACTTCGGTGCCCGACCATTTGCCGAACAGGATCTTGTCGCCAGCCTTGACAGCCGGAGCGATCAGCTCGCCACTGTCCTTGCGTGCGCCCGGACCAGCCGAAACCACCAGGCCTTCAGCCGGTTTTTCTTTGGCGCTGTCCGGAATGATCAGCCCACCCTTGGTTTTGTCTTCGCCTTCAATGCGACGGACCAATACGCGGTCATGCAGCGGTGTGAATGCCATCTGGTTACACTCCCTTGAGTTTCCAGGTTTGAATGAGATTAGCACTCAGCCTTGCCAAGTGCTAACGACGCTTGAGTTAGGCCCTCGGCCTTTCACAGTCAACACCCAACTGCGCGAATTTTTTGCAACAACTCGCCCATTGCGCGGCTTCACGCTTGGCCTGCCCCGCACAACATGCGACCCTGTGCCAAGCAGGCAAACAGTGAGGCCAGATGCGCCGGATATTCGCAGTTTTGATCGCGTTTGCAGGGCTTTGCGGCCCTGTCTTGGCGGAATGTCAGGGCAAGAACCTGATCAGCGCGCTGCCTGCCGACGTGCAGCAGTCGTTGCGCGAAAAGGCAGACAGCCAGCCGTTTGCGGTGGGCAATTTCTGGGAAGCCCGCAAGGGCGATCAGCAGATCACGCTGGTCGGCACCTATCATCTGGACGATCCGCGCCACGCCGCCAGCATGGCAGGCCTTGCGCCGCTGCTGGCCGCAGCCAAGGTTCTGCTGGTGGAAGCCGGGCCGAAAGAGCAAGACAGCCTGAAGGCACGGATGGCGGACGACCCGACGCTGATCGTGAACACCGATGGGCCGACCCTGCCCGAAATCCTTGCCCCGGAAGACTGGCAACATCTGTCCGATGCGGCGCGGGCGCGCGGGATGCCACCGTTCATGGTGGCCAAGTTCCGGCCCTGGTATGTCTCGATGCTGCTGTCGATGCCGCCGTGCAGTCTGGGCAACGCGCTGCCCGATGGGTTGGACGCACAACTCATCACCGCCGCCCGCGCCCGCGATCTGCCGGTGCAGGCGCTGGAGCCCTATGACACGCTGTTTGCGATCTTCAAGGACATGCCGCAGGACGAACAGATTGGCATGATCACCTCGGCGCTGGCACTTGAGGCGCAATCGGCAGACATGGCGGTGACGCTGGCCGACAGCTATTTCGCGCAGGAAGGCCGCTTGATATGGGAGTTTTCCAAGCTGCAAACCGCGCAGATGCCCGGCTACACCCCGGCGCGGGTCGAGGAAGAATTCGCCGCGATGGAAAAGTCGCTGATGACCACGCGCAACCAATCGTGGATTCCGGTGATCGAGGCTGCGGCCGCCAAAGGCCCGGTGCTGGTGGCGTTTGGTGCGCTGCATCTGTCGGGTGACAAGGGCGTGTTGAAGCTGTTGCAGGACGCGGGCTATAGCATCACGCGCCTGCCGCTGACCCCATAAAGGATTGTTATGAAACGTGTTCTGATGTTTGTGGTGGTGATTGCACTGGCGGTCCTTGGCACCGGGGGTTACCGCTATTACGCTTGGGTCAACAACACCGCAGGTGCTGCCGACCCGTTTGATGAGGTGGGGATTGACCTGCATCAGATGATGCCGGGCTTTGTGCAAGACTGGGGCTGTGCGCGGCTGAAGGCCAATTTCGGCACCAAGACCCTGCCACCCTACGGCTGCCAATCGGCGACCGAACCGGGGAAGTGGCAGTAGGCCGCCACCCCGTGACAAACCAGTGCTGCGGCCCTATAAGCCCGCCAAATCCCCTTCCGAAGGTTTGCCCCATGACCACTCTCGTTTTCGGCCACAAATCCCCCGACACCGATTCCACCGGATCGCCGCTGATCTGGGCGTGGTATCTTTCGGACGTGCGGAACACCCCCGCCCGCGCCGTGCTGCTGGGCGAGCCGAACACCGAAGCCGCCTTCATGCTGCGCCACTGGGGGCTCGAGAAGCCCGAGATCATCGCGGATGTGACCGCCGAGGATAAGGTGGTGATCGTCGATACCAACAACCCGGCGGAACTGCCGCCCTCGATCAATTCGGCGAAAATTCAGGCGATCATCGACCATCACATGCTGGCGGGCGGCATCAAGACCACCTCGCCCATCGACATCACCATCCGGCCTCTGGCCTGCACCGCGACGATCATGCACGATCTGATCGGCAGCGATCTGGCCCATGCGCCGCGCGGGATCAAGGGCGCGATGCTGACTTGCATCCTGTCGGATACGCTGGAATTCCGCAGCCCCACCACCACCCCGCATGACCGCGCCGTGGCCGAGGCTTTGGCTGCCGATCTGGGCGTCTCGATCCCGGAATTCGCGGCCCAGATGTTTGCGGCGAAATCGGATATCTCGGCGTTTTCCGAAGTGGCGTTGCTGCGGATGGACAGCAAGGAATACAACGTCGCAGGCCGCGAGCTGCGGGTGTCGGTGTTGGAAACCACGTCGCCCGCCACGGTGCTGGCGCGCAAGGATGCACTGATGGCGGCGATGCCGGGCGTGGCTGCCGAGGATGGCGCCGAGCAGGTGTTGCTGTTCGTGATCGACATTCTGCGCGAAGAAGCCACGCTGCTGGTGCCGAATGATCTGGTCAAGGCGCTGGCCGAAGCCTCGTTTGGTGTCACGGTTGCGGGCGATACCGTGGTGATCCCCGGCTTGATGAGCCGCAAAAAGCAGATCATCCCGGCGCTGAAACTGTAAGGAAAGCAGACCCCCATGACCCAGATCATCGCCAATCTTGCCGAGATTTCCGACGCTTACGATGCGGTGTTCTGCGATCTGTGGGGCTGTTTGCACAACGGTGTCGCCCCCTTCCCCGCAGCCGTCGCCGCCTTGCAGGCGTTTCGTGCCAAGGGGGGCCGGGTGATCCTGCTGACCAACGCGCCGCGCCCGAAAACCAGCATCATCCCGCAACTGGACGCAATGGGCGTGCCGCGCGATGCGTGGGACGATGTGGTGACCTCGGGCGATGCCGCGCAATATGCCATGTTGACCGGCGCGGTCGGGCAGCGGGTGCATTTTATCGGGGCCGAAAAGGATGAGGCGTTCTTCACCGATTTTGCACCCGATCTGCAAGCGGTGGCCGCCGCCAATCCGCCGATTGAGCGCGTTGCCACCAAGGATGCCGAAGGGCTGGTGGTGACGGGTCTTGCCGATGATCTGACCGAGGTGCCCGAGGATTACCGCGCCACGCTGCTGCTGGCGAAAACGCTTGATTTGCCGATGCTGTGCGCCAACCCCGATATCATCGTGCATATGGGCGACAAGCTTTTGTATTGCGCCGGGGCCTTGGCGAAGCGTTACGAGGAAATGGGCGGCCGGGCCTTGTATTTCGGCAAACCGCATCCGCCGATCTACGACCTTGCGCGGCGGCGGCTGCAGGCGATCGGCGGCGCCGAGGACGCGCGGATTTTGTGCATCGGCGATGGCGTCCACACCGACGTGCAGGGCGCAATCGGCGAGGGCCTGGACGCGTTGTTCGTCACAAGCGGCATTGCGCAAGACCAGTTTGGCGCAGATCAGCACAACCCGGACAAGGCCATGCTGATGGATTGGCTGGAGGATTTGCAGCTTTCGCCCAGCTATAGCATCGGGCACCTGCGGTAACCTCGCAATAAAATTACAACTACAGACCATCCTGCGCACAATTACTGCGCTTTGAATTTGCGCTGCAGCGCGGCATCTGCTAGGCTGCGATGGCATATTCAAGGGATTCGGCCATGCTTGATAACCAGCCGCGCGGCACCATCTGCATCGAAGACCTTGAAATCGGCATGGTCCGGTCGTTGCACAAAACCATCACCGACCGCGACATCGCCCTGTTTGCCGAGGTTTCGACCGACCACAACCCGGTGCATCTGGACGAGGCTTATGCGCAGGACACAATTTTTCAGGGCCGCATCGCGCATGGTATGCTCACCGCCGGGCTGATTTCGGCGGTGATCGGTGAACAGCTTCCGGGCCATGGCACTGTTTATCTTGGACAATCCTTGAAATTTCTGGCCCCCGTCCGCCCCGGCGATACGGTGGAGGCGGTGGTGAAAGTGCTGGCGATTGACCATGCGCGCCGCCGTGTGACCCTTGAAACCCATTGCGCGGTGGGCAATACCGTGGTTCTGAAAGGCGAGGCGCTGGTTCTGGCGCCAAGCCGCAAGTTCGACTAGGGGCGCTGGCCGCCCCACCCTGGGGTAGCATGCAAATAAACCAGCATTGGCAAGGGCTTGATCCTGATACGCGCGGCGCTTCGGTGGCGATGGGTAACTTTGACGGCGTGCATCTGGGCCACCGATCAGTGATCGACCTTGCCCGCCCGCACGGGCCCTTGGGGATTGTCACGTTCGAGCCGCACCCGCGCGAATACTTCGCCCCGCAAGCAGCACCCTTCCGGCTGATGAACGCCGAAGCCCGCAGCAACCGGCTGGCCAAGCTGGGCGTCAAGCAGTTGTTTCAACTGCCTTTTGATGCCGAACTCGCCAGCCTGTCGCCCGAAGCTTTTGCGCGTGACATTCTGGCAGGTGGCCTTGGCGTGGCACATGTCGTGGTCGGGGCGGATTTCTGTTTCGGCAAGGGCCGCGCGGGCAAGGCGGCCGATCTTCAGGCGCTTGGCCAGACCTATGGCTTTGGCGTCACCGTGGCCGAGTTGGTGAAATCGGATGGCCGCGAGATCTCCTCCACCGCGATCCGGCAGGCGCTGAGCGATGGCCGCCCGCGCGATGCCGCCGCGATGCTGGGCCATTGGCACCGCATTGACGGAGAGGTGATCCACGGCGAAAAGCGGGGCCGCGAATTGGGTTATCCGACGGCGAACATGTCGGTGGCGGGGCTGCATCTGCCAAAACTCGGCGTCTATGCGGCGCTGGTTGATGTGCTGACCGGGCCGCAAGCGGGCAGCTATCACGGGGCTGCAAGCCTTGGCGTGCGCCCGATGTTTGGTGAGAACACCCCGAATCTTGAGACCTATCTCTTTGATTTCAAAGGTGATCTTTACGGTCAGCACGTTTCGATCGGGCTGGTCGATTACCTGCGCCCCGAGATGAAGTTTGATGGCCTGCCCGGTTTGATGACCCAGATGGCCGCCGATGTGGCGCGCTCGCGCGAGATTCTGGCCGCACTCTAGCCCTTTCCTTTTCCGCGCACCCACGTCATTTTGGCCCCATGACAAACCTGCGCCCGAAGTTCTGGGAAACTGTTCCCCTGTCGAAAATGACCACCCCGGAATGGGAGGCGCTTTGCGACGGCTGCGGCAAATGCTGCCTGAACAAGATCGAGTATGAGGACACCGGCGAGGTCGAATATACCCGTGTCGCCTGTCGTCTGCTGGACAATGAAACCTGCCGTTGCAGCAACTATGCGCGGCGGTTCGAGTTTGTGCCGGAATGTATTCGGCTGAACCCCAAGACCTTGAAAAAGATCAGCTATTGGCTGCCCGCCACCTGCGCCTACAAGCTGTTGCAGCAGGGCAAACCGCTGCCCGAGTGGCACCCTTTGCGCACCGGCGATCCCGACTCTACCCATACGTCCGGCCATTCGATGCGCGGGCAAACCGTGTCGGAAGCCGCCGTCGATGAAGACGATTGGGACGATCATATCATTCAGGAAGATTTGTGATGTATTTCACCTCTGACAACGCATCGGGCGCGCATCCGGCGGTTCTGGCGGCGATCACCCGCGCAAGCGAGGGGTTTGCCCGCAGCTATGGCGCAGATGAGATCATGGCGCGGGTGACGGCACAGGTGCGTGAGGTGTTCGAGCACCCCGAGGCTGCGGTTTACCTTGTTGCCACCGGCACCGTCGCCAATTCGCTGTCGCTTGCGATCCATTCCAAGCCGTGGTCGGCGGTGTTTGCCCATACGGAGGCCCATATCGCTACCGACGAATGCGGCGCGCCCGAGTTTTACACCGACGGGGCCAAGCTGGTTGGCGTCGCGGGCGATCATGGCAAGATGACGCCCGACAGCCTTGCGCAAACCATTGGCCGCATTGGCGAAGTGGGCGTGCATGGCGTGCAGCGCGGCATGGTCTCGATCACCAATGTCACCGAGGCGGGCACGGTTTATACGCCCGCCGAGGTTGCGGCCCTGACGGCGGTGGCGAAGCGGTGGGATTTGCCCTGCCATCTGGATGGCGCGCGTTTTGCCAATGCTTTGGTTGCCACGGGGGCGACGGCTGCCGAGATCACATGGCAGGCGGGCATTGACGTGGTGTCGTTTGGCGGCACCAAGAACGGCTGTATGGGGGTCGAGGCGGTGGTGATGTTTGACCCCGCGAAGGCGTGGGAGTTCGAGTTGCGCCGCAAGCGGGCGGGGCATCTGGTCTCGAAACACCGGTTCCTCTCGGCGCAGTTTGAGGCCTATCTGGAAGGCGATCTGTGGCTGGATATGGCGGCCCATGCCAATGCGATGGGGGCACGGCTGGCGGCGGGCGTGGCGCGCGCGGGGGCGCGGCATCAGCATCCGGCGCAGGCCAACATGATGTTCCCGGAATGGGCGATGGGCACGCATCAGCGGCTGGAGGCCGCGGGGGCGGCCTATTACCAGATGCCCGCAAGTCCGGGGATGGAGGCCGCGCGGCTGGTCACATCGTGGAACACCACCGAGGCCGAGGTTGATGGGTTTCTGGCGGCGTTGCGGGGCTGAAGATTTGGCTGCTGAAGATTTGACTGGGGAAAGCCGATCCTCCAGTGGAGGATCGGCCCCGGTCATGTGGGAACGCATCGGTAAACCGCTTCACGCATAGCTGTCAGAGGGCAGCGCCTGACCCGGCGGGCGAGAAGCGCCCGCCGAGGGCGGGGCGGGCGCTGCCCGGTGGCTTTGGCCACCGGGGGTCGGGCTCAAACGTCGCGCTGTGACAGGTGCGATGGCACCTGCCATTGGACGCTCCATTGCGTAAACCTAAGCCCTATCCAAATGCGCCTGCACCCTCGGTGCAATCTGCGTGGCATGGGTGATCGACACCATATGCCCCGCCCCCGGCACCACAAGCCGCGATGCTTGTGGCAGACGTAGGGCCAATGCGCGGTGGATGCGGTCGATGATCGCGGGGCTGTCGGCGCCTTCGATCAGCAGCACCGGGGCGTGCACGGCTTCCAGCCGGCCGGGTCGCAGGATCGCACCGGCATCCTCCAGCAACGCGGGGTTTTGCGCCACGATCAGGTGGATACGCTCGGTCATATAGGCCCGCGTGCGCTCGGGCAGGTCTGACAGCACGTCGCCCGAACCCCAATGGCGGTGAAACTCTGCCGCAGCGCCGGGCAGATCACCCGCCGCGACTTTTTCGGCAAAACCGAGGTGGCTGGCGCGGAAATCGGCATAGGCGGGGGCATCTATCGCGTGGGCGGCGGCGAAGATCACCGGCTCGACCAGCGTCAGGCTGCGCACCAGATCCGGGCGCTCGACCGCGATGCGCAACGCAACCGTGCCGCCAAAGCTGTGGCCCATCAGATCAATCGGCCCGCCCTGCCCCAAGCTTTCCGCCATCGCGATGGATTGCGCCGTGGCAAGGGCGTGCATATCGGTGCCGGGCACCCAATCCTCGGCGCGGCCATGCCCCGGCGCGTCGGTGGCGGTGACGGTGATGCCATGCAGCCCCGCTGCCAGCGCCGACCACGCCCCGGCATGGGCCAGGCTGCAATGCAGCGCCAGAACCGGGCGCGCGCCGCCGCGATGCCAGACCCGGTGGGGTGGGGCTGCGATGTGGTGCAGATCTTCAGGCATTTACAGCTTTCCAGACAGATGCAGGTCGAGGTCATCCAAGCGGTCCTGCCCCCAGAACCGCTCGTCGCCCACGATATAGAACGGCACGCCGAATACACCGCGCGCGGCGGCTTCATCAAGGTTTTCCGCATAGGTTTCTGCCGCTGACAGCATGTATTTGTCGGCGATTTTCGGATCAAAGCCGTGGCTGGCCAGCAATTCCTGCACCACCGCGTCGTCGGCGATGTTGCGATCCTCGGCCCAGACCGCGCGGGGGAAGGCGTGCACAAGGCCGCCCAGATCGCCGCCGCCCACCTTTGCCGCCGCGATGATCGCGTAGGATGCGGGCGCGGGGTTTACCGGGAAATGCGCAGGGTTCAGGTTCAACGGCAGGCCAAGGCGCTTGGACGAGCGCCGCAACTCTTGCAGGCGGTAGGCTTTGCGTGACTCGTGCCGATCTGCCAGCACCTGCCCCCCTGTGCGCGGGAACAGGGCGGGGGCGTTCAGCGGGATATAGCGGATGGTTGCGCCATGTTTGGCGGCGATTTCCTCCAGCCTGTTTCCAGCCAGATAACAAAACGGCGAAATGGGTGCGAAGTAGTAGTCGATCTGTGTCATTTCAGGCGCCCCCAAGGCTTCAAGGTTTGCAAGACCCTAGCCGGGTGATAAGCGGTGTCAACGATCCGAATCTGGCCCCCGGAGACCCCATGCCCGTTATGACTGAGCCGAAACTGATTTCCGGTAACGCAAATCTTTCCCTCGCGAAATCCATTGCCCGGCGGATGTCGATGCATCGGGGCATGTCGGTCAATCTGGTTGATGCCCGGATCGAGCGTTTCAACGATGCCGAGATTTTCGTCGAGGTGTTCGAGAACGTGCGCGGCGAGGATATGTATATCATCCAGCCGACCTCGAACCCCGCCAATGACAATCTGATGGAACTCTTGATCATGTGCGATGCGCTGCGGCGCTCGTCTGCGGATCGGATTACAGCGGTGATCCCGTATTTCGGCTATGCCCGGCAAGATCGCCGCGCCAAGGCCCGCACGCCGATCACCGCAAAGCTGGTTGCCAACATGATCGCCGAGGCGGGGGTGGACCGGGTGTTGACGCTGGATCTGCATGCGGCGCAGATTCAGGGGTTCTTCGATATTCCGGTGGACAACCTTTACGCCAGCCCGGTGTTCGCGCTGGATATCGAGCATAACTTCAAGGGCCAGATGGACGACATCATGGTGGTGTCGCCTGACGTCGGTGGTGTGGCGCGGGCGCGGGAGTTGGCCAAGCGGATCAACGCGCCGCTGGCGATCGTCGATAAACGGCGCGAGAAGGCCGGTGAGATTGCCGAGATGATCGTGATCGGCTCGGTTGCCGGCAAGAAGTGCATCATCGTGGACGATATCTGCGACACCGCGGGCACGCTTTGCAAGGCGGCTGAGGTGTTGATGGAGAATGGCGCGACCGAGGTTCACTCTTACATCACCCACGGGGTGTTGTCGGGGCCTGCGGTGGAGCGGGTGACGAAATCGGTGATGAAATCGTTGGTGATCACGGATTCGATTGAGGCGACCGAGGCCGTGAAGGCCTGCCCGAACATCCGGATCGTGCCGACCGCGCCGATTTTTGCGCAGGCGATCTTGAATATCTGGAACGGAACCTCTGTGTCGTCGCTGTTTGAGACGGATACACTGGTTCCGATTTATGAGGGTATGTATCAGCGGCCCTGAGGGCGGTGCGTGCGCGCAGGCACCCGACGGAAAGGAGAGGTCCCAACTCGGGACCTTTTTTATTTGTTGTATATCAAGGGCTTGAGGTGGTGGATTTAACGAATTTTTAACGTTTGGCCCTGTGGGTTGGGGATTTTGCCCGATTTGGCCCGCGCCAAATCGGGCCGCGCCTGCCTGCCCCCGGCAGGCGCGATTTCGCGCCCGCCAGTCAGGCGCGCCCCGATTTCCCAAATGAGGGCTTGTGGCACCACACCCCTTGCTCAGCGGCTTTCAGCCTTATGAGCAACGAACCGCAAAACTCTGCCCCGCAGAGTTTTCGCGCGGTTCGGGTGCCCTTAATACAACTGCCAGTCATCCTCACTCGCCGCGGAACCCATCGCGATCCAATCGGCGCGGACGCGGGCGACGCGGGTGTCGCCCCAGGTGCGGAACACCAGATGGAAGCCGGTTTCAGTGATATTCTCAGCCGTTATATCGGCGCGGGAGGTGTGTTTGTGGTCAATGTCCCACATCGAGATTGAGGCCATCACGGTCGGCGCCTCGGTGAACGGCTCTTTGAAGGTCACCACATGACGGCTTTCGCGCGCGCCCTGCCCTGTCCACATCACCCCGCCATCGGCGAAGTCGGAAAACAGGACACGGCTGCCCTGCTGAATGCCGATGGTGTTGGAGGTGATACGTTTCATGCGGACCCGGAGTTAATGACTGCAACGTAACAATGAATTTCGGCGAAACTAGGTTAATTGCGGGTTAAATATGCAGCCTTCGCGAAATTTTGCTGCAACTGTCACACGTTAAACCGCAAAGCCACGCAAATGAAAAGGCCCCGACGATGCGGGGCCTGATCCATTCTGTCACCACAGGTTTAGAAACCCGCAGCGGCGCGCATTGCGACCAGATCGGCCATCGCTTTGTCGGCTGCGTCTTTGTCAACCGCAACGGCGGTGGCCTCGGACGCGTCGGCGATCAACTGATCCATCACGGTGGCGTTCAGCTCTTCCAGCGGCACAGCGCGTTCGGCCAGAACCGAGACGCTGGTGGCGCTGATTTCAGCGAAACCGCCGGTGACGACGAAGGATTTAGCGCCTTCGGCCGAGACAACTTTCAACACGCCGGGGCGCAGGGTGGTGATGGTGGGGGCATGCCCCTCCATCGCCGTCAGGTCGCCATCGGCGCCGGGGATTTGCACCTCGGACGCCACAACCGAAGCCAGACGGCGCTCGGGCGACACGAGGTCAAATTGCAGCGTTCCAGCCATGATGCCCCCTTAAGCCGCAGCCGCAGCGAGACGCTGTGCTTTGGCTTTCACGTCTTCGATGCCGCCAACCATGTAGAAGGCTGCTTCCGGAAGGTGATCGTATTCGCCAGCCACAACTGCCTTGAACGAGGCAATGGTGACATCCAGCGGAACCTGCACACCGTCAGAACCGGTGAAGACCTTTGCCACGTCGAACGGCTGCGACAGGAAGCGTTGGATCTTGCGGGCGCGCGACACGGTCAGTTTGTCTTCTTCCGACAGTTCGTCCATGCCAAGGATGGCGATGATGTCTTGCAGCGATTTGTAGCGTTGCAGAACACCTTGGACCGAACGGGCAACCAAGTAGTGCTCTTCGCCGATCACAGCGGGGTCCAAGAGACGCGAGGTGCTGTCGAGCGGGTCCACAGCCGGGTAGATGCCGAGTTCCGAGATCGCACGCGACAGAACCGTGGTTGCGTCCAAGTGCGCAAACGAGGTGGCAGGTGCAGGGTCGGTCAAGTCATCGGCAGGCACGTAGATCGCCTGCACAGAGGTGATCGAGCCGGCTTTGGTCGAGGTGATGCGTTCTTGCAGAGCGCCCATGTCGGTGGCCAGCGTCGGCTGGTAGCCCACGGCGGAGGGGATACGACCGAGCAGAGCCGACACTTCCGAACCGGCTTGGGTAAAGCGGAAGATGTTGTCCACAAAGAACAAAACGTCGGTGCCGGACTGGTCGCGGAACTGTTCTGCCAAGGTCAGACCCGACAGAGCCACGCGCAGACGCGCACCCGGCGGTTCGTTCATTTGGCCGTAAACCAGCGCCACTTTCGACTTGGTCATGTCTTCGAGGTTGATAACCCCGGATTCGATCATCTCGTGGTACAGGTCGTTGCCTTCACGGGTGCGTTCGCCAACGCCTGCGAACACCGAGAAACCCGAGTGCACTTTGGCGATGTTGTTGATCAATTCCATGATCAGAACGGTTTTGCCCACGCCTGCGCCGCCGAACAGACCGATTTTGCCGCCCTTTGCATAGGGAGCCAGCAGGTCGATCACCTTGATGCCGGTGACCAGCACTTTGGATTCGGTGGCTTGCTCGCTGAAAGCCGGGGCTTTCTGGTGGATCGAGCGGGTCTCAGTCGCGTTGACCGGGCCTTTTTCGTCCACCGGCTCGCCGATGACGTTCAGGATGCGGCCAAGGGTTGCGTCGCCAACCGGCACCTGGATCGGAGCGCCGGTGTCGCTCACCGGGGCGCCGCGGACGAGGCCTTCGGTTGCGTCCATTGCGATGGTGCGGACGGTGTTTTCGCCAAGATGCTGGGCCACTTCAAGGACCAGTTTCTTGCCGTTGTTGTCAGTCGTCAGCGCGTTCAGAATTGCGGGAAGATCGCCCGTGAACTGCACGTCAACCACGGCGCCGATGATTTGCGTCACCTTGCCTGCCGCAGAAGCTGCTTTCGGTGCTTTTGCCATGTTGTTTCTCCGGTTCGTTAAAGCGCTTCAGCGCCCGAAATGATTTCGATAAGCTCTTTGGTGATCGCAGCCTGACGCGAGCGGTTGTAGATCGTGGTGTATTTGGTGATCATCTCGCCTGCGTTGCGCGTTGCGTTGTCCATCGCGCTCATCCGCGCGCCCTGTTCGGATGCGCCATTTTCCAGCAAAGCCGTGAAGATTTGCGTCGCAACCCCGCGCGGCAGCAGATCGGCCAGGATGGCCTCTTCGCTGGGCTCGTAGTCATACAAAGCCGACACCGCGCCGGATTCGAACTTGGCCGGGATCACCTGCTGCGCGGTTGGGATCTGGCTGATCACCGATTGGAAGCGGTTGTAGAAGATCGTCACCACATCGCATTCACCGGCTTCAAAGCGGGCCAGCACATCGCGCGCGATGGCTTGCGCGTTGACATAGCCGACGCGTTTGACCTCCGACATATCGACATGGCCCACCATGTTGGCGGCAAAGTCACGGCGCAGTTGCTCGCGGCCTTTTTTGCCGACGGTGAGGATCTTCACCGTTTTGCCTGCCGCGATCAACTCGTTGGCCTTGGCGCGGGCAAGCCGCACGATGGTCGAGTTGAAACCGCCGCAAAGCCCGCGTTCCGAGGTCATCACGACCAGCAGATGCACCTGATCGCTGCCCGTCCCGGCCAGAAGCCGGGGCGCGCTGGCCGAACCAGAAGCCGCCCCTGCAAGCCCGCCCATCACCGCATTCATCCGCTCGGCATAGGGCCGGGCAGCTTCAGCGGCTTCCTGGGCGCGGCGCAGTTTTGCCGCCGAGACCATTTGCATGGCCTTGGTGATCTTGCGGGTGTTCTTCACACTCGCGATCTTGTTTTTTAGGTCCTTAAGGCTGGGCATTGTCTATCCCCCTGCCCTTAGGCGAAGTCTTTGGCGAATGCCGCGATCTCAGCTTTGATGGCCTTTTCCAGATCGCCCGCAACTTTGCGGTCGTTCGTGGTGATATCATCAAGCAAAGCTTTGCCCGGACCGCGCAGATGCTTCAGAAGGCCCGCTTCAAAGCGGCCGATGTCTTTCACAGCCACTTTGTCCAGCGCGCCGGAGGTGCCTGCATAGATCACGCAGACGATTTCGGCGTTGGTCATCGGCGAATACTGGGCTTGCTTCATCAGCTCGGTCAGACGCGCGCCGCGGTTCAGCAACTGCTGGGTCGAGGCGTCAAGGTCGGAGCCGAATTGGGCGAAGGCAGCCATCTCACGATACTGAGCGAGTTCCAGCTTCACCTTGCCAGCCACCGATTTCATCGCGTTGGTTTGAGCAGACGAGCCCACGCGGCTAACCGACAGACCGGTGTTCACAGCCGGGCGGATGCCTTGGTAGAACAGTTCGGTTTCAAGGAAGATCTGGCCATCGGTGATCGAGATCACGTTGGTCGGAATGAACGCCGACACGTCGCCGCCTTGGGTCTCAATAATCGGCAGAGCGGTCAGCGAGCCTGCGCCGAAATCTTCGTTCAGCTTCGACGAACGTTCCAGCAAACGAGAGTGCAGGTAGAACACGTCGCCCGGGTATGCTTCACGGCCCGGCGGGCGGCGCAGCAAGAGCGACATCTGGCGGTAAGCCACGGCCTGCTTGGACAAGTCATCATAGATGATCAGGGCGTGACGGCCATTGTCGCGGAAGAATTCTGCCATTGCGGTTGCGGCATAGGGTGCCAGGAACTGCATCGGCGCCGGGTCGGACGCGGTTGCGGCCACCACGATGGTGTATTTGATCGCGCCGGTTTCTTCCAGCTTCTTCACCAACTGCGCCACGGTCGAACGCTTTTGGCCGATTGCAACGTAGATGCAATACAGTTTCTTGTATTCATCGTCGCCAGCCGCGTCGTTATACGACTTCTGGTTCAGAATGGTGTCCAAAGCCACGGCGGTTTTGCCGGTCTGACGGTCACCGATGATCAGTTCGCGCTGGCCACGGCCAACCGGGATCATCGCGTCAACGGCTTTCAGGCCGGTTGCCATCGGCTCGTGCACCGATTTGCGCGGGATGATGCCGGGGGCTTTTTGGTCAGCGATGCGACGCTCGGTTGCCGCGATCGGGCCTTTGCCGTCGATCGGGTTGCCAAGGCCATCGACAACGCGGCCAAGCAGAGCGTTACCAGCCGGCACGTCCACGATGGATTTGGTGCGCTTGACGGTGTCGCCTTCTTTGATGTCCTGGTCGGAACCGAAGATAACGATACCGACGTTATCAACTTCAAGGTTCAAAGCCATGCCACGGATGCCGCCGGGGAATTCCACCATCTCGCCGGCTTGGACATTGTCCAGCCCGTGGACGCGGGCGATGCCGTCGCCAACGCTAAGCACGCGGCCAACTTCGGCCACCTCTGCGTCTTTGCCAAAGTTCTTGATCTGGTCCTTAAGGATCGCAGAGATCTCAGCAGCCTGAATTCCCATCACCCAACCTCTTTCATTACATTCTGGAGTGCTGCGAGCTTTGCCTTGACCGAGGTGTCGATCATCGACGAGCCGAGCTTGACGATAAGTCCGCCGATGAGGCTTTCATCAACGGTGGTTTGCAGTTTGACGTCTTTGCCGACCTTCGCCTTCAGCGCGGCGGCAAGTGCCTTGGATTGTTCAGCCGAAAGGGCGGTGGCCGAGGTTACTTCGGCGGTCACTTCGCCCTTTTCCGCAGCGATACGGGCGCGCAGATCGGACACCAGTTGCGGCAGCACGAACAGGCGGCGGTTGGATGCCATCAGGGCGATGGTGTTGGCCATCACCGTGGAAAGCCCCATTTTGGCAGCAATCGCGGCCATGGCGCTGGCTTGTTCGTCACGCGCCACAACGGGCGATGCGATCATGCTGGCAAGCTCGGGGCTGGCGGCGAGGGCCTGTCCCAAAGCATCGGTATCGGCCTCAAGCGCTTTAAGACCGTTTTCTTCTTTCGCAATCTCGAACAGGGCCTGCGCGTAACGCGAGGCAATGCTCAAGGAGATTGAAGCTGGTTCGGACACGTCAACCCTTCCGCTGTATAGGCCCCTCCCGGTGACCGCATCCGGGTTACAACCCATTTGCGGCGCATACTTGGGGCATGCGTCTTCTCGATTTCGGGCGTCTCTAGCAGACGATTGCCGACCCCGCAACAGGGAAGGACACTCAATATCCGCGTGCGCGCGTGCGACAGATCGGCCCGGCGGTTTTGTCGCACCGGATGCGGCAGCGCCGGGCGGTGTGTCATGCAGCCTTCACATTTGCGGCACCGCTTTGTTAATCAAGGCGAAACAATACCGGCACGGGTCAGGATTGCCCCGCAAACCCCTGCAAATGCGTCATATATTCGCCTGATTGTTTGACCCGACCGCGTGGCGCTGTTTACGGTTGGGCGTGGAATTTGGGTGCAGGGGTAGTCGCGTTATGGATTTGCTGATTCTCGGATCGTTGCTGCTGACGGGCGGCTTGCTGGCGCTGGCGGGGGTGTTTGATGGCGGTGATGGCAAGGACGACGACGCCCCGCCCGAGCAGCCGCGCGGCACCTCGGGCGATGATACGCTAAACGGTGATGACGGCATCCTGAACGGCTGGGGCGGCCACGATGTGCTGACACTCGGCGGCACGGCAGAAGGCCACGGCAATCAGGGCAACGACACGCTGACGGCTGCGGATGAGAGCGTGGCTTATGGCGGTGTGGGCGAGGATCAGATCACCGCGCATGATGACAGCACCGCTTACGGCGGAGCGGGCCGCGACATCGGATATGTTGACGGTCACGCCACAGTGCATGGCGGTGCGGGCAATGACTCATTTGGCGTCTATGGCACGGGATCGGGCTATGGAGACACCGGCGCAGATTATCTTCACGGCCATGATACCACCACAACTTACGGCGGTGATGGCACCGACGATGTTGTGGCTTGGGATCAATCCACCGGCTATGGCGGTGACGGGGCTGACACAATGAGCGCCCAGAACCAAGGCGAGGTGCATGGCGACGGTGGAAATGACCTGCTGGAAACCTATGGCGCGCAGAACGATCTGCCGCTGACCTCGGCGCTTTACGGCGGTGCAGGCGATGATCTGATCTCGCGCGGCGCGCATCTGGATGGCGGCGATGGCAACGATTGGCTGGCGGCGGGTGACTCGCTTTATGGCGGCGCGGGCAACGACATTCTGTCTTACGGGCATGACGTGATGGAGGGCGGCGACGGCAACGATCTGTTGTATATGGGCCATACGTTTTCGGGCGGCACTGCTTCGGGCGGGGCTGGCAATGACATGTTCGTGGTGAACGCCGTTGGGGACAGCACACGTCCTATTGATGTGATCAGCGATTTTACGTTGGGCGAGGATCAACTGGCGATTTTGGTGCCGACCTTCGTTCCGGCCAATCTTTATCCAACGGCTGTAAGCTATGAAATCCATGCCCATCCAGACGCAGGCTATACCGATGTCAGGGTGACGCTGGATATCCCGCCAACCGGGGGCGCAAACCCGATCGACTACAGCGGCGAAAGTGTCATCCGGCTTATGGGCGTCACCGATCTGACCGCCGAGGATGTGGTTTATGTGATGAACAATGGCGAAACGGGATCATTCGGCAGCGTCGACGATATGCAGCGCGCACTGCCCGAAACGCCGAATGCCGATCAGATTTCAACAACGCATGTTTACAACGGCACAATCGGGGATGACAGCTTTACCGCCGCTTCGCCATCGGAACAGCCCTCGGTGGCGGCTTGGCTGGGCGATGGAGATGACAGCTTCACCGCCGCGGGTCAGGCGCATTTCGTCAACGCGGGCGACGGTGACGACCATTACACTGGTGCCGCCCCCGATGACAGCAATCCCAATGCGGCGACCGACCCGGTCACTAACGTTCATATGGGTGGGGGCAACGACGTGCTGGAAATTGGTCAGGGACAGGGCAGGTTCTACGGCGATGATGGCAATGACAGCTTTCACACCACCGCCACACCTGACCCGGCGCCAAGCTCTGGCTATCTCAGCAACACCATATTGGATGGCGGCACTGGTGACGACAGCTATGTGATCGGCTCGGGGGATACAGTCATTGACGATAGGTCCGGCACCGAAGACTATACGTTCGTTGTCTCGGATGACAGCCTGACCGCAGGCCATAACACGGTCTATAATTACCAGCCCGGTGAACATCTGCGCATCGAAATCCCGGCCGATATGGCGGGCGAGGTGCGTTTTGTCGACCAGCAAGCCATTGAGGGTTCGGGGTTGGAAGGCACTGCGATTTATATCGGCACCCAGCAGATCGCGTTCATCGACCAATACGGCAGCGGCGCGACAATCGGCGTGCGCGATGGCATCGACAATGTCGAGGTCGTCCGCACCTAACCCGCAACGCCGTCTTTCGCACTAGGCACCACGGCGCCCACGCCCTCCAACACCCGAAGCGGCTTGCGCACCTTGGCCGCAAGACCGCCGCGGGTGGGGGCGTAAACCTGTTTGCTGGCTTCGACCATCAGCACGCCGCCCGCAAGCCATGGCAGGCGGCGGCCAAAGGCTTCCCAGAAATTCGAGGTGCCCAACCAGAACCGGCTTTCCGAGGGCGGGGCAAACAGCGAGGTCATGCTGCGCTCGGGCGTGAAGCCGTGCGATTTCAGTTGCGCCTCAAGCTGGCCGCCGGAATAGGGGCGGCCAAAGCCGAAGGGCGTGCCATCGCGCCGCGCCCAAAGCCCTGCGCGGTTTGGCACCACGAACAACGCCCGCCCGCCGGGGGCCAGCACACGATGGGCTTCCTCGAGCACGGCGGTGGGGTTGTCCGAGGTTTCCAGCCCGTGCATGATCACCAGACGGTCCACATGCCCGGTGGGCAGCGGCCACAGGGTTTCCTCGCACAGCACCGAGACATTCTCCATACCCGCAGGCCAGGGCATCACGCCCTGCGGCCCCGGCATCAGCCCGATCACCCGGCGCGCATCGGCAAGGTAGGGGCGCAACAGCGGCACCGCAAAGCCAAAGCCCGCCACGGTCTGCCCCGGCGCGGGCGGCCACAAAGCCACCAGCTGATCGCGGATCGCGCGCTGTGCCACCCGCCCAAGTTGCGTGCGGTAGTAGAAATTGCGCAGGTCGAGCACGTCAAGATGCATGGGCGGGGTCGGCTTTCCCTTGGGTCTGCCACGATCATAGCGAAGCTGCGGCGTAAGGCTATGACCTAACGCATAAAGCGCGCAACACAACCGCCCCTGCGAACCCCGAGGCCCCGGCCTGCGCCGGGGCGGCGTGGTGGGTTTTGCGGATGGCGCGACAACTTGCCCATTCCATCACGTCAGCTTGCCGGGCCACGCCTGCCAACTGCGCCGTCCAGAGACCTGAGGTGCAGAAATCCTAACGTGCCGCAACCCCGAGGCCCCGGCCTGCGCCGGGGCGGCGTGGGGGATTTTGCGGATGGCGCAACAGCTTGCCCATTCCATCACGGCAGCTTGCCGGGGCCACGCCTGCCAACTGTGCTGTCCAGAGACCTGAGGCCCAGAAATCCTAACGTGCCGCAACCCCGAGGCCCCGGCCTGCGCCGGGGCGGCGTGGTGGGTTTTGCGGATGGCGCGACAGCCTGCCCATTCCATTACGTCAGCTTGCCGGGCCACGCCTGCCACCTAGGCTCTACTTTCGCCACCACCTCTGCGATGCGCCAACCTTGCGCAACACCGCCGAGACCAGATAGCAAGCCGCACCCCCAACTCCGGGGCGGCGTGGTGGGTTTTGCGAATGGCGCAACGGCTTGCGCGTTCCATTACGTCAGCTCTCTGGGCCACGCCTGCCAACTGCGCGGTCCAGAGACCTGAGGTCCAGCAATCCTAACGTGCCGCAACCCCGAGGCCCCGGCCTGCGCCGGGGCGGCGTGGTGGGTTTTGCGCGCTCCGCCCCGGCCTGCGCCGGGCCTGCCGCTTGGGCCTGTGCGCAGACCGCTGGCCGCGCGACCACGGAATTTCTCAAATTCCGGCTGGTAGGCCGCCTGATTATTCAGCACTCTGGGGAAAATCTGGAAAGGCCGCCCGTATGACCCTGGAACTTGTCACCATCCCCTGCCTGAAAGACAACTACGCCTATCTGCTGCACGATGCCGCCAGCGATGAGACAACCCTGATCGACGCGCCCGAAGCGGCCCCGATCCTTGCCGCGTTGAAGGCGCGCGGTTGGCATCTTGATCAGATCCTGCTGACGCATCACCACTGGGACCATATCGACGGCGTGGCCGAGATCGTCGAAGCCACCAGCGCCGAGATCCTTGGGGCGGCTGCGGATGCGCACCGCCTGCCGCCGCTCAGCCGCGCGTTGGTCGAGGCTGATCAGGTGCAGGTTGGCGCAGAAATTGGCTATGTCATTGATGTGCCGGGCCATACCGTTGGGCATATTGCGTTTTACTTCCCCGTCTCAGGCCTGTGCTTTACCGCCGACAGCCTGATGGCTGCGGGCTGCGGGCGGTTGTTTGAAGGCACCCCGCAGCAGATGTTCGACAGCCTTGCCAAGCTGCAACAACTGCCGCCCGCCACGCTGATCTGTTCGGGCCACGAATATACCACCGCCAATCTGGCCTTTGCCGCGACGGTCGATCCGACGAATACGGCCCTGCACGCCCGCATCCGCGAGGTCGCGCGCCAACGCGCCGGCAACCGGCCCACGGTGCCGGTAAGCCTGTCAGAAGAATTGGCGACCAACCCTTTTCTGCGCGCGCAAGACCCCTATATCAGACAACATCTGGGGATGGCCGATGCAACCGATGCCCAAGTCTTCACCGAAATCCGAGCCCTCAAGGACAAATTCTAAGTCCAATCTGCACCGCGCCTATCACAATTTGCATCACTACCGACAATTTCCGAAATCTTGCCGAAATAGGGCTTGAAGATCGCAGAATAAAACCGATCCTTTACCTTATGAGGCCATGGTTGGATTAGGGCCATCCGCCCGTCCGACCCGCAGGACAGGAGCACGACCAAGTGCCATCATTTTCGACGACCCTCGAACAAGCCATCCACGGCGCTTTGGCGCTTGCCAATGCCCGCCGCCATGAACTTGCCACGCTGGAGCATTTGTTGCTCTCGCTGATCGACGAACCCGATGCGGCCCGCGTGATGAAGGCCTGCTCGGTCAACCTCGACGATCTGCGCAAGACGTTGAATGAGTTTATCGACGACGATCTGTCCACGCTGGTGACAGATGTCGAAGGATCAGAAGCCGTGCCGACGGCGGCGTTCCAGCGCGTGATCCAGCGCGCGGCGATCCATGTGCAAAGCTCGGGCCGCACTGAGGTGACCGGGGCGAATGTGCTGGTCGCAATCTTTGCCGAACGCGAATCCAACGCGGCCTATTTCCTGCAAGAACAGGATATGACGCGTTATGACGCGGTGAATTTCATCGCCCACGGGGTTGCCAAAGACCCCAGCTATGGCGAGGCGCGCCCGGTCACGGGTGCCGAAGAACACCACCACGAGACGCCGAAAGCCGAAGCCGGAGAGGCCAAGGAATCGGCGCTGTCGAAATATTGCGTCGATCTGAACGTCAAGGCGATCAAGGGCGATGTTGACCCGCTGATCGGGCGTGAGGATGAGGTGGAGCGTGCCATTCAGGTGCTCTGCCGCCGGCGCAAGAACAACCCGCTGCTGGTGGGTGATCCGGGCGTCGGTAAAACCGCGATTGCCGAAGGTTTGGCGAAGAAAATCGTGGATAAACAAACGCCTGAGATTTTGGCGCATGCCACGATCTATTCGCTGGACATGGGCGCTTTGCTGGCAGGCACCCGCTATCGTGGTGACTTTGAGGAACGCCTGAAAGCGGTCGTCAAGGAAATGGAAGATCACCCCGACGCGATTCTGTTCATTGATGAGATCCATACTGTGATCGGTGCAGGTGCGACCTCTGGCGGCGCGATGGATGCGTCGAACCTGCTGAAACCGGCATTGGCTGGCGGCAAGTTGCGCTGCATGGGCTCGACCACCTACAAAGAATTCCGTCAGCATTTTGAGAAAGACCGTGCTTTGGCCCGGCGATTCCAGAAAATCGACGTGAACGAGCCTTCTGTGCCGGATGCGATCAAGATCCTGATGGGTCTGAAGCCGCATTTTGAAGAACACCACGACCTGCGCTACACCAATGATGCGATCAAATCGGCGGTGGAACTGGCGGCGCGCTATATCCACGACCGCAAACTGCCCGACAGCGCCATTGACGTGATCGACGAGGCGGGTGCAGCGCAGCATCTGCTGGCGGATTCGAAAAAGCGCAAGTCCTTGGGCGTGAAGGAAATTGAGGCTGTGGTGGCTAAGATTGCCCGCATCCCCGCCAAATCGGTGTCGAAAGATGATGCCGAAACCCTGCGCGATCTGGAAAAGACGCTGAAACGCGTGGTGTTTGGGCAGGACAAGGCGGTTGAAGCCCTGTGTTCCGCCATCAAACTCGCCCGCGCTGGCCTGCGCGAGCCGGAAAAACCCATCGGCAACTACCTGTTCGCAGGGCCGACGGGGGTGGGTAAAACCGAGGTCGCCAAGCAATTGGCCTCGTCGTTGGGCGTGAAACTGCTGCGGTTCGATATGTCGGAATACATGGAGAAACATGCGGTTAGCCGCCTGATCGGTGCCCCGCCCGGCTATGTTGGCTTTGACCAAGGCGGCATGTTGACCGACGGCGTCGATCAAGACCCGCATTGCGTGCTGCTGCTGGATGAGATGGAAAAGGCGCATCCGGATGTTTACAACATCCTGTTGCAGGTGATGGACCACGGCAAGCTGACCGACCATAACGGCCGGACGGTGGATTTCCGCAACGTGATCCTGATCATGACATCGAACGCAGGCGCGATGGAGCAGTCCAAGGAATCCATCGGCTTTGGCCGCGCCGCCCGCACCGGCGAGGATACCGCTGCGATTGAACGCACCTTCACGCCGGAGTTCCGCAACCGTCTGGATGCGGTGATCAGCTTTGCCCGCTTGGGCAAAGAGGTGATCATGGAAGTGGTCAGCAAGTTCGTGTTGCAACTAGAGGCGCAACTGATGGACCGCAACGTGCATATTGACCTTACGCCAGAGGCCGCGGCTTGGCTGGGCGACAAGGGCTATGATGACAAGATGGGCGCGCGGCCTTTGGGCCGGGTGATCCAGGAATACATCAAGAAGCCTTTGGCCGAGGAATTGCTGTTTGGCAAGCTGACCAAAGGCGGCACGGTGCATGTGGGCGTGAAGGATGGCGAGTTGGCGCTGACCTTTGAAGAGCCGCAAAAAGCCCGTCTGACCGGGCAAAGGCCGCCGCTGCTGACGGCGGAATGATCAAGCCTCTGATCTTTTCACTGGCCCTCGCCTTCCCGGCGGGGGCCTTTGAATTGGCGCTGCCGGTGGACTGCCAGTTGGGCAAGACCTGCTACATCCAACAATATGCCGACCATGATGCACGTGCCGGGGCCCAGGATTTTACCTGCGGGACGCTCAGCTATGACGGCCATGACGGAACCGATTTTGCGCTGCCGACCCGTGCTGCGATGCGCGTGGGGGTGAATGTGCTGGCGGCGGCGGCAGGAACGGTGCTGAACAGCCGCGACGGGGTGGCCGATTTCGCAGCCTTTCCGCCGGGACAAGACTGCGGCAATGGCGTGCTGGTGCAACATGACGATGGCTGGCAAACGCAATATTGCCATATGAAACAAGGCTCTGTGCGGGTTTCTTCAGGCGACGCCGTGGCGCAGGGGCAGATTTTGGGCCAGGTCGGCCAATCGGGCAACGCCGCTTTCCCGCATCTGCATCTGTCGGTGCGCCACAACGCCGACAAGATCGACCCGTTCGGGCCAGAGGTGCCATTGGGCGGGGCGCACCTAAGCTGCGGCGCTGCGGGTGCCGATTTGTGGAGCGACGCCCTGCCCTACCAACCCAGCGGGATGCTGGCGGTGGGGATCAGCGCGGAAATTCCCGATTATGCGGCGATCAAGGCGGGCCTTGCCAGCCCGGATTTGCCCGAGGATGCACCTGCGCTGGTGGTGTGGGGCTTCATGTTTGGCCTGCACGCGGGCGATGCGGTGCTGTTCCGGCTGACCGGGCCTGCCGGCGAGGTTTTGACAGAACGCTCGGTGATCGAAAAGCCGCAAGCGCAGGCGTTTCGCGCGATGGGGCGCAAGTTGAAGGCAGCGACTTGGCCTGCCGGACGCTATCAGGGCGCGGTGATTTTGCAGCGCCGTGGGGTTGAACTGGGGCGGCAAAGCATTGAGATTGGCGTCGGGCCATAGCCTAAACCGTTGGTTTTTATGGGATTACCGCTCGGTCAGCTTCAACTCGATCCGCCGGTTTTGCGCGCGCGCCTGCGGGCTGTCGCCGGGGGCCACGGGCTGATATTCGCCAAACCCGGTCGCAGCCAAGCGCTGCGGCGGAAAGCCAAGACTGTCTTGCAGGTAGCGCACCACCGACAAGGCACGGGCTTGGCTGAGTTGCCAGTTGTCCTTGAACTCCCCCGCGCCCGACAAGGGCACGTTGTCGGTGTGGCCATCGACGCGGATGATCCAGTCGATGCCGGGCGGGATTTTGCCGGCAATTTCGTCGAGAATTTTCACCACCTCGGCGATCTGGGCCTGCCCTTCGGGGGCCAGATCCGCCGAGCCGGGGTTGAACAGCACCTCGGAAGAGAACACAAAACGGTCGCCCACCACGCGCACGCCCGCGCGCCCGGCCAGAAGTTGCGAGAGTTGGCCGAAGAATTCGCTGCGGAATTTCGCCAGATCGGCGTTTTCGGCCTGAAGGCGGACACGCTCGGCGGCTTCCAACTCGGCGCGCTTCTTTTGTTCCGACGCGACCTGCGCGAGCGCTGCGTTCAACTGGCTGCCCAAGGCCTCGATCTGCACCTTGTTGGTGGAATCGGCTGCGGCAGAGGCATCAAGCAGGCCCTGCAATTCACCCAACTGCACACGCAGGGCGGCGATTTGCTGGTTCAACGCTTCGGTCTTGCGGGCGGCCTCAACGGATTTCTGCTGCTCGGCGGTCAAGGCCGCCTGTGCTGTGGCCAAAAGGCTGGCCTGCTGGTCGCCCGCCGTGGCCGATTGCGCGGCTTTGGTGTTGGCGGCGGCAAGCAGGGTCAGGGTGTCTTCGGCCTTTTTGCGTTGTTCTTCAAGGGCTAAGGTCATCGCCGTCAGTTCGGCATCGGAGTTTTTCAGCTTGTCACGCAGGGCGGCCAAGGCGGCGGCATCGACCAGTCGTGTGGCCTCGGCCTCGGTGATTTTGGTCTGGGCGGCTTTCAGATCGGCGGCATCGGTGGTGGCTTTGGTCTTCAGATCGGCCAGCAAAGCCTGAAGTGCCGCCGTGCGGGCGGCGGCAAGGCGGGCGGCTTCGGCACCGGCGTCAATTTCGCTGCGGGCTTTGGCAAGGGCAAGGTCGAGCGCCTGCTTTTCGGTCAGTTGCTTGGCAGCCTCGGCCTGAAGGTCGCTGATTTGCCCCCGCGCGGCGTCGCGTTCCGACAAAAGCCCCGCGACCTGCGCTTCAAAGCTGGTGATGCGGGTCTGGGCTGCGGCAAGTTCGCCTTCCTTGGTCGCGATCTGCCCGGTCAGGGTGGCGATCAGCGCCGATTGCTGTTCGCCCTTGGCCTGTGCATCGGTCAGATCGGCGGTCAGGCTGCCGACCTGCCCCTGCAAATCGCTGACCTTTTGCCGTTCCAGCCCCAAAGCATCCGCCAGCCCTGCGATTTGCGCAGTCAGGCTGTCCAACTCGGTGGTTTGCGTGGTGATGGTGTCGCGCAGCACCGATTGCATCACGGTGAAAATGGTGAGGACGAACATCAAGACCATCAGCAGCGTGGTGACGGCATCGACGAAGCCGGGCCAGATCATCGCGGAATCGCGTTTGCGGCGCAGCGCCATCTTAGCCCCGCGCAGGCTGATTGCGCGCAAGCTGGCGCACCGAGGCCGTCAGTGCCGAGATGTCGCCGCGCAGATCGGCAATGCTTTCCTGACGGCCTGCCGTGATTTCTTCAAGGATACGAAGCAGTTGCACGTCGATCGAGCGCAGGCGCATCCGGCTTTCGGCATCGGAATGCGCGCCACCTTCGGCCCCGACAAGGGCTGCGATCAGCCTTTCCTGCCCCTCGGCGATGCGGTTGAGCGCGGCGGTCTGGCCACTTTCAGCCTCGGCCCGCTGACCAAGCTGGGCGACGGCGGCGGTCAGATCGGCCAAGCCCTGCTCTAGCCCGGAAAGCGCCTGTTCAACGCCCGAGCGGTTGGCTTCGACCTGCGCAAACAGGCTTTGCATCACCTCGATCTGTTCGGACATGTGGTCAAGCACGGCCGAGGTGACGCCCGTCTCGCCGCCCTCGCCATCGCCGCTGGAAAAGCCGACGCGGGTGATCGAGGACAGCCATTCCTCCAACTCGCGCGCGAAGCGGTTCTGGCCGTGGCTGGCGAACAGCTCTAACAGGCCGACCACCAGCGATCCGGCGAGGCCCAAAAGCGAAGAGGAAAACGCGGTGCCCATGCCGCCAAGTTGGCTTTCAAGGCCCTTCATCAGCTTGCCAAACACATCCATCCCGCTTTCGCCCTGCTGGGGTGCCAGCGAGCGGATGGTTTCGACAATGGCGGGAACGGTGGTGGCAAGGCCGTAGAACGTGCCCAAAAGACCCAAGAAAACCAATAGGTTGGTCAGATAGCGCGTGATGTCGCGCGCCTCGTCTATGCGGGTTTCGACCGATTCAAGGATGGTGCGCGAGGCCGAGGACGATATCTGCATCCGCGCGCCGCGTGCGCGCAGCAGTTGCGCAAGGGGGGCCAGCAACCGCGGGGGGGTGGCGTCTTCTGAGCCGGTGTCGTGGCGCACGAAACGCTCGATCCAGGCCACCGATTGCATCAGCGTGATCACCTGCCAAAAGCAGGCGACGATGCCGAGGCTGAACACCAGAATGATGAAGCCGTTCAGCAAAGGATTGGTGGCGATGATGCCCGCGACGGTGCCGTGGATCAGCCAAGCGCCCGCGCCCACCAGTGCCACCGCCAGCAACATGGTGACAATCTGCCGGATGGGTTGGCTGAAAAAGGTCGTCTGCACGGCCTTGGGAATGTCCATTTTTGTCGGTTCCGCCCCGATGGTCTGCTCGGGGAAAGCATAGCATGCGGGGGGCTTAAGCCAAGCAAAACCCTTACAGGTGGCGAACTTGTGTGGACAGCCACGCGAGATCAGGGTCGGCGATGCCAAGGCTGGCCAGATGATCGGCGGTGGCGAACAGATAGTCGCGGTTGGGGCCACGCCCGCCCACGGCGGTTGCGATGATGCGCGCCTGTTCGGCCAGCGGCAGATTGCCGCAATACTGATCGTGGTCGGGGTCAATCACATAGGCGAGCGCGGTGATCTGCTGGCCATCGGCCAGGGTCAGCGGCAGGGTGGTTTCGAGATAGGCCGAGGAAATCAACTCGCGTTCGCGCAAAGCTTGCAGGGTTGCCGCCTCGGCCCCCGGGGTGACGCGGAAGGCCACGCCATCGCAAACCGCGCCCGGCGCGTGATCAAGGGCCAGCACAAGGCCGGGGGCATCGACGCTGCCGCGATGGTGGATCGAGCGCATGCAAAAGCTGCGGTGCCAGTCGGTTGCGCGGGCGATTTGCTGCTCGGCCACCGGGAAATCGGGGTTCCAGATCAGCGATCCATAGCCGAACACCCAAAGCAGTTGCGGAATTTCTGCGCGGTTTGGCATTGGCTATCCCTTCGTTCGGGTTAGGTGTAAGCATTGGGCAAAGCAAAGAAAAGGGGCGAGGATGCGCGCGCTTATCTGGATTGTGCTGGCGGCGACCGCTGTCTGGACCGGCTATTGGTGGGTGGGGGCGTCGCAGATTGAAAGCGGCGTCAAGGCGTGGATCGCCGCACAACCGCCGGGGGTGGTCAGCGCTTCGGGCGTGGAGGTGCACGGCATCCCGAACCGCTTTGATCTGACGGTGTCGGATGTGGTTTTGGCCGATCCGGCCAAGGGCGTGCAGGTGTCCAGCCCGTTCGTGCAGGTTTACGCGATGACGTGGAAGCCGTGGCATGTGATTGCGGCCCTGCCCTCGGGTCAGGTGATTACGCTGCCCGATCAGAAGGTTACGGTGGCATCAGACAGTATCCGCGCCAGCGTGCAGGTGCATCCGTCAACCACACTTGGCCTTTATGAGGTGGTGGGTGAGGCGCATGGATTGGTGCTGAACTCGGATGCGGGTTGGCAGGTGGGCGTGGACTCGGCGCTTGCCTCGGCCTTGGAGGATACGACGCGGGCGAATGGCTATCGGTTGGGGCTGAAAGTGGCGGGGATCGCGCCGGATGCGGCACTGATGCAGGCGCTGGCCAGCACCGATTTGCCGCAGCGGGTGGATGAGGTGTTCGTCGATGCGGGTGCCGTGCTGACCGCGCCGCTGGACCGCAACGCAGCGCAGACCAAGCCGCAACTGACGGCGCTGGAGATTGCCGATACGCGGGTGACTTGGGGGGCGCTGAAGTTTTCCGCCAAGGGCACGTTGACGGCGGGGCAGGATGGGCTGGCCGAGGGCGAGATTGCGCTGCGGGTCGAGGGGTGGAAGCGCCTGCCGCCTATTCTGGTGGCGCTGGGGCTGGTAAAGCCGGATGTGGCGCCAACGGTCGAGCGGATGCTGGGGATTGTCGCCGCACAGGGCGGCGATCTGGAGGTTTTGCAGATCAAGCTGATCTGCAAGGACGGCGGCATGGTGCTGGGGCCGCTGCCCTTGGGGCCAGCGCCACGGATGCGCGACATCAGCGGGACGTAAGCGCGGCACTCACGCGGACGACGCCGCCCCGGACTTGATCCGGGGCCTCGTGGTGTGACCGGAGGCCCCGGATCAAGTCCGGGGCGGCGGGGCGCGTTAACGGCAGTAGGCAGAGCCGCGCCGCGCGGCGGTATCGAAATGCAGATGGTCTTCGTGATAGCCGTCAGATCCGGGGCCAAGCGTGGTGCCGAAAATGCCGCAGGCGGCTTTCTGGGCGCGGCGGATCTGCTTGTTATAATCGCGCGCGACCGTCCATTCCTTGCCGTCTGAAAACACAAAGCCAGCAATATCAACGGCTTTTCCGCGCCCGTGCTCCGAGATTTTCGCGCCCCGGATGTTGTTGCGGCTGCGGCACATATAGCTGCCGAAGATGTGCAGTTGCACCACCTCGCGGTTGCCGAAGGCGGGGGCCATGCCTTCGCGCATCCAGCGTTTCAGGGCGCGGGCGGTTTCGCAATCGAAGGTGGCAGGCTGGCTGAACGGGATGCCGTTGATCGCCGTCACGCGCACGGGTTCAGCAATGCCGCAGCCCTTGGTTTTTGAGGTAACCGGCGCAATTTCCTGCCCGCGAATATCAGGATCACCGCAGACCGAGCCTTTACGGCTTTGTTTTTTATCGGGCTTTTGGCTGGCTTGCGGCTGTTCTTCGACCACTTGGTCATCAGGGGCCGCCAGACCCTTCGGGCGAGCATGTGGGCGCGGCATGGCAGAAAACGTCGCGGTTTGCAGCGTGTTCGCCGCCTCGGGTGCGGGTTGCAGCGCGGCAGCCAGCCCATCGGGGCGGTGGCGGGGCCGCAGGATCGCGGCGGGCACCACCTCGGCGCTGACGGTCGGGGCGGGGCGTTGCTGCGGGCGGGGCGAGGTTTTCGGGGCCTCGGCCATCGCCATCCCCGCGAGGCTGGCGCAGAGCAGCAACAATGGGCCAATGGCCCGCATGGTTACGCCGTGCCCTCGGGTTTTGAGGCGGGGTTGCGGCCAAAATCGGGGGCCGAGGTGTCTTGCCCAGCCTCGATGATGCCGCGGCGGATGGCACGGGTGCGGGTGAAATAATCGTGCAGATAGTCGCCATCGCCCATCCGGATGGCGCGTTGCAGGACGAACAATTCCTCGGCAAAGCGGCCCAGAATATCCAGCACGGCCTCCTTGTTGGTCAGAAACACGTCGCGCCACATGGTCGGGTCTGACGCCGCGATGCGGGTGAAATCGCGAAAGCCTGCGGCGGAATATTTCACCACTTCGGATTGCGACACCCGGCGCATGTGATCGGCCACCCCCACCATGGTATAGGCGATGGCGTGCGGCACATGGCTGACCACCGCGACCACCAGATCATGGTGGGCGACGTCCATCTCATCGACCTTCGCCCCCATGCCCTCCAGCAGGCGGCGCAGTTTGGCGATCTGGCCGGCATCGGCGTCTTCGGCAGGTGTCAGCAGCCACCAGCGGTTTTGAAACAGCGTGGCAAAGCCCGAGCGCGGGCCTGAATATTCGGTGCCCGCCATCGGGTGACCGGGAATAAATGCAACGCCTTCAGGGATATAGGGCGCAACAGCGGCAACCACGGCCTGCTTGACCGACCCCACATCGGTGACGGTGCAGCCCGGTGCCAGATGTGGGCCGATCTCTGCGGCGATCTCGGCCATAGCGCCCACGGGCACCGCCAGCACCACCAGATCAGCGCCCTGCACCGCCTCGGCCGCTGTGGCATAGACGTGATCACACAGGCCGATTTCCAGCGCAGTGGCGCGGGTTTCGGCCGATTTCGCGTGGCCAACGATCTGCCCCGCCAAGCCGTTTGCGCGCATGGCATGCGCCATCGACGAGGCGATCAACCCCAGCCCGATCAGCGCCACACGGCTGTAGATTTGCGTCATTTCACACCCTTGAACTGCGCAATCGCATGAACGACGCGGCGGCACGAGGCCTCGTCCCCCACCGTTATGCGCAGGCATTGCGGCAGTTTGTAGCTGGCGACGCGGCGCACCAGCAGGCCCTGCTTTTGCAAGAAAAGATCGCAGGCCTCGGCTTCTTCGGGGCTAGCAAAGCGGGCGAGGATGAAATTGGCAAGCGAGGTGTCGGAGGGGATGCCCAACTCGGCCAAAGCCTGCGCAAGCCAGGTGCGCATCCGGGCGTTGTCGTTGCGGCAGCGGGTGACGAAATCCTGATCGCGCACGGCGGCTTCGGCGGTATCAAGCTGGGTGTTCGACAGGTTGAACGGGCCGCGGACGCGGTTGAGCACGTCGATGATCTGCTTGGGGCCATACCCCCAGCCGATGCGCAGACCGCCCAGACCGTAGATTTTCGAGAAGGTGCGGGTCATGAACACGTTCGTGCGGGATTCGATCAGCGCAAGGCCCGCATCGAAGCCCTCGACAAACTCGGCATAGGCCCCGTCCAGCACCAGAATGGCTTGCGCGGGCAGGCCATCGGCCAGACGTTCGATTTCAGCGGCAGAGATCATCGTGCCGGTGGGATTGTTCGGGTTGGCGATAAAAACCAGCTTTGTCCGGCGGTTACAGGCGCGCAGGATGGCATCGACATCGGTGGTGCGATCCCGCTCGGGCACTTCGACCGGGGTCGCCCCTGCTGCGAGGGCAGAGATGCGATACATCAGAAAGCCGTGTTCGGTGAACACCACCTCGTCCTTGGCACCGGCATAGGCCTGGCACAGGAAGGTGATGATTTCATCGGAACCGACACCGCAAATCACCCGGGCGGCGTCAAGGCCGTGCACTTCGGCAATGGCCTGGCGCAGGGAGGCGTGGTCGGTCGAGGGGTAGCGGTGCAGGTTGTGGACGGAACGGGCGAAGGCGTCTTTCGCCTTGTCAGACGCGCCGAACGGGTTTTCGTTCGACGAAAGCTTCAGCACATTGGTCACGCCTGCGACGGCGGCCTTGCCACCCTCATACAAGGCGATGTCCATGATACCGGGCTGCGGGCGGATTGCGTCGTTCATCGGATTCCCCAACTGTTGTGGCGGGTTTTAGCGACGGGGGCGGTGCAATACCAGCAACATTTGGCCGATGCGGCTGCGTAAGGGGCTAATGCGGATCGGCAATCATACGCTTCCATACCCCAAGCCCGGGCGGAAACAGGAAACGCATGGCGTTTCCCCGCCCGCGTGAGCCGTTTCACCCTGTCGTCACTTCAGCGATAAACCCATTGAGGACAGTGCCCGACCCGGCGGGCGAGAAGCGCCCGCCATGGCGGGGTCGGGCGCTGGCCGGGCCTTTGAGGCCCGGCGGTCTCAGCAGCCCCTGCATCGCGTGGCGAAGGCGATGGCCTTCGCCAGATTGTCCAAGGGGAATATTGATCCCGCTAGCCCTTGCGCAAATGCCTCAAACCGCGCCCCACTCAAACCGCAAGAAAGTTGGTGAACTGCCACGGGTCGGCGTCGTCGCGATCCTCGGCAAAGCGGTTGATGCGGTTTTGCAGCGGCGTCCAGTCGGTGTAGTGGCACTCGATGCGGCCAAGGTAGGGGCGTTGCACGTCAAGGCAACGGGCGTGGTCCATCTCATCGGCTTCGACAAAGCCCATGCGAGGGTTTTCGGCAACCCAGACCATGGCAGCCAGAACGGCGGAGGTCACCTGCATGCCGGTGGCGTTCTGGTAGGGGGCCAAAGCGCGGGCCTCGGCGATGGTCAGGCGCGAGCCATACCACATCGCGCCCTTGGCATGGCCATAGAGGAACACGCCCAGATCATCGCCGCCTTCGGTGACCTCATCGGCGGTCAGGATGTGCTTGGATTCAGGGAGTTTTCCCGCGCCGTTGGTTTCGTGCAACGACAGGATCGCATCGGGGCACGGGTGGTAGGCGTAGTGGCAGGTGGGGCGGTAAAGCGCGCGGGGGCCGTCCCAGACGGTGTAGTAATCCGGGATTGACAGGGCCTCATTATGGGTGACAACAAGGCCGAATTGCGGACCGACATCGGGGCACCACGAGCGCACGCGGGTATCGGCACCGGGGCGGTCGATCCAGATCGCATAGCCGGGGCCGGAGGTGAACTTGTGGCCGTTGGGCGGCAGCTTTTTCTCATGCGTGCCCCAGCCGAGTTCGGCGGGCTGATAGCCTTCCGACAGCAGGCCATCGACCGACCACGAGTTGACGAAGGTGCCTTGCGGCTTGGGGCGGGCCGAGACTTGGGTGTCCCGCTCGGCAATATGCACGCCGTTGACGCCGAGGGTCATGGCCAGCAGCGCCCAATCCTGTTGGGTTTTGGGTTCGGCTTTGACGCCGGTATCTTTGGCGAGGCGCAAGAGCGCTTCTTTCAGCAGCCACGACACCATGCCGGGATTTGCGCCGCAACAGGACACCGCCGTGGGGCCACCGGGATAGGATTTGCCTAAAGAGCGCACCTTTTCACGCAGGGGATAGTTGGTGCGGTCGGCGTTGGGGAGGGGGGAGTTGAAGTAAAAACCCGGCCACGGTTCAACCACCGTGTCGATATATTGCACGCCAAGGGTCTGGCACAGCTTCATCAACTCGATGCTGTCCACATCGACGGACAGGTTGACGATGAAACCTTTGCCATTCGGGAACAGGCCGCGCAGGGTTTCCGCGAAATTCGCCTCGGTCAGCGCCAGTTGCAGGTGCTTGATGCCATTCTCGGCCAAAAGCCCTGCATATTCGCCCGAAGGCTCGATCACGGTGAAAGCGTCGCGGTCGAAATCAATGTGGCGCAGGATCAGCGGCAAGGTGCCCCGGCCAATCGAGCCGAAGCCGATCATCACCAAGGGGCCGTCGATGCGGGCGTGGGTTTGGTAGGTCATTTCACTCTCAATGCTTGTCGGTCTTGGCGGCAAGCCAATCCATCAGGGCCAGCAGCACGCCCGAGATCACAAATGTCAGATGGATAATCACCATCCAGCGCAGGGTTTCGGTGGTGACAGGATAGGCGCTGTCGGGTTTGCCCAAGCCCATGAAAACCTTCAGCAAATGGATACCCGAGATCGCCACGATCGAGGCGATCAGCTTCATTTTCAGGCCAGAGAAATCCACCTTGCCCATCCAGTCGGGCCGGTCATTGCTGGTGATGTCCAGCTTTGAGACGAAGTTTTCATAGCCCGAAAACAGCACGATCAGAAGAAGGTTGGCGGCAAGGCTAAGGTCGATCAGCGTCAGCACCGTCAGGATGCTTTGATCGGCGGTCATCGTCAGCACCTGCGGCGCGTAGTAGAACAATTCCTTGACGAAGATCACCACCATCATGCCAAGGCTGACCACCAGCCCCAGATACATCGGTGCCATCAGCCAGCGGCTGGCAAACAGGCCCTGTTCGAACTTTGATTCAAGCGTGGGTTTGTCGGACATTTCGCTCTCCGGGGAAAATGAAAAGGCCCGCCATAAAGGCGGGCCCCAATCTGCCGTGGGGCAGAGATTTAGTTTTTCGCGTAGTATTCGACGACCAGGTTCGGTTCCATCACCACCGGATACGGAATGTCGCCCAGACCCGGCGTGCGGATGAACTTCACGGTCAGTTTGTTGGTGTCGATTTCCAGATAGTCCGGGGTGTCACGCTCGGTCAGGGCCAAAGCTTCGGCGATGATCGCCAGCTGACGCGACTTTTCACGAACGGCGATCACGTCGCCCTCTTTGACACGGTAGGACGCGATGTTGACGCGGCTACCGTTCACGGTGACGTGGCCGTGGTTCACGAACTGACGTGCTGCGAACACGGTCGGCACCAGCTTGGCGCGGTACACGACGGCATCCAGACGACGCTCCAGCAGACCCACCAGCATCTCACCGGTATCGCCTTTGACGCGTTCAGCTTCGGTGTAGATCTTGCGGAATTGCTTTTCGGTCAGATCGCCGTAATAGCCCTTCAGTTTTTGCTTGGCGCGCAACTGGGTGCCGAAATCGGACAGTTTGTTCTTGCGGCGCTGGCCGTGCTGGCCGGGGCCGTATTCGCGCTTGTTCACCGGGGATTTCGGACGGCCCCAGATGTTTTCGCCCATGCGGCGGTCAATTTTATACTTGGCAGACGTGCGTTTGGTCACGGCTGATCTCCTTCTTATGTTACGAAGGGCGTTGTCCTTTGCCCCACCTTCGAAAAGGCTTCGGCCGACAGGGTTCTTCTTGCGAAGTCCACCAACACCAATGAAAAGCCCCGGACTTTCATCCGGGACTTGAGGGGCTTATACAGTCGGGCCAAGCAGAGTCAACCGCTGCCCGCCAGTTTATGCAGCCAATTCGTGCCGCAAAATCGCAGCCTCGGAGCCCGAGATGTTGCGCCGGGCATATTCGCCGTAAGCATGCGGATTGTCTGCGATTTCGGGCAGGATATTCAGCAAGCCCTCGCGCTGCACCGGATCGACGGTATCAAGCGCGGTGTTCGACGGATGGAAGCTTTCGGTCTCCAGCCCGTTGGCCCAGACGATATTGTGCCGCTCTAGCAGGATATGCACGTAAGTGACTTCGCGCAGCACGTGATCGACGGCGATGGTGGCGTCGTTGACCAGATCTTCGGCGGCGACCAAGACCTCGGACGTGTTGAACAACGCCTGCGAGGCTGCGCCCTTCACCAGCATCCGGTGCTGGGGTGAGACCAACAAATCCTCATCCGGGCGATAAAGGCCCATCGAGTTCGCCTTGAACCGGATCGGGCGCAGATGCGGCATCGCGTATAGCCGCGCGCCGGACATGCGGCGGTGGCCGGTCCACAGCACCTCTTGCGGGCCATTGTCGCGGGTCAGGATCATATCGCCGCTGCGCAGATTGCGGATTTGCTGCACGCCGTCCGGCGTCGCAATCCGCGTGTCAGGGGTGAAACAGATCACGCCCCCCGCCACCCGCGCCCCTGCCCCGGAATGCGTGCGGTCAATCGAGGTGCGCACCACCCACAAATCCTGATCGCAGGGCGGCAGATCGCCGACCAGCATCAACAAATGCGCGCCGGTATCGGGCACCGGAATGATCGTCACAGTGAAGGACTGGTGCCCATCGGTGACGATAAAGCCCTGATCGGGAAGATCGGGGTAGGCGTCTGCTTCATATTCCGGCTTAACCTCGCCGCCAACCGCTACACCCACCAGTCGGCGCACCATGCGCGCCGCCCTTTTGCGTAAATCCGCCGCCCCTTCAGCCTGTTCCAAAAGTAGCAACCCCTGAGGACCATCGACGCGCACGGCTGCACCCGTCCAACGCCATGCTGCGCCTACGCTCAGTAAGTCCAAGGATGCGGCCTTGAGGCCGTCTACTTCTGTTTGTGACCAGGAGATGACGAACGTGCCCAGAGAGCCCGTTTTCATGCCTGTATGCCTGCTCGTTTTTTTGTTTCTTATGTGGAAACGTTAACAGAGGGTTAACTGAATTCCTATGGTAAAAAAGCAACAGAGCAAGTGAATGTTGCCGTATGCAACCTTGGGTTGAATACGGCCCGGCAGGCGATTCGCGGTGCTAGAATTTCAGGTTCAGGTTCAGCCCGCCCACCAACTGGCCTTCGGGTTGCTGATCGAATTCTTTGCTCAGATAGGTGACGCCGTAAAACAGCGAGGCTTTCTCACCCTGCCAATGCACGCCTGCGCGCAGGCGCGAGCGATCTTCGGTCAGGGTTGCGATGCCATCCGAGGGCAGCAGGGCCGAGTCAAACACCCGCGCGATATCACCGCCGACAATAAGGCTGACGCCCTGATCGCGGGTGCCTTCCACGGCGCGGTAACGCTGGCCGGTCACGCCATCGCGCACCATCAGATCATCGCGGCCCAAGGTGCCGATCACCAGATCGCCGCCAACGCGCACAAAGCTTTCGACCCCGGCCTGCGCCTCGACAAACGGGCGGATTTCGGCACGGCCGCCAAGCGCGAATTTGCGGCCAAGCTCGGCGTCCAGCGTCGGATAGATGCCGTTGCCGATTTGGTCATCAATCACCTTCGGCTCGTCCATGCCGACCATCCGGTGCACCCATTTCTGGAAATTGCTGATGCCGGTTTGCGGCCCGATGAACACCATATCGCCGCCGACACTGACATCATTGCCGTGCCAGTCGAATTGGGTGTGCAAGCCGAACGACAGTTGCGCTGCATAGCGGCGGTCGTCGTCAGGCGGCGACACCAGATCTCTGGGCGCTACAATTTGCGCGGAGGCGCGGAATTCCAGAATGTCGCCCGGTGTCGTCGGCAACACGCCATCCCACGAATAACCCCGGATGCGGCTGACCTGATAACCGCCGGTGCGCCATCGGTCTTTCTGATCGCCCAAGGCATCATTGGTGAACATGCGGCCCCACCCGAGCGTCACGCGGTCTTCGGCATGGGCGGGCAGGGTTGCGGCAAGGACGCTCGCGGCCGTCACAAGGGATTTTACGCAGCTCAACATGTTCATCCTCAACCTAGCGGCTTTGCATGACATTCTGCCACAAACCGCGTTTTTTATCGTTTTAATCCGGCGTCGGTGCGCGACGCATCTGCTTGTGTTGCATTTGCACTATGGCAAGAAGATGGAAAACATAATCTTAATGCGAAAGAATTTTCGCCGCGAAGGGATGTGTGATGGCAACAGCATTCTACCATGACGAGCGGTGCTTGTGGCACACCGGCGGCGAGCAAGCGTTGTTTCTGCCGGTGGGGGGCTATGTGCAGCCGCCCTCGGCCACCGGGTTTGCCGAACATCCCGAAACCAAGCGGCGGTTCAAGAACCTGCTGGAAGTGGCGGGGATCTGGCCGCAACTGCGCGTGCGCTCGGCCACGCCTTCGGACCGTCAGGATTTGCTGCGGGTGCATACGGCTGCCTATCTCGACAAGCTGAAGGCGATGTCGGACGGCGGGGGTGGCAATATCGCTCCGCATTTCGCCCCCTTCGGCCCCGGCAGTTTTGAGATTGCGCAACTGTCGTCCGGGCTGGTGCGGCAAGCGGTTGAGGATGTGGTGACGGGTGCCGCCGCCAACGCCTATGCTTTGTCGCGCCCGCCGGGGCATCATTGTTTGCCGGATGCGTCGATGGGGTTTTGCCTGCTGGCGAATATTCCGGTGGCGCTTGAATCCGTGCGGGCCAAGCATGGGCCGTTGCGGGTGGCGGTGGTGGATTGGGATGTGCATCACGGCAATGGCACGCAGACGATATTTTATGACCGTGCCGATACGCTGACGATTTCGCTGCATCAGGAAAACTGCTTTCCGCCCGGTTATGGCGGGGCAGAGGATCGCGGCGCGGGCGCGGGGCTTGGGGCCAATCTGAACATTCCGCTGCTGCCGGGCTGCGGGCATCAGACCTATCTTGATGGGTTCGAAGTGCTGGTTGTGCCTGCGCTGCAGGCGTTCAAACCCGATCTGATCGTGGTGGCTTCGGGCTATGATGCGTCTTGCGTCGATCCATTGGCGCGGATGCAGGCAACCTCGGAAACCTATCGCTTGATGGCGCGCGCGGTGCGTGGGCTGGCCGATGAGCTGTGCGGCGGCAAAGTTGTGGTGGCGCATGAGGGCGGATATTCCGACATCTATGTGCCGTTCTGCGGGCTGGCGGTCGTCGAGGAATTGCTGGGCGTGCGCAGCCCTGTGATTGATCCGCTGCTGGAAATGGCTGATCTGCAACAGCCCCCCGCCGATATGGTCGCCTTTCAGCGCGCAAGGCTTGTCGCGCAAGAGGCGCAGGTGTTCGGCTGATCACGAAGGTTTTCCGCCCAAGGCAAAGCACACCCTTCCCTGCGCTTGCGCCAGACTGTATCATAGCGCCAGAATGGCCCGGAAAAGGGCCAAAAGGGCAATTGAAACGCCACCACAAGGTGGGACAGCGCAGGCAACAAGCGCGCAGAGGAGCAGAGCATGACGGGGATGGCAATGCAGCGATGGATCGTGGCGGTTGCAGTGGCGGCGGTTTTGGCCGGCTGCCAAGAGGGCAAGGGCCCGCTGGCCGCGAAAGCGCCGGGCGATGGGGCGACGCAGGATGCGGCTCCGGCCTCGGCGAAATCTGTCAAACTGGTTGACCGCGATGTCGAGGACCCGTCGATCTTTCAGACCACCGATCAGGCGTTGTGGGATGGCCGCCCCTCGCTGGGCGGCGTCTGGGTGGCCTCGCCCGATGCCAAAGACCCCGAGCGGGTGATTTTGCGCAACACCGCCAACGGCAAGTTCGTGATCGGCGCGCTGTTCCGGCGCGAATTGGACAATCCCGGCCCCAAACTGCAAATCTCGTCCGATGCGGCGGCGGCTTTGGGCCTGCTTGCGGGCGAGCCGGGCAAGGTTTCGGTCACGGCCCTGCGGCGTGAGGAAGCGGCAAAGACCGCGCCTGATGCCAGCAAACCCATTCTGGATGCGCCCGAAACCGTGGCCACCGAAACGCTGGACCCGATCCCCGGTGCGGCCGCGCCCACCAAGGATGGCAAGCCCGCCAAGGATGGCAAACCCACCGCGCCGCCGATTGCAACCATGCCCGCCAGCGGCAAACCCGCAGCGGCAGCCCCGGCTGCGCCGAAACCACCGGCCGCCAGCGGCAAGGGTGGGCTGATCCAGATCGGCATCTTCTCGGTCGAGGCCAATGCCAAGCGCGCGGCGGATCAGTTGAAGGCCGCAGGCATCGCGGCCGATACACGCCGCGAATCCGCCCAAGGCAAAAGCTTCTGGAGCGTGACCGCGCGCGGCGACAAGGCCCTGATGGGCAAAATCAAGCAGGCGGGATTCAAGGACGCCTATTTCCTGAAAGGCTAAGCCAATGATCTTGCGACTCGTCTCCGCAGCCGCGCTGTTTCTGATCGCCTGCCTTCCGGCGCAGGCATTCGAGACCCGTGCGACGGCGGCATGGGTTTACGATGTGACCACCCATACCGTGCTGATGGACAAGAACGGCGAAGCCTCGCTGCCGCCTGCGTCGATGTCCAAACTGATGACGGTCAACATGCTGTTTGAGGCGCTGAAGGATGGCCGTGTCAGTATGGACACCACCTTTGGCGTCTCGGCCCATGCGGTCAGCTTCACCGAAGCCGGTGGCTCGACGATGTATCTGCAACAGGGCGACCGTCCGACGGTGCAGGATTTGATCCATGGTATGATCATCAACTCGGGCAACGATGCTTGCGTCGTGGTGGCCGAGGGGCTGGCTGGCACCGAAGCGGCGTTTGCCGCCCAGATGACCGAACGCGCGCAAGCCTTGGGGCTGACGGAATCGAAATTCGCCAACGCAAGCGGCTGGCCTGATCCGGGCCAACGCATGAGCATGAAGGATCTGGGCCTGCTGTCGGTGCGGCTGATCGAGGAATTCCCCGATCTGTATCCGGTGTTCGGCCAGACCGAGTTCAACTACAAAAACCGCGCGCCCGCCAATGCGCACAACCGTAACCCCTTGCTGGCGCTGAACATTGGCGCGGATGGCCTGAAGACCGGCCACACGCAAGAGGCGGGCTATGGCATGGTGGGTTCGGTCAAGCAGGGCGAGCGGCGGATCGTGTTTGCGATCTCCGGCATGGCGTCGGACACCGAGCGCGCCGAGGAGGCCGAGCGGATTGCGACCTGGGCGTTCCGGCAGTTTGCGCTGAAAACCGTGGTCAAGGCGGGCGCTCAGGTGGCGCAGGCGGCGGTGTTCATGGGCGATGCCGACAGCGTCGGTCTGGTGCCGGCGCAGGATGTGAAACTGCTGATCCCGGCGCTGGCGCAGGACGGTTTGCAGGCGCAGGTGGTCTATAACGGCCCGCTGGAAGCGCCGATTGCCAAGGGCGCGGAAGTGGCACAACTCGTGATCACCGTGCCGGGCCTGCCCGAACATCGCGTGGCGCTTTTGGCCGAGGCGGATGTGGCGAAGGGCGGTTTTATGAAGCGGCTGACCACGGCGGCGCTGAAACTGCGGGCCGAATACATCGGCACGCCCGCTAGCTGATGCCGGGCATTTTCATCTCGTTTGAGGGCATTGACGGGTCGGGCAAATCCACGCAGGCGCGCTTGCTGGCCGAGGCGTTGCGCGCGCGTGGGCTGACGGTTTGCCATACCCGCGAGCCGGGCGGCAGCGCCGGGGCCGAGGAAATCCGCCGTCTGGTGCTGGAAGGCGACGCCGACCGCTGGTCCACCGAGACCGAGCTTTTGCTGTTCACCGCAGCCCGGCGCGACCATCTGGAAAAGACCATCCGCCCGGCACTGGCGCGCGGCGAGGTGGTGATCTCGGATCGTTTTGCGGATTCCTCGCGCATTTACCAAGGCCTGACACGCGGCGATCTGCGCGACACGGTGGACCGTTTGCATGCGCTGATGATCGGGGTCGAGCCTGACGTGACCGTGCTGATCGACATCGACGCGGGCGAAGGTCTGGCGCGCGCGGTCGCGCGGGCAGGCAAAGAAATGCGGTTTGAGGGTATGGGCTTGGGCGTGCAGCAAAAGGCCCGCGATGGCTTTCTGGCGCTGGCGGCCCTGCATCCGGCGCGGTTTCGCGTGATCGACGGCGCGCGCGCGCCCGATGCCGTGGCTGCCGATGTTCTGGCCACCGTGCTGGCGCGGCTATGAGCGACGATCTGCCAGAACCCGACGCCATCGAGGGCGCGCCGCATCCGCGCCACACCGCGCGGCTGATCGGGCAAGCGCAGGCCGAGGCCACCTTTTTGCAGGCGTTCAACGGCACAAGGCTGCATCACGGCTGGCTGATCACCGGGCCGCGTGGCGTGGGCAAGGCGACGCTGGCATGGCGGCTGGCGCGGTTTTTGCTGGCCACGCCCGACGATGACGGCGGCATGTTTGCAGCCCCCCCGCCTGACAGTCTCGATATCCCCGACAGCCATCCGGTTGCGCACCGGCTGGCCGCGTTGACCGAGGGGCGGATGTTCCTTTTGCGCCGCGCGCCCAATGAAAAGCGCGACAAGTTGCAGACGGTGATTTCGGTGGACGAAGTGCGCAAGATGAAGTCGTTCTTCGCGCTGTCGGCAGCCGATGGCGGGCGCCGGGTGGCGATCATTGATTCCATTGATGAAATGAACACCGCTGCTGCCAACGCGTTGCTGAAACTGCTGGAAGAACCCCCTGCGCGGGTGACGATCCTGATGATCTCGCACCAGCCGGCGAAGCTTTTGCCCACCATCCGCTCGCGTTGCCGCGAACTGCGCCTTGCCCCGCTGAACCCCGAGGATCTGTCGGACGCGCTGACCCAAGCGGGCGGCGAGGTTGACCCTGCGGATCGCGTCGCTTTGGCCGAACTGGCGGGCGGTTCGGTGGGTGAGGCGTTTCGGATGACCAACCTCGACGGGTTGAAGCTGTATGAAAACCTGATCCGGCTGTTTGGCACCCTGCCCCGGCTGGACCGCCCCCGCGCGCAAAGTCTGGCCGAGGCGGGTGCTGGCAAAGGTGCCGAGGCGCAGTTTGAACTGATCGTCACCCTGCTCGATCTGTTCCTCGCCCGCCTTGCCCGCGCGGGCACGCTGCAATATCTGCCGCCCGAGGCTGCGCGCGGCGAAGGTGATCTGATCGCGCGGCTCGCCCCCTCGCCCGCACATGCGCGGGTCTGGGCCGATGCCGCGCAACATCTGGGCCTGCGGGCGCGGCGCGGCAAGGCGGTGAACCTTGACCCTGCCGCCCTTCTGATGGATATGGTTCTGCATATCAACGAGACGGCGGCGGAACTCGCCTAGAGGTGCGGAATGGCTTTTGAGATTGTTGACAGCCATTGCCATCTGGATTTCCCCGATTTCACCGATCTGCCCGAGGTGATCGCCCGCGCCCATGCCGCAGGCGTCAGCCGGATGGTGACGATCTGCACCAAGCTGCACAATCTGCCGAATGTGCGCGCGATTGTGGCGGCCTATCCGTCGGTGTTCTATGCCGCAGGCGTGCATCCGATGAGTGCGGCCGAGCATCCCGCGGTTTCAGTCGAAGATCTGGTGGCACTGGCGACAGACCCGAAGTTTGTCGGCATCGGCGAGACCGGGCTTGACTATCACTACACCGCTGAAACCGCTGAAATCCAACAGAAATCCCTGCGCATCCATATCGAGGCCGCACAGGAAACTGGCCTGCCCCTGATTATCCACGCCCGCGCGGCGGATGACGATATGGCGCGCATCTTGGCCGAAGGCATGGCGCGCAAAAGCTACGCCTGCGTCATGCACTGTTTCTCCTCGGGCGAAGCTTTGGGCCGCGCGGCGCTCGATATGGGGTTTTATCTGTCGATGTCGGGCGTTGCCACCTTTCCGAAATCGCAGGAACTGCGCGACATCTTTTCTCGCGCGCCGCTGGACCGAATTTTGCTGGAAACCGACAGCCCCTATCTGGCCCCCCCGCCGCACCGCGGGCGACGGAACGAGCCCGCCTACACCGCCTTCACCGCCCGCGTTGGCGCAGGCATCTTTGGCGTGACAGAGGCCGAATTTGCCGCCGCCACCACCGCCAATTTTGACCGCCTGTTCACCCGCGCTGCCCGCAAGGTGGCCGCATAATGGCGACGCTGCGCTTTACCGTGCTGGGCTGCGGATCGTCAGGCGGCGTGCCGCGTCTGGGCGGCGATTGGGGCGACTGCGACCCCGGCAACCGCAAGAACCGCCGCCGCCGCTGCTCGCTGATGGTTGAACGGATTGCGGGCGATGCGATCACACGGGTGCTGATCGACACCTCCCCTGATATGCGCGAGCAATTGCTGGATGCGGGCGTGGGCGAACTGGATGGCGTGGTGTTCACCCATTCGCACGCCGACCACACCCACGGCATCGACGATCTGCGCCAGATCGTGTTCAACATGCGTAGGCGTCTGACCGTCTGGGCAGACCATCCGACACAAGAGGCGCTGCTGGCGCGGTTTGCCTATGCCTTTGTGCAGCCTGAAGGCTCGCCCTATCCGCCGATCCTTGATCTGCGCACAATCGCGCATCTGCCGTTTGAAGTGGATGGCCCGGCTGGCCCGATCAGCTTTACCCCGATGCTGGTCGATCATGGCTCGATGGAGGCACTGGGGTTTCGCATCGGCAACCTCGCCTACATCCCCGATGTGGTGGTGATCCCCGAGGCGGTCTGGCCGCAACTGAATGGCCTGGATTACTGGATCATCGACGCCCTGCGCCGCAAGCCGCATCCGACCCATGCGCATCTGGCGCTGACGCTGGATTGGATCAACCGCGCGCGGCCCGCGCAGGCGGTGATCACCAACATGCATCTGGACATGGACTACGACACGCTGCTGCGGGAATTGCCCAATGGCGTCACCCCGGCCTATGACGGCATGGTGCTGACGCTGGAGAACGTCGTTTGAGCGCCTTGCTCGACGTTATTCTGCCGGTTTTCCTGCTGATCGGCTTTGGCTATGCGGCAGCGCGCGCCAAGCTGTTCAGCGAGGCGGCGGTCGATGGTGTGATGCGCTATGCGCAAAGTTTCGCGCTGCCGGTGCTGCTGTTCAAGAACGTCGCCAACCTTGATCTGGCCACCGCCTTTGCGCCCGGCCTGCTGATCTCGTTCTACACCGGGGCGGCGGTGTGCTATGCCTTCGGGTTTTGCGTGGCGCGGTTTGGCTTTGGGCGGCCCTTGACCGATGCGGTGGCGATTGGTTTTGCCTGCACGTTTTCCAACTCGCTGCTGCTGGGCGTGCCGATCACCGAGCGCGCCTATGGCACCGCAGGGTTGGCGGGGAACTTTGCCATCATCTCGATCCACGCGCCGCTGATCTACACCTTTGGCATCGTGTTCATGGAATGGGCACGCTCACGCGAGGCCGAGGCCCGCAGTCACGCCGATCTGGCCCGGCAAGTGCTGCGCGGGGTGTTCACCCAGCCCTTGGTGGTGGGGCTGATGATTGGCTTTGCGGTGAACCTGAGCGGCGTGCCGCAACCGGGATTTCTGATGGCAGCGGTCGAGATGATGGCGAAATCCGGCCTGCCTGCCGCCTTGTTCGGCTTGGGCGGCGTGCTGTTGCGCTATCACCCCGAGGGTGACAAGGCGCTGATCGGGGTGGTCTGCTTTGCCTCGCTGCTGCTGCATCCGGGGATTGCCTACAGCTTGGGGCGTTGGGGTTTTGGATTGGATATCAACGGCTTGCGCTCGGTCACCGTCACCTCGGCGATGGCGCCGGGGGTGAATGCCTATATGTTCGCCAATATGTATGGGGTGGGCAAACGCATCAGCGCGACAGCGGTGCTGGTGGCGACGGGGCTGTCGATCTTCACCTCATGGGGCTGGCTGCACATTTTGCCGTAGCGCGACGATTTCCGTAACGGAAATCGTGCACGAAATTCGTATCGAATTTCGCCCTATCGGCCCGCGCGCGCGTGGAAGATAAAGCCGAGGAAGTTCAGCAGGATTTGCGCCGCCAGAATGCTGGTCGATTGGGTTGGGTCATAATCGGGCGCAACCTCGACCAGATCCATGCCGACAACCTCATGGTTTTGGGCGATGGCTTGCAGCATTTCGAGCACTTCGTAATACAGGAAACCGCCGTGGCTGGGGGTTCCGGTGCCCGGCGCGATGGAGGGGCAAAAGCCGTCAATGTCCAGCGTCACATAAACCCGCGCGCCTTTCGGGATGCGCGCGATCACGCCTTCGGCCCCCAAAGCGCGGGCTTGGCGGACCGACAGAATATCAGTGCCCATCGCGCGCGCGGCTTCATAGCCCTCCCGCGAGGTCGATGACACATTGCGGATGCCCACTTGCGTCAGTCCGGTGACGTAGGGCTTTTCTGCCGCCCGCCGCATCGGCGATCCGTGGCCGACTTTCACGCCGTGGCGTTCATCGACAAAATCGAGATGCGCGTCGATCTGGAAGATGTGGATATCGCCGTGGCCCTCAAACGCCTCGATGCACGGGATATTCACCGAATGATCGCCCCCGATCACCACCGGAAGCGCCCCCGCCGCCAGCATGGCCTGCACGCCGGTCTTGATATTGGCATGGCTGCGCGCGGTGTCGGTGTGGATGATATCGGCATCGCCAATGTCAACGATGCGGACAGCGGCGGGCAGATAGGTGCAATCATCCTCGTGATCATAGGCCCCGGCATGGCCAAAGCTGAACAGGGTGGAGGCTTCACGCACCGAGCGCGGGCCAAAGCGCGCACCGGCGCGGAACTGGGTGCCAAAGTCGAAGGGCGCACCCATCACCGCCACATCGGCGTCGATCTTGGACCAATCTTCAACATAGGGGCGTTTGCCGAAGGTCGAGATTCCGACGAACGGCAGGTTCAGCCGCCCGGTGTCATAGGTGTTGGCCATGATATTTCCCTAGTGGGGGGTGACGCCGCGCAGCCGTTCCGAGCGGCGGCGCAGCAGTTCAACAGTGGCGAGCATGGCAATCGAGACGATCACGAGGATGGTCGCGACGGCAAGGATCGCCGGGCTGATCGCCTCGCGGATACCGTTCCACATCTGGCGCGGGATGGTCTGTTGTTCGGGGCCTGCGATGAACAGCACGGCCACCACTTCGTCAAACGAGGTGACAAAGGCGAACAGCGCGCCCGAGATCACGCCCGGCAGGATCAGCGGCATGATCACCTTGAAGAACGTGGTGCGCGGGTTGGCGCCAAGGCTGGCGCTGGCGCGGATCAAGGATTGATCGAATCCCGACAAGGTGGCGGTGACGGTGATGATCACGAAGGGGATGCCGAGGGTGGCGTGGGCCAGAATGATGCCGAGGTGCGAGTTTGCCAAGCAGCCTTTGGCCGACAGCACCGGCGACAATGCCCAGCCCAGCCAGCTATCGGGCGACACACAGGCGCTGGAGTAGAAGAAGAACAGCCCGGTGCCGATGATGATAATCGGCACGATCATCGGCGAGATCAGCAGCGCCATGATCAGGCGGCGATAGGGCATCTCGGGCCGCGACAGGCCAAGTGCTGCGGTGGTGCCCAGCACGGTGGCAAGGATGGTCGCCCACATGCCGATCCACAGCGAGTTTTTCGCGGCCTTCACCCAAGTCGCTTGCTCCCACACCATGCCCCACCATGTGCTGTCGCGCACGGCATCGTCGGGGGCGTTGACGCCCAAGGTCAGCAAAGTGTCATACCAGCGCAAGCTGTATCCCGAAGGGTCCAGCGCCAACATCTTGTGGGTAAAGGAAAAATACGGCTCGACGTTGAACGACAGCGGAATGACGATCAGGATCGGGGCGACCAGAAACAGGAAGATCAGCGCGCACAGGGTGCGGAAGGTGTAATACCAGACGCGCTCCAGCGGTGAGGCATAGACGGGAAGGGCCATGTTTTTCTCCTCAGCCGAGTTTCAGGCGGTCGATGCCGATCAGGCGATCATAAAGCCAATACAGGATCAGCACGGCGGCCAACAAAATCGCGGCCAAGGCGGCAGCCATCGACCAGTTGGCTTTGTTCATGTGGAAGCTGATCAGGTTGGAAATCAGTTGCCCATCCGCGCCACCGACCAGCGCCGGGGTAATGTAGTAACCGACCGCCAGAATGAATACCAACAGCGAGCCTGCGGCGATGCCGGGCAGGGTTTGGGGCAGATAGATGCGGCGGAAGGTGGTCCAGCTTGTCGCCCCCAGCGACCGCGCGGCGCGGGCGTAAGACGGCGGGATCACCCGCATCACCGAATACAACGGCAGCACCATGAACGGCAGCAGGATATGCGGCATCACGATGATGGTGCCGGTCTGGTTGTAGATCATGCGGATGCGGCCATCCTCGCCATAAGCCCCGATCCACACCATCAGATCGTTGATGATGCCCTGCTCTTGCAGAATTGCGATCCACGAACTTGTCCGCACCAACAGCGATGTCCAGAACGGCAGCAGCACAAGAATCATCAGCAGGTTCGACTTTGCCATCGGCAGCACGGCCAGCAGATGGGCAATCGGAAACGCCAGCAGCAGGCAAGCCACGGTGATCACGATCGACAGCACAAAGGTCTTGGCGAACAGATAGACGTAGATGCGCTGGTTATCCTCGACCCGCACCAGATTATCCGCCGCATCCCGCTTCAGATCGGCAGAAACCATATAGAAATCCGAGGTATAGGCCGAGGACGCATTGCGCATCGCAACCCAGACCAAGGGATCGGCCCACATCTTGTTGCTGGCGATCAGCGCATCCTTGTAGGGCGGCGTCATCTTTTCCGCCGCCCGCGCTGCAGATTTGAACACCGAAATCGTGCCGGGCACGGTGTAGTTGATCCGGGTGCCGGCCGCGCCTGCGGTCTTGTCCTTTTGCATCTGCTTGAGGTCCGTGACCAAGGCTGCATAAGCCTCCTCGGGGATGTCGGCGGTTGCGGGGTTGGCGTTGAACCAAGCCACCATTGCCGGCGCATTCGATGAAAAACCATCATGGTTGACCGATCGTTCCAGCATTTTCAGGATCGGCACGATGAAGGTCAGCACCACGAACGCCAGCAGCGGCAGCACCAGAAAGAACGCGCGCCATTTGGCTTTGCGTTGCGCTGCGGCCAGCGCTGCTTTCAGGGGCCGACCGTCTGCGGTGCGCAGCAGATCAGGGGCAGAGGAGGTCACATCAACCATGGGGCATCCTTGCAGTCGCGCAGCCGTCGGGCTGTCAGGACCAAGCGGGAAGGGAAAATCGGGAGAAAACCGGGCGCGGCGCTACACCGCGCCCGGAGGTCAGATCAGTTTGCCGCAAGCCATGCGTTGAAGCGGTCGTTCAGTTCTGCGTCGTGATCGACCCAGAATTCAAACGACGAACCCAGTGCATTGGCCATGTTCTCGGGTGCGGTCGGAACGTTCGGACCCATCAGGGTCTTCCCGTCTTTATACATGATCGGGGTGGCGTTGGCCGATTTGCGCGCCGGACCGTAAGAGATCTGGGTTGCTTGCGCCTGCATGCCTTCGGTCGAGGTGGCGTAGGCGATGAACTGCAACGCCTCGTCCTTGTTCGGTGCGCCCTTCGGGATCACATACATTTCGTTCTCGAACGTCTGTGCATCCCAGACGATCTGGAACGGCTTGCCCTCACCGATGGCGGCGTTGAAAATCCGGCCGTTATAGGCCGAGGTCATCGCGACTTCGCCGTCAGCCAGCAGTTGCGGCGGCTGTGCGCCTGCTTCCCACCACACCACGTCTTTTTTGATGGTGTCGAGTTTGGCAAAAGCCTTGTCCACGCCTTCCGGGGTGCCCAAAGTGGCATAAACGTCAGCCGGAGCCACGCCATCCGCCATCAGCGCAAATTCCAGAACCGCTTTTGCACCCTTGTGCAGACCGCGCTTGCCGGGGAACTTGGTCAGATCGAAGAAGTCAGCGGCGGTTTTCGGGCCTTCGGGGAACTTGGTGGTGTCATAGGCGAAAACCGTGGCCCAGATGTCGGTCGATACACCGCAATCGGTGATGGCACCGGGCAGGAAATCGTCAACGGCGGGAACGCCGTCAGCGCCCGCGGGCAGGCTTGCCGGATCAATCGGCTCCAGCACGCCTTCGTCGCACAGACGGATCGCATCGGCATATTCCACCGAAGCCACGTCCACGGTGACGTTGCCCGCCTCGACCATCGCTTTGATCGGGGTGGCGGGGTTGTCGCTGTCGGTCATCGTGGTCTTGATGCCGGTTTTCTCAGCGAAAGGCTTTACGTGTGCTTCGGTTTGCGCAGCACCGTAAGCGCCACCCCACGACATCACGGTCACATCGGCCTGCGCGGCAAATGCGATGGTGGTCAAGGCGGTGGACAGAACGAGAAGTTTCTTCATCGAGGTCTCCCAGGTTGGATAAGGACGTTTGTTAAGAGGCCGCGTCCCTGCGGCCGCCCCCTTTGCGGGGGATCACATTGGATCAAGCGCACGGGCATCCTGCGGATGCCAGCCAACCTTGATCTTTTGCCCAGCCGTCAGACGAGTCTGCGACAGGGTGTTTCGCATTTTCATCACGAAATCATTCGATCCCGCAACACGCAATACTGCGCGCAGGATATCGCCCATGTAAATCACCTCGATCACCTCGGCGTCGATGGTATGGGCACCGGCGGGCATCATCTCGGGCTTGAACTCCACCCGCTCGGGGCGGATCGAGACCAGGGTTTGCTGGCCCTTTTCCTTGATGTTGACGGCGGTGGCATCAATCAACTCGCCCGTGGCCAATCGCACCAAGGCCTTGTCGCCGTTCAACTCCTCAATCGTGCCGGGCAGCTTGTTGTTCTCGCCGATAAACTGGGCGACAAAGCTGTTGTCGGGGCGTTCATAAAGGTCGGACGGGGTGGCAAGCTGCTGGATGCGGCCATCGTTGAACACGGCGACACGGTCGCTCATCGTCAAGGCCTCGCCCTGATCATGGGTCACATAGACAACCGTGATGCCAAGGCTTTCGTGCAGGTGCTTGATTTCAAACTGCATATGCTCGCGCAACTGCTTGTCCAACGCGCCCAAGGGTTCGTCCATCAGCACAAGGCTGGGATCAAACACCAAAGCCCGCGCCAAGGCGATGCGCTGCTGCTGGCCGCCCGAAAGCTGCGCGGGGCGGCGGTTGATGAAGCTATACATCTGCACCATGTCCAGCGCGCGTTTGACCTTGGCCTCGCGGTCAGACTTGCTCATGCCGCGCACTTCCAACGGGAAGGACAGGTTTTCCCCCACCGTCATATGCGGGAACAGCGCGTAGTTCTGAAACACCATGCCAATGCCGCGCTTGTGCGGCGGCACTTCGTTGATGTTGGTGCCGTCCAGCATGATCCGGCCATGCGTTGCAGTTTCAAACCCCGCCAGCATCATCAGGCAGGTGGTCTTGCCCGAGCCGGATGGCCCCAACATCGTCAGAAACTCACCTTTGCCAATCGACAGGTTCAGGTCTTTGACGACCAATGACACGCCGTCATAGCTTTTCTGAACGTGCTCAAAAGCGACGAAAGCGTCGTTCGGGCTGGTTGCAACCACGCCAATCTCCCCATGTGTCCGGCAGTTTTCCTGCGCTTGTGCTATACGCTTACGGCAAGGGCCTAGCAGAAGGCAATTCCCGATTGCGATAGCGAAAGGTTGCATGGGCAAACCGGTTCAATCGGGCATTTTGCGCCCTGTTTGCTGCTTAGAACGGCAGTTGATGAAGCTTGTGGCAGTCGGATCGGCTGGCGCGGGTGCGAGGAAACAGATTTTCAGCACAGGAATCGCGGCATTGTCAGGCGCTAACTGATTCTGCCCTGCTTGCGCGGAATCGCCCCTTTGCGGACAAATGCGACAGCTTGCCGATTATTTGGGCTAAGTTGAAAATGAAAACGGGTTGGCGAGCGTTGCTCTAACCAACCCGAGGCCCAGTGGTGCGGATGAAAAGACTCGAACTTTCACTCCGATTAAAGAACAGCGACCTCAACGCTGCGCGTCTACCAATTCCGCCACATCCGCACGACTGGGCCTCGGGATGGCGGCTGTTTAGCGGCAAGGCGACAGGATGAAAAGGGGGATTCTGCACGGATGCCGCGCTTGGCGCGCCATTCCCCCGTTGACCGTTGCAATCGCACGGCACACGGGCCATTTCTGCGCAAGGTTGGCGGAACGACACACAGGAGCGCGCGGCGATGACCAAGGTGGACTGGCAGCATATCGCAGGACTTGCGCCCTATGCCGAGACGTTGACCGCGATGGAAGCCCGCGCGGGCGCAATCGCCGCAGGCCAAGCGCCCGAGGCGATTTGGCTGCTGGAGCATCCGCCCCTTTATACCGCTGGCACCTCGGCCAAGATCGACGATCTGACGGACCCGAACCGATTCCCCGTGTTTGATGCCGGGCGCGGTGGGCAATATACCTATCATGGCCCCGGTCAGCGCGTCGCATACACCATGCTTGATCTGAACCAGCGTGGCCGCGACGTGCGCAAATTCGTATGCGCGCTGGAAAACTGGGTGATCGCGACACTGGCCGAGTTCAACGTCAAGGGCGAACGTCGCGCGGGCCGGGTTGGGGTGTGGGTGGTGCGGCCTGATCTGCCCGCCAACCCCGACGGCACCCCGCGCGAAGACAAGATCGCCGCGATCGGGGTGAAATTGCGTCGCTGGGTGTCGTTTCACGGCATCTCGATCAATGTAGAGCCGGACCTGTCGCATTTTTCCGGCATCGTGCCTTGCGGCATCGCCGATCACGGCGTGACAAGTCTGGTCGATCTGGGGCTGCCGGTCACAATGGCCGATCTGGATGCGGCGCTGATCCGCTGCTTTGCGCGCGCTTTCGACTAGCGCCATCGGTGCGCAACGGCGGGGAGGCATCCGCCCCCCCGCGCCCCCCCCTCTCTCACGCCTTCCAGTTAGATCGGCCTTAGACGCCGCTGCATCCCGGCACAAAGAAGCGAATCTCACCGCCCGGGCAACGCCCGCTTTTGCGGCCAGTTTCAGGCTGCGACATATCGACTGGGGCGGCGATGGCTTTGGCCTGCGCGACACCAGTCAGCGGCGTGACGGACAGGCTGAGGATCATGGCGGCGGCGGCCAGAAACAGGGTTTTCACGGAATATCCTTTCCAAGGGTTACGAAGCCACGGCACGTAAGCTTCCATGACCACAGCTAGCCATGTAACGCATTGACAACACAGGGCCGGAAGTCTGGCCATCTTGGCACGCAAGGTTGGACCAAAGTCTGTGCGGGGCCAAAGTCTGTTCGCGGCTAAAGTCTGTGCGGGGCCGCAGCGGTGCTGAGCCGCAGTCGGGCAAAGCATTGCGCCCCGCACAGCGGCGGTCTGGCAGAAGCCTGATCACCGCAGCGTCGAAATCCACGCAACTGCAAGATTTTCTTGATGCAGATCAAACTCTGACATTGCCCTGCCCCCGACCTCAATCTAGATACGTCTTGTAATCCGGTGTGGGCCTCCCATGCGCGGACAAGAATGCAACGACAACGGGAGACGCCAATGGCCGACGCAGCCATCCATGGCCACGACCATGAGCAACGCAGCTTTTTCACGCGCTGGTTCATGTCAACGAACCATAAGGATATCGGTATCCTCTATCTGTTCACCTCGGGCCTTGTTGGCCTGATTTCGGTGATTTTCACGGTTTACATGCGGCTCGAACTGATGGAGCCGGGTGTGCAGTATATGTGCATGGAGGGCATGCGCTTTGTCGCCGATGCCTCCCGTGAGTGCACGCCAAACGGCCACGTCTGGAACGCGACCGTCACCGCGCACGGCATCCTGATGATGTTCTTCGTGGTGATCCCGGCGCTGTTCGGCGGTTTCGGCAACTACTTCATGCCGCTGCAAATCGGTGCGCCGGATATGGCGTTCCCGCGGATGAACAACCTGTCCTATTGGATGTATGTGGCCGGCACCTCGCTGGCTGTGGCATCGCTGTTTGCACCGGGTGGTGAGGATCAGTTGGGCGCGGGCGTGGGTTGGGTGCTTTACCCGCCGCTCTCCACGCGTGAGAGCGGCTATTCGATGGACCTCGCGATTTTCGCGGTCCACTTGTCGGGTGCCTCGTCGATCCTTGGCGCGATCAACATGATCACCACCTTCCTGAACATGCGCACGCCGGGCATGACCCTGCACAAAGTGCCGCTGTTTGGCTGGTCGATTTTCGTGACCTCGTGGTTGATCCTGCTGTCTTTGCCGGTTCTGGCGGGTGCGATCACCATGCTGCTGACGGACCGTAACTTCGGGACCACGTTCTTTGATCCTGCAGGCGGCGGCGACCCGATCTTGTATCAGCACATCCTGTGGTTCTTCGGCCACCCGGAAGTGTATATCATCGTGATCCCGGCCTTCGGTATCATCAGCCAGGTGATCTCGACCTTCTCGCGCAAACCGATCTTCGGCTATCTGCCGATGGTCTATGCGATGGTCGCCATCGGCGTGCTGGGCTTTGTCGTGTGGGCGCACCACATGTACACCGTCGGCATGTCGCTGAGCCAGCAAAGCTACTTCATGCTGGCCACCATGGTCATCGCGGTGCCGACCGGCATCAAGATCTTCTCATGGATCGCCACCATGTGGGGCGGCTCGATCGAGATGAAAACCCCGATGCTCTGGGCGTTCGGCTTCCTGTTCCTGTTCACCGTCGGTGGCGTGACCGGGATCGTTCTCAGCCAGGCTCCGGTCGACCGCGCCTATCACGACACCTATTACGTCATCGCGCACTTCCACTACGTGATGTCCTTGGGCGCTGTGTTCGGGATCTTCGCCGGCATCTACTTCTGGTTCGGCAAGATGTCGGGCCGTCAGTATCCCGAATGGGCGGGCAAGCTGCACTTCTGGATGATGTTCATCGGCGCGAACGTCACCTTCTTCCCGCAGCACTTCCTGGGCCGTCAAGGCATGCCGCGCCGCTACATCGACTATCCCGAGGCCTATGCCTACTGGAACTACGTCTCGTCGATGGGCGCATTCTTGTCCTTCGCCTCGTTCGTGTTCTTCATCGGCATCGTGTTCTACAGCCTGCTCTGGGGCAAACGCATCACCCAGAACAACTACTGGAACGAATACGCCGACACGCTGGAATGGACCCTGCCCTGCCCGCCGCCCGAACACACGTTCGAGCAGCTTCCCAAGCAAAGCGATTGGGATCACAGCCACGGCCACTAAGCTTTGGTGAAAGATAAAAAAAGCCCCGCAGCGATGCGGGGCTTTTTGCTGAGAAGGTCGCCGAATGCAGATCAAGATCATTGCAACCCCATCAGGTGAAGCGCCACTTTGGGTGCGCCAAGCCTGGATCGGATTGGAACTTCCGTTACAACGTCCGGGTTTGCACGATGTGCAAGGCTTGGGGGTATTCGCAGCCCGAAGTGCGCTGCGGCGTCTTGGCTATCGGCTCGGTCTTCTGCGTCCTGTTGCGATGAAGGGCTATATCGTCAATTCTTCAATCGCGATCTCCCTATTGCTTGAACATAATGAATCCGCTGCTATCTGGTGGAAAACTCATCTCCCGCAGTATCTGGACATCGGCCAAAATTTTGTGTTCGACGCCCCGGCCTGCGAAATACAAGCGGCAAACACCTGAAACATGCCCTACGAATGGCTCCCCCCTTCCGGCGATGACACCCAGCGCCTGCACCTGTGGCCCTACCGCTCGCTGCCCCGACGCGGCATGGTGTGGTTTATCGGCGGCACCGCGGCCTTGATCGCGCTGCCTTTGCTGGTGCTGATCGGCTCGCCCGTGCTGTGGGGTTTGCTGCCGTTTCTGCTGGCCGCCATAGCGGGCATCTGGTGGGCGCTGAACCGCAGCTATACCGATGGTGAAATCCTTGAAGACCTTATCCTGACCGAGACGCAGATCAGCCTCACCCGCCACGGCCCGCGTGGCCGTCAGCAAAGTTGGCAAGCCAACCCGCATTGGGTGCGCGTCACCCTGCATAAAACCAAGGGCCCGGTGCCAAACTATCTGACACTGACCGGAAACAGCCGCGAGGTGGAACTGGGCGCTTTCCTGCCGCCCGAAGACCGCGTGGCACTTGAGGTTGATCTGCGAAAGCGGCTTGCAGCCCTGCGCTAAGCGCTGCAACCTTGGCCCGCTAAACCGAAGGGGTCGGCCATGATCTACCGCTACACCATTCTTTATGTCGCCTCGGTGCCCGCTACGTTGAAATTCTATCAAGCCGCCTTCGGCTTTGAGACGGGATTTCTACACGAAGCCGGCGACTATGGCGAGTTGCTGACGGGAAATACCAAGCTTGCGTTTTCCTCGCATGCCCTGATGGCCACCATTGGCAAAGATGTCGCCACCACGCCCCCCGCCAAGCCGTCCTACGAGTTGGCGTTTGAGACGGATGATGTCAGCGCAGCACTGGCGCGGGCGGTTGCGGCAGGGGCAGAACTGGTCAAGCCCATCACCGAAATGCCGTGGGGGCAGACGCTGGCCTATGTCCGCGCGCCCGAAGGCACCCTGATCGAGATCTGCACGCCGGTCGGCTAGGGTGGATCAACCTTCACGCGCCTGGGTGCGCCAAACACGCCGAAGTGTTGACGAAAGGCCCGCGCAAGAATCATTGCGCGCTCGCGCGGCGCGGCTAGCATGGCTGAATTATCGCCTCACGCAAAAGCAAGACAATTTCCAGTAAAACCACAACATGTTGTGTGAACCACTAAGAATTTGACACTCAGACACAATTCCATCCCGCTGGGAAGAAATTTTCACCCGCGACACACCCCTTCAAGACCGCCAAAAGACCGCATTTTGCCACCCCACCAAATTCAACCACATCTTTAGCACCAGCAAGGATTTCCCATGGCACAGCCCCCCCGTCGCTTTCAGCCCGCCCCCGGCATCACCGTTGATCTGGCAGGCTCCACCCTCAGCATCGTCGGCCGCGCCGAGGCTTGGGGCGCAGAAGCCAACGTGCAGCGCGCAACGCAAATTCAGAACACCATCAACAACGCCTGGACCCTGCGCATTGGTGCGGTGGATTTTTCCTGCAACATCGTCGTGACGCACCGCGCTTCGGGCGATCCCGGTCGGGTCTTGCAGATCGAGATTTTGAACATGCCCGCGCCGTCGAACGTCAAGATGGGCGATCCCGGCCGCCCGATGCAGTTGAACAACCGAGAGGCCGGGGCCTACACATGGACCGCCGCGCATGAATTCGGCCATGTGCTTGGCCTGAACGACCGCTACGCCGAAACCGCCGAAAGCCGAGCGGCGGGCCAGAACGGCGGTGCCCGCTCTACCCCGGCGAATCCGGGCTATGAAACCAACCTGATGGGCGCGGTCGGCGGCACGCTTACCCTGCAAAACGCGCTTGACCTTGCCAATGAGACCCAGCCTTCGGAATGGAGCATGGACGACGATGACGAGGTGCGCGCTTGGGTCAGCAATCACAATGCCTTGCAGATACAGGCGCTGGACCCCGCCGTGCGGCTGCGCGGGCTTGAGATTTTGATGAACGGTTGGGTCAGCGGCGACGATCTGCGCGCGATGGAGGGGCTGTTGGGCGGCGTCAACAACGGGATTGAAGCCCGCAACATCCGCGCGCGCATCGACCCGATCCGCCTGACCGACATCGGCCAACGCACCCGTCTGCGCGTCGCGATGGAAAGGATGCCGCGTTAGCCCAGCTGCTGCTTGATCAGCGCGCCAACGGCCCCGAAATCCATCATGCCGGTGTATTTGGCCTTCAGCACCGCCATCACCCGGCCCATATCCTTGATGCTGGTGGCCCCCGCCTCGGCCACCGCCGACGCGATCGCGGCGTCAAGCTCGGCGCCCGTCACCTGTTGCGGCAGGAATTCGTTGATCACCCCGATTTCGGCCATCTCTTTGGCCTCAAGCTCGGGTCGCGCGCCTGCGGCATAGGCCTTGGCGGATTCCTGACGTTGCTTCACCATCTTGCCCAGCAGCGCCAGAATATCATTCTCACCGACCTCGCCACCCTCGCCACGCGCTGCGATTTCGCGATCCTTGATGGCAGAAGAGATCATCCGCAGCGTCGAAAGCCGATCGGCCTGCTTGGCCTTCATTGCCTCTTTCACCGCCGCCTGCACCCGCTCGCGCAACGCCATCTTCCGCACTCCTTTGAACTCTGCGCGACCATACACCCCCACCGCATTTGGCGCAACTCTGCCATCCAAGCGCAAACCGTCGATTTTTGGGCGAATTCCTTTTGCGCCAAACCCTTGACCCTGACGGCCCCTGCCACTAGTGTCGCCCGGATTTTGCCGCTGGGAGCCGCCGCCATGTCCACCTCCTCCGAATCTCTCCAAGCATCTCGGCCGACAGCCTGCATCGCGCTTTCTGACGGTTCGGTGTTCTACGGCCACGGCTTTGGCGCGGTGGGCGAGACGGTGGCGGAACTGGTGTTCAACACCGCGATGACCGGCTATCAAGAGATCATGACCGACCCGTCCTATGCGGGTCAGGTCGTGACCTTCACCTTCCCGCATATCGGCAACACCGGCGTGAATGTGGAAGATGACGAAACCGCGACCCCGGTTGCTGCTGGCATGGTGGTGAAATGGGACCCGACCGAGCCGTCGAACTGGCGCGCGACGTCTGATTTGCAGGTATGGCTGGCACAAAAGGGCCGCATCGGCATCGGTGGCATCGACACCCGCCGCCTGACCCGCGCGATCCGCCAGCAAGGTGCACCGCATGTGGCCCTTGCGCATGACCCGGAAGGCAAGTTTGACGTCGGCGCGCTGGTTGCCAAAGCCCGGGCGTGGAAGGGGCTTGTCGGCCTTGATCTGGCGAAAGACGTCTCTTGCGCGCAATCTTATCGTTGGGACGAACAGCTTTGGGCTTGGCCGGAAGGCTACACCAAGCGCGCCGGTGCCGGTCTGCGCGTGGTTGCCATCGACTATGGTGCCAAGCGCAACATCCTGCGCTGTCTGGCTTCGGCTGGCTGCGAAGTCACCGTTCTGCCCGCCACCGCAACTGCCGAGGATGTGCTGGCGCTGAACCCCGAGGGTGTGTTCCTCTCGAACGGCCCCGGCGACCCGGCGGCGACGGGCAAGTATGCCGTGCCGATGATTCAGGGCGTGCTGGCCAAAGACCTGCCGCTGTTCGGGATTTGCCTTGGCCACCAGATGCTTGCACTGGCTTTGGGGGCCACCACCGTCAAGATGAACCACGGCCACCATGGTGCCAACCATCCGGTAAAGGATCTGACCACCGGCAAGGTCGAGATCACCTCGATGAACCACGGCTTCACCGTGGACAGCCAGACTTTGCCCAAGGGTGTGTCGGAAACCCACGTGTCGCTGTTTGATGGCTCGAATTGCGGGATCGCGGTGGACGGCAAGCCGATCTTCTCGGTGCAGTATCACCCCGAAGCCTCGCCCGGCCCGCAAGACAGCTATTACCTGTTTGAGCGGTTTGCCGAAGCGATCCGGGCGCGCAGGGCTGCCTGAACGCGGCAGAATAAAGCTTTTGTTAATCGGGCATTAACTCTTCCGGTGCAATCTTTGCAGGTTGCCCGGAGATATGATGTCTGCAAGCCCGCTTCGCCCGATCCATCGCTTCCCGCCCGGTGCCTTTGCACCGCGCCTTGTGGTTGCGCCGAAGCCGTCGATTCAGACCTTGTCAGCCAAGTTGATGCAAGATGGCGTGGTAAAGCCGCATGTCATGCTGGCAGCGGTGGCACAGCAGAACGACCGTCGTCGCCATCTGGTGGATTTGTTGCTGGCGCGCGGCGCGGCCTCTCCCGACGATCTCTATGATGCGATTGGCAAGCATTGGGGCGTGGGGCATGTTGATCTGTCAGAAGCGCCGCCAGACCCGCGGCTGACCGCGGCTCTCAGCCACGTGACGGCTTTGCAGGATGGCCTGCTGCCGTGGCGCACAATCGGGCAGGCGACGGTGATTGTCACCGCCTATCCCGATTTGTTTCACCGCCACCGGGGCTGGTTGGAAGAACGTTTCGGCGCCGTCGCGATGGCGGTCGCACCGCTTGCGCAAATCGAAACCGCGCTGCTGGCCACGCATGGAACCGCCCTTGCCCATGCGTCTGAAACCCGCGTGCCAGCCGCTGAAAGCTGCCGCGCCTATCACAGCACCACATTGCAGCGGCCCGCAGCCATACTGACAGCCATCGTTGCGGTTCTGGCACTGCTGCAACCGGTGGCGACCTTGATTGCGGTGTTCGGCATCGCGCTGCTGGCGATGTTTTGCAACAATATCATGAAGTTGATCGCCCTTGTCCTGATGGCCAGATCACGGCCCGCACCACAGGCTCCGCCCGTGATTGCGCACCTGCCAGTGGTTTCGGTCATGGTGGCGCTTTACCGCGAAAGCAACATTGCAGCCAAACTGACGGCGCGGCTGGATCAACTGGACTATCCGCGCGCGCTGCTCGACATTCTGTTGGTGGTCGAGGAAGATGATCAGATGACCCGCCGCGCGCTAAGCACCGCCAATTTGCCAGGTTGGATGCGGGTGGTGGTGGTGCCTGATGGCACGGTCAAGACCAAGCCGCGCGCGCTGAACTATGCGCTTGATCACTGTCGCGGGTCGATTGTCGGCATCTATGACGCCGAAGACGCACCCGAGCCGGATCAGATCCGCAAAATCGTCGCGCGTTTTCACCAGCGCGGGCCCGAGGTTGTCTGCCTGCAAGGCCAGCTTGATTATTACAATCCACGCAGCAACTGGCTGGCACGCTGTTTTACCATCGAATACGCATCGTGGTTTCGGATGTTCCTGCCGGGGATCGAACGCATGGGCATGGCGATTCCACTGGGTGGCACCACATTGTTCTTTCGTCGCAAGGCGTTAGAGGAACTGGGCGGCTGGGACGCGCAGAACGTGACCGAAGATGCCGATCTGGGGCTGCGGCTGTTCCGGCACGGCTATCGCACCGAATTGATCGACACCACCACGTTTGAGGAAGCCAACTGCCGGTCTTTTCCTTGGGTCAAGCAAAGGTCACGCTGGATCAAGGGCTATATGATGACGTGGATCACCCATATGCGTCAGCCCCGTCTGTTGTGGCGGCAACTTGGCCCACGCTGCTTTGTCGGATTTCAAGTGCAGTTTCTGGGCTCGATCCTGCAAACGCTGCTGGCCCCCTTGATCTGGTCGTTGTGGCTGATTCCACTGGGGTTTCGCCACCCCTTGCCCGAAGCATTGGGGGCAGTCGCCTTCACGGGGCTTTTTGTGCTGATGACGGCGACGGCGGCGTTGTCGTTCATCTTTGATGTCGCCGGAATGCGCCGCACAAAACACCGGCTCAACCCGCTCTGGGCGCTGACCCTGACGCTGTATCATCCGTTGGCGACCTTGGCCGCCTATAAGGCGCTGTGGGAATTGCTGACCAAGCCCTTCTATTGGGACAAAACCAGCCATGGCCATTTCGACCATTAGTGTGAAAAATCAACGGGTTTTCAACTCGCCCGAGTCCACACGCAGGCGGGTTTCGAAGGCTTTCGAGATATGCGATTTCAAAGCCATGTAAGCAGCCTCGCCGTCATGCGCCTCGATCGCGCGCACGATCTGCTCGTGCTCGGCCAGTGCCACCTCGTCCCGCCCGGCAGCGGCAAAGGTTGTCGTCGCCATCAACGCCATCGAGCGGTGCACCAGATCCAGTTGCTGCACGAGAAACCGGTTGTGGCTGGCCAGATGAATAAGCCGGTGAAAGCGCTTGTTTGCGCGGCTAAGGGCGCGCGGATCGCCGCCAAGCAGGGCGCGATCATCCTCGACCATGCCGCGCAACACCCGGATTTCCTCATCCGAGGCGTGGCGCGCGGCCAGTCGCGCAGCCAGCCCCTCCAACTCGGTTCGGACGGTGTAAAGCTCGGCCAGTTGGTTGTGATCCAGCGAGGCGACGATCAGGCTGCGCCCATCGCGCGTCAACATTCCTTGCGTTTCAAGACGTTGCAACGCCTCGCGCACGGGGGTCCGCGACACACCCATCCGCTCGGCCAGCTCGGATTCGACCAGACGATCACCCGGTTTGTGAACGCCCGCCTCAATCGATTCCAGAATTAATGTGTAAGCGTCCTTCTGCACGTCGCAAGCTCCTCCATGTCGTGCGACACTAAACGTCGCTGCGGCAGGATCAAGCGATTGCTGCGGGCTAAATGCCGCGATATCCTGGGCATATGGTAAAGCAACAGTTCGAACACGTCACATCCTGGGTCTTTGATCTGGATAACACGCTCTATCCGCCGCAATTTCGTCTGTTTGACCAGATCGAAGTGCGGATGACGGCTTGGGTTATGAACAAACTTGGGGTCGGTAAAACCGAAGCCGATCGTTTGCGCCAGCACTATTGGGACAGCTATGGCACCACGCTCGCCGGCCTGATGCGCGAGCATGACATCGACCCGGCACCCTACCTCGAAGACGTGCATGACATTGATTTCACGGTGCTTCCCGCTGACGCCGAACTTGCCGCGCGCATCCGTGCCCTGCCGGGTCGTCGCATCGTTTACACCAACGCTTGCGCCCCTTACGCCCACCGCGTGCTTGAAGCGCGCGGATTGGTTGGGTTGTTCGATGCGGTTTACGGGGTCGAGCACGCTGGATTTCGGCCCAAGCCCGAGCAGGAGGCGTTCGAGACGATTTTTGCGCAAGACAACCTGAACCCGAAAACAGCCGCGATGTTTGAGGATGATGCCCGCAACCTGATGGCGCCGCATGCCATGGGAATGAAAACGGTGTATGTGGCACCCAAACCCTTGAAAGCGCGTCATATTCAGCACCACACTGACGATCTTTCGGCTTTTCTGGCGCAACTGTCGTAGCGCAGATGCGTGGCCCCCGGGCGCTCGGAAAAGCTGCGGCATCTCACCGCGTCGCGCGAATGCGCAAATAGCGATATCTGAAACTCAGGTTTTGAGGAAAATCAGATGACCGCAAAAGTGCGTATTCCCGTTATCGGCCACGTGGCGCGCGATATTGGCCACGATATCAATATCGTGTTTTACATCCTGACTATTCTTGTCACGCTGATGGTGGTGGCGATCAAGGCATGGGGCATTGCGGCGCTGGTTGTCAGCTATGTCGCCATGGTGCCGGTGATATTCGCGCTGCTGATCTGGATCACCATTCCGTAAATTGAGACGCTTTGCCGCTTCGCTTTCCCCGCCCGCGCGGGATAAACTGAACAAAATCGAGGGCGGTATGACACGCATTTCAAGTGATATCTTCATCTCTGGCGGGGGTGTCGCGGGTCTCACCGCCGCCGCCGCTTTCGGATCTGCTGGGTTTTCGGTGATCTGCGCCGATCCCGCGCCGCCCGTCACCAAGGCCGAGGATGACGGCGCCGATCTGCGCACCACCGCCTTCTTGCAGCCCTCGATCCCGGTGCTGGCTGCCGCAGGTCTGTGGGACCGTCTGCGCGCCTTCGCCGCACCGTTGCAGATCATGCGGATCATTGATGCCGGCGGTGAAGTCGAACAACCACGCATTATCAAGGACTTCAACGCGGCTGACCTTTCGGATGCGCCCTTTGGCTGGAACCTGCCCAACTGGCTGCTGCGGCGCGAGATGATGGACCGGCTGTCCGAATTGCCCAACGTCACCTTTCTGCCCGGCATTGCGGCCCGCAGTGTTTTCACGCGCGAGTCCGAGGCATTGGTGACGCTGTCGGATGGGCGTAAAGCGGCGGCAAAGCTGGTGATTGCAGCCGATGGGCGCGGATCGACCATTCGTCAAGCCGTTGGAATCCCAGTCAAAACCACGCGCTACGGGCAGAAGGCCTTGACGTTCAGCGTCACGCATCCGATCCCGCACGACAACGTCTCAACCGAAATCCACCGCAGCGGTGGGCCTTTTACACTTGTGCCCCTGCCCGACCGCGACGGTCTGCCCTGCTCGGCGGTGGTGTGGATGGAGACCGGGCCAGAGGTGCAGCGTCTGGCCGCGCTGACGGACGCGGAATTTGAAGCCGCGATCAACGCACGGTCATGTCATATCCTTGGGCCGCTTACGCTGTCGTCGCGCCGCTTGGTCTGGCCGATCATCAGTCAGATAGCCGCTCAGATGTCGGCCGAGCGGGTCGCCCTGATTGCCGAAGCCGCGCATGTGGTGCCGCCGATTGGCGCGCAGGGCCTGAACATGAGCCTTGCCGACCTTGCAGCGCTGTTGGAGGTGGCCGAGGCTGATCGGGCCAACATCGGCAGCGTCGCGATGCTTGATACCTACAACCGGCGCAGGCATTTTGATGTGCAGGCACGGGTGGCGGGCATCAATGCGCTGAACCGCGCCTCGATGGTAGAGGGTCAGTTGCTGCGCGATCTGCGCGCTGGAGCACTGAATGCGTTTTATTCAGTGACCCCTGTGCGAAAAACGCTGATGAAGGCCGGTCTTGGCCTGCGTTAACGGCTGTTGAACTTGCCCTTCAACGCATCGGCAAACGCGCTGGTGCTGGTGGCTGAGCCTGCGGAAGTGGGCAACGGTTTGCCGCGCGTGGGCTGCGGCGCGCGCTCGTCCTGACGGCTGCGCACCTGCGCGCGCGCTTCGCTGCTGTCAGACTTCATCGTGAGGCCAATGCGTTTGCGCGCGACGTCAACCTCGACCACCCGCACCTTTACCACATCGCCGGCCTTGACCACCTCGTGCGGGTCTTTGACGAATTTGTCGGCAAGTTGGCTGACATGCACCAGACCATCCTGATGCACCCCGATATCCACAAAAGCGCCAAAGGCCGCCACGTTGGTGACGGTGCCTTCGAGCATCATGCCGGGTTTCAGGTCTTTGATATCCTCGACACCGTCGGCGAATGTCGCGGTCTTGAAGCTGGGGCGCGGGTCACGTCCGGGCTTTTCCAACTCGGCCAGAATATCCTTCACGGTGGGCAGGCCGAATTTGGCATCCACAAAGCTGCGCGGATCGAGCGTTTTCAACACCGCGCCGTCGGTCATCAAGGCACGGATGTCGCGCCCGCAGGCGGCGATGATTTTGCGCGCCACGTCATAGGCTTCCGGGTGCACCGAGCTGGCATCGAGTGGCTCCTTGCCCCCCGAAATCCGCAAGAAACCCGCCGCCTGTTCAAACGCTTTCGGCCCCAGACGGGCGACTTTCAGCAACTCGCGCCGGGTGGCAAACGGTCCGTTGGTATCGCGGTGGCTGACAATCGCTTCGGCCAATCCCGGCCCCACGCCCGAAACCCGCGCCAGCAGCGGCGCGGAGGCGGTGTTCAGATCAACACCCACCGCGTTCACGGCATCTTCCACCACGGCTTCAAGGCTGCGACCCAAGCGGTGCTGATCGACATCATGCTGATACTGGCCGACGCCAATCGCCTTGGGCTCGATCTTCACCAGTTCTGCCAACGGGTCTTGCAGACGCCGCGCAATGGAAACCGCGCCGCGCAGCGACACATCCAGCCCCGGAAACTCTTTTGACGCCAGTTCACTGGCCGAATACACCGAAGCGCCCGCCTCGGAGACGATCACTTTCACCGGCTTTTCCGTGCCCGGCAACAGCGCCAGAATATCCGCGACCATCTTTTCAGTCTCGCGGCTGGCGGTGCCGTTGCCGATCGAGATCAATTTGACGCCGTGCTTGGCGATCAGTTGCGCCAGCACCACCTGCGCGCCGCGCAGATCGTTCTTTGGTTGGAACGGATACACCGTGTCGGTGGCCAGAACCTTGCCGGTGCCGTCCACCACGGCCACCTTCACGCCGGTTCGGATGCCCGGATCAAGCCCCATCGTGGCCTTGCCACCTGCGGGGGCTGCCAGCAGCAAATCCTTGAGATTGCGCGCAAAAACCGCAATAGCTTCGGCCTCGGCGCGCTCTCGCACCTCGGACATCAGATCCAGCGTCAGCGAAGTTTTCAGCTTGACGCGCCACGCCCAGGCGGCGGCTTCGCGCAACCAGATATCGCCCAAACCGCGACCCGAGACGTTCAGCGATGCCGCACAAGCCCGTTCAGCCGGGCTGTCGCCCTTGGGCGCGTCGGCGTCAATCGCAAGGTCAACGGTTAGGAAGCCTTCGTTCTGGCCGCGCAGCATCGCCAGCACTCGGTGGCTTGGCGCGCTGTGCCAAGGCTCGTCATGCGCGAAATAATCCGAGAACTTTGCGCCCTCGGCCTCTTTGCCCGGCACTGCCTTGGCGCAAAGCCGCCCCACCTGCTTCATATGCCCACGCAAGCGGCCCAGCAGGGTGGCATCCTCGGACAGACCCTCGGCGATAATGTCACGCGCGCCTTCAAGGGCGGCTTTGGCATCGGGCACGGCCTCGGTGATGTAGCTTTGGGCCAGCAGCGCCGGGTCTGCGGCGCGATCTGCAAGAATCGCTTCGCTCAGCGGTGCCAAACCGTTTTCGCGTGCAATCATCGCCCGGGTGCGGCGTTTCGGCTTGTAGGGCAGGTAGATGTCTTCCAACTCGGCCTTGGTTGTGGCCTTGCCCAAGGCCGCAGACAACGCATCGGTCAGCTTGCCCTGATCGGAAATCGAGCCCAGAATCGCCACCCGGCGGGCCTCAAACTCGCGCAGATAGACCAGACGTTCGGCCAGATTGCGCAACTGGGTGTCGTCCAAGCCCCCCGTCACCTCTTTGCGATACCGCGCGATGAAGGGCACCGTCGCACCTTCGTCCAGAAGTGCGATCGCCGAGGTCACCTGCGCCGCACTCGCCCCAATTTCTGCTGCAATTACAATAGGGATACGGCGGTTTGCATCGGTGGTCATGGCATGATCCTTCACTTGGAAGGCCGACCATACAACCCCATGACACCAAGGCCAAGGCCCGCTGCGCGCGATGGCAACGGTTCGAACACTGACGAAAAAGGAAGGGATGGTACCACGTCCCCGGCTCGAACGGGGGACCCCTAGATCCACAATCTAGTGCTCTAACCAACTGAGCTAACGCGGCACGCAAGCGGGGATTTAACGCCCAGTTCGTGGGATTGCAAGGGCAGGATTGCCAAAGATTACGCCTGTTGTTACGCCATGGCAAAGAAATAGGAGCCGACCATGGGGATCGACAAGCAAAGCGACATCGCCGCCAATATCCAGATCGGACCGACCGAGTTGGGTATGGTGCGGATCTACATCGAGGCCGATGGCGGCATCGAGTTGCCGCTGGATTTCGACGCGGATGAAGCCGAGGAAATCGCCGAGGAGTTGCTGGCGGCTGCCGAGGCGGCGCGGGCGATTGCCGGCGGCACTAAGCCAAAGAAAAAGCGCTGAAATTTGGATCACGCAGGCCTTGCAGACGCAAGGCGGCGTGGCGCGCGAACTTTTGCAGCATGACCTTGCGTCGCGCAGCAGCCAGAGGCGTGTCTGGCGCCATCCGCAGAATCGCCGCATCGTAGGCATCGGCGATGATCACGCCAGAGGCTTCGGGCAGCACCTGCACCGGAAAATCGCCATCGACGGCCCAGAAAAACCGATCACACCATTCCAGATAACCGCGCCATTTCTGATCGGTCATGTAATCGGCGCGGCTGGATTTACACTCGATGATCCAGATTTCGCCCTTCGGCCCCAATGCCATAACATCGACACGCAGGCCCGGCGTCGGCACCAGTTCTTCCACCGTCACAAAATCAAACTGACGCAGGGCACGGCAGACACCGCGCGCCAGACGTTGCCCCGGCATCGGGGGTAAGGGGGCTTCCGTTTCCATCGCAAGAATATGAACCAAAGGTGAACAATCGGCAAGCCCCGCGTCCTGCCCCGCGCCCCTTGCTATCGCCCCACCCTGCGCCTACATTGTGCCTTGGCGGGTTCTGCTCTTCGCGTGTATGGCCCTTTTCCAGTGGCCGATAAGCATCTCCGAGGGAGCTGGCTCTGGCAAGATCCTGGTCTTGCTACCTGGCGACCAACCTGAACACTCAGGCTCTCGGGAAATTCACGCCGTCACGGCCGCTGCGGGCCCGCCACCTACCCCAGCGCATGAAAAAGGGGACAGCACGCTGTCCCCTTTTCCGCATTTCAGGCGCCGATCAGATCAGAAGCCGTAAACCAGCGAAACGCCCAGTTTGTTGTCGGCACGGATCGCGCGGCTGTCGTTATACTCGGTCAGGTAGCTGACGCGGGTCGAGAACGCATCGGTCACCTTGAAGTTCACGCCCAGATCGTTGCCGATACGCAAAGCCGTGTCCGATTTGATGATATCGGTGTCCATGCTGGCGAACACGTTGTCGTTGATCTTGTAGAAGAAGCGCGACGACACGATGCCGGCGGTTTCGGTGGTGCTTTCTTCATCGCCGAACTCAAGGTAGCTTACACCCACACCGGCCTGCACACGCCAAGCAACGCTGTCGGTGTTCACCACGCGGTAACCCGGACCAAAGCCCAGGAACGCATCTTTCGACAGCGCAGTTGCCGGATCATTGTCTGCCGTTGCGACCGAAGCCAGACCGTCGGTGTTCACACGGCCCAACACGAAGCCATAGAACCGGTCATTGAAGTAATAGTTGGCGTCGTAAACTGCCGAAATGTCCTCTTTCGACTTCACGTTGTCGGCTTCCGAATAGTCCACCAGGAAGCTCAAAGTTTGAACCATCGGGCCTTGGGCATAACGCAGACGCGCACCGGCCGAGAAATCTTGCGACTCGTTGTTACCGGTTTTGCCGCTGTAGCCCAACGAGGCCGAGCCCGACATGCCCTGACGTGCGTCCGGGTTGCCAAAACGCAGCTCATCATTGCCACGCGCCATATCGCGGTTGGCTTTGATGGTCAGGTCATCAATTTGATCGTCCACCGCAGACGACCCCAGCAGCGTGGTCTGTGCCACAGCAGGCAGCGACCCCACAGCCAGAGCGAATGCGGATACTGCCGCGATACGAGTTACGTTCTTCATGATCCGTCCTTTCAACATCTATCCCTGCGCCGAAGGTTTCCGGCGTCTGAGTGGCAAATGTTGCATCGGGCCGCGACGATCAAGGGCGGATGCCAACCAAATGAAATCACACCATATTTCCGCCGAAACTGTGAAAATCCCGGCAGATTTTTGCGCAAATCCTGTAACAAAGCCGATCTGGCAAAAATGTGAAGGAACCGGATTTAGTTCGTGATCGAACCAAGCCAAGCACCCAAAATCCGGGGATTTTTACCTCACGCACTGTGCGGCGGGCTTGCGCCACTGTTGCGCGGGAAACACGATATTGCTGCGGAGCGCCCCTCAATACGCGTGAACTTGGCAAATTTTCGGGCAATCGAGCGGATTTGCGCCCTTGCCGCCATCAGGTGCTGCCGACCCCTGAAATCGGCAGCATCGGTGCGGAAAACGCACTTAAAGGGTGGATTGCGCTGCCGGCACGAAGACCATCTGATGCCCTGCCCCCGAAAGCGTCAGCCGGGCCGGGCTTTCAATCAGCGTATCGACGCCTTGTAAGGTCTGAAAATACCCGGCTTCACCCTTGATCTGCAAGCAGGCCATGCGCGTCGCCCCGATCATGCCCAACTTGAAGCTGTCGCCCTGCCGCGTCACGTCGGCAAAGTAGCGGTTGCAGGGCGCCTGCCCGGTTATGCGGCCGGTTTCGGCAAAGCTCAGCGTTGCGGTGTAATCCACCGCCGCCCCGTCCACCGATGCCAGCACCCATTCGGTGTTCGCCTTGCCCGTCTCGACGCAAGCCGCCAACATCAACGCCGCCATCCACACATGTTTCATAATTCCGTCCTTTCACCGACCATATCTTTGTGACGGATGGAGCGACGGATTCCTTGGCGGCAGGCGACAAATTTTCAATGCCGAGCGTCTAGAACGCCTCGGGCTTGGCCTCGCGCGCCATGTGGTCCAGCACCGCGTTGACGAATTTGGATTCCTTGCCCTCGGGGAAGAACGCCTTGGCGACATCGACATATTCGTTGATCGACACTTTGGGTGGCGTCACCATCTGCGTCAATTCAGCCCCCGCAGCCCGAAACAGCGCGCGGATCACCGGATCAATCCGGTCAATCGGCCATTTCGCCACCAAAGCGCGGTCGGTCATCTGGTCGATCATCGCCTGAAAGTTCACCGCGTGATCAACCACGGCGCGGAAGTGATCCACGTCACCCTCGGCCATCTCGTCGCCGTCATAGATCGCACCGAAGCGATGGGTTTCAAACTCGCGCCGGATCTGCTCCACGGTCTGCCCCGAGGCCTCCATCTGAAACAACGCCTGCACGGCATAAAGCCGGGCGGCTGATTTCATCTGCTTCTTGTCAGGCTTAGTCATGGTCGAAAACCGATCCCCTTGGTGTCGGTCGCCCATTTGCGCGATAAGGCGATCAGGTGCAAGGCCGCAGCGGCAGCGCCGCCACCTTTGTTTTGCCCAGCCACCTCGGCACGCACCTCGGCTTGGCCCCGGTTTTCCACCGTCAGGATGCCGTTACCAATCGCGGCCCCCTGCAAACCCAGCATGGTGATCGCGCGGCTGCTGTCGTTGCAGACCGTATCGTAATGCGTCGTCTCGCCCCGGATCACACAGCCGAGTGCCACATAGCCGTCAAACTTTGCCATCCGTTCGGCCAAAGCAATCGCCGTCGGCACTTCCAGCGCACCCGGCACTTCGATGATCTCGGCAGTAGCACCACAAGCCGCAGCCACGCCCTGCGCGCCCGCCACCAGCTGATCGGTGATGTCCTTGTAGTAGGGTGCCACCACGATCAGCAGCTTGACCGGAGCCTTAAAGCTGGGCAGCGGCAGAGTGTAATGGGTTTCATTGGCAGCCATGATCTACTCCGCAATCGCGCGGGTGCCGACAATCGACAGCCCATAAGCCTCCAGACCCACCACTTTCGGGGCCTTGGAATTTGTCACCAGCGTAATCGCACTCAGGCCCAGCGCTGACAGGATCTGCGCACCCAAACCATACTGGCGCAGGGTTTGCGGCGATGCCTCGCCGGGTTCCACCTTCATCGACGTGTCGCGCAACAGCACAATCGCACCGCGGCCTTCGGCGGCAATCACCCGCATAGCACCTTGCAAATCGCCGACATGGTCGTCGCCGATGCCCAGCACATCCTCCAAAGCGTTCAGCGTGTGCACCCGCGCCAGCACCGGCGCGTCGCCCGACAAATCGCCCTTGGTCAGCACGATATGCTCGTCACCATGGGTTTCATCGGCAAAAATCCGCATCAGCCAATCGCCGCCATGCACAGATTGCACCCGCTTGACCGAGCGTTCCTTGATCAGATTGTCATGCCGACGACGGTAAGCGATCAGATCGGAAATCGTGCCGATCTTCAGGTTGTGCTTTTGCGCAAAGGCCACGAGGTCAGGCAGCCGCGCCATCGTGCCGTCGTCCTTCATAATCTCGCAGATCACGCCCGACGGGTTCAGCCCGGCAAGCCGCGAGATATCCGTCGCAGCCTCGGTATGCCCCGCGCGCACCAACACGCCACCATCGCGCGCCCGCAGCGGAAACACATGCCCCGGCGTCGCCAGATCGGTTGGCACGGTTTTGGGATCAATCGCCGCCGCAATGGTGATCGCGCGGTCTTTGGCGGAAATCCCGGTTTCCACACCTTCGCGCGCCTCGATCGACACGGTAAACGCGGTCTCATGCCGGCTGGAATTGCGCGAGGCCATCAGCGGCAGCCCCAGCGCATCAATCCGCGCGCCGGTCAGCGTCAGGCAAATCAGCCCGCGCCCATGCGTGGCCATGAAATTCACCGCCTCGGGCGTAGCCATTTCCGCCGGGATCACCAGATCGCCTTCGTTTTCGCGGTCCTCATGGTCCACCAGAATGAACATCCGGCCATTGCGGGCGTCGTCAATAATCTCTTCAACCGAAGAAATCGCGTCTGAATATTCGGTGCGTGTGGTCATGATCTGGCTTCCTGCAACTCTCTGGTTCCGCATACCGCCAAAGGGCCGCAAAAGCCAGCTTGCTTAAGCGAACAGAACCTGTGCGGCCGCGGCTATTCCCACTCGCGCAGACGCGCCACATAGCGCGCCATCGTATCGACCTCCAGGTTGACGCGGTCGCCCAGCTTCACCTCGCCCCAGGTCGTCACAGCTTGGGTATGCGGGATGAAATTGATGCCAAAATCGCAGCCCTCAACCTCGTTCACCGTCAAAGAAGTGCCATTCAGCGCGACCGAGCCTTTGGGGGCGATAAACTTGGCCAAAGCCTCGGGCGCACGAAACGTCACCCGCACAGACTCGCCCTCGGGCGCCACCCGCACAACCTCGGCCACGCCATCAATATGGCCCGAGACGATATGCCCGCCCAATTCGTCGCCCACCTTCAGCGCCCGCTCCAAGTTCAGCCGCTTGCCAACCCGCCAGCCCGAGAGATTGGTTTTCGACACCGATTCCGCCGAAATCTGCACGTCAAACCAGTTGCGCGGGCTGGTGCCCAGCGCGATGACGGTCAGGCAAACCCCCTCGCAGGCAATCGACGCGCCAATATCCACGCGGGCCACGTCATAGGCGGTGCCAATGCGCGCGCGCAGATCGCCGCGCTGCTCCAACTCCAGCACTTCGCCCATGTCGGTGACAATTCCGGTAAACATCGCTTAAGCCCCTGTGTTTTGCCGCAAGGCTACTTGCTGCAAAGGGCTTGTGCAATCGCCTCAAATTCGCCGCTGTTGTGGTATTATGCTGCACAAGCCGGTGTTTCCGCTTTATGGCAGGGCATTGCTGGCGCAGTCAGACCGAAAAATGCGAGTAACATGTCAGGTTCAAGTCAAGATCGCCGGTTTTTGTTTTTGCAGGGTCCGCACGGCCCGTTTTTCCATCGTTTGGGCAAGATGCTGTCGGCCGCAGGCGCGCAAGTCTGGCGCGTGGGCTTCAACCGTGGGGATCGCGCCTTCTGGCCGACCGAGGCCAGCTACATCCCCTACAAAGGCACCCTGCAAGACTGGCCTTTGGCGTTTCGGACGGTGATAGAGCAAAAGCAGATCACCGATATCGTACTTTACGGTGACACCCGCCCGATCCATGCCACCGCCGTGGCCGCCGCGCGCGCAGCCGGGCTGACCGTGCACGTGTTTGAAGAAGGCTATCTGCGCCCCTACTGGATCAGCTACGAGCGTGGCGGCTCAAACGGCAATTCGCGGCTGATGCAGATGTCGGTGCCGCAAATGCAAAAGGCGCTCGAGGCTTTGGACATGCAGCTTCCCGATGCCCCGGCGCGTTGGGGCGACATGCGCCAGCACATGTTCTGGGGTGCGCTGTATCATTGGTTCGTGATGAGCGGATTCTGGGATTATCGCAACTTTCGCCCGCATCGCGCCCTAAGTGTGGGGCAGGAATTCTGGCTTTATGTCAAACGCCTTGTCCTGCTTCCCGTGCACCGATGGGAGCGTATTGCCGCCACCCTGCGCATCAAGCATGGCGGATTTCCGTATCATCTGGTGCTGCTGCAACTGGAACATGATGCCAGTTTCCAGATGCACTCGCCCTTCAAGACCATGACAGAGTTTCTCGCCGTCGTGCTGGAAGGCTTTGCCAAGGGTGCCGCCCCGCATCATCACATCGTGTTCAAAGCCCACCCGCTGGAAGATGGCCGCGTGCCTGTCGCGCGCGAGATCAAGCGCCTGGCTGATCTGCATGGCGTATCGTCGCGGGTGCATTTCGTGCGCGGCGGCAAGCTGGCGGCTTTGCTGAACCACGCGCGCTCTGCCGTGACTGTGAACTCCACCGCAGCGCAGCAGGTGCTTTGGCGGGGTCTGCCGCTGAAAACCTTCGGGGCGGCGGTCTATGCCAAGCCCGAATTTGTCTCAACCCAAAGCCTGAAAGACTTCTTCACCCTGCCCACCCGCCCCGACAGCCGCGCCTACCGCGACTATCGCCACTATCTGCTGGAAACCAGCCAGGTTCCCGGCGGCTTCTACAGTTCGCGTGGTCGGCGCGAGTTGCTACGACAGGTGGTAGATATGATGCTACAAGCCGAAGATCCTTACGACGCGCTCACCTCGGGGAAAGCGGCACCACGGCAACAGTTGCACGTCGTTAAGTGAACAATAAAACCAAGACTGGCATTTTGTTTCGTCTTTCTGTAGGTTTACAGGCAAAACTTGAGGCAAATCCAGTTAAAGGAGCCCGGGCAGTGAAAATTACCGGATCAAGGGGGGCGAAGGCCCTTGCCCTTGTGGCGCTTGTCAGTGCGGTTGCGGCCTGTGGCCTGCCGCGCTCTGGCCCCAACAAGGCAGAAATCTTCAAGGGCTCGGTCCTTAAACAGGGCGACGCTTTTATCGTGACGGTGAACGCGCGCGTCACCCGCGCCACCGCGGTGACGCCTGCGCTGGGGTTCAGCTCGGCCTTCCGCAATGCGGGGGTTGTCGGCTCGGATGTGATCTCACCCGGCGATGTGCTGGGGCTGACGATCTATGAAAACGTCAAGGACGATCCGCTGCTGGGCAATACCGGGCAACGCGTTTCCGCCCTGACCGAGATTCAGGTCGATGGCGCGGGCTACATATTTGTGCCCTATGCTGGCCGGATCAAAGCGGCGGGCCAATCGCCGGACGGTTTGCGCAACATCATCACCAAAAAACTCGACACCCAGACGCCAGACCCGCAAATCTCGGTGCAGCGTCTGGCAGGCGATGGCTCGACCGTGTCGGTATCGGGCTTTGCCGGGGCCAGCGGCGTGTTCCCGATCGAACGGCCCACCCGCACGCTTTCCGCCATGCTGTCAAAGGCTGGCGGCGTGACGATTGAACCGGCGGTTGCCATCGTGCGCGTGACGCGTGGCAGCAAAACCGGCTCGATCTGGCTTGAGGACCTCTATTCCAACCCCAGCCTTGATATCGCGCTGCGGCCCGGCGACAAAATCACCGTCGAGAAAGACACCCGCTCTTTCGTCGCCTTGGGGGCCACCGGCACGCAAAGCAAGATCCCGTTTGAAACCCAAACTCTGTCCGCGATCGAGGCTTTGGCCACGGTTGGCGGTCTGAACACCGGCACCGCTGATCCGACCGGTGTCTTCGTGTTCCGCAACGAGCCTGCCGAAGTCGCCAACGCCGTGTTGGGCCGCCGCGATCTGAAGGGCGATCAGCGCATGGTCTATGTGCTTGATCTCACACAGCCAACCGGCATGTTTGAGGCCCGCGATTTCCTGATCCGCGATGGCGACACCGTCTATGTCACCGAAGCGCCGTTCGTGCAGTGGTCGAAGACGCTCTCGGCAATCTCTGGCTCGACCAACGCCGCCAACAACATTGCCACCACGGGGCAATGAGGCGGAATTGAGCGGCACCACACCTGATAGCCAAGCCGCCGGGACGATTCCCCGGCGGCTTTTTTACTATAACGCCGGCTTTTTGCGCCAACCGCATCTGCGCCGGATGCTGGCGCTCGCGGGCCACGAGCTGCACCTGGGCCTGCCCGGCCCGCAAGACGGTGTGGTGGTCTGGGGCCGCTCACCATTCGCGCGGCGCGGTGAGGCGGTTGCGGCGCGCTACAAGGTGCCGCTGGTGCGCGTCGAGGACGCCTTCCTGCGCTCGGTGCGCCCCGGCCGGTTGGGTGACGCCCCCCTCGGCCTGCTGATTGACCGGCTTGGGGTGCATTTCGACAGCGCCACTCCGTCAACACTCGAGCGGATACTGTCCACGCATCCCTTGGACGATTCGAACCTTTTGACCCGCGCCAGGGATGGGATTGCGCGTATTCGGGCGCTTGATTTGTCGAAATACAACCTTCACCTGGATACAACCCCGCTGCCCGCCCCCGGATATGTGTTGGTGGTCGATCAGACCGCAGGCGATGCCTCGATCCGCCATTCTGGTGCCAGTGCCGCGCGGTTCACCGAAATGCTGGCAACCGCGCAAGCCGAGCATCCCAACGCCCGCATCGTGATCAAGACCCACCCCGAGACGCAACTTGGCTTGCGGCGCGGCCATTTTTCAGCCGCCGATCAAACCGACCGCATCAGCCTGCTGACCACGCCGGTGTCGCCTTGGGCGCTGCTGCAAGGCGCGATTGCGGTCTATACCGTGTCATCGCAACTTGGGTTTGAGGCCATTCTTGCCGGCCACCGCCCCCGCACCTTCGGCCAGCCGTTTTATGCCGGTTGGGGGCTGACTTTGGATGCCTTTCCGGTTGACCGCAGGCGGCGCAAGCTGACCAAAACCCAGCTTTTCGCCGCAGCCATGATCCTTGCGCCGACTTGGGTTGATCCCTGCCGCAATCAACTGTGCAGCTTTGAAGAGGCCGTCGATCAGCTCGAGGCCGAAACCCGTGCCTTTCGTGAAGATCGGTTCGGCCATGTGGCCTGTGGCATGCGGGTGTGGAAAAGGTCGCGGCTTCAGGCGGTGTTTGGCCGCCACAAACCACTGATATTTCAGAATAATGCAGACCGCGCCATCAGCACCGCGCGCGCAAAGCGGCGCGGATTGCTGGTGTGGGCGGGCAAAGCCCCCGACAATCTGCCACAAGACCTGCCGACATGGCGGGTGGAGGACGGCTTTTTGCGCTCGCGCGGCCTTGGCGCCGAACTGGTGCCGCCGCTGTCATTGGTGACCGACGATCTGGGCATCTACTACGACCCGACCCGCGAAAGCCGGTTGGAGCGGTTGATCCAGACGCCCCTTCCCCCCGATGGCCAGCGCCGCGCCGAAAAGCTTGTCGCAGGCCTGATCGCCGCCCGATTGTCAAAATACAATCTTGCGGGAAATCTGCCGGTTCTGCCGGACGGCCCCCGTGTTCTTGTTCCGGGGCAGGTCGAGGATGATGCGTCGATCCGATTGGGCGCGGGGCCGATCTGCACCAACATGGCGCTGCTGCAAGCGGCACGCTCTGCCTATCCCACGGCGACCCTGATTTACAAACCCCACCCCGATGTAGAGGCCGGCTTGCGCCCCGGCGCGATCGCGGACATCGATTTGCGCGGATTGGCCGATGTCATCGCGCATCACGGCGACCCCATCCAGTTGATCGAGGCCTGCGACACCGTCGTCACCATGACCTCGCTGTTAGGGTTTGAGGCGCTTTTGCGCGGCAGGCGGGTTGTGTGCCTTGGTGCGCCATTTTACGCGGGTTGGGGGCTGACACAAGACATCGGCCCGATCCCTGCGCGCCGCAAACATGCCCCAGACGGGCACCCGCTGCCGCGCCCTTCGCTTATGGCCTTGGCGCATGCCGCGCTGATCGCCTATCCGCGCTACTATGACCCGATCAGCCGCAAGCCATGCCCGCCCGAAACCGTGCTGCACCGCTTGGCCACAGCAACCGACGCACCAACAGGCTTGGCGTTGCGCCTTCTGGCCAAGGTGCAGGGCCGGTTTGCCACCTATGCCCGCTTCTGGCGCTAAAGGCGGCTCCGCTCGGCCACATCGACGCTGCCGATGCGTTAACCACAAACCTCAGTAAATGTAGCGGATCTGTTCGGTCCAATACCGCTCCATCCGCTTCAGCGACTGGTTCATGTTTTCCATGTTGCTGGCATCCACCATGCCGCGCTTTGCCAATCCTTCGGCGTGGCGCTGGAACAGATCGGTCAGCATCCCGCGCACCTTGCGGCCCTTTTCGGTCAGCCGCACCCGCACCGAACGGCGGTCGATTTCTGAGCGCTGATGGTGCATATAGCCCAATTCCACCAGCTTTTTCAGGTTATACGACACGTTCGAGCCCTGATAATAGCCGCGCGATTTCAACTCGCCCGCCGTCACCTCGTTCTCGCCGATGTTGAACAGCAACAGCGCCTGCACCGAGTTGATCTCAAGGATCGCCACACGTTCAAACTCATCCTTGATCACATCCAGAAGCAGGCGGTGCAGCCGTTCCAGCAGGGCCAGATTGTCCAGATATCCTGCCATCAACAGCTTTTGCGAGCCGTCAAGCAGGGGGTCATGTAATGTCATCTCTTAACTCCGCGAGCGATGGCAACTGCGGCTAGAATCGACACAAAACAAAAACATATCGTAAACTCGCCACGATTTTGGCGTAAATTACCCCGCAGACAGCCGCGCACGTGCGTGCAATCCGATTTCTCCAATCAATTCAGCCAGATAGTCAGGCGGCAGCGATTGCCCCAGCACCCAAGGCAGCAGATCCTGATCGTTTTCATGCAAAAGCTTGTCAAAAATAACCAGCCGTTCTTCTGACATCGCCGCCAAATGCGCGTCGGCATAGGGACCAAGGATCAGGTCCATCTCTTTCATGCCGCGCCGCCAACTGCGCATTGCCATGCGTTTCAGCCGCGCTTCTTGCGTTTCCATCATCGCCATCCTTGAACCAATCTGCGCGCCAGCCTATGACACAGCGCGCGCCCTTGCCAGCCCCACCTCGGAGAACCCCATGCCCTTCCTGTCCGATACGCTTGCCCGTGTAAAACCATCCCCCACCATCGCTGTCACCACCAAGGCGGCCGAGTTGAAAGCCGCTGGCCGCGATGTGATCGGTCTGGGCGCGGGCGAGCCGGATTTCGACACCCCGGAAAACATCCGCAACGCCGCCAAACGGGCGATTGATGCCGGCAAAACCCGCTACACCGCCGTTGATGGCATCCCCGAATTGAAAAAGGCGATCTGCGAGAAATTCGCGCGCGAGAACGGCCTGACCTATGCGCCGAACCAGATCACCGTCGGCACCGGCGGCAAGCAGACGCTGTATAACGCACTGATGGCAACCTGTAATCCCGGCGACGAGGTGATCATTCCGGCACCCTATTGGGTCAGCTACCCCGATATGGTCTTGCTGGCGGGCGGCACCCCGGTGCCCGTCGTGGCCACCATCGAGACCGATTTCAAACTGACGCCCGCGCAACTTGATGCCGCCATCACCCCGAAAACCAAATGGTTCATCTTCAACAGCCCGTCCAACCCCACGGGCGCAGGCTACACCCGCGAAGAACTCCGCGCCCTGTGCGATGTGCTGCTGAAGCACCCGCATGTCTGGATCATGTCGGACGATATGTATGAACATCTGGTGTTTGACGATTTTGAATTCACCTCGCCTGCGCAGATCGAGCCGAAACTTTATGACCGCACGCTGACCTGCAACGGCGTGTCAAAATCCTATGCGATGACAGGCTGGCGCATTGGCTATGCCGCAGGCCCGGTGGCGCTGATCAAGGCGATGGGCACCATTCAATCGCAGAGCACTTCAAACCCTTGCTCGGTCAGCCAATATGCGGCACTCGAGGCGCTGACTGGCCCGCAAGACTTCCTTGCCCCCAACCGCAAGATCTTCCAGCGCCGCCGCGATCTGGTGGTGTCGATGCTGAACGCGGCCCCCGGCATCACCTGCCCGAAACCCGAAGGCGCGTTCTACGTCTATCCCGATATCTCGGGCTGCATCGGCAAAACCAGCGCCGCGGGCACGAAAATCACCGATGACGAAGTATTTGCCACCGCTTTGCTTGAAGAAACCGGGGTGGCTGTGGTGTTTGGCGCGGCCTTCGGGCTTTCGCCAAACTTCCGCGTCAGCTACGCTACCGCAGACGAGACCCTGCGCGAGGCCTGCACCCGCATCCAGACCTTCTGCGCCAGCCTGACCTGAAGGACACCATGGCCGACCGGATCACCGCCAACCTGCCCAGCCGTGATTTCGCAGCAACCGAGGCGTTTTATGCCCGCCTCGGCTTTGCGCCTGCGTTTCGCGGCGACGGCTGGATGATCCTGCGGCGCGGCGATCTGGTGCTGGAGTTCTTCCCACATCCCGAGATTGACAAACGCACAAGCAGCTTCTCGGCTTGCGCGCGGGTGGATGATATGGCGGGGTTGCTGGCCGCATGGCAGCCGGTGGGCTTGCCCCGCGATGAAACATCCATCCCGCGCCTGACCGGCGTCTTCAGGCCCGCACAAGCCCCGCGCATGTTCGCGCTGATCGACGAGGATGGCTCACTCTTGCGCGTGATCGACAATATTGACGCAGGCGAGGCGGTTTGAATGTCAGCCGAATTGCCAGAGTTCTATTTCCGCATCCGCGACAACGGCGCCGCCGTCTTCCGCGTTGATACCGAAAACCGCCAGCGCCGCATTGATATGGAAGAGATCGCGCTGGTGAACGTCAAGAACGGCAACATCAAGCCGCATGGCGATCACAAGCTGACGCAGGAAGAAATCAAGGTGATCGGTCAATGGGTGGCCAAACGGCAAGCCACTCTGGCCGCCCGCGATGTCGATGACATCCTGCGCGCGGTCGATCATATGAACCTGACGACGCAATGGGCGCAATCCAAGGCCACCGATGCTCAGCTTGAGGAAGTCACCGACCTGTTGCTGTTGGCGATGCACGACCTGCGCAGCGTTCTGGTGCGCAAAAAGGCCGAGCGTTTGATGAAAGGCGAGGCAGCGGAGTAACCGCGCCGGTGCATTAGCTCAAACAAGACTAAAATTTGCGTCCCGCCCCCGCGGCCTCGCCCCTTCGGGTCTTGGCCGCGCAAAGCGTTTCATCCGTTCTTAAATATCCCCGCCGGAGGCTTCTGCGGCCAATGCCGGATGCCTCCGGCGGGAGTATTTGTGCCAATGTGAAGCCAGCTTAGCGCACCCGATGCCAGAACCGCCACATCATCGTCACGGCGGCAAACACCAGCCCAATCACCAACCCCAGCCACAGCCCGATCCCGCCCATGCCCGCATGGAACGCCAGAAAATACCCCGAGGGGATACCAATGCCCCAATAGCTGATGGCCGCTGCAATCATCGGCACGCGGGTGTCCTTGATCGCGCGCAGCAAGCCCAGCGCCATCACCTGCATCGCATCGGCCATCTGGAACAGCGCCGCCATCGCAAGCAGGCTGACCCCGAAGGCGATGATCTCGGCGCTTTGCGGTTTGCTCTCATCCAGAAATACCGAGATGATTGGCACCGGCAGGCTGAGAAACAGCACCACCATCGCAGCCCCGAACGCCACGGACAGCGCAATCGCCGTCACCGCCGCATCGCGCACGCCTTGGCGGTCTTGCGCACCATCCGCGCGCCCGGCGCGCACCGTGGCCGCGTTCGACAGCCCCAGATGCACCATGAACGACAGCGCCGCCACCTCCATCGTGATGCCATGCGCGGCCAGTTCTATCGTGCCGATCCATCCCATCATCAGCGCGGTGGCCTGAAACAAGCCGCTTTCCGCAAGCGAGGTCACGCCAATCGGCCAGCCAAGGCGAAACACCTGATGCAGCGCGGGCCAATCTGGCCGCCAGAACCGCTGAAACAGCCGGAAATGTCGCAAGGCCGGCAACCATGCCGCGTAAATCGCCAGCAAGACACAGGTCAGCACCTGCACCGCCACCGAAGCAATCGCGGCCCCGCGCACCCCCAACTCGGGCGCTCCCCAGTGGCCAAAGATCAACGCATAGGCCAGCCCAAGGTTCACCCCCACGGCCGCCAGCGTCACCCACAACACCACTTGCGTGCGCTCCAACGCCGCCAGATAGTTCTTCAGCACCATCACCAGAAGCGCCGGGATCATCCCCCAACCCGCGATGCGCAAGAAATCCTGCCCCAGCGCAGAAACCTCGGGCCTCTGCCCCAAGGCCAGCAGCAACGCCTCGGACCACCAGAAAATCGGATAGCTCATCAGCCCGAAGCCAATCGACAGCCACATCCCCATCCGCGTGTCACGCCGCACCTGCGCCTCGTCCCCACGCCCCACCGCCGTTGCCACCATCGGCAGCACCGCCTGCGCAAAGCCCGCGCCAAGAATGAACACCACGAAAAACATCGAGGTGGCCAGCACAACTGCGGCCAGTTCATTCACGCCATACCAGCCCAGCAGCACGGTATCGGTGACATGCAGCGCCATCTGCGCCAGATGGCTGCCCACCAGCGGCAGGCCCAAAGCCAGCGTCGCGCGGGCATGTGAGATGTAGGACATTCTTTTGATCATATCGCAGTCCTACAAGCGCAAGATCACCGCCACAAGATACCGCTTCCGCCGCAGCGCAGCAGCAGCGCCGGGCGGATGTTGATCCTCGGCGCAACCCCCCGATGACATGCCAAGGGGCAACATCCCGTGCAAAGGCGCGCAGCCAGCCTTGCAGGCCTGTGACGCCACGCCACATACCGCCCCAGCCAACGATGCGCTAAAGTGCACGCATGAGCGATGAGACACGCATTCTTTACAACGACACCTGCCCGGTCTGCCGGTTTGAAATCAACAGCTACCGCAAGACCGCGATCGCGCAGGATCTGCCCCTGCGGTTCGACGATCTGTCGCAGGCCGAGGCTTGGGGCATCGCGCCCGACGCTGCTGCCAAACGCCTGCATGTGCAGCACAAGGGCGAAATCCTTTCAGGCATCCCGGCGTTTCAAGTGATCTGGGCCAGCCTGCCGCGTTGGCGCTGGTTTGGCAAACTGACCGCTCTGCCGCTGATCCATCCCATCGCCTGCGCGCTTTACGATCACGTCATGGCGCCCCTGCTTTACAGCGCCCACAAACGACGCGCCGCCGCCAAATCCAACCGCAACGGCTGATCGCCCTATCCGATCAGGATAACCACCCAAGCCACCCCGCCGGCAAGCGCGCTCAGCGCCACAGCCGCCGATCCGCAATCCTTCGCCTTCTTGGCGCGCGGATCATCGGCCTTCGAGATGTAGTCAATCGCCTCCTCCAGCCCGGTGTTCATCAACTCGGCCGCCAGCACCAACACCCCCAACGCCAGAATCAAGCCGCGCTCGGCCGCCGTCATCTCAAGTGAAAACGCCAAAGCGGCAGACAGCACATTGACCACGCTCCACTGACGCAGCGACTTCTCGCTGGCCCATGCCGCCCGCCAGCCCTGCCATGACCAGATCACCGTATTGGCAAACCGCCGCCCCTCGCTGCGCAAAATCTCCCGCATGGCTCCCCCCATTCAAGGCGGCCATCCAAATCCAAACCTCACGCCTTGGCAAGCGCGTCCAGATAGGCGCGCACCGAAGTCACCACATGCGCAAACCGATCCCCGCCCAGATGCACGCCGCCATACCAACGCGTCACCACCACGATGTGACCCTGCAATTCGGCGCGCTCCAGCATCTTCAGGATCACCGCGCCCGCCCCGGCCTCACCATCATCGCCCTTCAACCCGCCTTCGGGCAACACGCAAGCCCAGGTGTTATGCGTGGCCTTGGCGAATTTCTTGGCGCGCTTCAACTCGGCCAGAAACGCCTCAATCCCGGCGCGGCCCTGCACCGCCCCGCCCGACACCGCATAGCGCGAGCCGCGATCCCGCAAAACGTCCACGATCTGCAACATGCGGTCCTCTTCTCCTCTGTGGAAGCCTCCGGCGGGAGTATTTGAGCCAAGATGAAATGCAAAGCGCAATGGCTTGGGCTTGACTTCATCCATTGGGCGGGGTGTATCGGGCCAAACCGATCCAGCCTCCGTGAAGGGGAATTTCATGCACGCCTATCGCAGCCACACTTGCAACGATCTTAAAGCGGCCCACGTCGGCAATCAGGTCCGCCTTTCGGGCTGGGTGCATCGGGTGCGCGATCATGGCGGGGTGTTGTTCATCGACCTGCGCGACCATTACGGCATCACCCAAGTCATCGCCGACAGCGACAGCCCGGCCTTCGCCGATATGGACAAGGTGCGCGCCGAATGGGTGGTGCAGATTGACGGCTGGGTGAAGGGCCGCGACGCCGCTTTGGTCAACCCCAAGCTGCCCACGGGCGAGGTTGAGGTCTATGCCACCGCTCTGACCGTGTTGGGGGCCGCCGAAGAACTGCCGCTGCCGGTGTTCGGTGATGTCGAATACCCCGAGGAAACCCGCCTGACCTACCGCTTCCTTGACCTGCGCCGCGAAAAGCTGCACCGCAACATGATGCTGCGCTCGAACGTGGTGCGCTCCATGCGCAAACGGATGTGGGATCAAGGTTTTAACGAATTCCAAACCCCGATCATCACCGCCAGCAGCCCCGAAGGCGCGCGCGATTTTCTGGTGCCGTCGCGCCTGCATCCGGGCAAATTCTACGCCCTGCCGCAAGCCCCGCAGCAGTTCAAACAGTTGATCATGGTGGCGGGGTTCGACCGTTATTTCCAGATCGCGCCCTGCTTCCGCGACGAAGACCCGCGCGCCGACCGTTCGCCCACCGACTTCTATCAGCTTGATATCGAGATGTCTTTTGTCGAGCAGGAAGACGTGTTCGCCGCCGTCCAACCGGTGGTGCAGGGCATTTTCGAGGAATTCGCCCCGAACAAAAAGACCTATTCCGACTGGACCAAGATCGCCTACCGCGACAGCCTGAAATGGTATGGCAGCGATAAACCCGACCTGCGCAACCCGATAAAAATGCAAGACGTGTCCGCGCATTTCGCAGGCTCGGGCTTTGCGATCTTCGCCAAACTGCTGGAGCAGGACGGCAACGAAGTGCGCGCCATTCCCGCCCCGACCGGCGGCAGCCGCAAATTCTGCGACCGCATGAACGCGTTTGCGCAGAAAGAGGGCCTGCCGGGCATGGGTTACATCTTCTGGCGCGAGGCCGAAGACGGCTCGGGCATGGAAGCCGCTGGCCCCTTGGCGAAAAACATCGGCCCCGAGCGCACCGAAGCCATCCGGGTGCAGCTTGGCCTGAACAAGGGCGACGCCGCGTTCTTCCTTGGCGGCAAGGCTGAAAACTTCGAATCCATCGCAGGACGTGCCCGCAATGAAATCGGCCGCGAACTGGGGCTGACTGAACAAAACTGCTTCAAATTCGCATGGATCGTCGATTTCCCGATGTATGAGAAAACCGACGACGGCAAGATTGATTTCAGCCACAACCCGTTCTCGATGCCGCAGGGCGGGCTTGAGGCGTTGAACGGCGATCCGTTGGCCGTCTATGCCTATCAATACGATCTGGCCTGCAACGGCTACGAGTTGATCTCGGGCGGCATCCGCAACCACAAACCTGAAATCATGTTCAAGGCGTTTGAACTGGCAGGCTACCCGAACAGCGAAGTCGAGAAACGCTTCGGCGGCATGGTCAAAGCCTTCAAATACGGCGCCCCGCCCCACGGCGGTTGCGCTGCGGGCATCGACCGCATCGTGATGCTGCTGGCGGATGAGCCGAACATCCGCGAGGTCATCATGTTCCCGATGAACCAGCGCGCCGAAGACATGCTGATGGGTGCGCCGTCCGAACCCACAAACGCCCAGATGCGCGAATTGTCGCTGCGCGTCGCGGCAAAAGACTGATCGCGAAAGCGGATGGCCCGCCGCTGCGGGCCATTTCCACGGCCCGACTGGCAAGTTTCCGCTTTGATCTGCCCGCGCCGCAGCAATCTGGCTGCGCATCCCGCCTTTTTGATATCCAGACGGTGGTAATCCGGCATGGCTTGCTTATGTCTGTGCGCAGGCAGATCGCGGCCGCATAAATCTGGAGCCTTAAGGCAATGTCAAAGCGAACGACCCTTGCAGCGATCCGTTTCGGCTACGGCCTGCCGCTGCCGATGGGCGCTCCGGACTCTCCCGAAACCATTCTGGCGCTGTTGGCGGGGCCCGACCTTGCCGCGCAGTCATCGCCCACTGTGGCCTCTGCCGATCTGATCCCCAACCTGCAAGAATTGCGCGAGATTCAGAAAACAGGCAAAAAAGACATCGCCAAAATCCCACGACGCGACGCGCTGCTGCAAGGCTTCAACGATGCCGCACAAGAGGCCGTGAAAATCACATTTGCCCGCGCGCTCGACAGTGCCGACGGCTTTCGCGAGCGCCTGACAACCTTCTGGGCCGATCATTTTTCGGTCATCGCCAAGCGTCAGCTTGAATCACTGTTCCCCTACAGCATCGTGGACGAGGCAATTCGCCCGCACCTGACCGGCACCTTCGCCGATCTGCTGACCGCAGCCACGCTGCATCCGGCCATGCTCAGCTATCTCGATCAGTCAAGTTCCATCGGGCCCAATTCGCGTCTGGGGAAAAACCAGGGCAAAGGTTTGAATGAGAACCTCGCGCGCGAGGTGATTGAGTTGCACAGTTTGGGGGTGGGCGCCGATTACACGCAGTCGGATGTGACCGAAATGGCGAAAATCCTTGCCGGTCTGACGCTCAATCCTGATCTGGTGATGGAATTTCAGCCGCGCCGGGCCGAACCGGGGCCGCGCGTCTTGCTGGGCAAAACCTATGATGCTGGCGGGATCGAGAATATCCGCGCAGCCCTGCGCGATCTTGCCCTTCAACCTGCGACGGGCCAGCATCTGGCGCGCAAACTGGCTGTGCATTTCGTCTCTGACACCCCCAGCCCCGATCTCGTGCAAGCCGTGGCTGCCGCCTACAACGGCTCGGGCGGCGATCTGATGGCAACCTACACAGCCCTGCTGAACCACCCGGCAGCATGGACGCAGACGACCGAAAAGGCGCGCCAACCCTTTGATTTTCTGGTCGCTTCTCTGCGCGCCTTGGGGGTTACCGGCGCGCAGCTTCAACAAATGCCCTACAAGGAATTTCGCGGCCAAATCCTGGCTGCAATGGCGGGCATGGGCCAGCCGTTCAAGCGGCCCTCGGGCCCCAACGGCTTTGAGGAAGCTGCCGAGGAATGGATCACACCGCAAGGCCTTGCGCGCCGCATCACTTGGGCGATGCGCGTGCCGCCCCGGTTGGTCGAACCGCTGCCCGATCCGGTTGCCTTGGCCCAATCCTGCCTTGCCGACCGCGCCAGTGAGGCGCTGCTTTGGGGTGCCGCACGGGCCGAAGATATCACGCAAGGCGTAGGGCTTGTGCTGGCCTCCGCCGAATTCAACCGCAGATGAGGGGCGCCATGGCAGGGTCTTTGGACAGACGGGGTTTTCTGCGCGGATTGGGCGGTGTGCTGGGATGTTCGGTTGCAGCGCATCCGATGCTGACCACCGTGACAATGGCTGGGGCAAACGGCGGGCGGCCCTTGGGCGATCACCGTCTGGTGGTGATCATCCTGCGCGGCGCGATGGATGGTCTGGACGTGGTCCAGCCGCAGGGCGACGCCGATTATGCAGCCCTGCGCCCGACGCTGTTGAACCCGCAGGCCACTGATCTGGATGGCTTTTTCAGGCTGCACCCGGCGATGGGCGATCTGATGCCGCTGTGGAACAAGGGCCAGTTGGGCTTTGTCCATGCCACCTCGACGCCCTACCGCGACAAGCGCAGCCATTTCGTAGGCCAGGACATGCTCGAGGCCGGCACCGGCATGGATGTGCCGCTTAATCAGGTCAAGGATGGCTGGCTGAACCGCCTGTTGCAAACCCAGGACGGCCTGACCTCGGAAACCGCCTATTCCATCGGTCAGGTCGCGATGCCGCTGCTGGAAGGCCCGGCCGAGGTGCGCAACTGGTCGCCCGAAACCACGCTTTTGCTGACACCCCAAGCCCGTTTGCTGTTTGATCGCGTGTATGAGTCCGACCCGTTGTTCCACGCCGCCTCGCAAGAGGCGATGGAACTGGCCGATGCGGGCAATGGCGATATGGAGATGATGGCGGCAGACCCGTCGCAAATGGCGGGCCTGAAGGTGCAGGATGTCGAGCAACTGGTGGATTACGCCGCCGGAAAGCTGCGGCAAGACGCCCGGATTGCGGCTTTTTCGATGAGCGGATGGGACACCCATCGCGGTCAGGCCGGAGGTTTGTCGAAATCTTTGGCCCGCCTGCAATATGCGATTCTGCGGCTGCAAACCGGATTGGGCGCGCAGGTCTGGGGCAAAACCGTGCTGCTGGCGATGACGGAATTTGGCCGCACCGCGCGTGAGAATGGCACGGCTGGCACAGATCATGGCACGGGTGGTGTGATGGTCATGGCGGGCGGTGCGCTGAACGGCGGCAAGATCTACGGCGATTGGCCGGGGCTGTCCGAGGCCAATCTTTACGAACGCCGCGATCTTATGCCCACAACCGATGTGCGGGCCTGGGCTGCGCACACCATCCGTGGCCTTTACGGGATCGACCAAAGCCTGCTGGAAAACACGGTGTTCCCCGGCCTTCAGATGGGCAAAGACCCCCGCATTCTGCTTTAGGGCACCAATTTAGGCTACCGAGGAGTTCAAACGCCGGTCGTCAGCACCGCCGCGTCATTGTCGGCGCGCACCGCATCGCCCCGCCAAGCCGTCAGCGCCACCAGACCAATCGTGACCACAACGGCTGTCATCACCACCCATTCGGCAAAAACCGCACCCGATTCGTCGCGCAGAAACCGCTGTTTGGCTGTCATGGTGTGGGCCTTTCGTGCCTTGGATGATGCCGGGGTTTTGCCTGCCGATTGGGGCGAAACCGTGCTGCAGTTCGGCCAAAGGCGTGGTGATTGCGGGGCCATGCCGGGTCAGACCGCCTCGGGCTTGGCGGCAAAGGCCGTGGTCATACTTGTCACCGCCAGCCGCTTATCGAGCAAGCCACGCAACTGCTCCAGCCCGCCGCCATTTGGCAGCACGGCCGCATTTGCCGCCCGTTCCAGTGCCGCGTCATGCGCATGATGCGCCACGCCGATGACAAACCCGGTCAGATAGCGGCGGTCCTGTGCATCCGGCTCTGCCGACAGGGCGGCGGCGGCGCGCGTCAAATCATCCTGCAACGCCAGCGGGTCGGGGCAAATCACCGAATCCTCGACCACCGCAGGCGCAAGGCCGGGTAAGAACTGCCGCAGCAGGGTGCAAAACCGCGCATAGCTGTTCAACGGCTTTTCAAGAAACCCTTCCGCCCCGGCGGCAAGCGCCGATCCGCGCCCCTCAAGGTTGCCCGATGTGCCAAGCACCGCAAGCGGGCGCTGGCGTGCCATCGCAAGCTCGCGGATCAACGACTCACCCCGGCCATCCGGCAGGCCAAGGTCGATGATCACCACATCCGGGCGATACACCCGCAGATGCGCCCGCGCCGCCGCCAGCGTATCGGCCCTGCGCAACCGCGCACCGGCGCGCTGGCTCATCAAACGCAAGGCCTCGCAGGCATAGCGGCTGTCTTCCACCACCAGAATGGTCACGCCGTGCAGCGGCAAATGCTCGGCCGCGGACAGACTGGGCAACGCGAAACCCGGCGGCAGCGGGGGGTCTTGGGCAAGCGGATCGGTCATGGCGCACCTGTGGCTGATGGCTAGGGCACCAGTCTTCCACGACTTTGGTTCACAAACCGTAAACGCCACCCGCGCCGCGTCAATTTTTCGCGCTTGCCTGCGACAGCACTTCCCCTTGCCCGTCTGCCCCGCTGCCGCCATAACCCCTGCACAGCCCAAGGAAGGAGCCTTGCCGATGATTGGCCGCCTGAACCATGTCGCAATAGCCGTGCCGGACCTGACCGCCGCCGCAGATCAATACCGCAACACCTTGGGTGCCAAAGTCGGCCCCCCTCAGGACGAGCCTGACCACGGCGTCACCGTGATTTTCATCGAATTGCCCAACACCAAGATCGAACTGCTGTATCCCTTGGGCGATGCCAGCCCGATCAGGGGCTTTCTGGAAAAAAACCCCGCAGGCGGCATCCATCATATCTGCTACGAGGTGGATGACATTCTGGCGGCGCGTGATCATCTTCAGGCCAGCGGCGCGCGGGTGCTTGGCTCGGGAGAGCCGAAGATCGGCGCGCATGGCAAACCGGTGCTGTTTTTGCACCCGAAAGACTTCAACGGCTGTTTGGTAGAATTGGAGCAAACATGACCATCACCGCCGCCTTGGTGCTGTTTTCTGTCACCTGGTTCATGGTGTTCTTTTGCGTGCTGCCGATGCGCTTCCAAAGCCAGGCTCAAAGCGGGCAGGTCGAACCCGGCACGCCACGCTCGGCCCCGACCGAAGCCATGATCAAGCCGAAGGCCAAGCTGACGACCGTCATCTCGCTGGTGATTTTCGCGGTGCTTTACCTGCTGATCACCTCGGGCCGCTGGGGCATCGCCGATATGGACGTGTTCGGTCTTTGGGCCAACCGTTACTGACGGCTCAGCCGGTGAAACATATGGGTGAAGGTCGCAACACCCAGCACCGGCACCGCCAGATTGATCAGCGGAATCGATAGGGGGGCCGCCATCAGCACCCCTGCCGCCCAGATCCGCATGCCGTAAGCCTTGCGCATCGCGCGCGCACCGTCACGGCCAAGCCTGCGCGTGGCCACCAGCGTGAAATACTCGCGCCCCAGCAGATAGCCGTTCATCCCCCAGAAAATCAGCGGGCTGAACGGCCCGGCAAACGGATATGCCAACAGCGCCACCGTGTTCAGCGCCAGCAGAAGCCCGATGAAATTGGCGGTATCAATCACCACATCGCCAAAGCGCTGCCGCGCCACCGGGGGCAGGCCGGGATAGTGCCTCTCCTCCACCGCCTGCGCCACATCCTCCAGAAACAAGCCCGAAAACGCCGAAGCCACCGGTATCATCAGAAAGATCGACAGCACGATCATCAACAGAACCGAACCCCAACTGAGCAAGGTGTCCAAGCCCCCCACCGGCCCCACGAACGGGATGTTGATACTGCCGGGCGTAAAGGTCTCAATCACCCACAGCAAGCCTGCATAAGCCCCGGTCAGCAGCGCCGCCGCAAGGGCAATCCCCAGCAGCATCACCCGCAGAAAGCGCCCGTCGCCAAGCTGGCCAAGCGCCTTGGCGAAATCACCGAAAATCATCCACGCGCCCCTTGTCTGCCCAACAACGCCTCAAGCCGATCTGATATAGCCTGTCTGGTCAGGCCCAAGTGATCAACTTGGCCAGATCAGGGCGCGGACGGTCCGCGACCGGCGTCACCACCGTGCCGATATGCACAATCCCCGCCACCCGCTCGTCGCCCACACAGCCCAAACCTTCTGCCGCGAACACCGGATCATGCGAGGGCCAACCCGACAGCCAATTTGCCCCCCAGCCCTTTGCCAAAGCCGCATTAACCACACCCAGACACAGCGCACCTGCCGACAGAACCTGTTCCCACACCGGGATTTTCTCGGACGGCTTGGGGGATGAGATCACCACCACCGCGAGCTGCCCCAGATCGAACTGCCCGCGCCCCTTGGCGATCTTCTCGGCGTCGCCGCCCAGCGCCCGCGCGCGTGCCTCGGCCAGATCGGCCAAGCGCTGCATCGCAGGCTTGTCCAGCACCACCAGCCGCCAAGGCTCCAGCTTGCCATGGTCGGGCACACGCGCCGCCGCCGTCAGAATCTCCAACAGTTCCGCACGCTCTGGCACCGGGCCCTTGAACAGCTTGGCCGGTTGCGATTGCCGCGATTGCAGAAAACCGAATGCGTCTTGGGTCATAAAGCGCTCCTTTGCGTCACAGGTGGCGCTCTGGCCCCGCCGCGTCAAGTGGGCTTGTCCTTTCGCTGGCCGTTCTGCACTCTGCCGCCATGCAAAAAGGCGAATGGTCAACACAAGCGGTTCCGGGGGCAGAATTTGCCTGCAAAGTCACCCCCCGCGCCCGCCGCAACAGCATCACGCGCGAAGGCGACGTAATCAAGATCAGCGTCACCGCAGCGCCCGAAGATGGCCGCGCCACCGCCGCTGTCGCCGAAACCCTTGCCCATGCGCTTGGCGTCGCCAAATCCCGGCTGACCCTGCTGCGCGGTGCCATTTCGCGCGACAAGGTGTTCCGGCTGGATTAACGCGGCTTGGGCTCGATCCGGTAGCTGCCCTCGGGCAAATCCAGCGCCGCCGCCAGATCGCGCAACTGCCCCATCGACAGCGTGATCGCGACCTCTTCTTCGGTCATCGGGTCCAACTGCCGCAGCACCACACATTCGGCATAAGCCTCAATCGTGATGTCCTCCTGCAGCGGGCTCTCGGGCTCGCCCTCATCCACCAAGGTGATCACGGTGGCGTCGAATTCATGCTCGATGGTGAACATTGCAAGGCTCCTCTGCCGGATCAACTGCTGCCCAGATGAGCCTTCATTTCCGGCAGGGTCAAGCATCCGTGCCACGTTCAAGTGAAAGTGCAGACCGCGCGCGCAGACAGGGGCTATGAAACCGCCGCTGGTTTGATATGGGCAGTATAGGGCAGCGGCGAAGGCGATGGCGATGATACGGAACGCAGGATGGATTGTGCTGGCAGCGCTGCTCGCGGGCTGCGTGCAGCCGGGTGCCGCCCCCATCAGCCAGACCGACAGCGCCGCACAGGTGCTGACCCAACCCACCGCCACCGGGGGCGCGCTTGGATCGCGCGCCGCAGCCGTCAACTTTCTGACCGTGGTGCAGCGGGTCGAACCTGTGGCCGAGGCTTACTGCCGCGCCCAGCATATCGCCCAGCGCTGCGATTTTCAGATCGTGATAGACGACCGCCCCAATCAGCCGCCGAACGCCTTCCAGACCGTCGATAAGGCGGGCCGCCCGATCATCGCCTTCTCGCTCGCCCTGATCGCCGACGCCCGCAACGCCGACGAGATCGCCTTCGTCTTGGGCCACGAGGCCGCACATCACATTCTGGGCCATATCCCTAAGCAGGAACAAACGGCGCTGTCGGGCGCGATGATGGCCGGCATCCTTGCCGCCGCATCCGGTGCCGGGCAGGACGAGGTGCAGCAGGCCCAGAAACTTGGCGCAGGCCTTGCCACAAGGCAGTTCTCGAAGGATTACGAATTGCAGGCCGATGCCGTCGGCGCTGAAATCGCGTTTCACGCGGGCTACGATCCCATCCGCGGCACCGGTTTTTTTGATCGCCTGCCCGACCCCGGTGATCAGTTCCTCGGCACCCACCCCGCCAATCGGCAACGCAAGGCGCTGGTTGCCGCCGTCGTCGCCAAACTGCGCGGCGTCTAGGGCAGATCAAAGTTCACCCAGTTGCGCGCCTCTTAGTCCGGGCGGAAGCAGAAAACGCATCGCGTTTTCCCGCCCGCGGGGGCGGTTTCACCCTGTAGTCATTTCAGCCATCACGCCACAAGGCCAGCGCCCGACCCGGCGGGCGAGAAGCGCCCGCCATCGGCGGGTCGGGCGCTGGCCGTGCCATTCAGGCCCGGCAGTTGCAGCGCCCCTCGTCGCGCATGGCGAAGGCGATGGCCTTCGCCAAATGGCCCAAGATCAATGTCTATCCATCCTCAACGCGGCGCGCGCGATCAGATCACCCAGACAGCCGGGATAAGCCCGCGCAAGGAATTGCCAACCCACAGCTTCACATGGGGCAGATCGCGCGCCAACAGCACCTCCTCGGCGACCGCCATTTCCGCCCGCAGCACCCCCGGTAACAAACCACACGAAAGCGGCGGCGTGCGCATCCCCTGCCCGCGATCGAAGAATACCGTGGTGATAGAGCCGTCGCAGACCTCGCCGCGCTCGTTGCACAAAATCACCTCGTCCAGCCCCGCAGCCAGATCCGCCCGCGCCGCATCATAAGCCGCCCGCCGCGTTGATTTCACCGAAAGCCACACATCGCCCGAATCCAGCCGCTCTGCCGCCAGCCCCACCCGCCAAACCGCCTTGCCCGCAGGCAAAGCCGCCGCCTGCACGTCCACCACACCCGCGCCGTCCAGCGTCAACCGCATCCGCGCAGCACCAACCGGCACCGCCGCCCGCAGCGCAGCCTCAACCGCCGCCACATCACAGCCCCAGCCCAAAGCCCACGCCGAAGCCGAAAGCCGCGCCAGATGCAGCGGCAGCCGCACCAGCGCCGCGCCATCCCAAGCCAGCGTCTCGATCAGCTTCAGCCCTGCCGCGCCAGCCCCTGCATGTAACGCGCTTTCCACAGTGCCTCCTCCCACTCGCCATCCGCCGTGCTGTCCTGCACCACCCCGCCGCCGACGTTCAACTCAATCCGGCCTTCGTCAAACACCGACAACGTGCGAATCGCCACATTGAACGCCGAAGCCCCATCCGGGGCCATCCAGCCAATCGCACCGCAATAAATCCCGCGCGGAAACGCCTCAACCTCGTGAATGATCTGCATCGCCCGAATTTTCGGCGCCCCGGTGATCGAGCCGCAGGGAAACAGCGCAGGCATCAACCCTTCCATGCTCGGCGCCGCCACCAGTTGCCCGACCACGCGGCTGACCATCTGATGCACGGTGGCGTAATGCTCCACCGCGAACAACTCGGGCACCTTGACCGAGCCGACCTTCGCCACCCGGCTGATATCGTTGCGCAAAAGATCCACGATCATCAGGTTTTCCGCCTGATCCTTGGCCGAAGCCCGCAAAGCCTCGGCCAGTTCCGCATCCCGCACCGGATCGGCATCTCGCGGAGCCGTCCCCTTCATCGGCCGCGCCTCGATCCGCCCCGCCGCATTGGTGCGGATGAACAACTCAGGCGAGCGCGACACCAAAACCGGCCCCACGCCCACATCCAAGTAAGCGCCATGCCCCACCGCCTGCCGCGCCCGCAACGCGCCATAAAGCCCAAGCGCCGAGCCTTGCAGCAACCGCGTGCCGAGCGGAAACGTCAGGTTGATCTGATAGCAATCGCCCGCCGCGATATAGGCCATCACCCGGCCCATCGCCGCACCATAGTCGGCGCGGCTGATCGCCGGCTCCAGCGCCGCCACCGCCACCCCGCGCGCCTGCGCCGCCGCCTCAGCCAACACCACACCCGCATCGCCGGGGCCTGCGAAAATGCCAAACACCAGCAAGGGCCGCGCCGCGTCGCGCGCAAGCGTCAGGCCCGCAAGCTTCGGCTCCAGCGCATAGCCCGCCTCATAGCTGATATAGCCCGCCACCCATTTGCCCTGCGCGCGCGCCGCATCCAAAGCGGCCAAAGCCGGGGCCACGTCCTGCGCATCCCACGCCACAACCTGCGCCTCTGCGCCGTCAAACAGCACGGGCTGCCCGAATGGTCCGTCCTCAATCAGGATCACGCCTGCGCCCCTTGTCGTTTTGCCAACCCGGTTCTGCGTTTCAAGACACCGGGTCAGCCCCAACACCTAGGTCAGCCCCGCGCGCAAATCCAGTGCTGGCCCGCCCGTCTTTTGCGCATTTGCGACGCGAAAATGTCCCGCGCCCCCACCATGCGCGTCGCAACAGCGTTGATTTCTGTAAACTTCTATTCAGTGCTTGCCAGACTGTAAAATACACGCTTCCCTGCACGCAGGGACGGCACAACGCCGCACCAACAAGAACAATAACAACGACCAACCAACGGTTCGGAGGGTAACAATGGCTGAAAACTACGATGACAAGGCCCAGCATGACGATATGAAAGTCCTGCACGGCATGGGCTACGCCCAAGAGCTTTCGCGCTCGATGTCCAAATTCTCTAACTTTGCGATTTCCTTCTCGATCATCTGTATTCTGTCGGGCGGGATCAACTCTTTCGCGCAGGCGATTTCCTCGGTCGGCGGTGCGGGTGCTGGCATCGGCTGGATCGTCGGCTGCGCGCTGTCGGGCATGTTCGCCCTTGCGATGGCACAAATCGCCTCGGCCTTCCCGACGGCGGGCGGGCTCTATCACTGGTCGTCAATCCTCGGCGGGCGTTTTCTCGGCTGGCTGACCGCCTGGCTGAACCTGCTCGGTCTGATCACCGTGCTGGGGGCGATTAACATCGGCACCGCCTATTTCTTCCAAGGCGCGTTCGGGGCGATGTTCGGCACAGTCGGTGCAGACGGTGCAATCACACCATTCCCCAACTCGGATATGGAAATCGTGGGCTTCGTGGCCGTGATCACCATCATACAGGCGATTTTCAACCACGTCGGCATCAAGGCCACCACCTTCCTGACCGACATTTCCGGCTATCTGATCTTTGCGACCACCGCCGTTCTGGTGATCGCCTGCCTGTGGTTCGCCCCCGCCATCGACATCTCGCGGCTGTGGACCTTCACCAACTACTCGGGCGACGCGGGTGGCGGTATCTTCCCGCAGTCGGACAACATGGGGTATCTGTTCCTGCTGTGCCTGCTGCTTCCGGTCTACACCATCACCGGCTATGACGCCTCAGCCCACACCTCTGAGGAAACCAAAAACGCTGCAATGTCGGTGCCACAAGGCATCGTCTCGGCAGTCTTGTGGTCCTCGCTCGTCGGTTGGGTGATGATCTGCGCAATCATGCTTGCAGTGCCGGATATGGCGGCAGGCGCGGCGCAAGGCGGCCTCGTGTTCTTCAAAACGGTGGAAGCCATCATGCCCAGCAGCCTCATGCTGGTGATCTATCTGGGCATCTTTATCGCGCAGCTGATCTGCGGCCTCGCCACGGTGACATCCGCTAGCCGGATGCTGTTCGCTTTCTCGCGTGACGACGGCATGCCCGTCGGGTCCAAGGCGCTGGCAACCGTATCGCCGAAATACCGCACGCCTGTCAACGCCATCTGGACGGCGACGGTTCTGTCAATCCTTTACGTCGTGCTAGCGATGTCGATCAAGCTGGCGGGAACCTCGATTTACTTCATCGTAGTCAACTCAACACTCGTCTTCCTGTTTCTATCCTTCACGGTGCCGCTGATTGCGGGCATGTTTGCCTATGGCACCTCGAAATGGCCGACCCCCGGCCCTTGGGCGATGTCTGGCGGCCTTTATAAGCTGGTCACCGTATTGTCCGTGGTCGGTATGGGGGTGATCCTGTTCATCGCTGTGGCTCCGCCGAACGGTCGTGTGCTGTATATCGTTGCGGGCTTCATCGCGCTGGCGATGGTGTTGTGGTTCGCGGTGGAAAACCGCCGCTTTGAAGGCCCGCCCACCGGCGAGAAAATCGCCGCCCGCAAAGCCGCCATCGCCGCGGCAGAGGCTGCTGTCGGTCAAAAGTAACACCAGACATCACCAAGCAACCAACGGCGGCCCAGACCAAAGGGCCGCCGTTGTCACCTCTGCCACGGCCACGATTTCCGCTACGGAAATCGGCACGGATTTTTCGAAAAATCCGCCTCCCCGGCCCAAGCGTCAACCATCTGCCAAATGCCCCTTGCGCCCCGGCGCGTGCTGGCTATAACCCGCAAAGTTTTGCTTATGGGGGCCGCCATGCCGAAAAGAACCGATATCAAATCCATCATGATCATCGGCGCAGGCCCCATCGTCATCGGCCAAGCGTGCGAGTTTGACTACTCGGGTGCCCAAGCCTGCAAAGCCCTGCGCGAAGAGGGCTACCGGGTCATCCTCGTCAACTCGAACCCCGCCACCATCATGACCGACCCCGGCCTGGCCGATGCCACGTATATCGAGCCGATCACCCCCGAGGTCGTCGCCAAAATCATCGAAAAAGAGCGCCCCGATGCCCTGCTGCCCACCATGGGCGGCCAAACCGGCCTGAACACCGCCCTTGCGCTCGCAGACCTCGGCGTGTTGGAAAAGTTCAATGTCGAGCTGATCGGCGCCAAGCGTCCGGCCATCGAAATGGCAGAAGATCGCAAACTGTTCCGCGAGGCGATGGACCGCATCGGCCTTGAAAACCCCAAAGCCACCATCATCGCCGCGCCCAAACTGGCCTCTGGCAAATATGACATCGCCGCAGGCGTGGCCGAATGTATGACCGCCATCGAATATGTCGGCCTCCCCGCCATCATCCGCCCCGCCTTCACCCTCGGCGGCACCGGCGGCGGCGTCGCCTACAACCGCGACGACTACGAAGCGATCTGCCGCTCGGGCTTAGAGGCCAGCCCGATGGCGCAGATCCTGATCGACGAATCGCTGCTGGGTTGGAAAGAATTTGAGATGGAGGTGGTGCGCGACACCGCCGACAACGCCATCATCATCTGCGCGATTGAGAACATCGACCCGATGGGCGTGCACACCGGCGACAGCATCACCGTCGCCCCCGCCCTGACGCTAACCGACAAAGAATACCAGATCATGCGTAACGGCTCGATTGCCGTGCTGCGTGAAATCGGCGTGGAAACCGGCGGCTCCAACGTGCAATGGGCGATCAACCCCGCCGATGGCCGCATGGTGGTGATCGAGATGAACCCGCGCGTCTCCCGCTCCTCTGCCCTCGCGTCGAAAGCCACCGGCTTCCCCATCGCCAAAGTCGCCGCCAAACTCGCCGTCGGCTACACGCTGGACGAGTTGGACAACGACATCACCAAGGTCACGCCCGCCTCGTTCGAGCCTTCCATCGACTATGTCGTCACCAAAATCCCGCGCTTCGCGTTTGAGAAATTCCCCGGCTCGGAACCCAACCTCACCACCGCGATGAAATCGGTGGGCGAGGTCATGGCGATTGGCCGCACCATCCACGAATCCATGCAAAAAGCGCTGGCAAGCCTTGAAACCGGCCTGTCGGGCTTTGACGAAATAGCCATCCCCGGCGTGGCCGCCACCGGCACCCCCGACCGCGCCGCGATCACGCTGGCGCTGTCGAAAGCCACGCCCGACCGCCTGCGCGTCATCGCCCAAGCCATGCGCCACGGCCTGACCGACGACGAAATCAACGCGATCACGTCCTTCGACCCATGGTTCCTCGCCCGCATCCGCGAAATCATCGACGCCGAGGCAGTCATCCGCGCCAAAGGCCTGCCGCTCGATGCCGCAGGCATCCGCAAGCTGAAGATGATGGGCTTCACCGACGCCCGCCTTGCCAAACTGACCGGCCGGGATGAGGCCCAAATCCGCCGCGCCCGCCGCAACCTTGGCGTGAACGCCGTGTTCAAACGCATCGACACCTGCGCCGCCGAGTTTGAGGCCCAGACCCCCTACATGTATTCCACCTACGAGGCCCCCGCGATGGGCGATGTGGAATGCGAAGCGCGCCCGTCGAACGCCAAAAAGGTCGTTATCCTCGGCGGTGGCCCGAACCGCATCGGTCAGGGCATCGAGTTTGACTATTGCTGCTGCCATGCCTGCTATGCGCTGACGGATGCGGGCTTCGAGACGATCATGGTCAACTGCAACCCCGAAACCGTGTCCACCGACTACGACACCTCGGACCGTCTGTATTTCGAGCCGCTCACCCTTGAACACGTCCTTGAAATCCTGCGGGTCGAGCAGGAAAACGGCACGCTGCACGGTGTGATCGTGCAATTCGGCGGCCAGACGCCCCTGAAACTCGCCAACGCCCTGCACGCCGAAGGCATCCCGATCCTGGGCACCACGCCAGACGCGATTGATCTGGCCGAAGATCGCGAGCGTTTCCAACAGCTTCTGCACAAGCTGGCCCTGAAACAGCCGCACAACGGCACCGCGCGTTCGCGCGATGAAGCTTTCGCTGTCGCGAAAGACGTAGGTTATCCTTTGGTCATCCGCCCCTCCTTCGTTTTGGGTGGCCGCGCGATGGAGATCATCCGCGACGACGCCCAGCTTGAACGCTACATTGCCACCGCCGTGCAGGTGTCCGGCGACAGCCCGGTGCTGCTCGACAGCTACCTATCTGGTGCGATTGAGGTTGACGTAGATGCGTTAAGCGACGGTAAAGAGGTGCATGTCGCTGGAATCATGGAACATATTGAGGAAGCCGGCGTTCACTCCGGTGATTCGGCCTGCTGCCTGCCACCCCATTCGCTGACCGCCGAAACCATCGCCGAGTTGAAACGCCAGACCGTGCAGATGGCACTTGCGCTGAACGTGGTCGGTTTGATGAACGTGCAATTTGCGATCAAAGACGGCGTGATTTTCGTGCTCGAGGTCAACCCGCGCGCGTCCCGCACCGTGCCCTTCGTCGCCAAAGCCACCGACAGCGCGATTGCCGCCATCGCCGCCCGCCTGATGGCAGGCGAGCCGATGTCAAACTTCCCGATGCGCGCCGCTTATGCCCAGGGTGTCGGCCCCGATACCCCCCTGCCCTTGGCCAACCCCTTCACCCTCGCCGATCCGATAACCCCTTGGTTTAGCGTGAAAGAAGCCGTCCTCCCCTTCGCCCGCTTCCCCGGCGTCGATCCGGTTCTGGGGCCAGAAATGCGCTCGACCGGCGAAGTCATGGGCTGGGATCGCACCTTCGCCTTGGCCTTCCTGAAAGCCCAAATGGGCGCAGGCGTGATGCTGCCCGACGCAGGCCGCGCCTTTGTGTCGATCAAGGATATGGACAAAACCGCCGCCTTCGCCACCGCGATGCGCGACCTTGTGGCGCTTGGGTTTGAGATCGTCGCCACCCGCGGCACCGCCGGTTGGCTGAATGCGCAAGGCATCAAGGCGACGCTGGTGAACAAGGTCTATGAAGGCCGCCCGAACATCGTCGATCGCTTGAAAAACAACGACATAGCGATGGTGATGAACACCACCGAAGGCGCCCAAGCCGTCACCGACAGCCGCGACATCCGCCGCGTGGCGCTGATGGACAAGATCCCCTACTTCACCACCGCCGCCGCCGCGATTGCGGTGGTGCAGGCGATGCAGGCACGGGGCGAGGGCTATGGGGTGCGGACGTTGCAGGGGTGAGGCAAGGCGCTCTGCCTTGCCCATTTTCGTGCGGTTAATATCCTAGCCGCAGAAAATGCACCAGTTTGTCTTCGATAAAGCCGCTGTAGAAAGCAAAGCCGTCGAAAACCATCACGATCATCACCAAGTTGAACGCCTGGTCGCGGTCGCTGGTCATCTGAGGCTTCAAGTTGACGCGATTGCTGAACAGCCCGGACTCGACCCGGCCCTCGTAATGCGAGATGTATTTCTCATCCGACTGGCTATCAACATGGGTCAAATACGACGCTCCATATACTTTCTTGATGATCCAACTGAACAGAAAGTAAAAGAAGACGCCGGCCGCCAACGACAAAACGATTTCCCAGTACCAGGCGATGTCCAGATATCTCCATGTCAATTGGCTGGAAACCGACAATATCGCATATTTAGCCGCAATTATGGCAAACCAACCGGCGAAATATAACGCCACAAAACAAACCGCCAAAACCGCACGCATTCCCTTGCCCCTTCTTCTGCCCGGCGCCCCGTATCATTATGATCTTGTTATACATACAGGCATCGCTTTGAGTGTAAGCATTACCTTGCCGGGCCATCAAAGCAAGGCTCAACATCGGAAGAATTCTAGCCAACCCGTCGCGACTGCCGCCAAACACGCCCCCCCTTGACAAATCCCCGCAATTCCCCCATCTCCCCCTCACCCATAGTGCCCGTGCCGCGTGAGCATGTGTAAGGCCATGGAGACTGGTTCCCACCGCACGCAGGGGTTCCGCGGCAGTCACGGTATCGGGCACGGGCCTGATGCGAGGGGGTGTCGCTTCCCACTGCCGCCCCTTTGGGGTGGACGGGCGGCTTTGGGCCGCCGGAAAGACTGTTATGACCACCACTTTCGCAGACCTTGGGCTTTCGGAAAGCATCCTGAAAGCACTGGAAAAAACCACTCTGAAAATGCCGTCGCCGATTCAGGTGCAGGCGATCCCGCATATCATGGCGGGCAAAGACCTGATGGGTCTGGCGCAGACTGGCACCGGCAAAACCGCCGCCTTCGGCCTGCCCTTGCTGCACCGCATCCTTGATCTCGGCCACCCGCCCGCGCCGAAAACCGTGCGCGCGCTGATCTTGGCCCCGACCCGCGAGTTGGTCAGCCAGATCGCTGATAACCTTGAGATTTTCACCAAAGGCACCGCCGTCAAGGTCGCCATGGTGGTGGGCGGCGCAAGCCTGTTCAAGCAGGCCGAAAAGCTGAAGCGCGGCGCCGATATCCTTGTCGCCACCCCCGGCCGCCTGATTGACCTCTTGGAGCGTGGCGATGTGTCCTTGCACGCCACCGGCTATCTGGTGCTGGACGAGGCCGACCACATGCTCGACATGGGCTTCATCCATTCCTTGCGCAAAATCGCCAAGCATATCCCGCTGAAGCGCCAGACCCTGCTGTTCTCGGCCACCATGCCGAAGGATATCGAAGAACTCGCCGAGACCTATCTGCAAAACCCGATCAAGGTGCAAGTCGCCCCTCCGGGCAAGCCGGTGGAGCGGATTGACCAAGGCGTGCATTATCTGCCGAATGGCGATAAGGCTTTGATGTTGAAGGAATATCTGCTGAAACATCCGGGCGAACAGGCTTTGGTGTTTGGCCGCACCAAGCATGGTTCGGAAAAGCTGATGAAGCTGTTGGTGGCATGGGGCTTCAAGGCGGGCTCGATCCACGGCAACAAAAGCCAGAACCAGCGCGACCGCACTTTGACCGAATTCCGCAAGGCGGAATTGGATGTGCTGGTCGCCACCGATGTGGCCTCGCGCGGCATCGACATTCCGGGCGTGCGCTATGTCTATAACTTCGATATGCCGAACGTGCCGGAAAACTACGTCCACCGGATCGGGCGGACAGCACGGGCGGGCAAAGAGGGAACCTCGATTTCCTTCTGTGCGCCGGCCGAAATGGGCGAGTTGCAAGCCATTGAAAAGCTGCTGAAAAAGACCATCCCCGTGTTGGGTGGCGCGCCTTGGGCCGCCGATGCGGTCGCAGCCGCCCCGAAACCCGGCCAGAACCGTGGTCAGCGCCCGGGGCAAGGTCGTGGCGGCCAGAAAGCCGGATCGCAGCCGATCCAGCGCGCAGCCCCCGGCAAGCCCGGTGCGGCCAAACCGCAGGGTAAACCGAAGCCCGCAGGCGGCAGCTTTGCACCGCGTCGCAGCGATGGCGCGGCCAAACCGCGCGCTGCAGGCGGCAACCGCAGCCCGCGCTAGACGCCCGACATTCACCATGGACCATTTGGCGAGGGCCATCGCCTTCGCCATGCGGTGCAGGTGAAACTGGAACCGCCGGGCCCCAAAGGCCCGGCCAGCGCCCGCCCCGCCCTCGGCGGGCGCTTCTCGCCCGCCGGGTCAGGCGCTGGCCTCACGGGGCGTCACACGACCATGACTACAGGGGGCAAGCCGCACACGCGGGCGGGGAAACGCAATGCGTTTCCTGTCTCCGCCCGGATCGGGCTGCACCCAAGCGCGTGACTGTCGATCCACCTTAAGCCCAAACGACCGACAAAACGAAAAGCGCCCGGAGTTCATCCGGGCGCTTTTTCATCTCGCCAAGGCCCGAAAACCTCAGCTGACTTCTTCTTCCAGATTAAGCTTCATCTCCAGTAGAACCTGTTGAATTGCCAAGGTTTCCCGCAGCATCCGCTTGGCCTCATTGACCGAGATCACCCCATCGCCGATCGCCGAGTTATACTCGGCCATCAGCATCGCAAAACGCTGCGCCAGCGCCACCACGTCGGCATTCACGCCCTTGCTGTCGGTGTTGCGCTTTTCGGGGTCATAGCTGAGCGTGATGCCGCGCAGATCGGCCAAAGCCTCGGTCACATGCGGAAACCGCGCCGCAGATTCCAGTTGCGCCACCACGTCAATCGGCATGAAGCGGTCGTCATGCTCGCCCGAGTCCGAATAATAGCGCCCCAGCGTCGCCTTCGACTTTCCGGTCAGCGCGCAGGCGGCCTCGATGCCCACATCCTTGACCAAGGCCTCGGTGTGCTTTTTCAGATAGCTCTCTGTACTCATTATGCGCCCTACCTCCCCGAACAGGTATCCGGGGAATTCACTTTGTCTTTTCCCATTAATCCCGTCCTAAGCTTTTGTCATTCATAAAGGTGTTCCGGGCAACCGGAACTGTAGTGAGTGGCCAGCGCCCCCAGCGTTGGTGTGGGTGGGGTTCCGCCGTGCATAGGTCCATCAGGGCAAACTGGGGCATGTGTCACGGTCGCACGGCGGGCCTAACACATGGTTTGCGGTCAGTTTTGGCTGATCGAGCGTAAAAATTGCGGGCGGCCTGGCTGGCCCCACCCAAGGTTTGTGTTGTTGGTGTCAGTGTTTCGGTTGGTTCAGGTATCGGTGTTTCGCGGCGTCCCGCACCTTGTTGCGGCGGGCTTGCCAGCGCCCTTGGCCATGCGCTAAAGCAGCGCATGGCCAAGCTTTACTTCAATTACTCCACGATGAACGCAGGCAAATCCACCCTGCTGCTGCAAGCCGCGCACAACTATCGCGAGGGCGGGATGCAGACGTATCTGATCACCGCGCAATTCGACAACCGCGCGGGCATGGGGCGGATCGCCAGCCGCATTGGCATTGGCGAGCCTGCCGATACCTTCGGCCCAGACGACGATATGTTCGAAAAGCTGAAGAACCGTTTTGCGGTGGCGAAAATCGCCTGTGTTTTTGTGGATGAATCACAATTCCTGACCAAGCCGCAGGTCTGGCAACTGGCGCGTGCGGTGGATGATCTGGGCGTGCCGGTGATGTGCTACGGGCTTCGCGTTGATTTCCAAGGCAATCTTTTCCCCGGCTCGGCCGCCCTCCTGGCCTGGGCGGACGAGATGCGCGAGGTCCGCACCATCTGCCAATGCGGCAAGAAGGCCACCATGGTGATCCGGCGCGGCCCCGATGGGCGGGCGCTGAAAGACGGCGAGCAGGTGCAGATCGGCGGCAATGAGACCTATGTCAGCCTCTGCCGCAGGCATTGGCGCGAGGCTGTCGGCGATTAAGCCAGATTGAAGTTAACCCTGCGCAATCTGGCGAAGGCCATCGCCTTCGCCATGCGGTGCCGGTGCCGCTGAAACCGCCGGGCCTCACTGGCCCGGCCAGCGCCCGACCCGCCGATGGCGGGCGCTTCTCGCCCGCCGGGTCGGGCGCTGGCCTCAGGGGGTTTCTCGTTGAACCGACTACAGGTTGAAACCACCCACGCGGGCGGGGAAACGCAATGCGTTTCCTTCCTCCGCCCGAGGGTCGGGCGCTGGCCGGGCCATTGAGGCCCGGCGGTGTCAGCGGCACCCGCATCGCATGGCGCAGGCAATGGCCTTCGCCAGATTGCCTAAACCGAATACCGATCCACCCTAAGCCTCTTGCACCTTTGCCCGCAGCGCGATCATCGCCCCTGCCGCCACGATCAGCACCATGCCGAACACCGCAAGCGCGGTCAAAGTCTCGCCCCAGATCATGTAAGACCAGAACGCCGACGCAGGCAGGATGATGTATTCCAGCACCGATGCCCGGCTGGCCTCGGTGATCTGATAAGCGCGGATCATCATGCCGACGCCCAAAAGCGATCCCGCCGCCTGCACAAACGTCCAGAAATAAAACTCCCCCGAGGCCCAGACCGCCCCGCGCTGCAAGAACCCATCGCTGCCCGCAGGCACCGCAATCGGCCAGACCGCCAGCGCAATCATCCCCACCGCACCAATCACCCCCAAGGCGCAAAAGAACCCGGCCAGCAGGGTCTCTGCACTCTCCTCGGGGCACCACTCGCGCGTGGCGATATTGCCCATCGCATACATCGCCCCCGCAATCACCGGCAGCAGCGCAGCCAAAGACGCGCCCGACATCGCCTCTGGCCCCAGCACCAGAATAACGCCGACAAACCCCACCGCCACCGCCACAATCCGCACCGGCCCGATCACATGGCCATAGGCAAAGCGTGAGATCAGCAGCACGAAAATCGGCGCGGTGAACAGCCCCGCGGCGACCAGTGCCACCGGCAAAAACGCCAGCGCCCCGAAGTAGATCACCATCGCCAGCCCGTGAATGCTCGATCGCGCCAGCACGGCGCGCAGATTGACCGGGCGCAGACGCAACCCCAACATGCCCGCCAGAACCGCCAGCAACACCATCGCCATGCAAGTGCGCGTGAAGTGAAACTGCCACAACCCCGCCTCGGCCGCGATCACCTTCACATAATTGTCGGTAAAGCCGATGATCATCGCATAGCTAAAGATCAGACCCGCCGCGGCCAAAGTGTGGTCTTTCGTCGCTGACATCGCATGATCCTTCGATTTCCAGCTTTCCAACTGCCCCGAAGCCTTCCACTCTGCACGTCAGAAAGCGACATCTCGCACAAGGTTTCGGGGAGGGAACACGATGGGCTGGCTGGCAGACGAATCGGGCTTGGGCAAAACGCGCGCGAACTACGCACCGCTCACGCCACTGTCGCATCTGCGCCGCGCAGCGGATGTCTTTGCCCACCGCACCGCCCTTGTGTGGAAATCCACCCGCCTGACCTATGCCGACTATGCCGCCCGCGTCAGCCAACTCGCCCACGCCCTGACCCAAGCCGGGATCCAGCCCGGCGATGTGGTGGCGACTCTGCTCCCCAACATCCCCGCGCAGGTTGAGGCGCATTTTGGCGTCCCCGCCGCAGGCGCAATCCTGAACGCCATCAACACGCGGCTGGAGGCCGACACCGTCGCCTATATCTTCGGCCATGCGGGCGCGAAACTGCTGCTGTGTGACACCGCCTTTCTGCCCTTGGCCGAGGCCGCCATCGCCCAGATGACCACGCCACCGCCGCAGATCATCGAGGTGGTGGACCACGGCTTCACCGCCTCAAACCGCTACCCCACCTATGAAAACTTCCTGACAACAGGCGACCCGCAACACCCATGGATCATGCCCGAGGATGAATGGGAAAGCCTTGCGATCAACTACACCTCTGGCACCACCGGCCGCCCCAAAGGCGTGGTTTACCACCATCGCGGCGCCTACCTTGCCACCACCGGCAACGCGCTGGCGTGGCGGATGCAACTGTTCCCCACCTACCTCACCATCGTGCCGCTGTTTCACTGCAACGCCTGGTGCCATCCTTGGATGATCCCGATGCTCGGCGGCACCATTGTCTGCTGCCGCGACATCACCGCCCGCGCCATCTATGACGCCATCGCGGATGAAGGCGTCACCCATTTCGGCGGCGCGCCCATCGTGCTGAACACCGTGATCAACTGCGCCCCCACCGACCGCCGCACCTTCTCCCACACGGTCGAGGTGTTCACCGCAGGCGCACCGCCCCCCGCAGCCACCCTCGCCGCGTTTGAACCCCTCGGCTTCAACGTCACCCAAGTTTACGGCCTCACCGAAACCTACGGCCCCGCCACCGAATGCCTGTGGCAAACCGAATGGAACACCGCCACCGGAGACGACCGCGCCGCCCTCAAGGCCCGCACCGGCGTTGCCATGGCGATGCTGGAAGGTGCCGAAGTCCACGACACCCACGGCAACCCGGTGCCGCGCGACGCGGCCCACTTGGGCGAAATCGCCATGCGCGGCAATATGGTGATGAAGGGCTACTACAAAAACCCAGAAGCCACCGCCGAGGCCTTCAAAGGCGGCTGGTTCCGCTCGGGCGACATCGCTTTCCAGCATCCCGACGGCTATCTGAAAATCACCGACCGCGCCAAAGACATCATCATCTCGGGCGGCGAAAACGTCTCCTCGGTCGAGGTCGAAGGCGCGCTGATGCACCACCCCGCCGTCTCGCTTTGCGCCGTTGTCGCCAAGCCCGATGCCAAATGGGGCGAGGTGCCTTGCGCCTTTGTCGAGTTGAAACCCGGCGCGCAAACCACCGAGGCCGAATTGATCGCGCATTGCCGCGCCCGCCTTGCCGGCTTCAAAACCCCGAAACATGTGGTGTTTACCGAACTTCCCAAGACCTCAACCGGCAAAATCCAGAAGTTTGAGCTGCGCGCGGTGGCGAAACTGATGGACGCGTGATTGTGGCCTGCAAAACAAGCGGTTATCGTCAGCCCATGACATCAGCGAAAGACACCTCTGCGCCATGACGGCCCTTCGCAAATACCTGCGGCTGGAAAGCCCCGGGCTCTGGCGCGAAACCCCGGACGCGCAGCTGCGCGAGGTTGTCGTGGGCCTGCGCGAAGCCACCATCGTGTTGTCCGACCCCAAGACAGAAATGGCGCTGGCGCAATGGTCGCTGCCCGCCCTCACCCGGCTGAACCCCGGCAAACTGCCCGCCCTCTACAGCCCCGGCGAGGATGATCCCGAAACGCTGGAAGTGGACGACCGCGACATGATGGCGGCGCTGGATACCGTGCGCACCGCACTCGAACGCCGCCGCCCCAAACCGGGCCGCCTGCGCGGCGTGCTGCTGGGCGGTTTCGGCGCGGTGATAGGCTCGCTTGCGGTGTTCTGGTTGCCGGGCAAGCTGATCGACTACACCGCCGCCATGCTGCCCCCCGCCACCCGCAGCGAGTTGGGCAAACTGGCGCTGCAAGACCTTACCCGCGTCACCGGCTCGCCCTGCACTGGCCGCGACGGCACCGCCGCCTCGGTGGCCTTGGGCCTGCGCATCAACCCCACGCATCCGCCGCATGTGCTGGTGGTGCGCGATGCGCTGCAAGCGCCGCTCGCGCTGCCCGGCGATCTGCTGATCCTGCCGGAAAAGCTTTTGCAAACCAGCACGCCCGATGTCATCGCAGGCTATATCCTGACCACCACCGCGCAAGCGGCGGCGACAGACCCGATGCAGCCCCTGCTGGAACGGGCCGGGTTGCTGACCACCGTGCGGCTTTTGGCCAGTGGCACCATCACCGCCGATGCGCTGGAAGGCTACGGCCAAGCCCTGCTGACGCCCGCCGCCCTAAGCATATCCGATGATGCCAAACTCGCCGCTTTCAAGGCGGCCAAGGTCACGTCGCAACCCTATGCCTATAGCTTAGACAAATCCGGCGAAACCACCCTCTCGCTGATCGAGGCCGATCCGTTCCCCACCGGAAGCCAGCCCGAGGTGCTGTCAGACCTGCACTGGCAATCCTTGCAAAACATCTGTAAAGGCTAACCCGCGCGTCGCACCCCACATTCTGTATGCAGAAATCCGCAATCCACAACCTACAGAGGTTTGTCCCCGCGGGGACAGATTGGCCAGCAAAAAGGCCCCCCGGCGCGTGCCAGGGGGCCTTCACTTTCAGTCAAAATCCTCAGCGGATATAGGCGTCGCCAAAGCCCGCGCCGCGCACCATCCGCAACGCCGCCTGCGCATCAGCACCCGACCCGAACGGCCCCGCCATCACGATCTGCAACGCCTTGCCGCCGCGGTTCAGCTTCGATTTTGCCACCGGCAACCCCAAAGCCTGCAACTGCGCCGCAGCCCCTGCGGCATTGGCGGGCACGCCAAAGGTGCCAATCTGCACCCAAGCCCCACCGCGTGCGGCTTTCGGCGCAGCCTCGGCCTGCCCCATCGACGACACCGTCACCGAAGCCACCGGCTTGTGCTTGCGGGTTTTGGCTTTCTGCACATCGGTGATCAGTTGCGCCGGAACCTTCTGCGTCCACAACTGATCCTGCGCCGCCTGCCCCTCTGCCGTGCCCACACCGCGCAGCGGGTTCAGACGGTCGTCCGTCCACGCCAGTTTGTAGCCTTTCGGCACCACCACCTCCGGCACCTGCGCCGAGGCGTAAGACGGCGCAGCCGCAGCCACCCGGCCCGCACCAGCGTTATCCGCCCGCGTCACCTGAACCGGATCACGCAAGGCCGCACCCACACCCGCATTACGCGGGTAAATCGGCGGCCGCCATCCGGTCAGCGATCCATCGCCCCGCGTGCACACCACCGCCGTGCCGCCATTGCGCAACCGCACCACTTCCGCCACCGGAGCCGAGGTATAACACCCGATCTTGCCGGGCGCTGGCCCCACCACCGTCGCCGCCCGCTCATAGCTTTGCACCGGCGTCGGCAGGTTCGCCACCACACCCTGCGGCGCATGGTTCAAAGGCTCGCGCGGCACCGGGTTAACCACCACAGCCTCGGGCATCATCGCACTCGCCACCGTCGCCATCGGAGCATTGGCCTTGGCAGGCTTCACCACGACAGGTGCCGCCGCCACCACAACCGGCGCCGGCTTGGCGGGTGCAACCTCCTCGGCCATCTCAATCGCAGGCTTCGGCCCAAACGTCGGCGGATAACCACACAACACCTTGTGCGCGCGGTCCACCCGCGCCACCCAGCGCGGCGCACCGGCATAGCTTGCGTTCATGAACACACAGCCCCGGCTATCCACATATTGCGCGCCCTTGAAGCTCGCAGGCGGCCGCTCGGCAGGCTGGCCAATCTGCGCCAATGTCTGCGCAGATGCAACAATCGGACCCATCACAGCCGCGAACACCGCGACCGATACAATTTTCAACAGCATGACTACCCCCAAGTAGCTTTGGGGCAAGAATGCGTCAGGATTGTTTCCGAGTAAAGGGGGCTAAACTTTATTTAGTGCCGAACATCCGGTCGCCCGCATCCCCTAGCCCCGGCACAATATATCCATGGTCGTTCAACTGCCGATCCACAGCCGCTGTGACAATCGGCACATCCGGGTGCGCTTCTTTCATCCGGGCGATGCCTTCGGGGGCGGCAAGCAGGCACAGAAACCGGATATTCTTCGCACCCGATTGTTTCAAAAGCGTAATTGCTGCCACGGATGAATTTCCCGTCGCCAACATCGGATCGACCACAATCGACACCCGTTCTTCCAGATGATCGGGCAGTTTGCAGTAGTATTGCACCGGTTGCAGTGTTTCCGGGTCGCGGTATAGTCCGACAAACCCCACCCGCGCCGCCGGGATCAGTTCCAGAATACCATCCAGCAAGCCATTGCCCGCCCGCAGGATCGAGATCAGCGCCAGCTTCTTGCCATCAATCGTCGGCGCATCCATCGCTTCAATCGGAGTCTCGATCGCCTTGGTGGTCATCGGCAACTCCCGCGTCACCTCATAGGCCAAAAGCAAACTGATCTCGCGCAGCAGCTTGCGGAAAGATGCGGTCGAGGTGTCTTTTTCGCGCATAAGCGTCAGCTTATGCTGCACCAATGGGTGGGAAACGACGGTCAGATGTTCAGCCATGGGCCTGCTCCAAAGTTTTCAGAATGCGGGTTTTGGTATCGGCGTCACAAAACGCCGCGTCAAGCGAGGTGCGGGCGATCTTGGCGAAAACGCCCTCGTCCCAGTCAAAAGCGCGGTGCAACATCTCGTATTCGCGCACCATCGTGGTGTGGAAAAACGGCGGATCATCGGTGTTGATCGTCACCTTGACGCCGCGGTCATACATCTCGCCAATCGGATGCGCCCGAAAACTCGGGTAGATGCCCAAGGCCACGTTCGAGCCGGGACACAATTCCAGCACCACGCCACGCTCGGCAATCTCCTCCACCAGCGCCATATCCTCAATCGCGCGCACGCCGTGGCCGATCCGCTCGGCCCCCAGATCGTTCATCGCTGCGCGCACCTCATCGGGGCCTTTCCACTCGCCCGCATGGGCGGTGATGCGCAACCCCGCCTCGCGCGCCATGTCGAACGACCACAGGAAATCCTTCAACTCCCCGGATTTCTCATCGCCGCCAATGCCGAACCCGGTGATGAACCGCCCCGCTGTCTCGGCGGCACAGCGCGCCACCACGCGCGCCTTTTCGGGGCCAAAATGCCGGATCGGCGTGACAATGCCGCGCAACGTGATGCCGAAATCGGCCTCGGCCTTCGCCGCCGCTTCCTCAATCGCGTGCAGATATTCCCGCCACGCGCCCAGATCGCCGCCGCCGCAGAAATCGGGGGAAAGGAAGGTTTCGCTGTAAATCACGCCACTTGCAGCGCTTTCTTCAAGCACGGCGAGGGTCAGCCGATAGAACTCCTGCGGCCCGGTTAGCGTCGTGCAGGCCGCCTCGTAAACCTTCAGGAAGTCCCAGAAATCGGCAAAGCGATAGCTGCCGTCCTCGTTGAATATTCCCGCAATATCAATGTGCTTCTCGCGCGCCAACCCTTTGATGAACGCGGGCGGCGCGCCACCTTCCAGATGCAGATGCAACTCGATCTTCGGCGTTTGATTCAAATTGTTCATCCTCTCTGCTCAAATATCCTGGGGTGATGAGCGATCAGAAATCCTCCAGTGGAGGATTTCCGCGAAGAACGCCCGGCCCGTGGCCGGGCTGGGGAGGGGCTAGCCCCTCGCTTCTTCACAAAAACGACCGCCCGATGCCCTGACCTGCCACCCCCAGATGCGCAGCCACGCTGGCCCCCACATCCGCAAAAGCCCGCAACCCCAAACCGCCCACACCGACACCTGCGCACACCACCGGCACCCGCTCGCGCGTGTGTTCTGTCCCGGTCCAAGTCGGGTCATTGCCATGATCAGCGGTGAAAATCGCCAGATCGCCGGGGCGCAGCCGCGCCAGAAACGGCCCGACACGGCCATCAAACCATTCCAGCGCGCGGGCATATCCCGCCACATCGCGGGGATGGCCGTAAAGCGTGTCAAACTCGACAAAGTTGGCAAAGGTCAAGGAACCATCCTCGGCACCGTCCGCTAACCCATCCAGATATTCGAAAAGGTCAAGGTCGCTCTTGCCCTTCCACAGCTTGCCGATGCCCTTCATCGAGAAAATATCGCCGATCTTGCCAATCGCATGCGTCGCCCTGCCCGCGCTTTGCACCCATTCCAGCAAGGTCGGCCCCGGCGGGTCCATCGCGTAATCATGCCGGTTTGCCGTGCGCTTGAACGCGCCCGGCACCCCGGTAAAGGGCCGCGCGATCACCCGCCCCACCTTCATCGCATGTAGGTGCGGCGCCAGATCCTGACACAGTTTCAGCAGCCGTTCCAAGCCGAACGCCTCTTCATGCGCGGCGATCTGGAAAACGGAATCCGCCGAGGTGTAGCAAATCGGCCAGCCGGTGCGCAGATGTTCGGCGCAATGCTGCTCGATGATCGGCACGCCCGAGGCATGGCAGTTGCCCAAAATCCCCTCGGTCCCCGCCAACCGACAGACCAGCGCCACCAGATCAGGCGGAAACGCCGGCACCGTGTCGGGAAAATACGTCCACTCCCACGGCACCGGAACGCCCGCCAGTTCCCAATGCCCCGAAGGCGTGTCCTTGCCGCGACTGACTTCCGTCGCAGCCCCCCACCGCCCGACAGGCACCGCGTCAAAACCCGGAGCCGCAAGCCCAGACGCAGACGCCAGCCGGATTGCAGCCCCCAGCCCCAAACCATCCAAGTTCGGCATCCTGAGCGGCCCCGCACGCCCAACATCCGCCCGCCCCGCAGCACAAGCCTGCGCGATATGGCCCAAGGTATTCGCGCCCTTATCGCCAAAATCGCCCGCATCCGGCGCACCGCCTGCGCCCACGGAATCCATCACGATCAAAAACGCGCGCGCCATTCAGGCTATCCTTTTGATGATCAAATCCGGGTCCGGCGGGGCCACAGCCCCCATCCGATAGGCCGCCTGGACCCGCAAAATCGCCTCATCGGCGGCGCTTTCCGTTGCCGCATGCACCATGCACAACGGATCGCCCGCGCCGATATCCTCGCCGATCCCCGCCAGATCCGACAGCCCGACCGACAGGTTCAGCTTGTCGCCCTCGCGCTGCCGCCCGCCGCCCAAGCCCACCACCGCCAACCCCAACGCCTGCCCGTCAATCGCCGTGACAAACCCCTGCCGCAGGCTGGGCACCTCGCGGATCACCGTGGCGGCGGGCAGGCGATCCGGCCAGCGTTCGACAAAATCCAACGGCCCGCCCTGCGCTGCCACCATGCGGCCAAACCACTCGGCAGCAGCGCCCGATTCCAGCGCCTGCTCGATCCGCCCCGCACCATCGGCGGGGTCGGCGGCCAAGCCACCCAAGGCCAAAGCCTCGCCGCCCAGCGCCATGGTGATATCCCACAGGGCCGCGTTGACGGATGTGCCGGTCAGCGTCTCCATCACCTCGATCACCTCAAGCGCATTGCCCGCGGCGGTGGCCAAAGGCTGGCTCATATCGGTGATCAGCGCGGCTGTCATACAGCCCGCCCCCTGTGCGGTCGCCACCAAAGCCCGCGCCAAGGCCTCGGCCTCCTCAATCGTTTTCATAAACGCGCCAGAGCCGCATTTCACATCCAGAACAAGGGCTTCCAACCCCGCCGCGAGTTTTTTCGACAGAATAGAGGCGGTGATCAGATCGACCGATTCCACCGTCCCCGTCACATCGCGCACCGCATAAAGCCTGCGATCCGCCGGGGCAATTTCGGCGCTTGCCGACACAATCGCGCAGCGGATATCCTTCAACTGCCGCCGCAACTGGTCTTCCGAAAGCCCGGTCTTGAAGCCCGGAATAGCCTCCAGCTTATCAAGCGTGCCGCCGGTATGGCCCAAACCGCGCCCCGAGATCATCGGCACATAGGCGCCGCAAGCCGCCAGCGCAGGCGCCAGCAGCAGCGACACGCAATCGCCGATCCCGCCGGTCGAATGCTTGTCCAGAACCGGCCCCGGCATGTCCCATTCCAGCACGTGGCCGGTGTCGCGCATCGCCCGCGTCAGCGCCACCCGGCCCTGATCGCCAAGCCCCTTCAGCAGCACCGCCATCGCAAACGCCCCCGCCTGCGCATCCGAAACCGCCCCCGTCGCCAAGCCTTGCGCGAACCATTGCAGTTCTGCGGCCGAGGGCACATCGCCATCGCGCAGGCGCACGATGATGGCGCGGGCGTCCATCAGATTTTGTCCATATGCGCGGCCGAGAACACCCCCGGCAGCAGTTCTGCCACGCTCAGCACCTTCGATTTCCCGTCGGTGGTGTGCAGCGTCACCCGCACGCCCTGATCGGCAAATTCGGCGATCTTCTGACGGCAGCCACCGCAGCAGGGCACAGGCTCTGGGCTATCGGCGATCACGGCAATTTCGGCGATCCGGGTATCGCCCGCCGCAATCATCGCCGCAATCGCGCCCGCCTCGGCGCAAGTGCCTTCGGGGTAGGCCACGTTTTCGACATTGCAGCCGACATGCAGATTGCCTTCCACCGAGCGGATCGCTGCCCCCACCTTGAAGCGCGAATAGGGCGCATAGGCGCGCAAGCGCACTTCGGTTGCAGCGTTCAAAAGCGACATCTGGGCCTCCGGTTTTCTGACCATTTGGTCCGAGTCTGTGCCGCTTCGCGCCAAATGGCAAGGGAAGCCGGGGGCTAGCCCCCGGACCCCCAGGATATTTGCGCAGAGCGGATGACCAAAGCCGGGTCAGACAAGCTCTGTAAGCGGGTTGCCCGGCAGAGAAACCTCAAGCAGTTGCAAATCTGCGCTGCATTCCGAATAGCGCGTGGCCATCCCCGGCGGGATCACAAAGGCATCGCCGGGGGCCAGGCGGTAGGGGTCTTTGCCCTCGCCCTCCAGCACCATCTCGCCGCTCATCACAAAGCTGAACAGTATATCGCCCTGGTGTTTGGTCCAAGGAGCGGTTCCCGTGGGCCGCGCCACCATCACCGATGCGATGCCCTTGGTGTTGGCGTTGATCGTGGTGTCGCGGGCCTCAAATCCGGGGATGCGGAACGGCTTGAACGCCCCAGTGCTGCCGATGTTGTGCACAAAGCGCTGGCCGTCCCATTCGCGCATCCGGTTGATCGTGCCATTCGGCAGCGTCATAGTGTGGTCAATCTCAGTGACATGCTCGGCCGGCACGCCGATTTCCACCACCTGCACGCCTTCGGAATGCAGCACTTTGTGGCGGATTGTAGGGGGTTGAATAAAGCAATCGCCCGCCGCGATCCGCATGATATCGCCTTGATCTTCATAGAGAACATCCACCCAACCGGCGACGCAGAAGATCAGTTGAAAGCCGACCTTGTGGTAATGCACCATATCCGGCACCGGGCCGTCGGGCACGCGGATGTGGCTGGCGATCATCGCGCCGCCGAGGCGTGTCGGGATCAGATCGCGGTATTCCATCCCCGCGCGGCCAATCACCCAAGGCGCTTGGTCGGCCAGGCGGCGCACGACAAAGGCATGTTCGGTTTTCGGCAGCACCAGCGGCGGGTTCAACTCGTCGATCTCCACCTGCGTGCCACCGGGCGAGGTAAGCGCCTTTGCGCCATCCGCAATCGGATCATCGGTCAAAATCCGCAGCAATCCGGGCGCGGCCTTGCTTTCGGCATCCAGCCGCAGCCGCAAACCGTGGCCGGAGACAACCGCCACCGCCGGGTTATCGGCGGGATAAATCATATCCATCCGCATCCCCAAGGTTTTGGTGAAGAACGGCAGATCCTTACGCAGATCGCGGGTTGGCAGCACGATTTCAGCGCGCATCTCAGACATCATATTTTCCCCTCGTCGATGTATCGCCCAGTTATTTCAAGCCTGAAGCTTTTAGATCAAGCGATTTCTTGTGATACCAGCTATCACCAATCCGCTTGGCCATTGCGATAGGTCTGGCATTGGTTAAACCTGCCCTTGGTGCCCGGATCAGACCCTGCCAAAGCGGCAAGGAAACGTCATGCAAAAAGCCATGGTTGGCGGAAGATAAAAAGCGGTTTAAGGGTAAACTATAAATCTGCGGGAGGTTCGGATGGAAGAGGCAAGGCACGATAACGCGCGGCAGGCGGCATTGGATTACCACGAATTTCCCAAACCGGGAAAGCTGGAAATCCGTGCGACCAAGCCCTTGGCGAACGGGCGCGACCTGTCGCGGGCCTATTCTCCGGGCGTCGCCGAAGCCTGTCTTGAGATCAAGGCCGACCCCGCGACGGCCAGCCGCTACACCGCGCGCGGCAATCTGGTGGCGGTCGTCACCAACGGCACCGCCGTGCTAGGCCTTGGAAACATTGGCGCTTTGGCCTCCAAGCCGGTGATGGAGGGCAAGGCGGTTCTGTTCAAGAAATTCGCCAACATCGACTGTTTTGACATCGAACTGAACGAACCCGACCCCTACAAACTTGCCGACATCGTCTGCGCGCTAGAGCCGACCTTCGGCGCGATCAACCTTGAGGACATCAAGGCCCCGGATTGTTTCATCGTTGAACAATTGTGCCGCGAGCGGATGAAAATTCCGGTGTTTCACGACGATCAGCACGGCACGGCGATCGTGGTGGGGGCTGCGGCCACCAATGCGCTTTACGTTGCGGGCAAAAGTTTCGCCGATATCAAGGTGGTGTCCACCGGGGGCGGGGCTGCGGGAATCGCTTGCCTGAACATGCTGCTGAAGCTGGGCGTCAAACGCGAAAACGTCTGGCTGTGTGATCTTGCGGGCCTTGTCTATAAAGACCGCAACGAGCAAATGACCGAACAGAAGGCCGCCTATGCCCAAGGCAACACCGCCGCCAGCCTGGCCGAGGTGATCCAGGACGCCGATCTGTTCCTTGGCCTGTCTGGCCCCGGTGTGCTGACGCCGGAAATGGTCGCCAAGATGGCCCCGCGCCCGATCATTTTCGCGCTGGCCAACCCAAACCCCGAGATCATGCCCGATGCCGTGCGCGCGGTGACGCCGGATGCGATCATGGCGACAGGTCGCAGCGATTTTCCCAATCAAGTCAACAATGTGCTGTGTTTCCCCTTCATCTTCCGGGGGGCGTTGGATGTGGGCGCAACCGTGATCAATGACGCGATGCAACTGGCCTGCATCGACGGCATCGCGGCCCTTGCCCGCGCCACCACCAGCGCCGAGGCCGCCGCCGCCTACAGCACCGAAAAGCTGACCTTTGGCGCCGATTATCTGATCCCGAAACCCTTCGATCCGCGTCTGATCGGTGTCGTCGCCAGCGCCGTTGCCAAGGCCGCGATGGAAACCGGCGTCGCCACCCGCCCGATTGCCGATCTGGACGCTTACCGCGAGAAACTTAACGGTTCGGTGTTCAAATCCGCGCTGATCATGCGCCCGGTGTTTGAAGCCGCAGCCACCGTCAGCCGCCGGATTATCTTTGCCGAGGGCGAGGATGAGCGCGTGCTGCGCGCCGCCAATGCCATGCTCGAGGAGATGACCGACAAGCCTATCTTGATCGGCCGCCCGGAGGTCATCGCCACTCGTTGCGAGCGTGCGGGCCTGCCGATCCGCCCCGACAAAGACTTTGAAATCATCAACCCCGAAAGCGATCACCGCTATCGCGACTACTGGGGCTCCTACCACGAGTTGATGGCCCGCCAAGGTGTCACCCCAGATATTGCGCGCGCCGTGATGCGCACCAACACCACCGCCATCGCTGGCATCGCCGTGCACCGGGGTGATGCCGACAGCATGATCTGTGGCACCTTCGGGCAATATCTGTGGCATCTGGGCTATGTGCGGCAAATTCTGGCCCGCGATGGCCTGCATCCCCGCGCCGCCTTGTCGCTGATGATCCTTGAGGACGGCCCGCTGTTTATCGCCGACACCCAGATCAACGCGGTGCCCACAGCCGAGCAAATCGCCGAAACCGTGATCGGTGCGGTTCGCCATGCCAAGCGCTTTGGGGTCGAGGCGAAGGTGGCGCTGTGCAGCCATTCCAGCTTTGGCAACCTTGACAGCGACTCGGGTCGGCGGATGCGCGCGGCGTTGGAAATCCTGGATGCGCGCGAGGTCGATTTCGCCTACGAGGGCGAAATGAACGCCGACGCGGCGTTGGACCCCGAATTGCGCGCCCGCATCTTCCCCGGCTCGCGCTTGCAGGGGCCAGCGAATGTGCTGGTGTTTGCCTATTCCGACGCCGCCTCTACCGCGCGTAACATGTTGAAACTGAAGGCAGGCGGGCTAGAGGTTGGCCCCGTCCTGATGGGCATGGGCAACCGCGCCCATATCGCCACGCCCTCAATCACCGCGCGCGGCCTGCTGAACATGTCCGCCATCGCGGGAACGCCAGTGGCGCATTACGGCTAAGACACAGCAACCCAACTTGCAAACCCGCTCGCACGGGTTTGCAAACCCTCGCTGTTTGTGCGTAATCACCGCACAAATCCGTGCAGTTTGCAAAACTTTGCGCCGGCCAACACGCAATATATGCAAAGTTATCGCCGCAGCCCCTTCACGATCCTTGCGCGACTCAAGCGGGCTTGCCTAAGACAACCGCAGCTTTGGAGGAGGCATACTATGGCATACCGTGAAATCTATGCGGGCTGGCAAGCCAACCCGGAAGCGTTTTGGATGGATGCCGCATCAAAGATTGATTGGGTGAACCCGCCCTCCAAGGCCCTGAATGACAGCCGCGCGCCGCTTTACGAATGGTTCACCGACGCCAGCGTCAACACCTGCTGGAACGCGGTGGATCGGCATGTGTTGGCCGGGCGCGGCGATCAACTGGCGATCATCCATGACAGCCCGGTCACGCGCACCAAACACGCGATCACTTATGCCGAATTGCAAACCCGCGTCGCCTCGCTTGCCGGCGCGTTGCGCGCCAAGGGCGTGGAAAAGGGCGACCGCGTCATCATCTACATGCCGATGGTGCCCGAAGCGCTAGAGGCGATGCTGGCCTGCGCCCGTCTGGGAGCCATTCATTCGGTGGTGTTCGGCGGCTTTGCGGCGGCAGAACTCGCCGTGCGTATCGACGATTGCACCCCCAAAGCCATCATCGCCGCCAGTTGCGGGATCGAGCCTTCCCGCGTGATCCACTACAAACCGCTCTTGGATGCGGCCATCGAACAGGCCGCCCACAAGCCCGATTTCTGCGTGATCCTGCAACGCGAACAAGAGGTTGCAGCCCTGATCCCCGGCCGCGATGTGGCGTGGCACAGCTTTCAGTTTGGCACCGAACCCGCCGATTGTGTGCCGGTGGCTGGCAATCATCCGGCCTATATCCTTTACACATCCGGCACCACGGGGGCACCCAAAGGGGTCGTGCGCCCCACGGCGGGCCATCTGGTTGCGCTGAACTGGACGATGCGCGCGATCTATGATTGCGGGCCGGGCGATGTGTTCTGGGCGGCGTCTGATGTCGGATGGGTCGTGGGCCACTCCTACATCTGCTACGCGCCGCTGATTGCGGGTTGCACGACGGTGGTGTTTGAAGGCAAGCCCGTGGGCACGCCGGATGCAGGCACGTTCTGGCGGGTGATTGCCGAGCATAAGGTGAAGGCCTTCTTCACCGCCCCCACCGCCCTGCGCGCGATCAAGCGCGAAGACCCGGACGGCGCGCTGCCCTCGGGCTATGACCTTTCCCACCTGAAGGCGCTGTATCTGGCGGGCGAACGGGCTGATCCCGACACCATCCACTGGGCGCAGAACCATCTGAACATTCCGGTGATTGATCACTGGTGGCAGACCGAAACCGGCTATGCCATCGCCGCCAACCCGATGGGGATCGAGGCTCTGCCGGTGAAAATCGGCTCTCCCACCGTAGCGATGCCGGGTTTTGATGTGCAAATCTTGGATGAAGGCGGCCATCCGGTGGCCCCCGGCACCTTGGGCGCGATCGCGGTGAAACTGCCGCTGCCCCCCGGCACGCTGCCCACGCTGTGGAACGCCGAGGATCGGTTTGTCAAAAGCTACCTCACGCATTTCCCCGGCTATTATGAGACCGGCGATGCGGGCTATGTCGATGCGGATGGCTACCTTTACATCATGGCGCGCACCGATGATGTGATCAACGTCGCAGGCCACAGGCTTTCCACCGGCGCGATGGAGGAGGTTCTGGCCAACCACAAGGATGTCGCCGAATGTGCGGTGGTGGGCGTCGCCGATGCGCTGAAGGGGCAAAGTCCGGTGGGTTTTCTGTGCCTGAACAAGGGCTGCACGCGCGATCCCGACGCCATCATCAAGGAATGTGTGCAACTGATGCGCGACAAGATCGGCCCGGTTGCCGATTTCAAACGCGCCGTGGTGGTGGACCGTTTGCCGAAAACCCGCTCGGGCAAGATCCTGCGCGGCACCATGGTCAAGATCGCCGACGGCACCGATTGGAAAATGCCCTCCACCATCGACGACCCGGCGATTTTGGCGGAAATCCGCACCGCGTTGCAAACCATCGGCTATGCCCAGCCGTGACCCCCAAGGCCCCCTAGACAAAGCGGCCCCAGCGCTTACCTTGGCGCCATGCAAAGGCCTGCACCTTCAGATGCTCAGACCGTCGCCCTTCTGGGCCACGATCTGCGTGCGACCCTGTCCGAGGTGATCGGCGGCTTGCTCCTGATCGAGCGCGATCTGCCGCCCTCTGCCCCGCGCGCGCATCTTGCCCGCACGCAGGCAGCCAGCGCAGCCATGGCGCTGCTGCTCGACAGCGCGCTGGCCCTGCTTGGCCCCACCCCGATTGGCCCCATCCCGATCGGTCTGCACACCGAACACCTGCTGAACAGCCTGCGCCTGCGCTGGCAGACCCGCGCCACCGAACAGGGGATCACGCTTGATCTGCTGGCCGAAGACCTGCCCGCCGACTTGCCGCTTGATCCGGCGGGGATAGAGCGGATTTTGGCAAACCTGCTGAACAACGCGCTGCGCCACGCCGATGCCGCCACCATCACCTGTCATTTGCAGATAACACCCGCGCGTCAGTTGCAGATCACCGTGCAGGATCAGGGCAAGGGCTTTGATGCCGCAACACTGGCGCGGCTTTCCAGCCCGGAGGCCGCCACCAGCACCCCCGGCGCGGGCTTGGGGCTGCATATCGTCCGGCAGATCGCCTGCGACATGGGCGGCCAGATCAGCGCGGCCAACCACCCGGCGGGCGGCGCACAAGTGGTGGTATTGCTGCCACTTGCGCAACCGCCCGCACCGCAGCCCGCCCCAGCCCCGGCCGAACCGGGCCCGGCCGAACCGGGCCCGCTGCAAGGCCGCCGCGTGCTTGTCGCCGCCGCCAACGACAGCGCACGGCAGCGCCTGTCGGGCGATCTGACCAGCCTCGGCGCGCAGGTGAGTGCCGCCGCCGACGGGCTGAAAGTGCTTAAACACCTGACCCAAGCCCGATTTGACGCCCTGCTGATCGACATCGACATGCCCCACACCAGCGCGGTCGAGGTGATCCGCCACATCCGCAGCCAACCGGGGCCGCTGGCGCATCTGCCGATCCTTGCCATCACCGCCGATCACTCGCGCGCGCCTGACACCGCCCTTCGCGCTGCCGGGGCCGATGCTGTGCTCTGCACCGCCTTGGCCCGCGCCGATACGCTGTGCGCAGCCCTGACGCAGGTGCTGCACCGCAAGCCGGGTGTGGAACCCGCCATGCCCCAGATCGAACCGGCGCAGTTTCAAGACCTGCTCGACATGGCGGGGCCTAAAATGGCCGCCGAACTGCTTGACCATCTGCAAAAAGACCTGCGCGCCGCCAAACGCGCCCTGCTGTCCGCCGCGCAAGGCCCGGATTGGCTTGAGGTGCGCCGTCAGACCCATGTGATGATCGCGCTCGCAGGCACGGCGGGGGCGAACCTTTTGCATCAACTGGCGCAGTCGATGAATGCCCTTGCCCACCAACCGGTGCCCGATAACGACAGCCTGCAACGCTTGCTGCCACAAACCCTTGAACACCTCGACATGCTGATCAATTTCATTGATCACAAAAGCGCCAACCCCATCCAGCACTTCCCGCAAGCCCCGGCTCAGGAGCAGACGTGACCCCACCGCTGCCGCCCATCTTGTTGATCGAGGATACACCGTCGCTGCAACTGCTCTACCGGGCAGCGCTGACCAAATCCGGTTACGCCGTTGTCACCGCAGGCACCGCCGCCGAGGGGGTAGAACTGATGCGCGAAGCATCCCCGCAGGTCATCCTGCTTGACCTCGTGCTGCCCGACCGCGACGGCCTTGATCTGATGCGCGAGATGCTGCAAATCAACCCCGCCCTGCATGTCGTGGTGATGACCGCGCATGGCTCGATCAACAAGGCGGTCGAGGCGATGCGGGCAGGCGCGCATGAATTTCTGGTCAAACCGTTTGACGAGGCGCGCCTGCTGAATGTCGTCGCCAACGCCCACAAGACCGCACAAACCGCCGCACCCCCGAAAGCCGCCGCCCTGCCGGTTTCAGCCCCCGTCACGCAACCTGTCGCCCCGCTTGCGCCGATTGGCAGCGGCTTCATCGGCGCATCCGACGCGATGGCGAACATCCACGCCACCATCGTCTCGGTGGCGCGTTCGATGGCCACGGTGTTCATCACCGGCGAAAGCGGCACCGGCAAAGAGTTGTGCGCGCTGGCCGTGCATGGCAACAGCCCCCGCGCCGCAGGCCCGTTCATCGCGCTGAACTGCGGCGCGATCCCGCAGGATTTGCTGGAATCCGAAGTGTTCGGCCATATGAAAGGCAGCTTCACCGGCGCGATATCCGACAAACCGGGCGCCGCCGCCGCCGCAGATGGCGGCACGCTGTTTCTGGATGAAGTCTGCGAAATGGCGCCCGCGCTGCAAACCAAGCTGCTGCGTTTTCTGCAAACCTCAACCGTGGTGCCGGTGGGGGCCACCCGGCCCAAAAAGGTCAACGTCCGCATCGTCTGCGCCACCAACCGCGATCCGATGGATGCCGTGCGGCGCGGCCAATTCCGCGAGGATTTGTTTTACCGCCTGTTCGTGGTGCCGATCCACATGCCCCCCCTGCGCGAGCGCGACAATGATGTGATCGAAATTGCCGAAACAGCACTTGCCCGCTTTGCGCAAGAGGAAGGCAAGCAGTTTGACGGGCTGGCCCCCGAAGTGCGCGCGCTGTTCCGCCGCCTGCCGTGGCCCGGCAATGTGCGCCAACTGCTGAACGTGATCCGCAACGTCGCCGTGCTGCATGATGGCGGCGTGCTGACCTTGGCAATGCTGCCCGCAAGCCTGCCGCGTCAGGCCGAAGATGCGCCGATCCTGCCGACACTGGCACCGCCCGACCAAAGCGGCCCGCACGACGCGGCACTTTCGCTGGACGCGCTGCTTGGCCGCCCCTTGGCCGAGGTTGAACGCATGGTGATCGAAGCCACCTTGGCGCGCCACAACGGCTCTGTGCCCAAAGCCGCCCGCGTGCTGGAACTGTCGCCCTCAACGCTGTACCGCAAGATCGAAGCCTGGTCGCAGCGCCAGCCCCAAGCCGATTTTTGAGCCAAAAATCGTGCACGATTTCTGTCACAGAAATCGCGCGCGACCCCCATGCGGGGCGGCGAAAATTATGAACGCTTTCTAAACGCCATAGCTTTTGGCTTTGATTTTTATAGATAAATTCTCGGTCCCATCGCGGGACCGCAGCCATCAGGCGAACTGCTCCACGATCAGCCGCTCTTCCAGCCCATGCCCCGGATCAAACAAAATCCGGTGCCGGATCGCAGGTTCTGATCGAATTTCCACCGACACCACATCCGTCACCGGGCGGCTGTCCGCGTCCGCCCGCACCGGGCGCTTGCCGGGCTCCAGAATATCAAACCGCACCACCACCGATTTCGGCAGCAACGCCCCCCGCCACCGCCGCGGCCGAAACGCCGCCATCGGGGTCAGCGCCAGCACATCAGACCCGATCGGCAAGATCGGCCCATGCGCGGAATAATTGTAAGCGGTGGAACCCGCAGGCGTCGCCACCAGCACGCCGTCGCAAACCAACTCCTCCAGCCGCACCACCCCATCGACCGAGATCCGCACCTTCGCCGCCTGCGGCCCCGCCCGCAGCAGCGACACCTCATTGATCGCCAAGGCCTGCGTGATCGACCCATCCACCGACACGGCGGTCATCGCCAGCGGATGGATCACCGCCTCCTCCGCCACCGCCAGCCGTTTTGGCAGCAGATCGGCCGAGAAGGTGTTCATCAAGAACCCCACCGTGCCGCAGTTCATCCCGTAAACCGGCAAGCCCAAGGCTTGCGTCTCATGCAGGGTTTGCAGCATGAAACCGTCGCCGCCCAGCGCCACCACCACATCCGCCGCCGCAAGCGGCACCTGGCCATGCAGCGCCACCAGTTCCGCCAGCGCCTCTTGGGCGGCGGGGGTCGGACTGGCCGCGAAGGCAATGTTTTTGAACGGCACACCAGACTCCTTTGATCGGGACTCGCAGCCTTGCCTTTGCGGCCGCCAAACTCAACCCCTGCCGATGCCTGCGACGCCGCCGAGGCTTGCGATCACGCTAACAAGTTTCCTATAGTGAACAAGACGGCGTAACCGACGCCTTCTCTGTCGTTTATTGCCTTCCCCCGTCCCCACCCTTGGCCTAAAACCTCTGCAAATACCCTTCACCCGCAGGAGACGTCATGACCGCCCACCGCGACACCGGATTTTTCACTGAAAGCCTGTCCTCCCGTGACCCCGACCTGTTCGGCGCGATCACCAAGGAACTGGGCCGTCAACGCCACGAGATCGAACTGATCGCCTCGGAAAACATCGTCAGCCGCGCCGTGATGGAAGCGCAAGGCTCGGTGATGACCAACAAATACGCCGAGGGCTATCCGGGCAAGCGCTATTACGGTGGCTGCGAATGGGTCGATGTGGCGGAAAATCTGGCGATTGAGCGCGCCAAGCAGCTGTTTGGCTGCGCATTCGCCAACGTGCAGCCGAATTCAGGCTCGCAGGCCAACCAAGGCGTGTTCACCGCGCTGATCAAGCCCGGCGACACCATTCTGGGGATGAATCTGGCCTCGGGCGGCCACCTGACCCATGGCGCGGCACCGAACCAGTCGGGCAAATGGTTCAACGCCATCCAATACGGCGTGCGCCAGCAGGATAACCTGATCGACTACGATCAGGTCGAGGCGCTGGCGGTCGAGCATCAGCCCAAGCTGATCATCGCAGGCGGCTCGGCCATTCCGCGCCAGATCGACTTCGCCCGTTTCCGCGCGATTGCCGACAAGGTTGGCGCCTATCTGCTGGTGGATATGGCGCACTTTGCGGGCCTTGTGGCCGGCGGCCATCACCCCTCGCCCTTCCCCTATGCCGATGTGGCGACCACCACGACCCACAAAACCCTGCGCGGCCCGCGCGGCGGCATGATCCTGACCAACAACGAGGATATCGCCAAGAAGATAAACTCGGCGATTTTCCCCGGCATCCAGGGCGGCCCCTTGATGCATGTCATCGCCGCCAAAGCCGTGGCGTTTGGCGAGGCTTTGCGCCCCGAATTCAAAACCTACACCGGGCAAGTGATCAAGAACGCGCAAGCCTTGGCGGATGAGTTGATGAAAGGTGGCCTTGATATCGTCACCGGCGGCACCGACACCCATGTAATGCTGGTCGATCTGCGCCCCAAGAACGTCAAAGGCAACGCCACCGAGAAAGCCTTGGGCCGCGCCAACATCACCTGCAACAAGAACGGCATCCCGTTTGACCCGGAAAAGCCGACCGTCACCAGCGGCGTCCGCCTCGGCACCCCCGCAGGCACCACCCGCGGCTTCGCCGAGGCCGAGTTCCGCCAGATCGGCAAATGGATCGTCGAAGTCGTCGATGGTCTGGCCGCCAATGGCGAAGACGGCAACGGCGAGGTCGAAGCTGCGGTGAAAGCCAAGGTCGAGGCTTTGTGCGAAAAATTCCCGATGTATCCGGGGCTGTAAGGCCTTAGAACCACCGAAAGGGCGCAGGGTAACCTGCGCCCTTTTGCTTTGCCGACACCCATTTTGTTCAAATGACCCGGTTGCCATGACGCGCGACTTAAAACCCTCCACCCCCCGCCTTGAACGCCGCCTTGGCGATTGGGCCCGCGCGCGTTTGCCGTTTGCGCTGGCCGAATTCACCATGTTCGTGCTCAAGCAGGGCTGGGCCAGCCTGTTCGGCGGGCTGTTGCTGCTGGCGATCATCGCCAGCAAAGCGATCTGGCAGCCCGACTGGCCGCTTGCCCGCTATGACGCGCTGTTCCTGTTCGCGCTCGCCACCCAAGCAGCCTTTCTGTGGCTGCGGCTGGAAACATGGGAGGAAGCCCGCGTCATCTTGTTGTTCCACCTCACCGGCACCGCGATGGAGCTGTTCAAAACCCATGCCGGATCATGGGCTTACCCAGAACCCGGCCTGTTCAAACTGGCGGGCGTGCCGCTGTTTTCCGGCTTTATGTATGCAAGCGTCGGCAGCTATATGGCCCGCGTGATCCGCATTTTCGAGATGCGTTTTGCACCCTACCCGCCTTTGTGGCTGACCTTTGCGCTGGCGGGGGCGATCTATGTCAATTTCTTCGCCCACCACTTTCTACCCGACATCCGGCTGGCCCTGTTTGCCGCCACCCTGCTGATCTACGCGCGCACCCGCATCACCTTTCGCATCTCGCACCGCGATTGGTGGATGCCGCTGCCGCTCGCGGCCTTCCTGTCATCGCTGGCACTTTGGGTCGCCGAGAATGTCGGCACCGCCACGGGGACTTGGGCGTACGCCGGCCAACGCCCCGACCACTGGGTCAGCTTTGCCAAGATCGGATCGTGGTATCTGTTGCTGTATGTGGCCTTCGCCACGGTCACCCTGGTCAGCCGCGCCGCCTTGCGCCCGCCCAGATGAGCCCGGCCAGATGAACCTGCCTAGATAAACCCGCGCCACAGCAGCACCGCAAACAACAGTGCCGCCACCGCCAGCACCGAGAACGCAACCGATCCCGCAACCGAAACCAGCGCGCCCTTGCGGCGGTCTTTGCCATCGACACCATTCAGATGACGCACGCAGATGTCATAGGCCTGCGCCACCGCTTCCTGATCAATCTGCGCCCAAAGCTTGGGGTTCTGCGCGATCACCGCCGCAGCTTGCAGCCCCTCTGCCGCCGTGCGCACCCGGCGCGGCAACAACCGCCCGCCCTTGTGCAGCTTTTCGGCCAAGCCGCTGCCGCGCACGCGCAGGCGCTGCTCCATCAAACCTGCCACGCGGTCGGCCATCTGTTGAATGGGCACTCCGGTCATGCGTGCATCCCTTTTGTTGTGGCGGACCTTACCGCTGCGGGCGAGGGGCTTCAACCGCTCTGGCCGAAACAATATGTCCGCGCTATGAACGCAACATGCTTGCCACATCCACCTATCCCGCCGCCGCCGCCACCACGCAGCTCGATCTTTTGATCGTGCACGGGCTTTACGGCTCTGCCCGCAACTGGGGGGTGATCGCCCGCCACCTTGCAGCGGGGCGCACCGTCCATGCGGTCGATATGCGCAACCACGGCCAAAGCCCACGCACAGCCACCCACAGCTACGCCGATATGGCGGGCGATCTGGCCGAGGTGATCACGCATTTCGGCGCGCCGATGGATGTGCTGGGCCATTCGATGGGCGGCAAGGCCGCGATGCAACTGGCACTGACCCGCCCCGAACTGATCCGCAAACTGGTGGTGGCCGATATCGCCCCGGTCGCCTATGGCCATGATCAGACCCAATATATCACCGCCATGCGCGCGCTGGATCTGACCGGCCTCACCTCGCGCAGCGAGGCAGACCGGCGGCTGAGTGCCACCGTCGCAGACCCTGCCCTGCGCGCGTTTTTCCTGCAATCGCTGGATTTGAAAGCACAGCCCCCGGTTTGGCGGCTGAACCTGGATGTGCTAGAGACCGAGATGCCGCAAATCGTCGGCTGGCCGGGCACCACCGGGCAGTTTGACGGGCACACGCTGTTTCTGACCGGGGCGCTGTCGCATTACGTCAAGCCAGAATACCGCGACACCATCCGCAGCCTGTTTCCGAAATCGCATTTCGCCAAACTGCCCGGCGCAGGCCACTGGCTGCACGCCGAGCGCCCGCGCGAATTTGAACAAGCGGTGCAGGTTTTCCTGAACGCCTGAGCCAAACCGATTTTTGAGCCAAAAATCGTGCACGGAAAACCTCGTTTTCCGGCTTGGTGCAGGCCGCGCGCCTCAGTCCAGCGGACGCTTCATCCGCACAAGCAAACCGTCTTTGCGGATGAACTGGTGATACAGCGCCGCCAGCACATGCCCCGCCACCAGAACGATGATCACCGGCTTGAACCACTCATGCACTTCGCCCGCTTCCACCACGCCGCCATACCACGCCAGCAACCCGGTGATCGGGGTCAGCAGCATCACCGCGTATAGCGCCCGATGCCCCCATGTCGCGGCAGCCATCATCAGCGCCGTATCCGCCGGGGCATCGGGCGCTCCGCGCGTGGCACGCAATTGCAACCGCCACAGCGCAAACACCAGCACCGCAATGCCTGCGATGATATGCGCCCAGACCGCCAGGGTCATATCGGGCGCCATATCGCGCCGCACCGCCCGCCAGGCGGTGCTCATCGCCTCGCCAAACACCAACTGAAACAGGATCAGTCCCGCGACCAGCCAGTGTAGGACGATCTGCGTTGCGGAATACCCCTGGGGCGCTGACATGCGATATCCTTTCAAATCTGCTTTCTGTGATACGCCACCCACATGACAATCCGTCGCCTGTCAGGCAAGTTTTCTCGCGATCAGCCATGCGACCGGAACCGCCAGGACAAAGCCAACCGCTGCCGCAAGCATGATCGGTTTCAGCGTGTCAAACCCCGTGGTCAGGGCAATGATCACGCCCACCCCCATCAGAGTTGTCGCCACCATCGAGAACAGCAACATCATCAGGCGCGTCATGATCAGGCTCCTTGCCGGGTTTATCCCCACAGCCTGACCGAAAACAGCGCCCCGCGCCTTGATGAAGATCAAGCCGGGGCACTGGGGATGCCCCGGCTTGCGGCTTGCAGCCGTGATCAGACTTTCAGACTGACCCCGGCTTGCCCTGCCGATTGCTCTGCCCGGTCCAGCAGGCGTTGCAACGCGGCACCCCGCGCGAAATCGGGCTCGGCCACGCCCTCGCCCCGAATGGCGGCGATGAAGCGCTGGTAAATCGTTGCCAGCACTGGTGCCTCAACATCATGCCAGCGCGCCGCTTGCAGATCGTCGCCCAGACAGGCGCGCAAGGAACTGTGGTTGTTCTCCCAGCACACCTCCAGCCCGCCCTTGTCGCCATAAATCCGCAGGCGCAGGTCGTTCAGATGGCCGCTGGCAAAGCGCGTCGCCGCCACCGTGCCCAAAGCACCGTTCTCCAGCACGATCTGCATCGTGGCGGAGTCATTCGCATCCAGCGGGTATTCCCCGATCTGATCGCCGGGGGCCTTGTGGAAGGTCGCCAACCGGCACGACACCTCAACCGCCGATTGCCCCGCGATAAACGTTGCGAAATCAAGGATATGGATGCCGACATCGCCCAGCACACCCTTTGATCCGTGCTTGGTCGAAAGCCGCCACAGCCATTGGCTTTCGCGATCCCAATGGCCCCAGGCCGGTTGGGTCAGCCAGCTTTGCAGATAGCTCGCCTCAAAATGCCGCACCGTGCCGATGGCCCCATCGCGCACCATCGCAGCCGCCTTTTGCAACGCGGCGACATTGCGATAGGACAGGTTCACCATGTTCACCACGCCCGCCTTTGCGGCAGCCTCGGCCATCGCATCGGCTTGGGCTTCCGACGTAGCGAGCGGCTTTTCACAGAGCACATGCTTGCCCGCCGCCAAAAACGGCAGCGTGGTGGCATAATGCGCCGCATCTGGCGTCACGTTGGTGACCGCGTCAAACTGCCCCCAAGCGATGGCCTCGTCAATCGAGGCAAACCGCCCCGCAATGCCATGGCGATCACAGAAATCCGTCAGTTGTGCGGGCCGCGTGTCGATCCCGCCAACCACTGTAACCCCTTCGATTGCCTTGAAACTGTCGGCATGGTTGTTGGCCATCCCCCCCGTGCCAAGGATCAGAACCCGAACCGGCGCCGCCATCACCGATACCCCGCCTCGCCATCATGGTGCAGGCGCGGCCCGCGCTCGGTGATCGGCTCCAGTGCCTTATCAACCGGCGTATTCGGCGCATCATTCGGATCGGCGATGCGGACATTCGGGTTATACGCCCATGTCACCGCATTCGAGATCACCCGCTGCACATTGGCGTCGTGATAGGTCGGATAGGTTTCATGCCCTGGACGGAAATAGAAAATATTCCCCGCCCCACGCTTGTAAGTTAACCCTGAGCGGAACACCTCGCCCCCCGCAAACCACGAAATAAACACCGTCTCCAGCGGTTCCGGCACGCCAAACGGCTCGCCATACATTTCCTCATATTCCAGCTCAAAATGATCCGGCAGACCCGCCGCAATCGGGTGCTGACGGCTTGTCACCCACAGCCGTTCACGCTCGCCCGCCTCGCGCCAAGTCAGATTGCACGGTGCCCCCATCAGCCGCTTGAACGGCTTGGCGAAATGCGCCGAGTGCAGGAAAATGATCCCCATGCCGCCCCAAACCGCATTGCAGACGCGTTCCACAATCGCATCATCCACGTCGCCATGCGCCGCGTGGCCCCACCAGATCAGCACATCGGTCGCGGCCAGCTTTTCCACCGTCAGCCCGTGTTCGGCATCCTGCAAGGTCACGGTGCTGGCGTCATGCCCCGCCGCGTTCAGTGCCTTGGCAATCGTGCCATGCATGGTCAGCGGGTAAACCTCTGCCACGACTTTGTTTTTCTGCTCGTGGACGTTTTCGCCCCAAACGGTGACGCGGATGCTCATGGCATGCTCCTTGTTTAGCTGCCGCGCCCCAAACCGGGGCGCGGTATGGATGTGGAAATTACCGGATCGGCTTGCCAGCCTGATCAAACTTGTGCAACTGCCCCGCCTTGGGCGACAGCGACACCGTATCGCCCACCTTCATCGCAAGCTTGCCTTCGCGGCGCACGATCAGCGGCTCGTCACTGCCAACCTCGACGAACAGATAGTTGTCGCTGCCCAGATCTTCGGCATGCACGATCTGGCCCGACCACATCCCCGCTTCGACCACGTCGATATGTTCCGACCGGATGCCAAGCGTGGTGCAGCCATGATCGGCGGCGAATTTGCCAGTCAGGAAGTTCATCTTCGGGCTGCCGATGAAACCCGCGACGAAGATCGAATTCGGACGCTCATAAAGCTCGGCAGGAGAGCCCACCTGCTCCAACCGGCCATCGCGCAGCACCGCGATGCGGTCGGCCAAAGTCATCGCCTCGACCTGATCATGCGTGACATAAATCATCGTCACGTCAGACATCGAGTGGTGCAGTTTGGCGATTTCCAACCGGGTCTGCACCCGCAAGGCGGCGTCAAGGTTCGAGAGCGGCTCGTCAAACAGGAACACCCGTGGGTCGCGCACAATAGCGCGGCCGATGGCCACCCGCTGGCGCTGACCGCCGGAAAGCTGCTTTGGCAGACGCTCCAGCAGATGATCAATTTGCAGCAGTTTGGCGGCCTCTAGCACGCGCTTTTTCATCGCTTCCGGGCTGGCTTTCGCCAGTTTCATCCCGAAGGCCATGTTATCATAGACCGTCATATGCGGATAAAGCGCGTAGGATTGGAACACCATCGCAATGCCGCGTTGCGACGGCAGCACGTTGTTCACCCGCTCAGAGTCAAACAACATATCGCCCGAGGAAATCTCCTCCAGCCCCGAGATCAGCCGCAGCAGGGTGGATTTGCCGCAACCCGAAGGCCCGACAAACACCATGAATTCGCCCTTCTCGATGGTCAGATCAATACCCTTGATCACATCCACCGCACCGTAGGACTTCTTGACGTTCTTCAGTTCAATTTTTGCCATTTTTTCAGCCCTTCACGCCGCCTGCGGTCAGACCCGCGACGATTTTGCGTTGGAAGATAAGAACGAGGATGATCAGCGGCACCGTCACAATGACGGAGGCTGCCATGATCGGCCCCCACGGAATTTCCTGCTGCGACGCCCCCGACAGCAGCGCAATCGCCACCGGAACCGTGCGGGTGGATTCAGACGAGGTGAAGGTCAGCGCGAACAAAAACTCATTCCACGCGCCGATGAAGGCCAAAAGTCCCGTCGTCACCAATGCCGGCCACAACAACGGCAGGAACACTTTTGTAATGATGATCCAAGGGGTTGCCCCATCGACAATCGCGGCTTCCTCAATCTCAACCGGAAGATCCCGCATAAAGGTGGTCAGCACCCAAACGGTGAACGGCAGCGTGAAGATCGTGTAAGACAGGATCAGCGCGAAGGGCGAGTTGAACAGGCCAAGGAAGGTGATCAACTCAAACAGCCCGGCCAGAACGGCGATCTGCGGGAACATCGACACCGCAAGGATCGTCATCAACAACAACCCCCGGCCCCGAAACCGCACCCGCGCCAAGGCGTAAGATGCCGTCACCGCCAGAAACAGCGATACCAGCACCGTGGCGGTTGCCACGAACACCGAATTCACGATGTTGCGCGGAAAAGTCGCCCCGCCCAGAACCGTCTTGTAGTTGGCCCAGTCAAACGCTTTCGGGAAGTAATTCGGCTCGAACAGCGCGGTGCCTGTCGCGAAAGAGGTGACGATGGCGTAGTAGAACGGAAAGATCGAGAACACCACGATCACCACCACCAGCGCATAAAATGCGATGGATTTCAGCATCTTGTTCGCGGTCATTTGCCCCCCTCCCCGCTTAGGTCAACCTTGCCAAGCCAGATATACAGCGACACGAAAATCGCCAGTATCGCGAACAGCAACGTCGATTGCGCCGATCCATAGGCAAACTTGTCAAACTCGATCAGGTTCTCGCGGCTGATCACCGACATGGTTTTCGTGGCCGCCGAGTTGGGCGTCAGCACATAGATCAGATCGAAAATCCGCAGCGCATCCAGCATCCGGAAGATCACCGCCACCATCAAAGCCGGGCGGATCAGCGGCAAAGTGATCTTGAAGAACACCTTCACGGGGTTGATGCCGTCAATCTTCGCCGCCTCATAGATATCGCGCGGCACCATTTGCAGGCCCGCAAGGCACAGCAGCGCCATGAACGGCGTGGTCTTCCAGATATCCACCATCAGCACCGCATACATCGCGGTGTCGGCATTGGCAGTCCACGCGATCTTGCTGGAGATCAGCCCCAAATTCAGCGCCATATCGTTCAGGATGCCGTATTGGTCGTTCAGCATCCACGCCCACATCTTCGCCGACACAATCGTCGGAATCGCCCAAGGGATCAGGATGGCCGCGCGCACAAAGCCGCGCCCCTTGAACTCGGCATTCAGCACCAAGGCCACGATCAGCCCCAGCACCGTCTCGCACACCACCGACACCACCGAGAACCGCACCGTGTTCCACACCGCGTTCCACCAAGCCGGATCAACCAGCGTGCCCTTGTAGCGCACCGCCCCGTTCGACAGCGTTTGCATGCGAAAGTAATTGTCAAACCAGATAAACTTGCCGCCGCTCAGATTGTTCAGCGACGTATCGGTCAGCGAAAACCAAATGGTTTTCAGCAAAGGATAAGCTGCGACGCAAAACAGCGCGATCAACATCGGCGCCAGAAACCATTGTGCGGCCCTGATGCGCTGCTGTCGCAGGCTAAGGCCACTTTCGCGGCCTATGGCCGTCTTTGAAACTGTCATGATTTTCCCCCCTCAAACCGGCCCATCACAAGGGCCGCGCGTAAAATGGGCGGCGGTTGGCGTTATGCGCAGCCGCCGCCCATCCTCAAGGCACACCCGTAACGGGAGGATTACCAGGCGTCGCCCTTCAGATCCGTCAGATCAGCTTCCAACCCTGCAAGGTTATCGGCAGCCGAGCCATTGCCCGACAGCGTTTCATGCACCGCCGACCAGAATTTCGACGACACTTCGTTGTATTTGCCCAAAGTCGGTGCCGAAGGACGCGGCACCGCGTTCAGGAACACGTTCTTCCATTGCGGGATGATCGGCGATTTTTCGGCAATCTCGGGGTCGTCATACAACGCCTGAATCGTCGGCAGGTGGGTTTCCATGATGGCGCGCATCTTTTGCGCCTCGGGGCCCGCCAGATAGACCGCCAGCGACACCGCCGCCTCTTGGTGCTCCGAATATTTCGACACCGCGATGTTCCAGCCGCCCAAGGTCGCCGCCGAAGCATCCCCCTCTGCGCCATAAGGCAGCGTGGTGACCTCAAACTTGCCCTTCACCGCAGAGTCGTCGCCGTTGCCCAGCGCATAAGCGTAAGGCCAGTTGCGCATGAAGGCGGCGTTTCCGGTCTGCCACACACCACGGGCTTCTTCCTCGCCGTAAGCCAGAACGCCTTCGGGCGAGATCGTGCCAACCCAACCCGCTGCGGTTTCCAACGCCTTGATGGCCTTGGGATTGTTGATCGAGATCGTGCCATCCGCCTCCACAATCTGGCCGCCGCCGAACGACTTCACCCATTCCAGCGCGTCGCAGGTCAGCCCTTCATAGGCGTTGCCCTGCCAGACATAGCCCCAGAAATCGGCGCTGCCAGCGGCGCGTTCGCCTTCCTGAATCTTGGTCGCAGCCGCCGTCAGCTCGTCCCAGGTTTTCGGCACTTCGATGCCGTATTTCTCCAGCAAATCCTTGCGGTAATACAGCGCCGGCGCATCGGTGAAGATCGGCAGCGCAACCAGCTTGCCGTTCACCGTCTGCGATTGGATGATCGACGGGAAGTTGGCCGCGATCAAGTCTTTGCCCGCTTCACTCAGATCAACGAAATGTTCCGCCAGTTGCGGTGCCCAGATCACGTCGGTCTGATAAAGGTCAATGTCGGTCGCCCCTGCAGCCAGCCACAGCCGATACTGGCCAAACTGGTCCGAGGTTGACGACGGCATCGGCACGATCGTCACCTTGTTGCCGGTCTTGTCTTCCCACGGTTTCACAATCGCCGGGAAATCCTGCAAATCAGACCCGGTCGCGCCCGAGACGACGAAAATTTCTTCCGCAAGCACCGGCGTGCCAACAGCCGCCAGCACCGCGATAGCCGCAGCAGACCGCATGAAGCGGCTCTTGAATCCAAAGGACATGGATTTCCTCCCTATAGTTTGATTGCGCCATAGCGGCGCTTCCCTGTCAAAACGCCGCTTTTCCAACCGATCAAAGCTGGCCTCCCGAAGCGTTAGCCAAAGCCATAGCGGCAAATCGGCTATTTCGTCAACGATTCTCGCCTCAAAGCGCTTTCAAATTTTTGAAACTGCGGGTGGTGTCGCCGATGAATTTAACCCTCTCCAGCACGATCCGGCCTTGCTGCATCGCCGCATTTCTCTGCGGCAGCGCAGCAAGACAGGCGCCGTAAACCTCTGCAACTATCTGTAAAACATCACTATTCTACCGTGGACGCCACAAAATATTCTGCCGCTGGCACCAAACGCCCAAGACCTGCCACCTTGGCACGCGGGCCAGCGGCATCTTCCAAAAGCGATGTGAATTTTTACCGATCTGACGCAAATTATGGCGTCTTGCCGCAAACTACCGCAGGTTGCAACGCGCAAGCCCGCCATAACCTTGCAAATAGGCTTGGGTTTGCGCGCGCAAAAGCGCATGATGCTGCAAGGCCAACCAGATGGTCGCAACATCGAGGAATATCAGATGGCCAAGGGCATGAGCAAACCCGGCAAAAACGTCAAAAAACCAAAAAAGGAAAAGGCCAAGCCCGCGATGGCGACGCCCAGCACCAAGAATTCCGTGGTGATCAACACCAATGGTCCAAAAGACTGAAATCCGTCTGCATCGGTGCAGCGCTGCGTCAGCCGCCCTGTATGATGTGGTTAATTTTCCCTAAACCACTACTGATGTAACTCTGTCCCCGCGGGGACATAAATCGCCGCGCAGGCTGTCCCCGCGGGGACAGCCTGTCGGCATTCAAATACCGTGATCCGGGGCCTTGCCCGATGGGGCCAGATAGGGCCGCGTCACATCGCGCAATGTCGCGTCCAGCGCCTCCACCTCAAGCCCGATCGCGCCGTCGCCCGCAAGCACCAGCGTCACAACGCCAGTGCCATCGGCCCCCGGCGCAAAGCTGATATCCAGCAAGGACAGGATCGTATCCTTGTCGCTGCGGTCGATGCCTTGGCTGCGCACCGCCAGCACATCCTCGAACACCAGCAGGCTTTGCACCCGCTCATACTTGCGCCCAGCCTGCGCCGCAGCCTCGCGGTCTTCCCAGCGGAAGCGGTTCAGCATCAGGGCAAACCGCCGCTTTTGCCGCACCAGCGACATTTCGGTGATCGGAAACACCGCGTCTTGCAACAGCGCCGCGATCACGCCCAGCCCTTCGGCATCCTGCGCGATCAGCCGCAGCGGTTGCTCGTCGCCGTCTTCAAAGCGCGCATCGCTCATGCCTTGATCCGCTCGATCTGCGCACCGACGCCGCGCAGCTTTTCCTCGACCCGCTCATAGCCACGGTCCAGATGATAGACCCGGCTGACCACGGTTTCACCCTCAGCCGCCAGCCCCGCCAAAATCAACGAAACCGAGGCGCGCAAATCCGTCGCCATCACCCGCGCGCCGCGCAGTTTCTCAACGCCCGTCACGGTGGCATGGCCGCCATGCACATCAATCTTCGCCCCCATCCGCACCAGTTCCGGCGCATGCATGAAGCGGTTCTCGAAGATCTTTTCTTCCAGCACCGAAACCCCGTCAGCGGTGCAAAGCAACGCCATCATCTGCGCCTGCAAATCGGTGGGGAATCCGGGGAACGGTTCTGTCACCACATCCACCGCTTTCACCCGCCCGCCTTTGCGCGTCACCTTCAGCCCGCGCTCGGTTTCCACCACCGAAACCCCGGCCGCATCCAGCTTCTCGGCAAAGGCCCCGACAAGGCTCATCTTGCCGCCCAGACATTCCACCTCGCCACCACAAATCGCCGGCAGCAGCATGTAGGTGCCAAGCTCGATCCGATCCGTCACCACCGGATGCGTCGCCCCGCCCAAACGGTCCACGCCCTGAATGGTGATCGTGCTGGTGCCCTCACCGTCAATCTGCGCGCCCATCCGGCGCAAGCAGACCGCAAGATCGACAATCTCAGGCTCGCGTGCGGCATTCTTCAGCACCGTGGTGCCCTTGGCCAAAGTCGCCGCCAGCAAAGCGTTTTCGGTGGCACCAACCGAGACAAACGGAAACTCCACCACCGCCCCGCGCAACCGCCCACCCGGAGCCTTGGCATGCACATAGCCGTCGCGCAGATCGAGTTCCGCCCCCATCGCCTCCAGCGCCTTCAGGTGCAAATCCACCGGGCGCGCGCCAATCGCACAACCCCCCGGCAAGGACACCACCGCATGCCCATCGCGCGCCAAAAGCGGCCCCAGCACCAGGATTGAGGCGCGGAACTTGCGCACAATCTCGTAATCCGCCGTGTGGTTATCCAGCTTGTGGCTCGACATCGCCAGCACCAGCCCGTTCTGCAAGCTGGCCACTTCCGCGCCAAGTGACTGCAAAAGCTGCGTCATCGTCGCAATATCCGACAAGCGCGGCGCATTGGTCAGCGTCAGCGGTTCCTCTGACAACAGCGTAGCAGGCATCAGCGTCAGGCAGGCATTCTTCGCCCCCGCAATCGGGATCACCCCATTCAGCGGCCCATTGCCCTTGACCAAAATCGAATCCATCTGCCAGCCTCACTCGTTCTTGTTGTTATCGTCAGATGCGCCCGCATCCGAATCCGCCTCAGACCGCGCCCGCGCTTGCGCCTTCCTGCGGCCCATATTCGCCTTCAACGCCAGCTTCAAGCGGGCCTCCCGCTCGGTCTCGCGCTGGGATTTGGGCTTTGGCGCAGCAATGTCATCAGGTTTTTCACGCATCAGCCCTTCTAATACAGCGCGCCCCAACCGTCCAGCAAGGCCACGCAAAAAACCGCCAATTTGCACTTGCACCCTGCCGCGAACGCGTCTATTCAGCCGCCACGCCAGCGGTGCCAGACGGTCCCGCAAGCACCCGGCGCTGCAGTAGCTCAGTGGTAGAGCACTCCCTTGGTAAGGGAGAGGTCGAGAGTTCAATCCTCTCTTGCAGCACCATTTTAATTCATTGAAGTATATAGCTGATCTTCAAACTTCCCTGTTGCGTCAGGCGTATCGAGGGGTTTGGTCCTGCGTTCAAGTGAACGTGCTGCCCCGACTTTAAGCAGTCACCACCGGAAGGTTTGACGCAGTCGAGCATGTCAGAATTTGCCGTAAATCGGCCTGCGGCCGCCCCGGCAAGCTGGCAGCGGTGGTCCATGTGGATTTCATCAATCACCGCTCATTCGTAATGCTGTCGTCGCGCGGCTTGCGCCCCACATCGCTACATCCAGTTCGCAATCGCCGATTGTCACCAAGGCATAGCCTGACTGAGGCGGCCCAACCGAAGCTTTGTGCCTTTGAAGCAGGTTCCTACCGGAAATGCTTTGGAAAACAGAGTGCTGCGGTGGACATGACCGTGCGAAGGGCCTCGGTGGGCGCATATGGATTCTGCATTGTCATCATGTCGAGCCACGTGCCCTCGATCACCACGCGCAGGATGCGGGCAGCGATGATTGCATCGACGCCATAGCCGCCCTGCCGCACCAGTTCTTCGCAAATGACCTCCAGTTGCCGGATATAGGCCGCATCCTTCTCGCCGCAGGCTTCTTGATAGATCGGGCGGCTTTGCGCTTCGCCCCAAAAGGCACACCAAGCGCCAAGACGTGCGGGGGTGGTGATGGCAGAGGCGAAATCTGCCTTGATCAACGCCAGAAGCTGCGCTGCGGGATCAGCAGGTGCGGCGGCCAGCGCGGCTTGCCAGTTCTGGTGATACTCCTCGGTCATGAAGGTCAGGGTTTCGGTCAGCAATTTCTCTTTGGTTTCAAAGTGAAACAGCACAAGACCATGGCTGATGCCCGCTGTTTTGGCCACTTCGGTCAGGGTGGTGCGGGCAAAGCCACGCGCGGCCAAGGTCGAGATCGTTGCCTCGATCAATTGCTGGCGGCGGACCTCACGCGATTGGGTGCGCGGCGACCGGTTGGCTTCGGCCAGGACGGTGGCGGGTTCTGGGGGCACATCTGTCTCCTTGTTAGGGTCCAACATAATCTGATTGACAAGTCAGTCAATGGCGGCAAATCCTATGATGGTGGAGGATTCGAGATGAACGTTCCGTTGCCTTTTCCCACAATGCAGCCGCCGAACGACTGGGATCGTTCCGGCCTTCCCGGCTGGACCTATGATTCCGAGGCGGTCTTTGCCTTGGAACGCGCGCTTTTCCTGAACCATTGGCAGGTTGTTGGCCATCAAAGCGATCTGCCCGCCCCCGGCGATTGGCTGGCCTTTGATATCTTGGGCGAGCGGGCCGTGGTGATGCGCGGGCAAGACGGCGTGCTGCGTGCGTTTCACAACCTGTGCCGCCATCGCGGCGCGCGGGTGGTGAATGGGGTGCAGGGGTCTTGCCGCGGTGCTGTGGTCTGCCCGTTTCATGGCTGGGTCTATAATCTGGACGGGACGTTGCGCGGTGCGGCGCGGCCCGAAAGTTTCAGCAATCTTGATCGCGAAAAATTCCATCTGAAACCCATCGAGATGGAGATCTTCCACGGCTTTGTCTTTTTGCGCTTCAACCCCGGACCGCAGCCGTCGGTGGCCGAACTGCTTGCCGCCTTTGATGCTGACTTTGCTGCCTACAAGGCGGGTGACATGCTTGCCGCGGGCACCTCGGATTGGATGACAGAACTGCCGGTGAATTGGAAATCGGTGCGCGATGTGGATAACGAAGGCTATCATGTGGCGCTGGCGCATCCGTCGTTGCAGGAACTTTACGGCCGTGACTACGGCGATCACCAACTGGCGGGTGGCATCAATTTCTCGCGCGGGGGGTTTGGCGACAAGCCGGGGCGGCGCTGGTCGGTGAAGGAATATATCAAGCTGTCTGAAGACCCGCCGGGGCTTCCCAGCCATCTGCAAAAGACCTGGACCTATTACGGGCTTTTCCCCGCCATCGTCTTCGCCTTCACCCCAGAGGGTGCGCAATTCTACCACGAGCTTCCTGTGGGCCCCGGCCAGACCCGGCTGACAGGGCGGCAATACCGCAAGGCCAACGAGACACGGCAGCAGCGGCTTGCGCGCTATCTGGCAATGCGGATCGACCGCGACACTTCGGCAGAGGATCAGCAGCTGACAATCTGGTCAAACGAGTCGATGAAAAGTGAGGCCTTCGAGGGGTTCCACCTTTCCGACCTGGAATATGGGTTGCGCGCGCATCACGACCGCTTGCGCGCCCTGATCCCGGTGATGACCTTGCCAAAAGCCCCGCCCGAGCAGGAAATTGCCGCAGTGAATGCGGAAATGCTTGGCAGACCTTAAGAACCGGACAAGACTTGGCCACCGCCCGCAGCGGCGCAAATGGGAGAGACAGATGAAGCGTCGTTCCGTGCTTTTGGGCCTTACGGCAGGGCTTGCCGCCCCGTGGGTGCGCCCGTCATACGCTGCTAGCGGCAGTTTGAATGTCTATAACTGGGCGGATTACATCGGCGAGACGACCATCGCCGATTTCATGGCCGAAACCGGGATCGAGGTGGTCTATGACCTTTACGCCTCAACCGAAGAGGCGCAGGCCAAGACGCTTGCAGGGTCCACCGGCTATGATGTGGTGCTGCAATCGGGGCTGCAACTGCCGACTATGGTGACGGCGGGGGTTTATCAGAAGATCGACAAGACGCGGCTGAAGGGCTGGGGCAATCTGGACCCCGAGATTTTGAAGATCGTGCAGGGGTTTGACCCTGATGATGCTTACGGCGTGCCCTATACTTGGGGTTCGGTCGGGTTTACCTTTAACCGCGGGCTGGTTGACCCGCTGCTGCCGGGGGCGAAGTTCGACGATCTGGCGACGATCCTTGATCCAGCCAATGCCGAGAAACTGTCATCCTGCGGGTTGTCACTGTTAGATAGCCCGACCGATGTGCTGCCGATGGTGCTGAAATATCTTGGGATCGACCCCGACACGGCAACCGAAGCCGAATACCGCAAGGCCGCCGAAGCCTTGGCGCCGATCCGCCCCTTTGTGACGACCTTCGACAATACGAACTACATGACCACCCTGCCCAATAGTGAAGTTTGCGCGGTGGGCTCGTGGTCGGGTGACTACGGCGTCGCCAAGGCGCGGGCCAAAGAGGCTGGGATCAGCATTGATCTTGCCTATTTCGTGCCGAAAACCGGCGCTCCGGCGTGGTTTGATCTGTGGTGTATGCCCATTGATGCGCCGAACGTCGAGAACGCCTATCTGTTTCTGGATTACATGCTGCGCCCCGAGGTCATCGCGAAATGCACCGACTTCACCGGCTATGCAAATGCCAACAAGGCGGCGACGGCGCTGGTTGATCCTTCGATTTCTGGCGATCCGGCGGTTTATCCCGATGCCGAAACCCTCACGCGGCTATACACGCCCAAACCGCTGACCGCCGATCAGGAAGAGGCGATGACCCGCGTTTGGACCGAGATCAAGACCGGTGGCTGAGTTCCTGCAAATCGAGGGCGTGTCGAAAAGTTTCGGCCCGTTTCAGGCGGTGCGGGACGTGACGCTGTCGGTGGCACAGGGCGAGATTTTCTCGCTTCTGGGCGGGTCGGGTTGCGGGAAGACCACGCTTTTGCGCATGTTGGCGGGGTTTGAAGAACCAACCTCTGGCCGGATCTTCCTTGACGGGCGCGATATGGCGGGCGTGCCGCCTTGGTCGCGCCCGGTGCACATGATGTTTCAAAGCTACGCCCTGTTCCCGCATATGACGGTCGAGGCCAATATCGGCTATGGACTGAAGCACGAAACCCTGTCCAAGACGCAGCGGGCCGAGCGGGTGCGCGAAATGCTGGACCTGGTGCAGTTGACGCCTTTTGCCGCCCGCAAACCGCACCAAATTTCTGGCGGGCAGCGGCAGCGGGTGGCCTTGGCGCGCGCACTGGCGCGGCAGCCGAAGCTGTTGCTGCTGGATGAACCGCTGGCGGCTTTGGACAAGAAACTGCGCGAGCACACCCAGTTCGAGCTGATGTCGATTCAGGCCCGCACCGGGGTGACCTTCATCGTCGTGACCCATGATCAGGAAGAGGCGATGACCCTTTCCGATCGCATTGCCGTGATGGATCGCGGTCAGGTGCAGCAGATCGGCAGCCCGACCGAGATTTACGAATACCCCGTCAACCGCTTTGTCGCCTCTTTCATCGGCTCGATCACCTCGTTTGAAGCCGAGGTTATGGCCCGCGACGGCGGCGCGCTTCGCCTGAAGGTTCCGGCCTTTGGTGGCGAGGTTACCACCAAAGATGCCAATTTCGCCCCCGGCAGCAAGGTGACTTTGGCTTTGCGCCCTGAAAAGCTGGTGATCACCAAGGAACGCCCTTCGGGCAACGCGGTTCAGGGCGTGGTCAAGGACCTTGCCTATTTCGGCAAGGACAGCCTGTATCGCATTACGCTCGCGTCGGGTGCGCTGGTGCAGGCCCATGCCGTGAACCAGCACCGCGGCACCGAGACCCAAAGGGTCGCCGATTGGGATGATCAGGTCTGGCTATCGTTCGATCCCGCAGCCGCCATCGTGCTGGGAGCGTAGGATGGGCTGGTTCCACCGACGCGGTTGGCGCGACCTGATCATCGGATTGCCCTACCTGTGGCTGGTGATCTTCTTCCTGATCCCCTTTGCCATTGTCATCGCCATGTCGGTGGCCACCAAGACCCCCACCGCACCGCCCTTCTCTTTCGGCGGCGCACATCCCTGGGTCAACCTTGAAACCTATCACCGGCTGGTGTCCGAACCGCTCTACCTGCGCGCCTTTCTGATTTCCTTGATGAATGCGGCGGGGACGACGCTGTTTTGCCTGCTGCTGGGCTATCCGATGGCTTTGGCGCTGACGCGGGTATCGCGGTCTTCGCGCAACATCTTGTTGATGCTGGTGATCCTGCCGTTCTGGACCTCTTTCCTGCTGCGTGTTTACGCTTGGATGGGGCTGATGGGAAAATCGAGCTGGTTTAATGCAGGCCTGACCGAGGCCTGGAACTGGCTTGTGCCGCAATCCTGGGCCGTTGCCGCGCTGCCGATGATGCATTCGAATTTCGCCGTCGTGCTGGTCATGGTCTATACCTATCTGCCCTTCATGATCCTGCCCTTATACGCCAGCCTCGAACGCCTTGACCCGACGCTGGACGAGGCGGCGCTGGACCTTGGGTCGCGGCCTTGGCAGGTGTTTGTCGATGTCACCTTGCCGCAATCCTTGCCCGGCATCATCGCGGGCGGGCTTTTGGTGTTTATCCCGGCGGCGGGCGAGCTGGTGATCCCCTCGCTGGTTGGTGATGCCTCGACCCCGATGATTGGCAGGGTGATTTCCGATCAGTTTTCCCAAGCCCGCGATTGGCCCATGGCCTCGGCGGTGGCGGTTGCCTTGCTGGCGCTGATGGTCGGGCCAACGATGCTGTATAGCCATTACCAAGCCCGCGCGGAGGGCACGAAATGAGGCGCCGCCCGACCTTCCTGCTGTCGGTTCTGGCCTTTGGCTTCGCCTTTTTCTATGTGCCGATCCTGTCGATGGTGGTCTATTCCTTCAACGCCTCGCGGTTGGCCACCGTCTGGGGCGGGTTTTCGACCAAGTGGTATGGCGCGCTTTTCGCCAACAAGCAGGTGGGCGAGGCATTGCTGCTGTCGTTAAAGATCGCGGTGGTGTCTTCGACCATCGCCACGATCTTGGGCACGCTGGCGGGCATCGCCTTGGTGCGCTTTACGAAATTCCGCGGGCGCACGTTGTTTTCCGGCCTTGTCACAGCCCCCCTGATCATGCCCGAGGTGATCACCGGCGTCTCGGCACTGATCTTCTTTCTGTTGCTGGCCAGTTGGATCGGCTGGCCGGTGCAGCGCGGATTTACCACCATCACCTTGGCACATATCACCTTTTCCATGGTTTTCGTGACAACCATCGTGCAGGCGCGGCTTTTGCAATCGGACCGTGCCATCGAAGAGGCCGCGATGGATTTGGGCTCGCGGCCCTGGCAGGTGCTGTGGGATATCACCCTGCCGGTGATCTCTCCGGCGATCCTGTCGGGCTGGCTGTTGGCCTTCACGATCTCGCTGGATGATGTGGTGATCACGTCGTTTACCACCGGGCCGGGGTCAACCACCCTGCCCCTGCTGATCTGGTCAAAGGTCAAGCTGGGCGTCACACCCGACATCAACGCGTTGGCCACGCTGATGGTTTTGTGTGTCGGCATCGGGGTGATCATTGCGGGCGTGGTGATGAACCGGGCCGAGGCGCGACGGCTGGCGGACGAGCGCCTTGCTTACCGGTCGCAGGCATGAGCGGGCTTTTGGGCATACCCGGCGGCAAGGGCGCGGGGCGCGCGCGCTACGCCCACGCCATGACGCTTTATAACGCGGGCCAGATCAGCGCAGCACAACTTGAAGCCTACCGGGTTGCGGCGGCCAGCGACGGGCCGCCCGACCAGACTTTCGCCGACCGGGGCCTTGCCCTGCCGCAAGACCCACCGACCCGCCCCAGCCTGACTTGAAAGGACCTTCGCATGACTTTCTCTGATGACACGCGCAAAATCGCCAATATCCACGACGCGGCCTTCACGCCCTTCGTCTATCCCGATGGCATGGCCTTGGGCGACGATATCCTGCAACTGGATACATCAATCCCGCTTGGCGAAGGCTTCCATGTTTACCGGATGCCCGCAGGCATGACGACACGGCGCCACATCCACAACGGCCACGAGCAATTCCTGATTCTGCAAGGCGAGTTGATCGAAGACGATGGCCGCGTGTTGAAGGCCGGTGATCTTGTCTTCTACCGTGACGGAACCGAACATCATTCCTTCACGCCGAACGGCTGCCTTCTGGCCGTCCATATCGCGGGCCCCGAAATCTCAACACGCTGAGCGCGATAATCCCAAATGGGGGCAAGGCACTGTAACCGCTGTGCCTTGCCGGTGTCAGATCAGGGCATCGCCCCAAGGCTTATGCGCATCCCACTCCAGATCAAGCCGTTCCATTAGGCCAACCAACCGTGCGAAAAAGGCAACCGCACGGAAGATTCGATGGCCGCCTAAAAGAAAAACGCGGCCAGAATTGCTGCGTGTTCAGGTGCGAAGGCACCGCGTAAGGGACTGATTTTATGAGGGCAGCGCAAAAATCCAACCCTCGCTTGTAGCACCATTTCAAGCCCCGATCGACGGCTTTGCCAGGCCATGCCAACGCAGGCGCATGCAAGTCTGACTTTGGCAGATTTTCGCAGATTTCGAACCGTCCCCACGGCCGGCATCGAACCGGCAAGCCCTGCGGCGGGAGATTTTAAGTCTCCTGTGTTTACCAATTTCACCACGTGGGGTGACGGCTCAGAGCTTGCCGATTAGCAGCCTCTCGGGTTGCGATCAACCTCGTATAGATCATGGGGCAAAGTCGCAGGGCCGCAGCAATGCGCGCAGGCTTCCGGTTTTTTGCACACCCCCGCACAAACCCAAGCGGCGTTGACGTGGTCTGCCGCGCTGCAGCGATTGACTTCATCCGAAAGCCTGCCTTTTATGTCGCCGAGAGTTTGCGAGGGTTTCCCGATGAAGAAAATCTATCCCAACCCAGCCGCGGCGCTGGAGGGACTGCTGTTTGACGGCATGTTGATCGCCAGCGGAGGTTTCGGCCTGTGCGGCATCCCGGAATTGCTGATCGCAGCGATCCGCGATGCCGGCACCAAGGATCTGACCATCGCGTCGAACAACGCGGGCGTTGATGGCTTTGGCCTTGGCCAGTTGCTGACAACGCGGCAGGTCAAGAAAATGATCTCGTCCTACGTTGGCGAAAATGCCGAATTCATGCGGCAATACCTGTCGGGCGAGTTGGAGCTGGAATTCAACCCGCAAGGCACCCTGGCCGAACGTTTGCGTGCAGGCGGGGCCGGTATTCCCGGTTTCTACACCGCGACTGGCGTGGGCACCGTGATCGCCGAGGGCAAGGAACACCACGACTTCAACGGCAAAACCTATATTCTCGAAACCGGCATCGTCGCTGACCTTGCCATCGTGAAGGCCTGGAAGGCCGACCCGTCGGGCAACCTTGTGTTCCGCAAAACCGCGCGCAACTTCAACCCACCAGCGGCGACATCGGGCAAGGTCTGCGTGGTCGAGGTTGAGGAAATCGTGCCGCTGGGTAGTCTTGACCCCGACACCATCCACCTGCCGGGCATCTATGTGCATCGGATTGTGCAGGGCCAGCACGAAAAACGCATCGAAAACCGCACGACACGCAAGAAGGAAGCTTAAGATGTGGGATCGCAACCAAATGGCCGAACGCGCGGGGCGCGAGTTGCAGGACGGCTGGTATGTCAATCTGGGCATCGGCATCCCTACTCTGGTGGCCAACTATATCCCGGAAGGCGTTAACGTTACCTTGCAGTCGGAAAACGGCATGCTGGGCATGGGCCCCTTCCCGTTTGAGGGCGAGGAAGACCCCGATCTGATTAACGCGGGCAAGCAGACCATTACAGAGTTGCCGCAGACCGCTTACTTTGATTCTGCGCAAAGTTTCGCGATGATCCGGGGCGGCAAGATTGCCATGGCGATCTTGGGCGCGATGGAGGTGGCCGAGAATGGTGACCTTGCAAACTGGATGATCCCCGGCAAGCTGGTCAAAGGCATGGGCGGGGCGATGGATCTGGTCGCGGGCGTGGGGCGCGTGGTGGTGGTGATGGATCACACCTCCAAGCACGGCGAATCCAAGGTGCTGAAGGCCTGCACCCTGCCGCTGACCGGCAAGGGCGTGGTCGATCGGATCATCTCGAACCTTGGCGTGCTGGATGTGGTGCCGGGCGGTTTGAAGATCGTCGAGGTGGCCGAGGGCGTCACCGAGGCCGAATTGCGGGCCGCGACGGAAGGCACCATCGTTGACTGAGGTGACCCGCGAAAATGGCACCAGCAAGGGGCGCTATGTTATCCGTCAGAACGGCGAAGAAGCCGAGATGACCTATTCGATCACCAGCCCGACGCTGGTGATCGCCGACCACACCGCGGTGCCCGACAGCTTTCGCGGCACGGGCGCGGGGCTGGCGATGCTGACGCGGTTTGTGGCCGATGCGCGGGCCGAGGGGTTCAAGATCATGCCGCTTTGCCCGTTTGTGAATGCCACCCGGAAAAAGCATCCTGAATGGGCGGATGTGTTCTCGGTTTGAGTGGTCCCAACTCGGGACCATTTTGGAGCCTTATAAATCAATGGCTTAAGGTGGTGTCGTTCAGGATTTGTTAACGAATCCGCTGCCGTGGTCAGTTGCTGGCCGAGATTACTTTGAACACACAAGGGTCGGTGACAAGCTCGGGCGGGCTTAGACACAACCCCTGCGCCACCTGCCAGGCCGCCAAAACCTTGGGCACATAGTCGCGGGTTTCGGCATAGGGCGGCACGCCGGAATTGGCGTCAATCGCGCCCTCGCCCGCGTTATAGGCGGCGATCACCATCAAGGGATCATGGTCGAACCGCTTCATCAGCCAATCGAGATAGGCCACGCCGCCCTTGATGTTTTGCACCGGATCGGTGGAATCGCTGACGCCAAAACGCGCCGCCGTGGCCGGGATCAACTGCATCAAACCCTGCGCACCTGCCGAACTGACCGCCCCCGGCTTGCCCGCGCTTTCGATGCCGATCACCGCCAAAACCAGCGCGGGCGAAACATCGGTGCCAATCGTCGCCTTGAGAATCTCGGTGCCATAGTTTGAGGCAATCTCTTGCATGTGCTGCATCCGGGGGGCTGCCACCCGCGCACCACCGGGGCCTTGGCTCAGCGTCGCCAGTGCCAGCGGGAACCGCCCCGAGACCTGATCACGCTGCACCGGCACCGCATCCCAGAACCAGCCGTATTGCGCTGTGGCGGGTGTTGGCGTCGCCGGGGCCGCGAGGGCGTTGGGATCAACGGGTGCATCCGGCGCGCGCGCCTCAACCTCGGGCAGGGCTGCAAGCAGCCGCGCCTGTTCGGCGGGATCAATCTGCACGGTGATGCGCTTGCCAGGCAGATTGTCACTGACCTTGATGCGCTTGAAACCGTCGCCGCTGGCAGAATTCATGATGATTTCCGCCGCTGCCTGAACAGGCAACAGAAGAATCAACCCAGCCAGAACCGCTTTTTTTGCCCGTCGCATCACGTTGGATGCCGCCTGCCTTGTTTTCATTGACCCCACAGTCGCAGAATCACGCGGGCTTTTCTACGTTTGCATGGGCGCAATCATGGCAATTTTGCCCAAATCGGCGCGAAAGCAACGGTTTTCGGCACATAGGTTAAAGCAAAGTTAAAATATAAATCGTTATATTTCAGTAGTTTACGTATTTTTTTGACCAGAAGTGCCGCGCTTCAAAAACGCCCCACCCAGACCAAACTGCCGCCACGTTCACAGGGCCATATAGGGTCATACCGAACGGCAAGCAGCGAAACAGAGATCGCGGCTGACAGTGCCGGAACGGTTAGAAACCTGAGCATCCCCAGAAAGGGACCATATCATGATGACTTTGAAACTTCGCAAACTGTTCAAATCCTTCCGCGCCGACGAGTCGGGCGCTGTGACCGTTGACTGGGTCGTGCTGACCGCTGCCATCGTTGGCCTCGGCATGGTCGTGATGAAAACCGTCGGCGGCGGCATCGAAGGCCTGGGCAACTCGATCGTGTCCGACCTGCAGGGCCGCGCTTCGGGCTACGAAAACCAGTAATCGGTTTTCTCGATCACCTGATAAGGGTGAGGGCCGCATCCGGGACGGGATGCGGCCTTTTCCATTTGCGCGCGGCGCGCCTGCACCCCGTGCTGCGTTTCGCGATCAGAAACGCCGTGTTTCGCGATCACGGGCAGGTTGCGCGATATTGTCTTCGGCCCGCCACAAAGCCGCCGCAAGGCAGGGGCACACCGTCCCCACGGCGCCGGTGTGGTGTCAGAAACCGAATGTGGTCAATTAACAGTAAAGGTAAATGCCATGAAGCTGCGCAATCTGTTCAAGAAATTCAAAGCCGACGAATCCGGTGCTGTCACCGTCGATTGGGTCGTGCTGACCGCCGCCATCGTTGGCCTCGGCATGGTGGTGATGAAAACCGTCGGCGGCGGCATCGAGGGCCTGGGCAACTCGATCGTGTCTGACTTGCAGGGCCGCGCTTCGGGCTACGAAAACCAGTAATCGCCACATCCGATCACTGTGATCGGCGCTGATCTTGCAGGCCGTCTCTGATCCAGAGGCGGCCTGTTGCATCTGCGGCCCCCTGCCCTAACGCCTTGTTTCACCTATGGAAACGCAGCGTTTCGACAAATTCGGAAAATATCATGGTGAACAGTCCAATCACCGCGAAAAGACCCAACCGCCGCCGCAATCGCGCCACGATCCACCGTCTATATGAGCCCAAGCCGACGCGGTGAGCGAACTGGAACAGAGGCCAGAACGTGACGATCCAAAGCGGTGACAACTGAGCAACTCCTAGATAGGGAAATCCAAAATGATGACTTTGAAACTCCGCAAACTGTTCAAATCCTTCCGCGCTGACGAGTCGGGCGCAGTGACCGTTGACTGGGTCGTGCTGACCGCAGCTATCGTTGGCCTCGGCATGGTCGTGATGAAAACCGTCGGCGGCGGCATCGAAGGCCTGGGCAACTCGATCGTGTCCGACCTGCAGGGCCGCGCTTCGGGCTACGAAAACCAGTAATCGGTTTTCTCGATCACCTGATAAGGGTGAGGGCCGCATCCGGGACGGGATGCGGCCTTTTCCATAACAAAGCCTGGCTTACAGACCACATTGCCGCCACGGGATCATCCCGATTCCGGCCACAATCGGCAGCTATGTCGTGGATTGTAGGTGTTCTGCGAAGCCGGAGCGAAAACCGCGAAGGAAGTAAAATGCGACCTTGGTTGAAGAAATTCCTCCGCAAGACCGATGGCGCCGTCACCGTGGAATGGGTGACGCTGTCGGCGGCGGTGATCGGTTTGGGCATGGTGGTGTTGTGGCCGGTGGCCTTCAGCACCGAAAGCTCGACGCAAGGTGTCGCGGATTACATCGAAGGCGTGGACGTGGGTTACGGCAGATGAGTTGGGGTTTTCCGTGGGGCTTGCACCGGTGCGGAAACAAGTGGGAAAGGGTTTAACATGCGAATGATCTTTGGATTGGTGCTGGTGGTCGGCATGATGCTGGCAGGCGCCGCCGTGTTCATGGCAAAGAATTTCATCGGGCAACAGCAATCGGCGGTCACGCGCGAAAAGCAGCTGATGGCCGATACGGGCGGTCTGACCATGGTGTTCGTGGTCAACAAGGCGAAGAATTACGGCGATCCGCTGACCAAGGATGATGTGCAGCGCATCTACTGGCCGAAGAACGCCCTGCCCGAGGGCGCGTTTCAGGACGGCGATCTGCTGTTCCCGCAAGACGCCAAGGACCCGCGCTATGTGGTGCGGCAGATGGAAAAGTTTGAGCCGATCCTGGCTGTGAAGGTCACCGCTCCGGGTGAGCAGGCCGGGCTGAACGGCGCGATTGAAAAGGGGATGCGGGCGTTTGCGATCAAGGTCGATGCCGCCGACTTCCTGCAACCGGGCGACCGGGTGGACATTTACTGGACGGGATCTTCGGGCGCGTCGGGGTCGGAAGTCACCCAGCGGATCGAGACTGCGGTGAAGATCATCGCCGTGGATCGCAACGCCAAAGAGACTGTCGCTGCGGGCGAAATCCAAAGCCGCACCATGACGGTGGCCGCCACGCCTGAACAGGTGGGCCGTCTGGCGCAAGCGCAGGCGACGGGCCGGTTGGTGATGTCGCTGGTCGGCAATGACAGTGCCGCGGCAAGCGATCCGACCGAGATCAAGGTCACGACCACCGATATCAACGGCGACAAGATTGCCGCACCCGAAGCCGTGGCCGCAGCGCCCGAGGCGTGCTTTGTCACCGTGCGGCAGGGCGGCGTGGCGACACAAGTGCCGATCGCCTGCACCAACTGAGGCTGAAAATCACACCGGCCGCCACTTCCTATAGTGGCGGCCGGTTTCGCATTCCGCATCCGGTAGCTGGCTGTTGCAAGTTATCCACATAAGGAACCGCCTTTAACCATTTGATTCTTGCAAAAAAACGACACTTACGTCATCTTGCGAATTGGATTGGGCACTACAAGACCCGACCAGAGGCGTGATCGAAAGGGCAGGTCACATGAATATGCGCAATTTCCTGACTGCCGGATGCCTGGGCCTTGCCCTTGCAACCTCGGCACTCACTCCGCTGTCTGCACAAACCCTCCGCGTGATGGAGGGGTCGGCTTCGGCACCCCTCAACGTGCCGATGAACCGCGCGGTGGTTGTGGAAAGCGATGTCTCGTTTGCCGAGTTGTCGATTGCCAATCCGGGCATCGCCGATATCTCGACGCTGTCAGACAAGTCGATCTACGTGCTTGGCAAGACTCCCGGCCGCACCACGCTGACCCTGCTCGGGCCGGATGGCAAGCTGATTTCGAACGTCGATGTCCATGTCACCCCCGACATTGCCGAGTTCAAGGAACGCCTGCAACAAATCCTGCCGGGCGAAAAGATTGAGGTCCGCACCGCCAATGACGGTATCGTCATGTCGGGCACGGTATCGTCCACCGCCAAGCTGGACCGCGCTTTGGATCTGGCCGAACGCTATGCGCCAAAACGGGTGTCCAACCTGATGGGCGTCGGCGGCACCCAGCAAGTGATGCTGAAAGTGCGCTTTGCCGAAATGCAGCGGTCGGTTTCGAAAAACCTGTCGTCGTCGCTGGCGGTATCGGGTGGCAGCAAGTTTGGTGTAGCTGCGGAAACCGGCACTTGGTTGAATGGCGACAACAGCATCAACAACAACACCATCACCCCGCGCAGCAACGCCAATTCGGCGGCAGCGTTCGGCTTTTCTGCCGGATCGCTGGAGTTCGCGGTGCTGCTGGAAGCGCTTGAATCCAAAGGCGTTGTGCGCACTTTGGCCGAGCCGAACCTGACCGCCCTTTCGGGGCAAGAGGCCAAGTTTCTGGCCGGTGGCGAATATCCGATCCCGGTGACGGACAACGACGGCATCAAGATTGAATACAAGCCGTTCGGGGTTGAGCTGAACTTTACCCCCACGGTTGTTGACGGCGATATCATCAACCTGGTGATCAACGCCTCGGTGTCGTCGATTGACACCACCAACAGCGTCACCACCAACGGCTTTTCGGTGAACGCGTTCAAACGCCGCGAAACCTCGACCACGGTCGAGATGCGCGACGGCGAAAGTTTTGCCATTGCAGGCCTGTTGCAGGATGACTTCCGCGACCTGAACGGCCAGGTGCCGTGGCTGGGCGATGTGCCGATCATCGGCGCGTTGTTCCGCTCGGCTGAATATCAGCGCGCGCAGTCGGAACTGGTGATCATCGTCACGCCGCATCTGGTCACGCCGACCCGTGGTGAGGCGCTGGCCTTGCCGACCGACCGTGTCAAACTGCCCTCGGAAAAGGATCTGTTCCTGTTCGGCAATGTGGCGGGCAAGCAAAAAGGTGCTGCTGGCGATGTTGCCCGGCAAGATTTCAGCGGCTCTTATGGCTATGTGATGGAGTGATGTGATGGTTTTGCGCTCCCTCCCCCTGATTGCGGCTGCGATGATCAGCCTTGCCGGTTGCAGCACCAATGATTTCACCAGCGAAGCCGGCGCTTCGATTGACGAAGGTGGTTTCGGCAACTCGACGATGAACAACACCTTGGTGATGTCGGGCGAGCGCGATTACACCATCGCGCTCGCCGAACGCTTTGCCAAATCGGTGCCGACAACGATCAACTTTGCCTTCAACTCGTCAGAGCTGACACCCGAGGCCCGCGCGATCCTTGCGCAACAGGCCGATTTCATCCGGCAATTCCCGCAAGTGCGCTTCCGGGTGTTCGGCCATACCGATCTGGTCGGCTCGAACGCCTATAACAAGGCGCTGGGGATGCGGCGGGCGCGCGCGGCTGTCGCCTATCTGTCCAGCCTTGGCATCGGCTCTTCGCGGCTGGAGGCGGTGGTGTCTTACGGCAAGACCCGGCCCATCATCCAGACCTCGGCCCCCGAAGAACGCAACCGCCGCACTGTGACGGAAGTGTCGGGATTTGTGAAAAACAACCCGATGGTGCTGAACGGCAAATACGCGCAGATCATCTACCAGGAATACGTGCGCGGCGCGGTTGTGCCGCATGGCGAATATCCCGTGCCCATCGAGGAAACGAAGTAATCCAACAAAAGCCCCCTGTGCGCCATGCACAGGGGGCTTTTGTTTCTGAATTCGTTTCCGAAATAGCCGCGCGCGGCGTGAAATACCCCAGATTGACGCTGTTTTAGCCCCAATCTCGCCACCATCCTCCAGCATCTTGCACCCAATGGGAACAATGCCGCGCCAAAAGGCAAAGCATACTCCCCGGATCGGCCCTATTCGCGCCTTAATTTTGGCCGGGGTCGGTGGTGGGATGTCTTGAGAAGGACGATGAAACGATGACGAGCGTGGCCAACCTACAACCCGATCCGGCACCGATTCTGGCGTGCACGATTTCGCGCGATGTGCAGAACTTTGACCTGCTGATCGACGATATGGAAAACGAACTTGGCGAGGCCTGGGGGGACTTGGGCTTTGACGATGCGCTGATCTTCCTGGGGCAGGAGGAATCTGCGACGCTGGAGTTTGTCGCCATCGCCGTCGATGCCGAAGACGAGGTTGATCTGTCGCGGATCACCGAGATCATCCGCACCGCCAAGGCAAGGTCGATCAAGGTGATCCTGATCGCCGATCAGGTGGGGCCTGCCGCGCTGCATCAGTTGCTGCGCTTGGGGGCCGAAGATTTTGTGCCCTATCCGCTGCCCGATGGCGCGCTGCACGAGGCGATTGAACGTATCCGCAAGGCCAAGACGGTAGAGGAAGCGCAGGCACCTGCTGCCGCGCCCGCCCCTGCCCCTGCGGCTGTCGCCTCGGACGAGCCGCACGCCGAAAAGGCCCCGGCCTTCAAAGCCAAAGGCGACCGCGATGCGGTGGTGCTGCCGGTGCATGGGCTTGCGGGCGGGTGTGGGGCGTCAACCTTTGCCGCCAACCTTGCGTGGGAATTGGCGACGCTGTCGAAAACCGACGCGCCGCGGGTGTGCCTGATCGACTTTGACTTTCAGTATGGCTCGGCTGCGACCTATCTTGATCTGCCGCGCAAAGAGGCGGTGTTCGATCTGTTGACCGACACCGCCCATGCCGATTCAGATGCGATGCTGGCCGCAATGCTGACCTTCAACGACAAGCTGCATGTGCTGACCGCGCCGTCCGACATGCTGCCGTTGGATATCGTCAGCCCCGAAGACATTGGCCGCATCATCGACATGGCGCGGGCGAATTTCGACTTTGTGGTGATCGACATGCCGCGCACCATCGTGGCCTGGACCGAAACCGTGCTCAGCCGCGCGCATGTTTACTTCGCGTTGATGGAGTTGGACCTGCGCTCGGCGCAAAACGTGCTGCGGCTGGTGCGGGCCTTGAAGGCCGAGGGTCTGCCGCATGAAAAGCTGCGCTATGTGCTGAACCGCGCGCCGAAATTCACCGATCTTTCGGCGAAAAGCCGGGTGAAGCGGATGGCGGAAAGCCTTGATATCACGATTGAAGTCCAGCTTCCCGATGGTGGTGCGCAAATCACGCAGGCCAATGACCACGGTCTGCCGCTTTCGGAAAACGCGGGCAAAAACCCGTTGCGCAAGGAAATCCAGAAGCTGGCGAAATCGCTGTTTGATCTGAACAAGGCCGTGGAAACCGGCAGGGGCTAAGGCCTGGACTTAGGGGGTTAACGATGTTCTCACGTTTCAAGAAACCGGAAGCAGGCCCCAGCGCCAGCCCAGCCGCCGCACGCCCGGCAGCAGCCGCCCCCGCCGCGCCAAAGCCCGGCATCAGCCGCCCGGTGGCAGCACCTGCCCGCCCGCCAGCCGAGGCGGTGGCCGCCGACAAGGAAAAGAAACGCAAGGAACGTCTGGGCGAGTTGAAGCAGGAATTGCACAAGCGCCTGTTGGACAACCTGAACCTTGCAGCCCTTGAACAGGCGTCGGAAGCCAACCTCAAAGTCGAAATCGCCGCCATCGCCGCCGAGGCTTTGGACGAGATGTCGGTGGCGCTGTCGAAGGAAGACCGCACCACGCTCAATCAGGAGCTTTACGACGAAGTCATGGGCCTTGGCCCGCTGGAGCCGTTGCTGAAAGACGAATCGGTCAACGATATTCTGGTGAACGGCCCGAACCGCATCTTCGTGGAACGCGGCGGCAAGCTGGTGCTGACCGACATCACCTTCAAGGATGAACGCCACCTGCTGCGCATCATCGACAAGATCGTGTCCGCCGTGGGCCGCCGGGTGGACGAATCCAACCCCTATTGCGACGCCCGTCTGGCCGATGGCAGCCGTTTCAACTGCATGGTGCCGCCGGTGGCGGTTGACGGATCGCTTGTTTCGATCAGGAAATTCAAGAAAGAGAAACTCGGCATCCCTGACCTCGTGCGCTTTGGCGCCTTTACCGAGGAAATGGGCCTGTATCTGCAAGCCGCTGTGTCTTGCCGGTTGAACGTGATCGTTTCGGGCGGCACGGGTTCGGGCAAAACCACCACGCTGAACGCGCTGTCGTCTTTCATCGACAACACCGAACGCGTGCTGACGATTGAAGACACCGCCGAACTTCAACTGCAACAGGTCCACGTTGGCCGGATGGAAAGCCGCCCCGCAAACGTTGAAGGCAAGGGCGCTGTCACCCAGCGGGATTGCTTGCGCAACGCGCTGCGGATGCGTCCTGACCGCATCATCGTCGGCGAAACCCGCGGCGAGGAAGTTATCGACATGTTGCAGGCGATGAACACCGGCCACGATGGATCAATGACCACGATCCACGCCAACTCGGCGCGCGACGGCATCAGCCGTCTGGAGAACATGGTCGCCATGGCCGGGATCGAGATGCCGCTGAAGGCCGTGCGCAGCCAGATCGCAAGCGCTGTGAACCTGATCGTGCAGGCCAGCCGCCTGCAGGACGGGTCGCGCCGGATGGTGTCGATCACCGAAATCACCGGCATGGAAGGCGAAGTGATCTCGATGCAGGAAGTGTTCCGCTACGAACGCCTGGGCGTGGAGCCCAACGGCAAGATCATCGGCCGCTTCAACGCGACCGGCGTGCGCAGCCATTATTCTGATCGCTTCCGCCAATGGGGCTACGATCTGCCAGCCTCGATCTATGAACCCATTATCTGAGGCATATCATGACCTTATCAGCAGCCCCGCTTATCTATGTTCTGATCTTCGTCGCTGTCGTGGTGATGGTGAACGGGCTTTATCTTGTGGTGTTCGGCAAATCCATCAGCCTGAACAGCCGGATGAGCCGCCGCCTTGCCCTGTTGGAAAAGAACAACAACCGCGAGCAAGTGCTGGAGCAACTGCGCAAAGAGACCGAACAACACGTCAACTCGCGCGGCATCCCGCTTTACTCGATCCTCGCCAAAAAGGCGCAAAAGGCCAACATCGCCTTCAGCCCACAGCAACTGGTGCTGATCATGGTCGGCATGGTCGGCGTGGCTTTCACCGGGCTGACCTTTGGCACGCAGGTGGCGCTGCCGATCCGGGTGATCGTGGCGGTGGGCATGGGCGTGGGTGGGGTGTATTTCTGGGTCAACGGCAAGGCCAAGAAACGCATCGCGTTGATGGACGAACAACTGCCCGATGCGGTGGAATTGATGGTGCGATCGTTGCGCGTCGGCCATCCGTTTGCTTCGGCCATCGGCATCGTGTCGAAGGAAGTCCCCGATCCGTTGGGCACCGAATTTGGCATGATCTCGGACGAGGCCGCCTACGGTCGCAACGTGGCCGACAGCCTGAAAGCCTTTGCCGAACGCATGGACAGCCAGGATTTGCGCTTTCTGGCGGTGGCGGTCACCATTCAGCAAACCTCGGGCGGTAACCTGGCCGAGATCCTTGAGGGCCTGTCCAAGGTGATCCGCGCCCGCTTCAAACTGTTCCGCCGCGTCAAAGCCATCACCGGCGAGGCGAAATGGTCGGGCATGTTCCTGTCGATGTTTCCAATTGGTGCCATCGTGATGATTAACATCGTCAAACCCGATTACTACGATGACGTTGCCAAATCAGCGGTGTTCATTCCGGCCTGTCTCGCGGTGGCGGTGTTCCTTGTGATCAACATCATCTTCATGCGTATCATGGTCAACATTAAGGTCTAAACATCATGGATTTATTGAACACTCTCAACACGCAACTGACCGACAGCTTTGGCCCGCTGGGCCCTCTGCTGGCGCTTGGGCTCTTGGGGCTTGCGCTGATCGTGGCCGTGCTGCCGATGCTTTTGAAGAAAGAGCCCGAGCCGTTCGACAAGCTGAAGGCGCTGCGCAAGGAAATTGAAAGCGCCGGCGCTTCGACGAAAAAGGCCAGCCTGCGCCACAGCGAAAAGGCGGACCGGCTGGAGAAATTCGCCTCGTTCCTGGAACCGCAGGACGAACAGACCATGACGGCCTCTCGCCTGAAGATGGTGCGGGCGGGCTACAAGCAGAAGAATGCCGTGCGCACCTTCCACTTTGCGCAGCTGGCGCTGGGTTTGGGCCTGCTGGGGCTGGGGATGATTTACACCTTCACCGGCAATGATGGCGCCGAGGTTTCGACCCAGGTGATGATCATCTCCACCCTGCTGCCGGGCGGCTTGGGCTATTACTTCCCGATGTATTGGGTGAACAGCCGGGTGCAGAAACGTCAGGCCGAGATCGTGTCGGGCTTTCCCGACGCGCTCGATCTGATGCTGGTCTGTGTCGAGGCCGGGCAATCGCTGGACCAATCCATCAACCGCATCGCCAAGGAGAGCCGCGCGTCTTGCCCGGCGCTGGCAGAAGAATTCGACACCGTGGCGCAAGAGGTCAAGGCCGGTAAGGAACGCGTCAAGGTGTTGAAAGACATGTCCGAGCGCGTCGGCATCGCCGATATCTCGTCGTTCTGCACCACGCTGGTGCAATCTGCGAACTTCGGCACCTCGATGTCAGACGCCTTGCGGGTGTATTCCGCCGAGATGCGCGACAAACGCATCATGCGGGCAGAAGAATTGGCCAACAAATTGCCAACAAAACTGACCCTTGGCACTATGCTGTTCACCTTGCCGCCGCTATTGATTATCCTGATCGGGCCATCGGTTTACGGCATCTCGCAAACCTTGGGTGGCGGCTGAACCACGGGCATCAAGCCCGATGTAACGGGGTTGATGTGACGCGCGCGGCAAGTATCCTGATGATCTGCGTCTTGATGGCCGCCTGTCAGCACACGGGCGGCCTTGGCGCATCCGGCAAACCGCGCAATGTGCCCTACGGTGTTGATGCGCGCGAGCAGGGTGTCGATGGCCTGCTGGTGGGCCACCGCCTGATGGAAGCGGGCGAATTTGAACTGGCGATGAAAGCCTATCTGCGGGCTGCGGCCGAGCAAGGCATGAACGCCGATGTGCTCTCGGCCATCGGTTCGGCCGATCTGAAAATGGGCCGTCTGGGGCAGGCCGAACAAGTGCTGCGCCGCGCGATTGAAGCGGATGAGCGCAACGTCCCCGCGCTGAACAATCTGGGCTGCGTGCTGATGGAACAAGGCAAGGTTGGCGAGGCCCGCCGGGTGTTTCAGCAAGCTTTCGCCTTGGACAGTGGCCAATCGGACTCCATCCGCGAAAATCTTAAGCTGGCGATAGCGCGCAGCGAAGCCACTGTATATGATCCGGTTCAGGACGAAAAACCTGTGATGAAACTGGTGCGACGCGGGCAAGGCAGCTACGTCTTGCTGTCGCAGCTTTGACGACCCGAGTGAGACGACCGAGCAGTTGACCAAAAAGGACGCAAAATGCGCCAACCTGTTTTGCTAACGCTGTGCCTGATTGGCGCAACCGCTTTGGCTGGCTGCCAAGGCACACGCGATGCCGCCTCGAAGCGCGCGCTGAAATCGGTGAATGTCGTTGACGAGTCCAACCTCAGCGACATCATGCTGACCGTGGGCGACCCGAACGAGGCCGTGGCCTATTTCCAGAAATCCAGCACCGAAAACCCCGAACGTGTTGATCTGAAACGCGGGCTGGCCAAATCGCTGATCCGGGCGAACAAACCCGAAGAGGCCATCGCAGTCTGGCGCGCGGTTGTGGCATCCCCCGAAGGCAGCAACGAAGACCGTGTCGGTCTGGCCGATGCGCAGATGCGCACCTCGGATTGGGCAGGCACCGCCGCCACGTTGAACACCGTGCCGCCGACCTATGAGACATTCGAGCGCTACCGGCTGGAAGCCATGGTCGCCGACAGCCAGAAAAACTGGAAGAAAGCCGACAGCTTTTACGACATCGCGGCGGGGCTGACCAACAAACCCTCGGGCGTCTATAACAACTGGGGCTTCTCGAAACTGTCGCGCGGCGACAATGCCGGTGCCGAAAAGCTGTTCCTCGAAGCCCTCACCTACGATTCCTCCAGTTTCACCGCGAAAAACAACCTGATCCTGTCGCGCGCGGCCCAACGCAAGTATGACCTGCCGGTGATCGAGATGACGCAAACTGAACGCGCGCAGCTTTACTACACGCTGGGCCTTGCGGCGGTGAAACAGGGAGATACCTCGGTCGGGCGCGAGTTGCTGCAACAAGCGGTTGATACCTCGCCCACCTATTTTGAGGCCGCCGAGCGCAGCCTGAAAGCCTTGGGCGGCTGACATGATCTCTCCTTACGCGGCCCTCGCCTTTCTGCCCTTCGCCTTCGCCATCACCATCTGGGTGTCGTGGAGCGATATGAAATTCATGAAAATCCCCAACCAGGCCTCTTACGCCGTGCTGGCTCTGTGGTTGGTGGTGGGCATTCTTATGGTGCCGTTTCAAACTTGGCTTTGGGGATGGGCGCTGGGGCTGGTGGTGTTCCTGATCACTTTCATCCTGTTCGCTTTGCGCGCCATCGGCGCGGGCGATGCGAAATTCGCAGCCGCCATGGCGCCGATGTTCATCCACGGCGACATCCGCCTGCTCTGTGGCATCTATGCCGCCTGCTCGCTGGGGGCCCTCGCCGCCCACCGTGCGCTGAAATACCTGCCCGCCTTTCGCGCCGCGACCCCCGATTGGAAAAGCTGGACCCACACCGGCTTTCCCTTTGGCACAGCGTTGTCAGGGACACTAATCTTCTATCTTTTGGTCGCACTCTTGCCGCTTTTCTAGATCAAAACCTTTGTTGAACGCTTGGGCATAATCTGCCCCAAGACCAGACAAAGGTGCCGATCATGAACATGCAAGTGCCGCTCGGGGTGCAAGCCCCGCCACAACCGAAAAGCTTGGCCGAAACCGGCCTCAGTTCGGTGATGATGCGCGACATTCTGTTGAAAACCATGTTCCGGATGAACCTTGATCTGGTCTCGGACCTGTCGCGCGCCATCAGCCTGCCGGTGGTGCTGACGCAAGAGCTTGTCGATGCCGCCCGCCAGCAACGCCTGCTCGAGGCGAAAGGCACGCTGAACGCCACCTCGACCAGCAACGAGATGGGCTATCAGTTGACCGATGCCGGCAAGGCCCGTGCGCTGGATGCGCTGTCACAGTCGGAATACTACGGCGCTTTGCCGGTGCCGCTGGCCGCCTATTCGGCGCAGATGAAGCGCCAATCGGTGCGCGACATCAAACTGACCCGGCCCGAGTTGATGAAGGGCATGGGCCATCTCATCCTGCCGCCCGACCTGATCTCCAACCTTGGTCCCGCCGTGACTTCTGGCCGATCCATCCTGATGTATGGCCCGCCGGGTAACGGTAAATCCAGTATCTCGAACGGCATCCGCGCCGCCTTGGGCGACAAGATCTATATCCCGCGTGCGATCGAATATTCCGGTCAGGTGATCACCGTTTTCGATCCAATCGTGCATTCCTCGGCGGAAGAATCGCTCGACGACCCCACCGCGCTGCGCCGCACCGGCAACCGTTACGACAACCGCTATGTCTATTGCGAGCGGCCCTCGGTGATCACCGGCGGCGAATTGACGCTCGACATGCTGGATCTGAAATACAACCCCACGGCGCGCACCTATCAGGCACCGCTGCAACTGAAGGCCTCGGGCGGCATCTTCATCGTGGACGACTTGGGTCGCCAAGCCGAGCCGCCGCAGAAACTCGTCAACCGCTGGATCGTGCCGCTGGAAGAATCGCGCGACATTCTGGCGCTGCAGTCGGGTGAGAAATTCACCGTGCCGTTCGATACGCTGGTGATCTTTTCGACCAACTTCCACCCGAATGAGATTTTCGATGGCGCGGCCCTGCGACGGATCTTCTTCAAGATCAAGATTGATGGCCCCAATCAGGAAATGTTCCTGAAAATCTTCGCCATGGTCGCCAAAAAGAAAAAGGTGCCGCTGGATGAGGCGACGCTGATCTACATGCTGAAGTCGAAATACCCGACCATCGCCAACAACTTCGCCAACTATCAGCCGACCTTCCTGATTGATCAGATGATCGCCGTCTGCGAATTCGAAGGCATCCCCTATCAGATGAGCCCTGAGTTGATGGACCGCGCCTGGGGCAACATGTTTGTCAAACAGGAATCCATCGCCAAATAAGATCAAGTTGATCGCAATCCTGAACCAGCGCCTTGATCGTCATAAACGATCACGGCACCACTGATTCATGAATTCGATCAGTTTGATTAAAATTTGTCATCCTCTGCGCCTAAATATCCCACGGGGGTCTGGGGGTGTGAAACCCCCAGTCAACACCAGCCCGCAGCGACCCGCCAGCTATTCGGCAGAAACGGCCTTGGCCTCATACGCGCCCTCAAGCCCGCCCTTGCTGTTGAACACTTTGCGCGCACTGGCCCAGACCATCAACCGATCCGCGTCATACCAGGCGTCGCCGGTGCTGCGCACGCCGTAGGAATCCTTGGTCTCTACCTTCAAATGCAGCGCCGGATAGCTGCACGCTCCAACCGCGACGGCGCCCGTCTCAACCAGCGTCACGGTCATGGTGAAGCGGGCGTTTCCACCCTCGCGCAGCCATTCTGCCTTCAGTTTCTGCGGCTTACCCATCGGCAAATCCTGCGGCGCGGGCAAAGACTTGGTCTTCCAGCGATAGACCGACGCCATCCCCTCAACCGAACTCTGGACAGGGTATAGCCCGAACATCGTCTCGGAATAGGCGGTCAAGCCGCTGGCCAGATGCCGGGTGGTTTTTAGGTGATCGCCCTCGCGTTTGATGTCATCCATCACGTCGCCATCGGCAAACGTCACCCGCACCGGCATCTGGCCGGGGGCCAGACACCCTGCCCCAGCCGAGGCTGCAATAGTCACCGCCAAAACCGCCGCCAAAATCCGCATGAAATCCCCCTAGAACCGCCGCACGCCCGCCTCTGTCACCATCAAATCCAGCCGCTGATCGTATTGATCAATCGGAACCTCGGGCAATTCCTGCGCCGCAAAGCCAAAGCCCACCGCAAGCGTCGGGCGTTTTGCCCGCAAGCCCTGCAAGGTGCGGTCATAAAACCCGCCGCCATAGCCCAAACGGAACCCCCGCGCGTCAAACCCGACCAGCGGCACGATCAGCACCTCGGGCTCGATCCACGCGCCTTCCGAGGGGATCATCGCGCCAAACGTGCCCATTTCCATCGCACAGCCGGGCGACCATTCGCGAAACCGCAGCGCCTCGCCCGCCGCGATGATCACCGGCACGCAAACAGGCCCCTGATGCGCCAGCATCGCCGCCATAGGGTCGGCCTCGGTCCGCATCGCCATATAGCCTGCCAACGGCTTGCCGCGATGGGCCGCCAATACATCGGCCAGCAGTTCCGCTGCCTGCCCCTGCCCCGCCTCAAACGCCACCTTGCGCGCCGCGAAGGCGATCTTGCGCGCTTCTGCCTTCAGATCGTTCATAGCAACACCAAACTCGCCAGTCCCAGAAACGCCAGATAGCCCAAAACATCCGTCAGCGTGGTCACGAACGTGCCCGAAGCCAGCGCCGGGTCAAGATCCAGCTTGTGCAGCCCCAGCGGCACCAGAACCCCGCCCATCGCGGCCACCAACTGATTGGTGATCATCGCGGCCCCCAGCACCAGCCCCAGCTTCCAGTCGCCAAAGATCAACGTCCCCGCCAGCCCCAGCAGAACCGCCAGCGCCAAGCCGTTCAACAGCCCACCCACCAGTTCGCGCAACACAACCCGCTTGGCGTTGGCCGAGGTCAGGCTGCGCGTCGCAAGCGCGCGCACCGCCACCGCCAGCGATTGCGTGCCCGCAATCCCACCGGTCGAGGCCACAATCGGCATCAGCGCCGCCAATGTCACCAGACTGGCAATCGTCGATTCAAACCGTGAGATCACAAACGCTGAAATCGAGGCGGTGAACAGGTTGACCACCAACCACGGCAAGCGCTGCCGTGCGGTGGCCATCACGCCATCAGACAGGCTTGAATCGTCGCCCACGCCCGCCAGACGCAGCATGTCCTGCTCGTGCTCTTCGTCCAGCACGTTCATCGCATCGTCGATGGTGATCACCCCCACCAGCCGCCCGGTGGCATCCACCACCGGCGTGGAAATCAGGTGATACTGGTTGAACATATAGGCGACGTCGGCCTCGGATTCGGTGGCGGGTATGGTGCGGAAACTGTCTTCCAGAATATCCTTCAGCCGCACATCGCGCCTGCTGGACAACAGCCGCCCCAAGGTCACGTAACCCGTTGGTTTCATGCGCGGATCGGTCAGAATGACGTGATAGAACTGATCGGGCAGATGCGGCGTCTCGCGCAGATAATCAATCGCCTCGCCCACCGTCCAATGCTCGGGCGCCACCACCACCTCGCGCTGCATCAGGCGGCCTGCGGACTCCTCGGGGAACCCCATCGCCTGCTGCACCGCAACCCGGTCAGCATCCTCCAGCGCATCAAGGATCAGGCCCTGCTGCGGCAGATCAAGGTCTTCCAGAATATCGACCACGTCATCGGTGTCGAGTTCGCGCATGGCTTCCGCCACCACTTCGCGCGGCAGCGATTCGATCACCTCTTCGCGGATCGATTCGTCGATTTCGGACAGGATTTCGCCGTCAATCTCACCCGACCACAACGCCAGCAGCGCGCGGCGGTCTGCGCCACCGATCTGCTCCAGCACGTCGGCGATATCTGCCGCGTGCAGCGGCTCCATCAACTCCGTTATGCGGGCGGTATCTTCGGCCTCTACCGCATCCAGAATCGCCGCCACGCGGTCGGCGTGGACTTCATCTTCGTCCATAACTGCCAGATCTTCCGCCATGACGCACTCCTTTGCCGCTTGCTTACAGAAAGCTGTTTCAATGAAACAGAGGGCAGGCAGAAATTTACCTCATCGGCATAAGCCTATAGTCTGACAGGGTTTGGCAAGCGGAGTGTGCGAATGAGCGATATTCTTCTGGGACAAGTGCTGTCCTTCGCAGGCGATCCCTTTGTCGAAGGGGTCGAGGCCGCCCGGTATGAGTCCCATGGTGCGGTCGCGGTCGAGAACGGCAAGATCGCAGCCGTCGGCCCGGCCGAGCGCGTGCGCGCGGCCTACCCACAGGCGCGCGTCACCGATTACGGCCAATGTCTGATCTCGGCAGGCTTCATTGACGCGCATGTGCATTATCCGCAAACCGCGATCATCGCATCTTGGGGCAAACGGCTGATTGACTGGCTGAACAGCTACACCTTCCCCGAAGAAATGCGCTTTGCGGACAGGGCTTACGCGGATGCGGTGGCAAACCGCTACCTTGATCTGGCGCGCGCGCATGGCACAACGTCAATGTGCTCTTACGCCACCATCCACCCGGAATCGGTCGATGCCTTCTTCACAGCTGCGCAATCGCGCGGCTTGCGCGCGTTCGCAGGCAAAACCTGCATGGACCGCAACGCGCCCGATGGTCTGTGCGATACCGTGCAATCGGCCTATGACGACAGCAAACGCCTGCTGCAACGCTGGCACGGGGTCGATCGGTTGTCTTACGTGATCACGCCACGGTTTTCGCCCACCTCGACCCCCGAACAACTGGCCGCGATGGGCCAGTTGTGGCGCGAACACCCCACCTGCCTGATGCAAACCCATCTGTCCGAACAGGTTGACGAAATCGCTTGGGTGAAAGAGCTGTTCCCGCAATCGCGCGACTATCTGGATACATATGAGGCCCAAGGCCTGCTGCGGAGCGGCGCCGTCTATGGCCACGCCATCCACCTGACCGCCCGCGAGAAAGACCGCCTGATTGAGGCCGGCGCAAGCCTTGTGCACTGCCCGACCTCGAACACCTTCATCGGCTCTGGCCTGTTCGACATGAGCCTCGCCCAGCACCTGCGGGTGGGGCTTGCCACCGACACCGGCGGCGGATCGTCGTTTTCGATGCTGCGCACGATGGCCGCCGCTTACGAGGTCGGCCAGTTGCGCGGCCAGGCCCTGCACCCCAGTCAGTTGTGGTGGCTGGCAACCATCGGCTCCGCCCGCGCGCTGCATGCCGAACACCAGATCGGCAATATCGCGCCGGGGATGGAGGCCGATCTGACCATCCTAGATCTGAAATCCACCCCTGCCATCGCACAAGCCACAACCCGCGCCGCCGACATCTGGCAAGCGATCTTCCCCACCATCATGCTGGGCGACGACCGCGCCATCCGCGCCACTTGGATCGGCGGCAATCCGCACTAGGCGGCCGAGGGAAACCGGAAGCAGACGGGCAATCTCGGCCCAATCATAGATCCAAGCGCGGCCCAAGGCAGGCGCAATGCCCCCCCCGCCTTAAGGCTGTTCTTGCAACACAGCCCATGACAACCCTGTCACGTTGCCATGCGTGTGAAGACGGATGAACCTTTCCAGAAAAGCCCCCCGTCAGCCGCACTCACCTGCCCCAGCCGACTCTTCTAATGTCAACATTTTCTGGCGGACAATGCAAAACACAGCCTTAGCAGTGCGGCGGAGGCCGATTTTACCGCATTGCGTCGATGCCATAGCGAGCATGGCGAAAGGAGACATCAAAGCGGAGTGGGTCGATTTATAGCCCCATTGCGTTCGCGGCCCATTGCCGCCGCTCGATAGGGTGCCGCGGCTGCGGTGCGGCGTTGCCTAAAGCGGTCGCTCTTCATGGATAGCAGCACTTTACACTGAGGAGTGTCTCGGCGCTGGTCTGTTGCCGAGCCCGATCCAACTATAAGGTTCTTTCCCGTTCTGAATAATAACTCCAAGCGATGAACCGGCTGGTCTTCTGGCCCTGCGCCATTTCGACAACCTTGAATTCGGCAACCTGCGCTTTATTCAGCAGTCTGGAGAGTGGCTTGAGGCTGTCTTTCTTGGACACGAGGCAGGTGAACCACAGGCATTGTTCGGCGAAATCCATGCTCTGCCCGATCATTCGGGCGATGAAGCCGATTTCGCCACCCGGGCACCAGAGTTCGGCATTCTGACCGCCGAAATTGAGTTCGGCAGACTGGCCCTTGCCAAGATTGCGCCACTTGCGCTGCGTGCCCTCTTTCGCCTTTGCAAGCGACGCATGGAACGGGGGATTGCAGAGGGTGACATGGAAACGATCATCCCGAGAGATAACGCCGTGAAAGATATCCTCGGCGTTTTCCTGATGTTTGAGCCTTGTATTCAGCCCGTTTCGTTCACAGATCTGCCGTGCTGATTTGATCGAGACCGGATCGATATCAACGCCCGTGAAGTCCCAACCATATTCATGCTGACCTGTCAGCGGATAGACAAGGCTCGCACCCGTCCCGATGTCCAGCGCCTTGATTTCGGGCCCAAGCGGAATTTCTTGGCCATTGGCTTCAGCAAGCAGATCCGCCAGGTAGTGGATGTAATCGACGCGCCCCGGGATCGGGGGGCAGAGGTAAGAGGCAGGAATATCCCAGAAATCAACCCCGTAGTGGGTCATCAGGAGTGCGCGATTGAGCATACGGACCGCGTCCACGTCCTGAAAGTCGATCGTCATCTGACCACGCGGGTTTCTTGTCGTGAATGCCGCCAGTCCGGGAGATTTCACGATCAGGCGTTCAAAGTCATACCCCTGACGGTGTTGGTTGCGTGGGTGCAACACGGGTTTGACAGCCATGGGAAACCTTCCAGCGTGCTGATGCAGGCAGCCTGCCTGACAAGACATCACGGTTAAAGCTTCCAGGCTGCCGGGGGAATACATGATCGGCCCGGAGCGGGAATTTGACACCTTAGTATGTCTCGGCACATCACCGTGAAGCAGCCACAGTTGATATATCCAGTCAAAGCCAACAGACTGTGGTGATCCGGGGCCAACTGTTTGCCCACCGGAGCCAAAGCCTTGGTGCACACGAGTGCACCGGTGCACGCTTCGCTTTCGCTACGCCATCGCCAGTTTAACGGGTTCCGGTGCCAGCACTTCGCCAGCCGCAAGCAGCAGGTCTTCGCGAAACTGATCGGCCACAAGTTGCACTCCAACCGGCGTTGACCCCACAGGGGCAACGGCCACGCTCAACCCCGGCAAGCCCATGAAGGGGATGGTGATCATGGTCAGCTGCGCCTCCAGCACCGCATCAAAGCCTGCGGGCGACGCGACATCCTGGCCATCAGGGAACGGCAACGCACCCGACACCGGACACAGCATCAGCGGCCACTCGGCTAGGAAGGTCCGCCAAAGCCGGGTCAGGCGCGCACGCGCCTTCAATGTCGCCATCATGCCGGGCAGATCAATCTCGGGGCAATGGCGGGTCATCTGTGTATAGACGAAATTCGCATCCGGGTCGTTTTCGGCGTGCAACGCCGCTGTGCCATCCTGTCTGAACTCTGCCATCCAGAGCCGCAACTGCATGTCGCGCGCCTCGCGCAAGGGCGGCGGTGTGACCTCTTCAACCTGATAGCCCGCGTCGCTGAGTTTCGATGCTGCGACACGCAGCGCATCGCGGATCGGTTGCACTACCTGCATCCCATCGGGCGCCTCAACATAAGCGACCTTGCGTGGCACATCCGCCCCGCACAACGGCATCGGCTGCCACCACGGGTCTCGCATGTCGCGCGCGGCCATTGCAGCCAATGCCAGCCGCAGATCAGGGATAGAGCGCGCCAATGGCCCGGACACCGCCATCAACTGTCCCCCGATCAAGCGATCTCCGGCCGTCGGATTGAAGGCAGGAACCCGCCCCAGCGAAGGGCGCAGGCCGTGCACGCCGCAGGCGTAGGCGGGGTATCGGATTGATCCTGCAATATCCGTGCCATGGCCAATCGCCCCCATGCCAGATGCCACCGCAGCCCCAGCCCCTCCCGAAGACCCACCCGGTGTAAGGGCTGGATCGCGCGGATTTGTGGTGGCACCGTGCAGGCTGTTCCGCGTGAACCATCGCAAGGAAAAGGCGGGGGTGTTCGTGCGACCCACGACAATCGCACCGGCCTTGCGCAGGTTGGCGACCACGGGGCTGTCGGCCTCTGCCACCAACCCCGCCTGGCTGCGCAAACCGTTTGTGGTGGCAAAGCCAGCCTGATCAACGTTCACCTTGATCGTCACCGCAACGCCAGTCAGCGGCCCCGCGGCCTCACCGCGCGCCAGAGCGCTATCTGCGGCTTGTGCCTCTGCAAGGGCTTGCTCATCCATCCGCTGCACAATGCTGTTGAGGGCGGGGTTCACGGCCTCGATCCGTTCCAGCACCGAAACCACCGCTTCCGTTACGGAAATCTGCCGCGCCGCAATCAAAGGCGCAATTTCGCTTGCAGTCAGTTTCCAAAGTTCGGTCATGTGATCTTTCCGTTAGGGGCAGCGACTGTTTTTGATGCCGAGGCGGCATGGGCAAGATGGCAGCCGAACCAAAATGCGATGATCATTCGTTGCAGGAGCATGCGGCCAACAAGCGAGCTTGCGTCGGCATCGTGCAACACCAAATCGCTGCCCTGTCAAATGTAGAAAGTTATTTCCAACCATGCGGAACCGGATCTGCCCAAGATGGTTAGCGCAATAATGGCCAACATTCGTGCCAAGCATCGACGGCTGCTCATTTCGATGTGTTGATAACACCAAACTCTACCCAGCTGGAGGCTAGGCATGACCACTCTGACCGTGAACGGCAAAGAGGTGACGGTTGATCTTGATCCCGACACCCCACTCCTGTGGGTCTTGCGCGATGAATTGCGCCTGACGGGAACGAAATTCGGCTGCGGGGTTGCCCAATGTGGTGCCTGCACGGTGATGCTCGATGGGATGCCGCGCCGGTCTTGCATCACGCCGATTTCGACGGCGGAGGGCAGCGAAGTCACCACGATCGAGGGGATGCAAGGCCCCGAGGTGACCGCCGTGCAAGCCGCCTGGGCCGGAATTGACGTGCCGCAATGTGGCTGGTGTCAGTCGGGCCAAGTGATGTCGGCGACGGCGTTGCTGCAAATGGTCCCCAGCCCCACGGATGAGGATATCGACAACGCGATGGCAGGCAATGTCTGCCGCTGTGCCACCTATGTCCGCATCCGCGAAGCGATCCACACCGCTGCCAAAACGCTGGAGGGCTAGGCCATGACCACGCAAACGAATGGCTTCAAGGCGACGCGGCGCGGTTTTCTTGCTGGTGGGGCGGGGCTGACCTTGGCCCTGATGCTGCCGCTGGCGCGCGGCCGGGCGATGGCCGAAACGGCGGCCCCCTTTGCGCCGAACGCCTTTATCCGCATTGGCACGGATGACACTGTCACGGTGTTGATCAAGCATATCGAAATGGGCCAAGGGCCCTATACCGGGCTTTCGACGCTGGTGGCCGAAGAGCTTGATGCCGATTGGGGCCAGATGCGCGCCGAGGCAGCACCTGGCAATGACAAGCTTTATGCAAATCTGGCCTTTGGCGCGCAGGGCACCGGCGGGTCTACTGCCATGGCCAACAGCTATATGCAGATGCGCAAGGCGGGGGCCACCGCGCGGGCGATGCTGGTCGCCGCCGCTGCCGCCGAATGGGGCGTGCCTGCGGGCGAAATCACCGTGTCCAAGGGCGTGATCGCCCATGCGGCCAGCGGCAAATCCTCGGGCTTTGGCGCGCTGTCACAAGCCGCCGCCACGATGGAGATGCCCGCTGATCCGCCGGTGAAAGACCCCTCTGGCTTCACCCTGATCGGCACCGACCGCCCGCGTCTGGATACCGTCGCCAAATCCAACGGCACGGCGCAATTCACCATGGATGTCTACCGCGACGGCATGTTGACCGTGCTGGTGGCGCATCCGCCCAAATTCGGCGCAACGGTCGCCAGCCTTGACGACAAGGCCGCGCTGGCCATTGCGGGCGTGGAAATGGTGCGGCAGATTTCCAGCGGCGTTGCGGTTTATGCCACCAGCACCTTTGCTGCGATGAAGGGCCGCGATGCCCTAGGCATCACCTGGGATGACAGCAAGGCCGAAACCCGCAGCTCGGCCGAGCTTTACGACATGCTGTCGACCGAGGCCAAGACCGGCGGGCGCGTCGTGGAAGAAAGCGGCGATCTGGCGGCCCTTTCCGCCGCCGCCACGCTGCACGAGGCCGAGTTCCGCTTCCCCTATCTCGCCCACGCCCCGATGGAGCCGCTGGATGCGGTGATAGAGGTCAAGGCAGGTAAGGCCGAGATGTGGTTCGGCAGCCAGTTTCCAACCTTCGACAAACCCACCGCCGCTGCGGCCTTGGGGATAAAGCCGGAAGATGTCTCGATCAACGTGCTGCTGGCAGGCGGATCATTCGGCCGCCGCGCGCAAGGCTCTGCGCATCTGGCGGCAGAGGTCGCCGAAATCGCCAAGGCTGCGGGCCGCGACGGCTGCTTCAAACTGGTCTGGACGCGCGAAGACGATTTGCGCGGCGGCTACTACCGCCCGATAACCGTTCACCGCCTGAAGGCCGGGTTGGATGCCGATGGCGCGTTGGTGGGTTGGGAAAACACTATCGCCAATCAGTCGATCATGGCAGGCACTCCGATGGCTGCGATGATGAAAGACGGCATGGACAGCACATCTTACGAGGGTGCGTATGCGCTGCCATACAAGATGGGCGCACACCGGATCGGCTGGGCGCAGGCGCAAAGCCCTGTGCCGGTGCTGTGGTGGCGTTCGGTCGGCCACACCCACACCGCCTACGCGGTCGAGGTGTTTCTGGACGAACTGCTTGAAAAAGCTGGCAAAGACCCGGTGCAAGGCCGCCTTGATCTGCTGACCCCCGAGGCGACCCGCGAGCGCGGTGTCATCGAGGCGGTGGCAAAGCTGGCCGGATGGAAGGGCCGCACCGCTGATGGCAAGGGCTATGGCATCGCGATGGCGAAAAGCTTTGGCACCTATGTGGCGGAAATCGTTGAAGTTGAGGATCAGAACGGCTTTCCCAAAGTCACCCGTGTGTGGTGCGCGGTTGATTGCGGGGTGGCGGTGAACCCCAACATCATCCGCGCGCAGATGGAGGGTGGTATCGGCTATGCCCTTGGCACCGCCTTGTTCAACGAGATCACGCTGGAACCCGGCGGCACCGTGGCACAGGGCAACTTCGACAGCTACCGGATGCTGCGCATTCACGAAATGCCCGCCGTGCAGGTCGAGGTGATCACCAGCACCGCCGACCCGACCGGTGTGGGCGAACCCGGTGTTCCCCCTCTTGCTCCGGCTTTGGCAAACGCTTGGCGCGCGCTGACCGGCAAAGCCACTTATCAACTGCCGTTTGCAGCCGCAGTCGCGTGAAAGGACACAGCATGAAACCCTCTTTGCGCGCCCTTGCGGTCTTGTTGATGGTGGCGGCACCTGCCACTGCACAGGAAACGCTGCAACCCCCCGCGGCATTTGACAGCATCACCGATCAAACCGCGCGCTCTGCGGCTTTGTTTGAAGAAATGGGCAAGGTGCTGCAAAGCCCGCGCTGCCTGAACTGCCACCCCGTCACCGGCGGGCCGACGCAGGGCGACGATATGCACAAACACATGCCGCCCGTGGTGCGGGGCGAGGCTGATTTCGGCGCGCCTGGCATGAATTGCAGCACCTGCCACGGCAGCGAAAACGTCAGCTTTGCCACCGGTCCGGGCAGTATCCCCGGCCACGAGCCATGGGCGCTCGCCCCGCTGTCGATGGGTTGGCAGGGGCTCAGCCTGTCAGATATCTGCGTTCAGCTTAAAGACCCCGCGCGCAACGGCAATCGCGATCTTGAGGCTTTGTATAAGCACAACGCCACCGATGGGTTGGTCGGCTGGGGCTGGGAACCCGGCGAAGGCCGCACACCCGCGCCCGGCAGTCAGGCCGATTTCGCCGCATTGACCCGCGCATGGATTGATACCGGATCAGCCTGTCCACAATAAAGCGCGACCATGGCTGCGCGCCACGGCGCGCCGCTTCACTGGGTTGCTAGACATGTAAGAACATGCCGTTGGCATGAGCAAAATTACCTAGTTCTTGGTGGCAGATATGTTGAAAGCCAAGGGCCGCATCTAGGAGAATGCGGCTCGGTGGACCAGCCTCGCTTTGCGTGAGGGCAAACCTATTCCGGCAGAGAACTGTGCCTTCTGTGCTGAATTCGTAGAAACCTGTCGTGGCTTTGCTTTTATCATCAGGTGATCGAGTGATCATGCAATTGCATTGTTGCGGCACCATCAAGTTGATCTCTCCCTCTGACCTGCCAGTCTATCCAAGTCCGAGAATGCTGCAGGATGAACGAACGTCCAGTTTGACCAACGGCTGCGGTCGCTATCCCGCACCGCGGTCAGCTTGCTCTCCACACGTTTTCTGTCATCAAGGTCCAGCTTAGCCGCGCCTTGCATGAATGCCCGCTTTCCAGGTGTCGTTGCAACAGCCACGCTGCTCCGCCGTCAGGCGGCTCTCCGCCCCTTGCGTCGGGCACGACCAGAACGACGCGCTCGGCCCTTTGCTGCCGGCCAACCCCCTGCAATACTGAATCGCCGCGTTCCCGGAAGCAGCCGTTCAAACAGGCCGCGTTTCTGCTAATCCCGTAGTTTGCGTTTGGCTGCCCTGTATCCTAAGTGCATCAGATCATCGCGCGTTTTTTGGCGCCCACTTCCGCGCAAGTGAGCGATGCTATACGCATCGCTCCACAGAAACCCGCAGCCAAGGAGGGCATGACATGACAGCATTCATCATCACAACCCTTCCTTCGGATCTGACGCGGGTCTGACAGCCCCAGGGGCTCTCTTTACACTCGTCGATCCATCTGCGGCCGGTTTGGCCGTTTGTTTTGTCATGGAAAGACGAACCCGATGGGCAATCCCATTTTGGGGGAGCAGAGCGCTGCGCGCGCCCGCATCTCCCGTTTCTATTCCTCGCAAGCCTGGATCGAAGGCCGGGCCGAGGATCAGCTTGCGCAGGTGGCCGCATGGCCCGGCATGGCGGCCGTTGCGGGCTTCCCCGATCTGCATCCCGGCCGCTTCGGTCCGGTCGGTGCGGCCTTCCTCGCCGATCGGATCTGGCCGCAACTCGTCGGGCCGGACATCGGCTGCGGCATGGCGCTTTGGCGGCTGGATCTTCCGCGGCACCGGCTGAAGATCGACAAGGCCGTCCGCCGCCTGGCCGTCCTGGACCATGGCGCCGATCCTTACCCGGCCGCCAGCGCATTGGCTGCGGCAGGTCTGGAAGGGCTGATCGGGGCCGAAGGCTTGGGCAGTATCGGCGGTGGCAACCACTTCTGCGAGGTGCAGGCGGTCGAGGAGGTCAGCGATCTGGCCGCAACCACGCTGCGGGTGGGCGATCTGTGCCTGCTGGTCCATTCCGGCTCTCGCGGGCGGGGGGCGCAGATCTTCGAAGGGCTGGATGACAGCTGGAAGCAGGGCTACGCGGCCGACAGCGCGGCGGGCGAGCGCTACTTGTCCTTGCACGATGCCGCGATGGCCTGGGCGCGGCTGAACCGTGCGCTGATCGCAGGACTTGCGGCCGATGCGCTGTCCTGCGCGGCCAGCCTGATCTGCGACACGGTCCACAACCAAGTCGTGGCGCAGGACGGGCTCTGGCTTCACCGCAAGGGCGCGGCCGGGGCTGATCGCGGGCTGGTGCCTTTGGCCGGGTCGCGCGATGCGCCGAGCTACCTCATGTCGGTGCCGGATCTTGTGCCCGAGGCGCTCGGCTCGGTGTCGCATGGGGCGGGGCGGCGCTATGACCGCGCTTCGATGCACGGACGGGTGCGCAAGACAAAATCCGACCTCGCCGCACTGACCCGCAACCGCTTTGGCGGGCGTGTAGTCTGCGAGGACCGCGATCTGCTGGTGGAGGAGGCTGGGCCCGCCTACAAGAACCCAGAAGCGGTGCTGCGCGACCTGGCCGATCTGAGCCTAGCACGGCCCATCGCGCGGCTGGTGCCGCTGATCACTTTCAAGACGGCCGGAAAGGCCAGTGCAGGAGATGCCGAATGACTGAGAGGGAAATCCTGTTGCTGTCCAGCGGCAACGGGCCCGGCGAATGCCGCCAGGCCGTTGCCCATCTGTTGGTCCGGCTGGCCGAAGAGGCAGAACTTCTTGGCCTTGATCTGGACGTCGCCGAGCGCGCTGCGCCCCATGGCCCCGCCTCGGCGGTGATCGTGCTGACGGGTATTGGCGCTGCGGAAATCGCGCGGGACTGGGAGGGCAGCGTGCTTTGGCGCTGCACGAGCAGGCTGCGCCCGAAACACCCCCGGAAGAATTGGTTCGCCCAGATCTTCCGCCTCGCCCCTGCGCCCGAAGCGATCCAGATCGACCGGGAAAAGGTGGAGATGCAGGCCATCCGCGCCGGCGGTCCCGGGGGGCAGCACCAGAACAAGACCTCCAGCGCCATCCGCGCCCGCTGGGTGGATCCGGAGGGGCGAGCTTGGTCGGTCGTGGTCCGCGACAGCCGCTCGCAGCATATGAACCGCCGCACGGCGCTGGAGCGGCTTTCGGTGCTAATCTCGGCCGACCGTTCATAGGCCCTGGCCACGCAGGGGACGGCACTGCATGACCTGCACGGCCAGATCCAGCGCGGCGCTCCGCGCAAGGTTTTCCAGGGGGAGGAGTTTCGGGAAGTCACCTAGTCGCGCCATGGGGGAGGGGCGGAGAGTCAACCCCCCCAAACGACATCGGCCCAAAGAGGACGTTCGATCCAGTGCATAGAATGACCGCTTTAAGGGGGTTGGCGCGCCACTAGCTAGTTGACACCAGGGTGCCCGGTTCAGGCGTCAACGTGATGTGCTGTGTGAAACATAAGGCGATGGGTCAACAGCCCCGGCAAATGGCGCGATGACGCCCCGCACAGAGTTGTCACGTTGGGTCCACCTATTGATGATCAGTCGCATCACTCGGTCTTATTTTGGTGGAAATTTCTGCTGCGCTTCGGATATCACGCTACCGATACTTCGGCACAAACTGATCCACAAAATTGCACTGTCCTTGCCTTGGACTCAGGCGGTGGTCAGGCTATGGTCTGCGTCTTCCGAGTGTGAGGACTTCATGCCGTCCATCGTTTCCATCCGCAATCTGACCAAGACCTATAAATCCGGCTTTGGAGCCCTGCAATCAGTGAATCTGGAGATTGAGGAGGGCGAGATCCTTGCACTGCTCGGCCCAAATGGGGCGGGCAAGACCACGCTGATTTCTGCGATCTGCGGTATCGTCCAGCCCACATCCGGCAGTGTCAGCGTCGGCGGCCATGATGTGGTGCGGGATTTTCGCGCCGCACGCGATCTGATCGGCCTTGTGCCGCAGGAGATCACGCTGGAGCCGTTTGAGAAAGTGTTCAACGCCGTCAGCTTCTCTCGCGGGCTGTTCGGCAAGGCACCAGATCCGGCCTATGTTGAACGCGTGCTGCGGCAGTTATCCCTTTGGGACAAGCGGGATAGCAAGATCGTGGCTCTGTCGGGCGGCATGAAACGACGGGTGCTGATCGCCAAGGCCCTCGCCCATGCGCCGCGCGTCCTGTTCCTCGATGAACCTTCGGCGGGCGTCGATGTGGAACTGCGAAAGGACATGTGGTCGGTCGTGGCCGATCTGAAAGCGCAGGGTGTCACGATTATCCTTACCACGCATTACATCGAAGAAGCCGAGGCTATTGCGGACCGGGTGGGCGTGATCAACAAGGGCGAGATCCTGCTGGTCGAGGACAAGGCCGCGCTGATGCGCCGGATGGGGCAGAAGCAGTTGCAGGTGGATCTGGCCGAGCCCCTTCTTGTGGTGCCCGAGGCACTGGCCAACTATGCTCTAGAACTCGGGCCGGAGGGGCGCAGTGTCATTTTCACCTACGACACCAAAAGCGAGCGGACCGGCATCGTAACCCTGCTGACCGATCTGCGCAGTGCGGGGTTGCAGATGACCGACCTTTCCACGCGGCAAAGCAGCCTTGAGGACATTTTTGTCGGACTGTTGAAGGAAGAGCTATGAACTTTCCAGCGACACGAGTCATCTTTCAGCGGGAAATGGCACGGTTCAACCGCACCATCATCGAATCGCTGATCTCTCCGGTCATCTCAACCTCGCTTTACTTCGTCGTGTTCGGTGCGGCCATCGGCAGCCGGATCGAGGCGGTGGACGGTGTGACCTACGGCGCCTTCATCGTGCCCGGCCTGATCATGCTGACGGTGATCACGCAATCAGTGTCAAACGCATCCTTCGCAATCCATTTCCCCAAATTCATCGGGTCGATCTATGAGTTGTTGTCGGCTCCGGTCAGCTACCGCGAAATCGTGATCGGCTATGTCGGCGCTGCCGCAGTCAAATCCATCCTGATCGGGCTGGTGATCTTGCTGACCGCCTATCTGTTTGTCGATCTGCCGATTGCGCATCCGATAGCGATGTTCGCTCTGCTGGCCGTGACAAGCTTCAGCTTCTCGCTGTTCGGGTTCATCATCGGCATCTGGGCCAAGGATTTTCAGCAGTTGCAACTGATTCCCCTGCTCGTGCTGACGCCGCTGATCTTTCTGGGTGGCAGTTTTTACAGCATCGACATGCTGCCGGGGATCTGGCGGACAATCGCGATGTTCAACCCTGTGGTGTATCTGATGTCGGTGTTCCGCTGGTCGTTCTTTGCCACCGCCGACGTGCCGATTGCCGCCAGCCTTCTGGCGATCGCTGTGTTCACCGGCCTGTGTCTTGCGGTGGTCTGGTGGATCTTCCGCACCGGCTGGCGCATCCGGCAATAAGCGGGCGCTGCGGTCACCTGACGGAGTTACACGGCGTAAAGCAACTAAGGTCTGCTCCTACGGCGGGCAGGCCTTATGCAGCGCTCTTCCATTTCAGCGGGGTCACATAAACGATGCTGTCGTCGGCACTGACCATCACATCGCCATCCTGAATATTGATCTGAAGCTTCATGGTGCGGCTAGCCAGCTTTGCCAGCGCGCCTGTGTCCTTCTCGGAAAAACCAATCACCTGAAGGTTTTCAAAACGAATGGTGCTGCCTTTGATCTTGTCCCACCACACCTCTGCCGTCCTGCCACCGTAAGGATAGACGATCACCTTGTCGGCTTTGCTACAGGATTGACGCATCACCTTCTCGCTGGGCAGCCCCAAGGCCACCCAGACATCAAGCTCGCCGCTCAGGCTTTTCTGCCAAATGTCTGGCTCGTCATCCGTTGAGATGCCCTTGGTCATTTCCAAATTCTCGTGGGCATTCAGCGCAAAAGCGACAATGCGCAGCATCAGCCGTTCATCCGTCTCTGACGGATGCTTGGCGACGGTCAGCTTATGGGTCTCATAATAATGGCGATCCATGTCAGAAACGGAAAGCTCAACTTTATAAATGGTGGCATTTTGCGCCATGATATGTCCCAAAACTTCAAAGATTGGGATGCTTACCCTGTCTGACGGCTCTGCAAAAGCAGATAAAAGCCGCTACTAACAGCTTCCGCCGCATCGCCGAACCTGACGGCTAGGATTGGCGGCTTTGTCTAGGTCCAACACCGCCATGGCGACACTTGGGCTAATGACGCAGTCCTGAAATCAAACGGCCCCGACTTTGCGGCAGCGCCGCGGCGTCAGGACCATCTATCTCACCCGGCGCAGGAAGTTTGCTGTGCGCATGTCTTTCGGCGTGTCAAAGATCTGCGCAGGGGTTCCTTCCTCCACGATGCGACCTCCGTCCATGAAGACAACCCGGTCGGCAATCTCGCGCGCGAATTGCATCTCATGCGTAACGATCAGCATAGTCTGCCGCCGCTCGGCCACGCGGCGCATCAGGTCCAACACCTCACCCACCCATTCGGGGTCAAGTGCCGAGGTGGGTTCGTCCAGCAGCATCAGGTCCGCGTCCAGCGCCATAGCGCGCCCGATGCCGATCCGCTGCTGTTGGCCGCCCGAAAGCGCGGCCGGGTAGCTTGCAGACTTGTCGGAAAGGCCGATCTCGCCCAGGATCGCGTCGGCCCGCGCCTCTGCCTCGGCACGGGGTTTGCGCTGAACGGTCATGAGGGCTTCGGTGATGTTGTCACGCGCGGTCTTGTTGGCGAAGAGCGCGTAGCTTTGAAACACGAACGCCGTGCGGCGGCGCAGCGCAAGGATCTGCGCAGAGGTGGCCGTGGCCGCGTCGACGGTCAGATCCCCAATACGGATCACGCCGCTGTCGGGGCGATCAAGGTAATTCAGACAGCGCAGCAGGGTTGACTTGCCGGTGCCAGAGGGGCCGATGATCGCCACCCGCTCACCCGCCGCGATGTCAAGGTCGATGCCGTCCAGCACCGTGTTTGTCCCATAGCGCTTGGTCAGTCCGCGAATTCTGATCATCGGGTGATGGCCTTATTCAGGTGGCGTTCCAATTGCTTTTGCAGGAAGGACAGGGTTTCGACGATGGCCCAATAGAGCACGGCCACGACAAGGAACGCCTCGAAATACAGAAAGCTGCCAGCGGCTTCCTTTTGCGTCGCCCCCATCATCTCTGTCACACCTAGAGTGAAGGCAAGCGAGGTGCTTTTGATCATGTCGATGAAGTAGTTGACCAAAGTAGGTGCCGCCACACGGGCCGCCTGCGGCAAGATAATCCGCCGCATCGACTGCGCCTGAGTCATGCCGACGGCCTGCGACGCCTCCCACTGACTGCGATCCACGCCAAGGATCGCGGCGCGGATGCTTTCGGCCATATAAGCTGAAAAGTGCAGCGTCAGCCCGATGATCGCCGCCGTCACGCCGTTGATGCCGGACAGGATCGGCAGGATCTGCGGCAGGCCGTAGTAGAACAGAAACAACTGCACCAGCAACGGCGTGCCCCGGAAAAAGCTGATGAACAACTGCACAAACTGGTCCAGCACCGGCACACGCATCACGCGCTCCACCGCCATCAGGCTGGCCAGCAGCAGGGCGCAGACCATCGCGGCCAGTGCCATGCCGATCGTCAGCGGCACATAGCCCAGAATGACGGGCACCAGCCCAAGCATGTAGTCGATGTCGAGCGCCCGCATCGCGTCAGCCTGTCGGCGCGGTCACGTCAAGACCCAGCCATTTTTCGGAAATAGCCTTCAGCGTGCCGTCGGCCTTTATCTCGGTCAGCGCCGCATCCAGCTTGTCACGCAGGGCTTGGCCCTCGGCATCGTTGCGGAAGGGCAAGGCGTTCTGGATCTCGCTGAACGGGGGGCCGGCAAGCGCGAGCGGCAACGGGCTTTCCTTGATGACCTGCGCCGAGGAAACACGGTCCATCACGAAGGCATCGATCCGACCCAGCGCCGTGTCCTGCTCGATATTGCTTTCGTAGGTGCGAATGTCGATTTCGCTGGCGAACGGCAGTGCGCGCAGCAATTGCTCGAAGTTGGACCCCAGATTAACGCCGACAGAACGGCCCTTGAGGCTTTCAACGCCCGTGATCTCAGTCTCGTTGCCCTTCTTCACCACCACTTGCGCGCCGTCATAGACATAGGGCTGACTGAAGGCGAACTTCGCCGCGCGCTCGGGGGTGATGGTGATTTCGTTGGCAACCGTGTCGATGCGGCCGGATTCCAGCGCGCCGATCAGACCGGAGAATGACATGGTTGAAAATTCCACCGTATCGCCCGTCTTCTCGGCAAGGGCATTCATCAGATCGACCTCAAAGCCCTGCAGCTTGTCCTGCCGAACAAAGGTGAAGGGGAAATACCCTCCAGACATACCGACACGAATGGTCTCTGCAGCGGCGGGGAGGACAAAGGCCCCGGCCATCAACGCTGCAAGTGAAAGAGATTTCAACATCTGATGCTCCTGTATCTCGACTACACAAGATGCTTGCGACAGATGTCGAGATCAAGGCGCATCGCTAAACAAGCATGGCAGAGCCCAGCCGGTGCGATGTTGAGGGATAGCCACCCACAATCTGGGGCGAAATCAGACCTTTTTTCTTCAACGGTGTTCTGGGCAGTGGACAATGACCTGCTCTGCATCATCCGTTGATGTCGCCAAGTTTGAAAGCCGGCAAGTCCAGATGTCCACTTCACCGATGAGACGATCTTTTCACGAAGTCGGTCATGGGTTTTATAGCCGCCATCCGTGTGTCCTATGCGTCAGCGCCCGACTAACAAAACCGGGGCTGGTCCACATTGGCTGCATCGCAGGGAGGTGGTTTTCGCGAGCGGACGGCAGGTATCCGACTTTTGTAAGTGCCCCCCATTCCGACTTTAAGCCGGAGCGGATCGCTCTGGCACGCCAAATGTGATGCCTTGCAACGAAGAATTTTTTTACAGATTCAGAATTTGCCCTGATTGTTGTGTCGGACCGAAAGTCACCCAAGGCCATTCACGATCCGGCGCGTAGGCTGAAAATGGCCTCGGGTGGCCGTCTGCTTTCGGAGAGCCCAAATACTGACGGATTGCTGCTGAAATGGTCGCTTTCCGCCCAGAGTGACAACTTCAATATAGACGAAAGTTAGGAAGCGAACGGCAGCTTTGTCCCGCATGGTGTCCTAGCGTGACACGGACGATTTGCCCCAGTTGCGATTAGACTCCGTCTTAGGAAAAAGACGAACGATGAAGCTTGCCACTTTTTGCGGCGGAAGTTGTTGATTTGCAAGATTGCACTCTTGGGAATGTCATCGGTGATCGGCGAGGTTGCGCGCAGCCTGCAAAGGTGGTTCGAAAAATGGAGCTTCCGCTTCGCACAGGTCTCATCCGGAAAGAAGAAACGCGGCTCAATCTCAATGAACGTGATGCTGCGAATGAGTTTGTTGGTATCGGCCGGCCTGCATGGACCAGGTGTCCGCGCCTTTGGTGCTCATTCTAGCCAAATAGCCCCCCAAATTTTCCAGCAACGCGGTCAAAACAGCCAGCCCTGGCCGCCACTTAGGAATTTTAGTTGCCGAATCAGCAACCGCGGCGGATGTCCTCCAATTAATTCGTTTTAATTCAATATGTTGCGCCTGCGCATGCTATTGATTTCTTGCGCAGACTTTTGGTTTTTTCAGTCAATCACGGCGACTTTCAAGTGTTTGAATCGAAATAGTTTTTCGATTCTTTTGAACAACGATGCAGCACGTCTTGCGCAAGCTTTCCCTTTTTCTGGCAGGGAGCAGACGGGCAATCTCGGCCCGATCGCAGATTCAAGCGCGGCCCAAGGCAGGCGCAATGCCCCCCCCCGCCTTAAGGCTGTTCTTGCAACACAGCCCATGACAACCCTGTCACGTTGCCATGCGTGCGAAGAAGGATGAACCTTTCCAGAAAAGCCCGCCAATCAGCCGCACCCGACCGAACCTGCGCCCCGCCACGCGGAACGCGCATCTGAAGGAAAGGCATTTCGCTGCGGCACGCCAAACATTGCACTCGTCCGCAACTTGGGTTGCGCGATCACGCTGCGCCAAGGCCTACCTCACCTTGATCACCACCTTGCCCTTGGCGCGACCGCTTTCAACATGTGCGATGGCGGTGTTGGTTTCGGCAAAGGGATAGACGTGATCGATGACCGGGCGGATGTGGCCTGCGTCGATCAGGGCGGCAATCTGCTGCAACTGGGTGCCGCTTGCTGTCATGAACAAGAACTCAAAGGACACGTTGCGCTTGCGGGCTTTGCTGTAAGTGCCCCGGCTCAGCGCCCAGAACAGCGGTTTCAGAAACCACGGCGCCTTGATCGCTTCGGCGAAGGCCGGGGTGACAGGACCGCTGATCGACACCAGCCTGCCACCCGGCCGCAGGACGTTCAGCGACTTTTCCAGCTCCCTGGCGTCCTGGCTGTGCAGAACCACGTCATAGTCGCGCAAAACCGTCTCGAAATCCTGCGTCTTGTAGTCGATGACCAGATCGGCCCCAAGCGCCTTAAGCCAATCCGCGTTCGCAGCACTGGCCGTGGTGGCGACATAGGCCCCGATATGCTTGGCCAGTTGGATGGCGATGGTTCCGACCCCGCCCGACCCGGCCTGAATGAAGACCCTCTGTCCGGCACGCAGCTTGGCGACCTGGACCAACGCCTGCCATGCCGTCAGGGCGACAAGCGGCACCGAAGCCGCATCTTCCATGCTAAGGGTCTTGGGCTTCGCGGCAAGCGCGCTTTCCTTGACCGCAATACTTTCGGCAAAGGTGCCAATACGGAAGTCGTCAACGCGCGAGAACACCTCGTCGCCGACCTTGAAGCGCGTGGCCTTCGGCCCGACCTTCACCACCGTGCCAGCCATGTCGTGACCAAGGATCAGTGGCAGCTTGTAAGGCAAGATCGGCTTGAACGCGCCACTCCGGATCTTGGCGTCCAGCAGGTTCACCCCGGCGGCGCTGATCCGGACCAGAACCTCGCCGTCGCCAAGGGTGGGTTCAGCGACATCGGCCAGCCGCAGCGGGGCCTTTTTCTGATATTTATCAACAAGGAAGGCTTTCATCAATCTTCTCCGGATTGGGGTGCTCAGGCGGCCAGAAAGGCCAGCGCGGTCGGCACGAATTGCGTATGATACTGGAAGATGCCGCCGTGGCCGGCGTCGGGATAGATCACCAGCTTTGCCCCCGGAATGCGCCGGGCCATGTCATGGCTGTTGCTGGTGGGGACCATGATGTCGTTCTCGCCATTGGCCACCAGAACCGGAATGCGGATGCGGCTCAGGTCCTGTGGCAACTGGCGGCCCCAAGCCTGGATCGCTTTCAACTGGCGCAGAAAGGCGCGCGGGGTCGGGCCCTTGTCGCGGCCCGTCGTCCGCTCTTTGGTGCGGGCGATGAAGGCCTTGGCAGCGCTGCGGCCATTGGCGGTCGCGGTGAAGAACAGATAGGTCTTGGGGTCTCGCAAGGTGAAAAGGCCCCTAAGGATCAGCGGCCAGGATACTGCACCAACCTTTGCGATGCCTTCGCCCCCCGCAGGGCCGGTGCCCGTCAGGATCAGCTTGCGCACCAGATCGGGGGCTTTCAGCACCATGTCCTGCGCCACCATCCCGCCCAGCGAAAAGCCCATCAGATCGACAGTCGCGTGTCCAAGCGCCCGGATCAGGGCAATCGCGTCGCGCGCCATCTCGTCGATGGTCAGGGGGGCCGAGCCGCCAGAGGCACCAATGCCCCGATAATCGACCGCGATCACTTGGTGCTGCGCGGCAAGGCCGTCGATGATCCGGGGATCAAAGTTGTCCAGCACCGCGCCCCAATGGTTCAAAAGCACCAGCGGGATGCCACCACGCGGGCCAACCTCGCGGTAGGCAAAACGGGTGCCCGCAGCCGTGATAAGCCCGGTCGGGGCCTCGATGTAGAGGGGTGTCATGGTCATCCCTCAGGCGATGTTGAATTGCTTGCGCAGCGTCCGGTCGAACATCGAGCGGGGCAGGAAGCGGCGCGCGAACGCGGTCTGCCGTGCAGCCTTGCCCGAGGGGTAGCGCAGGCGCGGGCTTTGGTCCCGGGCGGCGGTGACGATGGTGGCCGCCACGTCCTCGGCGGTATCGCCAGCGGCCATGGCCGCGTCAAAGGCCATCCGGTAGCGGGCGATGGTCTGCGCATAAGCCGCCACGGGCCGGTCCCCCTGCGGCGAATTCGCTTCAATCGAGGTTTTGGTCGCCCAAGGCTCGATCACCGCAACGCGGATGCCGAAGGGGCGAACCTCGTGGTCAAGCGATTCCGAATAGCCCTCAATCGCGTGTTTGCTGGCAGAGTAATACGCCCCGAACGGCCCCGGGATCAGACCGGCAACCGAGCCCACGTTCAGGATGCGCCCGGCTTCCTGCGCCCGCATGATCGGCAGCACGGCGTTGGTCACACGCACAACACCGTGGAAGTTGGTCTCAAACAGGGCCTGCACCTGCCCGATCGAGCTTTCCTCGGCAGCGCCAGACAGGGCATATCCGGCGTTGTTGACCAAAAGGTCGATGCGCCCGGCGGCCGACATGACCTCGGCGATCAGCGCCTGAACCGAGCCATCATCGGTCACATCCGCGACCAACATGGTGATGCCATTTGCCGGGGATTTCATCGGCTTGCGGCTGGTGCCGAAGACCCGATACCCGACCTTGGCCAAGGCAACGGCACTGGCGCGGCCGATGCCCGAGGAGGCTCCGGTGATCAAGGCTACGGGGTGGGATGACGGGGTCATGTGATATCCATTTCGCTTGAAGTTCGTCTCTGCGGCCTATATGATATCAAAACAATAGTGAGTCAATATGAAAATGATACTAACATGAAAGATGCCCTTGCTGCCCATTGCCCCATCGCCCGCAGCCTGAACTGCGTCGGCGATGCCTGGAGCATCCTGATCCTGCGCGACGCGTTCCTTGGCCTCACACGGTTCGACCAGTTTCGCAAAAGCCTTGGGATCGCGCCGACCATGCTGACCAGCCGATTGGCGACGCTGACACAAGAGGGGCTTCTGGAGAAACGCCGCTATATGGAGCGCCCGCCGCGCGATGAATATGTCCTGACACCTGCCGGGCAAGACATTCTACCAGTGTTGATCATGCTTGGCGCCTGGGGAAGAAAGCATCGCAGCGGCGCAGACCTCACCCGCTACATCGACGCAGAAACCGGCAAAGACCTTGTGCCGATTGCTGTCGATCTGGAAACCGGCGCAAAAATCGGCACGCGGCCGATCCGGGCAATCGACGGGCAGAGCGGCGCCGAACTTACGCCTCCGCCCAAGCTGTTGTGATAACTGGGGCGACATTGGCACGTTCCATCGGGTCAGGACCCACTCTCGTTTCATAACCAAAAGATGATGGTTGCGGCGCGGGCGACTGCGGATGGGAAGACCTTCGCGCATCGGTGATAGCGTGCCGCCAATCCTTCAGGCGCGCGAACATGTTCTCGATCCCGTGGCAACCTTCGCAGCGGCGCTGGTCGTATGTGACAGGCCTTCCGCGCGACATCCGGCCGATCAAACGCCCCCGCTAATCGTCCGGCCCGGCTTTTTCGACCGCATTCTTCAGGCCAAGCGATGCGCCTTCAAATCGGCAGCGCCGATCATCAACGCGCAGCTTGCAATGGCTCTTGCGCAAGAACGCCTCCAGACAGACCACCTGCGCGTCGCTTAGCCAAAACAGATTGCTCTTTGTTCAGTATGCCTTTGCCGCCTGAATCACGCCGCAATAACAAGATCACTGGGCCCTGCCCCTGACACACTGTGCATTTCACCTGTTCTTAAATATCCCCGCCGGAGGCTCCTTCGCCAAATGTCGGATGCCTCCGGCGGGGATACTTAAGAACAGGTGAAACCACGCGGCACACCGAATTGCCCCGGCGTAAGCCGGGGCGATGAGACAAACGACTTGCGGCGCAAGCCGCGCTGTTTGGCAACCGCAACAGCCGCCACCCGCTGCCTAGTCGTCCAACTCCCAGCCATCCGGTTCGAATTGAAACGGCAGCACAATCTCGGTGGCCAGCCGCTCCCACTGCCACACGGTCTCGGCGTCAATCACAATCGGCCCGATCCGGGCTTGCAGCACGTCGCCTGCATGGCTGGTCTTGAAACCCTTGGCCCGCAGCGCCTTTTCAGCCGCGGCCCAGGCGGTATCGACCTCTTCGGCCACGAACTCATACACCACCACTGCCGTCTTCGGCAGCTTCACCCCCCGCCCGACCTTGGCGAAGGTTTCAAACGTATCCGCGCGCTGTTCGCGAAAATCATGCATGACCACTCTCCTCTGCGCGAAACCGAATCACGCAACCCTTGATATTGCCGCGCCCGCCTTGTATCCCCTGCACTCAAGATTAGAATAGGGCCTGCTGCACAGCGACGCCCTCGGGCGACCCTTCGCCCCCTGAACCGGAGTTCGCCATGTCCTGGACCGACGAGCGCGTCGAGACGCTCAAGAAAATGTGGGCCGAGGGCCAGTCTGCCAGCCAGATCGCCAAGGAATTGGGCGGTGTGACGCGCAATGCGGTGATCGGCAAGGTGCACCGCCTTGGCCTGTCAAACCGCGTGGGTGGTGGCGCTGTCGAGGGCGAAGAGCCCGAGGTGGCCGCCCAACCCGCCCCCGCGGCCGCCCCGCCGCGCCCCGAACCAGCCCCCAAGCCGGTGGCCGCCGAAGCCCCACCGCGTGCGAGCGCCCCCGAACGCGCCAGCGCACCCGAGCCGCGCCCCGCCCCCGCAGCGCCTGCCGCCAATGTCACGCCGCTGCCGATCCCGATGCGCAAGGCGATCATCCCGGCAGGCCAACCACTGCCGCCGCAGCCTTCCGCCAATGAAATCAGCCCCGAGGCCTTGGCTTCGGTGCGCGAGGTTGAAAAGCGCGCCAAGCGCCTGACGCTGATGGAATTGACCGAGCGCACCTGCAAATGGCCGATCGGCGACCCCGCGACTGAAGATTTCTGGTTCTGCGGCCTGCCTTCGGTGCCCGGCAAGCCCTATTGCGAAGCCCATGTCGGCGTCGCCTTCCAGCCGATGTCGGCGCGGCGCGATCGTCGCCGCTAAGGCGTCAGTTGCGGGTTCGCAAAGCGCGCACCCCCGCCACAATACCTGCGCCGCCCCGGACGTGATCCGGGGCCTCACGGTCTGACCCAAGGCCCCGGATCAAGTCCGGGGCGGCGTGTTTCGGGTGATCCTGCCCGCGGAAATCAACGCAAGGCCGATTGGGCGCCATCCGATATCCGCACGGACAACCCTTCAATTCCCCCCACCCTTCAATTCCCCCCGCCCAGCAGTTTCTGCAACGCCCGTTGCGCCTCTTGATCCATCGCCTCGTTCATCCGCCGCCGCGCCGCGTCCTCCAGACTTTCGCCGTCCTGTTGCACCACGCCCAACTCGTCCTCCAGCTTGGCCTTCGCCTGCGCCTCCAATTCTGCCCGCTTGGCCTCGGCCTGTGCTTCCAGCGCCGCCTTCTGCTCGGCCAGCTTTTCATCGGCAAGCGCCTGCAAATCCAACGAGAATTTCGGGTTCGCCCATGAGCCCTTGATCAGCAGCGGCGCGGTCAGCCCCCCCGCCCCGGTGTCATCGGCCAAAGCCGTGGCCTTGATGCGATATTCCAGATTGCGCGCGCCAAGGCCGACATCCCCCGCCCCCGTCGCGGTGATATAGGGCGATTTCAGCACCAGATCGTCGTTGCGCAGCACGCCACCCGCGATGGTGAAACTGCCGCCCAGACTGTCAAAGATCGTCTTCTGCCCCGCGCCCACATAAGACGTATCCAGCGTCCGCAACATCCCTGCGATATCCAGCCCCAGAATCTCGCCATTGCTCAGCGCCAGCGACCCCGACCCCGACAACCCCTGCATGATCGCGTCCACCGACGCGCCCGAGCCCAGAAACTTCACCCGCATATCCCCGGTGCCGATCAGCCGCTGATAGCCGCCGAAATCCGCCAGCAGCGGCTGCAACGCCATGCCCGCAAACGACAGATCACCCCCCACCGACAGCCCCTTGCGGCCATTGACCACGAACTGACCCGAGATCACGCCCTCATAGGCCGACACCTTGCGCAATTCGGTCACCAGTCGGCTGCGGTCATTGGTCAGCACGATCTGCGAGGGGCCGAATTTCACCATCCCCAGATCAAGGCTATCGGCCGCCAGCGACACCACCGCATCCATCGCCGCCAGTGCGCTGACATCAATCTTGTCCTTGGGCCAGCCCGCCGCCTGCGCCCCACCGCCCGAACCACCGCCCTGCCCGCCCGAGACGCCCGCCAGATCCAGCGCCCCCGCCACCACCTTGGCCGACAGCTTGGGCCGCGCGCCCGCCGTCGTCAGATCGGCGTCCATGCTCAGGCGGTTGCCGTCCAGCACCACATCGCCGCCGCGCAGGTGCAGCGATCCGGCGGTCGTCAGCGTCAGGCTGCCCGCAACCTTCACCGCTTTTGCACCCAAACCGCTGGGCAGTTTTGGTGCAGCCATCCCCGCAAGCGCCGAAACCGCCGCCAGATCGGCCAGATCGGCAGTCAGATCCCCCGCCGCTTCCGGCGCGGTTGAAAGCTTGCCGTTGAACGTGGCCGCAGCATCGCCCGCCGTCAGGTTCAGATCAGCGGCCACAAGCGCGCCGTCAAGAAAATCCTGAAACTGCCCGACATTGCCCGTCAGCCGAAACGACTGCCCATTCATCACCGCCGCCATATCCAGCGTGGCAGGCCCGGTGTAATCGGGGATGGCCGCCGTGGCCTCGATCCCGCTCAACTCATAGCGCACACCAGCGCGGTGATCGGCAAACACCACAGCGCCCCCCGAAACCTGCGCCTTGTCCAGCGTGAAGGGTTGCCCCACCCCCGGCGTTTGCGCCGAAACCGTGCCGCCCGCACCGCCGCCGCCAAACACCCAGTTTTCCGCGCCCTTGGCCGAGCGTTCCAGCACGATTCTGGGGTTGATCGCCTCAATCCCGGTAATCTTCACATTGCCCGCGATCAGCGCCGCCATATCCAGCGCAATCGACAACCCCTCGGCCTGCACCATCGGGCCTTCCTGCGACCATTCGGCGTTGGAAACCGAGATCGGCCCGGTCGTCACCCCCAGTTGCGGCCAGATCGTTGGCCGCACCGCGCCCGAGATCGTCAAAACCCGCCCGGTCAGCGCGTTGAACTTCGCCACCGCGATGCCCGCAACCTTTTCCGCCGGGATCAGAAACACCGACCCCGCCAGCACGATCACCAGCAAAACCAACGCGATAGCCGAACGGATAATCCAACGCATCTTGACCCTCACACCAACCTTGCGCCGATTCTACGCGCAAGCGGCAGCCGCACAAGCCACTGTCCCCCGATTGGCAACACTCCGCCCGGGCCAGAGGTTCCCGTCACCGCCCTGTTACAATCGCCTGATCTACCGCGTCCGAAACAGGAGGCCAGCATGTCCAACACCCCCACCCCGCAAGCGCTTGACTGGCTGGAAGCCGAACTCGCCGATGCCTTTGATGAGCAGTATGAACTAGAGATGGAAGACGCCCAGCTTTCGCTGGAAATCTCCAAGATTTACAAAGACAAGCACCCCGATGGCATCGACCGCCATGTCTATTTTCAATCGCTGATCCGCCTGCAATCCGAGCTGATCAAGCTGCAAGACTGGGTGTCTTACCACAAGAAAAAGGTCGTCGTGCTGTTTGAAGGCCGCGATTCGGCGGGCAAAGGCGGCGTGATCAAACGCATCAGCCAGCGCCTCAACCCGCGTGTGGTGCGTGTAGTGGCGCTGCCCGCGCCGTCCGATCGCGAAAAAACCCAGTGGTATTTCCAGCGCTACGTCCCCCACCTGCCCGCAGGCGGCGAAATCGTGCTGTTCGACCGCTCTTGGTATAACCGCGCAGGCGTTGAACGCGTGATGGGCTTCGCGGATGAAGATCAGGTCGAGCAATTCTTCCACGACGTGCCGGAATTTGAACGCATGCTGGTGCGCTCAGGGATTACCGTGATCAAATACTGGTTCTCGATCACCGATGAAGAACAGCAAATGCGGTTTCTCATGCGCATCCATGATCCGATGAAACAATGGAAACTCAGCCCGATGGATTTGCAATCGCGCGTGCGGTGGGAAGATTACACCAAGGCGAAGGAAGAGATGATGGCCCGCACCAATATCCCTGAAGCGCCGTGGTATATCGTCGAAGGCAACGACAAAAAACGCGCGCGGCTGAACTGCATCGACCACCTGCTGGCGCAATTCCCATATGAGCCCGTGCCGCACGAAGACGTTGTGCTGCCCAACCGCGTGTTCAACCCGCAATACGAACGCGCGGTTCTGCCGCCCGAACTATACGTTCCCGGCAAATACTAACCCTCCCCATTCCCAAGCCGCCCCGGACTTGATCCGGGGCCTCCGGTCTCACCACGAGGCCCCGGATCAAGTCCGGGGCAGCGAGGTCCTCGTCGGGGCCGACTTCAAACCACGTCAATCCGTTGTAAAGCTGAACTTCTGCTTGTCGCCCCGAAGCCGGGGATAGGCGACATGACATGCGCAGCTTTCAACTCCATCCTCCGAACCGGATTCCACAGTCGCCTCTGGGTTGATTTTCTTCAAACCGGCCGCAAGAGCATCAAAGGTCATCGGTTCCAATCCTGCGGCGCGATCTAGCATCGCAATCGACTCGTCTCTGAAGTCATAAGAGGATTTCGTCTCGCACTCTTGGCCCGCCCCATCGACGCAATGATACACTGGCGCATAGATGATCTTCCCACTTGCACAGGCCTCGATCAAAATGGCACCGCTGACGGAGTTTGGCGTATCGAAAAAATCAAATGACTCTTGATAGTAAGAGGCATAACCGTTTCCCAAGTCTCGATAATCGCTTTGCAGCGAATGGGATGCATTGGTGCTGTCCTCGCAGCGTGAGATATCTGCTGCCGATACCGAGGTGCATGTGGCGGCCAAGATGCACAAAGCGGCAAGCCCCGCTTGGCGCTTAACATTCGGAACGCTCATACGTGTCACCCTTTTTCAGCCAACGCCTGAAGCTTAGGCTAGGTCTGATTGAACCTTTTCACAAAGCCTAACTTGATGGCCGCATATCACCCAACAGTCCCAGCTTCCCCACAACGCTTAACAAATCCTTACCGCCCGCAGCCTAACCCCTTGATTTCCCACAAACCGCCCCCCGGTCCACGCGTGGACACCCCCCTACCGCCACACAGCGTTTCAATATATACCCCTCCCCATGTCGCAAAATCCGCCCAATCTCCGCCCAGACCTCGCCCCGAAGCCCAGCTTCAGCGAACCCGTCCGCCCCGGCCAGCCCACCATCGGCATGGTCAGCCTCGGCTGCCCCAAGGCGCTGGTGGACAGCGAACGCATCCTCACCCGCCTGCGCGCCGAAGGCTACGCGATCTCGCCCGATTACAAGGGCGCCGATGCGGTGATCGTCAACACCTGCGGCTTTCTTGACAGCGCCAAGGCGGAAAGCCTTGAGGCCATCGGCGAGGCCCTGCAAGAAAACGGCCGCGTCATCGTCACTGGCTGCTTGGGGGCCGAACCTGAATACATCACCGGCGCGCATCCGAAAGTCCTCGCCGTCACCGGCCCGCATCAATACGAATCCGTGCTCGATGCCGTCCACAAGACCGTGCCCGCCAAGCCCGATCCGTTTATCGACCTGCTGCCCGCAAGCGCGGTTTCCCTGACCCCGCGCCACTACAGCTACCTCAAGATTTCCGAGGGCTGTAACCACAAATGCAAGTTCTGCATCATCCCCGACATGCGCGGCCTGCTGCAATCGCGCCCCGCCCATGCCGTGCTGCGTGAGGCGGAAAAGCTGGTCGAATCCGGCGTGCGCGAACTTCTGGTGATCAGCCAGGACACCTCTGCCTACGGGGTGGACCGCAAGCATGACCTGTCGCCATGGAAAGGCGGCGAGGTGCGCGCGCATATCACCGACCTCGCCCGCGCCATGGGCCAGATCGGCGGCGAGGTCAAACCTTGGGTCCGCCTGCACTACGTCTATCCCTATCCGCATGTGCGCCAACTGATCCCGCTGATGGCCGAGGGGCTGATCCTGCCCTATCTCGACATCCCGTTCCAACATGCCGACCCCGGCGTGCTGAGGCGCATGGCCCGCCCCGCTGCCGCCGCCAAAACGCTGGACGAAATCGCGGCATGGCGCAGCGTTTGCCCCGATATCACCCTGCGCTCGACCTTCATCGTCGGCTATCCCGGCGAGACCGAGGCCGAATTCCAGACCCTGCTGGATTGGATGGACGAGGCGCAACTCGACCGCGTCGGCTGTTTTCAGTATGAAAACGTCGCGGGCGCACGCTCCAACGATCTGCCGGGTCATGTGCCCGATGAGGTCAAGCAAGATCGCTGGGATCGCTTCATGGAAAAGGCCCAAGCCATTTCCGAGGCCAAGCTGGAGGCCAAGGTTGGCCACACCCTGCAGGTCATCGTCGATGAGGTTGACGACGAAGGCGCCACCTGCCGCACCATGGCCGACGCGCCCGAAATCGACGGCAATCTGTTCATTGATGAAGGGTTCGAGGGCCTTGCCCCCGGCGATATGGTGACGGTGACGGTGGAAGAAGCCGGCGAGTATGACCTTTGGGGTCGGCGGGCCTGATCACCAAGCCGCCCCGGACGTGATCCGGGGCCTCATGGGCAGGCGAGAGGCCCCGGATCAAGTCCGGGGCGGCGCGGGGTGTGGGGCTGGTGGTGGGTCTGTCCGACCCATCGCGGCATTGGCGAGAACTTTCCCCACTTGGAATGGCTTGTGGTTTTCCGGCAATTTTTGTGGGGATTTCCACAACCTGTTGTGGCTTACTACGCATCTGCGGAAAGCGGCGGTATCGTCATTCCTGCGCCTGTCTTGGGCGGAGACAGGAAACGCATTGCGTTTCCCCGCCCGCGTGTGCGGCTTCACCCTATAGTCGGCTCAACGATAAACCCAATGAGGCCAGCGCCCGACCCGGCGGGCGAGAAGCGCCCGCCATGGGCGGGTCGGGCGCTGGCCGGGCCTTTGGGGCCCGGCGGCTACGGCCCCACCTGCACCGCATGGCGAAGGCGATGGCCTTCGCCAATCGCTGCGCACGGCAATGGTGCGGCGTGTTGCGACGGCCCCCTGCGCGCAACACGCCCGACGCGATCAACCGTGGTTGACAGCATCATCCTTGCCGCGCCCGCGACGGGCGAATTCAAGGCTGGGATCAACCGGCAACTGAAGCGCCGCGTGGCCCGCCGGATCATCCTTGCCTTTGCCGCCGCGCACATGGCCCGCCGGATCATCGGCACCACGGCCACGACGGGCGAATTGCTCGCTGGCTGCGGGCACGTTCAGAAAGGTGTGGCCTGCGCCATCATCCTTGCCACGACCGCGGCGGGTGTGGCCCGCAGCGTCATCGGCACCCCGGCCGCGGCGCGAGATGGCTTGGTCGTCGTTGCCGGGCATCCCCGGCAGCACGCTGGTGAACTGCGGCAGGGTGGTGTCTTGCACCATAGCGACAGCGGCGGTGCCAGCGGTCAGCGACAGGGCCAAGGCACCGGCAGCGATGATTTTGTTCAGGGTGAAGTGTGACATGATAAGCTCCATAAGCTGAGGTTGCGTCTTCGTAACCCTAATCTACGCCGCCTCACCCCCGCAGATCAGGGACCATCGCCCAGCGATTTTCGCGGGCAAAATCAGCCTATGGTCTGACGAAATCTCAGCCTTTCAGATGCGCGCGCGCCAGCATCGCGGCCTCGACCCGGTTGCGCACATGCAGCTTTTGCAGGATCGAGGTCATGTAATGCTTGACGGTTTTTTCCTGAATATCCAGCTTGCGGCCGACTTCCTTGTTGGAAAGCCCGGTGGCGACCAGCCGCAGAATATCCTCCTCGCGCCGCGACAGATCGGCCAAAGGGTTCGGCTCGCCCACCGGTTTGCCGCGCATGGCGACCAACAAACGCCCCGCCAATCCCGGCGAGACATAGGATCGCCCCGCCGCAAGGTCACGCACCAGTTCGACCAACTCGCTGGCGCCCACACCTTTCAGGATGTAACCCGCCGCCCCCGCCTTCAGCGCCGCCATCAGATCGCCCTCGTCCTCGGACGCAGTCAGCATCGCGACCAGTGGCGGCTTTTCCATCTGCATGATCAGCCCCAACGCGCCCAAACCGCCGCCCTTGGGCATCGAGACATCCAGCAGCACCAGATCGGGCTGCAATTCGGCACACAGCTTGGCCGCCCCTTCGCCATCCTGCGCTTGGCCCACCACGTCAATGCCGCCCGCATCTATCAGCGTGCGCGCCACGCCCTCGCGGTAGATCGGGTGGTCATCGGCCAGAACCAGACGAATATCGCTCATATCGCTTCCCTCAAATCCAACTCCATCCGCAACGCGGCCCCCGGCCCGTCGCTGCGATTGGCAAAACTGATCTGCCCGCCCAAGCTTTCGACCCGGTCGGCCAGCCCCGCCAGACCCAAACCACCATCGGCGCGCAACACATCGACGGGCGGCCCGGTGAACCCCGCGCCACGGTCCAGCACCAGCACTTCCAGCAGATCGCCCTGCAGGCGCAGTCGCACCTCTTGGCCCTGGCCTTCGGCGTGGTGCCAGGCGTTGTTCAGGCCTTCCTGCACGAAGCGATAGCAGCAGATCTTCACCGCCGCCGGCAAGGCCCGCACGGGTTGCAACTGCAAGGCCACCGCAGCCCCGGTCCGCGCGGTATGCGCCTCGGCCACGCCACGCAGGATGTCTTCCAGCGATTTCTGCTCGATATCGGGCAGCGACAGCCCGCGCGCGATGCTGCGGATTTCCAGAATCGAATCCTTCACCGCCCGCTGCACCGCCGCCAGATCTTCTGCCGCGCGCCCGGTGATCTGGCCCGCCACCTGCCCCTGCACCGCATCCAGCCGCAGCGCGGCAAAGCCCATCAGTTGCGCCGGGCCGTCGTGCAGATCGGCCCCGATCCGCCGCAAAGCCTGATCGTTCACCGAGGCAAACCGCGCCGCTGCCCCCTGCACCCGCAAGCGCAGCGCCAGATTGCCCGCAGCCATCTCCTGCAACGCCCGCACCTGCCGCTCAATCGTGCGAGAGCCGCGCAGCACCACCGCAAACATCGCCGCCGCGATCAGCGCCATCGCCCCCGCCACCGTCAGCCAACCCATGCTGCGCGCCCGGATCAGGTCTTGCTTCAACTGCGTAGCCACCTCGTAAAACTCGGCCACGGCAATCACCTTGCCGGATTTGATCTCGCGGATCGGGCTATAAATCTCCAACAGCGGGATGCCCAAGGCGTGCTCGGCCTCGTCCTCCTCATCCTTGGTGTCGTTGAAATCGGCGCGCACCTCGCCCGCCCAAGCCTTTTTCAAATTCTCGGTCGGCGGAAATTGGTGCCCCACGGTTTCAAGGTTTGAGGCATCCACCACCAGCCCGCCCTCGCGCCAGATCTTGAAGCTGACCACCCGCTTGCCCAGCGCGGTTTGCGCCAAGAGCGCGCCGATTTGCAGCCGCGAATCCTCGGACAGATCGGCGCGCGTCGCCAGATCCTGCGTCAGCGGCGCGATAAAGCTTTCCATGTAAAGTGCTGTCGCGTTGGCGGTATTGCGCACCACCACGTCCTCGATGCGGCCCGCCACCACCTTGCCGCCGACGCCCGCCGCAAGCAACATCACCACGCCGCCCGCCCAGGCAAATTGCTGCACAAGCGAAAGCCTGGACCAGGCCGAGAAATCAATAAACGCCATCCGCACCCCGGTTATGATGCGCCGCCGCATCTGCCTTTGCACGCCAGCATACACCATGCGCCACGGCACAGACCTAGCGATTTTCGCACAGACTACCGGGATCAGCCGCTAAGACAGATGGCCCTGCACAAAGGCCACGATGTCACTGGCAGGCCGCGCCCCTGCCAACCGCGCCACCTCGCGCCCCGCCCGATACAGCACCAGCGCCGGAATGCCTTGAATCCGCGCGCGTTGCGCGATCTGCGGATTGTCTTCGGTGTTCAACTTGGCCAAACGCGCACGGCCCTGCAACGCCTTGGCCGCCTTGACAAATTCCGGGGTCATCGCCCGGCATGGCCCGCACCACGGCGCCCAGTAATCCACCAACAGCGGCAATTCATCGCCGCGTGTGGCCTTGTCATGGGCGCGGGCGTCCATCTCGATCACCCGGCCATCGGCCAGCGGATCGCCGCATGCCCCGCATTTGGGGCCAGCCGCCAAGCGATCCACCGCCACACGGTTCATCTGCCCGCAGGTGCCGCAACTCAGCTTCACCGCATCCGCCATGGCTTACAGCAAATCCTCTTCCTCGGCGGTCACATCAATGCCCATCGCTTCCAGCCCAGCCTCAAGGTTCTCGGCCAGATCGGTCATCCCCAGTAGATATTCTGCCGTGGGCGCGGATGCCTCAACCTCGGCCACCACCACGGCCTGATCATATTCGTCAGGCGTGTAAGTGCCGCGCCCAACCCAAGCGAGTGCCGTCAGATGCGCGCGCTCATCAACGTTCATCGCCGCAAGCAGCCCGCGCAACTCCGCTTCAGACGAAGCGGTGGTCTCACGCGATAGAAAGATCACTTCCACCACTTTCGCCGGGGTAATTTCCAACATCTTCGCCTCCTGTGCTGTGACGACAACCGCCCGCACTGCCTGTGGTTCCCAGATTGCGCCTAAAGCAACCAGACCGCCAGCCCATAAGCCACCGATCCCGCCAGCGTCGCCACCACGACCGAGCGCAGCGCGCCGTAAGCCAGCACCACCGCCAACGTGCCCAATACCAACGGCACCGGCACTCCGCCCTGCACCATCGGCAGCACCGAGGCGACAAACAGCGTCGCAATCGCCGCAGGCCCGGTCGAGGCCAGAAACCGCGCCAGAATCCCATCGGGCTTGATCCCCGACAGATCGGCCTTGGTCGGAAAGAACCGGAACGCCCAGGTGCAAGCCCCGACGATCAGCGCAAGGGTCAAAATCTCAGCCCGCATCGCCGCGCCTTATCAACAATCCGCTGACCGCGCCCGCGATCATGCCCGCCAAAATCCCCGCCGTGCCCGACCATGCCAGCGTCACCGCCACCGTCGCGGCCATCGCCACCGCAATGACGGGAAGTTGCAGGCGTGACAGGATCGACAGCAGCAGCGCCAGAAACAGCGCGGGCAGCATGAAGCCCAATGCCGCATCCACCACCGGATAGCCCTGCAACGCCGCCCCGCCCGCATAGGCCCCCAGCGCCGTGCCCGCCAGCCACGATCCATAGGCGGCAAGCCCCAGCCCGAACATGAACGCCTCGGAAAACGCCACGCGGCCCCGCGCCAAAGCCCCCAAGGCCGCGCCAAACACCTCATCCGTCAGCCCAAACGCCCAAGCCCAGGCGTGCCGCGTGCGCGCATCCGGCCCCACCCGCTTGATCAGCGCGGGGCCATACAACACATGCCGGATGTTCATCGCCACCAGCGTGAAGGCCGAAACCAGCACAGGTGCTCCGCCAGTGATCAGCGCAAGGGCCAGAAACTGCGCAGCGCCCGCATAGATGATCAGCGAAAGCCCAAACGCCTCAAGCCCGCTTAAGCCCGCACGGGTGGCGGCCACCCCGAACGAAAACGCGATCGGGAAATAGCCCAAAGCAATCGGCAGCGCGGTGACAAGCCCGGCGGTAAAGCTGGATTTTGGGGCGGCAACGCTCATGCCGCTTTGCTACGCGGTTCGGCCAGTTTGGTCAACGTGCCGGATTTTTGGGCTGCACAAAAAATGGCCCCACCCGATGCCGGGCGGGGCCATTCGTTAACAAAACCTTAAAACGGCACCCCTAAGCACTTGATAACAAACACTTCTAAAAGGTCCCGAGTTGGGACCCTACTCCGCCGCCTCCATATAGCTTTCCAACGGCGGGCAGATACAGATCAGATTCCGGTCGCCATAGACGTTATCAACCCGCCCAATCGGCGGCCAATATTTATCCACCCGGAACGCGCCCGGCGGGAAGCACCCCTGCTCGCGCGGGTATTTCCGGGTCCAGTCGGCGACCAGATCTTCGACCGTATGGGGGGCGTGGCGCAGCGGGCTGTCCTCGCTGGAAATCTCACCGTTCTCCACCGCCGCAATCTCGGCCCGGATCGCCAGAAGGGCCGTGATAAAGCGGTCAATCTCGGCCTTGGTTTCGGATTCAGTCGGCTCCACCATCAGCGTGCCAGTGACCGGCCAAGACATGGTGGGGGCATGGAAGCCATTATCAATCAGCCGCTTCGCGATGTCATCGACCGTGACCCCCACCTCGGCAAAGGGGCGGGTATCCAGGATACATTCATGCGCCACCCGGCCCTTGTTGCCCATGAACAAGATCGGATAGGCCCCCTTCAGCCGCGCCGCGATATAGTTGGCATTCAGGATTGCAACGCGGGTGGCTTGCGTCAGCCCTTCACCCCCCATCATCAGACAATAGGCCCAAGAGATCAGCAGGATCGAAGCCGAACCATAGGGCGCCGCCGAAACCGCGCCCTCACCCCCGGTTTCACTATGCCCCGGAAGGTAAGGCGCAAGGTGGGCTTTCACGCCAATCGGTCCCATCCCCGGCCCACCGCCGCCATGCGGGATGGCGAAGGTTTTGTGCAGGTTCAGGTGGCTGACATCCGAGCCGATCTCGCCGGGTTTCACGAGGCCCACCAGCGCGTTCATGTTGGCCCCGTCAAGATAGACCTGCCCGCCAAATTCGTGGGTGATCTTGCAGATATCCCGCACGGTTTCCTCAAACACTCCATGCGTGCTGGGGTATGTGATCATGCAGGCCGCAAGGTTGCCCCCCGCTGCCGCCGCTTTGCTGCGGAAATCTTCCACGTCCACGTCGCCGTTCGGCATCGCCTTGACGACCACAACCTCCATCCCCGCCATCTGTGCGCTGGCGGGGTTGGTGCCATGCGCCGAGACCGGGATCAGGCAGATGTTGCGGTGGCCCTCGCCGCGGGCGCGGTGATAGGCGGCGATGGTCAGAAGGCCCGCATATTCGCCCTGCGCGCCGGAGTTCGGCTGCATGGAAAACGCATCATAGCCGGTGATTTCGCACAGCTTATGCGACAGATCCTCGATCGCCTCGCGGTAGCCCAGCGCCTGATCGGCGGGGATGAAGGGGTGCAACGACCCAAATTCGGGCCATGTGATCGGCATCATTTCGGCGGCTGCGTTCAGCTTCATCGTGCAGGACCCAAGCGGGATCATCGCGCGATCCAAGGCCAGATCACGGTCGGACAGGCGGCGCATGTAGCGCATCATCTCGGATTCCGCGCGGTTCATGTGGAACACCGGATGCGTCAGATAGTCGGAGGTCCGCAGCATGGCTTCCGCAAAGCCAAGCTCTGCCTTGGCGGGGGGGGCATCTTGAATACCGAAGGCGCGCAGCACGCGGCGCAGCACGTCTTCGTTGCTGGTCTCATCAAGGCTGATGCCGACGTGGTCGCGGCCCACCTTGCGGAAGTTCAGCCCCTCGGCCCGCGCGGCGGCCAGAATCCCGGCTTGGCCGACGCCAACCTCGACCGTGATCGTGTCGAAGAACTGTTTTTGCGGCAGGGTCGCGCCCGCATCGCGCAGGGCTTTCGCCAAGCGGACGGTCAGCGAATGCACCCGTTCGGAAATCGCGCGCAGGCCCTTTGGCCCGTGGAACACCGCATACATGGAGGCCATCACCGCCAGCAAAGCTTGCGCGGTACAGACGTTGGAGGTCGCCTTTTCGCGGCGAATATGCTGCTCGCGGGTTTGCAAGCTAAGGCGGTAGGCCTTGTTGCCGCGCGCGTCGATGGACACGCCAACGATCCGCCCCGGCATCTGGCGCTTGTGTTCATCCTTGCAAGCGAAGAACGCAGCGTGCGGGCCACCGTAGCCCATCGGCACGCCAAAGCGCTGGCTGGAGCCGACCGCGATATCCGCCCCCATCGCGCCGGGTTCGCGCAGCATGCACAGGGCCAGCAGATCGGTCGCCACGACAGCAATCGCCTTGGCCGCGTGCAGCGCGTCGATCCATGGTGTCAGGTCACGGACATGGCCCCAAGTGCCGGGATATTGGAAGATCGCGCCGAACACCTCGGCGGGTTGCATCGTTTCAGGGTCGCCGACGATCACCGTGATCCCCAACGCCTTGGCGCGGGTTTCGATCACACCGATGGTTTGCGGGTGGCAATGTTCATCGACAAAGAACGCGCGCGCCTTGGATTTGGCGACACGCTCGGCCATCGTCATCGCCTCGGCCGCTGCTGTGGCTTCATCCAGAAGCGAGGCATTGGCGAAGGGCAGGCCGGTCAGATCGGCGACCATGGTTTGATAATTCAGCAGCGCCTCTAGCCGGCCTTGCGCGATTTCGGGCTGATAGGGGGTGTAGGCGGTGTACCACGCGGGGTTTTCAAGGATATTGCGCTGGATCGCGGGCGGGGTGACGGTGCCGTAATAGCCCTGCCCGATCAGGCTGGTCATCACCTTGTTGCGCGCGCCCACCGCGCGCATCCGCGCCAGCAACTCATGCTCCGACAGCGGTGCCCAACCCAAAGGGATGCTTTGGCGGATCGAGGCGGGCACGGTTTCATCCATCAGCGCATCAAGGCTGGTGACACCGACGGATTTCAACATCGCCTCCATCTCGGACGGCGACGGGCCGATATGGCGGCGGTTGGCGAAATCGTAGGGGTTATAGTCAACGGGGGTAAAGGTCATCTGGCTGCCCTCTGGATGCAAGAACCAACCCCCGCCAAATCGGAGGTCAGAATTTTTACGCAAATTCATAGGCTTAAACGGCGATCAGCCGATCAAGTCGTTGTATTCGTCTTCGTCCATCAACGCGTCCAGCACCGACAGATCATCCACCTTGATCTTGAAGAACCAAGCCGCCCCAGTGGGGTCTTCGTTCACCAAGGACGGGTTATCGACCAGCTTGGTGTTGACGGCGACGATCTCACCATCCAAGGGGGCGAGAATGTCGGACGCGGCCTTGACGCTTTCAATCACGCAAACCTCGTCGCCCTCGGCCACCACGGTTTCAGGCTCGGGCAGTTCGACAAACACCACGTCGCCCAAGGCGGTGGCGGCATGTTCGGTGATGCCCACGACCACCACATCGCCCTCGACGCGCAGCCATTCGTGATCTTTGGTGTATTTCATCGCGGGTATCCTCAGCGTTTGTAGGTGGTGGGTTGGAAAGGCATGGCGGTGACGGTGGCGGGCAGGCGTTTGCCGCGCACTTCACCTTCAAGGGCGGTGCCGGGTTTGGCAAAGGCGGTTGCGACATAGCCCATGGCTATCGGCGCGTTCACGCTGGGGCCAAAGCCGCCCGAGGTGACCTGGCCAAGCGGCGTGGCATCGGGCGCGAACAGGTCGGTGTGTTCGCGCATCGGCGCGCGGCCTTCGGGGCGCAGGCCGACGCGGAGGCGTTCGGAGCCTTCGGCCAGTTCTTGCAGGATACGGGTTTCGCCGGGGAAACCGCCCTCGCGCGTGCCGCCTGCGCGGCGGGTTTTCTGGATCGCCCATGTCAGGCCAGCCTCGACCGGGCTGGTGGTGGTGTCGATGTCATGGCCGTAAAGGCAAAGCCCGGCCTCAAGCCGCAAGCTGTCGCGCGCGCCAAGGCCGATCGGCATGACCTCGGGTTCGGCCAGCAACGCCTGAGCGAAAGCGCGCAGATGCGCGTCGGGGACCGAGATTTCAAAGCCATCCTCGCCGGTGTAGCCGGAACGCGAGATCCACAGATCAGCGCCCTGCCACGGCAGGATCGCCACATCCATGAACCGCATCGCGGCTGCGCCGGGGATATGACGGGCCAGCGCGGCCTCGGCCTGTGGGCCTTGCAGGGCAAGCAGGCCACGGTCGGTCACCGGGATCACCTGCGCCACGTCCGACAGATGCGCCTGCATATGGGCGATGTCGGCATGTTTGCAGGCGGCGTTGACGACGACAAAGATATGATCGCCACGGTTGGCGAACATCAGATCGTCAAGGATGCCGCCGGTTTCATTGGTGAACAGGCCATAGCGCTGGCGGCCCTGCGCCACGCCCAGCACATCGACCGGCATCAGCGATTCAAACGCCAAGGCAAGGGATTCGTAGCTGGTTTTCGGGCGCAAGATCACCTGCCCCATATGGCTGACATCGAACAGGCCCGCCTGCGTGCGGGTGTGCAGATGTTCCTTCATCACGCCTGCGGGATATTGCACGGGCATCTCATAGCCCGCAAACGGCACCATCTTGCCGCCCAACGCGACATGCAGATCATGCAGACCCAGTTTTAGCAATTCTTCGGCCAAAGCCGCCCCCTTAACTGCCGGAAACGGAATCCGGCACCGATCAGGCGGACCAATCCCCACCCTTCGATGCCCCCTCTGTCCCTACCGTGCCGGAAAAGTTCCGGCTTGGCGCCTGAGATCGTTATCCCTTCGGCGGGTGCGGATGCACCACTCTCCAGAGTCTGTTATCAGAACGGTCCTTGAGCCTGAGAGTTTACCGGGGCGGTTGCTCCTTCGGCACCAGAAGTTTCCTGCTGGATTCTCCCGATCCTGATAGGTTTAGCTAACCCAGAGGCTGTGGCGCTTGCAAGTGAAAAGAATACGACGGTATGCGATGATTTTGCGACACGCCTAAATCCGCGCAGGCGTCGCCATGATCATGCGGTAGGCAAGCCAGACCCCAAGGATGCCAAAGATCACCCCGCCCAAGGCCTGCCCGATCAGCACCCCCTGCGCGCCCCAGTAATGCGAGAACCACCACGCAAACGGCACGGTGCCGATGGTGTGGCGGCCCCAGTTGATCAGGGTGGACATCAGCGGTTTGCCCAAGTTGTTGCACGCCGCGTTCGCCATGAAAATCGCGCCGTTGAAAAAGAACAACAGGCAGAGCGGGCCGCAGAACAGATAGACCAGATCGCGGGTCAGCCCCTCGGCGTGGAACAGATCGGCGATGGGCGCGCGCAGCACAAACAAGATCACGGTGACGATGGCGACCACGATGGCCGTAAAGGTCAGCCCATCCAGAAACGTGCGCCGCACCCGGTCCATCCGGCCCGCGCCATAGTTCTGCCCGATGATCGGGCCGATGGCCCCCGACAGCGCAAAAATCACCCCTAGCGCCACGGGTGTCAGCCGCCCCGCAATCGCCATGCCCGCCACCGCCGCTTCACCATAGCCCGACACCATCCGCGTCACCATCGCTTGGCCCAAGGGAGTGGCAACCTGGGTCAGAATCGCAGGCCCGGCAATGGCATAGACGGGCCTGAGGTCTGCGCTCAGCCCCGCGACCGAGGGGCGGTCAAAGCCGCCGTGATGCCGGATGACGGGGATCAGCGACACGCCCGCAATCACGATCCGCGAGACGACCGAGGCTATCGCCGCCCCGGTCAGGTCCAGATGCAGGCCGAAAATCAGGATCGGGTCCAGCACGGCATTGGCAAGCGCGCCCCACAGGGTTGCGGCCATCGCGCGCTTGGCGTCGCCGTGGCTGCGCAGGATCGCGCCGCCGATCATCCCCACCATCAGGAAAGGCTGCGCCGGGATCACGATGCGCAGGAAATGCACGGTCAATTCGTGTGTGCGCCCCGTCGCCCCGATCAGCGTGACAATGCCGGGCAAAAACGCCCAGACCACGGCGGCAAAGACGATGCCAAAGGCAATCCCCAGCACCATGCCATTGGTGGCCTTTTCGCGCGCCATCACCAGATTGCGCTGCCCCACCGCCCGCGCCACCAGCGCCGAAACCGCGATAGACAGGCCAATGCCAAACGAGGTGGTGAAGAACAAAATCGCGCCCGCATAGCCCACGGCGGCGGTGATATCCTCTTGGTTCAACATCGAGATGAACACCATGTTGATCAGATCAACCGAGAAAATCGCCATCAGCCCGACCGAATTGGTCAAAGACATCACCGTGATATGGCGAAACAGATTGCCCTCGACGAACTTTGCCTGCTGCCCCGGGGTTTTCACTGTTTGCTCTGCCATATACACCTTGCGGAAAGTCACCCCTCCGCCACCTTTGCTTCAATTTGCCCGGAAGACCGCCCGCAGGGGCCAGCACTTAGCTTTGCATCCGCTGGTGCCAAGGTTCAAGCCTGAACGCGGGCGATCAATTGCGCAAAGCGCGCTGCGCCAGAACGCCGGGTGCGCGCGACCGATGGGGCCTGTTGCGTTTCGGATCAGACCAACAGACGGCAGCGTTGATCGGGGCCAGCCTGACCATCGGTCAGCGGCCCAAGTCTGGCGGGCTCTCAAGTCGGTCGCGCCACTGGCTGATCGGCAGCAGGGCATTGGGCGCGTGGCGCATCAGCGCGTGCAGCGGGATCGGCGCGGGCGGGCTGGCGGGGATTGCCAAGGCCTCAACCGGGGTGCCTGTGGCCCAGAGCGCCAACTCTCGCCCCATCGCGGTGGTCATGGCAATGCCACGACCGTTGCAGGCGATGCCCGCAATCAGACCGGGGGCCGGGGTGATCAGGCGCGGCAGGAAACTGGGCATCACGGCTGCGCGCCCTGACCATGCATATTGCAGCGGCGGCAGATCAGGCAGGTTCAGCATCTGCGCCATGCGGCGGTGGATGGTTTTGGGCACGCGGGCATCCGCGCCGAGACCCAGAATGTGCATCCCGCCAGTGATCAGGCGGTTTGCGGCATCAAAACGAAAGGTGAACAGGTTGCGGCGGCTGTCGGACACGCATTGCCCCCCCGGCAGCAGACGCGCGCGCACCGATTGCGGCAGGGGTTCGGTGGCGATCTGGAACACTTTCAGCGGGAAAAAGCTGTGCGCCAGACCGGGGATCAGGTGATCCGCATAGGCGTTGGTCACGTTGACGACGCGGGCGGCGTGGATAGTCGCGGCATCGGTGCGGGCCTGCCAGCCGCTTGATACTGGCGTCAGAGACGTGACGCGGGCGTTTTCAAAGATTTGCGCACCCGCAGCCTCTGCCGCGCGGGCAAGGCCGTGGGCGTAAGACACCGGGTTCAGCACGCCACCGGAATGGTCGATCCAGCCGCCCAGCCAGCCTTGCGCGCCGGTCAGGTTCTGCACGGCGGCGGCGGTCAGGTATTCCACCGGGCGGCCCATCGCAGACCATTGGCGGACGCGATCTTTGGCGCGGGCAAGGGCTGCTTCGGAATGCGAGGGCTGTATCCAGCCAGACCGCTGCGCATCGCAGGCGATGGCGTGGCGGTTGATCAGATCGAACACCAGATCGGCGCTGGTGGCGGCCATCTGCACCAGTTGGCCACCCTTTGCCTCGCCCAAACTGGCGCGGATGCCATCAGGATCGACCTTGGCAAAGTTCGGTACCACGAAGCCCGCGTTGCGGCCCGTCGCCCCAAAGGCCACGTGGCTGGCTTCCAGCAACACCACGCGCAGCCCCGCCTCAGTAGCGTGCAAGGCGGTGGACAGGCCGGCAAAACCGCCGCCGATCACCAGCAGGTCGGCGGTAATCTCGCCCATCGCGGGCGGGCGCAGGGCGGCGGGCGTGGCGGTGGCGTGCCACAGGGTGGCCGGTTGCGCGATCATCCGCGGCGCTTTCCGAAAAAGCCCTGCGGCCGCCACAGCAGGATCAGGCACAGCATCACGCCGATGGCGACGATTTGCAGCGAGGCCGCGCGGGCTTGCCAATCGCCGGGGACCACAGCGGCGCTGAACGCTCCTGCCCCGACCCAGATCGCCCAGACCACGATGGAACCCAGGATCGCCCCTTTGTTCGACCCCGATCCCCCGACCATCAGCATGGCCCAGACCTGGAAGGTCAGGGTCGGCAGATAGCCGTTGGGGGCGATGAAGCCGATGAAATGCGCTTGCACGGCGCCCGCCAGCCCCATCACCGCGCCACCCGCGGCGAAGGCTTGGATGCGGTAGGACCTCGCGGATTTACCCAGCGAGATCGCGGCGCGTTCGTCTTCGCGCAAGGCTTTCAGCACCCTGCCCCATGGGCTGCGCGACAGGTGCTCCAGCGCAAGGTAAACCGCCACGGTGACAGCGGCGATGACGCCAAGGTTGATGAAGTTGAACAGCGCCGGTTGGTCTTGCAGGCTGGCGAAGGGGCGCGGGATGAAGGCGACGCCGAACGGGCCCCCGGTCAGGCCTTGGGCGTTCAGCGCCACCAGTTGCACGACGACGGCGACGCCGAAGGTGGTGATGGCAAGGTAGTCGGATTTCAGGCGCAGGGTGGCAAATCCGGTGAAGGCGGCGGCGGCGGCGGTGACTAACGCGGCGGCGAGCCAGCCTGCAAGGATCGGCCAATCGAACCCGCCGATGCGGTCGGCGGCCTCAGGCGTGGTCAGAATCGCCGATGTGTAGGCCCCTATCGCGACAAAGCCCGCGATGCCGACGTTGAACAGGCCAGTTTGCCCCCATTGCAGGTTCAGGCCCAATGTGATCAGGGCGAAGATGAGGGCGCTAGAGGTGAAAAACGCAGCATATCCCAACAGGTCAATCATCGTTCAGCCCTTCCAAACAAGCCCATCGGGCGCACCAGCAGCACCGCCATCAGGATGGCGAAGGCGATGGCGGCCCGCCATTCCGCGCCGATCAGTTGCACGGCGGCGGCCTCGGACAGGCCGATGATCAGGCCGCCGAGGACGGCCCCGGGCACCGAACCAATGCCGCCGAGGATGGCGGCGGCGAACATCGGCAGCAAAAGGTCCAGCCCCATCAGCGGGCGTATCTGCACAAGAATGCCGACCATGACCCCAGCCGCACAGGCCAGCGCCGCGCCGATGATCCATGTGGCGCGCACGACGCGGGCGGTGTCGATGCCGACGACGCGGGCCAGCGCCGGGTTCTGGCTGTAGGCGCGCATCTCTCGGCCCGTCTGGCTGCGCTGCATGAACAGGTGCATCCCGGTGACAAGGATGATGGTGGTGGCCAGCATCACCATCTGATCCGGGGTGACGCGGATGCCAAGGCCTATGGGGATCGCCATCTGGATGCCGCGTGAGAAATAGGTGGGGCTGGAGGTGAAGATGAACTCCAGCAGGCTGCGCAGCGCCATGGATGCGCCGAACGAGGCCATCACCACGATAATCGACTGGCCCCGGTCGCGCAGGCGGGCGAACAGCAGCCAGTCGAGCAGCAGGGCAAGGCAAGCCGTCAGCATCATGCCGATGATTGCGGCAAGGATCAGCGGCCAGCCGAAGGATAATGCGCCAATCGGGGCGGTGGTGCCGACGAGCGCGCCGATGGCGGCTACGACGGAAAGCGTGCCATACGCGCCCCAGGCCATGAAATCACCGTGGGCGAAGTTGGAAAACCGCAGGATCGAATAGGTCAGCGTGATGCCAATGGCACCAAGGCCGATCAGGCTGCCGGAAATCAAACCGTCGGCGATGAATTGCAGGTTCATGCGTGCCTCCGCTGGCCAAGGTAAAGCTCTGCCACCACCGGATCATCCCACAGGGTTGCCGCAGCGCCTTCATGCGCCTCGCGCCCCTCAACCAGCACATAGGCGCGGTCACCGATGGCAAGCGCGGCGCGGGCGTTTTGTTCGACCAAGACGATGGTGAGGCCCGCGCGGCGGATTTCTGACAGGCGGGCAAAGACCATCTCGACAAACTTCGGCGACAGGCCCGCCGAGGGTTCATCCAGCATCAACACGCGCGGATGCACGATCAGCGCGCGACCGACGGCGAGCATTTGCCGCTGACCGCCCGAGAGCGCGCCTGCGGCGAGTTTGCGCTGGCGGGCGAGGTCGGGGAACATGGTGAAGGTTTCGTCAATGCGGCCCTGCACCTCGGATTTGGGCAGCACGCCACCCGCGACGCGCAGGTTTTCTTCGACCGTCATCAGCGGAAAGATGTTTTCGGTTTGCGGCACGAAGGCGAGGCCTTGGCGGACGCGCAGATGGGCGGCACCGTAGGTGATGTCTTGGCCGTCTAGCAGGACTTGACCGCCTGTTACCGGGACGAGGCCCGCGATGGCCTTGATAAAGCTGGATTTCCCGGCACCGTTGGGGCCGAGGATGACCACGATTTCCTTCTCATCCGCGTGGATCGACGCGCCTTTGACAATGGAAAGGCCGGGTTCATAGCCTGCGATCAGGCCGCGCACATCGAGAATAGGCGAGGTGGGGATGCTCATGCTGGCGTCCCCCCAAGATAGGCCTCGATCACGCGGGGATCGCGGGCGACCACATCGGGGGTGCCTTCACAGAGCAGCGCGCCGGAGGCCATCACCAGCACGCGGTGGCAGAGGCGCGAAACCATGTCGATGTTATGCTCGATCAGCACAAAGGTGACGCCAGAGGCGTTGATTTCGCGGATGCGGTCGATCAGCACTTCCAGCAGGGAGGGGTTGACCCCTGCGGCGGGTTCATCGAGCAGCACCACCTTGGGATCGGCCATCATCACGCGGGCGAGTTCCAGCAGCTTGCGCTGACCGCCCGACAGCACGCGGGCGGGATCATCGGCCAAGCGGCGCAAAGCCACAAGGTCGAGCAGGGCCAAGGCCTTGTCGCGGGCGGCGCGTTCTTCGGCGGCGATGCGGCGGGGCGCGGTGAAATTGGCCCAGAGGCGTTCGCCGGTCTGGTCTTGGCGGGCGAGCAGCATGTTGTCGATCAGCGAGAGTTCGGGAAACGGGCGCGGGATTTGAAAGGTGCGCCCCATCCCGCCCGCCAAGCGGCGATGCGCGGGCAATGTGGTGACATCCTGCCCCATCAGGCGGATCTCGCCCGCGCTGACCCCGACCGATCCGGCCAGCAGATCGAACATCGTCGTTTTGCCCGCGCCATTCGGCCCGATCAGACCAAGGATTTCGCCCGCAGCCACCGAGAAAGACATGCCATCAACGGCAGCAATACCGCCGAACCGCTTGGATACGTTACGCGCTTCCAGAACTGTCATGTGCCCCCTGATGTTTGATCTGTGATCACACTTGATTTGATCACACTATGCGCGTCTAATTTGAACGAGCAAGATGATTCGTGAGGTTCGGATGACGCTTGGCGACGCAGGTTTGACGCTGGCACCGGTGGGGCGGGAATCGGTGCAGGATCGGGTTTATTCCGAACTGCGCCGGGCGCTGATCAGCGGCTTGTTCGCGCCGGGCCAAGTGGTGACGATCCGGCAGTTGTCGGATGCGCTGATGACCTCGACCATGCCGGTGCGCGATGCTTTGGGGCGGCTGATCAGCGAACGCGCGCTAGAGGCTTTGCCGAACCGCTCGATCCGGGTGCCGCCGATGACGCTGGAGCGGATTGACGACCTGCTGCGCACGCGGGTGTTGATCGAGGGAGAGGCGATTGCTTTGGCGGCCCCCCGGATGACTCCGGCGATTATCGCCACCTTGCGTGGGCTTATGGCCGAATGGCAGGTGCTGCGGCTGGATGGCGACCCGGCGACGGTGGAGCAGGAAGCGGCGCTCAATCAGGCGTTCCACTTTGAGATTTACAACGCCTGCGGATCGCCGGTGTTGATCCCGATGATCGAAAGCCTTTGGCTACAATCGGGGCCTTGCACCCGCGCCGCGATTTTCGCGTTTTCCGAGGCTGGGGAGTCCGATAGCGCGCATTTCCACCTGAGCATGGTCGAGGCTTTGGCGGCCGCCGATGCAACCGCCGCCCGCGCCGCCCTGATCGCCGATATCAGCCGCCCCTTCGCGTTTTTGCGCAAGAAACTCCTATCGAAAGAGATCGCCGCATGAAAATTCGCATCACGCACGCCGCATCAGGCATGGATGTTCTGGCACTGATGTTGCCGGAAAAAGCCCCCGCCAATGCCGCTTTCCTCACGCGCTATCTGGAAACCCCGCGCGTGGTGCCGGGGATTCATGCGATGTGGACGGGGCCAGAGATTTCCTGCCCGATCCCGCCTGCTCATCTGGGCGATGAACCCGCCCTGCCGCCCGAAAATGCCACGCTGCACCCACAACCCGGCGATATCGTGCTGGCCTATGTGCCCGCCCGGATGTGGGGTGGCAACCCGGACCCGATCTTTGACATCGGGCTGTTTTACGGCCCCGGCGCGCGGATGTTGTTTCCAATCGGCTGGCTGGCGGGGTCGGTGGTGGCCCAAGTGCGGCCCGAAGATCGCGCGGCTTTGGCCGAGGCTTGCGGCAAAATCCGCCGCTCTGGTGCCTGCGAGATCACGTTTGAAAGGGCGCTGTGATGGATGAGTTTGAGCTTTACGATCTGCGGGTGGAACTCGTGGCCCCCGAGGGTGCCAAGATTTACTGCGGCAAGGTCGGCGATTGGTTTGAATTGCATGGCGAGCAGTTGCACATGCCGCCGGGGCAAAGTTTCTCGATCTATTCGCTGTCGTCGATCCTGCCGCTCTTGCCCGCCAAGCAGCGCGTGACGCATCCGCATGACTGGATGACCTCGGACGCCGAAGTTGCCTGCCCCGATCCGCATTGCCCGTCGCGGCTGCGCATCACCCGGTTGGGCAAGCGCAAGTTTTCGCACGCCGACACCACCGCCGTTCCCTTGCCGAAGGAGGCTTCCGAATGAGTGTTTCAACCCTGGAATTGCGCCCCGGTTACACCACATCGCGCGTCATCCGTGGCGGGTGGCAGCTGGCGGGCGGGCATGGCCCGGTCGATGCAGCCCAGCAGGTTGACGACATGATCGCCTTCGCCGATGCCGGGATCACCAGTTTTGACTGCGCCGATATCTACACCGGGGTGGAGGAGTTGATCGGCGCTTTCCGCACCGCTTACGCCAATCAGCGCGGGGCCGAAGCCCTGTCGCGCATCAAAGTGCATACCAAACTGGTGCCGGATTTGGCGGCTTTGGCGGTGGTGGACCGCGCCAGCATCCGGCGCAGCGTGGAAACCTCGCTGTCGCGGCTGCGGATGCAGCGGCTGGACCTCGTGCAGTTCCATTGGTGGGATTACGCCGTGCCGCGCTATCTGGAGGCGGTCGGCTGGCTGAATGAGATGCGCGCCGAGGGCAAGGTCGATCAGATCGGCGGGACGAATTTTGACACCGCGCGCTCGCTAGAGATCATCAAGGCGGGCGTGCCGTTGTTGTCAATGCAGGTGCAATACAGCCTGATTGACACCCGGGCCGAGCGGTTGCTGGCAAAGGCCGCTGCCGAGAACGGCATGTGGATTTTCTGCTATGGCACCGTGGCCGGGGGCTTTCTGGGCGACCGCTGGCTGGGCGTGGCCGAGCCGGATCATCCGCTGGAGAACCGCTCGCTCACCAAATACAAACTGATCATCGACGATTTCGGCGGTTGGGATCTGTTCCAATCCCTGCTGCGCTGCCTGCGCGGCATTGCGGACCGGCATGACACCGATATTGCCACCGTCGCCAGTGCCGCAATGCTGGAACGCCCGCGCGTCGCGTCAGTGATCGTCGGCGCGCGCAACCGCAGCCATCTGGCGCAGAACCTGAAGGTGGCAAGCCTCGCCTTGACAGCGCAAGACCGCGCGGAAATCGCCGCCGTGCTGGCGCAAGGCCATGTGCCCGAAGGCGACACCTATACGCTGGAGCGTGACCGCAACGGGCGGCACGGCCAGATCATCAAATACAACCTGAATAAGGCGTCTTGAACGCCAGCGCGCGGATCAGCCTGCCCTCGCGCGCATAACACAAGGCTTACACCAACAGAGATGAGGACAACATGAAAAAGCTACTTCTGGCCAGCGTCGCGGCCCTACTGCCAATCGGTGCGCAGGCCTGCGATATCACAGTGGGTCTGGTGCTGGAACTGACGGGTGAGGCGGGCGCATACGGCCAAGCCGGCGCGAAATCGGTCGAGATGGCGTTTCGCGATCTGAACGATGCGGGCGGTGTGGCGGGATGCACACTGAAAACCGACACCCGCGACAGCCAGACCCAAGCCAACCTTGCGGTGGATGCGGCCACGCAACTGGTGCAGGTCGCCAAAGTGCCTGCGATCATCGGCGGCATCATCTCGCCGATGTCGATCCCGATCCTGACTTCGGTCACTGGCCCGGCCAAGGTGCTGCAAGTTTCGCCCGCGTCGTCGTCACCGACGCTGACCGAGTTGGGCCGCGATGGCAAAACCAATGGCGTGTTCTTCCGCACCATCACCTCGGACGCGCTGCAAGGCGTGGCTGCGGCGCAGTTCGCGATGGATCAGGGCATGAAGAAAATCGTGATCATCCATCAGAACAACGACTTCGGCGTCAATCTGGCCAAGGAATTCACCGCGCCCTACACCGCTTTGGGCGGCACGGTGGTGTCTGTCACGCCCTACAACGCCAAACAATCCAGCTATGCCGCCGAAGTCACCGCCGCGATGGCGGGGGAACCCGACGCGCTTTATCTGATCTCTGACCCCGTGGATGGCGCAACCATTGCGCGGACGTGGATTTCTCAAGGTGGCGTGCAGAAATTCCTGCTGAACGACGGCATGAACTCAGACGATTTCATCGCGGCTGTGGGGGCGGAATATCTGGGCGGGGCTTACGGCACCTCGTCGGGCAGCGTGGCCTCGGCCTCGACCGAGTATTTCAACGCCAACTACAACGCGTTTTCAGGGCTGGACCCGGCAGCACCCGCCGCCGACCGTTCCTATGACGCGGGCGCGCTGGTGGGCTTGGCCATCGCTATCGCAGGCGGCCCGGATGCGGCCAAACTGCCCGAGGCCTTGCGCAAGGCGGTCGATCCGGCGGGCGAGGTGATCCACGCAGGCAAGGAAGAATTCACCAAGGCGCTGGCGCTGATCAAGGACGGCAAGGCGATCCGCTATGAAGGTGTCATCGGCCCGGTGAATTTCGACCAATACGGCGATATTTCCGGCCCGTTCCGGCTGTGGCAGATCGTGGACGGCAAAGTCACCACCGTGGGCGAGATGACCACGGCGGATGTCGATGCGATCAAGGCCAAGGTGAAGTAAGCCCGCACAGTTGTGCCAGATCGGCCCGCCCCGGCGGGCCGATTTCGTTTTGCGCGCGCGGCGCGGGCATGGGCGGCGGTTGGCACTTTTCCCCGCCGCGCGGTTCTGCCAAAATGCGGACGGGGCGCGAAGGAGACCCATATCGGTGAGTTCCGCTCAACTTCCCCCTGCCCCGACATCCATCCGCGCGCGGTTTGCCGCCCTGCGCAACATTGGCCCGTTCTTGGCCTTGGTCTGGCAAGCCAGCCCGGCGCTGATGCTGATTTCCATGCTGCTGCGCTTGGTGCGCGCCGTGCTGCCCGTCGCGGCGCTGTGGATCGGGAAGCTGATCATCGACGAGGTGGTGCGGCTTTCCGCCCTGCCAGACCGCCCCGCCGATCTGTGGGGCTGGTGGCAAAGCGATGCCTTGAGCGTGCTGATCACCTATGTGCTGGCCGAATTCGCGCTGGCGATCCTGTCGGATGTGCTGGGGCGCGTGGTGGGGCTGGTCGATACCCTGCTGTCGGACCGCCTGACGATGTCATCCTCGATCCGCCTGATGCAACATGCAGCCACGCTTGATCTGGAAGATTTTGAAGATGCCGGTTTTCAAGACAAGCTGGAGCGTGCCCGCCGTCAGGCCAGTGGCCGCATGACCCTGATGGGCCTTTTGTTCACCCAGATGCAGAACCTTGTGACGGTGGCCACCTTCTCGGCTGGCCTTGTCATCTTCAACCCGTGGCTGATCCTGCTGTTGGCGCTGGCGCTGATCCCGGCCTTCATTGGCGAGGCGCATTTCAACGCGCAAAGTTACTCGCTCGACTTCGGCCGCACGCCCGAGCGGCGCGAGTTGGATTACGTGCGCCAGACGGCGGCCAGTGTCGAATCTGCCAAAGAGGTCAAGATCTTCGGCCTGAACGGCTTTCTGACCGAACGCTATCGCGTGCTGTCGGAAAGCTTCTACACCGCCAGCCGCAAGATCGCGCAAGCGCGCGCAATCTGGGGTGGTGTGCTGACGGCGCTGGGCACGCTGGGCTATTACGCGGCCTATGCGTGGATCATCGCAGGCACGCTGGCGGGGCAGTTAAGCTTGGGCGATCTGACGTTTCTGTCGGGGTCTTTCCTGCGGCTGCGCGGGCTGCTCGAAGGCTTGCTGACCTCGTTTTCGTCCACCGCAGCGCAGGCGCTGTATCTGGATGATCTGTTCAGCTTTTTCGAGGTGCAGCCGGAAATCCTGTCGCCCGCCGATGCGCTGCCGATGCCTGCGCCCATCCGTCAGGGCTTTGTGTTTGAAAACGTTGGCTTTCGCTATCCGGGGGCCGAGCGTTGGGCGGTGCGTGGGATGAATTTCACCCTGCACGCGGGCGAAACCTTGGCGCTGGTGGGCGAAAACGGCGCGGGCAAGACCACGCTGGTCAAACTGCTCGCCCGGCTTTACGACCCGGACGAGGGGCGCATCCTGCTGGATGGCCAAGACCTGCGCCGCTATGATCTGGACGGTTTGCGCGGCGCGATGGGCGTGATCTTTCAGGATTTCATGCGCTATAATCTTTCCGCTGCCGACAATATCGCGGTGGGCCGGATTTCTGAGCGCGACAACCGCCCCCGCATCATCGAGGCCGCCCGCCGCAGTCTGGCCGATCAGGTGATCGAGCGTTTGCCGCAGGGCTATGATCAGATGATCGGCAAACGTTTTCGCAACGGCGTCGAATTGTCGGGGGGCGAGTGGCAAAAGCTGGCCATCGCGCGCGCCTACATGCGCGGGGCCGAGGTGCTTATTCTGGACGAACCCACCGCAGCCTTGGATGCGCGGTCAGAATTCGAAGTGTTCCAGCGCTTCAAGGAATTGAGTGCGGGCAAAACCGCCATCCTGATCTCGCACCGCTTCAGTTCTGTGCGGATGGCCGACCGGATTCTCGTGCTGGCCGATGGCCGGGTTGAAGCCGCAGGCACCCACGCCGAATTGCTGGCGCAATCGGGCCGCTATGCCGAATTGTTCGAATTGCAGGCGGCAGGCTATCGCTAAGGCTTTGGCTGGATTGGCGGCGCAAGTTGCGCGATAAAGGCAGCGCCCCAAGCCGGAGTTTGTGATGTCTGCCAATCTGTTCGACATTCTGCAACGCACGATCACCAATCCCGCTGCGACAGCGATTGAAACGCAGGACGGCAGCATCGTCAGCTACGCCGATCTGGTGGCGCGCACCGGGCAGATGGCCAATGCCTTGCAGGGCTTTGGCGTGAAACCCGGTGATCGGGTGGCGGTGCAGGTGGAAAAATCGCTGGCAGCGGTGATCCTGTATCTGGCGACGGTCCGGGCGGGCGCGGTGTTCTTGCCGCTGAACACCGGCTACACGCCGGCAGAGATGGCCTATTTCATCGCCGATGCCGAACCCGCGCTGTGCGTCTGCGATCCGGGCGCGCTGGCGGCGATCGCCCCCTTGGCCGAAACCGCAGGCGCGCGCGTGGCCACGCTGGATGCTTCAGGCAACGGCAGCCTCAGCGATGCCGCCGCTGCCGCCCCCACCAGTTTTACCACCTGCCCGCGCCAGCCCGATGATCTGGCGGCGCTCTTATATACCTCGGGCACCACGGGCCGCTCGAAGGGCGCGATGCTCAGCCATGGCAATCTGGTGTCCAACGCTTTGGCCCTGCGCGACGCGTGGCACTACACCGCCCGCGATGTGCTGATCCACGCGCTGCCGATCTTTCACACCCACGGCCTGTTCGTCGCCACCAACATCACGCTGTTTTCCGGCGCGGCAATGATCCTGCTGCCGAAATTCGATCCCGCCGAGATTTTCCGCGTGATGCCGCGCGCCACGGTGCTGATGGGCGTGCCGACCTTCTACACGCGGCTGTTGCAAGACGCCCGGCTTTCCGCCCAGACCACCGCGCAGATGCGGCTGTTCGTGTCCGGCTCGGCCCCACTTTTGGCCGAGACGCATCGCGACTGGCAGGCCCGCACCGGCCATGCGATCTTGGAACGCTACGGCATGACCGAAACCAACATGAACACCTCAAACCCCTACGACGGCGCGCGGGTGGCGGGCACAGTGGGCCTGCCGCTGCCGGGGACGGAGGTGATCGTGACCAACCCCGAAACCGGCGCGCCTTTGCCGCAGGGTGAGATCGGCATGATCGAAGTGCGCGGCGCGAATGTCTTCAAAGGCTATTGGCGGATGCCCGAGAAAACCGCAGCCGAGTTGCGCTCCACTGGGTTTTTCATCACGGGTGACTTGGGGCGGATTGACGAAAACGGTTATGTGCACATCGTCGGGCGCGGCAAGGATCTGATCATCACCGGCGGCTACAACGTCTATCCCAAAGAGGTCGAGGCCGAGATTGACGAGATCCCCGGCGTGCTGGAATCCGCCGTGATCGGCATTGCGCACAAGGATTTCGGCGAGGCTGTGACGGCCATCGTCGTCCCCACAGGCACACCCGCGCTGACCGAAGCCGATATCGTCACCGCGATTGAAGGCCGCCTCGCGCGGTTCAAACTGCCCAAAAGGGTGATCTTTGTGGCCGAGTTGCCGCGCAACACCATGGGCAAGGTGCAAAAGAACCTGCTGCGCGATCAGTTTGCCGGGATTTATCAGGGCTAAGCCGCCTCAGATCGGCTCTGCCACCACCGCCGGGGCACTGGCAAGGATTGCATCCAGCAAACCCGGAAAGCGGTGATCCAGATCATCCCGCCGCAGGCTTAACCTGCGCCCCCGGCCCTTTGGCTCATTCCGGATCACCCCCGCCTCGCGCAGCACCCGCATCAGATGCGACTTGGTCGATTTGGCGATGGAGGGGTCTTGCAACTGGCAGCGCGCCATGTCGACCGGCCCTGCCACCAGTTGCGCGACAATCGCCAGTCGTGCCGGATCGCTCAGCGCAAACAGCACCTGCGCCAGCACGAGATCTTCGCGGGCGGGATGCGGCAGATCGCCGATGGGAAAGGGAATATCCTGGCTCATGGTTCGAATATAGTTGAACCATCCGGGTTGGGATAGTAGGAAATGGTTCGAAAATAATCGAACCCAAACCGCGCGAGTCCCAGATGCCGCTTGAAATCCCCTATACCGCACGGCACCGCGCGGGCTTTGGCATCGTGCTTGCGGGCCTGCTTTTGATGATGGCCAGCGCCTCGGCCCCCTCGCCGTTCTATCCGGTGCTGCAACATGACATCGGCTTTTCCGACCCCGCACTGACCGGGATTTTCGCGGTTTATACGGTGTTTCTGCTGGCAACTTTGCTGACAGCGGGGTCGTGTTCCGATCATCTGGGGCGGCGTCCGGTGCTGTCGGTGGGGTTTGTGGGCCTTGCGCTGTCGCTGTTGGTGTTTGCCCAAGCCTCCACGGTCGAGGGGCTTCTGATCGCCCGCGCCGTGCAAGGCATCGCCTGCGCGCTGCTGCTGTCCACCCTGTCGGCCACGATTGTGGATCTTGAGCCGCCCAGCCGCCCCGGTGGCGCCGCCATCGCCAATTCGGTGATCCCGCTGGTGGGGCTGGCCTTGGGCGCGCTTGCGGCGGGTTACGTGATGGGCGTGACCAGTGCCGCGAAGCTGGATGTGTTCGGCAGCCTGATCGCGCTGTGTCTGGTGCTGGCGGTTGCGGTCTGGGGCCTGCCCGAAACCTCGCCCCGGCATGAGGGGCTGCTGTCGGCATTGCGCCCCCGCTTGGGCCTGCCGCCACGCGCGCGGGCGGCGTTCTGGCGGGCGGCCCCGGCGATCATCGCGGGCTGGGCGACGGGTGGGCTTTATCTGTCGCTGGGCGCACCGATTGTGGCGCGGATTTTCGGGCTGCACAGCACCTTGATGCAGGCCTTTGTGGTCACGTTGCTGTCGGGCATGGGGGCGCTGGCCTGCTATCTGGCCCGCCACCGCAGCCCACGCCAGATCACCTTGGGCGGCACCGCCGCCTTGGCCATCGGCACCGCGCTGACACTGGCCGGCATGGCCCTGCCCTCGCTGCCCTTGTATCTGGTGGCGCTGGGCGTCGCGGGCACGGGCTTTGGCACCTGCTTTTACGGCGCGTTGCGCACGCTGATCCCGCTCAGTGCGCCGGGTGAGCGCGGCGAGTTCTTTGCCGCCATCCTGACGCTCAGCTACACCGCGTTTGGTGCGCCCACCCTGATCGCGGGCCTGCTTTTGCCGCATCTGGGGCTGACGACCACCGCCGTGGGCTATGGCGTGATGATCGTTGTTCTTGCCTCCACCGCGGGCCTTTTGCGCAAGTTCACCAGAACCGACTAACCCCGCGCGCAGGCCGATCTTTACGCGGCCTTTACGCCGAACACCCGCCTTCCCCATATCCCCCTCACGCAGGCACAGCGCATCTTGATCCGGCAAATACCGGAGCAAACCCATGTCCGACCTTGTCTATCTTGCGCTGACCCTTGCCGCTTTCGGCGGCGTTGCAGCCTTGATCCGCATTCTCGACCGTCTGTGAGGAAATCATGTTCGATCTGATCCTTGGCCTTGCCGTTGCGGTGGGGCTGTTTGTCTATCTTGGGGTGGCGCTGATCGCCCCCCATCGTTTCTAGGGGGCGGCGATGACCCTTGTTTCATACGTTCTCTACTTCGCCACCCTGACAGCGCTTGGCCTTGGCCTTGCCGTCTGGATGCAGCGGGTGTTTGAGGCCCGCATCCCGGCTTTGGCCGCCATCGACCGCGTTGTGCTGCGCAGCGCGGGCGTTGATCCTGACCGCCAGATGAACTGGACCGCTTACGCAATGGCGGTGCTGGTCTTTAACCTTGCCGGGTTCGTGCTGCTTTACGCGCTGCTGCGCCTGCAGGGCTATCTGCCGCTGAACCCCGATGGCATTGGCGCGATGTCGCCTGACCTAGCCTTCAACACCGCGATCAGCTTTGTCACCAACACCAACTGGCAGGCCTATTCGGGCGAGGCGCAACTGAGCTACCTGAGCCAGATGGCCGGGCTGACGGTGCAGAACTTTGTCTCGGCTGCCAGCGGTATGGCGGTGGGTGTTGCGGTGATCCGTGGCTTTACCGGTGCAAAGGACAGCGGGCTTGGCAACTTCTGGGCCGATATGACCCGCGCAACCCTGTGGATACTGCTGCCCCTCTCGATCCTGCTGGCGTTATTTCTGGCGCAGCAAGGCGTGCCGCAAACCCTGATGGGGGCCGTGCACTCTACCGGGGTTGAGGGCGCGCAACAGATCATCCCGCGCGGCCCTGCGGCGGCGCAAATCGCCATCAAGCAACTGGGCACCAACGGCGGCGGCTTTTTCGGCGTGAACTCGGCGCATCCGTTCGAGAACCCGACCGTTGCGTCAGACCTTGCGCAATGCCTGTCGATCCTGCTGATCCCGGTGGCGTTCTGCTTCCTGTTCGGCGCGATGGCGCGCGACCGCCGCCAAGGCTGGGCGATCTTTGCCACCATGGGCATCCTGCTGCTGGCAGGCCTTGCGGTGGTGCATTTCTACGAGGTCGCAGGCAACCCCAGCCTTGGGTTGGGCGCGAATATGGAAGGCAAGGAAGCCCGCTTTGGCGCGATGCTGTCGTCGCTTTGGGCGGCATCGACCACGGCGGCCTCGAACGGGTCGGTCAACGCGATGCATGACAGCTTCATGCCACTGTCGGGCATGGTGCTGATGGTTTTCATGCAGATCGGCGAGGTGGTGTTTGGCGGCGTTGGATCTGGCCTTTACGGGATGCTGCTCTATTGCATCATCGCGGTGTTTCTGGCCGGGCTGATGGTAGGCCGCACCCCCGAATACCTTGGCCGCAAGATCGAAGCGCGCGAGGTGACGCTGGCCGTCGTGGCCTTCCTGTCGATGCCAGTGGGCATTCTGGTGGTGGGCGCGCTGGCGGTGACGATGCCCAGCGCCGTGGCCGCCATCCAAGACCCCGGCCCGCATGGCTTCAGCGAGGTGCTTTATGCCTATTCCAGCGCCACGGGCAACAACGGCTCGGCCTTCGGCGGCTTTGGTGCGGGCTTGCCTTGGCACACCACCGCCATTGGTCTGGTGATGATCCTGGGGCGCTATGCGATGATCGTGCCCTTGCTGGCGATTGCAGGCTCGCTTAGCCGCAAGACCCGCGCCGGGGCCACCGCAGGCACCTTCCCCACCCATGGGCCGCTGTTTGTGACCCTGCTGATCCTGACCGTGCTGATCCTGGGCGCGCTGACCTTCTTTCCGGTGCTGGCCCTTGGGCCGATTGCCGAGGAAACCGCGCGCGCCGCAGGCCAAAGCTTTTAAGGACTTGAAATCATGTCAAACTCTATCCCTACCGCCACCATGCGCGATCTGGCCCCAGAGGCCTTGCGGCAAACCTTTGTCAAGCTGAACCCGCGCGGCCTTGCCCGCAACCCGGTGATCTTCACCACCGCCATCGTGGCGGTGATGACCACGGTGCTGTCGCTGCGCGATATCTTCGGCGGCACCACGGGCGGCTGGCAGGCCCTGCATATCTCGGTCTGGCTATGGCTGTGCGTGCTGTTTGCCAACTTTGCCGAGGCTTTGGCCGAAGGCCGCGGCAAGGCGCGCGCCGATACCCTGCGCGCCACCAAAACCTCGGGCTATGTCAAACGTCTGGAGGGGCCGCAATCGGCGTTCGACGTGGCCCTGCTGACCCCGATTGACGAATTGCGCGCGGGCCAGTTCGTGCTGGTCGAGGCGGGCGACATCATCCCGACCGACGGCGAGGCCGTGCGCGGTGTGGCATCGGTCAACGAAAGTGCGATCACCGGCGAAAGTGCGCCTGTTATCCGCGAGGCTGGCGGCGACCGCTCGTCTGTCACGGGCGGCACCACGGTGGTTTCCGATTGGCTGGTGCTGCGCATCACCGCCGAGCCGGGCAAAAGCTTTCTCGACCGCATGATCGCCATGGTCGAAGGCGCCGAGCGGCAGAAGACCCCGAACGAAATCGCGCTGAACATCCTGCTCGCGGGCCTCACGCTGATCTTCCTGTTCGTCGTCGTCACCCTGCCCGCCTTCGCCAACTTTGCGGGCCTGAACATCCCCGTCGTCGTGTTGGGCGCGCTGTTTGTCACGCTGATCCCCACCACCATCGGTGGCCTCTTGTCGGCCATCGGCATCGCCGGGATGGACCGCTTGGTGAAATTCAACGTCATCGCCAAATCAGGCCGCGCGGTGGAAGCCGCAGGCGATGTGGACACGTTGCTGCTGGACAAGACCGGCACCATCACCTTCGGCAACCGGATGGCCGATGCACTGATCCCGGCCCCCGGCGTGGATATGGCCGTGCTGGCCGAGGCCGCCTATCTGGCATCCTTGGCCGATGAGACGCCCGAGGGCCGCTCGATTGTGGAAAAAGCCCGCAGTCTGCTGGGCCGTGACATTGCCCTGCCGGGGGATGCCGCACCCGTAGAGTTTACCGCGCAAACCCGGCTGTCGGGGTTGGATCTGGCCGATGGCACATCCTTCCGCAAAGGGGCGATTGATGCCGTGGTGCGGCTGACCGGGCAAAGCCCTGCCACCGCACTGGCGCAGGATATCGACGCGATTGCCCGCTCGGGCGGCACGCCGCTGCTGGTCGCCAAGGGCATGACCATACTGGGTGCTGTGCATCTGAAAGACGTGGTGAAACCCGGCGTGCGCGAACGCTTTGCCGAATTGCGCGCCATGGGCATCCGCACCGTGATGATCACCGGCGACAACCCACTGACCGCCGCCGCGATTGCAGCCGAGGCCGGTGTGGATGATTTCCTGGCCGAAGCCACGCCCGAGATGAAGCTGGACCTTATCCGGCGCGAACAATCGGGGGGCCGCTTGGTCGCGATGTGCGGCGACGGCTCTAACGACGCGCCCGCTTTGGCGCAGGCGGATGTTGGTGTGGCGATGAACGCAGGCACCCCTGCCGCGAAAGAGGCCGCCAACCTGATCGACCTTGATAGCGACCCCACCAAGCTGATCGAGATCGTCATGGTCGGCAAAGAGCTGTTGATCTCGCGCGGGTCGCTGACCACGTTTTCCATTGCCAACGATGTGGCGAAATACTTCGCCATCCTGCCTGCGCTGTTCGTCGGGGCCTATCCCGGTCTTGGCGTGCTGAACGTGATGGGGCTGGCCTCGCCCAATTCGGCGATCCTGTCGGCGGTGATTTTCAACGCGCTGATCCTGATTGCCCTCGTGCCGCTGGCGCTGCGCGGGGTGAAATACCGCCCCTCGTCCGCCGCCGTGCTGCTGCGGCGCAATCTGACCATCTACGGCTTGGGCGGGCTGATCGTGCCGTTCTTCGGCATCAAGGCCATCGACCTTGCCCTTGTCGCGCTGCATTTGGCTTAAGGAGCCTATCATGTTGACCCATCTTCGCCCCGCCATCACCCTGACCTTGGGCTTTACGCTGCTGACGGGCCTTGCCTATCCCTTGGCGATCACCGGGGCGGCGCAGGCGCTGTTCCCGGCCCAAGCCAACGGCAGCCTGATCGAGAGTGACGGCACGGTCATAGGTTCCGCCCTGATCGCGCAATCCTTCACGCAGGCGGGCTATCTGCACCCGCGCCCCTCGGCATCGGGCTATGGCGCGACGCCTTCGGGCGCGTCAAACCTTGGCCCCACCAACGCCGCCCTGATCGCCAGCGTGGCCGAGCGCCGCGCGGCCTACACCGCCGAGAACGGTGCCGATGCCCCGATTGACGCGGTGACGGCATCCGCCTCGGGCCTTGATCCCGACATCAGCGCGGAAAATGCCGCCGCCCAAGCCACCCGCATCGCCACCGCCCGCAACGCCGACCCCGCTGCGGTGCAGGCGCTGATCGCCAAGCACACCACAGCCCCGTTGCTGGGGCTGTATGGCGAGCCTGTGGTGAACGTGCTGCAAACCAACCTCGCGCTGGATGCGGCATATCCGCTGCCGAAATGATCGCCCTAGCGCATCAGATCAGCCTCGGTCCAACCAAGGGCGGCCATATCCGCCGCCCTTGCGCCCGCATCGTCGCCCACGATGAACTCGTCCAACTGCGGCGGCGCGATGGGGGTCGAGGACAGCATCGCATGCACTTGGCCCCGGTGGTGAGTCTGGTGCTGAAACAGATGCGACAGCAGATCGTCTGCCCGGTCGTGCTGGCAGCGCGTGCCGCGATCCACGCGGACAATCTGGGCCAGATCCTCGGGCTGCAACCGATCCACCAGTGCCAGCAACCGCGCGTCACTGACGGTTTGCGCCGCCACCAACGCCTCCAGCGTCAGCAATCCCCGCGCCGCGTCCAGTGCTGCGGTGTCCAGCGCGTTGCCTTCCAAGGCGTTGATATAAAAACGATCCACCAGCAGGATATGGTTCAGCGTTGCCCGGATCGACGGGAAAAACCCGGCGCGCGGGGCTGCGTAATCGTCAGCCGACAGCCCAGCGCACGCACCATGCAGGCGGTGGTTGGCAAGTCGGTTCATTTGCGCCAGTTTACGCCACACGCGGCAAGGATCAGGGGATGATGCAGACAAGACCGTTCCTCCGTTGCTTTGCACAACGCTACCGCAGCGCGCTCATCGCGGCCAGAGCGCGCGCGACAGGCGGCCCGCATGGCTGACGAAGGCATCCGCCCCTCTCCCACCGCTTTGCTGGAGCGCGCCAACCGCGAAGGCCGTGGCCGTCTGAAAATCTTCATCGGGGCCGCCCCCGGCGTCGGCAAGACCTGGTCGATGCTGGACGATGGCCACCGCGAATGGGCCAAGGGTGTCGATGTGCTGGCCGCCGTGATCGAAACCCATGGCCGCGCCGAAACCCAAGCCAAACTGGCCGATCTGCCGATGCTGCCGCGCAAACCCGTGCTCTATAAAAACCGCGCGCTGACCGAGATGGACCTGGATGCGCTGCTGGCCCGCCGCCCCGAACTCGCGCTGATCGACGAGTTGGCCCACACCAACGCCGAAGGCGGTCGCCATGAAAAACGCTGGCAAGACGTGGCCGAGGTTCTGGCCGCGGGCATCAACGTCTATACCACGCTGAACATCCAACACATTGAAACCCTGAACGAAACCGTCGCCCGCATCACCGGCGTGCGCGTGCGCGAAACCGTGCCCGATCAGGTGCTGGAACTGGCAGATGAGATCGAACTGATCGACCTGCCCCCTGACGAGTTGCTTGAACGGCTCAAGGCCGGCAAAATCTACCCGCAGGATCAGGCCGCCCGCGCGCTCACCTCGTTCTTCATCAAGGGCAATCTGACCGCCCTGCGCGAACTTGCGATGCGCACCGCCGCCGACCGGGTGGATGCGCAACTGCGCGAGCATATGGCCGCCAATGCCATCGAAGGCCCGTGGCCCACGCAGGAACGCATCCTTGTCTGCCTGAACGACAGCCCCGCCGCGCGCGAGGCGATCCGGGTGGCCAAACGCGCCGCCGACCGCGCCCGCGCCGACTGGATCGCGGTGAACGTCACCTCTGCCCGCCAGCAAGACCTGGCGGAAGCCCCGCGCGACCGGATTTCTAACGCGCTGCGACTGGCCGAGCGTCTGGGGGCAGAAGTCGCCACCATCGAGGCCGATGGCGATACCGCCGAAACCATCCTGTCCTACGCCCGCACCCGCAACGTGCGCCGCATCATCGTCGGCTACCCCCGACAGCGCGGCTTCCTGACCCGCTGGCTGCAAGAAGACGTGGTGCAGAACCTGATGCGCGGGGCGGGGTCGTTTGAGATCACCGTGGCCTCGCAACCTGACGAGCGCGCCGAGACACATCCCCCCCGCTTCAGCCTTGCCCGCCCCAGTTTGCGCGGCATCACCGAAGCCGTGCTCATCACCCTGCTCGCCAGCCTTGCCGCCACCTTGGCAGACCAGTTGTTTCCCGTGGCCTCCTTGTCGGTGATCTTCATGACCGCCGTGGTGATCGTTGCGGCACGGCAAGGCAACGTGCCTGCGATCATCGCCTCGGTTTTGGGGTTTTGCTGTTACGATTTCTTCTTCGTCGATCCCCGCCGCACCTTCACCATCACCGACCGCAGCGAGGTGCTGACGCTGTGCCTGTTCCTTGTCGCCTCGCTGATCACCGGCAACCTTGCCGCCCGCCTGCGCCACCGCGCCCGCGTGCAGACCGAAATCGCCGACCGCACCAACAAGCTTTACGACTTCAGCCGCAAGGTCGCCGCCGCCGCCCAGCGCGATGATCTGATCTGGGCGGTGGTCAGCCATGTCGCCGTCACCCTGCGCTGCGAAAGCATCCTCCTGATGCCCGATGCGCCAGGCGCGCTGCATGTGGTGGGTGGCTTTCCCCCCGAAGACCGGCTTGAGGTCCGCGACCAGACCGCCGCGCAATTTGCATGGGACAAGGGCCAGCCTGCGGGCCGCGATTCCGATACCCTGCCCACGGCGCGGTGGTATTTCATGCCGCTGAAAACCACCGAAAACCGGCTTGGCGTGCTGGGCATCGCCTTTCCCGATGACGGCGCGCTGACCCGGCTGGATCAGCGGCTGATGGATGCGCTCTGCGATCAGATCGTGCTGGCACTCGAACGCCTGCGGCTGACCGAAGACCTTGCCGCAACCCGGCTTGCGACCGAGACCGAACGCCTGCGCACAGCGCTCTTGTCCTCGGTCAGCCATGATCTGCGCACGCCGCTTGTCACCATCATCGGCGCGGCAGGCAGTTTGACCGAGGCCAGCGATCTGCCCGCCGCCAGCAGGTTAGAGCTGGCCGAACTGATCCGCGAAGAAGGCGAGCGGCTGGACCGCTATGTGCAAAATCTGCTCGACATGACGCGTCTGGGCCACGGCGCGCTGCGCCCCCATTTGGGCGCCGTCGATCTGGCCGAGGTCGTAGGCTCTGCGCGCCACCGGATGCGCGCCATCCTGCGCCTGCATCCGCTGATCACCGATCTGCCCGCCCTGCCCCCGGTGCAGGCCGATCCGGTGCTGCTGGAACAGGTGCTGTTCAACATCATCGACAACGCCGCCAAATACGCGCCCGATGGGTCCGAGATCACACTTTCCGCCCAAGCCAGCGCGGCCAACGTCAGCCTCACCATCGCCGACAGCGGCCCCGGCATCCCCGCCGAAGACCGCGCCCGCATCTTCGAGATGTTCTACCGGGTGGAAGGTGGCGACCGCCAACGCGCGGGCACCGGCCTTGGCCTTGCGATCTGCAAGGGCCTGATCGAGGCGATGGGCGGCAGCATCCGTGCCGAAGCCACATGGCCAAACGGCACCGGCACGCGTATCGTGATCACGCTGCAAACCCACCCCACGCCCTGAGCCACCATGACCGCCGCCCGCATCCTGATCATCGACGACGAAGCCCCGATCCGCCGCTTTCTGCGCGTGGCGCTGGATTCGGATGGCCATGACGTGATCGAGGCCGCCACCGCCCGCGATGGCCTGCGCGCCGCCGCCCGCGAAACCCCCGCCCTTGTGATCCTTGATCTGGGCCTGCCCGACGCCGATGGCCTGTCGGTGCTGCGCGATCTGCGCGGGTGGAGTGCGGTGCCCGTGCTGATCTTGTCGGTGCGCGCGGATGAGGCGGGCAAGGTGGCCGCTTTGGATGCAGGCGCGCAGGATTACGTGGTCAAACCCTTCAGCGTCAAAGAGTTGCTGGCCCGGGTGCGCAGCCTTCTGCGCGACCGCAACCCCAGCGATGCCGCCCCCGCGCTGATCACCGCAGGCGATCTGCGCATCGACGCCGCCCTGCACCTTGTCAGCCAGAACGGCACCGCGCTGCATCTGACCAAACGCGAGTTTGACATGCTGTGGATGCTCGCCTCCAACGCCGGGCGGCTGGTGACGCAGGCGATGATCCTGCAAGCCCTATGGGGACCGGCGCATGTTGAAGACAGCCAGTATCTGCGCGTCTTCATCCGCCAGTTGCGCGCCAAACTCGGCGATGATGCCGCCAACCCGCGCTATATCATGACAGAACCCGGCGTCGGCTACCGCTTTATCGCGCAGGCGGATGCGGGCAGCGCCACAGGCTGACGCGCCAGATCGTCAGAACACATCAGACCCGGTTGGTAATCGCCCCGCCGCTGTTCTAGCCTGCCCCCCAACGCCCGACATATCGCGGCGGCAACGCTACAGGGATGGAGCAACCGATGGCTGACAAACTGCGCTGGGGCATCTTGGCCACCGGCTGGATCGCTGAACTTTTCGTCAAAGACCTGCAAATGACCGGCCACAGCGTCACCGCCGTAGGCTCGCGCACCGCCGCCCGCGCGCAAGCCTTTGCCGACGCCTTCAACATTCCAGTCGCGCATGGCAGCTACGAAGCCCTCGCCGCCGATCCGAATGTTGACATCGTCTATATTGCCACGCCGCACCCACAGCACCACGCAAACGCGCTGATGGCGTTGAACGCGGGCAAGCACATTCTGGTCGAAAAACCCTTCACCATCAACGCGGCCGAGGCCGCCGAGATCGTGGCCCTTGCCCGCGCCAAGGGCCTCTTGGTGCTGGAAGCAATGTGGACGCGGTTTCTGCCGCACATCTGCCGGCTGCGCGAGATCATCGCGGCGGGCACCATCGGCGAGGTCCGCTCGATCAGCGCAGATCACCGCCAGCGCCTGTCCGATGACCCCAACCACCGCCTGAACGATCTGGCCTTGGGCGGCGGGGCTTTGCTCGACCTTGCGATCTATCCGATTTCGCTGACATGGGACATCCTGGGCAAACCCGACCGCCTGCACGCCACCGCCACCTTCCGCGAGACCGGTGCCGATGCGCAGGTGGCCACGGTGTTTCACTACGCCTCGGGTGCGATTGCCACCACACTGACATCCTCGGACAGCGCCGGGCCAAACCGCGCCGCCATTGTCGGCAGCAAAGGCCGGATCGAGATTGACCGCGTCTGGTATGAACCCAGCACCCTGCACGTCTATGACAACGACAACACCCTGATTGACACCTGCACCTCGCCGCGCATGGGGCGCGGGATGCAGTATCAGGCCGATGAGGTGGAACGCCTGATCGCCGCAGGCCGAACCGAAAGCGCCATCCTGCCACCCGATGAAACCGTGCAGATCATGCAAACGCTGGATGCCCTGCGCGCCCAGATCGGCCTGCGCTATCCCGGCGAACGCTAGAGCCGATCGACAGCCACGCGCTTGCTCGCCGCGACGTCCGGGCGGAAATAGGAACCGCATTGCGTTTCCCCGCCCGCGGGGGCGGCTTCACCCTGTAATCGGTGCCGCAAGAAACCCGCTGAGGCCAGTGCCCGACCCGGCGGGCGAGAAGCGCCCGCCGGGTCGGGGCGGGCGATGGCCTTCGCCAGACTGTCCAAGAAGAAGCTCGATCCACACTATCTCTGAAAACCCGAAGGCGGTGGCACCCCAGATGCCACCGCCCTTGGTTGGGGAAAAAATTGTTTGCTTGGTAAAGGTTGCAGCAAAGCGTCTCGTTCTATGCAGTCACAGATACGCCAACCCGCAGCCCCACCGCATACCCAAATTGTGGTAGAGCCGCAAAAAAGCCGCAAAAGATTTGCGCCTAGCCCCGCCGCACCGCCGGGTGCAGCGCAGTCTCAAGGATATGCCCCGCGCCGTTCAGCACCTGCGCAGCGCGTCCCACGATCAGCGGGTCAGGCGCGCCAATCAGTGCTGCATCCTTGCCGGGATAATCGATACTGGCCAGAAAATGCCGCATACAGTTCAGCCTTGCGCGCTTTTTGTCGTTGGATTTCACGATCACCCAAGGCGCATCTGCGGTGTCGGTGTAGAAAAACATCGCCTCTTTGGCCTCGGTGTAATCATCCCATTTGTCCAGACTGGCCTTGTCGATCGGCGACAGCTTCCACATCTTCAACGGGTCGGTCTCACGCGCCTTGAAGCGCAGCAACTGCTCGGCCTGCGTGACCGAGAACCAGTATTTGTAAAACCGGATGCCAGATCGCACCAACATCCGCTCAAACTCGGGCGCTTGGCGCATGAATTCCAGATATTCCGACGGGGTGCAGAACCCCATCACCCGCTCGACCCCGGCGCGGTTGTACCACGACCGGTCATAAAACACGATTTCGCCGGTTGTGGGCAAATGCTGGATGTAGCGCTGAAAGAACCACTGGCCTTTCTCGGCCTCAGAAGGCTTTGACAGCGCCACCGTGCGGGCATAGCGCGGGTTCAGATGCTCCATGAAGCGCTTGATGGTGCCGCCCTTGCCCGCCGCATCGCGGCCCTCCATCAGAATGACAAACTTCTGCCCAGTCTCTTGCGCCCAGATTTGCACCTTCAGCAGTTCGGCCTGCAATCTGGCCTTCTCAGCCTCGTAAGCCACCCGCCCCATCGGACGCGCATAGGGATAGCGCCCGGCCTCAAACGCCTGCCGGATCGTGTCGGGATCAACGGCGGGAAATTTGCGCGGCCCGGTCAACACCTCGGCCACCACAGGTGCCGCTGGATCTGGGGTCACCACTTCGGCTGCGGCATTTTCGGCAACCGCGTCAGCTTCGTTCTGCAAAATCATTCACACCTCCGCAATCCATCACCCGATTACGCTAGCGCGCAACACCCTGCGGCACTTTGATCCGCATCAAAACAGCGCAGCGCCTCAGCGGCGCGATCGGGCGGGGAAAACGTCGGCAAAAACAGGAAAGGCGGCGGCACCCCAGATGCCGCCGCCCTTCTTGGGGAAAAATGTCTTGTCTGAAAGGTTGCAGCTAAGGTCGTCTTGAATATGCCTATCCATAGCCTTGGCCCGCCCCCGCCCGCATACCCAAATTGCGGTAGGCCGCAAAAGAATCCTACCGCCGCGGCAGAAATCTTTCGACAACCTCCAGCACCTGTGGCCATTCCTTGAAGAACAGCAACTGCCCGGTGTTGGGCATGAAGCGGATATCCAGATGGGTGTATTCCGCCATCAACTCGCGGATGGTCAGCACCGGGGTCTGCGGGTCTTGATCTCCCTGCAACAGCACCACCGGCACCTGCACCCGCTTGACCAGATGCGACCAATCCTTTTCCGACCCGATACATTCGCGGGTGAACGCCTCGGCGGCCAGCACCCGCTCGCCCATGCACACCTCTGATCCGGCCAGCATCGCCTCGCGGATTTCGGGGTCGGCAAACGCCTCCATATCGGCAGGAGAGCCGCCATTGACCTGTGCAAAGAACTTCTCCTTGCCCAGACGCCGCGCCAAGGAAAACCCGGCTTTGACCAGAAACGGCAGAATTTTCGGGGCATAGCGCGCATTGGCAAGGATGAAGCGCTGCCATTTGTCCATCCGCTCGTATTGCGCGGGCGTGCGCAGCGGCAACTGACACGAACAGCCCAGAATGCCCGTCACCATCTCGGGCCGCTCAAGGCTCAGGCTCATGGCGAAGCGCAAATCCGCGCCCAAGGCGATCACCGCCGCGCGCCGCACGCCCAGATGCTCCAGCACCGCGATGTAATCCGCCGTCACGCCCTCAAGGTGGCCGACGCCCTTGCGATGCAACTCGGTGCGCCCGTAACCCGCACGCACCGGCACGATCACCCTGATCCCCCGCCGCAGCGCCGCGCGCTCGGCGCTTGCAGGCCAGCGGATCAGGCCGTAGTCCAGATGCATGAACACGCAAGGCGCGCCGGAAGGCTGGCCAAACTCGATCCATTCCAGCCGGCGACCATCCGGGCCCTGCATCTGCTGAAACGACAGCGCCTCCAGCGTGCCCGCCTTCGCCACCGCCACCGCGCCCTCGGACGGCAACACCGCCACATCCATCAGCCCCAGCACCACCCGCACCAGCTCCGATTGGCTGTGCGTTTCGGTCTTCGCCAGAATGGACCGCACCTGCGTGCGCACAGTTTCAGCCGATCTTCCCCGCGCTTCGGCGATGTCCTTCACCGGCAGGCCAAGCGTGATGCCCCGTACGATCTCGACCTCTGCCGCCGTCAGGCCAAACGCCTCTTGCACGGTATCCTCAAATCCCTCGGGCCACACAAGTTCGGTGGACATCACCAAGGCCAGCGGCTTGGGCGCCGGGCTTTCCACCGGCCCCACCCGCACGATCACCGGGCTGCCGGTGCGGTTGGACCGCATCCGCAACGTGATCACCTTTTCCGCCTTGCCCGCCGCAACCTTGGCGATCACGCTGCGAAGCAGGTCGATATCCTCGACCTCAAACGGCAGATCACTTAGCCGCGCGCCCTCTTTCAGCCCGAACGCCACCGCCGCAGGCCGGTTATACCCCGCCAGCACCGCACCACCATCACTCAGGAACGCCGCCGAACGCGGAATATCCTCCAGAACCGAGCGATAGCCGCCATCATCCCGCGTGGCCTCAAACCGATCAAGGAACACCGAGGCCCGCGCCATATGCGCCTCAATCTCGGGGTCCTCCAACTGCACCGGATCATCGCCCGGCCCGCTGCGCAGCGGCGCAATCCGCCCCTCCCAGACATCGACCAGATCTTCCAGCCGGATCGGGTCAAGCGCAACCTCGTAGAGCCGATCCACGATCTCGGCTCTATCCTCGCGCGAAGGGGCCTGCGCGGCGTCAGCTGGGGACTTCGGCTCTGGCATGTCACGTTGGTGGCGCAAGCCTGCCGTTACGGCAAGTAAAATCCTGTCGCCGCAGCGCAGCAAACACCGTTAATCTTCCGATTTGCGGACAAGCCCCCGCCGCCCCTTTCCGCCGCCGCGATCTTTGCCTAAGAATGCTGCGAAATCGCCGCGACAGGAGCCTGCCATGATCACGCTATACGGAGTTTACCGCTCGCGCGCCTCGCGCCCGCTCTGGTTGCTGACCGAGTTGGGGATGACCTTCACCCATGTGCCGGTGATACAGGCCTACCGGCTGAAAACCGACCCAACCGCCGCCGATGCGCCGCTGAACACCACCACGCCCAGCTTTCTGGCGGTGAACCCGCAAGGCCAGATCCCGGCCTATACCGAAGACGGTCTGGTGCTGACCGAAAGCCTTGCGATCACCCTGCACATCGCGCGCTGCCATGGCGGCATTCTGGGGCCACAAAACCACGCCGAAACCGCATTGATGGAGCAATGGTCGCTGTTCGCCGCAACCTCGGTCGAAACCCCGGCGCTGGAAATCCTCTATATCATCGGTGATGGCGGCGATAAAACCGCCGAGGGCCAAGCCAGCATCGCGGTCAATGCCGAGAAACTGCGCCGCCCGCTTGCCCGCCTGCAAGCGCATCTGGCAGGCCATGAGTGGCTGGTGGGCGACCGCTTCACCGCCGCCGACATCAACGTCGCCGAAGTCGTCCGCTATGCGCAAAGCCACCCCACGCTGCTGGCCGAGTTTCCAGCCGTGAAAGCATGGCTAGACCGCTGCCAATCCCGCCCCGCTTTCAAGACGATGTGGGACGCCCGCGCGGCAGAACCCGCGTAACCCGTAGGGTGCGTGCTCGCACGCACCTATTCCCAAGCCCAACACAGGGCGGCGCCGGTCCGCCGGGCTGGCGCTGAAACGGAAATTCTAGGCACTTTATGCCTCAACAAATCCCCCAGAAGTTCTAAGCGGCACAGCCCAAAGCGCCCGCCCGAGGGGGCGGACGGGCGCTGCCCGGCGGCGCTAAAGCGCCTTGATTCCGGGCGGGAAACAGCATTGAACCGTTGAAAAATCCAATCGCCCTGCCCACCCCCGGAGCCCGCCACATGACCATCACCCAGCAAGACGAACTCGACGGCCTGAAAACCATCGGCCGCATCGTCGCCAACACCCTGCAGGCGATGGCCCGCGCGATGGAACCCGGCATGACCACGCGCGAACTTGACGATATCGGCCGCGCATATCTCGCCCGCGAAGGTGCCACCTCGGCCCCGCAATCCGCCTACAATTTCCCCGGTGCCACCTGCATCAGCGTGAACGAGCAAATCGCCCACGGCATCCCCGGCCCGCGCGTGCTGGCCAAGGGCGATCTGGTGAACATCGACGTCTCTGCCAGCAAGAACGGCTACTACGCCGACACCGGGGCCAGCTTCCAACTCGCCGAAGTCACCCCGGCGCTGGATCAACTCTGCCGCGACGGCAAACGCGCCATGCAGATCGGCATCGCCGCAGTCAGCCCCGACAAACCCTTGGCCGATGTCGGCAACGCTATCGGAAAATTCGCAAGCCAGCGCGGCTATACCCTGATCCGCAACCTTGCCAGCCACGGGGTCGGCCGCGCGCTGCACGAATACCCCGAGGAAGTCGCCACCTGGCCCAACCGCGACAAACGCCGCATCCACGCAGGCCTTGTGCTGACGGTTGAACCCTTCCTGTCACGCGGCGCACGCTGGGCCGACACCCACGTGGGCGACGACTGGACGCTTTACGCCAAACCCCAAGCCCCCGTCGTGCAATACGAACACACCATCGTCGCCACCACCCGCGGCCCGATCATCGTGACCCTTCCGGGTTGATGTAGGGTGCGTGATCTCACGCACCCATCGCCAGCCTCACACCACACGGCAGCGCTAAAGCGTCTTGATCTCGGACATGGCTGATTGCTACAACCTCAGCATAAAAATATAAAAGACCATCTGCTCATACAAAATTTGTCTAAAGGGAAATTGTCGCATGAGGCTTGAAATAGATACTACATTTGACGTTTATTCTGATGCTCGGGGACGCGACCCAGACATATACAGCGCAACACTTCGCCGTTATCATAAGATACTTTGGAGCAAACCGCTGCCTAGCGGTAAAAGATTTGATCTCTCAGATAAAAAACCCGGTGATTATTTATATCATCAATCCCAACTTGGAGAGTTTGCTCTGTCTAGCGACTCACTTGGGCATACCTATAGATACGTCAGGGCGATGGGTGCAATAATTGCGCAAGTATCTGCTGCTGATTTGGACAAGTTCTTTGCAACTTGCAGCACCGTCGGTGCCTATATCGTGTTCCCCGCGCGAAAAATTGAAGGGAAGCTGACAATTAATGCAGGGCGCGGCTTGAATAGCAGAATCCGAGATCGTTTTGACCTGACACTGGAGTGCATTAGGCGACACTATCTGAATGAAGAAAGCCCACTTTCTGCTATCCTCGGACGATACGCTGATTTTTTTGCGCTGTTCACTAACTTTCAGGGATATGTTGATTTTTTCCTGTTGCAAGACTTAGCTTCGGAAGACTACTCGTCAATCAAATTTCTCCTTCCTTTCTATAGCTTTGATTGCTCTCCTTTGCCTTCTAACGTCGCTGACTATCTCTTGTATCGTGATCGCATGACAACCTTCGTTGAAGCGCGCAACCAACGCATCAATCAACAAGCAGAACAACTGGCTTACTCCGACAGCCCGCAATAGGGTTGCGAAGTTCGCCTCTTGTGGGCCTTTAATCTCGATATGATCTGGCTCTCGTGATCTCACGCACCCATCGCCAGCCTCACACCGTCGGATCATCCACATAATTACGCCAGTTGTGCTGCTCCTTGAACCCCAGAACCTCGCGCACTTTGCGGTTCGACAGCAAGCTCTCATGCGCGCCAACCGGGCGGCTTAACGGCACCTTCGGGAAGAACCGCGCCAGCAATTCCTGATTGCTCTGGCACACCGAATTGGTGTTGTTGCAGGCATTGAACACCTGAAACCCAAGCCCATCCTTCTTCAACGCCAGATCGACAATCTGCCCCAGATCGCGCGCGTCGATATAGCTGAACGTAATCCGCCGCCGCTGCCCCGGATCGACAAAAAACTCGGGAAACCGCGTCTTATACTCTTGCGGCTCGATCACATTGCCGATGCGCAGCGCATAGATATCATTGCCAAACCGCCGCTGAAAACTCCGCGCCGTGGCCTCATTGACCTTCTTTGACATGCCGTAGCTGTCCATCGGATCAATGTCGTAATCCTCCTCCAGCGGCAAAACCTTGGGGTCCACAGTGCCGTTGGAAAAGCAAAGGCCATAGGTCGTCTCGGAACTGGCAATAATCACCTTCGGAATGCCCAGCTTACACGCCGCCTCCAGCACATTATACGTGCCCATCACATTGACGCGGTAAGTCTCGTTCTCGGCCTGTAGCATCAGCGCGGGCACGGCGGCAAAATGCACCACCGCGTCAAACCGCGGCGCGGCCCCCGCATCCAACTCCGCCCCATCCATATGCGCGGCCATCACGCTGAACATTTGCCCTGCGTCGGTGATATCCGCCAGCACATCCGCCACGCCCGGATGCCGCAACGCCACCCGATCGACGTTCAGCACCTTGTGCCCCGCCGCCGCCAGATACGCCACCACATGCCGCCCCGCCTTGCCCGCTCCACCCGTAAACAGCACCCGCATCACGCTCTCCTTGATATTTCGCGCAAGCCTAGCCTCCGTATCCCGCCACAGCAACACCCCAACATCTTGCGCCCCCCGCCCGGTTTCTGTGATAATCCCCTTCCAAAGCCGCATAACAAGAATCGAGCATCCATGGCCCCCGACCTCCTCTCCGGCGCGTCCGACGATTACAACGCCTCCTCGATCGAGGTGCTGGAACCGCTCGAAGCCGTCCGCCTGCGCCCCGGCATGTATATCGGCGGCATTGACGAACGCGCCTACCACCACCTCGCCGCCGAGATCATCGACAACTCGATGGACGAAGCCGTCGCAGGCCACGCCAACCGGATCGAGATCGAACTCCACGCCGACGGCAGCCTTACCGTGCGCGACAATGGCCGCGGCATCCCGATTGATCCGCACCCGAAATTCCCCGACAAATCCGCGCTGGAAGTCATCCTCTGCACGCTGCACTCCGGCGGCAAATTCAACGGCAAAGCCTATGAGACCTCGGGCGGCCTGCACGGCGTCGGCTCCTCGGTGGTCAACGCCCTGTCGGATCATCTCTATGTCGAGGTCGCCAAAAACAAGGAACTCTACGCGCAATCCTTCTCGCGCGGCAAACCCATGGGCCCGATCGCCAAAATCGGCGCCGCCCCCAACCGCCGCGGCACCTCCGTTACCTTCCACCCCGACGCGCAGATTTTCGGCTCGCACCACTTCCGCCCCTCGCGCCTCCTGCGCATGGTCCGCTCGAAAGCCTACCTGTTCTCCGGGGTTGAGATCCGCTGGAAATCCGCCATCCCCGACGGCGACACGCCGATGGAGGCCACCTTCCACTTCCCCGGCGGCCTCGCTGACTATTTGTCCGATACGCTAGAGAAAACAACCACCTACGCCGACCGCCCCTTTGCGGGCAAAGTCAGCTTCCAGGAAAAATACCAGGTCCCCGGCTCGGTCGAATGGGCGATCAACTGGTCGCCCGTGCGCGACGGCTTCATCCAATCCTACACCAACACCGTCCCCACCCCCGAAGGTGGCACCCACGAATTCGGGTTCTGGAGCGCGATCCTGAAAGGCATCCGCGCCTACGGCGACCTCGTTAAAAACCGCAAAGCCGAATTGATCACCCGCGACGACATGCTCACCGGTGGCTGCGCCTTAATATCGGTGTTTATCCGCGAGCCGCAATTCGTCGGCCAAACCAAAGACCGCCTCGCCACAGAAGAGGCCGCCCGCTATGTCGAAGGCGCCGTGCGCGACCATTTCGATAACTGGCTGGTGTCGGATTCCAAATCTGCAGGCGCAATTCTCGACTTTCTTGTATTGCGGGCCGAAGAACGCCTGAAACGCAAGCAAGAGAAAGAAACCCAGCGCAAGACCGCCACCAAAAAGCTGCGCCTGCCGGGTAAACTGACCGATTGTTCCTCCAAAACCCGCGACAATACCGAATTGTTCATCGTGGAGGGTGACTCGGCGGGCGGCTCGGCCAAGGGCGCGCGCGACCGTGAAACCCAAGCCATCATGCCGCTCAAGGGTAAAATCCTCAACGTGCTGGGGGCTGCTTCCGGCAAACTTAACGACAACTCGGAAATCCGCGATATATGCGAGGCTTTGGGCGTGCAAATGGGCACCCGCTTCAAGGTCGATGACCTGCGCTACGATAAAATCGTCATCATGACCGACGCTGATGTGGACGGCGCGCATATCGCAAGCCTGCTGATGACCTTTTTCTTCACCCAAATGCGCCCGCTGATCGACAAGGGCCACCTGTATCTCGCCTGCCCCCCCCTGTATCGCCTGACCCAAGGCGCGCGCCGGATGTATGTGGCCGACGACGCCGAGAAAGAGCTTTGGCTGGCCAAAGGCCTGGGCGGTAAGGGAAAAATCGACGTGCAACGCTTCAAGGGCTTGGGCGAGATGGACGCCAAAGACCTGAAAGACACCACCATGAACCCGGCCACCCGCAAACTGATCCGCGTCAGCATCGACGAGGACGCACCGGGCGAAACCGGTGATCTGGTGGAGCGTCTGATGGGCAAGAAGCCGGAATTGCGGTTCCAGTATATTCAGGAGAACGCGCGGTTTGTGGAGGAGTTGGATGTTTAAATGACTGGACTTTCACCCAAAACCACAAAATGCTCAATGTATCAACAAATTATGCACGAGTTTCACTGCGTTGCACGAGAACACTTAAAAAATGGCGCGAAAGAGGGTGAACTTAGAAAATCAATTCATCTGCTCATAGATGCACAGACAAAAAATATAGTAAAGTCAAGCCTATTTATGTTAGTATTGGCTGCTATGATTAGTAATTTGAGCTCTGGCGGAGTAGTCAGAATTGTTACTCAACTTGGGGACATTAGTCTGCCAAAAGGGCTCTGTTGCACAATTCGGCCTGAAATCGAGTTCCCCCTTCCCTTGGACGGACTCATCCCACGCGTTGAGTTTCAGGCGTTCCGAGAGCTGTGAAGCGGTTCAGGATTGCGGCCCGGATCTGTAGC
>NKIU01000021.1 GCA_002256245.1 Pseudorhodobacter sp. PARRP1 | reverse complement strand
CTTTCGCATCCACTGCACCGATCATCAGCCATCTTGATGGCCTGATCATCGCGGGCGATCTTGCCAACAATCCTGTGTATCAGTGGCCGCGCGCCCTAGCCCGCATCGGTCGCTTGATTGATCCGGCCCGGGTCTGGATCATTCCGGGCAATCATGACTACTGGAATTTTCACTTCGATGGTGATGCGGCGCTGGCCGATCTCGCGACAAATGCTGGCATGAACTTCGCGCAAAAGCGTGCCATCGACATTGGATCGTCAAGAATTCTATGTTGCACCCTGTGGACCGATTTCAACCTTACAGGCGGCCGAGATGCCGCAATGCGCCGGGCCTGCATGGCAATGCCAGACTACGCGCGCATCCGCAAAAGCGGCGCATTGGCCAGTGAGCCAATCCAACCTGAAGACACGGTCGCGATGTATCAGGACCATCTGGACTGGCTGACTGACGCAATGATGCAGCCTTGGGACGGTCAGCGCATCATCGTTACGCATCACGCACCAACCGCCGCTGCTGTCGCGCCGCTAAATGGCCTCTCAGCCGCCTTTGCATCAGATCTCGACAGTTGGATCGGCGCCCATCGCCCCGACGGGTGGTTCTTCGGCCACACCCATCGCCAGTTCAGCGGCAAAATTCACGGCGTGTCGATCACGAATGTCTCCTTAGGTTACCCCGATGATACCGCTGACGGCGCGGAAGCGGAACTGCTGCTGCGCGGGCTGGTCTCGATCAAAACATGAATGCGGGAAAAAAAGGCTTGGCCCTTGTGGAGAATCGAAAGCTGCGAGGGCGCGGCGCAGCCCCGCCTCGGGGAAAGGATTCAATGAGAACAGAACCAGAGGGGAAATGGCACAAAAGAAAAAAGCAAAACCCGCATTGCGATGGCCGCAACGACAGTGACGCAAGCTGAACATCCGAACCAATCAGTTCGCCGTTGGCCGATATCTGCCATAACGTCTTGTGCCAACCCGACCGATGACGCTGCGCCATCATCAACCTGAGCCCCCGTTTCAGCGTGGTAAGGCCGAAGCATGCGCTTGGTCGCACAGCACACACACATTGCGCCGGAACTCCTTGCCAGTCGTAAATCTGTCGGGCGGCCTGTTCTGTCGTGCCGGCCTAAGTCAGATGTCACATTATAAGCCAGCATCGCCCGGAAGTGTCACGGTGAAGACGCGCACAGCAGTTGCCTCGGCGGCTTCACACCCTGGCACTTTGACACAAGGAGCCGAATTGTCCCGCTGATGCTCACCCCGCCCGCCTTTCTGCCAAGCTTATGGTTGCAGACAGTCTTTTTCGGGGATGGAGCTTTTGGTGACCCGTGCATCAGCGGGAAGAGGTCATACTGAAGGAACGACCCGCCAGCAGCAGGCCGTACGGATTATGACAAGGGCGTAGGCGGCGATGTCCGCCGTCCCTGCCATCTTCCAGTACGTTTTGAACTTGGTTCTTTGCTATTTGCCGCTGTCGCCTTCGCCCAAGGCGGCAAGCCGAGCGGGCAGGTCCATCCTGACATGAAGGAAGTCGACGACGATCATCCGGTCAGGCGCGGCGATAAAAACCACATAGTGCTGCCCGGACCGGGCGTAGAGCAGATTTTCGGGCAGCGATGGGTCAACCAGACTACGGCAATCTTTGGAAGGTGCGGCTCCATCTGCCAGTGCCTGGCACTTTTCGATTAGGTCTTCAGCATAAGCGTCCGCCTGCCGCCTGCCAAAAGTCTCGACCGTCCACATCGCAATATCTTTTAGCGCGGCCTCTGCCTGCCGCGTCAACACCCATGGTTTGGCCATCAGGATGCTGACTTTTGCGCCGTTGCAAAGACACGCCGGATTACTTCTTCACCAGATCCGCGCGCGAAAGCCCCTTCCCGGGCTTCCAGTACCCCACGCGTCAACCGTGCGCGCAGGTCACGAAACTCGGCCTCTTCACGTTCCAGCAAGCGCAGACCAGCCCGTAAGGCCTCGGAGGCGTTCTGGTATCGGCCCGAGGCAACCAGATCGTCGACCAGCTTTGATTGAGGTTCGGTCAGAACAACGTTGCGAGTGGCCATGCTGCGATCTCCATTTGATTGGCAATATATGCCAATAGTGCCTGTCTGTCGATAGAGGTTCGACTAAACCGCAAGATGGCAATGGTCGAGCCCGAGATTAGTCACCTCAGGCGGCTAGGTGGCCGGCGCGCCGACGATGCTGGCAAGCTGGCCAAAGGCCCAATGCGTGGGCGCCACCGGTTCACGCGCTTTCGGCAGGACGAGGTGCAGCCGCTTGGCGCTATCACGCGTTGCCTCGACCCGATTATCCGCCGTCTGCACCACCCTGCTGCGGCTCCGCTCGGACCGGCCCTTCACGTTGGCCCAAAGATCATTGAGCGGCAGATACCGCTCATCATCGGGGTGATTGAACCGGGTTAGCCGACGTTGATTGCTCGGCCTTCCAGAGACATCTCGCCGCGCCGCAACAGGGAAGTGCAGCCGCCAGCTCCAGTGCCCGACACGGAGGTAACTAGGCCTTGCGCTTCAATCTTCCTTCGAACTGAGCGCCAGCTTCGACGGCGATCGTCTCATGCGTGATATCTGCCTGAACCCGGGCAGAGCCGGAGAGCAACACGGATTTCGCGGCAAGCGTGCCGTCAATTGTGCCAAGTACCGAGATATCGAGAGCCGTGACCTGACCCGCAATGCGCCCCGTTGCCAAGAGGAGAACTTCCGGTGCCGTCAGGCTGCCCGTGATTTTGCCCATGACGTCGATCGGGCCGGTCGTGGTGACATCGCCGTCGATCTCCAAATCCTCTGCTAGGCGCGAGCGTGCGGCGCTGTTTGCTGCGGCGATCGGCCATTCCGCCATCGTCATCTCCGTGCCCATACCCTGATACTCACCTTGTCCTGCTTGTGATCGTGCATAGGACCAGAAGGCGGGGCCGCGTCAATGACGCGGGTATTTTCTTGGCAAAATCGGCAAGCAAGCGCCGTTTGAAGGGCGCCGAGCTGGGTGGGCGAAGAGATATCCGACCGGCGGAGTCACAAGAGCGCCGAATGCGTTAGACCATGACTGCGGATGTAGTCGGTGTATTTTGGTGCGGCGCATTTTGCAGGGCTTGTCGTGGACATCCTAACGAGTGCTGCGGCAGCGCAAGCAGCGTGTTAATCCAAGCTGAGACCCGTTCACCACCCGCGCAACTCGATGATAATCTGACGATGAGGCCCTTCCCCTCGTTCCCCGCCCCAATATCTGCCGCTACAATGATTGCTTAGCAATGGTCCGTCGAAAGGATGTTGAGGCGATGCTGGTCCAAATCACAAGATACCTTCGGGGCACAGTTGTATTGCTTGGCCAAACTCCCCTTGATCAATGATCATTCCATGCCAGACCGGAAACCATCGCAATCCAAAGGGTTTCAGGATGACAGCCAACCGCAGCCCGACTAGCCTCGTCCCATGAGTGCAGACGATTGGACCGATCTTGAAAACGATGCCTGCGTAGCGAGTTACTTCGCAATGCTCGGGCAGGAATTGGCAGACGAGGCATACAACAAGGCGGCGCAGAACCGGCTTTTGCAGGAACAGACCGGCCGCAGCCGGGGTTCAATCGAATTCAAGCTCTGCAACATCTCAGCCGCGCTCCGTGGGTTTGGCCTGCCCACGATCAGGGGCTATCAGCCACGCTTCAACTTCCAGATGGCGCTGGCTGTGGCCGTATCACGCTGGCTGGCCAGACACCCAGAGTGGGAACCGTCGTTGATTAGACCTCAATCCGGCGCTATGGCTGAAGCTGCGCCCCTCTTCATCGGGACGGCCCCGACTCTTCGCAATTTGCCGCCACCCGAACTCGACCAGATGCAAGCGGTTGCCCGCCGCTTCGACGTCTCCGCCCGCGACGATCGCAATCGTACCCTGGGTCGCGCTGGAGAAGAGCGTGTCTTTCATCATGAGCGCCAAACTCTGCGTCACCACGGCCGGGATGATCAGGCGCGTCGTGTCCGCTGGGTTTCGCGCGAGGATGGCGATGGAGCAGGCTATGACATCGCCAGCTTCAGCCATGACGGGCGTGACCGTCTGATCGAGGTCAAAACAACCAACGGCTGGGACCGTACTCCGTTCCACATTTCGCGGAACGAACTTGCCGTGGCCGAGGAGCGCCGTGAAGATTGGTATCTATTTCGTCTGTACGATTTTGCGCGAACCCCGCAGGCGTTTGAGCTGCGACCGCCACTTGATGCCCATGTTTCTTTGACCGCCACACAGTTTCAGGCGAGCTTCCAATGATGGGTAATCGCAGAGTCCGTCGCACCATCGGCATCGACTATTCAGGGGCAGAAACCGCCGAGGCCAGCCTAAAAGGGCTGCGCGTCTATCAGACCTTGGGCGACAGCGTCGCAGAAGAGGTATTGCCGCCCGCCGGCCCCAAAAAGTACTGGACAAGGCACAGCCTCGCCGAGTGGCTGATCGAAACCTTGGATGGATCGGTGCCGACAGTTGTCGGCATTGATCACGGCTTTTCATTCCCGATACGTTACTTCGAGCGGCATGGCCTTGAGCCCGATTGGCCGAATTTCCTCGACGATTTCTGTGCGCACTGGCCGACAGATCGCAAGCACACTTATGTCGATTTCGTGCGCGATGGGTCTGCTGGAAATGGCGCGGCGCGGCAAGGGGAGAGGCATTGGCGGCGGCTGACCGAGGAGGCTGCCGGATCGGCAAAGTCAGTTTTCCATTTCGACGTTCAGGGAACGGTCGCCAAATCAACCCATGCCGGCATCCCATGGCTGCGCAAAATTCGACAGGCTCGCCCGCAAATCCATTTCTGGCCTTTTGATGGTTGGGAACCTGCTCAGGACGCCTCCGTGATCCTCGAGGCCTATCCTAGGCTCTGGAGCAGCCTCTACGACAGCGAGGCCAGAACTCAGGATCAGCACGACGCCTATGCAATCGCGCGTTGGCTCCAGGAGGCCGATATCAGCGGTGAAATCAAACAGGCGTTTGCGCCGCCCCAGCCGGAAAGTGTTGCGATGACAGCTCAGGTCGAAGGTTGGATTCTCGGAACCACTTGGCCCCCGACTGACAAGCCCCGCTCCCGCCCAAAGAGTGAAAGCCCTCGCAGATCCTCAACCACGGCAACTGGTTACGTGAACCGCAATAGTCAGGAAGTGCTGTCCCGCACCGGACAGCCGGGCACGGACCACAACCAGATCGTCTACATCCTAAAATGTCACCATTGCGGGGCGCGGTACGGTGCGAACGGCTCAGACGTTTTTCAACTCCGTTGCCCTGAGTGCGGCGATGGAAGGCCCGGAATTCCAACCGGTTGACGCTTTATCTGTCCGGCTCGGCCTAGCCGCGTTCTACTTCCTTTTGCGCCCTGCTGAGACTTCCGCATCGCCCTTGAACGATATTTCCCAATTATAGCTTAACTGGGATATCATAAGAAAATCGTCTTTTGGCTATATTGACGAAATATCGTCGATAGACTATCAGTTTGGCATGGAAAAGCCCCTTACCCATTCCATACGTAGCCTCCGGCAGGCAGCAGCGGCCCTTCGCGCCCGCAGGCGTGCCCAGGGGATGACCCAGAAGCAACTCGCTGAAACGACGGGTACTGCGCAATCCACTATCTCGGATATCGAGACGGGCGTCGTTTCGGTCAGCCTCGACGTCTATCTGCGCCTTCTCGAAGCCCTCAATGCTGAGTTGACCGTGACCGGGCGCATGCCTGATCAGGATATGAACTGACATGGCACGCTTGGCACGCAGGCGGGCCGGCATCCGGCGTAGCAAGACGGCAGTCTGGTATGAACGGACACGGGTAAGGCCAGTGGCCTTCCCAGGAACCGTGCGCTGGAGCTTCTCTCGGACATGGCTGACGGCCTCGGTCCGGCGCTGGAACGGACAAAACTCAGCCTGGGCGATCAAGTACCGGGCAGCGTCAGCGATCCGATCATCACTGATTCAATGCAGCGCGCGGACCAAGTCCGAAAGGTCCGGTAAGGCGTCGCCAAGCGGCTTTTGCCACTTGCCATCTTTCATTGAATGCCGGGTTTTCAACAGGTGTTGAAAATCTTGTTCGGGTTGAAGCCTCAGCCCCGATCTTTCGACCGGGGCCTTTGCTTGTGCACGATCAGTGGCCGCGGCGGGTGTTGGGACGGGTCCAGATGAGGGAGTGGCCCTCGCCATCTTCGTCATCGAAGAGGTTGGCGTAGATCGGTGCAGCGAAGACTGGGCGCTATTCAGCGACGGCACAATGCTGTTGAACTGGCGCACTACTTATTCAAAAAGAAGTCGCGCTTCAGATCGAAAGAGCTCTTTCAGTTCTTCCACAGCTATCGGCTTAAAAAGTAAGCGGCCTGAATCCATGCCGCGGGCTTTGGCAATCATGCGTGCCGCAACCGCCGAGGTTATTTCGCCCCCCGTAACAAAACGAATGCGCAGTTGCCGCTTGATTGCCTTGAGTTCCTCAATGACCTCGATCCCGTCCAGCTCGGGCATGTTTATGTCCACGATCAACAGTGCGGCCCCCTCTTCAGATGCGACTTCCGCTGCAAGCTCACGCCCATTTGTGCACGTGGTCGCTTCCCAACCCTCCATTTCAGCAACGCGGCGCACAAAGCGAGCAAACTCCAGATTGTCGTCGGCTATGTAGACCCTCATTCATATTTCCTCCATCGCGAGACCTATAATGAAGACGCCTCAAGGCTTTCACTAAGAAACTACTCGACTTTAGACACTAAATCTGAGGCGACAGTTGGGTTCAGGTTTCCTCCTCTGCGAGAACATGCAAAGCGATACCCTTCAGGCTTTAGATATTAGTTCGAGACGGCGCGCCAAATCGTCACGTGTAAAAGGCTTGGAAATCAGTTCAACGCCTGAATCGAGCTGGCCGTTATGCACGATGGCGTTCTCGGTATATCCCGACATAAACAGAACCTTGATGCCCGGTGACAGCTTGCGGGCTAGTTCTGCAACGCGTGCACCGTTCAACGGCCCGGGCAGAACTACATCGGTAAGGAGGATGTCATAGGATTTTGTTTGCAGCAGATCTACGGCGTCTTCCCCGGTCAGGGCCGTATCCACCGTGTAGCCAAGTATAATCAGTGTCCGCTCGGCGTAGCGTAGGATGGCAGTGTCGTCTTCGACCACGAGGATGCGATCTTGCCCGGACGCTGGGCGGCCAAAGACAGGAGCTAACTGGCCGGGATCGGCGGCATGGTCGGCAAGGTCACGGGGGAAATACATCTTGACCGTAGTACCCTGTCCCAATTCCGAGTAAATCTTAACATGTCCACCCGATTGCTTAACGAAACCGAACACCATGCTAAGGCCGAGGCCACTGCCCTGACCGACACCTTTAGTGGTGAAAAAAGGTGTAAACGCCTCACGTATCACATCTCGGGACATGCCCGTGCCTGTGTCAGTGGCTGCGACCATCACATATTGGCCAGGAGACACCTCGGAATGTTGCGACGCGTATTCAGCATCAAGTCGTGTATTTGCAGTCTCTATAGTCAGTCGTCCGCCATTGGGCATCGCATCGCGGGCATTAACTGTCAGGTTCAAGAGCGCGTTCTCGAACTGGCCCTGATCAAGACGGGTCTTCCAAAGGCCTCCTGCACCTACAATTTCGATATCTACCTTATCGCCGGTAGCGCGCCGTAAGAGCGGGTCTAGATCGCGCAGAACAGCGTTAAGCGACAGGATTTCTGGCCTGAGCGCCTGCTTTCGTGCGAACGAAAGAAGGCGCGATGTCAGGGTGGCGCCCCGCAGCGCCGCAGTACGAATTTCGCCAAGAAGTTCAGCCAGATATGCATTTACGTCAGAGCGGGTGGCATGATCCAAAGCTAACTCGGCATTGCCTAAAACTACCGCCAGGATATTGTTGAAATCATGCGCAATCCCGCCCGTTAGCTCGCCGATTGCCTGTAACTTTTGCGAATGCCTCAGATCGGCTTCAACGCTGGCGCGGTTCATAAGGCTGCCGAGCGTATCGGCCAGGATGGTGGCCTCGTTTCTGATCCCACTTCCGCCTTGCAGTAGAAGGAACGCTTTGGGTACATTGCCGATGTGGAGCGGCCATGCCATCAGACCTGACAGGTCGCAGGTGCCACGCGCAGTTTTTTGCACCGCGGCACGCAAAGTCTCAGTTCGAGAAATCTCTGGTAGTTCCCAAAGGCGCGCAAGCCCACCATCCAAATGCAGCTGGGAGTCTTTTTCAAACAAAGGTGCCGACTCACCACTGACTGCCAAGATCATCAGTCTTCCTGCCTCTACGCCGATGATGAATGCGATGGGTCGTTCGCACGCAATCCGCAGCGCGTCGAGCGCGTGTCGCAAATGGTCAGGATCCGTAGTGTCTATCTCGGACATCTGACGAACGCCGATCAAAGTGCGCTGCAAAGCCGCAGCGTTCTGTGAAAGCAATTCCTGCGCTGCTCTGCGCCGTTCGATTTCCAAGTCAAGTGCCGCTATCTTTTCTGCAAGTAGGCGAAACCGCCGCGAAAGTTCTGTATCGCCCTTTAAAGCCAGCAGGATGCAGACCTCACCCGAGCGTCTGACTATGCGATGCCCCTTTGCTGTCAGCAACGCGCCGTCTGAACGGCGGCGGAAGCGCGCAATCAACGGACTCGAAACCGTCGCAGCATCGTTGAGAAAGCGCATCAAGCGGCCATCATCAGACTCGAGCAGGTCAGTTATCGCGAGGACTTCTTCGGACTCGGCGGGAGCATCCAACATATCCCTTGCCCTAGAACTAGCAAACCTCACCTTATGCGACAGAGCGCCCAGAACAACAACCGCCTCATCAGTCAAGGCAACAACCTGCGGCAGGGAAAGAAGCAAGGACTCGGTCAATTGGTGCGGCTCATACTAATGATCCGAAGAAATCTGTCTCGTTGGATTGAGGTTCTTCGTGCTGCCTGCGAAACGAAATTACCACGCGGCATCCCGCGTCGCCACGCGCAATAGCCCCTTTGATCCCGACGCGAGCATAGCCCCGGTTTTCTGCCGAGATGTGGCCAAACACATTCGCCGTCATCCGGCAAAGGGATGGGCGTCCAATCACCATGTCTCCGAACGGGCAAGAAGAATTAACCAGAGTGATCATCTGGTCGTCCGCTTGCTCGATTGAAAATCCGCCGCCGATACGTTTCTTGAGATGCACCAGAGCTGATGCAATCTGGTCATTGCTAAGTCGTTCGGTGCCGTAGGCAGCGCGGTACTCTCCGTTTAAGGCTCGCCCGATCAAGAGCCCGACATGGTTCACATAGGCTGATGCCTCTTGAACGCCGACCGTGTCTTCAAGGATTCCGGCAAGTTCCCGAATAAGCGAACGCATGAATTCGTCCTTGTCGAGCCCTGGTGCGGGGTAGACCGTATCGAGATCAATTTTCATGTGACACCTATTTACGGAATGGCTTTGTTAAAGGCGGACACCCACCTCCTCATCAAAACACTCCTTTAGACGTCGGTCAATCGCCGGTGTGCCGTCGAACTGACGCCAGAGAAAAGCACTGTTTCGGTAAAGACAGAAGTTCTTCTAAATAGGGTCGTTGCGAAGCCCATTTTTCTGTAGAGCCGAATGCGCTGCCCGGTTTTGTTCAAACTAATGTTGCAGCTTCAGGAGACGTTGCCAGACAGACTATTCGGCTTCCGACGACCACGGGAAGTTCAGATAATTGTCACGCCTGTCATAGCAAATATTGCCATAGAACTTCAGGTATGAGTTGCGCCGCGCTGGATCTGCGAAGACCGCGCCCGGGTTTGCAATGTCCGCCTCGTATGCGGGAAGCCTCAGAGCACTCAACGCAGTTGGCAGGATGTCGATCGCTTGGGGGATGCTTTTCCCCGCAAGCCAGTCAGCTGCATGGCGGCCCATCGCATAGCCGAACACCGGCGCGGCGAGACTGATGCTGGCTTTGTATGGGCTGTCGGGCTGACGCAGCTCGGCCACAGCATCAGGTTCGCCATCAATACCGCCAAAGAACTGATCGGGCCGTGCCAAACCTGCGTCGCGCATCGCGGCCAGCGCGCCCAGAACAACGGTGTCCGCCCCGAGCACGACGTCGATGTGCGGCTCGGCCACCAATATGGTCTGCATCGTGGCGTATCCGCCATCGTTGTTCACTGTCTCAGGCGAGATGTCGGCGACGATCACTGCCCCTGGCACCTGCTCCAGTGAATCTCTGATTGCAGCGAAGCGCGGGGCAAGAAACTCCAGACTGTCGTGGGTCAACAAGACCACATTGGCATTGCCGCCAAGCCTCGACACGACGTACTCCGCCGCTGCATCTCCGAGTGCCTTGCCAGTCAAATATTGCGGCGCGTTCAAGATCGTGATGGCAGGCGGCGGCACGATGGTGCCGACATAGCTGCCCGACCAAATCAGCCCTTGCAGATGCGGGGCAAGCGAGGCGGCATCAACGGGTGCCGCAACAATTCCGCCCACATGGGCCGCGCGCAGCGCATCGATCTGTTCTGCCATTTTGATCGGGTCATTTGCGGCATTCACCGACTGAAACTCAAGGCCCGCGTCCTTGGCTGCCAGCGCCAAGCCACTAGCGATGCCTGCCATAAACTCTCTATCATTGTCACGGGCGAAGGCAAGCACGGGGGTCAGACCCTGTGGGGCAGAGCAGGAAGGTGCTGCCGGATCGAAGGGCGCCAAAACTACGGGATCGGTAAGGCCCGGCCCCAGGTCCTGTGCCAAGACTATTCCCGGCACAAGCCCGATCAGGGCCGTCGTCACCCATGCTGTTGTTATCGTTCTCAACCGTATACTCCGCATTTTATTGGGCAGCTGGCAGAGACAGGCGGGCCGATGTGCCCTGCTGCCCAGTAGCGTATTCTACCCGCCCACCAAGACTGGAAGCCAGCGCGGAGACGAGCTTGGTCCCCAGCCCAGTGCCTTTCACGATAGGATCTGCGGCCCGGCCAACGCCATCATCCTCGACCCGAAGTTCGGCCATACCGCCTTTGACATGCGTAAGGGTGACGCGGATTTCACCCTTGCCGTTCGGATACGCGTATTTGAAGGCATTCGTGACCCATTCGGCTGCGATTATCCCCAAACTGACGGTTTTGTCGGTGGAGAGCGATATCGCTGAAATGTCAGGCTTCAGGAACGATTCATGCCCAGATTCACGCATTGAAGTTTCAATCTGCTCCAAGAGGCTTGGCAAAAACTCTCCAAGCGCCACTGTTTCAACGTCACCCGAAGTGTAAAGCTTCTTGTGCACGACCGCGACGGCGCTGATCCGGTTTTGCGTTTCTGACAGGGCAGCGCGCGTTTCCGCGCTTTTCGACGTCCGGGCCTGCATGCCGACCATCGAAGCGATTAGGGTCAGGCTATTTGCAACGCGATGGTTCACCTCAGCCAACAGCACTTCGGCCCGATCTCGCGCGGCAGTCAGTTCGAGCGTGCGTTGCTCTATCCGTTTCTCGAGGCCAGCATTCGCGGCGGTCAGCTCGTCCTGCGCCCGCCGCAAGCTGAACACGAACCCCCGGATCACCCATAGAGTTGCCGCAACGACAAGAAGGATGCAGACCGCAGCAAAAAGGATAGTCCCGCTTAGTTGGTACAGCCCTCGATTCTGTTCGGCAAAATTGACTGCCAATGCGTCGTTTGCCCTCCGCACAATGCTGGACAAAAACACATTTGCTTCATCCATCAGAGCCTTGCCTCGGTTGGAGCGCAAGATGACCATTGCCGCTTCGTTGCGACCTTCGCGTTTCAGGGCGATTGTCTGATCAAGCTCGGCGAATTTCTCATGGACGAGTGTATCAAGTCGTTCCAACACCTTTTGCGCCGAAGCATCCGGCGCGAGCAGATCTTTTAGCGTGTCCAGTTGGCGTAAGGATCGTGTCTTTGCGGTGCTCAAGGGTGCCAAATAGATTTCGTTTCCGTTCGCAAGAAAGCCGCGCTGGCTTGATTCCGCGGTGACTAATCCCGAACGCAACTCAACAGCCGCTGTCGCCACATCGCGCGCCAAAATTCCTGCGGCCAACTCTTCATGCGTTCGCTGCGCCAGTCGGAAAGTCATAGCCACGATGAGCACAAGGAAAAAAACCCGATCATCAACAACGCGGTCGAAGACAGCCTGACACGCAATGCTCTTTGCATCACGATACTAGCCCAAATGCCCGCAGATATTCCCTATTTGATATCAGTCTATACACCGGTGATCCCTTCGCCCGTTTCTTGGAAACAACGCCCCCAACGTAATACGCTTCAGATTGTACTTAGTCGAATGTTTTGGAACAGGCTGCCCAATTCTGGCGCAGCGGGCTTCCGATGCCCGCTTAGCTTCGAAGTTATGGGCTTGCTGCTTTGGTTTCGAGATCTTCGATCGCCGCCCTGTTCCTTGTGGCGATCTGGGGATAAATGCCCGCCAGTCTTCCGATGGGGGCCAAAGAGGCCAAATTCTCGTCGGTCTGGCCAAAGGATGCCAAGATCAAACTGCTGAGCTTGGCGCGCATGTTCCTGTTTGGCGCAAGGGAAGTGTGGTTCATGGTCGGCGCTTCGATCTATTTCCAGGTGATCCTGTCGGATGGCACGCCCAACGGCCGCCGCCTTGCCTTTTTCCTGAGCGGCGTCTTTATGGCGCTGTGTAGGTCCTAGCTCCCCGCATCATGGACGCCAATGGCCGGACAGAGGCCGAGGTCGCCGCCAAAGCCATCGCCTGGGCCGGAAGGCTGGTGCCGATCCCCCTTGCTGTAACCCTCGCAGCATGGCTGGCGGCCACCTCTGCGCCGTGGCTAAGCCTTGTGATCGTCGCGGGACTCCTGGCTTTTAGCTCTGTCTTCGCGGTAAACTCCTCGATCCATTTTTTACCTGATCCTGGCCTTTGCCAAGGAGGACCGCGTCGCCCAAGGTGTGAAGCTTTACTACAAGGGCTGTCCCAGTCAGCACCCATGGAACAGTTTGAGATGATTGCTTAGCGGAGGGTTTGTGGCTCATCTTGACCCCACATGGAGGTGGAGATGAGAAAGAAACCAGTAGGCAGCACATTGCCCAAATTGGACTATGCAAAGCTGCTAGTGGACCACAAATTTCAGTTTGTGTTCTGAACATTGAGACCATCAGCGCATTGTTCGCGGCGGCTGGCAGGAAACAGATGTGCGGAACCTACGTCAGCTTGAAGCCAACACCGCTGCCGCGCCGCCAGTGCGCTTTGCTCGATACATAGCTCGGTCAGCACGCGCAAAGAATTCGTTAACTGTTTTGACCCGTAGGCAGCCGGTATCGACACCCGCGCTAAGCGTAATCTCATGGCCTATTGCCAAAGAAG
>NKIU01000010.1 GCA_002256245.1 Pseudorhodobacter sp. PARRP1 | reverse complement strand
GCTACAGATCCGGGCCGCAATCCTGAACCGCTTCACAGCTCTCGGAACGCCTGAAACTCAACGCGTGGGATGAGTCCGTCCAAGGGAAGGGGGAACTCGATTTCAGGCCGAATTGTGCAACAGAGCCTCGAGACGGTGATCCAGGCAGCCATGAAGCTTAAAGAGAGCAACCGGGTTTCTCTCATCCCGAAGTCGATCTTCGTAGGGCTCTTCGTTCTTCACAAATGGCACGCAAGTCTGAAGGGCGGCTGTGTTCGCCACATACCCCTGCTCGATAAAGCGATCGTAGTTTGTTGTCGCAAGGCCACGCCACCGGAAATAACCCAGCTTTTCATGGGCTTTTGAGGTCGTGAAATCCTTGAACTGGCGCGCCACCTCATCGAAAACTTGCGGCTCTCCTGCCCCAGCGTTGATTGCCATTTCGGCAACCGTCGCAAGGTCGCGCTTTTCGTTCTTCGTCCCAAGAAATTTTGCCGCGAGATGATCCCTTAGTTCATCGGCACTGGGTGGCCGTCGTTTGTCGGCGCTTCGGCACTCCATTGACGCACCTGCACCGAAGACGATCACGGCTCGGCCTTCCTTTACGGCCTCAATCAAGACATGAGGCAAATCGAGTTTGTTTTTTGGCGTGTTTGATCCAGCCATTTTGTTCCCTAGGTCATGCCGCGCAGTTCACACAGGTATGTTTAATTACCTTCCCGCCCAAGCTCGCTATGTGTACAGAAAACAGCGATAGCTCTCCAAGTCTAGCCGCTACGGTTGTATCGTCCGATCAATTTCGGCTTTGTCAGACGACCTAGGGCCTTGTGCTTCTGCAGCGAATGACCGCTTCCCGCCCCTTGCGGTGATCAAGGGGCATCATCGGCACACTCGGCCCACTGCTGCCGTTCGACACGTCCGAATGCCGCAAATCGGCATTCCCCAAAACGGACGTTCGGTGTCGCGACTGCCGGATCCAGCGACGCTGGCCAAAATCAGGACTGGAGATTCCTCAGCTACCGGGCATCGCCTGGAAGATAATCTTTGCGCGCTCCGCCCCACTAAGCCTGTTAGCCATAGCCACAGCCAAGCGCTTTGCGGACCTCCCAGAGATATCTAAATACACGCCAATTACCGGGTGCCAAGACAACCAGCGCTGCCCAGAATTTGCCGTCGTGTGCGACCAGGACGGCCCTGCAGGGTCTGGGATCAGTCCGCTTGGTTGGACTGACCGGCCCCAGCACCTGAAAGATTGATTGCCGCCACAAACCCCGACGCTTGCCCCGCGATTGGCGAGGTTAGCGTCAGGGTGCAGTCGGCCCGCTCAGCAATGGTGCGGACGATGGTCAATCCCAGACCGCTGCCATCGCCGGCACCTGACCCCCGTTCGAAACGGGAAGTGAGCCGGGTCAACGTTTCGGGCGCAATTGGCGGGCCTTCATTTGCGACCGTCAGAACACACTGTGCCGTCAGTCCGATCCTCACGGCACTGCCTGCTGCACCGTGTTTCAGTGCGTTCTCGATCAGGTTTCGGATCAGGATGCCGAAGATGTCCGGGTCGAGATCAGAGAGCACGGGTGTTTCGGCCTCGGAAAGCTCAAGTCGGTTTGCCCCCATCGACCTTGCGAACTCGTCCACCACAAATCCAAGGACGGGGCGCAGATCCCTGAGTTCATGGCCCCGCAGGCGTCCACCCTCAGCGCGGGCAAGCTGCATCATCTTTTCCGAGAGCCGGATCAAGCGCTTCAGCGCCGTCTCGATCTCGGCCCCGCGCCGGGCCGCCTCGGGATCCTTCGTTTCGGTTTGCAAGCGCTGTGCCTGCGCGATGGCGCCCGCGACAGGGGTGCGCAATTCGTGCGCCGCGTTGGCCGCGAAGCTGCGTTCTGCCTCAAAGGCGGCACCTAGTCGGGCAAGAAGCTGGTTTACGGCGGCGGCTATTGGGGCAACTTCGCTGGGCAGCCCGGTTTTGGGCAGCGCGGACAGATCACGCGGCCCGCGCAGCGCCAAAGCATCGCGCAGCCGCCGCACGGGTGCAAAGCTCATGCGCACTGCCACGAAGATTGCTGCAAGGCTGAGCGGAATGACGACCAGCAAAGGCAGGCCAAGGCCAAGCTGCATCTCGCGCGCGATCATCGCGCGGTGGTCCAGCGGTTCGGCCACTGCGATGGTGATGGTTCCTTGCAAAGCGGCGTCGAAATAAAGCCTATGTGTAGCGGTCTGCCGGAAACCCACGCCGTCAAAAGGCGGAAATACGGATGTGTCGGCGGCATGCGACGTGAGAAGAAGCCGCCCCCGGGCATCCCGTACTACGTAGGTAAAGTACTCATCCTCGTTCCGCAGGGGGGCTATCTGTTGTTCGACGCCCTCTTCATCGCGGTTGACGATGTCGCGAACAGCCAGCGGCAGGATCCGCTGCGCCGTCTCTTGCAGCGTGGAATCAAAGACCTCGTCCATCTCGTAGCGCAGCAGGGTCGCGGTGAGGGTTGCAGCGCCGGCCCAAAGCAGGGTGACGCAGAGGCCGATGAGCAGGGCGAGGCGGGCCTGAAGCGAACGCGGCATGCTCATGGCGATCCAAGCCGATAGCCAAGGCCGCGTTCGGTTTCGATCACGCCGTGGCCCAGTTTCTTGCGCAAGCGGCTGACATGCACCTCAATCGTGTTGCTGTCGATTTCGGTGTCGAAGGAATAGAGTCGTTCTTCGAGCTGCGCCTTAGACAGCAGTTGCTGCGGCCGCTGCAAGAAGGCTTCGAACAGCACCCATTCCTTGGCCGTCAGCGGAACCGCGCGGCCATTGGCGCGCACGCTGCGTACGGCAAGATCGACCTCCAGAGTCCCGAGGCTGACAATCGGGTTGGGGTTTCCCGCATAGCGCCGCGCCACAGAGCCGATCCGCGCCGAGAGTTCCGACAGATCGAACGGCTTGACCAGATAGTCATCCGCCCCGGCATTCAGCCCCTCGATCCGGTCAGAAATCTGATCAAGCGCGGTCAGGATGATGACCGGCGTGACATTGCCCTGAAGCCGCAGACTTCGCAGGAAGGGAATCCCCCGTCCGTCTGGCAGCATCAGGTCCAGCAGCACAAGGTTATAACCCGCGACCGCAAGGTGATCGCGCGCGCTATCCAGCCGCGTCACCCAGTCGACCGAGTGGCCATCCGCCGCGATCTGGTCGCGCACGGCGGCCCCCAGGACCATGTCGTCTTCGATCAGCAGGATGCGCATTCAGTGTCGTCCGATCTATTGCGGTCATGCTGTGTGACCGTGCCACCTGACATCAAGCTGAAGCACGCCATCCGCAGGCTTCAGGCCCCCGTCAGCTTAGGGGCGCAAATCGCATTGATTGGTGCTGAACGGAGTATGACGAATGCGGACGCCGCTGACCATTCTGATTGTTATGACATCGCTCGGGCTCGCCAGTGCCGCCCAGGCCGACGAGGCCTGCACTGTGCCTATGGCGGACTGGCAGCCACGCGCGGCGGTGCAGCAGATGGCAGAGGCGCAGGGATGGACGGTCCGGCGCATCAAGATCGACGATGGTTGTTACGAAATCAAGGCGACCGACGCGCAAGGCCGCGCCATCGAGGCCAAGGTCGATCCCTCCACGCTGGCGATCATGGAACTTGAATTTGAAGACTAAAGGCAAGTGCATTGGACAGCTTGTCCGGCCCGCGATTTCTGACGGCAACCTGACGCGAAAACCGCCCATCCGTCAGAAAGCGATCAGTTGAGGGTGCGAAACCACCAGACATCAACGCAACATCAGGACACCATCATGAAGACCACCATAGCCGTTCTGGCCGCCACCACCGCGCTTGGCGCGATCATCGCGATCCCGGGCATTGCCATGATCCGCACCCCCGATGCGGGCAGCCCGCGGACCAGCTTTTCGGCACCTGCCGACACCATGCAAGACGGGACTGTCCTGCTTGCAAGCGGAGATGACGAGGATAACGACGAAGGGACCAACGACTGCGATGAAGACGAAGGAGACGACGATGCGGGCACCTGCGCCGCAGGGCCGAACCCCGCCCCGGCTGGCACGGTTGCGCCGCCCGCCAATGGCTTGTTCGGCAATGGGGCCGCGCCCCAGGTTCAAGTGAACTGACGGACCGCAGCCTCCCTCTTGCGCCGACCCTCAACTGGAGATCAAAGATGAAGACGCTATTTGCCGCCCTAGCCCTGACCACCGCCCTGATTGCGCCCGGCATGGCGCTGGCACGCCCCGTTACCGTGACGACGACGCTCAACGCGTATGGCGGTAATGGCGCTTATCTAGCGTTTTATGTGACCGACGCGCAGGGTGCCTATAAGGGCAGCCTGTGGATGGCGGGGGGCAAGTCAAAATACTACGAGCATCTCAGCGACTGGTATCGCGCTACGGGCGGGAACACCGCCGAAATCAACGGTATCACCGGCGCAAGCGTTGGCGCGGGGCGCGCGTTGTCGATCACGCTGGATCTGGCCGATGCGCTGTTTGATGCGGGTTACGTCCTGCACGTCGATGCCGCCGTCGAGGACATGCGCAACAGCCCATCCGAGATTGCCGTGCCGCTGACAACCGCTGGCTCTGGGCAGGCCAATCCGGGCAGACGCTACATTGCCTCGCTTGCCTACGGGATGTGAGGGGGCAGCCTATGATGATCCGCTCGCTGCACCGCTGGCCCGGCCTGATCGCGGCCCTGTTGCTTGTCCTGCTTGGCCTGTCGGGAGCAGCCCTGTCGGTCTTTCCGGCGATTGAGGCTATCGGCGCACCCACTCAGTCAGAACCGGCGCAGAGCGTGGCGGACCTCGCCGCGCGGATTCGTGCGATCTATCCGGGGGTCGAGCAAATCCACCGCGCGCCGTCGGGGCGGATCACAGCGTTCTGGTTTGATGCGGGCACGCCGGGCGGAGCGGTAATTGATCCGACAACCGGCAAAGGCGTCGGAAGCGCAGACGTTCCGCCGCTGCAACGGTGGCTGACCACCCTGCACCGCTCGCTGTTTCTTGACGACACCGGGCGGATCGTGGCGGCGTTTGGGGCGGCGGCCATGCTGCTGCTGGCACTGACCGGTGCGGCTTTGGTTTTGCGGCGAACGGGTGGCTGGCGGCATGTGCTGTCACCGCTGAAAGGACCGCTTGCCGGACGCGTGCATGTCGAGATTGCGCGCTTTGCCGTGCTGGGGCTTGCCCTGTCGTCGCTGACGGCATTGTGGATGACCGCCTCGACCTTTGGTTTGCTGCCTGAGGGCGCTGGCCCGCCGCCCTTTCCCGAAGTCAGTGGCCAGACTGGTTTCGATCTGGCACAGATGCAGGGGCTTCAGAACACGCCAGTCACCGCGCTGCGCGACCTGACTTTCCCCTATCCAGACGACCTGACCGATGCCTTCACGCTTAAGACTGATTCAGGTCAAGGCTTTGTCGATCAAGGTACGGGTAAGCTTGTGGCGTGGAGTGACCTATCGGCGTGGGACCGGATGACGGAAACGATCTACATGCTGCACACGGGTCGGGGGGCGGCGGTTCTTGGCCTTGTCCTTGGCCTGATGGCGCTTGGCGTCCCGGTCATGGCGGGCACCGGCACACTGATGTGGGTGGCGTCTCGGCGGTCACGGCCACGGTTGCGCGATAATGCCAGCGCGGCTCAGGCTGATACGATCCTACTGGTCGGCAGCGAGGGCGGCAGCACCTGGGGCTTTGCAGCAACGCTGCACGCCGCGCTGACAGCGGCAGGTGAACGTGTCCACACCGCACCGATGTCGGCCTTTGCGCCGGAGCGTTACCATCGCGCTGCCCGTATCGTGGTGTTTGCCGCAACCTATGGCAACGGCACCGCCCCAGCATCGGCCAAAGGTTTTCTGGATCGGTTGGCTGCCTTGCCCGCGTTGCCCATCCCGCTCACTGTTCTGGGCTTTGGCGACCGCAGCTTTCCTGCCTATTGTGGCTTTGCACAGGATGTCGCGCTAGCGGCTCAGGCGCGTGGGTGGGTCAGCCTTTTGCCATTTGACAGCGTGGACCGTCAATCGTCGCAGGATTTCGCCCGCTGGGGCCGGGCATTCGGCGCGAAGATCGGGGTTCCGCTGGAGCTGAACCACCAGCCTGTCACGCCCCGGACCGAGACGCTGACGCTGATCTCACGACGCGACTATGGGGTAGAGGTGCAGGCCCCGACAGCGATCCTGCGGTTTGCGTTGCCTGTCGCTCCGCTCTGGCGTCGCCTGACCGGGCTTGGCGCCCTGCGGTTTGCGGCGGGTGATTTGCTGGGGATCGTGCCCAAAGGTTCACAGGTGCCGCGCTTTTATTCGCTGGCATCGGCGGCGGGCGACGGCTTTATTGAGATCTGCGTGCGTAAGCATCCAGACGGATTGTGCTCGGGGCAGCTTTTCGACTTGAGGGCAGGTCAGACTATAGGGGCTTTTGTCCGTCGCAATCCAGCCTTCCGGCCCGCACGCGGCCTTGGTCCGGTGATCTTGATCGGGGCCGGGACTGGCATCGGCCCTCTGGCGGGTTTCTTGCGGGCGAACCGCAGGCAAAGGCCCATGCATCTGTGGTTCGGTGCGCGGCATCCCGACAGTGATATGCTATATGGCGACGATCTGGCGGGCTGGGCGGCGGACGGACGTCTGGGCACACTGACGACTGCCTTCTCGCGCACCGCCACACATTGCCATGTGCAGGACGCCCTGCGCCGCGATGGTGCGCGGGTGGCCCAACTTGTTGCCAGTGGCGCGCAAATTCTGGTTTGCGGCGGTCGAGGCATGGCGGTGGGTGTGTCCGAGGCACTTGCCGATATCCTTGCCCCGCTGGGTCTGACGCCCGCGCGGCTGAAAGCAGAGGGACGCTATGCCGAAGACGTTTACTGATCTTGCGCGCCACGCGCTGCACGGACCGACCATGGGCACGCGCTGGTCCGCCCTGTTTCATATGCCGCCGCAGTTTGACGAAAAACCCGTCGCAACAGCGATGGCGGCAGCGATGGCCGAGGTTGATATGCAGATGTCCACTTGGAAGCCCGACAGCGATCTGATGCGCCTGAATGCAGCGGCACCCGAGGCGTGGGTCGATCTGCCCGCGCGGTTGCTGGTTGTGCTGGAGGCAGCCCTAAACATCGGGCGCACCTCTGGCGGGGCCTTCGACATCGGGGTGGGCGATGCTGTGGCTGCATGGGGTTTTGGCCCCGGCGCAGCGAATGAAACCGCCATTCGCACCGCGCTGAGCCGCACAAGACCCCCGGCGCATCAGGTGTTGGAGCTTGACTTGGGCTTGGGGCGGGCGCGCAAACATGCCCCCCTGATGCTGGATCTGTCCGGCATCGCCAAAGGCTACGGTGTGGATCGCCTGGCCGAGGTAGCACTTGGGTTCGGCATCCCGTCCGCGCTGACTGCCATCGACGGCGAGTTGTGCGCCACCGGTCTGCAACCGGACGGCACGGCTTGGACGGTCGCGGTTGAACGCCCCGACCCTGCGGCCCGCGCACCGCACGCGATCGTGGCGCTTCACGACGCGGCCATCGCCACTTCGGGCGACTACCGGCACTGGGTGGCGGTCGGCGACCGGCGACTGGCGCACACCATGGACCCGGCGCGGGGTGGCCCGTTGGCCGTTTGCCCCGCCTCGGTTACCGTGGTGGCCGCCAGCTGCATGATGGCCGATGCTTGGGCAACGGCGCTGATGGTGCGCGGCAGCGTGGAGGGCGCGGAATTGGCGCGCAAACACGATCTGGATGCGCTTTTCATCGACCGGGATGGCGATGACCTGCGCGAAACAAGGGTGGGGCGCCTGTTTGAGCCACGCACAAACCCTGGCCATTTGGCTTCGTCAGAGATCTGCGCCAGATGAAGGCCTTGCTGCTTGATCGCATGAACGTCGCACTGCTGGCTGTGGCCTTGCTTGGCCTGCTGTCTGGTCTTGGGCTGATGCTGACCGACCGGGCCGACCTTGCCATGATCGCTTGGGCGGCGGGCGTTGTGCCAGTCTTTGCCGCCCTTGTCGTCGAGATCCTCCGCAGTCTTTGGAAGGGCGAAGTCGGGTTAGACATCGTGGCCGCTCTGTCGATGTCGGCGGCGCTGCTGTTCGGTGAGGGGCTGGCGGCTGCCGTGGTGGCAGTGATGTATTCCGGCGGTACCTTCCTTGAAAGCTTTGCCGAGGGCCGCGCCCGGCGCGAAATGAGCGACCTGTTGTCGCGCGTGCCCCGGACGGCCACACGCCACCAAGACGGCAGGCTGGAAGATGTGGCGCTGGAAGAAATCAACCCTGACGACCTTCTGCTGATCCGGCAAGGCGATGTCGCACCCGTGGATGGCACCGTGGAAGGCGATCAGGCGATGCTGGACCAGTCGGCGCTGACGGGCGAGTCGATGCCAGTCCGGCTTGACCGGGGGCAGGATGTCATGAGCGGGTCAACCAACGCGGGCGAGGCTTTCGATCTGCGGGTCACAAGGGTTGCGGCAGACAGCACCTATGCTGGCATTGTCCGGCTGGTCGAGGCGGCGCAAGCCTCCAAAGCGCCGATGGCGCGGTTGGCCGACCGTTATTCCCTGTTATTCCTCGCTGTCACTGTAGCGCTGGCGACGGCTGCGTGGTGGTTCACCGGCGATCCAATCCGCGCGGTGGCGGTGCTGGTGGTTGCAACGCCGTGCCCGCTTATCCTTGCGGTTCCGGTCGCACTGGTGGCCGGTTTGTCGCGGGCCGCACATTTCGGCGTATTGATCAAAGGCGCAAAACCGCTTGAGGCACTGGCGCGGATCAAAACGCTGATCCTCGACAAGACCGGCACGTTGACCGACGGGCGACCCCAGATCGTGTCCATCCAAGTGCATGGCGATCTTTCCAAGGACGATATCCTGTATTTCGCTGCGGCCATTGATCAGGCATCAAAACACCCAATCGCACAGGCCATCGTGGCGGCGGCCCGCGCTGGTGGCGCGGCTCTGCCGATCCCTGAAAACGTGATCGAGACACCGGGCGAGGGCGTTGCAGGGACCATCCTAGGCCACCATGTTGTTGTCGGCGGTACAGCTTTTGTCGCAGCAACGGCTGGCTCCACGCACCCTGACCAAGCCATCATTGCTGCGGGTTCGGTCGTGGTGTCGCTTGCGGTGGATGGTAAGCTGATGGGCCATATCGTCATGGCCGATGCGTTGCGGTCGGGGACAGCGGATTTGCTTGCCGGACTGCGGCACCTCGGTATCACCCGCATCGTTCTGGCCACCGGCGACCGCCGCGCCGTGGCCGATGCGGTCACCGAGGGGCTGCGGCTTGACGCTGTCCATGCCGAGCTGACACCTGACCAGAAAGTCCAACTGGTTCTGACCGAACGCAAGAATGGCCCGGTGATGATGGTCGGCGACGGGGTGAACGATGCCCCCGCCCTTGCCGCCGCTGACATTGGCGTCGCGATGGGCGCGCGGGGTGCGGCGGCGTCCGCCGAGGCGGCGGATGTGGTGTTGCTGGTCGATCACCTTGATCGGCTGTTGCCGGGGATTGAGGTGGCCCAAAAGTCGCGCCGGATAGCACTTGAAAGCGTCGCCGCAGGGATTGGCCTGTCGATCCTTGGCATGGTTGCCGCCGCTTTGGGGTGTTTGACGCCCGTGCAGGGCGCACTGGTGCAAGAAGTCATTGACGTGGCGGTCATCCTGAATGCGCTCAGGGCGCTCAGGATCGTGCCGGACCAGATCAGTCAGCGCGCGGCTGGTCCTGAAGCCCAGACGACCGCGCTATAACCCCGAAGGACAGTTGAAATGAGCAGATTGACCCACTCCGAAATCCACATGGTCCACCGCATCGGCTGGCTGCGCGCCGCCGTTCTGGGGGCGAATGATGGCCTTGTCTCGACCGCTAGTCTGGTTGTGGGCGTGGCTGCGGCAGGGTCCGGGCGGCCCGAAATCCTGATCGCCGGTCTGGCTGGGTTGGTGGCGGGTGCGATGTCGATGGCGGCGGGTGAGTATGTCTCGGTCAGCTCGCAGACCGATGCAGAACAGGCCGATCTTGCGCGCGAGAGCAAGGAACTGAAAGACACGCCCGCCGCAGAGCTTGAAGAACTGACCCAAATTTATGTCGGACGTGGGCTGGATGAAGGCTTGGCCCGGCAGGTCGCAGTCCAACTGACGCAGAAAGATGCGCTCGGGGCGCATGCGCGCGACGAACTTGGCATCTCGGAAACGGTCACCGCCCGACCGATCCAAGCAGCGGTGGTCTCGGCGATGACCTTTGCGGCCGGTGCCGTCATCCCGCTGATCGTCGCCTCAGTGGCACCCGCAGCGCAGATCTCGGTGGTTGTCGCAACCACGACCCTTGTCGGATTGATGGCGCTTGGCGGTCTCGGTGCCTCTGCCGGAGGGGCGGGTATTCTGAAGGGTGCCATTCGCGTGACCGTCTGGGGCGCACTTGCCTTGGCCGCGACAGCCTTGGTTGGCATGGTGTTTGGCGTTGCGGCATGAGTGCTGATGAGCCCGTCGCCCAGCGAAATCCAGCCCCATCACGCCATCGACTGATGTCGATCAATTCCATCCGCCCCACTTCATGCGACCCAGAAAACTGATGCAAAGGAACCTGAAATGACTATGACAACAGACCAGATCGGTGGCGTCCAAGGCTATACGATCTATCAGATCGGCCTTCACTGGGTGATCGCGGCGCTGGTTTTTGTGCAGCTGATCTTCGGTGAAAGCATGACCGAAGCCATTGAGGCGGTCGAGGAAGGTAAGACGGCCTCCGCGCTGACTGGCAACCTCGCAGGAATGCATTACTACTTCGGCATCGCCATTCTTGCGCTGGTCGCGGTTCGGCTGGCCCTGCGGCTCAAGAACGGCGCTCCACCGCCGCCGACAGAAACAAGCCGAGCCATCGAACTGGCAGGCAGTGTTTCCCACTGGCTGTTTTACGCATTGCTTGTCGTGGTGCCTGTCACCGGTCTGCTCGGGTACTATTATGGCGACCCCTATGGCGAGTGGCACACATTTGCCAAACCGGTGTTCATCGGCCTGATCGCGCTGCATGCTGCGGCTTCGCTGTATCACCAGTTCTGGCGCAAGGACGGTCTGCTGACGCGCATGCTGAAGCCAAAGTAAGGCTGCCGAACAAAAGGTCGGCATCGGCGCAGCTTGCGTTTCTTCCTTTTGAGTTAGTTCCACATTAGTGCTGAAAACTACCGACCCAAGCTCAAGTCGGAACAGGGCGACAGAGGCCAACGCCTCGCCGCCCCTTCCTTCCAACCCAGCTACAAGAGGAAGTCGCTCGCCATGAGCGAACCGCTGATGCCCGCCTGCTGGTCAAGCCTGATCTCAAAGTCGGCGACGCCGTTTCCATCAATGTCGCCCTGAACGCGCAGATAGCCTGCGGGGCCAGTCAGAATACGCAACTCGCCCGCGTGATGACCAAAGGCGGCGCTGCCGAGGAAGTTGAAACTTTGATCGCCCGCCGTCAACGCATCTGCATCCATCAGCGACAGGTCGATCAGATCAACGCCTTGGGTAAAGTCGCTGATCCGGTCCCAAGCCGTAACTCTCGTTTCTGCGGCGGCGGCGAAAACGAAAGTATCGGCCCCAAGACCGCCGGTCAGAACGTCTTTGCCAATGCCTCCGTTCAACACATCATCGCCTGCGCTGCCGGTGATCTGGTCGTTGCCCGCCAAGCCGTTGATCGCCGCAATGCCGCTGACGGCGATCCCCGTCAGGTTGATCACATTGGCCGATGCGTTGCCCGCCAATGTCACCCCTGCAAAACCATCCGCCGAGATCGCTTCGATCCCTGTCAGGGCCGAAATCCCGATCGCAACATTGTTGCCCAGAGCAAGGATCGTGTCATAGCCCTGTCCACCGTCGATTGCGTCGGTCCCCGAGGCCAAGCCGATGGCGAAGACATCATCTGCCGCACCGCCGCTGAGATTGTCATTGCCCGCGCCGCCGTCAATCGTATCCGCCCCGGCAGAGCCGACCACCGTATCCGCCCCTGACCCCGCGGCGATCAAGGTGATGCCGCTCAGCGTGGTGGTCGAAAGGTCGATCAGATTGGCAGCCCCGTTGCCCGCCAGCTTCACCCCGGCAAAGCCGCCAGCCGAGATTTCCTCGATACCCGTCAGGCTGGTGATACCGATGATGGTGTTCGCGGCCATCGCGATGATCGTGTCGGACCCAAGGCCACCGTTGATCTGATCATAGCCCGCAGTGGTGCCACTGACGCGGATGGTATCGTTGCCCTCGCCGCCAGACAACAGATCGTTGCCTGCGCCACCTTGGATGATATCGTCTGCCAAGCTGCCGAGGATCGTATCAATTCCGCTCCCGCCATCAATCAAGGTGATACCGCTTAGCGTGGTGGCCGAAAGGTCGATCAGATTGGCCGCCGTACTGCCCACCAGTGTCACACCGGCAAAGCCGCCAGCCGAGATTTCTTCGATGCCCGTCAGGCTAGTGATGCCGATGACGGTGTTCGCGGCCAAAGCGCGGATGATGTCATGGCCGATGCCGCCGTCGATGGCGTCATAGCCATTTCCTACCGCAACAAGGAAGGTATCGTCGCCCGCGCCAGCAGACAGGCTATCGTTGCCGCTGCCGCCGTTCAGCGTATCATTGCCATCTGCGGTGGTGATGGTGTCATTGCCCGCAAGGCCGGTGATGCCGTAGTGGTCGTTGCTGGCGGCGACATAGAGGTCGGCCAGCTTGGTCAGCGTGACCGGGATGACCACGGGCTCGAACACATCCAGCACATTCAGGGTGACTTGGGTTACCAAAACATCTCCAGCAGCCGAGGTCGCCCGAACCCAGATCGTCTGGCTGGCGGCTGTCTCATAGTCGATCAGGCCGCCATTCTGCACTGTGACCACGCCCAGCGCGTCGATGGCAAAGGCCCCGACCGGCGCTTCTGTCGTGCCCGTGGCGTCCGTGACCAAGGCGAACGTCACGTCGATCGGTGCGCCCGTCGTGTCGACAGCGGCAATCGTCACGCCGGTTGACGTGCCGGTCGCCGCCATTTCGGCCACCGCGTCCGGGCTTGGGTCATGATCTGCAATCGCAGCCAAGACCGGGACCACGCCGGACAGCACGGCAGCCGAAACCGTGCCATCCGAGAACACAAAGCTTTCCACGCCTGTGACCGTGTCGGTGCCGTCCGCGCCTGTCCGCAGATCGGTCAGCACAATGCCCGCCGCCGTCACGGTCACATCGTAATCGGCGCGTGCGCCGGTGTAGGTGGCACTGTCTTGACCCGCGCCACCGTCCAGCACGTCATTGCCCGCGCCGCCCGTCAGCAAGTCATCGCCCGTTCCGCCATCCAGATGGTCAGCCCCGGCGCGACCTTCGATCCGGTCATTGCCTGCACCGCCCCACAGGCCGTTGTCTTCGACGCCACCCAGGATCGCATCGTCGCCCGCCCCGCCATGCGCATCTTCGATATGGGTGGTGGTCGCTGCCGTCACGCCATTTGTGATGGCCGTCACGATGTTAGAGCTGTTGGCCGTCAGCGACACCACAACGCCGCGCCCAAGCTGGGCGGCAAGGCCTTGATACACCGCCTCATACCCGTTCGCGATGGCGAAGATCGGCGTGATATTGGCTTGGATCAGCGCTGCGGAAAGTTGGGCCACGCTTGGATAATCCTCCATCGCGCCATTGCCGGGGAACAGCGTGTCGCCGTTGTTGGGCGTCAAGATCCCCGCCGCCGCGCCATCGCCCGCCATGTGATAGGGCGCATCGGTGAAGATCACCACAAACCGCGCCGAGTCTGGGCGGAAGCCCAACTCTGCCTCGTGCAGCGCCAGTTGCATCAGCCCTTCGATCTGGGCTTCGGGTTCATCTGCGCCATAGAGGATCGACATTGAGGCATAGGTCGAGGCCAGCGCCAACGCATCGGTGGTTTGCGTCAGTTCTTGCCGGAACACCCATTCTCCGGTCGACCCAAAGGGCGAAACAGGCTTGTCAATGAAAGACGAGACGCCAAAGGTGCTATCGGCCTGCACCGCATGAACCGCATCGACGATCTGCGGCACAAGGCTGCGGACGCTGGCAATATCATCGCCGAAAGAGCCCGAAAGGTCTTGCAGGAATTGCACATCGAAAGGCCGCGATGTCGTGCCGGGGGTGGTGATATGCACAATGCCGCCTTCGATCTCGGTTTCGGTCTCGCCCGAAAGGTCGATGTGGTCATTGGTTGTGCTATCGGAGGCGTCGATGCTGTCGTGGCCGTCGTAATCCTCGATTTCGACAGCCCCGCCCGTAAGGTGATAGGTATCGTTGCCGTTGCCGCCGACCAAAGTGTCATGGCCCACGCCCGAGGTCAGATCGTCGTCACCTTCTTCGCCCAGCAACAGGTCGTCCCCGCCGCCACCGTCAAGGTCGTCGTTGCCTTCAGCGCCTTCCAGCGTGTTGTTGCTGGCACCGCCCGTTGCAATATGTGCCGTGCCTGACAAATGGATATTTTCGATATTGTCGGCAATCGTCAGGCCGTCAATCATCACAGTGACCGTGTCGATGCCACCGCCGATGGCTTCGACAATGACATCGCCGATGTCGTCGATTACATAGATGTCATCACCCGCACCGCCCTCCAGATGATCGGACCCTGCGCCGCCGTCCAGCACGTCATTGCCGTCCATCCCGAAAAGCGTGTCGCTGCCTGCCGATCCGGTCAGCGTGTTGTCCAGAGCGTTGCCCGTGCCAGTCAGCCCGGCTGCGGTCAGCATCAGGTCTTCCAGATTGTCACCCAGAACATAGCTGATCGACGTCTCGACCGTGTCAGTCCCGGCGTTCAGCGCTTCGGTGATCACATCGCCCGCGTTATCAACGACATAGGTGTCGTGCCCGGCACCGCCGACCATGGTATCGACCCCGGCCCCACCATCCAGACGGTCATCGCCTGCGGTGCCCGTGATCAGATTGCCCGCACTGTTGCCCGTACCTGCGCGCGCACTACCCGTCAGGGTCAGGTTCTCGATCTCGCCCGCGCCAAGCGTATAATTCACGCTGGCCGTGACGGTATCAACACCACCGCCCGCAATCTCGATCACCACATCCAAGGCATTATCAACGACATAAGTGTCATTGCCCAAGCCGCCAACCAGCGTATCGGCCCCAATCCCACCGTCCAAAGTATTGCCCAGATCATCGCCGGTGATCACGTTGTTCAGCGCATTGCCAAGACCCGTCAGAGCGGTGCCAAGCAGCGTCAGATTCTCCAGATTGGCCGATAGCACGTAGCCCGTGGCCGAGGACAACACCGTATCCGTACCGCCACCTGCCAATTCGACCACCTGATCAAGCGCCGTATCAACCGTATAGGTGTCATCGCCCGCGCCACCGATCAGGCGGTCAATGCCGCCCAAGCCGTTCAGGCTGTCATTGCCCGCGCCGCCAGTCAGGATGTTGCCGTCATTGTTGCCGGTGCCGATATGCGCCGATCCGGTCAGGGTCAGGTTCTCGACATATTGGCCAAGTGTCAGGTCGACAGAGCTGATCACGGTGTCAATCCCGCCTGTCACCGTCTCGACAATCCGGTCGCCCAGATTATCCACAATGAATGTGTCATTGCCAAAGCCGCCCGTCAGCGTATCGGCCCCCAAACCGCCATCCAGCGTATCGGCGCCGCCGGTGCCAGAGATTGCGTTATCCAAGGCGTTGCCAGTGCCCGACAGCGACAGGCCCGTCAGGATCAGGTTTTCAACCTCGGCTGCCAGTGTATGGCTGACCGAGGCGTAGACGGTATCGCGACCCTCGCCTGCCAGTTCGACCACCACATCGCCCAGATTGTCCACGACATAAGCGTCATTGCCGACACCACCCGTCAGGCTGTCCGCCCCGGTGCCACCATCAAGGCTGTCATCGCCCAGGCCGCCGATCAGTGTATCAGCCCCGGCACCGCCCTCGACCATGTCATTGCCCGCGCCGCTGTCGACAAGATCATTGCCAGCCAAGGCCATGATCGCATCATTGCCAGCCCCGATCTGATGCATGCCGCCAAAGCCCGCCTGCATGATATCCGCGCCGTTGGTGCCGTAGATGTTGACATCTGGCTGCCAGCTGAGCGGGGTGTAAAGCACCTGCACGCTTTCACCAACCCCAGGAGCCCCAAGGATCAGGTCGGCCACTCCGTCGCCATTCATATCACCGCCAATGGCCAGACTGCTGCCCAAAAGACTGCCCGCCGTACCCACGATCTTGGCCCCGCCAAACCCCTGCGCCACGGCAGACAGGTCAACCGGACCATTGCCCGCGCCACCCCATACCACATAGACCGCGCCCGCATTTGCGCCGCCTTCAGCATTGGCAGAGGCCCCGATCACCAGATCGTCGATGCCATCACGGTTAAGATCGACGCCGCCCGTGACGACCAGGTTGGCCAGATCGCCCGCAGCCTCTGCGATAATCTGAAACCCGTTAAAGGCCGCCGAAAGGTCAACATTGGTGTGATCGGCCTTGCCATAAACCACATAAGCGCTGTTCGTCCCCGCAGCGCCGATCAGGATGTCGTCACGCCCGTCGCCATTCACATCACCCGCCGAGCCGACCGAGGTTCCGGCCTGCGATCCGGCAGCGCCACTGATCATATAGCCGCCAGTGCCCCCCGCCACCGCGTTCAGATCGACCGTAGCACCCGTAGCCTTGCCGTCCACCACATAGACCGCGCCCGCACCGCCCGCCGCCGTCCGCGCGCCAATCAGAATTTCGGCCCGGCCATCGCCGTTCTGATCTGCCAGAACCGCCAGCTCGGACCCGATGGCATCGCCCGCCGCCGCACCGTTGATCTTGAAACCGCCAATCCCGTTGGCCACCGAGTTCAACAGCACATTTGACGCGCTGGACTTGCCCCACACGACATAGGCCGCCCCCGCGTTCGCCCCCCCGGCATCCTGCCCCGGCGCCCCTACCAGCATATCGGCACGCCCATCGCCGTTCATGTCGCCCACCGACAGAACCGTATAACCCGCAGCATCGCCAGCGCTTTGGCCTTTCACAGCGTAGCCACCACCTCCGGCGGTGAACAGATCCTGCAAGTCCAGTCCGCCCGCCGTCGACTGCCCAAAGGCGACATAAGTCACCCCGGCATCCGCCTGCACGCCGACATCTTGGCCGGGTGCGCCGATCAATAACTCTCCCAGCCCGTCGCCGTTCAGATCCGCGCTGCCCGCAATCGAAAATCCCGCCAGATCGCCCGCATTCACGCCGTCGATGATCCAAGAGTTGGTGGCAATATTTGTGCTGCCCCCCGCAACAAGACCGCCCATCGTGACGAATATCCGCCCGGCATCCAGCAACTTGTCGTCATCCCCGGAAGCACCGATTGCGATATCCGCGATGCCGTCGCCGTTCAGGTCGCCGACTGATGCCATCCAAGCCGGGGCAGACAACCCACTGAGCGGCGTGCGAAAGTCTCCGGCGGTGTTTGGCAAAAGCTTAAACCCGCCGCCTGCCAGGATCGTCGAGCCAAGAAAAATCTTCGTGTTTGGAATGGGCATGTGCGCACCTGTCAAAGAGGAAAACCAATGCAGGCGCGGGAAACAGGCGCTTGCGTGTCCCATCACAGACATGTGAGCAAGGCTTTTCAGTCAATCAACCCGAGACATGTAATGGGCAGATATCCCTCTGGTTGATAGCCGTAGCACAAGTGAACTACCCATGCCGTTCACCTACGGAGCGTTCATAAGCAGACGCTTATCGCGCGAATTCGCAGCATAAGGCAGCATTGAAGCAGACCTGATTGGCAACCCGCAAGCTTGATCAGGAAGCCGCAAAAATGTGGGCACCGCACGGCGGATCAGCTGACAACAAATTGGCGCCCATTGGGCGCCAATCCGGTGTTTAGAGAAAGTGTCTGCGCAGGCAATGCGCGCGGAAACTTCAGCGTCAGAACAGGAAGTCACTGGCCGTAAGACTGGACATTGCGACACCTTGCAGGGTGATGTCGTGCGCCCCAAAGCTTAGCACCGTGCTGCCATCCACCTCGGTCATATGATGTGCGCGCAGGTCGCTATATCCATGCAAGCCGCTCATCTGCGACAAGTCGATGACCTCACGCGCGACATTGACCTCAAAGTCGGTGATGACATCATGGCCAAAACGCCCGGTGAATACAAAGACATCCGCGCCCGCGCCGCCTGACAGCACATCGTCGCCAGCGCCGCCGTTCAGCCGATCCGCGCCGCCCAAGCCGTAGATATGCTCACCCGCTTTGGTGCCCATCAGCCGATTGTTGCCATCTGTCCCCACGATCAGGCTGGCATCTGCGGCGCCCGCCACCGTCAGGCTGATCTGCGCTGCGGTGCCGTCCAGGCTGTTGATTGTCAGCTGCTCTTGCACCAACTGGCCCGCGCTTAAAGCCTGCACTGCAAGCGCATCATTATTCAGCACATAGCTCCACGCCCCTGCGGCGTCCAAGTTCAGCGTGCCATAAATGCCTGCAACAGTCGTGGCGATAAAGCCTGTCTCGCCACGATCCGCGTCCTGAACCACAAGCTGCCCGGTTGCGGTTTGCGTGCCATCTTCGATCACAGCCCCAGTTTGCACGCCTGAGATCTGCGCGCTGTCATTGCTGCCGGTTAGAGTGACCAAAGCAGAGGCCGACGTCACAGCCATGCCGTCTGTGACAGCGTAGTCGATGCGAAGCGCCAACTGCTCGCCTGCGGCCAGGAAATCGAACGCGGCTGCATTGGCATCGACAACAAAGCTTTGAGTCGGGCTGTCAAAACTGACGCCGTCGGGCATGGCAGTCAGGTCTGTTACCGTCAGCATCGTGCCGGCATCGGCGTCACTGGCGTTGGCAAGAGCATCGACCAAGAGAATCCCGGTGCCCTCGGTGACCAGGGCAACGACGTCGCCCGTAACGACTGGGGCCGCGTTCGCAGTGCCCAGCCAGACATCGGTGTCGGTAAACTTCAAATGCTCGACACTCACGGCAAGCGTGCGCCCACCGTTCACTAGGTCGTCGATTTGCAACCAGCCTCCTGCGATCTGCACGATATGAAAATCACTCATCGCGCCTGCGAACCGGATCGTATCAATGCCCGCACCGCCATCAATCCCGGTTGCCGGGCTGCGCAGCGGCCCATTCACTGCGGTGCCGTCCAGGATGATCACGTCATTGCCATCGCCCGCGTCGATCTGATTGGTGCCCGCACCACCGTCCAATGTGTCATCACCAGCCAAACCCACAAGCCGGTCGTTGCCCGCATAGCCCAGGATCAGATCGGCCCCCAAGGTGCCTGTCAAAACGTCGTTTCCGGCGGTGCCGTCGATTGGTGTGGTCATTCAAAGTTCCTCCAAGCGGATGGTTTGCGTGCGTGCGGGGGTGCCAACAGCGCGGCATCCACCGAACGCTGGCCACATCAGTTGCTTGGGGGTCAATCAACGCAGGGCTTATCTCGATGCTTTTTACGCAGCTAAACCGCAGGTTTAGGAAGGACACTGGCGCCCTACGCAGGAGCTTACGGCGTGCAGCGGCAGGTCAGGCGCTAATCCCAGATATCCGTCTGACGACAGCCGTGATCGCCATGGCCGCTGCCCATCACAAGAAGCACGGGCCACGTCGCTTGCATGATCGGCGCACGCGTCAAGGACGGCTAGTCAGCAGCAAAAGTGGAAATAATCAATTGGATTGAGGCACAACGGAGCGGTTAGATGCGGGATTGCCGCAATCAAAGTAGAGGTTGGCCGAACTCATCGGTGCCCGCATTTGGTTAAAAATTATACCAAGTAAACGCCAAGTCACGCGCCAGAACGGAAAGCCAAAGCATAGTTAGGGGGGCGATTTCCTCGCATAGAGCTCCGCCATCTTATCGGACAACCCGCACGCGGGATAGTTCGAGCTTTGCGCGTATGACCAGTATACCGAATCTATGAAGCGTGCCGATCATTCCGCGCGGAAATGAAGAGCGGACAACGTTGCCTTGCCACTGACATCTGACACAGAACTCCATTCAAACTTGGAAACGTGTAGATCGATTGGCGAGGAAGCGGACTTATCGAAAATCGGCTACCAATCGGTCGCGCATGCAGGACGTCAGTAAGAGAATGTCAGCTTTCCGCCCTATAGGATTTTTGAGCGCCGAAACGGTGGTCGATGTTGCATTGCTTTATCGGCAGAGCCGAGGATTTGGCGGGTAAGGCAGACAGACCTGCGGTCCGGCGCAAAGTATCGCACAAAAACCTGTTCCCCGGGATTGCCCAAGCACCTATTCGTGGCGCCAGACTTTGACGGCGGACACGAAGAGGATGAGGCTTAGCCCCGGGATCAGGACGGCCACGGGCACCACGCCGAGAAGCCTGCTGCCGATCCAGCTTCCGACGATGGACCCGGCCGCCATGGTCAGCACGAAAGGCAAATTTCGGCCCAGCACCTGAAAGCTTTGATCGCGGCTGTAGCGGGTAAAGCCCACGATCATCGTGGGCAGGCTGACCATCAGCGACAGCGAGCCCGCCAGCTTGATGTCGGCGGCAAAGAGCAGGACCAGCGTCGGGATCAAAAGCTCTCCACCGGCGACACCCATCAACGAGGCCACGACACCGATGCCAAATCCCGCGACAACCCCGGCTGCGGCCTGTGCCACACCGTCCAGAAGCGGCGTGCGGGCCTCGGGGGAATGGGCGAGCAAGAGGACCAGCCCGATCATCACCAGAAGTCCGGCCAGGATGCGATAAAGCGCGGCACTGCGCAGCCTTATCGCCCAACCCGCGCCGAATCAGGCACCTGCGAGGCTGCCGGCCAGCAGGTTGACGACGGCGGGCCAATGCGCGGCGACGGTCTCCCAGGGGATGGTTTGCCCGCGAAACGGAAGTGCCGAAGCCACGACGACAAGGCTCATGGCCTTGTTGAGGATCACCGCGTCGAGCGCCGCAAAACCAAAGAGGCCGATCAAAAGCGGCAGGCGAAACTCTGCGCCGCCCAGACCGATGAGGCCGCCAAGCGCCCCGATCACGGCTCCGCCGAGGAATGTCAGAAGAAAGCGCCGCAAGTGCCGGCCTCCGATGATGCGCGTGTCCCGTCCGGTCTTGCCGCGCAAATCCGCTTTGCACAAGCCCCGGAATCAGGACGCTAAGAAGGCCAGTTGCTGGTCCAACTGCCAAGCTTGCGGCAACATCAGGTCGGCAGAAAAGGGCGATCGCCGGGCGGCCATGCCACCTTTGCCGCCAAGCCAATCACGGGGTCATGGTTTTATGGGCCGTAGCCTGAGGGCCGCAAGCCAATTCAGGGCGGCCATCAGGCCTGCGGTGGCAAGGCAGAGCGGAAGGCCTCCGACCTGGAAGCTGACACCTGACAACAAGGTGCCCAAAAGGCGACCTGCGGCGTTGGCCATATAATAGAACCCCACGTCTTGGGCTATGCGGTCCTCCTTGGCAAAGGCCAGGATCAGGTAGGAATGGACCGAGGAATTGACCGCGAAGACAAAGCCAAAAGCCAGAAGTCCCGCGACGATGACAAGGCTTAGCCACGGCGCAGGTGTGCCCGCAAGCCATGCTGCGAGGGCCAGAGCAAAGGGGATCGGCACCAGCCACCCCGCCCAAGCGATGGCTTTGGCCACGATCTCGGCCTCTGTCCGGCCCTTGGCGTTCAGGATGCGAGGCGCCAGGGCCTGCACCGCGCCATAGGCGATGATCCACAGCGCCATGAAGCCGCCGATCAGGAAAAAGGCCAGCCGGCGGCCCTCGGGCGTGCCATCCGACAGGATCGCCTGAAAATAGACCGGGATGCCGACCACGAACCACACATCCCTTGCGCCAAACAGGAACATGCGCGCCAGGCTCAGCCGGTTGATCTTGGCATCCTTCGACCAGACCGACGAGAATTTGGCTTCTTTGGACCCCATCGGAAGACCGGCAGGCATGAAGGCCCAGACCGCCCCAAGGATCAGCGCCAGGACGCCCGCCATGCCCCAGACCGCCCCGCGAAACCCCACCAGCGCCAAAAGCGCCGCGCCAAGGAAGAAGCCCAAGCCCTTGACCGCGTTCTTCGATCCGGTCAGGGCCGCAACCCAGCCAAAGACCTCGCCCTTGGGGGCCAGAAGCTTGACGGCCGATTTCGAGGACATCTTGGCAAGATCCTTGGCGATGCCGCTCAGGCCTTGGACGACCATAACAAAACTGACCGACAGGGCGATGGTCCAGCCCGGGTCCAACTGCGCCAAGCCGATCAAAGCGGCGATCTGAAGCAAAAGCCCGGCCCAAAGCGTCACGGCCAGCCCGAAGCGCGCCGCGATCCAGCCGGCAGCAAGGTTGGTGACGATCCCGGCCAACTCATACAGCAGGAACAGCCAGGCTAGTTGCACGGGCGTGAAGCCCAACCCGTTGAAATGCAACAGAACCAGCATCCGCAAGGCGCCGTCCGACAGCATGAAGGCCCAATAGGCCGCCGTGACGGCCGCATAGGCCCGCAGGGGCGCGCTCACATCGACCCCGCGACCATGCGGGTGATATCGGCCAAGCGGCAGGAATAGCCCCATTCGTTGTCATACCAGGCATAGATCTTCACCTGCGTGCCATTGATCACCATGGTCGATAGCGCGTCGATCACCGAAGAGCGCGGGTCATTGGTGAAATCGCACGACACCAGGGGCCGGGTCTCATAGCCGAGGATGCCTTGCAGCGGCCCTTCTGCGGCGGCCTTGAAGAGCGCGTTGACCTCTTCGCTGGTGGTCACCCGTTCGACCTCGAACACGCAATCGGTCAGCGAGGCATTCAAAAGCGGCACCCGCACGGCATGGCCGTTCAAGCGGCCCTTCAGTTCGGGATAGATCAGCGTGATGGCGGTGGCAGAGCCTGTCGTCGTCGGGATCAGGTTCATCAGGGCAGACCGCGCGCGGCGCATGTCCTTGGCCGGGCGGTCCACGATGGTTTGCGTGTTGGTCACATCATGGATCGTGGTGATCGAGCCATGCTTTATGCCCAAGGCCTCATGGATCACCTTGACCACCGGAGCGAGGCAATTCGTCGTGCAGGACGCCGCCGTCACCAAGGCCTGCGAGCCGTCGTAAAGGTGATGGTTCACGCCGTAAACCAAGTTCAGCGCGCCGCCATCCTTGACAGGGGCGCTGACCACGACCTTCTTGACCCCCGCCGCGTAATAGGGGGCGATCTTGGCCGCTGTCTTGAAAACGCCGGTGCAGTCGATGACTAGATCAACGCCCAGTGCGGCGAGAGGCAGGGCCTCGATAGTCTTTTCGTGGGTCAGGCGGATGGTCTGACCGTTCAGGACCAGCGCACCTTCAGAGGCCGCGACGGGCGTCCGCCAGCGGCCATGAACCGAGTCAAACTCCATCAGCAGGGCATGCTGATCGGCGTCGCCCACGGGATCATTCAGCAGCACGATCTCGCCCCCCGCGCCCGTGTCGATCAGGTCGCGCAGGACAAGCTTTCCAATCCGGCCAAGGCCGTTCAGGGCGATACGGGGCATGAGGGGTCAGCCTTTCGATGCGGCGGCGTCGATGCCATCGACGCGGGCCTGAAGGGAAATGCGGTTCAGTTCCGCAAAGGGCAATTCGACGAAAGCCGCGATCCGGCGGCGCAGCGCTGCATAGGTCTGGGCAAAAACCAGCGCCTTCTCGGCATCGGTGCCAACCGCCTTGACCGGGTCGGGCAGGCCCCAATGACCGGTGATCGGCTGACCCGGCCAAGGCGGGCATTCTTCGGCCGCCGAGGCGTCACATACGGTGAAAACGAAATCCATCACCACCGCGCCGGGCCCTTGGAATTCCGCGATGTGCTTGGCGCGCATGTCTGAGGTCGCATGGCCGTTGCGCTCCAGCACCTGCAAGGCGAAATCGTTCAGGCTGCTGCCGGGCCGCGTGCCCGCCGAAAAGGCCTTGAACCGCCCCTTGCCCAGATCGCGCAGCAGCGCCTCGGCAAAGATCGAACGGGCAGAGTTGCCCGAGCAAATGAACAGCACGTTGAAACCCGTGTCTTGCATGACATCCTCCGGACCTGCGCAAAGAAGCGGCGAAAGCAGGTCGGGCCGCGCCCGCCCGACATCGAGTGCGAGATAGCCAAGCAGGCCCTCGGCCTGGCCCAGATCGACCGAATAGAACAGCGACCGCCCCTCGCGCTCGACCGCCACCAAGCCTGATGAGGTCAGGTCCGACAGGTGATGCGACAGCGTGTTCTGCTTCAGCCCCAGGGCCTCGGCGATCTCGGTCGGGCGCACGCCCTTGGGCGCAAAGCGCATCAACAGCCGATAAACCGAAAGGCGGCCGGGATGGCCAAGCGTGGCAAAAGCGCGGGAGGCGAGTTGTATATCCATATTTCCGGAATATCCGAATAATCCCTGAAATCAAGTGAAGCTTTTATGACAAAGCTGCCCCGCTTGACACATGTCAGGGCGCCGCTGCGGCCAAATGGTATGCAAGAGGACACCACAGGAAAGGCCCCGCCATGGAATACAAGGTTCAAGCCCGCCGCATCGACGCCCATGGCAGTCTTGCGGTCGCCAAAGAGGCAGAGGTCGTGCTGGACACCGATCTGGCCGGACGCCGCGATGCGATGAACCCGGTGGAACTGCTGCTCGCAGCCCTTGCCGCCTGCATGCTGAAGGGGATCGAGCGGGTGACCCCGATGCTGCACTTCCAGATCAACGGCGCCGAGGTGCGCCTGGAAGCCATCCGCCAGGATGCCCCGCCCAAGTTGACCCTTATCCGCTACGAGATCACCGTGGACAGCACCGAGACCGACCAGCGCCTGAACCTTCTGCACCGCAACATCCTGAAATACGGCACGATCTCCAACACGCTGTCAGGCGCAGTGCCACTGGAGGGCACACTGACGCGCGCCTCGGGCGGCTGAAGACAGGTTCATCCGCACGGCCACGCCCTCGGCGCCACTAGTCGCGCGATGGGAGTCTCTTGCAGAGTCACGACCGCTGCGCAGGCGCGTGTGCAAAGGGCACGCACAACAAAGCGACCACAGTCAGCACAGCGATCATCAGCCAAGCATCGTTGATCGCCGCGGTCAGTGACGCCTTTTGCATCAGGGGTGCCAGCATCGCCATCGTTCCGGCATCCGGAGGCCCGGCATGCATGGTGGCAATCATCGCTTCGGGTATGCCCAGAAGCCGCGCGGCACCCGCGTCGCCATTCTGCAACCGCGTCATCAGATCGGCCGCGTGCATCTCACCGCGCGAGTAGATCACCGTATCGATCAGCGCCAGACCGATCGCCCCTCCGAGATTGCGCATCAGGTTGAACAGACCGCTGGCATCTGGCAACCGGTCCGGAGCCAAAGCTCCTAGGGCAAGGCGCGTCGGCGGCAATAGGCAGAACATGATGGCTAACCCGCGCACCACCTGCGGCCAGAACATTCCCGCGCTGTCGGTTTGCGGCGTCTGAAAGCCGCTCATCGCGAGGCCGGTGGCAAAGACGGCAAATCCTAGCCCGGTCAACAGACGCGCATCTGCCCGCTGTTCCAGCGCAACGGCGACCGGTGCCATCAACAGCTGTGCGATACCGGTGACCAGCATGATCGTTCCGATCTCAAGCGCGTTGTGGCCGCGCACGAATGCGAGAAAAACCGGCATCAGATAGACTGACCCGAAGAGACCGATCCCCAGAACAAAGCTGAGGATGCAGCCCACTGCAAAGCTGCGGCTGGCAAAGTTGCGCAGATCGACCACTGGCAAGGCGACCGACAGGCTGCGACGCACGAAGCCTGCGCCGCTGATGGCGAAAAGGGCCAGCAAACCCGTCACTAGCCCGGATGTCCAGCCGCGCTGCGGGGCCTCTTTCAACGCGATCTCTAGCGCACCGAGCGCAATGACCAGCATCGCAAGCGACAGCCAGTCGATTGAACGGATCAGCCTCGCATTCAAAGCAGCGCGCGGCAGCACCGCTGCCGCAACCGCAACTGCGACAATCCCCGGGATGACGTTGATCAGAAAGAGCCAATGCCAGGAATACGTCTCGGTGATCCAGCCCCCCACGATCGGGCCGACCGTGGGCGCCAACACCGCCAGAACACCGGCAAGCGTCGTCGCGATGCCCTGCCTGCGTTGTGGAAACAGCAGGAATACCGCCGCAAACACGGCCGGTATCAAGGTGCCACCGGCTAAGCCCTGTAAGATGCGCCATCCGATCAGCTCCGCGAAATTGCCCGATGCAGCGCACCCAACCGAGGCAATGGTGAACAGCGCCGTTGCCGACACGAACAGCCATCGCATCGTCAGGATACGCATCAGCATCCCGGTAAGAGGAATGGCGATTACTTCGGCGATCAGATAGGCGGTCTGCACCCAGCTCATCTGGTCGGGTTTTATGTTCAGCGCGGCCTGAATGTTCGGCAGCGATGTCGCGACGATCTGCACGTCAAGGATCGCCATGAACATGCCGATGCACATTGCGCCAAAGCCGAACCAAGTCCGAATATGCACGGTATCTCTCGGCTGCGGGTCAGCGTGCTGCATTGTGCCGGACCATATCCAAACCGGCATTCTCTGCCCTGATGCGGACTGTCAGAACAACAGCGTTCAACAGCGTGAAGACAACCCCCAGCCATGGAAGGTCAAGGGACAGGGGCAGCACCGCAATCTCTCCGATCACCACAATGTAGTTCGGATGGTTGACATAGCGATATGGCCCGCGGGCCACCAGCCGCTCTCCCGGCACGACGATAATACGCGTGGTCCAGCGTGACCCCATGGTGGTGAGGACCCAGATCCGGCCAAGTTGCAGCAGCACGAAAACTGCCAGCCAGACACCGTTCACCGGCTGACTTGTGCCAAAAACCCACAGACTGCCGAGCCATAGCGCGTGCAGCAAAACAATCGCGGGATAGTGGCCGGGGGCCACTTCTGTCGCGCCGCCGGACATCAACTCGGCTGTATTGCGCCGCGCCAGCCACAACTCGCCCAGACGAGACAGCGTGACAAAGCCGAGCAGGAAAACGGCGGGCGTCACGCCGCAGCCTGCAATGACACACAGCTTGCAGTGAACCCCGGCCCCATAGCGGTCAACAGCGTGCGGGGTGGCGGTCCGTTCTTCAACACTCGATCAAGCACAAAAAGTGCCGTCGGGGCTGACATGTTGCCATATTCTGCGAGGACGCTGCGTTCATGATCCAGTGTGCCCTGATCCAGCGACAGTGCGCGTTCCAATGCCGTGATCACCTTCGCCCCGCCTGGATGGCAGGCGAACCTGTCAATATCGTCAAGCCCGAGGCCGTGCCGGCCCAGAATACCTTGCAGGGCGGGCGCGATGTTGGCCTCTGCAAAGGGCGGAATGGCACGGTCAAAAATCACACCCAGTCCGGTGTCATCAACGCTCCATCCCATTATGTCGAGCGTTCCGGGCCAAGTGTGATGGCCCGAGAATTCCACGCCGGCAAGTCCGGTTCCGCCCGACCGCAATACGCAGGCGGCCGCACCGTCGCCGAAAAGCGCTGTCGCCACAATGTTTTCCTTGGTCAGTTTGTCGAGGCGGAAAGCCACCGAACACAGTTCGACCGCAACAACCAAAACGTTGCTGCCGGGTCGAGACTGCGCAAGCCGCGCGCCAATGCCCATGCCAGTGACACCGCCCGCGCAGCCAAGACCAAATACCGGCACCCGTTCGATGTCGCTCCGAAAGCTGAGGCGTTCTGCGACCCTCGCGTCGATGCCGGGCGTTGCCAGCCCTGTGGAAGATACCGTGACCACGGTGTCGATATCCTCGGCAGAAAGGCCGGCGTCCAGAAGCGCCCGAGATGCGGCATCCACGAACAGCGCGCAGGCCCCTTCCAGATAGGCCGCGTTGCGTTCGGACCATCCCAAGGGCTGAAGATACCATTCGAGTGGTTTTACAAGATATCGCTTCAAGATGCCGGAAGTTTCGAACACTTTCACCAGACGTTCGAAATCATCATACCGCGCAGAAAAGCTTTCGTGCGCCACACTGGCAGCGTCGCGTTGACTGATCAAATTGGGAGGGACAGCTGTGCTGACAGATACGAGTTTGACTTGCTGCGGCACTAGGGGCATCCATTTATTAAAGTTCTCACGCAATGAGCGCATCAACAAGACGCCCGAGCGCGACTTTCGTTCCTAGGTCACAGGAAGTTCACACACACACGCATTTGGAAAATTGCGGTGCTGGCCTAAGCCGCACACCATTTCATCATCGCCCTCCGGCATGACTGCTAATATTTGCAGGGACCCACTGACAGAACGCGCACAGGAACCTGCTCAGATCAATCAAACCACCTCTCTCCAGAGCGGGAAGGTAGGAAGGGGGACCCGTTTCCTGTTTCCGAATGTCCGTTTTTTGGTCGTGCGGCTCAAATCACAAACCTTGTCGACCGAGGGCTTTCCTGAAGGTTTTTCGACGTGGACCGCGGCGCGACGCCAGCCATCGAGGGGTGGCGGTCCACGTTGACAAACCTCGGAAGGACGAAGCCGCGGGGGCCTAGGCGCTGCCTATGGGGAAAGAGAGCCGGCGCCGGGGGCTGCCACGATGATGGGCGGAGACCATGGGCGTGAGGGCTGCGCGCATCGGGGTCTTTTTCCCGAGGTTACGGATGCGCAAGGCGCTGAATCGAGATGGAGCCCCGCCATTTTCGCGGGTTCGGGCGGTCGCGGACAATCGGCGTTGGTTCGGTCCCTGCATCGGAACCGGTGACAGATCGGCTTGGCTGATGGGCATTCCATCATGCCGCCATCTCTCGGGGCGGTGCCCGTGATTGCGGTTTCTGCCCTCGTCTGAAGATTTCGATGATCCGCATCGGTCCACCGCAGCATGGACACGGCTCACGCAGGGTGAGCGGGATGGGCTCGGCCTCGGTTTTGGGGGCCGCGTCGGGGAGCGCCGCCCCCAGCAGGTTGCGGATCTTCGCGATGTTGGCCTTTCGGGCAGCGCTGCCCAGCAGGCCATAATGCCGGATGCGGTGGAAGCCGTCGGGCAGGACATGAATCAGGAAGCGACGAATGAACTCGTCGGTCGCCGGTCTTGATGCGGTAGTCCTTCCAGTAGAACGCGACGGTCTCGGCATCAGCGCTGATCAGGCGGTTGTTCGAGATCGCCACGCGGTGCGTGTAGCGGCTCAGGTAGGCCAGCACCGCCTCGGGTCCACCGAATGGGGGCTTGGCGTAGACCACCCATTCCGACCTTCGAAACGGGGCCAGCCACGCGGTAAAGGTTTGGGCGTCGACGAGCCCTGACAGATCGCTAAAGAAGGCAAGGGCGCCGGTGTGATGGAGGGCCAGCAGGCCGTCGATGAACAGACGCCGGAATAGCCGTGACAGCACCCGCACGTGCAGGAAGAAACCCGGACTGCACGCGACCCAACGGGAGCCGTCGGGCGACAATCCACCGCCCGGAACGATCATGTGGATGTGCGGGTGGTGGGTCAGTGCCGAGCCCCAGGTGTGCAGCACCGCCGTCATGCCGATCCTTGCACCAAGGCGTTTGGGATCGGCGGCGAGGGTCATCATCGTCTCGGCCGATGCACGGAACAGCAGGTCATAGGTCGCCCTCTTGTTCCAGAACGCGACCTGCGCGATCTCGGCCGGCAGGGTGAAGACAACGTGGAAATACTCGACGGGCAGCAAGTCCTCGGCGCGCGCCGCCATCCAATCGCGCGCCGCCGGACCCTGGCATTTGGGACAGTGCCGGTTCTTGCAGGAATTGTAGGCGATGTGGTGATGGCCACAATTGGCGCACCCGGCCACATGCCCGCCGAGCGCTTCGGTCCGGCAGGCCTCGATGGCCGACATCACCTTCAGCTGGGTCAGGCTGACATGCCCTGCATTGGCCTGCCGCCACGCAGAGCCATGGGCACGGAAGATGTCAGCCAGCTCCAGCTTTTGCCGGGGCACACCCGGCGCCGGTCACTCCAGCCCGCGTCGGAGGGTGAAGTCCTGCAAGTTCTTGAGCCCTTCGAACGGGCTGACCGTGTTCTGGATCGTCTTCGTGGCGACATGCGTATAACGGGCCGTTGTGGTGAGCTTTGTATGCCCCAGCAGAACCTGGATCACCCGCACGTCGGTCCCGGCTTCCAGCAGGTGCGTCGCGAAGCTGTGGCGCAGGGTGTGCAGCGTCGCGGACCGGGTCACCCCGGCCATGTGCTTGGCGGATGCGAAGGCGCGGTTCAACTGGCGCGGTGAGATCGGATTGACCCTCGGCAGGCCCGGGAACAACCAGCCATCGGGCCGCGCCTCGCGCCAGTAGTCGCGCAGCAGATCCAGTAGGCCCGGCGACAGCATGGCCTTTCGATCCCGCCCACCTTTGCCTTCTTCGACGTGGATGATCATCCGATCGCTGTCGATGTCCTGAACCCGCAGGTGGCACACTTCGGCGGCACGCAACCCCGCGCCATAGCTAATTCCGAGGGCGGCACGATACTTCAGCCCCGGCCCAGGTGCCGCCGCCAGGATGTCACCGACCTCCTCGACGCTGAGCACCGCCGGCAATTTGCGCGGTGCCCGCCGGAACTGCATGTACCGTTTCATCTCGTCCCGCCCGCAGGTCATGCCGAAGAAGAACCGCAGCGACACTATCCGCACGTTGAATGTCGTCGCGGTGATACCGGCATTCGTCATGTGAAGCTGGTAGGCGCGCAGTTCCTCCGGCGTGGCGGTGTCCGGCGAACGCTTCAGGAATATGGCAAAATCCTTGACCGCTCGGATGTGCGCGGCCTGGGTCTTCTCGGCCATGCCGCGAATGCGCATGTCCTCGATCATCCGCTGGCGCAGCGGGGTGGTCTTCTCCTCTTTCATCGAAACCTCCTGTCTGACGGGTGGGAAGACCCCAATCGTCAGCCCGGAAAGGCTTCAAACAAAGCACAACGCTGAATTGATGGCCGAATACCAGCCACAGGCGCCAATGCCGCGGAGCGGCTTAGTCCTTCCGCCCTTTGTGAAGGTGTTGACGCGTTCGACCCAAAGCAGATGGTCGGGCTGGACCCACGCTACGTGGCCGCATGCCCGAAAGCTGAACCTCGGCTGGTGCGGCAGCAGAATCCCGGCCATGATGTCTGCTCTGCTGACGGAGCGGTAATCAGGGAGAGCCAGATGAAACCGGAGGCTGAACGTCGCCTCACGGGGAATTGCTGCAGTTCCCACCGCATTTTGTTGTTCAGCGATATGGCTCGCACGCGATTCCGTCAGAATTGCTGTCCATCGCCTCGCAATAGTCTGGCTCGCCGAGATAAATTGGCGTGGCCCCTGCAGTTCGCGCGCCGTCGCAGTTGCGAAAATTAGCTAAGGGTTCGGTCGCTGCACGTTGCTCGGGGGTGACTGTCGACCGGGGCCAAATCGCCACGGTCCGTGGCAGTAGCCAAATCGGCACGGCGACCATCGCCTAAAGACCCAGTGCCTGGACCATGAATTGACTGCGAGATCCGGGCTGCACGTGCCAGTAGCAACGATGGCGTGATGTTCGGCGAGTCATTTGCCAATAATGGCCGGAGATGCTTCGCGACCGCGTAAAGCTCCCCATCACAAGACATTGATTCATGATCGATAGCTTTGTAGCATCCAAGAATAAGGGGCGCCGTTTCTGGTGGGTATTACAAGAAATTCGGAGGCGCTAAGGGCGACACTACGCGCCTCGATTGCCTCCAGCAACGCGAACGAGGCGCATATGGCGGGGCTCTTTCTGATTTATACGCGAAACGGCATCGCCGATGCGGGGCAGGAGGCGACGCTAGCCGCGCTTGAAGCACGGCTCAAGCAACCGGACGCTAAACTGATGCTGTTCCTCCATGGCGGGCTCGTCGATGAGGCCTCCGGCAAGGCCACTGCGCTGCGGCTGAGCGCCGCCGGCGACGACAGCTGGAAACTCGGCCCGGAATGGACGCAACTCTATGTTGTCTGGCGGACGGGCGCGTTCGAGACGTTGAAAACGAACTGGACCGACTTGGTGCACGACGACCGCCTCTATCAGGTGCTGCTGCGCAAACTGCTTGAGTTCGTCGCGCGCAAGTTGGGCATTCCGGTGCCGGGTGGCGCCCGCTCGGCGAGCGAGCAGTTCGCGCTAAGCGAAGTCGAGATCCAGCGACGGATTCTCGGGCGCGGCACCGAAGACCAGCGCCGCGATCCATTTGCCGAGGTCGATGTCCATCTGAAGCCTGACGCGCCCGCGGGCAGCCGGGCAAGCGTCACTGCGGCACAGACCGACGGGGCGCTCGCCATCGAGTTCGAAGGCGAGCTGGCGAATAGTTCAGACTTTCAAAAGGTGATCGCCGATCTCGATGCGATTGCCAATGAGGGTCTGGTCGGTCGCGGGCCTGTGTCTCCCAGGGACGGCGCGCGTGGCTATGCAATGCTCAACAACTTGTCGGACGACGTGCGCGCGCAGTTCGGTCCGCTCGATACACTCGAAGCGCGCACTGCGCGCGGCCCAGTGTCGGTCGGCGTCTTCTTGATCAAGCATGTTGGCGTCATCGCCTATCGCTGCTTCAAGCGCTTCCGCGCCAAGCGCGACCACGGCTTTCAGGCGACCGTCGTCGAGGAATTGTGCCGCGAGCTTTATGGCGACTTGATCGGCGCCAAGGTATGGGGGATGATGGTCCAGGATGCTGCCGACCATTTCACCGGCGACGGCTTGGGCGGCGCTCTGCTCGACATGCTTGGCCGCGTCCCACAGCCGACGCATTTCGTGGTGACGGGGCATAGCGCAGGCTCGATTTGGGCGTCGCGGATGCTGCTCGAAATGGCGCACCGCGGCATCGATCGAAAGCTGAAGCTGTTCCTGCTCGCGCCTGCGGTACGCGCCAACCTGTTCGCTGAGACAATCGACCAGTCCGGCGACCGCATCCAGAGCTGTCAGATGTTCACCATGACCGATACGCTCGAACGCAAGGACGCGGTGCTTGGGCACGACAAGGGCTATATCTATCCAGGCTCGCTCCTCTACCTCGTCTCGGGCCTGTTCGAGGAGAAGGACGACAAAGACTATGCCGATGCGCCGCTTGTGGGCATGCGCCGCTTTGCTGGCGCACCTTGGCTCGAGGCTGATGAGGCGGCAGCCGATGCGAAGATCGCCCATTTCTTCAGCCTCTCGCAGAACGGGATCACGCTTTCACCCGATCCCGGCGTGTGCGAAGCCGATTGCCATGGCTGTTTCGACAATGAAGCGACGACGCTGAAGAGCGTTGCAGCGCTCTACTAACGTATGCGCAGCTGGGCCATTGTCATCGGGATGGACTCTTATCCGGGCCTCAGCGGGCAAAATCCGCTGTATGGCGCGGTCGCCGACGCCTGCGATTTCGCAGCATGGGCGCTTGACCCCTCAGGCGGCGCGGTTGATCCGGCCGATCTCTATTTCTGGACTCGGCCTTGGCCGCTGCCGCAGCACGGCCATCTCGGCACCTATCTCGCCGGCGCCTTGCCGCACTGGTTCAATCGCGACGAGCCGCTTACCGGCAGAGCGCCGCCCGATCAGATGCGCGGCCCGAAAGCCGAAGAAATTGTGCTCACCGCCGAAGCGATTGGCAATATACTGCGCGACGCCGCTTTCGAGCCTGGCGCTGAACCGGGCCGCATTCTCGTCTTTCTTGCAGGCCATGGTCTGCGCGCCTCGGTCTTTGGCGAAAACAAGCTCCAGACCTGTTTCATCGCAGAGGATTTTCGTCCCGCCGCAAGTAATATGGCGCAGGGCTTGGTGCCCTGCGACAGCTTCCGCCGATCGCTCCGCAACCGGCGCTTCGAGGAAGTACTTCTGTTTCTCGATTGCTGTAGAAGCGATCCGCAAACCTTCGCACTCAAAGCGATGCCGCTCTGCGACCTTACCGACGATCGCGAGGATCTGGGCTGGAGCATAGGCCACGCTTCGCAGGAAAGCGCGAAGGCCTATGAGACGGCAGGACCGACGATCCGCGGTGCCTTCACCAAGACGATGATGGATGGCCTCCGCGGTTGGCGAGACCCCGTAACCACGTCGCTGAACGTCGAACAGCTCGACTCCTTCGTGCGCGGCAACATCGCAAGCGCTACCAATTCGGGGCAAAGCCCTTATTTCGATTTCTTGCCTAAGAACGCGCCGCTTATCGTCGTCTCTGGGGGGCCGACCATTCAGCTTGCGGTCAAGCCGGGACCGCTTGTGCATCTGAACAAGCTCGTCGGTGGAGAAACGCTCGAACTGCTGTTGAACGGCACTACGCCCTCGGTCTGGCACGGCGGCCCCTATACCGCCGGCGAACGGGCGGTGCAGCTGCCGCCCCTTCCCGACGGCATCTACTCGCTTCGGGTCGTGGGTGCTCCCAACCGCGAGACGTTGTTCCGCCATCCGACCAAGGCCGAAATCGATGCCCCTTGAGAACGATCATGGCACGCTCTCGATCGACGCCGGTGCCGGCGTGGCATTTCGGATCCTCGATTCCGAAGGCAGCGAAGTCGGACGAGGAACGGGCCAGTTGTCCCAACCGCGCGCGCCAGGGCTATATGCGGTGCAGTGGATGTCAGCGACTGACAGCCATGAAACGCTGGTGCGGGTCAACACCGGCGCAACCGCAAGTGTGGTTTATGCCCCTGCCATTGCCGAGCCGGGTGAGATAGGGATCTCCGTGACGCTGAACGAAGCGCCCAAGATCGTCCACGAACTGCGCCCGTCTGGCGGCAAGTCAGACTCATCGATCGCGGTCGTTCTGGTGACCGGCTACGACGTTAACGAGGCGGATATCCTGCGCGATTTGAAACTGTTCAACATGCGAGAAGAGGAGATATCGGGCAGCGACAACCACCTGTATGGCATTGGCTCCGAGGGCCGCGAGACCGGGCGCAGCTACACCGTTCGGCCCGGTCGCTATCTCCTCACTTACCGCGCGATGACTGGCGAGACCTTACAGCAAACCGTCCCCGCGCTGCGCGGGCGTCAGACGATGATCTTCATGGAGGCCGCCAAAGGCGATATCCTGCTCGCCGAAGGCCAAGGCTTTGCCCGGATCGAGCGCGCCGGAATCGATCCCACGCGCACGGTGATGATCTCACTTGGCGGCGACGAAGCAGAGCAGCGCATCCGCGAGCGGCTGCGCCTAACCCGGTTGCTGCTGCGCGATTTGACGACCGGAAGCGCATCGCTCACCAGCGATTTTCTCGACATCCTCGACCAGCCCGAGACCGACCCGCTACTCAAACTCGTTGCCGTACTCGCCGTGCTTAGCCATTGCGAGGCTGGTACTAGCCCGTCGCTTGAAGAGCGTTGGGAGAAGGGCATTGCGCCGCCGCATCAGCAATGGCTGTCGCGGGCAGGCATGTGGCTTTACGGCCTAAAGGCGATAAAGCTGCCGCCCGACGCGACGATCGCCCGCTGGCAACTCGATCGCCTCAATTACGGCAGGTCGTCGGATGACGTCGCGTCGACTATCAACATTCCCCCCATGTATGGCTGCGCTTGGCGCTGGGCGTCGGCGCACAGCGCCGAGAAACCGGGGGCAATCCGTCGCTACGCGGCGATCCGCGCCGCGACCCGGTCGCGCAGTTCGACCGAGCCTTGGCTCAGTTGGAAGGCAAACGCCGCAAAGGCTAAGCCTAGACCAGCGCGCTCAGGCGATGCTGAGCGCATCGAAGCACTGGCGCAGAGCGTTGCTGAGAAATCACGGCGGCTTATTGGAGAGGCGAGCGACCCGCTGGCGGCCGCCTATCTGATCGCCCGCGTGGGTCCCGAGGCCACCATGGTGGCGATGCAGGCCAATGCGATCTCGCGAAGCGTGTCATCGCAAACCTCGCTTTCGTCCAATCTTGCCTCGGCGTTGTCGATGCCAGGTAGCGCCTTGCACCGCTATCTGGTCTCAACCGACCTACAATTGACCCAGTTATTGGCCACGGATTCGGTGACATCGCAATTCGGATCGGATCCAAAGCAACCGATTTTCGAGCTCAGGGGCATTTCAAATACGGATTACGCAGTTCGCCCCGAGGCCATCCTACCAGCGCCAGGCCTCGCTCGGCTTATCGAGGACGAAGATGATCCGCAAAAAGGCCGGTTCGGCGGTCTTGCAAGCCGGCAAAGCTATAATGCTCGGGCCGAGTTTGTCGACATCAGCTCGCGAAACTGGACGCGGATCAACATGTTCGTCGAAGGGCCGGCACTCGATGGCGATGAAGTCCTCTTCTATCTCCATGACAGCTTTCCCAAGAACGTCTGGCGAGAACGCTTCCGTAGCGGAAGTGCAAGGCTTCCCGTGACGGCTTGGGGCGGATTTACCGTTGGCATCTGGATTCCAAGACAGCGGATCGAGCTCGAACTCGACCTCGCGCAATTGCCCAATGCGCCCGATGCGATCCGCACTCGCTAGGGCTGTGACGCGTCGCTCGCCGAGCTAATATCAACGGCATACAGATTGTTAACGCATTGGCCAGTCCGGTAATCCGTAAGCGGTGTTCCAATCACACCATGACGGGATAGTTCCAGGGGAGCAGGTCGTCGATCTGGCTGTGTTTAAGCATGTAAAAGAGACCCCGTAAGCGGGGTTATCGGCGTCCAATTTTGACCCCCCTGATGTTTTGTCATGTTGATTTGCACCCAGAAGTGACCCGGGTTTTTCATCGAGAATGGACCCGCCTGAAGGTTATGTTCTGCGGGTTATGCTGGGGTCAAGACATGCGTGGCCTCCCTTTTCGTTTTGGCTACTGCTGGGCTGGCCTTGAAGCGGAAGCTGTCGTTTCCGGTCTCAAGGATGTGGCAGCGGTGGGTCAGGCGGTCGAGTAAAGCGGTGGTCATCTTGGCGTCGCCGAAGACCGTTGCCCATTCGCTGAAGCTGAGGTTGGTGGTGATCACGACGCTGGTGCGTTCGTAGAGTTTGCTCAGCAGATGGAAGAGCAATGCCCCGCCAGAGGCGCTGAACGGCAAGTATCCCAGCCGTTGTCGAAGCCGGCCGGTTGCGGACAGTCAAGTGTTGTCGGTGCAGCGCGGCGGCATTCCCCGAAGCGGACGCTAAACCGTTCCCGCAGCAACTACCCGGTCACGATGGTAGCGGTGCGGGACGAAGCTTCCGGTCAGCTCAGCCCTCTTGCAGCTGTCCGGTAATGCAAATTAGCCAATCACCTCGGCCAACCAATCTCCCAAGCTCTTTCATAGGCACGGTCTGGACAACTCGGCCGATTCGCAGGAGGTTCGAAAGATGGCCAGAGAAGCAAAGAAATACGAGACCGTTGCCGAAGCATTGCGGGCGTTCGAGCGCTCAAGCAAGCCTCCAACATCAACATTGCAATATCTGGACGGAGTTCAAAAACTTAAATCTTAGCGGGAATTTTTTGTAGCCCGGTATAGTGCCCAACGCCGTTTCTGAGCTTCAGCGATCCTTGTCTTGCCCTCAGTAGTCTTGGGACCCGTCGATTTGCCGCCATGCATATGGCATTTGGTCTTTCCCGGAATGACACGGTTTGCGCAGACTGCGCCGATACGGGTGAGCGCCCCGCAAGCAGGCCGGACTTTGTAAGGCAAGACTTGACCGTCGTCATCAAGGCCCCGCGCGAACATCTTGGCACAGAGTTTGCCGACGCAACTTCTGCAACAGCGTTGAAAGTCAAGATGGAGATGAGCAGTCGCGGGACAAGATCGAAAGCTTCGATCTAAGTCTTCACGGTCACGGAGAGCCGCTACTTCGCGTTCCCAGAGCGCTTGAGCGTATATCTGGCGAATTTTTTGATTCTTCATTTGACAGTCAACTTTTGTCAGGGGGTTTGTAAGACCCCTTGGGGGGAACGATCTGTAAGTCGATGACCAGTGGCAGATTTGATAGGAAATGATCGGAAAGCCGGAGGTGCCGCAGTGGAAAATTGATTATTTTCATGGTTCAGCGCCTGCTTCGACAAGCCAGGTTTTTCCGTAATTTTCGCAGCGGACCCGCCCGATTGCACGAAAGGCGGCTACAGCTTGCCATCTGCGGCAAACTCTACCCCATCGGCAATCAGCACCATCACCAGCAAAAGGTCATGTTTGGACCTCGCCAGCACAATGCGGGCAACTGCCCGACATGACCCATTCGCGGCAGGCCCCGCAGAACATGCGCCCATCTGGCCCGTGGCGCTCCCATGCGGTCAGCTTGCGCCATTCGTCTAAGCTGACAATGCGGCCCGTCCAGAGGCGGGGCTGACCCGTGACAGAACGGCCATGCCGGAACAAGTCGCCATCATCGCGAAGCGGTGGCGAGACGCTGGGCGTGCCAGCGAATGGCAAAACTGTTGCGGAAGTGAATCCAGCGGTGGCTAGACTGCTATTTCCGCTATTTTCGCTATTCGTGGGCGATGGAATAGCAGGAATAGCGGCAATAGCGGGTGGAGTGGATTCGCCAAGGATTTCCGCGAGGGCCGCTTGAACGTCAAACAACATGGCCCGCCCTCACAATGCGATAGGCTTCCTTGCGGGAAACCCCGCGCACCTCTGCCCCTTCTGGCAACGCGACAAGCCAGCCAGCCTTAACAAGCGCCCCCAGCGGCCCAGACAGCTTAGAGCGTTCTCGCAATGCGTTTGGCCCATGTTTCAAGACATCGCTCGGCAACACATCAGCATGTGGCCAGCTTTCCAACAGCCACTTCCGCAACCGCTCGGCCTTCGCGGTGTCCTCGGACACAAGCCCGGCCTCTGCCAGCCTACGGGCTTCGGACAGATAGAAATCAGCCAGTTTGATACCCCAGCCCATCGCCTGCGGTGTTACCTCGGGCGCGTCCAGATCGGCCCAGAGTGTCAGCACCCCGGCGATGCGCGCCGCTTGCTCGGCTGCTTTCGATCCATAGGCCCGGACATGCTCCATTGTTCGGCCCGTAGCTTGTGCTGCCTCCACCGCCTCATAAAAGCGCCAAAGCAATTCCCGCGCGCCCGCAGACAGCGGCAAGCGGTTTGGGGTGAGTTCCTGCGGATTGTCCCCGGTCGGCATCTGGGTTTCCAGAATGGTGGAAAGGCGGGCGGCGAAGGCCGAAACCGTCAAATCGCTTGCTGGGTCATGGCCGCGCCTCAAACGCGTTCCAATTGCGCTTTGCGGCTCTGTAATCAAAAAGCGCGCGAGGAAGCCTTGGCCGGATGCTTGCGGGTCTGCCATCAGTGGGCGGGCTGCAATCGGCTGCGCCATAAGATGCGCGGCAAGCCTTCGGCCCGGATAGCTGCTTGCGCCATCGCCCGAACGCACGCGGTTCACGGTGTCGCCATTCCAAAGTTGCGACAGTCCGGCGATGGTTTTCAGCTTGTTATCCGAGTTCATCGCATGGCCCCCGATAAAGCCGCCCGCTTCATCCGAGAACAGGCCCAGTGCTGGGCGTCCTGTCTGATACAGTTTTAGCACACCCTCAAATGTCGGCTCTTGTGCGGTGATGTATGGCGCAAGCGGGGGGCGCGGCTCAGGGCCAAGGGCGCGAAGGTCGGCCTCGGCAGCAGACGCCTTAACCTTTTCAGTTCCGGCCGCATCGCCCATCAGCCGCTTGCGCCTGCCTGCCCAGATTTCGCGGTCCACTTCAAGCGCAGCCTGGGCTTCCTTGAACGCTTCTGACAGTGCCTTTTCACGGTCTTTCACCCCGCGCATGAATTGGCGGTCGCAGCTTGATTTGCGCTCACCACTTTCTGCAATGGTCAGGCAAAACAGCGACAGCGGCACATCGCCACCCAAGGTTTCAACGTCAGCAAACGCCTGCACAGCCAAAGACGCCACAGATAAAGCGGACTGGGCCGCAATGCCCACCGGGGCTTGTGTGATGTCCTGCACAGCTTCTACCGCCGCGCGCAGCGGCCCAAGCGCAGCCACTGGATAGGCCTCACCTGGCAGGATTTCGCGCAAGAGCGGTTGTGGCCCCTCGATCTTGAGCGGAATGGGCTTGGCCGCATTCATTGATCACGCCCCTTCAAGACATCGTTCCAATCCCGCCCCTCTGGGGCGGGCAGCACGGAGACAGCCCAGCCTAGGGCATCGGCGCGGGTCGCAAGCACCACACCCGCCAGCCATCCGGCCCCGGCATCGTCGCTATCGGTGGCGATGATCAACTCACCGGGGAGCTTTGGTAGCGCGACGGCCTTCATGCCCGAAGTGGACAGCGCCGCCCAAACCGTCGCAGGCCCAGCCAGAAACCCGCTCAAAAGGCTCAGTCCCGTTTCAATGCCCTCACACACCACAAGCGGCCCCAGCCCCTCTGACAGCACCACGGCACCGCCCGCGCAGGGGCCTTGCATCATCTTGGCTTGGCCCGTGATGCGCTCCCCGGATTTCTCGAAATAGGTGCGATGCACGCCTCCGGTGGACACGTCACCCACCATTGCCGACAACCAGCGGGCGCTCGGCCCGTGGAAGGCATCTGCGGCCCAGCCAAGCGAGGCTGGCAGCGGGCAGATGATACCGCGCCCACGCAGATAGGTTTCGCCCTTGGTACCTTGCAGCGGCTTGCAGGAAGCCCAGAGGCGGCGGGCTTTGGCGAGTTGATCCATCGCATAGGCTTCGCGCTTTGTGTCGGCTTCGCGTGCAGCTTGGGGATCCACACGCAGGGCATCAGGCGGCAAGCCTGCCGCCCTTACAACGTCGCGAAAGTCGCAGCCGCTCTTATGACAGAATGCCAGCAGCGCGCTACCCTCGGCCCGAATGGAAAGCCCGCGTTGATCGCGGCGGCGCTCGGCCTGGCAAACCGGGCACGGCGCAAGGCCGGTATGGCCTCGCCACTCACCGCCTAAGGTTTGGGTTAGGGTTTGTGCATTGATGATTTTGGTCATGGGTCAAAGCCTATGATTGCGAGCTTGGACGCGATGCGCTAAGTTGCCTATGCTAACATTTGCCAACAATTAGGACCGCCATCCTTGCCCGGGTGGCGGTTTTTCTATGCGACGGTACGTGCGGCTTTGGCTGTTTCAATCACGGCCAGGATTTCAGTTTGGGGCCAGCGAGAAAGGCCGCCCAATTTGACGGGTTTCGGGACAGTGCCGTCAGCGACCCGGCGCCAGAACGTAGGGACGCTTACCTGGAGAATGGCGGCTGCTTCGCGGGCGATTAGCAAAGGGTCAGAAGAGTGGGGAGTAGCAATTTGTTTCTGGTCGGCAGTCGGCTGAGTTTTGGTTGAGAGCATGTCTTTTCCTGTATTCGTTAGATTGATACAGGATGAGATTGTGAGAATTGGCTGACGAATAATAGCTGTGAGAATAAACTATAAAATGGGTAGTTTTTCCGATATTTAAATCATAGACTTACAGTTACCTTTTACCGGGACGCCCTCGTGTCAGAAATTTATCTGGCTGCACTCTCCGTGCCATCTCAAGCCCACGGTCAAAATCTTTGTGACTCAAATTTGGACGAACTTTCATTGTTTCGACTTTGATTTGCGGAAGTGTTTTTTTAGAGTCGGCTATGCTAAGAATGAGGTTCGCCAGATTAGGCTCGTCCAAGCGCGCTACCTTCGTGGGTTTGGGCAGATCAGCCTCCAAAATGCACAGACTCCAACCCGCAAAGGGGGCCATTTTTTGGGCGTTCTCGAAGGTTTCTGCGAGAATCGCATTGCCGATAGGCGACTCGACCTCTAACGAATCCACAGTGTCTCCTAAGGAGTCAAAAAAATGTGCAATTTTGGTATTGATCTGCTTCAGGTCTTCAACAATCCAGTCGGATGAAAGCGCCAGATAGCTGGGCGGGCCACTAGGCCAGAAGTCCTTTGAAACATCGAAAAAAGCTTCATCGCTGTCGTTGGTGAAAAACGAGGGAAAGCGTCCAGTCGATATTTCAGCCTTGTGGCCATCTACAGATACAAAAACAGCCTCAAGAGCGATGTTTCCAATGCGCAGCACCACACCTTTCGGGCTTACTATTGATAGCGAAGGACAACTTTGCAAAAAGATCCACGTATCCTTCTTCGAAATGCTACGTTGCGCCCGTAGCCAATCGACAGCATCGGCACCGTCCGGTTGCGGCATTTCGACAACTAGGTTTTTGGCTATAACCGCACATAATTCCTGGATTCTTGCATAGTTTGGGGGGCAAAACATGTTACTGACCGGTCACCAGTTGAAAAACCCGCCCATTCTGGCCCATCACATGCTTGGCCCATCGCTCCATCAGCACCCGGCGTTGCTCTAGATAATCCGTCCGGCGATAGGCCCGCTCCACCGATCCGCCAACGGTATGCCCAAGGCAGGTTTCCGCGATTTCGTGCGGGGTGTCGGTTGTGTCGGCAATCCAATCCCGAAGGCTAGAACGGAAACCATGGGGGCGGGCGTCCAGTTTGCGCCGCTCCATCAGGCGCGACATTGTAGCATCGGAAATGACGCCTTTTCGGATGCTCGGAAACATGAAGCCATCACGGGCAAGGCGCTGGGCTTGCTCCACCACGGCGAGGGCTTCGGTGGATAGCGGCACGCGATAATCGGCGGTCGCATCCTTGCGACCTTTCATGCTCTCGCCGGGGATAGTCCACACGTCACCTTCAATCTGCGCTTCGGTCATAAACCGCAGCGGCCCAGAGCGAACCCCCGTGAGAATGAGCAGGCGCAAGGCAAGATGTGTTACCGTGCCATCGGACAGACTTTCATAGAAGGCGGGCACCTCTCGCCAGTTCAAGGCGGGCATGTTCTGCGATTTGTGCCGTTGCTTGCCCAGTAGCGCCACCGCCTTTTCGGTCGCCTGCAAATCAACGTCCAAGCCCAGCGCGGCCCCGTGCTTAAGGCATATGGCAAGGCGGTTCATGGCCTTTCGGGCAGTCTCGGCTTTGGTGTGCCAGATCGGTTGCAGCACGTCGCGAATATCGTTCTGGTCAATGTCAGCCACAGGCACCTTGCCCAACTTGGGCAGGATATGAAGTTGCAACGGGCTAAACCAGCGGCCTGCTATGCCATCGCCCTTCAACTCGGCCTTGCGGCTCTCGAAGGCATCAAGCGCCACATCTTTCAACAGATGCATGTTGCGGGCGGCTTCGCGGCGTTCACGCTCCCGCTCTTTGATCGGGTCTTGATTGTCCCGCACCTTGGCGCGCCACTTTTCGGCGGATTCGCGGGCTTCCTTTAGCGAAACCTCGGACATTGAACCTAGGCCCATTTCGCGCCGCCGCCCGTGGATCGTGACGCGCAACACCCATTGCCCGCCGCCATCCCCTCGCTTCACCAGCCAAAGCCCGCCGCCATCGGAATACTTACCGGGGGAGCAGGTGCGAACCTTGGGGGCATTCAATTTGTTGAGGGCGCGGGTCATTTCAATCCACCTCTGTATCCCCCTCTAAATCTAGTATGAAGTGAAGCAGATTGATAGGCCTTGTGTGAAGCTGATAGCATGAAGCGCAGTAATTTAAAGGCAGATGCGCACCCTTGACTTTGACTGATAGCGGGCGATAGCCAGATATAGTGGCTTTCAATGCCCTTCAGCGGCACCAGTTTCTGGCTTCACTTATAAAGCGTGATCCGCAGATCAGCGGCCTTTGGCCGCTGTTTGCGCATTTGCAGGCTGGAATGATGAAATCATCCCAGCCGTCAAGCGCTGGGCCAACAGGCTCACTCGGATGACTTGGCCCACAGGTTGATGGATTTTTCTTCCGAGATCGCGTCGATAGCCGCGAGTTCTTCGGCGGTAAAATCCAGATTACGGATCGCGCCGACGCAATCGACGATCTGTGAGGATTTAGAAGCGCCTATCAGGGCCGAGGTAATCCCGCCGTCACGGAGCACCCAGGCGATAGCCATCTGTGCGAGCGTCTGGCCGCGCGCCTGCGCCATTTCGTTCAGCTTTTTAACCGATTCAATCGCCTTTTTTACCACTGAGGGGTGTAAAGACTTGTCCTGCGCGGCGCGGCTGCCTTCGGGAATTCCGTTCAGGTATTTGTTGGTCAAAAGCCCCTGCGCCAGCGGGACGAAGGCGATCGAGCCAATGCCAAGCTCTTTCAGGGTATCTTTCAGTCCGTCGGTCTCAACCCAGCGGTTCAACATGTTATAGCTGGGTTGGTGGATCAGGCAGGGAGTGCCCAATTCCTTCAGAATCGCGTGAGCTTCGCGCGTGCGTTCGGCGCTATAGCTTGAAATGCCGACATAAAGCGCACGGCCCGAGCGCACGATGTGGTCCAGCGCCATCATGGTTTCTTCGAGGGGCGTCTCGGGGTCGAAGCGATGCGAATAGAAGATATCCACGTAATCAAGGCCCATCCGCTTCAGGCTTTGGTCGCAGGAGGCGATCAGATATTTGCGGCTGCCCCATTCGCCGTAAGGGCCGCTCCACATATCGTAGCCCGCCTTGGACGAAATGATCATCTCGTCACGATAGGGCTTGAAATCGGATTGCATAATCTCGCCGAACGCGATCTCGGCCGATCCGGGGGGCGGGCCATAGTTGTTGGCCAGATCGAAATGGGTGATGCCCAGATCGAATGCCGTGTGACACATCGCGCGTTTGGTGGCGTGCGGTGTGTCATGGCCGAAATTATGCCATAGGCCGAAAGAAATGGCCGGTAACTTCAAGCCGGATTTACCGCAGCGGCGGTAGGGCATGGAATTGTATCGGGTGTCAGCGGCGGAATACATGGCGAACCTCTGGATTGATGGCGCCAACAGTTCGGCGCAAGCGGGCGTTGGGTCAAGAGAGCGGTCGAAAATTGTGATCGGGCGCAGCGTTGCCCTTTATCCTTGCGCACGGCATAGTGTGGTTAAGTTCCTGCGGAGTGTCCATGTATAGCGTGCAAATCAAGAAAACGGCGCGTGTTCTGCTGGCATCCGTCGCCCTGGCGCTGACGGCGGGCTCGGCAGGGCAGGCGCTTGACCGGCTGGAGTTTACTGTGCCGGGAGCGCCAAAGGCGCTTGAAAAGGATCTGCGCGCCGCGTCGATTTTGCTGGCCTCGCAAAAATCTGGCGCAGTCCAGGCGCAGGATATTTTCACCGATGCGCGTGCGGAATACGCGAGCCTTCTGAACGCCTTATATGCGCGTGGCTACTACTCGGCGGTGATCCACGTTTACGTGGATGGGATAGAGGCCGCAAATATTGCCCCTTTGGATGCGCCCAACGCGATTTCGACCATCAAGGTGGTTGTGGAGCCGGGGCCAGAGTTTGCCTTTAGCCAAGCGCGGATTTCCCCCTTGGCAAAGCGCACGGTGCTGCCCGAGGGATTTGCGGTGGGCAAGACCGCCGAAAGCGGCGTTATTCTTGAAGCAGTAACGGCGGGCGTGAATGGCTGGCGTGACCGGTCGTATGCCAAGGCAGAGGTGGTGCGCCAGAAGCTGACTGCGGATCACACCAAGGCGACGCTTTCGGCGGATGTCGTGCTTGATCCGGGTCCGGCGCTGCGTTTCGGTCGGCTGACGATTAAAGGTGCCGAACGGATGCGCCTTGCGCGCGTGCGTGCCATCGCCGGTTTGCCCGAGGGCCGGGCGTTCTCGCCTGCCGAACTGGATCGGGTCGGCGCGCGCCTGCGCCGGACCGGGGTTTTCAAATCGGTAACGCTGACCGAGGATGATTTTGTCACCTCGCCCGATCTGCTGGGGATCACGGCGACTTTGGTTGAGGATAAGAAGCGCCGCTATACTTTTGGTGCCGAGTTGAGCAGCAATGACGGTGCGACGCTGAATGCGGCCTGGCTGCACCGCAATCTTTTTGGCGGCGGTGAACGGTTAAAGATCAGCGGCGATGTCACCAATATAGGGACATCGCAGGGCGGTGCCGACTTTATGTTTGGCGTCTCTCTGGAACGCCCGGCGACGTTTACGCCGGATACGACGGCCGGGGTGGGCCTGACCTATGGCCGGTTGAACGAGGCAGATTACAGCGCCGATCTGTTCAGCGCGACAGTCACGCTGAGCCAGATCGTGTCTGAGCAACTGTCTGGCAAGGCTGGCCTGTCTTACGATTATGCACGCATTACAGATCCGCGTGGCCAGTCCACCTATCGGGCGCTGTCGCTGCCGATTAGCGTGATCTGGGACCGGCGCGACAGCAAGACCGATGCGACGCGCAATTTTTACATCTCTGCTGAGGCAAAGCCGTTTCTGGGATTTGGCATCACGGACAGCGGTTTGCGCGCGACGCTTGATCTGCGCGGTTACAAGGGTTTGGGCGAATCCAATCGCTTTGTGCTGGCGGGCAGGGTTCAGGCGGGTGCTGTGTTTGGGGCAAGTTTGCTTGGCACGCCGCGCGATTACCTGTTTTACTCGGGCGGCGGTGGCACTGTGCGCGGGCAGCCGTATCAAGCGCTGGGCGTGAACATTCTGCGTGACGGCTTGGGAACAGCCTTTCAAACGGGCGGAAAAACTTTCATAGGCGCGTCGGCTGAGGCGCGCATCAAGGTGACAGAGTCGATTGGTGTCGTTGGCTTTGTTGACGTTGGCCGAATCGACGCGAACGAGTTTTTCAGCGATTTTGGTGATTGGCACGCGGGTGCGGGCATTGGGGTGCGCTATGCGACTCCGGTCGGGCCGATTCGTCTGGATATTGCTGGCCCTGTTGGCGGATCGACCGGTGACGGTGTTCAGGTTTACGTTGGTTTGGGGCAGGCTTTTTGATGCGGAAAATTCTTCTGGCCAGTTGCCTTGCCGTGCTGCCGTTTTCAGGCCATGCGCAAACGGATGACCGCGATTATCTGACTGCATTTCTTGAAGACAGTCTGTCCGGGGCGGGCCGTAAAGTGGTGGTGACCGGGTTTGCGGGGGCCCTGTCTTCCCAAGCTAGCCTTACTGAGTTGACGATTGCCGATGATAGCGGTGTCTGGTTGACCCTGCGGGACGTAAAGCTGGATTGGAGCCGGTCATCCCTGCTGTCTGGCGCGGTTGTGGTCAACGAGCTGACGGCCGGCGAGATCGTGCTCGATAGATTGCCGGACGCTGGATCAACCGCGCCGTCGCCAGAGGCGAGTAGTTTTTCGCTACCAGAATTGCCGGTTTCTGTCGAGATTGGCGAGATTGCCGCCAATCGTATTGTGTTGGGCCCAAGCGTATTGGGCACTGGGCTTGAGGCCACACTGAAAGCGTCGCTTTCGTTGTCTGGGGGTGAGGGCACGGGAAGCCTTTTGCTGGAGCGCACTGACGGTGGCCCGGCGGGCAAGGTTGATCTGTCAGCATCCTATGCCAATGCAAGCCAGCAGTTGACGATTGATCTGGCGGCTGAAGAGGCAGCCGGTGGTATCGCTTCCGTCAAACTCGGCTTGCCCGGCGCGCCTTCTGTTGCGCTAAGCGTCAAGGGCGCTGGGCCGATCAGCGATTTTGCGGCCGACATCGCGTTGAAAACCGATGGCGTTGATCGCCTGGCCGGTCAGATCACTTTAACGGGAAAAGAGGACGGTGCTACGGCGTTTGCGACCGATTTGGCGGGTGATCTCGCGCCACTGTTTTTGCCGTCTTATGCCGAATTCTTTGGAAACAGCGTCAGCCTTAGCACCGCAGGCAAGCGCTGGCCGGATGGTCGTCTGGCGTTAGACAGGTTGGCCGTAAAAGCTAAGGCGCTGTCTTTGGACGGGTCTTTGTCGTTGGCCGCTGACGGCTTGCCGCAGAAGTTCAACCTCACCGGAATGATTTCAGCACCAGACGGCAGCCCTGTGTTGCTGCCTTTGACAACCGATCTGCCGGTAAAGGTGAATTCGGCGCAAATCGCGCTTGGCTATGACGCCACGCAAGACGAAGGCTGGAATGCCAAGCTGGCCGTTTTGGGCCTTGATAGAGCCGATTTTCGTGCCAGTAGCCTAAGCCTGTCGGGTTCTGGACGCATTGCGCGGGTGGCTGGGTCGCGTCAGGTTGGCGGGACGTTCAAATACACCGCCGAAGGGCTGGAGCCGACTGATATTGCGCTGGGTCGGGCCTTGGGTTCGGTGATCTGGGGCGACGGCTCGGTTTATTGGCGCGAGGGTGAGGGCAATCTTAACCTTCAACGCTTCAGCCTGACGGGCGAAGACTTTGCCGCGTTGGTCAGCGGCAAGATTGAAAGCCTGAGCGATGCGTTTGCGATCTCTGGCAAGGCGCGTGCGCAGATGGATGACCTGTCGCGGCTATCGGGGCTTGCGGGCCGCCCATTGGCCGGGGCCGCTGAAATCTCGCTAAGTGGTAGCGGCAGCCCAATCACCGGTGCGTTTGATGTGACGGCCAGCGCCACGGGCACTGACATGCGTGCGGGCCAGCCCGAACTTGACAACCTGTTGCGCGGCCAAGCCACGGTGACGGCGTCTGTGTTGCGCGACATCACGGGCACCACGCTGCGCGACCTGACGGTGAAGGCGGCAACGCTTTCGGCGCAGGCGTCGGGCAGTTTGGCGACGGCGGGCAGCGATGTACTGGCGCAGTTGAACTTTACCGACCTTTCCAGCCTTGGCGGCCAGTATCGCGGTGCGCTGAACGGCACCGCACATCTGACCGGGACGCTGGAGGCGGGTCAGGTTGTGCTGGATGCCACCGGGCGTGGGTTGGCGGTGGGCAATCCGCAGGCCGACAAGCTGTTGGCTGGCAATTCGAGTGTGGCTGTCACCTTGGCCCTGAAAGACGGTGTGCTGCAAGTTGACAAGGCAACCCTGTCGAACCCGCAGCTGGACGCGCAGGCAACGGGCAGCGTTGCAGGCGACAAGCAGACCGTTGATCTGGTGGCCCGACTGAAAAACCTTGCGCTGATCGTGCCAGAATTTCCGGGCGCCTTGACGGTTTCGGGCACGGCTATCCAAGATCCTTCGGGCATCATGCTTAACCTGAAAGGCCAAGGGCCGGGGCAGATTGATGCGAGCGTCACTGGCAAAATTGCACCGGGCTTTGGATCGGGCGATCTGGCCATCAAGGGCAGCGCGCAAGCGGCATTGGCCAATGCCTTCATCCAGCCCCGCGCAGTTTCGGGACAGGTGGGATTTGACCTGCGGCTGAACGGCCCATTGGGTTTGGAGTCTGTGTCGGGCCCGGTAACGCTGTCTGGCGGGCGGCTGGCAGACCCCAGCTTGGCCTTTGCTTTGCAGAATATCGACGCCCGGGCCAATCTGGCGCGGGGGCGGGCTGCGATCGATGTGACAAGCACGGTTTCAACGGGTGGAAGCCTGACTGTAAAGGGCAGCGCAGGTCTTGGTGCGCCCTATACGGGCGATCTGGCGGTCGATTTGCGACAAGTCACGCTGCGCGATCCTGACCTTTATGAAACCACCCTGAACGGCGGTGTGACGGTCACCGGCCCTTTGACGGGGGGCGCGATGATTGCCGGGCGCGTTGCGCTATCTGAAACCGAGTTGCGGGTTCCCTCGACTGGATTCGGTGGTGCGGGCGGCTTGCCGGGTCTTGAGCACAAGAATGAGCCCAAACCCGTGCGCGCCACCCGCGCGCGGGCTGGCTTGATTGACAACGGAAAAGGCGCAGGCGGGGGCGGTGGTGGTCAGCCGTTTGGGCTGAATGTCACGCTGTCGGCCCCCAACCTGTTCATCAGGGGCCGTGGTCTTGATGTGGAAATGGGCGGCGAGTTGCAGCTTTTGGGCACGACGGCCGCGGTGGTCCCTGCGGGGGCATTTAACCTGATCCGCGGCCGGCTAGAGCTTTTGGGAAAGCGGCTTGATCTGACAGAGGCCGTGCTTCAGCTGGAAGGCGATCTGGTGCCGTTGATCCATATCGTCGCCACGACGGACAACGATGGAATCACCAGCGGCGTCACGATCGACGGACCTGCAACTGATCCGGTGGTGACCTTCACCTCGACCCCTGAATTGCCACAGGAAGAGGTTCTGGCGCAGCTTCTGTTTGGGCAGGGGTTGCAAAACCTTTCGGCGCTGCAAGCGTTGCAACTTGCGAATGCGGTGGCGACGCTGGCGGGGCGCGGTGGTGAAGGTGTGGTGTCTAAGCTGCGACAGGGCTTCGGTTTGGACAATCTGGATGTGAAAACCGATGCTGCCGGCGGCGCTTCTGTCACCGCCGGGAAGTATCTGACCAAAAACATCTACTCCGAAATCACTGTCGATCAGAACGGGCAGTCCGAGATCGACCTGAACCTCGATATCAGCAAGTCGATCACTTTGCGGGCGCAGTCGGGATCAGATGGCGACACCGGGTTGGGTGTCGTGCTGGAAAAAGATTATTGAAATGGTCGGCGGTTGCGGTTGCGCTCTGCATCCACCGCCGCGCCTAGCAACACGGCGTAGGCGCTGACATATAGCCAAATCATCAGCACCACCACCGCACCGATGGAGCCATACACGCGGTTGTAAGACGCAAAATTGGCAAGATAGAGCGTGAACCCGCGCGTCGCCAAAACCCACAAGATAACTGCCACCAGCAGGCCCCAAGACAACAGAGGGGGGCGGCTGGTCGTGTAATTTGGCCCCAGACGATAGGCCAGGCCAACTGCAAGAACGGCAGCGACCACCCCCAGCAACAGGTTCGAGTCTGCAAGCATCGAACTGGGGATTGCGCTGGGCAGATAGGTCACCACCACGGGCAGAACCACGGCCATGATAAGCGCAGCCAAAACCAGACCGACCAGCACAAAAGTGAGAACAATCGCGCGCAACTGATGCCAGTGGCCCGACCGGTTGGGCAGATGGTGAATGGCGTTCAGCCCACGGATCAATGCGGCCACCCCGGCCCGTGCAGACCAAAGTGCCAGCGCAGTCGAGATCACCGTAGTTAGGCCCAGATTCCCCGACGGCACGGATAGCAAGGCCTCTACCTGACCGTAGATCAGCGAATAGGCATCCTCTGGCAGAAAGCCGCGCAACAATTCGATTTCTTGCCGTATCACTGACGCGTTCGAGATGAAGCCCCAAATCGCGATGATGGCAGCCGCTGCCGGAAAGATCGCCAGAAATGCGTAAAACGCAACGCCCGCAGCGATCAGGTCAAGCTCGGCCTGTTCGGTGCGGCGGTAATACCGCACGATTGCCGCGTTGACGCTGGGAGGCAGAAATCGCAACCGCATTACTCTTCACCTTCCAGCCGCACACGCAACTCGCGCAGCACAGGTAACACCGCACGCACCTTGTCGGCTCCCAATGCGGTAACCACTTCTCCGATCAGTGGTGAGACGGAAGCAACCGCAGCATCGCGCGCCGACCGCCCCGAGGGGCTTATGGCCACAAATTTCTGCCGGGCATCGTCCCAATCGGGGCGAATGTGAATATGGCCCGCCCATTCCAATTTGGTCAAAGTGTTGGTCATCGCCCCGCGTGTGACATGAAACGCTCTGGCAAGCTGTGCCGGGGTGCGTTCTTCGTTCAGGCGAGCAAGGTGGTTGAGCACCGAGAAATGCGAAAGCTCCATCCCTTTCGGCAGTGCCTTTGAGATGCGATTGCGCGCAAGTTGGTCTGCCATGAACAACTCGCCAAACAGTGCAACGGCAATCTCGTCTGTGCGCGGGTCAATCATGGCCCAGAAAACTCGCGATCATGCAGCAACGAAGGCACGCGTGCACGGGCTTTGCTGACGGCGGCCAGATCAAGATCAACAAAGCTAACGCCCGGCGCGTTGCCGGCATCGACCAGCACCTCCCCCCATGGCGCGATTGCGAGTGAGTGGCCATACGTGTTGCGCCCTTTGCCGTCGCGCTCTGGGTGGAAGCCCGTTTGCGCCGGAGCGAGGATGAAGCACCCGGTTTCGATCGCGCGCGCGCGCAAAAGCACATGCCAATGCGCGGCCCCGGTGATGTGGTTGAAAGCGGCCGGAACCGTGATGATCTGCGCCCCGGCTTGCGCCAGACGCCGATAAAGATGCGGAAACCGCACATCATAGCAGACCGACATCCCGATTTTGGCAAACGGCGTGTCCGCCAAGACAGCGGCGCTGCCCGGGCGATAGCCAGCGGATTCGCGATAGACCTCGGTCTCGGAAACATTCACATCAAACATGTGAATTTTGTCGTAGCGTGCAGCGATGTCGCCGCTGGGCGCGATCAGGAACGAACGGTTGGCAAAGCGGCCATCGGCGTCGTGGGTCAAAATGCCCAACGATCCCACCAGCAGCCAGATCCCCGCCTGCGCAGCCTGCACACGCAAGGCAGCCAGTGTGTCATCATCTTCTTCATGGCGCATCACCGAGCGCTGATGCGTTCGGCTGGACGACAGCAGGTTGGTGCACTCTGGCGTCAGCACGAAGCCTGCGCCGCCTGCCACCGCACTAGCGATATGAGCCTGCGTCGCCGCGAGATTGGCGACGGGATCATCGCCGACGGTCAGTTGCACCAAACCCGCGCGCATCAGGCCAACATCGGGTCAAGTTTGCCCGCATGATCGAGGGCGTGCAGATCATCGCAGCCGCCAACATGTGTGCCGTCGATGAAAATCTGCGGCACCGAGCGCCGCCCGGCGCGTTCGGTCATTGCTTGCCGCAGGGCCGGATCAGCGCCGACGTCGATTTCCTTGAAGCCCACGCCCTTTTTTTTCAGCAGAGCCTTGGCGGCAATGCAGTAGGGGCAGGTTTGGGTGGTATAAATTTCAACAGGTTTCATCAGCAAATCCTTAAGGTCAGGTGTGACTATAAGGATTTAGGCATCCTTCGCAACGCGGGCTAGGGCCAGAACAGAAATCGCCCTTGCACCACCTGCAAGGCAGGCGTCGGCACCGGCGCTAAAGGTCGCCCCTGAAGTCATCACATCATCAACCAGCAACACATGTCGGCCCTCAACACGATTGGCCCGGCGTGGATGCAGCGCAAGCGCATCCTGCATATTGGCAAAGCGCGCGTCCCGACTGCGCCCTTCCTGGCTGCCGGTGTGACGTCGGCGAATCAGCAGATCGGGGCAATGGTCCAAACCCGCCAGTTTGGCGACCGCAGCCGATAACAGTGCCGCCTGATTGTAGCGCCGTTTGATCAGGCGCAGCCAGTGCAACGGGATCGGTGCCACGATCATATCCGGCCGTATGATTGGTGCTGCCGCACGATACAGCCACTGCGACGCAGGACGGGCAAGATCCAACCTGTCACCATGCTTCAACGCCAGCACGATGCGCCGCGCATTGTCTTTATAAAGCAGCGCCGCTCGTCCCTGCGACCATGGTCGCCCGAGGGTCAGACAATCATCACAATGTTCCGGATTGCCTGTATCCTCTCCCGGCAACGGCAAACCACAGTGGTTGCACACAAGCCCGGCTAAAAACGGGGTTTCACGCCAGCAGGTTCCACAAAGGCCGAAATCGGTGGTCACCCGCGCATCGCAGGTCAGGCATTGCGGCGGGTAGATCAGATGCAGCGCGGCTTGTAATCCCATTGTGTCGCCCTATGTTCGCAGCCCATGACGCCAGCCCTGACAGATCGCAAAACCCTTGCCTTGCACCGCGCCCGCGCGACCGCCTTCTTTCTGCAAGAGGAAGCGGTGCTTGAGGTGCAGGATCGCCTGAGCGAGGTTAACAGACCGTTTACAGACGCGTTGGTGGTGACAGCTTTTCCAAACCTGTGGCCAGATTTCCAAACGATCGCGGACGATGAAACGTTGAACCTGCATGTTGAAGCGCAAGATCTGGTGATCCATGCGCTAAGCTTGCATTGGGCGAACGATCCGGTGGGTCAACTTGTGCAATGCCGCCGCGCGCTGCGTCCTGACGGGTTGTTTTTGGGCATGATGTTCGGCGGTCAGACGCTGCACGAATTGCGCGCCTGCCTGGCGCAGGCTGAGGCCGAGGTCAGCGGTGGAATCTCGCCGCGCGTCCTGCCAATGGCCGAGATTCGCGATCTGGGTGGGTTGCTGCAACGTGCGGGCTTCGCTTTGCCAGTCGCAGACAGTTTCACCAAGACTGTGCTTTACCGGGATGCTTTTCATCTGATGGCCGATCTGCGTGCCATGGGCGAAAGCAATGCGCTGAGCGGTCGCTTGAAGCGCCCGACCCGTCGTGCGGTTTTGACACGTGCCGCGCAGATGTACGCCAACGCCTATAGCACCCCGCAGGGCCTGATCCGCGCGACATTTGAAATCATTTGCTTGACCGGTTGGGCGCCGCACGAGACCCAGCAAAAGCCGCTCCGTCCCGGTTCTGCCAGTGCGCGCCTGGAAGACGCGCTAAAGGCCGCAGTGAAGAACGGTTGACGCCGCGTCCCTGCACGTTATCTCGGGGAAAGCTTTAGGAGCAATCATGACCGACATCGCCCCCGGAACCGCACGCCTTGCCCATGCCCCTGCTGATCACCCTGTGGTGAAAAAGGCGAGGATCGGCGTGTTGTTGGCCAATCTTGGCACACCGGATGGCTATGACTATTGGTCGATGCGGCGCTATTTGTCAGAGTTTTTGTCTGACAAGCGCGTCGTCGATATTCCGGATTGGAAATGGCAGCCGCTTTTGCAGTTGATCATTCTGACCAAGCGCCCATTCACTTCTGGGGCCAATTACAAACTGATCTGGAACCACGAGAAAAACGAAAGCCCGCTGCTGACCATCACCAAGGCGCAGACGGCGGCGATCGCTGCCCAAATCGCGGCGACTCACGGCGAAGATGTGATGGTCGATTTCGCGATGCGCTACGGGAATCCCTCGACCGAATCGAAGGTGAAGGCCATGGTCGCGGCAGGCTGCGAGAAGATTTTGTTCTTTCCGCTTTATCCGCACTATGCGGGCGCCACCTCGGCGACGGCCAACGATGCCTTTTTCGCGGCTTTGATGAAAGAGAAACGCCAACCTGCCGCCCGGACTGTGCCTGAGTATTTTGAGCACCCCGCCTACATCGAGGCACTCGCACAATCGGTCGAGCGTGCCTATGCGGCCCTGGACCACAAACCCGACGTCTTGGTGACGTCCTATCATGGCATGCCGATCCGCTATCTGATGGAGGGTGATCCCTACCACTGCCAATGCGCGAAAACCACGCGTCTGCTCCGCGAGCGGTTGGGTTGGGAAAAGGGCAGCATCGACGTGACGTTTCAGTCCGTGTTCGGCCGTGAAGAGTGGCTGAAACCCTACACGGTTAATCACGTTGCAGAGCTGGCAAAACAGGGCAAGAAACGCATCGCGGTGATGGCACCGGCATTCTCGGCCGATTGCATCGAAACACTGGAAGAAATCAACGGCGAGATCCGCGAGTCGTTTGAACACGCGGGTGGCGAAGTGTTCACCTATATCCCGTGCCTCAATGACGAATCAGCCCACATCAACGCGCTGGTGCAGGTGATTGAACAAAACCTGGTTGGATGGGTATAGCGCCCTCTGGATACCGTCAAAATCACAGGGTCGCGTGTGACCGGGCGAACGCGCCTTTTGTCCACCACGCAGCGCTCGTGGTGAAAGTGAAGCCGATCAGCCAACTGTTGATGGCGGCTCGTCTTTTGATTTGGAATTTCAAAGCGGGATAATTGCGGCGCAAAAATTCTGCAATTAGGCCGCACAAATAGAAAAGAGCGGCAGATTGCTCTGCCGCCCTTTCCAAATTCGATCCAAGGATTAGTTGGACGAAACTGCAGCAGCCACGATCACGAGCAGCAGCAGCGGGATCAGGATGCCGCCCGACGACGAAGTGGTCGCGGCTTTGACAACTTCCGGCTCCATAACCGGTTCAACAACGCCGCCAGCGAAAGCGGTGGAAGCAGCAACCGACAGAGCGGCAGCGAGAGCGATTTTTTTCATGTCTATCTCCAGTTTTCTGCATACCGCCAAGTTCGCAGAGGCGACGGCACGCACCCAAGAATATTCCTCGTAACTGCTCTCTAACCCGGCTCTCATCGAAAATGCAACGCTCGTCCAAAATCCGCACCAATGCGCGCCACGTTGTCGTCAATTTAGCAACACCTTGCAACATGTTGGACGTGCATAGGGGGCGGACGAAAACGTTTTGGTTTCAAAGACTACGAAAGCAAGCAGACCGGCCAATCCTGACCGGTCTGTATATGTTAACGATGCGTCAGACTGTCAGATAAGAACAACTTGCGTGCCGACCTTGGCATAGCCGAACAACTCAAGAATATGTTCGTTGTAAAGCCCGACACATCCGTTTGACGACCGCCGCCCGATCTTGCGCGTGTCATGCGTGCCGTGGATACGATAGGCGGGCCAATCCAGATACAAGGCGCGCACGCCCAGCGGGTTTTCAGGCGAGCCGCCTGGCACCACTTTCGGCCAATCCGGGTTGCGTTCCAATTCGCCTGCGGTTGGAATCCATGTCGGGTTGACGACCTTTTGAATGACCTTGGTATGCCCGCGACGGGTTAGCTCTTCGTTCAGCGGCACCGAACTGGGGTAAAGCCGATAAACGCTTTCATCTTCTGACCAATAGTGCAGAGCGCGCGATTCGAGGTCGGCTACAATCACACCGTTTTTCGAGTTATCGAAATAATCGCGCCAGTTCAGCATCCGAAAGCCCGAGATGTTGTTGCGCACCGGGCCAGCCAAGGGTTTGTCCATCTCTGTGGTGCCGGCCTGTTGCGCCGCCGCCGGAAGCGCAGCAGCGGTCAGCACGGTTGCAGCACCGCCGAGAAAGAGGCGTCGGTTCAGCGCTTTGTAGGGTTCGGCGGCCATTAGGCTTCTCCATTTTCATCTGCTCTTGGCGGACTTTTAGCGATTCCAGTGCGCGGTCGCAAATCAAACGCGCGTTAGTAGGCGATCTGATGCCAAGTTTGACACAATTTTTGTGGGTTCGATTTGAAACCGGGCTCGGAGTTCGCTAAGCACAGGCAAACAAAGAGCCCGAAAGGCTCGAAGCAGGGTAAAAGCAGATGAACAGACGGACAGCCCTTGTCGCGGGTAGCGCAACGTTACTCCTTGCCTCTTGTGGGATGGGTTCTGCGCCCCCTGTCGATGCATCTGGCTCCGCTGCGCCGCGCGTCTATCGCATCACGGCGGCAGAGGCTGAAAAGATTCCGTTCCGGCTGCTTGATTCGGTGAATGCGCTGCGTTCGGCAAAGGGCGTCCCGTCTTTGGCCTACAACGCGTCGCTAAATGCCGCCGCCTTGACCCATTCGCGCGATATGTCGGTGCAGAATCGTCCTTGGCATTTTGGTTCTGACGGCTCGTCCCCCTTGTTGCGTGTGCAGCGCGTTGGTTACACCGGGCAGTTTTTGGGTGAGACGATTTCAGAAACCTACCAAACCGAGTTGGAAACGCTCTCGGCGTGGATGGCAGAGGCTGATACGCGTGACGTGATCCTCAATCCCCGCGCGCGCGAGATTGGTTTTGCGTGGTTTCAGGAACAGTCGGGCAAAATCTGGTGGACGCTGGTTTTGGGTGGCTGATCCAGCGTCGCTGCTGAGAGAAACCGGGGCCATCTGGCCCCTTTTTTACGGCAGAATTACAATCGGTGTGCCGGGTTTCACCATCGCATAAATCCGTTCGATCTCTGCGTCGGTTACGGCAATACAGCCGGCAGTCCAGTCTGGGCTAGACACCTTGCGCGGCTTGCCATTGGCTTTACGCGGTGGGCCGCCATGTATCATGATGTCGCCGCCCGGCGCTTTGCCCGCAAGCGCTGCATGAGCACGGTCCTGATCATTGGGATAGCTGATGCCAAGCGAGAGATGATAGCGAGAATCCGGGTTGCGATGGCTGATATAGTAAACACCTTCCGGCGTTTTCATATCACCTTCAAACTCTTTTGCGCCGGTTGGCATGCCGCCCAGACCGATGTCGTAGGCTTTGATAACCTCGGCGTTGTGCAACAGATACATTTTGCGGTTGGCTTTCTGCACCTGAATCGAGGTGATCTCTGGCCCGTTGTAAGTCTTGAACTTTGACGAACAGGCGGTCAGCGCCAGCCCAGCCAAAACAACCAGAATAATCCGTAGAAACCGCATCGTCTGCCCGCTCTTTATTATCTTTTGACCAGCGCATACCGAAAAAACCGGCGGTTGCCTAGTCTGCGCATTGGCACAGCCGATCACGCTTTTTTCAACGTTTGCTTAAGGGCGGCTGAACCGCGCGACCAGCTCCACATGCGAAGACCAGCGAAACTGGTCCACCACCTGCACCCAATCAAGATGATAACCGCCCGCAATCAATACCTTGGCATCACGGGCAAAGCTAATTGGGTTGCAAGACACGCTTGCAATCACCGGAACCTTGCTGCGCGCTAACACCGCCATCTGCGCCTCGGCCCCCGCGCGCGGCGGGTCGATGACGACGGCTTCGACGCCTTTGAACTCGTCATCCTCAAGTGGCCGGCGGAACAAGTCGCGGGTTTCCACCGTGACGCGCTTCAAGCCTTCGGTGTTATGCGCGGCCTTTTCAAGGGCTGCTGTCATCTTCGCCTCGCCTTCCACGGCGTGAACCTCGGCGCGTTCCGCTAAAGGCAAAGCAAATGTGCCAACACCTGCAAACAGATCGACAACTTTCTTGGCCGAGCCAATCGCCAAAGCGACCGATCGAAGTAGCGCGCCTTCGCCCTCGATGGTCGCCTGCAAGAATGCGCCGGGCGGCGGCGACACCAACGCACGGCCAAAACGCTGCATTGGCGATGTGCGCAGCGCCACGGTATCCCCATTCCAAGTCAGCCGGGCAAATCCGTGGGTTTCGGTGATCCGCGCCAGTTCCAGTTGCAGCTGCGCGTCCAGATCCTTGCCTCCGGTCACCATCACATCCGCACCGGAAATCGAGCGCGTCACTGTCAGGGACACCTCGGCCGTACGCGACCCGCCCAGCTTGACCAAGTCCTGCAAGCCGGGAAATGTCGCCATAAGGTCAGGATGCAGCAGTTGGCAGTTTGGGACATCGACCAAAGTATCCGACGCCCGCGCGTGAAAGCCCATCATCGCGCCGGTTTTCGTGCGCCGCGCCGCTATGGTGGCCCTGCGCCGCGATTTCGGAGGCGACGTCAGGATCGGGCGAAAAGGTGCGTCTAAACCCTGTCCGGCCAAGGCGCCCTTCACAATTCCCAGCTTCCAATCGGCGACAAAAGCGTCTGAAGCGTGCTGCATCATGCAACCGCCGCAGGTCTTGGCATGCACACAGGGCGGTTTTACCCGGTTGGCTGATGGCGTGATAATGCGGGTCTGCACCAGCGTATCGCCCTGCAAGACGCCTTCAACTTCTTCGCCCGGCAACATTCCGGGCACATAGATCGTGCCCTCTGGCCCCTGAGCGATCCCGTCACCCAAATGCCCCAGCCGTTCGATGGTAACTTTCACTCTGCCGCTTCCTTATCCTCGATGCCGATGAAGCCGCCCGACTGACGATTCCAATAGCGCGCGTAAAGCCCGCCCAGCGCCAGCAACTCCGCATGGCTGCCCTGTTCCACAACGCGGCCCGCGTCAAGCACCACAATCCTGTCCATCTCGGCAATCGTGGACAAACGGTGCGCAATCGCCAACACGGTCTTGCCCCGCATCACTGACGTCAACGCGTCCTGAATGCTCGCCTCAACTTCTGAATCCAGCGCCGAAGTCGCCTCGTCCAACACGAGAATCGGAGCGTCTTTCAGGAACGCCCGCGCCAGTGCGATCCGCTGCCGCTGCCCCCCGGAAAGCTTCACACCACGCTCGCCCAGATAGGCGTCATAGCCCTTGCGCCCGGCAAAATCGCGCAGGTTCAGGATGAAATCATGCGCCTCGGCCTGCTTGGCGGCGGCGATCATCATCTCTTCGCTCGCATCTGGGTTGCCATACATGATGTTTTCACGCGCCGTGCGGTTGAACATCGCGGTTTCCTGCGTGACCATGCCAATCTGCCGCCGCAAGCTTTCCTGCGTCACCGACCGCACATCGATGCCGTCAATCAAAACCCTGCCCTTTTCGGCGTCATAGAGCCTTAAGAGCAGCGCCACGAGGGTCGATTTCCCCGCCCCCGAAGCCCCAACAATGCCGATCTTTTCGCCCGCGTTGATCGTCAGGTTCAAATCATCCACGCCGCCGCGGCCATCCTCGGTCTTACGGCCATAGGCGAAGGTCACATGCTCCATCCGCACCTCGCCCGCGACCCGAGGCATTTCCACCGCGTCGGCTGCATCGTTCAAAGTATAGGGCGGTGTCAGGGTTTTCACGCCGTCCTCAACCTCTCCGAGGTTGCCGAACACCGACATCAGGCTGAACGACACCCACCCTGTCATCTGCGCCAGACGAAAGGCAATCGCCCCTGCGGCCGCAATATCCCCCGCTGTGGCGCCGCCCTTGGTCCAAAGCCAAACCGTCGCCCCGACCAGCAGCACCGGGAGCACCCCTGCGAGAGCCATAAGGCTAAGCCGGAACCAGCTTGAGATAATGCCGTATTCAATCGCCTTGTCGCGAAAGCCATTCATCGCCTCTAGCGCCACACCGTCTTCGTGGCGCGCATGGGCGAACAGCTTGACGGTCTTCATGTTGGTCACGGTATCAACGATCTGGCCGGTCACCATCGCCCGTGCCGCCGCGCGTGAGGCTGACGCGCCGCGCACCTTTTTCAGAAATCCCTTGATGAAAAGAATGTAAGCCGCGATCCATCCCACCAGCAGCAAGGCCACCCAAACGTTGATCGTGGACAGAAGCGCAACCGACCCGATCACAGAGGCCAGCGAGAACGCCATCGTCTCGATACTGCCCGAAACCACATCGGTGGCCGCCCGCGCCACCTGCATCTGTTTTTGCGCAATTCGCCCAGCGAAATCATTGTCGAAAAACGTAACCGCTTGCCCCAAGGTCCAGCGGTGCATCCGTGACAGGATCAGTGGGAACAGGTTAGGTTCGACCACAATTGCCGCCGCATGTGTGGTCAAGCCGAAAATCAACGGGCGCAAAACCAGATAAAGCCCCACAAACCCCACGAACAGCCACATGTGATCACTGAACACCGTTTCCGGGTTGGCGCTGTTGGCCACATCAATCACATCGCCCAGCAGCGTTGCCGAAATCGCCTCCATCGAGCCTGACGCGGCCGACCACAGCGTTGCCCACAAGATCCCGGGCCACGCACCCTGGACCGCCCAGCGGAAAAACTTCCAAGTGGTTGCAGGAGGATTTGCCGACGCGGGCCGGAACGGCTTGATGGTTGGATAAAATCTCATGCGGCTGCCTCTAACCCTATGAACCCGCCGGATTGGCGCGCCCAGAACCGAGCGTAAAGTCCGTCCGCCTGCAAAAGTTCCGCATGACTGCCCTGTTCAGCAATCCGGCCATCCTCAAGCACGACAATCCGGTCCATCGCAGCGATCGTCGAAAGCCTGTGTGCAATCGCGATGACTGTCTTGCCCTGCATCACGCCAAACAGTGCATTCTGGATCGCCGCCTCAGCCTCGGAATCCAGTGCGCTCGTCGCTTCATCCAAGATCAGAATCGGCGCATCTTTAAGGATCACCCGGGCCAGTGCCACCCGCTGCCGCTGCCCGCCCGACAGCTTGACCCCACGCTCACCGACATGGGCGTCATAGCCCGTCCGTCCCTCGGGATCTTGTAAGGTCAGAATAAATTCGTGCGCGTCGGCCTGCTTTGCGGCGGCAACCATCTGCGCTTCGGTTGCATCGGGTCGCCCATAGAGGATATTTTCGCGGACCGAGCGGTGAAGCAAACTGCTGTCCTGCGCCACCATGCCAATGCATCGGCGCACGGAATCCTGAGTGACCTTCGCAATATCCTGCCCGTCGATCAAAATCCGCCCCGCTTCGGTATCGTAAAACCGTAGCATCAGCTTCACGAGGGTCGATTTCCCCGCCCCCGAGCGCCCGACAACCCCGATCTTCTCCCCCGGGGCCACATCCAGCGAGATCAGCTGCAACCCGCCAGAACCGCGTCCATAATGATGTGAGACGCCTTCAATCTGCACGTGCCCCTGACGGAACTGCAAATCGGCTGCACCCGATTGATCAACCAAGGCAATTGGCTGGGTGATCGTCTGCATCCCCTCCTGAACCGTGCCAAGGTTCTGCACCAGATTGGTCGTGGCCCACATGATCCAATAGGTCATGTTGTTCAGCCGCAGCACCAAGGTCACCGCCGACGCCACGGTGCCAACGCTGGCAAGGCTATGATACCAAAGCCACATCGCCCAGCCCGTCACCGCCACGATCAGCAGCCCATTCAGCACGGTCAGGATGATATCCATCTTGGTGACGACACGCATTTCGGTGAAAAACGTCTGCCGCGCGCGCTCTATCGCCTCACGCCCGTAGTTTTCCTCCAGGTCGTGATGTGCGAACAGTTTCACGGAATGGATGTTTGCATAGGCATCCACCACCCGCCCCGTCACAGCCGACCGGGCCTCTGAACTGGCCGTCGAGGCTGGTCCGGCGCGCTTGATCGTCCACCGCATCAGTGCAACGTAGCCTGCGAACCACAATATCAGCGGCAGCAACAGGCGCATGTCGGCCCCCGCCAGCATGATCGCTGCGCCCACAAGGGTCGTCGATGCAAAGGCCACCGCGTCAAAAGTCTGGAACACCGCTTCGCCCGCCGCCGGCGGGGCCTGCATGATGCGGTTCGCGATTCGGCCCGCAAAATCGCTCTCAAACCAGCCCACAGGCTGGCGCAAAACGTGCCGATGCGCGCGCCACCGCATCATCGTGCCGAAATTCGGCAAGATGGTGTTATGCAGCAACGCCACGCCTGTGCCGCCAATCGCAGGCCGCAAAATCAGAACGGCAAGCGCCACGAGGATAATTTCCGTGCCATGGCTGGACCAGACCGCTGCCGGCTGACCCTGCGCCAGCAGGTCAACCAAGCGGCCAACATACCAGATCAAGCCCACGTCAAATGCCGAATTCGCCGTCGCAACCAGCGCCGTAACCGCAAACACTCCTTTAAACGGCCGCACATAGTCGCGCAAAAACGGCCACAACTTGCGCGGAGGGGTGTCGGTTTGGGCGTAGCTTGCATAGGGGTCAACAAGACCCTCGAAGAATTTGAACATGATGATCTCGCGCGTTGCCCTTGTCATATAGAGCCAAGGAGGGCGAGGGGAACCCTACGCCAGCAAGTCAGACTTGCGCAGATAAAGGTCAGAGGCAAGCCAGCGTGCCTCTATTTCGCGCAGTTTTTTACCCAAAGCGGGGCCTTGCAATGCGGGCATCAGATCGTCGGCAGTAACGGGGAGCGTGCTGTTGGCCCCCCGGGTAATTTCAGCCTGCCACTGGGATGGCAGCGCCGTTTCAAGCAAAGCCGAACGACACAGGACGGTATCTAGGGCATCCGTTTCACCCAGTTTCCACCCCAAAGCTGCAGAAGACAGACCCGATCCGATTTCGTCTCTAACGGTTGCGTTAGAGCCTGTTTCGGTCCGTGAGAGCCGTAAGTCCTCGCCCGGATTATCGCCTCCAAGAACCGCCAAACGTCGCTGCCAGCGCGGCGGTAAATCGCCTTCGAAATGCCGCAACACGGCCAATGCCTTGCCGTCCGATCCCGGCAGAACCCGTGCCAAGATACCCGCCTGCGCCATTGCTGAAACCGCTGGTGCGGGGTCATGTGCCGCCAGAAGCTTGCGCATCTCGCTTCCAATCCGCTCACGCGAAATCCCTGCGATCCCGTCTGCATTTGCCGCACAAGCAGCCAAGCCCTCGGCATCAATGCCAGCTGCCGGGTCGCCATAGACTGCAAAAAAACGGAAAAACCGCAGTATCCGCAAATAGTCTTCACGGATGCGCGCCTCTGCTTCGCCAACAAACCGCACACGCCGCGCAAGTAAATCGGGCAATCCGCCCAAAGGGTCCAGAACTGTGCCATCTGCCCGGGCATAAAGCGCGTTCATGGTAAAATCGCGCCGCACCGCATCTTCGGCAAGTTCGGATGAATATGCCACGACGGCCCGCCGCCCATCGGTTTCCAAGTCTCGCCGAAATGTCGTGACTTCAAGCGAGACACCTTCGGCGATGACTGTCACCGTGCCATGTTCAATCCCGGTCGGAACCACCCGAAATCCTGCAATTTTTGCAATATCAGAGACAACTTCCGGCCGCGCATCGGTCGCGATATCAACATCCGCAATCTCCATGCCAAGCAGCGCATTGCGAACGCAGCCGCCCACAAACAGCGCCTGGTGCTTCGCCTGCGACAACGCGGCACAAAGCGCCTGCGTGCCCGAATGCGCAATCCAATCGCCCGAAATCTTCATGCCGTCATCTCGGCCAGATTGCGCAAAATCCGCGCCGTGGCCCCCCAAATGTAGTGGGGCCCGTAGGGCACCGCGAAATATCGGCGCGGTTGACCCTTCCAGACCCGCCCCTCAATCACAAACCGTCTGCGGTCCAGCACATGTGAAAGGGGCACCGTGAACACCTCCTCGACCTCACCCGCCTCGGGACGAATGTCAAAGTCGTCTCGAACAAGGCCCAATATTGGTGTGATCAGGTAATTCGTGACGGTCTCATGGCAGGGCAAGCGGCCCATAAACTCGACATTTTCGGGCGGCAGTCCAATTTCTTCCCACGCTTCGCGCAGAGCAGCCGCCTCCGGTCCGCTGTCCCCAGCGTCAACCTTGCCACCCGGAAAGGCGATCTGACCCGGATGATGCTTCAAATGCGATGCCCGCTTGGTCAGAATCAGCCGTGGGCCGTCCGCGCGTAGCCAAACGGCGACCAGCACCGCCGCCGGTCGCAAAATCCGGTTGTCAGGCAACAGGATAGGATTCAGATCAAAATCAGACGACTCGCCCGCAGGACGGGCGAGCGCATCCTTCGGGCGCGCGATCTCATCCTGCATCACCCGGCGCTTTCGTAGCTTCAAAGCCAAGTGTCGCCGGATCGAACTCGTAGTGCTTTCCGCAGAACTGACAATCCGCCGTGACCACCCCTTCTGGGGTCGTCATGTGTTTGATATCTTTGGCAGAATAAATCGACATTGCTTGCACCACTTTGTCGGGCGAGCACGAGCAACCGAAATGCACCACCTGCGCATCAAACACCCGCGGCTCTTCCTCGTGGAACAGCCGCACCAGCAAGTCTGTTGGTGCCACGGTTGGCCCGATCAACTCGATCTCTTCGACTGTATCCAGCAAAGCATTTGCCCGTGTCCAATTTTCTGCCTCTTCGCCAGCCAAAATATCGACGTGGCTCAGCAAGCCGCCTTCACCCGAGCCAGCCTCGGCCGCGACAGAGCCGCCGACCGCCGGCATGTGCTGCAGCATCACCCCGCCCGCGCGCCAATGAGCCGCACCGCCGGGCATTTGATTTTTGCCGAATGTCAGGGCGAACCTGGTTGGAATCTGTTCGGACTGCGCAAAATAGGTCTGAGCGCAGTCGGACAACGATTTGCCCGCTATAGGTGTAAATCCTTGATAAGGCTGCATATCCTGGCCTTGGTCAATCATCACCGCGAAATACCCCTCACCAATCTGGCTGAAAGGATCGGCGTTCAGGTCCAGCCGATCCGCATCATAGCTGGCATAGGCGCGAATGCGCGCAGGCTCGCCATCTTCTGAGGGGCCATAATAGTCGGTAGCGATCAAGCGCGCCGGACCTTTGCCGCGAATTTGCAAGCTAAGCTTCCATCGAAGTTTGACTGATTGCCCGATGAGCGCCGTCAGCACGGCGGCTTCGGCTACCAAGGCCTCAATCACGGCTGGATAATTGTGCTGTTTCAGCACGGCATCCAACGCACCATCAAGACGCGCGACGCGTCCGCGAATCGCGGACCGGTCAAGTTGAAAAGGCAGGACGGTATCGTCCCAAGCGATTTGCAGAGGAGAGGTCATGGGGTTTCCTAAACGTGCCAAGCTTGGCATACCGCGCCTATATAGGCAGAGCAACCGCGCACCCAAGGGGCAGGCATGATCAAACGCTATGGAAAAAGCCCCGAACCGGGCCGCCGCTACACTCGCAGGCCAGGAGTTTATGCCGTGCTGTGGGATCGCGGGGCGATTCTGACGACATTTCAGGCCGAACCGACACCCGAATACCAATTGCCTGGTGGCGGCATCGACAAAGGCGAGCATCCCATCGCTGCGCTGCATCGCGAGGTGATGGAGGAAACGGGCTATCACATCGCAGGTGTGCGTCGCGTGGGTGTATTTCGGCGCTTTACCTTCATGCCAGAATACGACCTTTGGGCAGAAAAGATTTGCACCGTTTACCTTGCGCGCCCGGTATTGCGCATTGGAACCCCTACCGAACAGGGACATGAGGCGGTTTGGATGGCGCCTCAAGCGGGGCTGCGTCTGCTCGGAAACCCCGGCGACCGCGCCATGTTGGCGCGCGCTTTGCGTCAACTGGAATCGGGCGTAGGTCCGAGATAGTCAAAGATCAAGCCAGATACGTCATCGGGAAATACGCCCCCACCGGAGAAAGTGTTCAAGTCCCAAAGCAAGGCTTCCAGCAGGTTTTGGCTATCTAAAACACTGTTATTCCGCAATATTCTGATCAGGCCATCACTTCCCAGCTCTTCGCCTTGTGCATTCGGGCATTCGGTCACGCCATCGGAAACCAGAAACAGCCGATCACCCGGCCGCAATCTGATGCTGGTCTGCGGATAGTCTGCGCCCTCAATGAGTCCGATTGGCAGACCTCCGTCGCCCAGCCGTTCGATGGCGCCATCTGCGCGCAGCATCAACGGATGTGGATGCCCGGCTTGCACAAACGTCGCCAGACCAGTTTCAAGATCGATTTCGGCGTAGCAGAGCGTGAAATACTGATCGACCTGCAACTCCTCCAGCATCATCCGGTTCAGCCGGCCCGCCACAATGGCGGGTGGCCAGGCATCACGCGCGCCATCTGGGGCAGTCTTCAGCGCGATGTTTTGCTCGGGCGATGCACCAGACAGCAGCCCCGCCAACCGGGCCGTCATCATCGCAGAGGCCACGCCATGCCCCGAAACATCGACTGAATAGACCACGATACGATGTGCGTTGATCACAAAACTGCCCACAAGATCGCCGCCGACATGCCCCGATGGGCGCAACATCAATGCCGCTTTACCTGCGCCGAAATCGCGTAGCCGATCCCGCACCAATGTCTGTTGCAGCTTGCGCGCCTCGATAAGATCGCGGTCAAGCGAATCATAAAGTTCTTGCAGTTTTTGCAGGGTGCTGCCGATCAAGCGGTTCTTTTCAACCAACTCATCCTGCATTCCCAGAATGCGCTCCCCCGCCCGCAACCGGGCGCGCAACTCATCCGAACTGACGGGCTTCGTCAGAAAATCATCCGCGCCATTATCCAGCCCGTCTGCGATTTCGGCCTTCTCCGATTTCGAGGTCAGCAGGATGAAATATCCATAGCCATCACGTGGAAGTGCCCGAAAAGCTTTGCAAAATTCCAGGCCGTTCATTCCAGGCATCATCCAGTCTGACAGCACGATGTCAAAATCCTGCGCAAGACACAGCGCAAGCGCCTCATCCCCCGAGGCAGCTTCGGTCACCTGATAGCCCCAGCGCGTCAGTTGCATTTGCAGGATTTTGCGCTGCGCTTTGCTGTCATCCACCACTAGGACAGGCCGGGCCGCGAAGGCGCTGGGCCTGCGTGCCGCCACATTCATAGGAAGATGATTGGATTTCAAAATCGCGCCTCAACACTGGTTTTGTCTTGTCTGAACCCAACCTCTTAACGGCAGGTGAAACTTAAAACTGTGCCTATCCCTACGGTTAGCAGTTACCGATTGTTAAGGGATGCCGCGCAATCTCGTGCCATGGACGGTGAAAGGCGGGTGTGCTGTGATTGCGTGGGAAAGGGTGAATGACCTTCGGTCAGAAATTGGCGACGATGATTTCGCCGAAGTCGTTGCGCTGTTTCTGGAAGAGGCGGATGAAGTTATCGGTCGTATTTCAAGAACCGTGGGCGCCAAGGCATTGGAAGCTGACCTGCATTTTCTGAAGGGTGCCGCGTTAAACCTTGGCTTCGCGCAGTTTGCCGCGCATTGCCAGGACGGAGAGCGCCGTGCAGCTTCTGGCGAAACCGCCATTGATCTGGCGCAGCTTTGCAGCAGCTATCATGCGTCGAAAGCGGCGCTTTTTGCCGGGCAAAACGCCAGTGCCGCCTAGATCAGAAATTCCGACAGTATTTCGTCATTGGTGATGTCTCGGTAGGTGAATGAAGCCGCATCCAACTGATCGAAGAGGATTTTGAAGTTTGAGGCCTGGCTGGTTTCAATCCCGATCAAAACGGAGCCGAAGTTGCGAGCCGACTTTTTCAAATACTCGAATCGCGCGATATCATCATCTGGGCCGAGCATCCCCAAGAACTCTTTCAGCGCACCGGGTCGTTGCGGCATCCGCAGGATGAAATACTTCTTCACACCCGAATAGCGCTGCGCCCGCTCCTTTACTTCTGGCAGGCGCTCAAAATCAAAATTCCCGCCCGAGGTCACGCAGACCACGGTCTTTCCTGCAACTTCGGCGGCAAGGTCTTGCAAAACATCGACGGAAAGCGCGCCCGCAGGCTCTAACACGATGCCTTCCACGTTCAGCATCTCTAGCATGGTCACGCAAATGCGGTCTTCCGGTGCCAGCAGCACCTCGGTTGGCTTCACCCAAGATAGCGCTGCGAACGTCTTGTCACCCAATCGTGCAACTGCTGCGCCATCGACAAAACTGTTGATCGTGCGCAGTTTCACGGGCTCTTGCGCGAAAAGCGCTGCCGTCAAGCTGGCGCCACCCACAGGTTCAACGAAGCGATATTGGGTTTGAGGGGCCTCCGCCCGTAAGAAACGCGTCACACCAGAGGCCAGCCCACCGCCACCCACAGGCAGCACAACCAGATCGGGTGCGCGGCCCAATTGCTCCAGCATCTCAACCGCGACCGAGGCCTGGCCTTCGATAACGTCCTCGTCATCAAACGGCGACAGAAAATGTGCGCCCTGCTCGGCGCAAAACGTTTGAGACGCTGTCAGAGTCTGATCGAAATAATCCCCGGTCAGCACGATTCGCACCGCATCGCCACCAAAGGCGCGCGTCTTGTCGATCTTCTGCTGTGGCGTTGTCACCGGCATGAAGATCGTGCCTTTCACGCCGAAGTGTTTGCAAGCGAACGCTACACCCTGCGCATGATTGCCCGCCGACGCGCATACAAACGCTGTTTGCGCCGGATTAGAGGCCCGAACCTTGCGCATGGCCGTAAACGCCCCGCGCAGTTTGTAACTGCGCACAGGGCTGAGATCCTCGCGTTTCAGCCAGATCTCTGCACCATAGCGTCGTGACAGGTAGTCATTCCGCTGCAACGGTGTGCGCGGAAACAACTCGCGCAGGGCGCGGGTGGATTGGCGGGCAGCATCTGGAAAATCGTTCATACCCCCGATTTCGCCCGCCCACGCGCGAAAAGCAAGTCACACCAGCGGGCGCTTTTCAATGTAATGGCCGTAAAGCGTGGTCAGTATCGAAAGCCCCACCATCGTGATCGGCCATCCCGCGATCAGTTGCCAAATAGTCGCCAAAGGGCCAAAGCCACCAAACACGAACCAACTGAGCATATTTACCACCCACAGGGCCAGCGCCATCAAGGCCGACAGTTGCAGCAAAGGCCGCCATTCGCCCTCGGTCGCTTGCCAGCCCGCCAGGAACGGCAGGTTGCTGCCCAAGGCCGTGCCCGGCAGCGCCGCAGACAGGCGCAGGCCCAGAAAAATCAGCGGCACCTGCACCATCACAGCCATCAGCAGCATGGCCATGAAGGGACCACCCATCATCAGACGGCCGAACAGCGTGCCCACAATCATGCCAAGCACCATCCCCAGCACCATCAGAGCCAGCCCGATCAACAGCGACTTGATGAAGTATTGCCCCATTCGCTCACCCATGAACGGTGGAACCACACCGACGGGCTCCTCTCCCAGCAGCACATAGCGATGCCAGGCTACGGCGATCCAGATTCCGGTGATCAGTGTCACCACCAGTACCAGCACAACGCCCAAGCCTATGCCGCCGCCCATCATGCCCATGCCGGCCGCTGCCATGGCGTAGCCCAACAGCATAGTGATCCCGACCTGCACAAGATACAGCACCCCCGACACTTTCAGCGCCGGGCCAAAGTTATCCATCACCTGCCGCAACGAATGTGAGAAAATCTGCACGCCCTTCATCGAGCCCTCCATAAATTTCACCAATCTCGCCATGATTCACCGCAATCCCCCCCTGTCAACCGCCAGCCTTGCCCTTGCGCGCGTTTCCCGATAATCGCGGGCGAAACCCGCAGCGGAGATCCCCATGTCCACCAAGCTCGCCCCCAAGAAAGTCGTCCTCGCCTATTCCGGCGGTTTGGATACCTCGATCATCCTGAAATGGCTGCAAACCGAGTATGGCTGCGAGGTGGTGACTTTCACCGCCGATCTGGGGCAGGGCGAAGAACTGGCCCCCGCCAAGCAAAAAGCCCTGCTGATGGGCATCAAGGAAGAGAACATTCACATCGTTGATGTGCGTGAAGAATTCGTGCGCGATTTCGTCTTTCCGATGTTTCGCGCCAATGCACTTTATGAAGGCCTCTACCTGCTTGGCACCTCAATCGCCCGCCCGCTGATCAGCCAGCATCTTGTGCGCATCGCACATGAAACTGGCGCAGATGCCGTGGCGCATGGCGCAACTGGCAAGGGTAACGACCAAGTGCGGTTCGAACTGTCTGCTGCCGCGCTTGACCCTGCGATCAAGGTCATCGCGCCGTGGCGTCTGTGGGATTTGACTTCGCGCACCAAGCTGTTGGAATTTGCCGAAGCCAACCAGATTCCAATCGCCAAAGACAAACGCGGCGAGGCACCGTTCAGCGTCGATGCCAACCTGCTGCACACGTCCTCTGAAGGCAAAGTGCTGGAGAATCCGGCGGAAGAAGCGCCCGAGTTCGTCTATCAGCGCGTCACCCCGGTGGAAAAAGCCCCGGATACTCCGGAATACCTCGAAATCGGCTTTGAACGTGGTGATGCCGTGTCCATCAATGGCGAGGCGTTGTCTCCCGCAACCATCCTCGCCCGCCTGAATGATATCGGCGGCAAGCATGGCGTTGGTCTGTTGGACCTTGTGGAAAACCGCTTCGTCGGCATGAAATCGCGCGGCCTTTACGAGACCCCCGGCGGCACCATCCTGCTGGAAGCCCACCGCGGCATTGAACAGATCACGCTGGATGCAGGCGCGGGCCATCTGAAAGACAGCATCATGCCGCGCTATGCCGAGTTGATCTACAACGGCTTCTGGTTCTCGCCCGAGCGTGAGGCCCTGCAAGCCCTGATCGACCACACTCAAACCCATGTCACCGGCACGGTGCGGGTCAAGCTGTATAAAGGCTCGGCCCGCACCGTGGCGCGTTGGTCGGATCACAGCCTCTATTCCGAAAAGCACGTCACCTTCGAAGAAGACGCGGGCGCCTACGATCAGAAAGACGCCGAAGGCTTCATCCGCCTGAACGCCCTGCGCCTGCGGTTGATCGCCAGCCGCAATGCCCGGGTTGCCGACAAAGGCTAAAAGTTTACGCAGTTTGGAAGGCCGCACCCGCACAGGTGCGGCCTTTTGCATGGCGTGACGTCACGGCGCGGTTGTGCTGCCCTCGCGCCCCGCTACCTTGTCTGGAGACATCAGGAGAGCACCCTTGGGACTGCAAGACATCGCGGCGCGTCTGCGCAAAGAGTTGGAAACCAAGACCTTCTCGGGCAGCCTAAAGTTTGATTGCGGCGCATCTGGCTTGATCGTCTTGGCCGACGGCACCGCCACGACCGAAGATCGTGACGCCGATTGCACCCTGCGCCTGACCGAGGAAAATCTGATCAACCTTTTGAAGGGCAAGTTGAATCCAATGACTGCGCTGGTCACGGGGAAGATCAAGTTGTCCGGCAACCCTGCAGTTGCAATGGGGTTGGCAAAACTGCTGGGATAAGCGCCGCGCCCCCTGACTTTCCAGATCCGCACGCTATCTGCGCCCCATGACAGACAAACCCCGCCTCATTCTGGTTTTGGGTGACCAGTTGACCGACACCCTCGCAGGATTGCGCGGGGCCGATCCCGCCCGCGATATTGTCGTGATGGCCGAGGTCATCGCTGAAGCAACCGCCGTCCCGCATCACCCGCAGAAAATCGCCTTGGTGCTGACCGCGATGCGAAAATTCGCGCGGCATCTGACACAGCAAGGCTACACCGTTGCCTATTCTCGGTTAGACGACCGGGAAACCGGGCCGTCGTTACCAGCAGAAATTCTCCGACGGGCTGCTGAATATGGCTCTGATCGGCTGATCGTGACAACTCCAGGCGACTGGCGGTTGCTGCAAGCGCTGGAAGCCGTGCCGTTGACGGTCACGATGCTGCCAGACGATCGCTTCCTTTGTCCGCCCGAGGTGTTCACATCTTGGGCGGCCGAGCGCAAGCAGTTGCGCATGGAGTGGTTTTACCGCGACATGCGCCGCCGCACCGGCGTGCTGATGGATGGCGATCAACCTGTCGGCGGTCAGTGGAATTTTGATCCCGAAAACCGCAAGGCCGCCAAACCAGACATGCTACGGCCCAAACCGCTCCGTTTTACGCCCGATGCCGAAACAGAGGCCGTTTTAGCCTTGGTAGAGACGCATTTTTCCATGCACTTCGGCAAACTTCGCCCGTTTCACTGGCCGACAGATCGCGCCCAAGCGTTGCAGGCGCTCGATCACTTCATCGCCCATAGCCTGCCCCGCTTTGGCGACGAGCAAGACGCGATGCTGACGGATGATCCGTTCCTCAGCCATTCGCTCTTATCGCCCTGCATCAACCTTGGCCTGCTCTCACCGCTCGAGGTCTGCCAACGCGCCGAGGCAGAATATCACGCCGGTCGCGCGCCCCTGAATGCGGTCGAAGGCTTCATTCGTCAGATCATCGGTTGGCGCGAATATATGCGCGGCATCTGGGCGCTGAATGGGCCAGAGTATCCCACGTGGAACGCGCTAGACCACAAAGCACCGCTGCCGGATGTTTACTGGGGCGGCAAAACCAAAATGGCCTGCATGAAGGCCGCAGTCGCACAAACCCGCGATCTGGCCTATGCTCACCACATCCAACGCCTGATGATCACCGGAAACTTTGCGCTTTTGGCCGGCATAGACCCTGTTTTTGTCCACGAATGGTATCTCGCCGTCTATATCGACGCCTTCGAATGGGTTGAGGCCCCCAACACTTTGGGGATGAGCCAGTTTGCCTGTGGCGGCCAGCTGGGCTCCAAGCCCTATGTGTCATCGGGGGCCTATATCGACCGGATGTCCAACTATTGCGGCACCTGTGCCTACAAGGTCAAAGACCGCACCGGGCCAGATGCCTGCCCGTTTAACCTGCTGTATTGGCAGTTTCTGGATCGCCACCGTGACCGTTTTGTCAAAAACCCGCGCATGGCGCAGATGTATCGCACGTGGGACAAGATGGCTGAATCGCGTCGCACCACCGTTCTGCGTGAGGCCGATCAGCTGCTGACCGCCCTGCACAGTGGCGCGCCGATCTAAAGTTTGAACGCCGCCAGCCGCTCGTAATACGGCAAAGCCTGCAGCGCCAAATCGGCATAAATCCCGCCCAGTTTCGGCAGCGGTCCTTCGGCCCCTTCGAACCCGGTGCTGCGATGCACCGCGGCATACCAATGAGGCGCCCAGACCCCATCCGCCTCGTTGCCACCGGCGGGCCAGTGCAGCATCTTGCGGGTAAAGCCGACCCCAATCGCCTCGCACAGCTTGCGCAACATGCCTTCGGGGTCGGCGCGAATGTCGTCGCTGTCGATCACCGCCGGATTGTCACCCGTCCACGCGGCCACCTCGTCAAACAATTCCGCCTGCTGCACAAAGCCAATGTCGGCCAAAGTCGTGCCCTCTCGCTTCTTGGCATAACTCGCGATCACCCGCGCCGGATGTCGGATCAGAAAGACATTCGTGCAAGACCGCATCCACCGCCGGTCAAACTGCGGGATCATGTGCAGGGTCATGTGCTTTTGATAAAAAACGGCATTTCCCCCCGGCACGGGGCCTTTGCAGATCGAGGCAACAACATCCGGGTCAGGTTCGTGCGCGGCGATGATATCTTCGCGCATCGGGTGATCCATGCCGGTGTATTCCAGATAGGCAGAATAGAAAGGTTCGTCCCAAACCGTGCAATCGCCGCGCGCGGCAAAGCTATACATCATCGCAGTGGATAGGTTGCGCGGGCCGGACCACATCGCAATGCGTTTTGCCGCGCCCGTCATGCCCCCACCATGGCCTTGTAAAGTCCACGCAGCCGCTCGGTCATCGGCCCCATCTGGCCGGCTCCAATCACCCGCCCGTCAATCGACCCCACCGGAGTCTGTGCGCCGAACGTGCCCGTCAAGAACGCTTCATCCGCCGAATACGTCTCTACAAGGCTGAAATTGCGCTCAAACACCGGTATTTCGTTGGCACGGCACAGATCAATGACCTTCTGTCGGGTGATGCCGTTCATGCAATAATCCCCGGTGCTCGTCCAAACCTGCCCTTTGCGCACGATGAAGAAATTGCAGGCGTTGGTGGTATTCACAAAGCCATGCACATCCAGCATCAGCGCCTCATCCGCGCCGGCCTTTTCGGCCGCGATACAGGCCAGAATACAGTTCAGCTTGGAATGGCTGTTCAATTTCGGGTCCTGCGTCATCGGCAAGCCCCGCATGTGGGGCACCGTCGCCAACCGGATCGGGCGTGGCAGTTTCTGGCGTGAATGTTCCATGATGATCACCATCGTCGGACCACGCTGTGACAATTTCGGATGTTGGAACGGCCGGGTTTTCACCCCCCGCGTCACCATCAACCGCGCATGGGCGTCGGTGACCATCGCGTTGGCCTTTTGTGTCTCTAGCACGGCTGAAATCACCTGTTCTGGCGTCAGGCCAATCTGCAGGTCTATCGCCTTTGCCGCTTCGAACAACCGCGCGATATGTTCGTCCAAGAACGTCCAGCGCCCATTGTAGAGCCGTATCCCCTCCCAAACCCCGTCACCCAGCATGAAGCCAGAATCATAGACCGACACCATCGCTTGCGCCTTTGGCACGATCCGCCCGTTGACGTAAATCAGGATATCTTCGTTGCGTGCGTCTTCTTCGGCCTGATGGGTTGATACATGGTCGGTCATGGCGGTCTCCTGTTTCCGGCAGGCTATTGCGCCAGACGGCAAAGGCCAAGAGGCGGGATCACCTTGGCGTGAGATCACGGATGGGTGAGTTGTTCTGATCTGCGGCTGCCCGCAGTCTGTGACAAAGCAATGGAGCTGCGCATGATCCGCCTTACCCTGGCCTTGATACTATTGGCAGGTGCCGCCTCTGCCAAAACCCAAACCGCGATCGTTGCGGGTGGATGTTTTTGGTGCGTCGAATCCAATTTTGAAGGCGTGCCGGGGGTCAGCGCTGTGGTGTCAGGCTATACCGGTGGCAGTTCGCAGAACCCGACGTATGAGGATCACGAAGGCCATTACGAGGCTGTGAAGATCACCTTCGACGACGCCAAGATCAGCTACGCCCAGATCATCGAGAAATTTCTTCACTCCACCGATGTTGTCGATGCGGGTGGGCAGTTCTGTGATCGCGGTGATGCGTATCGCTCGGCAATTTTCGTGTCTAACAAGGCCGAAAAGCAAGCCGCGCAGGGCGAAATTGCCAAAGCCGAGGCTGCGCTTGGGCAAGCCGTGGTCACGCCAGTTCTTGCCGCTAAAACCTTCTGGCCGGCCGGGGCTTACCATCAGGACTATTACAAAAGCACCGATCTGGTGCTGACCCGGCGAGGCCCAAAGGAAAAGCGCAACGCTTACAAGTTCTACCGCGAGTCGTGCGGGCGCGATGAACGCGTCAGACAGCTTTGGGGCCCAGCCGCGACGTTTGTGCGCTGAGCGTCGGTAAAAACGGCTCTAAACGGCCAAAATCAATGGTTCGGCACCCGTGCCTGAGGTGACATCATCTCGGCGACAATCGCACGGGCGGCGGCGGCCGGATCACTGGAACGCCAGACTGGGCGGCCAACAACGATATGATCCACTCCGTCTGCAATCGCCTGCGCCGGGGTGGCAACGCGTTTTTGATCACCCAGATCGGCACCAGCGGGCCGCACACCCGGGGTGACGATCAGCCGACCAGTGGCTTGTGGCAGCGCACGGATCGCAGCGGCCTCCTGCGGCGAGCAGATCACCCCATCGGCCCCGGCCTCCAGTGCCCGCGCAGCGCGTTCGATGGTGATCTCGCTCAAATCTCCGGCGCGGATCAGGTTTGCGTCCAGATCGGCGCGGTCAAGCGAGGTCAGCACCGTCACCGCCAGAATCTTCAGCCCCGTCCCCGACTTGCCCTCCGCTGCGGCCCGCACCACCTGAGGGTCGCCGTGCACCGTCAGAAAATCCAGATCATACTGCGCAATGCCGCGCACCGCAGCCTCTACCGTTGCCCCGATGTCGAACAGCTTCATATCAAGGAAAATCCGCTTGCCGTGTTCCTGCTTCAACTCGTTTGCCAAAGCAAAACCGCCGCCCGTCAGCATGCCCAGACCGATCTTGTAAAACGATACCGCACCACCCAGCCGCCCGGCCAGATCCAGCCCCTGCACGATATTCGGCACATCCAGCGCCACGATCAAGCGATCATCAGCCATTGCGATCTCCTCAGATTTCGGGCGTCATGCGGCGAACCGCCTGCCCTGTCAAGGAGTGCACCTGATGATCCTCGCCTTTGATATCGGTGGCAGCCGTATCAAAGCCGCCCGCAGCAAGGGCGGTCAGCTTGAACTGCTGGGCGAAACTCCGACGCCCTCGCAGGATTTTGCCGCCTTTGCCGCAGCCCTGACGCGCTTTCATACCACGGAAACCGCCGTTGCGATCTCGATCACCGGGGTGGTCGATCCGGCCACGGGGCGCATCAAGGTGGCCAATCTGCCCTGCCTTGATGGCCGCAACGTCGCGGCGGATCTGGGCGCAGCCTTCAACGTGCCCGTGCTGATCCTGAATGACGCAGATTGCTTTGCAATGGCCGAGGCCACTTCAGGCGTTGGCCGCAAACATCGCAATGTGTTTGGCATCATTCTTGGCACCGGCGTTGGCGGTGGCTTGGTGCTGGATGGCCGTATTGTCACTGGGCCGGGCGGGTATGCGGGTGAATGGGGGCATGGCCCGGTGGTTCACGATCCCGCATTTCCCTGTGGGTGCGGGCAGGTCGGATGCCTCGACACCATCGGCGGCGCCCGTGGTCTGGAACGGTTGCACAAACATCTGACCGGGCACGAGGCCCGCGTCGAAGACATCGTGGCCGGGTGGAAATCTGCGCCAAGCCCAACGATTGAGCGATGGCTTGATGTGGTTTCCGGGCAGCTTGCGATGGTCATCAACCTGATCGGGGCCGACATTGTGCCGGTGGGTGGCGGTCTTGCGAATGATCCGTTGTTGATCGCCGCCCTAGATACCGCCACGCGATCGCGCATCCTGCGGAAAACCGATGCGCCCTTGGTGGTGCCGGCGACGGTTTCCGCCGATGCAGGCCTTGCCGGGGCCGCCGCCGCAGGGGAGGCCCGCTTTGGCTGAAATCCTGCTGGAGGTTTGCGTTGACGATGCCGCTGGCCTTGCCGAAGCCATCGCAGGCGGCGCTGATCGGATCGAGCTTTGTGCCGCGCTTGCCTTGGGTGGGCTGACCCCAAGCCATGGGCTGATGCAGTTGGCGGTGCAGTCGGGCGCGGTGTGTTATCCGATCATCCGGCCACGGTCGGGTGATTTTGTCTATACGGTGGCCGAGGTTGCGGTGATGCGCGCCGACATCCGCGCCGCCCGCGCGTTGGGGCTGAAAGGCGTGGTGTTGGGGGCCAGCCACCGCGATGGCCGCCTGAATGAAGCCGTCCTGCGGGTGCTGCTGGAAGAGGCGGCGGGGCTTGATACCACCTTGCACCGCTGCATTGACCTGACCCCGGACAAGCCCGAAGCCGTCCGGATCGCCAAGGCCTTGGGCTTTCGCCGCATTCTGTCGTCGGGCGGTGCGCTGCGGGCTGTGGAGGGGGCCGAGACGCTGGCCGCGATGATGCAGGCGGCGGGTCGCGATCTGATCATCATGCCCGGATCGGGAGTATCGGTGGAAACGCTGGCCGGTCTGGCCCCGCTCGGGCTGCGCGAAATCCACGCGTCTTGCTCTGCCACTGTGCCCAGCGGCGGGGCGGCGCTTGCCTTTGGCTTTCAATCGGGGCGCGACAAGCGCACCGACCGCGCAACGGTGGCGGCGTTGAAGGCGGCGCTGGCGGGGTTAGCGGGGTGACGGCCGGGTCGGGCTTTAGCGCAGCAAGATCGCGCGAAAGTCGTTGACGTTGGTGCCGGTCGGGCCGGGTTCAAACAGATCGCCCAGGGTTTGAAACGCGGTATAGGCATCGTTGCGGGCAAGCAGGGCTGCGGGGTCTGCACCAAGGGCGCGCAGGCGCATCATCGAGGCTCCATCGGCGAACGCCCCGGCGTTGTTTTCGGAACCGTCGATGCCATCGGTATCTGCGGCCAGTGCGGAGAAACTGACGCCCTCTGCCGCCAAGGCCAAGGCCAGCAAAAACTCGGAGTTGCGCCCGCCCCGGCCTTTGCCGCGCAGGGTGACAGTGGTTTCGCCGCCCGACAGGATCACCACGGGGCGCGCAAAAGGCCGGTTGCGCAAAGCCACCTCGCGCGCGATGGCGGCGTGGACGCGGGCGACATCGCGGGCCTCGCCCTCTATCGCGTCTGACAGGATCACCGCAGGCAGCGGCGAGGCTGCGGCGGCAGCCTCCAGACTGATCCGGGCCGAGGCGATCACCTGCACCTGATGCCCGGCAAAGATCGGATCGGTTGGATCAGGGGCGCGGCCTGCTTCGCCCGCCAGCCATGCTGCCACCTTGTCGGGCAGGGCGATGCGCCACGCCGCCGCCATCGCGCGGGCGTCTTCGCGCGTCACCCGGTCTGGCACCGTGGGGCCAGAGGCCACTTGCGCCGGATCATCGCCCGGCACGTCTGACACCACCAGCGTCACCACCCGTGCCGGATGGCAAGCCGCCGCCAGCCGCCCGCCCTTGATGCCCGAGACCTGCTTGCGGATCGCGTTCATCACCGAAATCGGCGCGCCTGATGCCAGCAGGGCGCGGTTCAGCGCGGCCTCGTCCTCCAGCGTCAGATCGCCCGGCGGGCAGGGCAGCAGCGCCGAGCCGCCGCCGCAGATCAGGGCCACCACCAGATCATCGGCAGTCAGCCCTTGCACCGCGTTGAAAAGGGCTGCCGAGGCCGCAAGCCCGGCCTGATCGGGCACGGGATGGGCGGCCACTAGCACCTTGATCTGCCGGGTGGCGCAGCCGTAGCCGTAGCGGGTCACCACGACGCCCTCCAGCGGGGCGGTCCACAAATCCTCGAAAGCGGCGGCCAGTTGCGCGGCACCCTTGCCCGCGCCGATCACCACGGTGCGGCCCTTCGGGGGCTGCGGCAGATGCCCGCGCAGCGCCCGAAGCGGGTCAGCGGCCCGCACGGCGGCATCGAAAAGCGCGGTCAGAAGCTGGCGGTCTTCGGGGGTCATCGGGCGTCCTTGCTGCACATCGCAGCATGTTGGCGCGCAGGGGCGCACAAGTCCAGATTCGCCGAAATTCGGCTGTCCCCGCGGGGACAGCGTGTGTTTTTTGTCCCCGCGGGGACACACTTGTGTGATTCTTGGTTTGGGCTACCACATATAGTAGAAATGCTGCAAGAATTGCTGGCTGCGGGGCAAAATCACCCGTCTATGCGGCGCATTCCCGCAGAAAACTGCCTGCCCCGGCGGACCGGGACAGGCAATGTCAGGCCAGATTAATGCACCACAGCCTGCGCGGGCCGCTCGCGGCGCGAGGCGGAAACGCGATCACCGATGATCAGGCCATCGGCCCCGGCGCTGACCTTGATCGTCGCCCCATCCAGCACATCGCCCGACAGGATCATCTCGGCCAGCGGGTTTTGCAGGTGGTTCTGGATCACCCGTTTCAGCGGACGCGCGCCAAACACCGGATCGTAGCCTTCATCCGCCAGCCAGGCCTTAGCCTCGGCATCCAGATCGAGCGTGATCTTGCGGCTGGCAAGCCGGGCCTCCAGCTTGCGCAACTGGATATCGACGATCCCGGTCATGTCGGCGCGGTTCAGACGATCAAAGATAATCTGCTCATCCAGCCGGTTCAGGAATTCCGGGCGGAAGTGCTGCCGCACGGCCTCCATCACCTGCGCCCGCGCGCCTGCCTGATCTGCACCCTCGGGAAGCTCGGACAAAGCGCGGGCCCCAAGGTTGCTGGTCAGGATGATCAGCGTTTGCTTGAAGCTGACGGTGCGGCCCTGACCATCGGTCAGCATGCCATCGTCCAGCACCTGCAACAGCACATTGAACACGTCGGGATGGGCCTTTTCCACCTCATCAAACAACACCACCTGATAGGGGCGGCGGCGGACGGCTTCGGTCAGCACCCCGCCTTCATCATAGCCGACATAGCCCGGAGGCGCGCCGATCAGGCGGCTGACCGAGTGTTTCTCCATGAATTCGGACATATCAATCCGCACCATCGCAGCGTCATCGTCGAACAGATATTCGGCGACGGCTTTGGTCAGTTCTGTCTTACCCACCCCGGTTGGCCCAAGGAACAGGAAGCTGCCCAAGGGTCGGCCCTCGTCGTTCAGCCCAGCGCGGGCACGGCGGACGGCGTTGGCAACGGCGGTGACGGCGGCTTGTTGGCCGATCACACGGCGGCCAAGTTCTTCCTCCATCTTCAGCAGTTTTTCCCGCTCGCCTTCCAGCATTTTGGCGACGGGAATACCTGTCCAACGCTCCACCACTTCGGCGATCTGTTCCGGGCGCACGGCTTCGGACACCAAGGCATCGCCTTCGCGGGATTCGGCCTCGGCCAGTTTTTTCTCAAGCCCCGGAATGATGCCGTAGGAAAGTTCCCCCGCACGGCCCAAGTTGCCGTCGCGCTTAACCTGATCAAGCTCGGCGCGGAAACGGTCGAGTTGCTCTTTCAGATCGCGGCCAACTTCCAGCTTGTCACGCTCTGCCTGCCATTTGGCGGACATGGCGTCGGATTGCTCCAGCAGGTTGGACAGTTCTTTTTCCAGCTTTTCCAAGCGATCCTTGCTGGCGGCATCGTCCTCTTTCTTCAGCGCCTCAGCCTCAATCTGCAACTGAAGGATCTGGCGATCCAGTTGGTCGAGTTCTTCGGGCTTGCTATCCACCTCCATCCGCAGACGGCTGGCTGCTTCGTCCACCAGGTCGATGGCCTTGTCGGGCAGGAAGCGGTCGGTGATGTAGCGGTGCGACAGGGTGGCTGCGGCGACAAGGGCCGAGTCGCTGATGCGCACGCCGTGGTGAAGTTCATACTTTTCCTTGATGCCGCGCAGAATGCTGATGGTATCCTCGACCGTGGGTTCCGAGACCATCACGGGCTGAAAACGCCGTGCGAGGGCTGCGTCTTTCTCGACGTATTTGCGGTATTCATCCAGCGTCGTGGCACCCACGCAATGCAACTCGCCCCGCGCAAGCGCCGGTTTGATCAGGTTGGCGGCATCCATCGCGCCATCGGATTTGCCGGCGCCAACCAGCGTGTGCATCTCGTCGATGAACAGGATGATGTCGCCATTGGCGGCGGTGACTTCGTTCAACACGCCCTTCAGGCGTTCTTCAAACTCACCACGGTATTTGGCACCTGCGATCAGCGCGCCCATGTCCAGCGCCATCAGTTTCTTGTTGCGCAAGCTTTCCGGCACGTCGCCGTTGACGATGCGCAGGGCCAAACCCTCGGCAATCGCGGTTTTACCCACCCCCGGTTCGCCAATCAGCACAGGGTTGTTCTTGGTGCGGCGCGACAGAACCTGCATCGCACGGCGGATTTCTTCGTCGCGGCCAATGATCGGGTCGATCTTGCCTTGCTCGGCGGCCTCGGTCAGGTCGCGGGCGTATTTCTTCAGCGCGTCATAGGTTTCTTCAGCCGAAGCCGAGTCAGCCGTGCGGCCCTTGCGGATGTCATTGATCGCGGCGTTCAGCTTTTGCGGGCTGACAGCACCGGCATCCAGCGCATCCTTGGCGGGCGATTTCACCATGCCCAGCGCCATCAGCAGGCGCTCAACCGGCACAAAGCTGTCGCCGGCTTTCTTGGCCAGCTTTTCAGCCTCATCCAGAACCTTCACAAGGTTGGGGTCCATGAACGGCTGCGCATCGCCCGAGACTTTCGGCAGTTTGCCCATCGCCAAGGCCAGCGCTTCGGTCACGCGGGCGGGTTCACCCCCGGCGCGGCGGATCAGGTTGGAGGCCAAGCCCTGATCATCGTCCATCACGGCTTTCAGCAAGTGTTCGGGTGCCAGCCGCTGATGGCTTTCCCGCATGGCAATCGTCTGGGCCGCCTGGATGAAACCGCGCGACCGTTCCGTGAATTTCTCTAAATTCATCGGTATCTCTCCTTTGCATAAGCGCCCCAGTGATGCCCGGATTTCCAGCACATCCTTGGTGGCCTTGGCCGATATTTGGGGAGTTGCCGCGCGCTTTGCAATGCTGTGGATCAATGACAATGCAGCAAATTTATGCAGGTGTCTGTGGGCTGCGAACGCTTATCCGCCGATTGTGCCGAATGTGGTCGGCACGATGCCGCCCGTTCTGGGGCGTGCAGCCTCCGGTATGTTGAACGGCCTTGCGACAGGCCGGATTTCTAGGCCAATCGAGTCTTAGAAAAACAAAAAGGCGGCGCAGATGCAGGATATTTTGCAGGTATTGATCCACAAGGCCCCCGTGCAGGAGTTGCAACTGCACATCGGGAAAAGTGGTTTGTGCATCGGCGATGCGGCAGAGTTGCACCTGCAAGAGGATGGCCGGATTGGCATTTTTGCGGTGGCGAAGCGGCCTTTGCTGGGCCTGTTGCCGCGCCGCAGTTTGCGGCATCTGGGGCAGCTTGGGCCAGCGGCGACCGCCGTGATGACCGAGCCGTTGCAGCACGGCGATCATCTGCGGGTGCGCATCGTGGGTCTGACGCCCGAGCATCTGTCACCGAATGGTGTGGCCGAGGTCTATATCTCGGTCTGGAGCAACACCCACCGGATGCTCAACGTGCGCGCTGCGGTTCCGTCCGCTGCGCCCACTGATCAGCTACCGCCTGCCCGCGTTCATATCTCGTAGCGCACAAAGGCGAAGGCGTGGGAGTCTGGTGCCCAGTTCGGCACGTTCATCGTGCCTTGGCCGCCCGTGAACTCTGCGATGCGGCGGCGGTTCTGGCCTTGCGGGTTGCACAGGCATAGCGCCACGGCCAGATTTGCCGGATGCCCCAAGGTGCCGGGCGGGTAGGCCAGATAGATCAGGTGCTGGCCATCGGGCGAGGGATGCGGAAACCAGTTGACGCAATCATCGGCGAACAGTTTGCGCTGGGCGCTGCCATCAGCGTTCATCACCCAGATCTGCGCGTGGCCGTCGCGGTCGCAGTTGTAGTAGATCTGGGCGCCATCGGCGCTGAAATCGGGGCCGTCGCAATGGCCCTCGCCACCCGTCAAACGCGTCTCTAAACCGCCGATAGACATGGTATAAACATCAATCACCCGGCTGCCACCGCGCGCGGCAACGTAGGTCAGGGTTTTGCCATCTGGCGACCAACCGTGCCACCAGCTTGGCGCTTGCGGCGAGATTTTCACCGGATCGCCGCCCTTGGCCGGGATCATGTAGATCTGCGAGCCTTGGCCTTCGTGGTGCGATGAAATCACGATCTGGCTGCCATCGGGGCTGATGCCGTGGTCGTTGTTCAGGCGCTGGGCGATGCCGGTTTCAACCGGGATCAGGGCAGGGTCGGCCAGTGGCACACGAAACAAGCGCCCCTCGGCATTGATCAGCAACGCATCGGCTGAGGGATACCAGTTTGGTGCCTCGATATGCCGATCTGTTGCCAACAGGGTGCGGGTGCTGCCCGAGGCGATATCGTAAATCTCAAGAAAGCTGCGCATCATAAATGGCTTGCCCGGAAGGTGCGTGAATCACGCACCCTACTCCCGTGCCTTTGGGGTAAGCAGCTTCTTCGGGCGCAACGCCTCGGCGGCTTTGAACAGGCCGAAGGTCTGGTTGACGTAGTTCACCACGCCGCCAATCTGCTCCATGTATTTCTGCAATTCGGGGGTCTTTTCAGCCTCGACCATCTGCACCGGGCGATCGGGGCCATCGGCTTCAAACTGGCAGTAAAACAAAGGCTCGCCGCGCTTCAGGATAAGGTCTTTTTCCGGCTCGTGCCATTCAAACGCCCACATCAGCGGGCGCGGCCAGACGTTCAGCGGGAAACGGCCACCAAAGATCGTGCCGGGCAGTTGTTCGCGGCGGTAGTGGGCGAAGGCGGAAAGCTGGGTGATATAGACCAACTCGTCGGCGATAAAGCAGTAGGGCAGCGACATCTGCACCGTGGGGCGATCCGGGTAGCGCCATTCGGCCTCGGACACCAGCGTCATCACCTCGCCCAGTTTGTTGGCGCGGATGGGGGAGGCGGCCCCGGCGCGGTTGATCAGATGCGGCTTGCCCTTGTCATCGCGGCCAAAGCCAAGGTGCATGTCAAACGGGCATTTGATCAGGAAATAGCGGCTTTCCAACTGGATCACCGCCGGGCAACGGCTGGCCGATTTGGCATGGGCCTTGTTGGTCTGGCGAAACAACACGCGCTCGGGCGGATCATACAGCACCGCACCTTTGTCTTGCGTCAGAAACCAGCCGATTGTGACGGGGCCGGATTTCGGCCCATCCTCGGGGCGCGCAAAGGTCAGGTTGATGTCCATGCTCGGGCCTTTCGTTTTCGCCAGATGAGGCGGAAAGGCGGGTGGTGTCAATCGGCAGCGCGGACCAGTTGCGACCCGGCTTGCGGCGAGAGTTTGGCGAAGATCACGGCCGAGGACAGCGACAGCAGCGCGATCACGGTGAACACGACGGGGAAGTTGCCCAGATCGGTGGCGGATGTGCCGCGCAGATAGCCGGTGCCCTCCAGTGTCATGGCGGCCAGCGTGATGCCGATGGAGCCGGACAGTTGTTGCAGCACAGCGGTGAAGGATGTGGCTGATGAGAGGCGTTCGGATGGCACCTCGGCATAGGCGATGGCGTTCACGGATGTGAATTGCAGCGACCGCGACAGCCCGCCCACAAACAGCACGCCCAGCATCAACAGCCATGGCGTTTGCGGGGTAAAGCTGGCGGGGGCAAGGATGAACACCGACGAGATCAGCGCATTGACCAGCAGCACCCGGCGGAAGCCAAAGCGGCGCAGGATCGGTTGGGCGGCGAATTTCAGCACCAGCGCGCCGATGCCCGACGCGAAGGTGATCAGCCCCGATTGCAGCGGGTTCAGCCCGAACCCAAGTTGCAGCATCAACGGCAGCAGGAACGGCAGCGCGCCGACGCCGACGCGGAACAGCGTGCCAGCCGTGACGGAAATGCGGAACGTGGGCAGCGCCAGCAGGCGCAGATCGACCATCGGGTTCGGCACGCGCAGGGCATGGCGGACGTAAAGCGCGATCAACGCCGCGCCGCCTGCGGTCAGGGCGCCGACGATCAGCGGGGTGGCAAGGTTCAGGCCCATCAGGGTCGCCCCGGTCAGAAAGCCCGCAAGGCCGGGGCCAAGCAGCAGGAAACCCGCGGTGTCAAAGCTGCGCGGTTCAGGCTCGCGCAGGTCGGGGATGAACAGGGTGGCGAGGACCACGCCAAGGACAGCAATGGGAATGTTTATCCAGAAAATCCAGCGCCAATCCCAGTAGGTTGTGATGTAGCCGCCCAAGGGTGGGCCAAGCACCGGGCCGAGCAGCGCGGGCACCGTCAGCCAGGCCAGCGCGCCGACCAGCCCCGCGCGGGGCGTGCCGCGCAGCACGATCAGGCGGCCCACGGGCGTCATCATCGACCCGCCCAAACCTTGCAGCGCGCGGGCGGCGACCAACTCAATGAGGTTGGTGGAAAGGGCGCAGGCGATGGAGCCCGCCGCGAACACCACGATTGCGGCGCGGAAGATTTTGCGCGCGCCGAAGCGGTCGGCCATCCAGCCGGAGGCCGGGATGAAGACAGCGAGGGCGAGGAGGTAGGTGGTGAGGACCAGCTTCAGGTGGATCGGGTCGGAGTTCAGGTCGCGCGCGATCTGGGGCAGCGAGGTGGACAGCACCGAGGAGTCGATATTCTCCATCAACAGGGCGGTCGCGACGATCAGGGGGAGGATGCGGGCGGAGGGCATGGCGGGACAATCCCCCAAGCTGCGGACGGGTGCAAGGGTGGTTCGGAGGGGTGGCACGCGGTTGTGAAGGGGCGGGATTTGCGGGCATCGCGGATGGTCCCGAGTTGGGACCATAAGGTTTATATATTGGGATCAATGGGTTGAAAATTTGCGTTAGGGAAGCGTTAAGCAATATTGGCCTGCCAAGGATTGGTTGAAGACCGCGCGGGCGTTATCTCCGACAAACCTGGCCCACGGCCCTTGTGACCGCGGTGCCAAGCGCGGTGTCGCCGTTCGGCACGGCAACGCGCCGCCGGATTTTGGTGACGTGGCGGTCGAAGCGCCGCGCCATGGGGCGGCGGCCCAAGAGTTTGACGCGATGCCCTTCGCCTCGGCGGTTTCGGCGATGATGTTCGCTTTATGCGCGGCCCGGCAGACGCATTTGCAGGATGCTGTAGCGTGCTGAGGCCTGCGGGGCGGCAGGTTATCGCGATGAAGCACAGCAATGTCGCAGTGGTTTTTGTGATGGATTGCAATGACCTGCGGTTCGTGATGCTGCGCTTGACGAAGCCGCCATGGATTTGGGGTCAAAGCGCGGATCGAGGCGGCGGCGATGTGCGGCGGGCCTTGTTCGGGCGCGATCAAGCCCGGTTCCTCCGCCGGTCTGATCGTGGTGGATGATGATATTCTTGGGGTGGGTTTTTATGCGATTGCGGAACCCCGCGTGCCGGTTACGCTGTTGGCGGTGCATATCGTCGGGCCAAACCTCGCCGGAATAATCCAGCCCTCAGGGGGTTCTGCGCGCCATCAGCCAGACGAAGAACAGCCCGCCCGTTAGCCCGGTGACGATGCCGATGGGCATATCCTCGGGTGCCATGATGATGCGGGCGACGGTATCGGCCCATGTCAGGAATATCGCGCCGAACAGCGCCGACAGCGGCAGCACGCGGGCGTTGTCGCCGCCAAAGATCAGGCGCACAAGGTGGGGCATCATCAGGCCGACAAAGCCGATGATGCCCGAAAACGCCACCATGACTCCGGTGATCAGCGCGCCTGCGACAAAGACCGACAGGCGAAACCGGGCGATGGGGATGCCAAGGCTTGAGGCAGTCTCATCGCCAAGGCTCATCGCGTTCAGATCGGGGGCGCGGTGCCACAGCCACAGGCCAGTGGGGATCAGCACCGCCAGCGGGAACAACAGATGCGGCCATTGCGCAAGGCCGAAACCGCCGAGCATCCAGAACACCACGGTATGGGTGGCGCGCGGATCGCCGAGGAAGATCAATATGTTCGCGCCTGCCATGATGATGAAGCTGACAGCCACCCCCGCCAGCACCAGCCGGTCGGCGGATGTCGCACGCGCAAATTGCGCGATGCCCAGCACCAGCGCGGTGGCGGCCAAGGCCCCCGCAAAGGCCAGCAGGGGGACGGTCAGCAGGCCCAGAAACATGCCTGTGTGCATCAGCGCAAGGATCGCCCCGAACGCTCCGCCAGACGATATACCCAGCAGATGCGGATCGGCGAGCGGGTTGCGGGTGACAGATTGCAGCGCAGCCCCGGTCAGCCCCAAACCCGCGCCCACAAGCCCCGCAAGGATCGCGCGGGGAAAGCGGATATCCCAGACAATCGCCGCGCGCCCGGGCGACCATGTGACGGGCACGGCATCGGGGATCACATGGTTCAGCGCGATGCCCCAGACGGTGGCCAGCGGGATCGAAACCGCGCCGATGGAAACCGCAAGGATGATCGACAAAACCAGCACCGCGCAGCCCGCCAGCACCAGCCCGGCGCGGCGCGACAGATGCCAAGCCGCGCTGGCAACGGTGGGTTCGGTAAGGTCGGCCATCGGCTTGCCTTTCAAAGCATTGCGCCGGGACATCTGCCCCGGCGCAGGTTGTTCTTACTGCGCCGCAAAGCCCGCGACCAGCTTTTCCACCGCTTTGATGTTGCGCGGGCCGGGGGTGGCCTCGACATATTCCAGCACCACAAAGCGGTTGTTCTTCACCGCGTCGATGCCCGCAAAGGCCGGGTTGCCCCGCATGAAGGCGATTTTCTGCTCGGCCGTCACATCGCCATAGTTGACGATCACGATGACTTGCGGGTTACGCTCCACCACAGGCTCCCACGCCACAGTCGCCCAGCTTTTATCCAGATCATCCATGATGTTGACGCCACCCGCAGCCTCGATCAGCGCGGTGGGCATGGCGTATTTGCCTGCGGTGAAGGGCGTGTCTTCGCCGCTGTCATAGACGAACACCCGCAAAGGGTTGCTGTGATCAACGCCCTTGGTGGCCTCGGCCAGTTGCGCTTTGTAGCCTTCGACCAGCGCCCTTGCCTTATCCTCGATGCCAAAGATCGTGCCAAGGTTCAGCAGGTCGTTATACATGTCATCCATGCTGCTTTTCGCCTTGGGGCCGACGAAGATGCAGCTTTCGGTCAGCTCGTAAGTCTTGATGCCCAAGGGTTCCAGCGTTTCGGGGGTGACTTCGCCGCCGACTTTCATGCCGTAGTTCCAACCGGCAAAGAAGAAATCGGCATCAGCGCCCGCAAGCACTTCCTTGCTGGGGTATTTCGCGGAAAGTTCGGGCAGTTCGGCCACGCCATCGCGCATCTCGGGATCAAGCGTTTTCCAGCCGGAAATGCCAGTGTAGCCCACCATGCGATCACGCAGTCCCAGCACCAGCATCATCTCGGTCAGGTTCACGTCGTTGGAAATGGCATGGGTTGGGGCGGCGTCGAAGGTGACATCGCGGTTGCAGCTTTTCACGGTGACGGGAAAGGCGGCGGCAGAAGTTGCCGACAGCAACAGGGCGATCAGAGCGTATTTCATCGGGGTATCCTAAAGATGAAAGGAAAAGCGCGGCGCGGGGCCGGAACGGTCCACGCGGGCGGTGACGTTGAAGGCGGTGGCGATGTGATGCTCGGACAGCGCCAGATCGGGCGGGCCATCGGACAAAACGCGGCCATCGGCCAGAACCAGCACGCGGTCGGCAAACTGCGCGGCAAGTGTCAGATCGTGCAGGGTGCAGATCACCGTCAGGCCAAGGCCGCGCAGCAGGGCCAGCAGTTCAAGCTGGTGGCGGATGTCCAGATGGTTGGTCGGCTCGTCGAGGATCAGCACGCGGGGTTCTTGCGCAAGGGCGCGGGCGACCATCACGCGCTGTTTCTCGCCACCCGACAGGGTGCCAAAAGGCATGTCGGCAAAGCGCGCGAGGTCCAGCCGTTCCAATGCGGCGCTGACCACATGGGTGTCGCGCAGCGCGGCACCTGCAAAGCCTGCGCGGTGCGGCAGGCGGCCAAGCGCCACGATCTGCCGTGCAGTCAGGGCAAAATCGGTGGGTTGCTCTTGCAACACGGCGGCGACGATGCGGGCGGTTTCGCGTGCCGAATGTCGCCACAGATCGCGCCCCAGCAAGCTGACGGTGCCGCTGCGGGGGGGCAGGTGGCGATACAGCAGGCGCAACAGTGACGATTTGCCCGCCCCGTTCGCCCCGCAAATCGCCATCACCTCGCCCTCGGTCAAGGCAAAGCTGATGTCGTTCAGGATGTCGGGGCGGCGGGGTGGGCCCCAGCACAGATTGCGGGCTTCCAGTATGGGCGCGGTCATTGCAACGCGCCCTCGGCGGTGACGATCAGTGCTGCGGGGATACGGGCGAGGGTCGAGGTCGCGAGTTTCCCCGGGCGATCAGCCGAGCGGCACCAGCCATCGTCAAGCCGTTGATACAGCGCGGCAAATTCAACCAGCGCGTCTATATCGGCATCCGGGTCGATATCGCCGAACAGCCATGTGGCCTTGCCTGTTGCCCGCCAAGCCACGGTGCAGGGGCGATCACAACCTGCCATGCAGGCGGTGCCGGAAATCTCGAAATCCTCGGCCAGCCCCTTGGCTTCGCTGACCGCCGCGCGCAGCTTTTCCAGCAGGGCAAGGCCGGGCCGACAGGGGCTGTCTTTGTGGCGACAGGTTTGGCAGACCAGAATTTGATGGCGCTTTACGCTCTGCCGCAGGGCAGGGTCTTGGGCCAGCGCGGGCCCTTGCAGATTGATCATAGCATCCTTCCCCGGGCACCCCGCCCGGATGATTGTTTCGGCTATGATGGCAGGTCTCCTGACTCGCGGGTCGTGGCTGGCCTGCGCCTTCCCACCCCTTTGGGGCAGTGGACTTTGCAGGTTTGCTCACCGCTTACAGTTGCGGGGGCAGTCACGGAATTGGCGGCTTTTGCCTACACCACACCGTATTCCCTTTTCATCCGGCGCGACTTTGCGTCTGCCGAAACCATCGCGGGCATGAAGCGGGATTCGCCTGACGCTGTCAATGCGAACAGCGACAGGCGGCGGCGCTTTTGCGCCTTAGGCCACATCCATCCACGCCTGTGCCTTAGAGGATGCGTGAATGGTCTCGACCAATGTCTGAATCCGCAGGCCAGCGCGGAAGTTGAAGGGCTCCGGCGCTTTGCCCGCGATGGCGTTGATGTAGCCTGCGACCTCGATCGCCTTCAGGTCGTTAAAGCCGATCTGGTGGCCTGCGGCGACGCAGAACAGGCCGTAGGGTGCGTGGTCGGGCGAGGCCTCGATGCGGCGGAAGCCCTGGCGGCCTTTGGCGTCGGAGGTCGAGAAGTAGTTGATAACGTTGAAATGTTCCTGGCTGAACGCCAGCGCGCCCTTGGTGCCGTAAACCTCAAAGTCATGCTGCATCTTGCGGCCTGTGGCGATCCAGTTGCCCTCGATTGACCCCGTGGCACCATTTTCAAAGCGCAGGAACGCGCGGCCCACGTCATCCACCGTGACCGCCTTGCGACCGCCTTTGCCATCGGGGCGCTCGGCAATCATCGTCACGCAATCGCCCATCACGCGGGTGATCGCGCCACAGAGGAATTCCGCCGTGGCAAGGGCATGGCTGCCAATATCGGCCAGCGCCCCACCGCCTGCGGGGTCGTGGCGGAAGGTGTAGGGGCCGTTGGCGTCTGCCATGTAATCTTCGGCGTGCATGCCACGATAGCCGCGTATCTCGCCCAATTCGCCCGCCGCAATCATTTCCCGCGCCAGCGCCAGCATCGGGTTGCACAGATAGTTGAAGCCGACTTGGGTTTTCACCCCGGCAGCCTCGGCGGCAAGGGTCATTTCCATGGCATCGGCGGCCAAGGGCGCGAGGGGCTTTTCGCAATACACATGCTTGCCTGCCGCAATGGCCGCCAGCGACATTTCCTTGTGCAAGGCGTTCGGTGCGGTGATCGACACCAGATCAATTGCAGGGTCTGCCATGATCGTGCGCCAGTCGGCAGTGGCATGGGCAAAGCCCAACGTCTGCCGGGCGCGTTCGGCGGCCTCGGGCGTAATATCCGCGACGGTGTGCAGTTCCAGATCGAACGGCAGTTCGAACACACGCGGGGCTGACGTGAAGCCGAACACGTGCGCCTTGCCCATGAAGCCGGTGCCAATCAGGCCGATGCGGAGTTTTGGTTTATTCATGTGCGGCATCCTTGGCGGCAAAACGGGGTGAGTTTCGCCTTAGAATCGCGCCCTGCGCCGGTCAAGCGGGTGATTTTTCAACCCCGCGCCGCTTCGTCAAAAGCCATCAGCGCGGCGGATTTGTGACGTTTAGAACCACTGACCTGGCTCCATCAGCCCAAGGTCCATCAACTGTTGGCTGTGCCAGTCAAACGGGGTGGAGTTGTGCCATTTGAAATCATGGATATCAAACCGCGATCCGGCGTTCGAGCGCAGCGCCTTGGCGGTGCGGAAGCTGACGATGGCGGTGGTGATGTTGTGATGCCAAGGGCAGGCGTAGGTGTTGTATTCCTCATCCGACAGAGTGAAATCACCGCGCAAGCTTAAGCCCGGTTTGGTGCGGAACAGCGCGATGCGGTCAATCTTGCGGCGCGGCACCGGGATGTGTTCTTCAAACCGCCAGCGCAGCCCGCCAAAGAAATCCAACTGGCGTTCCTTGGGATAGTTGTGGTTGGCCACGTCGGGGCGGCCAAGGGCGTAGTAGCCGGATTTGTCCAGATGCGCGCGGTCCAGCGACACGGCGTTGGGGAACAAGTTCAGATCATCGGCATATAGATCAACCACATAGGACAGCATCGCATCGCGGCGCTCTTCGGTGTGGAAGGCCAGCATCTCACGGATGTTGCGGCTTTCGCAGAACGGGTGGAACAGATATTCGGCGTTGTAGCAGTAATAAAGCCAGATGCCGTGGGCGGCGGCGATCACTTTGTTGACAGCCTCAACCAGCGCTTCAACCGTTGCGGCCTCATACGGCACGCGATGGATTTTCGCCTCAAGCTCGGCGGGGATGGTGATGGCATCGGGGGCGAACAGCGCAAGCTGGACAAACCCGGCCTCAAGATGGTGGCGGATCGTGCTTTCAACCTCGACCGCGTCTTCGGCAAAAACCAGCGCAACCGGGCCTTTCGCCAAGGCTGCCTTGCCCTCTGCCAGAAACTGATCAAGCGACCTGTATTTCATGCTTTGCCCATCTGCCCTTGGCCTGTTTGCGGCAGAATCCGTTAACAACCGGTGCAACGCAAGCCCCGGCGTTGCGAAGCAGGGCGGTTTGGCATAGAGGAACACCCCAGACAGAGGTGCGCCATGGCCGATCCGAAGAAATTGTTCATCAAGACCTATGGGTGTCAGATGAACGTCTATGATTCCGAGCGTATGGCCGAGGCTATGGGCGCGGATGGCTATGTCACCACCGAATCCGCCGAAGATGCCGATATGGTGCTGCTGAACACCTGCCATATTCGCGAAAAGGCCGGGGAAAAGCTGTATTCCGATCTGGGGCGGCTGAAAAAGCTGAAGGCGGCGCGGCCTGATGTGAAGATCGGGGTGGCGGGTTGTGTGGCGCAGGCCGAGGGTGCCGAGATCATGCGGCGGATGCCGATTGTTGATCTGGTGGTGGGGCCGCAGTCCTATCACCGTTTGCCGGAAATGGCGCGGGCGAACACGCCGCAGGTCGATACCGATTTCCCGCTGGAGGACAAGTTTGACCTGCTGCCCGAGCGCAAGGCCAGCCGTGGCCCGATGGCGTTTCTGACAGTGCAGGAAGGCTGCGACAAGTTCTGCGCATTCTGTGTGGTGCCCTATACCCGTGGGGCCGAAGTTTCGCGTGATCCGCAGCGGATTCTGACCGAAGCGCGGGGCTTGGTGGATAAAGGCGTGCGCGATCTGACGCTGCTGGGACAGAATGTGAATGCCTATCACGGCGACGGCTGGACACTCGCGCGGCTGATCCGCGAACTGGCGAAGGTCGATGGACTGGAACGCATCCGCTACACCACCAGCCACCCCAACGACATGGATGATGATCTGATCGCCGCCCATGGTGATCTGCCGAAACTGATGCCGTATCTCCATCTGCCCGTGCAATCGGGCAGCGACCGGATCCTGAAAGCGATGAACCGCAAGCATACGGCAGAGGCCTATCTGCGCCTGATTGAGCGCATCCGCGCGGCGCGGCCCGATATTCTGCTGTCGTCGGATTTCATCGTCGGCTTTCCGGGTGAGACGGATCAGGATTTTGAAGACACTCTGTCGCTGATCCGGGCTGTCAACTATGGCGCGGCTTACAGCTTCAAATACTCGGCCCGCCCCGGCACCCCGGCTGCGGAAAAGCCCGAGATTGACGGCGCGGTCGCGGACGCGCGCCTGCAAACCCTGCAAGCCTTGATCACCCAACAGCAGCGCGGCCTGCAAGAGGCGATGGTGGGGCGTGAAGTGGGGGTGCTGTATGAGAAAGCCGGGCGCGAGGCCGGGCAGATGATCGGCAAGTCGGATCACCTGCACGCCGTGTTCGTCAACGACCCGAATGGCCGCGTTGGTGAGATGGTGCGGGTGAGAATCTTAGCTTCGTCCTCCAACTCTTTGGCAGGCGCGCGTATTTCCTGATTGGCGTTCTGTGTTCATCGTTTCCGTTGCGTCAGCAATGGCTTCGATTGGCCAAAATTATAGACGGACACGCAACAATTAGTCTTGAAAAAGCCATAAACCCATAGATTTTGCTTTACTTCACAAGTCGGCCTCGGCAAACCTGCGATCATAAATATGTGAATTCCGACATGGTTGAAGGGGAGCTGCCACAGTGGAGCGTTTTTCCAGAGCAGTGCGAATGGCAATCGGGGGCGCGGCGATGGCCGCTGGCCTGATGATGGCAAGTGGGGCGATGGCGCAGACCGCGCCGCAAGTCGCTGGCAAGATCGAATGGGGCGTCTGGGTTGATGACGACGGCTGTATGCACTGGTGGGCAGACGGCGGCGTTGAAGGCTATATGCTGGACCGCGTGAACCCCAAGACCGGCAAGCCGGTTTGCCTGAAGCGCAACACCTGTCTGGTGCAGAACACCGACACGCTGTTTGCCACCGACAGCGCCAAGCTGACGGCTTACGGGCGGCGCTATCTGACCGATTTCTTCCAGAACGCCGGTGCGTTCGGTTATGCGATTTACGGTCACACCGACAGTCGCGCTTCGGATGAATACAACATGAACCTGTCGCAGCGCCGTGCGGCCTCGGTCGCTGCGGTTGCCCGCTCGGTTGGTGCCATGGTGGATCGTGAGATCGGCTATGGTGAACGCCAGCCGCGCGCAACCAACGCAACCGCCGCCGGGATGCAGCAAAACCGCCGCGTCGAAGTCGTCTGCTATAAGTGGTGATGAACATGTCAAAAATTACAGTTTTCCCGCTTCTGGCACTTGCCGCGATCAGCCTGAGCGCCTGTGAGGGCGGCTTGACGCCCTACACCGCGGGACCGAATACGGTGATTGCAACCGCACGGGATTCAGGTCGTGACAGCACTGGCTTGATCGAGGGTGAAGCGGCGATTGCCTATGATCCCGATGGCTGTCAGGGCTGGATCATCGACGACGGCGTCGAGGGTTATTCGGGCCGCCGGTATGATCCGGTGTCGGGCCTGCCGGTCTGCAACAACCACTATCCGCCGGGCACGGTTCTGGGCAACTACCAGACCTCGTCGGCGCCGATCCGCGATTACGTGCCCGGACACCGGAACTGATCCCTGCCGCAGAGGCGATATTCAATGCAAAGACCACGGAGATCTCCGTGGTCTTTTTTTATTGCCCGGTTCTTGCGCAAAGATGTCGCTGTCATCACTTTGATATCAAGACCATGCAGGTTGTTCTTGCCAGAGTATCCGGAGCGCCTACACTACATCTAGACGTCACCTGAACCGCAAGGAGATCCCTTTGGGCATCAGCGCGCTAACGCCCCCGACCCGTTCCGAGGATATTGTCGAGACTGTCCTCGAATTTCCCGATAACCGGCTTTTGATCAGCCTTTGCGGCGAGTTTGACCGCAATCTGGCGCAGATCGAGCATCAGATGGGGGTGCATGTGCTGCGGCGGGGCAACCGCTTGTCCGTGATCGGCGACAAGGCCGCGCGGGAACAGGCGGGGGCGGTGTTGCGCTCGCTTTACGCACGGCTGGAGGCTGGGCGTGGCATTGAGGCCGGCGATATTGACGGTGCGATGCGGATGGGACGGCCGATGCCGGATACCAAGCTGGAAGGTTCGGAACAGATCGAGATGTTCCACGGCGGCGGCGGTATTGAGTTGCGCACCCGCAAAAAGCCGATCGAGCCGCGGACCGAGGCGCAGAAGGAATATGTGAAGAACCTGTTCGCCAATGAGATGGGCTTTGGCATCGGCCCTGCGGGAACCGGCAAAACCTATCTTGCGGTGGCGGTGGGTGTGACCATGTTGATCTCGGGTGCGGTGGAAAAGATCATCCTGTCGCGTCCGGCGGTTGAAGCGGGCGAGCGCTTGGGCTTTCTGCCCGGCGACATGAAGGAAAAGATCGACCCCTATATGCAGCCGCTTTACGACGCGCTGAACGATTTCCTGCCTGCCAAGCAGATTCAAAAGCTGACCGAGGAAAAGCGGATCGAGATTGCGCCGTTGGCCTTCATGCGCGGCCGGACCTTGTCGAATGCGTTTGTGGTGCTGGATGAGGCGCAGAACGCCACCACCATGCAGATGAAGATGTTCCTGACCCGGTTGGGCGAGGGGTCGCGCATGGTGATCACTGGCGACCGCACGCAAGTCGATTTGCCGCGTGGCACCGCTTCGGGGTTGGCGGATGCCGAGCGTATTCTGAAGGGGGTGAAGGGGGTGACCTTCAACTACTTCACCTCGAAGGATGTGGTGCGGCATCCGTTGGTCGCGCGTGTGATCGAGGCCTACGAGCGCGATGAGGCGCAGGGCTGAACGGGCGAAATCGAACAGGCTGCGGCACGTGATCTAACGGAGCGCGTGCCGCGCAAGTCTTCTTGAGCGCTTACGCGCGGGTGGGGGGCGTTGCCCCCCGCTTCGCGCCCCCCAGAGTATTTCCACCAAGGTGAATGCTTGAGGCGGCATCGGCCTTGCGCTATGGGGCGGCATGGAACCACTTGTTGACATCGTCATCGAAGACCCGCGTTGGGAGGCCTTTGGGCTGGAGGCTTTGGCCACGGCTGCGGTGCGCGCGGCGTTTGCCGAGCTTGGGCTGGCCGAGGCCGGGTTTACCCTGTGCCTGATGGGGTGCGATGATGCGCGGATACTGGAGCTGAACGGTGATTTCCGGGGCAAGGCCAAGCCGACCAATGTGCTGAGCTGGCCCTCTGAGGAGCGCGGTGCGGCGGAGGGTGAGGTGCCCGATCTTCCCGAGCCGGGCGATGCTGATGATCCCGAATCCCTTGGTGATATTGCGATTTCTTATGACACCTGTGCTGCCGAGGCGGCTGAGGCGGGCAAACCGATGGCCGATCATGTCAGCCATCTGGTGGTGCATGGGCTGTTGCATCTGCTGGGGTATGATCACATTCGCGCAGCCGACGGTGATCTGATGGAAGCCGCCGAGGTGCGGATACTTGCGCGTCTTGGGCTTTCTGACCCATACTGACGGCGTCTGCCTCTGCGGGGGCGTTTTGGAACAAGGACCAATGGGCAGTAGCAACGACGGGTTATCCGCAGCGCCAAAGGCGCGCGAGGATGCCGATGAGGCCGAGGCCTCGCCACGTGGATTCTTTGGGCGGCTGTTGTCGGCCTTCAACGCGTCTGACAGCAGCGAAGGCGACGCTGAAGCTGCGGCGCTGAGCCCCGCGCAGGGTGGCGGGCTGGGCCTGAGCAACCTGCGGCGCTTGCGGGTGGATGATGTTGCCATTCCGAAGGTTGAGATTGCCGCGGTGCCGCTGGACATCGGCAAGGATGATCTTGTTGAAGCGTTTCGTCAGCATGGGTTCAGCCGGTTGCCGGTGTATAAGGGCACGCTCGATCACCCGCAGGGCTTGGTGCTGTTGAAGGATCTGGCGTTGCAGCACGGCTTTGGGGCCTCGGGGCGGTTTTCGCTGAAGAAGTTGCTGCGTCCGGTGCTGTTCGCGCCGCCGTCGATGCCTGCTGGCACGCTGTTGCAGAAGATGCAGCGCGACCGGGTGCATATGGCGCTGGTGATTGATGAATACGGCGGCGTTGATGGGCTTGTGACCATCGAAGACCTGATTGAAACCGTGATCGGTGAGATCGAGGACGAGCATGACGAGGTCGAAGGCGCTTTGTGGCAAGAGGAATCTCCGGGCGTGTTCGTGGCGCAATCCACCGTGTCGTTGGATGATTTCGAGGCGGCGATTGGCCTGACCCTGCGCAATGGCGAGGATGACGAGGATATCGACACCTTGGGCGGGCTGGTGTTTTTGCGCACGGGCCGGGTGCCGGTGCGGGGCGAGATCGTGCGTCATGAATCGGGGGCAGAGTTTGAGGTGCTCGACGCTGATCCGCGCCGGATCAAGCGCTTGCGGGTGCGTTTGCCGGGGGCTGTGACCCCTGCCGCGACCGAGGCCGGGGCCTAGAATGCGCTGGGGCTGGCCGGGTTGGCGCGCCGCAGCGCTCGCTGCCGGTCTGGGTGTGGTGGTGGCCTGCGGGCAGGCACCGCTGGGGGCATGGTATCTGGCGTTGCCGGCACTGGCCGCGCTGTGCGGCTGGATCGGGCGCAGCGGCGCGCCGGTTTGGCTGGCGTGGTTTGCGGGGGCGGGCTATTTCGGCGCGGCGTTGAACTGGATTGTGCAGCCGTTCATGGTGGATGTGGCGCGCGATGGCTGGATGGCGCCGTTTGCGCTTGTGCTGATGGCGTTTGGCATGGCGCTGTTCTGGGCGGGGGCCGGGTGGCTGAGCCGCTTTAGCCGTAACGCGGCTGTGGGATTCGCGGTGGCGCTGGCGGCGTCTGATCTGCTGCGCGGCTATGTGTTGACGGGTTTCCCTTGGGCGCTGATTGGCCATATCTGGATCGACACACCGGTGGCGCAACTGGCGGCGTTCATCGGGCCGAACGGTTTGTCGCTGCTGACCGCGCTGCTGGCGGCGGGGTTGGCGCTGCGGGAACGTGTATCGGTGGCCGTGGCGATTGCCGTGCTTGCTGCGGCTTGGGGGTTTGGCGCCTGGACTTTGGCGCAGCCGATGCCTGCGGACCGGGATGTGACGCTGCGGCTGGTGCAGCCCAATGCGGAACAGCAGGCGAAATGGGACCCTGCCTTGGCGCAGCAGTTCTTTGACCGTTTGCTTGACTTGACCGCAGCCAAGCCGACGCCCGATCTGGTGATCTGGCCCGAAACCGCGCTGCCCTATCTTCTCGACCGTCACCCCGAGATCGGCGGCATGATCGCCAGCGCGGGCAATGGCGCGCCCGTGGCCATCGGGATGCAGCGTGTGGAGGGCGACAAGGCCTGGAACACGCTTGCGGTGATCGAACCCGATGGCATGACGGGGGCCAGCTATGACAAGCACCATCTTGTGCCGTTTGGAGAATACATCCCCTTCGGCGATGCGCTGTTTCAATGGGCCAATATCTCGGCCTTCGCGTCGCAGATGGGCAATGGCTATATGGCGGGGCCGGGGCCGCAATTGCTGGATTTTGGTCCGAAACTGGGCCGCGCGCTGCCGCTGATCTGTTATGAGGCGGTGTTCCCGCAAGACCTGCGCGGCACCGAGCGCGCGGGTTGGCTGCTGCAAATCACCAATGACGCGTGGTTCGGCCATTGGACCGGGCCATTCCAGCACGCAGCCCAAGCCCGCCTGCGCGCCATAGAACAGGGTCTGCCCTTGGTGCGCGTGGCCAATACCGGGGTGACGGCGGTTTACGATGCGCGCGGGCGCATCACCGCCAGCCTGCCGTTTGCAACCGCCAACTCTCTGGATGCCGCGCTGCCCGCTGCCCTGCCAATCACCCCCTACGCCCGCTTTGGCGAGTGGCCGCTGCTGGTGTTGCTGGCCGGACTCGCGCTGGCACTGTTGCGCTTGCGCAAACGCAGCTTGCCTTGACCTTTCGGTGGGGTTGAGTCTAAGGCATGTGGATAAAACCCGCACAACGGCTTCCTGGCGTGCGGCGATAACCCAACGGAGCACTTCCCCATGAGCCGCCAGAACTACATTTTCACCTCGGAATCCGTGTCCGAGGGCCATCCCGACAAGCTTTGCGACCGGGTGTCGGATGCGATCCTTGACGCATTCCTGACCGAAGAGCCGCATGCACGCGTGGCTTGTGAGACCTTTGCGACCACCAATCGCGTGGTTGTGGGCGGCGAAGTTGGCCTGTCGAGCGAGAAAAAGACCGCCGACATGATGGACCGCGTGGAAGACATCGTGCGGGCCTGCGTCAAGGACATCGGCTACGAGCAGAAAAAGTTCCATTGGGAAAAGATCAAGGTTCACAACTACCTGCACGAACAATCGGCGCATATCGCGCAGGGCGTGGACAAGGACGGCGCGGGCGATCAGGGCATCATGTTTGGCTATGCCTGCCGTGAGACGCCCGAGTTGATGCCGGCCCCGATCCAATACGCCCATGCCATCCTGAAGCGTCTGGCCGAAGCGCGCAAATCGGGTGCTGAGCCGACGCTGGGTCCGGATGCCAAAAGCCAGCTCTCGCTGCGCTATGTCGATGGCAAGCCGGTGGAAGTGACCTCGATCGTGTTGTCGCATCAGCACAACAACAAAAAGCAATCCTCGGCCGATATCCGCGCGATTGTGGAACCCTACATCCGCGAGATCCTGCCGGAAGACTGGCTGACGGCGGCGACTGTCTGGCACGTCAACCCGACGGGCACCTTCGTGATCGGCGGGCCGGATGGCGACGCAGGGCTGACGGGCCGCAAGATCATCGTCGATACCTACGGCGGTGCGGCCCCGCATGGCGGCGGCGCGTTCTCTGGCAAGGACCCGACCAAGGTTGACCGCTCGGCCGCCTACGCCGCGCGCTATCTGTCGAAGAACATCGTCGCCGCTGGCCTTGCAGATCGCTGCACCTTGCAGGTGTCCTATGCGATTGGCGTGGCCGAGCCGCAGTCGATCTATGTCGATACCCACGGCACCGGAACCGTCCCCGATGACGTGATCGAACGCGCCGTGGCGTCGTGCATGGACCTGACCCCGCGCGGCATCCGCGAGCATCTGAACCTGACCAAGCCGATCTACGCCCGCACCAGCGCCTACGGCCATTTCGGCCGTGCGCCGGAGGCCGATGGCGGGTTCTCGTGGGAGAAAACCGACCTGATCGACGCGCTGAAAGCCGCGGTCTGACCTGAAACGGGGGGCGGCCTTGGGCGGCATCGAGCCGCCTCTCGGCCGCGTTGCCACGGAACAATGATACGGCGGCGCTCGCGTGCCGCCGTTTTCGTCAGGAGGATGCGATGACACAAACCGATGTGTCCGGGCTGACGCAACTGGGTGCCGCCAGCGCTTTGCCCGCAAGCCCCGATCAGGCGGTGCTGGAAAAAGTGCCCGCAGGCCACGCGGGGACGCTTTATTGCGTGCGCTTCACCGCGCCCGAGTTCACTTCGCTGTGCCCAATGACCGGCCAGCCCGATTTCGCCCATATCGTCATCGACTACGTGCCGCGCGATTGGCTGGTGGAGAGCAAATCGCTGAAGCTTTACCTCGGCAGCTTCCGCAACCATGGTGCGTTCCACGAGGATTGCACTCTGGACATCGGCAAGAAACTGGTGGCCCTGCTGGGTCCGGTCTGGCTGCGGATCGGGGCCTATTGGTTCCCGCGCGGTGGCATCCCGATAGATGTGTTCTGGCAGACTGCTGCGCCGCCCGATGGCGTGTGGCTGCCCGATCAGGGTGTGGCACCCTATCGGGGCCGGGGTTGACGCAAGCCCCAAAGCAAGGCTAGAGGCCCCACAGAAACACCGAGGGCAGCCCATGTATGATCCAGTAGAGCGCCGCAATTTTTACGGCCGCGTGCATGGCAAAACCCTGCGCGCCAGCCAGAAGACCTATCTGGAAGAAGACCTCGGCCGGCTGAGTTTGCCGGGCGTGATCCGGGAGGAAAACCCAGACCGCACGCCAATTGATCTGACGCGCTTCGCGGGCAAACCCCTGTGGCTGGAAATCGGCTTCGGCGGGGGCGAGCATCTGGTGCATATGGCGGCAACCTATCCCGAAATCGGCATCATCGGCTGCGAGCCTTTCGTGAACGGTATCGCCATGTTGTTGGGCAAGATCCGCGCGGCGGGGGTGGAAAACCTTGCCATCCATCCGGGCGATGTGCGTGATCTGTTCGATGTGCTGCCCGCGGCCAGCATCGACAAAGCCTTTCTGAACTACCCCGACCCTTGGCCCAAAGCCCGCCATCATCGGCGTCGGTTCGTCACGCCAGATTACCTCGCAGGCCTTGCACGGGTGCTGAAACCCGGCGCTGAATTCCGCGTCGCAACCGACATCCCCGATTACGTGCGCCAAACGCTGGAAGAAGTGCCGCAGGCTGGCTTCACCCTGCTTGATCAGGGCGATCAGCCGTGGGCCGACTGGCTGTCCACGCGCTACGAGCAGAAGGCCCTGCGCGAAGGCCGCCCGCCGCATTACCTGACCTTCCAGCGGCAAGCTTAGGGCAAGCGGCGAAGCCTCCGGCGGGGATATTTAAGAACAGGTGAAGTAGGGCGGCGCGTGAAAGCCCCACATGCATCATCACCGAGGCCATTTCATCTGTTCTTAAATATCCCCGCCGGAGGCTTCAACGACGCAGCCTGCGCCTGATTTCCATGCTATCCTGCGGCAGCAGCGGGCGCGGCCCCCTCGATGGGGGCCAAGCGCGCAGCACCGTTCAGGTCAACCGTGGACCCGGGCGCTTGCTTGCGCTATCAAACGCGCAAATTCCGCGCAGGAGAGTGCCGATGTCCGCCCATGCCACCGCTCAACCGATGACCGCCGTTAAATCCGGGCCGCTGAAAGGCACGGCTTCTGTTCCGGGGGATAAATCCATCAGCCACCGCGCGCTGATTTTCGGCGCGATGGCGGTGGGTGAGACCAAGATCACCGGGTTGTTGGAAGGGCAGGACGTGCTGGATACTGCGAAGGCGATGCGGGCGTTTGGCGCGACGGTCTTGCAGCACGGGCCGGGGGCTTGGTCGGTGCATGGGGTGGGCGTTGGCGGCTTTCAGGAACCTGCCGACGTGATTGACTGCGGCAACTCGGGCACCGGGGTGCGCCTGATCATGGGGACGATGGCGACGACGCCGATGACGGTGACGTTTACCGGCGATGCCAGCTTGCGCAAGCGGCCGATGGGGCGGGTGACGGACCCGCTCAGCTTGTTCGGCGCGCAGGCCTACGGGCGCAAGGGCGGGCGGTTGCCGATGACGGTGGTGGGGGCGGCCAATCCGGTTCCGGTTCGGTATGCTTTGCCGGTGGCGTCGGCGCAGGTGAAATCGGCTATTCTGCTCGCGGGGCTGAACGCGCCGGGGCAGACGGTGGTGATTGAACGGGAACCGACGCGCGATCATTCCGAGCGGATGCTGCTGGGTTTTGGCGCGCAGTTGGTGGTGGAAAAGACCAACGAGGGTAATGTCATCACCTTGACCGGGCAGCCGGAGTTGCGGCCTCAGACAGTGGCCGTGCCGCGCGATCCGTCCTCTGCGGCGTTTCCGGTCTGTGCGGCGCTGGTGGTGGAGGGGTCGGACATCTTCGTGCCGGGTGTTTCGCAGAACCTGACGCGGAACGGGTTGTATCTGACCTTGGTCGAGATGGGCGCTGATATCGAGTTTCAGAACCCGCGCACCGAGGGTGGCGAGCCGGTGGCGGACCTGCGCGTGCGGTTCAGTGACAATATGAAGGGCATCGAGGTGCCGCCCGAACGTGCGCCGTCGATGATTGATGAGTATCCGATCCTGTCCGTGGTGGCGGCTTGTTCGACCGGTAAGACGGTGATGCGGGGCGTCAAGGAGTTGCGGGTCAAGGAATCGGACCGGATCGATGCGATGGCGCGGGGGCTTGAGGCTTGCGGGGTGAAGATTGAGGAGGATGAGGATACCCTCATCGTCCACGGGATGGGCGCGGGGGGCGTGCCGGGGGGGGCGACCTGTGCCACCCATATCGACCACCGGATTGCGATGTCTTTCCTTGTGTTGGGGATGGCCGCGAAGGCCCCGGTTTCGGTTGATGATGCCTCGCCCATCGTCACCTCTTTCCCGATTTTTGAGGGGTTGATGACGGGTTTGGGGGCGACTTTGCGGGCGGGTGGCCAGTAGGGTTTGGGAAGGTCCCAACTCGGGACCTTTTTTGATCGTTTGAAATCAAATGCTTAGGGTGGTCGATTTAAGGTTTTGTTAACCTTTGACGGCGCAAGCGCCCATAATCACCTTCCCACGCCGCCCCGGCCTTAAGCCGGGGCCTCTGGGTTGGAATGCACAGGTCGAGGCCCCGGATCAAGTCCGGGGCGGCGTGGGGAGGGTGGGATGCGGGTGCTTTACTGGGCTTTGCCGATTGCGGCTGCGCTGGCCTATGGGGTTTGGCAGTATTTCGCGGCGCAGGTTTATGTGGGCGATTTGCCACCGTTTGATCTGCACCTTTACAGCTTTGACGAGGCGCGCACCTATCTGGCCGGGCTGACCCCGGCTGCCAAGGCGATTTATCTGGGGCCACTTCATCAAGCCGATACGGTGCTGCTTTTGGCGCTGTCTGCAACATTGATGCTGCCGGTCCGGCGTTTGGGTTGGCTGTGGTGCCTGCCTGCGCTGGCCTATGCGGGGTTTGATCTGTTGGAAAACGACTTCGTTGCATCGCTGCTGCGCAACGGCCTGCATGAGATCGGCGAGGTTGCAATGCTTGGCATTGTAACGGGCGCTAAATTCGCGGCACTTGGGCTTGCGGTGATCTTGGCGCTGTGGGGGCTTTGGCGGTTGCGGGCGCGGGGTGGTGCGTGAAATCACGCACCCTACCGACAACGCGGCGCGCGGGGTCTGGTGGCGCTTGGGCGCGGGCCGGGGTATAGAAGCGCAAAGGCGCGTCTTGGGCGTGCCGCAGTTTACGCCAAAGGAAGGGCATCAGATGGGAACTTTTTATGCAGCCGTCGAGGTGTTTGACCCCGAAGGCCCGGCCAATATGCCCGATGCGGCGGAATATGGCGGCGAGGCGCGGTTCTTCGTGCTGACGGCCGAGGATTTGTCGGAAGCTTTGGCGACCTTGGCCAATTCGATTGCCGTCAATGGCTTGCGGCTGGACCGGGTGTTGCACGCGGGCGCGGTGGAGGCGTTTGACGACGAAATCTTGCCGTTTGAGATCGACATTGATGGCATGGCCGAGACCGCGCAAGGCTCGGGCGAGATTTGCGTCTCGGAATCGCATCCGTTTGAACCCGATGAGACCGATGGCGTGGCCTCGGGGGTTTATGCCGTCTGCATCGACGCTTTCGATATGGAATGGGCGGATGAGGATGAGGGCGAATATGGCGGGCATTACCAGTTGGCGGTGATCAAGGCCGAGACGGCGGCGGATGCCTTGCAGCAGTTGGTGGAAGATTTCGAGGCCGAGGGCATTGTGATCTTGTCGCTGGAGGGGCTGGTGGATGCCAAGGCGTTTCCGTTTGACGCCTATGAGTTCCAGTTTGAGGAGGACGATGCGGTGGGCGAGGTGTTGGAGCAGGGCGGCATGATCGTGTCGAACGCCTATGCCTATCCGCCGGAAGCGCCGCGCAAGCTGGACAGCTAAGCGATGCGCTTGCCGGATGGAATTGGGGGCTAACCCCCAAACCCCCAGGATACTTGTGCAGAGAGGATGACCATGCGGTTTACAGTGGCCATTGATGGGCCTGCGGCGGCGGGCAAGGGCACGATTGGGCGGGCACTGGCGGCGCGGTTTGGTTTTGCGCATCTGGATACCGGGCTTTTGTATCGGGCGGTTGGGGCGCTGGGCGGTGATCCGGTGGCGGCGGCGCGGGGGTTGCGGGCGGCGGATTTGGCGCGCGATGATCTGCGCAGTCTGGCGGCGGGGCAGGCGGCGAGTGTGGTGGCGGTGATCCCCGAGGTGCGGGCGGCGTTGGTGGCGTTTCAGCGGCGTTTCGCGCGGGCCGAGGGCGGGGCTGTGCTGGATGGCCGCGATATTGGCACGGTGATCTGCCCCGAGGCCGAGGTGAAGCTGTATGTCACGGCCAGCGCCGAGGTGCGGGCGCATCGGCGTTGGCTTGAGGTGGGCGGCGATGCGGCGCGCGTTCTGGCCGAGGTGGTGGAGCGCGATACGCGCGATATGGGGCGGGCCGAGGCGCCGCTGCGGGCGGCGGTGGATGCGGTGGTGATTGATACCTCGGAGTTGCCGATTGAGGCGGCGGTGGCGGCGGCGGTGGCGCTGGTTGAGGCGCGGCTGTGACGGCACGGGTGGTGCTGCATTTGCCCGCGCATCTGCTGGGGCGGTTGGCGGCGGGCAAGCCTTTGTTTTACGCCCAGATCCGCGATTGCGTGCTGGCGCGCGGTGGCGTGGTGGATCTGGTTGAGGGTTTTGACAAGGCGGGCTGGCGCGAGGATGGCGATTTGCACATCGTCGAGAATGGCGCGGGGCAAAGGCCGGGGGTGCTGAACGCGGCGACGGCCTATCTGGATGGGTTCATCCATGTTGATCCGGTGGGGATACAGGCGGCGAGCCGGATTGGCGGGCTGACCTATGATCCGGCGGCGGTGGATGGCGGGGCGGCGGCGGCCTATCTGGCGGGGTTGCAGCGGCGGTTTCTGCTGCCGCGCCACTCGCGCTACAAGCAGGAGCGGGCGGTCAGCGCTTTGCCCGAAGGTGCGTTGGCGGTGTTTTTGCAGGGGCCCGCGCCGCAGCGCAATGGGCAGGCATATTGCAGTTTTGCCGCGATGCTGGAGGCGGTTTGCGCGGGCGCGGGGGGGCGGCCGGTGCTGGTCAAGCCGCATCCGCTGAAGCCGGAACTGGGGGCGGAGATTATTGCAGCGGTGCGGGCGAAGGGGTTTGCGCCGATTGCGACCGATGCCAATGTGCATGACATTCTGGCGGCCTGTGTAGCGACGGTGTCGATCAACTCGGCGACGGCGCTGGAGGGGTTTTTGCACGGCAAGCCGGCGGTGCTGTTCGGGCGGTCGGATTTTCATGCGCTGGTGCAGACGGCGCGCGCGCCTGCGGAATTTGAGGCGGCTTTGGCGCGGGCTTTGGCCACGCCGCCGGATTACGCGCGGGCGTTGTATTGGTATTTCGGGCTGAATTGTCTGGATATTGCCAATGACACTTTCGACGCCCGCTTGCTTGCGACCTTTGCCGAAGCCGGGTTTGACGCGGCGCGGTTGGGGTTAAGCTAGCGGCGCGGCGGGCCGACCGAATTGCGCACCACCAGATCGGGGCGCAGCAGAATCTCGGTTTCCTCGGGCTGGGTGTCGGACAAAAGCTGCAACAGCAGGGTCATCGCGTGCTTGCCAATCAGGCCGCGCGGTTGGCGCACCGTTGTCAGCGAGGGCTGCATGAAGCTGGCCTGCGGCACGTCGTCAAACCCGGTTACCGAAAAATCGCGCGGCACGTCATAGCCGCGGGCGGTCAGGCCCAGCATCACGCCGATGGCGGTCTGGTCGTTGACGCACATGAAGGCGGTGGGCAGGGTGTCGCGCAGGAACAACTGATCGACCGCAAGCCGCCCGCTTTCGATGGTGCCGTCACCGTCCATCACGATGCGCGACGCGGCGGGGATGCCTGCGGCGTCTAGCCCGGCTTCGCATCCCAGGCGGCGGCGGGCGTAGGCGAGGCGGCTGCGGTTTTCGCCGATGAAGGCGATCTTGCGGTGGCCTTCGGCGATCAAAAGCTCCACCGCTTTGCGCGCGCCTTCGATGTCATCGACGCCAACGTAGGGAATGCCGCCGTTGAACACGGGTTCAAACACCCCGACGGTTGGGGGCAGGCGGGCGGTCATTGACTGGTGGCCAAAGGGCAGGATGCCGGTGAACAGGATCATCCCCGCCGCTTGGTTCGAGCTGAAAAACTTCAGATATTCCATGCCGCGCTGGGCGTCGTTCTGGGTGTGGCCGATCAACACGCCGTAGCCATGCGCGCGGGCCTCATTCTCTAGCCCGACAAGGATGCTGGAAAAGTTCGGGTCGCCAATGTCGGGAGCGACCACGAGGATCATGTTGGATTTGCCCAAGCGCAACGACCGCGCCATCGCGTTGGGGGTGTATCCGGTCAGCGCAATTGCCTGATTGACCTTCAGCCGCGTGGATTGCGCCACCTTTTCCGGCAGGTGGATTGCGCGCGACACTGTGGCAATCGACACCTCGGCAATGCGGGCGACATCTTCGATGGTGGCGGGCGAATTTGACACAGCGGGCGGGGCCTTTGGTTGCTTGCGCCGACCCTACAGCGTGGCGGGGCGTGGCGCAAAGCGTGCGTTGCATTGTTCGAATGTAAACCTTTACATAAAAATTGCACCGCACTACACATAAGGGGCGGAGAGGAGCCGCGAGGGGGGAATTCATGGAGTCAGAGCCTGCGGGCGGTGGCGACGTTGTGCTGTCTGCACGACGGGTCAGCAAATCCTTTAGCGGCGTGCAGGTGCTGTTCAGCGTCGATTTTGACCTGCGGCGCGGCGAGATTCACGCGCTGATGGGCGAGAACGGCGCGGGCAAATCGACGCTGGTCAAGGTGCTGTCGGGCTTTGAGCAACCCACCTCGGGCGAGGTTTTGCTGGATGGCAAGCCTGTCAAACTGCCGCCGAATGGCGCGGCAGAGGCGCTGGGGATCGTGGTGATCCATCAGGAATTCAACCTTGCCGAACATCTGACCGTAACCGAAAGCCTGTTTCTGGGCCGCGAAGTGGCGCGCTTTGGCGTGCTGGATCGCAAGTTCATGCGGCGAGAGACTCGGCGGGTGTTGGATATGCTGGGGTCGCATATCTCTGAGACCGCGCAGATTTCCAGCCTGACCGTGGCTGACAAACAGATGGTCGAGATTGCCAAGGCGATCAGCCGCGATGCCCGTATCGTGTTCATGGATGAGCCGACCGCCGTGCTGTCGCGCGATGAGACTGAGGCCTTGTTCCGGCAGGTGCGCAAGCTGCGCGACACTGGCACCAGCTTTGTGTTTGTGTCGCACAAACTGGATGAAGTCACCGAATTGACCGACCGTGTGACGGTGTTGCGCGATGGCCAATGGGTGAAAACCGCGCCGACGGCGCTGTTGGATGGCGAGTCGATTGCGCAGTTGATGGTGGGGCGCGAACTTTCCAGCCTGTATCCGCAAAAGACCGAGCCGAACGTCGATGAAGCGCGGGTGTTGTCGGTGGTGGGGCTGAACACCGCCCATGTCCGCGACGCGCATTTCGATCTGCGCAAAGGCGAGATTTTGGGGTTTTCCGGCATGATCGGCTCGGGCCGGACCGAGTTGATGGAGGCGATTGCGGGCCTTTGTCCTCGGCTGTCGGGAGAGGTGCGGGTGGGCGACAGGGTGCTGCCCGCAGGCGATATTCAGGCGAGTGCGGCGGCGGGCCTGGCCTATATGACCAAAGATCGCAAATCCAAAGGCCTGCTGCTGGGGTCGGACATGACCACCAATCTGACGCTGCAATCGCTGGATCAGCACGGCAAGGGCGGCTATCTGAGCCCCGCGAGCGAGAAGAAGGCACTGGCCCGCGCGCGGCGGCGGTTTGACATTCGGGTGCGCGATGCCGGTGTGGTGGCGGGGCGGATGTCGGGCGGCAATCAGCAAAAGCTGCTGCTGGCCAAGGTGATGGAGATCACGCCGAAAATCCTGATCATCGACGAGCCGACGCGCGGTATCGACGTGGGCACCAAGCAGCAGATTTATCACTTCATTGCGGCTTTGGCGCGCGAGGGCTGTTCGGTGATCGTGGTGTCCTCCGAGATGCCGGAAATCATCGGGCTTTGCACCCGGATCGTGGTGATGCGGGCGGGGCGGATCGTGGGCGTGCTGGAAGGCGATGAGATCAACGAGCAGGAAATCATGCGCTATTCGGCAGGGTTGAAGCAAAAGGCGGTGGCTTGAGATGGCGGCGAATGTGACAACGGAAGATCAGGCAGAGCCGAAGCGGCGCTGGCAGGATATTGATCTGCGCGCGGTGGCGCCGTTTGTGGCGCTGGCGTTGCTGTTGCTGCTTGGCGCGCTGGTGAACCCGAATTTCATCGGGCTGAACAATCTGGCCAATGTTGCCACCCGCAGCGCCTTTATCGCGCTGATCGCGGTGGGGGCGACGTTTGTGATATCCTCGGGCGACTTGGATCTGTCGGTGGGCTCGATGGTGGCGTTTGTCGCCAGCCTGATGATCTTGTTCATGAATTCGGGCGCGATTGCGGACCCCGGCATGATGATTGCGGCGGCCATTGTGCTGGCCTTGGTGGTGGGGGCGTTGTGCGGGCTTGCCAACGGGTTGATCACCACGGTGGGCAAGATCGAGCCGTTTATTGCAACGCTGGGCACGATGGGGATTTATCGGGGCTTGACGACGTGGCTTAGCCAAGGCGGTGCGATCACGCTGCAATCGGCCGAGCAGCAAGACCTGTATCGCCCGGCCTATTTCGGGGTGATTCTGGGTGTGCCGGTGCCGATTATCGTGGTGCTGGTGGTGACCTGCATCGCGGCGTTCATCCTGTATCGGATGCGTTACGGTCGGCATGTGGTGGCGGTGGGATCAAACGCCCATGTCGCGCGCTATTCCGGCATCAAGGTGGACCGGGTGCGGACCTGGGCCTTTGTGATCCAGGGGGTCTGCGTGGCCATCGCGGTGGTTTTGTATGTGCCGCGTCTGGGGTCAACCTCGGCCACCACGGGGATCTTGTGGGAGTTGCAGGCGATCACCGCCGTGGTGATCGGCGGCACCGCGCTGAAGGGGGGGGCCAGCCGGGTGTGGGGCACGATCTGCGGGGCGTTCATCCTGGAACTGGTGGGCAACATCATGCTGCTGTCGAATTTCATTTCCGAATATCTGATCGGGGCCATTCAGGGCGCGATCATCATCATCGCCATGCTGGTGCAGCGGTCGTTGGTGCGGAAATCGTGAAATAACTGGCCGGGGCGTGGGTCGCCCGGTCATTCTCTGCCAGACCCAACCAAAGGGAGGAATAAAATGCGTAAAGGACTACTCAGCCTTGTCACCGTCGCGGCGATGGCAATGGGCAGCACCGTGGGCTTTGCCGAGGACAAGGCCTATACCGTCGGCGTCTCGATCCCGGCAGCCGATCATGGCTGGACGTCGGGCGTGGTGTTCCATGCCAATCGCGTGGCCGAAAGCCTGATGGCGCAGCATCCGGGGCTGAACATCATCGTCAAGACCTCGCCGGATGCGGCGTCTCAGGCCAACGCTTTGCAGGATCTGGAGACCCAAGGCATCGACGCGCTGGTGATCCTGCCAAGCGATCCCGATCCGCTGGTCAACTCGATCAAAGAGATCAAGTCGAAGGGCACGTTTGTGGCCATCGTGGACCGCGCGCCTTCGGTGAATGACGATTCCGTGCGCGATCTGTATATCGCCGGGAACAACTATGCCTTGGGCGAAACCGCAGGCAACTACATCAAAACCACCACCCCGGACGCCGAAGTTGTGGTGATCCGTGGCCTGCCGATCCCGATTGACCAGACCCGTCAGGATGGTTTTGACAAGGCGATTGAAGGTTCGAACGTCAAAGTGCTGGACCGTCAGTTCGGCAACTGGAACCGCGATGACGCCTTCAAGGTGATGCAGGATTACCTGACCAAGTTCCCGAAAATCGACGTGGTCTGGTGCCAGGATGATGACATGGCCGTTGGCGTGTTGCAGGCGATTGAACAGGCTGGCCGCACCGATATCCAGTATGTCGTGGCAGGGGCTGGCTCGAAAGACATGATCAAGAAAGTCATGGACGGCGACAAGATGATCCCGGTGGACGTGCTGTATCCGCCGGCCATGGTGGGCACCGCGCTGGAGATGACCGTCGCGGGCCTTTACGCCCAAGTGCCGATGCGCGGCACCTTCACCGTCGATGCGACGCTGATCACCAAAGACAACGCGGCGCAATACTACTTCCCCGACTCGCCGTTCTAAGGCTGTTCGGAACGGCTGAAATGCGCCTGCCCATTGATTTGGGCAGGCGTTTGCCATTTACGCGCGCGCCCTTCACGCCTGACAAACAAACCACCCACCGCCCGGAATCAAGGGCGAAGCCCTGTGGTGGTTCAGATATCACCGATCTTGGCGCTTGCTGCTTATTCAGCGCTATGCTTCGCGGTGTTGTAAAGGCAGCCGCAATGCCTTAGCAGGCCCCGGCTTGTTGCGCCCCGTATGTGGCCTCGCTGACCGTGTATTTGCTGCCATACTCCGAGGAAAGCTGATCAATCAGACCCTTGCATGAGAATCCCGTCATATCGAGATACTGCTTTGCCGACCGCACCGATTGTTCATTCCAATCAACAGAAAGGCTATCGACCGCCGCAGTTGCATCCGTAACGCTGTAACCCTCGCCGTATTCAGACGAGAGTTGATCGATAAGGCCAGCGCGCGAAAACCCTGTCATACTTAAATACTGTTCGGCAGACCGAACTGCATTCCTCTGCGGGCCAGTCAAGTCTTGAGCCGAGGCGATGGCCGCTGTCAGCACGGCAAATGCAACTGCAATCACACCTGTAAGTTTGATCATATCAACAACCAATCAAAGAATGTTTTCCAGCCGGAACACCGCCTGATTGCAAGATTGCCTGTCGATGATTGCAGGTCAACCGATGTTTCATCACAGCCGGGACCAGCGCCCGCAAACCTACCCGCCCCGCCGTGGATCGCGTGCCAGAAGGCGCATCGCGTTCAGGGTGACCGGCATGGTGGCCGCCGTATAGACCGGCACGCTGATCCACAGCCGATTGTGGTGCCGGTTGTTTATCCGCCACCCCCCATAGCCACCGACATGAAGGCGCGGAAGACGGCGGCGGTGGCGCTTAGGCCTTGCGATTTGCGCCATGCCAAACCGACATCCATGCTGGGGATGGGGTCGGCCAGCGCGCGCAACTCAATCCGCTGGCCTTCCAGCGACCAAGGCCGATAGACCATGTCTGACAGGATCGTTACCCCCACGCCATTGGCCACCATCGAGCGCACGGCCTCTACCGAACTGGTCGCAAAGGCCACCGCAGGCACAAACCCGGCCTTCGCCCAATAGCGGCTGGCGGTGTCCTTGGCCTCGTCCACCGTCAGCATGATATAGGGCTGCTCGGACACGTCGCGCAGGGTGATGCGGTCTTGCGCCAGCAGCGGATGCTCGGTTGGCAACCACAACCTGCGGCGCGAGCGCAGCAGGGTTTCCTGCTCTAGCCCGGCCGAGTTGGCAAGGTTCGACACCAGCATCACCGCCATATCCAGACTGCCGGTCGCCAGACCTTCCTCGACCGCCAGACGCGGCATCTCCATCATTTCAAGCTGGATATCGGGATGGGCGCGGCGGAAACGGGCGTAGTGGCGCGACATGAAATAGCCCGCGACGGTGTAGGTGGTGCCAAGGCGCAGCCGCCCCGACACCTGCCGATCCTGCCCCAGCGGCAACCGCTCGGCATCCTCGACCGCTGCCAAAATGTTGCGCGCGTGGTTGAGGAATCGCGCGCCTTCAATCGTTGGCACCACGCCCTGTGCCGAGCGGTCAAACAACCGCACGCCAAGCTGCGCTTCCAGCCCCTGCACGGCGGTTGTGATCGCCGATTGCGAGATGTTCAACTCCATCGCGGCATGGCTGATCTGCCCGGTTTCCGCCGCCGCCATGAAATAGCGCAACTGTTTCAAGGTTAAAGCCATCGCGCCGCCCCCGCATCTGAATTTTAGATAACACACCACAAAAAACGATATTTTACAATATAAGCAACCCGTCGCAGGCTGACTTATGTCAACGCCTTGGGGGGACTATGGCTGTAACCATCAACTGCGATATGGGCGAAAGTTATGGGCTTTACCGGATGGGCGACGATGCCGGAATGATGCCCTTCATCGACATTGCCAACGTCGCCTGCGGCTTTCATGCCAGCGATTTTGACCACATGCGCGCGACGGTGCGGCTGGCGAAGAAGCATGGCGTCAAGGTCGGCGCGCATCCGTCGTTGCCCGATCTGCAAGGCTTCGGGCGGCGTGAGATGAAGATGGGCCGCGAGGAGATGGCCAACTGCATGATCTACCAGATTGGCGCTTTGTGCGGGTTTCTGCGGGCTGAGGGGGTCGAGTTGAACCACATCAAGCCGCATGGCAGCCTTTATGGCATGGCTGCGCGGCAGGAAGACATTGCCCATGCGGTTTGCGATGTGGCCGACATTTACCGCGTGCCGCTGATCGGCATGACCGGCACTTTGCACGAGAAAATCTATCCGGCGCGTGGGCATGCCTTCATGGCCGAGTTCTACGGCGATCTGGAATATCGCCCCGATGGCAGCCTGATCGTCACCCGCGAGCATGATGCGAAAGACCCCGATCTGATGGCCGCCCGCGTCCGCCGGGCGATTGACGAAAACCTTGGCACCGCGACCGATGGCAGCGACATTCCGGTGCGCTGCGAGACGGTGTGCATCCATTCTGATACGCCCAATGCCATCGACATCGCCCGCGCCGTGCGCGCCATTCTGTAAGGAGCCCCCTATGCCCGTCATCCAATCCCCGCTTCCCGGCACGTTCTACCGCTCATCCTCGCCCGAGACCCCGCCGTTCAAAGCCGATGGCGATGCGGTGGCGGTGGGCGATGTGATCGGGCTGATCGAGGTGATGAAAAGCTTCCACGAGGTGAAATCCGAAATCGCGGGCAGCGCCATTACCTTTGTGATCGACAATGAAGAACCGGTGATGGCGGGCGCGGTTCTGGCGGAACTCACCTGATGCTGAAAAAGCTGCTGATTGCCAACCGGGGCGAGATTGCGGTGCGCATCATCCGCGCCGCCCGCGATCTGGGGATTGCCACGGTGGCGGTCTATTCCGACGCCGACGCCACCGCGCTGCATGTGCAACTGGCGGATCAGGCGGTGAACATCGGCCCGCCAGCGGCGAAGAAAAGCTATCTGAACGTGGCCGCGATCCTGAAAGCGGCGGCGGAGACGGGCTGCGATTCCGTGCATCCGGGCTATGGGTTCCTCGCCGAAAACGCAGGCTTTTCCGATGCCGTGACGGCGGCGGGGTTGGTGTTTGTCGGGCCATCGGGCGATGCGATCCGGCTGATGGGCGATAAGGTGGCGGCACGCGGGGCGGCCCATGCGGCGGGGGTGCCGATTGTGCCGGGATCGCTGGGGCGGTTGGACAGCATCGACGCAGGCCGCGCGATTTTGGCCGATACCGGCTTTCCGGTGATGATCAAGGCGGCGGCGGGGGGTGGCGGGCGCGGCATCCGCATCGCGCAGGACTTGGCCGCGTTTGAGCAAGCCTTTCCGCAGGCGCAGGCCGAGGCTTTGGCGGCCTTTGGTGACGGTGGCCTTTACATGGAAAAGGTCATCACCAAGGCGCGGCATATCGAGGTGCAGGTTTTGGCCGATGGCAAAAGTGCGGTGCATTGCTTTGAGCGGGAATGTTCGCTGCAACGCCGCCGCCAGAAGGTGTGGGAGGAAGCGCCCTCGCGCGCGCTGTCGGCGCCGTTGCGCGATGAATTGTGCAGCAGTGCTGTTCGGTTGGCGCTGGCGGTCAACTACTCTGGCGCGGGGACGGTCGAATACCTGTATGACGAGGACGCCGACCGCTTTTATTTCATCGAGATGAACACGCGGATTCAGGTTGAACATCCGGTGACAGAGATGATCACCGGGCTTGATCTGGTCGCCGAAATGCTGCGCATCGCGGGGGGCGAGGCTTTGCGGCTGGCACAGGCGGATGTGACGGTGAAGGGCCACGCCATCGAAGTGCGGCTGAACGCCGAAGACCCGGCCCGCGATTTCGCGCCGTTCCCCGGCACGGTGGAGGCTTTGCGCATCCCCGGTGGCCCCGGCGTGCGTTTCGATTCGATGCTTTATGCGGGCTATACCGTGCCGCCGTTCTACGACTCGCTGCTGGCCAAGCTGATCGTCCACGCCGAAACCCGCGAGGCCGCGATCACCCGCATGGCGCGGGCGCTGTCGGAATTGCAGATCGACGGGCTGAAAACCACCAAGCCGCTGTTTGCCGCGCTGGCCGCTGACCCTGCGGTGCAATCCGGCGATTTTCACACCCGTTGGCTGGAGGGTTGGTTAGAGACCAACGCCGCCCGCCTGACCCCCAATCAGCCATAGGAGAAGCCCATGTCGATCCGTTTCAGCTTTGGTGGTGACGAACATATCTTCGCGGAAGTCTCGGAAGAAATGTCGCTCGAGGCGTTTTTCACCAGCCTGTCGATGACCAATGCGGTCAAGCAGGCGGGGATCAAGGGCGTGACCGAGATTTGCCCGGCCAACGCCAGTTTTCAGGTGAAATACGACCCCGACCAAATCAAGCCCGGTGATTTGCTGCGCGAGTTGCAAAGCATGGAGGGGGCGGCGTCCAAATCCGACGCGACGTTGAAAACCCGCATCATGGAAATCCCGGTCTATTACCAAGACCCGTGGACGCATGAGACTTTGATGCGCTTTCGCGAGCGTCACCAAGACCCCAAAGCCACCGATCTGGAATATGCGGCGGCGGTGAACGGGCTGGGCAGCGTTGAGGATTTCGTGCAGGCCCATTCCAGCCAGCCTTGGTTCGTTTCAATGGTCGGCTTCGTGGCGGGCCTGCCGTTTCTGTATCAGATGGTCGAACGCAAGCGGCAGTTGCAGGTGCCAAAATATCTGCGCCCGCGCACCGATACGCCCAAGCTGACGATTGGCCACGGCGGTTGCTTTTCCTGCATCTATTCGGTGCGGGGTGCTGGCGGTTATCAGATGTTCGGCGTCACGCCGATGCCGATTTATGATCCAAACCAGCAGGTTAGCTATTTGCGCGATGAGATGTGCCTGTTCCGCCCCGGCGATATCGTGAAGTGGAAGCCGATCAGCCGCGACCAATACGACGCGGATATCGAGGCGGTGAACGCGAACAAATTCCTGCCCACCATCCGCGAGACCAGTTTCTCGCTGACGGATTTCAACAAGGACATCAACGGCACCAACGCCAAGCTGATGGAGGTTCTTCATGGCCGTTAAGATCATCGCCCCCGGCCTTTCGACCACCGTGCAAGACCTTGGCCGCCCTGGATACTACCACCTTGGCATCCCGATTTCGGGCGGGATGGACCGCTTTGCGCTGCGTGCGGCGAACATGCTGGTGGGCAACGATGAAAGTGCCGCCGTGTTGGAAGCGGTGTTCATGGGGCCAGAGATTGAGTTCACCACAGCCGCCACGGTGGCGGTGACGGGCGGCGAGTTGCCGCCAAAGGTCAACGGTGACGAGCGCCCGACGTGGGAGGCGTTTCCGGTCAAGGCGGGCGATAAACTGTCGTTCGGCTTCCTGAAATCCGGCGCGCGGGCGTATATTGCGGTGTCGGGCGGCATTGATGTGCCGGTGAAACTTGGCTCGCGCTCGACCTATACCCTCGGTGCTTTGGGCGGGCACGAGGGGCGGGCGTTGAAGGCGGGCGACAGCTTGCCTTTGGGGCAGGGTGGCGCGGGCAAAGGCGCTGTCCCCGCAAATCTACGGCGTGGGCCGGGCAATCCGGCAGAGTTGCGGATGCTGCCGGGGCTGTATTGGCACCGCATCACGGCAGAGGCGGGCAAGCAGTTCTTCGCCGACACCTGGAAAGTTGCCCCCGAGGCGGACCGGATCGGCTATCGCTTCAAGGGCGGCAAGGCGCTGGATTTCGTGCCCCGCACGCCGCCGTTTGGGGCGGGGTCTGATCCGTCGAACATCGTGGATGCCTGCTATCCCTATGGCTCGGTGCAGGTGCCATCGGGCACTGAACCGATCGTGCTGCACCGTGATGCGGTGTCGGGCGGCGGCTATATGATGCTGGGCACGATCATTTCGGCGGATATGGACCTGATCGGCCAGCTACAACCGCACAGCCCGGCGCGGTTTGTCGAGGTGACGTTGGATCAGGCTTTGGCCGCGCGGCATGACCGGCAAGCCGCGATTGCCCGCGTTCGCGATCACTTGCAGCGCTAAGGAAAGGGGGGGGCGATGGACATCACCGTTTCCCCCTCAGCCCTGCGCGCGGGCCTCTTTCGGGCTGATGCCATAGCGCTGCCGGAAGGCGCGGGAAAACTGCGCCTGATCGGCAAAGCCGCGGGCATAGGCGATTTCCCCAATCGCGCGTTTGTCGCGCGGGTTGGCCAGATCCTCGCGCGCCGCAGCCAGCCGTTGATCGCGTATCCAACTGCCCAGGGTCTGATTGGTGTCGCGCAGCAATTCGTGCAGATAGCGCACCGAGACGCCGCAGCCCGCAGCCACCTCATCCGGGCCAAGATCGGGGTTGGCAAGGTGGCGGCGCACGAAGCTTTCGATCCGCGCCAGATGCGCCATCCGCACGGTCGAGCCGCCCGAACTCAGCACCCGTTCATCCGATTGCAGGGCCAGCGCCAGCAAATCCGCCAACTGCCGCCCGACCACGCTGCGGGCTTCCTCTGTCATCGCGTCGTAACGCTGCGGGATCAGATGCACCATATCGACGAACAGGCCGTTCGCGCCATTGGTGGCATCAAACTGCAAGCTGCAAAACCGATCCGGCGCGCGCACCCGGCCGCCCAGCATGGCCAGCGACAGCTTCATCACCCACAGATCGGCAGGTTCGGCATGGCTGAATTCATAGGGTTCATGGCTGCGCTCGATGAAGAACGCGCCGGGGTTGGCGCGCACCTCGCGCCCGCCTTGGGCGAACAGCAATTCCGATTTCGCGGGCAGGGTGACCAGAAATTCCTCGGGGCCTTGCACCTGCAAATGCTTGGGCAGGCGGCGATACATCAGCGCGTCAGAGGTCAGGCGCGACAAAGACACCTCGCCCAACTGCCACATGGTCAATTCGCCATCAAACGCCTCGGGGCGGCGGAACGACAGGTCGAGCGGGAAATAGGCCTGCCCGATCGCCTCGTGCCAGTGACGGCTGCGCGCGGCCAGATCGACGCCTTTGGTGGTGATGGTGGTCTTCATCGCAACGCCCCCGGTTTCGTCAATCTGGCCACGCAATTTTCTGTCTGTAAAGCGGTGCCTGCGCGCAATTTGTCAAAATGCGCTCTGCGACAAAAACCCATGCACTTGGCGCAAAGACGCCAGCCCCCCGCACCGCCTAGCCTGACCGCTGCAACGGTGCAGAAGACGCCGCGCACCGGGGAGTTTTGGCTGAAGTGTCGCGCAGATCGCGCGATGGCCCCCCTTTTGCGCCGCGCAAGCAAAGGGGAACCGGCATGACCAGCGCCACCACATCCGCCACGAAAGTTGATCCGATCACGCTATCGGTGGTTCGCGGCATCCTGGAAACCACGCAGCGCGAAATGACGCTGTCGCTTGAGAAAACCGCGCGATCTTCGGTGTTCAACCTTGCGCATGATTACTCCACCGCGCTGTTCAACGCGCGGCCCGAGATGATCTTGCAGGGGCAGGATATTCCGATCCACCTCGGCAGCCTGATCCCGGCGATGAAGGTGGTGGCGGGGTATTTTGAGGGCGACATCCACGAGGGCGATCTGCTGATCCACAACGATCCGGCTTGGGGTGGCAGCCATGCGATTGACACCTGTTTTTACAAGCCTGTGTTTTACAAGGGAAAGTTGAAGTATTGGACCGTCTGCAAGGGCCATCTGACCGATATCGGCGGCCCGGTGCCTGCGGGCTATAACCCCGGTGCCAAGGAAATCTACGCCGAATGTCTGCGCATCCCGCCGGTGAAAATCTGGGATCGCGGCGTGCCGCGCCGCGATGTGTTGAACTTCATCTTCACCAATATGCGGGCGCGGCGTGATCAAGAGGGCGATTTCAACGCGTTGATCGGGGCTTGTCAGGTGGGCGAACGCGCGTTGATCGCGATGCTGGATAAGTATGGCGAAGACGTGGTGGACGCCTGCATCGACACGCTGCTGGATATGGCAGAGCGGCAGATGCGCAGCCTGATCGCCACCGTGCCGGACGGCACCTATGAAGGCTCGGCGATTGTTGAAGACGCGGGCCACGGTTTTGGCGATCTGACCATCACGGCGCAGGTGACGATCAAGGGTGATGCCTGCCACATCGCAATCTCTAGCCCGCCGCAGATCCCGTATTTTATCAACAGCTATGAGGGGAACAGCTATTCCGGCGTTTACCTTGGCCTGATGATGTTCGCGCAACTGCCGCCGCCGTATAACGAGGGGCTGTATCGCTGCATCTCGGTCGATATGGGGCCGAAGGGGACGTTGTGTAACGCCCGCGAACCCGCGCCGCATATGAACTGCACCACCACGCCGATGGAAACCCTGACCGACGCGGTGCGCTTGGCGTTTGAGAAAGCCGTGCCGTCGAAAGTGTCGGCAAGCTGGGGCCACGCCAACGGGCTGAACATCGCTGGGTGGGACAAGCGCCACGACGAGGAATATGTGACGATGGTGCTGGCCACCATTATCTCGGGTGCTGGTGCGACGCCTGCGCAGGATGGCTGGCACGCCTGTGGGCCGGAGTGCTGTTTTGGGGCGCTGACGAGCGGCGACGTAGAACTGCTGGAATACAGCTATCCGATCATCATTCACCGTTACGGCTTGATGACCGATAGCGGCGGCGCGGGCAAATTCCGCGGCGGTTCCGGCACGGCGTGGGAGGTGGAGCCGCTGTCTGACGACATGACCTTCATCACCTTCGGCGAAGGTCGGCGTATTCCGGCGGTGGGGGCGGCTGGGGCCTCTAGCACGATGATTGATGAAAAGGTCGGGCGGCTGGAATTGGTCGAGGGCGACCACGCGGAAACCATCCGCGAGAACGTCATCAAGGTGATCAAACCCGGCGACCGCATCACCAACATGAACCCCGGCGGTGGTGGCTATGGCGACCCGATGGATCGGGCGGTGGAAAAGGTGGTGTGGGATATCAAGAACGGCCTTGTTTCCGTGAAGGGGGCGGAAGCCGATTACGGCGTGATCGTCACTGAAAGCCTGACCGTCGATATGGCGGCAACCGAAACCCTGCGCGCGCGTCGCCGCGCCGTGGCCGCGAAATAAGGGGGCCCTGCGATGAAAACCGATTACCGTTTGGGCATTGATGCCGGTGGCACCTTCACCGATTTCGTCCTCGCCGATCAAACCGGGCAAGTCCGGCTGTTCAAGGCGCTTTCGACCCCGCAAGACCCGACCTTGGCGATCAAGAACGGCCTTGCCTTGATGACCGAGGAGTTGGGGGTTTCCGCCACCGAGATCATCTCGAACTGCGATCTGTGCATCAATGGCACCACCGTGGGGCTGAATGCGCTGATCCAGTTGAAGGGCGCGAAAACCGGGCTGATCTGCACGGCGGGGCATGAGGACAGTTTGGAGATCCGCCTTGGCCACAAGGAAGACGGCTACCGCTATGACCCTGATTATCCGCCCGCCACCATGCTGGTGCCGCGCTATCTGCGCCGGGGTGTGCGTGAACGCATCCTTTCGGATGGATCGGTGCGCACGCCCTTGACCGAAGCCGACGTGCGCGCGGCTTGCGAGATTTTCTTGGCCGAAGGCATCGACACCGTCGCGATCAGCTTCGTCTGGTCGGTGCTGGACCCTACCCACGAACGCCGCGCGGGGGAAATCGTGCGCGAGATGATGCCGGGGGTGATCCTGACCATGGGGTCGGAGCTTTACCCGCAGGTGCGCGAATACACCCGCACCTCAACCGCCGTGGTCAACGCCTACCTCGCGCCGATTATGAAGCGCTATGTTACCGCCGTGGATGCCTATTTCCAGCAACTGGGTGCCAAGCAACCCGTGCGCTATTACCAATCCAACGGCGGCCTTGCGATTGGGCAGGCGATGACGGACCGTTCGGTCTATGCCATCAACTCTGGCCCCGCTTCGGCCCCTGCTGCTGGCCTTTATGTCTGCGCGCCGTTTGGCAAAACCGATGTGATCACGGTGGACATGGGCGGCACCTCGTTTGACATCACGCTGACCAAAGACGGCTCGACCAATATCAACAAGAACATCGACTTCCTGCGCTACCGCATTGGCGTGCCGATGATTCAGGTGGAAACCCTGGGCGCGGGCGGTGGGTCGATCGGCTGGATTGACGAGATGGGTCTTTTGCAAATGGGTCCGCAATCAGCGGGGTCTGATCCGGGGCCTGCCTGCTATGGCCAAGGCGGGCAACTGCCCACCGTGTCGGATGCCAATATCGTGCTGGGCTATCTGAACCCCGATGGCCTTGTCGGGGGGCGTTTGCCGCTGGATGCGCAAAAGGCCTACGATGCGGTCAAAACCATCGCCGACCCGCTTGGCCTGTCGGTGGAGCGTGCGGCTTACGGCATGTTCACCATCGTCAACGCCAACATGGTCAACGGCATCCGCCGCGTCACGATTGAGCGCGGCTATGACCCGCGCGATTTCGTGCTGGTGGGCGCGGGCGGGGCGACGGCGGCGCATATCACGGCACTCGCGGCCGATATGGGCATTGATACGATTGTCTTGCCGAAACTCGCCTCGGGGCTTTGCGCCTTTGGTCAGATCATCTCGGATGTGAAGTATAACTATATGGCGACCGCCGTGCTGCGGCTGGACAATGACGCGGCCTATACCCGCGTTGATCAGTTGTTCACTGAGATTGAAGCGCAGGGTATCGCGCATCTGACATCCGATGGCTTTGGCGCGGGCAACACCCTGATCAAGCGCAGCCTTGATATGCGCTATGTCGGGCAAGTGCATGAATGCACGGTGGAAATCGGCAACTTCCCGGTGAACGCGCAGACCATCGAGCAGATCAAAGCCGCCTTCCACGCCCGCCACGAACAGCTTTACACCTACGCCGAACCGCACTCGACGGTCGAGGTGGTGAACATCGAAAGCACGGTTTACGGGCTGGTCGATAAACCCAAGCGGATGCACATCGCCCCCGGCAAAGCCGCCGATCAGGCGATCAAGGCCTACCGTGACGCGGTGTTCTCTGCCGATGGCAGCCGCACCCGCACGCCGATCTATGACGGCGGCGCGCTGGGCGCAGGGGCGCAGATCGCGGGCCCTGCGGTGATCGAAGAAGTCACCACCACCATCGTTATCGAACCGGGATGGAGCGCCACGTTAGACGCCTCCGGCTCTTACCTGATCACCCGCAAGGAGAGAAAATGAACCAACTCAGCGCAGACAAGCTGTCGGTTGCCTTCGCGGGGCTGAAGGCCCTGTCGGATGTCGATCTGGCGATCACGCCCGGCCAGATCACCGGGCTGATCGGCCCGAATGGTGCGGGCAAAACCACGCTTGTCAATGTGCTGACCGGGTTTCAAACCCCCACGGGCGGGGCGGTGTCGCTGAACACCGCCTCGGCCAAATTGAACCTTTCGGGGTTGAAGCCGCATGAAATCCGCCGCCGGGGGATAGCCCGCACGTTTCAGGGCGGGCGGTTGTTCCGTGATCTGGCGGTGATCGACAATCTGGAAGTGACGGGCGTGGGTCTGGGCCAATCGCGCAGCAAGGCGCGGGCCGAGGCCGCCGCGATGCTGGATTGGATCGGCATTGGTGCCTTGCAAAACCGCATCGCCGGAACCCTGCCCTATACCGATGAGCGTCGGGTTGCGATTGGCCGGGCGCTGATCGGCAAGCCTGCGTATATCCTGCTGGATGAACCCGCCGCTGGCATGTCTGGGCCAGAGGCTGCTGACCTTGCCGCCCTGATCCGTCGCATCGCTGGCGAGATCGGCTGTGGTGTTTTGCTGATCGAGCATAACGTCGGGCTGGTGTTGAGCCTGTGCGATCATATCGTGGTGCTGGATTCCGGGGTGGTGATTGAAACGGGCGATTCCGCTGCCATCAAAGCCAGTGAGAAAGTCCGCCACGCCTATATGGGCACCGCCGCCGACACCAACCTTCCGGTGTTGGAGGTGCTGGCATGAGCCTGCTTGCGCTGTCCAACCTGACCATCCGTTATGGCCGCCTGACGGCTGTGCGCAACGTCACCTTTACCCTGACCGAGGGCGAGATTCTGTTCATCACCGGGCCGAATGGCGCGGGCAAATCCAGCCTGCTGCGCGCCATCGCCGGGGTGACGCCGCCCGCTGGCGGCCGGATTGATTTCGCAGGCCAAGACATCACCGGGCGCGCGCCCGAGGATATCGCCCGCATGGGCCTGTCGATGGTGCCCGAGGGGCGCGAGGTGTTCGGCAGCCTGACCATCGAGGAAAACCTGCTGGTCGGCACCGGAATGCACGCCGCCACCCGCAACTGGCGCAGCCGCGCCGCGACCGAGTTGGAAGCGGTTTATGCCACCTTTCCGATTTTGAAAGACCGTCGCCATTCGCAAGCGGGCCTGTTGTCGGGCGGCCAGCAGCAAATGCTGGTGATCGGGCGGGCGCTGATGACCAACTCGCGCCTGATCGCGATTGACGAGCCCAGTCTCGGCCTTGCCCCCAACATCACCGATCAAGTTTATGAACGATTGATCGCATTGCGCGCCCATCGTGCGCTGACCCTGCTGATTGTCGAGCAATCCTCGACCCGCGCGCAACTGGTGGGCGGCCGGATGATCCTGATGCGCGGCGGCGAGGTGCTGCTGGATGGCGATGCCCGCGCGATGGGGCAATCCGAAGCCATGCAGGCCGCCTATTTTGGTTATGGAGAGCATTGATGCAAACCTTGTTTGACGCGCTCAGCCTTGGTTCGCTTTATGCCCTTGGGGCGCTGGGCATCGCGCTGATCTTCGGTGTGATGCGGTTGGTGAACTTCGCGCATGGCGATGTGATTTCGTTTTCGATCTTCGCGCTGCTGTGGCCTTCGACCGACGCCGTCGCCATCGTGTTCGCGGGCGAATTGCCGTGGTTTCTGCTGATCCCCTTCGTGCTTGCGATGGGGGCGGGTCTGTCGGTGCTGTCGGAAATCATCGTGTTCCGCCGCTTTCGCCGCGCCAATCCGGCCACGATGATGATCGCCTCTTTCGCTTTGGGCTTTGTGATCCGATATTTCCTGCTGATGCTGTTCTCCAGCCGCCCGAAGTCGATCTCGCTGCTGCCCGCCCTCAGCCAACCCGTTGAAATCCTGGGCGCGCGCATCCCCCTGCTGCAAGTCATCACCATCGTCGCCACCATCGCCATCCTGTTCGCGCTGACCGCCTTTTTGAAACGCACCCGTTTCGGGCTGGAGATGCGCGCCGCCGCCGAGAACTTCACTATGGCGCGGATGCTGGGTGTGCGCGCCAATCGGGTGATCATGGGGGCCTTCGCGCTTTCGGGCGCGCTTGCCGCTGCCATCGGCCTGATTTTGGCCGCGCAAACCGGCACCGTTGATATCCAGATGGGCGCGTCGGTGATGCTGATGGCGTTTATCGCCACGGTGATCGGGGGGCTGGGCTCGCTGCCCGGAGCGGTGCTTGCGGGTTTCCTGCTCGGCGCCGCCTCGGTCGTCATGCAAACTGTGTTGCCGATTGATGCGCGACCCTTCCGCGATGCCTTCGTCTATGGCGCGGTGATCCTCGTTTTGATTTTCCGCCCGCAAGGCCTGATCGCCGCGCGCGGCACGAAAGAGAGGGTCTGACATGTCGGTGATCCGCCGCACCATTTCTACCCCGATCCTGCTGACGCTGATCCTGATCGCCATCGCGCTGATCGCGGTCACCGCAGGTTCGCGCCCGTTCAACCAGACCGTGATCGACATCTTCCTGCGGGTGATCCTTGTCGTTGGCCTTTACATCTTCATCGGCAACTCCGGCGTGATGTCGTTCGGCCATATCGGCTTTACCTGCCTTGGCGGCTATGCGGCTGCCTGGCTGACCATCCCGCCGATGATGAAGCAAACCCTGCTGCCGGGCCTGCCGGATTGGCTGATGAACGCACAACTGCCCTACTGGGCCGGGGCGATCTTTGCCGCTTTGTGGGCAGCACTATGGGCGGCCATGTTCGGCAAGATCCTGATGCGGCTGTCTGGCATCGCGGCATCCATCGCCACCTTTGCCATGCTGGCGATGATCAACACCGTCTATTCGAACTGGGAGTCTGTCACCGCCGCCACCTCATCGGTCGTTGGCATCCCGATCATCCGCTCGATCTGGCCCTATCTGATCGCCGCCATCATCGCCGTGATCGTGGCATGGCTGCATGCCATCTCGCGCGCGGGTTTGGCCCTGCGCGCCGCACGGGACGAGCCGACAGCCGCCGCCGCCTCGGGCGTCGATATCCCGAAACAGCGCCTGATCGCCTTCACCCTGTCGGGTGTGGTGATGGGCATGGGCGGCGCGCTGTTTGCCCATTCCATCGGTGTCGTCACGCCCGACACGTTCTATCTGACCCTGACCTTTACCACCCTGTCGATGCTGGTCGTCGGCGGCATCGGCAGCCTTTCGGGCGCGGTGCTGGGCGTGGTGATCCTGTCCAGCCTGATCCAGGCCCTGCGCTGGCTGGAAGCGGGCGTCACCATCGGCACCACCACCATCGCCATCCCGAACGGGCTGCAAGAGATCGCCTTGGGCATCGTGATGATCCTGATCCTGATCCGCCGCCCCGCTGGCATCATGGCCAATTCCGAACTGCGCTGGCCGCGCCCCAATCTTGACGCGGCCAACCCCCAGAACCCGGGTGAAGACCCCCGGCCACAGACCACCCAACAACAATAAGTCCACCCAACAAGGAGTCTCCGAATGAAAACCCTATCCAGACTGTCTATCGCCTTGCTGAGCGCCACGGCCCTTGTCACCCCCGCGCTGGCCGATGACGACAAGATCATCGTCGGTTTTGCGACCGCCGAATCCGGCTTTATGCAGGGTTATGACAAGCCCGCCCAAGACGCAGCCATGATCCGCATCAAGGAAATCAACGATGCAGGCGGTCTGCTCGGCAAGCAGATTGAAGTCGTGAACGCCGACACCAAGACCGACCGCGCCGAAGGGGCCAAGGCGGGCCTGTCGGTGATCGACGCGGGCGCGGATATGGTCGTGGTGTCCTGCGACTATGACTTTGGCGCACCTGCGGCGCTTGCGGCAGAAGGCGCGGGTCTGCCGTCGTTCTTCCTGTGTGCAGAATCGATCAAGGCCGGCATCCAAGGCGTTGGCCCGAACTCGTTCTCGGCCTCGGTGCTGGCAGCGGTGCAGGGGGCCACGATGGCGGAATGGTCCTACACCAAGAAGAACGCCCGCACCTTCTACCGTCTGCTGGATACCTGGACCGAATACAACAAAGGCATCTGCGACGGCTTTGACTACATGCTGCCCAAGCTGGAGGGCGCAAGCCTTGTCGGTGAGGATACGTTCAAGAACGAAGACGCCTCGATTGCCGCCCAGATCACCCGGATCAAATCGCTGCCAGCGGAACCCGATGCGATCATGCTGTGCACCATGATGCCGGGGGCGGTGTCTGCGATCAAACAAATCCGCGCCGCCGGGATCAACAGCATGATCCTGAACGGCTCGGGTGTGGATGGTTCCTACTGGCAGTCGGCGGTGCCGGATCTGTCGAACTTCTATGTGCCGGTGCAAGGCTCGGTCTATGGCGACGATCCGAACCCGGAAGTCACCAAATTCAACGCCAAGTATAAGGAAGTCACCGGGGCGGACCCGTCCACGCAATACGTCTATCCCGGCTATGTGATGATCGACGTGTGGGCCAAAGCGGTGGAGCGTGCAGGCACCACCGAAACCGCCGCCGTGGTGGCCGAGTTGGAGAAGATGAAGGACGAACCCACCCTGTTCGGCCCGCGCACCTTCACGTCGGAACTGCACCACCAGAATTCGGCGAAATACCTGATCGTCGATACCGAAAAGGGCAAACCCGCCGTGGTGGATAGCTGGACGATTTCCGCCCCGATCCCGGTCGCTGATCTGATGAAGTAAGAAACGGCGGGCAGCCTTGTTTACGTTGAGCAAGGCTGCCTGCTTTTCGCGAGGGGCATCACCCCAAATCCGCCGCCGAAGATTACCGATCTGATAGGGCAAGCAGATTGCCCCGCCGCATAACCTAAGGCCGACAGCGCGCGCCTCGCCCCCTAACACCACGCCGCCCCGGCCTTGAGCCGGGGCCTCCTGCATCCCACCTGCTTCAGATCAATCGCGGTTTCCCCCAACACAGGGCGCAGGGCCAGATCGCAAGCAATGGCCGAACCAAGCCTGAATCAGCACTCAATAGCCTTTTGCCAGCACCCGAATTGCCGTCGTGATCGCCTGCTGGCTGTGTAACACCACCCCACGCCCATGCGCCAAAATTCGGCTGAAACGGCTGTTTCGCTGGATAAGGGAAGCAATCCGGTGCGCGGCTGTCGGCTAAGGCGCGCGCAGGGTTGCGGCGAAAACCTTAACAGATCCTGAATGACAACCCTGTAACCCATTGAAATCGCATCATCGGCGGGCCTGTCCCCGCTCGGGACCACGCCACATCACTATATTTCAACGCCCTGTCACAGATGTGAGATCAGATGATTTTGCATTTTCCGCAACCTGAGCCATGTTGATGTCAAAGCCATCAAGGAAACCTGCCATGCCCCATGCCCCGCAATACACCCGCGCCGACGTGACCCCGCAACGTCTGTTCCTCAACCGGCGCGCCCTGATCGCAGGGGCCGCAGCACTCGGCCTCGCCCGCCCGGCATGGGCCGCCGGCCCCTATTCCACCGACGAAGCCCCCAACAGTTTCGAGGACATCACCACCTACAACAACTACTACGAATTCGGCTACGACAAGGCCGACCCCGCCGCCTACGCGGGCAGTCTGAAAACCGACCCGTGGAGCGTCACGGTCGATGGCCTCGTCGATAACCCCGGCACGTATTCCTTGGCCGACCTGATCGCAGGCCAACCCATCGAGGAGCGCATCTACCGTTTCCGCTGTGTCGAGGCCTGGTCGATGATCGTGCCGTGGCAGGGCTTCCAACTGTCGGGCCTGCTGCAAAAGCTGGGGGTGCAGGCGGGCGCGAAATATGTGGCGTTTGAAACCGTGGTGCGGCCAGATGAAATGCCGGGGATTTCGGGTGGCATGATTGACTGGCCCTACCGCGAGGGTTTGCGGCTGGACGAAGCGATGCACCCGCTGACCATCCTTGCGACGGGCCTATATGGCAAGCCGATGCCAAACCAGAACGGCGCCCCGATCCGGCTGGTGGTGCCGTGGAAATATGGCTTCAAGTCGATCAAGGCGATCGTGCGGATATCCTTGGTGGCCGAACAGCCGGTGACAACGTGGAACACCCTCGCCGCCAACGAATACGGCTTTTACGCCAACGTGAACCCCGAGGTCGATCACCCGCGTTGGTCTCAGGCCTCGGAACGCCGCATCGGTGGCGGTCTGTTCGCAGGCCGGGTCGATACGCTTAAGTTCAACGGCTACGCAGACCAGGTGGCCAGCCTTTACGACGGCCAGGATCTGACGAAAGATTACTGATGATCAACGCCCTCAACCAAACCGCCCGCCGCATCCCGGCCTACGTCCTCTATATAGCTGGCATCGCCCTGGCCGCCTGGACGATCTACGCCGCCCTGTCCACGCCCGACCCCGCCAAGGTGCTCGAGCGCGATTTGGGCACCCGCGGCCTGCAAATTCTGATTGCCACGCTCTGCATCACGCCGCTGCGCTGGTATGGCGTCAACCTGCTGAAATTCCGCCGCGCGCTGGGGCTGATGGGCTTCATGTTCATCACGCTGCACTTTCTGACATGGATGCTGCTGGACCTTGCCCTGCGCTGGTCTGAAATTCTGACCGACCTGACAAAGCGGCCTTTCATCATCATGGGCTTCCTCGCCTTCATCGCGCTGATCCCGCTGGCCGTCACCTCAAACAACGCGATGATCAGACGGCTGGGTGCTGTGCAGTGGAAACGCCTGCACTGGTTGGCGTATCCGGCAACCTTGGCGGGGGCGGTGCATTTCGTGATGATCGGGAAGGTCTATACGCTGGAATCAGCACTCTACTTTCTCGCCGTCGCCGGACTTTTGATCGCCCGCCGACTCAAATCGCTGAAAAAAGCGCCACAGGCTGCCTGAGTCGCGGCATGTCAGGGCAAGAAAGTTTCGTTTTGTGTGTTTGTTGCTGTTGGAAGGTTGTGTGTGGGTTGGTTGTGGCGGGGGTAAATTCACAAAACTGTAAAAAAGTGTTGGCGGAAGTGTTTTTTGGACTTGCGGGTTCTGGATGGTTTGCCTAAACAGCGCCTTACCGAAGCGAGACAGTGACGGTGACGGACTGAAGCGAAGCGCAAGCGGTTGTAAAGGTTCGGAAAATCTGAAGATAAGGCCTTCGACGAAGCGCTAGCGATTAGCGCAACGTCGGGATTTTGTTTGACGATAGCTCTTTGACATTGATGAATAGTTGAAGGGATATGTGGGCGGTTTGGGCGCATCGGCGTCGATACTCGCAGCATATCTGACCAGCAGGGAATGTGGTGAAAGCTACGCTACCGATGACCTGGTAAAG
>NKIU01000002.1 GCA_002256245.1 Pseudorhodobacter sp. PARRP1 | reverse complement strand
TTTCAGGGCGGCGTTGTAGGAGCGCCAGTTCGTAGTGCGGTAGGTCGGGGGTGTGGGCCTGCTCATCCAAGCCGACTAACACCTTGGAGTCACGAAGGGAATCCCTCACGATTTCTGCAACAGAGCCTTATCGGGGCCTTAAAAGAGCGACGCCCTACCTCTACAGCATCGTAAGAAGCTCGCTGGTCTAGGTTATCATGTCCTTCTGAGGTGCCATTGCCAAAATAAATAAAAGCCACAACGCCGGCAATTACCACCAAGATCAACAAGATTTCCAATATACCACAACCTCCAAAAGAATCTTGCAAAACATCAGAATAGATAGTTTTTGCATTCCCAAAATACTGCTTTAGACGTCGGGCCACAATCATTTTTATGGTTCCGCAGGCCGCGCAAAACCCAAACTGTTGTAGACGTTTTTTGCTGATGCGACAGCAACATACACAGCGTAGAACTGCTTTGACCAGTAGCTGCAAGGATTGCTACCCCCCCCCAAATCCACCCCTCCCCCTGTCGCCCCCAGACCTTCCCTCTCCCCGCCAATCCCCTATAACCACCGGCAGAGGAGACCCCCATGACCACCGCCCGCGCCCCCCTGTCCACCCGTAACCCGCAAGCTTATGGCTTTGCCGTCACCGTTCTGGGCGTGTTGTTTTTCTTCCCCGACGTGCTGGTGGTGCGGCTGATCGAGGCCGATACGATGACGGTTGCGGTCTGGCGCGGTGTGGCGGCCTTTGTCTCCACCGCCATCGCCCTCGGCCTGTTTGGCCGCCAAACCCTGCCGAACTGGCGCGAGCTTCTCCGCTGGCCGTCGCTGGCGATGATCTTCCTGCAAGGCGTAGGCTCGGTGTTCTTCCTCGCCTCGCTGGGCCAAACCTCGGCGGCAAACGCGCTGTTGATCCTTGCCACCGCGCCGTTCATTGCAGCACTCATGTCATGGGCGATCCTGCGCGAGCGGATTGACACCCCGACATGGGGTGCCATCGCGGGTGTGTTCGCGGGCGTCGGCATCATCGCGGCGGGCAGCTTGGGTGGCGGCCATCTGTCGGGCGATATGTTCGCGCTCGCCAATGCCGTGGTGATCGCGGCCTATTACGTGGTGATCCGCATGGCCCCTTCGGGCAACCTGATGCCGTCCATCGCGCTTGGCTACCTGCTGACCTCGGCCATCGCCTACCCCTTCGCCCCGATGGAGAGTTTGACGACCGCGCAAACCACTCTGATCGCGATTTCCGGCGGTGTGATCCTTGCAGGCGGCTGTTTCCTGTTGCAAATCGGCCCGCGCTACCTGCCTGCCGCCGAGGTGTCGATGATCACCATGCTGGAAATCATCGCAGGCCCGCTGTTGGTGTGGGTGTTCATCGGCGAAAATCCCGGCCTGAAAACCCTGATCGGCGGCGGCGTGATCCTGGTCGCCATCACCGCCCACACGGCGGTAAAGCTGGCGCAAAGCCAGCGCGGCGCACCCGCCTGATGCGCCTGCTGTTCGTCCATGCCCACCCCGCGCCAGACAGCTTCACCGCTGCCTGCCGCGATACCGCCATCGCAGCCGCCCGCGCCGCAGGCCATGACACCAAACTGATCGACCTCTACGCCGAAGCCTTCGACCCGACCCTTACAGCCGACGAATGGCTGTCCTACCCCGACCCCGATGCCATAGATGAAACCCTCACCCCCCACATCGAGGCCCTGCACTGGGCCGAGGGTCTGATCTTCACCCACCCAACCTGGTGGAGCGGCCCGCCCGCGATCCTGAAAGGCTGGCTGGACCGCATCTTGCGCCCCGGTGTGGCCTTTCACATCCACGGCAAAACCCTGCGCCCCGGCTTGGCCAACATCCGCGTTCTGGGCGTGATCACCAGCCTTGGGGCCACCCGGCTGCAATATAACCTGCTGCTCGGTGCCCCCGGCCGCCGCCAATTCCTGCGCGGCTTGCGCGTCTGCCTGCATCCCGGATGCAAAACCCTCTGGCTGCCCCACTACGCCATCGACGCCAGCACCGAAGCCGCGCGCGCCCGCCACCTTGCGAAAATAGCGGCACGCATAGCACAGATTGCGGTTTAACGCGGCCAAACCACCAGCGCTGCTTGCCGCCACGCCCCCAACCGACTATCAATGCGCCAACACAAAAGGGCAGCCCGATGCGCATTCTGATCACCAACGACGACGGCATCAACGCCCCCGGCCTTGTCACCCTGACCCGCATCGCCACCGAACTCGCAGGCCCAAAGGGTGAGGTCTGGACGGTTGCCCCTGCGTTCGAGCAATCCGGCGTCGGCCATTGCATCAGCTACACCCACCCGATGATCAACGCCAAACTGGCAGACCGCCGCTACGCCGTCGAAGGCTCGCCCGCCGATTGCGTGCTGGCGGGGGTCTATGACGTGCTGGAAGGCGCCAAGCCCGATCTGGTGCTGTCGGGCGTCAACCGCGGCAACAACTCGGCCGAGAATGTCCTCTACTCCGGCACCATCGGCGCTGCGATGGAGGCCGCTTTGCACGGCATCCCGGCGATTGCGCTGTCGCAATACATGGGCCGCGACACCGAGGATCTGGACGACCCGTTTGAGGCCGCCGCCCAACACGGCGTCAAAACCATCCGCGCCCTGCTGGACAAAGCCATCTGGACCACCGACGACTACCGCATCTTCTACAACGTCAACTTCCCGCCCTGCGCGGCCAAAGCCGTCAAAGGCCACAAAGTCGCGCCGCAGGGCTTTCGCCGCGATACCAATTTCGGCATCCAGCCCTACACCGCGCCCTCGGGCAAACGTTTCCTGTGGATCAAGGGCGGCCCGCAGCATACCCCCACCCTGCCCGGCACCGACGCCGCGGTGAACCTTGACGGCTATATCTCGATCACGCCGCTGCGCTGCGATCTGACCGCACATGACACGCTGGCCGACCTGACGGAGCGGTTGGGATGATGGACCACGGCACGCCCGAAAACGAGTCGGCGGCCGAGCGCAAGATGCGATTCCTGTTTGCCCTGCGCTCAAAAGGTGTGACCGACGCCCGTGTGCTGTCCGCGATGGAGCGGGTGGATCGCGGCCAGTTCGTGCGCGGCCTGTTTGCCGAACGCGCGTATGAGGATATGCCATTGCCCATCGCCTGCGGCCAAACCATCAGCCAACCTTCAGTCGTGGCGCTGATGACGCAAGCCCTCAACATCAGCCCGCGCGATACCGTGCTCGAGGTTGGCACCGGCTCGGGTTATCAAGCCGCCATCCTCGCCCACCTTGCCCGCCGGGTTTACACCGTGGATCGCCACCGCCGCCTTGTGCGCGAGGCGCAAGAGCTGTTCCGCGATCTGGGCCTTGTCAACATCGTCGCCATGACAGCCGACGGCAGCTATGGCCTGCCCGATCAAGCCCCGTTTGATCGCATTATCGTGACAGCCGCCGCCGAAGACCCGCCCGGCCCGCTCTTGGCGCAACTGAAAACCGGCGGTATCATGGTGGTGCCAGTGGGCCAGTCTGATACAGTGCAACACCTGATCAAAGTCACCCGGCTTGAGTCTGGTTATGATTACGAAGAACTTCGCCCAGTGCGTTTTGTGCCACTGGTAGAGGGCATCAGCGCAGACTAGAACGCAACAAGACGCCCGGAACAACCGGGCACAGGTAACGAGGCAAGCATGACCCTTTCGCGCCTTCCCATTCTTGGCCTTTCCGCCGTTCTGCTGGTTTCGGCCTGTAGCAACAGCCGCCCCTTCGACTGGGATCTGCGCGCGGGCAACGGGTCTCTTGATACCTCAGACGCCGCCCTGCGCGCGACCGATCCGCGCCCCGCAGCCGATGCGCGCGGTGTTTTGTCCTACCCCACCTATCAGGCCGCCGTGGCGCGCAGCGGTGATACCGTGGCAGCCGTCGCGGGCCGGGTTGGCATCCCGGCGGATGAGCTTGCAAAATACAACGGCTTGAAGCCCACCGATACCCTGCGCGAAGGCGAAACCCTTGCCTTGCCCAGCCGTGTGGCAGCCGCCCCAACTGCGACCGCCAGCACCGCCACCCCCGGCGCGGTCGATGTCTCCTCGATCGCCACCACAGCCCTTGACCGCGTCGGCAGCACCACGCCCGCCGCCGCCACTCCGGCCAAACCGGCAGGCAGCGAACCCGTGCGCCACCAGGTCAAACGCGGCGAAACCGCATTTTCCATCGCGCGCATCTACAACATCTCGGCCCGCTCGATTGCCGATTGGAACGGCCTCGGCCCCGATCTGGAAGTGCGCGAGGGCCAATATCTGATCATTCCAACCGCCAACTCGGCCCCGCCCGCCAAAGACCCGGTCGCGGTCACCACCCCGCCCGGTTCAGGCTCGCCCACGCCCGAGCCGCCCTCGGCGAAAAAGCCGCTGCCGGATGAGAAACCCGCCAAGGCCAGCGAGAAACCCGCCCCCGCCGCCGATCTGGGCAAAGACCGCACCGCCGCTTCGGCGTCGAAATTCACCATGCCGGTCAGCGGCAAGATCATCCGCGCCTATGCCAAGAAGAAAAACGACGGCATCGACATCGCCGCCGCCGCAGGCAGTTCGGTAAAAGCCGCCGCCGACGGCACCGTCGCCGCGATCACCAAAGACACCCAAGGCACCCCGATCGTGGTGATCCGGCACGCCGATGGCATCCTGACGGTCTATGCAGGCGTCGATGGCCTGAAGGTCGCCAAAGGTGACAAAGTCAGCAAAGGCCAAGGCATCGCCGTGGTCCGCGCAGGCGATCCGGCCTTTGTGCATTTCGAGATCCGCAAAGGCGTCGATTCCGTCGATCCGATGGCGTATTTGCAATAACGCGCATGGCGCCCCGCACAGGGGCGCTGCCCATCGGTGTCAGCCGTGGTGCCATACCTGACTTGGCCTCAACGCATTGCCCGTCTTGCCCGGCCTAAAATGCGAATTCCGCCGGGCAGCCGGGAACCGCCCTCTGTTTCGCACGGGTTGCATCCCGTTAGCCCAGAAAGCTGCTGGTCGCCTTTAGCCCTTTGCGGCCATGCGCCAAGTTCAGTAACGTCCTGTCTCAGCAAGCGTTATTCATAACCTGATAAGGAAGCCGATCATGGCAGAACCAGCCTACACGGTTGTCAAACGGACGCCCACCGTGACCGAGTATCTGCACCTGCGCGCGGCGGCGGGTCTCAGCCCATTCTCCGAGGAAGCCGCTTCAAAAGGCTTGGCGGGCACTGTTTTCGCCATTGTGCTTGAGAAGGAGGATCGTGTTGTGGGCATGGGCAGGTTGATCGGAGATGGCGGTTGCTTCTTTCAGATCGTCGATATTGCCGTGAACCCGTCCGATCAGGGGCAAGGGCTGGGTAAGACGATCATGCAGCAGTTGATGGCATTCGTGACAGACCACCTACCCGCGACAGCCTATGTCAGCCTCATTGCCGACGTTCCCGCAAATCGGCTTTATGAAAAGTTTGGCTTTGTTGAAACCGCGCCGCGTTCTCTCGGGATGGCGCGCCGGGCGGGATAATCGAACGCCGGCTTCGTCCCGCAAAGCTGCCGCCCTTGGATATCAAGGCCCGAACATCGCCGTGATCCCAGAAATCCGACCTGCCTTCGTGCCCTCGGATACGGGCCAATGCAATCACTGGCCGATTTCATCTGTTTGAAAATATCCCCGCCGGAGGCTTCCTCAGCAGCCCAAAGCGCTAACACCTGGTTAACCTTAACAAAAACTTTCCTGGATTACCCAATGAAAACAATGGTCCCGAGTTGGGACCACCGCAAAATCACACCTCGCTGACCAAAACCTTGTCAATCCGCAAGCCATCGAGGTCGATGACCTCAAACTTGTAACCCTCGGCCACAAAGATATCCCCCAGCACCGGCATCCGCCGCAACTGGTGCAGCACCAGCCCCGCGACGGTGTCATATTCCCCCGCCAAAGCGCGCGATAAATTCAACCGGTCACAGAACTCATCCGCAGGCATCCAGCCCGACACCAGCAAGCTGCCATCGGCCCGCACCAGCAGCGCAGGCTCGTCCGCATCGGCGGAACTTTCCGCCCCAGTGATCGCCTCCAGCACGTCATCGGTGGTGATGATCCCCTCGAAGTGGCCGTATTCGTCATAGACCAGTGCAATGTGATGCAAGGATTTGTGCAGCACCACCAAGGCGTCCAACGCATCCGCCTGATCCGACACCACCGGCACATCGACCACCAGCGCGCGCAGATCCAGCGCTTCGCGCCGCGACACCACGTTGAACACATCGGCCAGCGTGACGATGCCCACCACTTCGCCGCTTTCCCGGCTTTGCACCAGCATCCGCGGCCGGGCGATCTTGCGGATCATCGCCACCGCTTCGGCGCTTGTCGCCTCAAGCTCCAGCATCTGAATCTCGTGCCGGGGCGTCATCAGCGCGCGCGCGGTGCGGTCACCAAGGCGCATCACGCCCGCCATCATCTCGCGCTCGCCATCCTCCAGCACGCCGCCTTCATGCGCCTCGGAAAGCAGGCTGTGCACCTCTTCCTCGGTCACCTTGTTGCCCATATCGCCACGCTGGCCCAGCAGCCACAGCACCGATTTGCCCGACCAATCCAGCAGCCACACCACCGGCGTTGTCACCGTGCTCAGCACCGCCATCGCGGGCGCGACACGGATCGCAACCCCTTCGGCATTGCGCAAGGCAAGCTGTTTTGGCACCAATTCGCCGATGATCAGCGACACATAGGTGATCGTCACCACCACGCCGCCAACCCCGAAGGTCGAGGCCCAATCGGCATCCACGCCAAGGCCGATCAACCAGTTCGTCAGCCGCAAGCCCAAGGTCGCGCCCGACAAAGCACCCGACAGCACGCCGACCATGGTGATGCCGATCTGAACGGTTGACAAAAACCGCCCCGGATTTTCCGCCAGCCGCAGCGCCGCAGCGGCTCCTTTGCTTTTGGACTCCAGCGATTTCAGCCGCGCAGGCCGCGCTGAGACAATCGCCATTTCAGACATCGACAGCACGCCGTTCAAAACGATCAGCGCAGCCAGAACAAGGATTTCTATAATCATGGTGCCGCTAAGATCAGGCCCAAAGGCAGAAATGGCAAGGGGTCACAACGAAACGCCGTGACGCGCCGCCAGATCGCAGAAAAATTGCCACGCCACCCGGCCCGACCGACTGCCCCTCGTGGCCTGCCATTCAATCGCCTCGGCACGCAGCCTGTCTTCGGCCACGACCACGCCGTAAGCATCGGCATAGCCTTGAATCATCGCCAGATATTCATCCTGCGAACAGGGATGAAAGCCCAGCCACAGCCCAAACCGATCCGAAAGCGACACCTTTTCCTCTACAGCCTCGCCGGGCGTGATCGCGGTGGAGCGCTCGTTCTCGATCATGTCGCGCGGCATCAGGTGCCTGCGGTTCGAGGTGGCGTAAAGCAGCACGTTGTCGGGGCGTCCTTCAATGCCGCCATCCAGCACCGCCTTCAGCGATTTGTAGTGCTGATCATCATGGCTGAACGACAGATCGTCGCAGAACAGGATAAACTGATACGGTGCCGCACGCAGATGCGACAGCAACCGCTGCACGCTTGGCAGATCTTCGCGACTTAGCTCAACGATCTTCAGATCATGGCCCTCGGCCCGCACGGCGGCATGGATCGCCTTGACCAGCGAGGATTTCCCCATCCCCCGCGCGCCCCAAAGCAGCGCGTTGTTGGCGGGCAAACGGCGGGCAAAGTGCCGGGTGTTTTCCAGCAGGGTATCGCGCGCACGGTCCACGCCGATCAGCAGGCCGATATCCACCCGGCTGACGCGCGCCACAGGCTCCAACCGGTCTGGGCCGGTGTGCCAGGCAAACGCCTCGGCGCTGAAATCGGGTGCGGGCATCGCTGCCGGGGCAAGCCGCTCCAGCGCCTCGGCGATACGCAGCAGGGTCGGCGCATCGGTCATTCTTCTTCGTCCACCCAAGTGCCATCGGCCCGCGCTTCGGCCTCGCGCTTTTTCTCAAACCCGGCGATCAACAGGATCGAGAGTTCATATAGCGGATAAATCGCGAAGAACATGATCAGCTGGCTCATCACATCGGGCGGCGTTGCCACGGCGGCAATCGACAAAATCGCCACCACCGCATATTTCCGCGTCGCCCGCAGACCGTTGGACGAAATCATCCCGGCCTTGCCCATCAGCGTCAGCAGCACCGGCAACTGAAAGCACAAGCCGAAGGCCATGATGAATTGCATGGTCAGCGACAGGAAACTTTCCACCGAACCCTGATACAAAACGCCCGCCGCAGCACTGGTGATCGAAGGCGCCACCGGCGGCGCGCCGGGGTTCATCGCCTTCGAGAAATCCCCCTGATACGACAGGAAGAAGTGAAACGCGCCGGGCAGGATCATGTAATAGGCGAACGCCGCCCCCGCGATGAACATCGCAGGCGAGGCCAGCAAGAACGGCAGAAACGCACTTTTCTCGTTGCGGTAAAGCCCAGGCGCCACAAAGCGCCAAAGCTGGAACGCGATCACCGGGAACGACATCGCAAAGCCCGCCCAGACCGCGATCTTGACCGCAACAAAGAAGCCTTCCTGCAACTTGATCAGCACAAACTGACATTTCTGGCCATAGTCGGCCATCGCGTTGCACATCGGGATCGACAGCACGTGAAAGATCGGAATCCACAAAAGGTAGCCCACCAGACAGCCCACCCCAAGCACCGCGACCGAGATCAGGATGCGGTTGCGCAGCTCTTTCAGGTGCTCGATCAGCGGTGCCGCGCTGGCATCCACATCATCCGTATGGCTCATGCTTCATCCGCCTTCTTGGTCTTGCGCGGGGCGCGTGGCTTGGGCGCGGCCACAGGGTTCTCTGTAACGGTGTCTGCAACGGTCTCTGCGGGTTTGACGGCTGCGACAGCCTTGCGCACACGCGGTTTGACGGCAGGCTTCACCTCGGCTTTTGACGCAGCAATTCCGGTATCGGCTGACTTCGAATCGACTGCCTTCAGTTTCTCGGCGGCTTCCGCAAGGATGGCCTTTTTCGCCGCCTGTTTGTCCATCAGGGCCTGCGTTTCGGGGCCAATGATCCTGGGCTCGACCACAGCGGCCTCGGCCATGGCGGGTTCTGCCGACGGTGGGGCCGGCACTGGATCAGCCGCCGGCGTTGTGACCACAGGGCGTGCGCCAACGCTTGCCGGCGTGGTCGGCTTGGCCGCGTTCTTGATCGGGTCCCATTTCTCGAACCGATCCGCCGCCTCTTTGACCTTGTTCAGGCCAAGGTTTTTGGCCGAGGTGACGGCCTTCAGATCATCCGCCACGTCCTTGACGCCGCTGTCCTGCGCCGCCTGCTCCATCGCGCGCGAGAATTCACGCGACATCTGCCGCAGCTTGGCGGTAAACCGGCCAAGCTGTCGGAACATGTCCGGCAAATCCTCTGGCCCGATCACAATCAGCGCCACGATGCCAATCAGCACCAATTCGGCCCAGCCGATATCCCCAAACATCAGATATGCCCCTTCGCGGCGTCCGGCCCACCTGGCCTTGGATCAGACAGACATCAGATTGCAGCCAAAGCCGCAAGCCTCAGACCTTGTCTTTGTCGGTGCCAACCGGCACGTCCACCGGGGTCACATCGCGCGCAGCCTTGGCCGCGGCTTCTTTTTCAATCTCGGACGTGCCATCCGAGACGCCTTTTTTGAACGCGGTGATCCCACGGCCAAATTCGCCCATCAGGTTCGAGACTTTGCCTTTGCCAAACAGCACAAGCACAACGATCGCCACCACCAGCAGGTGCAAGGGGCTCAGATGCATGTTCAATCCTCCATAAAGCCGCCACGCGGCAAGTTCGCCACTGACTTAGGCAGGGAACCGCGCGAAATGAAACCGGAAATGGGCCTTGGATGATGGGTTTACGCCTAGATAGCTGACAGCTATATGTCAGTTGCTATCCCCGCAAAACTGACCCTCTGGCATCCCATGCGCCGCACCGACCGGCTGTTCGATCTGATTCAAATCCTGCGCGATGGCCGCCTGCACCGCGCGTCAGAGATTTCCGAACGCCTTGGCGTCTCCATCCGCACGATCTGGCGCGACATGAACACGCTGATGGCCAGTGGCCTTCCGGTCGAGGGCGAGCGTGGCGTGGGCTACATCCTGCGCGCGCCGATCACGCTGCCGCCGATGATCCTGAACGCCGTCGAGTTGGAGGCATTGCGGTTGGGCTTGCGCCTTGCCACCGAAGCCAGCGATCCGGCGCTTGCGAAGGCCGCGCGGGCGCTGGCAAAGCGGGTTGCCGCGGTGACGCCTGCGCCAACAAAAGACCCCGGCGATCTGTTCGCCTTCCCCGGCCCGCTTGACAACCGCGCGCCCAAACATCTGCCGCTGCTGCGCCGCGCCATCAAGGCGCATGAGCGCGTGTCGATCACCTATATCGACCCACGCGGCACCGAAAGCCACCGGGATATCCGCCCCCTGGCGTTGGAGAAGCACGCCAAAATCTCGACCCTCGCCGCGTTCTGCGAAGTGCGCGGCGATTTTCGCAGCTTTCGGGTGGATCGCATCGTTTCGGTGACGACGACGGGGGAAAGGTTCCCGGATGAGCCCGGTCGTGGCCTGCCCGACTATCACGCGCGCCTGCAAGCCGAGACGATCCGCCAGCAGCCGTGACGCGGTCTAGCAGGCGGGAAACACATAACAGCGGTCGCGCCGGATCATCAGCCACAGCGGGGTGTCGGCCTTGGGCAAAAACACCCCCGGCACCGATGCGGTCAGGGTAGAGCCGTCAAAATCCATCCGAAACTCGACAAGGCTGGCGTGGCCCAGATACCGCGCCCGCTGCACCACGCCGCGCGCGGGCGTGCCTTCCGACATCGTCGGATGTGGGCCACGCCCGGCCCGGTCAAAGTCGATTTTCAAATGCTGCGGACGGATCACAATATCGACATCAGCGCCATCCAGATGGCCCGGTGTCAGAAAGGCGCCGAACGGCGTTTCCGTCAGCGCCCCTTTAGAAACACCGCGGATCACATTGATATCGCTGAAAAATGCCGCCGCAGCCCGATCTGCCGGGGCGTTATAGACGTTATAGGGCGCACCGCGCTGCACGATGCGGCCGTCGCGCATCAGCGCAATCTCATCGGCCATGCGCATCGCTTCTTCCGGCTCATGCGTCACCAGAAGCACCGCCGCGCCCTCGGCCTTCAACACCGCCAGCGTGGCATCGCGAATCCCGTCGCGCAGGCGGTTGTCGAGGCCGGAAAACGGCTCGTCCATCAGCATCACCCGGGGGCGTGGGGCCAAGGCGCGCGCCAAAGCCACGCGCTGCTGCTCGCCGCCCGAAAGCTCGTGTGGGTGCTTGCTGGCAAAGCTGGAAAGGTTCACCTTTTCAAGCAGTTCATCGACACGCCGCATCTTGGCAGCCTTGTCGCCCGACAGTCCAAACGCCACATTTCCCGCCACCGTCAAATGCGGAAACAGCGCGAAGTCCTGAAACATCAGCCCCACACCGCGCGCTTCGGGCGGCAGGTTCGCATTGGGGCCGAACACCTCGTGGCCGTCGATCAGAATGCGCCCCCGGTCGGGCGCTTCCACCCCGGCGATCATCCGCAACGTGGTCGATTTCCCACAGCCAGACGGGCCAAGCAGGCACGTCACCTGACCCGCCGCCACCTGCAACGACACATCAGACACCACGGCGCGGCCCGCAAAGGCACGGGTAAGTCCTTGTATTTCCAAGCGTGTGGCGGCGGCGGTCATGATCTTTCCGGCATTTGTTGTGTCTTCCCTACCAGCCGCCCTGCGAACCGGCAAGTTCACATCGTGGCGTTCATCGCGCCGCCATCCAGCAGAATATTCTGGCCAATCATATAGCCCGCATACTGGCTGCACATGAAGGCGCAGGTTGCCCCGAACTCTTCCGCCGTGCCATAGCGACGCGCCGGGATTGTCGCAGACCGCTCTGCCTGCGCCTCTGCCATGGTGATACCGCGCGCGTTCACCACGCCAGCATCCAGCGAAACCGCGCGGTCGGTTGCATGAATACCGGGCAGCAAGTTGTTGATCACAACGCCAAAAGGTGCCACCTGCCGCGCGGTTCCGCCGACATAGCCGGTCAGGCCCGCCCGCGCCGCATTGGACAAGCCCAGTTGCGGGATTGGCGATTTCACCGATTGCGAGGTGATATTGACCACCCGCCCCCAGCCGTTCGCAATCATCCCCGGCAACAGCGCCTTCATCAGCGCAATCGGGGTCAGCATGTTGGCATCCAGCGCCTTGATGAAATCAGCACGCTCCCAATCCGACCAGATACCGGGGGGCGGCCCGCCTGCGTTGGTCACCAGAATATCCACCGCACCCGCCGCCGCCAGCACCGCCGCACGGCCTTCCTCGCTGGTGATATCCCCCGCCACCGCCAGCACATTCACCCCAAAGCCGCGCAATTCCGTCGCCGTGGCCTCCAAAGCCTCGGCCCCGCGCGCGTTGATCACCAGATCAACACCCGCCTCGGCCAAGGCCATCGCACAGCCGCGCCCCAACCCCTTGGAGGCTGCACAGACCAGCGCCCGCTTTCCCTTGATGCCAAGATCCATTGCCGTATCTCCTTGTTTGCGCCAGTTTAGCAGCCGAACCTTGGCAGCGTAAGGTGGCGCCATGGACAGATTATTTGCCGTCAGCCAAAATTTCACCCCATTTGCACGCTCTACTGGCTTGAGCCGGTGTCGCGCCCGCTACATATGCAGTGTAAACCCTTAAACGTTAGCCTTTGCAGCATGACAGTCAGACTAAGCGCCTCCCCCCCCGGTCACGCCTGTCAGGTGCTGCCTGCCGACGCGATCTATGTGATCAACGGGGTGAACATCAACGATGGCCTGCAAGGCCCGGACGAGGTGTGCCCCGGCGACATCTATGCACTGGATGAAAGCCAGCAGCCGTTGCGGCTTGTGGTGACACGCGCCGAAGGCCAGCCGCGGGTGGGCGAAGGCTCTGCGGTGGGGGAAATTGGCGATGCGCTGCGGTTTGAAGCGCGCTACACCATGATGAGCAGCGACGGCGACCAGGTTGATCTGGTGCTGATCGCCCTGCCGGGTGGTGCACGCTGCGTGCTGCCGCTGTCGCCGATGTCTGGGCTGAACGATTATGCGCTGCTGAAGGTGGATGATGCCCCGCAAGACACCGGCCTCGCCGATCTGCTTTGCGTGTCTTTCGCGCGCGGCACCATGATTACACTGGCCTCGGGCCAACAGCGCGCGATTGAAGCGCTGCAGATCGGCGACAAGGTTCTGACGCGCGACCATGGCGGGCAAGAAATCCGCTGGATCGGCTCTACCACCCTGCGCGCGGTCGGGGCGTTCGCGCCTGTCGTGATCACGGCGGGCACTTTGGGCAATTCCGGCGATCTGCTGGTCAGCCAGCACCACCGCATGTTTCTCTATCAGCGGCAGCGCACCCCCGGCATCGCCACATCCGAACTTCTGGTGCAGGCGCGCCATCTGGTCGATCACAAGGCGGTGTTTGTGCAGGAAGGCGGCTTTGTCGATTTTTTCAGCATCGTGTTCGACCACCACGAAATCATCTATGCCGAGGGCGTGCCCGCCGAAAGCCTCATGGTCAACGATGCCACCGTCAACCGTCTGCCCGTGGAACTTGCCGAGGATGTGAAGGCACGGTTTCCCGGCCTGTCGCAAAACCAGCATTTCGGCACCGAGGCCGGGCGGCAGTTTCTTGACAGCATCGGGCCAGAGGCGCTGTTCAAGACGCCCCGCACCTCGCCCATGCGGCAACGCTAGACCTTAGCCCCGCTTTCGGCTAAAGCGCGGCCATGCTTGACAATCGCCCAACCCTCCCGCCCGAAATCGCCCGCCGCCGGACCTTTGCGATCATTTCGCACCCCGACGCCGGCAAAACCACGCTGACTGAAAAATTCCTGCTGTTCGGCGGTGCGATCCAGATGGCCGGACAGGTGCGGGCCAAGGGCGAAGCGCGGCGCACGCGGTCAGACTTCATGAAGATGGAGCAAGAGCGCGGCATTTCGGTTTCGGCCAGCGCCATGTCGTTCGATTTCCGCCAGTACCGCTTTAACCTTGTCGATACCCCCGGACACTCGGATTTCTCGGAAGACACCTACCGCACCCTGACGGCAGTGGATGCGGCCATCATGGTGATTGATGGCGCCAAGGGCGTGGAGAGCCAGACGCAAAAGCTGTTCGAGGTCTGCCGGATGCGCGACCTGCCGATCCTGACGTTTTGCAACAAGATGGACCGGGAAAGCCGCGACACGTTTGATATCATCGACGAAATTCAGGAAAATCTGGCGATCGACGTGACGCCTGCAAGCTGGCCGATCGGCATGGGGCGCGACTTTGTCGGCGCTTATGATCTGCTGCACGACCGTCTGGAAATCATGGACCGCGCCGACCGCAACAAGGTCGCCGAAACCATCCAGATCTCGGGGCTGGACGATCCGAAACTGGCCGATCACATCGCACCCGAGCAGTTGAAGAAACTGCGCGAAGAACTTGAAATGGCCAAGGAATTGCTGCCCGCGTTCAACCGCGAATCCTTCCTGAACGGCTCGCTCACCCCGATCTGGTTCGGCTCGGCGATCAATTCCTTTGGCGTCAAGGAATTGATGGATGGGATGGGCGAATATGGCCCCGAACCGCAGCCGCAAAAAGCCAAAGAGCGTCAGATTGACCCAGAAGAACAAACGGTTACCGGGTTTGTCTTCAAAGTGCAGGCCAATATGGACCCAAAGCACCGCGACCGCGTGGCGTTTGTGCGCATGGCTTCGGGGCATTTCCAGCGCGGCATGAAACTGCTCCATGTGCGCAGCAAAAAGCAAATGGCCATCGCCAACCCGGTGATGTTCCTTGCCGCTGACCGCGAACTTGCCGAGGAAGCTTGGGCCGGCGACATCATCGGCATCCCCAACCACGGCCAGTTGCGCATTGGCGATGCGCTGACCGAAGGCGAAACCCTGCGCTTCACCGGCATCCCATCTTTCGCGCCGGAACTGCTGCAAGTGGTGCGCGCGGGCGATCCGATGAAGGCAAAGCATCTGGAGAAAGCCTTGATGCAATTCGCCGAGGAAGGTGCGGCGAAGGTGTTCAAACCGATGATCGGCTCGGGCTTTATCGTAGGCGTCGTCGGCCAGTTGCAGTTTGAGGTTTTGGCCTCTCGGATCGAGCAGGAATACTCCCTGCCCGTGCGGTTCGAGCCCAGCCAATTCACCTCTGCCCGCTGGGTGTCGGGTGCCAAGGCCGAGGTCGAAAAATTCGTCAACGTCAACAAGGGCCACATCGCGCTGGACAATGACGGCGACACGGTTTTCCTGACCCGGCTGAAATGGGACATCGACCGCATCGAGCGCGATTATCCCGAGGTCAAGCTGACCGCGACCAAGGAAATGATGGTTTAAGCATCGCCGTTCTTGAAGTGTTCCAGAAATCTGCCTAAACCTCGGGCAGATTATGGAGACTTGTGATGGCCCTGCCCCTGCACGAACTTGCCGCCTTGGGCACTGCCACCTGTTGGGCCACCACCGGGCTTTTTGCCGCCGATGCGGTGCGCAGCCTTGGCGCGTTTCACTTCAACCTGTTCCGCCAGTTGTTTGTCACCCTGCTTTTGGCGCTGATTGTGCTTGCCACAAATGGCTTTGGCGTGCCGGACAGCACTGCGCTGTTGACCCTCGCGATCTCGGGCGTCGTTGGTATCCTACTGGGCGACACGCTGAACTTCGCCGCTGTGGGCCGGATTGGCCCGCGGCGTGCGGGTGCTGTGTTTGCGCTGAATGCCCCGATGGCCGCGGTGATGGGTTGGGCGCTGTTGGGTGAGGCGCTGCCATGGCGGGCGGTGTTTGGCATCGCCCTGACCGCCAGCGGCGTCGCCTTGGCGATCCTGGGCCGCCCCAGCGCCAACGCGCACCGCTTAGAGGCGTATCAAGGCACCGCGTTCATTGGCATCCTGTTTGGCCTTGGCGCAGCTTTCGGTCAAGCCGCCGGGTCGCTGATTGCCCGTCCGGTGATGGTCACCGGCATTGACCCCTACCTTGCATCGCTGTTCCGCGTCGGGGCCTCTGGCCTTGTGATGGGCGCGCTTGCGGTCACACCCGCGGCACCGCCCACTCCGACCCTTGGCGCAAAGCCGCTGCTGTGGACCGCTGCCATTGCGTTCGTAGGGCTGCTCGTTGGCATGACGCTGTTTCTTTACGCCCTGCAAGGCTCGCAAACCGGGATCATCGCAACACTCTCCGCCACGTCGCCAGTGATCATCCTGCCGCTGCTGTGGTTGCGCACCGGGCAACGCCCCACCGCTCTCAGTTGGGCAGGCGCCGGGCTGGCGGTGCTGGGGTTGGGCCTGATCTTCTCGCGGTTTTCCTAAATTTTTCGACCTTGCAGCTTGCTCTATATCGCCCGTCGGCTTGGGTGATCCGCCGCAATCTGCCCTGCAGTATGCAGCGTGTCTTTGGCGATCTGTCGCAAAATACGCCACAACGCGGGTCTTGCGCCACCACCTGTCCCCCTTGCGCCTGCGCGGCAGCCTCGGCTTAGTGCCGAAAATCCCTGTCAGAAGAGGTCGAAATGTCGCTGAATTCCGAAGTGCAAACCCTGCTGGCCCAACTTGGCGTCACGCCCGCAAAGGGCGCGATGCCCACCCGCACCCCGATCAGCGGCGAAAGCCTGGGTGCCATCGCCGAACATACCCCAGCCGAGGCCGAAGCCGCCATTCAGGCCGCCCACCGCGCTTACCGTGATTGGCGCAATGTGCCTGCCCCACAGCGTGGCGAATTGGTGCGCCTGTTGGGTGAGGAGTTGCGCACCAACAAGGCCGCCTTGGGGCGTCTGCTGTCGATCGAGGTCGGCAAGGTGGTGTCGGAAGGCTTGGGCGAAGTGCAGGAGATGATCGACATTTGCGACTTTGCCGTTGGCCTGTCGCGGCAGCTTTACGGCTATACGATTGCCTCGGAACGCCCCAGCCACCGCATGATGGAAACCTGGCATCCGCTTGGTGTGATTGGCGTCATCTCGGCGTTCAACTTCCCCGTCGCCGTTTGGTCGTGGAATACCGCGCTGGCCTTGGTCTGCGGCAATGCCGTGGTGTGGAAGCCGTCCGAGAAAGCCTCGCTTTCCGCCCTCGCAGCCCACGCCCTGCTGGAGCGCGCGTTGAAGCGCTTTGCCGATGCGGGCCACCATGCGCCAGAAGGGCTGTCGAGCCTGCTGATCGGCGGCAGCATTTTGGGTGAGGCCTTGGTCGATAGCCCCAAGGTCGCCTTGGTTTCCGCCACCGGATCGACCCGGATGGGCCGCGCGGTTGGCCCCAAGGTCGCCGCCCGCTTTGGCCGCAGCCTGCTGGAACTTGGCGGCAACAATGCGGCCATCGTCACGCCCTCGGCTGATCTTGACCTGACCCTGCGCGGGGTGGCTTTTGCGGCGATGGGCACGGCGGGGCAGCGCTGCACCACCCTGCGCCGCCTGTTCCTGCATGACAGCATCTACGACACCTTCCTGCCGCGCCTGAAGGCTGCCTATGCCAGCGTCAAGGTCGGAAATCCCTTGGAAACCGGGGTGCTGATCGGGCCGCTGATTGATGATGGCGCGCTGGTGGGGATGGAAAAGGCCCTCGCCGAAGCCCGTGCGGCGGGTGGCACGGTGCATGGTGGCGCGGCGGTGACGGGTCTGGGCGGGGCTTACGCGCATCCGGCCTTGGTTGAGATGCCTGCGCAGGTGGGCCCCGTGGTGCATGAAACCTTTGCGCCGATCCTTTACGTGATGCGCTACAAAGACTTCGACGATGTGCTTGAGAAACACAATGAAGTCCCGCAGGGGCTGTCCTCGTCGATCTTCACCAATGATCTGCGCGAGGCGGAGGCGTTTTTGTCGGCGCGCGGCAGCGATTGCGGCATCGCCAATGTCAACATCGGCCCCTCGGGCGCTGAAATCGGCGGGGCGTTTGGCGGTGAGAAGGAAACCGGCGGCGGGCGGGAGAGCGGTTCGGACGCGTGGAAAGCCTATATGCGGCGCGCGACCAACACCATCAACTACGGCACCACTTTGCCGCTGGCGCAGGGCGTCAGCTTTGATATCGGCTGAAACAGCGGCTAAATCTGGCCAAAACCGGCAGTTTTATCCACAATCCTTGACCTTCCGCGCGCAATCCGATATGCGCGCGGCAGGGCCTTAACGCCCCAGACGCCGGGGCGCCCGGAAAGCAGCGTCCCTTCATTCCATGCGGGCCGACCCCGCATCTTTAGGACGCAGATGACCAAATTCTCAGATCTCGCGCTGGACCCCCGCGTGCTTCAGGCCGTGGCAGAAGCCGGCTACGAAACCCCCACCCCGATCCAAGCCCAAGCCATCCCGCACGCCTTGGCGGGCCGCGACGTGTTGGGCATCGCCCAAACCGGCACCGGCAAGACCGCCAGCTTTACGCTGCCGATGATCACTTTGCTGGGCCAAGGCCGCGCCAAGGCACGGATGCCGCGCAGCCTTGTGCTGGCCCCGACCCGCGAATTGGCGGCTCAGGTGGCGGAAAACTTTGATGTCTATGCCAAATACACCAAGCTGACCAAAGCGCTGCTGATCGGCGGCGTGTCGTTTGGCGAGCAAGACAAGCTGATCGACCGTGGCGTCGATGTGCTGATCGCCACCCCCGGCCGCCTGCTGGATCACCACGAACGCGGCAAGCTGCTTTTGACCGGCGTGCAGATCATGGTGGTGGATGAGGCCGACCGGATGCTGGATATGGGTTTCATCCCCGATATCGAACGCATCTTCAGCCTGACGCCGTTCACGCGGCAGACCTTCTTCTATTCGGCGACGATGGCACCGGAGATTGAGCGGATCACCAACACGTTCCTGTCGGGGGCTGTGAAGGTTGAAGTGGCGCGGCAGGCGACGACGTCGCTGACGATTGAGCAAAAGCTGATCCAGTTCACGCCATCGCGCAAAGACAAATCCTTTGCCGAAAAACGCGCCGTGTTGCGCGCGTTGATCCGTGCCGAGGGCGAGACTTGCACCAATGCGATCATCTTCTGCAACCGCAAGATGGACGTGGATGTGGTGTCGAAATCGCTGAAACAGCACGGCTTCAATGCCTCGCCGATCCACGGCGATCTGGATCAATCGGTGCGCACCAAGACGCTGGATGGGTTCCGCGATGGCTCGGTGCATTTGCTGGTGGCGTCGGATGTGGCGGCGCGCGGGCTTGATATTCCGGCCGTCAGCCATGTGTTCAACTTTGACGCGCCAAGCCACCCGGAAGATTACGTCCACCGCATTGGCCGCACCGGTCGTGCCGGGCGTCTGGGCAAGGCTTACACCATCGCGGTGCCGTCGGACGACAAATACATCAACGCGATTGAAGCGCTGGTGAAACAGCCGATCCCGCGTGGCGAAGTGCCGGAAGGTGCGTTGGAAGGTGCGTCGGATCAACCCGAGCGCGCGCGCGAAGAGCGGTCTTCGTCGTCGCGCAGCCGTGGTGGGCGTGGCCCGCGTGAGCGTGGCGCGCGTGAGGACAAGCCAGTTGTGGCAGCCGCTGCCGTGGCCGAGGTGGAAGCCGCCGTTGAAGCGCCTGTGGCCGCGGAACCCGCAGCCCGGCCCGAGCGTACCGAGCGTCCGCGTCGGGAAGATCGCGCGGATGATCGCCGCCCAGAGGGTCGGGTTTCAGAGCCGCGTTCGTCGGAAAGCCGGGGCGAGCATCGCCATGAGCATCGCACGGAAGGCCGCAGCGAGGGTCGCGCTGAGGGTCGGGGCGAGGGTCGCAATGACAACCGCCACGAGCCGCGCCGGGATGACCGCCGGGGCGATGGCCGTGGGGATGAGCGCCGCGACTACCGCGGCGGGCGTGACAATGGCGAGCGGGTGGTTGGCATGGGCGACCATATGCCCGACTTCCTGATGCGCAGCTTTGCCATCAGCACCATCACCGCCGACGAGCCGGAAGACGCGCCCGCCACCGGCACCGAAGGCTGATATTGGAGCGATCCAACAGCCGCCAGAATGACAAAAGGCCCCGCGATTTGCGGGGCCTTTTGCATTTCAGAACCGGGGTTCGCAGCGCTTGAACAAGGGGAAATTCTGTCCCCGCGGGGACAGATCTCTGTCAGATGTGTTTTTGGCGCACAGACCCACTATATGTTGATTTTTCACCCGGCAAATGGCGGGGACAGATGGCAGCGGTTTGCGATGTGTGGCACAGCGCAAACCGCGTTGGTATGGATTATTCGGCAGCCAAACGGCTGACCACAACGATCACTTCAGGCTTTTTGCCGATCTCTTCCATCGAGACTTGCCGGACGATTTTGCGCAGGGCTTCGTCCATCTTGTCGTCATTGGCAAGAATTTTGCGACCCGCACCATCGACGAAATCGGTCAGTTCGGTTTCCAGCGTCTCGGCCAGATTGCGCCCGCCTTTGCCGGTTTCGGGCAGGCCCATCAACTCGACCCAAGCCTCACCCAGCGGGCGGTCTTGCTCGTCAAGGATCACGGTGACCATCGCAAGGCCGTTCAGCGCCATGCGGATGCGGTTGCGCACCACGCCGTCCAGCGCGCCGATCAGCACCGAGCCGTCGAGGTAAGTGCGGCCCGCCTCGATATGTTCGGCGACCTTCGGCACATCGCCGGTGATGTCCATCATCATGCCATTGGAGACAACCGCCGAGGCGATGCCAGCCTCTAGCCCGATGCGGGCATGTTCGCGCAGATGGCGGTGTTCGCCGTGCATCGGGATCAGCATATCGGGCAGGAACAGGCGGTGCACATGCTCGAGATCCGGGCGGTTGGCGTGGCCCGAGACGTGGTAAAGTCCGTTGTTGTCATCAACGATGTTGACGCCCTTTTCGGACAAAGCGTTGACGATGGCATAAACGCCGCGTTCATTGCCGGGGATGATCTTGGACGAGAACAGGAAGGTATCGCCCTCTTTCATCTCGATCCCGAGATATTTGCCACGGCTGAGTTGCGCCGAGGCCGCGCGGCGTTCACCTTGGCTTCCCGTCACGATCAGCATCAGGTTCTTGCGCGGCACTTCCAGCGCCTGCTCGGGCGTGATCGTGGGCGGGAAGTCTTTCAGCACACCGGATTCTTCGGCCGCCGACACCATCCGCTTCATCGCACGACCGAGCAAGCAGACCGAACGATCCGCCATCCGGCCCGCTTCAGCCAAGGTTTTCAGGCGGGCGACGTTCGAGGCAAAAGTGGTGGCCACGACCATGCCGCCCGAGGTCTTGATCAACTCGGCAATCGGGTCTTTCAGGGTGCTTTCCGAGCGGCCTTCGTGCAGCGAGAACACGTTGGTGCTATCGCACATCAGCGCCTTGATCGGACGCTCGGCGGCAATCGCCTCCATCACCGCATCATCCCAGCCTTCGCCGACAATCGGCGTCGCGTCGCGTTTGAAATCGCCCGAATGGAAAATCCGGCCCGCAGGCGTGTCGATCACCAGACCACCGGATTCCGGGATCGAATGGGCGACGGGGACGAATTGCACCTTGAAGGGGCCAGCCTCTACCGTGTGGGGGCGGGATTCAACCGTGGTGATCGCGTCTTTCGGCAGGCCGTATTCTTCAAACTTCAACCGGCCAATGGTGGCGGTGAATTTGCGCGCATAGACGGGTTTGCGCAAGGTTGGCCACAGATGCGCCAAAGCGCCGATGTGGTCTTCGTGGGCGTGGGTGATGAAAATGGCCTCTAGCCGGTCCAGTTTATCTGCCAGCCAAGAGATATCCGGCATGATCAGATCAACGCCGGGGGATGTGTCCATATCCGGGAAAGCCACGCCAAGATCGACGAGGATCAGACGCTCGCGCCCTTTCGGGCCATAGCCGTAGATATAGGCGTTCATGCCGATCTCGCCGGCCCCGCCCAATGGTAGATAAATCAGCCGCTCACCGCTCATGCCGTTTCCTTGTTGTATTGGTTGATGAGGACAAGGCCATGCATGGTCAAATCGTCCTCTACTTTGTGAAATAGTTCCGTTCCTTGGGCGAACAACGAGGCCAGTCCGCCAGTGGCAATAACGTTCATTGGCGTCTCGCGTTCGCGGCGCACGGCGCGCACGATGCCTTCGATCAGCCCGATATAGCCCCAATACACGCCCGACTGCATACAAGCCACCGTATTCGTGCCGATGGCTTTTGCGGGTTTGGCGACATCAATATGCGGCAAAGCGGCGGCGGCCATGTGCAGCGCCTCAAGGCTTAGGTTGACGCCGGGGGCAATCACGCCGCCAACATAAGCGCCGTCGTGATCGACCACGTCAAAGGTGGTGGCGGTGCCGAAATCAACCACGATCAGATTGCCGCCGTGGCGATCAAACCCGGCCACAGTGTTGACCAAGCGGTCGGGGCCGACGGTGGTGCCCTGATCGACGCGCGGGGCCACCGGCAGGTTGCAGTCGGGCTTGCCGACCACCAGCGGGCGGCAGTTGAAATAGCGATCACACAGCACACGCAGGTTGAACACCACGCGCGGCACGGTGCTGCTGATGATGGCTTCGGTGATCTGGGCTTCGGTTTTGGTCAGCATCAGCAGGCTGGAGAGCCAGACGAAATACTCATCCGCCGTGCGTTTGTGATCGGTGGCGATGCGCCAGGTGGCGATGAACCGCGCGCCGTTCCAGATGGAAAACACGGTGTTGGTGTTGCCGCAGTCGATGGCCAGAAGCATGTCACGCCCCACTTAGAAAAACACCTCTGCCGCAGGGATTGCGACAGGGCCGGACGACATTCGCAGGATCAGATTGCCTGAGGGATCAATGGTCTCGAAGGTGCCTTCGCGGGTTTGGGTGCCGGTGCGGGCGCGGATGGTATCGCCCAAACGTGCGGCATGGGCCAACCATTCGGCACGCAAGGCTGCAAAACCATCCCGCACAAAGGCCGCTTCCCATGCGGCATAGGCCGGGGCAAGCGCATCGAGAAAAGCCTCGGGTGTCACGCGCAGGCCGGTTTCGGCAAGCAGGCTGACGGGGATGGTGGCACCGGGTTCCACCGCTGCTGGATCGGGCGCGCCGATCAGGTTGACGCCGATGCCGATGGCAAGATCAAAGCCCTGCGCGCGCGCCGAACTTTCCAGCAAAATCCCCGCGACCTTGCCGCCGTTCAGCAAAACATCATTCGGCCATTTCAAGGCGAACGCACCCGGAAGCCCGGTCAGGCTGACGAAGGCGTCGCGCAAGGCAAGGCTTGCGGCAAAGCTGCGCAGGGCAATCTGCTCGGGCGGCTCTGTCGGGTGCAACAGCAATGTGGCGTAGAAATTGCCGCGCGGGCTGGCCCAGGGGCGCGCCCGCCTGCCCCGGCCTGCGGTTTGCTCGAGCCCCAGAAACCACGCAGGCCCCGGAGTATCCGGGGCCATGCGCAACGCATAGGCATTGGTGCTGTCAACCGTTTGCAGGACGTGACGCGCCACGCCTGCCGGCCATGCGGGCTTAGCCGACAAGTGCTGCTGCCGCGGTGGCAGCCACCGCTTCGATGCCAAACAGGTTGACGACGCCCAGCAGCATCACCGCCGCCACCGCCACCAGCATCAGCCATTGCACCGGCGCCATCCGGCTGGTCGCCCCTGCGGTTTCACGGCCAAAATACATGAAGAACACGATGCGCAGATAATAGAACGCGCCGATCACCGAGGCCACAGCCCCCGCCAGCGCCAGCCATGTCATCCCCGCATCAACGGCGGCCTTCAGCACATAGAACTTCCCGAAAAACCCCAGCATCGGCGGCACGCCTGCCAAGCTGAACATCAGGATCAGCACGGCCAGCGCCTTCAAAGGCTCGCGCTTCGAGAACATGTTCAGGCTATCGATATCGCTGATGGATTTTCCATCACGCTCCAGCGACATGATGAAGGCAAAGGTGCCAAGGTTCATCGTGACGTAGATCGCCATGTAGATCAGCATGGCCTGCACGCCTTCAGCGGTGCCAGCGGCCAGACCAACCAAAGCGTAGCCCATGTGGGCGATCGAGGAATAGGCCATCAGCCGCTTGATATCGCGCTGGCCGATCGCGGCGATTGCGCCAAGGAACATCGAGGCCACCGCCAGCGCCGCCAGCACCTGCCCCCATTGCGCCGGGATCGAGCCAAACGCATCGAACACCACGCGGGCAATCATCGCCATTGCGGCGGCTTTCGGAGCGGTGGCAAAAAACGCCGTCACCGGGGTGGGCGCGCCTTCGTAAACGTCCGGCGTCCACATGTGGAAGGGTGCCGCCGAAACCTTGAACGCCATACCCGCGATCAGGAACACAAGGCCGATCACCAGACCGATATGCGGCTCGGCCAGCGTGGACATGATGCCCGCGAAATCGGTGGTGCCCGCATAGCCATAGACCAAAGACGCACCATACAGCAGCAGGCCCGACGACAGCGAGCCCAGCACGAAATACTTCAGGCCCGCTTCGGTCGATTTGACATCATCGCGCTTCATTGCGGCCACGACATACAAAGCCAGCGATTGCAGCTCCAGACCCAGATACAGCGTCATCAGATCGCCAGCCGAGACCATGAACATCATGCCCACCACCGCCAGCGCGATCAGGATCGGATATTCAAACCGCCCCATCTGATTGCGCGCCAGATAATCCTGCGACATCAGCAGCACACCCGCCGCCGACAGCAGGATCACCACCTTGGCAAAGCGCGCAAATGCGTCGTCGATGAACATGCCACCGAAGGCTGCAACGCTGCCTTCGCCCGCAAAACCGATATAGGCGGCAAGGGCGATGAACACCCCCGCAGTCGCCCATGTCACCACACCCGTCAGCGCATCCTTGCCTGCGTAAACGCAGGCCAGCAGCGCCGCCATCGCGTAAAGCGCCAGCACAATTTCGGGCAGAACGTTGTGAAAATCCAAAGCGATCATCTGTTCTGTCCCTTAGTTCGCAGCAAAGGCCGTGACGGCCACTTGGTAGTTATCGACAAGCGCCTTCACCGAAGGCCCGATGATGTCCAGCACCAGCGCCGGATAAACCCCCAGAAGCAGGGTCATCACCACCAGCGGCGCAAAGATCGCACGCTCGCGGCGGCTCATGTCCTGAATGGTGGCAAGCGCCTCTTTCACCAGCGCGCCAAAGGCGACACGGCGATACAGGTAAAGCCCATAGGCCGCCGAGAAGATCACGCCGCTGGTGGCAACGGCAGCGACCCAGGTGTTGACTTGGAAGATACCTGTCAGCACAAGGAATTCACCGACGAAACCCGATGTGCCGGGCAGGCCAACGTTCGCCATGGTAAAGAACATGAACACCAGCGCATAGGCGGGCATCCGGTTCACAAGGCCACCGTAGGCGTCAATCTCGCGTGTGTGCATCCGGTCATAGATCACGCCCACGCACAGGAACATCGCGCCTGATATAAAGCCGTGGCTGATCATCTGGAAAATCGCGCCGTCCACGCCCTGTTGGTTGGCGGCAAAAATCCCCAAGGTGACATAACCCATGTGGGCGACCGAGGAATAAGCGATCAGCTTTTTCATATCCGACTGCGCCAGTGCGACCAGCGAGGTGTAAACGATGGCAATCGCCGACATCCAGAACACCAGTGACGACAGCACCTCAGCCCCCACCGGGAACATCGGCAGGCTGAAGCGCAGAAAGCCGTAGCCGCCCATTTTCAGCAAAATCGCCGCCAGCACGACCGAACCCGCCGTCGGGGCCTGCACGTGCGCATCGGGCAACCAGGTATGCACCGGCCACATCGGCATTTTCACCGCAAAACTGGCGAAGAAGGCAAGGAACAGCAAGGTTTGCAAGCCGCCCGTGATGCTCATCCCCAGCACCACCATCGGCGCAGAGTCGAACTTGAACGCCATCAGCGTCGGAATATCAGTGGTTTTCGCCGCCCAATACATCGCGATCATCGCAACCAACATCAGCACCGAGCCGAGGAAGGTGTAAAGGAAGAATTTGAACGCCGCATAAATCCGGTTCTGCCCGCCCCAGATGCCGATGATCAGGAACATCGGGATCAGGCCAGCCTCGAAGAACAGGTAGAACAGCACCAGATCCAGCGCGAGGAACACGCCAAGCATCAGCGTTTCCAGCAAAAGGAACGCGATCATGTATTCCTTGACGCGGTCGGTCACACCCCAGCACGACAGGATGGTGACGGGCATCAGGAACGTCGTCAGCATCACGAACAGGATCGAGATGCCATCGACGCCCAGCTTGTATTTCAGCCCGACGATCCAGCTGGCCTCTTCGACAAACTGAAAGCCGGTGTTGCTGGCGTCAAAACCCTTCAGCACGAACAGCGAGACGATCAAGGTCGCCGTGGTGGCGATCAGCGCCAGCCATTTGGCGTTTTTGGCGGTGGCCTCGTTTGATCCGCGCAGGAACAGCGCCATGATGGCCGCTGCCACCGCCGGCAGGAAGACGATGATGGAAAGAAGGTAATTCATGGTCTTAGTGTCCCACCGTAAGCGTCATCCAGGTCAGCAAAGCTGCAATCCCCAGCACCATCGCGAAGGCATATGTAAAGACATAGCCCGACTGCCAGCGCCCCGCGAGCTTGGTGAAGAACGGGATGATCCCCATTGCCACACCGTTCAGGGCCCCGTCGATCACCGCGCCATCGCCCTTTTTCCACAGGAAATTGCCAAGCCACAACGCAGGCTTCACGAAGATCACGTTGTAAAGCTCGTCGAAATACCACTTGTTCAGAAGGAACAGATACAGCGGACGCTGCTGTGCCGCCAGTTTGCCGGGCAGATCGGGACGGCGGATGTAGAACTGGAACGCCAGCAAGAAGCCCAAGACCATCGCGATGAAGGGCGAGACTTTGACCCATTCCGGCGCTTCATGCGCGTGGTGCAGAACATGGTTATCCGCGCCCAGATAGATCGCACCACTCGGGGCGACGCCGGGTTCGACATGCGCAGTTTCTGTCGCCACAGCCGCGTCAGTGGCCGCAGGTGCTTCGGTGGCCGCAGGCGCCGCCTCGGTTGCAGCCACAGCAGGCGCCGCCTCGGTTGCAACAGCCTCGGTTGCCGGAGCCTCGGTCGCCGGAGCCTCCGCCGCCTCTGCCATCTCCTCATGCGCCGGTTCCATGTTGAACCAGCTGCGCATCTTCGCCTCATCGCCGAAGAAGCTGTTATACCACACCATCCCCGAGAACACCGCCCCCAGCGCCAACACCCCCAGCGGGATCAGCATCACGGCCGGGCTTTCATGGGCATGATCATAGGCATGGGTGTCGCCCTTCGGCTTGCCGAAGAACGTCATAAACATCAGCCGCCACGAGTAGAACGAGGTCATGAAGGCCGCGATCACCAGCAAGGTAAAGGCATAGCCAGAGCCGACCCAAGCGCTTTCAATCACCGCATCCTTCGACAGGAAGCCCGCGAAACCGATATGCGTCAGCGGGATGCCCACGCCGGTGATCGCCAAAGTGCCGATCATCATCGCCCAGAACGTCAGCGGGATTTTCTTCCGCAGGCCGCCATAATTGCGCATGTCCTGCTCGTGGTGCATCGCGTGGATCACCGAGCCTGCGCCCAAGAACAGCATCGCCTTGAAGAAGGCGTGCGTGAACAGATGGAACATCGCCACCGGATACATCCCCACGCCAGCAGCGACGAACATATAGCCCAGCTGCGAACAGGTCGAATAGGCGATCACGCGCTTGATGTCGTTCTGCACCAGGCCCACGGTCGCGGCGAAGAATGCGGTCGTGGCCCCCAGCACCACGATCAGGGTCTTGGCATCCGGCGCATATTCATAGAGCGGCGACATCCGGCAAACAAGGAACACCCCCGCCGTCACCATGGTTGCCGCGTGGATCAGCGCCGACACCGGGGTCGGGCCTTCCATCGCATCCGGCAACCAGGTGTGCAGGAACAGTTGCGCCGATTTACCACAAGCGCCGATGAACAGCAGCACGCCGATCAGATTGGCCGCGTTCCAGTCCGCCCACAGGAAATGCAGATTGGTCTCGGCCAATTTCGGCGCCGCCGCGAACACCTCGTCAAAGCGGATGCTGTCGGTCAGGTAATACAGCGCGAAAATCCCCAGCGCGAAGCCAAAGTCACCCACCCGGTTGACCACAAACGCCTTCATCGCCGCCGCATTGGCGCTTGGCTTGCGGTAGTAGAAACCGATCAGCAGATAGGATGCCACACCCACGCCTTCCCAGCCGAAGAACATCTGCACAAGGTTGTCAGAGGTGATCAGCGACAGCATGGCAAAGGTGAAGAACGACAGATACGCAAAAAAGCGCGGACGGTAGGACTCGCCATGCGCCCAGTTGTCATCATGCGCCATGTAGCCTTGGCTATAAAGGTGAACGAGGGCCGAAACCGAGTTCACCACCACCAGCATGATTGCCGACATCCGGTCGAGGCGAATGCCCCATTCGGTGGAAAGCGTGCCGCTTTCGATAAAGCGCAGCACGGTGATGTGCTGGGTATCGCCCTGAAATGTCAGGAAAATATACCACGACAATACCGCCCCCAGAAACAGGATCAGCGTGGCCAGCCACGTCGCCGCCTTCTCGCCGATCAACCGCCAGCCGAAACCGCACAGGATCGAGCCCACCAGCGGGGCGAACAGGATGATCTTCGCGCTCAGTTGCATATCCATGATCGCTTAGCCTTTCATCACGTTGACGTCTTCAACGTCGATGGTGCCACGGTTGCGGAAGAACACGACGAGGATGGCAAGGCCAATCGCCGCCTCTGCCGCGGCCACCGTCAGGATGAACATGGTGAACACCTGCCCCACCAGATCGCCCAGTTGCGACGAGAAGGCGACGAAGTTGATGTTGACCGCCAGCAGCATCAACTCGATCGACATCAGAATGACGATGATATTCTTCCGGTTCAGGAAGATGCCAAAGATCCCGATGACGAACAAAGCCGCCGCCACCACAAGGTAATGTTCCAGTCCTACCATTTTCGTCCCTCCGGGTCGTTGCCCGTTGTCGTTTTCTGCGTTGCACTTAAAGTGCTGCTGACCACCCCAGTGGCCAGCGTAATGACTGCCTTATGGCATGGTTTCAGGGTAATACAGCGAACACCCACAATCGCCCCGCGAGGCTTTCGGGGTGTAGGCCTTCGCGAGTTGCCCCTTCACCACTTCGTAGCCGCCGCGCTGTGCGTTCTTGATGAACAGATCCTCATTCGCCAGCTTTTTCTTGCTGCGCAATCCGTCAACGAATGCAAACAGGTCGCCATGCCCGGGCAACCCTTTGCTTGAATCCTTCAGCAGATATTCAGCGTTGAGTTGCACCACCTTGCGGGTAGAACAGTTGACCAGCGTGTATTTCTCTTTGGTGCCGCTCGCATCGGACTCGTCAGTTTCAAACCCGACATAGCCGTTGCCTTCATCAATCGCTGGATTTTCGCGATGCTTACCAAAGGCATTTGTGGCTTCGCTGCCGCATTTTTTTAGATTGCGCACGACCTGCTTCTGGTCTGCCATAGCAGGACCGACTACCAACATTGCAACAAGAAAGGGAAGAACGAAATTTTTCATTTGCACCACTCCACGCTCACTGTTCAGAGGCCCTGCCCCGGTTTCGGATCCATCAATTCCATCGCCTTCGCCGGGTCGCGCCACATCTGGTGCAGCACGTTCTGGCGTTTCACGTCCTTGCGGTGGCGCAGGGTCAGAAGGATCGCGCCGATCATCGCGACCAGCAGCACCAAGGCCGAAAGCTGGAACAGCAGCAGATATTTGTCATAGATCAGCAGGCCCAAGGCGCGGGTGTTTTCCATCTGCGCAAGGTCGGGCGTCACCGCCGCGCGCAGGCCCATCGCGCCATCGGCTTGCACCCAAGCGCCAACGCCCAGCACCAGTTGCATGATGATGATCACGCCCACCAGCAGACCCAAAGGCATGTAGCGCGACATCTCGCCCTTCAATTCCTCAAAATCCACATCCAGCATCATCACCACGAACAAGAACAGCACCGCGACCGCACCGACATAGACGATGATCAGCAGCATGGCGACGAATTCAGCGCCCAAGAGCACGAACAGCCCGGCCGAGGACAGAAACGCCAGGATCAGCCACAGCACCGAATGCACCGGGTTGCGCGACAGCACCACCAACAAACCCGCCGCAATCGTCACGGTGGAAAACGCGTAAAAGGCCAGATCTGCAACGCTCATGGCGCTTTCTCCTCGGTTTCTGCGAACACCGCCTGCGCGGTCTCCAAAGCTTTTTGCATGGCGGGCGGACCACCGAACATCGACATTTGCCAGATCACTTCCGCGATCTCGCGCTTGGTGGCCCCGGCGGCCAGCGCGTTTTTCACCGTCACCCGCATCTGCGGCTCGCCCAGTGGCCCCAGCACGGTCAGCGCCGCGATGGTCACAAGGAAACGGGTGCGGGCATCAAGGCCCTCGGGGTTAAAGGTTTTGCCAAAGAACGCCTCGAGCATTTCCTTTGGCATCGCCGGGAACAGCTTTTCAAACGCTTTCACATCCACGCCGTCCAAACCGGGCGCGAAGGCCGAGGCCATTTTCTGCCCCTGCTCCATCATCTGCTGGAAGATCTGGTTGAATGCGTCGGTCATGCCAGTCACCGATACGGCGCGTCGAGTTCAAGATTGCGCGCAATCTCGGCTTCCCAACGCGCGCCATTGGCGAGCAGCTTGTCCTTGTTGTAGAACAATTCCTCACGCGTCTCGGTGGCGAATTCGAAATTCGGGCCTTCGACAATCGCATCCACCGGGCAGGCTTCCTGACAGAAACCGCAATAGATGCACTTGGTCATGTCGATGTCATAGCGCGTGGTGCGGCGGCTGCCATCCTCACGCGGTTCGGCGTCAATGGTGATCGCCTGCGCCGGGCACACCGCTTCGCACAGCTTGCAGGCGATGCAACGCTCCTCGCCATTCGGGTAACGGCGCAAAGCATGTTCGCCACGGAAGCGGGGCGAAAGTGGGCCCTTTTCATGCGGATAGTTCAGCGTCGATTTCGGCGCGAAGAAGTATTTGAAGCCAAGGCCAAAGCCTTTGAAGAAGTCAAACAGCAGGAAATACTTCGCCGCGCGGCCATAGTCAGTTGTGCGTGCCGGACCCATGATCAGCCTCCCATCGTCCAGCGTGCCCAAAAGCCGCCGAACACTTCATATTTTGCCAAGAACGACACGATGACGACCCAGCCCAGCGACAGCGGCAGGAACACTTTCCAGCCGATCCGCATCAGTTGGTCATAGCGGTAGCGCGGCACGATGGCCTTCACCATGGCGAACATGAAGAAGAACACCCACATCTTTGCAACCATCCACCACCAGCCATCGGCGAGGCCCGGAATGGGCGACAGCCAGCCGCCGAAGAACAGCAAGGAGATCAGCGCGCACATCAGGAAGATCGCGATATACTCGCCCGCCATGAACAAAAGGTAGGGGGTCGAGGAATATTCCACCATGAAACCCGCAACCAATTCCGACTCCGCTTCCGGCAAGTCGAACGGCGGGCGGTTGGTTTCGGCCAAGGCGCTGATGAAGAACAAGAACACCATCGGGAAATGCGGCAGCCAATACCAGTTCAGCAGGCCAAGGTTGCCGGATTGCGCATGCACGATCGCCGAGAAACTCATCGAGCCGGTCGAGATGATGATGCCGATGATGATCAGACCAAGCGACACCTCATAGGAAATCATCTGCGCAGCCGAGCGCAAAGACCCAAGGAACGGGTATTTCGAGTTCGACGCCCACCCGCCCATGATCACGCCATAGACCTCAAGCGAGGAGGCCGCGAAGACGAACAGGATGGCGACGTTGATATCTGCCAGCACCCAGCCGCTGTCAAACGGGATCACCGCCCATGCCAGGATCGCCAGAACAAAGCTGAGGATCGGCGCGAGGAAGAACACCGCGCGGTCAGCCCCTGCGGGCACCACGATTTCCTTGACCACATATTTCAGCGCGTCGGCCACCGATTGCAGCAGGCCAAACGGCCCCACCACGTTCGGCCCCTTGCGCATCTGCACCGCCGCCCAGATCTTGCGGTCGCCATACACCAGGAACAGCAAGCTGATCATCACAAAAGCAACGATGGCAAGGCTTTGCAGCGCCACCAACAGCGCTATCCCCAGCCCGGTTTGCAGAAAGTCAGCCATGATCCCTCACGTTCCCTTTAGCCTTTTGGCCCTTAACTTAAGCGGCCCTATGTTGGGCCTTAAACCGTCGGTATGCCCTGCGCACCACAATCGCGCACGGTCACTTCAGCATCTATCGTCTTCACACCGCGAGGCAGCGCCGCCGAGATGGTGTAAACCGCATCCCCCCGCCAAACACCACCCTTGATCGCCACATTCGTGCGCACATGACGCGCAAATCCAAAGCCCCGGATCAGCGCATATTGCGCCGCAGCACAGGCACCGTAAGCCGCCACATCCGCATCATCGCGCGCGCCCGTCATCGCCACCCGGAAATTCACCAGATCACCGTCGAGCAGGATCGTCTCGATGCCCTTGTAGGTCGGATGGAACGCCACATCGGTTTTCGGCGCCTCACCCGCGCAAGCAAACAGCCCGCCCAAGGCGGCCAGTCCGATGGCAAAGGGGGCGAGACGCCGCATGTCTTACTCCGCAGCCATCGGGGTATTGGCCCGTTCAGCTTCCATCGCCGCCAACTCGCCCATCACTTTCGATGCGCGCGCAATCGGGTTGGTCAGATAGAAGCCCTTGAAGGCATTGCGGAATGTAGCCTTGCCCATATCGCGCAAAGCCACCGGCTGCCAATCATTGGCGGGCACATGATCGACCATGCCCAGATGCGGATGTGCCGCCACCAGCGCGCGGCGCAACGCAGCCAGGCTGTCCCACGGCAGGGTTTTCCCGACTTCCGCCGAGAACGCCCGCAAGATCGCCCAGCCCTCTTTCGCCTCACCCGGCGCAAAGCCTGCGCGCTGCGCCAGTTGCGGGCGGCCTTCGGTGTTGACGAACAAGCCACTTTCTTCGGTGTAAGCCGCCGCCGGGAAGATGATGTCAGCGCGGTTGGCACCCCGGTCGCCATGGCTGCCCTGATAGATCACGAACGGACCCGCCGCGATTTCAACCTCATCCGCGCCAAGGTTGTAGATCACCTCGGCCCCTTCGACCGCCGCCGCAAGACCGCCTTCGGTCACAGCGCCCACGTCCATCGCACCAACACGCGAAGCCGCCGTGTGCAGCACCAGCAATTTGCCGCCCGCGCCCTGCGCATAGGCCATCGCATGTGCCAGAACGGCCTCGCCATCCGCCTCGTTCAGCGCACCTTGGCCGATGATCACAATGGTATTCGGCTTTTCGGTCACTTTGCCGACCAGTTCAGCCAGCGCGCTACGATCCGTGCCCATGTGCTTGTAATCATAGGTCAAATCAACCGCTTCGCCGATCAGCCCAACATTCGCACCCGCCGCCCAAGCCTTGCGGATACGCGCGTTCAAAACCGGAGATTCAACGCGCGGATTGGTGCCAATCAGCAAAATGGTCTTAGCGCTGTCGATATCCTCAATCGCCGCCGTGCCGACGTAAGCGCTGCGGTTGCCCATCGGCAGACGCGCGCCATCGGTGCGGCTTTCCACCTTGCCGCCCAGCGACTCGATCAGCGCCTTCAGCGAATACGCAGCCTCAACCGAGGCCAGATCACCGACCAGACCCGCCACCTTTTTGCCCTTCACCGCAGCCGCAGCCATGGTCAAAGCCTCGTGCCAGTTCGATTTGCGCAGTTTGCCGCCTTCACGCACATAAGGCACGTCGAGGCGCTGACGGCGCAGGCCATCCCAGACGAAACGGGTCTTGTCGGAAATCCATTCCTCGTTCACGCCATCATGGTTGCGCGGCAAAATCCGCATCACTTCGCGGCCTTTGGTGTCGATGCGGATGTTGCTGCCCAACGCATCCATCACGTCGATGCTTTCGGTCTTGGTCAACTCCCAAGGCCGCGCGGTAAACGCGTAAGGCTTTGAAGTCAAAGCGCCAACCGGGCAGAGGTCAATGATATTACCTTGCAGATTGCTGTCCAACGTCGCGTTCAGATAGCTGGTAATCTCGGCATCCTCACCGCGCCCGGTCTGGCCCATCTGCAAGATGCCCGCCACTTCCGAGGTAAAGCGCACGCAACGGGTGCAGGAAATGCACCGCGTCATCTTGGTTTCGACCAATGGGCCGAGGTTCAGATCCTCGGACGCGCGTTTGGGTTCACGGTAGCGGCTGAAATCGACGCCAAAGGCCATCGCCTGATCCTGCAGATCACACTCGCCACCCTGATCGCAGATCGGGCAATCGAGCGGGTGGTTGATCAGCAGAAATTCCATCACGCCCTCGCGGGCCTTCTTCACCATCGGGCTGGTGGTTTTCACCACAGGCGCCTCACCATTCGGGCCGGGGCGCAAATCGCGCACCTGCATCGCGCAAGACGCCGCAGGTTTCGGCGGGCCGCCGACGACCTCAACCAGACACATCCGGCAATTGCCCGCAATCGTCAGGCGCTCGTGATAGCAGAACCGCGGAATGGCGACCCCTGCGACTTCCGCCGCCTGAATGATCGTCATCGCGCCATCGACTTCAACTTCGATCCCGTCGATGCTGATTTTCTTGAGGTTCGACATCCGCTTACTCCGCCGCCATTGGGGCACAGGACCGGATTTTCATCCCCTGCGCTTCTTTCAAATAAGACCAGCCAAACGCCCGGTCCGTATCGCCGTTTGCCTGCACTTCTGCAAGCCTTGCAAGTGCTTCGTCCAACGTCGGCTGATGCCCCGCAGGCACCCACCACATCACGAAATGCATCTTGCCCAAAACTTCAAACCACTCGGCCCTGCGCTCGTAGAACACGCGATGCACCGTGCCAAACACAAAATTCTCCAGCGTCTCGGCGCTCTCCCAAACCGTCAGGTTTGAGACGAACTGCGCGTCGCCCTCGATCTTGGCTTCGGTATTGCCAGTCCCCGGTTCGCCCGAGCCTTCCATCATCCAGACAAACCCCGGCATCCGTTTGCCAAGGCCGTTCACCCGGTCCAACGCGCCCATGAATTCAGCCACGCGCGGATCGTCGGTGGGGGCCAACAGGCGCCCCACGTTCAATTCGGCCAGATGATATCCGGGCTTGTGGGTCATTTGTACGACCTCAACAGGCTGCCCGCCAAAGTGCCCTTGGCGATCTCATCCCGGCCCACCTTGCAGTAGCTTTCGACATCGCCTTCAACCGCACCCGCCGCTTTCAGATAATCCTTGGCGGCTGCCTTGATGCGCTTTTTCTCGGTCTTGTCCTTCAGGAACGCCTTCACCTCATCCTCGGAATAGCCCTTTTCGCGCGCGTAATCTTCCAGCGCGTTCAGCTTGCCCAGCACGGTGAACATCTTGGCCGAGATCGACGGGCAGGTCTTGCGCAGGATATCCCCCGCCTGCCCCGCGATCAGCGAGTCGTTGATGTGTTTTTCCTGATTAAGCGGCTCCAGCGCCAACGCCGGGGTTGCGACACACAGTGCCAGCACAGCAGCAGCGATAAACTTCGACATTTTGGCCTCCTTGGCTTTTACAGCCCGGACCATATCGCGCGAAGCCGCTGATATCCCATGACAAGACCGTGTCTTGTGCAGGTTATCGCCCATCAAAGCCGCCGGGGTCATGCGCAGCCCCCTTTGAACAGCCACGCGCCGCCCGCGTAATGGCCATAAGCCGCGCGGTTGACCGCAGCGCCGCGCGAGCCGCAAAACGCCTCAGCCGCGCGCTTGGCCTCAAGGCCCTCGTCATTTCCAAAGGCCGCGCCGTCGCGGGTTATTGCCAAGACCGGGCCAGCCTCGCTGGGTTGCAGATCGGCGATATAGGACCGCCCCGCCAGATCAACCGCCACCGGGCCGCTTTCGGCCAGCGCCATCGGGCGCTGCGCACCAACGCAAGCACTCAGGCCCGCCACGCTGATCAAGGCCACCGCCCGCATCATACGCAGCCCCCGACAAACACCAACTGCCCTTTGACCAACTTGGATTTGGTGTTGGCCACCGCATAGCCCTCGGACGCGCAGGCGTCCTTCAGCAATCCCACACCGATCTTGCGCTCATACGACATCGAGCCGCCGTCGATCCGCCACACCCGCACATCGTAGGGGCCAGCCTTGTCGTCCGCCGTCAGTTCAACCTTGTATTTGATCCCCTTGTGTTCTGCCGGAATGATCAGGCCCGCATAGGCTTCCGCCGCCGCAACTTGCGGGGTGAAAGCCAGACCGATCAAAGCTGTCAGAACCAAGCGCATCGCTTACTCCGCCGCCATCGCGCCCATGCGCCCGGTGCGCTTGGCCTTGATGCGATCCTCGATCTCGTCACGGAAATGCCGCACGAGGCCCTGAATGGGCCAAGCCGCCGCATCGCCCAAGGCGCAGATGGTGTGGCCTTCAACCTGCTTGGTCACCGACAGCAACATGTCGATTTCCTCAACCTCGGCCTCGCCGCGCACCAAGCGGTCCATCACCCGCATCATCCAGCCGGTGCCTTCACGGCAGGGCGTGCATTGGCCGCAGGATTCGTGCTTGTAGAACTTCGACAGCCGCCAGATCGCCTTGATCACATCCGTCGATTGATCCATCACGATCACCGCCGCCGTGCCTAACCCTGAGCGCTGCTCGCGCAGCCAGTCGAAATCCATGATCGCGTCTTCGCACTGCGCCGCGTTCAGCATCGGCACCGACGACCCGCCGGGGATCACCGCCTTGATGTTTTTCCAACCACCGCGCACGCCACCGCAATGCACATCCAGCAACTCGCGCAGGGTGATCGACATCGCCTCTTCAACCACGCACGGGTTGTTCACGTGGCCCGAGATGCCAAACAGTTTGGTGCCCGCGTTATTCGGGCGGCCAAAACCGGCAAACCATTCCGGCCCGCGCCGCAGGATCGTCGGCACAACGGCAATGGATTCGACGTTGTTCACGGTGGTCGGGCAGCCATAGAGGCCGCTGCCTGCCGGGAACGGCGGCTTCATCCGCGGCATGCCCTTCTTGCCCTCAAGGCTTTCCAGCAGTGCGGTTTCTTCGCCGCAGATATAGGCCCCCGCGCCGTGGTGCAGATAGCAGTCAAAATCCCAACCGGATTTGGCGGCATTCTTGCCCAACAGGCCCGCGTCATAGCATTCGTCCAGCGCCGCCTGCAAAGCCTCACGCTCGCGGATATACTCGCCGCGAATATAGATGTAGCAGGCATTCGCCCCCATCGCGCAAGACGCAATCAGCGCGCCCTCGATGAGCGCGTGGGGATCGTGCCGCATGATCTCGCGGTCTTTACAGGTGCCGGGTTCGGACTCGTCGGCGTTGATCACCAGATAGCTGGGCCGCCCATCCGATTGCTTGGGCATGAACGACCATTTCAGACCCGTCGGGAACCCTGCCCCACCGCGCCCGCGCAAACCGCTGGCCTTCATCTGCTCGACAATCTTGTCCTTGCCGCGCGCGATGATTTCCGCCGTGCCATCCCAATGGCCCCGCGCCCGTGCACCCGCCAAGGAACGGTCGTGCATCCCGTAAAGGTTGGTAAAGATGCGGTCTTTATCGTCGAGCATGTTTGCCCCTTCCTTACGTGCGGCGCGCGCGCCAAATTTGATACGTCACAGCCATGGCCCAGATGAACCCCGCCAAAGCCGCCAGATCGATCAGCAGCGCATACTTGAGCGGCAAGCCCAGTTCCGCGCCAATCTGCTGGCCCCCCAACCAAAGCAGCATCGTCCCTGCGATCACCAAAGCCACCAGCCTGGTTTGTCGCGCAAGTCGTGCCTCTTTCGGATCGGGATCTGTCATCTTCGCCTCAGTGATGCCCGTGGCCGTGAGCATGATCGTCGTGGCCGTGATCGTCGTGGCCGTGGTCAGCGGTGACGGTCAACTCTACCCCACCATTGCCAAGCAGCACGGCATATACGCCAAACACCACCAGCCCCACGATCACCAGCCCCCAACCGCCGACATTGCCCAGCCACGCCGCCAGACCAGCCGCGATCACAGCGGCCAGAACAGCAACAAGCCAGCCGCCAGCCCAAGGCCCATCAACGCTTGCATGGTCATGTGAATGGTCCATCACTACCCTCAGTAATCATTGGTCTTGGCGCGGATCAGGAAGGCATCGACCCCGATCTCACCAATCAGCTTGGCCTGCGCCACCCATTTATCGCGGCTCACACGGCCCCGGAAGCCCTTCAGGTTGCCATCCATCCAGGCGATTTCGGCAGGCCCGAATGCCGCGATCTGGTCAAAGTGGAAAATCCCCAAACCGTGACACAGCTTTTCCAGCACCGGCCCGATGCCTTCGATCTTTTGCAGATCATCCGCCACACCACCGCGCGGCGCAGCCAAGGCCGCAGGCTTGCTCTCGCCCATCGGAGCGGGCGATTTGGCGGCGGGCGTCGCAAGCGGCGTCGCCTCGGGCGCATTGCCATCGGCGACCGGGCGGCCCTTCGACATCGCAGGCGCCTCGTGCACGGTCGCACCCGTCTTGTCGGCCACCGCCGCCGCACCGGGCTTTGGTTCCACCGGAGCGCCAACCGCAGGCGTCACCGCCTCGGGCATGGCCGCCAGTTTCGGATCAGCCGCCACGATCTTGGGAATCCACGGTGTCAGCAGCGGCACTTCGGTGCCATCAATCCGCTTGACCGTGTCGCCAATATCCACCGCATTCTGGGCGCTTGCGTTATATTGCTTGCGCCCTGCCTCATGCGCTTTCAGCGAGGTCAGGCCCGACAACGGCTCTGCCGCATAGCGCCCGTTCTGCGGCCCCGGCACCGGCACTTCGCCGTTGCTGAAGCGCCCGATCAGCGCACGCAGCTTGTCTGCCGTCAAATCCTCGTAATAGTCCTTGCCGATCTGGGCCATCGGCGCATTGGCGCAGGCACCCATGCACTCAACCTCTTCCCAGCTGAACTTGCCATCCGCCGAAAGCGCATGCGCCTTGTCGGCCACCAGCTCGCGGCAAACCGCGATCAACTCCTCGGCGCCGCAGATCATGCAGGACGTGGTGCCGCAAATCTGGATATGTGCCACAGAACCAACGGGTTGCAACTGGAACATAAAGTAGAACGTCGCGACTTCCAGCGCCCGGATATAGGCCATGCCCAGCATATCGGCGACATATTCAATCGCCGGACGGGTCAGCCAGCCGTGCTGTTCCTGCGCGCGCCACAGCAGCGGGATCACCGCCGAAGCCTGCCGCCCAGCGGGATATTTCGCGATCTGCCCTTCCGCCCAAGCCATATTGGCCGGGGTAAATTCAAACGAGCTTGGTTGTTCTTTGTGCAGACGGCGCAGCATTAGCGGTCAACCTCCCCGAACACGATATCCATCGTGCCGATGATTGCAGAAACGTCGGCCAACTGGTGGCCCTTGCAGATGTAATCCATCGCCTGCAAATGCAGGAAACCCGGCGCGCGGATTTTGGCGCGGTAGGGCTTGTTAGAGCCATCGGCCTTCAGATACACGCCAAACTCGCCCTTCGGCGCTTCCACCGCCGCGTAAACCTCACCCGCGGGCACGTGGAAGCCCTCGGTGTAAAGTTTGAAGTGGTGGATCAAAGCCTCCATCGAGGTTTTCATCTCGCCACGTTTCGGCGGGGTGATCTTGCCACGCGACAGAACCTCACCCGGTTCGGCGCGCAGTTTGGTGATGCACTGGCGGATGATGTGGATGGATTGCGTCATCTCCTCCATCCGGCACAGATAGCGATCATAGCAATCGCCGTTCTTGCCGACCGGCACCTTGAACTCGAATTCGTCATAGCATTCATAGGGTTGCGAGCGGCGCAAATCCCACGCCAGACCCGATCCGCGCACCATCACGCCCGAGAAGCCGTATTTCTGGATATCGTCTTCCGTCACCACGCCAATATCGGCATTGCGCTGCTTGAAGATGCGGTTTTCGGTCAGAAGGCCGTGCAGATCGTCGAGCACCTTCGGGAAGGTCTCGGTCCAAGCCTCGATGTCGTTGATCAGGTCGGGCGTCAGGTCTTGATGCACACCACCGGGGCGGAAATAGGCGGCGTGCAGACGCGCACCGCAAGCCCGCTCGTAGAACACCATCAGCTTTTCACGCTCTTCAAAGCCCCACAGCGGCGGCGTCAGCGCGCCCACGTCCATCGCTTGCGTGGTGGTGTTCAGCAAGTGGTTCAAAATCCGGCCGATTTCCGAATAAAGCACCCGGATCAGGCTGGCGCGGCGCGGCACCGCAGTGCCCGTCAACCGCTCGATCGCCAGACACCAGGCATGTTCCTGATTCATCGGCGCCACATAATCCAGCCGATCAAAATACGGCAGGTTTTGCAGATAGGTCCGGCTTTCCATCAGCTTTTCGGTGCCACGGTGCAGCAAGCCGATGTGCGGATCGCAACGTTCAACAATCTCGCCGTCCAACTCCAGCACCAGACGCAAAACACCATGCGCGGCAGGGTGTTGCGGGCCGAAGTTGATGTTGAAATTGCGGATGCGCTGCTCGCCCGTCAGGGTGTCAGCGGTGCCATCATCATAGCTGTTCTGCCGGATATCGCCGTCCATCATCGCGTTCACGCCTTCTTCCCATCGCCGGGAAGGATGTATTTCGCACTCTCCCACGGGCTCATGAAATCAAATTGACGGTATTCCTGCACCAGACTGACAGGCTCATACACGACCCGCTTTTGCGCCTCGTCATAGCGCACTTCGGTGTAGCCGGTGGTCGGGAAATCCTTGCGCAAAGGATGGCCGCGGAAACCGTAATCCGTCAAAATCCGCCGCAGGTCGGGGTGGCCCGAGAACAGGATGCCGAACATATCGAACACCTCCCGCTCAAACCAGTTGGCCGAGGGGTGGATCAGATGGATCGACGGCACCATGTCATCCTCGCCGACCGCGACCTTCAGCCGGATGCGGGCGTTGGTGTACATCGACAGGAAGTGGTAAACCACGTCAAACCGCTCTGCCCGTTCGGGGTGATCAACGGCGGTGATATCGACCAGCGAAGAAAACTTGCAGGCCGGATCAACGGTCAGAAAACCTATAAACGACACCAGCGCGGGCAGCGCCACCGTCACGTTCAATTCGCCAAACGCCAGTTCCGTCGCCAGCACCGCATCCGGGCGCTTTTCCGTCAGATACGCGGCGAGTTGCATCAAATCAGCCATATCGCCCCCTTATCGCACAAGCGTACCAGTGCGGCGGATTTTCCGCTGCAACTGCAAAATCCCATAGAGCAGCGCTTCCGCTGTCGGCGGGCAACCCGGCACATAGATATCCACGGGCACGATCCGATCACAGCCGCGCACCACCGAATAGGAATAGTGGTAATAGCCGCCGCCATTGGCACAGGAGCCCATCGAGATCACATAGCGCGGCTCTGGCATCTGGTCGTAAACCTTGCGCAGCGCCGGGGCCATCTTGTTGGTCAGCGTGCCCGCCACGATCATCAGATCGGACTGACGCGGAGAAGCGCGCGGCGCTGTTCCGAACCGCTCAAGATCATAGCGCGGCATCGAGGTGTGCATCATCTCGACCGCGCAGCAGGCCAGACCAAAGGTCATCCAGTGCAAGCTGCCGTTGCGCGCCCAGTTGATGATATCTTCCGTCGTGGTCAGCAGAAACCCTTTGTCCTGCAACTCGCGGTTCAGGGCTTGGGTGGCAACCTCACGGTCCGGCCCCGCCGTATTCGCCCCGGTCATCACGCCCATTCCAGCGCTCCTTTTTTCCACTCATAGGCAAAGCCCACGGTCAAAACACCCAAGAACACCATCATAGACCAGAACCCGACCATGGAAATCTGCCCAAACGCCACAGCCCATGGGAACAGGAACGCCACCTCAAGGTCGAAGATGATAAACAGGATCGAGACAAGGTAAAACCGCACGTCAAACTTCATCCGCGCGTCATCGAAGGCGTTGAAGCCGCATTCATAGGCCGACACCTTTTCCGGGTCGGGGTTGCGCACCGCAATCAACGCGGCCGCAAGGATAAGCACAAGGCCAAGCCCCACAGCAATCGCAAGAAGAATAAGGATGGGCAGATACTCACGAAGAAGATGATCCACGCGAAGCGCTCCTTCTGCTGGCAGATACGCGCCGCAAGCGCTTTGGCCCACGTCACTCTTGGCCATCCGTTTACTCCGGCCCCTCGGCGGGGTCAACCAAAGCCCGCAGGAAAAGATGCCGCAACCAGCTGCTAAGCCCTTGGTATTTGCGGTTTAATTACCTAGTGTTTCACTAAGGAATTACCCAAAGATCCGCCCACTTGTGCAAACGCAGCAAACTGCCCATCTAACAGGCAGAAAACGCTGCAAAGCCCCGTCGGAAAGTCTTATCATGCGCCTGTTTGCCACGCTTGCCCTTGCCCTGATGCCGCTGGCCGCACAGGCCGAAGAAGTGGGCCGAGTCGGCGTCGATTGGGTCGGCAATGACATCATCATCGAGGCCATCCCCGACCCCAAGGTGCAGGGCGTCACCTGCCACATCAGCTATTTTGAGCGCTCGATGTGGGACCGGCTGTCAAAGGGCAACTGGTTCGAAGACCCCTCCAACGCCTCAATCGCCTGCCGTCAAACCGGGCCGATCAGCCTTGGTGACATTGACACCTCGGAAGCGGGCGAGGAGGTGTTCAGCGAAGGCCGCTCTCTGGTGTTCAAATCGCTGAACGTCACCCGGATTTTTGATCAGAAAAACCAGGTGCTGGTCTATCTCACCCATGCGACCGAACTTACCGACGGCTCGGCCAAGATGTCGATCTCGACGGTGCCGCTGTATAATCCGGCAAAACCCTAAGCCCCGGCAAAACCCTAAGCCCCAGCAAAACCCTAAGCCAGGGACGCGGCCATCGTCAGCCCCGGCAAGGTGCCCGCATAAACCGACCCGCCCACCGGATTGCCCGGTGTGCCACCCCCCGAAAGCTGAAAGATCGCACCACTGAGATAGCCGGTGGCAATGCCATGCTGGGTCATCTGCTTGCGCAGATACATCTCATAGCCGTTGTCCGTCGCAGGGGTCTTTGCGGCAGTGGCCGCCTCCTGATAGGCCGCCCATTGCGATTTGCTGTCTTTGGCCGCGCGGAATTTCTCGATCGGCAGAAAATCCCCGCCCCCTGCCGTCAACGTCACCCGCGCATTGCATTGCGGCCCCTTGGAATCGTCGTGATCCTTCATGCTGGACGCCTGACAAATGTCGATCACCAACTGCCGCTCGGATCGCTCCCAGACCCAATCGACGATCTGGATATGCATCCCACTGGTCAGCATCAACACAGAGCCCACATCGACATCCGCCAGCTTGCCCACAGGCTTGAAGCGGGCGGCGTAATCCAGCGGCCTGCGCCCGACATAGCTTTGCTCGATCCCCGCCGTCGCCAGATACGTGCCGACAAAGCCGATACAATCCTGCCCCAGAACCGACGCATCCAGCATGGCCTGCAGATAATCGGTCTGCTTGAAAAACGGCGCCAGCGTCGCATTCTTGGCCAACGGCCCCGCAAGCCTGTCCACCATGCTGAGAACGGTGATGAAATCCTCCGGCATCCCCTGCCCGGTAAACACCCGGGCAACCCCCGCCCCCGCCAACGTGCTGCGATCCGCCGCCGTCCCCGCCTGCGCCAAAGCCTGCCGCAGCACCGAGGCAAGGTTGGCCCCGCCAAACATCGTATTGGCCGAAACATACCGCGTGATCGCCACCACCCCACCAGGGTAGCCCGTATAGCCCGGAATAACCAAAGACCGAAGCTGATTGACATACTGAAACGGATAAAGCTGCGCCTGCAAACCCATGACTGTCTCCAAAATGAAAGTGTCGCCTTAAATGCCGACAGGCTAACACACCCGCTTTGATTTCTCAAAGTCCGCCGCACACCGCGCGCGCCATCCCGCCAAGCCGCAGAAATCCGCTAAAACTTGTCTAAAATTTTTCATCTGTTCAAAAATATCCCACGGGGGAGCGGGTTTGGCACAAACCCGCTGGGGGTGTGAAACCCCCAAGCGCGCCCGACGCCCAAGCGACGGCTACTGAATAACCGGCAACGCCACCGCCTCTGGCTCTGGGCCCTGCCCCACGATCAGCGCCTCGGCCCGGATGATCCGCGCGACTTGCGCGCAATCTTCCACCGAAAACGTCAGTGGCACCCGCATATCCACCACCCCGGCCAGAATCCGGTCGGTCTGCGGCAGGCTTTGCGGCGCGGCATAGCCCCAGTGCTGATAGCGCGAGGTAAACGCCACCGGGTCCGCCGCGCCGAACCATTTCAACTCGACCCCGCGCGCCAAGGCCCGGCCCAGAAACGCCCCAATCCGCGCCGCCGACCAATCGGGCAGCAAAAACTGGAACGACGATCCGACATAGGTCTCCGCCTCGGGCCGCTCTACCAGTGTCAGCCCCGGCACGCCACGCAAGCCCGCCTCCAACGCGCGGTAGCGCGCGCCCCAGCGCACCACCCGGTCGGGGATCAGCGCCAGTTGCGGCCGCAGGATCGCCGCGCGCAGATTGTCCATCCGCCCCGAGACGTTGGGCGTCACCATCCGCACATCCTCAAACGCCTCGGGCGGCGGCGCCGCGCGGTGACGGGCGTAAAGCATATACGACCCCGACAAAAGCACCGCCCGCGCCATCACGCCTGCATCATCCGAGATCAGAAATCCGCCCTCGCCCGAATTGATGTGCTTGTAGGTCTGCATCGAATAGCAACCCACCACGCCATGCCGCCCGGACGGCACGCCGTTCCACGCAGCCCCCATCGTATGCGCGCAATCCTCGATGATCTGCACGCCCAGCCGCGCGCACAAAGCCACCAGCGCCTCCATATCGCACAGATGGCCGCGCATATGCGACAGCATCAGCACGCGGGCCCCAGTTGCCCGCGCCTTCGCCTCAAGATCGGCAAAATCCAGCACCAAGGCTTCGGTCACTTCCACAAACACCGGACGCGCGCCCACACTGGCAATCGCCCCCGGCACCGGGGCCAGCGTGAACGCATTGGTAAGCACGGCATCGCCCGCAACCACCCCCACGGCCCGCAAGGCGCAGCCCAAAGCATAGCCGCCCGAGGCCACCGCAAGACAGTATTTCGCCCCGATCAGGCTGGCGAATTCTTCCTCGAGCAGGGCTGCCTCGGCGATCTCGCCTGCCACCGTGTTATAGCGGTGCAAACGCCCATGCCGCAGCACGGCAATCGCGGCCTCTATTCCCGCCTCGGGGATCGGCTCTTGCTGGGTAAAACTGCCCTCAAAGCGTTCTTCGCTCATAACCTTTTCTCCTCACCCGGCACGATCAGCACGAACAACACCAGCGTGGCCGCCATCCCCGCCCCCGCCACAAAGAACGCCACATCCGGCGATTGCCAGCCCCCCGGAGCCATGAAATATCCGAATATCTGGCTAAAAAACACCGTGCCCGCCAACATCGCCACGTTCATAATCGCCGAAATGCCACCCTGCAATTCGCCCTGCGCATCATCGGGCACCGCTTTGGTCATCATCGCGGTCAGCATCGGATGCACAAAACCTTCCGGCCCATGCACGATCATCAACACCACAACCACCGTCAGCGACCCCGCCACGCCATAGCCCGCCGCCGCGATCAGCGCCGAGACCAGCCCGATCAGCGCCAGATTGCGCTCGCCAAACCACGTCACCCCAACGCCGGTCAACCCGCCCTGAAACCCCGCCATCACGATGCCAAACACCGCCAGCGTCACCCCCACCATCGCAGGCGACCAGCCAAATTTCGCCATCCCCCAATAGGGCCAGATCGCGGGATAGACGCTGGTGAAAAAGAAAAATGCAAACAGCACCGCGCACATCGGCACCACGCCGTGATAGCTGCGAAACACCTTGAACGCGCCCAAGGGGTTCGAGCGTGCAAGGCTGAACGCGCGGCGGTTCTGCGGGGCCAAAGTCTCGGGCAGCACGAACCAGCCATAGATGAAATTCAGCCCCGAAATCCCCGCCGCCACAAAGAACGGCACGCGCGGCCCAAACTCGCCCAGCACCCCGCCCAAGGCCGGCCCCAGCACAAAGCCCAGCCCGAACGCGCCGCCCATCATGCCGAAATACTTCGCGCGCTCCTCGGGGGCGGTGATGTCGGTGATGAACGCATTGGCAATCACCCAGCTTGATCCGCACACCCCGGCAATCACCCGGCCGACAAACAGCCAGATCAGCGTCGGCGCCAACCCCTGCAACAGATTGTCCAACCCCAGCCCCGCAATCGCCAGCAACAGCAGCGGGCGGCGGCCAAAGCGATCGGAAAGGTTGCCCATCAGCGGGCTGAACGCAAACTGCGCCATCGAGAAGGCGAAAAACATCCAGCCGCCGATCACCGCCGCTTCGGAAAGATCAACCTGCCCCACCTGCTCGATCAGTTGCGGCAGCACCGGGATGATCAGGCCAAAGCCGATCATGTCCAACAGAACGCACAGCAACACAAAGATGATGGCATGGCGGGAGGGGGCTTTTGTCATGCCCGCAAACTAGGTCGCGGCCCCGATAGTGTCAAACCGGCTTGGACAGTGCCTTGGGCCACAGCATCTTGCGCGCCCGCGTGCCATCCCCACAAATCTGCACCACGGGGGCAAACGGCAGGCCCCAAAAAACCACGCGCTATCCCCGGCTCTCTGCGCTAGGCTGCCGCCATGCCTTGCCAAAATGGAGCCCGCATGCGCCGCCTGATCCAGACCACCGCCCTGTGCGTGGCCCTCGCCACCAGCGCGCAAGCCGACATCACCTATCAGGGCCGCGATGCGCAGGGCTTGCATTGTGCGGCTATGTTCGGGGTGGTGGTTCTGGTGCTGGAGAAGGCCGGGCGCATGACGAACGCCGAGGCGCAGGAGTCTTTCTTGGTTGCCAAAATCATCCTCGACCAGCTTCCCGGCACCGAAGCCGAAAAGCATCGCGCGCTGAGCCAACGCGGTGCAAAGATTTTACGCACCCGCAGCGGCGAGCAACTTGTCCATGAGTTCCTATCGACTTCGAAATGGTGCCAGCGCGAATTCCTAACCCAATAACCTTGCCACCAACCCCGGCAAATCCTCATATCGATCCAGCAGCGCCTCTGGCTGCAACCGAGATACCCCCGCGCCCTCTGGCCCGAATGTCACCAGCGCCACCGGAACTCCCACCGCAAGGCCGGTTTTGCGGTCAGTCTCGGTGTCGCCAATCAGCATCGACCGCCCCACGTCACCGCCAACCCGCCGCACCACCTCGACATATGGCGCCGGATCGGGCTTGCGCACGGGCAAAGTGTCCGCCCCCACCAAGGCCCCAAACAGCGGTGCAATCCCCAGGCGCCGCACCAATTCCACCGCCAGCGCCTCGGGCTTGTTGGTGCAAATCGCGGTGCGATACCCGGCCGCCAACAAGGCCTCAACCGCCGCCACCGCCCCCGGATACATCTTTGTGTGCACATCAATGCCGTCGGCATAGGCGCTGAGCAAAACCGGGTACTGCGCCGCAATATCCGCCTCGGAATAGGCCACCCCCAGCCGGTCAAACCCCGCCCGCAGCATCGCCCGCCCGCCGTGAAAGGCCGTCAGCGTGTCGCGCCCGTCCAGCACCACGCCATGCCCCATTTGCACGAAACACGCATTCGCCGCCGCCAGCAAATCGGCACTGGTATCGGCCAGCGTGCCATCCAGATCAAACACCACCGTTTTCATTATGTAACCTTGCGTGAAGAACCACCCCTTGCGGCCCGGCTGATCCGGGGTAAAACGGGCGGCAACGAAAAGAAAGAGGCGTCATGGCAGTATCCTTCATCATTTTGGCCGCAGGCATGGGCAGCCGGATGAACTCCGACACCCCGAAGGTGCTGCACCACATAGCCGCCGCGCCCCTGCTGCACCACGCCCTGACCGCCGCCCGCAGTCTGGAGCCTGCGCGCATCGTCGTCGTCACCGGGCACGAGGCCGCAGCGGTCGCCAAATCGGCCGAGGCCTTTGACCCATCGGTGGAATGTGTGCTGCAAGACCCGCAACTTGGCACTGCCCATGCGGTTGATATGGCAGCGCCTTTGCTGAAAGACTTCGCGGGCGAGGCCATCGTGCTTTACGGCGACACCCCCTTCATCCGCCCCGAAACGCTAGAGGCCATGCTGCACGCCCGCGCCCGCCATTCGGTGGTGGTGCTGGGGTTTCAGGCGAAAGATCCGGGCCGCTATGGCAGGCTGGTGGCCCGCGATAAAGAGCTTGAGAAGATCGTCGAATACAAAGACGCCTCGGATGAAGAACGCCGCATAACCCTCTGCAACTCGGGTGTAATCTGCGCTTCGGCGAAGACGCTGTTCGATCTGATCGCCGAAGTCGGCAACGCCAACGCCGCCGCCGAATTCTACCTGACCGACATCGTGCAGATCGCCCGCGCGCAAGGGCTGTCGGCGGGCGTGGTGATCTGCGACGAGGCCGAGACCATGGGCGTCAACACCCGCGCGCAACTGGCCGAGGCCGAGGGCGCCTTCCAATCGCGCGCCCGCGCCGAGGCCTTGGAAAACGGCGTCACCCTCACCGCGCCCGAAACCGTGTTCTTCGCGCTGGATACCCACATCGGCCGCGACGCCATCATCGGCCCCAACGTTATCTTCGGAACCAAAGTCACCGTCGAATCCGGGGCCGAGGTGAAAGCCTTTTGCCACCTTGAAGGCTGCCATATCAGCCGCGGCGCGACCGTTGGCCCCTTCGCCCGCCTGCGCCCCGGCGCAGAACTGGCTGAAGACGTCCACGTCGGCAACTTTGTCGAGATCAAGAACGCCATCCTCGACGAAGGCGTCAAGGTCGGCCACCTCAGCTATATCGGCGATGCTGACATCGGCGAGTTTACCAACATCGGCGCAGGCACCGTCACCTGCAACTACGACGGCGTGATGAAGCACCGCACCCGCATCGGCAAACGCGCCTTCATCGGCTCGGATACCATGCTGGTCGCCCCCGTCACCGTGGGCAATGATGCGCTGACCGCCTCGGGTTCCGTGATCACCGAAAATGTCCCCGATGAAGCCCTCGCCTTGGGCCGCGCCAAGCAAGTCAACAAACCGGGCCTTGCCACCAAGCTGATGGCCCGTCTCAAAGCCATCAAGGCCGCGAAAGGGAAGTCGTAAATGTGTGGAATTGTTGGCGTTCTGGGCAATCACGAAGCAGCCCCCCTGCTGGTCGAATCCCTCAAGCGGCTGGAATATCGCGGCTATGACAGCGCCGGGATCGCGACGGTAAACAAGGGCAAACTCGACCGCCGCCGCGCGGTGGGCAAGCTGGTGAACCTGTCCGATCTCTTGGTGCACGAACCGCTTGCCGGCAAAGCGGGCATCGGCCACACCCGTTGGGCCACGCATGGTGCTGCCACCACCACCAACGCCCACCCGCACCGCTCCGGCCCCGTCGCCGTCGTGCACAACGGTATCATCGAGAATTTCCGCGAATTGCGGGCCGAACTGGCCGAAGCGGGCCTGACGCAAGAATCCCAAACCGACACCGAAACCATCGCCCTTCTGGCGCATCTTTTCATCCAGCGCGGTGCCACCCCCATTGAGGCCGCGCGCCAAACCCTGCACCGCTTGCACGGTGCCTTCGCGCTGTGCTTCCTGTTTGATGGCGAGGATGATCTGATCATCGCCGCCCGCAAAGGCTCGCCGCTGGCCATCGGTCATGGGGAAGGTGAGATGTTTGTGGGCTCCGACGCCATCGCACTGGCCCCGATGACCGACCGCATCACCTACCTTGAGGAAGGCGATTGGGCGGTTGTCACCCGCGCGGGCGCTGTGATCTACGACGCGCAAGACCGCCTCGCCAATCGGGCCGAGGCGCGCATTCAGGTTGATGCTACCCGCATCGAAAAGGCCGGCTACAAGCATTTCATGGCGAAAGAAATCGCCGAACAACCCGTGGTGATCGCCGACGCCCTGCGCCGTTATGTCCAAAGCGGCACCCTGCAACTGCCGGCCGAGGTTGATTTCACCGCCGTTGATCGCCTCACCATGGTTGCCTGCGGCACCGCCAGCTATGCCTGCCATGTCGCGAAATACTGGTTCGAACAAATCGCGGGCCTGCCGGTCGAAATCGACATCGCGTCCGAATTCCGCTACCGCGAACCGCCGCTGTCGCCCAACCAATGGGCGCTGTTCGTCAGCCAATCGGGTGAGACCGCCGACACCCTCGCAGCCCTGCGCTACACCCAGCATAAGGTCGCCAAGATCGTGGCTGTGGTCAACGTCCCCACCTCCTCCATCGCGCGCGAGGCCGATCTGGCGCTGCCGATCATGGCGGGGATTGAGGTCGGCGTGGCCTCGACCAAGGCCTTCACCTGTCAGTTGACCACGCTCGCCCTGCTGGCCCTGAAAGCCGCCGTAGATCGTGGCCGCCTGACACCTGAAACCCTCGCCGGACACCTGTCTGATCTCGCCGCACTCCCCGGCCTGATGAACCACGCGCTGGCACTTTCCACCACCATCGCCGCCATCGCCGAGGAGTTGTCCGAAGCGCAAGACGTGCTGTTCCTTGGCCGCGGTGCGATGTTCCCGCTGGCGCTTGAAGGTGCGCTAAAGCTGAAAGAAATCAGCTACATCCACGCCGAAGGTTATGCATCGGGCGAGTTGAAACACGGCCCCATCGCGCTGATCTCGCCGCAAGTCCCGGTGATCGTGCTGGCCCCCCGCGATCCTTTGTTCGAGAAAACCGTCTCGAACATGCAAGAGGTGATGGCCCGCCACGGCAAGGTTCTGCTGATTTCCGACGCGCAAGGCATTGCCGAGGCTGGCATGGACTGCTGGCGCACCATCACCATGCCCGCAGTCTCCGACGCTTTCGCGCCGATCCTTTATGCGGTCCCTGCGCAACTGCTGGCCTATCACACCGCGATCGCAAAAGGCACCGATGTCGATCAGCCGCGAAATCTGGCGAAATCCGTGACTGTCGAATAACCCGGCTTATATCCCAACAGTCCCCAGATATGGAGCCTGTGATGGATCGTCGTCTTTTTCTGATCGGTGGCCTCGCCCTTGCCGGTTGCAGCACCCTTCCGCCCGCCCCCCAAGGTGCCAGCCCGCAACTGACGCTGGACCAAGCCTTCCTGGGCCGTAAAACCGGCACCGGCCTGTTTCGGGTCACGCTGACCGGCGCAGAGCGCCGCTTCACCGCGCGCCTGCACGGCAAACTCAGCCGCTCGGGCACCCGCCTGACCGTGGTCGAGGATTTCGTCTACGACGACGGCCAGAAAGACCAACTGACTTGGGTGTTTGACCGCCAAGCCGCAGGTGGGTGGATCGGGCGGCGCGATGACACCGTGGGCCATGCCATCGTCACCGAAGAAAACGGCGTGGTGCGGCTGGCCTATACGGCTGATTTCAAATCGCTTTCCGGCGTCACCCGGCTGGGGTTTCAAGATGTGATCTATCGTGCCGACAAAGGCCGCATCGTGAATGATGCGGTTGTGTCCCGCCTTGGAATTCCGGTAGGAACGGTGAAGTTCATCATCCAAGGATAATCCGATGCTCACCGCGGCGCAGGCACTGGCAGCACTTGTTGCGCAGGAAAACATCCCCGAGGTTGCGGCGGCGCAGGCCTATCACAAGGCCGACCGGCGCTACCTTGGCCTGAAAGTGCCGCAGATCGAAGAACTGACCACCGCATGGCGCGCTGAACTTGCGCTTGATGACCGCATCCAACTCGCGGCCGACCTGTGGGAAAGCGACATCCACGACGCCCGCATCGCCGCCGCCAAACTCCTGACCCAAGCCCGCATCAAACCCGACACCGCCGCCTGGGATCTGATCTGCCACTGGGTGCCGCAGTTTGACGCCTGGGCCATCGCCGACACCGTCTGCATCGCCGCCCAAAAGCGCATCACCGCCGACCCGGCGCGGATTGATACCGTCGAAGCTTGGACCACCTCGGAAAACATGTGGACCCGCCGCGCGGCCTTGGTCGCCACCCTGCCCTTCACCAAGCAGAACTTCCCCAAACCGTTCGAGTTGGACATCCGCGACCGCGTGCTGGGCTGGGCCGCCGTCTATATCGACGACAAGGATTGGTTCATCCAGAAAGCCGTGGCGTGGTGGCTGCGCGATCTGTCAAAACACGACCCCGCCCGCACCGCAGCATTCCTTGACGCGCACGGCGAGCGGATGAAAACCTTCGCCCGCAAGGAAGCCGCGCAATATCTGGGCTGACCGATTCTGGTCATCCAATCTGCAAAAATATCCTCAGGGGTAAGGCGCATCGCGCCGAGGGGCAGAATGCCCCTGACGTCACTCGGCGTAGATCGTGACCTCTGGCAAATCGGTCAACCCCAGCCCCAACGCCCGGAACGCCGCCAGCGAAAGCGATGCAGCGCCGCTTCCGGGCAGCAGATCCACCGCAACCGAGGCCCCGCCCGCTGTCACCACCCGGCCCTTGCCCTTCACCGTGACCAGCGGCGATTTCACCCACAGACCTTGCTCGGCAGGGCTGCCAAGTGCCACCACAGCCGTGCCCAACGCCCGCTCACCGCCCGCGGGCTTGGCCGCCACCGCCGCTGCACGTTCGGCCGCACTGGTGGTGTCCAACGCTGCCGCAGAGGTGCCCGCCCCGATCACCGGGCGGCCCATCGGTGCCGCACTGGCAGCCTCCACCTCGGGCGCAGGTGCCGTTTTGGGTTGCATCATGGCGCAGCCCGCAAGGCCCAGCACCGCACTCAGAAAGATCATGTTCATCCGCATCATGGCCCAAAGATAGCGCGACGCCCCCGCGCATACAACCGTCGCATTCCACCTTGTCCCGCCCACCGCCGACGCCTACCTTAGGCTCATGTCCGAGATGCCCCTGATAGACCCGTTCGCCCGCGCAATTTCTTACCTGCGCGTTTCGGTCACCGACCGCTGCGATTTTCGCTGCGCCTATTGCATGACCGAACACATGACGTTTTTGCCGAAAGCCGAATTGCTGACGCTGGAAGAACTCGACCGTTTGTGCAGCAATTTCATCGCTCTGGGCGTCGAAAAACTGCGCATCACCGGCGGCGAGCCTTTGGTGCGCAAAGGCATCATGACGTTTTTCGAGGCGATGTCGCGCCACCTCGCCAGCGGCAAGCTGAAAGAACTGACGCTGACCACCAACGGCAGCCAGTTGCGCAAATATGCCCAAGACCTTGCCGCCTGCGGTGTCAAACGCATCAACGTCTCGCTCGACACGCTGGATGCGCAGAAATTCGCCGAAATCACCCGCTGGGGTCGCCTGTCACAAGTGCTCGACGGTATCGCGGCCGCGAAGGAAGCGGGCCTTGCCGTCAAGATCAACGCCGTGGCGCTGAAAGGCTTCAACGAGGATGAACTTTTCCGCCTAACCGATTGGTGCGCCGCCGAAAATCACGACCTCACCTTCATCGAGGTGATGCCGATGGGCGACATGGGCGAGGCGCAACGGCTTGACCAATACTGGCCGCTCAAAGACCTGCGCGCGCAACTCGCCACCCGCTACACGCTGCAAGACCTGCCCGACCAAACCGGCGGCCCCGCCCGCTATGTCCGGCTGGCCGAGACCGGCCAACGCATAGGCTTCATCACGCCCCTGACGCATAATTTCTGCGAAAGCTGCAACCGCGTCCGCCTCACCTGCACCGGAGAGCTTTACATGTGCCTCGGCCAGGAAGACATGGCCGACCTGCGCGCGCCGCTTCGCGCCAGCCCCGATGACACCGCCCTGCGCCAAGCCATCCGCGCAGCCATCGCCCACAAACCCAAAGGCCATGATTTCGACTACACCCGGCAGGTGGTGAAAGGCCAGATGACAAGGCACATGAGCCATACAGGGGGCTGAGCAAGGTGCCCGCCTGCAACTTAAACCACCAACCGATCAAGCTTCGCTCCGCGACACTCCCGTGATAGCCAGATCAGTCCTAGCTGCGATATGTCGGTTGCGGTCAGTATTATTCGCCGTATTGATCTTTACTGTCGGCAACATCGCATTTGGACTGTTGCAAGGACCACCCGGCGACAACGGTGTCACATTTGACAGCGTTAGCCAAACAGCCGTGCTTTATATTCCAAATCTTTACGAAAACATCGCGATAACTGTGACCAACGCCTTTACAGCGTTAAGTTTTGGCATCCTTGTCGGAGGCGCAATTTCGTTGGGTTTGAGTCCGATGGCGATTTTGTTTGGTTTGGCGCTGACCTTCAAATTTGACCCACCGATCTTTGCATCCACCTTTGCTGCGCTCGCCTGTCTGGTCTTGCTGGAATATTGGGGTTTTTACCTGTGGGGCTTGATGTCTGTCTGAAGACACGCACCGGCTGGTCGCCGTTGTATCCCCCTCAAACCCCCAGCAAAACCGCCGCAATCGCCAGCGCGCTTGGCACCGCCTGCACAAACAAAATCCGCCGCGATACTGTAACCGCGCCATAAATCCCCGCCACCAGCACGCATCCCAGGAAAAACAACGCCACCCCGCGCCCCTCGGCCCCCAGCCACAACGCCCAAACCAACCCCGCCGCCAGAAATCCGTTGTAAAGCCCCTGATTGGCCGCCAACACCTTGGTTTGCGACGCAAATTCCGCCGAAGTGCCAAACACCGCCCGCGTGCGCGGCGCCTGCCAGAGAAACATCTCCAGCACCAGAATATAAAGATGCAGCGCCGCAATCAGTCCGACCAACACCTGCGCAATCATCCAAAAACCCCTTCACATTGGCCATAAGTACTCCCGCCGGAGGCTCCACCGCCCCAGCATATCCGAACCCGCCAATGCCAGCGCAGCACCTCCGCCACCCCAAACTGCCCCCCGAAGGCGGCGGGGTGGGCGGGTGGGAGCCGCCTGAGGGGGGCAGTCCTTACGCCGCTGGCATCCGGGCTTCCACCATCCCGGCATACCAGCTTGACCCGAACGGGATCGCATTGTCGTCAAAGTTATAGGCCGGATGATGCACCATCGCGGTGTCGCCGTTGCCGACGAAAATATACGCCCCCGGCCGCTCCAGCAGCATAAAGCTGAAATCTTCCGCCCCCATCAGCGGCGCTGTGTTGGTGTCCACTTGGCCAGACACCGCCCGCGCCACCTCTGCCGCATATTCGGTATTCGCCTCGGCATTCACCGTCACCGGATAGCCACGGCTGTAATCGACCACCGCCACCGCCCCCAACGCCTGCGCCGTGCCTTCGGCAATCGCCTTCACCCGGGCCTCGACATAATCCTGCACGCCGAAATCCATCGTGCGCACCGTGCCCTTCATCTTCACCACCTGCGGGATCACATTATGCGCGGTGCTGTCGGTCGCCACCGTGCAAACCGACACCACCACCTGCTTCAGCGGGTCCACGCCCCTAGAGGCAATTGTCTGCAACGCCACAATGATGTGTGCTGCCACCACCGTCGTATCAATGCAATCGTGGGGCTTTGCGGCATGGCCGCCCTTGCCCGTCACCATGATCTCAAACTGGTCCGCCGCCGCCATCATCGCACCCGGCCGGATCGCGAAATGCCCCACCGGAATCCCCGGCATGTTGTGCATGCCGTAAACCTCTTGAATCCCCCAACGGTCCATCATGCCATCGGCGCACATCTCGCGCCCCCCGCCGCCGCCTTCCTCCGCAGGTTGGAAGATCAACACCGCCGTGCCGTCAAAATTCCGCGTCTCGGCCAGATATTTCGCCGCCCCGAGCAGCATCGAGGTATGCCCGTCATGCCCGCAAGCATGCATCTTGCCGGGAACCTTGCTGGCATAAGCCACCCCGGTCTGCTCGATAATCGGCAAAGCATCCATATCCGCCCGCAGGCCAATCACCCGCCCCGCCGTATCGGTCTTGCCCTTGATCACCACCACAACCCCGGTGCGCCCGATGCCTTCGGTCACCTCATCGCAACCAAACTCCCGGCACAGCTCGGCCACGCGGCCCGCCGTGCGATGCACCTCAAACAGCAACTCGGGGTTTTCGTGAAAATCCTGCCGCCATCCGGCGATCTCGGGCAGCATCTCGGCAAAGCGGTTCTTCGGGGCCATGGCAAATCTCCTTTGCCCCATGATTTGAGCAAACGCCGCCGCCCTGCAAGCCCTATCCGCGCGCCTCAACCATCCCGGCCAGCCAGGCCGCGCCAAACGGCAGCCCCGCATCGTTGAACGCATAGGCCGGATGATGCAGCAAAGCCCCCTCGCCATTGCCCACAAACATGAACGCCCCCGGCACCCGCAGCAGAAACTCTGAAAAATCCTCGGAGACCATCATCGGTGCCACATCGCCGTCCACCTGCGCCGAAAGCCCCCGCGCCACCGCCAAAGCCTGCGCCGCACAGCCCGCATCATTCACCGTCGCAGGCGCATCGCGCAGATACTCCACCACCGCCACCCCGCCATGCGCAGCCGCCACTCCGGTCACCACCGCGCGCAAGCGTTCCTCAATCAAATCCTGCACCGCACCCTCAAAGCTGCGCACCGTCCCCGTCAGCACCACCCGCCCCGGCACCACGCAAGCCCCCGAGCCATCACTGACAACCGTTGATACCGACAACACCGCAGGCTTCAACGGATCGACATTGCGCGCCACCACCGTCTGCAACGCCACCAGCACATGCCCCGCAATCATCACCGGGTCCAATGCCAGATGAGGCTGGGCCGCATGGCCACCCCGCCCGCTTATCTCAATCGAAAACATATCCGCCGCCGCCATAATTGGCCCCGGACGGCTGGCATAGGCCCCCACCGCCAGCCCCGGCATATTGTGCAGCGCATAAACCTCATCCAGCGGATAGCGGTCTAAAAACCCCTCAGCGATCATCGCGCGCGCACCGCCACCCGCTTCCTCGCCGGGCTGAAAGATCAGCACCGCTTGGCCCGCAAAGCCCCGCGTCGCAGTCAAGTATTGCGCGGCCGCCAGCAGCATCGCGGTATGCCCGTCATGCCCGCAGGCATGCATCACCCCCGGCACAGTGCTGGCAAACGCCACGCCCGAGGCTTCCGAGATCGGCAACGCATCCATATCCGCCCGCAGCCCAATCCGCCGCCGCCCGTTCTTTCCAACCGGTGCGCGCCCGTTGATCACCGCGACCACGCCCGTGCCGCTCCACCCGGTCTCGACACTGTCGCAGCCAAACCCGCGCAGCAATTCCGCCACCCGCGCCCCGGTGCGATGTTCGGCAAAACTCAACTCGGGATGCGCGTGAAAATCCCGCCGCCACGCCACCACTTGCGGTAAAATCGCCTCAATCGCCGCCCGCATTTTTCACCCCATTCAGGAAAACTTCCGCCGCGCATCCAGCGCAAGCCCCGTCCCGACCGAGCCAAGCATATCCCCGGTGGCAATCGCAACCCCCGGCAGCGCCGCCTGCACGCAAGCCCGCAGCACCGGCAGGCCTGAGGAACCCCCGGTCATAAACACCGTGCCGATATCCGCCACGCCAACCCCGGCCTGAGACATAACCGCGCCCAACCGTTCCGAAATCCGCTCTACCAGCGGCAGCACCGCCGCCTCAAAGCCTTCCCGCCGCAGCATCGGGTTCGGCCCCCCCGTCAAAGCTGAGATTTGCAACCGCACCACATCCTGATCGGAAAGCGCGATCTTCGCCGCCTCGACCGCCATCGCCACCGCATGGCCCTGACGCTCCGCGATCACCTTCATCAACCGATCCAGCAATTCTGGCCGATCAATCTCGCGCCGAAACGCCTTCAGATCCGCCAGACAGCGCTGGGTATAAAGGAAGTTGATGCGGTGCCATGTCGCCAGATCAAGGAAATAGTGGTTCGGCATCAAGCCTTGGCCGCCCTTGGTGGTGGCCTTGTAGCCAAGATGCGGCATCACCTCGGCCAAACTGAGAAAGCGGTCAAAATCGGTGCCGCCCACCCTGATCCCGTCATTGGCCAGAATATCGCCCGCCCGGTCCGCCGCCTTTGCGCGTTCCGGCGACACCCGCACGATGGAAAAGTCAGACGTGCCGCCGCCGATATCGACGATCAGCACCAGTTCTTCGCGGGAAGTCCCCTGTTCATACTGCAAGGCCGCCGCAATCGGCTCATACTGAAACGACACCTCGCGAAAGCCCAAAGCCCGCGCGATCTCCTCCAGCGCCGTCTGCGCCTTCAAATCCCCCGCCTCATCGCCATCGACAAAATGCACCGGGCGACCCAGCACCACCCGATCCGCCCCCGGCGCGTGTTCGCGCAAAACGCCGACCATATGCCGCATGAACCGCGTCAGCACCTCGCGGAACGACACCGCGCGGCTGCCCACCGCCGTGCGCTCGTCGATCATCCCCGAGCCGAGCGTGCTTTTCAGCCCCCGCATCAGCCGCCCCTCATCGCCGCGCAAATAGGCGGCAATGCCTGCCCGGCCAAATTCCGGCGCACCGCCGTCCTGCTCCCAGAACACCGCCGAGGGCAAAGTAAATGCCTGATCTTCCAAAGCGATCAGCCAAGCCCGATCCGCATCGGCCAGCGAAACCGTCGAGTTCGAGGTGCCAAAGTCGATCCCACAAAACAGCGTCATATCCGGCCCCTCGCGTCAGCAAAGCGCGGGCTTTAGCCGCCGCAGCGCGGGAAGTAAACCAAACCCTTGGACCAAAACCACCAAATTGCGCCACAGCTTCATCTTGGCAAAAATACTCCCGCCGGAGGCAGCTTTGATCTCAGCAAGCGCCCCGCGGCCAGATCGGCACAAGTGTTCACACAAGATGAATCACCCCATGCGAACCCTTTGATTTTATTAGAGCAGGGCGTCTGTCCACGCGTGGACACACCCAAAAAACCTAGCCCAAGATCGCCAGAACGTAGTTCTTGGTCTCATCATAGGGCGGCACCCCGCCGTGTTTTTCCACCGCAAGCGGCCCGGCATTATACGCCGCCAGCGCCAGTTTCCAGGTGCCAAACCGATCATACATCATCCGCAGATAGCGCGCGCCGCCCTCAAGGTTCTCGCCCGGATCGTTGATATCCACGCCCAACCGCTCTGCCGTCCCCGGCATCAGTTGCGCAAGCCCTGTGGCCCCCTTGACCGACACAGCCCCGGTGTTCCACCCACTTTCCTGCTGCACCAGCCGCAGGAAAACATCCTCTGGCACGCCATGCTTGCGGGCAGCGGCCTTCGCGACCTCGAGATATTCGCCCTTATACTTGCCGCTGAACCGCTTGACCGGCGCATCGCCCCCGGCGGCCGTTTCTTCCTTGTTGAAGTTCGGCTTCAGCCGATCCGAGCCGTTGTAAACAACCGCCAACCGCCCATCCAGCAGCGCCATCTGAGACTTCAGCACCGCCGAGCGATTTTTCTTTGACCCCAGCTTCAAGCCTTCAGCCTGCGCTGCCCCAACCATGGCCACAGCCACGCCCGCCGCAAGCACCACTCTCAAGACCAAGGCCGCAAATCGCATGGTAATCCTGTTGTCAGACGAACCAAAACTGGCGGCACTATACGCATTTTTCCGCCCAGTGCCAGCCTTGTGATGGAACCGGCCCGCGCGGCATCGGCAAAGCCTTGCCACCACAGCATCGGTTGCCCGGTTGCGGGGCCAGTTGGGGCAGTCTATAGAATTTCTCAACCATCCGTCGCAATGCTGGCGGAGACATCGGAATCAGGAGAGTGTGATGGCAGGCTCGGTCAACAAGGTGATCATCGTCGGAAATCTGGGCCGCGACCCCGAGGTGCGGAATTTTCCCAACGGCGGCAAAGTCGTGAACCTGCGCATCGCCACATCAGAGACATGGCGCGACAAGCAAAGTGGCGAGCGTAAAGAGCGCACCGAATGGCACTCTGTCGCGATTTTCAATGAAAACCTTGGCAAGATCGCCGAGCAGTATCTGCGCAAAGGCTCGACCGTCTATATCGAAGGCCAGTTGGAAACCCGCAAATGGCAGGACCAATCGGGTGCGGATCGCTACACCACCGAAGTCGTGCTGCGCCAGTTCCGGGGCGAGTTGACCTTGCTGGGCGGTCGTGACGGCGGCGCGGGTGGCGCAGGCGGTGGCGACGATGATCGTGGCCGCTATGAAGATCAGGGCGGTGGTGCAGGCGGCGGCGGTGCAGGCGGCGGCGGCGGTTACAGCCGTGGCGGCGGCGGCGGCAGCGGTGGTTACGGCGGCGGCAACAGCGGTGGCGGCTTTGGCGGCGGCAGCGCGGGCGGTGGCCGTTCCGACATGGACGACGAGATTCCGTTCTGATCCTGCGATAACCCCGGACAACCCCTGTTATGGCCAGCGCCATGCGCAGTCGCGCCGTCGATCTTCTGAAGCTTCTGCTTGCTTTCATGGTTGTCGGCATCCATGCCAACCCGTTCGCCCCATTGGGGCGCACGGCGATTTTGCTGACAGGCGATGGTCTGTTTCGGTTGGGTGTGCCGATCTTTTTGCTGTTCAACGGCTATTTTCTGCACGCCGCCGTCGCCCGCGAGCGTGGCTGGGCTTATGTGAAACACGCAGGCACGCTTTATGTGCTGTGGATGCTGATCTACTTGCCGCTTTACTGGCCGGTGCTGGCCGCGCGGGGTCTGGGGCCAAATCTGCGCACGCTGGTCTTTGGCTATTGGCATCTGTGGTATCTGGCCGGGATGGTGATGGCGGCGGCGCTGATCGTGGCGGTGTCGCGCTGGTCAAACCGCGCGCTGTTCGGGCTGATGCTGGCGACATTGCTGGGCGGGCTCGGCATCACCTATGGCATGGCGTTCGATCTGATCGCACCCAACAAACTGATTTTTTCCGACCCGCTGCTCGCCAACCGCAACCCGCTGGTGTTGTGCCTGCCCTATATGCTGGCCGGTTTTCTGATCGCACGCAGCACCCTGACCGATCGGCTGACGATTGGCTGGCTGCAGGTCGCGGCCTTTGTCGGGGTTGTGCTGGTTCTCGCCGAATCGTTGCTGCTGGCGCGCTATGCCATCAAGGGCGTGGCGCATGACAACATGATCGCGCTTGGCCTTGCGGCACCTGCGCTGATGCTGCTGGCGCTGAAATGGCCCGGCACCTTGGCGACCCGCGTGCTCAGCGACTATGCCTCGGGGATTTACTTCATCCACGTCGCCTTTGTGGCGCTGCTGTTCCGCTTTGCCGATTTCGGCCGCCCGGCGATCTATGCCTGCGCGGTTGCAGGCTCGATCCTGCTGGTCTGGGGCATCCGGCGGGCGGGGCTGGAGCGTCGGCTGCTGTAAGCCGCCCCGCATCCGCGTGCAAAACATATTCCTGCACTAGACCTTTGCGCGGGATTCCCTATATAAACACTCAACTAACCACGTGAGAATGTGATGAACCAGCCGCTGGACCAGATCGAGGGCGCCCCCCTGATCCGCCCGTCTTCTACCGAACATCCGCTGTATGAGCAGGTGGTCGAGGCTTGCCGCACGGTGTATGACCCGGAAATCCCGGTCAACATCTTTGATCTGGGCTTGGTCTATACCATTGAAATCTCGCCCGAAAACAGCGTCCAGATCATGATGACCCTGACCGCCCCCGGCTGCCCGGTGGCAGGCGAGATGCCGGGCTGGGTGCAGGATGCGGTGGAGCCCGTCGCAGGGGTGAAAGAGGTCAAGGTCGGCATGACCTTCGATCCGCCCTGGGGGATGGAGATGATGTCGGACGAGGCGCGGTTGGAACTGGGCTTCATGTAAGTCCCTTGCAGGACGCCTGCGGTAATCCTATCTTTGCTGCATAGCTTAAAGGACCACATCCATGTTCGGCATCCCCGGCAAAGCCGCCGTCACCCTGACCCCGATCGCGGCCAAGCAGATTGCACGGCTGATGGCCAAGCAAGGCTCGGCTGGCTTGCGCATCGGCATCAAGAAGGGCGGCTGCGCGGGCATGGAATACACCATGGATTACGTCGCCGAAAGCAATCCGCTGGATGAGGTTGTCGAGCAAGATGGTGCCCGCGTGCTGATCGCACCGATGGCGCAGATGTTTCTGTTCGGCACCGAGATTGACTATGAAACCGATCTTCTGCACGCAGGTTTCAAGTTCAACAATCCCAACGTCGCCGAGGCGTGCGGCTGCGGCGAAAGCATCAAGTTCAAAGACGCCTGATCTGGCGGCGACCCGCGTGATCTGACCCGCGTGATCTGACGGGCGTGATCTGACGGCGCGGCGTGCCGCCGCAAGCCATTTCAGCGCTTGCGCGCGGTGGGTGCCCGGCGCAGGGCCTGCGGAAAATCCTGATAACCCGCAGCCTGCCCCTTTCGCTTGCCCTGCCAAATCGCTACGCCTTGTGACAGAACAGGGAGGATGCGATGAAAAAGCTGGCAGCAGGCAACTGGAAGATGAACGGCACCCGTGCCGCCGTGGCAGAGGTGCAGGCGCTGCTTGCCGCACACCCCGCCCCCGCATGTGAGATGTTGCTGTGCCCCCCCGCCACGTTGCTGGCCGAAATGGCAGGCCTTGCCGCAGGCTCGGCGCTGGCCGTGGGCGGGCAGGATTGCCACGCCAATGCGGCGGGCGCGCATACCGGCGACATTTCGGCTGCGATGTTGGCGGATGCGGGGGCCAGCCATGTGATTTTGGGCCATTCCGAGCGCCGCGCCGATCACGGTGAAACCGATGCGCTGGTGCTGGCCAAAGCCCGCGCCGCCATCGCGGCGGGTCTGGTGGCGGTCGTCTGCCTGGGCGAAACCGAGGCGCAGCGCGATGCGGGCGAGACACTGGCGGTGATCGCAGCACAGCTTGACGGCTCGGTCCCCAAGGATGCCACCGCGGGCCAGTTGGTGATCGCCTATGAACCGGTCTGGGCCATCGGCACCGGCCGCACCCCTACGATTGCCCAGATTGCCGAGGTGCACAGCTTCTTGCGCGCCCGCCTTTCCGCCCATATCGGGGCCGAGGCGGCCAACACCCGCCTGCTCTATGGTGGCTCGGTCAAGCCCTCGAATGCCGCCGAGATCTTTGCGGTGCCGCATGTCGATGGTGCGCTGGTGGGCGGCGCAAGCCTGAAAGCTGTCGATTTCGGTGCGATTGTTGCCGCCCTCGCCGCCGCCTGACCTGCCCGCGTCGCGGACAGAGCAGCCGAGCCGTTTCAGATTGCCCAAACATAGCCCATGACAGCCTCAGCCCATACCCCCGCCCCCGCAGCGCCCAGCCTTCTGGGGGCCAACCTGATCTGCATGGCCTCGATGCTGATCTGGGCTGCGGGCCTGCCTGCCGCCGATTTCATCATCCCCTTGCTGCCCGCCGATCAGCTGAGCGCCTTGCGGATGGCGCTGGCCGCGCTGTCGCTGCTGCCGGTCTGGGCACTGATGGAGGGGCCGGGGGCGCTGTTGCGCGTCAACTGGTTGAAAGGCATCGCGGTGGGCAGCCTGATCGGCCTTGGCGCGTGGTTTCTGGTGCAGGGTCAGGCGCGGGGTGGCGCTGTGACGGCGGCGGTGATTTCGGCCACATTGCCGGTGGTGGGCATCGCGCTGGAAGTGGCGCTGGATGGCCGCAAACTGTCCCGCGCGCTGATCATCGGCCTGCTGTTGTCGCTTGCGGGCGGCATGATGGCGCTTGATTTCAAAGCGGGCGGGCTGTCGTTGGGCTTTGGCGCGCTGCTCTGCTTTGGCTCGGTGGTGTCGTTTGCCTTGGGCTCGCGGCTGACCGTCACCGCCTTCCCCGGCCTCTCACCGATAGGGCGCACCGCTCTGACCATCGCCGGTGCCGCGATTGCGGTCAGCGCGGTGGCCAGCCTTGGCATCGCCGCTGGCAACCCGCTGCCCGAGTTCAGCCGCTGGGGCTGGAAAGAGGGCCTTGCCCTGCTGGCGTTTTCGGTAGGCTCGCTGGGCATCAGCCAGCTGATGTGGATCATGTCGGTTGAAAAACTCGGCATCGGGCTGTCATCGCTGCATATCAACGCAGCCCCTTTCTATGTGATGATCATCCTGTTCTTCTTGGGCGGGCGTTGGGATTGGGGCCAGGCCGCCGCTGCCTGCCTGGTTGCCATCGGCGTTCTGGTGGCGCAGGGCATCATTCCGTTGGGGCGCCGCACGTGAAAACCCTGCATCAATCGCCGCTCGATACCGCCTTCGTGCAAAACCCCTATCCGTTCTACGAGGCTGCCCGCGCCGAGGGGCCGTTCTTTCACTGGGCTGAATACGGCATGGCCTGCACCGGCAATGCCGCCGCCTGCAACGCCATCTTCCGCGACCGCCGCTTTGGCCGCGAGGCCCCGGCGGAACGCGCCCCCGAAATCCCGCCGCATCTGGCCCCGTTCTACGCGGTCGAGGCCCATTCGATGCTGGAGCTTGAGCCACCCCGCCACACCCGCCTGCGCGGCCTTGTGCTGCGCGCCTTCACCTCGCGCCGCATCGCAGCCTTGCAACCGGAAATCGAAGCCCTAACCCATCAGTTGATCGACGCCCTGCCCGCTGGCCCGTTCGATCTGCTGGCCCAGTTTGGCCAGAAACTGCCCGTTATCATCATCGCCCGCCTGCTGGGCGTGCCCGAGACGATGTCGGATGATCTGCTGCGCTGGTCTAACGCCATGGTCGGCATGTATATGGCAGGCCGCGACCGCGCCCGCGAAGACCGCGCGATTGCCGCAACCGAAGCCTTCGTGGCCTTCATGCGCCAATATGTCGAAGCCCGCCGCGCCGATCCGCGCGACGATCTGATCACCAGCCTGATCGCCGCCGAAGAAGCAGGCGAAAAGCTGACCACGGATGAGCTGATCACCACCTGCATCCTTTTGCTGAACGCAGGCCACGAGGCCACGGTGCACACAATCGGCAATGGCGTGAAAACCCTGCTGCAAACCCGCCACACCGTCACGCCCGAAAATGCCGAGACTTGCGTCGAGGAAATCCTGCGCTTTGATCCCGCGCTGCATATGTTCACCCGCTGGGCTTACGCCGATATCGACGTGATGGGCCACGCCTTCCATCGCGGCGATCAAGTGGCGCTGCTGCTGGCCTCCGCCAACCGCGACCCCGGCCTGTGGGAAAACCCCGGCCAATTCCAGCCAAACCGCCCCGCCAAACCGCATGTCAGCTTTGGCGCCGGCCTGCATTTCTGCGTAGGCGCCCCCCTTGCGCGGCTGGAGTTGCAAGCCGCCCTGCCGATCCTGTTCCAACGCCTGCCGAAATTGCGGCTGGTGGAGCCTCCAGTTTACGGCGACGTGTATCACTTCCACGGCCTGACCAAGCTGATGGTGCAGGGTTAAGAGAGGGGCCAGCCCCTCGCCCTTCGGGCTCACCCCGGAGTATTTTCGCCAAGATGAAGCCGCTTCATCTTGGCAGAAATACTCTCAGGGGGTGAGGCGAAGCCGAGGGGGCAGAATGCCCCCTGAAATTCGCTCTATTGAATTTCGTCTTCGCTACAGCGGCAACACCGTGGTCGCCTTGATTTCTTCCATGCTCAGAAGGGCTGTCACGTTGTAAATCTTCACTTCCGAAATCAGCGCCTGATAGAACGTGTCATAGGCGCGCGCGTTTTTCACCCGCACTTTCAGGATGTAGTCGATATCGCCCGCCAAGCGGTGCGCTTCCAGCACTTCGGGGCGCGAGCGCAGCACTTGCAGGAATTTGTGCTGCCAGTCCGCCTCGTGTTGCGAGGTGCGGATCAGCACGAAAAAACACGCCTCAAGCCCCAGCGATTCCGCATCCAAGAGCGCCGTCTGCTTCAGGATCACCCCCTGCTCGCGCATCCGCCGGATACGGTTCCACACCGGGGTTTTCGAGCTGCCCACCTTGCGGGCGATCTCATCCAGAGACTGCTCGGCATCCTCTTGCAACTCGGCAAGAATTTTCCGATCCAACTCATCCAACTGGGCCGCCATTCGCCAGACACCTTGCTCTGCGGAACTTCGTTCCATTCCACGGCACTATCGGAACATTCTTCCTTATCCGCAAGGGGCACTGGCGAAAACAGGGGAAAATATCCTATATTGGCAGAGTAATTGCACTGTCGGGCGCGGCTGGCCAGCATGCCACCCTTGCAAGCCCTTCCGTGATCCTCTACCGCGACACCGCAACCGTTGCCTACGCCCATAGTCAAGCCCAGCACAGGGACATCCGCATGAGCCGCCAGTTCACCCCGAAAGTCGTCACCGCCAATGATCTGCGCGAAGGCGATGTGGTTTATCTTACCGCCGACGACCGCTGGAGCCGTCTGCACCGCGAGGCCGAACTGCTGAGCGACGAGGCCCATGCGCAGACCCGGCTGGCGTTTGGGGCGTCGCACCGCAATATCATCGTCGGCGCTTACCTCGCCGATGCCAAAGCTGGCCCGAACGGCCCCGAACCTGTGCATTTCCGCGAGGCGTTCCGCACCCGTGGCCCCTCCAACTATGCGCATGGAAAGCAAGTGGATTTGACCAATGTATAACTACTCTGATTTCGACGAATCCTTCGTGCGCGCCCGTGTGGCGCAATTCACCGATCAGGTCAGCCGCCGCTTGGATGGCAGCCTGACCGAGGATGAATTCCGCCCGCTGCGCCTGATGAACGGGCTTTATCTGCAACTGCACGCCTACATGCTGCGCGTCGCCATCCCTTACGGCACGCTGAACCCGCGCCAGATGCGGCAACTGGCGCTGATCGCCGACACTTGGGATAAAGGCTACGGCCATTTCACCACCCGGCAGAACATCCAGTTCAACTGGCCGAAACTGCCCGACGTGCCCGCGATCCTGAGCGCCTTGGCCGATGTCGAAATGCACGCCATCCAGACCAGCGGCAACTGCGTGCGCAACGTCACCGCCGATCATTTCGCCGGTGCCGCCGCGGATGAGATCGAAGACCCCCGCCCCTATGCCGAACTTCTGCGCCAGTGGTCCACCGACCACCCGGAGTTTCAATTCCTGCCGCGCAAATTCAAGATCGCCATCACCGGCAGCCCGAACGACCGCGCCGTGACCAAAGCGCATGACATCGGCCTGCGCATGGTGCGCAACGCAGCGGGCGAGCCCGGCTTTGAAGTGATGGTCGGCGGCGGTCTTGGCCGCACACCTATGATTGCCTTCACCGTGCGCGATTTCCTGCCCGTGGCTGACCTGCTGCCGTATGTCGAGGCGGTGCTGTCGGTCTACAACATCCTTGGCCGCCGCGATAACAAATACAAAGCCCGCATCAAGATCACCGTGCACGAAACCGGCCGCGACGAAATCGCCCGCATGATCGAAGAGCGTTTCCTCGAAACCCGCCAGCAATTTGGCGGCGCGGATCAGGTGTTGCTCGATGACATCCGCGCGGCCTTTGCCCCGCCTGCCTTCCGCAATGCCGCCACCGATGGCTATGACGCGTTCTATAAGGCCGACCCCAGCTTCCGCGCTTGGGTCGATACCAACCTCGCGCCCCACCGCCACGACCAATACTCCATCGTCACCATCAGCGTGAAAGCCCATGGCGAAACCCCCGGCGATGCGACAAGCGCGCAGATGCGGGTGATGGCGGACCTTGCCGAGCAATACGGCCACGGCGATCTGCGCATTTCCCACGAGCAGAACGTGATCCTGCCGCATGTGCACAAATCCGACCTGCCCGCAGTGCACGCAGCCTTGGTGCAGGCGGGCCTTGGCACCGCCAACGTCGGCTTGCTGTCCGATATCATCGCCTGCCCCGGCATGGACTATTGCGCGCTGGCCACCGCCCGCTCGATCCCGGTGGCACAGGAAATCGCCTCGCGGTTTGAGGAGTTGAAGCTGGAGCATGACGTAGGCCCCTTGAAGATCAAAATCTCGGGCTGCATCAACGCCTGCGGGCATCACCATGTCGGCCATATCGGCATCCTTGGCCTTGATCGCGCGGGCGTGGAAAACTACCAGATCACCCTGGGCGGCGACGGCACGGAAACCGCCAGCATCGGCGAGAAAACCGGCCCCGGTTTCGCCTATGACGAGATCGTGCCCGCGATCGAGCGTATCATCCGCGCCTATCTCGACATCCGCGAGGACGCGTCGGAAACCTTCCTGCAAACCTATCGCCGCACCGGGTTTGCGCCGTTCAAACTCGCGCTTTATGGCGCCGAAGGCGGGCGTGATGCCGCGTGATTTCCCCTCAGGCTCGGTGGCAGAGCGCGTCGCGGTTCTGAACACGCGCTACAAACACCACGCCGCGACCTCGGTGCTGGAACATGCGCTGAAGGATGACGATCTGGGCCGCGTCGCGCTGGTGTCGTCGTTTGGCGCGGAATCGGTGGTGCTGCTGCATCTGGTCTCGGTGATTGCGCCCGAAACCCCGGTGCTGTTCGTCGATACCCGGATGCTGTTTCAGGAAACGCTCGACTACCAGCGCGAGCTGGCCGAAAAGCTGAACCTTTGCGATGTGCGCACCATCCGCGCCAACCCGGCCCGGCTGAACTTTGAAGACCCCGACAACACGCTGCACCAGTTCAACACCGATGCCTGCTGCGCCGTGCGCAAGGTGGAACCGTTAGAGCGTGCGCTCGCCCCGTTTGACGGCTGGATCACCGGGCGCAAACGCTTCCAGTCCTCGACCCGCACGGCGGTGGATTTTTTTGAAGCCGAAGGCGATACCCGCATCAAGGTCAACCCGCTGGCGCATTGGGGCCGTGAAGACCTTGAAGAGTACATGATCAACAACCGCCTGCCCCGGCATCCGCTGGTGGCACAAGGCTTCCCCTCCATCGGTTGCGCGCCTTGCACCAGCAAAGTCGCACCGGGCGAAGACCCGCGCTCGGGGCGTTGGCGCGGTCAGGAAAAAACCGAATGCGGCATCCATTTCATCAATGGCAAGGCCGTGCCGATCAGAAAGGACAGTGCAGCATGAGCGTTCTCGTCACCGATCAGGGCTTTGGCCCCGCCCCCACCGTCGCCACGGTGCCCTTGGCCGATATCGCCGCACACACCGGCGCGGTTGACCTGCTGCACACCGACGCGCCCGAGGCTTTGCTGCCCTATCTGACCGAGCTTACCCTGATCCGCGTCGCCTTCCCGGCGTTTTCCGATGGCCGCGCCTTCACCATCGGGCACCGTTTGCGCGCGCTTGGCTTCAAGGGCCACTTGCGCGCCATGGGTCCGGTGATCGCCGATCAATATCCGATGGCGCGGCGCACCGGTTTTGACGATGTGGAAATCCCCGATGAGATGGCTGCCCGTCAGCCCGAAGCACAGTGGAAGTTCCGCGCCGACTGGAAGGCGCACGACTATCAAGCCCGCCTGCGCGCATAAGACCAATTCCACCCGCCGCGCCGCTGCGCTATCAGACCGCATCCGCGGCTGACCAAGCCCGCGCCGCCCGCGACAGACGACCGCCATAACCGAAAGCCCGCCCATGTCCTCCTCTGCCGAAGCAACCGTCGCCGCCGTCAAACCGCATCTGCCCGATGCGCAAACCGTCACGGCGGTGAAACACTGGACCGACCGGTTGTTCTCCTTCCGCGTCACCCGCCCGAAGACCCTGCGCTTCCGTTCGGGTGAATTCGTGATGATCGGGTTGATGGGTGACACCGGCAAGCCGTTGCTGCGCGCCTATTCCATCGCCTCGCCCGCTTGGGATGACGAGTTGGAGTTCTACTCGATCAAAGTGCCCGACGGCCCGCTGACCTCGAAACTTCAGCACATTCAGGTTGGTGATGAAATCATCCTGCGCCCAAAACCGGTGGGCACTCTGGTGCATGACGCGCTTCTGCCCGGCAAACGGCTGTGGCTGCTCTCAACCGGCACCGGTTTCGCCCCCTTCGCAAGCCTTCTGCGCGAGCCTGAGACCTATGAGAAATACGACCAGGTCATTATGATGCACACCTGCCGCGAAGTGGCCGAACTCGCCTATGGTCAGGCGCTGGTGGAAAGCCTCGCCGATGATCCGCTGATCGGCGAGATGGTGGCAGGCAAACTGCTCTATTACCCCACCACCACCCGCGAGCCGTTCCATCACATGGGCCGCGTCACCGACAACCTGACCTCGGGCAAAGTGTTCGCCGACCTCGGCCTGCCGCAGATGAACCCCATCGAGGACCGCGCCATGGTCTGCGGCAGCCTTGCGTTCAACGTCGATGTCAAAGCCATCCTTGAAGGCTTCGGCCTGCACGAAGGCGCCAATTCTGACCCCAAGCAGTTTGTGGTCGAAAAAGCCTTCGTCGGCGACGGGATCTGATCGAACGGCTTCATCTTGGTATAAATACTCCCGCCGGAGGCTTCTTTGGCCAGCCGGGGGTGCCTCCGGCGGGAGTATTTTCGCCAAGATGAAGTCCAAGACTGCAATCCTTGATTTTCCACGCCGATTGACGTATATATCAGTCAATCCGTATGGGGTCCGCTATGAACATCCTCGCCTTTTCCGACAAATCACTGTTCCAGCCCCGGCTGTTGGCCGAGGAATGGCTGACCACGCAGGATGAAATCGCCCGCACCGCAGGGCTTGGCCGCGATGCCGTCGCGCGCAAGGATCGGCTGGCGTCGGCCAAAACCCAAACCCGCCTGCGTGAGATGGTGGAAATCATCAACCGCCTGACGCCGCGTTTTGGCTCGGGGCTGGTGGCCTATGCGTGGTTCCGCTCGGAACCCCTGCCCGGCTTTGGCGGCATGACGCCGGCGCGTCTGCTGCAGGATGGCAAGGCGGCGGAAGTGATGGACTATATCGACGCGGTGGATGCGGGCGGCTTTGCCTGAACCGTCTTGCGCCTATAACGGCCCGCTTTACCGCGCGCTGAACCCGATCTGGGCGCGCGACCCGTTGTCAGGCGCAGGCGCCAAGCGCCACGGCGGGCGTTTCAACGCCAAGGGCCGCGCGGCCCTTTACACCGCGCTTACGATCATGGGCGCTGTGGCCGAGGCCAATCAGATCGGCCGCCCGTTCGAGCCTGTGACGCTGGTCAGCTACGCAGCCGACCTTGACAACCTCTTCGACAGCTTGAACCCCGCGCACCTGGCCGCCCACGGCATCAGCGCCGCCGATCTTGCCGCTGACGACTGGCGCTTGCAGATGATGGCCCGTGGCACATCCAAGGCCCAGGACATCGCCGAGGCGCTGATCGCCGCAGGCTACCACGGCCTGATAGCGCCATCCTTCGCCAAGGGAGCCGCAGCCGATGCGCGCAATCTGGTGCTGTGGCACTGGGCGGGCCTGAAGCTGATCGACACCGAGCACCGCCTGACATGATGCCCTGACATGAAAAGGCCGCGCCCGGGGTATCCCCGGCGCGGCCCGCTTTGCCCAAAGGCGTAGGCTTACATGCCCAAAGCGGTTTTCACGGCAGCCAAAGCTTCCGGCACTTTCGCAGCATCGGTGGCGGCCGCATCAACGCCGGTTTTCAGCGTGGTTTTCAGCGCGTCATCCAGTGCCGATGCGTCGATCAGCGCCTTGACCTTGACAGCATCAAAATTCGCCGGGTCCAAAGCCGCCATGGCATCGCTGGCCATCGAGGTTGCAGCAGCGGTCGCATCGGTGGCAGCGGTGGTGGCAGCAGCGGTCGCATCGGTGGCAGCGGTGGTGGCAGCAGCGGTTGCGTCGGTGGCAGCAGCCGCCGCATCATTGGCCGCGGTGGTCGCAGCCGCAGCCGCATCATTCGCCGCCGCAGCCGCCGCCGCAGCCGCATCATCTGCCGCTTTCTTGGTCGCCGCTGCCGCTTCTTCTGCGGCCTTGGTTGCGGCTTCTTCTGCAGCCTTGGCCTCTGCCGCAGCCGTCGCCGCAGCTTCCTGTGCCGGCTTCATGCTGAACTGGTAATAGCCAGCGCCAGCCAAAGCGATCAGCACGATGCCGATAAGGACGTTCTTGTTCATGATCATTCTCCCACTACCGATTACACTTCGGTTGCGCCGCCTATGACAGAATCGATGGTAAAAGAAAAGGCCCGCGCCCGCTTGCAGGCGGCCTCACCCCAAACCATACGCAATTGCTGCGGCTTTTCAGGTTGAAGCGGGGGCCAACCAAGACTATCTTGCGCCAGCCGACAACCATTCAAAGGACCACCACCATAGCCCGCAGACCTCACAATGCCCCGCCGCAACGCGAAACCGGCCCGCGCATCAACGATCGCATCCGGTCGCCCGAGATTCGCCTGATTGGCGCAGATGGGGAAAATGTCGGTGTCGTCACCCCCGCACGCGCGATGCAGATGGCCGAGGAAGCCGGGCTCGATCTGGTGGAAATCTCGCCGAATGCCGAACCGCCCGTGTGCAAGATCATGGATTTCGGCAAGTTCAAATATGAACAGCAAAAGCGTGAGGCCGAAGCCCGCAAGAAGCAGCACATCATCGAGATCAAGGAAATCAAGTTCCGTCCCGGCACCGACACGCATGACTATGACGTGAAGATGCGCTCGGTGCTGAAATTCCTCGAAGAGGGCGACAAGGTGAAAGTCACCCTGCGCTTCCGTGGCCGCGAGATGGCGCACCAGGAACTGGGCCTTGAACTGCTGAACCGCGTCGCCGCCGACGTGGGCGAAGCGGGCAAGATCGAATCGATGCCGCGGCTGGAAGGCCGCCAGATGGTGATGATGGTTTCGCCGAAATAGGCGCAAACCGCACAATCTGTTGCAAGCAAACGATGGGGGGCCAGTGGCCCCCTTTTTCTTTGCCCCTATCCCGGTGTCTTGCGCGGTTGTGCCGCCCGCCGCTGCAGCGCGATAGACAGCGGTTTTTGCCTGCGCTACCCCTGACAGCGGCACAAACGGGGGGGGATCATGGCCGAGGTGGACGCAAGACTTGCCGCGTTCTTTGACGCGGCCCCGATCTGGCGTGCCGAGTTAGGGGCGCTGCGCGCCGTCCTGCTCGACTGCGGATTGCACGAAACCTACAAATGGCGCGGGCCGTGTTATTGCCATGACGGCGGCAATGTAGCCCTGCTCTGGGGCTTCAAGGATGCAGCGACCTTGGGCTTTTTCAAGGGTGCCTTGCTGGATGACACCGCCGCGATGCTGCAACGCCCCGGCGAGCATTCGCGCGCGGTGCGGATGGTGAAATTCACCGATCTGGCGCAGATCAGCGCCGCCGCCGAAACCCTGCGCGCCTATATCCGCGCCGCCATCGGCTTGGAAACCTCGGGGGCGCGGATCACCTTTGCCAAGGATGATCTGCCCTACCCCGATGAATTAAGCGCCGCGCTTGCCGAAGACCCGGACCTTGCCGAAGCCTTTGACGCGCTGACGCCGGGGCGCAGGCGGGGGTATCTTTTGCATTTTCAACAGGCCAAAGCCTCGGCCACCAAGACCGCGCGCATCCACAAACACAGCGCACGCATTCTGCAGGGCAAGGGGCTGAATGATCGCTAGACCAGATCAGGCGATGGGCACCCAAACGGCGGCAGAACGGGTGAAACCCTTAACAAATCCTTAAAATGTCCACCCTAAGGCATTGATTTCAAATCACTAAAAAAGGTCCCGAGTTGGGACCGGCCTATACCCCGCGCAAAACCGCCGTCACCTGCGCCAGAATGGAAACCGCAATTTCCCCCGGCCCCTGCGCCCCGATGGCCAGCCCAACCGGGGCATGAATGCGCGCGATTTCGGTCTCCGAGAACCCCGCCGCCCGCAGCCGCTCTACCCGCGCTGCATGGGTTTTTCGTGACCCCAGACAGCCCAGATAAAAGCACCCCGACCGCAGCGCCACCGCGATGGCCGGATCGTCCAGTTTCGGATCATGGGTCAGCGTCACCACCGCCGTCCGGCCGTCCAGCGCCAGCCCGGTCAGCGCCTCATCGGGCCACATGTCCAGCACGGTCTCGCCGGGAAACCGGGCGGCGGCGGCAAAACTTTCGCGCGGATCGACCACCACCGGATCATACCCCGCCAGCCGCGCCATCACGACCAAAGGCTGCGCCACATGGACAGCCCCAACCACGATCAGCCGCAGCGGCGGATTGTGCGGCGCGATGAAGCGGCCGTCCTCAATCCCCGCCTTATCGCCCCGCAGCCGCGCATCCACCGCACCGTCTTGCCCCGGCGCGATCAACTGGCGGCTCCAGTCGGCCATATCCACCACATAGCCCACCGCCCGCCGCGACGCCCGCACCGCCACCAGCGCCGCCAGCACCGGCAGCATCGGCGCGACCGGTTCAACCAGCACCCGGATCGTGCCGCCACACGCAAGGCCCGCCGCGAAGGCAGAGTCGTCGGCCACCCCGTAGGTCAGCAGGCGCGGCACCCCGGCGGCAATCGCCTCCATCGCCTCCAGCACCACCGCGCCCTCGACACAGCCGCCCGAGACCGAGCCGACCATCTCGCCCTGGTCCGACACCGCCATCTGGCTGCCCGCCCGCCGTGGTGCCGAACCCCAGGTTTCCACCACCGTGGCAATCGCCGCAGCCTTGCCAGCGCGCGCCCAGTCCAAGGCCGCTTCGGGGATCAGATCGTGGCTCATGTGGATACTCCTTCAGGCGGGCAACTTGCCGCAAAGCGTGGGGTTGCACCATATTCAAACGCACCATATTCAAACGCACGAGGCCCCGAGGTTTCCCGCGGGGCCTTGCATTGGTCTTGGCGGTGTTACTTGCCGACCGACAGCAGCGGCGTGATGATCCGCACCGCGACGCGGCGGTTGCGCTTTTCATCCTTTTGCGTGTCGATGCGCAACTCGGTTTCGCCGTAACCCTGAATGACCATGTTTTCCGGCGGGATGTCGAAATACTCGGTCAGCGCCAAAGCCACGGATTCCGCACGGCGGTCCGACAAGGCAAGGTTCATCGCAGCCTTGCCGGTGGCATCGGTGTGACCCTCGATCAGGAACATCTCGCCGGGGTTCTTGTCGAGCAGTTCCTGCATCAGGCTGCCCAGATCGGCCAGATCCGAAGCCTCGTCCGCCGTGATCGCCGCAGAGCCCGAGGCGAAGTTCACGTTGTCCACGTCAATCGTCGCAGCCAGATGGCGCACTTCGGGGATCTCGCGGACCTGCCGCAAGCTGAAGGTGCGGCCAACCTTTTCGATGTCCTTGGCGGCCAACGCGGCTTTCAGGGCGTAATCGTTGTCCTTGGTCGAGATCACCACGCGATTTTCGCGCGGCTTCGGCAGATCGCGCACGATAACCACGCGTTCGGGTTCCAGATCGTCGATCAGCACCAGTTCGCGGCCACGGCTGTCATATTGCGAGCGGCGCAGAACGCGTCCAGTCGCATCCCGCACGGTGACCACTTGGGTGCCATCGGTGCGTTCAACAATGGTGCGGGAAGACCCGTCGCGATAGGTTTCGGTGCGCACATTGGACCCAGGCTGACGCAGCACCGCATCGTCATCCTTATAGACCTGATAGGTGCCATCGGGCTTCAGGACGACAACGCGGTCGCCGGTGTTGGACACGACTTGCGAGCCTTCGCGGCCACGGCGATCCTTGTTGTTGTCCTTGATGATGGCACCGACCACCAAAGCGCCCAGCGCAATGAGGCCGACTTTCTCAAGATCGGACAGACCACTCTTTTTCTTTTTGTCGCTGCCCAGCATCACCGGGGCCGCTGCAAATTCCTGCGTGGACGAGCGGACGCTGCCCTCGGTGAGTTTTTCGGTCAGCGAGGTCACGGCATCCTGTGAGGGTTGCAGATCGGCGGGCTTTTCACCTTCTGCCAACGGGGTTGCGGCGAGCGCGGTCGCAGCGCCCAAGGTCGCAGGGTCCACACCCTCGGGCTGCGCCAGAAGGTTGCTCAGGGTTTCGACTTCGGCTTCGGAGGCCACTGGCACATCGACCGGCGCTGCATTGGGGTCGGTTTCAGCCGGTGCGGTTTTCAGGCCCGCGGATGGGTCAACCACGGTGCCGTCTGCTTCGACAGCGATTTCCTTCTGTGCTTCGGCCAGCGATTTTTCTTGCTCGGCGGCCATGGCGGCGGCTTGTTCTTCGGTCACGGCTGCACCGGTGGCCGGATCAACCACAAGCGTCTCGCCCGTGGCCGGATCGGTCACGGTTGCAGGCAGTATGGCCGGGCTATCCGTTGCGGTCGCATCGGTTGCAGCAGCGTCTGGGGCGGCGTCAGTTGCAGCCGCGTCGGGTGCAGTTGCGTCAGGTGTTGTAGCGTCTGGGGTTGTAGCGTCTGGGGCTGTCGCGTCGGGTGCAGTTGCGTCGGGGGTAGCGCCATCCTCTGCCGGGGCGTCGGCGGTCTCTGCCGGGGCCGCATCTGCCGGAGCGGCTTCGGTTGCGGTGGCGTCGGGGGCTGTCGCATCAGGCGTAGCGGCATCCTCTGCCGGGGCGTCGGCGGTATCTGCGGGGGCCGGATCTGCTGGCATAGCATCAGGTGCAGGAGCACCTTCGCTTTCAGCGGCGGCTTTCGCATCGGCTTCAGCCTGTGCAGCGGCATCTGCATCGGCTTGCGCCTTGGCGTCGGCCTCTGCCTGAGCGGCTGCATCTGCGTCGGCTTGTGCCTTGGCGTCAGCGTCGACCTGAGCAGCGGCATCTGCGTCGGCCTGTGCCTTGGCGTCAGCCTCTGCCTGTGCGGCAGCTTCGGCATCGGCCTGTGCCTTGGCGTCAGCCTCTGCCTGAGCGGCAGCTTCGGCGTCGGCTTGTGCTTGTGCGGCGGCTTCTGCTTGCGCGGCAGCTTCCGCATCGGCTTGCGCTTGCGCGGCGGCATCTGCCTCGGCTTGCGCCTGAGCGGCGGCTTCTGCTTCAGCCTGCGCCGCCGCGTCGGCTTGCGCCGCCTGTTCCGCCATGCGCGCCGCGATTGCGTTGGCCTGATCGACGAAGGCCGCCGGATCGCAGGCCGCGTCAGCGGTGGGTTCGCACAAAACAGTGCCATCAGCGGCCACAACAGCGCCGCTGTCGGTCAACGTCTGTGCCATCAACGGCCACGGCTGCACGTTGAACATCGCCATCGACAAAGCGGTGGTGGTTCCTAGCATTCTTCTCATCGGTCGTCCTTTCAAATTCGCATGTCGGCTGTGGTTCGTGACTGATTCCGAACCGGGCCGTCGCTATGGCATCAAAGCGCAGGAAGGGCGGTGATATGCGATAGCAGCGGCTAAACTATTGGTGAAACCACGGCGGTTTCGCACGGGTTCGACGTGATATCGGCTAACACACCTCCCAATGCGCTGACGTTCGTGTCGTGGCGTGCACCAGATCGCCTTTGGTGCACTCTGCCTCATTGCTGCAAACGCCGCGGCGCTCCATTGGTTCCCCTGATCGCCCAACCCACAGCGTTTCCATCAACGCGGCGCCAAGGCCTGAACCCTTGCGCGGTTCTGGGCGTGGACATCGCCGTAGGGCGCGAAATAGCGCAGCGTGCCGTTGTGCAGCCAAGGTGCGATGATATCGGCCATCGGGCGCGGGTCGTCGGCTTGCAAATGCCGGATGTAATCTGCTGTCGCGGCCAACAGGTCGGGCTTGTAGCCGCCGGCCGCAATCACCTCGGCGGCACCATGGTTGGGCAACACCCATCGCGCGCCCAGCGCCTGCAGCCGGGCAATGTCAGCCAGATGGATGTCGAAATCCTCGGGTGCGCCCACGTAGGTGACACAATCCTCTACCGTGTCACCCGCCAGCAGGATGCCGCGTTCGGGCAGCCACAGCACGGTGGCATCGTCGGAATGGATATTGGCCTCGATCAACTCAACCGGCGCGCCGCCCAGATCAAGCGTCATCCGCCCCTCAAACACCAAATCAGGCAGGATCAGCGGAGCGATCGCGGGCAGGCCGTGGTCGGTGCCCGCCTCGATCGCGGCGCGGCGCGCCGTCAGATGCGCCAGGGTGCGGGCATTGGCGATAACCTGACAGCCCGCAAAGGCTTCGGTGCCCGCCACATGATCCAGATGCCAATGCGACAGCACCACCCGGATCTCGGTAACCCCGCGTTGGTGCAGCACCTGTCGGATCAACCGCCCATGCGGGACCGACACATGGGTGTCATAGACAATCGCCTGCGCGCCTTCGATCAGCGCGTAGGATGCGATGCCAAGCGACAACGCGCCATCATCGACCCAGTTTGGCCCAGCGGCAAAGCGGTGCCCCGCCACGCGGCCATCATAAAACGCAAGAATTCCCGGATGCGGCTCAAGAACCCGCAGATGTGACAGCATCAAAATCCCCCCCACTTGCGGCATGCTTGCCGACGCCATGCCAAAGCGTCAAGTTCCCCTCTTCCCTTTGGGCATCCTCTCTGTCCAAATATCCCCGCCGGAGGCCCCTTTATCCCCGCCGCCGCAAAGGATCAGAATGCGCGCCACCTGTCTGCTTGGAGTCAAAAACGAAGCCGCCTTTCTGATCGAATGGCTGGCGCATCACCGTGCCTGCGGGTTCACCGATTTTCTGGTCTATTCCAACGATTGCAGCGACGGCACCGATGTGATGCTGGACCGGCTTGCGGCAATGGGATGGCTTACGCATGTCCGCCACGATGGCCCCCACCCCGAGGGGCCGCAATGGGCGATGCTGAAGGCCGCCGACAAACATCCTTTGGTTGCAGATGCTGATTGGCTGCTGTTTTGCGACATCGACGAATTTGTCAACATCCACACGGGCGACCGCAGCCTGAGTGCTTTGCTGAACGCCCTGCCTGATGCCACCGCCATCGCGCTGACCTGGCGGATGTTTGGCAACGCCGGGGTGATTGAGATTGCCGATCAGCCGATCACCGAAACCTTCACCCACGCAGCACCAGCGACCTTCGCCTGGCCATGGCGGGCGCAACTGTTCAAGACGTTGTTTCGCAACGACGGCAGCTACCGCAAGCTGGGGGTGCACCGCCCGCGCAGCCCAGACCCTGCACGGGCGGGTCTTGCCAGATGGTATGACGGCTCGGGTCGCGCGCTGCCCGCCGATTTTCCGCAAAACCGGATATTTTCCGACTACAGCCGCGACAATTATCAACTGGTGCAACTGAACCATTACGCGCTGGGGTCGATGCAGAACTATCTGGTCAAGGCCGATCGCGGCCGCGCCAACCGCGACGCGGCGGCGTTTGACATGAGCTATTGGGTAGAGCGCAACTTCAGCGCCGTCGCGGACAACTCGATCCAAGCCCTGAACTCTGCGCCGCTTCGGGCTGAGCTGATGGCCGATCCGGTGCTGGGACCGCTGCACTTGCAAGCCGTGCAATGGCGCCGGTCACGCTTTGCAACCTTGATGCAACAAGAGCCTTGGCGCGCACTGTTCGGTCGGTTGCTGATGACGCCGCCGTCACAGGTATTGCAACCGGAACGTGCGCTGAACGTTCTAAAGCACGCCCAGATGGCGGCCAGACTCGACAGCCTGAAACAGTCTTAACCCAATGTTCACAAACGCGATGCTAGTGTGGCGCGATCTTCGCTTGCCGTTACGCGCCTTAGGGCAGATTATGGCACAAAGCCGTGATTTAGCCCTGTTCCGTGTTTGATTGGATGTAAAATGACCGATACCGCCGATTTGGCCACGCGTCCTGCACCCATCGACAGCCTGCCCGACCGCGACGCGTGGGAGCAGCGGATGGAGCAGGCCACCGAGGATTCGGGCTATTTCCACAGCCTTGGCGATGCGCATTGGGCCTATTTTGCGGATGAAGGCACGACGCTTCTGGTCAGCTTTGAAACGGTTGACGCCGTGCTTGCACGCCCCGATCAAATGCCCCTTGCCGACAGTATGGCGCGCGCGCATGGCTGGTCGGTGCTGACGATCATCGCCGATGGCGACACATGGTTTCGCGACCCCGCCGTTTATGGCTTTTTCGACCGTCAGGTCGATGACGCGTTTTTCGAAGATTTTGATCAGGTGCTGTTCTACGGCGCGGGCATGGCTGGCCATGCTGCCTGTGCATTTGCCGTCACCGCACCTGGTGCCCAGGTGCTGGCGTTGAACCCACGCGCCACGCTGGAGCCGTCGCAAAGCCGCTGGGACCGGCGCGATCTGGCAGCGCGTCGGCGCGATTTCACCTCGCGCTACGGCTATGCGCCCGACATGCTGGAAGGTGCTGCGCAGGCCGTGGTGATCCATGATAACACCATCGCCGTTGAGGCGATGCACGCCAGCCTGTTCCGCGCGCCCTATATCACGCGGCTGTCTGCGCGGCACATGGGTGACAATCTGGAACCGGCGCTGATTGGCAGCGGCATATTGCCCGCTCTGGTTGATCAGGCGATGGCTGGTGTGTTGACCGCACAAAGCTTTGCGGTGCTGTGGCGGGCGCGGCGAAACTACTCGCCCTATCTGCGCGCCATCCTTGCCAAGACGGAAAACCTCGGCCGCACCAAGCTTGCAATCATGGTGTGCCGCTCTGTCACCAACCGCCTGCGCGCGCCCAGTTTTTCGCGACGCCTTGCAAAATTGACCGAGCGGATTTCGGGCCCCGATCTTTAGGTTCCAATCCACAGTAAACGAAAACCCCGCGCAGCAAGCAGCGCAGGTGTTCAATATTCTTCGGTCATGGCTTCCAGATCGGCGGTGCGCTGCGCGGTCAGGCGGGCGCGGCAGCCGTAGATGACCATCGGTTCGGCCGATCCGCCATGCATGGTGTAGCCTTCCGCAGCACAGGTGGCATCGCGAAACGTCACCCAAGCGCGCTGACCATCGCGCAGGAAATTCGCAGCCCCGCGTTCGTCGGCATCAAGATCGGCGTCAATGCCCTGCATCTGCGCCCGCGCTGCGGCATAGGCCGTATTCAGATCGGCATCTGCGGCCAGCCAATCCTGTTCGGCGCAGTAGGTCAGTTCAACCTGCGTCTCTGCGTTGGCGCAATCGACATCCTGCGCCCACACCGGCACGGCCACCATCATCAGGGCCGCGCCCAACCAAACCTGTCGCATCCGTTCCCCTTAGCCGCCTGTCACGTTGCGCTGCAACCTTTTGGCATTGGCGCGTGTTTTGGCGCGCACCGGCTTCATCGCCGCCATCGCCATGTCGGAAATGTTACCGCCCGCCATACCGCTCTGCAACGCGGCATGTGCCGAATCCATTCCCGCTGACAGCTTTTCGGACATCATGCGATCGGTTTCCGATTGCGGCATCGGCCAAAGCCCCGCCATTCCGGCCAACCGCATCCCGATCACCATCTGCGATTCTGCCATGATCCGGCCAGCTTCCAAGAGCGGTGCCATAAAATCAAACGGTGTCATCAGTTTCATGTCGCGCTCCTGCACTGGCCCGGGCAGAGTATGCAGCCCCATGCCGCACCGCAGCAAGAGATTTCTGCGCACGTTGGCGGTGCATGACGTGCAGAACCCGCAACCTGCTCCGCTGACCTGCCGTTTGCGTAAGACATCGACACCCAGAAACGGCCCCTAGAGAATCATCCGCCCGTAGGCTATCTGGGTCGCCATGACACAGAGCCTTACGCTTCGCCGCCCCGATGACTGGCACCTGCACCTGCGCGATGGCGCGATGCTGAAAGGGGTGCTGCCCGAAACCTCGCGGCATTTCGCCCGCGCGATCATCATGCCCAATCTGGTGCCGCCCGTGGTCACCGGCGCGCAGGCCGCGGCATATCGGGACCGCATTCTGGCGGCATTGCCCGCGGGTGCTGCGTTCGAGCCGCTGATGACGCTGTACCTTACCGAAGGCACCGATGCCGCCGATGTCGCTGCCGCTGCCGCTTCGGGGCTGGTGAAGGCCGTCAAACTTTATCCCGCAGGGGCCACCACCAATTCGCACTCGGGTGTGAAGGATTTCGACAAGGTGCAGGGCGTGCTGGAAAAGATGGCCGAGATCGGCCTGCCGCTGTGCCTGCACGGCGAAGTCACCGACCCGTCGGTGGATATCTTCGACCGCGAGGCTGTGTTTATCGACACCGTCCTTGACCCGTTGCGCCGCCGCATCCCCGGTTTGCGCGTGGTGATGGAGCATATCACCACCGAGGATGGCGTGGCCTATGCCCGCAGCGGGGGCGAGGATCTGGCAGCAACCATCACCACGCATCATCTGATCATCAACCGCAACCACATCCTCGCGGGGGGCATCCGGCCGCACTACTATTGCCTGCCGGTTGCCAAACGGGAAAAGCACCGCCTTGCCCTGCGCGCAGCCGCCACCTCGGGCGATGCGCGCTTCTTTCTGGGCACCGACTCGGCCCCGCATGTTGATGCGCTGAAAGAACATGCCTGTGGTTGCGCGGGTTGCTTTACGGCCACCAACACCATGCCGCTGCTGGCCCACGTGTTCGAAGAAGAAGCCGCACTCGACAAACTCGAGGCCTTCAGCAGCCTGAACGGCCCCGCGTTCTACCGCTTGCCGGTGAATGAGACCACGCTCACCCTTGTGAAACACGAAAACCCGCAAAGCTTTCCCGAGAAAATTCTCACCGAAGCAGGCCCCGTCACCGTCTTCAACCCCGGCTTTGCCGTGCATTGGCACGTCGAGGCCTGAACCATTACCAAGCCGTTTCATCTTGGTCTCAATATCCCCGACGCTGCATCCCGCATCAGCGGCACAAGCCTTCGGCGAGGATATTTGAAAACGGATGAAAGCCCCAGAAAGGAACTGCCATGATCCCCACCAGCTTTCCCGCGCGTGAAGAAATCGCCCGCCTTACCGCGCGCGCTCTGTTGGAGATCAAGGCGGTGCACTTCAACGCCGAGACGCCTTTCACCCTTGCCAGCGGCTTGCCCAGCCCGACTTATATCGACTGCCGCAAGCTGATCAGCTACCCGCGTATTCGCGCCACCCTGATGGATTTTCTAACCGTCACCGTGATGCGCGACGCTGGCTTTGAGGCATTTGACAACATCGCGGGCGGCGAAACCGCAGGCATTCCATTTGGGGCATGGGTGGCCGAGCGGCTTGCCCTGCCGATGACCTATGTGCGCAAAAAGCCCAAAGGCTATGGCCGCAATGCCCGCATCGAGGGCGAAATGCGCGAAGGTCAGCGCGTGCTGCTGGTGGAAGATCTGACCACCGACGGCGGATCGAAGCTGTCGTTCGTCGATGCCATCCGCGAGACCGGCGCGACCTGTGCGCATACGGCGGTGATTTTCTACTACGGTATTTTCCCCGAAACCACGCAGCGCCTTGCCGATCATGGGGTGGCCCTGCACCATCTGTGCACATGGTGGGATGTGCTGGCCGAGGCCCGCAGCCAAGGTGCCTTTGATGCCAAGACCTTGGCCGAGGTTGAGGCGTTTCTGCACGACCCGCGCGCTTGGCAGGCAGCACGCGGCGCAAAGTAATCCACAGAATTCTTTTGTCCGCGCACGCCCCGCGCGCTGTGCGTGCTGTGTGAATAACTCTGCCGATTCTCGGGCTCCGTGGTGGAATATCCGCCATGGCATCGCAAGATGTGGTAGATTGCACTGTCGCCCTGCGACTCAATTCAGACTTATCCACCAAGATATGCCTGCCTATCGCGGCGGGCCAAGATGGGGCAATAACGCCCCCTGACCGGTATCTCCGGCTCAGAGCATGAGGCACCCGATGAACGAACTCGCCACCCTCCGCCCGATGCCGCCGGCCCTTCCCGCCGCCCCGGAAACCGAGGCGCTGCCGCATAACATCGAGGCCGAGCAGCAACTGCTGGGCGCGATCCTGACCAACAACGATGTCTATGACCGCATAGCCTCGCTGGTGAAGCCCGAGCATTTTTTTGATCCGGTGCATCAGCGCATCTTTGAACGCGCCGCCGCCCGTATCCAGAAAAACGCGCTCGTCTCGCCGGTTACGCTGAAAGTGTATTTCGAGGATGATGACGGGCTGAAGGAGCTTGGCGGCGCGTCCTATCTGGTGCGTCTGGCGGGGGCTGCGATTTCATCCTATGCGGCGCGCGACTATGCGCAGATGATCTACGATCTGGCCGTGCGGCGCGAGTTGATGGCGTTGGGCCGTGATCTGACCGCCAAAGCTGCCAAGGTCGAGATTGATTCCGAACCGAAGGATCAAATCATAGAGGCCGAACAGCGGCTTTACAAATTGGGCGAACAGGGCGTTGCGGAACGCGGCTTTCAATCATTCCTGAAAGCGGTGACAGAGGCTGTCAACTCGGCGAACGCGGCCTACCAGCGCGGCGGTGGTCTGGCTGGCATTTCAACGGGGTTGATTGATCTCGACAAGAAACTCGGCGGCCTGCACGCCTCTGACCTTCTGATCCTTGCCGGTCGCCCCTCGATGGGCAAAACCTCGCTTGCCACCAACATCGCCTTCAACGTCGCCAAAGCCTACAAGCGCGGCCGCACACACGAGGGCCACGAGGGGGCGGTCGAAGGCGGCGTGGTAGGCTTTTTCAGCCTTGAGATGAGCTCGGAACAACTCGCCGCCCGCATTCTGTCTGAAGCCTCGGAAGTGCCGTCCGAGCAAATCCGGCGCGGTGACATGCAGGAATTCGAGTTCCGCAAGTTCGTCGAAGCGGCAAAGGAACTTGAATCCTGCCCGCTCTACATCGACGACACCCCGGCCCTTCCGATCAGCCAGGTCGCCGCCCGCGCCCGCCGCCTCAAACGCACGCATGGGCTGGACGTGCTGATCATCGACTATCTGCAACTGCTCAAGGGCACCGGCAAAGGCGACAACCGGGTGCAGGAAGTCTCGGAAATCACCCAAGGCCTTAAGGCGATCGCCAAGGAGCTGAATATTCCGGTGATCGCCCTCAGCCAGCTTTCGCGTCAGGTTGAAAGCCGCGAAGACAAGCGTCCGCAACTGTCGGATCTGCGCGAATCCGGCTCGATCGAGCAAGACGCCGATGTGGTGATGTTCGTGTATCGCGACGAATACTACAAAGAACGCGAAAAACCCGGCGATCACGAGTTGGAAAAAATCGCGCAGTGGCAGGTTGTGATGGAGCAGGTGCGCGGCAAGGCCGAAGTCATCATCGGCAAGCAGCGCCACGGCCCGATCGGCTCGGTCGAACTGTCGTTTGAGGGGCGCTTCACCCGCTTTGGCAACCTTGCAAAGCAATGGCAAGGCTCTGGCCCCGGCGACGACGTCGGGTTCTGATACCAACCGACGCTGTCGTTTCACATTGGCAGAGATATCCCCGACGTAGGCGCACGTCACCGCCAAACCGCGTTGTCCCCGTGCATGCGTGGCAGCGCGGGCATCCGTGGCAGCGCGGGCGCGGTCCCCTCGATGGGGGCCAAGCCCGCATGTGTTTTCCAGCATATCCGCTTGGCAATTCCAGTCGTGCAGGTCAGCATGGCCCGACAAAAGGGGGGCAGATATGGATTTGGGGCTGAAAGACAAAGTGGTGATCGTCACAGGTGGCGGCGCGGGCATTGGTGCGGCGATCAGCGAAACGCTGGCCGAAGAAGGCGCCATTCCTGTGATCTTCGCCCGCAGCGCACCGTCAGATGGTTTTCTGCGCCACCTCACATCGCTCAGCCCACAGGCCGGATGGGTGCAAGCTGACCTTGCGCGCGACGCCGATTGCCGCCGCGCCGTGCGCCAAGCGCAAGCGCAATGGGGGCAGATTTACGCCTTGGTCAACAATGCCGGCAGCAATGACAGCCTTGGTCTTGATACGCCACCCGATGCCTTTCGTGCCTCGCTCGATCAGAACCTGATGCACTACTATACGCTGGTTCACCTGCTGCAAGACGACCTCAAGGCCAGCTCCGGAGCCATCGTCAACATCGCCTCGAAAACCGCCGTCACCGGTCAGGGCAGCACCTCGGCCTATGTCGCGGCCAAGGCCGCGCAACTGGGCCTCACCCGCGAATGGGCCGCAGCCCTTGCGCCATGGGGGGTGCGCGTCAACGCGGTGATCCCCGCCGAGGTGCTAACGCCGATGTATGAAGCCTGGCTGCAAAGCTTCCCCGACCCAAGCGCGCAAAAAGCCCAGATCACCGCTCGCATCCCGCTTGGCCAGCGCATGACCGAAGCGCGCGAGATCGCCGCGACCACCGTTTTCGCCCTCTCGCCCCGCGCGGCCCATACCACCGGGCAATGGCTGTTTGTCGATGGCGGCTACACCCACCTTGACCGCGCCATCGGCACCTGAGCGCCCGAACCCCGTGTTGGCCGGGCCGGGTTGCGGTATCTGAAATGTGACCACCGCAAGCGCGGACATCTGCCATAAAAGCCAGCTTTCCGGCAAATCCCCGCGGCAGCAGCGATCGCGTGGTGGCTCGATGCCACCCAAGATCGCCCCAGTTCACGCTCAGTCGCGAATTCCCCCTTGACCCCGCGCACGGCCCTGTCAAAACCAGCCTATGTCAACAGCAACGCTCTCCATCGACCTCGACGCCATCGCCGCCAATTGGCGGGCGTTGGATAAAGCCTCCGCTTCGGGGGTGCAGACCGCAGCCGTGGTCAAAGCCGACGCCTATGGGCTTGGCATCACGCGGGTCGCGCGTGCCCTGGCGCAAGCCGGTGCACGGCGGTTTTTCGTGGCCGTGGCCGAAGAGGGTGCGACGCTGCGGCAAGTCCTCGGGCCAGGCCCTCAGATCTGCATCCTGTCGGGCCACATGCCCGGCGATACCGACATGATCGGCGATCTGGATCTGACCCCGATGCTCAACAGTCTGGATCAAGTCACGCGCCATCTCGAATCACTGCCGGGACAGGCCTTCGGTGTGCAACTCGATACCGGCATGAACCGGCTTGGCATGGAAGAACCCGAATGGGAGGCGATTGCCCCTTTCGTGCTGGAAGCTGGCCCTGAACTCTTGATGTCGCATCTGGCCTGCGCCGATGATCCCGACCATGGCCTGAATGAGACCCAGCTTGCGACGTTCCTTGCCATGACCAACGGCACCGGCGTGCCGCGCTCGCTGGCAGCGACTGGCGGCATCCTGCTCGGGCCGAAGTATCACTTTGACCTGACCCGCCCCGGCATCGGCCTTTATGGCGGCCGCCCCTATGAGGCCGCGCGCCCTGCCGTCACGCTGTCGCTGCCGGTGATCCAGACCCGCGCCGTCGCCCCCGGTGAGGCTGTGGGCTATTCTTGCGCCTGGATCGCAGAAGCGCCTTCGACGGTGGCCACCCTGTCGGCGGGCTACGCCGATGGCCTGCCGCGCAGCTTGTCAAACAACGCGGTGCTGTGGGATGGCGACACGCCCTGCCCGCTGATCGGACGGGTGTCGATGGATCTGATCACCGTCGATATCAGCCATCTGCCACAAATCCCGCGCTATCTCGATATCATCGGCCCGAACCAGTCAGCCGATGATCTGGCCGATATTGCAGGCACCATCGGTTACGAAATCCTGACAGGTCTCAGCTCCCGCTACACCCGCCGTTACTACGAGGGCACCGCGTGAGCCTGCTTGCCCTGCCCGAAGCAGGCCTTGCCAGCCTTGGCCGTGCCACGTTCAACGCGCTGGCCGCGGTGGGCAGGGTTGCAATCTATGCGGCCATCACGCTGTATCACATCGTCCGCCCGCCGTTTTACCGGCGCGAGTTTTTCTCGGCCCTGCTGCAAGTGGGCTGGCTCTCGCTGCCGGTCGTGGGCCTTACCGCGATCTTCACCGGCGGGGCATTGGCGTTGCAAATCTACGCCGGCGGCCAACGCTTTTCGGCCGAAGCCGTGGTGCCGCAAATCGTGGCCATCGGTATGGTGCGCGAACTTGGCCCCGTGCTGGTCGGCCTGATGATCGCGGCCCGCGTCACGTCATCCATCGCTGCCGAAATCGCCACGATGAAGGTGACAGAACAGATCGACGCGCTGACCACGCTTTCGACCAACCCGATGAAATACCTTACGGTTCCGCGTGTGCTGGCGGGCTTTCTGACCGTGCCGCTGCTGGTTGGGGTGGGCGATATCATTGGCATCATGGGCGGCTTTCTGGTCTCGACCGAGCAGTTGGGCTTCAACCGCGCCAGCTACATCAAGAACACTGTCGATTTTCTGCAGACCCCGGATGTGGTGTCGTCTTTGATCAAGGGCGCTGTGTTTGGCTTCATCGCCACGCTGATCGGTTGCTACTATGGCATGAACTCGGGCCGCGGTGCGCAAGGTGTGGGATCGGCCACCAAGAACGCCGTGGCAACTGCGTCAATCCTGATCCTTGCTGCCAACTTCGTGCTGACCTCGGTGATGTTCGGATCATGATAGAGCTTTCCCGCGTCGTCAAAACCTTTGGCAAGAACCATGTGCTGCGCGGCGTCAACCTGACCATCCCGCGCGGGCAAAGCATGGTGGTGATCGGCGGCTCTGGCACCGGAAAGTCGGTGCTGTTGAAGTCGATCCTTGGGCTGGTCACGCCTGATTCCGGGCGCATCACACTGGACGGCGCCGATGTGCGCGAAGCCAACCGCGATGCGTTCCTTGCCCGGTTCGGCATGTTGTTTCAGGGCGGTGCGCTGTTTGACAGCTTGCGCGTCTGGGAAAACGTCGCCTTCCGCCTGATGCGCGGCGCCAGCAAGCGCCCGAAAGACGAAGCCCGCGCCATCGCCATCGAAAAGTTACGCCGCGTCGGGCTGAAGCCCGAGGTCGCAGATCAGTTCCCGGGCGAGCTTTCGGGCGGTATGCAAAAGCGCGTCGGCCTTGCCCGTGCGATTGCCGCCGAGCCCGAGATCATCTTCTTTGACGAGCCCACCACCGGGCTTGATCCGATCATGTCCGGCGTGATCAACGCGCTGATCCGCGAGATTGTCACCGAAATGGGGGCGACCGCGATGACGATCACCCATGATATGTCCTCGGTCCGCGCCATTGCTGACCGGGTGGCGATGCTGCACGATGGGCTGATCCGCTGGACTGGCCCGGTGGGCGATATGGATCAGGCTGACGACCCCTATTTGCAGCAATTCATCCATGGCCGCGCCGACGGCCCGATCGAATCTGTCCGATGACCGACGTTCTTGGCCTTGGCGCGCAACTGATCGCTATTTCGCAGCGCCCCATGGTGGCGGTTGCCATCGCGCTGCTGCCTGCGGCCATCGCCGTCGCAGGTATCGCCAGCCTGAACGCGCGCTCGGACGATCGTATTCTGGCATGGGTGCAGATCATCACCTCGATTGCATTGACGTTATGGATGCTGGCACCTTGGCACCCCACCGAGGCGGATCTTTTGGGCATGAACCGCTCGATGACGCTGTTCACCTTCGGCTATGTGCTGCAAGACTGGCTGCGCGAGGCGTGGCGCTCGGGTCTGAACCCCCGCTGGGCGCATCTGCTGGTGATTCTCTGCGGCGCGCTGGTCGTGGCGGCCTTGGCCTATTACGCATTTGTGGCACCCGCCGCCTAGCTTTCCCGCAGCGGTTGTGTGACTGTTTCCGAAGCCGAAACAACCCTGCGCCAGAATGGCGATTTGATCGCTAAGTTACTGCGATTGAAGCAAATTGTTTGCAAAATTCCGGCAATTCCGAAAGGTATCTTACAAACGCAGGTCGCAAGGCGGCGCGGCGGGTCGGATGTATGGTGGGGGTATGATGTCGGTGAATTGGCGCGAGACGGGGCAGACGGCGCGCGCTGTGGTTCAAACCGCAGCGCAGGTGATGATCGTGATACTGGCGCTTATGTTGAGCACCGCCAGCCTCGCCGCCGCATTCGGCATGTTGCCTTGGCCGCAGGTCGCGCTGTTCTTTGGCGGCACAGCCTTGCCCAATGCCGGGATGTGGCTGCAACTTGGCCTGACCGTCATGCTGGTGCTGATGACGTTCTACCTGCCCGCCAACACCCGCATGGCTCGGCTGGAGCGGAGCCACCGCAGCTTTGCGATGGGCCGCGATGATGTGGCGCAGGCCTACCGGCAGGCCCATGCCGCCGACCGTGCCGGTGCCTTCGCGCTTTCCGGAGAGTTTGAAGCGATGCGCGCGCGGATGGAGCATCTGCGCAACCACCCCGATTTTCAGCAACTTGAACCCGAGTTGCTGCAACTGGCAGCCCATATGAGCCTTGAGACGCGCGAGCTGGCGCAGGCCTATTCCGACATCAAGGTCGCCCGCGCCAAAAGCTTTCTGCAACAACGTCAGGAAGAGGTTCAGCAATTGACCGACCGTCTGGCCATCGCGCGCCGCACCTGTGACGAGTTGCGCCGCTGGATGGGCGATGTGCAGGCCGAGGAAGTTCAGGCGCAAGTGCAACTGCGGCGGCTAGAGGCCGATCTGAAGGAAATTCTGCCAACCTTGGGCTATGACTTCGATATGGAAGATCACCGCGACGCCAATGTGGTCGCCTTGCCGAAACCCGGCAAATAGCGCGCTTGCGCAGGGCTGTGCAGGGCGTAACACTGGGCCAAGCCTTATCCGAAGCCGCCCCAACCCCGAGCCGTCATGTCCCCCGCGCCAAAGCCAAAAGTCGCCAAGCCCCGATCCGCAGCCCTGCGCCGCGTCCGGCTGATCGCTGCGCACCACCGCGCTGCAAGCTCTGACCGTGCGCTGGCGCTGATCCTTGCGGGCATTGCGGGGGCGGCCAATGCAGGCGGCTTCATCCTGCTGGGCAGCTACACCTCGCACATGACCGGCTATCTTTCGGCGCTGGCTGACAATCTGGTGCTGCACAACCTTGCCCTTGTGATGCAAAGCCTGTTCGCGATCAGCCTTTTCATCTGCGGGGCCGCCACTTCGGCCATCGTGATCAACTGGGGCCGCGCCCACAAGCCCGCCCACCAATATTCCCTGCCCATCGGCCTGCAAGGCGCTTTGCTGGCGGCCCTTGCCGCCGTTGGGGCAACACCGCTGCCGCCAAACCTTGCCCACACCGCGGGCCTTGCGCTTTTGTGCTTCATCATGGGCCTGCAAAACGCCACCATCACCAAAATCTCTTACGCCCGCATCCGCACCACCCACGCCACCGGCATGATCACCGATGTCGGCATCGAACTTGGGCGCGCCGTCTATGGCCGCGCCTTCCATGCCCCGATCCGTGCCGACCGCGCAAAACTTGCCATCCTGCTGCAACTCTTGGGCACATTCCTGCTGGGCGGCATTGTGGGCGCCTTGGGCTACGGCCTGATCGGCTTTGCGTTCTCGCTTCCCCTTGCAGCTATTCTGCTGACCTTGGCCTTGCTGTGAAATATCTCAACCTTGCCCTGCTCATCGCGTTTCCGGTCGCATGGTTCGCCCCCCTGCTGCGCGCGGCCTTGCTGCCGATCTTTGGCATGGATGAAATCTCGGTCATCACCGGCCTGCAATCCTTGTGGGGCAGCGACCCCGCGTTTGCCCTGCTCGTCACCTTCCTGGCGGTCTTCGCGCCCTTCGCCAAAACCCTTGGCCTTGCGCTGATCCACTTTGGCCTGCTGTCACCGAAAACCCTGCCCGCGCTGCACGCCTTGGGCAAGCTGGCGATGGCCGAGGTGTTCCTGATCGCGCTCTACCTCGTCATCGCCAAAGGTGCGGGCTATGTCACGATTGAAACCGCATGGGGCCTCTATCTGTTCACCGCCTGCATCCTCGTCTCGCTGTTCATATCGCACAAAACGGAAACATCTTGAGGCCACGCCGATTTGCGGGCATGGAAAGCCATGAGCAAAAACTCCCCCACGTTCACCTGCACCACCTGCGGCGCATCCCATCGCAAATGGATCGGCAAATGCGAAGGCTGCGGCGGCTGGAATACCTTGGTCGAGGAAGCGCCCCTGTCGGCTGGCCCGAAAGCCTTGGGCGGCAAGGGCCGCGCCATCCACCTGACCGACCTTGCCACCGTGGGCGAGGCCCCACCCCGCGCCTCCTCTGGCATCGAAGAATTAGACCGCGTGCTGGGCGGCGGCCTTGTGCCAGCCTCGGCCATCCTTGTCGGCGGCGATCCCGGCATCGGCAAATCGACGCTGCTGTTGCAGGCCGCGGCGTCGTTCTCACGCCACGGCGTCAAATGCCTTTATATCTCGGGCGAGGAAGCCACCGCCCAAGTGCAGATGCGCGCAGCGCGCCTTGGCCTGACGCAATCGCCCGTCGCCTTGGGTGCCGAAACCAACCTGCGCGACATCCTGACAACGCTCGACAACGAACGCCCCGGCCTTGCCATCATCGATTCCATCCAGACCATGTGGCTCGATACCGTCGATAGCGCGCCCGGTTCGGTCAGCCAAGTCCGCGCCGCCGCACACGAGCTTGTCACCTTCGCCAAACGTCGCGGTGTGGCGGTGATCTTGGTGGGTCATGTCACCAAAGACGGCCAGATCGCCGGCCCGCGCGTGGTCGAACACATGGTCGATACCGTGCTTTACTTTGAGGGCGAACGTGGCCACCAGTTCCGCATCCTGCGCGCGGTGAAAAACCGCTTCGGCCCCGCCGATGAGATTGGCGTGTTCGAGATGACCGGCGACGGCTTGCAACAGGTCCTTAACCCTTCGGCACTATTCCTGTCCGAACGCGGCCAGCCCACCCCCGGCTCGGCGGTTTTTGCAGGTATCGAAGGCACCAGACCCGTGTTGACCGAAATTCAGGCCCTCGTCGCGCCCTCCCCCCTCGGCACCCCGCGCCGCACGGTTGTGGGCCTCGACTCAGGCAGGCTCTCTACCATCCTCGCCGTGCTGGAAGCCCGCTGCGGCATCCCGTTTGCGGGGCTGGATGTGTTTCTCAACGTCGCGGGTGGCATGCGCGTGACCGAACCTGCCGCCGATCTTGCCGTTGCCGCAGCACTCATTTCGGCCCGCGAAGACGTCAGCATTCCGCCGGAAACAGTGTTATTCGGAGAAATCAGCCTCTCCGGGGCCCTGCGCCCGGTCAGTCAGACCGAAAACAGGTTGAAAGAAGCCGCAAAACTTGGTTTCTCACAGGCAATCGCGCCCAAGGGGTCTAAGCTTGGGCAGGTCGAGGGCATGAAGGTGCGGCAAATGCCGGACCTCACGGCTTTCGTCGGTGAAATGTTTGGGGCGGGCTAAGCCTTTAGGAGCGGAAGATGGAAGGTTTTACCCTTGTTGATGCGGGCGTCGCTGGCATCATCGTGCTGTCGGCGATCCTCGCCTATTCGCGCGGTTTCGTGCGAGAGGTGATGGCGATTGTCGGCTGGGTCGGCGCGGCCGTGCTGGCCTATATGTTTGCCGCCCAAGCGCAACCGCTGGTCAAGGAAATCCCCGCCGTCGGCAAATTCCTTGAGAATTGCGAACTGTCGCTGATCGCAGGCTTCGCGGCGGTCTTTGCGGTGGGTCTGATCATCGCAGCCCTGTTCACCCCGCTGTTCTCCTCGGTCGTGCAGCGGTCCGTGCTGGGCGGCTTGGATCAGGGCATGGGCTTTTTGTTCGGGGTCGTGCGCGGCGTCTTGCTGGTTGGCATCGCGTTTCTGGTCTATGACCGTGCCGTCGCCGCCAACACCGTGCCGATGGTGGACAACTCGCGCTCGGCCAAGATTTTCGCCTCATTCCAGGGCGACATCAACTCGGCGGTTCCCACAGATGCCCCCAACTGGGTGGTGGCGCGCTATAACGAGTTGACCGCCACCTGCGCGCGCGAAACCACCGTGACGCCACAAATCGCGCCCACACCTGCGCCAGAAACCGCTCCGTCGAACTGATGCACAACCTCTCTGCCGCATTGCAGCATAAAGGCGGGTAACAGGGGGGTGACATTCCCCCCCTTTCGCCCTACATCAAGGGCGCGAACGAACCCGGATTCGGAGGCTCCATGCAACCCTTCTATGCCCATCCTTTCGACGATGACAAGCTGAAGGAGGAGTGCGGAATCTTCGGCGTGATCGGTGTTTCCGATGCGTCAAACTTCGTAGCCCTTGGCCTGCACGCCCTGCAACACCGCGGCCAGGAAGCGGGCGGCATCGTTTCATACGATCCGACCACCGGCTTCAACTCGGCCCGCCGCTTTGGCTATGTCCGCGACAATTTCACCAAACCCGATGTGATGGAAACCCTGCCGGGCAGCCTCGCCATCGGCCACGTCCGCTATTCCACCGCCGGATCAAAGGGGGCCACCGCCATCCGCGACGTGCAGCCATTCTTTGGCGAGTTTTCCATGGGCGGGGCCGCCATCGCCCACAACGGCAACCTCACCAACGCGAGCGCCCTGCGGCGTGAGTTGATCGAGCGCGGCTCGATCTTCCAGTCGTCGTCAGATTCCGAATGCATCATCCACCTGATGGCCCGCTCGATCCAGAAAAACATATCCGAACGCATCAAAGACGCCCTGCGCCGCGTTGAAGGCGCGTTTTCCGTCGTTGCGATGACCCGCACCAAACTGATCGGTGTCCGCGATCCGTTGGGCGTGCGCCCGCTGGTGCTGGGCCGTATCGGCGATTCTGCTTGGGCGCTTTCGTCGGAAACCTGCGGCCTCGACATCATCGGGGCCGAGTTTGTCCGCGAGATCGAGCCCGGCGAAATGGTGGTGATCGAGGACGGCAAAATCCAATCGACCCGCCCGTTCACCCCCGCCAAATCACGCTTTTGCATCTTTGAACACGTCTATTTCAGCCGCCCCGACAGCATCCTTGGCGGCCGCTCGGTCTATGAAACCCGCCGTCAGATCGGTGTCGAACTGGCGAAAGAAGCCCCGGTTGACGCCGACCTCGTCTGCCCCGTCCCCGACAGCGGCACCCCCGCCGCCATCGGCTACAGCCAGGAATCCGGCATCCCCTACGCGATGGGCATCATCCGCAACCAATACATGGGCCGCACCTTTATCGAACCCAGTGAGTCGATCCGCAACATGGGCGTGCGCCTGAAGCTGAACGTCAACCGCGCGCTGATCAAGGGCAAGCGGGTGATCCTGGTGGACGACTCGGTCGTGCGCGGCACAACTTCCCGCAAAATCAAGGACATGATCCTCGAGGCCGGTGCCGCCGAAGTTCACTTCCGCATCGCCTCCCCCCCCACCGCATGGCCGTGCTTTTACGGCGTCGATACGCCCGAGCGTTCCAAACTCCTTGCAGCCACCATGACCGAGGACGAAATGCGCGACTGGATCGGCGTCGACAGCCTGAAATTCATCACGCTTGACGGCCTCTACCGCGCCGCAGGTGAAGCCGCAGGTCGCGACGCCGCTTCGCCGAAATACTGCGACGCCTGCTTCTCGGGCGAATATCCCATCGCACCTTCCGACAAGATCGAAGAAGGTTTCGAGATGAAAGCGGCGGAATGAGCGCAGAGGTAGAGGCCTACCTTACCGCCCTACCGCCCCATTTCCGGGCCGCAGCCGAAACGCTGCGCGCTCAGCTTAAATCGCTGTTGCCTGACCACATCGAGTGCATGTCCTACGCCATGCCCGGCTTTCGCGACCCAAAGCCGAAGGGCAAGATGGTGGCAGGTTACGCCGCCTTCACCCATCACCTTGGCCTCTATCCGCATTCCGGCAACATCGTCGCGCATATCGACTGCGCGCCGTTCAAAACTTCAAAATCCGGCGTGCTGTTCACGCCTGACCACCCCCTGCCGCTGGCGCTGATCACCCAGATCATCCGCGCCCGCCAAACCGAAATTGCCCCATGACCCAAGTATTCGTCCTATGCACCGGCCGCTGCGGCTCGAAAACCTTCACGCGCGCAGCCGAACACATGACTAACTTCACCGCAAAGCACGAATCGCGCACGCATCTTCTGGGCGCAAACCGCTTCGCATACCCGGACAACCATATCGAAATCGACAACCGCCTGGCATGGTGGACAGGCAAGCTGGACGCCGCCTTCGGCGATGCGCCGTTTTACGTCCACCTGACCCGCGACCGCGACGCCGTCATTCAATCCTACGTCGCGCGCAAGAATTACGGGCTGGTCAAGGCCTACCGCGAAACCATGCTGTGCAACCTTCCGCTGCGCAAACCGGGCACCGACATCACCGCGATTGCCGAAGACATGATCGACACGATCACCAGCAACATCACCTATTTCCTGCGCGACAAAACCAAAGTGATGCAGATGCGCATGGAGACCATGCAGCAGGATTTCCCGAAATTCTGGAACTGGATCGGCGCCAAAGGCGATCTCGACGCCGCCATGACCGAGTGGAGCGTGCGCCACAACGCCACCGAGTAGCCCGCCCCCTTGCCCTTTCACCTTGGCTCAAATATCCAGACCGGAATTCAAGAATTCCGGTTAGCCAGAGGCTTGCACAGCCCCAGCATACCCAGCCGCCCAAAGGATAACCCATGACCGAACGCACAGCCCTGATCACCGGAGCCTCGCGTGGCCTTGGCGCTGCAATGGCCGAACAACTGGCCGCGCGCGGCTGGCATGTCGTGGCCGTGGCGCGGACCGTCGGCGGTTTGGAAGAATTGGATGACCGCGTCAAAACCCTGAAACTTCCCGGCGCAGGCGGGCTGACGCTGGCACCTATGGACGTGACCAATGATGACGCGATGCGGCACCTGTGCCTGTCGATCCATCAGCGCTGGGGCCAGCTGAACCTGTGGATTCACACGGCGATCCACGCGGCTCCGCTTGCCCCCGCGGGTTCGCTCGATGTGAAAGACTGGGACAAAAGCATCGCCACCAATGTCCGCGCCACTGGCACGCTGATCCCGATGGTGGAACCCCTGCTGCGCGCAGGCGACGGCCAGGCGATGTTCTTTGACGATCCGCGCGCAGGCGACAAATTCTTCGGCGCATACGGAGCCAGCAAAGCCGCACAAATCGCCTTGGCGCGCAGCTGGGCCGCCGAGAATGCGAACATCGGCCCGCAAGTGCGGATCGAGACGCCCGCGCCGATGCCCACCGCCACCCGCGCGCGCTTCTTTCCCGGCGAAGACCGCGCGCCCCTGGTTCATCCGCGTGATGAGGCAACCCGGCTTCTCAATCTACTTTAACAACGCCCGCCAAGTATCTGAATTTTAATAAAAATTCCGTCACGATTTCCGCCTCGGAAATCGCCCGCTCAGGCGCTCAGCGCCGCGTCCATCGCTTGCCACAACGGCTCCAGCGGCTCAATGCCCACCGAAAGCCGGATAAACCCGGGCGCGACCTTATCGCCCCACCGCGCCCGGCGCTCGCCCGAGGTGTGGGTGCCGCCGAAACTGGTCGATTGCACGATATAGGGGCAGTCGGCCAAGAACCGCTCGGCGCGCGCCTCGTCTGTTAGCTCAAAGCCGATCAGAAAGCCAAATCCCGCCATCTGCGCTTTGGAAATCGCATAAGAAGGGTCACTCGCAAGCCCAGGATAGCGCAAATTGGCCACCGCCCGATGCGCCTGCAACCGCGCAGCAATCACCCCGGCACTGGCGCACATCCGCTCCAGCCGCACCTCTAGCGTCTCGATGCCGCGATGCACCTGCCATGCCTCAAACGGGCCCGGCACGGCGCCGGACAGGCGGCGCCAATCCTTCACCCGCGCCATCAGGGTGGCATCGCGGCCTGCGACATGGCCGAACAGCACATCGGAATGGCCGGCGGGGGCTTTGGTGTCGGCGGCCACGACCAGATCGGCGCCGAGATCGAGCGGGCGTTGCAGCAGCGGGGTCATCGTGGTGTTGTCCACGATCACCACGGCCCCGGCTGCATGGGCGCGGACGGAGACGGCGGCGATATCGACCACGTCGAGACCGGGGTTGGACGGGGTTTCAAGATAGACCACGCTTGCGCCGGTGAAATCGTGGGTGGCGTAGGCGGCGGTCTGGATTTCCACCACCTCGACGCCGAATGGGGCCAGAAACCCTTCGGACAGCACGCGGGTCACGTAGTAGCCGTCCGCTGGAATGATCAGTCTGGCCCCGACTTTCAGCGTCGCCATCAGGGCTGCGGAAATCGCGGCCATGCCGGAGGGGAAGCTGATGCAGGGGGCGTCTTCCAGCAGCGCCAGTTGGTCCTCCACCGCCTCCCATGTGGTCATGCCGTTGCGGCCGTAGAAATGGCTGGCCCCCGCAACCTCGGGCAAATGGAAGGTCGCGGCGGGGACGATGGGCAGGCTGATCGGATCGCCTTTTTTCAAGCCAGCGCTGCGGTGGTGCAGCAGTTGGGCGACGCGGGTTTGAGAGGCTCTATCCATGGCGTCTTTCTGTGGTCCCAACTCGGGACCAAAAAACCCTGATCCATTTCAATGGGTTAGGGTGGTGACTTTAAGGTTTTGTTAACAGTTTTGCCGAAAAGCCCCCCGTCCGCAAGCCGCTATTCCAGCCGCGCCGGAAAGCCTTCGGCGCGCAGATCGGTGCCGAGAAGGTCTTCCAGCAGCTTGGCGATCATCGGCGATTGCGCCTCGCCACCATAGGCGGCTTTGGCGGCGATATAGGTCTGGTTGGTCATGGAGGCCAAATCCAGCGGCACACCAAACTCGCGGCCAAAGCCCAAGGCAAAGCCCAGATCTTTCAGCGCCAGATCGACATTGAACGCCACATCATACGAGCCGTTCAGGATCAAAGCACCTTCGGTTTCATGCACGAAACTGTTGCCGGACGAGGCCGCAATGGCATGCCAAGCTTGCGCCAGATCAAGCCCGCCGCGCTTGGCCAGCATCAGGGCCTCGGACGTGGCTTTCAGGTGGATGAAGGCCAGCATGTTGGTGATCACCTTGATAATACAGGCTGATCCCAACGGCCCCATGTGGAAAATCTTGTCACCCATCGCCTGCATCGCCGCATGGTGCAGGTCGAACAGGTCTCGGTCGCCGCCTGCCAGCATGGTGATCTTGCCCTGATAGGCCAGATGCACGCCGCCGGTGACGGGAAGCTCCATCATGCGCACGCCCGCATCAGTCGCGACGGCGGCGAGTTTCAAAACCTCATCCCGGCCCAAGGTGGACATTTCCAGCCACGACGCGCCCTGTTTCATATGCGGCAGGATGCTGCGCAGCACACGCTCGGACACCGCAGGCGATGGCAGACAGGTGATGACATGATCGACCGAGGCCGCCAAAGCCTCGGCACTGGTCGCCAACACCGCGCCTTGCGCGATCAGAGGGGCGGCCAATGCGGGGTTCAGATCGTAAACCGTGACCTGAAAGCCCGCTTTCAGCAAACAGCCCGCGCAGGCGGCCCCGAGGTTGCCAAGGCCGATGTATCCGTAATGCATAATGCTCCCTTTCGCCGCAGATAGGCGATTTTCGCGCGAAAATCGTAACGGATTTCGCGCGAAATCCGGTTTAGTCGCCGTAGCCGACGATGCCCTTGATTTCACAGAAGTCGTGGATGCCCCAATCGGCATATTCACGCCCGTTGCCCGATTGCTTGTAGCCGCCGAAGGGCGCGGATGTATCCCAATCGGGGTAGTTGAGGTTCACGGTGCCTGCGCGCAGACGGCGGGCGACGGGCTTGGCGTCTTCCACCGGGCCTGCGATATAGGCGGCAAGACCGTAAACCGTGTCATTGGCCATCCGCACGGCGTCATCGACGGTGTCATAGGGCAGGATCGACAGCACCGGGCCGAAGATTTCTTCCTTGGAAATCGTCATCTCGTTCTGCACATCGCCGAAGATGGTGGGCTTGGCGAACCAGCCGTGGTTGAGGCCTGCGGGGCGGCCCAAGCCGCCTGTGACCAAGGTTGCGCCTTCGTCAATCCCGGCTTGGATCAGGCGCTGCACCTTCTCCCACTGGGTTTTTGAGATCAGCGGGCCCATCGTGGTGGTCGTGAGCGTCGGATCGCCGGGGATCAGCGCCTCGGCGGTTTCCTTGGCGACGGCCAAGGCTTGCGCCTGTTGGTCGCGCTGCACGAACATCCGGGTCGGCGCATCGCAGGATTGGCCGGTGTTCGACATGATCGCGTTGACACCCGCGGCGACAGCGGCGGCAAGATCGGCGCTCGGCAAGATGATATTGGCCGATTTGCCGCCCAGTTCCTGCGCCACGCGCTTGACGGTCGGGGCAGCGGCGGCGGCGACAGCGGTGCCCGCACGGGTCGAGCCGGTGAAGGACACCATATCCACCTCGGGGTGCGCCGACATCCGCGCGCCAACCTCGGGGCCGGTGCCGTTCACCAGGTTGAACACGCCCGGGGGCACGCCAGCCTCGTGGCAAACCTCGGCGAACAGAACGCCGGAAAGTGGTGCGATTTCCGACGGTTTCAGCACCATGGTGCAGCCTGCGATCAGCGCGGGGGCGACCTTGCAGGCGATCTGGTTCATCGGCCAGTTCCACGGCGTGATCAGCGCGCAGACGCCGATGCCTTCATGCACGATGCGGGTGGTGCCGCGCGAATATTCCCACGCCATTTCCTCGGCAGCTTTGATGGTGGCCTCGATATGCACCTGCCCCGCCCAAGCCTGCGCGCCGCGCGCCCATTCAATCGGCGCGCCCATCTCGGTGGACATCGCTTGCGCGAAATCTTCGTAGCGCGCGTTGTAAACCTCAAGAATGCGCTTCACGAGGTCGATGCGCTTTTGCACCGGCCAGACGGTGTAAGCGTCAAACGCGGCACGGGCGGCGGCGATGGCGGCGTCAATGTCGGCTTGGTTGCCCAAGGCGACTTCGGCCACGATTTCCTCGGTCGCCGGATTTTCCACACCCATCCGCGCGGCCGAGTTCGGCTGAACCCAGGCGCCGTTGATGTAGAATTTGGTCATGTTGGCAGAGATCATGGCGTCCTCACTGGAAGTAGATGTTGTATTTGGCGCGGATGATCGCGTCGATCTGCGGATCAATCACGTTTCCGGCGCGGGCGAGGATACTATTCTTGCGCGCGATGGCCGCGTCAAGCAGCAGCGGCTTGCCGGCCTCGTTCCATTCCTTCGGCGACATGCGATTGCCGACGGCGGGGTAGATATATTCGGTCTGCATCAGTTTCAGGGTCTGATCGCTGCCCAGATAGTGGCCGGGGCCGCCAAGGCAAACTTCCTTCATCGCCTCGATGCTGGTGCTGTCGGGGGTGACGTCAATGCCGCGCACAAGGCGCATGGCCTGGCCGAGAAGGTCGTCGCCTAAGACCAGCGATTCAAGGCAGAAGCCCAGCAGGCTCGCGTGCATCCCCACGGCCTCGTAGCACATGTTCAGGCCCGCAAGGCCTGCGAGCGAGTTGGTGATGCCCTGCTCCCATCCGGCCTGCATGTCGGGCAGTTTGCTGTCCGAGATGCCGCTGGCAGCACCGCCCGGCAGGTCGTAGAAATGGTGCATCTGCGCACAACCGGCGGTCAGCAGCGCCTGCTCGGCAGAGCCGCCCGACATCGCCCCGGTGCGCAGATCGGACACGAAGGGCCAGGTGCCAAAGATGCAGGGCGCGCCTTTCTTGATCGCATTGGCATAGACCACGCCCGCCAAGCATTCCGCGATCGCCTGAACAATCGTCAGCGCGATCGGCGCCGGAGACGTCGCCCCCGCCTGCCCTGCCGACAGCAAAAGCATCGGCATGCCGCGGCGGATGCAATCCTCCATGGTGATGCAGGATTCCTCGGCGAATTTCATCGGTGGGACGACGAAGCAGTTGGAATTGCTGACAAAGGGGCGCTCGCGCCATTTGTCCTCGCCCCCCGCCACGGTGTAGATCATGTCAAAACAGGCCGCGACATGTGACGGGTCGGAAAAGCTGGTGCCGACATGCTTTGTGGTGCCCGCAAGGCAGCCGTAAAGCGTGTTCAGGTCCATTTCCTGATTGTCCACCACATCGCGGCAGACCATCGTGCGCTGGTAGAAGTGGATGTTGTCCAGATTATCGACCAGCCGTGCAGCGTCATACAAATCCTGCGCGGTGGACTCACGGTAGTCCAGACTGATCGGATCAACGATATGCACCGCCGCCCCGGCTGTGCCAAAATGCACATTGTTGCCCTTCAGATGCAGGTCGTGCTTGGGGTCGCGCGCATGCAGCGTGATGCCGCGCGCGGCCACCGCCAGCATATCCTCGACCAAGGCCCGCGGAAACCGGATGCGGCCATCGTCGCCCTGAATGGCGCCGGCTTCGGTCAACAGCTTCACCCCAGACGGCGGGGCTTGGCTCAGGCCGATCTGCTCCAACGCATCCAGCGCTGCGGCATGGATCTGCTGTATCCCGGCATCGGTCAGCGGTTTATACTGCCCGCCCGCCATCCCGCCGCGCACGGGCTTCACATCGTCGGCCAAAGGTGCCGCCCGCAGCGCCACCCGCGCCGTGCGCCCACCCGAGCGCCGCGCCCGTGCGGGTTCGCAAACTTCACCGATATCGCCAAGATCGCTCATTTTGGTCTTCCTTTGTGTTCAGCACGCGACGGGAGGGTTCGGGAGGGCGGCTGCCCTCCCGATGGCGTGATCAGGCACGCACCCGTTCGGATTTTGGATCATACATTGCCGTCAGGCTGGCCACGGCCTCGTGCCGCACGCCTGCCACTTCGATTTCATAGCGCGCGCCCAGAATTTCTGCGTCGGACTGCCCCTTGCAGGGCACATAGCCCAGGCCAATCGCGCCGCCGAGGAAATGGCCATAGTTGCCACTTGTCACCGGGCCGACAATCACGCCATCGCGCACCACCGCCTCGTTATGAAACAGCAACGGCTCGGGGTCTTTCAGGCGGAACTGCACCAGTTTGCGCTCCAACCCCGCCTCGGCCTTGGCCAGCACGGCATCGCGGCCGATGAAGCTTGGCTTTTTCTTTGACACCGCAAAGCCAAGCCCTGCCTCAAGCACATGATCTTCATCGGTAATATCATGGCCGAAGTGACGATAGGCTTTCTCGATGCGGCAGCTATCCAGCGTGTGCAAGCCGCACAGCTTCAACCCCAGATCGGCCCCGGCCTCCTCCAGGGCCTCAAACACATGCGCGGTTTGATCGGCGCTGACATACAACTCCCAGCCGAGTTCGCCGACATAGGTCACCCGATGCGCCCGCGCGATGCCCATGCCGACCTCAATCTGGCGCATGGTGCCAAACGGATGCGCGGCGTTGGAAAAATCATTCGGGCTGACGGCCTGCATCAGATCGCGCGCTTTCGGCCCCATCACACACAGCACCGATTCCGCAGCCGTCATATCGGTGATCACCGCGAAATCGTCGCCCAGATGGCGGCGCAGCCATGCCAGATCGCGCTGCAAGGTCGCGCCCGGCACCACGGCAAGATAGGCAGTTTCCGAAAGCCGCGTCACGGTCAGATCAGATTCAATGCCGCCCTTGTGGTTCAGCATTTGCGTGTAAACGATGCGGCCCGCCGCCACATCCATCTCGGCGGCGCAGACCTTGTTCAGGAAGGCGCAGGCATCGCGGCCCTCAATCCTGATCTTGCCGAACGAGGTCATGTCAAAAAAGCCGACGCCGGTGCGCACGGCCATATGCTCGGCCTTCTGGTTGTCAAACCAGTTCTGCCGCTTCCAGCTATAGCGGTATTCCCGCTCTTGGCCCTCATTGGCGAACCAGTTTGCGCGCTCCCAGCCCGCAACCTCGCCAAACACCGCGCCGCGGGCTTTCAGATGCTCGTGCAGCGGCGTGCGCCGCACACCGCGGCTGGTCGCGACCTGACGGTAGGGGAAGTGGTCGGCGTAAAGCAGGCCGAGGGTTTCGGTGACGCGCTCTTTCAGGTATTTGCGGTTTTTCTGGAACGGCTGGGCGCGGCGGATATCGACCTCCCACAGATCGAAGGGGGCTTCGCCCTCGACGATCCAATGCGCCAAAGCCATGCCTGCGCCGCCAGACCCCGCGATGCCGACCGAGTTATAGCCCGCCGCCACCCAATAGCCGCCAAGCTCCGGCGCTTCGCCCAGATAGTAGCGGTCATCCGGCGTAAAGCTTTCCGGGCCGTTGAAGAAGGTGTGAATGCCAGCCGTCTGAAACAGCGGCATCCGGTTCATCGCGTCTTCCAGGATCGGCTGGAAATGATCCCAATCTTCGGGCAAAGTGTCGAACATGAAATCGTCGCGGATGCCGTTCATGCCCCAGGGTTTGGCTTTGGGCTCGAACGCGCCGATCATCATTTTGCCAGCGTCAGATTTGTAATAGGCGCATTCATCGGGCACCCGCAGCACCGGCAAGTGGCCAAGGCCCTGCACCGGCTCGGTGATGAGGTAGAAATGCTCACAGGCGTGCAGCGGCAAGGTGACGCCGCTGGCCTCGGCCAGATCGCGGCCCCACATGCCGCCGCAGTTCACCACCACATCGGTGGCGATATGGCCGGGCTCGCCGTTGGCATCGACATAATCAACGCCGGTGACTTTGCCGTTGGCCTTGGTGACGCCGGTGACTTTGGTATGCTCAAAAATCTGCGCGCCGCGCATCCGCGCGCCCTTGGCCAAGGCCATGGCGATGTTGGCAGGGTCGCATTGACCGTCCAGCGGCAGATGCACCGCGCCCACCACATCCGACACGTTCAGATGCGGATACATCGCCTTGACCTCTGACGGCGAGATTTCGGTGACATCCACATCGAAAATCCGCGCGACGGTGGCTTGGCGCAACAACTCCTCACGCCGCGCTTGCGTCAGTGCCACCGAGATGGAACCCACCTGCCGCATCCCCGTCTCTACCCCGGTCTCTGCCGCGAGTTTGACGTAAAGGTCCGCCGAATATTTCGCCAACCGGGTCATATTGGCCGATCCGCGCAACTGCCCGATCAACCCTGCCGCATGCCAGGTGGTGCCAGAGGTCAACTGCTTGCGCTCCAACAGCACCACATCGCTCCAACCCATCTTGGCCAGATGATAGGCCACCGAGCAGCCCGAGACGCCCCCGCCAATCACCACCGCCCGCGCTTTGCCTGGAACCTGAGCCATCACTTGTCTTTCATCTGTTCATAAATATCCCGGGGGTCCGGGGGCTGGCCCCCGGCTTGGTCGGTCACGCGCGGATACGCTCGTTCTTGGCATCCCACAGCGGTGCGTCTGCCTGCACCACCGCTGGATAGCGTTTGCCGAAAATCTCAACCTCAACCGCCTGCCCCGGCTGGTTCAGATCGGCGCGCAGCATGCCAAGCCCGATGCAGGCGCCAACGCGGTGGCCAAAGTAGCCGCTGGTCAACTCGCCCACCACCTGATCCCCCGACCAGATCGTGGACATATAGGGCGGGTCTTGATCGCCGGCGTCGATCACCAGTGTCGCGAAACGCTTGGCCACACCGCGCTGCTTTTGCGCCAGAAGCGCTGCCTTGCCGGGGAAATCCTGCGGTTTGTCGAATTTGATGAACCGCTCCAGCCCGCCTTCCAGCAGGGTGTAGTCGGTGGAAAGATCGCCCTTCCACGCGCGATAGCCCTTCTCGATGCGCAAGGAATTCAGCGCGAACATGCCAAACGGCTTGGCCCCCGCCGCAAGGATAGCGTCGTAAATCGCGGGCATCCGGGCGGGGGGGGCGTGAACTTCCCACCCCAACTCGCCCGCGAAACTCACCCGGAACAGGGCGCAATCCTGCCCGGCCACCGCCGCCGCCTGCACCGAAAGCCACGGCGCGGACAGGTCGGCGTTGGTCAAACCGGCCAGCAATTCCCGAGACTTAGGCCCGGTGACGATCAGGCAGGTGAACTCATTGGTGCGGTCGCGGAAAGTCAGCCCAGCAGGCAGATCGCGACGCAGCCAGTCGGCGTCGTGGCTTTGCGCCACGGCGGCGGTGATCAGGGTGAAGGCATCCTCTTCGCGCCGCACCACCGACATTTCGGTGACAATCCGGCCCTTGTCGTCGGGGAAATACGCCAGACCCATGCGGCCTACTTTCGGCAAAGCGCCGGAAATCCGGCCCGCCAGCCAATCGGCAGCGCCCTCCCCCTCAACCTCGAACCGCGAGAACCCCGGCAGATCCAGCACGCCCACACCGTCGCGCACGGTTTCACATTCGGCCTTTACCGCGTCAAACCATGGCCCCTTGCGCGCCCATGTCCGCTGCGCGGTCTCGGACGTATCATCGCCGGGGCGGGCATACCACAGCGGGCGCTCCCAGCCGTTGAACGGGCCGAATTGCGCGCCCAAAGCGGCGGTGCGGGCGTGCAGCGGCGAGAGTTTCTTGCCCCTCCCCTCGCCCCAGACGTGATGCGGGAAGTGGATGGCGTATTCGTGGCCGTAAACCTCCATGCCCTTGGCGATGCAGTAATCCTGATCCTCAAACCCGGTGAAGCGGCGCGGATCGCAAGACCACATGTCCCATTCGGTCGCCCCTTGGGTGATCCATTCGGCCAAGACCTTGCCCGCGCCCCCGGCTTGGCAGATGCCAAAGGTGAACACGCAAGCCTCGAACGCATTGGGCACGCCGGGCATCGGGCCGATCAGCGGGTTGCCGTCGGGGGTGTAGGGGATCGGGCCGTTGATCACTTTGGTCAGCGGCGCCTGCGCCAGCAAGGGCACCCGCGCCATGGCGTCGTTGATGTGCCACTCCAACCGCTCCAGATCATCCGGGAAAAGCTGGAAGCTGAAATCTTCCGGGAACGGATCATCCTTGCTGATCCAATGCGCGCGGCAGTTCCCCTCATAGGGGCCAAGGTTGAAGCCGTTTTTCTCTTGCCGCAGGTAGTAGCTGCTATCGACATCACGCAGCAGCGGCAGCTTGTGGCCGACGGCCTTGGTGCGGGCCTCAACCTCGGGGATGGTGTCGAACAGCATGTATTGGTGGCTCATCACCATCATCGGCACGTCGCGGCCAAACCATTTGCCGACCTCGCGCGCATAATAGCCCGCCGCGTTGACGACGATTTCGCAGCGAATGTCGCCCTTGTGAGTCTCAACCACCCATTCGTCACCCTCGCGCCGCACGCCGGTTGCGGGGCAGAAGCGTTCAATCCGCGCCCCCATCTGACGCGCGCCTTTGGCCAAGGCCTGCGTCAGTTGCGCCGGGTCAATATCGCCGTCGTAGGGATCATAAAGCGCGCCCACCAGATCATGCGTGGCGATGAAGGGGTAAACTTCGGCAATCTGATCGGGCGTCAGGATCTTCAGATCCATGCCCTGATAGCGGCCCATGCCGACAACGCGCTCAAATTCCTGCAAACGTTCCTCGGTGTGTGCAAGGCGGATCGACCCTGTGACGTTGTAATTCATCGGGTAATCAACAGCTTCGCCCAAGCCCCGGTAAAGCTCGGCCGAATAGCGCTGCATGTTCATGATCGACCAACTGGAGGAAAACGTCGGCACATTGCCCGCCGCATGCCAAGTGCTGCCCGCGGTCAACTCGTTTTTCTCCAGCAGAACGCAATCGGTCCAGCCCGCTTTGCACAGATGGTAAAGGCTGGACGCACCAACGGCACCGCCGCCAATGATCACAACGCGCGCGGTTTTCGGGAAATCTGACATGCTTGCTCCGGGGTCTTTGCCGCCCTGTTATCGGGCGGCGGCTTTAGGGTTTCAATTCCCCCAAAGCTGCGCTATTGATCGAACGAACCGATCAGAGCATAACTTCGGACAAACGGCGGAGCGGACCCATGCAAATCGAACTTCTTGATACCTTCCTTGACCTTGTGGAAACCCGCAGCTTTCACCGCACCGCCGAGCGGCTGGATGTGACGCAATCGACCGTTTCGGCCCGCGTGCAGACGCTTGAGGCTGCGGTGGGGGCGCGGCTGTTCACACGCTCGCGCGCAGGCACTGACCTTACCACCGAGGGTTTGCGGTTTGAGACCCATGCCCGGATGCTGCGCCGGGACTGGAACGAGGCCAAGCGCGCGGTTGCCCCCACGGGTGAGGCTGCGGCGATCATGCGGATTGGCATCCAGAATGATCTGGCCGACGCCTATATCGGTGATCTGCTGGCCGATTTCCGCCGGATGTTTCCGCAGATGGCGTTTTATATCGAGCCGGATTATTCGGCCCAGATGTGTGCCGATATCGTCGCGGGCGTGCATGATTTCGCGGTGATGTTCACGCCGAAGCCGCATCCCGATCTGCATTTTGTGACCCTCGCCGACCTGCCCTATCGCCTGATCAGTTCGGATGCCGAGACGCGCGCCGAGATCAAACCCGAGACGTATATTTCGGGCCATTTCTCGGCGGCGTTTGAGCAAGCGCATCGCACCGCCCTGCCCGAGTTGATCGGCGCGCCGTTGTCGGTGGGGCAAAGCTCGACCATCGCGTCGCTGCTGTTGGCGATGGGGGGATCGGGGTTTGTCATGGCCGAGAAGGCCGCCGAGATGGTGGCCACCGGGCGGTTCAAATATGTGGCGGATGTCGAGGCGATTGACCAGCCGGTGTTTGCCGCGATGCATCTGCGCCAGCGGGTGTCGAAAGCCCATCGCAAGCTGACGCGGATGTTGGCGAAGCGGTTCCTGCGCAGCGACCCCGCGCGGGGCTAAACCAGCGCCGCCCCGGACTTGATCCGGGGCCTCGTGTGTGACCGGAGGCCCCGGATCACGTCCGGGGCGGCGGAGTTCATGCGACTGGTCGCGCGCCTAGCCTGCCACGCGCGGGTTTCTCGCGGGCTGGCCTTCCAGCCAGATCGGATTCGACCACGCGCGTTTGCCATGCGCATCAATCACCGCCACCCGGACCCAAGGCGAGTTGTTCAGCCGGGCCAGCGGCACTTCGGCGCGGGTCAGCGAATGGCCATGCACGGCTTTCGCCCCCGTGCCATGCCCGATGGCCACCACCGAAACCGCAGCCGAACATTCGACCACCACGTGATCGCCCTCGATGCGCACATCGCGCAGTTCCGGCCCTTGGCTGGAGTAGAAATGCCCCGCCTTCAGTGCCGCCAGCAAAGCCTCGGGCGTGTTGGCTTGCGCTTTCACCATCACCCAGCCGCCGAAATGGTCAGGCTCCGAGAAATGCGCGTCATCGGTGGCGATCATGCTTAACCGCCGCCCCTCGGTCAGCAGCAAATCCGCGATGGCAAAGCCGTCCGGGCGATCGCAACCCGTGTCGCAGCCGGTGTTATAGACCTCTACCGCATGGGCGGCGGTGATGCTGCGGGCATCGGCCAGCGTCAGACCTGACCATTGCGGATGCGCAATCGCCACGAACGCCCCGGCAGCCACCGCGCGCGCGGCAATCTCGGGCCCGGTTTCCTGCCCTGCCACGGGGAGAAAGCTGGGGCTGTTCGAGGCCGCGAAATCGGCGGGCAGGCCGACCGCCAGAATGTGCCACAACTCGCCATTCGCCATCGCACCGGAATGCAGTTCCGCCCCGAGAATCGTGGTGAAACCTGCGTCGCGCATAGGTTTGGTATCGACAATCGGATAGCCGTAGATGCCGACGAAATGATCGGTCAGCGCAATGAAATCATAGCCTTCTGCCTTATAGCGGCGGCAGACTTCTTCGGGGGCCAGCACACCATCAGACCGGGTGGAATGCGTGTGCAGATTGCCGCGCCAAAATTGGCCGGGCGCGGTGAAGGCGGGATCGCGTTGCATCATAGGCTCCTGAGTTTTGCGGCGCACACTAACCATGCCAGCGCAACAGTCCAGTGACGCCCCCTCGCGCGGCGTGGTTATTCGTGCTAACACCCGCCAACAGCGCCGCCGAGGAGCCCTGCATTGACCGCACGGACCATAGACCGAGAGCATCCCGCCCCATCGGCAGATGAGATGGCCGAACGCGCAGCCGAAGCTGCGGCTTTCCTGAAAGCCCTGTCGCATGAGGGCCGCCTGATGATCCTGTGCCATCTGTCCTCGGGCGAGAAATCGGTCACCACGCTGGAGGCATTGATCGGCGCGCGGCAGGCGGCGGTCAGCCAGCATCTTGCACGGCTGCGCAGCGAAGGGCTGGTGGCCGCACGCCGCGACGGCAAGGTGATCTTCTACGCCATCAAAGACCCCAAAGTGCGCGCCATGGTGGCGCTGGTTTATGAGATGTTTTGCGGCGACAAGCGCTGATTGGCGCGGGGTCTGACCGGTTTTGCCCCGATTCTGGCCCGATCAGCGCGCACCAAACCGCGCCTGCGTCAGTTCGACAAATGCCTGCACGCTTTGCATCCCCTTGGCCTCTTGCGCCTGCAACACCCCCAAGGTCAGATGCCGGGTGGCCCGGGCGTGATCCAGATCGTCCAGACCATACGCCACGCCATAGCGCGCCAAAGCGTGTGATTGCACCCATTCGGCGCGCGATGGGTAAAGGCTGGGGATCACCACGCTGTCGCAGCCACAGATCGCGGCGTATTGCGAGTAAAGTGTCGCCTCGTCGTAGGAATAGAACGTCGTGCAGCGGTTGAACACCGCCGAGATTTCGGCGTGCGACAAGCCGTCGATCTGGATCGCCTGTGCGGTTTCAGGGATGCGCGGCTTGGCATCGCCCTTGCGCAGAATAAAGCAGGCGCCTTTGCGATCAGAGCGGGGTTCGTTGCGAGAAGCTGGATTGATCCGCCTGACGAACAGTTCGGGAGCGCCTCCGGTCGGATCAGGCAAATCGGACATTTCGCCGGTGCGAAAGAACATCTCATCAGAGGTAACGTTGTAAGGTGCCCGCAGACCCTGCTTGTAGAGCAGCCAACGCGTAAGGTGCCGGACGGCCAAAGCAATGCCCAAAGGCACCTCTGGATACACCACACTGCTGCAGGATGTCAGATCGGCGGGGCGGGCTATCGGGATCACACCCCGGCTCGAAGACGATGTAGTTCCGGCGCTTGTTCATCTTGCTCTCTGCCCTTTCGCGACCGGTATGGCCGCCGTTGCAGGCTTATCTTCGCGAAGATGGTCATGCTCTTGCATCAGCAAATCCCGACTGCGCGGTTTAAGCGCGCGCGGGGCTTCCGGCGTAAATCGTCCAAGCTTCGGTCGAGCGCAGCATAAGAGATGCGGCCCACACGGCGGTGCCTTGGGCCAAAATCACCCCCGGCGCAATCTATGCCCCTGCCCCGACAAGAGAGTGCCGTCCAATCCGCACCACAGCACACCGCGCGGCCCTATGGCGCGCGGGCACCGCAGGATGGGTCATCTTCGCCCCCGAATAATCATCCGACTGCGCGAACACGCTGACCCGGTCAGCCAAGCCTGCAAAATCCTCCAGCGTGGTCCCCTGCACCGCCCCGGCCTGCAAACAAAATGGGGCGACATGCAAATTTCGACCGATAGCAAGGCGAGCAGACACCACACAGAAATCATCAATCCAGCCGTGATCGCTAATCTGCATTTGTTCTGCGCTATAGATCGCAGCCTTGTCGTTGATTTTCACGTTCTGCCCTAGGCTTGCAAAGCCCATGGCCCACATTTGGCTGACGTTCAGATATGCCGTGATGCCGCCGCCGGTTTTGCGCGCAAATAGTTGCGCGTCACGCTGATCACGCAGTCGATGGCATCTGACAGGCCAAAATAAATCGGCAAGCGCACAAACCGCGCTGAAACGGCGTCTGTCACCGGCAAAGCGCCATCGCTGCGCCCACAGCGCAGTCCGGCAGGGGCCGCATGCAGCGGCACATAATGCAACGACATGATGATTTCGGCCCGGCCCATATGCGCGATAAAGCCATCGCGATCCTCGATGCCGCGCATCATCAGATAGAAAACACGGCCGTTTCCGGTTGTATCGGCGCCAGATCACCAAGCGACCCCGCCAGCCTGCCCTTGCAGGTAGAGCCAAGCGCCTGTGCGGCATCTTCGACCAACAGCAAATCATGCGCGCGGGCGATTTCGGCAAGACGGTCCATATCGGCCGGGAAGCCCGCGTAATGCACCGCAAAAATCGCACGCGTGCGCGTGGTGACGGCGGCGGCGGTCTTGTCGGGGTCCATATTCAGGCTGGACGGGTCGATATCGACAAACACCGGCACAGCCCCACGCAACGCCACCGCATTGGCGGTCGACACGAAGGTGAACGAGGGCATGATCACCTCGTCTCCTGGCTTCAGATCAGCCAAAATCGCGGCCATTTCCAGTGCGGCGGTGCAGGAATGGGTCAGCAAGGCCGCACGCGCGCCGGTCATGGCAACGATGTGTTCCGAACAACGCTTGGTGAACAGCCCGTCCCCCGAAAGCTGCCCGCGATCCACCGCTTGTTACGACAAGCTGAATTCTTGCCCGGCGACGGCTGGCTTATTGAACGGAATCATCACCTTCACCACAATCCTTTTGCACAGCGTCCCAGCCGTTGCGGCTTGGACGTCGCTGTTGGACTAAGGGGCTTTGGCATTTGCCGCAATGTGCGTCAGCCCTAGCCGCGCCCGATAAAGGGCATGTCGCGCGCCATGATCGTCATGAAGGGCACGTTGACCGACAGCGGCAGGTTGGCCATGTGCAGCACCGCATCGGCGACATGGGCGACATCCATCACCGGCTCCGTCGCGGTCTGGCCATTGGCCTGGCGTACGCCTTCGGTGAATTGCGCCGCCATATCGGTTAGGGCGTTGCCGATGTCGATCTGGCCTGCCGCGATGTCAAAGGCGCGACCGTCCAGCCCCAGCGTGCGGGTCAGGCCGGTGACCGCATGTTTCGACATGGTGTAGGGCACCGAACCCGGACGCGGCACATGCGCCGAGATCGAGCCGTTGTTGATGATGCGCCCGCCGCGCGGGGATTGATGCCGCATCATCCGAAACGCCGCCCGCGCGCACAAAAACATGCCGGTGATGTTGGTGTTGCTGACCGCAAGCCATTGTTCCACCGAGATTTCATCAATCGTCGCGGCGGGGGCGGAAATGCCTGCGTTGTTGAACAGCACATCCAGCCGGGGCAATTTGGCAAAAGCCGCCTCAACCTCGGCGGGGTTGCTGACGTCGGCGGGCAGCAGCGTGGCAGGATGCGTGCCTGCGGTTTCAGCCAAAGCCTCGGCCCGGCGCCCCATCAGCGCGACGTTCCAGCCCGCCGCCAGAAACAGCCGCGCTGTCGCCCGGCCAATGCCCGACCCCGCGCCGGTGATCAGTATGTGTTTGCTATCGGTCAAAGGTGCCTCCGCTCTGCCCGCAAGCCTAGCGCCGCGTCAGAAAAGGGCAAGCAGCACAAAGACCCAAGTGGCGATATAGGCCAAACCCATCACCGCCACCGCAGCCGAGCCGGTATCCTTGGCGGCCTTGGCCAGCGGATGCCGCGCGGTCGAGATATAGTCGATGGTGGCCTCGATCGCGGAGTTTATCAACTCGAACGCCAGCAGCAGTAACCCTTGTGCGACGATCATCGCGCAGGCCCACAAAGGCGGTCGCAGGGCAATCAAGGCAACCCATGCCGCAAGGTTCACATAGGCCCATTGCCGCAGGCTTTTCTCGGCACGCCAAGCATGCTGCCACCCCGCAAGCGAATAGCCCGCCGTTTGTCCGATCCGGCGGATTTCATCGAAAAGGCGCATTCATGCTCCGGGCTGACCTTGTGCCAAGCAGGCATGACACGAAGCCAAACACCGTTCAAGCAGCAAGGCAGCCAGCCACCGGACGCGGAAGGATCGACGCTGAACGCGGGCACAGTGGCGATGTTGTTCACCTGCGCCACGATCACCGCATGCGCCTCGCCCGCAAATCCGGTGCCTTGGACCAAAACCCGATCTTTGGCGCAATCATGGTTGGCCGAAAAACAGAACCTGCACGGCAGCCGTTCTCACAAGGATCGTGGTGCCGTCGTATGCCTCAAACACGCGACTAGGCCAGCGGTTCAGATCTACAAAACGCGATGTCAGTGCAACAGGAGCCTTCGTATCGCCCCCAATGCGTCGCGATGCGATCAGGTCATGTCTTCAAGACTTCTGTCTCGCCTCGGACGCCAATGCTTGCGGCCGCAGTCATGCCTTCCAGACTGGTGGAACAGCGACGCTCAGGTCCTCTAAAGGGATTGTGAACACAGTGACAGAATCAATACGAGTCACACCGCGCCCGCATCGGCAACCAAAACCAGAGTGGTGATTTGGTGCCCCCATCGGGCGTAGCACCGGGAAATCGAGCACCTCAAATGTATATCATATCAAAGCTTTAGAACTCTCCGCGCCCTTAATTGTGGACCTAACGTAGCCTTGTTTGCCGACCTGAAAATCTCTCCGCCAAAGTTGGAAGCGTGTCCCGTTCGCCCATACTCTCCGCGATCAAGCGATGTCTTTTGGTCTCATTGCGAACAATCGCCGTCTCGTGGTGCAGAAAATGTTTGAATACTTAGAATATCCTAAGCTCCTCAGGGCTGCACACGGCATGTGGGTCAAGCACAAAATCTGGTGCGTAAGGGTAAAAAATGCGTTGATGCGCCCTAAGATTTGCCTCACGTTAGAGAGGCTTAGGCAGGAAAACTACTGAAACTCATGCGCAACTAATGGATGCGCTAACGACGCATCCTGCATCTGAGAGTGTTTCCCTGCCCTAGCTGGCTCCGGCGAGTCTGCCGCGTGGATGATATTGGGAAGACGGCAATCAACCCAATATCCGCCCCCAAAGGGTGCCACGCGGCAGGCGATCTCGTCAATAAGGCAATTTTGTTCGGAACCACAACTCCTCCTGATCTCGCGCAATTTGAGAGAGGGAGGCAGCAAGGATATCAGGTTAACCTCAAAGCATTTCACCACAACTATTTGACTGGCAGAGATAGCATAAGAGGAACGCGCAAAATCCCAACGATCTCCACCAAGGTCGCACTGATATTTCAGTGTCGCCGTAACACTCATGAATGTGAATCTCCTGTGGACCTTAATGTGGACCGAGGGAGGCGTTAAAATGGTGAAATCGTTATATGATTGAGTATAGCTAGAAGATAAATGGTGCCCCCATCAGGATTCGAACCCGAGACCCCCTGATTACAAATCAGGTGCTCTACCAGCTGAGCTATAAGGGCGACCCGTTTCAAATATCGTCAGGCGTGGTCGGTGGCAAGGGGGTGCTTGCGATTTGCTAACGGGTGGCGCGCACCAGCAGCGCGACGGCTGCCAGCCCCATCGCGGTGACGATCAGCGCGGCGGGGGCGCCTTCGCCGATGCGCTCAAGGCTGGCAAGTTCGTAAACCCGGGTCGCGAGGGTGTTGAAGTTGAACGGGCGCAGCAAGAGGGTGGCGGGCAATTCCTTGACGCATTCGACAAACACCAACAGCAGCGCCGTCAGCACCGAGCCGCGCATCAAGGGCAGATACACGTCGCGCAGCGTGCCGCCCTGCCCGCGCCCAAGGCTGCGCGCGGCCAGGGGCAGCGACGGCGAAATCCGCCCGAAGGCCGAATCGACCGCACCCTGTGCGATGCCGAAAAACCGCACCAGATAGGCCAGCACAATCGCCGCCGCCGTGCCCGTCAGCATAAGCCCCGGATCGTGACCGGTCACCGCCAGCACCAGATCGGCCACGCGGTGATCAAGGGCGGCCAAGGGCAGCAGCAGCCCCACCGCCAGCACCGCGCCGGGCATCGCATAGCCCAGTGTCGTCACCGGCAGCACGGTGCGGGCCAAGCTGCGCCCGGCCATCCGCACCCCGTAAACCAGAAACAGCGCCGCAAGCACGGTCAGGATCGCCGCAACTCCGCCCACGATCACCGTGTTCAGCGCGGCCTCAAGCAGCCCCGGTGCCAGCCACATCTGCGGCTTGGCCAGCGCATGGCCCAGCATCACGGCGGTCGGCAGCGCAAAGCCAAGCAGGAACGGGATGAGGCACAGCGCCGTCGCACAGCCCGCCTGCACGCCGTGCAGCGCAATCGGGCTGACCGGGCGGGATGCGCGCGACGGGCGGTGAAAGCGCGCATTGCGACGCCCCAAATGCTCGATGCTGAGAAGCACCAGCACCAAGGCCAGGATCACCCCGGCCAGTTGCGCAGCCCCCCCCGCATTGCCGCCGTTCAACCAGGTAGAGAACACTCCGGTCGTCAGCGTCTGCACGCCAAAGGTGGAAACCGTGCCGAAATCGGCCACCGTCTCCATCATGGTCAGCGCGACGCCTGCCGCAACCGCCGGACGCACCAGCGGCAGACCCAGCCGCCAGAACATCGCCCACGGCCCAAGGCCCAACGAGCGCGCCACCTCATAGCTTGCGCCCGACTGCTCGCGCAGCGCTGCGCGTGTCATCAGATAGACGTAAGGGTAAAGCGCCGCCGACAGCACGAGAATCGCCGCAGGCTCGGAGTTGATCTCGGGAAACCAATAGTCGCGGGCGTTCTGCCAGCCAAAGGTCGCGCGCAGGGCGATCTGCAACGGGCCTGCGTAATCCAGAAAATCCACCAGCGCATAGGCGCCGACATAGGCCGGGATCGCCATCGGAAACAGCAAGACATAGTCGAGCACCCGGCTGCCCGGAAAGCGATACATCACCACCAGCCAAGCCGCCCCCGCCCCCATCGCCGCCGACAGCACGCCTACGCCCAGCATCATCCGCAGCGTGGCGGTGAAATAGCGCGGCAACACGGTGGAAAGCAGATGCGGCCAGATGTTTTCGGTGGGATGAAACGCGATCCACACCACCGCCAGCATCGGCACCAGCACGATGCCGCCCACCAGCAGCGCGCCCAGCGACCAGATATCGCAGCGCAGCGCCCTGATGCGCTGAAGCCGCGATGATTTCCGAGTGTTTTGCAAAGGCATCATCCGCGCCAGATAGCGGAAAGCTATTTCCCTGTAAAGAAAACCCACTATAGTTGCGACAACAAGAACAAGCAGGCAGGCCACCCCCCAATGCGGATCGTCTATCACCTTGGCGCGCACTTCACCGATGAAGAGCGGCTGCTGAAATGTCTTCTGAAAAACCGTGAATTGCTGGCCGAGCATGGCATCGTCGTGCCGGGGCCGAAACGCTACCGCAATTTGCTGCGCGACACCGCTATCCAGTTGAAGGGCAGCGCCGCCAGCCGGGACACGCAGGCGCTGATCCTTGACAAGATCATGGAAGAAGATATCGCCGACCGCATGATCCTGTCGTGGGACAGCTTTTTGTCACTGGCCCCTTGGGCGCTTGATGGCACACTCTACCCGGCCGCCGGAGAGCGCGTGCGCGCCTTCAGCCAGATCTTCCCCGAGATCGAGGCCGAGTTTCATCTGGCGATCCGCAACCCGGCAACCTTCTTGCCTGCGCTGCTGGAAAAGCTGCCGAACAAGACCTATGCCGAATTCATCGGCACGGCGGATATCTTTCAGTTGCACTGGTCCGAGGTGGTGCAGCGTATCCTTGCGCTTAACCCCGGCACGCCGCTGACGATCTGGTGCGACGAAGACACGCCGCTGATCTGGCCCGAGGTGTTGCGCGCGGTGGCAGGTTTGCCCGAGGATGTCGTGCTGGATGGCGAGACCGATCTGCTGGCCACGCTGATGTCGGGCGAGGGGCTGTCGCGGCTGCAAAGCTATCTTGATAGTCACCCACCGGCATCGACGATGCAGTGGCGCAAGATCGTCTCGGCGTTTCTTGACAAGTTCGCGCTGCCCGATCGCATCAATGCCGAAGTGTCGATGCCCGGCTGGACCGCGGCCACCGTCGATGAATTGACCGCACTTTATGAGGAAGATGTGTATCGCATCGCCCATATGCCGGGCGTGCAGTTCATCGCACCGTAAGCGGGGACAATAAGCGGGGAAAATTCTGCGGCAAGATGCGCAGCCGTTGGCGCAAATGCTGAAAATCCGGGCCTTAGCCCCCCGCGCCACACCGGATCGTGTGGCGCGAAGGTCGTATCGGTGCAAGTCACTAGCCGCGCGGGCGACCGGACTGCATCTGCGACGGTTACTGCATCCCCAGCGCGGCTTTATACATGTCGATGATCGCCTCTTCTTCGGCAATCTCATCGGGCTTGCGCTTGCGCAGCGCGATCACCTTGCGCATCACCTTGGTGTCATAACCGCGGCCCTTGGCTTCGGCGAACAGCTCTTTCTCCTGCTCGGCCACGTCCTTTTTCTCAGAGGCAAGTTGCTCGGCGCGCTCGATGAATTGGCGCAGCTCGTCGGCGGTCACGGTATAGGCGGCAGTTACATCATTCATCGCGGGGGCTCTTCTGCTTTGGGTTTGGCTTTTCCTATAGGGCGCAGCGCGCGGGATCAAGCGCAGCGCGCGAAGGCTTGCAAGGCTTTGCCAAGGGCGTTACCGCAGGGGCGGGTTTTCAGGGAGGCATAAGATGCACATCGTGATCTGGATCGGCACCGGGCTTACGCTTTTGGGCATCGCAGGGCTTGGCTGGTGCATCAAGCTGGTGCTGGGCATCAAACGCCAGGCGCTGCCCGACGATCAGGCCCGCCGCGCCATGCAGCGCGTGGTGGCCTGGAACATGGGGGCGCTGGCGGTGTCGTTTCTGGGGCTGATCATGGTGGTGGTCGGGGTCATTCTGGCCTGAGTGCGGCTGCCGCTACGGCGCGCGGTTCAGCGATGCAAAATCGCGGCCATCGGCGATCAGGCGATCAAACAGCGCATCGGGCGCGTAAATCTGCGGCGCAACCTCGGCCCGTTTGCGCAGATCGGCGCGTAAGACCAGCAGCCCGCGCGTGTCGGCCTGAAACAATGGCCCGCCGTGCCAGCGCGGGAATATGCCATGCAGAACCGCCGCGGCATCGACATCCAGCGGCCTGCGCGCGACACCTTCGCTGATCAGCCGCGCGCCCTGATTGGCCATCGCCGCAAGGCAGGCGTCCAGCACCTGTTTTGCCCCCGCGGGCGGCGCAGGCAGCGGGCCACGCGCAGACACACCAATGCCGAACGATCCCAGCGCGGCGCCAATCACCGGGCGCGTCACCCCCTCGGCCTCAAGCTGCGCAATGGCGGCGGACATGGCCGCGCGCAGGCGGCGGTCGATTGGCCCACCGGGGCCGGTGAACACCGGCTTCCAGCCCAGACGGCGCGCCAAAGCCAGCCCCATCGCCTGCGTCGCGGGCGGCGCATCTGCCCCCGCCGCAAGCTCTGCCACCAATCCGGCAGCCAAGGCCGGGCTGAGGCCCACCCGCGTGCCCGCACCGCGCGCAGGCAAAGCGCCCAATGCGATCACCGGGATGCTCGGCTCTGGCAAGGCGGGGGGGCCGTCTGCGTTGTTCAGCACCAGATCAACACCCGCGCCCAATCCCGACCCGGTGCTCAGCCGTGCCCAGTCGGCGTCGCGGGCCTCGGGCGTCATGCGGCCCTCGGCCACAGCGGCCTCTTGCTGGGCCGCGATTTTCTGTAACGCGCCCACAAGTGCGTCGCGTGCAGGCTCGATCAGGCTGACGCGCAGTCCCGCCGCCAAAGCCTGCAACACCACCGCAGCCGCCGGATCAGAGGCCCCCCAGACCGCAAGGCTTTCCAGCTTGGCCGGGGCTGTGCGCGCCAAGGCCGCCGGCGGCAACATCGCGCGCCGCTCGGCCTGAAACGCGTGACGCAAGCCTTGCGCCTGCGGCGTGGCAATCAGGGTTTCGTAGGCCGCAGCCTCGAAGGCAAGGCCTTGTTCCAGCGGCAAAAGTTGCGCCGCCTCGACACAGGCCACCAGATGCAGCGGCGCGGGCAAGGGCGAGGCCGCATAGCGCGCCCGTGCCGCAGCAACCGCGGCCTGAAAGCCCCGGCCATCGCGCAGACCATCGCGCCGGTCAGCGGTTTTCAAGGGCGCGGCACCGCGCAAGGCCGCAGCCATCCGTTCCGCAAAAGCGCAGGCTTCGGCACGCAAATCACCCTCGACAACCTCATCCACCAAGCCGATGGTCAAGGCTTGGGCCGCGCTGATCGGTGCGGGTTCCAGCATCAGCTTTAACGCCGCCGCCGCCCCAACCAGACGCGGCAGGCGCTGCGTCGCCCCCGCCTCGGGCACAAGGCCCAGACCGATCTCGGGCAAGCCCAACTGCGCGGCGGGGCTGGCAATGCGGCCATGCGCGGCCAAAGCCAATTCCAGCCCCGGCCCCAGCGTGCTGCCGTTCAGCGCCACAATCACCGGCTTGGGAAAATTCTCGATCTGCAAACACAGATCCGACATCCGCGGCGCACCCGCCGCCTTGCCCAGTTCCGACAGATCCGCGCCCGCCGAAAACAGCGCCAGATCCGAGGCGATCACCACCGCCGCCAGATCGCTTGTCGCCAGTTCCGCAAGCGCCGCCGACAACATCGCGCGCAGATGATGCGACAGCACATTCACCGGCCGATGCGCCAGAATAAGCAGCAACACAGCGCCTTTGCGTTCGACACGCACCGCGTCCGTCAGGGCCTTGCCGTCCATATCCGCCGCTCCACCAAACCACATCTGCATTAAGCGGCGATGCGGCAGCATTGGCAATGGCAACCTGCGCGCTGCGGCGGGCGGGCGCTTTTGCGATCAGCCGGAGTCAGACCGGCATGTTGTCAAATTGGGCCTCGTCAGCGGTAAGCGTCGGGGCTGTTGCCAAGGCTATGGGGGCCACGACGCCCGGCATTACCCCCGGCATCACCGCGCTGAGCGCGCGCATTTCTGCCAGCAGCAGGGTTAAAGCGGCCGATTCCGCCGACAGCGTCGCCGTCAGCACCTCGCTCGACACAGAGTTCATCACGTGGGCTGTCATCATTTTGTCTCCTCGGCTGCACAGGTGGGGCAGAAGGGTGTGTCGGGCAGCACATCCAGCCGAGCCGCCGGGATGGCCGCGCCACAGCGCACGCAAACGCCATATGCGCCCGCCGCGATGCGCGCCAAAGCGGCCTCGATCCGCCGGATTTCCGCAACGCCCGCGTGGCCGATGCCCTCAAGCACCTCATCGCCCTCGCGCTCGGTGGCATTGTCTTCCCAATCTTGCGCGTGCGGCGCGTCAAGCGCGGTCGAGATGCCGTTCAAGCGCTGCGTCAAGGCCTGCAATCGGTGCTGCAACTGCGCCTTGTGGTCGGTCTCCGAGATCATGCGCTGTCCTTTCGTAACTGCGCTGACCCTAAGCCGCACAGCGCCGAGGGTCGTTGATGCAAATCAACTGACGCCCTGCAAAATACATTCCGATATTGTGATGTAAGCGCACAGCGCCTATCTTGGCGGCAACCCGACCGAGGAGTTTGCGATGCACCCCGACGTTCACGCGTTTTTCGATGAAGCCACCAACACCATCACTTACCTGTTGCGCGAACCGGCTGGCCGCGCCTGTGCCGTCGTCGATTCCGTGTTGGATTTCGACTATGCCTCGGGGCGCACCGACACCCGCTCTGCCGATGCGGTGATCGGCTATATCCGCGCCGAAGACCTTGATCTGCAATGGATTTTGGAAACCCATGTCCACGCCGACCACCTCTCGGCTGCACCTTATATCCAAGAGGCTTTGGGCGGCAAAATCGGCATTGGCGATCAGATCACGGTGGTGCAGGAAACCTTTGGCAAGGTGTTCAACGAGGGCACCCGCTTTGCCCGTGACGGCAGCCAGTTTGACAGGCTGTTCCGCGACGGCGACAGCCTGATGGTGGGGCAAATGCGCGTCGATGTGATGCACACGCCCGGCCACACGCCGGCCTGCCTCAGCTATGTGGCGGGCGATGCGGCCTTTGTCGGTGACACGCTGTTCATGCCCGATTTCGGCACGGCGCGCTGCGATTTTCCGGGAGGGTCGGCCGCGGTGATGTTCGATTCCGTCCAGCGCATTCTGGCATTGCCCGACGCCACGCGGATTTTCGTCGGGCATGATTACAAAGCGCCGGGGCGCGACACTTTCGCGTGGGAATCGACGGTGGGCGCGCAAAAGGCGCTGAACGTGCATATCGGCAGCGGGCGCAGCCGCGCGGATTTCGTGGCGCTGCGCGAAGCGCGCGATGCCACACTGGCGATGCCGCGCCTGATCATACCGTCGTTGCAGATCAACATGCGCGCGGGGCAGATGCCCGAGCCCGAGGATAACGGGCTGTCGTATCTTAAGGTGCCGCTGAATGGGCTTTGAGATGCAGGATTGGCTGTGGGGCTTTGCGGGCGGGCTGATGATTGGCGGCGCGGCGGCGATCTACCTTTTGTTCAATGGCCGCATCATGGGGGCGTCGGGGATCATCGGCGAGCTGGTCGATGGCTCGGGCGCGGATAACAGGGCCGAGCGGCTGGTGTTTCTGGCCGGGTTGGTCGGCGTGCCCTGCGTGATGTGGCTGTGGATCGGCGGTGCTACGCATCTGACCTCGGACTGGCGGGTGATCGCCAGCGCCGGGCTTCTGGTGGGGCTGGGCACACGGCTTGGCAATGGCTGCACCTCGGGCCACGGGGTGTGTGGCATATCCCGGCTGTCGCTGCGCGGGATCATCGCGAGCATGGTTTATGTGCTGGCGGGCGGCGTCACCATGCTGGTGCTGCGGCATCTGGCGGGCTGGATCTGATGCAACGTTACGCGGTAGCGCTGCTGTCTGGCGGCTTGTTTGGCGCGGGACTGCGTCTGTCGGGGATGACGGACACCCAAAAAGTGCAGAACTGGCTGGATGTGTTTGGCGATTGGGACCCGACGCTTGCCTTTGTGATGGGCGGCGCGATCTTGCCGATGGCGGTGGCGTGGCGCGTGGCCGCAAGGCGCGATCGGTCTTATCTGGGGGCCACATTGCCCCCGCCCCCCCGCCGCGAGATCGACCGCGCCCTGATACTCGGCGCGGTTCTGTTTGGCATGGGGTGGGCCTTGGCGGGGCTTTGCCCCGGCCCGGCGCTGGCATCGCTCAGTTTTGGTGGCAGCGGCGGTCTGGTCTTTCTATTGGCGATGCTGGGCGGTATGGTCGCGGCACCCGCGCTGCGGACATGGCTTGCCGCCCTGCCCGCATTGCCACGACCCAAAGCCGCCCGACCGAGGAGCACCATGGATATTCGCGCCCTGACCCCGACTTATGCCGTCTCGCCGCAGATCGCGTTGGAAGACCTGGCCGCCATCAAGGCAGCAGGCTACACCACAATCATCGACAACCGCCCCGATGGCGAAATCCCCCCCCATCTGCACACGCCGCATGTCAAGGCTGCGGCCGAGGCGTTGGGGCTGACGTTTGTCGCCAACCCGGTGATCAGTGGCGCGCTGACGATGGAGAATCTGGCGCTGCAGGCGCGGGTGGTGGCAGATGCGACGGGGCCGGTCTTTGCCTATTGTGCATCGGGCAACCGCTGTTCGGTGGTCTGGGCGTTGATGAACGCGGGGCACAAACCCACGGATGAGCTGATCGCCACCCCGGCAGCGTTTGGCTACAGTCTGGAACACCTGCGCGCACAGATTGACGCTTTGGCGGCAGAGGCCGGCAAGGAATAGGCCTGCCGCACAGGCGGATGAAACGCAAGATGTGTTGAGTTTCAGAGGCTTGCGAGTGATTGTTTAGAAACATCTTCAAGCAGATGCGCCGCGCGGAATTTGCACAAATTCCGGCACGATTTCTGTCTCAGAAATCGGGGCCGTGGTGGTGGGGCGGGTCTATCCGGTTTGGCGCAAAGGCTCGGCCAGGGCGCCAGATGTGGCTGCCGCCGACCGGGGTGCTGCGCCATCGCTGCCTGCCAGACGAATGGCGCGCATGCCCCGGTTTTGCCCCAACCGCCCTTCCGCCAGCGCGCGGCCATCCAGCCCTTCAAAGCTGATGCGGTCAATTGCGGCGCGTGGCAAGGCAATCACCTCGCCCACTTTCAGCGCCATCACCCGCGCCAGCGGCAGCGACACACGGCTGACCACGGCATCAAGCACGCAGGTCACCGCATCCACCTGCGCCGCCAACGCCTGCGCAAACACCTGCCCGCTTTGTGCAGCAGCATCCGGCCCTGCGACGGTGGCCGCGGTGGGCATCGTGCCCTTGCCCTCTGCCGGTAAAGCCAGCAAAAGCGCGCCCTGCCGTGCGCCAAGCCCAAGCGACAGATCCGCCGTCATCACCCGATAGTCGATATCTTCCAACAGCAGGCCCAGCGGACGTGGATCATCCAGAAAACTGGCATAGCGAAAGCCGCCCGCCCAGTGCAGATCGGCCTCTTGCGCCAAAGCCTCTTCCAACTCCTCTAACGCTGCATCAAGCATCGGCGCGACCATGGCCGCGTCGGTGCGGGTGGGCTTGCGGCTGGACAGCGGCGCTGTGGCAACCTTGCCCAAAGTCTGCGCTTCAATCATCGCGGCAAGCACGGGCGGCGACAGGATCAGCAAGCCCATGCCTTCGGCGGGGCCTTGCAGCACCGCAATCAGCGCCTGATGCGGCGGCAGTTCCAGCAATTCGGCCAGCGATGCGCGCTGCATGGCAAGCGCCGTCACCTCAAGCGGCAGGCCAAGCCGATCGCGCGCCGCACGCGCCAGCGCCAGCCGCCAGCCCCGATCAGCCCCCGGCCCACCTTCGGCCATCTGCGCGCGCGCGGCGGCGATTTTGCGCCGTATGACACTGTCTTGCTGTGCTTCTGCCACTTGCTTCCCCTGACCGGACCGCCCTTGTGGCAGACTAGGCCGGTGCCCCTAACAAAGGGTTACCATCAGGCGGTTTTTTCCATCCGCAGCGGCACGCTGACGCGAAATCCTGCACCGCGTTGCCCCGGCAAATAGCTGACAGTGCCGCCCAGATTGGCCATGATCTCGCGGCAGATCGCAAGCCCCAGCCCCGCGCCGCCCGCGCGCGCATCATCCGTCAGGCGGGCGAATTTCTCAAATATCAGCCCGCGCGCCTCTTTGGCGATGCCCGCACCGTTGTCGATGAAATCCACCACCACCCGCCCGCCCTTTTGCCGCACCGCGATGCGCAGCACCGGAGCCGTCGCGTCGCAATACTTCCGGGCGTTCGAGATCAGGTTGATGAACACCTGCACCAGCCTGTCGGCATCCGTGCGCAGGAAAATCTCTTCAGCCGTGTAGTCGCGCTGAATGTCAAACGCGCGCTCGGGCCGGGTTTGCGAGGCGGCAGCCAAAGCGCGGTCGATCATCTGCCCCAGATGCGCAAGGCCCAGATCAAGCTGCACCGCACCGTTTTCCAGCACCGACAAATCCAGCAGATCATCCAGCAACCGGGTCAGGCGGCGGGCCTCGGTATGGATGATCTGGCCGTATTCGGCCACGCGCGGACCGGGCAGATCGCCATCGGCCAAAATCTCGGAAAACGCGCGGATCGAGGTCATCGGCGTGCGCAACTCGTGGCTGATCTGGCTGAGGAACGCGTCTTTCTGCACCGAAAGTTGGGTCAGCTTTTCGTTCACCTCGCGCAACTGCCGCGCGGTGCGGGAAAGTTCGGTCTGCTGGTCTTCCAGCCGGGCCGAATATTCCATGATCTGCGCGGCCTCGGTGGCCACCGCCATCAGATCCTCGACCGTCACCGTGGCGCGGCCGAAAAGCTGGCTGATCATCGCATGCGCGGTGGCAGCCCCGACCGAGCCTGCCAGATTACGCTCTAGCCCCGCCAGAAAACCGGGGGTCAGATCAGGCAGGAAACCAGCCTTGCCTTGCGCGCGTGCCTCGGCCTCAAAGAACGAAATCGCGGCCTCGTCGCCCAAAATACGCTGCGCCATGTTCAAAAGCGCCTCGGGTTCGGCCTGCCCATGCGTCCAGCCCAAACGTTCGGCCTGCAATTCATCATCAAAGGCGTTGACGAAGGCCGCGCCCTGAATCCGCTCCACCGGATCGGGAAACGACAACAGCGAGCCTGCGGCATAGCCCGCGATGTTCAGCGCCAGTGACCAGAAGATCGCGTGGTTCAGCGGGTCCATGCCTTCGGTGCCAAACAGCGCCTGCGGGCGCAGCCACGGCAGGTTGAACAACCCGTATTGCAGCACATCGGCCGAGATCACCGCACCCGCACCGAAGGACGGCAGAAACAGCGTATAGGCCCAGGTGGCAAAGCCGATGCTCAGCCCCAATACAGCGCCCAACTTGGTGCCACCGCGCCAGAAGATCCCGCCCAGCATGGCAGGCAGCACCTGCGCCATCCCGGCAAAGGCAATCTGGCCAATCGCCGCCAGCGCGCTAGAGCCCCCTGACAGGCGGAAATACTCCAACCCCAGCGCCAGCACGCCGACAATCGACAGCCGCCGCGACAGCAGGATCGCGCCCCGCAGATCGCCGGTGACAGCGGCTTGCGGGCGCAAGCGCAACCACGCGGGCATCAGGATGTGGTTGGACACCATCGTGGCCAAAGCAATCGTCTCGACAATCACCATCGAGGTGGCCGACGAAAAGCCGCCAAGGAAGGCCAACAGCGCAAGGCCACCCTGCCCTTCGCGCAACGGCAGCGTCAGCACCATCATGTCGGGGTTTGATCCGGGCGGCATCCGCTGCATCCCCACCAATGCAATCGGCAAAATGAACAGGCTGATCAGAAACAGATAGGTCGGAAACGCCCACGACGCGCGGGCAAGGTGGCTTTCATCGCTGTTCTCGACCACGATCACCTGAAACATCCGCGGCAGCGTGATCACGGCGGCGGCGGACAGAAAGATCAATCCGCCCCAACGCCCCGGCTGGATTGCCCAGTTCGGATCGGTGTAGGTCTCGATCCGGCTGATCATGGCGACAGGGCCACCGCCAAGCCCCCAGACCACGAAAATCCCCACCGCCAACAGCGCCACCAGCTTGACCACGGCCTCAGCCGCAATCGCCATGACGATGCCGTGGTGCTGTTCTTTGGCATCCAGATTGCGGGTGCCGAACAGGATGGTGAACAGCGCAAGCCCTGCGGCCACCCAAATCGCGGTGGCATCGCGGTCGGGCATCGCCCAGGTTTCCGGCGTGGCTTGCGCAAAGACCGAAAACGACAGCGTCACCGATTGCAGTTGCAGCGCGATATAGGGTGTGGCCGCGATCACCGCGATCACCGTCACCAGCACGCCCAGCAGGTTCGACTTGCCATAGCGGCTAGAGATCAGATCGGCAATCGAGGTCACCCGCTGCATCCGCCCGATCCGCACTAGCTTGCGCAGCACCCACCACCAGCCGACAAACACCAGCGTCGGGCCAAGATAAATCGTCAGAAACTCCAACCCCGAGCGCGCAGCCGACCCCACCGCGCCGTAAAACGTCCAGGCCGTGCAATAGATTGACAAGGACAGCGTATAAACCAAGGGCGAGCGCAAAAACCGCATCTCACCGCGCGAGGCCCGCCGTTCCACCCAGAACGCCACCAGAAACAGCGCTGCCACATAGGCCAGACAGGTCAGCACCAGCACATTGAACGGCATCAACTATCCTCGGGCTGCGCGTCAGCCTCGGGTTGGGCAAGGCCCGGGGCCAGGTAAGCGGCAAGGCCGATCAGCAGGGCCCAGACCGCAAACACATAAACCGCCAGCCGCCCCGCGCCTGCGGCATCGCTCCACATCAGCGGCAACAGCAGCAGAAACAGCCCCACCAGCGGCAACAGGCGGGCTGCGTCGCGCAGGCGGCGTTGGCGATAAACCGCGCGGGCCAGAAACAACGGAGCGCGCGGGCGCCGCATCACGCCCCCAACAGATCGCGCACCATGGCGCGGATTTCAGAATTGTCGAAGGGCTTGCTCATGAAGGCCGAAACCCCGGCGCGCTCGGCGGCCTCACGGTCGCGCAACTGGCCCTTGGCGGTCAGCATCAGGATCGGAAGCGCGGCATTGGCGGGGTCAGCGCGCAGGGCCGTCAAAATCTCCAGCCCGCTCATCCCCGGCAGCATCGAGTCTAAAATCACCAGATCGGGGCGCAACCGTGCCACCTCGGCCAAGGCCAAAGCGCCATCGGATACCACCGAGACCTCCCACCCATCGCGCGACAGGATAAACCGCAACGCCTCGGCGATATTGGCCTCATCCTCGATCAGCAAAACCTTGCGCATGACATTCCCCCGAGCGCGACTATCGGCGCAAAGCCGCCCACTGTCAAAAGGAAGCCCACTCTTGGGAGTTTCATCCGTTCTTAAATATCCCCGCAGGAGGCTCCCACGTCCCCGCTGCGACTACGCCGACAAGATCGAAGGCTCCCGCCGCGCCGGGCACTCTGTGCGCTGACAAATCCGACAGGTGGAGCCTACCGCCAGCGCTTCTGCTGCGCGCCCAACCTCGGGCAAGATCAGCATGGCCGCCTCGCGCAGTTCGGGGCCGCGAAAGCCTTGCGGGAAATGCGGCAAGCAGAACGCCCGCACCCGAAAGCGTTGCGGCGTGGGGCCTGCGGTTTCGATCACCGTCTCAATGGGGGTCATCGGGCGGGCCAGCGCGCTGAACAACGGCCACAGCGGACAGGCTGCGCCAAATCGCGGCAGCGCAAAGCCCGCAATCGGCTTGCGAAAGGTCAGCGTGCCCGAGGCATCGCAAATTACCAGCCCCGCCCGAACCCCCGGTTGCAGCGCGATGCGCCGGAACGCCGCCAGCACATCGCCGCCAAACCGCGCCGCAAGGGCCGCTGGGTCTGGCCCAAGCTCGGCCAGGGCCTGCGCAAATCCCGCCGCAGGATAGGCCCCCAGATCACGCGAAGCCAGCGCCGCCCAAGCCCCCGCCATCTGCCGCGCCGCGCCCGAGGCCAGACCGCCCGCATCGCCCACCTGCCAGTCGTTTGCGGCCAGCCAAGCCTCCAACTCTTCTTGCGGCGAGGCCAGACCCTGCTCGTCCGCCTGCCCCGCCGTATCCAGATAGCGCACCAACGCCTCCGCCCCCAAGGCCAGCCGCTTGCTGTCGCCTTGCAGGTTGCCCAGGAAACGCGCCTGCCATTCGGGTTCGATGTCCTGCGTTTCCGCCAGAATAGCCGCGGTTGATCGCACCGAAGCCACCGCAGACAGCACTTCGTGCAGGCTGGCCGACAGATGCGGGTCGTGGCTCATGCGGTCGTTCATCGCCTCCAGCGCGCGCTCCAGCCCTGCGACGCGCTGGTGCAGGCCGATCACCGTGGCGGCCCAGCCGGGAAAGCGGGCTGCGAAATCCTCGCTGCGGTCGATTTCGGCCCCCGGCAACCGCGCGGCGGCGGCGCGCAGATCGTCGATCACGGCGCTGCCGACACCTTCATGGAAGCTTTGCAGCGGTTGCCCCAAAGCCTCGGCCAGCCGCACCAGCAAAGGCTCGGCAATGCGGCGGCGGTTGTGCTCGATCAGGTTCAGATAAGACGCCGAGATGCCGACCGTTTCGGCCAGATCAGCCTGCCGCAACCCCAGCGCGATGCGCCGCTCGCGCAGGCGGGTTCCGGTCAGGGCAGAGATCGGCATGGCGTAACTCCTGCTGCTGGCGCAAGATTTACAGGAAATGGAAAAGTTTACAACGGCGGGATGGCAATCATCCCTGCGCCGCCCCGGACTTGATCCGGGGCCTCAACCTGTCGCCCTGAGGCCCCGGATCAAGTCCGGGGCGGCGTTGTGAATGTGTGACAAGCCCGCTCCAACCTTGCGTCTGCCATCGCCAGCATACAGATGACCCGCAAAACAAAACGGGCGCGAGGTTTCCCCCGCGCCCGTCTTTCTCAACTCGACAAAGGCTTATTGCAGCGCTTTGTCGGTGATCGCATGGGTCCATGCGCCTTCGGGTTCTTTGGTGATCACCGGGTCCGACCCGCCCGACATCAGCGCGGCCACGGTGCGCTTGTAGTCGGCCTCATCCAAAGCGCCGTTCGAACCTGCGGTCAGCTTGCCAATCTCGGCCACCATACGCTTTTGATGCTCGATGGTCTGCGCACCCGTCGCATCGTTGTCGATCACGATCTGGGCTGCCTCATCGCCATTGGCTTCGGCGTATTTCCAGCCCTTCATCGAGGCGCGCACGAAACGCACCATCTTGTCTTCAAACGCCGGGTCTTTCAGCTTGTCTTCCATGACGTAAAGCCCGTCTTCCAGCGTGGCCACACCTTCGTCTTCGTATTTGAAGGTCACCAGATCTTCCGGCTTCACACCGGCATCAATCACCTGCCAGTATTCGTTATAGGTCATGGTCGAGATGCAGGCCGCCTGCTTTTGCAGCAAGGGATCGACGTTGAAGCCCTGCTTCAGCACGGTGACACCACCCGCCGAGCCATCGGTTTTCAGCCCCAGCTTGTTCATCCAGTTCAGGAACGGATATTCGTTGCCGCCAAACCAGACGCCCAAAGTCTTGTCGGCGAAATCCGCAGGGGTCGCCACGCCGGATTCCTTCAGACACGTCAGCATCATGCCCGAGGATTTGAACGGCTGCGCGATGTTGACCAGTGCCAGACCCTTTTCGCGCGCGGCGAGGGCCGAGGGCATCCAGTCGATCACCACATCGGCACCACCGCCCGCGATCACTTGCGTGGGCGCCACATCCGGGCCGCCGGGCAGGATGGTGACGTTCAGGCCTTCTTCCTCGTAATAGCCTTTCGCTGCGGCCACATAATAGCCCGCGAACTGGCCTTGGGTGACCCATTTCAGTTGCAGCGTCACATCATCGGCTGCCTGTGCGCTGCCAGCAAATGCCAGAAACAGCGCCGAAGTCAGTAGCTTTTTCATTCTCAACCTCCAAGTTGAAGCCCGGTTTTGGGCCAGTTTCGTTTTTCAGTTTCGCAATCTCTTAGTTTCGCTGTGACGGATGCCAGAACGTCACCCGCTTCTCGATCAGCGCGACCAGCCCATAAAACGCCGATCCCGCCAAAGCCGCCACCGCAATCTCGGCCCAAACCATGTCGGGATTCGAGCGCCCAACCTCGGCCACGATGCGGAAACCCATGCCCACGATAGGGCTGCCGAAAAATTCAGCAACAATCGCGCCGATCAGCGCCAAAGTTGTCGCAATTTTCAGCCCGTTGAAGATGAACGGCATCGCGGCAGGCAGACGCAGTTTGAACAGCGTCTGCCAGTAGCTTGCCGAATAAGTCGCCATCAGATCGCGCTGCATGGTGTCACTGGCAGCCAGCCCCGCAATCGTGTTCACCAGCACCGGAAAGAACACCATCACCACCACCACCGCCGCCTTCGACTGCCAATCAAAGCCGAACCACATCACCAGAATCGGCGCTATGCCGACAATCGGCAAGGCAGCGACGAAATTCCCCACCGGCAACAGCCCCGCTTGCAGGAACGGAGAGCGGTCAATCGCAATCGCGGTCAGCATCGCCGCCGTGCAACCGATGGCATAGCCCGACAAAGCCCCCTTGAAGAACGTCTGCACCACATCGGCCCATAGCGTCGGGCCACTGCTTGCGATCCGCGCGATCACGTCACTTGGCGGTGGCAGGATGATCTTGTTGACGCCAAACGCCGTGACGCCCGCCTGCCACAGCACCAGCACCGCCAGCCCGAACACCAGCGGCACCGCATAGCGCACCCAAGCCGCACGGCCTTTTGAGAGTTCCGAGTTCAGCAACCACGCGCCCGCCCAGAACGCCAGCAAGCACCACAGCCGAGGGTCGATTATCCAGCTCATCGCGCCATCCCCATGCGGGCCAGCACGCCGCGCTCGATCCGCCCCGCCAGCATCACCAATACCGCCGCCAAGATCGCCGACAGGAACAAAGCCGCCCAGATCTGCGTGGTCTGGCCATAATAAGACCCCTGCAACAGCCGCGCGCCAAGCCCGGCTTGCTGGTTCAACTCGGCCACGATCGCACCGACAAGGCTGGCGGCAATCGCCACCTTCACGCTGGCGAAAAAGTAGGGCATCGAGGACGGCAACCGCAGCTTCCAGAACACCGCCTGCCCCGGCGTGGCATAGGTTTGCAACAGATCAAGTTGCATCGCATCGGGGCTGCGCAGGCCTTTGACCATCCCCACCACCACCGGGAAGAAGCTTAGATACGCGGAAATCACCGCCTTGGTCATCAGCGGCGTCGCCCCCACCGCGTTCATCACCACCGCCAGCATCGGCGCCAAGGCAATGATCGGCACCATTTGGCTCGCAATCGCCCAAGGCATCACGCTCATATCCATCGCGCGGGAATAGACGATGCCAACCGCGAGCAGCACACCCAAAGCCGTGCCAACCGCAAAGCCCAAAAGCGTGCCCGACAGCGTCACCCAGGCATGATAGACCAGCGACTTCTTCGAACTCGGCGCAAGGCCAAAGGTCGATTTCGCGAGTTCGGTGAACACCTGATGCGGGCTGGGCAAAACCGGGCGATCCTGATCCAGCGTCAACCCCGGCAGTTGCATCAACGTCGGTGCAGCCTGATCCGCCCGCGCCGCCTGATCATAGGCCCAAGGCGCATTCATCCAGACCGCCGCCGCATACCAGACGGCGAGGATGATCAGGAGGACTGTCAGGATGGGGGCCGCCCGCTTCATGCCTGCCCCCCCGGCCATGCGATCATCAAAACCGCCACCACGCCCAAAGCCATGCCCGCCAGTTGCAAAGGGCTGGGCCGCTCGCCAAACACCACCACCGCCATCGCGGTGATCGCCACCAGTTGAAACACCACCGACAGCGCAATCGCGACGCCCAGGCCATTGCCGCGCATCACCTGCACCATCAGCGTATTGCCAAGGCAGAACAACGCCAGCGCCCCGGCCAGCACCCAAATGCCGCCCTGCTGCGCGTAGGTTTTCAGCACGCCATTCGCGGCCACAAAAACAGCCGTCGAGGCAGCCAGCCAAGCGAGGGTAACAAGGTTCATCGCATGCCCCTATTCATCGGCGTGCCCGGCCCGCAGGCCCTCGCGGACACGGTGGGCGATTTCGATGAACTCTTTGCTGTCGCGAATATCCAAGGGGCGTTCGCGCGGCAAAGGGCTGTCGATCACATCGGTAATCCGACCGGGGCGCGGGCTCATCACCACGATCTTGGTGGAAAGATAGACGGCTTCGGGGATGGAATGGGTAACGAAACCAATGGTCTTACCGGTGCGCGCCCAAAGCTTCAGCACCTCCTCGTTGAGGCGGTCGCGCACGATCTCATCCAGCGCGCCGAAGGGTTCGTCCATCAGCAGAATATCGGCATCAAAGGCCAAAGCACGGGCGATGCTGGCGCGCTGCTGCATGCCGCCGGAAAGCTGCCACGGGAATTTCTTGCCAAAGCCTTTGAGTTCGACGAGTTCCAGCACGCGATCCACCCGCTCCTGCTGATCCGCCTTGGAAAACCCCATGATTTCAAGCGGAAGCCGGATATTTCCCGCAATCGTGCGCCAAGGATAAAGCCCCGCCGCCTGAAACACATAGCCATAGGCGCGGCGCTTGCGGGCCTCATCCGGGGTCAGGCCGTTGACGGTCAAGGTGCCGCCCGTGGGATGCTCCAACGCCGCAATCGCGCGCAGGAACGTGGTTTTGCCACAACCGCTTGGGCCGATGAAGGAAACAAAATCGCCCTTGTTGATGGTCAGGTTCACGTCTTTCAAAGCCTGCACCGGGCCGTCATTGGTGGTGAACACCAGTTGCAGGTTGCGGGCCTCGATGACCGGGGAAGGCACGCGGTCGAAGTTGGAAGCGGACAAACTATCTCTCATGTCCTGATTGCCCCATCGCGATCAAATGAATACCGCCGCGCCAACACAACGCTCGTAACAAGAGCAAACAAGGCAACAGGCAACGGAAAGTAGTAGAATGTGATTCTGCCTAGCACCATGAACGCGATCAGGACCGGTAACCCAGAAAGCAGGGCAGCGGTCAACATGGCAGAGAGCGGTAGTTCCATGCCCGCCTTGCTCAGAAGTGCGAAAACCGGAGTCCAAAGGATCTGCATGATGATTAAGGCTACAAGCAGGATCGGCAGAACCCGTATCAGTGAGACAAAGGCAGAAAGGGCCCCCCAAGCGGCCCCGTCCGCAGCTGTGCCATCGATACCGGACAGAGCGCCTGCACCAATATTAAAGAAGATCCAGAGGATCAATGTGCTGAACAGCGTCACGAGTCCTACACGGAAAACGTACTTTCGTGGGATATGTGTATAGGTCTCGCTCATCCCTCACACCCCGGTCACAGGCACACCCGACCGGGCCACCGGGCGTGGCGCGGTCAAGTCTTTCCAAGCACTCAGCGCGCGGTTCACCGCTGGCCTTGCCTCGCGGGCGATGAATTTGCCGTGGCCTTCGCGGGTTTTGATCTCGCCGTCGTCGACCGAGACCACGCCGCGCGACAGGGTATAGCGGGGCAGGCCTTTGACAGCTTTGCCCTCGAACACATTGTAATCAATCGCAGATTGCTGATTGGCGGCACCGATGGTTTTCGACTTCTCAGGGTCCCACACCACCAGATCGGCGTCAGCGCCGACCAGAACCGCGCCTTTTTGCGGGTAGCAGTTCAGGATTTTCGCGATGTTGGTCGAGGTTACGGCGACAAATTCATTCGGGGTCAGGCGCCCGGTGGCGACGCCGTAAGTCCACAGCATCGGCATCCGATCTTCCAGCCCGCCGGTGCCATTCGGGATTTTTGAGAAATTGCCGACACCGTAGCGTTTTTGTTCGGTGGTAAAGGCGCAATGGTCGGTGGCGACCACCGACAAAGACCCCGATTGCAGGCCCGCCCACAGGCTATCCTGATGCAGTTTGCTGCGGAACGGCGGCGACATCACGCGGCGGGCGGCGTGATCCCAATCGGGGTTTTGGTATTCGCTCTCGTCCAGCGTCAGGTGCTGGATCAGCGGCTCGCCCCAGACGCGCTTGCCCTGCATCCGCGCGCGGCGGATGGCTTCGTGGCTATCTTCGCAAGACGTATGCACAACATATAGGGGAACGCCTGCCATGTCGGCGATCATGATGGCGCGGTTGGTGGCCTCACCCTCGATCTGCGGCGGGCGGGAATAGGCGTGGGCTTCGGGGCCTACGTTGCCCTCGGCCAGCAGTTTGGCGGTCAACTCCGCCACCACATCGCCGTTTTCGGCATGGACCATCGCAAGGCCACCCAGATCGCCAACCCGTTTGAAAGATTGATACATCTCATCATCGTTGACCATCAACGCGCCCTTGTAGGCCATGAAATGCTTGAAGCTGGTCATGCCCGCTTTGACGGACGCCTCCATATCCTCCCACACCTTTTGGCCCCACCAGGTGATCGCCATATGGTAGGAATAATCGCAATTCGCGCGGGTGGATTTGTTGTGCCACATTTGGGCCGCATCCATCAGCCCCTGCCCCTGCCCCGGCAGCACGAAATCCACCACCATCGTGGTGCCACCTGCCAGCGCAGCCCGGGTGCCGGATTCGAAATCATCCGCCGAGTAGGTGCCCATGAACGGCATCTCCAGATGCGTGTGCGGATCAATCCCGCCGGGCATGACATAGCAGCCCGTGGCGTCGAGGCTGCGGTCGCCGTGCAGGTTCGGGCCGATCTGGGTGATCTTGCCTTGCTCGATCAGGACATCGGCCTTGTAGGTCAGATCAGCGGTAACAATGGTGCCGTTTTTGATGACTGTGGTCATTTTGCGCAATTCCTCAACCTATCCCACGCCGCCCCGGACTTGATCCGGGGCCTCGTTTCATTGCTCAGAACGGAATATCCGCAGAAACGTCGCGCCATTCCGGGTTTGCATCCAGTATCAGTTTGTCTTTCCACGCCCGCTTCCAGCCCTTGATCCGCAATTCGCGCTCCATGGCTTCGTGATAGGTCGGCCATTCTTCGAACCAATAGAGATGCGTGATGTTGTATTTGGCGGTATGACCGGGCAGCAGTTTTGCGCGGTGTTCTTCGACCCTGCGGCGCAGGTTGTTGGTGGACCCGGTGTAAAGCGCACCGCCGGGACGCGAGCCCATGATGTAGACGAAATATCCCATCGGATGCGCCCTTCGGGTCGAGGCCCCGGATCACGTCCGGGGCGGCGTCGGGTTTGGGGAAAAGGCTCACCCCACCACCCCCGCCACTTCCAGCACCGCGTGCAGCAGAACGTCTGTGCCTGCCGCTGCCCATTCCGGGGAGATTTCCTCGGCTTCGTTGTGCGACAGGCCACCGACGCAGGGGCACATCACCATCACCGTCGGCGCGACGCGGTTGATCCAGCAGGCGTCGTGGCCTGCGCCTGAGATGATGTCCATATGGGAATAGCCTAGCTTTTCAGCGGATTGGCGGACGATGTTCACGAGGTTTGCATCGAAGGTCACCGGGTCGAAATGGCCGACAGCCTCGATGGAGCAGCCGAGGCCCAACTCGGCGGCGACGGCGTGGGCGGCGCGTTCGACCTCGCCGCGCATCAGGTCGAGTTTGGTTTGATCGGGGGAGCGGATATCGACGGTGAAGATCACTTTGCCGGGGATCACGTTGCGGGAGTTCGGGAACACCTTGACCTGCCCCACCGCCCCTACGGCGCCCGGCTGATGCCCCATGGCGATTTGGTGGACGCGTTCGGTGATCCGGGCCATCCCTAAGCCTGCGTTCACCCGCATGTTCATCGGGGTGGAGCCAGTGTGCGCATCGCGCCCGGTCAGGGTGATTTCCAGCCACCACAGGCCTTGGCCATGAGTGACGACGCCGATTTCCTTGCCCTCGGCTTCCAGAATTGGCCCCTGCTCGATATGCAATTCCAGCATGGCGTGCATTTTGCGCGCGCCGACAACCTCGGTGCCGACCCAGCCGATGCGCGCGAGTTCATCACCAAAGCGCAGGCCGTCCATATCGGTGCGGTTATAGGCGTAGTCTTGGGTGTGCAGGCCCGCGAAGACGCCACTTGCCAGCATGGCAGGCGCAAACCGCGCGCCCTCCTCATTGGTCCAGTTTGTCACCACGATCGGGTGCTTGGTCTGGATATTCATGTCGTTGATCGTGCGCACCACCTCCAACGCGCCCAGCACGCCCAGCACGCCATCGTAGCGGCCTCCGGTGGGTTGGGTGTCGAGGTGGCTGCCCATATAGACCGGCAAAGCATCGGGGTCGGTGCCTGCGCGGGTGGCGAACATGTTGCCCATGGTATCGACGCCCATCGTCATGCCAGCAGCAGCGCACCAACCCGCGAACAAATGGCGGCCTGCGCTATCGGCATCGGTCAGGGTCTGGCGGTTGTTGCCGCCCGCCACGCCGGGGCCGATCTGGGCCATTGCATCAAGGCTGTCCCACAGGCGTGCTGCATTGATCCGCTGATTTGCGCCAATCGTCATCGTAAACTCCCTGCGGGGACGTTGCCCCAGATCTCGCTTGCTGCGAATCTTTTCCTGACCATATGGTCAGACAGAAGGCTGATACAACCTGACCAAGCGGTCAACGAAAATCTGAAGGCCAAAGCAGATGTCCGAAGCCCTTCGCCCGTTGCGGCGCAATGAGATCCGCCAGCAGAATGAGGCGCTGATTTTACAGGCAGCCGAGAAAGTCTTTGCCGAGGCAGGCTTTGGTGGTGCCACGATGCAACTGATCGCCGATGTAGCGGGCTTGCCGAAAGCAAACCTGCATTATTACTTTGCCACCAAGGAAGAACTTTACCGCAAGGTGGTGTCGAACATCTTCGACATCTGGCTGCATGCGGCGCAAAGCATGGACAACGCGCCCGGCCCGGTGGAAGGCATCGGGGCTTATATTGACGCCAAGATGGAGATTTCGCGCAGGCATCCTGATGGATCGAAGGTCTGGGCGTCCGAGGTGATGCATGGCGCGCCCGTTATTCAGGATTATCTGGAAACCACGCTGCGCGATTGGACGGCTGGCAGAACGGCACTGATCAAAGGCTGGATTGATGCCGGCCTGATGGCTCCGGTCAACCCCGATCACCTGCTTTACATGCTGTGGGCCGCGACGCAGCATTATGCCGATTTCGGCCATCAGATTGAGACGCTGAACGGCGGACCGTTGAGCGATGCCCAATGGCGCGCGGCGAAGGACAGCGTCAAGACCATGATCCTGCGCGGGATTGGTGCTGTTTGACGGGTTTTTCTTGCCGTCTTAACGATTTTCGCAGATATCGGGGGGATTGTATCCCTATTGGAAACGGTGTGGCGTGATGGACGGACAAGACGGCGAAACCCCGGTGGATACCCTGACTTGGCTGATCGCGGCGCTGGCCCCGGCGCGCAAGACCACGATTGTCGATGTCGGGGCCAACCCGATCTATGCGCCGGATTATGCAGACTTGTTGCGGGTGGGTGGCTGCAAGGTGGTGGGGTTTGAGCCGCAAGCCGCCGCCTTTGCCGAGTTGCAAAAGAACAAGGGGCCGGATGAGACCTACTTCCCCTTCGCGGTTGGCACGGGCGAGACGCTGAGCCTGCGGATTTACAAATCCTCGGGCATGACCTCAATCTTTGACCCTTACGTGCCCACTATGGCGATGGTGAATGAGATGGGCATGGCGCGGGTGCGGGAAACCGTTTCAATGGACACGGTGGCGCTGGATCAGACCACCGACTTGCCCGAATTCGATCTGCTGAAGATCGACATTCAGGGCGCGGAAAATCTGGTGTTTCAGGGGGCCGAGCGGGTGATGCAGGGCTGCATCTCGGTGATGGTCGAATTGCGCTATATGCGGCTTTACCATGGCGAGCCGATGCTGGGCGGGGTCGATACCGAGTTGCGGCGGCAGGGGTTTTACCTGCACAAGTTCATGTTCAACAAGGGCTATATGCTGGCCAACTCGCAGGCGCGGCGGTTGAAGGCGAAGAAGTTGACCGATCAGTTGATTGACGGTGACGGCGTCTATCTGCGCAATATCGCCGAGGTGGCGCAGTATAGTGATGAGCAGTTGAAGCATCAGGCCATCTTGGGCGCAGGCGTGTTTCACAGCCATTCGCTGGTGCTGTATTGTCTGGATGCACTGGTGGCGCGGGGTGTGATTTCGGGCGATCTGCCGGGGCAGTATGTGGACCGGATGCCAGAGGCCCTGCGCAGCGAACGGCGGCGCTGACGCATGACGCCGCCCGCCTGCGACATTGCCTTTGCCACGATGGTCGGCGATGAGCCGATCTTCCTGCCGATCTGGATCAACTATTACGCCCGCTTTGTGCCGAAAGCGCAGTTGTTCATTCTGGTGGATGGGCTGCACCGGGTGATCCCGCCCGAGGCTGAGGGGTGTCAGGTGATCCGCCTGCCCAGCGTCACGCTGGGGCCGGGGTGGGATGTGGCGCGCTGGCGGATGATTTCGCTGTTCGCCAACACGCTGTTGCAGCGCTTTGGCGTGGTGGTGTTCAACGATGTGGATGAGATTTTGCTGGCCGATCCGGCGCAGGGCGGTGATCTGCTGGGCCATATCGGACGGGCGCGCGCGGTGGGGGTGATCTCTCCCTTCGCGATTGAACTGCTGCACCGCATTGATCTGGAGGCCGAGGCGTTTGACCCTGCCCGCCCGGTGCTGGCGCAGCGGCGGTTTGGCCGGATCAACGCGAGTTACTGCAAGCCCTGCATCACCGCAACGCCGATCAACTGGAGCATTGGCGGGCATTATTCGGACTATCCGACACTTACCCTCGACCCTGCCCTGTTGCTGTTTCATCTGCGTTTTGTCGATCACGACATGCTGCGGGGCCGCCAAGCCAGCCGTCAGGCGATGATGCAGCCGGGGGCCGCCAAGGGGGCCGAGGTGGCGGGCGCGGGCTGGCTGAAAGGCGCGCAGGATATGACCGATTTTCTGCAAAGCTTTGTCGATGCTGGCCCGCCGTTAGAGAATGACTTCAGCTTTGGCTGGCAGCGCCGTCGCATCATTGACAGTTGGCACCACGATCCGCAGGCTGGCATCTGGCGGCATGACCGCCTGCACAACCGCAAGACTTATCGGTTGCCCGACCGCATCCAAGATCAATTCTGACCGGAGCCTGACATGACCACCGCAGCCGCGCTAGAGGCCGAATACGCCAGCCTGACCTTCCCCCGCTTTGCCGAGGCAGAGGCTTGGGCCTTGGGGCAAAAGCTGGGGCAAATGGCGGGCAGCGCCCCGGTGGTGATCAACATCCGCAGCGCGGATCGGGTGTTTTTTCACGCAGCCCTGCCGGGATCGGCGCCGCTGAATGATCTGTGGGCGCGGCGCAAAAGCAATACCGCGCTGCTGTTTCAACTGCCGTCATTTCTGGTGGGCGCGCGCAACCGCGACAATGGCCACACGCTGGCCCGCAATGGCTTGGCGGATGCCGATTATGCCGACCACGGTGGTGCTGTGCCGATCCGGGTCAGCGGAGTCGGCGTGGTGGCCTGTGCGACGGTTTCGGGGCTGCCACAGGCAGAGGATCACGCGCTGGTGGTGGCCGCGATCAAGGCAATGCTGGCTGGCTAAGCCCGGACGCAGCGCCGCAAAGGCCAGGGTTTCGGCTGTCCCCGCGGGGACAACATCGCCTGAACTTTTGTCCCCGCGGGGACAAATCTCTGTAGGGTGTGTTTGGGCGAATTTCGACCACAAGATGTAGTGCGGGATGGGCTATTTCAGCTCGACCTCGACAAAGCGCATCACCTGATCGCCATCATTGATCACGTTATGCTCGACCCCTTCGGCGCGCCGATAAGCGGTGCCTGCGGGGACCAGCACCTGCCTTGTGCTGCCATCCGGGTCTTCCAGCAGCATGTGACAATCGGTGATGGCGGTGATCACATAATCCATGCTGTGCCGGTGCCATCCGGTTTCGGCCCCCGGCGCGAAATCAAACCGGGTGACGCGCACGCGGTCGTCATCAACCAGTTGGGTGGCGGTGCATTGCGGGCGCATGGGGTTTCCTTCGGCGGCAAGTTTTGCGCTGCAACCCTAGAGCCGATTGGCATTCACGCGCAAGCCTGCGCCCGGGTCAGGACGGAGAGTAGGGCAGAGAGTCGGGCGGAGACAGGAAACGCACCGCGTTTCCCCGCCCGTGCGGACGGTTTGCCCCTGAAGTCACCTCAACGCGAAACCAGTTGAGGCCAGCGCCCGACCCGGCGGGCGAGAAGCGCCCGCCAAGGCGGGGTCGGGCGCTGGCCGGGCCATTCAGGCCCGGCGGTTTCAGCGGCACCCGCAGCGCATGGCGAAGGCGGTGGCCTTCGCCAGAATATGAAGGACGCCAGATTATCAAGGATGATGTCGATTTCTCCGAAGACATTTCCCCTAAGCCAACGGCGCTGCGCGTCAAGCCGCGTGCCGATTGGGGTTTACAATCTGCCAAAGAATACGCCACCCTAGCCCCCCAAGGTGCAGATGGCGGCCGATGCAATGACCAAACCCCGAACCCGGATACAGGCGCGCAACTCGACCACGATTCTGGATGCGGCGCTGGATGTGTTCTCGCAGCAGGGGTTTCGCGGCGCGACGCTGGATCAGATTGCCGAGGTGGCGGGGCTGTCCAAGCCGAACCTGCTGTATTATTTCCCGTCGAAAGAAGCCGTGCACACCGCCCTGCTGAACCAGTTGCTGCACAGCTGGCTGGACCCGCTCCGCGCGATGGACCCCGATGGCGATCCGGTGGCCGAAATCATGGCCTATGTGCGCCGCAAGCTGGAACTGTCGCGCGATTTCCCCCGCGAAAGCCGCTTGTTTGCCAATGAGATGCTGCAAGGTGCGCCGCGGATGCGCGAGGTGATCGAGGGCGATCTGAAAACGCTGGTGGATGAAAAGGCGGCGGTGTTGCAGGCGTGGATGGATCAGGGGCGCATTGCCCGACTGCCGCCGGTGCATCTGATCTTCTCGATCTGGGCGATGACGCAGCATTACGCTGATTTTGACGTGCAGGTGCGCGCGGTCTTGGGGCCGGGTCACGACCCTTTCGCCGAGGCTGGAGCCTTCTTGCAGATTTTGTTCACCAAACTGCTAGCCCCCGCCGCTGCCCCCGCCGCTGCCCCCGTCGCTGCCCCCGTCGCTGCCCCCGCGCTGCCCCCGTCACTGCCGTAGCGTCGCGTAAGGGCGCTTCGTGTAACGCTGGACCTTTAAGCGCAGTCGGTATAGTCAGCAGGTCTGCATGAGTTTCCGGTCGAAGGTTATGAACCCACCAAACGAAACCACCGATCGGGCTGCCAACCCGACCCCCGTCCCACCCCATCCCGAGCATCACGCCCCACAAAACTTGGGGAAATTGGTGCTTGGCTGCATTGGCGTCGTCTATGGCGATATCGGCACCAGTCCGCTTTACGCTATGCGGGAATCGCTGCACGCCGCCAGCTATGATGGGCTGTCTCGCGACGATGTGATCGGGGTGATCTCGCTGCTGATCTGGACGCTGATCCTGATTGTGACGGTGAAATATGTGGCGCTGATCATGCGGGCCGACAACAAGGGCGAAGGCGGCACGCTGTCACTGGTGGCACTTGTGCAGCGCGCGCTGAACAAACGGCCCGGCTGGCTGCTGGCGATTGGCGTCATCGGGATCTCGCTGTTTTTCGGCGATGCGATGATCACGCCTGCGATGTCGGTTTTGTCGGCGGTGGAAGGCTTGGACCTTGTCGCGCCCTCGATGGGGCCCTTCGTGTTGCCGCTGACGCTGGCGATCATTCTGGGGTTGTTCCTGTTCCAAAGCCAAGGCACCGAGCGGGTGGCGATCTTGTTTGGCCCGATCATGGTGGCGTGGTTCGTGGTGATGGCGGTGATGGGGATTTACCATCTGAGCGATGATCTGAGCATCCTGACCGCGTTCAATCCGGTGCATGCGGCGGGGTTCCTGATCACCAACGGCGCGGCGTCGTTCTTCGTGCTGGGATCGGTTTTTCTGGCGGTGACCGGGGGCGAGGCGCTTTATGCCGACATGGGCCATTTTGGCCGCAGGCCAATCCGGCTGGCCTGGGCGTTTCTGGTGTTTCCGGCGCTGACGCTGTCGTATCTTGGCCAGGGCGCATTGGTGCTGTCGCACCCGGAAGCGGCTGAAAACCCGTTCTTCCTGATGGCCCCCGATTTTCTGCTGCTGCCTTTGGTGCTGCTGTCGGTGGCCGCCACCATCATCGCAAGTCAGGCGGTGATTTCCGGGGCGTTCTCGATGATGCATCAGGCGGTGCAGATGGGTCTGCTGCCACGGTTTGAAATTCGCCACACCTCGGAGACCCAGTTGGGCCAGATCTATCTGCCCAAGGTCAACCTGATCTTGATGGTTGGCGTGCTGTGTCTGGTGGTGGCGTTTGGGTCGTCGTCGAACCTGGCCTCGGCCTACGGCATCGCGGTGACGGGGGATATGGTGATCACCACCATCCTTGCGTCGATCCTGTTCCGCAAGGCGTGGAAATGGCCGCTTTGGGGCGTGGTGGCGGTGCTGCTGCCGATTTTCGTGATCGAGTTGATGTTCTTGTCGGCCAACCTGATCAAGCTGCCCGATGGCGGTTATGTGCCGGTGCTGATGGCGGCGACCTCGTGTTTCCTGATCTGGACATGGGTGCGTGGCACAGCGCATGTGCAACGCAAGGCGCATGATTCTGCGGTGGAATTGCCCAAGCTGATCAAGATGCTGGAGAAATCCCACCCGATCGAGGTGCCGGGCACCGCCGTGTTCCTGACGCAAGACCCCGATACCGCGCCCTCGGCGCTGTTGCACAACCTTAAACACAACCGGGTTCTGCACAGCCAGAATTTCATCGTCACCGTGGGGGTGGCCACGACGCCGAAGGTGAATGACGAAAACCGCATCACCATCGAGCGGCTGTCGGGCAATTTCGTGCGGATCAGGCTGATGTTTGGCTATATGGAAACCCCGAACGTGCCGCGCGCGCTGGCGCTGGCACGGCGCAGGGGCGAGAAGTTTGACATCATGGCGACCTCGTTCTTCCTGAACCGCCGCTCGTTCCGCTCGGCGCGCAATCACGGGCTGCCGTTCTGGCAAGAGCGGGTGTTCATCTCGATGACAAAATCGGCCTCGGATGCGACGGCGTTCTACTGCCTGCCGTCAAACCGGGTGGTGGAATTGGGCCAGCAACTGGCAATCTGACGCGGGAAGCGCGGTGCGAATGGCTGCATAGCGATCGCGCGCGGCACGCTTTCCTTGGCTGCGGCCATTGCCGCGGCCATGCGGCACGATTTCAGTCCGTCTGGCCGTGGCCCCAAGGCCACGGTCAACACCCGCCCCCCGCAGGGCGGGTGTTCCACCCGCCGGGGCGGGCGCTGACCTAGCCGATCTTGTGTAATGGGCGGTCTCGGACAGAGGTTTCTACGCAGACGGGGGCGAGGCAATGCCTCGCCTTATCCCGCCTGTGTCAAGCTTGATGCAACCTCACGGCGTTGACCAAGTATCATCCAAGCTTTATCCCAGCAGCCTTTGCCCCTCCTGCAAGGCAAACCGATCGGTCATGCCCGCCACATAATCGGCCACAAGCCGAGCAAGTTCGGTTTGTGACTGTGCGGCGGCAATATCGGCGCGCCATTCCTCGGGCAGCATTTCGGGCTGGGCGAGATACAGCGGGAACAGGCCGTTCACCACCTCTGTCACCTGTTTGCGCATCACCACGACCGAGGGCGCGCGATACATCCGGTGAAACAGAAAGCTGCGGATGGCTTTCAACTCTTGATAAAGCGGTTTCGAAAACCGGATGATCGTCATGCCCATCGCGCGGATTTCCTCGACCGACTGCGGGTTGGCGGCATCCAGACGGTTCTTCGCCACCGCGATCACATCCTCGACCATGCGGCCAAACACCCGGCGCAGGGCCTCATGGCGGCGGCGCATCTTGTCGAGCCCCGGATAGAGCGCATCGACCTCGGCAAAGGCGGGGCCGGTGACGGGGAGTTCCATCAGGTCGGCCTCGTCGAATAGGCCCGAGCGCAGGCCGTCGTGCAGGTCGTGGTGGGAATAGGCGACATCGTCGGCGATGGCTGCGACCTGCGCTTCGGCGCTGGCATGGGTGTGCAGTTCGAGATCCCACTGGGCGTTCACCTCGGCCAAGGCATAGGGCAAGGGGCCTGCGTGTTTCTCATCGGCGTTCGGGCCAGTCACCGGGCCGTTGTGCTTGGCGATGCCCTCAAGGCTTTCCCATGTCAGGTTCAGCCCGTCGAAATCGGCATAATGACGTTCAAGGCGGGTGACGATGCGCAGGGCTTGGGCGTTGTGATCAAAGCCGCCATAGGGGGCCATCAGCAGAGCGAGGGCGTCTTCACCGGTGTGGCCAAACGGCGTGTGGCCCAGATCATGCGCCAGCGCGATGGCTTCGGCGAGATCGGTGTTCAGGCCCAACACGCCCGAAATTGTCCGCGCCACTTGCGCCACCTCAATCGAATGGGTCAGCCGGGTGCGGTAATAATCGCCCTCGTGTTCGACAAACACCTGCGTCTTGTGCTTCAGACGCCGAAACGCCGAGGAGTGAATGATCCGGTCGCGGTCGCGCTGGAAGGGCGAGCGAAACGACGACATCCGCTCGGCGTGCAGGCGGCCACGCGATTGGTCAGGTTGGCAGGCGAAAGGGGCAAGCATAGGTGTCAATCTCGTTTGGGCCGTTCTTGTTCAATGCACGTGCATCCCCTATATTCGGATTCAGCCGCCAATGGACAGAGAAATGCCATGGAATTGAACCTCCCCCCCCGTGTGACCGCCCGTGCCTTTGCGCGGCTTGCGGAAATTGCCGAAATGACCGGCGAAAAGAAGGCGTTGCGGGTGGCGGTTGAAGGCGGCGGCTGCTCGGGCTTTCAATATGACATCAAGCTGGATGAGGCGGCGGCCGATGATCTGGTGATCGAAGGTGGTGGTCAGTCGGTGCTGGTCGATCAGGTGTCGCTGCCGTTTCTGGCCAATGCGGTGATTGATTTCTCGGAAGAACTGATCGGCGCGCGCTTTGTGATTGAGAACCCGAATGTCGCCAGCGCCTGCGGCTGTGGCACGTCTTTCTCGATCTGACGCTGGATTTTGCGCGCCTGCGCTCTAACTTTCGCCTCTGATATGGGGGCGATATGACAACTGTTCTGATGCTGGGCTCGGCCCCGATGGCGGTTGAGGCTGCAAACTGGCCGCGTGGCTTTGACAAGGTGGTGGCGATCAACAACGCGTGGCGCGTGCGGGCGGATTGGGATTTCTCGATCTATCCGTGGGATTTCGCGCCAGACCGCGTCGCGGTGCCCGCGCCGGATCAGGCGCTGGTGACCGAGGCCGCGTTTGTGCCTGCGCAAAACCGCTATGGCGGCTTTGTCTATGCCGGGGCCACCATGGCCTATACCGCCGCCTATTGGGCGCTGGACGCGCTGCGCCCGCGTGTGCTGGCGGTGTTTGGCTGCGACATGCACTATCCGGCGGGGCAAACGCATTTCTACGGCCAAGGCACGCCCGACCCGTTGCGCGCCGATATCACGCTGCGCAACCTAGAGGCGAAATCGGTGCGTCTGATGGTGCTGGCGGCCCAGCAGGGCTGTGCCGTGGTGAACCTGTCCACTGGCCCCTCACGCCTGCTTTGCCCGCGCGTGCAGCTTTCCGAGTTGGCGACGGCGCAGCCTTTGGCGTTTGATGCCGCCCGCGTGGCCGCCGCCCAAGCGCGCGAGGCGGAATTGGCCTATTTCGCGCCCTCTGGCCGCTATTGGGAGGATCTTTCGGCCTATGACACCGCCGAAATAGACGCGCTGGATGCGCTTTGGCTGGCTTGTTTGCCGTAACCGCTCGGCCTAAGACTGGGGCATGAACCCGGAGGCCGCCCCATGAAAATCGCCACCTTCAACATCAACGGCATCAAGGCCCGGATCGAGGCCTTGCCAGCATGGCTTGCAACCGCAAACGCCGATGTGGTGTGCTTGCAGGAAATCAAATCGGTGGACGAAGGCTTCCCGCGTGAGGTGTTCGAGGGCATGGGCTACCGGGTTGAGACCCATGGCCAGAAAAGTTTCAACGGTGTGGCGATCCTGTCGAAACTGCCGCTGGAGGATGTCACACGCGGCCTGCCCGGCGATGACGCCGACGCACAGGCCCGCTGGATCGAGGCCACGGTGATCGGCGCGCGCGCGGTGCGGGTTTGCGGGCTTTATCTGCCCAACGGCAACCCCGCGCCGGGGCCGAAGTATGATTACAAACTGGCGTGGATGGCGCGGATGCAGGCGCGCGTGGCGCATCTGCTGACGCTGGAGGAGCCCTTGGTGTTCTGCGGCGATTACAATGTGATCCCGCAAGCCATCGACGCCGCCCGCCCCGAGTTGTGGACCGAAGACGCGCTGTATCTGCCGCAAAGCCGCGCCGCCTTCCGCCGCCTGCTGCATCTTGGCCTGACCGAAGCCTTCCGCACCCGCAACCCCTCGCCGGGGCAGTATTCGTTCTGGGACTATCAGGCCGGCGCGTGGGAGCGTAACAACGGCATCCGCATCGACCATCTGCTGCTGTCGCCGCAGGCCGCCGATCTGCTGCAAGACGCCCAGATCGACAAACAGGTGCGCGCGGGCGAAAAGCCGTCTGATCATGTGCCGGTCTGGATCGACCTTGCCGCCTGACGCGCGCTAAGGCGGAGCGCGCCTCATCTAGGTCAATCTGGCGAAGGCCATCGCCTTCGCCATGCGGTTCAGATGCCGCTGGAACCGCCGGGCCTTCAAAGCCCGGCCAGCGCCCGACCCAGCCTTGGCGGGCGGGGAAACGCGGTGCGTTTCCTGTTTCCGCCCGGCTTTATCGCAGCAACCTTTGCCCCGCTTGCAGCGCGCACCGATCCGTCATCCCCGCCACATAATCGGCCACAAGCCGCGCAAGTTCGGTTTGTGGCGGCGGCACACAGCCTTTTATCGCGGTGTCGGGCACTCTGGCGAAGGCCATCGCCTTCGCCACGCGGTGCAGGTGCCAGCGGAACCGCCGGGCCTTCAAGGCCCGGCCAGCGCCCGACCCGCCCAAGGCGGGCGCTTCTCGCCCGCCGGGTCGGGCGCTGGCCTCATCCGGTTTCTCCTTGAGGCGACTTCAGAGGCAAACCGCCCACGCAGGCGGGGAAACGCGGCGCGTTTCCGGTTTCCGCCCGAACCTAAGGCGCGCCGAAATCGATCACCTGCACAATTTGCGCTGCCGGCCCGCGCTGCGCCATCCTCGCCCCCGCACGCACGGCGAGTGCCCGCTCGATCATCTCCAGATGCGCAGCACTCACCTTGTCGCGCGCGCAAGCGCCTTTCTGGTTCCACCGCTCCCGCGCCACCGGCCCCGCCACCGCCGCGGTGATCAACCCCGGGGCGACATCATTCGGGGCGACGGTGTTGGTGGTGATCAGCGTCTTGATCACCTCTGCCGCCACCTCGGCAGATTCGCCAAACGGCATCTGCGCCACCTTGGCCTGCTCGGGGTCTGCCATCCCGTCGTTGACGCATTTGCGCGCGACGAACAGCCAGTCGTGCAGGATGTAGGCAGGCGCATAGCCCCAGGGCGAGAAGCCCTTGAACACCTGCGCCAAGGCGGGGATTGACCCGCCATCGGTGTACATCATTTCAGGCTCAATGGTGGTCAGCGTCGCATCCGGGTTTGTGCGCTGAAACCGCAGGGGTGTGGCCGACGGCACATAGACAAACCGGCCATCGCCCTCGCCCGCTTGGCTTTCGCCCACCCACATCACCAGCACCGTGCCGCTGAGTTTGCCCACCGGGGCCTCGGCATAATGGCCAGCACCGCAGCCTGCCAAGGCGATCAAAGCCAGTAACCGCACCATCGGATTGCCTTTGCATGATGGGTGAAATTCAGGGTGAAGAATGGCAGCGTGTCAAAAGCGATTGGCAAAACGCTAGCGCAAGCGCACCCGAAAGCAACAGAAAACGCAGCGCCGCAGCCGCCCGCACGCAGGCGCTGCGATCTGCCATTTTGCCCAAAGCATTGGCACTATTGCCGCATCAACCCCGATTGACACCCCCAAGGCGCGGCGCAACAACCGGTCCAGTTTGAAGGAACATGCCATGCCCCTGCCCTATCCAGCGACCTACTACGCCCAAACCCTCAGCGAAACCCGCGCCCGCCCGGCCCTGCTGGGGGTCGAGGAGGCCGATGTGATCGTGGTTGGGGCTGGGCTGGCGGGGATCGTGACGGCACTGGAACTGGCGCGCGGCGGGCTGAAAGCGGTGGTGATCGAGGCCCGCGCGGTCGGCTGGGGGGCCTCGGGGCGCAATGGCGGCATCGTCTCGCCCGCTTTCGCCTGCGGCAGCGACGCCATTGCCGCACGGGTGGGGCGCGACAACGCCCGCGCCCTGCACCGGCTGACCATCGAAGGCGTGGCCCGCGTGCGCGGCTATATCCGCGATCTGGGCATCAGCGGGGCCGATCCGATTGCGGGCTTGTTGAACCTGCGCCGGTTTGACCGCGCCGATGATCTGCACGCCTATGCCGCCGAGTTTGCCGAGGATTTCGGCTACCAGCTCAGCTACCTTGACCGTGACGCGATCCGCGCACGGCTGACAAGTGATCGCTATTTCCACGGCCTCGCCGATGCGCAAGCCTTCCACATCCACCCCTTGAACTACATCCGCGGTCTGGCTGCCGAGTTGGAACGGCTTGGCGGGCGGATCTTTGAAAACTCTCCCGCCACGCAAGCCCTGTTCACGGCTGCGCAAAAGCGGATCAAGACCGCGCAGGGCGAGGCCCGCGCCCCCCGTGTGATCTTTGCCACCGGCGGCTACACGGGTGGCCTTGTGCCGCGCCTGAAGCGCGCGGTGCTGCCGATTGCCACCTATATGATGGTGTCCGAAGTCGCCCCCGACCTGATCGCCTCGGCCATCCGCACCGGCGAAGCGATCCTCGATGATCGCCGCGCTTCGGACTACTACCGCGTGATCGAAGGCGGCAACCGGCTTTTGTGGGGCGGACGCATCACCACCCGCGCGACCTCGCCCGAAGGTGTGGCGCAGCAATTGCGGCGCGAGATGATCCGGGCCTATCCGCAACTGGCGGGCCTGAAAACCGACCTCAGCTGGTCCGGCCAGATGGGCTATGCCCGCCACCTGATGCCGCAGGTGGGCGCGATGGCTCCGGGGGCCTGGCACATCACCGCCTTTGGCGGCCACGGCCTGAACACCACGGCGATTGCGGGCAAGGTGCTGGCCGAAAGCATCCTTGGCGAAACCGACCGTCTGGCGCTGTTTTCCGGTTTCGGCCTCGACTGGGCCGGCGGCCCGCTTGGGTTGGCGGCAGCACAGGCGACCTATTGGAAACTGCAACTGCAAGATTGGTGGCGCGAACGCTAATGGCTTTCACCCGTTCTTAAATATCCCCGCCGGAGGCTCCTGCGGTTGATGTCGGAGCCTCCGGCGGGGATATCTGAGCAGAGAGGATGACCAAAACCTTAGCCTTGCGTCACATCGTAATCGTAAAGCCAATCAAACCGCTTCAGCGCAAGGTTCGGCGCGATCTTGCCGCCAAGGCGCAGGGCGGTATGGGCGATGCTGCGTTTTACCCCCGACAGATGGTAGGTTTTCGCGTTGCCGTTGGCAGCGGCGACAATCCGGGTGCAGCGCGGTGCGCGGGCGGCTTGGTAGGCGGCAAGCGCCTCGGCCACGGGCAATTTGGCAAGGCAATCGGCCAGCAGCCACGCATCCTCAAGCGCCATCGACGCGCCTTGGGCAAGAAAGGGCAGCGTCGGGTGGGCGGCGTCGCCAAGGATTGCGGCAGCACCTTCGGGCAGGGTTTTGATCCAGTTTTGGGCGACGGGATGGCGGAAAAGGCCCCAGACATAGACATCCTGCGCTTGCTCCAGCCAGCCTTGCACGCGCGGGCTGAAATCGGCAAAGGCCAGCTTCATCTCCATCGAATCGTCACGCAGCGACCAACTTTCCTCGACCCAGGCGTTGCGCTCTTCCACCGCCACGATGTTGCGCAGGGTGCCGCCGCGCAACGGATAGCTGACAAGGTGGCGGCCTGCACCCATATGCACCTCGGCCACGGGCTTGGCGTCCGCCTCGGCGGGGATGATGCAGCGCCATGCAACATGGCGTGTGAAGAACGGCGCGGTTTTGCCGTTCAGTGCAGCACGGGTTTTCGAATGCAGGCCATCGGCACCGATCAACACAGCCGGATGGGTTTGCGACCCCAAGGCGCTGACAAGGCGCGGGCGCGGGCCTGACAGATCGACGCTGTCGATCTTTTGCAGCAGACGGATCTGCACGCCCGCCGCGCGCGCGGCTGTCGCCAGCAGATCAATCAGATCGGCCCGGTGCAGGAAATGATAGCCTTGGGTTGGCCGCAGCCGCGCCAGATCCAGCCGCAGCACCAGAGCGCCGTCGCGGCCGTCGCGCAACTCGACCGCCTGTGCCCGCGTCGAGGCCGCATCCAACGCCGCGCCCAGCCCCAAAGCCCGCAGCACGCAGGCGCCGTTGGGCGAGATTTGCAGCCCCGCCCCGATTTCGCGGATCGCATCGGCCTGCTCCAGCACCGTCACCTCGGCCCCGCAGCGCGCCAGCGCCAGCGCCGCAGCCAAGCCCCCCACGCCCGCGCCCAACACCGTGACCTGCTGCCCCGCGATGGCCATGCTCTGCTCCCAATGAAAACGCCGGACCCTGGGGCCCGGCGCTATCTGTTTCCTATTGCCGCCTGCGCCGCAAGCGGCTCAATCGTCGCGGTGGACCTTCTCGCGGCGCTCGTGCTTTTCCTGCGCTTCCAGCGTCATCGTTGCGATCGGACGCGCATCAAGGCGTTTGAGGCTGATCGGCTCGCCGGTCATTTCGCAATAGCCAAACTCGCCCGCGTCAATGCGGCGCAAAGCGGCGTCAATCTTGGACACCAGCTTGCGCTGACGGTCGCGGGTGCGCAATTCCAGCGCGCGGTCGGTTTCCTCCGAAGCCCGGTCGGCGATGTCGGGCACATTGCGGCCCGAGTCTTGCAGATTGTCGATGGTTTCGGCGGATTGGCCTTGCAGTTCTTGCTTCCACATAACCAGCTTGCGGCGGAAATATTCCAACTGCCGGTCGTTCATGAAAGGCTCATCCTCGGCAGGACGATAATCGTCTGGCAAGAAGGTTTCGGCTTTCATTGCAGCACTCTCCCTTTTCTCAGAATGCGCTGCCAGGTGGGCTGTGGTCATGGCGCGCTCCTGCATGGCCGTGCATCTAAAGGAATCGGAAAGGATTGTCACTAGCGGTTGCGACAAATTCGCGTGGGCTTTAGGGTTTGCCTGACCTTTCTGCATTGGCTTGGGATTCCTATGAAATTTGCAACGACCGACCGGTATGTGGTGGCTGATGACCTGCGCATTGCGGTCAATGCTGCGGTGACATTGCAGCGGCCTTTGTTGGTGAAGGGCGAACCGGGGACGGGCAAGACCGAGCTTGCGCGGCAGGTGGCGCAGGCATTGGACATGCCGCTGATTGAGTGGCATGTGAAATCCACAACCAAGGCGCAACAGGGGCTTTACGAATACGATGCCGTCAGCCGCTTGCGCGACAGCCAGCTGGGCGAGGCGCGGGTGCATGAGGTGTCGAACTACATCCGCCGCGGCAAGCTGTGGCAGGCGTTCGCGGCCCCTGCCCGCGTGGTGTTGTTGATCGACGAGATCGACAAGGCCGATATCGAGTTTCCCAATGACCTGCTGCAAGAACTCGACCGGATGGAGTTTCATGTCTATGAAACCGGCGAGACCGTGCGCGCGCTGCATCGCCCGGTGGTGATCATCACCTCGAATAATGAAAAGGAACTGCCGGACGCGTTTCTGCGCCGCTGCTTTTTCCACTACATCCGCTTTCCCGATGCCGATGTGCTGGCCGCCATCGTGCGGGTGCATTTCCCCGATATCAAACCCGCTTTGCTCGCCACTGCGCTGACGCAGTTCTTCGAGATCAGGGAAACGCCGGGTCTGAAGAAAAAGCCATCGACCAGCGAGGTGCTGGATTGGCTGAAGCTGCTGCTGGCCGAAGATCTGTCGCCCGAGGATCTGAAGCGCGACGGCAAACATGCCCTGCCCAAGCTGCACGGCGCGCTGTTGAAGAACGAACAGGACGTGCATTTGTTTGAACGGCTGGCGTTCATGGCGCGCGGGCAGCGTTAAAGTGGATCTATATTCAGGCGCTTGACGGCTGCCGGTTCCGGGCGGAAACAGGAAACGCATTGCGTTTCCCCGCCCGCGTGGGCGGTTTCCATCTGAAGTCGCGTCAGCGAGAAACCCGCTGAGGCCAGCGCCCGACCCGGCGGGCGAGAAGCGCCCGCCATGGGCGGGTCGGGCGCTGGCCGGGCCTTTGGGGCCCGGCGGTTTCAACGGCACACTCCCCGCGTGACGAAGGCGATGGCCTTCGCCCCCGATCCCACGCCGCCCCGGACTTGATCCGGGGCCTCATGGGATAAAGAGAGGCCCCGGATCAAGTCCGGGGCGGCGTGGGGATGTGGCAAGCTTCGCCACTGGCTACACAATCACGGATGGATCGCCGGATTGTGTAGCCAGAATCGAGAATCGGGCGATTCTGCCGTGGTTTAGCCATAGTCTTGACACAATACAGTAACGCAAAGCCAAATTTATGAAACATATTGAAACATTTCGCGATCCATTTGGGGATAATCTGGCGTTTCCAGCCTGGCAACCATCCATAGGTAGATTGGGCCATTTTGTTGAGAATCCTAAAGATTGACACGATCATGCCCGAAAACCGACACTGCAAGCCTGTTGTCTCGCCTCTAGAGTGAGCTTCCTAACTGCAATGAGTTCCATGACTTACGCCCTGCCCTCGCACCCAGACCAGACCGCCCCAACGGGCGCAATGGAACAGGGCAACGGGCCTGCGCCTTTGGTGATCTGCCACCAGATGCGCGCAATCAGGCGTGATCAGACTGCCCCTGCGCTGCTGCGGCGCAAGGTGGCGATCATTGCAAGCTGGAGGCCCATGACGGAAGGCAGGGGTGCGATGGGACGCGCGTCTTGCTTGCCAAACCGGGCTTCTCATCCCGCCACAACCGTCGGTCTGCTCCGGCGCGCGTGGTGTGGGATGGGAAGTGACGGCGCGGGGGACGTGCAAGTGAAGGGCCGGTCAGGCGCGGCTTTGGCGGGGGATGCGGGGGCATCTGCCATCAAAGGTCTGATCGGAGTTTTGCGCGCGTCCCGCCACGCTTCGCCAACAAAGACGGGGCCGCTCTGGCCTCGACAACCCTGTATGAATGGTCTGCCAGCCCATGCGCCTATTACCCCTGATCGCCGTTCTCGGCCTGACCGCCTGTATGCCTGCACCGTCAGCGCAGGTGTCGAAAAACTACACTGACGCCACCAGCAGCGGGATTGCGATGCCCGCCATGCAAAATTTCGGCACCGTCGCCACTTCGGCGGCGATGCGTCCGAATGCCGAGATTGCGCGCGATTTCCTTGATCTGGAGTTTCGCATGGAAAGCGGGCGGGCCTTGCCCAGTTTTTCGCGCTTTGAGGGCCCGATCACGGTGCGGCTGACCGGCGATGTGCCGCCAACAGCCCCCACCGAAATGTCGCGCCTGATCAACCGCTTCCGCACCGAAGCTGGCCTGCCCGTCAGCTTCGCCAAGCCCGAGGACAACGCCTCGATCACCATTGAATTCCAGCCGCGCGCGCAAATGGCGCGTGTGGTGCCGATGGCCGCCTGTTTTGTGGTGCCGCGCGTGCAATCCTGGGCCGAATACAAGACCGAGCGTAACGGGCCGAAGGTCGATTGGACCACGATGACCGCGCGCGAGCATGTGGCGATCTTTGTGCCGTCAGACGCCGCCCCGCAGGAAATCCGCGACTGTCTGAACGAGGAAACAGCGCAGGCGATGGGGCCGCTGAACGACCTCTACCACCTGCCCGATTCCGTGTTCAACGATGACAATTTCAACTCGGTGCTGACCGGGTTTGACATGCTGATGCTGCGGATGCACTACGCCCCCGCCCTGCGCAACGGCATGAACGAGGCCGAGGCCGCCAAATATGTGCCCGCCCTGCTGGCGCAGATGAACCCGCGTGGTGCGGGCGGTGTGCCGGATATCAAATCCATCGCACCCCGGTCTTGGGTGGCGGCGGTTGAGGGCGCGTTTGGCCCGCGTGGCGGCAATGCCTCGCGCCTGCGTGCGGCGGAAATGATGCGCTCGATCGCGATGGCGCAGGGTTGGCATGATGGCCGCTTGGCGTTCAGCAACTACGCCGTGGGCCGCTCGCTGGCCAGCACCGATCCGGCGCAGGCCGTGGTGGCGTTGTCGGAAGCCGGGCGGATTTACCGCAGCATTCCGGGCGCACAGGTGCATGTCGCCCATGTTGATATGCAACTGGCGGCGATTGCGTTGGCAGCGGGCCAATCTGATCAGGCGATTGCCTTTGCTGATCGGGCGATTCCGGTGGTGAAGCGGGCCGAGAATGCCTCGCTGCTGGCGACGCTGATGCTGATCAAGGCCGAAGCGCTGGAGAACGAGGGCCGCGTCACAGAAGCGCGGGCCTTGCGTCTCGACAGTCTGGGTTGGGCGCGGTATGGCTTCGGCTCGGAACGTCAGGTGCGTGGCCGGATGGCAGAGATTGCAAATCTGGGCTCGCGCGGGCGTCGGGGATAACTTCGGGACATCGGTCTGTTGCGGCCTGTCCCAGCAAAGGGGCAGGCCGTGATCGTTTTGGCTGGAATACTGATCGGTGCGGTTTATGGCGCGTTCAACGCCAAACGCCGCGGCGGTCGCGGGTTGGATATGCTGCAATATGGTGCGGCCTATGCGATCTTGCTGGCGCTGATCGGGCTGTTCCTGACGATCTATCTGCACCGGACTTTGGCGGGGTAGTCGATGTTCCTGCCCTTCTTTCAAGCGTTGCGGAAAGAAGGCGTGCCCGTCAGTTTGCGCGAATATCTGGCGTTTCTGGAAGGGCTGGCGGCGGGTCTTGTCACCTATGACGCGGATGGGTTTTACCATCTGGGCCGTCTGACCATGGTGAAGGACGAGCGCCACATCGACCGCTACGATCGCGCTTTTGCGCGTAGTTTCAGCGGCTTGGATGCGGTATCTGAGGCAGAGGTGTTGCAGGCGCTGGACCTGCCTGCGGCTTGGCTGGAAAAGCTGGCCGAAAAGCATCTGACACCGGAAGAACGCGCAGGCATTGAAGCCTTGGGCGGTTTTGATAAGCTGATCGAGACGTTGAAGCAGCGTCTGGCCGAACAGAAGGGCCGCCATCAGGGTGGCAATAAATGGATCGGCACGGCGGGCACTTCGCCCTTTGGGGCCTATGGCTACAACCCCGAGGGCGTGCGGATCGGGCAGGATCAAAGCCGCCATCAACGCGCGGTGAAGGTCTGGGACAAGCGCGAGTTTCGCAATCTGGATGATCAGGTTGAACTTGGCACCCGCAACATCAAGGTGGCGCTGCGGCGTTTGCGCAAATGGGCGCGGACCGGGGCTGCGGACGAGTTGGACCTTGACGGCACCATCCGCGCCACGGCTGAACATGGCTGGCTGGATGTGCAGGTGCGCCCCGAACGCCGCAACGCGGTCAAGGTGTTGATCTTCTTCGATATCGGCGGCTCGATGGACCCTTACATCAAGGTGATGGAGGAACTTTTCTCCGCCGCCCGCGCCGAATTCAAGCATCTGGTGCCGTTCTACTTTCACAACTGTCTGTATGAAGGCGTGTGGCGCGACAATGCGCGGCGCTGGGATGCCCAGACGCCGACGGCGGAGGTGCTGCGCACCTATGGCGCTGATTACAAATGCATTTTCGTAGGCGACGCCTCGATGAGCCCCTATGAGATTTTGCATCCCGGCGGCGCGAATGAGCATTGGAACGCCGAGTCCGGGCAAACATGGCTGCAACGCGCGTGTGATCGCTGGCCGAACCATCTGTGGATCAACCCGGTGCCCGAGGCGCATTGGGGCTACACCCAATCCATCCGCCTGATCGGGCAGATTTTCGCGGGCCGCATGGTGCCGATGACGCTGGAAGGCATCTCGCGCGGCATCAAAGAGTTGCGCTAGGCTGGCTTGATATTCACAGGCCTGCCTCCGCCCAAGTCTGGGTTGAAACGGGAAGTCCGGGCGGAAACTGGAAACGCATCGCGTTTCCCCGCCCGCGTGGATGGTTTGCCCCTGTCATCAGTTCAACGAGCATCTTGCTAAGGCCAGTGCCCGACCCGGCGGGCGAGAAGCGCCCGCCAAGGCTGGGTCGGGCGCTGGCCGGGCCTGTGGGGCCCGGCGGTTTCAACGGCACCTGCACCGCTTGGCGAAGGCGATGGCCTTCGCCAGATTATCCGGGATGGCAGATTGTCCAATGTGGATGTCGACTCGCAAAAGCCCTCGCCTTGGCCAGAACGGGGCACTTGCCTGCACGCGCGCATGCCCCATATTGAGGGCATGGTGAAATTCCTCCCCTTTCTTCTGGCGATTGGCTATGCGCTTTTGATGTGGCGCTTTTCGGTCTGGCGCACCAAAACCATGCTGGCCCAGCAAAGCACGCCGCTGCGCGACCCTGCCTTGCAGGCGATGGCGCAAAGGATGGCGGCAGCGCTGGAGTTGCCGCAGATCAAGGTCAACGTCTATCAGATCGAGGCGGTGAACGGCCTTGCGGCCCCTGATGGGCAGATTTACCTGACGCAAGGCTTTCTGGACCGTAAAGCGCGCGGCGAGGTTTCGGATGCCGAACTCGCCAGCGTCATTGCGCATGAGTTGGGGCATGTGGCTTTGGGCCACACCCGGCGGCGGATGATTGATTTCACCGGCCAGAACGCTGTTTTCGTTATGCTTTCCGCGCTGCTCAATCGCTTTCTGCCGGGGCTTGGCGTCTGGATCGCCAATCTGATCTCGGGTGCCTTGATGGCCCATATGTCGCGCCGGGATGAGTTTGAGGCCGATGCCTATGCCGCCGCCCTGCTGGTGAAATCCGGTATTGGTGTGGCCCCGCAAATCTCGCTCTTTCGCAAACTGTCCCGCCTGACCGGGTCTGCGGGCGCGGGCACCCCGGCCTGGCTGCTCAGCCATCCCAAAACCGACGACCGTATCGCCGCGATCGAGGCGATGGCCGCGCGCTGGAACGCCTGATCGGGCGCTTGCCCGACGCCCCCCGATTTGCCATGCTTGGCCCAGCAAAAGGGATATCGCATGTCGCTTGACACTCCGCCCACCCAATACCTGAACCTTGATCCGCAGCTTTACGTCCGCGAGGATATCTTCCAGCAGGAACGCCGCGAGATTTTTGCGCGCTCTTGGCAGTTCATGGGCCCGGCGCAGTCGGTCGCCACCCCCGGCCAATATCTTGCCATCGACATCGCGGGGACCCCGGTGTTTGCCATCCGCGGCCGCGACGGCACCCTGCGCGGCTTCAAGAACGTCTGCCGCCACCGTGGCGCGAAACTGCTGGCCGATGGCCACGGGGAATGTGGCCTGATCGTCTGCCCCTATCATAAATGGAGCTTTGCCGACACCGGGCGGTTGGTGCAGGCGCCGTGGTATGGCAAAGACCCCGCCATCATCCCCGAGGATTGGCCGCTGGAACCCGTGCAGATCGCCGAATGGCGCGGGCTGTTGTTTGCCAGCCTTGATCCCGCCGAAAGCCTGCTGGATCAGTTGGGCGATCTGCCCGCCGAACTGGCCGACGAGCCGATGGAAAGCTACACCGCAACAGACAGCGCCAGCGTCCACTTCGATGCCAACTGGAAGATTTACACAGACAATTTTGTTGAGGGCTACCACATCCCCGGCACCCACCCCAGCTTTTACGCCGCCATCGAGTTTGAGGCGTTCGAGACCACCGCACACAACGGTTTCGTCAAAATGACAGCGCCGCCGAAACAGGGGCTGTTCTATCGCGGCAAATGGCTGTGGATGTGGCCGAACTGGACGCTGTCGCTGTTTGACGGCGGCATGAATGTCAGCCGGATCAACCCGACCTCGCCGCATCACACCGACCAGCAGTATCATTTCTTCTTTGCCGATACGTCGCCCGAGGCCGCCGAGGCGCGCGCCAAATCGGTGGATGGCACCTTGGCGGTGGTGAAGGAAGATTACACCGTCTGCACCGAAACCCACCGCAACTATGCTGCCGGGGCCTATACTTCGGGGCCGCTCAGCGGGCGGCATGAGCGGGGCGTGCAGTATTTTCAGGAACGTGTGGCGCGGGCCTTGGGGCGCTGAACCGCGCCGCAAAGGCCATAAGCTGCGGGGGCAGCAGGGTCGCAGCCCCAAGATGTTGTGTCTAACTCAGCAGAACCGCCCGAAACACACAAGTCTGTCCCCGCGTGGACAGACTAGAGCGCAAGCGCGGCGTCAGACCGCGCCCGAGCGGCTGTCGATTTCAGCCGCCAGCGCCTTGGCCAGTTTCGGCAGTTGCGCCCGCTTCAACAACTTGCGCAGCGGGATCGCCCCGCCGTTCATCGACTCGGCTGTGGCATGGACACGCGCCACCACCGCCGCCACCTGATCGGGGTGAAACGACCACAATTGCCACAGCAACCCATCGGGGTCGCGCCGCTCGATGCCGTCTTCGGCCAGCACGTGACGCGGAAAATCCTGCGCGTTGAAGGTCACGATGCAATCGGCATGGCCCGCAATCGCCACCGCCAACACATGCACATCATTCGGGTCGGGCAGCAGCAACCGCGCCTCAATCGCCGCGGCCTCGCGCACCAAGGCGCGCGGAAAGGCCGCACGCGCCAGCGCCGCCTCGGTCTCGGCCTGCATTTGCGCAGCAGGCCCCAGTTTCGCTGTCGCCCGCGTCCATTCCCGCAAGATGCGGTCCGACCACAGCGCCTCAAACAGCCCCTCTGCCGCCACGCCCAGCAGGATTTCCCGCAGCACGGTCGGGTAAAGCACGCAGGCGTCGAGAACGACCTTCATAGCGGTTTGTGTTCAAGTTGCATCGAAAAGCCCCCGAAGATTGGGGCGCTTTTCGATCCAGATTGACAGAGCAAAACCCAAACCACTTCAGTCGAGCCGGAAGAACAGGGCTTTCAGATAGCCGCTTTCCGCCAATTGCGGCAGCATCGGATGATCGGGGCCAGCAAACCCTGTGTGCAGCAACTGCCCGCGCCGCCCCCCGCGCCCGATACCGCGCGCACTGGCGTTGCGGAACGAGGCAAGGTCGGCGGCATGGCTGCACGAACACAGGGCCAGATAGCCGCCCGGAGCCACCAAGGGGGCCGCCAGTCGGGCAATCCGCTCGTATGCCCGCAAGCCAGCCTCAAGCGCCGGTTTCGCCGGGGCAAAAGCGGGGGGGTCGCAGATCACCAGATCAAACTGCGCGCCTTCCGCGCCCAGCGCCTCCAAAACCTCAAACGCATCGCCTTGGCGGGTGGTGAAGCGGTCGGCAAAGCCCGAGGCCGCAGCCCCCTGCCCGGCCAGCGCCAAAGCTGGAGCCGAGGCATCGACGGCCAAGGTCGAAGCCGCCCCACCCGCCAGCGCGGCAAGGCCAAAGCCGCCGACATGGGCAAACACGTCGAGCACCCGAGCGCCTTTGGCAAGGCTGGCGGCAAAGGCATGGTTCGGGCGTTGGTCAAAGAACAGCCCGGTTTTCTGGCCCCCGGTGACATCGGCCAGATAGGTGGCCCCATTCATCGGCACCGGAATCGGGGCCGAGACACCCCCCACCAGCACCAGATTTTCCTCGTTCAAACCTTCCAACCCGCGCGAACGCCCGGTGGCATTTTTCACCACGGTTGCAACGCCCGTCACCGCCTGCAATGCCGCCACCAGCACATCGAGATGCGCCTCGGCCCAAGCGGCGTTGGGCTGGATCACCGCGACATCGCCAAAGCGGTCGATCACGATCCCCGGCAGGCCATCGGCCTCGGCATGAACCAAGCGGTAGAACGGCTGGCTGTAAAGCCGGTCGCGCAGGCTGAAGGCGCGCGCAAGCTTGGCCTCAAACCACGCCTGATCCAGCACGGCCTCGGGGTTGCGGTCCAGCATCCGGGCGATGATCTTGGATTTGGTGTTTACCGTGACCAACCCCAGATCGCGCCGCTCGCCATCCACCAGAATGGCCAGCGCGCCGGGGGCAAGGTTTCCCGTGCGGCGGTCTGTCACCAACTCATCGGCATAGACCCACGGAAAGCCATGGCGCAAGGCGCGGGCTTCGGCCTTGGGGCGCAGGCGGACCACCGGATAGCGGCGCGCGTTGGGCTCAAAGGAACCGTCTTCGGGGTCTTGCGGGGCGGGGGAATGGGAAATGGGGGCGCTCATGCCCCCCCATACTAAGATATCGTGGCTGTGAAAAGGCCCGAGGTTACTGCACCTGCGCCAGTTGCGCTGGCGTGCCGTCAAACCGCGTCACCACTGCATCCGCAGGCAGCACCGCCACAGGGGCCGACAATTCGCGGCGGATCACTTCGGTCAGACGGTCGGTCACAACCACTTTCTGCGTGCGCCCCGCCTGCTCTTCCGCCACAGCGCGGCTGCCGCCCGCACCTTTGACATCGGCCACGATCAGACGCGGACCTTGCAGGATCGCCCCCGAGGCCGCATCGCGCACCGTCATCATGAAGTGCAGAGAATGCACACCGCCAACGGTGTAGCGGGTCTTCTCGGTCAGGCAGTGAAAGCGCACCACTTCCAGATCAACCACCACCGGCTGACCGCTGTGCATGGTCGCCGTGCTGCGTGCCGCTGCGGCATCAAAGATCGCCTTGACCTGCGCATAGCGGTTGCCGGGCGCATCACCACGCCAGACGATATCGGCCGACGGATGGAAGGTATTGGCCTCGGACACTTTCAGCGTTTGCGGCACGATCACGTTGACCGCCTTCACGTCATATTCCGCTTGCAGCATCACCGGGCCACGCTGCGCCGGCCCTTGCGGCAAGCGCGACGCCTGCGACAGATCCGACGAGACCTGGTTCTGTGTGGACATCGAGGTGGTTTGCCCGCAGGCCGCAAGACCCAAAGCCATCACCAACGCGGAAATAACAGTCATTTTCATAGCTTCACCCTCTGATTGCCCCCCGGCGTTAACCAGATAAAGCCCGATGATTGTGTCGGGTTTTGGATGAAGTTGGCGCGAAACCAAGGTATGATGGCGGTGCTTTCACGACGCCGCCGCGCGCGCGCCCCGCTTTGCACGTCCAGAATCTGGCCAGATTGCTACGCAAGCGGGTTGTTAGCGCTAACAGCATCTGATATATATCTGCCACGCAGCTTCCTTGCATGCCTGAGGTGCCCGATGTCGCTAAACTCCACCATTGATCGCGTGACCGACCGTATCCGCGAGCGGTCTCTCAAGACGCGCGGAGACTATCTGACACGGCTGGCGGCAGCGGCGCAGCAGGGCCCTGCGCGCGGGCATCTGGCCTGTGGCAATCAGGCCCATGCCTATGCCGCGATGGGCGACGACAAGGCGGCACTGGCGGCGGGTCGCAGCCCCAATATCGGGATCATCACCGCTTACAACGACATGCTGTCGGCGCATCAACCCTATGAGGATTACCCAAAACTGATCCGCGAGGCCGCGCGGCGGGTGGGGGCTACGGCGCAGGTTGCAGGCGGCGTGCCTGCGATGTGCGATGGTGTGACCCAAGGTCAGGCCGGGATGGAGCTGTCGCTGTTTTCGCGCGATGTCATTGCCCTGGCTGCAGGCGTGGGGCTGTCGCACAACACGTTTGATGCGGCGCTGTTCCTTGGCGTCTGTGACAAGATCGTGCCCGGTCTGGTGATGGCGGCGGCGGCGTTTGGTCATATCCCGGCAGTCTTCGTGCCCGCAGGGCCGATGACCTCTGGCTTGCCGAATGACGAAAAATCCCGCGTGCGCAATGCGTTCGCCACCGGCGCAGTCGGGCGCGAAGAGCTGATGGCGGCAGAGATGGCCAGCTATCATGGCCCCGGCACCTGCACCTTTTACGGCACCGCCAACACCAATCAGATGCTGATGGAGTTCATGGGCCTGCACCTGCCCGGTGCCTCATTCGTCAACCCCAACACCCCCCTGCGCGAGGCTTTGACCAATCACGCGGTGGAGCGTGCGGTGGCGATCACCGCCCTTGGCAACGATTTCCGCCCCGCGGGTGAGGTGTTGGACGAGCGCGCCTATGTCAACGGCCTTGTCGGTCTGATGGCGACGGGGGGCTCGACCAATCTGGTGCTGCACCTGCCTGCGATGGCGCGGGCCTCGGGTGTGCTGCTCGATCTGCAGGATTTCGACGATATCAGCCAAGCCGTGCCGCTGATGGCCAAGGTCTATCCCAATGGTCTGGCGGATGTGAACCATTTCCACGCGGCAGGCGGCTTGGGCTATATGATCGGGCAGCTTCTCGACCACGGCCTGCTGCATGGCGATGCCAAGACGGTGGCAGGCGACGGTCTGCGGCATTACCGATCCGAGCCGAAACTGATCGACGGGCGGCTGACATGGGCACCGGGATCAAACCACACGCTGAACGACAAGATCCTGCGGCCTGCAGCGGACCCGTTCCAGCCGCATGGCGGCCTGCGGCAATTGTCGGGCAATCTGGGGCGTGGTGTGATCAAAGTCTCGGCCGTGGCACCCGAGCGGCATATCATCGAAGCACCCTGCCGGATTTTCCACGACCAGAACGATGTGAAAGCCGCGTTCAAGGCGGGCGAGTTCACCTCGGATACTGTGGTCGTCGTGCGCTTCCAAGGCCCGCAAGCCAATGGGATGCCGGAACTGCATTCGCTGACGCCGATGCTGTCGGTCTGTCAGGATCGCGGGTTGAAGATGGCGCTGGTCACCGACGGCCGGATGTCGGGCGCAAGCGGTAAAGTGCCAGCGGCGATCCATGTCTCGCCCGAGGCCGCAAAGGGTGGGCCGCTGGCGCGTCTGCGCGACGGCGATATCGTGCGGCTGGATGCGGTCGCAGGCACGCTTTGCGTGCTGGCCGCCGATTTCGACGCCCGCGAACCCGTCACCGCCGATCTTTCCGCCAACCGCCACGGCATTGGCCGCGAGTTGTTCGAGGCGTTCCGCCGCACGGTGGGCACTTCGGAAACCGGCGCTGCGGTGGTGATCTGATTAAGCCTCCGGCGGGAGTATTTAGGCCAAGATGAAGCCGTTTCATCCGTTCTTAAATATCCCCGCCGGAGGCTTCTGCCCTTGAAACCTGCCCCAGACTTGGGGATGGAGAATACGATGAACCCGACAGAACAATCCCGCCGCGCCTCCGAAATCTGCCGCCTTGCCCCGGTGGTGCCGGTGCTGGTGATCGACGATCTGGCGCATGCCAAACCTTTGGCGCAGGCGTTGGTCAAAGGCGGCTTGCCCGCGCTGGAGGTGACCTTGCGCACCGCTTGCGCGCTGGATGCGATCCGCGCCATGGCCGAGGTGCCGGGCGGTGTGGTGGGCGCGGGCACGCTGCTGACCCCTGCCGATGTCAAGGCCGCCAAGGCCGCGGGCGCGAAATTCGGCGTCTCGCCGGGGGCGACCGAGCGGCTGCTGGAGGCTTGTGCGGAATATGAGTTGCCGTTGCTGCCCGGTGCTGCCACCGCGTCCGAGATCATGGCGCTGCTGGAAAAGGGCTATACGGTGCAAAAATTCTTCCCCGCCGAACAGGCCGGGGGTGCGCCTTATCTGAAGTCCATCGGCTCGCCCATTCCGCAGGTGTCGTTCTGCCCGACGGGTGGGATCAGCCTGAAGAACGCCCGCGATTATCTGGGGCTGAAAAACATCCTGTGCGTGGGCGGGTCTTGGGTGGCCCCCAAGGATGCGATGGCCAAGGGCGACTGGGCCGCGATCACCACGCTTGCGGCAGAGGCAGCGGCGCTGCGCTAAGGGGTTTGTTTTTTAAGCACGTGGCGGGCAGGCCCAGATGGTTTTGGGCCTGATTGCGCACGCGTGTTTTCGCGCGCAAACAGGGATTGCGCTGTCCCCGCGGGGACAAATCTCTGTAGGTTGTGGTTTTGGAAATTGCCACCACATCATGTTGATGCGCGTGGGGCGACAGCCGCTGCGCCGCCCCGGACTTGATCCGGGGCCTCATGGTGTGCCCCGAGGCCCCGGATCAAGTCCGGGGCGGCGATGGCATTTTGTTATGGCGCCGACGCAAACCGCCCGGCGCGACCGCCGCGGCGTTTGGGTTCGGTGGGGGCGGTCAGCGCCTCGGTCAGCACGCGGGTCATCGGGTGATCGGGGTTGGGCGTGCCGTAATGCGCGATCAGCGCGCGGATGCAATCGGCGGTATTGACCACGACCGGCAGGCTGAGCACCCAGTCGATAAAGATCTGGCCGCATTCTCCGTAGGAAATGCCTTCGATGTTATAGCTTTCGCGCACCAGCCCCTTCGGGTCTGCCTCTGACAAATCCACTGCGCGTCTCCCCATAGATCACCCGTTCAGATGGGCTGAAATCACCCGTTCTGCAAGTGCCGCCTTGCGCGCCAGACGTTCGGTCAGGGCCGCAGAGCCGGCCTCGGTTTCCACCGCGCCCACCTCGCGCAGCAAGAACGCCCGCCCGCCCAGACCCAGAGTGTCAGGGTCAAGCGGTTTGTCTGACAGCAGTTTGCTGGCCGCCTGCACTTGCCAGAACAGCCTGTAGGCTTCCAGCAGCGCCGTCTGATCTGAATGCGACAGTTTGCCCTTGGTTTCACCCGCAGCGATCTGGCGTTCGACCCCGCGCGCGGGGCTGGCGGTTTGCAGCGCCAGCGTTTGCGCCAGAAGTTCGATGTCCATCATGCGCCCCGCGCCGAATTTCGCATCCCACCCGCCCGCGCCGGGTTTGGCATCCGCAAGCCGCGCGCGCATCTCGGCCACGTCTTTGCACACGGATGCGCCCTGCCCCTTCAGCGCGATGATCTCACGCCGCAGGGCTTCCACCTCGGCTGCAAGGTCGGGCGCGCCTGCCAGCACGCGGGCACGGGTCAGCGCCAGATGCTCCCATGTCCAGGCCTCGGTCATCTGGTAGTCGCGGAACGAGGTGATCGAGGTGGCGACCGGCCCCTGCCGCCCCGAGGGGCGAAGCCGCACATCGACCTCGTAAAGCCGGCCTTCCGCCATTTGCGCCGACAGCGCCGTCACCATCGCCTGCGTGAGGCGCGCGTAATAGGCGCGCGCGGCAAGGGCGCGTTTGCCGTCCGAGTTTTCCACCCCTGCCGCGTCATAGATCATGATCAGATCAAGATCCGAGCCCGCGTTCAGCCGCCCCGCCCCCATGCTGCCCATGCCCAGCACCACCGCGCCGCGCCCCGGTGGGGGGCCATGGCGGGTGGCAAAATCGGCGACGACCACCGGCCAGAGTGCGGCAATCACTGCCTCGGCGAGGTCAGCGTATTGCTTGCCCGCCTCGAACCCGTCGATCAGCCCGCGCAGGTGATGCACGCCGATGCGGAAATGCCATTCCTTCATCCAGCGCCGGGCGGCATCGAGTTTACGCTCGTAGTCGGCATTTTCGGCTAGCCTGCGCGCCAGTTCCGCGCCCAGCGCCGCCGCTCCGGGCCAGGCGGCAAAGAACGACCCACCAATCACCGCATCCAGCACGCTTGCGTTGCGCGACAGATAGCGGGCCAGGGCGGGCGAAGTGCTGGCGATGTCGATGATCAGATCGACCAGTTGCGGGTTGGCTTCGAACAGCGAGAATATCTGCACGCCCGAGGGCAGGCCTGCCAGAAAGCCATCCAGCGCCACCAGCGCCTCATCGGGGTTGGCGGCGCGGGCGAGGCGTTTCAGCAGCACCGGGCGCAGGCGCTGAAAGATCGCCTGTGCGCGGTCGGATCGCAGCGCGGGGTAGCTGGCCCAGCCCTTGACGATGGCTTTGGCATGATCAGAAAGCTCTGGCCCGGCCTCGACAGCGCTGGGGGCGAAGAAGCCTTCGGTCAGACGGTCGGTGCTGGCGAGACGCGCCAGAAGGTCACGGCGGAAAGTGTCGTCGTTTTGACCGCAGAAGGCGGCGATGCGGGCGATGCCTTCGGGCGTGATGGGCAGGTTGTGGGTTTGCTCGTCGTTCACCATCTGGATGCGGTGTTCCAGATCGCGGTGCTGGGTGTAAAGCTGCGAGAGATCGGCGGCCACGTGGGCAGGCAACCAGTCTTTTGCCGCCAGTGCCGCCAGCCCGCCCAAGGTGGTGCGGTCGCGCAGGGTCACATCACGGCCCCCGGCGATCAACTGCCGGGTCTGGGTGAAAAACTCGATCTCGCGGATACCGCCTTGGCCAAGTTTCATGTTGTGGCCCTCGACCACCACAGCGCCATTCAGGCCGCGATGTTCGCGGATGCGCAGGCGCATGTCGTGGGCATCCTGAATGGCGGCGAAATCCAGATGCTTGCGCCAGACGAACGGCGTCAGCGCCTTTAGAAACCGATGGCCCGCCGCGATATCGCCGCCACAGGGCCGGGCCTTAATGTAGGCGGCACGCTCCCATGTGCGGCCATGCGCCTCGTAATAGGCTTCGGCGGCGGCCATCGACAGACACACCGGGGTCACGCTGGCATCGGGGCGCAGGCGCAGGTCGGTGCGAAACACATAGCCCTCGGCGGTGATATCCGACAGCATCGCCGCCATTCTGCGGGTGACACGGATGAAGGCGGCGCGCGCGTCTTGCCAATCGGCACCGTAGCGGTCCTGATCGAACAGGCAGATCAGGTCGATGTCCGAGGAATAGTTCAACTCTCCCGCACCCATCTTGCCCATGGCAAGGCTGACCATGCCGCCTGCGGTCGCGGCATCCTCCGGCGTGGCACCGGGCAGTTTGCCGCGGCGGATTTCTTCGGCGACCAACCTGCGCATCGCGAGATCAACCGCGCGGTCGGCCAGATCGGTCAAAGCCCCCGTCACCTGCATCAGCGACCACACACCGCCCAGATCAGCCAGCGCCGTCAGCAAGGCCACCCGGCGCTTGGCCTGGCGCAGGGCTGTGGGCAAGGCATCCAGCGTCACGTCGTTCAGCGCCACCATGACGCCGGAAAAGGCGGTTTCCGGCGCAAGGGTGAGTGCGACGCGCAGCCATTGCGCCTCGCGCTGCATCAGCGCCCTGAGGTAGGGGCTGCATCCGGCGGTATTGGCCAGCAGATCGCGCAACTCGGGCGCAAGATCGGCGAAATTGGCAGCGGTATCGGCCGCCTGATCGCGGTCATAGGCGATGGGCTGGCGGGTCAGGCGGGCGGCGAAATTCTGGCTCATGGCCTGAGTTTGCGGCGGGTTTCAGGCCGGGTCAACGGGCGTTCCAAATGGCTACGGCAAAACCGCCTTCTGACCGGATGGGGTTGAGCCTGTGTGCGGAATGGCCTTCTATGCCGCTAAAGGCCAAAGGCATGAGGATCGCATGAGCAAAAGTCTGGCGCGGGTGGTGGCGGCGATGCAGGCGCAGGGCGTGGCAGGCGCGCCGCTGGAGATGCCGGGGGAGACGCGGACGGCTGTGCAGGCCGCCCAAGCGGCCGGGTGCCAGCTTGATCAGATCGTGAAGTCGATCATCTTTGTCGGACAGCGCGGCATGTATCTGTTTCTGACGGCAGGCGGCAATCAGGTCGATGGTGCGCGTGCCAGCGCCTTGGCCGGTGAGGCGCTGGGGCGGGCCGATGCCACCCAGGTGCGCGCAGTGACGGGCTTTGCGATTGGCGGCGTCTCGCCCTTGGGGCATCTGACGCCGCTGCCGATCTGGATGGACCCGGCCCTGCTGGGCTTTGCCGTGGTCTGGGCGGCGGCGGGCACGCCCCGGCATATCTTTGCCATCCCGCCGTTGCAGTTGCAGCAGATCACCGGGGCGAAAGTCGCCGCGTTTACCGCATGACGGTTTAGAGTGATCCTGCCCCCCATCTCCACGCCGCCCCGGACTTGATCCGGGGCCTCATGGCCGCAAAGCAGAGGCCCCGGATCAAGTCCGGGGCGGCGTGGCGATGGGGTTCGGCGGGATTTCGCGCGTTTTTGCCGGTTGCGGCGGCTTTATGTAAATATCTTTCACATAACACTTGAAAGCGGGGCGATCCCTGCGCATCTTGGCTCATGTGAAAGACATTCACATACACTTCAACCGGGAGACCGCCGATGAACACCAGCACGACCACCGCCCCTTCCTCCGGCGGACTCTTTTCCTTCCTGCGCCGCGCCGAGGCTTGGCTTGACGATCGGGGCCGTTTTGCCTGGATCGCCGCCATGGTGCTTGGCTTTATCTTCATCTGGCCCGTGGGCCTGGCCTTGCTGGCCTATATGATCTGGAGCAAACGCATGTTCAAAGGTTCTTCCTGTGCCGAGCGCCGTGGGCGCCATTTTGAGCGTCACGGCAACCCTTGGGGCGGCCATGCGGCGATGCGCACCTCGGGCAATGCGGCGTTTGACGCCTACAAGTCTGACATGCTGCGCCGGCTTGAGGACGAGCAGGTGGCGTTTGAGTCGTTCCTGCAACGCCTGCGCGAAGCCAAGGACAAATCCGAGTTCGACAGCTTCATGGAAGACCGCGCCCGTGCGGCCTCGGCACCTGCACCATCAACCGAGGTGGCGCGTCCGGGCGAATACTGATCGCGCGGCCGCTTTGCCTGCCTTTGCCCCCCGGTTCGCGCCGGGGGGCTTTTGTTTGCGAAGGTGACGCCAAGCCGGGCCTCTGATTGCGCTTGGCGGCGGCGATTGGCCTTGCTAGGGTGACGCATCCCTAACCTTGCAGCCCGAGATAATGCGCCACACCCTTCCGATTGCGCCCCAGTTTTATGTGACGGCCCCGCAGCCCTGCCCCTATCTGGATGGCCGGATGGAGCGGAAGCTGTTCACCGCCCTGCAAGGCGATCAGGCGCAACGGCTGAATGACTCGCTGTCCAAGCAGGGGTTCCGGCGCAGCCAGAACGTGCTGTATCGCCCGTCTTGTGCGGAATGTTCGGCCTGTTTGTCGGCGCGTATCCGTGTGGCAGATTTCAAACCCAGCCGCACCCAGCGCCGGATATTGAAGAACGCAAGCCACCTGCGCCGCAACGCCACCAGCCCTTGGGCGACGGAAGATCAGTTCAGCCTGTTCCGCCGTTACTTGGATGCCCGCCACGCGGATGGCGGGATGGCGGATATGGATGTGTTCGAATTTGCCGCGATGATCGAGGAAACCCCGATCAAAAGCCGGGTGATCGAATATACCCGCGCGGCAGGCCCCGGCGAGCGTGGGCGGCCTTTGGCTTGCGTGGCGCTGACGGATGTTTTCGACGATGGGCTGTCGATGGTTTACAGCTTTTACGACCCCGACATGATTGATCTGTCGCTGGGCACTTTTGCCATTCTCGACCATATCGCCATCGCGCAGGAAGCTGGGCTGCCTTACGTTTATCTGGGCTATTGGGTGCCGGGCAGCCGCAAGATGGGCTATAAGGCCGGGTTTAACGCGCTGGAGATTTTCAAGCATGGCGCCTGGCAGGATATTGGCGACCCTGCCGATCACCGGGCCGAGTTGCATCCGCTCTCGGTTGATCCGATTGCCGAGCAGGTGGCGCGGATCTCGCTGCCCGAGGCGCGGTCTGTGCCGCGCGAATGATAGGTGCGTTCTCGCTGGTGGTGCCCGACTATGAGAGCGCGATCCGGTTTTTCTGCGATGGCTTGGGCTTTCGGCTGACCGCCGACATTGATCAGGGCGACAAGCGCTGGGTGACGGTGCAGCCTGCGGGCGGCGGGGTGCAGATCGTGTTGGCGCAGGCAGTGGGCGCGCGGCAGCAGGCGGCGGTGGGCGATCAGGCCGGCGGGCGGGTTTGGTTGTTCTTGCACTCGGACGATTTTGCCCGCGACGCCGCCCGGATCACGGCGGCGGGCGGCGTGTTTGAGGAAGCGCCGCGGCATGAGGCCTATGGCACCGTGGCAGTTTGGCGCGACCCTTGGGGCAACCGCTGGGATTTGCTGCAACCTATCTGAGCGATGGTGTTAACGTTTGTCCCCGCGGGGACAGACTTGTGGTCTAAATGGCGATCTCCACAATATATGGTAGGCGGCGAGACTGAAGCGCATAGGCTTTTTGGCGGCGTGACAGTGCATCGCTGGCGCGGGCAGGGATCGAATCAGCCTTTGCCCCGCCGCAACGCAACAAAAAATTGCTAAAATTACTTATGATGCGCCTATTTCGCAATTTAAGTTCAAAAAACCAGCCCCAAGCGACACTTTCCGTGTCGATTTGCTGTTGACGCCCCTGCCCTGCCGCCATAGTTTCCCCCTCGAAGCAAATGGAGGTAGGGATGCGCAGCATTCTAGTCGTCGTAAGGAAGAAGCGCATGGGCCGGTAACGGTTTGACCATCAGGTTTCCCATGCGCCCCCGAGTAACCTCCGGGGGCTTTTTGTTGAACAAAGGCCAGTGGGCCGAACTTAGGATAAGATCATGACGCGTCAGATGACCGGAGCACGAATGGTGGTTCAAGCCCTGAAGGATCAGGGTGTTGAAGTTGTCTTTGGCTATCCGGGTGGCGCGGTGCTACCGATCTATGACGAGATTTTCCAGCAAAACGACATCCGCCACATTCTCGTGCGCCACGAACAGGGCGCGATCCATATGGCCGAAGGCTATGCGCGCTCGACCGGCAAGGTCGGGGTGGCCTTGGTGACAAGCGGCCCCGGTGCGACCAATGCGGTGACGGGCCTCACCGATGCGCTGCTCGACAGCATCCCGATCGTGGTGCTGTCGGGTCAGGTGCCAACGTTCATGATCGGCACCGATGCGTTCCAAGAGGCTGACACCATTGGCATCACCCGGCCCTGCACCAAGCACAACTGGCTGGTGAAGGACACCGACAAGCTGGCGGAAACCATCCATCAGGCGTTTCATGTGGCCAGCCACGGCCGCCCCGGCCCGGTGCTGATCGACATTCCGAAAGACGTGCAGTTTGCCACCGGCAGCTATGTGGCGCCGGAAACCGCACGGGTGTCGCATTATCAGCCGCGCCTGAAGGGCGACCCCGAGGCCATCGCGGCCATGGTCGAGATGATGGAAACCGCCGAGCGTCCGGTGTTCTACACCGGCGGCGGCGTGATTAACTCGGGCGTCAAGGCAAGCCAGTTGCTGCGCGAATTCGTGGCGGCGACGGGGTTTCCGATCACCTCGACCCTGATGGGGTTGGGGGCTTATCCGGCATCGGGCAAGAACTGGCTGGGCATGTTGGGGATGCATGGTCTTTATGAGGCCAATCTGGCCATGCATGGCTGCGATCTGATGATCAACATCGGCGCGCGGTTTGATGACCGCATCACCGGGCGCATCCCGGATTTCTCGCCGAAGTCGAAAAAGGTGCATGTCGATATTGATCCGTCTTCGATCAACAAGGTGATCCGGGTGGATGTGGGCATCGTCGGCGATATTGCGCATGTGCTGGAGGAGGCTTTGGCCCTGTGGAAGGCGCGCGGCAGCAAGGTCAACAAAGAGGGCCTTGCGAAGTGGTGGAAGCAGATTGCCGAGTGGCAGGCTGTCAAGTGCTTGGGCTACAAGGGTTCTTCCAAGGTGATCAAGCCGCAATATGCGCTTGAACGGCTGGAAGCGCTGACCAAGGGCATGGATCGCTATATCACCACCGAAGTCGGCCAGCATCAGATGTGGGCGGCGCAGTATCTGGGCTTTGAAGACCCGAACCGCTGGATGACGAGCGGCGGCTTGGGCACGATGGGCTATGGTTTGCCTGCAAGCATTGGCGTGCAGGTGGCGCATCCTGACAGTCTGGTGATCAACGTGGCGGGTGAGGCAAGCTGGTTGATGAACATGCAGGAAATGGGCACGGCGATGCAGTTCCGCGCCCCGGTCAAGCAGTTCATCCTGAACAACGAGCGGTTGGGCATGGTGCGCCAGTGGCAGGAATTGCTGCATGGCGAGCGCTATTCGCAAAGCTGGTCGGAAAGCCTGCCGGATTTCGTGAAATTGGCAGAAGCCTTTGGTTGCAAGGGGATACAGGTGACGGACCCCGCCGATCTCGATGATGCGATCACGGAGATGATCCGTTATGACGGGCCGTTCATCTTTGATTGCCGGGTGGAAAAGCATGAAAACTGCTTCCCGATGATCCCGTCGGGCAAACCGCATAACGAGATGCTGCTGGGCGATGCCGATACCCAAGGCGTGATCGGTGCCAAGGGCGCGGTTCTGGTTTGATCTGTTGAGTCGGGGGGGCTCGCCCCCCCGGACCCCCGAGGATATTTATACAGAGAGGATGACCAAAGATGTCTCCGCTAAACATCAAGAAAAGCGCGTCCAGCCATTCGGCTTACGAGTTGCGCGACCCCAATGCGCCGGTGATCGAGACGCATACTTTGGCGGTGATCGTGGAAAACGAGCCGGGGGTTCTGGCCCGGGTGATCGGGCTGTTCACGGCGCGCGGCTACAACATCGACAGTCTGACGGTGGCCGAGGTCGATCATTCCAGCCATCGCAGCCGGATTACGGTGGTGACAACCGGCACGCCGGAGGTGATCGTGCAGATCAAGGCGCAACTGGCGCGGATGGTGCCTGTGTATGAAGTGCATGATCTGACGGTGGAGGGACCATCGGTGCAGCGCGAACTCGCGCTGATGAAGGTGGCGGGCCGCGGCGAGGCGCGGATCGAGGCGTTGCGGTTGGCCGAGATTTTCCGCGCGCATGTGGTTGATTCGACGCTGGAAAGCTTCGTGTTCGAGATGACCGGGACGCCGGAAAAGATCGACAGTTTTGCCGAGTTGATGCGGCCGTTGGGCCTGCGCGAGATGGCGCGAACGGGAGTGGCGGCGTTGTCGCGCGGGGTGTGACGCTCACGGCTGCGCGACATGGGCGCGCAGCCCATTTCCGCGCCCTCGGTTGTCGTCTATACAGGGCGCAATCGGGAGGCCGCGATGATCATTGAATTCGGACATTTCACCTTGGTGCTGGCCTTTGTGGTGGCGCTGGTGCAGACCACGCTGCCGCTGTGGGGCGCCTATCGCGGCGATGCGCGGCTGATGGCGGTGGGCGATCCTGCGGCGGTGATCCAGCTTTTGCTGATCGCGGCAAGCTTTGCGGCCTTGACCTATGGCTTTGTCACCTCGGACTTTTCGCTGAAACTGGTGGTGGAAAATTCGCATACCGCCAAGCCCCTGCTGTATAAATTCGCGGGTGTCTGGGGCAACCATGAGGGGTCGCTGCTGCTGTGGGTGCTGATTTTGGCACTGTTTGGCGCTTGTGCCACTTGGTTTGGCGGCAATCTTCCGGCGCGGCTGAAGGCGCGGGTGCTGGCGGTGCAAGGCTCGATCGGGGTGGCGTTCATGGCGTTCATGCTGTGGACATCGAACCCGTTCCTGCGGCTGGACAATCCGCCCCTGAACGGCAACGACCTGAACCCGTTGCTGCAAGACCCCGGTTTGGCGTTTCATCCGCCGTTTTTGTATCTGGGCTATGTCGGGCTTTCGATGAGCTTTTCCTTCGCCATCGCGGCGCTGCTGGAAGGCCGTGTCGATGCGGCATGGGGGCGCTGGGTGCGGCCTTGGACCTTGGCTGCGTGGATTTTCCTGACCATTGGCATCGCGATGGGGTCTTGGTGGGCCTACTATGAACTCGGCTGGGGCGGGTTCTGGTTTTGGGACCCGGTGGAGAACGCAAGCTTCATGCCGTGGCTGATTTCGGCGGCGCTGTTGCACTCGGCCATCGTGGTGGAAAAGCGCGAGAGTTTGAAGGCCTGGACGATTTTGCTGGCGATTCTGGCGTTTGGGTTCAGCCTGACGGGGACCTTCATCGTGCGCTCGGGCGTGATCACATCTGTTCATGCCTTTGCCAATGATCCGGCGCGGGGGGTGTTTATCTTAGGCATCCTTGGCATCTTCATGGGCGGCGCGCTGACGCTGTTTGCGTTCCGCGCCAGTGTGTTAGAGGCCAAGGGCGTGTTTGCCGTGGTCAGCCGGGAAACCGCGCTGGTGGCGAATAATCTGCTGCTGGCAGTCTCGGCTTTTGTTGTGTTCACCGGCACGATCTGGCCGCTGATTGCCGAGTTGGTGTTTGCGCGCAAACTGTCGGTCGGCCCGCCGTTCTTTGATGCGGCCTTCACGCCGTTCATGGTGGTGCTGGCGATCATCCTGCCCATCGGCGCAATGATGCCGTGGAAGCGTGCGGAAATCCGCCGCGCGATCCGGCCTTTGCGCGGGGCTTTGGTGCTGGCGGTGGCGGTGGGTCTGCTGGTGTATGCGGTGCAGACCGGGCGCAGCGCTTTGGGTCCGGTGGGTGCGGCTTTGGGCGCTTGGGTGCTGATGGGCGCGCTGATTGATCTGTGGACGCGGTTGGGGCGCGGTTCGGTTGGCGCGCGGTTGGGGCGGTTGACCCGCCTGCCCCGCGCCGATCTGGGCAAGATGTGCGCCCATGCCGGCATGGGGGTGACGATCTTTGCCGTCGCCGCGATGACGGCTTGGGTGACGGAAGACATCCGCACCGTGAAGATCGGCGAAAGCTTTGCCTTGGGCGGCTATGAAGTGACTTTGGCTGCGGTGAACAAGGTGGAGGGGCCGAATTACCACTCGACGATGGCGGATATGATCGTGCGCAAAGGCGGCGTTCAGGTCGCCAGCCTGCATCCCGAAAAGCGGATGTATCCGGTGGCGGGGATGCCGACGACCGAGGCCGCGATTGATCAGGGCGTGTTCCGCGACCTGTATCTGGTGATCGGCGATGCGCAGGATGATGGCGGCTATGCGGTGCGCAGCTATATCAAGCCATTTGCCAACTGGATCTGGGGTGGCTGCTTGCTGATGGCGTTGGGCGGAATGCTCAGCCTGTCAGACCGGCGGTTCCGGGTGGCAGCGGGGGCGCGCAAGGTGGCCGCGATGCCGGTGGCTGCGGAATGATGCGCGGGCTGGTTCTGGCGCTGGCGCTGCTGGCCTCGCCTGCGTTTGCGGTGCAGCCGGGTGAAATGCTGAAAGATCCGGGGCTTGAGGCGCGGGCGCGTGAGATTTCGCGCAACCTGCGCTGCCCGGTCTGTCAGGGCGAGGATATCGACGATTCCAACGCGCCGATCAGCCGGGATTTGCGGTTGGCGGTGCGTGAGCGCCTGGTGGCGGGCGATACCGACGCGCAGGTGGTGGATTATGTGGTGGCGCGCTACGGCGAATTTGTGCTGTTCACCCCGCGCGCCGAAGGCTCAAGCCTGATCCTGTGGCTGGCGGGGCCTGCGATGCTGCTGGCGGGGGCGGCGATTGCCTATGCGATGAGCCGCCGTCGCGCGGTCGCGGCAGAGGCCGAAGGCCTGAGCGAGGCCGACAAGGCGCGGCTGGCGGAACTGATCGAAAAGTGACGCGGGGTTTCGCTGGTCTGGTGCCCCTGCCCTGATAGTCTGGCGGCCATCAGGGGGGCTTTGATGTATCAGCAGATTTCCTATCAGGTGGCGGCGGGCGTGGCGGTGATCACGCTTGATCGCCCCGAAGTGATGAACGCGCTTTCGTCAAAGCTGCGCGCCGAGATGCTGGACGCGGTGCTGCGCGCAGGATCAGAGGCGCGGGTGCTGGTGATCACCGGCGCGGGGCGGGCGTTTTGCTCGGGGCAGGATTTGGGCGATGCGTCTGGTGCCCTGGATCTGGAGCGGGTGCTGAACGAAGAATATGTGCCGCTGCTGAAGGCGATCACCGATTGCCCGATCCCGACGATTTCGGCGGTGCAAGGGGCGGCGGCGGGGGCTGGCGCCAATCTGGCGCTGGCGGCGGATGTGGTGATTGCCTGCGAGAGCGCCAGTTTCATTCAGGCCTTCACCCGGATCGGCCTCGTGCCGGATGCGGGCGGCAGCTATTGGTTGCCGCGCCAGATCGGATTGGCCCGCGCGATGGGGGCGGTTTTGTTTGCCGACAAGGTGACGGCACGGCAGGCCGCCGATTGGGGCATGATTTATGAATGCGTGCCGGATCAAGGATTTAACGCACATTGGCAGGCGCGGGCACTGGGTTTGGCGCAGGGGCCGACGCTGGCCTATCGCGGCGTGAAAACAGCACTTCGGGCATCTTTCGGCAACGATCTGGATGCGCAACTGGCGCTGGAGGCGCGGCTGCAAGGCGAATGCGGCGCGACCGCCGATTTCCGCGAGGGCGTGGCGGCGTTTCTGGAAAAGCGGGCGGCAAAGTTTCGCGGGGGCTGACGCGCCAAGCTGTCGCCGGCTTCATCTTGGCCTAAATACTCCCGCCGGAGGCTCCTGCGGCCAGCGTCGAAGCCTCCGGCGGGAGTATTTTTGCCAAGATGAAGGCATTCGCGCTTTGAATGCGGGGGCGCAAATTTTAGTTAAATTGGAACAGTTTGGGGCTCAGCGCCGCCCGGCCTTGCGGGTGGACAGCAGCAGGTTGGTTTCCGAGGTCAGCACGCCGTCGATGTTGCGGATGCGGTTGATCACCTCATCCAACTCGATCAGGGTCTGGGTGGAAATCTCGGCGATCAGCGACCATTTGCCATTGGTCGAATGCACCGCCATCACCGCCGGGATGCCGGCAAGGCGTGCCATTACCTTTTCACCGCCCTTGCCCTCGATGATGATCATCATCAGCCCGCGCACCGGGGCTTCGGCGACATCCGACCGCGTCAGCACGGTAAAACCGGCGATTTCGCCCTTGGCGGTCAACCGCTCCATCCTTGTGCGGACGGTGGCACGCGACAGGCCAAGACGGTCTGACAGATCGGACAGGGCGGCGCGGCCATCGCGGCGGAGTTCAGCAATCAGCCTTGTATCGGTTTCGTCCAACATGGGCAATTTTCCTGCCAATTTGCAAAGGGGATTGTGCGGATTGCCATAAATACCTGTATGATTCGCCGCAAGATGGAAAGAGTGTCGCGCAAAAGGAGATTACCCATGCCCCAAACCATATTGATCGGTGCCCCGATTGACGAAGGCCAGCGCCGCCCCGGTTGTGTGATGGGGCCTGCGGCGTATCGCGTGGCGGGGATTGCGCAGGCGATCCGCGATCTGGGGCATGGCGTGGACGATTGGGGCGACGTGGCGCTGCCGGAATTGCAGGCGGCCACCTGCCCCAATCCGGCGGTGCACAGTCTGCCCGAGGTGCTGGGCTGGACGGAAGTGTTGGCTGATAAAGTCGATGACGCCCTGAGCCAAGGCGGCCTGCCGATCATCCTGGGCGGCGATCACTCGCTGGCTTTGGGGTCGGTGGCGGGGGCAGCGGCCCATGCGGCGCGGGTGGATCGGCCGTTGTTCCTGCTGTGGCTGGATGCGCATTCGGATTTCCACACGCCCTTGACCACGCAAAGCGGCAATCTGCACGGCACGCCGGTGGCCTATATCGCCGGGCGCGCGGGGTTTGAGGCGTTTCCGCCCTTCCCCAAACCGATCCCGGCAGAGCGGATTTGTCTTTACGGCATCCGCTCGGTCGATACGGCGGAACATGCGGCGCTGTTGGAACATGACATTGCAATCAATGACATGCGGGTGCTGGACGAGCGCGGCATCGTGGCCCCCCTGCGCGAATTTCTGGATATGGTGCGCGACGCGGGCGGCATGCTGCATGTGTCTTTGGACGTGGATTTCCTTGATCCGTCGATTGCGCCGGCTGTTGGCACCACGGTTCCGGGCGGCACCACCTTCCGAGAGGCGCATCTGGTGATGGAGCTTTTGCACGAATCCGCACTTGTCACTTCGCTGGATCTGGTTGAGTTGAACCCGTTTCTGGACGAACGCAGCCGCACCGCCAAACTGATGGTCGATCTGGTAGGCTCGCTGATGGGCCGCAAGGTGTTCGACCGCCCCACCCGGAGTTTCTGATGCGCCGCAATCTGTTGCAAGCCCCCGAGGCGGTGGTGATGATCCGCCCGCATGCCTTCCATTCCAACCCCGAAACCGCCGCTGACAATGCGTTTCAGCGGGTGGGGGATGGGGCGGCCGATGCAGTTGCGGTGCGGGCCTTGGCCGAGTTTGATCTGGCTGTGAAAACCTTGCGCAATCAGGGTGTTACGGCGCATGTCTTTGACGATGACGGCAGCCGCGATACGCCGGATTCGGTCTTCCCGAACAACTGGTTTTCCACCCATGTCGGCGGCCATATCGCAATTTACCCGATGCACACACCAAACCGCCGCCGCGAGCGGCGCGGCGATGTGATCGAGATGCTGAAGGCGCAGTATCGCGTGCAGGATGTGATTGATTATTCGGGTCTAGAGGCCGACGGCATCGCGCTGGAAGGCACCGGGGCGATGGTTTTGGACCATGTCGGCCGCATCGCCTATACGGTGAAGTCCAATCGCGCCGACCCGGTGGCGCTGGAGCGGTTTTGCACGCATTTTGGCTATGAACCGATGGTGTTTGACGCGCATGACGAGGCGGGCCGCGAAATTTATCACACCAATGTGCTGATGTGCATTGGCACCGAACTGGCGATGGTCGGGCTTTCCAGCGTGGTTAATCCTGCGCGCCGGGCCGAGATTGCGCAGCGTCTGGCCGAGGGCGGGCGCGAGGTGATTGATCTGTCGCCCGCCGAAATCGCCGGATTTGCGGGCAATGCGATTGAACTTTCGGGCCGTGACGGCCGGTTTCTGGCGCTGTCGCGCACGGCTTACGACACTCTGACGCCCGCGAACCGCGACCGCATTGCGGCGCTGCTGCCTCTGGTGCCGCTTGACGTGCCGACCATCGAACTCGCGGGCGGCTCGGTGCGCTGCATGATCGCGGGCATCCATTTGACCCCTCGCAGTTAAGGAAATCCGATGAACACGCCGTCGCGTCAGGCCTATGTGCCGTTTGTCTCTGTCGATAACATGCTGAAACTGGTGCTGCATCTGGGGGTCGAGCGGGTGATGGCCGACCTTGCCGCCGAGATTGAGGCCGATTTTCACCGCTGGCCGCTGTTTGACAAAACCCCACGGGTGGCGTCGCATTCGGATGTCGGCGTGATCGAGTTGATGCCGACCTCGGACGGCGAAACTTACGGATTTAAGTATGTGAACGGCCACCCAAGCAACATGAAGCAAGGCTTGCAAACCGTTACAGCCTTTGGACTTTTGGCAGATGTGGCGACGGGCTATCCGGTGCTGTTGTCGGAAATGACCATCCTGACCGCGCTGCGCACGGCAGCGACCAGCGCGATGGCTGCGAAGTGGTTGGCGCCTGCTGGCAGCACCACGATGGCGCTGATCGGCAATGGCGCGCAGTCGGAATTTCAGGCTTTGGGCTTCAAGGCGGTCTGCGGCATTACCGAGGTGCGGCTTTACGACATCGACCCGGCGGCGACGGCGAAATGTGCGGCCAATCTGGCGGGGCGCGGCTTGAAGGTGGTGTCTTGTGCCACGCCGGAAGAAGCGATTTTGGGCGCGCAGATCATCACCACGGTGACGGCGGACAAGCAATATGCCACGATTCTAACCGACAACATGGTGGGCGCGGGCGTGCATATCAACGCGGTGGGCGGCGATTGCCCCGGCAAGACCGAGTTGCACCGCGACATTCTGCTGCGCGCGTCGATCTTTGTCGAATACCCCGAGCAGACCCGGATTGAGGGGGAAATTCAACAACTTGCGCCCGACCATCCGGTGATCGAGTTGTGGCAGGTGATCAATGGGCAGGTCAGCGGGCGGCGTGATGCGCGCGAGATCACGTTGTTTGACAGCGTCGGCTTCGCGGTCGAAGATTTCAGCGCGTTGCGCTATGTGCGCAGCAAGCTGGAGGAGACCGGGCTGTTCACCCAGTTGGATATGATCGCCGACCCCGATGATCCGCGCGATTTGTTCGGGATGATCTTGCGCGCGGCTTAAGCCGGGTCGTGGTAGGCGTGCTGCCTGCCCTGCCAATCGGTGACAAGGTAGCCTTCGCCATCGGCCTCGATGTAACCGGGGCCGATGGGGACTTTGCCGAATCCGCCGGGAATATCAATCACATAGGTCGGCACGCCGATGCCGGAGAGCCTGCCCCGCAGTTGCGCCATGATCGCCTGCCCTGCCGCAATCGTGGTGCGGAAATGGCTGGTGCCGCGGGCAAGGTCGCAATGGTGCAGGTAATAGGGTGTGACGCGGTGGCGCAGCAGGGTGCGGAACAGGGTTTCCAAGGTGGCGGCATCGTCGTTGATGCCGCGCAGAAGCACGGTTTGTGACAACAGCGGGATGCCCGCATCGGCCAGTTTCGCCAAGGCGGCCTGCGCGGCAGGGGTGATCTCCTGCGCGTGGTTGCTGTGCAGCACAAGGTAAGTCACTGGGCCAGTTGGTGATTTCGCACGCAACGCGGCGATCATTTCATCGCTGATCCGCGCCGGGGCCACGACGGGCACGCGGGTGTGAAAGCGCACGATCTGCACATGCGGGATCGCGGCAAGCCGCTGCATCAGTGCGGACAAGCGGCGCGGCGACAGCACCAAAGGGTCGCCGCCGGTCAGGATCACCTCCCATATCGCGGGGGTGGCGGCGATATAGGCCAGGCTTGCGTCAAGATCGGCATCGGGCAAGGCTGCCTCTTCGCCGACGGCCTCGCGGCGGAAACAGAAGCGGCAATAAACCTCGCAGGTATGGGTCGCGGCGAGGATGGCGCGATCGGGGTAGCGATGCGTCAGGCCCGGCGTGGGGCTGTAGGTGGCGTCGCCGATCGGGTCGTAAAGCTCTTCCGGGCGGATCGTCAACTCGGCGGCATCGGGCACGAATTGGCGGGCAATCGGATCATCATTGGCCGAAATTGCGCCGTGCATTTCGGGCGAGATGCGGATGCGAAACGCCTCGGCCACCTGCTGCAAGGCCTGCGCCTGATCGGCCGCAGCAAGCCCGGTGGCCAGCAGATCTTCAACACGCGTCAGCGCGCGCTGTGGCAGAATTGTCATGTCGATGCCTTCAAAACCCGGCACGCTTATCCACGCGGCGACGGCGAAAGGCAAGGCAGGGCTAGTGCGGCCGGAATTCCCCCACAACATTGCGCCATTCACCGGGTGCTATCAGCTTGCGATGGGTGAAACGCACCGAATGCAACGGGCCTTCGATCTTGCTTTGCCAAAACTCGATAAAGCCGAAAAGTTGCGGATAATCGGGGGCAAGATCATAGTCCTGCCAGACGAAGCTGTTGAGAACATTACGGTAATCCGGCATCCGGTAGTAAAGCTCTGCCGTGGTCAACCCATAGCCCTTCAGCATCAGTGCCGTCTCGGATGTGTGCATGTGTCACCTGCCTTTTCAAAGCCCACAGATTGATTCTGCATCAAATTTATTAATTTTCAACAAAAACAGTATGTTATCACTCTAGCCGCGTGGCTGACAAAGGCATTTGCCCGCCCGCCTTGCACCCCAAATGCGGGTTGGTGTAAGGTAGCGGCAACAACATCTAGACCCTACACAGGAAGGCGCGGCCCAAGTGACCGACACTCCGGAAACCCCTGAAACTGCAGACGAAAAGCCCACCCGTATGGTGCATGACGGCCCGCAGATCGACATCTCGGCCGAGATGAAAACCGCCTATCTCGATTATGCGATGAGCGTGATCGTTTCGCGCGCGATCCCTGACCTGCGCGACGGGCTGAAACCGGTGCATCGCCGCATCCTGTTTGCGATGCACGAGACCGGCAACACCCACGACAAGGCCTATCGCAAATCGGCCCGCCCGGTCGGCGATACGATGGGGAAGTACCACCCGCACGGCGATAGCGCGATCTATGACGCGCTGGTGCGGATGGCGCAGCCGTTCTCGATGAGCCTGCCGCTGCTCGACGGGCAAGGCAACTTTGGTTCGATGGACGGCGATACGGCAGCGGCGATGCGCTATACCGAAGTACGGATGGACAAGCCTGCGGCGTTTCTTCTGGCGGATATCGACAAGGAAACCGTTGATTTCCAAGACAATTACGACGGCAAAGATCGTGAGCCTACGGTGCTGCCCGCGCGGTTTCCCAACATGCTGGTCAATGGCGCGGGCGGTATTGCGGTGGGTATGGCCACCAACATCCCACCGCATAACCTGGGCGAAGTGATCGACGGCACCTTGGCGATGATCGCCAACCCCGACATCAGCATTGAACAGCTGATGGAGATCATCCCTGCCCCGGATTTCCCGACGGGGGCGACGATTCTGGGTCGGGCCGGCGCGCGCAAGGCCTATCTGGAAGGGCGCGGGTCGGTGATTATCCGCGCGAAAACCCGCATCGAGGAGATTCGCAAAGACCGCTGGGCGATCATCATCGACGAGGTGCCCTATCAGGTCAACAAAGCCCGGATGATCGAGATTATCGCCGAGCAGGTGCGCGAGAAGAAGATCGAGGGCATCGCCCATGTGCAGGACGAATCCGACCGGATCGGCGTGCGGGTGGTGATCGAGTTGAAGCGCGACGCGACGGCGGATGTGGTTTTGAACCAGTTGTATCGCTTCACGCCGATGCAAACCTCGTTCGGCTGCAACATGTTGGCGCTGAATGGCGGGCGGCCCGAACAACTGACCTTGGCCGATTTCCTGCGCCATTTCATCACCTTCCGCGAAGAAGTTGTGGCACGCCGCACCGCTTATGAACTGCGTCGCGCCCGCGAGCGCAGCCATATTCTGTGCGGTCTGGCGGTTGCGGTTTCCAACGTCGATGAGGTGGTGGCAACCATTCGCTCCTCGGCGGACCCTGCCGAGGCGCGCGAACGGCTGATGACGCGGCGCTGGCCTGCGGGCGAAATCATCCCCTATATCAAGCTGATTGATGACCCGAGCCACCCGATCAACGACGATGGCACCTATAATCTGTCGGAAATTCAGGCCCGCGCGATCCTTGATCTGCGCCTGCAACGGCTGACCGCGATGGGTGTCAAAGAGATCACCGACGAGTTGCAAGAACTGGCTGGCAAGATCAAGGACTACCTTGAAATTCTGGGCTCTCGCGAGCGGATCATGGCGATCATCTCGGACGAATTGCGCGAGGTGAAAGCGGCTTTCGCGGTGCCGCGCCGCACCGAAATCGTCGATTGGGCCGGCGATATGGACGACGAAGACCTGATCGAGCGCGAAGATATGGTCGTCACCATCACCAGCGGCGGCTATATCAAGCGCACGCCGCTGATCGAATTCCGCAGCCAGAACCGGGGCGGCAAGGGTCTGGCCTCGATGGCGACCAAGGAAGACGACGTGGTCACGACGCTTTTCGTCGCCAATACCCACACCAACCTGTTGTTCTTCACGACCGACGGCATGGTCTACAAGCTGAAAACCTGGCGGCTGCCCTTGGCGGGGCGGACGGCGAAGGGCAAGGCGATGGTGAATATTCTGCCTATTTCGCAAGGGGTTAGCATTGCCGCGCTGATGCCTGTGGATGCACCCGAGGCCGAATGGGAAGATCTGCAAATCGTGTTTGCCACCAGTGACGGCGATGTGCGCCAGAACGATCTGTCGGATTTCACCAATGTGATGCGCAACGGCAAAATCGCGATGAAATTGCCCGAAGGCGTGTTCCTGGTAAACGCCGCGATTGCCGACGAGAATGACGATATCATGCTGGTCACGGCGGGCGGGCGGGCGATCCGGTTCTCGACGCAGGAAATCCGCGTGTTCAAATCGCGCGGCTCGACCGGCGTGCGCGGCGTGCGACTGGGGAAAGATGACAAGGTCGTGTCGATGTCGATCATCCGGCATTTTGAGGCCGACCCTGCCGAGCGCGAAGCTTACCTGAAGCAACGCCGCCTGATGGCCGGTGCGGTGGACGAGGTTGAGGCCGACGAGGATGAGACAGCGGTAGAGGCGGGCCAGCTTTCGCCAGAACGCTATGCCGAAATGTCTGCCGCCGAGGATCTGATCCTGACGATTACCACCTCGGGCTCGGGCAAACTCTCCTCCAGCCATGATTATCCGGTGCGCGGGCGTGGCGGCATGGGCGTGAAGGCGATGGATGGCGCGATGCGCGGCGGGCCGCTGGTGGCGTCGTTCCCGGTGGATGTGTCGGACCAGATCATGCTTGCAACCTCTACCGGGCAATCCATCCGGGTGCCGGTGGACCAGATTTCGTTCCGCTCGCGTTCCGCAGGTGGGGTGAAGGTATTCAACACCGGAAAAGGTGAAGAAGTGGTTTCCGTCGCGCGGGTTGCTGAACAGGGCGATGAATAAATGCTGGATATGTTGAAAGTATGGGCACCGTTTATCGTTCTTATCGTTGTGTGGATATTTTTCATGTACCGACTTCGGAATGGCACGCCACAGCAATCAATGTTCGTTGCAAAAATTGATGAGCAAACGGCAGTCCACAAAGACATAGCCGCTGCCTTGGAGCGCATCGCTACCGCCATGGAACTAAAGAATAAATGATCGAAGCGTTGGAGGCGCGGCTGGCCAAACTGGCCGCGCTTCAGCAGACCACGACCTATGGTGCGCTCGCCCGCGATCTGGCCATCCCCGGCCCCGGCGCAATCGGCAAGCTGACCGCAGCACTTGAGGTGCTGATGGACGAAGATGCGGCCCGTGGCCTGCCGCTGCGCGCCGCCCTGTGCGCGGGGCGGATGGCCAACGGCCTGCCCGCGCAGGGTTTTTTCGACAAGGCGCAGGCTTTGGGCCGGTTTACGGATACCGATCCGCAGAATTTTGTATCAACGGAACGCGATCGGCTTTTTGCCCTATATGCGGAAAATTAGCCATTCGATCTGCGCATTTTTGCACAGCAGTCGCGCCGCTACGGGTATTTTCTGCATAGTAAGCCTGAGTTATGCGTAACAGACGCAAGATCGCAAAGACGGTCTGGCGCTGGGAAACGGAATAACGGGAAAAATCATGGAAAAACTTGCTCTCTACGCGCCGCTGATCGCGCGCATCATCATCGGCGGCTTCTTTCTTCTTGCTGGCATCGGCAAAGTGGGCGACGTGGCCGGCACGGCTGGCTATATGCAAAGCGTTGGTCTGCCGGGCGTTCTGGTTTGGCCGGCGATCATCTTTGAGATCGGTGTGGGGCTTTGCATGATCCTTGGTTTCAAGGTTCGGATCGTGGCACTGGCTGCTGCGGCGTTTTGTGTGGTGACCGCGCTGCTGTTCCACAACAACTTTGCTGATCAGACCCAAATGATCATGTTTCTCAAGAACTTCTCGATTGCTGGCGGCTTCCTGATGTTCTTCGCGCATGGCGCAGGCGCCGTGGCTTTGGACAAAGCCTGAGGCATTTTTCCTTGCCGGGTTAAGCGCTTGGCAAGGAATTTCTGCTGTCTTGTGTGAAACAGGAGGCAGCATGAACATCTATCACTGCATGATCGAACTGCGCGACGGCGCGCGCGCCTTGGCCTTTGCCGCCGCGGTTGAGGCGTGGATGAGCTATCTGAAAGCGCAGGGTCTCATTCTGGATTGGCGCTTGATGCGGCGCAAATTTCGCCTTGCCTCGGGCGCGCATACTGATTTTCTGCTTGAAATTGACGTTGGCGGCCTGGCCGATCTGGACGCTGCATTTGCAGCGCTGTCGTCTCCGGATGAAGCAGCCGAGCGACGATATGATCACATGCACCAGATGATTGCGCAGATCGAGGTCGGGCTATACCGCCCCTTCCCCGACCCCGCCCAACGCGAACGCATCGCCTTGATCTAACTGCCGCGCAGGGCTACATCGGCGCCATGACACAAGAATTGCACATCATCGGCGGCGGCATGGCCGGATCAGAAGCGGCTTGGCAGGCGGCAGAACAAGGCGTGCGCGTCGTGATCCACGAAATGCGGCCCAAGGTGGCCACGTTCGCGCATCGCACCGGCGATTTCGCCGAGATGGTCTGCTCGAACTCGTTCCGCTCGGATGATGACGAACGCAATGCTGTGGGCTTGCTGCATTGGGAGATGCGGGCGGCCGGTGGTTTGATCATGGCGATGGCACAGGCGCACCGCCTGCCTGCGGGCGGCGCACTCGCGGTGGATCGTGACCCGTTCGCGGCGGCGGTGACGGCAAAGCTGAACGCGCATCCGATGATCGCCACCTCGTTTGAGGAAGTGACCGAACTGCCCGATCAGGGCAACTGGATCGTCGCCACCGGTCCGCTGACATCAGGCGCGCTGGCAAACAGCATCCGCGCCGCGACCGGGGCCGATGCGCTGGCCTTCTTCGACGCGATCGCACCCATCGTCTATGCCGAGTCGGTCGATATGTCGGTGGCCTGGATGCAAAGCCGCTACGACAAGGGCGAAACGGTCGAAGAGCAGGTCGCCTATATGAACTGCCCGATGACAAAAGACGAATACGACGCCTTCATCGACGCGCTGCTTGCTGCCGACAAAACCGAATTCCACGAGGGCGAAACCGCGGGCTATTTCGACGGCTGTCTGCCGATTGAAGTGATGGCAGAACGTGGCCGCGAGACCTTGCGATTTGGCCCGATGAAGCCGGTTGGGCTGACCAACCCGCACAACCCGCTGAAACCCTATGCCGTGGTGCAACTGCGCCGCGACAACAAGCTGGGCACGCTTTACAACATTGTCGGCTTTCAGACCAAGATGAAGTATGGCGCGCAAAGCACTGTTTTAAAGATGATTCCGGGTTTGCAGAATGCAAGCTTTGCGCGGCTTGGCGGTATTCATCGCAACACGTTCATCAACTCGCCCACCTTGCTTGATGACCAGATGCGGCTGAAATCGCGACCGAATATTCGCTTTGCAGGCCAGATCACTGGCGTGGAAGGCTATGTGGAATCCTCGGCGATGGGGCTGCTTGCGGGCCGGATGGCTGCGGCGGAATTGCAGGGGCGCATCTTGCCACCGCCGCCGCCCGATACCGCGATGGGCGCGCTTGTCACCCACATCACCGGCGGGGCCGAGGCGAAAACCTTCCAGCCGATGAACGTCAACTTCGGGCTGTTCCCGCCGATTGACGCGCGCGGCGGCCGCAAGGGGCGCAAGGATCGCTACAAGGCCTATACCGACCGGGCGAAGGAATCGTTCACGGAATGGCTTTCGTAACCCGCTTTGCACCCTCGCCCACCGGGCCTTTGCATCTGGGCCATGCCTATTCGGCCATGTTGGCGTATGATATGGCGGTCGCAGAGGGTGGCACGTTCCTGTTGCGGATCGAAGACATCGACCAATCGCGCTGCCGCCCAGAGTGGGAGGCGCAAATATATGATGATTTGCAATGGCTTGGCCTGTCCTGGCCGCAACCTGTTCTGCGCCAATCGCAAAGACAGGCCGTTTATGCGGCGGCGCTGGACGATCTGTGGGCACGACATTGCCTGTTTCTGTGCACCTGCAACCGCCGCGATATTTTGCAGGCCCTCAGCGCGCCGCAAGAGGGCGTGGCCGCCGCCGTCGGGCCGGATGGCCCGGTTTACCCCGGCACCTGTCGCGACCAGCAAACCCGCTTCGCCCATCAACCCAGACCGGATGGCGTGCTGCGGCTGCATATGGACCAGATCACCGCTGCTCACGCCGCGCAGCAGGGATCATCTGGCACGTTCAGCTTTCAAGAGCATGGCAGCGGCCCATTGGGCGAGACGGGCGCTATCCGCTTTGACGGCCAAGATCTGTGTGATCACATCGGCGACATTGCGGTGTGTCGTCGCGATATGGCGACGTCCTATCATCTTTCCGTCGTTCTGGACGACGCAGAGCAAGGGGTCACCGATGTGGTTCGCGGGCAAGACCTTTTCGAGGCCACAAAGATTCACGTGCTTTTACAAAGGCTTATGGGATTACCCACCCCGATCTATCACCACCACCGCCTGATCCGCGATGATCAGGGCAAGCGCCTTGCCAAGCGCGATGATGCGCGCGCGCTGTCGAAATACCGCGCCGAAGGGGCGACGCCTGCCGATATCCGCCGCATGGTTGGGCTATAGCGGGGCGGAAATCACCACCTCGGCACCGTCGCGCACGGCAGTGTAAAAGCAACTGCGCCGGTTGGTATGGCAGGCCGGCCCCTCTTGCGTGACAAGTGCGAGCAGGCAATCGCGATCACAATCAACGCGCAACTCGACCAACCGCTGCACATGGCCCGAGGTTTCGCCCTTGGCCCAAAAGCTGGCCCGCGAGCGTGACCAATAGGTCATCGCCCCGGTTTGCAGCGTGCGCGCCAGCGATTCCGCGTTCATCCACGCCATCATCAGCACCTCGCCCGAGACATGGTCCTGCGCAATGCAGGGGATCAGGCCGTTGGCATCAAAGCTGAGGGCTGCGGGATCAAATTGCATCGGGTTCTCCTTGGCTGCGGGGTGCATCGGGCTTATCTTGTGGGCAACAAAAGGGAAAGCCATGAGCGATAGCGATCTTGTCAAACTTTACTCCGGGCGGATTCTGGCACTTGCGGCGGATATCCCGCATCTGGGCCGCCTGCCCGCGCCCACCGGCACGGCGCGCAAACGCTCGCCGCTGTGCGGATCGACGCTGACCGTCGATCTGGTGATGAAAGACGGGCGGGTGGTGGATTTCGCGCAGGATGTGAAGGCCTGCGCGCTGGGACAAGCCTCGGCGGCGATTCTTGGTCAGGTGGTTGTGGGGCGCAGCGTTGCCGAATTGGAAACAGCGCGCGATGCGCTGCGGGCGATGTTGAAAGACAATGGCCCTGCGCCTGCCGCGCCGTTTGATGGCTATGAGGTGCTGACCCCGGCGCGCGACTACAAGAACCGCCATGCCTCGATTCTTTTGGCGCTGGACGCGGCCTGCGAGGCGGCCGCACAAACCGCGTAAAAAAACCGCCGCACATCCCATCGGATGGCGGCGGAAAGTGGCGTTCTTTAACCGGGCAGTGGCAGGGCAGCCACGAAGCGCATCACTTGGGGACAGAAGCGCAGGCCCGGTTCGACAAGACCGCAGGCAGAACCGTCAAAGCGTGCCGGACATTCCCAATCCGACGAAAAGCAGGGCAAACAACGACACGGCACCAACCGCTTCAGCCGCAAGGCTGGAGTTGGAGCGTTTCAGGATTTCGATAATCTCGGTGAACATTGCGACCTCCGTTGCTTGTTGCTGTATTGTTCTCATATTCTCAACGATTCGTAAAGAACTTTATAAGAACATATGTGAACTTCTGAGAACATAACGCAGATGCAAGCGTTCGGTTCCATCCGCCGGACCACAACATCGTGAGGTTTCAGCCAACAGAGATCAGTTTTATCGCACGATCTTGATCCAGCAACCACAACAGCACGCGCGCCGCCCTGCCGCGCGGGCTGGTCAGATCAGGGTCCATCGCCAAAAGTGCGCGCGCATCCGATTGTGCGACGGCCATCAGCCCCGCTTGCCGCTCAAGGTCAGCCACTCGGAAGCGTGGCAGCCCGGATTGGGCCGTGCCGATCAGATCGCCCGCGCCGCGAATGGCGAGGTCTTCTTCCGATATCCGAAAGCCGTCTTCGGTATCGCGGATCACCTTCAGGCGGCGCTCGCCGGCTTCGGAAAGCGGTGCCTGATAGACCAACAGGCATGTCGATTGCACCGCACCGCGCCCGACCCTGCCGCGCAACTGGTGCAGTTGTGCCAGACCAAAGATTTCGGCGCGCTCAATCACCATGATCGACGCGTTGGGCACGTTGACGCCGACCTCGATCACCGTCGTTGCGACCAAAATCTTGGTCTGCCCCGCCACAAACCGCGCCATGGCCGCATCTTTATCCGCAACCGGCATCTGGCCATGCACCAGCCCGACCACATCCTCCCCCAAGGCGGCGCGCAGGGTTTCGAACCGCTCGACGGCACTTGCGTAATCGACCAACTCGGATTCCTCGACCAAAGGGCAGACCCAATAGGCCTGCCGCCCGTCGGCCACGGCGCGGGCAAGGTGGCCGACCACCTCATCCATACGCGCAGCCGAGATGAGCACCGTCTTGATCGGCTGGCGGCCAGCCGGCTTTTCGTCCAGCACCGAGACATCCATATCGCCGTAACTTGCCAGCGCCAGACTGCGCGGAATCGGTGTCGCGGTCATCACCAGCACGTCTGCCGCCTGCCCCTTCGCGCCAAGTTCCATGCGCTGTGCGACGCCAAAGCGGTGCTGCTCATCGACAACGGCAAGGCGAAGATCTTGGAAATGCACGTCTTTTTGAAACACCGCGTGGGTGCCTACCAAAATCTGGATCTGCCCGCCCAAAAGTGCCTCCAGTTTGGCGGCCCGCTCTGCCCCCTTGTCGCGCCCGGTCAAAAGCTCTAACCGCACACCCGCCGCTTCGGCCAGGGGCAGCAAACCCTCGCGGTGCTGGCGCGCCAGAATCTCGGTGGGCGCCATCAGCACGCCCTGCCCGCCCGCCTCCACCGCCGTCAGCAAGGCCAAAAACGCCACCAGCGTCTTGCCGGACCCGACATCGCCCTGCAGCAGACGGTTCATCCGCAGCGGTTGCGCCATGTCTTGCGCAATCTCGGCGACAGCGCGGGTTTGTGCCGTCGTGGGCGCATAGGGCAAGGTCGCGAGAACCTTGCGCCGCAGCGCGTTGGTGCCGATGCTGGCGACGCCATTGCCGCGGCGCAGGTGCGCGCGGGCCAAGGACAGCGTCAGTTGATGGGCGAACAATTCGTCATAGGCCAGCCGCTGCCGGGCCGGATGGGTGAAGGCCAGCGCAGCCTGATCCTGCGGCGCGTGCGTTGTCTGCAGGGCCGCGCGCCAATCGGGCCAGCCTTCGCGCGCCAGCAGATTGGGGTCAATCCATTCGGGCACCACGGGCGCACGCGCCAAAGCCGAGGCCACCGTCTTGGCAATCTGGCGCTGCGTAAGACCTGCGGTCAGCGGATAAACCGGCTCGAACAGGGGCAAATCGCCCGCATCTTCCAGCAGCAAAACATGCTCGGGGTGGACCATTTGTGCAATACTATCAAAGAGTTCGATCTTGCCCGATATCAGACGACGCTCGCCTGTCGGCAGCAGCTTTTGCAGATAATCGCCGCGCGCGTGAAAGAACACCAACTGAAACTCCAGCGCCGCATCGCGCACCCAGATGCGGTAAGGGCGGCCCTTTTGCCGGGGCGGCAGGTGGCCGCCAACCTCGACCTCGACCGTCACGGTGCAGGGCGGCACCACATCGCGGACCGAGGCCTTGCGGCTGCGATCGACGGCGGAATGTGGCAGCACAAACAGCAGATCCTTGGGGCGTTCGACACCCAACGCGGCAAGCGCCAGCGCGGTTTTTGGGCCGACGCCTTCAAGGGTTTCCAATCCGGCAAACAAGGGAAACAGAATTTCCGGGCGGCTCATGCCTGGCCTATCAGGGCAAGCCAGCCATCTTCGTCAATCACCTTAACGCCATGTTTTTCAGCGTCTTTCGCCTTTGATCCCGCCCCCGGCCCCGCGATCAGCAGATCGGTTTTGGCCGAAACCGAGCCTGCCACCTTGGCCCCCAGGGCCTCGGCCCGGGCCTTGGCCTCGGCGCGGGTCATTTTCTCCAGCGTGCCGGTAAACACCACGGTTTTGCCGGCAACCGGGCTATCGACAGGGGCGCGGGCGTGCACCGCTTGCACCGAAAGTTCCGCCACCAGCGCATCCATCGCGGCGCGCTCGGCACCATTCTGAAACGCCGCCACCAGCGAGCCCGCAAGCACCCCGCCCACGCCGTCAATCGCGGTCAACTCGGCCCATTCCGGGCTGCCCGGCTGCGCATGGGTGATGGCAGCCTCGAAGGCCTCCCAAGTTGCATAGTGCCGCGCGAGCAGACCCGCTGCGACCTCGCCGACATGGCGGATGCCAAGGCCAAAGATCAGCCGATCCAGCGCGATGGTGCGCTTGGCCCGTATCGCCGCGAACAGCTTGCGGGCCGACGTTTCCCCAAAACCATCACGATTTTTTAGCCTTTTCAGGCCGTTATCCTCATCGCGCTTTTCCAGCGTGAAAATATCGGCCGGGGTTTTTACCGGCAGATCGGCGTCGTGAAAGAACATCTCGACCTGCTTTGCGCCGAGGCCCTCGATATCAAACGCCGCGCGCGAGACGAAATGTTTCAGCCGCTCTACCGCTTGCGCCGGGCAGATCAAGCCTCCGGTGCAGCGGCGCACCGCATCACCGGGTTCGCGATGCGCGACCGAGCCACATTCGGGGCAAATATCAGGGAAAACATAAGGTTGCGCATCATCTGGGCGGCGAGAGATATCGACATCGGCGATCTTCGGGATAACGTCGCCCGCCCGATATACCTGCACCCAGTCGCCGACGCGGATGTCACGCCCCTCACGGATCGGCGCGCCCTTGGCATCGCGACCAGCGATGTAATCTTCATTGTGCAGCGTCGCGTTGGCGACCACAACACCGCCCACCGTGACCGGCATCAACCGCGCCACCGGTGACAGCGCGCCGGTGCGGCCCACCTGAATGTCGATCGCCTCAAGGCGTGTCCAGGCGAGTTCGGCGGCGAATTTATGCGCAATCGCCCACCGCGGCGTGGCCGAGCGAAAGCCGAGCCGCGCCTGCAGGGCCAGATCATTCACCTTATACACCACGCCATCAATGTCGTAGCCGAGACTGGCGCGGTCAGCCTCAATCCGGCGATACTGCGCCACCATCTCGACCGGACCTGCGCAAAGCACGGTCAGCGGATTTGTCTGAAATCCCAACTGGTTCAAGCGCGCGATGGCCTCAAACTGCGTCTGCGCCAACGGTGCCGACAGCGCCCCCCAAGCGTAGGCAAAAAACCGCAACGGCCGCGCGGCGGTGATGCGCGGGTCAAGCTGGCGCAGACTGCCCGCAGCGGCGTTGCGCGGGTTTGCAAACAGCTTTTCGCCCTTTGCCGCCTGCCGCTGGTTCAGCGCGGCAAAATCGGCATGGCTCATATAGACCTCGCCGCGCACCTCCAGAAGGTCGGGCGCATTGATCAGCTTTTGCGGGATATCGGCGATGGTGCGGGCGTTTTCGGTGACGTTTTCGCCGATCTCACCATCCCCACGGGTTGCCGCCTGCACCAGAGCACCGCGTTCATAGCGCAAAGACAGCGATAGTCCGTCGATTTTCGGCTCGGCCGTGTAGGTCAGCGCGACCTGCGCGCCGAGATATTTGCGCACGCGGTCGTCAAAATCGGTGATGTCGCTGTCGGCGAAGGCATTTTCCAACGACAGCATCCGCACGTCATGGGTAACTTTGCCAAAACCGTCTGCCGCTGCGGCACCAACCTGCTCGCTGGGGCTATCGGCGCGCTTCAGCCCGGGAAACCGTGCCTCGATTGCCAAATTCCGGCGCTTGAGCGCGTCAAACTCGGCATCCGAAATCTCGGGCGCGTCCAGCGTGTGATAGGCGCGGTTGGCCGCCGCAATCGCCTCGGCAAGCCGGGCCAATTCGGCCCGTGCTTCCGCCTCGGTCAATTGCTCCACTTCCCCCGCCGCCATCGCCGCCCCCTATCCGTTTTGGCCAAGTTATGCGGCGGGCGGGAAATGGGCAAGCGCAGGCGGGGTCAGCGGCGTTCAAGCACTGGCAGCCAGACGCGGTGCCAAAGCCGGCCCCGGATCGCGCAGCACATAGCCGCGCCCCCAGACCGTTTCGATGTAATTGGTGCCACCGGTCGCCTCTGCCAGCTTTTTGCGCAACTTGCAGATGAAAACGTCGATGATCTTCAACTCAGGCTCATCCATACCGCCGTAGAGGTGGTTCAGGAACATCTCTTTGGTCAAGGTGGTGCCCTTGCGCAAAGACAGCAGTTCCAGCATCTGGTATTCCTTGCCGGTCAGATGCACCGTCGCGCCTTCGACATCCACGGTCTTGGCATCAAGATTGACGTTGACCCGCCCGGTCTTGATCATCGATTGGCTGTGGCCTTTCGAGCGGCGGATGATCGCATGGATGCGCGCCACCAGTTCTTCGCGATGGAAGGGTTTGGTCAGATAGTCGTCGGCGCCAAAGCCGAAACCCTTGATCTTGTTTTCGGTGTCGTCTGACCCGGACAGAATCAGTATCGGCGTCTCGATCCGCGCCAGCCGCAGCTGCCGCAACACCTCGTGCCCAGACATATCCGGCAGATTAAGATCCAAAAGAATCAAATCGTAATCATACAGTTTCGCCAAATCGATGCCGTCTTCGCCCAGATCGGTGCAATAGACGTTCAAGTTGGCGTGGGTCAGCATCAATTCGATACTACGGGAAGTGGTGGGGTCGTCCTCAACCAGTAAGATTCGCATTCGGGGGCTCCGTCACAGGCTCTTGTTCGTTAATGACTTTGGCGGTGAATGGTTAACTACACGTTACTGTGACAGCAAGATTCCCAAAAACAATCTAAAGTTGTCGATATTTTTGGATTGTGGTAACGCGCAGGGCCTTTTCGCCATGGGTTTCAACCGCCTGACGCCAAAGCACGAACTCTTCCTGCGACAAAGCGTAGCGCTCCAGCGCATCGGCTTCGCTCAAAAGGCCATAAATCACGGCTTTGACCACCACAGCCTTGCGGCTGGCGACCCAACGCTGGGTGTCCGGTGGCGGCAAATCGGCGCGGGTCAGGATACTGCCATCGGGCAGAGTGACCTGCCGCGGCCCGTCAACTTTCTTGAGATACATCGCGGATTCCTCGTTCTGATCCGGGCAGTGTCGCGGAACGGGCTTAAACAACAGTAAAGCGAGGGGTTGAGACTGTATCGCATTTTCCTATATTGCGAACTATTGGCCTTGATGCCGCCCTATTCCCCGGAATTTTCGATGCTTGATCAGCCGCTGAACTCGCTTGGTTTCGCCAAGCCACCTTCTGAAACCCGCGTCGTGGTGGCGATGTCGGGTGGGGTGGACAGCTCGGTCGTGGCGGCGCAACTGGCCGAGGAAGGCTATGACGTGGTGGGCGTCACCTTGCAGCTTTACGATCACGGGGCGGCGCTGGCCAAGAAGGGCGCGTGCTGTGCGGGCCGGGATATTCACGATGCGGCGCGGGTGGCGGAGCTGATGGGCTTTCCGCATTACGTGCTGGATTATGAGAACACCTTCCGCGAGGCGGTGATCGAGGAATTTGCCGACGCCTATCTGGCGGGCGCGACGCCGGTGCCGTGCATCCGCTGCAATGAGCGGGTGAAGTTCAAGGATCTGCTGGCGACAGCGAAGGATCTGAACGCGGATTGCATGGCGACGGGGCATTACATCCAGCGCAAGCTTGGCGCGGGGTCGGAACTGCATATGGCGAGCGACCCGAACCGCGATCAAAGCTACTTCCTGTTCTCAACCACGCAGGAACAACTGGATTATCTGCGCTTCCCGCTGGGGCATCTGGCCAGCAAGGCCGAAACGCGGGCGCTGGCGGCGAAATATGGGCTGTCGGTGGCCGACAAGCCGGACAGTCAGGATATTTGTTTCGTCCCCAACGGCAACTATGCGGCGGTGATTGAAAAGCTGCGGCCGGGGGCGGCTGATCCGGGGGATATCGTCGATCAGGCGGGGCGCGTGCTGGGGCAGCATCGCGGGGTCATTCATTACACGATCGGGCAGCGCAAGGGGCTGGGGATCGGCGGCTTGGGTGATCCTTTGTATGTGGTCAAGCTGGACCCTGCCCTGCGGCAGGTGATTGTCGGGCCGAAAGAGGCGCTGTCCACCCGGGTGGTGCCGCTGCGCGAGATCAACTGGTTGGGGGATGCGCCGTTCGACAGCCGGGCGGAATGGCATCTGAACGTCAAGGTCCGCTCGACCCGGCCACCACGGCCTGCGGTGGTGCGGCCCCTATCGGCGACCGAGGCCACGGTGGAACTGCTCGACCCAGAGGATGGCATCTCGCCCGGGCAGGCCTGCGTGTTCTACGCGCCCGAGGGCAGCCGGGTGTTTGGCGGCGGCTGGATTTGGCGGGGCAAGTGACGGTCCCAACTCGGGACCTTTTTTAGACGTTTGTTTTCAATGGCTTGACCCTAGCATTTTAACAGATTTTTAACACTTAGGCGCGATCAAACCTTGGGGCGGCCGGGCTTCATCTTGGCGAAAATACTCCCGCCGGAGGCTTCTGCCCTTCAGCGTGGGAGCCTCCGGCGGGAGTATTTAGGCCAAGATGAAAAATCTTAGATAAATTTTAGCGATCTGGAAGGACCGACAGCACCGATTTTGCTGCGCGCAGGCCGGGGGATTCTCCACCCTGCCCCAAGCGCTGCATGGTGAGGTGCATCGCCTCGGTTTGCGCCTGTGGGTGGTCGAGCAGGTTCAGCACGGCGGGGGCGATCTGTTCGGCGCGGCAATTCTCACCAATGAATTCCGGCACCACCCGGGTATCTGACACGAGGTTGACCAAGGTGACGGTGTCAATCAGCGCCGCGCGGCGCATCAGCCAGAGCGTCAGGGGATGCATGTCGTAGGCGATCACCATCGGGCAGGTGTTGGCGGCGAGTTCCAGGCTGACGGTGCCAGAGGCGGCGATGGCGACATCGGCGGCAGCGAAGGCTGCGCGTTTCAGCGCGGGGTCGGTGATGATCTGTGGTTGGATCGCCCATGCCGCGGTAAGGTCGCGGACGAGCGCTTCCACGCCGCGCACGGTTGGAAGCGCGACGCGGGCGTGGGGGTGCTTGGCTTTGATCAGCGCAAGGGTTTCGCCGATCACCGGGGCCAGCCGGCTGACTTCGCCACGGCGCGAGCCGGGGAGTGTGAGGATCAGCGGGCCAGGCTTTTCAGATGGCGGGCCGTCGAGTTGTGCGATCTCAGTGGGCGTGGCAAGGGGTTCGGCGACGACGGGGTGGCCGACGAAATCGCAGCTCATCCCGGCGGCGGTCATATAGGGCGGCTCGAACGGCAGCAGGGCCAGGACATGGTCGATGACCTTTGCCATTTTCGCGGCGCGACCGGGGCGCCATGCCCAGACCGAGGGGGCGACGTAGTGGATGGTGCGCAGCGCCGGGTTGGCGGTTTTGACGATTTTCGCCACGCGCAGGCAGAAATCGGGGCTGTCGATGGTGATCAGGGCATCGGGCTGGGCGGCAAGTGCCGCGGCGGCGGCTTCGCGGATGCGGCGCTTGAGGTGGAAATATCTCGGCAGCACTTCGGCCAGACCCATGATCGACAGTTCTTCCATCGGGAACAGGCTGTTAAGGCCCTCGGCTTGCATCAGCGGGCCGCCGATACCTTGGAAGATGATGTTGGGGTGCAGAGATTTCAGCCCCGCCATCAGCGCGGCACCGAGACGGTCGCCCGAGGGTTCGCCCGCGAGGAGATAGAGGCTGAGGGGTTTCATCGTCATGATCGCCAAGGCGTGAACGCGGCGGAACAGAAAACAGTCCAGTGGACTGTTTTCCCGCCGCGCGCCCGCGCAAGCTTGCGCGGGTGATGTGGGAACGCATCAGCATAACCGTATCCACCAGCACCGTCAGAGGGCAGCGCCCGGCCCGGTGGGCGTGAAGCGCCCGCCGGTGGCGGGGCGGGCGCTGCCCGGTGGCTTTGGCCACCGGGGGAGTGGTGGAAATGCTGTGCTGCGGCAGATGCGGGGGCATCTGCCGATGTCGGGGCGCGGTGCGATTGTGGGGTCAGCGCGCCCATAGCAGCAGGTTCTGCGCTTGAGCGAAGGCGATCATCTGCGGCAGATCAAGGCAGATCACCGATCCGGCTTCGAAGGCAACGCCGGCAAGGCCTGCCTCGGCCACAAGGCGCAAGGTTTCCATTCCCATGGTGGGTAGATCCATGCGGCGGTCTTGGCCGGGTTTGGCGGATTTGTAGAACACACCACCTTTCGGGCGCAGGCTGGCGGGAATTTGGGCAAGGCTTTTCAGCATCGCGTCGGTGCCGGGCAGTGCTTCGACCGCAAGGCAGAGGCCGCCCGCCACGACGCAACCTTGGCCGACATCGACCGCGCCAAGTGCGGCGGTGATGGTGGCGGCGCGGGTCGCATCGGCTTCATGCTGTGGGGTGATTTCGCCTGCCAGAACAGCGGCTTGCGGCAGAAGTGCGGGGGCGATGGCTTCGACGCCGACCACCTCAAAACACGCCTCCTCGAAGATCGCCACGACTGCGCGCAGGGTGGCATCATCGCCCGCCTGCATCGCGGCCAGCAGGCGCGGCACCATTTGCGCGGTTTGCGGATCAAACAGCGACGGGTCAAGGCGCGGGCGCTGCACGGCCCCGGCGAAGATCACGCGGGTGACGCCTTGATCTTCCAAGAAGCGCAGGAACAGCGCCAGGCGTTCAACCCGGAACACCTGATCGACGGGCAGGCCCGCTGGCGTGAAGCCATCCAAAGCGCAGACGAAGGGGGGCTCGGCCAGGGTGGCGGCCAAGGCGGCGGGCAAAGCGCCCTGCCCTGCGATGATGGCAAGCCGGCTCATTTCGGGGTCAGGAACGAACGGTCAGAGGCCGAGAGGATGAAATCGGTCATCTCGCGGACATAAGGGCTGTCGGTTTCCTCGGCCAGACGGCGGGCGCGATCGAGAAAGCTGCCCTCGCCCTGCGCCAGCATCTGGAACGCCGCGCGCATAGCGGTGATGTCGGCACGCTCGACCCCGCGGCGCTTCAGGCCGACAAGGTTCAGCCCATCGAGCACACCGCGCGGGCCTTGCACAAGGCCGAAGGGCAGCACATCGTTGGTCACCATCGTCACCGCGCCAATGATCGCGCCGCGGCCAACGCGGACAAATTGGTGGATGCCGGACAGGCCGCCGACGATCACATCGTCGCCGATGTGGCAATGGCCCGCGATGGCGACTTGGTTGGCCAGCACGATGCGGTTGCCGAGTTGTGCGTCGTGGCCGATATGCGCGCCGGTCATCAACAGGCAATCATCGCCGACGCGGGTGATGCCGCCGCCGCCCTCGGTGCCGGTGTTCAGGGTTGCGCCCTCGCGGATTTTGCAGCGTTTGCCGACGATCAGCCTTGTGCGCTCGCCCTTGAATTTCAGGTCTTGCGGCACTTCACCGACGCAGGCGAAGGGGAAGATTGTGGTGTCTTCGCCGATCTCGGTCCAGCCGGTGACCACGGCGTGCGATTTCACCGTGACGCCCTTGTGCAAGGTCACCTCGGGGCCGATCAGCGCGAAGGGGCCGATGAAGCAATCGGGGCCGATGGTGGCACCTTCCTCGACGAAGGCAGAGGGGTGGACAAGGGCTGTGCCGTGAATGGACATGCTCAGGCCTTTTTCGGGACGTCGAACATCGCCATGAATTCGGCCTCACACGCGAGTTCGCCATCGACCATGGCGCGCCCGGCGAATTTCCACACCCGCCCGCCGCCGCGCAGGGCGGTGACGTGCAACTCCAGCACATCGCCGGGGACGACTTTGCGGCGGAATTTCACCGCATCGACGCCCATGAAAAACACGGTGGCGTTTTTATCGACAAGGTCCATCGACAGGCCAACAAGGATGCCCGAGGTCTGCGCCATGGCTTCAATGATCATCACGCCCGGGAAGATCGGCATGCCGGGAAAATGGCCCTGAAACTGCGGCTCGTTGAAGGTGATGTTCTTGATGCCGACGCAGGATTTGTTGATGTAGATGTCGCGCACCTTATCGACCAGCAGGAAGGGATAGCGGTGCGGGATGATGCGCTGGATCAGCGACAGATCGGCGGAGAGCGGGGCGTCTGCGTTGGGCTGGTCGGTCATGGGAACTCCGAGTGTGCGGCCCTCTTGCCGGGGCGTGGGATGTCACTAGCGAAAACCGCAGGCTGAGACAAGCCATTGGCGGGCGGGCTTAGGGCGCGGGTGCAGGCGGTGTGCTGCCGTCGCCCAAACGGCTGTCGATGCGGGCGATCACGTCTTTGGTGATGTCGATGGACCCAAGGCTGACCACGATGGCGGATTTGTCGAGGATGGCAACCGCACCGCGCTCGACCATGTAATCACCCAAAATTGGCGCCACGGCCTGAAAGAAGCTTTGGCGATCGGCATCGCGGGTCTTGGACAGCTCGGTCGATTTGACCTCTTGCGCCTTGCGTAACTCGTTGGCTTTCTTGTCAAAAGCGTCGGCCAAGGGGCGAAAATCCTGCGCGGTCATTGTGGCGCGGCGATTGGTCAACTCGCGTTCTTCGGTCTCGAGCGCGGAGTCGATCTTGCGGTTTTCGGCCAGCAGCGCCGAGGATTCGGCTTCAAACTTGGCTTGCAGCGCCCGGCCGTATTTGGTGCCCAGATACAACTGATCCTGATCCAGCGTCACGATCGCGGATTTCTGCACGACCGATTGCGCCGCCATCCCCTGCGGGCAAACCGCAAGCAGCAGCGCCATGATCAGCCCCGCCGCCTGCCGCTGCATCAGAATTTGGTCGCGATGGTCAGATCGAAGCTTTGCTCTTCGTCATAGCTTTCTTTCTTGACCGCGTTCGAGAAGTTGAACCGCAGCGGGCCGATGGGGGTGGTCCACAGCACCGAGACGCCGACGGCGGCACGCAGATGCGCGCTGTCGTCAACGGCACCCGGGTTGTCCAAGCCCCAAACCGATCCCATATCGGCAAACACGCCACCGGTGATGCCGTATTCTTCCGGCAGGCCCAGCGGGAATTCAGCCTCAAGCTTCATGGTGGCGTAGAAATTGCCGCCCAAGGCATCGCCCGACGCATCACGCGGGCCGATGCCGTTGGTGTCAAAGCCACGGATCTTGCCGTTCGCGAAGTAGCGGTCGGTGACGCGGGTATCATAGCCGCCAAAGCTGTTGACAGCGCCGCCTTCAAAAATCGCGCGCAGCGTCACGTCTTCGTTGAAGACCTTGGTCTCGGCCACAGCCAAGGCCGTGGTTTCGACAAATTTCGCATCGCCCCCCAAACCGACAAAATCCTGCCCGAAGCGGAACAGCAGGCTGCTTTTCGGGTTAAGGCCGGTCACGCGGTTGTCGAAGGTATAGATATAGCCCAGACCCGAGCCGATTTCGCTGCCGCGTGCACCCTCGGCAACCAGCAATGGCGCGGTTGACGTAACCTTGCTGAGCGTGTCCTGAAATGCCTTGAAGCGCAGTTCCAGCCGCGACTGCTCGGCAATCGGAAACTCCAATCCCGTGGTGAACGCGATAGACCGGGTGTCGTAGAGGGCGCTGGCGTTGTTGGTCTCATTATAGGACAAGCCAAATTTCAGCTTCAGGTCACGGCCCAGAAGTGCCGGTTCCACAAAGGAAATCCCGCTGTCTTTGGTATCGGAAGCGGTGGCGATGTTGACCGAGAACGCCTGCCCGCGACCCAGGAAGTTGGTTTCCGAGAAGCCCACATTCAGGCCCAAGCCCGACTGCGTGCCAAAGCTGGCGCCGAGGCTAAGCGAGCCGGTGGGTTTTTCTTCGACATCGACGTTAACGACGACCTCATCGGGGTTGCTGCCGGGTTTGGCATCGACCTTGGCGTCGGTGAAAAAGCCCAAGGCGCGGATACGCTCGGCCGCCTGACGGATTTCGCGCGGGTTGAAGGGGTCGCCTTCCACCGTGCGGAACTGACGGCGCACGACCTGATCGAGCGTGGTGGTATTGCCTTCAATATCAATGCGTTCAACGAAGACCTTATCACCGCGCTTGATGACATATTCCACGTCCAGGGTCTGATTACGCTCATTGCGGACCAGACGCGGCTCCACGCTCACAAAGTTCAGGCCTTTGCGCAGGGCCAGATTTTCCATCCGGGCGATGTTGTTTTCGATGATCGACGGCGAATAGGTCACGCCCGAGCGCATCTTCTGCACGGCGGCGAATTCGGCGGCATCGACGCCCTCAACCTCGGACACCGTGCTGACGTTGCCGATCTTCCAGCTTTGGCCTTCCTTGACGGTATAGGTCACGAAAGTTGCATCGCGTTCGCGGGAAAGTTGGCCGGTGGCATCGACCACCTGCACGTCGATATAGCCGCGCGACATGTAGAAGTCGCGCAGCATCTGCTTATCAACCTCCAACCGCTCGGGCACGAAGGTGTCGGATTTGATCAACTGGCGCAGGAAACCTGCTTGTTTGGTTTGCAGCACCTGCTTGAGGCGGCGGTCACTGAAAGAGCGGTTGCCGACAAAGGAAATGCCTTCGTTTTCAACGACTTTGCCTTCGGTGATTTCAAACACCAGATCAACGCGGTTGTCGGAGCGGCGGATGATCTTTGGGTCAACCGTGGCGGCAAGGCGGCCCTGCACGCGGTAGGCTTCGGAAATCTGCGCCGCATCGGCCTCGGCCTGCGCGGGGTTATAGACCAGACGCGATTTCGATTTGACGATTTCGTTCAGCTTTTCGTCTTTGACCAGCTTGTTGCCCTGAAAATCGACAACGTTCAGCATCGGCAGTTCTTTGACCTTGATCAACAGCGTGCTGCCCTGTGGCACAAGATCAACAGTTTCGAACAAACCCGAGGCGAAAATGCGCTGATAGGCGTCATTCAACTGCCCGGCGGCCATCGACTGACCGCGTGCGATTCCCGCATATTTCAGGATTGTCGCGGCATCGACGCGGGCGTTGCCCTCGACCGTGACGTTGCTGAAGCTGTAGGTCTGCGCCTGAGCAAGCGTGAGGAACGGTTCGGAAACCATTGCGCTGGAAAGCAGAATTGCGACGAGTGTCGGGCGCATAAAGCCACGGAGCTTACCCTTGCGCGTGATACCTGCGCTTGCTGTTTCCCGCATGAGCCGCTCCTGAATGCACTAAATCCTGTGCATCTGACTACCCGCAACCGCAAGCAATGTCAAAAGGATGGCCGGAAAAATCGTAAGCAATCGGTGGATATTCTTGGCCGCAGATCAGGGCTGCATCAGCGCCGTGCCAAGGAAGGCACCGGCAAGCAGGCCCACGATCACGGTGCCTGCGGTGAACAGGCGATCCCAGTTCAGCCAGACCAGAAGCGACAGGCCTTTGTAGCTTTTCATCACAGCCTGCATGGTCTTGCCCTTTCCGCACCAAATGATGCCGAAATTTAGCCCGAGAATGTGGCAGCACTGTGGCCTGCGCCGTTATTTGCAGGTGAAATCATTGCCCAAGGCGAAGAACATGAAGCTCAGGACAGCCATCAGGCCGATCAGCATCAGCACATTCATCACCGCAGGGTTGGGTTTGCGGCGGAACACGGCCTCATAGGCGAAGAACACCAGATGGCCGCCGTCCAGCACCGGGATCGGGAACAGGTTCAAAAGGCCGATGCCCAGCGACATCATGCCAAGATAGCCGATGAACTGCTCGGGGCCTTGGCGGGCGGCGTCGCCCATCACTTCGGCCATGCCGACGGGGCCAGAGAGGTTGCAGGTGCTGATCTTGCCGGTCACGATATGCCACAGGCCAGACAGCGAGGATTGCGCGGTGCTCCATGCCTGATCGACGGCCAGCGTTACGGTCTCCCATGGCCCCGGCTGGCGGGTTTGCGGATCAAACAACATGCCGCCCGACAGGCCGATCATCCAGCGGGTTTCAAACCCGCCGCCGTCTTTGGGCAGATCGCGGCGGTTGGGGGAAAGCGTCAGGTCGATGATCTGACCAGCGCGCCAGATTTTCAGCGCGATGGGGGCACCTTGGGTGGCCTCGACCAGCGCGGGCAGTTGGCTGAAGGCGGTGACGGGGGTGTCGCCCGCCTGCAAAATCACGTCGCCCACCTGAATACCGGCATCGCCGCCGGCGTTGCGCGGCATCACCGAGCCGACCAGCGGCAAGAACGGATGCGCGCCGGTCACGTCCATCGTGGCCCCTGCGCGCTCGATCTGGTAGGTGACGGTGGCAGCAGGCGGCAGGGCGCTTGCGGTTTTGGCAAAGCTTTCGATGTCAGGCGTGGCGGTGCCGTTCAGCGCCAGAATCCGGTCGCCGGGCTGCAGGGTTTCGCCTGCAAAGGGCGAGGCATTGAGGCGGCCCACGACGGGCGCATCGGTGGCGACACCGGTGTAGGTGATCATACCGATGAACACCACGAGCGCCAGAATGAAGTTGAACACCGGGCCTGCTGCGACCGTCGCCGCGCGCGCCCACAGCGGCGCACCTGCCATGGTGTGGCGTTGCTCTGCATCGGAAAGCCCGCTGATGGCGGCATGGTCGGTGCTGGAGGCTGCGTCCTTGTCGCCCAGAAATTTCACATAGCCGCCAATGGGAAAGGCCGCGATCTGCCATTGCGTGCCGCGTTTATCAACGCGCGCATAGATCACCGGGCCGAAGCCCAACGAGAACACCTCGGCATGGATGCCAGACCAGCGCCCGACGATGTAATGGCCGTATTCATGCACCGCCACGATCACCGCCACGGCGACGATGAAGAACAAGCCCGACCAAACCGCACCGCCAAATGACGCCGCAATGCTGCTGAAATCCACGCTAGCTGCCCTTTACCATGTTTACCGCCTCGGCGGCCTTTATCCGTGCCAAATGGTCCATTTGCAGCACATCCTCAAGGGTAAGGGCGGCATTTCCAAGGCTGCAATCGGACGAAACACGGTTAAGTGTAGCCTCAACCACGGCGGCCATCTGCATGAAGCCAAGCCCGCCTGCGATGAAGTGATCCAGCGCCACCTCTTTCGCGGCGTTGAAGGCGGCACCGGCAAGGCCGCGGACCTCCATCACCTCTCGCGCCAGACGCAGGGCGGGGAAGCGGGCCTCATCGGGCGCGCGGAAGGTGAGGCCGCCCAGTGCGGCAAGGTCAAGCCGCGCCACGGGCAGGTTCTGGCGGTGCGGCCAGTGCAGCGCATAGCCGATCGGGTGGCGCATGTCGGGCGCGCCCAAATGCGCCATCACCGCGCCATCGCGGAAACCCACCATCGAATGGATGATCGATTCGGGGTGGATGATGACCTCGATCTGCGCAGGCGCGACGCCGAAAAACTCGCGGGTTTCAATGACTTCCAAGGCTTTGTTAAACATCGAGGCGGAATCGATGGTGATGCGGGCACCCATTGACCAGTTCGGATGCGCCAGCGCCTCGGTCACGGTGGCACCCGCCAGCCGTTCCAGCGGCCAATCGCGCAAAGCGCCACCAGAGGCGGTGAGGATGATACGCTCGACCGCCGAGAGGTCTTCGCCCACCAGCGCCTGAAAGATCGCCGAATGTTCGCTGTCCACCGGCAGCACGGTGGCCTCATTGGCGGCGGCGGTGGCCATCAGCACCTGCCCGGCCGTCACCAGACTTTCCTTGTTGGCCAGCGCCAGCTTGCCGCCATGACGCAAAGCGCGCATCCCCGGCACAAGGCCCGCAGCCCCCACTATCGCGCTCATCACCCAATCGGCGGGGCGGTCGGCGGCGTCGTGCACGGCTTGGGTTCCAGCGGCCACGGCAATGCCAGTGCCGGCAAGCGCATCGCGCAGGGGGGACAAGCAATCGTCAAAGGCGGTGACGGCGATTTCTGCCCGCAGCGCCACAGCCATTTCGGCCAGCCGCGCCACATTGCGCCCGCCGGTCAGGGCCACCGTGCGATAGGCCTCGGGCCCGCCTTCGCGGATCAGCAGATCGTAGGTGCTTTCGCCCACCGACCCCGTGGCCCCAAAAACCGAGACGGAACGCATCTAGCCTCCAATCGGCAAATCAAATGCCCGAGTCAGCAGCATCACCAGCACCATGGCACCGGTCAATGCGTCAAACCGATCCAGCACGCCGCCGTGGCCGGGGATCAGGTTGGAACTGTCTTTCGCCCCCACCCGGCGTTTCAGCCAGCTTTCGGCGATGTCGCCCATCTGGCCCGCAAAGGCCACCAAGGGTGACAGCAGGATCAGCCACAGGGTGCCGTGGCCTGCGGCGACAAAGGCAGCACCCAATATCGCAGCACCGATCCAGCCTGCGATGGTGCCCGACCATGTTTTCTTCGGGCTGATCGCGGGCCAGAATTTCGGCCCACCAAGCAACCGCCCGGCAAAGTAGCCCATCACATCGGACACGATCACCACGCCCAGCAGCCACAGGAAAGCGACCGTCCCGGCCTCGTCGCGCAGCACGAACAGGCCGTGGCCTGCCACCATGACCGCAATCGCAATCAGCGTGACCGCCGTTTGCTGGCGGCGCGGTGTGGCCATGAAGGCAAGTGGCACCAGCGGAAACACGATCCATGCCGAAAGCGACGGCCAGCCTTCATCCGCGATCAGGCACAGGGCGGCCAAGGCGGCGATGGCAAGAGCGGTGCGCCGGTGTTGCGGCTGGGACAGGCGTGCAAGTTCCCAGATCATCACCGAGGTCAGCAGGGTGATCAGGATCAAAAACCACCACCCGCCCAGCCAGATTTCAACCGCCCCGACTGCCAGCATCACCGCCGCCGACAGCACGCGCGGGCGCAGGTCGCCCCATTGCGCGGCCCCGCTCATGCCGAAACCACGCCGCCAAAGCGGCGGTCGCGATGGCCAAAGCGGGCGAGGATGGCGACCAGTTCGTCGATGGTGAAATCGGGCCACAGGGTTGGGGTGAATTCGTATTCGGCATAGGCCGCCTGCCATGGCAGGAAGTTTGAGGTGCGGGTCTCACCGCTGGTGCGGATCACCAGATCGGGGTCGGGAATGGTGGCGGTATCCAGGTGCTGGCTGATCAGCGCATCGCTGATCTGGGCGGGGTCGATGCGGCCTGCCGCGGCCTCGGCTGCAAGCGTGCGGATGGTGCGTGTGATCTCATCGCGGCCGCCGTAGTTGATCGCCACGGTCAGGTTCAGCCGGGTAAGGTTGGCGGTGCGCGCCTCGATCCCGGTCATCAGGCGCTGCAGTTTGGCATCCAGCTTGGAGCGGTCGCCGATAAAGCGCATCCGCACGCCGTCGGCGGCCAGACGATCTGCCTCACGCTCGATATAGCGGGCGAAAATCGACATCAGGCCAAGCACTTCCTCGGTCGAGCGTTTCCAGTTTTCGGTGGAGAACGCGTAGATGGTCAGCCACTGGATGCCGATTTCGGGTGCGGCGCGCACGATCTGTTTGACACGCTCTGCCCCCTTTCGGTGGCCGACAAGGCGCGGCCAGCCGCGATTTGTGGCCCAGCGGCCATTGCCATCCATGATGATGGCGACATGCGCGGCTTCGCGCGGGGTCTTTGTGTCGGATTTAGCGCCCAAGGACCACGCCCTACCTTGTCTGGTTCGCCCACAACGGGCCGTCACGTCATACCGGTGTCAGAGGCGCGGCTGGTGGCTGCGCCCTGTGGGCAAGTGCTAGACCTGCATGATCTCGGCTTGTTTGTGTTCCAGCGCGCGATCCACGGCGACGATGGCCTTGTCGGTCAGGTCTTGCACCTCGTCCGACCACATCTTCTGGTCGTCCTCTCCCATGCCAGCGGTCTTGGCCTTCTTGATCTGATCCATGCCATCGCGGCGCACGTTGCGGATCGCGACCTTGGTGTTTTCGGCATAGCCTGCGGCGACCTTGGTCAACTGCTTGCGGCGTTCCTCGTTCAACTCGGGGATCGGCAGGCGGATCAAGGGGCCGTCGCTGATCGGATTGATGCCGATGCCACTTTCGCGGATGGCCTTTTCAACCTTGGCAATCATCGCCTTGTCCCAGACGTTGATCACCACCATGCGCGGTTCGGGCACGTTGACGGTGCCAAGCTGGTTGATCGGGGTCATCTGGCCGTAGGCATCAACCATGATCGGCTCGACAATCGAGGCCGAAGCCCGGCCGGTGCGCAGCGAGGCAAATTCCACCTTGAGCGCGTTCATCGCGCCGTCCATCCGGCGCTGGATGGCGTCGAGGTCAATTTCAAGATCGTCCGACATAGCAATTCCTTCGTGTCTTCGGCCCAAAGCGGCTGGGCTTTCGCTGTTCTATAACAGCAAGTGGTTTGGCAGGTATAGGGGAAGCTTCAGCCCGCGCGCGCCCTAGCCGTGCACTTGGGTATAGGTGCCCTGCCCGGCCAGGATGCCTTTGAAGCCGCCGGGTTCATCAAGGCTGAACACGATGATTGGCAGGTTGTTGTCACGCGCCAGCGCAATCGCCGAGGCATCCATCACGCCGAGATGCTTTTGCAGCACCTCATCATAGCTGACTTTGTCGTAGCGTTTGGCGTCGGCGAATTTCTTGGGGTCTTTGTCATAGACGCCGTCCACCTTGGTGCCTTTGAAGATCGCCTGACAGGCCATTTCATTGGCGCGCAGGGTGGCTGCGGTGTCGGTGGTGAAATAGGGGTTGCCGGTGCCTGCGGCAAAGATGCAGACGCGCTTTTTCTCAAGGTGGCGGACGGCGCGGCGGCGGATATAGGGCTCGCAGACCTGATCCATCGGAATGGCGGAAATCACCCGGGTGAACACGCCGATGGATTCGAGCGCCGATTGCATGGCAAGGGCGTTCATCACGGTGGCGAGCATCCCCATATAGTCGGCGGTGGTCCGCTCCATCCCTTGGGCGCTGCCTGCGAGGCCGCGGAAGATGTTGCCGCCGCCGATCACCATGCAGATCTCAACGCCCAGATCGCGGACGGATTTTACCTCTTGGGCAATGCGTTGCACGGTGGGCGGGTGCAGGCCAAAGCCCTGGTCGCCCATCAGCGCCTCGCCGGAGATTTTCAGCATGACCCGGTCGTAGGTCACTTTTGGCTCGCCGGGGTGAGACATGGGGAGATCCTTGCATGGCTGTGGATGGGCAGTAACTGGATTGACTGGCGCGCAAAATGTCGCAAAACCGTTGCAGGTTCAACGGGGGAAGCGACATTGGCTGTCGGTTTGGGGGTTGATCGCCCAAGAGCGGGGGCCAGCCCCCGCACCCCCGGGATATTTGGGAACAGATGAAAGGCAAGGCGTGACGTTTGATTTGAAGCTGATTTCGCGCGAGGCCCCGGTGTTGCTTGCCGGACCTACGGCGAGCGGCAAATCGGCTTTCGCCATGGAACTGGCGGCGCGGGATGGCCGGGTGGTGGTGAATGCCGATGCCTTGCAGGTTTATGACTGCTGGCGGGTGTTGTCGGCGCGGCCAAGTGCGGCGGATGAGGCGGCGGCGGACCACGCGCTTTATGGCCATGTGGCGCGCGATCAGGCCTATTCGGTGGGGCATTGGCTGCGCGAGGCGCGCGGGTTGCTGGACCGGCCCGTGGTGATTGTGGGCGGCACCGGGCTTTACTTCAGCGCGCTGACAGAAGGGTTGAGCGAGATCCCAGCCACCCCGCCCGAGGTGCGGGCGCGGGCTGACGGGCGGTTGGCTGATGAGGGGATTGCGGCACTTCTGGCCGAGTTGGACGCGGTGACGGCGGCGCGGATTGACACGTTGAACCCCGCGCGGGTGCAGCGGGCGTGGGAGGTGCAGGCCAGCACCGGGCGGGGTTTGGCCGCGTGGCAGGATGCGACCGGGCCTGCGGCCTTGCCGCTGCCGAGGGCCGAGGCGCTGGTGATCCGCCCGGATGTCGGCTGGCTGGACGCGCGAATCGCGCGGCGGTTTGCGGCCATGCTGCGCGAGGGTGCCTTGGACGAGGTGCGCGCCGCCCTGCCCCATTGGGACCCGGTGCAGCCATGGGCCAAGGCGATCGGCGCGCCCGAATTGGTGGCGCATCTGCGCGGGCAGATCAGTCTGGCCGAGGCTGCCGATGCCGCCACTTTGGCGAGCCGGCAATATGCCAAACGGCAGCGCACGTGGTTGCGCTCGCGCATGAAGGCGTGGCGCGAGATCAGCCTGCCGTAAGCGCGGCGCGCCGCATCCACAGAGTTGCCCACAGGTTTCTGCACCCCCTGTGGATAACTTCCCCGGCGTGCCATCTTTTCGCTTGGGTTGTGTTGCAAGGCTCGGTTACATGTTGGAAAAATACAAAAGCAGGCAGTGCACCATGAAGACCCAGACCGTCAAATCCGGCCCTGATACCGATCAGATGCGCCTGATCGCCATTCCGCGATTGGCGGCGGGCGGGCGCTGGCGGGTGGAAGCGATGCGGTCGTTGTCTGAGGGCTGTTTTTTGTGGTTCACCAAGGGTCAGGGCCGCATCACCATTGCAGGCCAGACCCGTGGCTATACCGCCAACAACGCGATCTACATTCCGCCCGGCGTGATGCACGGCTTTGAGGTCGGCCCGCAAGTGTTTGGCACTGCGGTGTTTTTCGGAAAAAACTCGACCGTCACCCTGCCGTCCGAGCCGCAGCATCTGCGCATCCGTGAAGTGCATGCGCAACAAGAGGTCAATGTCACGCTTGACATGATCCAGCGCGAGATGGACAGCGACACCCCCGCGCATGACCGCGCGACGCGGCATTATCTGGGACTGTTGGGCGTGTGGATCGAGCGTCAGGCCAAGAAGCCGGGCGCCGAGGTGCCGCGCCCGGATGCGGCCCGGCGCTTGGTTGCGCGCTACACGGCGCTTTTGGAAAAAGAGTTCCGGCGTGGCAAGGGCGTGGGCGAATTGGCCTGCGATCTGGGCGTCACCGCAACGCATCTGACGCGCTGCTGCCGCGAGACTTGCGGGCGTTCGGCGATTGATCTTTTGCAGGATCGCCGGATCTTTGAGGCGCGCAAGTTGTTGGCAGAGACCGACATCGCGGTGGGGCAGATCGGGGCCAGTCTGGGGTTCACCTCGCCTGCCTATTTCACCCGCGCCTTTCAGCATCTGACCGGGGTATCGCCCACCGCCTTCCGCCGCGCGGTTTAGCGCCTCGGGCGGCTTTGGCGCGAAACCCGTCGCAAGTGTGACGATTCGTCCGCGATGGCGGACAAGCTTCCGTGGGCGGCGGAAATCGCTGCACACAATGGTATGCCGGGGTTGTGTCGGGGTTGTGTCGGGGACGTGCCGCAATTTGCGGTGGTTTGAACATTGAATACGTCGTCACAATGTCGCTAACGTTCTACGCAAGGGCGAATCCAGCCGTTGACGGATTGGCGGAAAAGGTGCCGAATAGGCATGTGAGACGCTGTGGTTCCGCTGCGGAAGTTTTGGTTGCCCGTCGTGGGGAGGGGCCACCAGAAATCGCATCTGTTGCAGCGCATCGCCAGTTCAAAGACGGCCAAAAAACGTAAAGGCTTCAGCCTTACAGGGAGATACCGATGACCGATACCCGCACCACCGAGCGCGCTTTGCACCCGGCTGCTTACATGCACGCGCAGGAAGTTCAGGATGGCAAGCTGAGCCGTCGTGAGTTCTTGTCGCGCACCACCGCTTTGGGCGTTTCTGCCGCTGCGGCTTATGGCCTGCTCGGCCTGTCTGCGCCTGCAAAGGCTCAGGACGCGAAAGTTGGCGGCATCATCCGTTGCGCGATGGAAGTCAAAGCGCAGAAAGACCCGCGCACCGCTGACTGGCCGCAGATCGCCAACATCTATCGCGGCTGGCTGGAATATCTGATCCAGTATAACGCCGACGGCACCTTCGAGGGCCGCCTGCTGGAGTCGTGGGAAGCCAACGCTGACGCCACCGAATACACGCTGAAGGTCCGTCAGGGCGTCAAGTGGAACAACGGCGACGATTTCACCGCCGATGACGTGGTGCGGATGTTCACCCGCTGGACCGATGGTTCGGTGGATGGCAACGCGATGGCCTCGCGCTTCTCGGGTCTGGTCGAGTCGGTTGCGGCGAAGAACGCCGATGGCACCGACAAGAAGGACGAGGCAGGCGCTGCCGTCATGGTCAACAAACTGCGCGACGGTTCGGTCGTGAAGGTTGATGATGCCACCGTCAAGCTGATGATGTCGCAATCGGATATCGCCGTTGTGGCAAACCTTGCCGACTATCCGGCGGCTGTGGTGCACAGCTCTTACGTGGACGGCAGCGATCCTGCGACCAACGCAATCGGCACCGGGCCTTACATCCCGCAGGAAGTGTCGGTCGGCCAGAAGGTTGTGCTGGTGCGCGCACCGAACCACACCTGGTGGGGTGGCACGTCACCGCTGGACGAAATCCACTACATCGACTTCGGCACCGACCCGTCTGCCATGGTGCAACTGGCCGGCTCTGACGAGATCGACACCAACTATGAGACCACCGGCGACTTCATCGAGCAGATGGACGGTCTGGGCTGGAAGAAGATCGAAGCGGTGACCGCTTCTACCATCGTGATGCGGATGAACTCGGCCAACGGCGATCTTTACAAGGATAAAGCCGTCCGTCAGGCGATCCAGAAAGCGGTTGATCCGAAGGTTGTGCTGGAACTGGGCTATAACGGCCTTGGCACCACGGCGGAAAACCACCACGCCTGCCCGATCCATCCGGAATATGCCAAGATCGCACCGCAAGTGATTGATCCGGCTGGCCTGATGCCCGCGCTGAAAGCGGCTGGTCTGGACACGACCGAGTTCGAGATCATCTCGCTGGACGACGGCTTTGAAGCCGCCACCACCGACGCCGTGGCAGCCCAGTTGCGCGACGCAGGGGCGACTGTGAAGCGCACCGTGATGCCGGGCTCGACCTTCTGGAACGACTGGCAGAAATACCCGTTCTCCTCGACCACCTGGAACCACCGTCCGCTGGCCGTGCAGAACATGTCGCTGGCCTATACCTCGACCGGGTCGTGGAACGAAACCGGCATGGCGAACAAGGACTTCGACGATGCAATGACCAAAGCCCTGGCCTTGGACAACGCTGATGCGCGCCGTGAAGTCATGGTGACGCTGGAGACGATCCTGCAAGACGAAGGCTATATCATCCAGCCCTACTGGCGCTCGCTGTTCCGCCACGCCAAGGAAGGCATCAACGTCGATATGCACCCGTCGTTCGAGCACCAGCACTACAAGTGGTCGGTGGCGTAAGCTGACACCCGGTCCGGGCGCTGAAGTGCCCGGACCAAACCTGCCAACACGATGCCTGCCAATATAAAGACTGAACGCAGGCACCACCGCACCGTCGGATGCCGAATGTTTGGCGCATGGGGGAACCATAGATGTTGAAATTCGTGGCAAGGCGCTTGGGCGTCATGGTCTTGACTGCGCTGGCGCTGACCTTTGTGGTGTTCTACCTGACCAACCTGCCGCCGAACCTTGAGAAACTGGCGCGCACCGAAGGTTCGGTGCGGATGACCGATCAGGCGGTGGCGTCGTGGATTGAAAACAACGGCCATGGTGGGTCAGTGTTTGGCCGCTATGCGCAATGGCTGGGGATTGCCCCCGGCTGGGTGCTGACCGATGACAAAGGTGTGACGCGCGGCCGCTGCATCCAGAACAACCAGGACCCCGCCACCGCCGCCACCTATTGCGGCGTGCTGCAAGGCGAGTGGGGGTTTTCCACCGTGTTCAAGAAGCCGGTGCTGGAGTCTGTGCTGCAAAAGCTGGGCTCGACCGGTTGGCTGATGATGTGGGTGATGATCGTCATGGTCCCCGTCTCGCTGATCATGGGGGTGCTGTCGGGGATGCGCGAGGGCTCTCGGCTGGACCGCAGCCTGTCGATCGTGGCCATCGCCACCACGGCCACACCGGAATATGTCTCGGGCGTTATTCTGGTGGCGATTTTCGCAAGCGCCACCGCAGGGATTTCACCGATTTTGCACGATTGGGGCTGGATCAGCGGCAAGACGCTGTTTCTGGGCACCGCCACCTCTGCGATGGACAACATCACCTTCTGGAATTTCGCGCTGCCGGTGCTGACCATCGCCCTATACGGCATCGGCTATATCGCGCGGATGACCCGCGCCAGCATGACCGAGGTGATGACGCAGCAATACATCCGCACAGCACGTCTGAAAGGCGTGCGGTTTCGCACCGTGGTGATGCGGCACGCGTTGCGCAACGCGCTGATCGCGCCCTTTACCGTGATCATGCTGCAATTTCCCTGGCTTTTGAACGGCGTGGTGATCACCGAGGCGCTGTTCAACTACAAAGGCTTCGGCTGGACGCTGGTGCAAGCCGCCGGCAACAATGACATCGACCTGCTTTTGGGCTGTTCGGTGGTCGCGGTTCTTGTCGTTCTGGTCACGCAACTGATCTCCGACATCGGCTATGTGTTCCTGAACCCCCGTATCCGGCTGGCATGAGGCAATAATGGATCAAACTACCCTTCTAAGCTGGGGCCAGATCATTGCCCGCATCGTGCAGCAATTCCTGCCGGTGTGGATCGCGCTGATCGTCACCTTCGCGGTCTCGATCCGCTACAAGCGCAAACTGGGGCTTTACGGCAAGCTGTTTGACAGCCCGGTGGGCATGATCGGCTTCGCGCTGGTGATGTTCTGGGTCTATACGGCGATCTTTGCCGATATGATCATCACCATGGACCCGATTGCGCAGTTTGGCCGGGTGAAAAACCCGCCGCCCGGAACACCGCTGGTCGATGTGAAGGATGGCCAATACGCCTACTTCCTGCTGGGCGCCGATCATCTGGCGCGCGATGTGTTCAGCCGCGTGGTGATGGGCGCGCGCCGGGTGCTGACGATTGCACCTGCGGCCACCACCTTCGCCTTCATCATGGGGGTCACGCTCGGCCTGCCTGCAGGCTATTTCGGCGGCAAGCTCGATACCGTGCTGTCGTTCTTGGCCAACCTCGTGCTGGCCTTCCCGGTGATCTTGCTGTTCTACCTGCTGGTCACACCCGAAATCCGCAACACCAACATCCCGGTGGTGCTGGCGGCGGTGCTGTTCATCTTCCCGGTGATCTTCCTCACCGTGCTGTTCAACTCGCGTTTCTTCACCAACCCACCCAAGCGCAACCTTTATGTCGGGATCACGCTGGTGATCGGGCTGTGGGCCTACCTTGGCCTTGCCTTCAACAAAGACCCCTTGGGCGTGTGGTCGATGGACCCGAACCTGCTGAACGTCTTCGTGTCGGTGGTGTTCGTGAACTCTCCCACCGTGTTCCGCATCGTGCGCGGCATCGTGATGGATCTGAAGGCGCGCGATTACGTCGCCGCAGGCCAGACCCGGGGCGAGTCTGCGTGGTATATCATGCTGTGGGAAATCCTGCCCAACGCGCGCGGCCCGCTGATCGTCGATTTCTGCCTGCGCATCGGCTACACCACGATCCTCTTGGGCACGCTTGGCTTCTTTGGCCTCGGCGTCAGCCCGGAATCCCCCGACTGGGGCTCGACCATCGACGATGGCCGCAAGCTGTTGTCGCTGTATCTGCACCCCGCCATCACCCCTGCCCTTGCGCTGATGAGCCTTGTGTTGGGCCTGAACCTGCTGGCCGATGGTCTGCGCGAAGAAAGCCTGAAGGACTGATGCACGCGCATTTCATCCGTTCTTAAATATCCCGGGGGTCCGGGGGCTGGCCCCCGGTCCGATCTCTCCGCAATAGCGAGGCTGCCATGACTGATACCACCTGGGACCCATCCAAGCCGATCCTCGAGATCGAAAACCTCTCGATCAGCTTCTTCACCCGGATGCGGGAAATCCCGGCGGTGATGGATTTTTCCTGCACCGTGATGGCAGGCGAGGCGATGGGGCTGGTGGGCGAGTCTGGCTGTGGCAAATCCACGGTGGCGCTGGCGGTGATGCGCGATCTGGGCAAGAACGGGCGGATTGTTGGCGGCAGCATCAAGTTCAAGGGCCGCGATCTGACCCATATGAACGACGAAGAACTGCGCCATATTCGCGGCAGCGAAATTGCGATGATCTATCAGGAACCGATGGCGTCCTTGAACCCGGCGATGAAGATCGGCGCGCAACTGGCCGAAGTGCCGATGATCCATCAAGGCATGTCGAAGGATGAGGCCTGGGCGCTGGCGCGGCAGATCGTGGCCGACGTGCGCCTGCCCGACCCCGACCGCATGCTGCAAAGCTATCCGCACCAGTTGTCGGGCGGCCAACAGCAGCGCATCGTCATCGCGATGGCACTGATGAGCAAACCCGCCCTGCTGATCCTGGACGAACCGACCACAGCACTTGATGTGACGGTTGAGGCGGGCATCGTCGATCTGGTCAAAGACTTGGGCCATAAATACGGCACCTCGATGCTGTTCATCAGCCACAACCTTGGCCTGATCCTCGATGTCTGCGACCGCCTCTGCGTGATGTATTCCGGCGAAGCGGTGGAAACCGGCAACGTGGTCGAAGTGTTCGACAAGATGCGCCACCCCTACACGCAGGCGCTGTTCCGCTCGATCCCGCTGCCGGGGGCGGACAAGAACTCGCACCCGCTGGTGGCGATCCCGGGCAACTTCCCGCTGCCGCATGAACGCCCGAAGGGCTGCAACTTTGGCCCGCGCTGCGATTACTTCCAGGATGGCCGCTGCAATGCCGCCGACGTGCCGATGTTCCCGGTGCCGGGCGATGACCGCCACGCCACGCGCTGCATCAAATGGACCGAGATCGACTGGGACGCGCCGATGGCGCTGAAAGCCAGCAAGGAAAAGACCCCGATCGGCAAGGTCGTGCTGAAGATGGAGGATCTGAAGAAATACTATTCGGTGTCCTCGGGTGCTTTCGGCAGCGGCACCGCCAAAGTGGTGAAAGCCAACGAAACCCTGTCGTTCGAGGCGCGCGAGGGCGAGACGCTGGCGATTGTGGGTGAAAGCGGTTGCGGCAAATCCACCTTCGCCAAGGTGCTGATGGGGCTGGAAACCGCGACTTCTGGCTCGATCCTGCTGTTCGATGAAAACGTGCAGTCAACACCCATTCAGCAGCGCAACACCGATACGGTGTCGTCCGTGCAGATGGTGTTCCAGAACCCGTTTGACACGCTGAACCCGTCGATGAACGTCGGCCGCCAGATCATCCGCGCTTTGGAGATTTTCAAGCAAGGCGGCTCGGATGAGGAACGCCACGCCCGGATGCTGGAACTGTTGGACCTTGTAAAACTGCCGCGCGCCTTTGCCGAACGGATGCCGCGCCAGCTTTCAGGCGGGCAAAAACAGCGCGTCGGGATTGCGCGGGCTTTCGCGGGCGGTGCCAAGGTGGTGGTCGCCGATGAACCCGTCAGCGCGCTCGATGTGTCGGTCCAGGCGGCGGTGACCGATCTGTTGATGGACATTCAGCGCGAGAACAAAACCACGCTTTTGTTCATCAGCCACGACCTTTCCATCGTCCGCTATCTGTCTGACCGGGTGATGGTGATGTATCTCGGCCATGTGGTCGAAATGGGCACCACCGATCAGGTGTTCCAGCCGCCCTACCACCCCTATACCGAGGCGCTTTTGTCCGCCGTGCCTATTGCCGACACCAAGGTGATCCGCAAGCGCATCGTGCTGGACGGCGATATTCCGTCGGCGATGAACCCGCCGCCCGGCTGCCCGTTCCAAACCCGCTGCCGCTGGAAATCTCAGGTGCCGGGGGGCTTGTGTGACCGCGAAATGCCACCGGTGCAGGTGCTGGAAGGTGGCCATCAGGTGAAGTGCCACCTGTCGGCAGAGGTGTTGGCCTCGATGGAGCCGGTGATCAAGATCGCGGCGGAGTGATCTTCGGGTGCGGTGCGTGAAATCACGCACCCTACGTGCTGCCTTTGATCTGATATGGGATCGCGGCGGCCAGCCTGCGCCTCCGGCGGGAGTATTTGGGCCAAGGTGAAAGCCTTGGTGCTTCATCTTGGCTTAAATACTCCCCGCGGTGCGTCCGCCGCTGAAGGCGTCGCCACAGCTACAGACTTGGCCTAAAGACTTGGCCCCGGCGCGATTTTGCTGCCATCGGTGAACCGAGACAGGCGGAAGCGCGTCAGATCATGCGTTTCGGTGTTGCCCGCCACCAGATCGGCCACCACGCGCCCCATGCCGGGGCCGATGCCAAAGCCGTGGCCGCTCATCCCCGTCGCGATCACAAGGCCCGGGATGCCTGCCACCCGGTCGATCACCGGCACCACATCGGGCATGGTGTCGATCATGCCCGCCCAAGCCGCTTTCAGTTTCGGGCGACCAAGTTCTGGCAGGGCTTTGGCGAAATTGTCCTGCACATCGGACAAGGCTTGCATATTCGGCGCGGGGTTCAGCACTCGGATGCGTTCGAAAGGCGAGACTTGGTCGGCCTGCCATTTGCGTTTGGTGCCCCAGGCATCGGGGTAATCTTTCGGGGCTGCGGGGCGGAACACCGTTGATTTGAAATCTTTTTTCAGAACGGGCAGATAGGTCAGCATATGGCGGAAGGCATCGGGGCCGATGAAGAAATCGTGGGAAGCCCCCGGTGCGATGCTATAGCCGCCATCCAGACGGCGGCGGAAGGCGAAACGGTCGTCGGCGGCATTGCCGGCATAGACCTCGGGCATCGCTTCGGTAGCCGCCACCGATGCCAACACCGCCAGTTGCGGGATCACCACGCCCTCGGCGCGCAGGAACAGCGACGACCACGCGCCGCCCGCGACCACCACCTGATCGCAGGCGATGCGGCCTTTTTCGGTGTAAACGCCAGTGATGCGGCCCCCTGCCCGGTCAAGCCTGCGCACGGCGCAATCCTCGATCAGCACCGCGCCGCGCGCGACAGCGCCTTCGGCCAGCATCGGCACCGCCACCCAAGGCTCGGCCCGCGCATCGGATGGGGTCAGCAAGCCGCCGACCCACGGCGCCGCAGCCCCCTTGATCGCCGCCTGCACCTGCCCCGGCGATTGCATCACGGTATCAAGGCCATGCGCCTTGGCATGGGTCAGCCAATCGGCGAAGCCCTGCATTTCGGCCTCGGTGCGGGCGAGATACATCACCCCTTCCTGCCGAAACCCCAAACCTGCGCCAAATTCCTGCGACAGCGATTTCCAGATCCGCAAGCTCTCGACCATGATCGGCAACTCGCCCAGATCGCGGCCCTGCTGCCTGATCCAGCCCCAGTTGCGGCTGCTTTGCTCGCCCGCAATCCGGCCCTTTTCACACAGCACGACCTTGAGGCCGCGTTCCGCCAGATGCCACGCGGTCATCACGCCGATCACCCCGCCGCCCAGCACCACCACATCGCAGGCGGCTGGCAAGGCACTGGTAAAGCGGGGTTTATTGGCTTCCGAGATCGGGAATTGCATCACCGCAAACTCTCCAGCAGGCTTTCCATAAAGCGGAGACCGGCGTGCCATTCGGACAATTCGAGGTATTCGTCAACCTGATGCGCCTGCGCGATGTCGCCGGGGCCGCAGACCACGGCGGAATAGCCTGCCTCTTGGAACTGCCCGGCCTCGGTGCCGTAGGACACCACGCCCACCGCGTTATCGCCGGTCAGTTGCCGCACCAGATGTTCGGCGGGGCCGTCCACTTCGGGCTTCAGCCCCGGCACGCCGAAAAACTTCTCCAGATGCACGCCTGCTTCGGGGCGCACGGCCTTTAGCGCGGCGTCGAGGCGATGCGCTTCGGCCTCAAATTCGGCGGCCAAAGCATCGGCATCCTCGCCCGGCACCACCCGCATCTCAACGGCAAACTTGCAGTCGCCTGCGGTGATGTTATGCGCCGTGCCGCCTGCGATCATGCCGACATGCAGCGTGGTGAAGGGCGGGTAGAAGGTGGCGGCCACGTCGGAAATTGGCCGCGCCTGAATTTCGGCGTTCTTGGCATTGACCCAACCAATCAGCCGCGCGCCTTCCATGATCGCCGACACGCCGTAGGGCAGCAGCGAGGAATGCACCTCGAACCCCTTCACATGCACATGATAGCCGGTGCCGCCCTTGTGGCCGTGGATCAGCTTCATGCGGGAAGGCTCGCCGATCAGCGCAGCAGAGGCTTGCGGCAACACCGCCTGCATCGCGGCGATCATCGGTGGCGCGCCGGTGCAGCCCAGTTCTTCGTCATAGGACAAAGCCAGTTGCAAAGGCCGCTGAACGCCTAACTTGTGCGCGCGCACCAAGGCCCAAACCGACAGCGCCACATAGCCCTTCATGTCGCAAGTGCCGCGCCCGTAAAGCCGCCCGTCGCGTTCCGTCACCACCCACGGATCGGATGACCACGCCTGCCCATCGACCGGGACGACATCGGAATGGCCCGACAGCACCACGCCACCGGCCTGCCACGGGCCGACATGCGCGAACAAGGCGGCCTTGCTGCGGTCTTCATTCCAGTGCCGATGTGCTGCGATGCCGTGGCTGGCCAGATAGCCCTCCAGCCAATCAATCAGATCAAGATTGCTGCCGCGACTCACCGTCGGGAAGCCAACCAGATGGTCCAGCACTTGACGTGGCGTCAGTTCGATCATTTCGGGCCCCCATATGTTGTGGCCGAACGTGGCCTTGGCCACCGCCCCTGTCAATCCCAGCAAAGTGCCGCTCTTGCACTACAAAATGTCGGAAAAACAATCTGTATCACGGCGAAAATTCAGGATTGATAGCTAGGACGAAATCGTCAAGACTTGCAGATACAACCGGGGCGGCATCGACTGACCTTGGATAAAACCAAAGAATAACAAAGAACTGGGGAGTTCCATATGCCCGATCGGGCCGCGCCCGTCCTTGATGTAAGGGGGCTGAAAACCGTATTCCGCACCCGCGGAGGCGAGATTCACGCTGTCAACGATGTCAGCTTCCATCTGGAACGTGGTGAACTTTTGGGCGTTGTCGGCGAAAGTGGTTCCGGCAAGTCGGTTACCATGATGTCGCTGATCGGTTTGCTGCCGTCACCGCCTGCGGAAATCCGCGCAGGGACGGTGATGCTGGGCGAGCAGGACCTGCTGAAAATCTCGGCCGATCAGTTGCGCGCCGTGCGTGGTGCACGCGTGGGCTTCATCTTTCAAGATCCGATGACAAGCCTGAACCCGGTGTTCAACGTCGGCTTTCAGATTGCCGAGCCGTTGCGTCGGCATATGGGGATGACCAAGGCGCAGGCTGCCAAACGCGCGGTGGAGCTGTTGGAACTGGTGGGCATTCCCGATGCGGCCAAGCGTTTGGGCGATTATCCGCATCAGTTTTCCGGCGGCATGCGGCAGCGGGTGATGATTGCGATTGCCTTGGCCTGCGACCCGGATGTGCTGATCGCGGACGAGCCGACCACGGCGCTGGATGTGACGATTCAGGCGCAAATCCTTGAATTGGTGAAGGAATTGCGCGTCAAGCTGGGCATGGCGATCATCTGGATCACCCATGATCTGGGTGTGATTGCCGCCATAGCCGACCGGGTGATGGTGATGTATGGCGGCCAGATCGTGGAACAGGCTCCGGTGAAAGACCTGTTTGCCAACCCGCAGCACCCCTATACGCGGGCGCTGTTGAAAACCATTCCGTCGCTGACCGGCGCGCGCGAGGCGCGGTTGCAGGTGATCGAAGGCCAGCCGCCGATCATGACAGCCGCCCCCACCGCCTGCGCTTTCCGCGCCCGCTGCGGCCATGCGTTTGATCGTTGCGAGGTCGATAACCCCAAGCGCCACGCCATCGACGGGGTGGCTTTGGGTCAGGGCCATGATGTTGCCTGCCACTGGGCGCCCGTAACTGCCGAGGCCGCCCATGCGTGATACCACCACAGCGCCCTTGGTTCAGGTGGACGGGCTGAAGATGTATTTCCCAATCTATTCCGGCATCTTGCGCCGCCACACCGGCGATGTGAAAGCCGTGGATGGCGTGTCGTTCAGCATTCAGGCGGGGGAAACTCTGGGGCTGGTGGGCGAATCCGGTTGCGGCAAATCGACCGTGGGCCGGGCGCTTTTGCGGCTTTACGAGCCGACGGCGGGGGCGGTGGTGATCGAGGGCGAGGATATTGCCAAGCTGTCGCCCGAAGCCCTGCGCCGCAAGCGCCCGACGATGCAGATGGTGTTTCAAGACCCGCAGGCCAGCCTGAACCCCCGGATGACCTTGGCGGATATTATCAGCGAACCCTTGGTCGAGCACACCGACTGGAACGCCGACCGCAGGCTTGAACGCGTGTATGAGTTGATGGATGCGGTGGGCCTGAACCGCCGCTTTGCCAACCGTTTCCCGCATGAGTTTTCCGGCGGCCAGCGCCAGCGCATCGGCATCGCGCGGGCCTTGGCGCTGAACCCGAAGTTCATCGTCTGTGACGAACCCATTGCGGCGCTGGATGTGTCCATTCAGGCGCAGGTGGTTAACCTGTTGGAAGATTTGCAGGAAAAGCTGGGCCTGACCTATCTGTTCATCAGCCACGACCTTTCCATGGTGCGCCATATCGCTGACCGGGTCGCGGTGATGTATCTGGGCCGGATTGCTGAACTTTCCCCGCGTGATGCGCTGTTTTCCAAGCCCTTGCACCCCTATGCCGAGGCTTTGCTGTCAGCGGTGAACGAGCCTGATCCCTCGCTTGCCCGCCGCCCGCGCATCATCCTGAAGGGCGATGTGCCTTCGCCTGCTCGGCCCCCGAAAGGCTGCAATTTCAGCACCCGTTGCCCGAAAGCCTTCGCGCGTTGCCACGCCGAGAAACCCGAATTGCAAGAGGTAGAGCCGGGCCGCCATGTCGCCTGCTTCCTCTACGACGCCAAACCCGGATCAACCGGGACGACTGAGGCCCCAGCCAACCTGAGGCAAGAGCACAACCCACAAGGAGAGTATCAATGAAGCTGAAAACAGCCCTTCTCGGGGCGGCCTGCGCGCTGTCTTTCGCGCCCGCCGCCTTTGCAGATCGCGGCACTGATGGCGAGGTGAAGTTCACCTTCCCGCAGGCGGTCTCTATCATGAACCCGTTCCTGTCCTCGGGCACCAAGGACGTTTATGCGTCGTCGCTGGTGCTGGAGCCGCTGGCAGGCTTTGACGCCGATGGCAACCTGATCCCCAAGTTGGTTACCGAAATCCCCACCGTTGAAAACGGCGGCATCTCGGCAGACCTGACCACCATCACCTGGAAGCTGCTGCCTGATCTGAAGTGGTCGGATGGCTCGCCCGTCACCGCTGATGACGCGGTATTCACCGCCGCCTATTGCATGGACCCGGCAGGCGGCTGCGCGCAGCTTTCCAAGTTTGACGGCGTGGCCAAGGTAGAGGCTGTCGATGCCTCGACCGTGAAAGTCACGTTCTCGGCGCCGAAACCGAACCCCTATACCGCTTTCGTGGGTGCCCTTTCGCCGATCTTGCAAAAGGCGCAGTTTGCGGCCTGCCAAGGGGCTGCGGCACCGACCTGCACCGATCCGAACAACATGCCGATCGGCACCGGGCCGTTCAAAGTCACCGGCTTTACCGTCAATGACACTGTCACTTTGGCGATGAACGACAACTACCGCGACCCGGCCAAGCCCGCGTTCGCAAGTGCCGTGATCAAAGGCGGCGGCGATGCCGAAGGTTCGGCCCGCGCGGTGATGGAGACGGGCGAGTTCGACTATGCCTGGAACACCCAGATTCCGCCCGACAGCCAAGCCTCGATGACCGCCGCCGGCAAGGGCGAGTTCGTGGTGGCGTTCGGCACGCTGGTTGAGCGTATCGAGATGAACATGACCGACCCCGATCCGGCGCTGCCGGAGGGCGAGCGTTCGACCGCCAAGCACCCGCACCCGGTGCTGTCGGATATCAAGGTGCGCACCGCGCTGTCGAAAGCCATCGACCGGCAAATCCTGTCGGACGTGGGCTATGGCGCGGGTGGTGCGCCGACCTGTAACGTCGTCCCCGCCCCGGCGGCTTGGGCGTCCGACAACACCGGCTGCATCGCGCAGGATATGGAAGGCGCGAAAAAGCTGCTGGATGAAGCTGGCTGGGTTCCGGGCGCTGATGGCATCCGTGAAAAAGACGGCAAGAAACTGCACATCCTCTATCAATCCACCGTCAACCCGATCCGTCAGGATTTCCAGGCGCTGATCAAGGATTGGTGGACGGAACTGGGCGTGGATGTCGAGTTGAAAGCCATCGACCCGTCGGTGTTCTTTGGCGGCGATGCGGGCTCGCCCGATACGTTCCAGAAATTCTACGCCGATGTCGAGATGTATGCCAACAACTCGGACGGCACCGATCCGGAAACCTATCTCTCGCAATACCAGTGCGTGAACGCGCCTTCGCCCGAGAACCAGTGGCAGGGTGAGAACATGAACCGCTACTGCGACCCGGCCTATGATGCCAAGGTCAAGGTGCTGTCCACCACGGTCGATGTGGCCGAGCGTCAGAAACTTGCCAAGGAACTCAATGACATGGTGACGAAAGACAGCATGACGGTGATCCCGCTGGTGCACCGCGGCACGTTGTCTGCGCATTCCAACACCCTTGGCGGCGTGAAAATCAACGCCTGGGATTCGGAAATGTGGAACGTGGCCGATTGGTTCCGCGTGAAGTGATCTGAACACGGGCGGGGCCTGCGATGGCCCCGCCCCCCTATTCATTCCCCAAGATCTGACCAAAGGCGTCACAGCTTATGCTTACCTTCACCCTGCGCAGGTTATTGCTGGCCATCCCGACGCTTTTTGTCATCTCTTTGGTGATCTTCCTGCTGGTCGATCTGGCCCCCGGATCGCCGATGTCGGAAATCCCGCTGACCGTGCCGCCCGAGGTGCGCAAGAAAATGATCGAGGCTTTGGGCGCGGATCAGCCGGTGATGGTGCGCTATGTGCTGTGGCTGCGCCAGTTCTTCTGGGTGGAGCCAGCGACCCTGTTTGACGGCTGGTTTGGCACCAATCTTGCGGGCGGCGAGCAGCGGATTCTCTCGTGGCAATCGCGCGCGCCGGTGTTCACCATCATCGGCCAGCGCATTCCGCAGACGCTGACGGTGATTGGCACCGCTTATCTGGTGGGCGTGCTGATTGCGCTGCCGATTGGCATTTACTCGGCCTACCGGCAGTATTCGCTGTTTGATCAGTTGGGTACGCTGTTTGCGATGATCGGGTTTTCGGTGCCGACGTTCTTTTCCGGCACGCTGATCATCATTATCTTTGCCGTCACCTTGGGCTGGTTTCCGACCAAATATGACACCAACCTTGCCGTCACCGACTGGCCGTCGTTCCTGCAACAACTGCGGCAAATGGCGATGCCGGTGATGACACTGGGGCTGGCCAATGCGGCGGTGATCAGCCGCTACATGCGCTCGTCGATGCTGGATAACATGACGATGGATTACGTCCGCACCGCGCGCGCCAAGGGCATGTCGGAACGCGTGGTTGTGCTGAAACATGTGCTGCGCAACTCGATGATCCCGGTGGTGACGGTGATTGCCTTGGGCATCCCGTCGATCTTTGGCGGGGCGATCATCACCGAAAATCTGTTTGGCGTGAATGGCATAGGGGCCGCGCTGATCGGCGCGATCCATGCCAGCGACTTGCCGATGGTGCAGACGCTGGCCTTCATCTTTGCCGTGCTGATCGTCACCTTCAACCTGATTGCCGACGTGCTTTACGGCCTGCTCGATCCGAGGATTCGCTATGACTGAGACCACCACAGCCATCCCGAAACCCGACAGCGCCGCGCGCGCGATCTGGGCGCAATTCCGCAGCCACAAGGGCGCAGTTTTTGGCCTTGTGGTGCTGGGCATCCTGATTTTGGCGGTGCTGATCGGCCCCTATCTGTGGCACCCTGAAAAGCTGACGGTGGTCGAGGCGATCAAGTCGAAGAACAAGGGCCCAAGCCTGAAGTTCCCGCTGGGCACCGATCAGTTGGGCCGCGACATGCTGCAACGGATGATCCAAGCCGGTAAGGTGTCGCTCGCGGTGGGGTTCGTGGCGATGCTGATCGCCATCGTTTTTGGCACGTTGATCGGCGTGCTGGCGGGCTATTACCGCCGCCTTGACGGCCCCTTGATGCGGCTGACGGATATGTTTCTGGCGCTGCCACTGATCCCGCTGCTGTTGGTGATCATGATGCTGTTCCGCGACCGCACCGCCAGTATTCTGGGGCCGGAACTGGGGGCGTTCACGCTGATCGTGTTTGCCATTGGCATCACCTCGTGGATGCAAGCCGCGCGGATTGTGCGGGGGGAAGTGCTGGCGCTGAAGGAGCGCGAATATGTCCTTGCCGCCCGCTCTATCGGCTCGGCCTCGCGCCGGATCATCACGCGGCACATCCTGCCGAACGTGGTGTCTCCGGTGATGGTGGCGGCAACTTTGGGGATTGCCGAGGCGATCATCACGGAATCCGTGCTTTCGTTCCTTGGCCTTGGCTTTCCGCCCGATTTCCCGACATGGGGGCGGCTTTTGTATGATGGGCTGTCCTATATGCAGGTTTACCCCGAGCGGGTGATCTGGCCCGGCCTTGCGATCTCGTTGACGGTGCTGTCTGTCAACTATATCGGAGACGGATTGCGCGACGCTTTGGACCCGCGCATCCGGGGGCGTTGATTTAAGATGAAGCTGTTGTTGATCCACACTGGCGGCACCATTGGCATGGTGGCGACCGAGGCCGGTTTTGCGCCGGGCGACGGCGTGATCGAGGCCGCGCTGCGCGATCTGCGCGCCAGCGACGTGACGCTGCTGCCGCTGTTGCCGCTGATTGATTCTGCCCAAGCCACGCCCGCCGATTGGAACCGCATCGCGCAGGCGATTGTGCAACATCACAGCGATTACAATGGCTTCGTGATCACCCATGGCACCGATACTTTGGCGTTCAGCGCCGCCGCCTTGTGCTTTGCGCTGACCGGATTGCAGCGCCCTGTGGTGCTGACGGGGTCGATGCGGCCCTTGACGGTTGAAAAATCTGACGGGTTAAGCAACCTGTCAGATGCCCTGCGCGCCGCGCGCACCGCCCCGCCCGGCGTTTGGGTGCAGTTTGCAGGCCAGTTGTTGCACGGCGCGCGGTTGCGCAAGGCGCACAGCTCGGCGCTCGATGCCTTCACCGCCTCGCGCGCCGCCAAGCCGCCGTTGCAACCCGGCAAGACCGTTGGTTTCACGCCCTATGCGCCGGCCGAGATCGGCATCCTTTCGATGGCTCCCGGTCAGTCCGAAGACCTGCTTTCACATGCGCTGACCAGCCTTGACGCGGTGGTGCTGCGGGTGTTCGGCGCGGGCACCCTGCCCGAGACCAGCGCCTTACGCGCAGGTCTGCTGGCCGCCCAAACCCGTGGCACCCCGGTGATTGCGGTCAGCCAATCGCCCAAGGGTGGCGTGGCGTTGGGCACCTATGCGGCGGGCAATCTGATGCTGCAAACGGGCGTGATCGACGGCCACGACATGACCCCCGAGGCCGCCTATACCAAGCTTTACCATGTGCTTGGCCTGCCGCCCGAGCAGCGCAAATGGGCCCTTGCGCGCAACATGGTGGGCGAGCGCGGCTAAGCCGCACCGATCGAAAACGCTGCTGTCATCGCCCCGCCACGCCGCCCCGGACTTGATCCGGGGCCTCAGGTCACAGCAAGAGGCCCCGGATCAAGTCCGGGGCGGCGGCGGAAACCGCGTCAGGCCGCAGCCCTTACTGCATCTGCGCCTTGATCCGCCGCAGCGCCCACCAGACCCCTAGCACCACCAACGGCGTCAGCACCGCCATGCCAACACCTTTTGAGACACCAATCTCCTCGATCAGCGGATAGGCGACATAGCCTGCCAGCGACACCGCGTAATAGCTGATCGCAACCACCGACAGGCCTTCCACCGTATGCTGCAAGCGCAGGGCCAGATCGGCGCGGCGGTCCATGCTTTCCAGCAGCTTTTGGTTCTGCGCCGAGCGTTCAACATCGACCCGCGTGCGCAGCAGTTCTGCGGCGCGTTGCGCGCGTTCTGCCATCGACACCAGACGCGCCTCGGCGGATTTCACCGTGCGCATCGCAGGGTCATAGCGCCGCATCATAAACTCGCCAAAGGTCTGCCGGCCCTGCACCCGCTCTTCACGCAGCGCCGCGATGCGTTGGTTCACGATCGCCTCATAGGCACCCGTCGCGCCGAACCGGAAGGAATGTTGCACGGCCAGCGATTCCAGTTCTGCCGAAATCGCCAGCAACTCGTGCAAAGCCGCCTCGGCAGGCCGCGATACGCCATCAAGGCCCGAGACGAGGTCTGACAGCCTTGGGTCCAGCGCGTTCAACCGCCCCGTCAGCCCCCGCGCGCGCATCAGGCCCAGCATCGACATCGCGCGGTAGGTTTCCACCTCGCACAAGCGCTGCACAATCCGGCCAATGCGGCGCGCACCGGTATCGGGGCGCACGAACACCGCAAAGCGCATGTTGCCGGCAGGGTCGATGCGGAAATCGCCGGCAATCACCGCCGCGCCATCCACCACGCGGGCGACGGCAAGGCTTTCGGGCACGAACCACTCCTCAAGCTTGTCCAGCATGACAGCCTCATCCGCCATCTCCTCAACCCGGATCAGCACCGCAGCGGCCCGTTTGCCGGGTGCCCTCTCCAGCCAATCGGCGGGGAAAACCTCCATCTCGGCAGGGTCAAACGCCCGCGCCGACAGCCCCGGCGTGAAGGCGGAATAGGTGACAAACTCGGTATGGCTTTCCCATTTCAGGTCAGCCCGCCCGACAGGCCCCGAGAAATGCGTGGCATCGGGTTGCGGATGGGCCGAGCCGTAACGGTCGAGCAGCGCCAAAAGATGCGCGCGGTCGGCGTTGCGGTCACGGTTCTGCGCATCCAGCGGTTCCTTGATCGCGAGATAAGCCGCCGTGCAGGGGGCCGCCAATGCCGGAAACGGCCGCGCGTGCAGTTCATTGACAAGCGCATAGCGCAGGGGGTGGTCGGTTGTCATCGCGGGCCCTTACGTCAGAAACAGTGACCCATTTGGCGGCCACAGCGGCGCGACTGCCAGCACTTTCGTCGCATACCCGAGTATGCAGGCAGCCTGTTGCAGAAAAGCAAAACCCCGGCGCGATGGCCGGGGTCTTGTCGTAGGGTGCGTGCTTGCACGCACCATGCCTCAGTCGATCATCGGCAGCAAAGCATCCAGCGATTTTTTGGCATCGCCGTAGAACATCCGGGTGTTTTCTTTGTAGAACAACGGGTTCTCGATACCGGAATAGCCAGTGCCCTGCCCGCGTTTCGACACGATCACCTGCTTGGCCTTCCAGCATTCCAGTACCGGCATCCCCGCGATGGGGCTGTTCGGGTCTTCCTGCGCTGCCGGGTTCACGATGTCGTTCGAGCCGATCACGATGGCCACATCGGTGGTGGGGAAATCTTCGTTGATCTCGTCCATCTCCATCACGATGTCATAAGGCACTTTCGCCTCGGCCAGCAGCACGTTCATGTGGCCGGGCAAGCGGCCCGCAACCGGGTGGATGGCGAAACGCACGGTCTTGCCAGCCGCGCGCAGTTTGCGGGTCAGTTCCGACACCGATTGCTGCGCCTGCGCCACCGCCATGCCGTAGCCCGGGATGATGATGACGCTGTCAGCATCGTTCAGCAAAGCGGCGACACCCTCGGTGTCAATCGCCACCTGCTCGCCCACAACCTCCATCGCGGGGCCGGTGGTGCCGCCAAAGCCGCCCAGGATCACCGAGATGAACGACCGGTTCATCGCCTTGCACATGATATAGCTCAGGATCGCGCCCGAGGAACCCACCAGCGCGCCCACCACGATCAGCAGATCGTTCGACAGCGAAAACCCGATCGCCGCCGCCGCCCAGCCGGAATAGCTGTTCAGCATCGACACCACCACCGGCATATCCGCGCCGCCGATGCCCATGATCAGGTGATAGCCGATGAACAGCGCCGCCACCGTCATACCCAACAGGGCGAAAGTGCTGCCCGATTGCAGGTAAACAACCAGCAAAACCAGCGAGATCAGCGCAGCGCCTGCGTTCAACACATGCCCGCCCGGCAGCTTTTTCGCCTTGCCATCCACGCGGCCCGCCAGTTTGCCGAACGCAATCACCGAGCCGGTGAAGGTGACAGCCCCGATGAACACGCCAAGGAAGGTTTCCACCCGCAGGATCGACAACTCCACCGGCGTCTTGTGCGCGATGATCGCCGCCAACCCGCCCTTGCCCTGCTCAAACAGCCCAACCAGCGCGGTGCGCGCCGCGTCGTCCATTCCCGCAACCGAGGTCATCTCGATATGGCCATTGAAGCCGATGAACACGGCAGCCAGACCAACCAGCGAGTGCATGGCCGCCACCAGTTGCGGCATTTCGGTCATCTGCACTTTGCCTGCCGCATAGGCACCCAGTGCCGCACCCGCTGCAAGCATGACCAAGGCGATAACAACCGGCAGCGCACCGCCGCCAAGCCCCATCAATGTCGCCGCAATCGCCAGCGCCATGCCCGCAATGCCATACCAGACCGCGCGCTTGGCACTTTCCTGACCAGACAGCCCGCCCAAAGATTGAATGAACAGAACAGCCGCAACCACATAGGCTGCCGTGGTAAATCCGTAATCCATACTGTCCGCTCCCTTACGACTTCTGGAACATGGCAAGCATCCGCCGTGTCACCATGAAGCCACCGAAAATATTGATCCCTGCCATGAACACCGAAAGCGCGCCCAAGATCACCACCAGCCAGTTGCCCGAGCCGATCTGCATCAACGCCCCCAGAATGATGATCGACGAGATTGCGTTGGTCACCGCCATCAAGGGCGTGTGCAGGCTGTGGCTGACGTTCCAGATCACCTGCACGCCGACATAGACCGACAGCACAAACACGATGAAGTGCGACATGAAGCTGGCGGGGGCATAAAGCCCCGCAAGCAGGATCAAACCGCCGCCGACCACCAGCATGCCCACCTGATTGCGGGTCTGCGCCTTGAACGCCGCCGTCTCTGCCGCGCGTTTTTCCTCGGGCGTCAGTTCCTTGACCTTTTCCTTCGGCTTTTGCACCGCAATCGCCGCGATTTTTGGCGGCGGCGGCGGGAAGGTGATCTCGTGAGCCTTGGCAACAGTCGCGCCCCGGATCACGTCATCGCCCATGTTGTGATCAATCACACCGTCTTTCTTTGGTGTAAGATCGGTCAGCATGTGCCTGATATTGGTGGAATAAAGTGTGCTTGCCTGTGCGGCCATCCGGCTGGGGAAATCGGTGTAGCCAACAATGGTCACACCGTTGTCGCTGACAATCTTCTGATCCGGCACGGTGAGATCGCAGTTGCCGCCACGCTCGGCCGCAAGGTCCACCACGACCGAGCCGGGCTTCATCGCAGCCACCATCTCGGCGGTCCACAGCTTGGGCGCGGGGCGTCCGGGGATCAGCGCCGTGGTGATCACGATGTCCATCTCGGGCGCAAGTTCGCGGAATTTCGCCAACTGCTTGGCCGCAAACGCAGGGCTGGAGGGAGCCGCATAGCCGCCCGTGGCCGCGCCATCCGGCAACTCGCTGGCGTCAAATTCCAGAAACACGAAAGACGCGCCCATCGATTCGATCTGCTCGGCCACTTCGGGGCGCACATCAAACGCATGCACAATCGCGCCCAACGACACCGACGTGCCAATCGCCGCAAGCCCCGCCACACCCGCACCAACCACCAACACCTTGGCCGGAGGCACCTTGCCCGCCGCCGTGACTTGGCCGGTGAAGAAGCGGCCAAAGTTGCTGCCCGCCTCGATCACCGCGCGGTAGCCTGCGATATTGGCCATCGACGACAAAGCGTCCATCTTCTGCGCGCGGCTGATCCGCGGCACCATATCCATCGCCACCACGGTCGCACCGCGAGATTTCACAATCTCCAGCAATTCGGGGTTCTGCGCCGGCCAGAAGAAGCTGATCAGCGTCTGGCCTTCACGCAAAGCCTGCGCCTCGGCCACTTCCGGCCCGCGCACCTTCACCAGCACATCCGCCGCCGCGATCACCGCCGCCGCATCTGGCAGAACCTCGACCCCCGCCTTGGCGTAAAGCGCGTCCGAGAACCCCGCCTTCGCCCCCGCCCCGGCCTGAATGACGCAAACATGCCCCAGTTTCACCAGTTGCAGCGCGGAATCGGGGGTCATCGCCACCCGGTTCTCGCCCGCAAAAATCTCGCTCAACGCACCTATTTTCACTGTGTTCCCCCGTCGTTTGCGCGGTTCAAGGAGCAACCGTGACCGCCAAATCCCCCAGAGGCTTAGCATTGCAGGGCCAGAGTTCAACGTTTGTTTGCCGCTTTTGCAGAAAAACCTGTCGGCTTCTACAGATACACGCCCCGCGCCGGGTCGAATATTCCGCGCCAAATCGCCCAGACAGACGAATTTCCCGCATCGGAATCTCAGCGTGATTTCAATAGCCTATGTCCGCAAGCCCCTGATAGCGCAAACATTGACGCGGCCCATGACCGCCGCGCCGATTCGAAACAATTTCAAGCTTGAAATTTTACGCCATTCTGCCTATTGCTGCCACCAAAGCTGCGTGCCACGCTGCACCTGAAGGAGCCCGCAATGACCGATTTCGCCGCCACCAAAGCCCAGTTCCATCTGCCCGAGGGCATGATCTATCTGGACGGAAACTCGCTGGGCCCGCTGCCGCGTGCCACCGCCGCACGTGTGGCGCAAGCCGTGACGGCAGAATGGGGCGACATGCTGATCACCGCCTGGAACAAAGCCGGGTGGATGGACAAGCCGATGCGCGTGGGCGACCGCATCGCGCGGCTGATCGGGGCGGAAGCGGGCCATGTGGTGATGGGCGACACGCTGTCGATCAAGGTCTATCAGGCGCTCGCGTCGTGCCTTGAGATGAACCCGACACGCAAAGTCATCCTGTCCGACACCGGCAACTTCCCGTCTGATCTTTACATGGCCGAAGGCCTGTGCCGCACGCTTGGGCAGGGCTACACGCTGAAAACTGTGGCGCCCGAGGATGTGCTGGACGCGATCGACGACACGGTGGCGGTGACGATGATCACCGAGGTCGATTACCGCACCGGGCGTCGGCACGACATGGCGGCAATCACGGCGCGCGCGCATCAGCACGGCGCACTCACGATCTGGGATCTGGCGCATTCGGCAGGCGCATTTCAGGTGGAACTGGCCAAATGCCACGCCGATTTCGCGGTGGGCTGCACCTATAAATACCTCAACTCCGGCCCCGGCGGTCCGGCCTTCATTTACGTGGCCCCCCGCCACGCCGATACCGCCCTCCCGGCACTGTCCGGCTGGCAAGGCCACGCGGCCCCCTTCGCGTTTGATCTCGATTACCGCCCCGCCTCCGGGGCCGAGCGGATGCGGGTGGGCACGCCGCCGATCCTGCAACTGGCGGCGTTGGAAGCCTCGCTCGATATCTGGGACGGGGTCGATATGGCCGCGCTGCGCAAAGCCTCGCTGGCGCTGCAAGACCAATACATCGCCGGGATCGAGGCCGCCTGCCCCACCCTGACCCTCGCCACGCCCCGCGACCACGCGGAACGCGGCAGCCAGGTGTCGTTCCGCCACCCCGAAGGCTATGCCATCATGCAGGCAATGATCGCCCGCGGCGTGATCGGCGATTTCCGCGCGCCCGACATCATCCGCTGCGGCTTCACGCCGCTGTTCATCGACGCCGCCGACGTGGACAAGGCGATCCAGATCATCGCCGACATCATGCAAAACAACCTCTGGGACCGCCCCGAGTACAAAACCCGCGCGAAAGTCACCTGATGCCTGTGCGCTTCATCTTGGCAAAAATACTCCCGCCGGAGGCTCCCTCAGCCTCTGCCGAAGCCTCCGGCGGGAGTATTTTGACCAATGTGAAGGCCACAAACGCCGCACTTTGTCGCCCAGCCGGATGGATCGCCCAATGGCGCACCATCGGCGCGATCTCGGTTCTGAACTGCCGCAGCCATTCCATCGCCTGAACCCATCCGGGGGAAACCCCTACATGACAGGAATGTATGAATGACCAATGATGCAAAATCCGGCTGCCCGATGCACGCGGCGACCCCCTACAACCCCGCCTCTGAGGGCGCGCAGATGTCGTTCGACGGGCGGATGTCTTATGGCGACTATCTGCACATCGACCAGATTCTCTCGGCGCAACGGCAGCTTACCCCGGCGCATGACGAGATGCTGTTCATCATCCAGCACCAGACATCCGAATTGTGGATGAAGCTGGCGCTGCACGAGTTGAATGCCGCGCGCCACGCCATCGCCGATGATCGCGCGCCCGAAGCGTTCAAGATGCTGGCCCGCATCAGCCGGATATTTGAGCAGTTGAACAACGCCTGGGACGTGTTGCGCACCATGACGCCGTCGGATTACACCACCTTCCGCGAGGGCTTGGGGCAATCCTCGGGGTTTCAGTCCTGGCAATACCGGCTGATCGAATATGCGGTCGGCAACCGCAATCTGGCGATGCTGAAACCGCACGCCCACCGCGCCGACCTGACCGCCCTGCTGGAGGCCGAACTCGCGCGCCCCAGCCTTTATGACGAGGCCTTGCGCCATCTGGCCCGCGCAGGGTTGCCGGTGCCGCAAGACGTGCTGACCCGCGATCTGCGCCAACCTTGGAGCGTGCACGAAGGCGTGCAGCGGGTGTGGGAGATGGTGTATCGCGATCCGACGCAATACTGGCAGGCCTATGAGTTGGCCGAAAAGCTGGTGGATTTCGAGGATTACTTCCGCCGCTGGCGTTTCAACCACGTGACCACGGTGGAACGCGTGATCGGCCTGAAACGCGGCACGGGTGGCACGGGTGGTGTCAGCTACTTGCGCCGGATGCTGGATGTCGAACTGTTCCCTGAATTGTGGCATCTGCGCACCACGCTGTGAACAGCGGCGCTGGATCAGAACGCTGGATCTGGGCGGTGGGTCGAAAATCCGCGCACGGCTTTGTGATTATGCAGGCTTTGGAAACAAGGGCTTTGACCTTGCTTTTGCCCTGATCTAGCGTCTTTACAAGAGAATCCGGACGGCTCTGCAGGGCCATCCCCTTTTGATAGGCCGATGCATGCGTTTTCTGACTGTTAAACTTCTGGCGGCGACAGCTCTGTCGCTGACACTGGCGGCTTGTGTTCCGGGCACCACGATGCCTGCGGCGACGCCCGTGGCGGCACAGCCGCCGATCCCCGCCGACAATACCGCGCATTACGCGGGTGTCACCGACGATGGCTTTACCGTGCCGACCGTGCCGGTCGAAAAGGTGCCTGCGGACTTCCAGGTGCAGCAGGTCGCCTATGAAAGCGGCGAGGCGGTGGGCACGATCATCATCAACCCGGCCGAGCGGCATCTGTATTTCATCAACGGCAAGAACACCGCGCTGCGCTATGGCATCGCTGTGGGTCGGGCTGGCTTCCAATGGGCCGGGGTGGCCAATATCACCAGCCGCACCCATTGGCCGAAATGGACGCCACCGCCAGAGATGATCGAGCGCAGCCCGGAAAAGGCCAAATGGAAAGACGGCATGCCCGGCGGCCCGGAAAACCCGTTGGGCGCGCGCGCTTTGTATCTGACCACCAACGGCGTTGATTACGGCTACCGCATCCACGGCACGCCGGAATGGTTCTCGATCGGCAAGAACGCCTCGTCGGGCTGTATCCGTATGATCAACCAAGACGTGATGGATCTTTACAACCGCGTGCAGGATGGCGCGAAGGTTGTGGTGCTGAATGCCGATGGCAGCTATCCCGACAAGCTGAAACTGCCGCCACCCGCGCCGAAAAAGAAAAAGCCGGCCCCAGCCTCTGTAACCCCGGCAGCAGCCCCAGCACCGGTGCTGAGCGCGACGCCAACCGTGTTGCCCGGCGCCACCACGCTGCCTGCGGCCACCACCCTGCCTGCGGCCCCGACGGCGCCTGCCGTTGATACGATGGCAGCACCTGCACCCGCCGCTGCGGCGGCGACGGCGCCTGCAACCACGGCACCAGCAACGACGGCGCCTGCAACGACGGCTCCGGCTGCAACCGCTCCGGCTGCAACCGCGCCGGTCGCAACGCCACCCGCTGCTACCGCCCCGGCGACCACCCCTGCGCCCAGCACCTGCACGGTGCCGTTGGTCAACGGTGTCTGCCCGCAGTCTTAAGCGGCGCAGTCTTAAGCGGAACGGCCAGCCAAACAAAAACCCGCCTTGGTCAAGGCGGGTTTTTTCATACTCACAGCTTCGGGCGTTAGCGGGCAGCCGGCCTTACAGCCATTTGTCGTAATCGCTGACCAGCAGATGCGTGGGCGCTACGTCTTCCTCGATATCGGCAAACCGCCCGATCGGCTCGCGGAACACGTTGTCGGTGACGTCGTCGTTGACGGTCGAAACCTCGCCGATCAGCACATCGCCCCCCTCGCCCCAGAACGCATGCCAATCGCCTGGCATCAGCGTCACAGACTCGCCCGGTGCCAGCCGCAGCTTGTCGCCCGGCTTGTAAGCCCGCTCGATCCCGTCACAGCGCACCACGCCGCCGCGATCTGCCGCCCAGTTGCCCGCATCGTCCGAGCCGTAAAGCTCGACGATCAAGGTCGCCCCGCCGCGGTTGATGATATCTTCGGCCTTGATCACATGGGTGTGCATCGGCGACAGCTGATCCTGCCGCGAAATCAACAGCTTCTCGGCATAGCACATGCCGCCGCCGCGTTGCAGATCCGACAACAGACCATTGCGCAGGGTGAACAGAAACAACCCCATCTGGTCAAACCGACCCTGACCGTAATCGGTGATATCCCAGCCGCAGCGCCCCTCGATCACCCGCGAAGCAATCGGCTTGTTGGCCTTGAACTCGCCCGGCGACCAGTTGGCGAACGGCGGCAAGACAAAGCCATACTGGCGCACCATGTCTTCGGCCCCGGCCATGATCTCATTGATACGCGAACGCTTCATCGTCATCCTCCCCAGATTCTATCCGCACTATACTGCCAATGTTTGCGCCAACAACGGCAAAGGGGATCGGAATTCGCGCGAATTCCGGCACGATTTTCGCGCGAAAATCGCCTCAGGTCAGCCGACGGATCGGCTCGTTGTTGCAAAAGATCACAAACTGCCCGGCATTTTCCACCACGGGAAATCCCCGCCGTTTGGCCTCGGTCAGAAAGGCTGCGCGCCCGATGTAACGCTCCACATCCCGCACCTTGCGCCGGACGATCGCGCCACTCGCCGCGGCTTGCGAGCCGAAAAGCTCGAGGAAAAACTGCTGCGCACTGATCGGAGGCATGGCTGACATGCTGCCATCCTGCCGCCACAAGGTTAATAATCCCTAAACGCGTCCCGCCCCAGATCGCCCCGCCCCAGATCGCCCTGCCCCAGATCGCCCTGCCCAAGCCCGCACCGCGTCGCCAAACGCCGTGAACAACGGCCTAGACACCGGATCATTGGCGGCATTCCACTCCGGGTGCCATTGCACCGACAGCGTGAACCCCGGCGCGTCCTTGACATACAGTGCCTCGGGCGTGCCATCCGGGGCCAGCCCGTCAATCACGATCCGCGCGCCCGCCCGCGCCACGCCCTGACCGTGCAGCGTGTTGGTCATCACCTCGGCCGATCCCATCAGGCGGTGAAACACGCCGCCTTCGGTGAATTTCACCACATGGCGATGCGCGAACACCTCCTCCATCGTGCCATCGGGCGGCATCCGGTGGTTCATCCGCCCCGGCAGCTCGCGGATCTCGGGGTAAAGCGAGCCACCCATCGCCACGTTGACCTCTTGAAAGCCCCGGCAGATCCCCAGAAATGGCTGGCCACTGTCCACGCAGGCCCGGATCAGCGGCAGGGTGATCGCATCGCGGCCGCGGTCAAACGCGCCATGCGCCGGGGTTTCAGGCTCGCCATATTCATCGGGATGCACGTTCGGGCGGCCACCGGTCAGCAGAAATCCATCGCAAACCGACAGCAGATCGGCCACCGAGACAAAGCGCGGATCGGCGGGCACGATCAGCGGCACACAGCCCGCGACTTCCGCCACCGCTTCCGAGTTGATGTGCCCGGCCGCGTGCACCTCGTAGCGGTCGTTCATCAGATGTGCGTTGCCGATGATCCCGACAACGGGACGGCGGGCGGCTTTCGACGGGGCGGAGAGCATGGCAAGCCTGTGTTGCAATTTCATGTTATCATAACAGCGCGACAGGCAGGGTGAAGGGCGAAAACCAACACAGCTTGCGCGCGTCCGCACAACCGCGTGATTTTTCAGCACAGCGCCCAAACATCGGGCGTTCCGGCCCGCGCTTGCGCATGTCGCAAACAGGCTGGCAGGCGCGCACCGCTGCCCGTAAACACGCAGCAAGCCCGCTGGCTTGGGCACGCAGTTACAGGACACCGCCGATGACACGCCCGCATTCCTCGCCGCTGACCGGCGTTCTGTTCATGCTGGGCGCGATGGCCAGCCTGCCGATGATCGACGTGTTCGCAAAATTCCTTGGCCAGCAAGGCGTGCCGGTGTTGCAGATCGTCTGGGCGCGGCTCAGCATCGGCGCGGTGGTCGCTATGCCCTTCGCGTGGCGACACGGCGGCGGGCAAGGCCTGATCCCCGACCGCCCCGGCTTTCACAGCTTGCGCGCGGGCTTTCTGATCGCAGCGACGTTCAGCTTTTTCCTGTCGTTGAAATACCTGCCGATCGCCGACGCCCTGGCGATCTTCTTCGTGCAGCCCCTGGTTGTCACCCTGCTGTCGGCACTGGTGCTGAAAGAGCATGTCGCCCGCCACCGCTGGGCCGCCGTCGCCGTGGGCTTCATCGGCACGCTGATCATCATCCGCCCCGGCTTTGTGGCGCTGAACCCCGGCAGCCTGCTTGCCCTTGCGGCGGGCAGCTTCCTTGCGATCTACATGGTGATGACGCGCCACATGGCGGGTCGCGCCCCGGCGATGGTCACCACCTTTCAGACCAATGCCATCGGAGCCGTGCTGCTCAGCCTTGCGATGCCGCTGGTCTGGCACGCCCTCAGCCCGTCGCAATGGCTGATGTGCCTGGGCCTTGGCAGCATCGCAACCTTCGGCCATTACCTGATCGTGCGCGGCTATGATTACGCTGAAGCGTCCCTGCTGGCCCCGCTCGCCTATACCGAGATGGTAACTGCCACCGCCCTCGGCTGGTATTTCTTCGGTGATTTCCCCGATGCGCTGACCTTCCTTGGCGTGGCCATCCTGCTGGCCTGCGCGCTCTACATCACCCTGACCGAACGCAACCGCCCCGCGCCCGAGGCCATCGAACAACCCTGACCGCTTCAGATTGCGCGCGAAGACCGCCGCATAACGCCCTGCAAAACATGATGTTTCGCCGATGCGCGCACGCAAGCAATGTCACACTGGAAAAAATATCCCCGCCGGAAGCGCACGCGCGCCCAAAGCGCCCCGGCATCACACCGCTGCGGCGCATTCCGCGCGCAATCGCCGCCTGTCGCGGCAGCGCGGTCGCGTGCCCCCTCGATGGGGGCCAAGACCGCACCCGCTTTCAGATCACGCGCCAGCCCCGGCAGCCACCACCTGCGCCGCCGCAGCCAAAGCCCCCGGCCCGTGCGGAATGTCCAGCGCGATCATCCCAGCTTCCATCACCGCAATCGCGCCCAAAGTCATATGGGCGTTGACATGCCCCATATGCGCCACCCGCAAAAAGCCGTGATAGGCCGGGTCGGAACTCGGCGCCATGCCCAGCCCGATCCCCAACGTCACCCCGGCGCGATGCTCACACCATTCGCGCAGCCGGGTGGCATGCGGGGCACCAAACCGCGCCGCCGTCACCGAGCGTCCACGATGGGCGGCATCCGCCACATTCATCCCAATCGCAGGGTTGCCCGCCGACCAGCAATCAAACGCCGCCCATACCGCGCGCGCCAGACAATCGTGCCGCGCCCAGACCGCAGGCAGACCCTCCTCGCCGATCATGTTCAGCGCCTCGCGCAAGCCATAAAGATGGTGTGTCGGTGCGGTGCCATTCCACAACTGCCAGAATTCCTCGCCATCCGCGCGCGGCGTCCAGTTCCAATAGGGCGTGCGCAGATCCGCCGCCGCCGTCGCCGCCCGCGCCTTGTCGGAAAACCACACGAACCCCATGCCCGGCGGCGTCATCAAGCCCTTCTGGCTGGCGGCGACGGTGACATCGACCCCCCAATCATCCATGCGGTATTCATCGCAGCCAAGGCTTGCGATGCAATCCACCGCCAACAGCGCATCATGGCCCGCCGCATCCATCGCGGCGCGCAAAGCCGCCACATCGGTGCGGATCGTGCTGGCGGTATCCACCTGCGTCGTCAGCACCGCCTTGATCGCGCCCGCCTTGTCCGCCCGCAACACCGCCTCGACCTGCCCCATATCGACCGGAGACGACTTGCCGAAATCCAGCACCTCGACATCAATCCCCATAGCGCGCGCCGAATTCGCCCACGATAGCCCGAATTGCCCGGTCGCCAGCACCAGCGCCTTTTCCCCGCGTGAAAACAGATTGGCGTTCGCCGCCTCCCAGATCGCATGGCCATTGCCGATATAGGCCGCAACCGAGGCTTTCGTCCCCGCCAAAGCCTTCAGATCGGGCCAAAGCGAGGCCACCAGATCGTAAAGCGCGCCCTCGTAGATGTTGGGTGCCGCGCGGTGCATCGCCTGAAGCACCCGGTCCGGCATCACCGAAGGGCCTGGAATGGCAAGGTATGGGCGGCCGTTGGCTAGCGTCATGTCGGGCTCCTGATGCACTGGGCACATGGCTATCCGGGCGGGTTTGCCGCGTCAATCGCCAGCGGCAAGCACCGCCCGTCGCCGCAGCTTCGCTTGCCCTCGGTGCCCGCGCAAGTTAGACCAATTCAGCCGTTGGCTGTCGCCCGGCTTCCGCAACTGAAAGTGCCCCGCCTTGCCCTCTGCAAACCCCAGTCTGCTTCGGCGTTTTTGGTCCAGCTATATTCACCAGCACAGTTGGGGCATCCTGCTGTGCCTTGTGTTGATGATCGTCGAAGGCAGCGCACTGGGCGGGTTGTCCTACCTGCTCAAGCCGCTGTTCGATGTGGTTTTCACCCCGGGCGGCGAGGCTGCCCTTTACGGCGTGGGCTTTGCAATCTTCGGCCTGTTTGCCACGCGTGCCTTTACCGTCGTGGTCTCGCGCACGCTGATCTGGTCCATCTCGCAACGCGTCGCGGCTGCGATGCAGTCAGACCTGCTGCGCCATATCCTCACGCTTGATGCGCCCTTCTTCCAGACCAACCCGCCCGGAATGCTGATCGAGCGTGTGCAGGGCGACACCGGTGCGGTGCAAGGCATATGGAGCGCGCTTGTCACCGGCATCGGCCGCGATCTGTTGGGGCTGGTGACGCTGCTTGCGGTGGCGGTCTCGATTGATCTGCGCTGGACCTTGGCCGCGCTGATCGGCGCGCCCCTGCTGATCCTGCCTGCCGCGATCCTGCAACGCTACGTGCGGCGCAAATCCAACGATCTGCGCGATCAGGCCGGCCAGCGCGCCACACGGCTGGACGAGATTTTTCACGGCATCAACGCGGTCAAGCTGAACCGGATGGAGGATTACCAGACCGGCCGCTTCCGCGCCGTGCTGAAATCCATCCGCCGCGCCGAGGTCCGCTCGATCTTTGCCCGCAGCCTGATGCCTGGGATGATTGATCTGGTGACAGGCCTTGGCTTTTTTGCCGTTCTGCTGATGGCGGGGGATGAGATTTCCTCGGGCCAGCGCACCACCGGCGATTTCATGTCGTTTTTTACCGCGATGTCGCTGACCTTCCAGCCGCTGCGCCGCTTGGGAGAGATGTCGGGCACCTGGCAAGTCGCCTCGGCAAGTCTGGAACGCATCTATGCGCTTCTGGATGCCCGGCCTGCCACGCCACGCCCCAGTGCCAGCGCGGCCCTGCCCGCCCCCGGCGCGCCGGAAATCCGCTTTGACAATGTCAGCTTCGCGCATGGCGACCAACCCGTGCTGCACGCCTTGTCGTTCACCGCCGAGGCAGGCAAGACCACCGCCCTTGTCGGCGCATCCGGGGCTGGCAAAAGCACGGTGTTCCAACTGCTGACCGGGCTTTTGGACCCGGCCAGTGGCGAGATCTGGGTGGGTGGCGTCGCGGCCTCTGCCCTCACGCTTGCCGATCAACGCGCGCTGTTTGCCACCGTCACGCAAGACTCGGCGCTGTTTGATGAATCGCTGGTCGAGAATATCGCCCTCGGCCGCGATATCGACCCCGGCGCGCTGGATGCAGCCCTGAAGGCGGCGCATGTCGCCGATTTTCTCGCCGCCATGGCGCGCGGGCTGCAAACCCCGGTCGGCCCGCGCGGCTCGGCGCTGTCGGGCGGGCAACGGCAACGCGTGGCCATTGCGCGCGCTCTGGTGCAAGACGCGCCCGTGCTGCTGCTGGACGAGGCCACCTCGGCGCTTGATGCCCAATCCGAGGCCATCGTGGCCGAGGCGCTGGCCCTTGGCAGCCAGGGCCGCACCACCTTGGTGATCGCGCACCGTCTGGCCACCGTGCGCGGGGCCGACAAAATCGTGGTGATGGATCACGGCAGGGTTGCGGAAACCGGCACGCATGACCAACTTCTGGCACAGGGCGGGCTTTATGCCGGGCTCTACCGCCTGCAATTCAAGGACTAAGCCATGTTGGGCGAAACCGCCGCCGACCGCCGCGTCTATACCGTCACCGGGGCCGATCGGCTGACCTTTCTGCAAGGCATGGTCAGCAATGATGTGCTGCCCTTGGGGCGCGGCGATGGCGCGGTGTGGGCCGCGCTGCTGACACCGCAGGGCAAGTATCTGGCCGATTTCCTGCTGGTGGCGCAAGGCGACCGCCTGCTCTTGGACATCAAAGACAGCATCGCTGACGCCACCATCCGCCGCCTGTCGATGTATCGCCTGCGCGCCGATGTGCAGATCACCGCCAGCGATCTGAAGGTGGCGCGCGGTCTTGGCGCAGCCCCGCCCGGCACCATCGCCGACCCCCGCCACGCGGCGCTCGGCTGGCGCGGCTATGGTGCCGCCGCTGGCGCGCCCGAGATTGACTGGGATGCCATCCGCGTTGCCCATTGCATCCCCGAGACAGGTATCGAGTTGATCCCCGACGACAGCTACCTGCTGGAATCCGGCTTTGAGCGCCTGCACGGCGTCGATTTCCGCAAGGGCTGCTATGTCGGCCAAGAAGTCACCGCCCGGATGAAGCACAAGACCGAGCTGAAAAAGGGCCTGATCACCGTCAGCATCGACGGCGCAGCCCCACCCGGCACCCCGATCCTGCAAGGCGACAAACCCGCAGGCACCCTGTTCACCCAATCAAGCAACCGCGCCATCGCCTACCTGCGCTTTGACCGCGCCGAGAACCTCACGGCAGGCAGCGCCAAGATCACGCTTCACCCCTGACGCTCAGCCCATCCTCTCTGCTTAAATATCCCCGCCGGAGGCTCCTCAGGCGGTCAAGCAAAGCAAGCGATCAATCCGCAAGCGCCGCATAATCCCGCGCCACGCGGCTCCATGTCGCCTCGGAATTGGCCACCAGCAACACGCCCTCGCGCCGCGCCAGATCATAGGCAGCCCCGTCCAGAAACCGCGCCACGCCGCCCGCCGCCTGCACCGCCAGCACCCCCGCCGCATGGTCCCACGGATGCGGATGTGGCCCCGAGATCACGAATTCCACATGCCCCTGCGCCATCAGCCGGTATTCATGGCACGAACAGCGCAATGACGTGACGCGCCCATAAGCCAGCCCCGCCAACACCGCTGCGCGCTTGCGCGCAGGCTCAAACAGCCCCACCGGAATAAAGCCGCACATCTGCGCAGGGTCGCAAACCTGCGACACCGCCAACACCTGCGCCCGGCCATCCGCCTGCACAAAGCGCGCAGGCCCGCCCGCCGTGACCTCAACCCAGTCATCCAGCAGCGGATCATACAGCAAGCCATACTGCGCCACCCCGTCGCGCACCGCGACCGCGATCATGCCAAAGGTCGAGATCCCCTTGGCGAAGTTCCAGGTGCCATCCACCGGATCGACAATCACCTGCCACCCCGGCCCCGCCATCGCCGCGCGCAAGCTTGGGTCCGCCGCCACCGCCTCCTCGCCCAGCACCCGCGCTGCCGGCCAACTCTGCGCCAGCAAAGCGCCGATCATCGCCTCGGCCTCGGTATCGGCAACCGTCACCAGATCGGCGAAATCGCTTTTCTGCGCCACCTCGCCCGCGCCCAACGCCCGAAACCGAGGCAGCACCGCCACCTTGCCCGCCGCCCGCACCGCCTGCAAAACCTGATCCACCACCCACCCCCCAAAGAAAAGGCCGCCCCAAAAGGACGGCCCCAATCACCCAACCCGCGCAGGCTTACGCGCGCTCGGAATATTCCATCAATTCGGTATGCACGATGATTTCTTCATCCACGCCGATGAACGGCGGGATCATGATGCGCACGCCGTTGTCCAGGATGGCGGGCTTGAAGCTGCTGGTTGCGGTCTGGCCCTTTTGCACAGGCTCAGTCTCAACAACCTTGCATTTTACCTTTTGCGGCAGACTGACGTTAAGCGGTTCTTCACCGAAATAGTTGACCGTCGCCGTCATGCCATCTTGCAGGAACGGGCGGCGGTCGCCCAGCAGTTCGGCATCAATTTCAACTTGCTCGTAGGTTTCCGAATCCATGAACACCAACCGCCCGTCGGTTTCATACAGGAATTGCTGGTCTTTGTTTTCCAACTCGACGCGTTCGACCTTGTCTTCCGAGCGGAAACGCTCGTTCAACTTGCGGCCATCACGCAGGTTTTTCAATTCTACCTGCGCGAAAGCGCCGCCCTTGCCGGGTTTGACATGGTTGACCTTGACCGCGGCCCAAAGCCCGCCGTCATGTTCCATGATAAAGCCCGGTTTGATTTCGTTTCCGTTGATCTTCGGCATTTGTGGCAAAACCTTGTCAAAAGGTTGAAATGAACGTTGCGCTCCCTATATATCGGGTTCTGCTTCCTCGCAAGACGACTAGATACGGTAGCGACCTTTGCAAGCCATGCCGTTAGCGCATGACAGATATGCGAAAGTTAGCCCCCCGAATCGTTATCAAATCGTTACAAGCGCGGAAGTTACGGAAATACAAGAGCAAGAAAAAAGGACAATGTGATGTTGGATACGGTTGACAGCACAGCCTTCAACTTTGAGCAAGGCCAGCGGGCGCGCAAACTTTTTGCGGCGGTGGTTTTGGCTGCTTTGGATGATGCCATTGCAGATGACAAGAAATACGGCAACGGCCCCGATCAGATCGCCCGTTGGGCACGTTCGCGCGATGGGCGTGAAGTGTTGTCCTGCTCGGGCATCGACCCGAACGAACGCGTCGTCAAGGGCCTGATGGAATTCGTCTCGAAAGGCGTGCGCACTTCGGTGGCGCTGTCGCGTGAGGAATCCGAGCGTCGTCATGCGTTGGAGCTGGAGCATGCAGAGGCTGCCTAAGCCCTGCCTGCCATCGAATAGAAAAACGCGCCTTAAGGGCGCGTTTTTTATTGCGTGCAAACCACGGAAGGCCTGAAGCCTATTCGAATTCTTGTGCCGCAAGCGCCCGCGCAATCTCGGCGCGCACCAGCTTGCGGATGTTGCGGGTGATCCGCTCGCCCATCTTGCCCGCCAATTCCTCGCGCAGCATGTCGCGCACCAACTCGCGCAGCACATCCTCGTCAAAGCGCATGCCCTGATCAAAGGCGTCTTCCTCGTCAACCTCGGGTTCGGCAAGCTCTGCGATGACGCTGGCCTCGGCCGCATCGGCCCAGACCGGATCAGGCTCTACCGTGCCATGCAGCGCGGTTGCAGGCGCGATGTCGTCGTCCTCGTGCCCCGCCTCGGCAACCTGCGCCCAAGCTGGTGTCGGCACCGGTTCTGCGTGGTATTCGAAATGGTCGGTGATGCCGGGATGATCTTCTGCCAGATCCTCAGGCAGATCCTCAGGCATATCCTCGGCAAACGCCGCATCTACCGGCATCGCCCACGGGTTGCCCGCCGCAAGGTCGGGGTGCGGCGCGCTGTCGCCCGTCTCGGCCTCCCAGTCATCGGGGCTTTCGTCCACCGCAGCGCCAACGCTGGCCACCACATCGCCCAAGCCACTGCGCGGGGCGTCCATCAGGGTGCTGCGCGGCACCGCCACGAACATCGGCGGCGCGTCTGCTTCAGGCGGCGCACCGGCAGGCACCGCTTGCACCACGCGCAGCGCGGGCGTCAGGATCAGCTTGTCGCCCGCCATGGCAACCGGCTTTGGCGCGGACCGCGTGTCGTCCGACACCAGCCTGCGGATAGAGGACAACACATCTTCAATCTCGGTCGAACTCAACGGCTCTGACATCGGCGGCGCCCTACACATTTCAAACTTGGCTATCAGTCCCCAGTCTAGCGACCAAAGCCGCACAAGACAAGGAATTGGCGCAATAGCGAGAACGATCAAGCGGATAGACTGCCAAGCAGTTTAACGAAAACGGCCCCCGCACCGCATATGGGCAGGGGCCGCTTGCAGTCTGGGCAGGCAGAGCAGGGCTCAGTTGCCGATCTTTTCCAGAATCTTGTCCAGCTTCTTGCCACGGGTCGAGGTCAGCGGCGCTTTCTTGACCGCATTGTAATAGGCCTCGGGGTCATAGGTGGTGATGCCAAGGTTCAACTGCTCGGCGGTCAACTGCCCCATGGTGGACAGCAACTGATACACGCCAACATACCGGCTGGCTTCCGATTGCAGCTTGGCCGCGCGGGCGTTCAGCAATTCCTGCTCGGCGTTCAGCACGTCCAGCGTGGTGCGCGCGCCCAAGGTGGCTTCCTCGCGCACGCCGTCAAACGCCTTTTGCGCCGCCGTCACCTGCAAGCCGCCGGCCTGAATTGACGCCTGCTGCACCATCACGTTCGACCACGCTTGGCCGACGCCTTCGGACACATCCACCACCGCCTGCAACTGCGCCGCAGCCGCAGCCTCTTTGCCCGCCAGCGCCTGCCGATACAAAGCCGAGCGTTCGCCGCCCTGATAAACCGTGTCGCTGAACTTGATGCCTGCGACGGTATTTCCCGTGCCAGTCCGCCAATCTTCATTCACCGTCAGCGAGCTGCTGACCGTCGGCAAGAACGCGGCCTCGGCGATCTTGACGCGGATGTCCGAGATTTTCACCTCATGCCCGGCCTGCTTGATCACCGGATGGTTGCGCACCGCAATCGCGCGCGCGGCCTCTTCCGATTTGGCGGCATAGGGCAGCTTTGGCAGGCCGGCTAGCTTGCCGGGGTAATGGCCAATCGCCGCCTTGTAACGCTCGCGCGCCACTTCCAAGGCACCCTGCGCTGCCGCCAGACCGGATTGCGCCGCAGCCCTGCGCGCCTCGGCCAGCGACACATCGGTCAGCGTGACCTCGCCCACATCGAAGCGATCCTTGGCCGCCTGCAATTCCTGGGAAATCAGCCGCACGTTCGACTGCCGCAGCGCCACGATTTCCGCCTGCAAGCGCATATCGACATAGGCCGACACCGCAGCCAGCAGCACCTGCTGTTCGATGTTCACCAAAGCCTCACGCGTGGACAGAACACTTTCCCGCGCAGCCTCAACCGCCATCTTGCCGCGCCCGCCAGCGTATATCAGGAACGAGGCCGTCAACTGCACCGAGGCATCGGTGGATTCAGTGTAGAACGGCCCCTGAACCCCGGTAAAAATGCTGTTAGAGAAAGCATTGTCCAGCTTGGTCCACGTCGCCTGCGTCGCAAAATTGACCACCGGGCGCAACTGCGCCAAAGCCACCGCCGCATCTTCATCCGCCGCCCGCAGCACCGCCTGATTTTTGTCCAGCAAATGCGAGGTCTTATACGCCGAGATCAGCGCATCCGCCAAAGTCTCGGACCGCGCGGCGGGGGCCGCCACCATTGCCGCCGTCACCGCCACTGCTGCCCAGAACTTCTGCATCACGACCTCATGTATAGCTGCGCGTTGTGCGCTTGTTGTCAGCGGCAAGACCAAAGCCCCGCCGCCACGTCTATTCTTTACAGCGCAAAGGCAGGCGCCTTTGCATATCCCGGCAGCACCGGGGCCGTGGCGTTAAAGCTGAAGCGCCAGTTGACCCGCCCATCAGATTTATGGCCAATCTTCACCGCGCCAAGGGCACCCTGCATGAAAATCGCACCAATCCGCCCGCCTTCGGCCAGTTGCGCCAGCACCGCATCCGGCACGTCCTGCACGCCGCCTTCAATCAGGATCACGTCGTAAGAGCCCGCCGCACCCGCCTCCAGCGGCCCGGTGACCACGCAGACATTGCCTGCGCCCAAAGTCGCCTGCGCCGCACCCGCCAAGCCCGCATCGGATTCGACCATCACCACCGAGGCCGTCATCTGCCCCAGCACCGCCGCGCCATAGCCAAGCCCGCCCGCGATATACAAAGCCCGATCCGTGGGTTGCAAATCCAGCGCATCCAGCATCTTGGCCAATGTCCGGGCTTCCACCATCACGCGACCGTTGCCGATCTCAAGGTTTTCACCAACATAGGCCGCTTCGGATTTCGAATGTGGCACATAGGCCTCACGCGGCACCGCAAGCATCGCGGCAATAATAGGAAACTTCGTGACATCCGAGGGACGCACTTGCGTATCGACCATCATCACGCGGCGGGCAGAAAAATCGCTCATATGGCTAAACTCACCAGTCTAGTTTGCGTCTTATTCCTCTTGCCACATCTGACCCGACAGAGCAACGCCCCATCGCATCTGCCCGCCGAAAGTGATGGGCTGCGGCAATTTAGCGTGCCGCCATGCCACCAAACCGGGCACCGGCCCAGCCTGCCGCCCGCGTGCCCAATTCCTTGAACTTGTCGGTGGCACTTTCCAGCTTGGCCCGCCACACAGGGTCTGGCGTCTGGCCCTCGGTCACTTTGAAAAACACCTGCAACAGGCAGGCAATCGCAAAGGGCTCGATCAGCGCCGCCTTCACCGCCCAGGCAAACAGGATGGCAAACACAAAGCCCCCCGCCGACCATGATCCGGGGATCAGGTAAACCACCAGCGCCGCCGGGGCCAACATCACCAGAAACACCACGAAGGCCAGCCCATAGCTGAACAAGGTCAGCCACGCCGCGTTGATCAGCAAAGGCCGCGCGTTTTGCGCATAAAGCACCAGCCCATCCTGCGCCGAGGTCCAAGGGTTTTCCGCCCGCGTGCGAATGCCATGCGCCAAAATCACCTCATCCACCAGCCCGACCGCCACTTTCAGATAGGCGCGCACCACGCCCATCAGCTGATCAAGGCCCGGAATCGGCAAAAGCCCCATAATTCCCTGCATCAACCCGGTGATCACGCCCACCACGCCCTTGATCAGCTTATCCAGCGCAAACAGCGCCGAGGCCTCACCAAACCGCGCTTTCACAACCGCCGTTGCATGTTCGATCTGCCCGCGCCCACCCGGCACCTGCCCGCCCTGCATGATCTCGACCATCACCGCGATATGGCCCGCCTTGACGATATACAAAATGTAGTCACGCACGAAAAACAGCACCCCCGCCGTGGCCGCAAAGCCAAACAGCCCGCCGTAAAACGTCGAACTCGCCTGAAAATCACCGTCGCCAAACGCGCCGACACCCCAGCCAATCCCAGCCCCCGTGCCCGTCACCAGCACAAACGCCGCCGAGATGCCAAAATACACCAGCACCCGGAACACCACAAAAGGTGCCGTCCTGCGCATCAGGCCAAGCGCCTGCGCCATCGAAAAATCCCACATCGCCGTCTCCAAATGAACTTGCTTAAACCCGGCCAGAATTTGCCGGGTGGCGCTATAATGCAAGAAAATTCATCGGCGGCGGCGGTTGAGAAAATTTTCAGGTGCTGCCGGTTGGCAACCGAGCATTAACCACTGTCCGCCATCCTGTCCGTATCCCGCCGCAACAGGAGAATCCGATGCCCAGCCTGAGCCCCGCAGATGAGTTGTCTGAAATCCGCGCCACCCTCGCCCGGCTGAAGGCCCGCGAAGCCAGCCTCTGCGCCGCCATCGAACAGGCGGCACAAAACCCCAACGCCACCCAGCCCCGTCCCGGCTGGCCCATCCGGCGCGCGCTGGCAGAATTGCATTGATCAGGGGCCGACACTCTGCCTCAATCTGACATTTGGCGAAAAACCACAACATGTGGTGGAAATGGCAGCCAGAAAGCCGCCAAAGCACAAGTCTGTCCCCGCGGGGACAAACTTGTTCGGGCGCGCAGGGGTCGCCTTCAGCCCCCGTCGCGCAGCCGGAAGCGTTGGATCTTGCCGGTTTGCGTCTTGGGCAAAGCCGCCACAAAATGCACCTTGCGCGGATATTTGTAGGGCGCGATCACGCTTTTCACATGGTCTTGCAGCGCCTTGGTCATCACCGCATCGCCAACCACGCCCTGCGCGAGCACCACATGCGCCTCGACAATCTGGCCGCGATCCTCGTCCGCCCGCCCGATCACCGCACATTCCAGCACGCAAGCGTGCGACAGCAGCGCCGCCTCCACCTCTGGCCCGGCGATGTTATAGCCCGCCGAGATGATCATATCATCCGAGCGCGCCGCAAAGTGAAAGCGCCCCTCGTCATCCTGCCAGAAACTATCCCCGGTCAGATTCCAGCCGTCGCGCACATATTTCGCCTGCCGGTCGTCCGCCATATAGCGGCAGCCAGTCGGCCCCCGCACCGCCAACCGCCCAACCTCGCCGCGCGGCAACTCTGCCATATCCGGCCCCACAATCCGCGCCTGATAGCCGGTCACGGGCCGCCCGGTGCAACCGGGGCGATGGTCTTCAAACCGGTTGGTCAGGAAGATATGCAGCATTTCGGTCGCCCCAATGCCATCCAGCATCGGCTTGCCGGTTTTCGCCATCCATTCCTCATAAACCGGCGCAGGCAAGGTCTCCCCCGCCGACACAGCCGCGCGCAACGACGACAAATCCGCCCCCTCCGCCATCGCCTTCAGCATCACGCGGTAGGCGGTCGGTGCGGTGAAACACACCGTCGCCTTATGGGTCTGGATCAACTCGATCATATTGCCCGGCGTCGCCTGCTCCAACAGCGCCGCCGCCGCGCCAAACCGCAGCGGAAACACCGCCAAACCGCCCAATCCAAAGGTAAACGCCAGCGGCGGCGAGCCTACGAACACATCCTCGGGCACCACGTTCAGCACTTCTTTCGCATAGCCGTCCGCGATGATCAGAATATCGCGGTGAAACGCCATCGCCCCCTTCGGCTCGCCAGTGGTGCCGCTGGTAAAGCCGATCAGCGCCACATCATCGCGCCCCACCTTGGGCGCGACAAACCGCACCGATTTGCCCAAAGCCGCGCGGTCAAGTTCGGCATCATGGTTCGCCGTGCCGTCAAACCCCACCACGGTTTTCAAAAACCCCGAGGTTTTGGCGCAAGCGACCAACTCCTCCATCAACCGCGTATCGCACAAAGCCAAAGCGATCTCGGCCTTATCAACAATCTGGCCCAACTCGCCCGCGCGCAGCATCGGCATGGTGTTGACCACCACCGCGCCCGCCTTGGTCGCAGCCAACCAGCAGGCCACCATCGCCGGGTTGTTGGCCGAGCGGATCAGCACACGATTACCGGGCTTTACGCCGTAATCTTCCACCAACACATGCGCGATGCGGTTCGACCAATCGGTCAGCTCTTTATACGTCCGCTGCCGCCCATTGCCGATCAGCGCAGTATGGTCGCCAAAGCCCTTTTCCACCATCCGGTCGGTCAATTCGACCGCCGCATTGATGTATTCGGGGTAGTCAAAGCCATCCAGCAGGAAATCCGGTTGCTGATCGGCAGGCGGCAGACGGTCGCGGGTGAAGCTGTCGCTATGTCCAGTTGGTCCCAACATCACATCCCCTCCGGTATGACAGCCGTTGCCTCAATCTCGACCTTGGCGCGGTCCTCGACCAAAGCCACCACCTGCACCAGTGCCATCGCCGGATAGTGCCGCCCGATCACCGCTTTATACACCGCGCCCAACCCCTTGAGGTTGCTGAGGTATTCCTGCTTGTCGGTGACATACCATGTCAGCCGCACCAGATGTTCCGGCTTGGCCCCGGCACAGTCCAGCACCGCGACGATCCCTTGCAACGCGGCTTCAACTTGCCCCACGAAATCATCGGTTTCAAATTCCTGATCCGCATTCCAGCCGATCAGCCCGCCGGTAAAAACCATCCGCCCCGAGGCCGCCATGCCATTGGCATAGCCCCGCGCGGCCTTCCAGTTTTTCGGGTGCAAAATCTCATGGCTCATGCCGCGTCCTCCATATAAGCCTGCAGGCGCGCCCGCATCGCATCCGGCCAGGCGGCCGATTTCATGCCCTCAATCCACACGAGCACCAGCGCCACGCGCAGCCGCAACTCTGCCCCCATATGGCCCTCAATGCGGATGCTGACCGACGATCGCCCCAGCTTTTCGATCTTCAGCGAAAACAGCACCTTATCGCCCAGCCGCGAAGGCGCGACGAATTCCGCAGTCAGCGAAACCGTCGGCACGCCGTTGTTGGCATCGCGGTGCATCGAGGCAAAACTGCGCCCCACCACATCGTTGAAAAAGTTCTCAACGACCGAGTTTGTCATCTCGAAATAGCGCGGATAAAACACGATCCCCGCCGGGTCGCAGTGGTTGAACTCGATCTGGGTAAGGCGCTGGTAGCTCATCAGTCATTGGCCTCAGGCGGCAGAAAATCCACATCATGCGCCGCCGAGGTCGCCACCACTTCGGGAATATCGGTCATGTTGTGCAGCTTCTCGAACAAAGCCTCCAGCTTGCCGGCAGGCGAGACCCAGAACAACGCGCGGCACGGCTTGTCGGATTTGTTGAAGTAGCCATGCGGCACCCCGCGCGGCATCCGCACCAGATCACCGGCGCGGGCGGTCTGCCATTTGCCGTCAAGTTTCAGCTCCAACTGGCCTTCCTGCACCAGAATGAACTCGTCCTGCGTGTGATGGACGTGCACCGGCACGAACTGCCCGGCTTCGCTGTTGGTCTCAAAGCTGTAACTGCTGTCGCACGAGGCTTTGGGGAAATAGCGCTGGCCCAGAATGTTCAGCATCCGGCCATGATAGGCCGCGCCATTTGCGGTGATACCGCCGTCAAGATCTGCCATTTTAGTCCTCCCTGAATGAACCCAAAGTCATCAAACTACCCCAGAATGCTGCGCGCAATCACCACCCGCTGCACATCAGATGCGCCTTCATAGATGCGTAAGGCCCTGATTTCGCGGTAAAGCGCCTCAACCACCACGCCATGCCGCACGCCGTCACCGCCATGCAGTTGCACCGCCATATCGATCACCTTTTGCGCAGCCTCGGTGGCATAAAGCTTGGCCATCGCGGCCTCACGGCTGACCCGTGCAGCCCCCTGATCCTTGACCCAAGCGGCGCGGTAAATCAGCAGGGCGCTCGCATCAATCTGCAACGCCATATCGGCGATATGCCCCTGCACCATCTGCAATTCCGCCAGCGCCGCCCCTTGTATCCGCCGCGCTTTCACCCGCGCCAAGGCCTCATCCAGCGCCCTGCGCGCAAAGCCCAAAGCCGCAGCCCCCACGGTCGAGCGGAACACATCCAGCACCGACATCGCGATCTTAAAGCCGTCCCCGGCCTTCCCGATCAGCGCGCCTTCGGGCAAAATCACATCCTGCAACGCCAGATGCGCCAAGGGATGCGGCGCAATCACCTCAATCCGCTCCACCACCCGCAGGCCGGGCGTATCGGCAGGCAGCAAAAACGCCGACAAGCCCTTGGCCCCCGGCGCCTCGCCAGTGCGCGCGATGATCACATAAACATCGGCAATCCCGCCGTTCGAGATATAGGTCTTCTCGCCGTTCAGCACCCAACCACCTTGGCCCCGCACAGCCGAAGTCGCCGTCGCCGCCACATCCGACCCCGAGGCCGGTTCCGTCAGCGCAAAGCCCGAAATCGCCTCGCCCGCCCGCGTCCGCGCCAGCCATTCGCGCTGCACGTCACTGCCGAACAGCGACACCGCCCCCATGCCAAGCCCCTGCATCGCAAAGGAAAAATCGGCCAGCCCGTCATGGCGCGCCAAAGTCTCGCGGATCAGACACAAGCTGCGCACATCCAGCCTTTCGCCCTGCGCAGCACCCGAATGTTGCAACCACCCGCCCGCACCAAGGCGCGCCACCAGCCCCCGGCAAGCCGCATCAACATCGCCATGATCCACCGGCAGATTTGCCCCGGCCCAATCCTCCAAAGCCGCCGCCAAAGCCCGGTGACGGTCCTCAAAAAACGGCCAGCCTAGAAAACTCTCATCCGCCATGTTTCATCCGTTCCTAAATATCCCGGGGTCCGGGGCAGCGCCCCGGCGGCTTGCCAAGCCTCAATCCCCGGCAAACACGGGCTTTTCCTTCGCCACAAACGCCCGATACGCCCGCTCAAAATCCTGCGTCTGCATGCAGATCGCCTGCGCCTGCGCTTCCGCCTCAATCGCGGCCAGCAGCCCCATGTCCCATTCCTGCAACAACTGAGTCTTGGTCACGCCATGCGCAAAAGTCGGTCCCGCAGCCAAGCGGCGCGCCAGAACCATCGCCTCGGCTTCCAGATCGGCACTGTCATGCAAAGCGTTCCAAAAGCCCCAACGCTCGCCCTCGGCAGCCGTCATCACCCGACCGGTGTAAAGCAATTCCGCCGCCCGCCCCTGCCCGATGATGCGCGGCAGCATCGCACAGGCCCCCATGTCGCAGCCCGCAAGGCCCACCCGCGTGAACAGGAACGCGCATTTCGCCTCTGGCGTCGCCAGCCGCAAATCAGCCGCCATCGCCAAGATCGCCCCCGCCCCAACGGCCACGCCATCCACTGCCGCGATCACCGGTTTTCCACAGGAAATCATCGCCTTAACCAGATCGCCGGTCATCCGGGTGAACGCCAGCAAGTCTTTCATCGGCTTCCCAATCAGCGGCCCGATGATGTCATGCACATCGCCGCCCGAGCAGAAATTGCCACCGTTCGACGCCAGCACCACCACATCGACATCCGTCGCATAGGCCAGATCACGGAACAGATCGCGCATTTCGGCGTAGCTCTCAAACGTCAAAGGGTTCTTGCGATCCGGCCGGTTCAGCCGCAACACCGCCACCCGGTCGGAAACGTCCCACAGAAAATGCACGGGCTTGCGATCTGCCAGTTTCATTTGCCCATCCTTTTCAAAATCTCGGTCAGCGCGTCCAGATCAGCCTCGGACAGCCCGCCAAACAGCCGGTCCACCGCGCGTTCGTGATCCGCCGCCAGCCCCTCAAACTGCGCCAGACCTTCAGTGGTCAGCGCCACAAACACCGTGCGGCGGTCTTGTTCAGATTGCGTGCGCCGCACCAGACCGTCTTTCTCCAGCCGGTCCACCACCGCCGTCGCATTACCGTTTGACACCAGCAGCATCCGGCTCAACTCAGACATCGTCACGCCATCCCGCCTGCGATACAGCGCCGCCAGCACGTCAAAACGCGGCAAGGTGGTGTCGTGCTTCACCCGCAAAAACTCGCGCAGATGGCTTTCCGAGGATCGCGTCACCCCCAGCATCCTGATCCACATCTTCAGCCGCCGCTTGGAAAGCTCGCTCACAATTCGCCCCCCGCAATCACCAATGCCTGCCCGTTGACGCCTTCCGACCCCGGCCCGCACAAAAACAGCGCCATCGCGGTGACTTCTGATGGCGCGATCAGCCGCCCCTGCGGGTTCATCGCCGCCAAAACCGCCCGCGCCTCGGTCAGCGATTTCCCGGTCTTCTCGGCAATCACCTCAACCGAATGGTCCGTCATCGGCGTGTCCAAAAACCCTGGGCAAATCGCATTCACCGTCACCGGGCGCTTGGCGATTTCCAAGGCCAAAGAACGGGTTAGCCCGATCACGCCATGTTTGGCCGCCGCATAGGGTGCTACCTTGGCATAGCCCTTCAACCCCGCCGTGGACGCGACCGAGATCAACCGCCCCCAGCCCGGCATCTGGTTCAACCCGTCGCGCAGGGTCAAAAACACCCCCGTCAGATTGACCGCGATCATCGCGTTCCATTGCGCAAGGCTGGTCTTCGCCATCACCGTCGAATCCGCCGCCCCCGCGTTGGCGATCACCACATCACACGGCCCGGCGTCGGCAAACATCGCCCGAACCGAGGCCTCATCCGTCACATCCGCCTGCACCGCGCGTATCCCCGGCGCGCGATCCACCACCCCCTGCAACGCCGCCAGACGACGTCCGGCGATCACCACCTCGGCCCCCGCCTGCGCAAAGCCGAGGGCAAGGTTCTCCCCCGCACCCGAGCCGCCGCCGGTGATCAGAACGCGTTTGCCAGCCAGAGTCATACCCGGATCACGCCTTCCTGCTTTTGCGCCAAGCGCCGCGCCTGATCACGCCCCGCAAGATATGGCTTCGGCCATGCAGTTTCTGCATCCCCCAAAGCCACCGACTGATGCAAAGTCCAGTAAGGATCAGACAGATGCGCCCGCGCCAGACACACCAGATCGGCGCGACCCGCCAGTAAGATCTGATTCACCTGATCGGCCTCGGTGATATTGCCCACCGCCATCGTAGCAAGTCCGGCCTCATTCTTGATCCGGTCGCTGAACGGCGTCTGGAACATCCGCCCATAAACAGGTTTCGCATCCGTGCTGGTCTGACCCGCCGATACGTCAATAATATCCGCGCCTTCCGCAGCGAACATCTGGGCGATCACCACAGCCTCAGCCGGAGTAACCCCACCTTCCGCCCAATCATTGGCAGAAATCCGCACCGCCATCGGCTTGTGCCCCGGCCAATAGCGCCGCATCTCGCGGAACACTTCCAGCGGATAGCGCATCCGGTTTTCCAAAGACCCGCCGTATTCATCGTCCCGCAGATTCGACAGCGGCGAGATGAAGGACGAGATCAGATAGCCATGCGCTGCGTGCAATTCGATCATATCGAAGCCCGCCGCCTCGGCCATTTCGGTGGCTTTGATGAACTGGCGCAGCACAGTGTCCATATCATCGCGGTCCATCGCCTTTGGCACCTGATTGCCCGCAGCCCACGGGATCGCCGAAGCCGAAAGCAGCGGCCAGTTGCCCGAAACCAAAGGCGCATCGGCATCCGCCCAGCCGACCTGAGTGGAGCCCTTCCGCCCCGCATGGCCGATCTGGCAGCAAACCTTGGCCTGCGTCTCGGCGTGGATGAAATCAACGATCCGCTTCCAGCCCAGCATGTGCTTTTCCGCATAGAGCCCCGGACAGCCGGGGGTGATCCGCGCATTGGCGGTCACGCAAGTCATTTCCGTGTAAACCAGCCCCGCGCCGCCCTTGGCGCGTTCGGCGTAGTGCACGAAATGCCAATCGGTCGGCGTGCCTTCCACCGCGCGATACTGCGCCATCGGTGACACCACGATGCGGTTTTCCAGCGTCATGCCGCGCAACTGGAACGGCGTGAACATCGGCGCGCGCCCCGGTTGCCCGCCATATTGCGCCGCGAACCAATCCTCGGCAGACCGCAGCCAAGCCGGATCGCGCATCCGCAAATTCTCGTGAGAAATCCGTTGGCTGCGGGTCAGCAGCGAATAGGCAAACTGCGGCGCGGGCATATCCAGATAGCGCTCAACCTCCTCAAACCACTCCAGCGAGTTGCGCGCCGCAGATTGCAACCGCAACACTTCCACGCGGCGCTCTGCCTGATAGCGTTCAAACGCCGCCTGCATGGTCGGTTCCGAATGCAGATACTCGGCCAAAGCAATCGCGCTATCAAACGCCAGCCGCGTGCCCGAGCCGATCGAGAAATGGCTGGTCGCCGTGGCATCGCCCATCAGCACGACATTCTCGTGATACCACTGCGCACAAATCACCCGCGGGAACTGCATCCACACCGCCGAGCCGCGCAAATGCGCCGCGTTCGACATCAGATCATGGCCGCCAAGGTGACGCTCAAAGATCTTGCGGCAGGTTTCCACCGTCTCCTCTTTGCTCATCGCCTCAAAACCCCACAGCTCCCACGTCTCGGCGCTGCATTCGACGATGAAGGTCGCGGTGTCTTTGTCAAACTGATAGACATGCGCCCAGACCCAGCCGTATTCGGTCTTCTCGAAGATGAAGGTGAAGGCATCGTCGAACTTGGCATGGGTGCCCAGCCAGACGAATTTGCACTTGCGCAGGTCAATATCGGGCTGGAACACATCGGCATATTCGCGCCGCACAAGACTGTTCAGGCCATCAGTCGCCACCACCAGATCATATTCGCGGCGGTATTCTTCGGCCGATTTGAACTCGGTCTCAAACCGCAGATCAACGCCCAATTCGCGCGCCCGCGCTTGCAGCAAGATCAGCAGCGCCTTGCGCCCGATGCCCGCAAAACCATGCCCGCCCGACACCGTGCGCACGCCGTTGTGCACCACCGCGATATCGTCCCAATAGGCGAACTGGCTGCGGATGGCATCGGTGCTGACCGGATCGTTCTTCTGCATCCGCCCCAAGGCGTCATCCGACAACACCACGCCCCAGCCAAAGGTATCGTTGGCCCGGTTACGCTCCAGCACCACGACCTCATGGCCCGCATCGCGCAGCTTCATCGAGATCGCAAAATACAAGCCCGCCGGACCACCGCCCAAACACAGAACCTTCATGGCAATCCCTCCAATGCGTTTAAGACAGCCTGCCACCGCCTCAAAACAATTTCAAGCTTGAAATTTCTCGCTTGAAATTTTCCCGCCCTGCCGCATAGTGCAGCGATGGAAAACCTGATCCTCACCCACCACGGCGCTTGGCTGCAAATCACCCTGAACCGCCCTGCGGTCAAGAACGCGCTGAACACTGCCACCTTGGCCGCCTTGGCGCAGGTGCTTGGCGATGCGAGCGCCGATCCCAGCATCCGCGCGGCGCTGATCCACGGCGCCGAGGGCAATTTCGCCGCAGGTGCCGACATCAGCGAAATCGAGCACAAAACCACGCTTGAAGCCGCCGCTGACCCGCGCAAAGCCCATTGGGCCAGCATCCGCGCCTTTCCCAAACCGCTGATCGCAGCGGTGGATGGCTTTGCCTTGGGTGGCGGGCTGGAACTCGCCCTGATGGCCGACCTGATGGTGCTAGGGGATACCGCCAAACTCGGCCTGCCCGAAACCAACCTTGGCATGATCCCCGGTGCCGGCGGCACGCAACGCCTGCTGGCCCTGGCAGGCCGCGCCCGCGCCAGCCGGATGATTCTGACGGGTGAGATCATCGACGCCGCAACTGCCCACGCTTGGGGCATCGCCGCCTACCGCGCGCAAGGCACTGCCCTGACAGACGCCATCACGCTGACCAGCAAAATCGCCCTCCGCGCGCCCCTCGCCCTGCAAGCCGCCAAAGCAGCACTTGTGACGGGCGACGAGGCTCACCGCGCCTTCACCCTTGAACGCGCCGCCTTCGAATCCCTGATGGACACCACCGACAAGGCCGAAGGCATCGCCGCCTTCCGCGCCAAACGCAAACCCGATTTCAGGGGCGCATAATGCAAACCATCGGCATCATCGGCCTTGGCACCATGGGCCTTGGGATCGCGCAAGTCTTTGCGGCAGCGGGATTTCCCACCATCGCCACCGACGCCCATGCCCCGGCCCGCGCCAATGCCCGCGACCGGATGGAGCAGGCGCTAAACGCCCGCGTCACCGCTGGCAAACTGACGCCAGAGGCCCGCGACGCCACCCTCAACAACCTGCACATCGCCGAATCCCTGTCAGATTTCGCCCCCTGCGCCCTGATCATCGAAGCGATTGTCGAGCGCCTTGACGCCAAACAAGCCCTGTTCGCCAGCCTCGAAGCCATCATCCCCGCCACAACGATCCTCGCCACCAACACCTCCTCCATCCCGGTCGCCGCCATCGCAGCCACGGCCACGCACCCCGACCGCATCCTTGCGCTGCATTTCTTCAACCCGCCCACCGCGATGAAACTGGTCGAACTCGCGCCCCACGCAGGCACCTCGGCCGCCGCCCTCGCCCTCGCCGGAAAAATCACCCAAACCGCAGGCAAAACCACCATCCAATGCCCCGACCGCCCCGGTTTCATCGTCAACCGCTGCGCGCGCCCCTATTACGGCGAGGCGCTCGCCCTGCTCTCGGAAGGCCACAAGGCCGCCGAGATTGACGCCGCAATGCTCGCTGCGGGCTACCGCCTTGGCCCCTTCGCGCTGATCGACCTCATTGGCGCCGACATCAACCTTGCCGCCACCCAAGGCCTGCATGCCGCGATGCAAAAACACCCGCGCTACCATGTTTTCCCGATCCTGACCGCGCAAGTCGCCTCGGGCGATCTTGGCCGCAAGACCGGGCGCGGCTTTATCTATCCCGCCGAGACGGCCGCCAACCCCAACCCAGACATCGCCCTGCGCATCGAATCCACCCTGATCAACGAGGCCGCATGGCTGCTCGCCGAAGGCGGCACCACGCCCGAAGGCATTGATACCGCAATGAAACTCGGCCTGAATTTCCCGCGCGGCCCGTTTGAGGCGCTTGCGCAGCATGGCCACGAAGCCGTGCTGAAAACCCTGCAAGCCCTCGCCCAGCAAGCCCCCGAGGCCTTGAAACCCCGCTACGCCCCTGCCCCCTATCTTACCCGGTGAACCCCATGTCTGACACGTATTTCCTCTACCATTCCATCGGCATGTATCCCGGCAAAACCGAAGATCTCGCCCATGCGATGACCGAATTTGCCAGCGTCTGGGGCAAGCCCGATGACAGCCAATGGGCCTATGCCTTGGGCAAACGCGCAGGCTTCATCGACCGCTGGCGCGCGATCCTGAACGCCCCGGCGCAGTCGATCACCGCCACCGAAAATGTCACCGCCGCCTTCCACGCCCTGCTGAACGCGCTGCCCGAAAGCCATCTGCGGGGGCGCCGCGTGCTGGTCGGGGCCGATTGCTTCCCGTCGAACCACTTCTTGCTGAACGGGATGGCCGAGAAATACGGCTTCACCCTGCACACCGTGCCGCTGCGCCAAGGCATGGGCTATGTCGAGGATGACGACTTTATCGAGGCGTGGACGCCCGACGTGGGCCTTGCCTTGCTGACATGGGTGTCGTCGCTGACCTCGCACCGCATTGATCTCAAGCGCATGGTCGCGCATGGCCGCCGCATGGGGTCGCTGATTGGCACCGACATTACCCAAGCGGCAGGGCTAATTCTCTATGACGTGATTGCCCCGGAGGTGGATTTCACCGTCTCGACCTCGCTCAAGTGGATGTGCGGCACGCCCGGCGCAGGCATCCTTTATGTCAGCCCGCGCCTGACGCCACATTGCCAGCCTGAACTGCGCGGCTGGTTCAGCCAAGACAATCCGTTCAACTGGGATATCACCGCGTTCCAATACGCCCCCGACATCCGCCGCTTTGACAATGGCACCCCCGGCACCATGGCGGCGCTGGCCAGCCTGCCCGCGCTGGATTGGCACGCCACGCAAGATCAGTCTGCGCTGCTCGCGCACAACCGCGCACTGACCGCGAAACTGATCGAAGCCGCCGATGCGCTGAACCTGACGATGCTGACGCCACGCGCGCCCGAAAAACGCGGCGGCTCGGTGATGCTGCGCCTGCCCGACAGCCATCCGGCAGCCGAAGTGGTCAACAAACTGCGCGCCCAAGGCATCACCACCGACGCCCGCAGCCAGACCCTGCGTCTCTCACCCGGCAATCTGACCACGATGGCAGGCACCGAAACCCTGATCGCAGCGCTGACAAAACTGCTGCGCCGCTAGGGCTTTCACATTGGCTAAAATATCCCGGCGCGGCGCGCTTCAACCGCGCCGCCAAGCCCCCGGCGCAAAATGAATTGCATCGACCAACCCCTTAACAAAGCCTAAACGCCTAAAACCACCCCCTTGAAAAACAACAATTTTCCAAACGGTCCCAACGCGGGACCGATGGATTCTTTCCCGTTGCCCGACTCTGCGGGCCAGCCTACCCTGCGCCCATCCAATCAGGGAGGATAGCATGACCCAACCCCTCGGCTTTGACACGCTCGCGATCCACGCAGGCTCCGCCCCCGACCCCGCCACCGGCGCGCGGCAGGTGCCGATCTATCAAACCACGGCCTACGTTTTCCGAGACGCCGACCACGCCGCCAAGCTGTTTAACCTGCAAGAGGTCGGCTATATCTATTCCCGCCTGACCAACCCCACCGTGTCGGCGCTGGCCAACCGGGTCTGCGCCCTCGAAGGCGGCGCGGGCGCGATCTGCTGCTCGTCGGGGCATGCGGCGCAGATCATGGCGCTGTTTCCGCTGATGGGGCCGGGCCTGAACATCGTCGCCTCGTCGCGGCTTTACGGCGGCACTATCACCCAGTTCAGCCAGACCATCAAACGCTTTGGCTGGTCGGCGAAATTCGTCGATACCGATGATCTGCTGGCCGTCGAGCATGCCATCGACGAAAACACCCGCGCGATTTTCTGTGAAACCATCGCCAACCCCGGCGGCTATGTCAGCGATCTGGATGCGCTGGCCCGCATCGCCGACCGCGCCGGGATTCCGCTGATCGTCGATAACACCACCGCCACGCCCTATCTGTGCAATCCCATCGAGCACGGCGCGACGCTGGTGGTCCACTCGGCCACCAAATACCTCACCGGCAATGGCACCGTCACCGGCGGCGTGGTGGTGGATAGCGGCAAGTTCGACTGGTCTGCGAACGACAAATTCCCCAGCCTCAGCCAGCCCGAACCGGCCTATCACGGCCTTACCTTCCATGCGGCCCTGGGGTCGATGGCCTTCACCTTCCACTCCATCGCGGTAGGCCTGCGCGATCTGGGCATGACGATGAACCCGCAGGGCGCACATTACACGCTGATGGGGATTGAGACCCTTGGCCTGCGGATGCAGCGGCACGTGGAAAACGCCAAGATCGTCGCGGAGTATCTGGAGCAAGACCCGCGGGTGGAATTCGTCACCTACGCAGGCCTCGCGTCCTCGCCCTACCGCAAACGCGCGGAATCGATCACGCCGAAAGGGGCCGGGGCGCTTTTCACCTTTGCGGTAAAGGGCGGCTATGATGCCTGCGTCAAGCTGGTGGACAGTGTAAAGCTGTTCAGCCATGTCGCCAACCTGGGCGACACCCGCAGCCTGATCATCCATCCGGCCTCGACCACCCACCGCCAGTTGGACGCGGCGGCGCAGATCAAGGCCGGGGCCGCGCCGAATGTGGTGCGCCTGTCGATCGGGATCGAGGATGTGCGCGATATCATCGCCGATCTGGATCAGGCGCTGGCAGCAGCGACCGCGTGAAAGGAAAAGCCCAGACCTGACGGTCTGGGCTTTTTGCTGGTGTCACATCCCCGCCGCATGGTTTTGGGGCAGATGTCGGATGCCTCCGGCGGGGATATTTCAGAACGGATGAAAATCAGGTCACTCTGCGATCTGATAGGTGATCGTGACCGAGGCCGTCATGCCGATCTGGCCCGAGGCGACGGGCACGGCGGCTGCGGACTTTTCATCGCGAAACATCGGCATCGGCGCGCCATAGCCTGCGGCTTCGGAAATCGCTTCGATCTTGCCCAGTTTCACGCCAGCGGCGGCGGCCAGCAGTTCTGCGCGCGCCTTGGCATCGGCCACCGCGGCCTTGCGGGCCTCGTCCTGCGCCGGGCGCGGGGCTGCCAGATCAAAAGTGATGCCGTTCAAGGTGTTGGCGCCATCGGTGATGCTGGCATCCAGCACGGTGCCCAATGTGTCCAAAGCCCGCACCCGGACGCTGAGCATGTTCGACGCCACATAGCCCGCGATCTTTGGCGTCTGTCCGGCATCATAGCCCACCCAGTTCGGGTTCAGCGACAGGTTAGAGGTTTGCAAATCACGCTCTTCGATCCCGGCAGATTTCAGCCGGTCGATCACCGCTTGCAGGGCTTTGGAATTGGCGGCCATCGCCTCGGCAGCCGATGCGCCATCGGTGGTGACACCCAGCGAGATCGTCGCCATGTCGGGCGTGACCTGAACGGTGCCCTCGCCGGTGACGGTGATCACGTTATCGGCAAGCGCCGGGGCGGCGATGGGCAGAGCAAGGGCAGCAGACAACAGCAGGGCATTGAGAACACGCATGGGAACCTCCAAAAGTTATGCGTCTTAGGTGTAATGCTGTGACGCGCGCCGCAAGGCATTCCTTGGTGCTGGCTTGCGTTTTTCTTTCCTTCGGCAAAAAGCTGCTATAGGAAGGGCCAAACCTTGCGGCGCGCGTTTCCTGCGGTGCCCTCCTTGTGCTAGATGCGTGAAATGAAACCAGCTTTTGCACTCGACTTCCGGGATGAAACCATCAGTTTGCTGCACCGCTCGGGCGGTGGTTGGCAATTGGTCGGGGCCGTTCCGCTTGAAACCCCTGATCTGACCGAGGCGTTGGGCTATCTGCGCGCCACAGCACTTGGGCTGTCACCGCGCGGGATGACCACGAAACTGGTGATCCCGAACGATCAGATCCTGTATCTGAACGTCCACGCGCCGGGGCCGGATGACGCCGCACGCCTTGCACAGGTTACGGCGGCGCTGGAAGGCCGCACCCCCTATGACGTGGCCGAACTGGCGTTTGACTACACAGGCGCAGGCCCCGATGTGCAGGTCGCGGTGATCACCAAGGAAACTTTGGCGGAAGCCGAGGCTTTTGCCGTCGAACATCGCCTGAACCCGATTGCCTTTGTGGCAGCGCCCGGCCCCGAGCATTTCGCAGCCGAGCCGTGGTTTGGTTTGACATCCATCGCGCCGTCGCTGACACCTGAAGGCGCGAAAGTTGAGCGCGACAAGACCCCCGTCGCATTCGCGGCGCGCAGTTACGCTGCCGCCCCACCGCCGGTTGACGCGCCGGTTGTGTCCAGCGTTGAACCCGCGGCCCAGCCTGAACCCGCCCCTGAGCCCGTCCAGGAACAGCCGCGCGTTGAGACCGAGCCTGTGGCTGAGCAGGCTTACGAGCCTGAGGTGGTTTCCGAACCCGAGGTGGTTTCCGAAATCATTTCCGCCCCCGAACTTGGTCAACCGGACGGTTTTTCGCAAGCGCCCCCGGTCGCGCCGCAGCCCTACGACGATGCGCCTGCTGATATCGCACCAGCCGCAGCCGCAAGCGTGGCCGAGGAAACCTGGCTTCGGCCAGAAGCCACCTCGAACAGCGGGTTCTTTGAGCGGGCCGAGCCTGCCGCGTTGGACGACGACAACGCCCTGATCGCCGATCTGGCGGACACGCTGTCATCGCCGATTGTCCAGCCCGCACCGCCGCCAGCGCCAGCGCCGCCGCGCAAGCCGATGGCCGAGGTTGAAGAAGCGCCGATGGCGTTGGATGTCAGCGACGATACCGCCGATGCGGACGCCGATGCGGATGCCGCCGAGCCTCAGGGGGCCGATGTGATCCGGGCGGCGATTTCTGCGAAAACCGCGCGGGTGATTGATCCTGCGATCCCGGACGATCTGCCGCTGATGCCGCCTGCTGCCGCGCTGGGTGCTTTTTCAAGCCGCAGACAGGCCAACGACCCGCTGCCGGGGAAGGCTCCGGCGCTTGGGGCGGCAAAGCCCGGCGTGCAGCGTCCGGCGGGGGCCAAACCGCTGGCCGCAGTGTCTGGCAGCGGTGCGCCCAGCCTTGGGCCGTCGCGCACGGCGTCGGCAAAGCCTGATCTGACGGCGAAGGTCGCGAAACCCGGCAAATCGGCGTTGCGTGGTCTGTCGGCTTTGGTCACCGCTCCGGGTGCTGGTGCAGCCACGGCCAAGCCGCGCAGCAAAGTTGCGATCCCTTCGGCGTTGCAACCGATGAAACCGGCCGATGCGGCAGGCACAAGCACGGCCAAGGCTCAGCCCGCCCGGCCAAACGGTGGCTTTGCGGCGCGTGCGCCGGTGCGCGGGAAACCGCGCTATCTTGGCCTGCTGTTGACGGTGGTCTTGCTGTTCCTGCTGGCGATGATTGCGGCGTGGTCGTCGTATTCGTTGGGCGCGTGGAACGACAGCACGACAGACCCGGTTCAGGTTAGTGCCGACAGTGCCGCAGGGTCGGATATCACGGCGGCTGATCTGCCGGATGCGAATGATGAAATGCTGGCGGATATGCAGGACCCTGCCGCTTTATCCGAAACCGCCGCTGCCAGCGATCCAACGCCGGAGCAGGCCGTCGACTCGCCCGAGGCTGCAGATTTGGGTGAGGCCCCGGCAGAAGCTGCGCCGACGGTCGAATTGGCGGCAGAAACCGCGGCACCGGCCAATCCCACCGCTGGCACCGATGACGAGATTTTCCTGGCCTCGATGGATGCGGCCCCGGTTTCGCCCGATCCCTTGACGCTGGAGCAGCCCGTGGCGCAAGGCGATCAGATGCCTGCGGCACAACCCGCCCCGCCCCCCTTCGGCACGGTCTATCAATTTGCCGCCAACGGCACGATCACCCCAACGCCCGAGGGCATCATCACGCCCGAGGGCGTGTTTTTGCGTGCGGGCAAGCCCGAGCGGGTGCCCACAGCGCGGACCGCAGCCGTCATTGCGGCCGCAGCAGCAGCGCGTCCCGAGATTGCAGCGGCGGTGGCCGAAGCGGTGGCAAGCGCCGATGCTGGCCCCAGCGTTTACGCAGACCCGGCTTTGGCTGGCAAAAAGCCCAAAACCCGCCCCGCCGATCTGAAGCCGCCCGTCGATGCGGATCAAGGCGCGCTGACGCCTGAAACCGATAGCCGCCTTGCAGGCTTGCGTCCTGCCGCGCGCCCGGCAAGCATCCTTGTTGCAGGACGTCAGGCGCAGCAGGCATCGGCTGCGGCGTCATTGACAGCACAGGCTGAACTGGCGAACCAACAGGCGGCGGTTGGCAATGGATCGAAATTGGCCGTCGCGATCAGCCGCAAGCCCGCCGCGCGTCCGCGTGACCTAAGCCGCGCGGTTGAAGCCGCAGTCGCAGCCGTCGCGCGCGAACCGCAGCCCGACCCAGAACCCGTGGCCGCGCCGCAGCCCAAACTGGCGGCAATCCCCGACAAGGAAGCCAGCCCCGAAGCCGATGGCGAACCCGAAGTGGCCTCGGCGGCGCCCAAAATCCCCACCAAGGCGACGGTGGCCAAACAGGCAACGTTCAAGAACGCGATCAACCTGTCCAAGTTGAACCTGATCGGCGTTTATGGCACGCAATCCAAACGTTACGCTTTGGTGCGCACGGCTGGTGGGCGCTACAAGAAGGTGCGGGTGGGCGATACCATTGACGGTGGGGGCCGCGTCGCAGCCATCACCGCCACGGAAGTGCGCTACCAGAAAGGCGGCCGTCTGGTCGCGCTGGCGATGCCCAAGGGCTGATCAGCCCGCCGTCAGCACGCCGCGATCAATCTGATCTTGCTCGATGCTTTCGAACAGCGCGCGGAAGTTGCCCTCGCCAAAGCCGTCATCGCCTTTGCGCTGGATGAACTCGAAAAAGATCGGGCCAATCACGGTTTTTGAGAAGATTTGCAGCAAAATCCGCGTCTCGCCGCCATCCACCACGCCCTCACCGTCGATCAGGATGCCGTGCTTGGCCATCAAATCCAGCGGTTCCTGATGCCCGACCACGCGGGTTTTTGACAGCTCGTAATAGGCCAGCGGCGGTTTCGGCATGAACTTCAGCCCGCGCGCGGCGATCTCATCGGTGGCGGCGTAGATATCCTGCGCGCCGACCGCGATGTGCTGAATCCCCTCGCCGTTATAGCGTTTGAGGTATTCGACGATCTGCCCGGTCTCGCCACGATCTTCGTTGATGGGGATGCGGATGCGCCCACAGGCCGAGGTCAGCGCACGGCTGAACAGACCCGAGTGTTTGCCCTCGATATCAAAAAACCGGATCTGCTTGAAGCCGAAGATGCGGCCATAGAAATCAAACCATTTGTCCATATTGCCCTTGTGGACGTTGTGGGTGAGATGGTCGAGGTAGTAAAATCCGACGCCTTTCGGCTGGTGATCGGTGAAGGTGAAATCCTTGTAGGGGTTGGCCGCGCCATATTGATCGACGAAGTAGATCAACGAGCCGCCAATGCCGACAATCGCCGGAACCTCCAGCGCTTTCGCGCCCTCAAACGGCGTAGCCCCATGGGCGACGGCATGGGCAAAGGCGTACTGCGCATCGACCACGCGCCAGCCCATCGACGGCGCACAGGGGCCGTGCTGATCGACGAAATTGCGGCCATGGCTGCCGGGTTCGTCGTTCAGAATGTAGGTGATATCGCCCTGCTGCCACAACTCGATCGCTTTGGTGTTGTGGCGAGCGGTCAGGCTGTAGCCCATGCGGGCAAACAGATCGCGCAGTTCTTGCGGGTTGGGGTGCGCGAATTCGACAAAGGCCATGCCATCGGTGCCCGCCGGATTGGCGGCGCTGATGCTGGCTTTGGCGGCGGAATGCGGAAACGGTCCCATGGCGTGCCTCTTTTGACTGCGTTTCGTCATAATAACGCAGTAGTGACACGGGTATTGCGCGTAGTTGCATTGTATTGCGATGATCTGCGCGCGATACACGCAGCATACCGAATTTTGACGCGAGAAACCCGCATGCTGGACGCTACCGACTCACGTCTGCTGGCCGAGATACAGGCCAATGCGATGCTGACGGCACAAGAGTTGGGCGAGCGGTTGAACCTGTCGCCCAGCCAAGCCGCCCGCCGCCGCCAACGGCTAGAGGCCGAGGGCTTTGTGGTGGGCTATGCCGCCCGTCTGTCGCCTGCAAAGGTTGGGCTGACGGTGCAGGCTTTCGTGCAGGTGCAGATGGCCACCCACGCGCCCGATGCCGCGCGCAGTTTTGGCACGTTGCTGGCGACCTGCCCCGAGATCGTGTCAGCCTGGACCCTGACCGGCGAGGCCGATTATCTGCTGCGGGTGTGGTGCGCCGATTTGCCCGATCTGAACCGGGTGATCCACCAGCTTTTGCTGCCGCATCCGGCGGTGGCGCGGGTGCAAAGCCAGATCGTGATGGATCAGTTCAAGGCCGACGCGCCCCTGCCCACCTGAAAGCCTTGCCGCCCGATTAGTTCTGCCCCTGTTGTTGCCCAGCTGAAAGTGCGTGATGGAAAGTTTCCTTTTGCAAGCCTCGATCTACCTTGGCACCGCGGTTTGCGTGGTGCCTTTGGCGGTGCGGTTGGGTCTGGGGTCGGTGCTGGGCTATCTGGCCGCGGGGATTTTGCTGGGGCCCATTCTGGGCATCGCGGGCACCGAGACGGCCGATTTGCAGCATTTTGCCGAGTTTGGCGTGGTGCTGATGCTGTTTCTGATCGGGCTGGAGTTGGAGCCGCGATCGTTGTGGGAGATGCGGCACAAGCTGCTTGGCATGGGCGGCGCGCAGGTGGTGCTGACCACGGCAAGTGTCTCGACCATCCTGATCTGGTTCGGTTTGCCGCCTGCCGTGGCGCTGATTTTGGGGATGATGGCCTCATTGTCGTCAACCGCGATCGTGTTGCAGACCTTGTCGGAAAAGAACCTGATGCGGACGCAAGGCGGGCGCTCGGCGTTTTCGGTGTTGCTGACGCAAGACATTGCGGTGATCCCGATGCTGGCGGTTATCCCGCTGTTGGCGCTTCCCGATCTTTTCAGCCCCTCGGCCAGCGCCTTTGGGGTCAGCAACCCGCAGGATGCCGTTGAACATGAGGCCACATCGGCGCTGATCAGCACGGTGCAGTCGCTTCCGGGATGGGGTGCGGGGCTGCTGACCTTGGCGATTGTGGCGGGCATTGTGCTGGCCGGCCATTACCTTAGCCGCCCGATCTTCCGCTTTGTCCATGCCGCCAAACTGCCCGAGATGAGCACGTTTATCAGCCTGCTGATGGTGATGGGCATCGCGTTTCTGATGATGCTGGTGGGCCTGTCGCCCGCCTTGGGCACCTTTGTGGCGGGGGTGGTGCTGGCCAACTCGGAATTCCGCCACCAGCTTGAGGCCGATCTGAAGCCGTTCAAAGGCCTGCTGCTGGGGCTGTTTTTCATGACGGTGGGGGTGGGGATCAACTTCAAGATGCTGGCACGCGAGCCGTTGACGGTGCTGGGGCTGACGCTGGGCCTGATGCTGCTGAAGGCGCTGATTCTGGTGGCGATTTCCTTCGTGTTCAAACTGAAGCGGCAAGACCGCTGGCTGTTCTCGCTCAGTTTGGCGCAGGGCGGCGAATTTGGCTTTCTGATCGTCAGCTTTGCGCGCTCGGAAAGTGCGTTGCCCTTGGCTGCGGGGCAAATGGGGCTGCTGGTGATCAGCCTGTCGATGCTGCTGACGCCCTTGCTGTTCATCGGCTATGATTGGCTGAGCGCCCGCTTTGCCCATCGCACGCCGGATCAGGCCCCCGATGAGATTGACGAAAAAGGCCGGGTGATCATCGCGGGGATCGGGCGGTTTGGGCAGGTGGTGAACCGGTTGATCCGCACCTCTGGCATCCCGACGGTGGTGTTGGACAACGACATGACCACGATTGAGACGATGCGCAAATTCGGCATCAAGGGGTTTTTCGGCGACCCTGCGCGCCCCGAACTGCTGGAGGCGGCGGGTCTGGCCGATGCGCAGGTGATCGTGATTGCGGTGGACGACGGCGACACCGCGACGCGCATCGTGCGCTATGCCCGCTCGCGCCGGTCTGACATCCATATCGTAGCCCGCGCGCGCGACCGGGTGCATGTGTATGAACTGTATCAGGCAGGTGCCAATGACATCGTGCGCGAGACCTTTGACAGCTCGATCCGGGCGGGGCGCTATGTGCTGGAGAATATGGGCTTCTCGGAATACGAGGCCGCCAAGGTTTCTCAGGCCTATTTCCGGGTGGACCGGGGGGCGATGCGCGATCTGGCCGAAGTCTGGGTGCCGGGCCAACCCACCCATCTGAACGAGGCCTATATCGCGCGCGCCAAGCAGTTGGACCGCGATCTGGAAATCGCGCTGATGGAGGAGTTGCACGAGGTGAAACCAATGGCCGCCGAAGAGCCGCCCGAGGTGCTGCAAGCGATGTTGTTCCCCGATATGGAGGACAACGCCGAGCGTCCGGCAGATCGGTAAATCGGGGCGTTTTTTGTCCCCGCGGGGACAGAGTTACATATTTTGCGGTTTACGAAATTTTAACCACACAATCGAGTGTGCAGCGCCGTTCAGGTCAAACGAAAACGGCGACCCGCGGGCCGCCGTTTTTGCATCAGGTTTTCAAATCAGCGGGGCGCAATCACGCGGCGCGACCGACCAGCACATCGCCGACTTTCTTCTGCGCGCCTGCTTCATCGACGCCAGAAACGGCGGCAACTTCGCGGGTCAGACGCTCTAATGCGGCTTCATACAGTTGACGCTCGGAATACGACTGCTCGCGCTGATCGTCGCTGCGGTGCAGGTCGCGCACCACTTCGGCAATCGCCATCAGATCGCCCGAGTTGATCTTTTGTTCATATTCCTGCGCGCGGCGCGACCACATCGCGCGCTTGACGCGGGCCTTGCCCTTCAGCGTGTCCAAAGCCTTGGTCACCAGATCGGGCGACGACAGCGAGCGCATGCCGACATCGGTGGCCTTATGGGTGGGCACCCGCAGGGTCATCTTGTCTTTTTCAAACGAGATCACGAACAGTTCCAGCACAAAGCCGGCAACTTCCTGTTCCTCGATCGAGACAATACGACCGACGCCATGGGCAGGATACACAACGAACTCATTCGGACGAAAATCAGGCTTCTTCGATTTGGTCATTCAGTCGCTTCCTCGGCAGGAACCTGTTCCGCAAAAAAGATCACCGTTCCGGGAATTCACCCCGAGCAAACGGCTTTGTTTTTTGACTAGATTTTCACCCCAAGCGAGCAGCTTTGAGGTTTGTGCAGGCATCCGTGTTTATTTGTAACCATTGTATAACACAAAAATGCACTGATTCCAATCACCGAGAAGGGTCAACTCCTTGGCATTAGCGATTGGAATCGCTGTGTTTTTGCCATCATCACCGAATCGGCAACGCAGCTATGCCGAATCAGGCACAGTGCAGCGGCCTAGTTGCCCTGCCCCGGCGCTTCCGAGAAATACTTCTCGCGCTTGCCGGTTTCGCCATCGCGTTCTTCATAACCCGGCAGCGGGTCTTTCTTGGTCACGATCACCGGCCACATTTCGGAATATTTGCGGTTGAAGGTGACCCAGGCATCCATGTCCGGCTCAGTATCCGGGCGGATCGCATCGGCGGGGCATTCGGGTTCGCAGACGCCACAATCAATGCATTCGTCGGGGTGGATGACGAGCATATTCTCGCCCTCGTAGAAGCAATCCACCGGGCACACTTCGACGCAATCGGTGTATTTGCACGCAATGCAGTTGTCGATCACAACGTAGGTCATGGGCGGGCTCCTATCTCAGCGTCGTCTGACTACTAAAGCCAGACGGATCATTCAAGCGGTGCGTCGGCGGTTGGCGCAAGATCGTGATAAAGCTGCTGCGCTTCTTCCGCCGGGCCACGGCGATCTGACAGGGCCAGCACGCGGATCACCCGGATCGCGCGACCCTGCGGGAAGGTCAGCGTATCGCCTGCCATCACCGCATGGCCGGGCTTTTTGCAGCGCTGACCGTTTAGGCGCAGATGGCCGTTTTCGATGACTTCGCAGGCAAGCTCGCGGTTTTTGAAGAAACGCGCCGCGAACAGCCATTTGTCCAGCCGCAATTTCGGCTGGACATCTTTTGCGGGTTTGGCACCGGGACCAGCCAAACCTAACCGCCCGTCAGAGCTTGCTTTTCAGCGCCATCAGGGCCGCGAAGGGGTTGTCGGGATCAATCGGCTTTTCGGCGCGCGGCGGGCGTTGTTCGTAGGTTTTCGGCTTGTTGTCACGATCATTGGGCTTGCCGCCATGCGGTTTGCTGCCCTTATAGCCTTCACCCTTGCCTTCGCGGCGCGGTTTATCGCCTTCGGGGCGCGGACCACGATCCGGGCGTGGACCACGATCTGCGGCTGGCGCATCGCCTTCCTTCTTCGGGCCGCGATCTGGCCGGGGGCCACGATCCGGGCGTGGGCCACGTTCTGATGCTGCCGGAGCATCAGCGCGGGGCGCACGTTCTGGCCGCGCGGGGCGTTCGGGGCGCGGGCGCGGTTTGGGTGCCCATGTGAAGGTGTAGAACGACTCCATCTCGGGCGCCGCCTCAGGATCGGGCTGCACGAAGGCCGATTCGCCTTCGGGGATCGGCTGGATTGGCGCATCGGGATCAACGGCGACCGGAACCGGGGCGGCTTTGACCTTTGGACGCTCGGCCTTCTCGCCCTTATAGCCCAAACCGCCCATCAGGTCGCTGAACTGCTCTAGCGTCATGCCGGTGATCGACAGCATGTCGGGCGTGGCTTCAAAACCTGCGCGGCTGTCTTTGGTGCGCAGGATGTCGGCCAGCCGTTCCAGCATATCAATGCGGATCGCGCGCGCGCCTGCCGGGTGGTAGCCCGCCAGAGTGTAGTGCATTTTCGGCACGGCGGGGATGTTCGGAATGGTCACGAGGCCCGGAGGCGGGCTTTCGGGGAATTCATCCAGACCGTTCCACAGCGACCACAGCACCAAGCGCAACCGCGTCGGCGCGGGTTTCAGCAAAGCGGGCAGGAAGACGGTGAACTGACCAAAGCGCACGCCATGTTTGCGCAACGCGCCACGGGCTTCCTGATCCAGCTCTTTGACTTCATTGGCGATATTCTCGCGCGGGATCACGCCTAGACCTTCGGCCAAGCGGAACGCGAAACCGCGGGCAAGACCGGTGAGGGTTTCATCGCGGCCCATTGCCAGCAGTGGTTCAAAGTTTGCGGCCACTTTGCGATCAATGAAATGCTGCAAACGGCGGCGCACTTTGTCGGCGACATCGGGGCCTGCTTCGTCATCGACGAAAGCCTCGACACCGGGGCGGGCGGGTTCAGCGCCTTTGACCAGTTTGCCCATGGCTTGGGTGCCCCACATCAGGCCGCCCTGCTCGGTGAAATCCAACTCGGTGTCGGGGGCGTTGTAGAAACGATCCGCCCGCAGATGGAATTCCGGCTTGAGCGCCGCGAAGGCTGCTTGCCGCAGGGTTGCTGCCTCTTCGTTGGAAGTGGTCGCATCCTGACGGAAACGGAACCCCTCAAGACGGCCGACGAATTCGCCTGCTACCGTCACTTCGCCTTTGTCATTCACCTCGGCCACGAGGGTCTCCTTCTGCTTCAACCGCCGCAACAGCACGGACGTGCGCCGGTCAACAAATCGTTGAGTCAGGGCTGCATGCAGCGCATCTGACAGTCGGTCTTCTACTGCACGCGTCTCGGCGCGCCAATGGCTTTCGTTGTCCACCCAGCCCTTGCGTTGCGCAACATAGGTCCAGGTGCGGATATAGGCCAGCCGTTTCGAGATGGTATCAATGTCGCCGCCGGCTTTATCTATCCGCGCGATGGCCTTTTCCAGCCAATCGGACGGGATACGGGTTTGCGCAAGGCCCCTGCCCGTCAGGAAATCGAAGATGCGGGCCAGAAGCGTGACATGTTCATTGCCCGCCGCGTTGCGGAAATCGGGGATGCGGCAGACCTCCCACAGCAGTTTGATGCGCTGCGGGGTGTTCAGCTTTTCTTTCACCTCGGGCAATTCGGACAGGTATTTCAGCGCCAGCACATCATCCGCATCGCGGGCACGGGCGAGCCATTTGTTCTGGGTGGGGGCTTCAAGGCTGCGGATCAGGCGATCTACCGAGCCAAATTCCAGCGCGTGATTGCGCCATTCCAGTTTGCGCACGGGGTCAAAGCGGTGTTCCTGTATCGCCTCGACGGTTTCATCCTCGAGCGGGCGGACCTCGCCCGTCACCCCGAAAGTGCCGTTTTCCTGATAGCGCCCGGCGCGGCCTGCGATCTGCGCCAGTTCCTGCGGATACAGCGCGCGCATGCGCCTCCCGTCAAACTTCGAGGTGGCGGCAAAGGCGATATGCTTGATATCCAGATTAAGCCCCATGCCGATGGCGTCGGTCGCCACCAGATAATCGACATCGCCGTTTTGATAGAGGGCGACCTGCGCGTTGCGGGTGCGGGGGCTTAAAGCGCCCATGACCACAGCGCAACCGCCCTTGGTGCGGCGGATCAACTCGGCAATCGCATAGACATTTTCAACAGAAAACCCGACAATTGCCGATCTTTCAGGCATCCGGCTTATCTTTTTCGAACCTGTGTAGGTTAATTCGGAAAACCGCTCGCGCTTGACGAACTGCACGTTTTTCACCAGTCCCGCGATGGCGGGCCGCATGGTCTCGGCCCCCATGAACAGGGTTTCATGCAGGCCACGCGCGCGCAAAAGTCGGTCGGTGAAGACATGGCCGCGCTCGGGGTCGGCACAAAGCTGAATCTCATCCACCGCGACGAAATCCGCGCCAAGGTCCAGCGGCATCGCCTCAACCGTGCAGACCCAATATTGCGCGCGGTCGGGCACGATGCGCTCCTCGCCCGTGACCAGCGCCACCACCGATGGCCCGCGAGAGGCCACGATACGGTCGTAAACCTCGCGCGCAAGCAGGCGCAACGGCAGGCCGATCACCCCGGTGCGATGCCCCAGCATCCGTTCAATCGCGTAATGAGTTTTCCCGGTGTTGGTCGGCCCAAGCACCGCCGTCACCTGTCCGGCAGCCGTCATATCTGTGGCCCTGCCCTATAGGTCTTTGCCCTGAAGCTCTGTTTCAATCCGGCCAACAGCCTCAACCACCCCCGGCGCGTGGGGGTCGATCTTCAGCGTGGCCTTGTAAACCTCCAACGCCTGCGCGGGCTTGCCCAGTTCTTCAAAGATCGAGCCCAAGCCCGATAATGCCCCGAAATGCCGTGGGTTCAGCGTCAGCACGCGGCCGATATCGGCAATCGCCGGGCCAAACTGCCCAAGCTGATAATAGGCCGTTGCCCGCGCATTCCAGCCCTCCGCAAAATCGGGCGCGTGATCGACCAAGGCGGTTAAATGCTGCACCGCGATATCGGGCTGACCGTTCGCCATCGCATCCTTGCCGCGCTGCAACAGCAGATCCATCGCAGGCGAGCCGGATTTCGACCATTCCATCCAGATATCGGATTCGATCTGCGCGGCCTCGGCCTCATCCGCCTTTTGCAGACGGGCGAAAAGATCGTCGAGCTTGTCGGTTTGGGCGGCCACCGGCAGGCATGACCACAAAACCAGCATAAATGCCGCAACGATACGATTGTGTAACGAAGGATGCGCTTTCATAAGGGTATAGGTAACGCAACGGGCGGAAAATTCCAGCCCTGCCGGTTCAGACAGGAGAATGTGATGAGCGATGTGATCTCAACCGCCGTTGCCGCACTGGCGAAGAAGCTGCCGGACGGTTTTGACGGGGTGGCAAAGTTTGTGCTGCAGGGCGAAGGCAGCATCATGGTTGATCCAAACGGCGTGCGCGCGGGCGATGACGACTCGGATGTGACGCTGATCGCGGAACCCGAGGTGTTTCAGGCGATGCTGGAGGGCGAGATGAACCCGACCACCGCCTTTATGACCGGCAAGCTGAAGGTCGAGGGCAGCATGGGCCTTGCCATGCAGCTTGGCGCGGCAATGTCGTGAGCGACGCGCCGCTTTACGACATCGCCGAGGGCCCGGAAGGCGGGCGCGGGTTTTGGCTGACGGCGGCTGACGGCGTGCGGCTGCGCGTGGGCCTGTGGAGCCATCCCGGCGCGCAAGGCACCGTGCTTTTGCTGCCGGGGCGGACGGAATATGTCGAGAAATATGGCCGCGCCGCAGCCGATCTGCGCAGCCGAGGCTTTGCCACGCTGGTGATCGACTGGCGCGGTCAGGGGCTCGCCGACCGCGCGTTAGACGACCCGATGAGCGGGCATGTCACTGATTTCGCTGAATATCAGATGGATTTCGATGAGATGGTCGGCTTTGCGCGCGCGCAAGGGTTGCCGGAGCCTTACTATATGATGGCACATTCGATGGGCGGCTGCATTGGCCTGCGGGCGCTGATGCGCGGCGCCCCTGTGAAGGCTGCGGCGTTCTCGGCACCGATGTGGGGGATTTTGATCGCGGCCTGGATGCGGCCGATGGCGGTGGCGCTGAGCACGGCCTCGCGCTGGTTCAAGTTTGACGGGCGCTATGCGCCGGGCACGGGTGCCAAATCATACGTGGTGACCGCGCCGTTCACCGGCAATACCCTGACATCGGACCCCGAGATGTGGGACTACATGCGCCAGCAAGCCTTGGCGCATCCCGAGTTGGGTCTGGGCGGCCCGACTTTGGGCTGGCTGAAGGCAGCGCTTGGCGAATGTCACGCGCTGACGCTGCTGCCCGCCCCCGGCATCCCGGCGCTGACGGCTTTGGGCACGCAGGAAAAGATTGTCGATACCGCCCCCATTCACGCCCGCATGGCGGGTTGGAAAAATGGCAGCCTTGATCTTTACCCGGGCGCGGAACATGAAGTGCTGATGGAACGTCTGGCCGCGCGCAGCCGGTTTTTCGAAAGCACCACGGCGCTATTTTCAAACCACCGCTGATCAGCCAGGCGGAATTCGCGCGAATTCCGTGCACGATTTCCGCGCGGAAATCGCCTTGCCCTAAAGCGTGATCTGCGTAAACCCGTCACGCAAAGCCTTGGACCAAGCCTCGGACATGGCGCGAAAACTTTCGTCGCCAGCTTCGATGCGGCGCTTGCGGCTGACCCGGCAGGCGTCGCGCTCGATCACGCACAGATCCAGCGGCATGCCCACCGAAAGATTGGAACGCAGCGTCGAATCCATCGACAACAGCACGGCCTTTTCGGCATCGGCCAAAGACGTTGCGGGCTTCACCACACGGTCTAGAATCGGCTTGCCGTATTTGTGCTCGCCGATTTGCAGGAACGGCGTGTCTTCGGTGGCTTCGATGAAATTGCCCTCGGGGTAGATCAGAAACAACCGCATCGCGCCGCCACGCCGCTGTGCTGCCACCAGCATGCTGGCCGACGCGCCCTGATTCATCGTGGCCATTTTCTCGTCGATCTCTTGGCGCACCTTGGAAAGCATGTCGCCGATGATCGAGGCGACCTTCAGCATCGTCGGCGCCTTCATAATCGAGGTCGTCTCGGACGCGTCCGGGTCGTCAATCGCTTCGCGCAGCCGTGCCAGCGTGGTCTGCGTCACCGAAAGCGAGCCTGCTGTGGTGATCGAGATCACCCGCTCGCCCGGGTCTTCAAAATGGAACATCTTGCGGTAGGTCGCGATGTTGTCGAGGCCCGCGTTGGTGCGCGTGTCCGACAGCAACACCATGCCCGCATTCAACAAAAGTCCGACGCAATAGGTCATGGTATTCTCCGCATTTCCGCGGGAACCCTATTGCTCCTGCGTCTGAACCGCAACCGTCACCGACAGGATTTCGGCACCCGAGCCACGCGAAATCCCCCGGATCGGCGCTGCATCTTGTGCATCCAGACCCGAGCCTAGCCGGATATAGCGCGCATCCGGGCAACATTCGTTTGCCGGATCGAATCCGATCCAGCCGATACCGGCCACGAACAACTCGGCCCAGGCGTGGGCTGCTTCGTGATCCATCCCGTCTTGCCCCGATTGCAGATAGCCCGAGACATAGCGCGCCGGTATGCCGCCGACGCGCGCCGCAGCAATCAAGGCCTGCGCGTGATCCTGACACACGCCCTGCCCCTGCGCCAAAGCCTGCGCCGCCGTGGTCTGCACCCGGGTCGTGCCGGGGGTGTATGCAATCGCCGCCGAAATCGCCTCGGAAAGCGCATGGCAGCCCGACAGCGGCGAGTCTGCCGCCGCGATCAGTTGGCCCAGTTCGGTCAGCGCCGCATCGGGCGCGGTGGCGTCGGTGTCGCGCAGATAGGCCTCTGGCGGCACGACTTCACGGTGACCGCGCAAAATGCCTGCCAGATCCGTGGTTTGCACCAACCCCTTGACCCGCACTTCGATCTCATCGACCGGGCCTGCGACCGTCCAGCCTTGCACCCAATCGCCCGCACCATCGCGAAATGCGCTGCCCATGGTGCCGCCGGTCATCGTTACTGACCAATCCAGCACCTTTTGCCCGTCAAACCGTGACGGCATAAGCCGATGACTTTGCACCACGCCGCGCACCGGGCGGTCATAGCGGTAATGGGTGACATGATCGACGCTGAGCAGCATTATTGCATGTCCCCCGACAGGTAAGAGTTGTGGATGATCGCGCCCAAACCCGCCGCCTCGCCGATGAAGCGGGTGAGGAATTCGTGCAGACCCTCGTCAAAAATCTGATCGGTGGTCTGGTTTTCCAGATCGTGCAGCAGGCGTGCGGCCACGCTCTGGGCCTCGGTTTCGCGGCCATAAAGCTTGGCAAGACGGGTCAGATGGTTGTTCATCCCCGCCACACAGGTGATCAGGCTGCGCGGGCATTGCGGGTTCAGGATCAGGAAATGTGCGATCTTGGCCGAGGTGATCTCGCCGCCGTAAGCCCAATGAAACGCCCGGTTGGCCGACATCGCACGCAACAGCATCGCCCATTGGTCATTGTCCAAACCGCTGCCAACGTAATCGGCACGCGGCAACAGCACGTAGTATTTCACATCCATCAGGCGCGCGGTGCTGTCACCACGCTCCAGATAATAGCCGATATTCAACACGTTATAGCCGTCGTTGCGCAACTGCGTGGCATCAATCGCGCCGCGCACCATGGCGGTGTGGCGCATCACCCAATCGGTCAGGCGCGACAATTCATGCGGTGTGGTCTGCGCCGACAACTGCCGCAATTCCTGAAAGGCGGTGTTCAGCGCATCCCACACTTGCGTGGTCAAAGCGGTGCGGATGATCCGCGCATTCTCGCGCGCGTTGGTGATGCACGACGCCACCGAGTTCGGGTTGTCGCGGTCGAAAAACAGATAGGATTCAATCTGCGCCTGCGCGGGTGCGCCATATTTGGCGACGTAGCCATTGGCATTGCCGCTGGCGCGCAGCAGGCTGTCCCAGTCGTTGCGATAGCCTTGCGCGGATGGCAGCAGGGAAATCCGCGCGCCCACTTCCAACAGCCGTGCGGCGGTTTCGGCGCGCTCCATATTGCGGGCGATCCAGTAGAGGTTGTCGGCGGTTCTTGAAAGCATGATCTACTCCGCCAAAACCCAAGTATCCTTGACCCCGCCGCCCTGCGACGAGTTCACCACCAGACTGCCCTCGCGCAAAGCCACCCGCGTCAGCCCGCCGGGCACCAACTCAATCCGCTCGCCCACCAGACAATAGGGGCGCAAATCGACGTGACGGGGGGCGATGCCTTCCTCGACAAAGGTCGGCGTGGTGGAAAGTGCCAGCGTCGGCTGGGCGATGTAGTTGCCGGGGTCTGCCATGATCAGCGCGCGAAACTCCTCAATCTGCTGTTTGGTCGATTTCGGCCCCACCAGCATGCCATAGCCGCCCGAGCCGTGGACTTCCTTGACCACCAGATCGCCCAGATTTTCGGCGACATATTTCAGATCCGACGCATCGCCGCATTTCCACGTTGGCACGTTTTTCAGGATCGGTTCTTCGCCCAGATAAAACCGGATCATCTCGGGCACATAGGTGTAAACCGCCTTGTCATCGGCGACCCCTGCCCCCGGTGCCGAGCAGATCGACACCCCGCCCGAGCGATAGACATCCATCAGCCCCGGCACGCCCAGCATGGAATCAGGCCGGAAGCACAAAGGGTCAATGAAGGCATCGTCAAGGCGGCGGTAAATCACATCCACCCGCTTGGGGCCCTCGGTTGTGCGCATATAGACAAAGGCGCCATCGACGAACAAATCCTGCCCCTCGACCAGCTCCACCCCCATCAGATCGGCCAGAAAGCTGTGCTCGTAATAGGCCGAGTTGAAATGCCCCGGCGTCAGGATCACCACGGTCGGATCGCGGTCACATTTGGCGGGGGCGACGCTCGCCAAGGTGCGGCGCAGCTTGTCAGGATAGCTGTCGATCGGCTCGATACGGTTTTCGCGGAACAGATCGGGGAACATCCGCATCATCATCTCGCGGCTTTCCAGCATATAGCTGACGCCCGACGGTGTGCGGCAGTTGTCCTCCAGCACATAAAACTCACCCGGCCCGGTGCGCACGATGTCGATGCCAACGATATGAGAATACACGCCTTTTGGCGGGATAAAGCCACAGACCGATTTCTCATAGGCGTCGTTCTGATACACCAGCTTGCCCGGAATGCGGCCCGCCCGCACGATTTCGCCGCGGCCATAGACATCGACCAGAAACGCATTCAGCGCCCGCGCGCGCTGCTTGATGCCACGTTCCAGCTTGGCCCATTCGTTCGCGGTGAACACCCGCGGAAACATGTCAAACGGGATCAGACGGTCCGGGTCGCCGCCCTCGCCATACACCGCGAAGGTGATGCCGATGCGGCGGAACAAGGCCTCGGCCTCGGCCTGTTTGGCCAGCCGGATATCGGCGGGCATATCCGCACTCCACCCCTGCAACCCGGCATAAGGCGGCCGCACCGCGTTATCCTGAAACATTTCGTTGAAACAAGGGGTCATGTCGTGCCGCCTTTTTGCGCTGATTGACCTCAGTTAAGTCTGCCGACTCTGCGCCGTAAAGGGCAGAAGCTTGAAAGCGCTTCGAATTTCACGCATCCGCCCGAAAACACCGCAAAATGCCGCCCAAATTTTAGGCAAACCGCTTTGAACACCTTTCCGCGCGCTGCCTTGCAGAACCCCGGCTTTGCCGCCTAGATACATCCAACAACAAAAGAGGTTCCCATGTCGCATCCCCTGCTTCGCCCCGGCCACAAAACCCCGGTTTTTGACGCCCGCATCGGCTCGAACACATTTGGCGATCTGCCAGACTGGGATTTGAGCGATCTTTACCCCGCCCCAGACGCGGCGGAATTGCTGCGCGATATGGCGTGGCTGGAGAAGGCCTGCGCCGATTTCGCCGCTGCGTATGAGGGCAAACTGGCGACCCTGACCGCCGATCAGATGCTGGCCTGTGTGCAGGCCTATGAGGCGATTGACGTAACCGCAGGGCGCATCGGGTCTTACGCGGGCCTGCGCTATTACCAGAACACGATGGACTCGGATCGCGCCAAATTCATGGCCGATGTGCAGGATAGCATCACCAACTTCACCACGCCCCTGGTGTTTTTCAGCCTTGAATTCAACCGGCTGGAAGATGCCACGCTGGCGGGCATGACGGCCTCGAACACGGCGCTGGCCCGCTATACCCCGGTGTTTGAGCGTATGCGCGCGATGCGCCCGCACCAGTTGTCCGATGAGATGGAGAAATACCTGCACGACGCCAGCGTGGTCGGTGCCTCGGCGTGGAACAAGCTGTTCGACGAAACCATGGCGGGGCTGATGTTCACCGTGGCGGGGGAAGAAGACGCATTGAACCTTGAAGCCACGCTGAACCTGCTGACCGACCCGGACCGCACCAAGCGCGAGGCTGCCAGCCGTGCCCTTGCCGCCGTATTTGACAAACATATCAAACTGTTCGCGCGGGTTCATAACACGCTGGCGAAGGAAAAAGAGATCGAAGACCGCTGGCGCAAGATGCCCAGCCCGCAGTATTCGCGCCACTTGGCCAACCATGTCGAACCCGAGGTGGTCGAGGCTTTGCGCAATGCCGTGGTGGCAGCCTACCCCAAACTCAGCCACCGCTATTACAAGCTGAAGGCGAAATGGATGGGTCTTGACCATCTGCAAACCTGGGATCGCAACGCCCCCCTGCCCACCGAGACCCCGCGTCTGGTGAACTGGGCCGAGGCCACCGAGACGGTTCTCAGCGCCTACGCCGCCTTCGATCCGCGCATGGCCGAGATCGCAAAGCCGTTCTTCACCGATGGCTGGATCGACGCGGGCGTGAAACCCGGCAAGGCACCGGGGGCCTTTGCGCATCCCACCGTCACCACGGTGCACCCATATGTCATGCTGAACTACCTTGGCAAACCGCGCGATGTGATGACCCTTGCGCATGAATTGGGCCACGGCGTGCATCAGGTGCTGGCGGCAGGGCAAGGCGAGCTTTTGTCCTCTACCCCGCTGACCTTGGCCGAGACGGCATCGGTTTTTGGCGAGATGCTGACCTTCCGCAAACTGCTCGACGCCGCCAAGACGCCTGCCGAGCGCAAGACCCTGCTGGCAGGCAAGGTGGAAGACATGATCAACACCGTGGTGCGCCAGATCGCCTTCTATGACTTTGAGTGCAAACTGCACGCGGCGCGCGCCGAGGGCGAACTCACCCCCGATGACATCAACGCCCTGTGGATGAGCGTTCAGGCGCAAAGCCTTGGCGATGCTTTCGAATTTGCCGACGGGTATGAGACGTTCTGGGCCTATATCCCGCATTTTGTGCACTCGCCGTTCTACGTCTATGCCTATGCTTTTGGCGACGGTCTGGTGAACGCCTTGTATGCGGCCTATGCCGATGGCCTGCCCGATTTTCAGGAAAAATACTTCGACATGCTGAAGGCCGGTGGCTCCAAACACCACAAAGACCTGCTGGCCCCGTTTGGTCTGGATGCCTCTGACCCGAAATTCTGGGACAAAGGCCTGTCGATGATCGCGGGCTTCATTGACGAATTGGAAGCGATGGAAGCTTAAACCGAAAGCCGCCCCGGACTTGATCCGGGGCCTCTTGGTGATGCAGGAGGCCCCGGATCAAGTCCGGGGCACCGCAGGTTGTGTTGAAATATCAGCCGCTTACAGGCTGATGTTCACGCCAACCTTGTAAACCGTATCCATCATCGCCTGCGTGCCTTTGACAAATTCCAGCGGGCAAGGATAGGCCACGCCTTCGCGGATCGCACGGCCAAACGCCTCTACCTGCAAGACATAGTGGTTCGAGGTCGGAAAGCGCACGGTTTTCACTTCGTTGCCGTTCTGATGCAACTCGATTTCGGCGATGTCGTTGTAGTTGGCGTTGAACGGGCCGCCATCCAGCCGGATCATGCCCTTGTCACCCTGGAAAACCACCGTCTGGCGGTTGTAAAGCCGCATTGAGGTCATCGAGCTATAGGTGAAGCGGCCATGCGGGCCGTCCATGATGCCCGCCACTTGCGCGAATGTATCGACACCGTTTTCCAAAATCAGCCGGGCCGAGATATCCACCGGCTCTGACCCCGTGACAAACCGTGCCGAGCCAAAGGTGTAAACCCCGATGTCGCGCAAAGACCCACCCCCCGCATCGGGGCGGTTGCGGATGTTGGTCAAATCTTCAAGGCAGAACGAAAACGCCGCATCCACATGGCGAAGCTGGCCGATCTCGCCCGCCTCGAGCCATTTCTTGGCCAGTTGCCACTGGGGATGGTGCACGATCATATAGGCTTCTGCCGCCAGCAGGCCGCTGGCATCGCGGGCGGCGATGATCTGATCAATCTCGGATGCCTGCATCGAGATCGGCTTTTCGGTCAGCACATGCTTGCCCGCCGCCAGCGCCTTGAGCGACCATTCCACATGCATATGGTTCGGCAGCGGGATGTAAACCGCGTCAATCGACGGATCAGCCAGCAGCGCCTCATAGGTGGAATGCAGCGTCAGGCTGGGGCAAAACGCCTGAAATCCCGCGGCTTTTTCCGCGCTTGATGTCGCCAAAGCCGCCAGTTCGGCACCTTTGGCGGCATGAATGGCCGGGGCCATCTGCTCTTTTGCGAAATTCGCAGCCCCCAAAATACCCCAACGCACTGGCTTCATGACGATCCCCTTTATGTGATGCCGCCACGTTAGACCGAGGCACCTGTTAGCGCAATCACTTACGCCTCGGGGCCAGCCTGTTCGTTGGTAGAGCGCGGTTTTTTGAAAAAGCTATAGGCCAGCGCACACAGATAGGCACAATCGACCAAGGCCAGCGTCGTCCACGGATAGGTCAGCAGCGCGGCGACAAGGCCAACAAAGGCCAGCAAGACAAAGCTGACATTTTCGGCATAAATTGTGGCACGCTTGAACGACGGCGTGCGAAACCGGCCCACCATCAGCGCGCCGACAATCGCCATCCACAGCGCGACAAGGCCATTTGCGTGCGGCTGACCACCGTCAATCGCAAAGGACAGAAACATCGGCAACATCACCAGCAAAGCCCCCGCAGGCGAAGGCACGCCTTGGAAGCTGTTGGAATCGTTATCAGGTTGGCGGTTGCCAATGTTGAAGCGTGCCAGCCGCAACAAGCAGGCCACCGCATAGATCAGGCAGGCAATCCAGCCCTCGGCCCGCATCCCCTGCAACGCCCACAGATAGGTGATCAGCGCAGGTGCGACGCCAAAGTTCACCAGATCGCACAGGCTGTCCAACTCGGCGCCCATATCGGATTCGCTTTTGAGAAAGCGCGCCAGCCGTCCGTCCAAACCATCAAGGGCGGCTGCGACGATGATCAGCGCCACCGCAAGGCCAAACCGCCCCTCAATGGCAAAGCGCACCGCCGTCAGCCCCGCACACAGCGCGGCCACAGTCATGAAATTGGGGATCAGCTGCACGATATGCAGCTTCTTGCGCGGACGCCGCGCGCCCTTTTCGGAAGGTTCCAGCGGAAGTGTCATTCGCGCACGGCCGAACGGCGCAACATGTCGCGGTCCAACTCGGCCAAAACGGTCTCACCGCCCACCATCGTCTGGCCCAGCGCCACCAAAGGCTCCACCCCATCGGGCAAATACACATCAAGGCGCGAGCCGAACCGGATCAGGCCAAACCGCTCTCCGGTCCGCAACGCCTGACCTTCCGAGACAAACGGCACGATGCGCCGCGCCACCAGCCCCGCGATCTGCACCACGATCAGCTTGCGCCCATCGGGCAATTCCAGCAGCAGCGAGTTGCGCTCGTTATCCTCGGACGCCTTGTCGAGCGATGCGTTGAAGAATTTTCCCGGCCGGTACGCCATTTTCAGAATGCGCCCCGCGATCGGCGCGCGATTTACGTGGCAGTTGAACACCGACATGAACACCGAAACCCGCGTCAGCGCATCATGGCCCGCGCCCAGTTCCGGCGGCGGCACCGCGCGTTCGATCAGGCTGACCACGCCATCGGCGGGAGAGACGATCAAGCCGCGCCCCTGCGGCACCGAGCGTTTCGGATCGCGGAAAAAGTAATAACACCAAACCGTTGCACCCACGCCCAGCCAACCCAGCGGGTCCCATATCCAGAACAGCACAAGGGTTATGACGGCGAAAATGCCGACAAACTTATAGCCCTCGCGGTGCATCGGTTTCAGGAAGGTTTCCAGCATGGTCATCGAATGCGCCCTTTTATGCCTTGGCAGGTTGATCCGACTGTCTAAACCCTGCGCAGGGGCGGCGCAACCTTTGGGCGCAGCTTACGCCCAAAGGTTCTTGTCGTCTCAGGCGGGCACCACCATGCCCTTGCCCAGCGCCAGCGTGCGCATGCGTTCCTGCAACTTTTCAAAGGCGCGCACTTCGATCTGGCGAATACGCTCGCGGCTGACACCGTAGCTTTCGGACAATTCTTCCAGCGTGATCGGCGTCTCGGCCAGGCGGCGCTTCATCAGCACATCTTTTTCGCGGTCGTTCAGCGCAGACATCGCCTGATGCAGCAGGTTCATCCGGGTGTCAAACTCATCGCGCGCCTCGTAGTCACCGGCCTGATCGCTGTCTTCATCTTCCAGCCAATCCTGCCATTGCGTGCTGCCCTCACCGTCCGAGCCGACCGTCGCATTCAGCGATGCGTCGCCCCCCGACAAGCGCCGGTTCATGTCGATGACTTCGGTTTCCGACACGTTCAGATCGGTGGCGATGCGGGTGACATTCTCGGGGCGCAGATCGCCTTCCTCCAACGCGCCGACCTTGGCTTTGGCCTTGCGCAGGTTGAAGAACAGCTTTTTCTGTGCCGAGGTGGTGCCCAACTTGACCAAAGACCACGAGCGCAGGATGTATTCCTGAATGCTCGCCCTGATCCACCACATCGCGTAAGTGGCCAGCCGGAAGCCTTTTTCCGGGTCAAACCGCTTCACAGCCTGCATCAGACCGACATTGGCCTCAGAGATCACCTCGGCCTGCGGCAGGCCATAGCCACGGTAGCCCATGGCGATCTTGGCGGCCAGCCGCAGATGGCTTGTCACCATCTTGTGCGCGGCGGTGCTGTCTTGATGATCGACCCAACGCTTGGCCAGCATGTATTCTTCTTCGGGTTCCAGCAGCGGAAATTTGCGGATTTCCTGCATATAGCGGTTCAGTCCCTGTTCCGGGCTTGGCGCTGGCAGATTTGCATAGGTGCTCATGTGTGACGCTCCCTCGTTGATCCGGTGCAGTTTCGCCCCCGGACAGGCGCATTTATGTATGCCAAATGCCGACTTCAAGCATCCTGAACATAACTTCGTTAACGAAAGATGGTTCCGGTTCCATCGCAGCAAAAGGTTTGTAACATTGCGGTCACGGCAATGTCAGATCACAGCCGCTTTGGTCATCCTCTCTGCCTAAATATCCCCGCCGGAGGCTTCTGTGGTTGCCAGCAAGAGCCTTCGGCGGGGATATTTAAGCCAGCGTGAAAGCCCTAAGCCTGTCCGCTGCCCAGCGCCGCAAGCAAGGCCTGCAGGTCGTCTGGCAAGGGCGAGGTGAATTCCAGCGTCTCGCCCGTCACCGGATGCGTGAACCCAAGTGTCGCCGCATGCAGGGCCTGCCGGGGAAAGCTGTTGCCCATCTCGGCCACGTCGGGGCCGAACAGCTTGGGCGAGACTTTTTTCTTGCCGCCATAAGTCTGGTCCCCGATCAGCCCATGCCCGGCATAGGCCATGTGAACCCGGATCTGGTGCGTGCGCCCGGTTTCTAGCCAACATTCCATCAGCGCGGCACCGCCGCGGAAATCCTGCATCACCCGCGCCCGCGTCACCGCATGGCGACCCGAGTGCCAGACCACGGCCTGACGCTGGCGGTCGGTCTTGTGACGCTCTAGGTGGGTGGCGATTTTCAGGATGCCGCCGGCTTCAAAGCTGATGCCCTGCAAGCCGCGCAGGCGAGGATCATAGGCCGACGGCACCCCGTTCACCACCGCCAGATAGCGGCGGTTGACGGTATGGGCCTCAAACTGCGCGGCCAATCCGTGATGCGCGCGGTCGGATTTGGCGACCACCAGCAGGCCCGTGGTGTCTTTGTCGATGCGGTGCACGATGCCGGGGCGACGCTCGCCACCGATGCCCGACAGCGTGTCGCCGCAATGATGCAGCAGGGCGTTGACCAAAGTGCCCGAAGGCGTGCCGGGGGCCGGATGCACCACCATGCCCGCAGGCTTGTCGATCACGATCAGATCGCCGTCTTCCCAGATCACGTTCAGCGCGATGTCCTCGGGCAGCGTCGCCACATCCACGGCGGGGGCGAGGATCAGCGTGTAGGTATCGCCCGGTTTCACCTTGGTTTTCGGGTTTGTCACAGCGATGCCGCCCGCCAGCACATCGCCGTCTTCGATCATCTTCATCAGGCGCGAGCGGGAAAGTGCCGCATCCTCTGGCACAGCCGCCGCAAGCGCCTTATCAAGACGAGGGGCCGCGTCTTCGCCGATCACCACAACCAGACGATTGCCCGCCGCACCGCCCGCCATCTCGTCGCCATCCACAGCGTCTTCGTCTTCAAAAAGGTTCGCCATGTCTGACACTCCGATCGAGCCGGGCTTGCCGCCCTCGCTGCGCTTGCTGAAAGGTTTGGTGATCGTGCTGATGATCACCATGATCGTCGGTGTCATAACCGTGGTCGCCGTGCTTGTCACCCGTATGCCGAATGCAAACGCCATGGTGAGCGCGCTGCCCGCAAGCCTGCAAATGCCTGCCGGGGCCACCGCCGCCGCGATCACGCAGGGCAAAGGCTGGATCGGCGTGGTCACCACCGACAATCGCCTGCTGGTCTTCACATCTGCGGGGGTGCTGCAACAGGAAATCACCATCGCGCCGCTACCCGCACCCTGAGCACAGTTGGCCTTGACCCCAAACGGCCGGTGATCTTTGCTAAGCCAACACGAGTGTAGGGATGTGGCGCGATGCGCATGTTGCGGAAATGGATGCCGGGCGCCGATGCCGCAGCGCAGATCAACAATCAGTTGCAGATGCTTACATCTGTCGAACCTGCGCGCCTGATCAGCACCTCTATCGCCTTCGCCTTGATGGCGTTGTTTCTGCCGCCGTGGTTTGTGCTGGCGGCACTGGGCATAGATATCGCTTTGGAAGGGCTTGGCTTTCAGTTGATGCGCGGTCTTGATCCGGTCAGCCAGCCGCAGCGTTACCACAGCGCGATTGCCGCGGTATTTCTAACCGAGGCATCCTATACCCTGTGCTGCGTGCTGGTCTGGCAGCAAGACACCGAGTTTGCCAAGGCGGCGGCGGCAGGTCTGCTGAGCATGACGCTGTTTCAACTCAGCACCGTGCGCGCCATTCATATGCCGTTCGGGGTGGCCGGGGTGGCCGCAGCGACCCTGATCGCGCTGCTTGGAAACGGGTTTTACTGGCTTGAACGGCAGGACGGCCTGGGCTTTCTGGCCTCGAGCATCGCCTTGCTGGCGGCGATTGCCTATGCGTTGCGCGCCATGGGATCGAACCACGCGCTGCATCTTGAAATCAGCAGTCGCGGCGTGCGCGCCGATGCGGCCAACCGTGCCAAAGGTCTGTTTCTGGCGCAGATGAGCCACGAGTTGCGCACGCCGCTGACCGCCATCGTCGGGATGGGCGAGGTGGAACTGATGCACACCAAAAGCCCGCAGACACAGGCGCGGATGCAAACGCTGGTCGACTCGGCGATGGATCTTGCGGCGATCCTTGACGACATCCTGCAAATGTCGGCGATTGACGCACATCAACTGCCGCTGCGCCCGGTTGCAGCACATCCCAAAGAGGTGATCGAGGCCACGGTTGCGCTGTTTCAGCCGGTCTTTGCCAAGGCGGGGCTTTGGCTGAAGCTGGAGTTTAGCACCCCGCGCCTGCCCGATGGCCGCCTGTCGCCCGAACTTCCCGAAACGGCGCTGTTTGATCCTCAGCGTTTGCGGCAATGCCTGTCGAACCTGCTCTCGAACGCCTTGAAATTCACCTGGACCGGTGGCGCGACCCTGACCGTCAGCTATCGCGACAATCCGCAGTATCTGAATGCCGGGGCGGGCAGCGGCCAGTTGCAGATTGACGTCTTGGACACAGGCCAAGGCATCCCTGAACACGAGCGCGATCTGGTCTTCCAGCCGTTTCAGCGCGGTGCCGGTGCGCAAGCGGGCTCGGGCCTTGGGCTGGCGATCAGCCGGGCGATAGCGCAGCAAATGCAGGGCGATCTGGAGCATTTGCCCAGCCGGATCGGCGCCTTGTTCCGCTTAACCCTGTGCATCCGGCCCGTCAGCGTCGCCCTGCCCGACCCCGCGCCGCGGGTAAGCGTTGCGGGGCAGCATGTGCTGGTGGTTGATGATATCGCCACCAACCGGTTGGTGGCTGCCACCTACCTGCGTGGCATGGGCCATAGCGTCGAAGAGGCCGACGGCGGTGCGGCCGCGCTGCAGGCCATCGTCGCCCGCCGCCCCGATCTGGTGCTGCTTGATCTGCACATGCCCGGCCTTTCCGGCATTGAAACGCTGGCGCAAATCCGCGCCTTGCCGGGGCCGCATCTGCCGGTGGTGGCGATGACGGCGGATGTGTCTGCGGCGGGGCGCGCGCTTTACCTGTCGGCGGGGGTGGACGGCTATCTGACCAAACCGCTGACAGTGGAATCGCTGCGCTGCGGTATCGCGAGACACCTGCCGCCCGGCGGTGCCGCCACGCCTTCGGCATAGGCCGTTCGCGACATTGCCTGCCGCGATGGGCGCGACACCGGCGCAGAACCCGCGTCAACTTGACCAAACAATCAGGAGAATCGTGATGATCGGTGATCTGGGCGCGCAAGATGCCACGGCTTTGGCGGCACTGGTGGCATCGGCTGAGGTATCGCCGGGCGAATTGCTTGATGCGGCGCTTGCGGCGGTGAAGCTGCGCAACCCCGCCCTTAACGCCGTGGTTATGCTGCAAGAAGATGCCGCCCGCCGCGCGATTGCGGCTGGTCTGCCGCGCGGCCCGTTTCGCGGCGTGCCGTTTCTGCTGAAGGATCTGGGCTGCGAGGCGGTGGATTTCCCCGGCCACAACGGCTCTCGCCTGCTTGCCAACACCACTTACCGGCAGGATTCCGCGATTTGGGAGCGGATACGCGCCACCGGCGTCGTCAACTTTGGCCGCACCACCAGCCCCGAGGGCGGTGTGGGGGCGGTGACCGAGGCTGCGGTTTATGGCGGCCCTACGCGCAATCCGTGGAATCTGGATCACACCTCGGGCGGCTCGTCCGGGGGGGCGGGGGCTGCGGTGGCGGCGGGTATTGTGGCGTTTGCGCATGGCTCGGATGGGGGCGGTTCGGTGCGGATACCTGCGGCAAGCTGCGGGTTGTTCGGCTTCAAATCCACCCGCGCGCGGCTGCCCGATGGCCCCTATTCCGGCGAAGGCTGGGCTGGCATGGCGATTGACGGCTTTCTGACCCGGTCGGTGCGCGACACCGCCATCATGCTGGACGCCTGCGCTGGCCCCGATCTTGGCGCGCCTTATGTCGCACCACCGCTTGCGCGCAGCCATGCCGATGCGATCAGCCGCCCGCCGCGCCGCCTGCGCGTGGCGATGTGCGATACCACCTTCACCGGCGAGGCGATTGACGCGGAAGTGGCGCGAGCCGTGCGCGACGCCGCAGCGGTGCTGGAAAGCCTTGGCCACCATGTCGAACCCGGTCGCCCCAACGCAGATGTGGCGATGATGATGCGGGCCTGGACCGATATCGTCGGCGTCGGCACCGCGCTGTCGATCCAGAAGGCGTTGGGCAGGCGGGCGTTGACGCCTGATCTGGTCGAGGGCATTGGCCGTTCTGCCGTGGCCTATGCCGCCACCCTGCCCCCCACCCGCTATCTGGAAGCCGTGGGCGAGATACACAGCTTTGGTCGCCAGATGGCCGGCTATTTCGCGGGCGGCCCCGATATCTTGCTGTCAGCCACGCTGGCCGAGCCACCCGCCCGCGTTGGCCGCTTTCACCACAACCGCGATGATTATGTGAACTACCGCATCGGCCCCGGCGGCATCTTCGCCTATTCGCCGTTCTGCGCGGTGTTCAACGCCAGCGGCCAACCCGCAGCCTCGCTGCCGTTGGGGCAATCTGCCAGCGGATTGCCGATCGGGATTCATCTGGCGGCTGCGTTTGGCTGCGATGAAGAATTGATCGCTTTGTGCGCCGAAATCGAATCGGCAACCCCTTGGAACACCCGCCGCGCGCCGATGGCTTACACCCCGCCTAAGCCTTGAAAAGTCTAAGCCTTTGCTGGCGTTATCAAACTGCCATCCTGTTAGGCATTCGCACAACCTAAGCGGCAACTGCCCGTTCTTTCGGCAGATCGGGTGAAGTTTATGTTGCGCCGAGGCTTTGCAGCGGACCAATATGATCAAAACCAACGGGAGCGAGTCACCTTGAGCCAACTGAACGCCGTCGAGGCCCGTCATGCTGTCAAAGCCTTCGGGCAGGGCGACAACGCTGTCCGCGCCCTGAACGATGTCTCGGTCGAAATCCGCAAGGGCGAGTTTTTTACCCTGCTTGGCCCGTCGGGCTGCGGCAAGACCACCCTGCTGCGCCTGATCGCCGGGTTCGAGATGCCAACCTCGGGCACCATCCTGCTGGAAGGCGCCGACATCACCTATCTGCCGCCCAACAAGCGCCCGGTGAACACGGTGTTTCAAAGCTATGCGCTGTTTCCGCATCTGACCGTGGCGCAGAACATCGGCTTTGGTCTGGAAATGCAGGGCCGCCCCAAAGCCGAGGTCAAGGCGACGGTGGACCGGATGCTGGCGCTGGTGAAGCTGGAGGCCATGGCTGGCCGCAAGACCAGCCAGCTTTCGGGCGGCCAGCAACAGCGCGTGGCGCTTGCCCGGGCGCTGGCACCATCGCCGAAAGTGCTGCTGCTGGACGAGCCGCTTTCCGCGCTTGATCTGAAGCTGCGCCGCGAGATGCAAAGCGAATTGAAACGCCTGCAAACCGAAACCGGCATCACCTTTATCTTCGTCACCCACGATCAGGAAGAAGCCCTGACCATGTCGGACCGCATCGGCGTGATGTCGGCGGGCAAGCTGCAACAGGTCGGCACCCCGCGCGAAATCTACACCCGGCCCCTGAACCGCTTTGTCGCAAGCTTCATCGGTGAGACCAACTTCGTGCCCGCCACCTCGGACGGCAGCACGCTGACTGTGGCGGGCGGCTATCAGATGCCCGCCCCTGCGGCGACAAAATCGGGGGCGGTCACCGTCACCGTGCGCCCCGAACAGGTCAAGCTGACCCCAACGGCCGAGCCCGGCACCCTGCCCGCCACCGTGCGCGGCGTGGTCTATATGGGCACCGACATGAACTATCAGCTGCACCTTGCCGATGGCACCGAAATCGAGGCCTGCGTGGTATCGGATGTGACGGGCGAGGCCGCCTTGGCCGCAGGCCAAACTGTGGGTGTCACCTTCACCCCCGGCTCTTTGCAAGTGCTGGAGGATTGACGCCATGAGTGCTGCCGAAGAAGCCCAAGCCGCGCAATCTGTCCGAAATGGCTGGCTGCTGTCCACCCCGGCGCTGGTGATCCTGACGCTGTTTGCGGTCGGGCCCTTGCTGATTGTGGTGGTCTATTCCTTCCTTGCCCCCGGCCAATACGGCAATGTCGAATGGAAACTGTCGCTGGATGGCTGGCGCGGCATCTTGTGGACCAAGGATATCTTTGACGACACTTATGGTCTGGCCGACGCCAATGTGACGATCTTCTGGCGCTCGATCAAACTGTCGATCCTGACCACGGTGCTGACCTTTGCCGTGGGCTTTCCGACCGCGTGGTTCATCGCCACAAGGCCCGCCAAATCGCGGGCGCTTTGGTTGTTTCTGATCACGATTCCGTTCTGGACCAACCTGTTGATCCGCACCTATGCGATCAACGAGGTGATCCGCAACGAAGGCTTGCTGAACACCGTGCTGATCAAGCTGGGTCTGATTTCCGAACCCCTGCGCATCATCTACACCGATACGGCGGTGTTTATCGGCATGGCTTACGTCTATCTGCCGCTGATGGTGCTGCCGCTGTTTGCCGCCATCGACCGCTTTGATATGCGCCTGCTTGAGGCCGCCTATGATCTTTACGCCAGCCGGATGCAGGTGCTGCGCCGGGTGATCCTGCCGATTGTAAAGCCGGGGATCATTGCGGGGTCTATCCTTGTGTTCGTGCCATCGCTGGGGGCTTACGTCACCCCGCGCGTGCTGGGCGGCGGCAAGCAGATGATGATCGGCAACTTCATTGATCTGCAATTCGGTCAGGGTCGCAACTGGCCCCTGGGGGCAGCACTCTCGCTGACGCTGCTGATCATCGTGACGGCAGCGCTGCTGATCTATGTGAAATACGCCAACCGGGATGTGTCGAATGGCCATTAAAACCTTCTCCGTCTCAACCCTGCCCGGCTTCACCGCCACGGCGGTGATCGTGTTCGTGGCCCTCTATCTGCCGATCCTCACGCTGGTGGCCTATTCATTCAACGCCAGCCAATCGGTGGCGATCTGGGGCGGGTTTTCGTGGGATTGGTATATCAAGGCGTGGAACAATGACGCGGTCAAAGACGCCACCGTGCGCTCTCTGCTGATCGCCGTCTGCGCGGCGGTCATCTCGACCGCTGTTGCCACCATGGCGGCCCTTGGCACCACCCGGCGCAAGGCGTTCAAAGGCCAGACCTTCATCTATGTGATGATCAACCAGCCCTTGATGGTGCCCGAGATCGTCACCGCCGTGTCGTTGCTGATCCTGTTCGGCATGGTGAAACAAGTCACCGGCATCCAAGGCATCGGCTATGTGATCTTCGCGCACGCGGCCTTCTGCATCCCCTTCGCCTATCTGCCGATCCGCGCCCGGCTGGAAGGCATGGATCTGACGCTGGAAACCGCCGCCGCCGATCTTTACGCAAGCCCGTGGCAAACCTTCCGCCATGTCACCCTGCCGATCCTGCTGCCGGGTGTGATCGCGGGCGCGATGCTGGCCTTCGTGATCAGCCTTGATGACGTGGTGATTACCGAGTTCACCAAATCCGGCGGCCAAGACACCCTGCCCACCTATATGCTCGGCCAGATGCGCCGCCAGCTTACGCCTGAGATCAACGCCATCTCGTCGATGCTGCTGGCGCTGACCATCGTGCTGCTGACGGCGTTCTTCCTGCTGACCCGCAAAAACGACTGACCCACAAAAACGCCTAACCCGCAAAAACGCCTAACCCAACGATAAAAATCAACGCCCAACATCGGAGCCTCCCCCGCATGAAAAAGCCCCTGCTTGTCGCCCTGTTGCTGACCACCGCCAGCCCCGCCCTTGCCGAAGGCCAGTTGAACCTGTTCAACTGGGGCGATTACACCTCGCCTGAACTGCTGGAAAAGTTTGAGAAAGAAACCGGCATCAAGGTGACGGTCACCGATTACGACAGCAACGACACCGCCTTGGCCAAAGTGTCTGCCGGCGGATCGGGCTTTGATCTGGTGGTGCCTTCGGCGCATTTCGTGCAGATTTATGTCGAAAAGGGCCTGATCCAGAAGCTGGACCTGTCCAAACTGCCGCACCACAGCAACATCGCACCCGAATGGATGGATGTGGAATGGGACAAGGGGCGCAACTACACGATCCCGTGGCAATGGGGCACAACCGGCATTTCTGTCGATACCTCGGTTTACAAGGGCGATCCGAACACATCAGAGATCTTCCTCAACCCGCCAGAGGAGTTGAAGGGCAAGATCAACGTCGTGCCAGAAATGAATGAAATAGTTGGCCTTGCGGTGATGTGGGCGGGCGGAAAGCCCTGCACCGAAGATGTCGAAATTCTGAAAAAGGCGCATGATGCGCTGATGAACGGCAAGCAATACTGGATCTCGATGGACTACGGCACCACCGAAAAGATGGCGAACGGTGATTGGGCGGCAAGCGTCAACTGGTCGGGCGAAACCTTCCGCTCGCGGCTGAAAAACCCCAACGTGGTCTATGGTTATCCGAAAGAGGGCTATCCGTTGTGGATGGATTCGGTGGCCCTGCTGAGCGATGCGAAAAACGTCGATGAGGCGTATAAGTTCCTCGACTTCATCAGCCTGCCAGAAAATGCGGCACTGATCTCGGCCTTCGCGCGTTACCCCAACGGCATCAGCGGCTCGACCGAATTCATGCCCGCCGATATGGCGACCGCACCCGAGGTCAACATCCCGGCGGAATTCAAGGCGGCTGGCCATTTCATGCCCGCCTGCTCGGGCAAGGCGCTGGAATACATGACGGCAATCTGGACCGATCTGCAAAAATAACAACCAGACGAAACCAAGGGAGATGACAATGAAAAACCTGTTCTCGGCGACGCTTGTGCTGCTGGCCAGCACCGCGCTGGCAAGCGCGGAAGGCACGCTGCAACTGTTCAACTGGGGCAACTACACCAGCCCGGAACTGCTTGCGAAGTTTGAAAAAGAGACCGGCATCAAGGTGACTGTCACCGATTATGACAGCAACGACGCGGCTTTGGCCAAGGTCGAGGCGGGCGGTTCGGGCTTTGATCTGGTGGTGCCTTCGGCCAACTATGTGCCGATCTGGGTGGCAAAAGACCTGATCGTGCCCTTGGATGACAGCAAGCTGCCGCACAAGGGCAATATCGCGCCGGAATGGCAGGACGTGGCTTGGGACAAGGGCCGCACCCATACGATTCCGTGGCAATGGGGCTCGACCGGCATCGCGGTGAACACCAAGGTTTACGGCGGCGATATCAATACCTCGGCGGTGTTTCTGAACGTGCCGGACGAGCTGAAAGGCAAGATCAACGTCGTCCCCGAGATGAACGACGTGGTGAACCTGGCACTTTGGTATGTCGGCGGCGAGCCTTGCACCGAAGACACCGAAGTGCTGAAGAAAGCCCGCGATGCGCTGCTGGCGGCCAAGCCCGACTGGCTGTCGATGGATTACGGCGCCACCGAAAAGCTGTCGAACAACGACTGGGCGGCGAGTGTCAACTGGAACGGCTCGAGCATGCGGGTGCGTCTGGCCAACCCGGATGTGAAATACGGCTACCCGAAAGAGGGCTATCCGCTGTTCATGGATTCGGTCGCCCTGCTGAAAGACGCAAAGAACGTCGAGGAAGCCTATAAGTTCCTCGATTTCATCATGATCCCGGAAAACGCCGCGATGATCTCGTCGTTTGCGCGCTATGCCAACGGCATTGCAGGCTCGGATGCGTTCATGCCCGAAGACATGAAAACCGCGCCGGAAGTGGTGGTGCCAGAGGAATTCAAAGCCTCGGGTCACTTCCTGCCAACCTGCTCGCCGAAAGCGCAGGAATACATGACCGCGATCTGGACCGAGTTGCAGAAGTAAACAGGCTGCGCTGACAGCGGGGGTGCGGGGGGTGCTTAGCCCCCCGCGTGTTCGCGCGCGGCCCAATTTGGAGAGGGCATCCGCCCCCTCCAATCCTCCCCCACTCCCCCCCCTGAAATGTGCACAGAGGTTGGCCATGATGGCGCTTCACAAGATGTCGGCCTCTGATCTGGCGCGGATGATTGCGGCGCGCAAAGTCGCACCGTCCGAAGTGATGGCCGACCATCTGGCGCAGATCGCGGCGACCAATGGCCCCCTCAACGCGGTGATTTCGCTGCGTGATCCCGATACGCTGATGGCCGAGGCGCGGGTGGCGGATGATGCCAAACCTGTAGGCTGGCTGCATGGCTTGCCTATGGCGGTGAAAGACCTGTGCGCCACCAAAGGCCTGCGCACCACCTACGGCTCGCCGCTGTTTGCCGATTTCGTGCCGGCCAAGGATGATCTGCTGGCGGCCCGGATGCGCGCTGCGGGGGCGATCTTTATCGGCAAGACCAACACGCCCGAATGGGGCCACGGCAGCCATTCGTTCAACCCGGTGCATGGCGTCACGCGCAACCCCTATGATCTGGCCGTAACTGCAGGCGGATCATCTGGCGGGGCTGCGGCGGCGCTGGCGGCGCGGATGGTGCCGGTGGCGGATGGCTCGGATATGATGGGGTCGTTGCGCAACCCTGCGGCGTTTTGCAACGTCTATGGCTTCCGCCCCTCGTGGGGTCTGGTGCCCGGCGATGCCGAGGGCGACACCCATCTGGCAACCCTTGCCACCGAAGGTCCGATGGCGCGCACGGTGGAAGACATCGCCAATCTGCTGAGCGTGCAGGCGGGCGTGAACCCCGAAGTGCCGTTTTGCCGGGAAGGCCGCGATTTCGCCCGCGCGCTTGACACGGGTCTGCGCGGCAAACGCATCGCCTGGGCGGGCGATTGGGGCGGTGCTTACCCGTTCGAGCCCGGTATTCTTGAGCTATGCGAAACCGCCCTGCGCGTGTTCACCGATCAGGGTGCCAAGGTAGAGGCCATAGCCCCGCCCTTCCCCGCCGAAAAGCTGTGGCAGGCCTGGACCACCCTGCGCGCCATGCTGAACGCCGGTGGCATGAAGGCGCTTTACGACGATCCCGCCAAGCGCGCGCAACTGAAACCCGAAACCCAGTGGGAGATCGAGCAGGGCCGCAATCTGACCGCGCAAGCGGTGTATGAGGCCAGCGTGATCCGCAGCCGCTACTATGCCCATATGGCGCGGCTGTTCACCAAATATGACGCCGTTGTGCTGCCCACGGCGCAGGTCTGGCCGTTCCCGGTGGAATGGCGCTGGCCGCAGAGCATCAACGGCATCGCGATGGACACCTACCACCGCTGGATGGAGGTGGTGATCCCGGTCAGCCTGATTGGCCTGACTGCGCTGAACGTGCCGGTGGGCTTTGGCGCGAATGGCCTGCCGATGGGGATGCAGATTGCGGGGGAGGTGGGCGCGGATGCGCAGATCCTCGCGATCGGCCAAGCCTATCATCTGGCGACGGATTGGCCCGCCAAACGCCCACCCGCGCTATAGAATAAGGCGCGTCAGGAAGGCCAGAATATCCGCCTGCACCGGCGCACTTGCCTGATCCAGACTGTTGACGCAGATGAACAGCGCATCCGCGCGCGCCTCGGCCTCGGCGATCTTTTCAGCGATCCGTTGCGGTTTATCGACATCGGCGCGGAAATACACGGTGTTGTCCGAGGGCGCGATGGTCGCGGTGCCTGCTGCAAGCTCCAGATGGTTGGCAAGACTTGCCGGGTTGAACTGGCTGCCATGGCGGAAACGCGGCGCCATGTTCGCCTCGATCACGCCGGGGCGGCTGGCCTGAAACCGCTGGAAGGTCGCGCGCCGCAGCGGATGCGGCGTGTGGCCGATGGTGAAAAACCGCCATCCCCAGCCCACCAGCCGCGCCGCGCGCAACTGTTGCAGCTTGAAGCCCACCGGCTGCCAATTCTTGCCCCGGCGTTTGATCCGCCCCACCGCCAGTTGCAACAGCGGCACAAGGCCGTAAGCCCGCGTCATCCAGTGGCCGCGCAGCACCGGGCCTTTGTCGGTAAAGAAATCCGTCGGTTGCAGCGGGCGGATCACGAAGAAATCGTCGTTGAGATAAACATAGCGCTCGGCCAGATCAGGGATGCGGAACAGCGCGGTTTCAATCGTGCGCCCGGAAAAGATCGGCAGCAAATCCTCGTGGCCTGCATAGATCACCCGGTGATCGACGATGCGCACCCGGTCCTGCATCGCAGGATCAGCCCATAACTCTCTCACAACGCTGGGAATTTGCCCATCCGTCACGATATGCACCCGGCGCAGCCATGGCGCGAACTTCAACAGCGCCAGCAGGCTGAAGCGAATCTCATCGCGGCTGGCAAAGCGCGTGGCCTCCACCCCCGCCGCGCCAAACCCCGGATCATAGGCTTGACGCTTGGCGACATGGGCCGGGTCTTCACCATCGACCCAAGTCAGCACCGCATCAATCGGCTGGCTCACAACACCGCCCTCAGCCGATCCGGGATGATCACCACCGGCGGCCCCGGCAACGGTGCGGGCTTGTTCCACGCAAGCAGCCTGCGCCGCCAGGTCAGCCGCTTGCGAAAGCCGTCAAACAGCGGCGCGCCCTCTACCGGGGTGGCGGCTTCCACCATGCGGAACAGGCTTTCGCGGCGCTGCATATGCGGCCCCCAGCCTGCCGCGATCAGGTTGGGGTCATTGGCGCGGCCCATCGCGGTCTCGTAATCAATCATGCCGAAGTGGAACACGAACAGATCGGGCGAGATGTGGAAATTCCGCCGCTTCACCCGGTGCAAACCTGCGCCCCATGTGATCGGTTTGAACGCCAGCACCGGCTTGGTATAGGCGTTCGACACCACCGCCACCCGGCGCTGCGCCAGAAACGGTTGGCCCGGATCAATCGCCGGTTCCGATTTCAAATCCTGCACCACATCCAGCCCCAGCCCAGACAGAGTCGCGGTCCGCACCTGATGCGCCTGAAGGAAGGCATCAAGGCTGGCATGGCGCGCCGGGTCTGCCACCAGAAATTCGTCCACATCCGTCGCGATCACCGCATCGTAGTCATAGCGCCACAGCGTGCGCGCCAGATCAGAGATCGCGCGGCTGCGGTTATGCTCCATCACCACCCGGCGCAGCGGCACATTGCTGACCTCGGCGGCCCAATCGCGGTGGCGCAGGTGCAGAAAGTTCACGCCGTCAAAGCCCTGCGGGATGGTTTCATCCAAGCCGTCGATGATCACAAACAGCGCAGCCCGCCCGAAATTGCTGCCGTAATAGTCGATCCATTTGCGCAGGAATATCCGGTCATTGCGCACCGTGGTGATGCAGGCAACCTTCATGCGCGGGGCGGATACGGCGGGGTCTGACACGGGCTTCTCCGGCTAGGGGTTGGCTTGGCTTTAGCGCAAGGGCACACAAACCGCAACGCGACCCGCCAAAGCCAGCCTCAGGCCCGCGCCAAAACCGCCAATCTGTCGCGCAACTCGGGCCGGATCGCGCCTTCGCGCGGGGCATCGCGCAAGCGGCTCAGCATGGCGGGCGCAGGCGGGGGCCGCCCGCCTCCGCCCCAACTTAACCCCCGCAACACCGCTTGCGCAGCCTCTGGCAGCACATCGGGCACCGCCTGCCCCGACAATTCGGCCCACAGCAGCGCCCAGCACCGCCCCACCGACCACGGATTATAGCCACCACCGCCCAGCAGCATCAGCCGCGGAGCCATTGCCCTGATCGCGCCCAATGCCTCGACATAGGCGTTGTTCGACAGCGCCAGCCGCGACAGCGGGTCTTCCAGCAGCGAATCCGCGCCGGCTTGCAGCACGATCACCTGCGGCGCAAAGGCTTGCAGGCGCGGCAGGATCATCTCATGCAGCACCACCCGCGCCTCGGTATCGTTATACTGCGCGGGCACCGGCAGATTGACGCAATTGCCCGCCGCCACCCCCAACGCCCCGGTAAACGGCCAGCGCGCCTGTTCGTGCACCGAGATCAGCAGCACCTCGGGCACGCCCGCAAAGGCAAACTCGACCCCGTCGCAATGATGCGCGTCCAGATCAACGTAAGCCACCCGCAGCCCCATCCGCCGCAGGGCCATGATCGCCAGCACCGGATCGTTCAGATAGCAAAAGCCATTCGCACGGTCAGGCAAACCGTGATGCGTGCCGCCCCCCGGCACATGCACGACACCGCCCGCAGCCAGCAACTCGGCCGCCAACAGCACACCGCCCGCCCCGGTCGCGGGGCGGCTGTAGATCTGCGCAAACACCGGATTGGACAGCGTGCCAAGGTGATGCCGCGACATCGCCTCGGCCGAGATCGTGCCCGCCTCGGCCGCCTGCAACGCCGCGATGTAGGCGTCGCTGTGAAACGCCCGCAGGGCGGCAGGCTTGGCGCGCGGGCTGCTGCGATAGCGCCCCTCCAGCCAGCCCATCGCGCGGCCGAGATCCATCACGGTGGACACCCGTGGCACCCGCAGCGGATGCGCAGCCCCATAGCTGGAGCCTCGGTAAATCTCTGATCCGATGAACAACGCGGCACGCATGGCCAATTTCCGCCCTTTTTGATCGCCGCAGCACGATTGTAACGGTTTTGTAACAGCAATTGAGCAGCCCTTGCACGCCGCCGCTATGCAACCAAGATATGATATGCGATAGACCAAATGAAATGCGGCTCTGAAGAACCGCAGTGCACAAAGTACGAGTTAGAGGCCGATGCAGATGAATCAAACCCTGAAGATGACGCCCGATGCGGCGCTTCAGCACGTGCCGCGCCAATACGGTGCGGTGTGCTGGCGGATGCACCGCAAAAAGGTCGAAGTGCTGCTGATCACCAGCCGCGACACCGGGCGCTGGGTGATCCCCAAAGGCTGGCCGATGGACAACCGCTCGCCCGCACAAGCCGCGCGGCAAGAGGCGTGGGAAGAGGCGGGCGTGCGCGGCGAGATTGCCGAAACCGCGATCGGCGGCTTCAACTACGTCAAACTGCTCAGCCCCACCCGCAGTTGCGAATGCGCGGTAGAGGTGTTTGCCCTGCGGGTGTCGGAACTGCTCGACAAATTCCCCGAACGCAAGGAACGCCGCCGCAAGTGGTTCACCGCCGAAAAGGCCGCCCGCAAGGTGAACGAGCCGCAACTGCGGCAGGTGTTGCTGGCGCTGAACGACCAGTTCGCCGCCGGACTTCTGGCACCCGCGCCCGAGCAAGCGCTTGCACTGGCTTGAAAAACGGCGCAGCCTGATTAGGTAAAGGCTATCCTCGCGCTGGCACAGGCATGATCCGCTATACCCTTCGATGCAGCAAAGACCACGATTTTGAAAGCTGGTTTCAGTCCGCTGAAGCCTACGATTGCTTGCTTGGCGCAGCCCAAATCGGCTGCCCGGTCTGTGGCGACCGCAGCATCGAAAAAACCCTGATGGCCCCCGCCGTGCGCCCTGCGCGCAAGGCCGGTGATCCTGCGCCAAAACCCAAGCTCAGCGAACCAACCTCAGAGATCGAGGCCGCCATGGCCGAGATGCGCCGTCAGGTTGAGGCGAACTCGGATTATGTTGGCCTCAACTTCGCAGCCGAGGCCCGCCGGATGCACGAGGGCACCATCGACCAGCGCGCGATCTATGGCGAGGCCAAGCCCGAAGACGCCCGCGCGCTGATCGAAGACGGCGTGCCGGTCGCCCCCCTTCCCTTCATGCCGCGCAGAAAGGCCAACTGATGACCACGCTGATCACCGGGGCCAACCGTGGCATTGGCCATGCGCTGTTTGCGCATTATCAGGCCGCAGGCGCGCCCGTGATCGGCACCAGCCGCAAGCCCACGCCGGGTTTGCGCCTGCTGGATGTGACCGACGCCGCAGGCCAGCGCGCCTTGGGCCAAACCCTTGATACGCTTGATCTTCTGATCTGCAACGCCGGGGTTTACCACGATCGGGGCCAGCGGCTGGACGATGGCTACGCGCCCGCACTTTGGGCCGAAGGCTTCAACACCAATGTCGTGGGGGTGTTCCTGACCATACAGGCGCTGCTGCCCGCGCTACGTCACGCCAAGGGCAAGATCGCGATCATCTCGTCGCAAATGGCCTCTGACACCAAGGCCCCCGGTGGCAGCTATATCTACCGCGCGTCAAAGGCCGCCGCGCTGAACCTTGGCCGCAATCTGGCCACCGACCTGAAATCCCAAGGCATCGCGGTGGGCATCTACCACCCCGGCTGGGTGCAAACCGACATGGGCGGCAGCGGCGCTGACATCACGGAAGCGCAGTCAGCCCAAGGCCTTGCCGCGCGCTTTGCCGCCCTGTCACTGGCAACCACGGGGTGTTTCGAGACATGGGACGGTCAGGCGCATCCGTTCTGAACGGCCACCCGACCCCCTGCTTCAGATCTGCTTTTGCGGCATCTGCACGCGCAAGCCGTCCAGCGCATCGCTGACCTTCAACTGACAGGTCAGGCGCGAGCGCACCGGGTCGGGCTGCCAGGCGAAATCCAGCATGTCCTCTTCCATCGCGTCCTTCTTCGGCAGCTTATCCACCCACGCCGGATCAACATAGACATGGCAGGTCGAGCACGCACAAGCGCCGCCACAATCGGCCTCGATGCCCGGAATGCCATTGTCGCGCGCGCCTTCCATCACCGTCAGGCCATTTGCGACGTTGACCACGTGTTCCTTGCCACCAAATTCGACGTAAACGATCTTTGCCATGCTGCGTTCCCCGTATCTTGCTATCAGCGTATGTTTTTACCCTGCGGCTCTGACGCCGACATAGGCCAAAGCCGCAGCATTTGCCAGTGCAGCACCGTCACAGTGCAGCGCAATTTCGCAAGCCCGGCGGATCGCATCGGCCAGCCCCCGCAAACCCACCTTTGCACAGCCCCGGTTTGCGGTTAAGCTGGGTGCAACATGGCCCGGCGCAACCGGGGCGCAATACGGGCATGGCATGATTTTTCGTCTGATTTTGGGCTGCGCGGTTCTGGCACTTGGCGGCTGCGGTCCGCAGGTGTCGGTGCAGGCCCCCGCCATGGGCGATCTGTCGATCGACATTTTGCGCCTGAAAGAGGGCCAACAGCCGCCCCAAACCGATGGTGCCTGCTGGGCCAAAGACACCACGCCCGCGGTGATTGAAACCACCACCGAACAGATCGTCGTCACCCCCGAGCAGCGCGACGCCGCAGGCACCGTCACCACGCCCGCCGCCTATCAGACCAAAACCCACCAGCGCCTGCTGCAAGATCACGAAGAGGTCTGGTTCCGCGCGCCGTGCCCGCAGGATATGACGGTAAACTTCGTGGCCACCCTGCAACGTGCGCTTAAGGCCCGGGGCTATTACGCAGCGCCCGTCAGCGGCGTGATGGACCCCACCACCGCCGACGCGATCCGCCGCTTTCAGGCCGAACGCGGGCTGGACAGCCCGGCGCTGTCGCTTTCTGCCGCCAAGGAACTTGGCATCATCGCAACGGATGTCTCAAAACTATGACCCTCGCCGCAGCCCAATCCCGCTATGAGGCCGAAGTCAGCCGGCAATGGTCCGCCCATCCCGCCGACGGCGCGCATGATCTGGGCCACCTGCGCCGGGTCTGGACGCGCGCGCAACTGATCGCACTGGACGAGCCTTGCGATATGGCCGTGCTGCTGGCCGCCTGCATGTTTCACGATCTGGTCAACCTGCCGAAATCCCACCCCGACCGCGCCCGCGCCTCTACCCTTTCGGCCGAGGCCGCCTGCCATTTCCTGCGCCACGATGGCTTTGCCGTAGACAAACTCTCGGCGGTGGGCCACGCCATCGCGGCGCACAGCTTTTCGGCGGGCATCACCCCGATGACCACCGAAGCCCGCGTGCTGCAAGACGCCGACCGGCTTGAGGCTTTGGGTGCCATCGGCATCGCGCGGATGTTTCATGTCTCGGGTGCTATGGGCGGTGGTCTGTTTCACGCCGATGACCCGATGGCGCTGCATCGCCCGCATGACGACCGCGCCTATGCGCTGGATCATATCGAAACCAAGCTGCTGAAAATCGTCCAGACCATGCAAACCGCCCCCGGTCGCGCCATGGCAGCCGAGCGTGCCGAGTGGATGCTGTCGTTCCGCACCCGGCTTCTGCGCGAGATCGGCTAAGCCATGCTGGCCCGCCTGTCGCTGCGCTTTGTGTTGGTGCTGCTGCTGACAGGGGCGGCCACCATCGCCCTTGTCACCATGTTCGAGGCCGTCATCCGCGCGCCCCTCAGCTTTGGCACGGCCCTTGCTGTGGTGATGCCGCTTCTGATCGCCGCCCGCTCTTGTGGCGCGGCTTGGGTGTCGCGGCATCAAACCCGCGCCGGTGCCCGCCCCGCCTTGCGCTATGGGGCGTGGTTTGCGCTGCTGGCACTGGCGATCATGCTGCTGCACGGCGCAGGCTTGCGCCTTTGGCTGGGCCTTGATGTGACCGAGCCCGCAAGGATGCTCGCCAGCCGCCCCGGCACCGGGCTTGCCCTGGCCGTCTTGGCCTATGCCACCACGGCCCTGATCACCATCAGCGGTTTTTCCTTGGGTGCCCGCGCGCAAGCCCGCCTGTTGCCGCAGCGCTCAGCCTAAAAGTCGCCTGCCTGCCCCAGAACCCAGAACCACGCCTGCCCCCAGCGCCCCGCCGTCCCGCCGTCCCGGACTTGATCCGGGACCTCCGCCATCGGCCCAAGCGGCGCCCCCCGATCACCTGCGCGAACGTGATGGTCCGGCAGCGCAGCAGAAGTCGCCCTTGGCATGGCCGCGCTGAACGCAAAAGGGCGGCAGGTTTCCCCGCCGCCCCCAATCTGTGTGGTGCGAACCTTACTCGACGCTCAGCGCCACGAAGCGCGGATCACCCTCGCGCCGCACCAGCAGCAGGATCGACTTGCGGCCCGTTGACTTGGCTTCGGACAAACGGTCTTGCAGATCCTTGATGCTCAGCACCTTTTGCTGCCCCGCTTCCACGATCACATCGCCCGGCATCACGCCCTTTTCAGACGCTTCGGACGTGGCATCGACATGGGTCACCGCCAGCCCGCTGGCCCCGGCTTGCAGGTTCAGATCCTTGGCCACCTGCTCATCCACCGGCACCAAGGTCAGCCCCAGAACTTCGGCCTTCTTCGGCTCGACCGGAGTATCCTTTTGCGCCGCAGGCACAGGTTTGCCCGCCTCGTCCGTCTCGCGGCGGCCCAGCTTGATCTGCAAAGTCTGCTGCTTGCCGTCACGCAACACCACGGCGGGCACTTCCTCGCCAATCGGGCTGTCGGCAACGGTGCGGGTCAGGCTGCGCACATCGGTGATCTCCTTGCCGTTAAAGCTTTGGATCACATCGCCCGCCAGCAAACCGCCCGCCTTGGCCGGACCATCCGGCACATCGGTGATCAACGCACCCTTGGCCTCGGTCAGACCCATCGCTTCGGCCACATCGGGCGTCACATCCTGAATCCGCACGCCCAGCCAACCGCGCCGGGTTTCGCCGTATTGCTTCAACTGATCAACCACATGCGATACCACGTTTGATCCCATCGAGAAGCCAATCCCGATTGATCCACCCGTCGGCGACAGGATCGCGGTGTTCACCCCGATGACAGCGCCATCCATGTTGAACAGCGGACCACCCGAGTTGCCCTTGTTGATCGCAGCATCGGTCTGGATAAAGTCGTCATAAGCGCCGCTCAACTCGCGCCCACGCGCCGACACGATCCCGGCAGACACCGAAAAGCCCTGCCCAAGCGGGTTGCCCATCGCCATCACCCAATCGCCGACCCGCATCTTGTCGGAATCGCCAAAGCCGACGAACGGCAGCGGCTCGGGGCTATCGACCTTCAACAGCGCGATATCGGTCTTAAGGTCGGTGCCAACCAGCTTGGCTTTCAGCTTTTTGCCCGAGAAGAACTCGATCTCGATGTCATCCGCGCCCTCGATGACGTGGTTGTTGGTGACGATATAGCCATCCGACGAGATCACAAAGCCCGACCCCAACGCTTCCGAGCGTTGCGGCTCGTTGCCGCCTTGGCCGTTCGGGTCCATGAAATCCTTGAAGAAATCTTCAAACGGGCTGCCCGGCGGCACCATCGGCGCACCGTCAGTGGCCGCGGCCACCATCGACGAGGTGGTGATGTTCACCACCGAAGGGCTGATCTGCTGTGCAAGATCGGCAAAACTGTCAGGGGCACCAAAAGCCATAGCCTGATGCGCCGGGCCAGCCGCCAGCGCCATCGAAAGGCCCAGACCTAAGGCCAACAGCAACCGGGGACGCTTGGGTGCAACCATGGCCGGAACCGTCAGCGCACGCGCGGGGGATAGGTGAAGCACGTCCGAACTCCTTTTCGTATTGCGGGGCGCGATCCACATCGCCCGCCCCATCGGATCACATCCGCATAATCATTTAGGCGCAAGAATACGCAATGCAAACCAGATCGCGCGGCCTCAACCCTGCGTGAATGAAGTTGTCACCGACGTGAGGCCCAGCGCAAGTCAGATTGTGCAAGTGCCATTGTGCAAGCGCCAAACGCCGCATGTTATTGACAGTGGCGAAGGCCATTGCCGAAGCCAAACGCAACATCCGTGGCCTTCCAGCCCGGTGGCCTCAAGCCACCGGGCCGCGCCTGCCTGCCCCCGGCAGGCGCGGTTCCGCGCCCGCCAGTCAGGCGCGGCCCTCTCACATCTCCGATTGAAACGGTCATGGTGACAGGTCTAGGCGCGGGCGGGGAAATGCAGTGCATTTCCATTATCCGCCCGAGCAAACCTTGCGACAGCTTCTTAGGGTTGTGCAGGCGCGGCGGGTGCCGCAACCGGGGCCTTTTCGCTGCGCAGATAGTCGAAGAACTCGCTGTCTGGCTGCATCACCATCGACGAATTGCCCGCCTGCAACGCCCGCTCATAGGATGTAAGCGACCGGGTGAAGGCGAAAAACTCGGGGTCTTTGCCGAAAGCCTCGGCATAGATCGCGTTGCGCTTGGCGTCGGCCTCACCGCGGATCACTTCGGCCTCTTTGCTGGCCTGCGACACGATTTCAACCTTCGAGCGTTCCGCCGCTGCCCGCACCCGCTGGGCGGCCTCGTTACCACGGCCAATCTCGTCGGCCGCCTCACGATCCCGCTCGGCCCGCATCCGCGCAAACGTCGCCTCAAGGTTCTGTTCCGGCAGATCGGTGCGGGTCAGCCGCACGTCGATCACGTCAACGCCCAAGCCCGCCGCCTTTTCGCGGCTGTTGTCGCGGATCTGGTTCATCAGCGAGGTGCGGTCTTCCGACAGCACCTTCTGGCTGTTCACCCCACCCAGAACCTCACGGATTTCGGCGTTGATGATCTTGTCAAGGTTGCTGCGCGCAGCCTCAACCCCGCCCGAGCCCACCGCGCGCCGGAACGCTTCCAGATCAACGATCCGCCAGCGCGCAAAGGCATCGACCACAAGGCGGCGGTCATCCAGTGGCGTCACTTCCAAGGGCTGCGTCGGCAGGCCAAGGATGCGGTCGTCATAGCGGAACACTTCCTGAATAAGCGGCAGCTTGAAGCCCAGACCGGGCTTGTCCACCACTTGTTTCACTTCACCAAACTGCAAGACCAGCACTTTTTCACGCTCGTCCACGATGAACACCGACGACAGCAGCAAGGCGCCTGCAAGGATCAGGCCGGGCAGAATATAGATCGCACGCATCAGTTCGACCCTCCGGTTGCGGTTGCAGGTTTGGCCAGACCCTCCAGCGGCAGATAGGGCAACACGCCCTGCCCGTCTTTGCCCGAGACACCGTCAAGGATCACCTTGTTCATCCCACCCAGCACTTTCTCCATGGTTTCCAGATACATCCGCTTGCGCGTCACTTCCGGGGCTTTGATATATTCGGCGTAGATCGAGCTAAACCGGCTGGCCTCACCCTCGGCGTTGTTGACAACCTGAGCCTGATAACCACGCGCATCTTCCAGCAACTGCGCGGCCTGACCGCGCGAGGCAGCACCGATGGTGTTGGCATAGGCGTCAGCCTCTTTCTCCAACCGATCCCGCTCTTGCTGGGCGGCCTGCACCTTGCGGAAGCTGTCGATCACTTCGCGCGGCGGGTCGGCCTTGTCGAAGTTCACCCGGATCACGTTGATCCCGGCGTCATAGCTGTTCAGCGTGTTCTGGATCGCCGTGGTAACTTCGGACGCAATCACGCCACGATCACGGTTCAGCACCGGCGAAAGTTCCGACCGCGCAATAATGTCGCGCATCGCCGATTCCGACACCGCCCGGATGGTGTCTTCCGGGTCGGCCAGGTTGAACAGGAATTTCGCCGGATCGGCGATGTTCCACACCACCTGGAATTCAATATCCACGATGTTCTGATCGCGGGTCAGCATCAGGCCGTTGTCCAACTCGCCCGCAGCACCATTGCCGATATCGGTGGTGCGCTGCTTGCGGGCCTCGACGATTTCCGCCGTCATCACCGGCCATGGCGCGAAATGCAGACCTTCTTCGGTGACACCGCTGAACTTGCCCAGCATCAGCGTCACGGCCTGCTCTTCGGGCTTGACCGAATAGGCCGAAGACCACACCCACAAACCCAGCGCCACCAGCACGCCCAGCGCCACACCCTGCTTGCTGAACATCGGCCCCGCGCCGCCCGGACCACCGGTGCCGCGACCGCTGCCGCCACCGCGCCCGCCCATCAGCACGCGCAGACGCTCTTGACCCTTTTTCACCAGATCATCAATTTCCGGCAGTTGCGGGCCATCCCCGGGCCTGCGTCCGCCGGGGCGCTGACCATTCCGGTCCTCTGGCCGCTGGCCGTTCCGGTCTTCACCGCCCGAACCGCCATTTCCGCCCCAAGGGCCGCCGCTACCCGCCATGATCAACCTTTCGTTCTTTTCTACACTGTCCCTGAATTGGGCACGCGGCGCGGAAAATCAAGCAGATACCCCGCGCAAATTGCCGCATCACACCACGCGGGATGGCTTTCGCATCGTCACCAACTCCTCCGACACCGTCGGATGCACCGCCACGGTGCGGTCAAAGTCGGCCTTGGTCGCGCCCATCTTCACCGCAATCGCCGCAAGCTGGATCATCTCTCCCGCCCCTGGCCCCACGATATGACAGCCCAGAACCTTCTGCGTCGCCTGATCAACCACCAGCTTCATCAGCACCCGATCCTGCCGCCCGGCAAACAGGCTTTTCATCGGGCGGAAGCTGGCCGAGAAAATCTCGATCGGCCCTTTCCCCTTGGCGGCCTCTTCCGACAGCCCGACCGAGCCCAGTTCCGGCTGCGTAAACACCGCCGAGGCCACCAATTCGTGATCGGCCTTGGTCGGCACACCCCGGAATACCGTATCGGCAAAGGCATGGCCCTCGCGGATCGCCACAGGTGTGAGGTTGATCCGGTCCGTCACATCGCCCACGGCGTAGATCGAGGGCACCGCCGTCTGCGACCACGCGTCCACCACCACTTGGCCCCGCGCGCCGATCTCAACGCCCAAAGCCTCCAGCCCCAGACCGCCCGAGTTGGGCTTGCGGCCCGTGGCATACATCACCAGATCAACCTCGCGCGCCATGCCATCGGTGCCATGCGCAAGGATGCCGTCCGCGCCCTGCTCCAGCCGCGCCACATCGACACCGCAAAGGATATCAATGCCCCGCGCCACCATCGCCGCCGAAACCAGCCCCCGCGCCTCGTCATCAAAGCCGCGCAGGATCGACGCGCCGCGATACATCATCGTCACCTTCACGCCCAAGCCATGCAGGATGCAGGCAAACTCGCTGGCGATATAACCGCCGCCCACCACCAGCGCGCGCTTGGGCAAGGCGTCCAGATGGAACATCTCGTTCGAGGTCACCGCCATTTCCGCCCCCGGCACATCCGGCACGAAAGGCCGCCCGCCGGTGGCAATCAGAATATGCTTGACGCTGAACTCCTGACCCGAGGCCAGCCGCACCCGATGCGGGTCCACCACCACGGCGCGGGTGTCATAAATCGTCACCCCCGCATTCATCAACGTGCTGCGATAGGCGCCCTCAAGCCGGTCCAGTTCGCGATCCAGCGTGCCGCGAAACCGCCCCCAGTCGAACGCCCCCAGCGTGACATCCCAACCGTAAGCCCGCGCATCCTGCACGTCTTCGGGATATTCCGACGCGAACACCATCAGTTTTTTCGGCACACAGCCCCGGATCACGCAGGTGCCGCCCATCCGACTTTCCTCGGCCAGCGCCACCTTCGCGCCACCCTCGGCACTGGCAATCCGCGCCGCCCGCACCCCGCCCGAGCCACCACCGATGACGAAAAGATCGTAGTCAAAGCCAGCCATCACGCCCTCCAGAAGCCCGGCCCATCTATTCCACGCTTCAACGGGCTTTGCCATATGCAGCTAAGCATCGGCGGCGCGATTTGCGAGGCCTCGCTTTGGCGGCCAACCAGAGGCCCCGGATCAAGTCCGGGGCGGCGTGGCTTAGGGTGGCAGGGGCCATCGCCCCTGTCACGCGACCAAATAACCACCTGCGTCCCGGTGGCCCAAAGCCACCGGGCAGCGCCTGCCCTGCCTCTGGCAGGCGCTTCTCGCCCGCCAGGTCAGGCGCTGCCCTCTGACAATGGTGCTTGAAGCGGTTTACAAACCACGTTCCCACATGACCGGGGCCGATCCTCCACCCGAGGATCGGCTCATCCCTGCCATTGCCAATGGCTTACTCGCCCAGATCAGCGAAGATATTATCCGTCGGCGCGAACAATATCTGGTCGTCCGTCTCGGACCCCGAATTGATATCGCGCACCGTCACCCGCCCGTCGCCGTGGCCAATGATCACAATGTCACAGATATCAATGAACAAGCCGTTCTCAACCACACCCGGAATCTGGTTCAACACCAAGGCCAACTGACGCGGATTTCCGATGCGCTTCAAATGCAGATCGAGAATGTAATTGCTCTCATCCGTCACCAAGGGTCGCTCGCCGTTCATCCGCAGCGTCACATCGCGCGCCAGCACATCCATCGACACCAGCATTTCCTCGACCAAAGCCTTCGAGGTCTGCCAGCCGAACGGAATGATCTCAATCGGCAGCGGAAACGCGCCCAACTGCTGTACTTCCTTGGCAGCATCGGCGATCACGATCATCTGATCGCTGGCGGTCGCGACGATCTTTTCCTGCAACAACGCCGCCCCGCCGCCCTTGATCAGCGCCAGTTGCTGATCAAACTCATCCGCGCCGTCGATGGTGATATCCAGCCATTTCGCCTCATCCAGCGAGGTCACATGGATACCGCATTGCCGCGCCAACTCGGCGGTGCGGGTGCTGGTCGGCACGCCCACAATCTTCAAGCCCTCCTCGCGCACCCGCTCACCCAGACAGCGCACCATCCACGCCGCCGTCGATCCGGTGCCCAAACCCACCTTCATGCCGTTTTCGATAAAATCCACCGCCCGCTTGGCGGCGACGAATTTGGCTTTGTCGATGGGCGAAAGATCGGCTGGCATAAGCGGCTCCTGACACTGTTGCGTCCTTATAGGCAAAGCACAGCGATGGGGCGAGGGGGGAATCACATCGCCCTTGACAGAGTCCGATGCAAAGCTACATTGCGAATAATTCTCAATATCAGAAAGCCACCATGCCCTCGCCCTTCGATCTGTCCACCAACTGGAAGCAACCCCGCGGAGACGCAGCCCTCGCCGATGTGCATCGCTCTGTCAGCCTGCCGAAGGGCACATGGCGCCGCTTCGCCGCCTTCCTTGGGCCGGGCTATATGGTGGCGGTGGGCTATATGGACCCCGGCAACTGGGCGACTTCATTGGCCGGAGGCTCGAAATTCGGCTACACGCTGCTGGTGGTGGCGCTGATCTCGAACCTGATGGCGATTGTGCTGCAATCGCTCTGCGCCCGCCTCGCCATCGCTTCGGGCCGCGATCTGGCGCAAGCCTGCCGCGACGCCTACCCGCGCTACATCAGCATCCCTTTGTGGCTGGCGGCCGAAATCGCCATCATCGCCACCGACATCGCCGAGGTGATCGGCACCGCCATCGGCCTGAACCTGCTGTTCGGCATCCCGCTGGAATTCGGCGTGCTGATCACCGCGCTGGATGTGTTCCTGATCCTGTGGCTGCAAACCAAGGGCTTTCGCTGGCTTGAGGCGTTCATCATCACCCTGCTGGGGGTGATCGCGCTGTGCTTCGGGCTGCAAATCGCCATGGCCGATCCCGATTGGGCAGGCGTAATCAAAGGCTTCGCCCCAACGACCGAGATCCTGCGCAACCCCGAAATGCTCTACCTCGCTCTTGGTATCCTTGGCGCAACGGTGATGCCGCACAACCTCTACCTGCACTCCGCCATCGTGCAAACCCGCGACTACGGCGACAGCATCGCGGAAAAGCGCGAGGCGTTGAAATTCGCCACCATCGACAGCACCGTGGCGCTGACCTTCGCGCTGCTGATCAACGCCTCCATCCTGATCCTTGCCGCCGCCTCGTTCCATGCCACCGGCCAGACCGAGGTCGCAGAACTCGGCGACGCCCACCAACTGCTCGGCCCCCTGCTCGGCTCTGGCATAGCCCCCTCGCTGTTCGCCATCGCCCTGCTGGCTTGCGGTTTGAACTCCACCGTCACCGCCACCCTCGCGGGCCAGGCGGTGATGGAAGGCTTCCTGCAATTCCGCCTGGCCCCCTGGCTGCGCCGCCTGATCACCCGCGCCATCGCGATCATCCCCGCCGCAGGCGTCACCCTCTACTACGGCAGCGCCGGCACCGGTCGGTTGCTGATCCTCACCCAAGTGGTCCTGTCGCTGCAACTGTCCTTCGCCGTTGTCCCCTTGGTGATGTTCACCGCCAACCGCGCCAAGATGGGCGCGCTCGCCGCCCCGCGCTGGCTGGTGGCGCTGGCCGTCCTGATTGCGGCGGTGATCATCGCGCTGAACCTGAAACTGCTTTGGGATTTCATCGGCTGACGGCAAGAAAAACCACTCAAACAAGACTAAAATTTGCGTCCCGCCCCGGCGGCGTCGCCCCTCATTTTGAGCATGGCGGGTCTTGGCCGCCGACAGCAATTTCACCTGTTCTCAAATATCCCCGCCGGAGGCTCCTGCGGCCTATGTCGGAAGCCTCCGGCGGGGATATTTGAGAACAGGTGAAACCACGGCATTTTCCCTCAGCCCGCCAACACGCAGCGCCGCTGCGCACCAAATAGTGTCGGTTTTCGCATGGTATCCGCGCCACCTTGCGCCATACTGCCGCGACACATGGAGAGCGCAATGTATATCCTGCACCACACCCCCGACTCGGCTGCCCTGATCGTCCGGCTGGTGCTGGAGGAGTTAGGCCTGCCCTACCAGATCGCAGCCATCGACCGCGCAGGCGGCGCGCTTGACAGCCCGGCTTACCGCAAACTGCATCCGTTGGGCAAAATCCCCGCCCTGCAAACCGGCGATGCGACGCTGTTTGAAACCGCAGCGATCCTGCTGCATCTGTCCGAAATCACCGGCCAACTTGCCCCCGCCCCCAACACGCCCGAGCGTGGGCCGTTTCTGACATGGTTGTTCTTCACCTCGAACAACCTGCATCCGGTGGCGATGAATTACTACTATCCCGAACGCTTGGCAGGCCCCGAGAACGCCGCCGCCGTCAAAGCCGTGGCCGCCGCACAGCTGCAGGCGCTGCTGGCCACGCTGGAAAACATGGTGGCGCTGGATGCCCCCGACTGGCTTTCGACCAAACCCTCGATCCTTGGCTACTACGTCGCCGTGCTGATGCGCTGGCTGGCCGAGCCCTGCCCCGCAACCAACTACCCTTTCCTGCACAAGATCCTGCTGGCGCTTGAAGCGCGCCCGGCAGCGCAGGCCTGCGCGCAGGCCGAAGGCCTCGCCCTCACGCTGTTTTCCAACCCCTACTGATCGGACCCCCGCATGTTTCTGTCTGTCTTCGACATGTTCAAGGTCGGCGTCGGCCCGTCCTCGTCGCACACCATGGGCCCGATGGTCGCAGCCGCCCGCTTTCTGGATCTGATGCGGGCCTCGCCGTTCAAATTCGGCGGGGTGAAAGCCTCGCTGCACGGCAGCCTTGCCTTTACCGGCATCGGCCACGCCACCGACCGCGCCACGATCCTTGGCCTCGCAGGCTTTCACCCGGCCACCTATGACGCGGCCAAGGCCGAAACCACCCTCGCCGCCATCCATGACACCCACACCATCCACGCCGATGGTCTGCCGCCGTTGCAATTCAACCCGAAAGCCGATCTGACCTTTGACTACGGCCCCGCCCTGCCCGGCCACGCCAATGGCATGATCCTGCGCGCCACCGACGCGCAAGGCGACGTGATCTTGCAGGAAACCTATTACTCGATCGGCGGCGGCTTTGTGCTGACGGCGGCAGAGTTGACCGAGGCGGGCGCGGGCAAATCCAAAGCCAAGGCCGACGTGCCCTATCCGTTTGAGACCGCTGATGAAATGCTGGCAATGGCGAAAACCTCGGGCCTGTCCATCGCGCAGATGAAGCTGGCAAACGAGCTGAAATTCCGCACCAAGGCCGAGATTGACCAAGGCATCGCCCGGCTGTGGCAGGTGATGAACGATTGCATCTCGCGCGGCATGGAAGGCACCGGCATCCTGCCCGGTGGCCTGAAAGTGCGCCGCCGTGCCAAAGGCATCCACGACGCGCTGCTGGCCGAGCGCGGGTTGAACATGACCGCGCCGCACACCATCAACGACTGGATGTCGCTCTATGCGATGGCGGTGAACGAGGAAAACGCCGCGGGTGGGCAGGTTGTCACCGCCCCCACCAATGGCGCGGCGGGCGTGTTGCCCGCGGTCTTGCGCTATTATCTTGATCACGTTCCCGGCGCGTCCACTCAAAAGATCGCCGATTTCCTGCTCACCGCCTCGGCCATCGGCGGCTTGTGCAAACACAACGCCAGCATTTCGGGCGCGGAATGCGGCTGTCAGGCCGAGGTCGGCTCTGCCGCCGCGATGTCCGCCGCAGCCTTGGCCGCCGTGCTGGGCGGCACGGTGATGCAGGTGGAAAACGCCGCTGAAATCGCGCTTGAACACCACCTTGGCATGACCTGCGATCCGGTCGCGGGCCTCGTCCAGGTGCCCTGTATCGAGCGTAACGGTCTGGGGGCGATCAAAGCCGTCTCGGCCGCAAGCCTCGCGCTGCGCGGCGATGGCGAGCATCTGGTGTCCCTCGATGTCTGCATCGAAACCATGCGCCAGACCGGCCATGACATGCACGAGAAATACAAGGAAACCTCGCTCGGCGGCCTCGCCGTCAACGTGCCGAACTGCTGATCCGCGCAAAACCCTCATGCTGTGGCCCGCCCTGCGCCGGGCCACAGCCGACCAAACCAAGTCAATTTTACTAAAATTTTTCCCACCCCCTTCCATCCTCTGCGCGCAATCATCCCCGCCAAAGCCCCCCACTCCTGCGGCCAACCGCAACTTTCCGCCCTTGGTTCATCCTCTCTGCCCAAATATCCCCGCCGGAGGCTCCACCACCACCGCACAAGGTCGCTTTCAGACCTGACACGCCCCCGCCGCCCCGCTAGCCATAGGGCATGACCCAAGACCGTATCCTGCCCGGCATCCTGCTGATGCTCGCCTTCTGCGTGCTGGCCCCGCTGCTTGACACCGCATCCAAGCTGGCAACGGCAACCATCCCGGTCGGCCAGATCACCACCGCGCGCTTTCTGGTCCAAGGTGCTTTGATGCTGCCCATCGCGCTGCTGATGCGGCTGCCCTTGCGCATCCCCGGCAAAACGGCCGCGCTGATCACCCTGCGCGCGCTGTTCCTGATCGCCTCGACCTACGGCTTTGTCGCAGGCGTGCAGGTCATGCCCATCGCCGACGCTTTGGCCATCGTGTTCATCGAGCCGTTCATCCTGCTGATCCTGGGCAAACTCTTGTTCGGCAACCCCGTCGGCCCGCGCCGCATCATGGCCTCGGTCGTAGGCTTTGCCGGGGCTTTGCTGGTGATCCAACCCTCGCTCACCCACTACGGCACCGCCGCCCTTTACCCGCTGATCTCGGCGTTCTGCTTTGCCTTCTACATGCTGATCACCCACGCCATCGCCACCGGCATGCACCCGGTCACCCAGCAGTTGCACACCTCCATCGCCGGAAGCGTCATCTGCCTGCCGATCATGCTTTGGGCCAACGGCACCGGCATTGCCGAGCTTGACCCCGTCACCCCGCAGGGGCTGAACTGGCTCTGGCTGTTCGGCGTCGGCTTCTGGGCGGCAGCCAGCCATATGTGCATGACCGTCGCGCTGAAATACGCGCCCGCCTCTACCCTTGCGCCGCTGCACTATCTCGAAATCGTCACCGCCGTCACTTTGGGCTACCTTGTGTTCGGCGATTTCCCGAACCCGCTCACCTGGGCAGGCATCGCAATCATCGTGGCCTCCGGTCTCTACGTCATCCACCGCGAGCGGGCTGCGCAACACCAAGCCCGCGCAATGCTGCCGCCAGAGATCTGATCGGCAGGATCACCAGCATCTTGCGGACAGAAAACCGCATCTCCACCGGCCCCGACACCTCGTTCGAGGTGCCGATCATCGCATCGGGCGCAAAATCCAAGCCTTGCAACGGCCAGCGCAAGCCCGCGCTTTCCCCCGTCACCGCCGCCATCGGAAACAGCGAAAACCGGCTGCCCAGTGGGAGGTCGAGCCGCAGCGCAAGCGGGGCCAAAAAGATCACATCCTGCGGCGACAGCACCAGACAGCGCTGCTCGGGCGCACGCACCAAAGCGTTCAGCACCGCAAGGCCATGATCCAGCCGCGCCCCGGCAAAGCCGATTCCCAGCACGAAGGGCGCGCGGATGGATCGCAACGCCTTGTCGAAGTCGGTGGTGACTTGTTCTGCAATCGGAAACAACCGCCCCGCCAGCCGCGCGCGCGCCTGATCGCTGATCGAATCCATGTCGCCGATCACCGCCTCAGGCTCTGCCCCCAGCGCCAAAAGCCGGTCCGCCCCGCCATCAGCCCCAACAATCCTTGGCGCAAACCGCAATGCGCGCGCAAGCGCTGCCTTGCCGAAAGGCCCGCCGCCCGCCAAAGTTACCCCCTGCTTTGAGTCGACAATCACCCGTATATTCCCGATACTGTTCTTCGAATTGCGGCACAAACCCCATGCCGTGAACACAATCAATCCTTCAAATTACCCTGTTCTGTCCACGGAATTGAACAAAGCGCAGTTCAGGTTGACGACGTGAACTTTGTAAAGGCGGCATCCCGATGATCGGTGCAAGTAAAATTCTTACCGTATCTTACGGAACTTTCAGTTGCACACTGGAAGGTTTCGACGAGCCCTTCAACACCATGAAGGCCATTGCCGAATACTTCCGCGATCTCGCCGCCGAAGACCGCTACTTTGGCGCCGAACCCCCCACCCCCGATGCCGCGATGCTGCACCGCATTGCCGAGCGTGAAATCCAGCGCCGGGTTGAGGCGAAAATTCAAGACAACGGCGTGATCCTGCGCGCAGGTGACGCCGAAGCCCCGGCACTTGCCGCACCCGCACCGGCCCCATCGGTCGCTGTCAGTGCAGGCGTCGATGGCAATGGTGAAAGCGTGGCAGAACGGCTGTCGCGGCTGCGTGCAGCCCAAGCTGCGCCCGTTGCCGCACCCGTTCAGGCCGCACCCGTTCAAGAAACTCCGGTTCAAGATGCTGCGCCACCCGTCGCAGCCACGTTGGTGGCCGATGCAGCCGCAGCCACTCCGGTGATCCATCACGTCGCTGAAGCCGCCGCGCTGGCCGATGAAGACTACAGCGAAGATCAACATTCCGACGACATCCTCGTCAATATCGCAGCCCTGACCGCGCCAGAGGCAGAGGCCGAGGCTCAGCCGGAAGTGGCGCAACCCGTCGCCCCCGAACCCGCACTGATCGCAGCCGAACCCTTCGCTGATCACGCCCTTGCATCAGAACCCGAAACAGACGACGCCGATCTGGCCGACCTTGCAGCCCTCGATGCCCCGCTGATCGCGGATGCAGGCTTTGACGCAGACGCAGGCTTTGACGCAGACGCAGACTCGGGCTTTGACGCACCGTTGATCGCAGACGCCAGCTTTGACGACGACGCCAGCTTGCCGCCCGCAGCAGACGCTGATCTTCAAGCCGCCTTCGCTGCCGATCTGCCCGAACCCGAAAGCCTGATCGCCCAGGAAGACTCGGTGATCGAGGATACCGCTCTCCTCGGCCAAGACGACCTTGCAGCCGAAGACTATGACGACGAAATCCTTGACGATCTGCTGCCCGAACATGATCCGGTGGCCGAGGCTGCCAGCGATGCCGACGCAGACATGCTGGCCAACCTCAGCGCCCTGATCGCCGAGAACGATCACGTTCAGGCAGCGCCCGCCGAGGCCGAACTTCAAGACAAGCCGCAGGAACAGCCGCTGATCGCCGAGACCGAGGTTTTTGCTTCCGACGATACCGGCGTTGCGGACAGCGCCATCTCGGACACCTATGGTGACGAAGACGACGACGGCATCCTGGCATCGGCGCTTGAAGCCGCACCTGCCGCAGCCGCAGCCCCAGCCTCAGACATCACGCCGCAAGCGCAGGACGAAGTCGCGCAAAACGAAATCCCGGTAGCCGCTGCCGAAGCGCCCGCCGAAGACGCAGAGCCCGCACGCGAACCGGGCGAAAAAATCCAGCGCGCCCGCGCCCGGGTCATCAAAATCCGTCGCGCCGACGCCCCCCGTCCCGACGCCCTCAGCGTCGAAACCCCCAGCGCCGAGGCCGCCGAACCGGCACAGGCCGCCGCGACCTCGCTGCTCTCGCCCGAGGCAGAGGCCGCACTGCAAGCCGAACTTGCCGCACTCGAGGCCGAAGCCCCCGCCGCACCCGCCCCGGTGCGCCCGACGCGCCCGGTCCGCGCCATCACGCCGCGCCCGGTTGACACAGCCGCCGCTGAAACCGCGGCTGAAGACGACGCCCGCCTTGCAGCGGCCCTCGCCGATGCGCCCGCCGACGCCAACCCCGAAGCCGACGCTGTCGCAGCCTTGCTGAACGCGGAAGCGCCCGACGCTGCACGCGTCGCGCCCGAAGCGGCTGCCGAGGCCGACCCGCACGCCGAAGCCCGCAAACTGCTGGAAACCCAATCGGATGATGATGCCGTCACCCGCCTGATGGCCGCAACAAATTCGGTGATGGACGATGAAGACAACCGCCGTCGTCACGCTGCGATCTCGCATCTGAAAGCCGCCGTCGCCGCAACCGAGGCTGAGCGCCAGATCAAGGCCGCCAACCCCGGCCGCCCGCAACCCGACCGTCAGGACATCTACCGTCACGATCTGGAAAGCGTTGTGCGCGCCAAGCCCGCCGACAGCATCGAAACCCGCGCCGCCGCCAACGCCGAACGCCTGTCGCCGCTGGTTCTGGTCTCGGAACAGCGCATCGACCGCCCCAAAGCCGCGCCCGCCGCCGCAACTGCCGTGATCGCGCCCGTCGCCCCCCCTGCCGCGCCGCGCGTGGTGATGCCGGTGCGCCCGCGCCGCGTCAGCGGTGCCGCCAGCATGGCCGCGATGCAGGCGATGCCCGATGAAGACAGCCTGATCGGTGGCGACGCCGACGATTTCGAGGATGAAGACACGCTGAGTGCCGAAGACGACGGCAATTTCTTTGCCGACGGCCAGAACTTCGCCGATTTCGCCGAAAAGCTGGGCGCCAACACCCTGCCCGAGTTGCTGGAAGCTTCGGCGGTCTATTGCGCGCAAGTGCTGGGCCGCCCGAACTTCAGCCGTCCGCTGGTGATGCGCCAGTTGGAAACCCTGATCGACGAGCCCGATCACAGCCGCGAAGACCGCCTGCGCGCCTTCGGCTCTCTGCTGCGTCAGGGCCGCATCGCCAAGGTCAAGCGTGGCCAATTTGCCATGACCGAACATTCGCCCTTGCTGGCTGAAGCACTTCGCTTTACCGCCTGAGCCAACCCGACAGGGCCGCGGCTGCCACGCGCGCCCCATGAAACAGCCGGAACGTTGGGGAACGTTCCGGCTGTTTTCGTATCTGATCAGTCTTGCCGATCAACGAGCTGGTCAACGGGCCGCTCAACGGGTGCATCAGGGTCCACCTGCCCGATGCCCAGAAACACCGAACGGAACGGCAATATCCACGCCACCCCCAGCAACAGATAGGCCGGAACCTCGGCCCAGATCGGCAACCGATCAATTTTGTCGATCAGAGTGACCGCAATCACCACATAAATCGGCATCCCCACCAGCAGGATCAGCAAAGACCACCGCTTACGGGCCTTGTAACTCAGCGCCATCGCACCCTCCTGAAACCAAAACGCCCCCTGCATCGCAGCAAGGGGCGCTGTGTAAGCTAAGCCGATAGATCAATCCGCAAAGGGATCGGTCACCAGAATCGTGTCATCCCGCTCGGGGCTGGTGGACAAAAGCGCCACCGGGCACTGGATCAACTCCTCGATCCGGCGCACATATTTGATCGCAGCCCCCGGCAGATCGGCCCAAGACCGCGCGCCGGCGGTGTTTTCGGACCAGCCTTCCATTTCCTCATAGATCGGCGTGCACCGCGCCTGCTGATCGGCAGCGGTCGGCAGATAATCCAGCCGCACGCCGTCCAGATCATAGCCGACGCAGATTTTCAGCACCGGGAAGCCGTCCAGCACATCCAGTTTGGTCAGCGCAATCCCCGACACACCGCTGGTCGCACAAGTCTGGCGCACCAGCACCGCATCAAACCAACCACAGCGACGCTTGCGCCCGGTCACGGTGCCAAACTCGTGCCCACGCTCGCCCAGACGCGCGCCATCGGCGTCAAACAACTCGGCCGGGAACGGGCCTTCGCCGACGCGCGTGGTATAGGCTTTCACGATCCCCAACACGAAATCGATCGCCGTAGGCCCCAGCCCCGTGCCCGTCGCCGCCTGCCCCGCGATCACATTCGAAGACGTCACAAACGGATATGTCCCGAAATCAATATCCAGCAAAGCCCCCTGCGCGCCCTCGAACAAGATGCGCTTTCCGGCCTTGCGCGCCTCGGTCAACACCTTCCACACCGGCTTGGCATAGGGCAGCACCTGCGGCGCAATCGCGCGCAACGCCTCCAGCAGCGCCGCGCGGTCAATCGGCTCGATCCCCAAACCACGACGCAACGCGTCATGGTGGCCCATCAAACGATCCACCCGCGTCTCCAGCGTTGATTCGTCGGCCAGATCGGCCACCCGAATAGCCCTGCGCCCGACTTTATCTTCATAAGCCGGGCCAATACCGCGCCCGGTGGTGCCGATCTTGGCGATACCGACAGCGCCTTCGCGGGCGCGGTCCAACTCGCCATGGATCGGCAGAATCAGCGGCGCGTTCTCGGCGATCATCAGGTTGTCGGGGCTGATATCCACGCCCTGCCCGCGCAGCTTTTCGATCTCTGTCACCAGATGCCAAGGGTCCAGCACCACGCCATTGCCGATCACGCTCAGCTTGCCGCCACGCACAATGCCGCTGGGCAGCAGGCTTAGCTTATATACCTTGCCGTCAATGACCAGCGTGTGCCCGGCATTATGCCCGCCCTGAAAGCGCGCAATCACATCGGCCCGCTCCGAGAGCCAATCGACGATTTTCCCCTTACCTTCGTCGCCCCACTGGGCCCCGACGACAACAACATTGGCCACGGCATATCCTTCGCGTTCTGGAAAAACCGTGCGACCTATAGCGACACCTGCGGGGCGATGAAACCGCTAAATCACGCAAGCTAGCTGGACAGCCGCACGCAGATGCGCCACCAAAGACCAAAAGAGGGCAAAACCATGGGCATTATCCTGCGCTGGCTGGGGGCATTCATCCTGCTTGCGGCCACCTACAACCCGACGCAATGGAACTTCACCCGCTGGGCCGAGGCGAACTGGCAAACCCAGATGCCGCTGACGTTCCTGCTGGGCCTGCTCTTGGGCGTGGGCTATCTGGTCTATATCGGGGCCACCCTGCGCTCGATCGGGGCGTTCGGCATCGTGCTGGTGGCGGCCATCGTCGGCGCCTTGGTCTGGGTGCTGATCGACTACCAGATCCTCACCCTGCAAAACCCGTCGCTCAACCTCTGGCTGGGTATCTTCGCTTTGTCGGTGGTGCTGGGCATCGGCCTGTCGTGGAGCATCATCCGCCAGCGGCTTTCCGGCCAAGCCACGGTGGATGAGGTGCAGGAATAGGCCCTAAACCGACCAGCCAAACACCACCATACCAACCAGCATCACCGCCATCAGCGCAAGCAGCGCCATGCTGCGCCGCCCCAACAGCAGCATGACCAGACCTTGCAGCGTGGCAATTGTGCCAAACAGCAGCAGAAACAAGCTGCCAATCCCCGGCAAACTGCGCAAACGGTCAGCGTCGCTGGAGCTTGCGTCCAACCCCTCAATCCGCAACCCCGCCCCCGGCTTGATCGCCTCGGGCAGCCAGTCCGGCAGGGGCCGCGCCAATACGATCCACAGCAACCACAACCCCAGCGCCAGCAAAGGCAGCCCACAGATCAGCACCACCACGCCCCGGATACGGGCACTTCTTGCACTCATCGCTTGCATCAAAATCACTCAATCAATGTCTCAATAACCCGAGTATGCGCCGCCCGCGCCACGAAGCAAGTGGCTTGCCCCATCCAGCCCCGCTAGACTGATCAGCAACGGCCAAGGAAACACCATGCTGCTTTACATCACCCTCGGCACCAACAACCTTACCGCCGCCAAGCGGTTCTACGATGCGGTGATGCCCTGCCTCGGGCTGGCATTGCGCGCCGAAAAAGCCGATGAGATTGGCTACGGCCCCGCCGAGGGCCGCATCCGGCTGTGGATCACCCGCCCCTATGATGGCAAACCCGCCACCATCGGCAACGGCGCGATGCCCGCCTTTACCGCAGCGTCGCGCGCGGCTGTCGATGCGTTCTACCACGCAGCCCTCGGCCATGGCGGCACGGATGAAGGTGCCCCCGGCCTGCGCCCCTTTGGGCCATCCTTCTACGCGGCTGACGTCCGCGACCCCGATGGCAACAAGCTCTCTGTCGTCTGCGAAACGCCCGAACACCCGGAAAGGTCTGCCTGATGCTGCTCTACATCACCCTCGGCACCAATGATCTGGCCCGCGCCAAGCGGTTCTACGATGCCACCTTTGCCCCCGTCGGCCTGCATTTCATGGGCGAACATGATGGCGAAATCGGCTACGGCCCCACCGGGGCCGAAAGCCCGCTCGTCTGGATCAACCCGCCCTATGATGGCAAACCCGCCACCATCGGCAACGGCTCGATGCCCGCCTTCCACGCCCCAACCCGCGCGGCCGTTGCAGCTTTCCACGCCGCAGCCCTCGCGCATGGCGGCAGCGACGAAGGTGCCCCCGGCCTGCGCTACAGCGTCAATTTCTACAGCTGCTACGTCCGCGACCCCGACGGCAACAAACTCTCTGCCGTCTGCAATGTCGCCGAATAACGGGCCCCAAATAACTGGCGCCGCATAACTGGCGCGCCCTTGGGTTTCATCCGTTTGATAAATATCCCCGCCGGAGGCTCCCCTCGCCGACCACGGATGCCTCCGGCGGGGATATTTGCGCACAGAGGATGAGCCATGAACCCCGAAGGGCTTGCGCGCCTGCCCGCATCCGCCTATCTAGGCCGCGACCTTTTGAGAAAGCCCCGCCCGTTATGGAAAACGTCATCCTCACCATCCACCTGATCCTCGCCCTGCTGTTGATCGGCGTGGTGCTGCTGCAACGGTCAGAGGGTGGCGGTCTGGGCATGGGCTCCTCGGGTGGCGGGGCGATTTCGGGTCGGGCTGCGGCGACGGCCTTGGGCAAGATCACCTGGGTGCTGGCCGCGATGTTCATCGTGACCTCGATCAGCATGACCATCCTCGCCTCGCGCTCGGCCTCGACGGCGTCGGTGATCGACCAGATCGGCGCGGAACAACCCGCCGTCAAGGCCCCTGCCCCGGCGCTGCCCACCGGCGGCGATCTGCTGCCGCCCTCGAACGACGGCACCCCGGCAGCGCCTCCGGCCGCCACGGCTCCCGCGACCCCGCCCGCAGCCACCGCGCCTGCGGCCCCGGCTCCCGCCTCGAACTGACACCAACTGTTGCAGCGCAACACCGCCTACCGACAGCATCTAGCGGTCGGGTTGCGCTGTGGCTTGGCTTAAGCTACTGCTCAACTCCCGTGATGCTGTGATTCCATTCGTGCGAATCAGAGCCGTTTTAACCAAATTCACGGGGGCCCCCACATGGCACGCTACATCTTCATCACCGGCGGCGTGGTGTCCTCGCTCGGCAAAGGCCTCGCCTCGGCGGCTCTCGGCGCGTTGTTGCAGGCCCGGGGCTACACCGTCCGCCTGCGCAAACTCGACCCCTACCTGAACGTCGATCCCGGCACTATGTCCCCATTTGAGCACGGCGAGGTCTTCGTCACCGACGACGGCGCCGAGACCGACCTCGACCTCGGCCATTACGAGCGCTTCACCGGAGTTTCCGCCCGCCAGACCGACTCCATCTCCTCGGGCCGCATCTATTCCAACGTGCTGGAAAAAGAGCGCCGCGGCGATTACCTTGGCAAAACCATCCAGGTCATCCCCCACGTCACCAATGAAATCAAAGACTTCCTGCGCATCGGCGACGAGGAGGTTGATTTCATGCTGTGTGAAATCGGCGGCACCGTTGGCGATATCGAGGGCCTGCCGTTCTTCGAATCCATCCGCCAGTTCATCCACGAACGCCCGCGCGGCCAATCCATCCTGATGCACCTCACCCTGCTGCCCTACCTGGCCGCCAGTGGCGAGTTGAAAACCAAACCCACCCAGCACTCGGTCAAGGAACTGCAGAGCATCGGCCTCGCCCCCGACGTGCTGGTCTGCCGCTCAGAACACCCGATCCCCGACCGCGAGCTTGAGAAAATCGCCCTGTTCTGCAACGTCCGCAAGAACCACGTCATCCCGGCCTACGATCTGAAAACCATCTACGAGGCCCCCCTCGCCTATCACCGCGCCGGCCTCGACCAGGCCGTGCTCGACGCCTTCGGCATCACCCCCGCGCCCAAGCCGAACCTCGCGCGCTGGACCGATGTGATGGACCGTCTGACCCATGCCGAGGGCGAAGTTCGCGTCGCCATCGTCGGCAAATACACGCAACTCGAAGACGCCTACAAATCCATCGCCGAGGCCCTCACCCATGGCGGCATGGCCAACCGCACCAAGGTCCGCGCCGAATGGATCGACGCCGAGATCTTTGAGCGCGAAGACCCCGCCGCCCATCTGCAAGACTTCCACGCCATCCTCGTCCCCGGCGGCTTTGGCGAGCGCGGCACCGAAGGCAAGATCAAGGCCGCGCAATTCGCACGCGAGAAAAAGGTGCCCTACCTTGGCATCTGCCTTGGCATGCAAATGGCGGTGATTGAAAGCGCCCGCAACCTCGCAGGCCTGACCAACGCCGGTTCCGAGGAATTTGACCACGAGGCCGGCGCCAAACGCTTCACCCCCGTCGTCTATCACCTGAAAGAGTGGATTCAGGGCAACCACGTCGTCGCCCGCAAAACCACCGACGACAAAGGCGGCACCATGCGTCTGGGCGCCTACACCGCCACCCTCGCCCCCGGCAGCCACGTCGCCGAAATCTACGGCTCCACCACCATCGAAGAACGCCACCGCCACCGCTACGAGGTCGATGCGCAATACATCGGCCAATTGGAAAAATGCGGCCTGATCTTTAGCGGCATGAGCCCGGATGGCCGCTTGCCCGAGATCGTCGAAGTCAAAGACCACCCGTGGTTTATTGGGGTGCAATTCCACCCGGAGTTGAAAAGCAAACCCTTCGCCCCGCATCCGTTGTTTGCAGATTTCGTAAGGGCGGCGAAAGAGGTGGAGCGGTTGGTGTGAGTGAATGCATCATACTTGATTTTTTGATTTCAACTTAGTTTGGAGATTGACTATGAAACGCCTTGAAGAGTTATTGAAATACATCGACCGCTCCAGCCTTGGAATAGAAGTTGCACCTTATTTCAACCCTGCATTGCCGAAAATACAGGGCAATAGAGTGTTGATTTTGGATGTGTTTGATACCGAAGCTTTGCGTAGCTATGCGGCGAAAGATCCCTTAATCCCATCCAAGCGTTTGATGGAAATTGAAGACGTAGATATTGTCGGAGATGCCTCAAGCATTGCAGACATGCTCGCTACAAAAGAGCTGTCTGGGCAGATTGGATTTGTGATTTCATCACACAACTTTGAGCATTTGCCAAACCCAATCAAATTCTTGCGTGGATGTAGTGCGATTTTGAAGCCCGGTGGAATGCTGAGCATGGCAGTTCCGGATAACCGCGCGTGCTTTGACCATTTTCGGATGCCTACGCGTCTCTCAGAGTGGTTGGCAGCTTATCATGGCAACTTTATGCAACCGAGCGCCGAAGCGATTTTTGATCTCGCTGCAAATGAAAGCCGCTTCATGGTCGGGGGTATGCCTTATCCGAGCTGCAATATTGCCCGCGATGCGGCAGAAGATTTCGTTCTCACTGGCGATCTCACCAAAGCATACGCTGATTATCTTGAACGTCTCAAGGGACCGTTTGCCTATTTTGACACACATTGCACCATCATGTTTCCTCAAACGCTTGAGCTAATGCTCCGTGATCTTAGGCACTTGGGGCTCTGTGATCTTGAGATTGTCGAGGTTTCCGCGACGTATGGACATGAGTTTTTTGTACATTTGCGCAAGCCACTCGTTGTAGCATCAGATGCAACTCCCAATTCAGATTACAAGTTGAAGCGCGCTGAACTGCTTCGCACAATCAGTGAAAATCTTGGCGCGGCTCCATACATCGCCCGCCCATTCACGCGAGGATTGGTAAAAAAACTGCTGGCAAAGGTAGTGGGCAAGCAACGCTATAATAAATTGCGTAATGCTAACCGGGACCGTCATGCCCGCAATCGCGCTGCAAGAGAAAATAGCCAATAGGAATGTAGGGCGAAGTTCACCCGCCCTACATATCACTTGCTCAAAACCCGCTGCACAATCCCCGGCTCCTTGGCGATTAACGCCAGCAGCACACGCCCCGGGCCATCTGGCCAGCGCCGTCCCTGCTCCCAGTTCGAGAACGTCGCCTTCTTCACCCCGATAGAGCGCGAACGCGGCCTGTGACAGCCCCGTGCGGGCGCGGATGGCGGGAACCTCCGGCTCTGGCACTTCCACTTCATGCACCACATAGCCTTCGCGCGCGCCCTGCGCATAGGCAAGCGCCTCTTTCAGCCCCTGTCCGATACGCTTGAACGCGTCACTGCACATTGCCGTTTCCCACATTCAGCGGCGAGAATTTCGCCCGGTTGGATCAGATATTCCGTTTCCTTGGCGGAAAGATTGGCCTTCGCATATGTCAATGGCGCATAAAACCCGATCTTACATCATCCCAACCCAAGGTCAGCTTCAACGCAGAATCGCCGTCAAACCTTAACAAAACCTTAAATCCACCACCCCAACCCATTGAAATCGCTAAACTAAAAAAGGTCCCGAGTTGGGACCGTCCCAATCCCCCCTTTCCCCGCCGAAAATCCCGCCCTATAAACCCCCATGCTGTCCTATCAACACCTGTTCCACGCCGGAAACCTCGCCGATGTCCAGAAGCACGCGCTGCTGGCCGTCATGCTGGATTACCTGATCCAGAAAGACAAACCGCTCACCTATATCGAGACCCACGCCGGTCGCGGCCTCTATGATCTGGGCAGCGATGAGGCGCTGAAGACCGGTGAGGCCGAGGCAGGCATCGCCATCGCGGAAGGCTGGTTTCCCGCCCAGCACCCCTACCGCCAACGCCTGAACGAAATCCGCGCCAGCTACGGCCCGATGGCCTATCCCGGCTCTCCGCTGATCGCGGCACTTTCCCTGCGTGACCAGGACACCCTCCATCTGGCCGAACTCCACCCGCAAGAACACCAACACCTGCGCCACGCTCTGAACCCGTGGAGCGCGCATATCTACCGACAAGACGGCTTCGATCTTGCCCTCGCCATCACCCCGCCCACCCCCCGGCGCGGCCTGATGCTGATTGATCCCAGCTACGAGGTGAAGGCCGATTACGACGCCATCCCCAAGCACATCGCCAACATCAACCGCAAATGGAACGTCGGCATCATCGCGCTGTGGTATCCCTTGCTGGTGGGCGGCCCGCACGGCCCGATGCTGAAGGCGCTGCAAGCGCAGTTCCCCGACGCCTTGCGGTCAGAGGTGCGGTTTCCGCCTGCGCGTGAGGGGCATCGCATGGAAGGTTCGGGCATGTTCATCGTCAACGCGCCCTATGGTCTGGCCGAGGAAGCCGCCCGGATTGAGGCACATTTCAAAGGCTTGTAAATGCTGGAATTTCACACGCTTGATGTGTTCACCGACACCGCGTTTTCGGGCAATCCTCTGGCGGTGGTTTTGGGGGCCGACACGCTGACCACGCAGCAGATGCAGACCATCGCGCGCGAGTTCAACCTTTCGGAAACCATCTTCGTGCAAGCGCCGCAAAACCCTGCCCACACCGCCCGCGTCCGCATCTTTTTTCCCACCGCCGAAATCCCGTTTGCGGGCCACCCGACCGTGGGCTGCGCCATTCATCTGGCAAGCAAGACCCATAGCGGCGATTTTGAAACGCTGATCACACTCGAGGAAGAAGCCGGTCTGGTGCCCGTGATCGTAAACCGAAGCGGCGCGCAGATTACCGCGGAATTCACCGCGCCCGTGGTGCCGTTCACCGTCAAAACCGATCTGCCGCGCGATCTGATTGCGGCGAGCCTTGGGCTTGCCCCCGATCAGATCGGTTTTGCCGCCCACACCCCCGCCACCCATCAAGGCGGGCCGCGCTTTTTGTATGTGCCGGTCGATACTCTGCCAACCCTCGCCCGCGCCAAACCGCACGAGCCGCATTGGTCGGCGCTGATGGCGCGGGCAAAGGTGGACAGCGCCTATCTTTACACGCCGGGGCCAGATTGCGACTACCGCGCGCGGCTGTTTTCGCCCACCGCTGGCATCCCCGAAGACCCCGCCACCGGATCGGCCAGCGCCATTCTGGCAGCGCAGCTTTGGGCAAGCAAAGCGATCAGGCCCGGCACCACGCGGCTGACCCTGCGCCAAGGCATCGAGATGGGGCGCCCCAGCCTGATCGGGCTGAGCATCGACGCAAGCCCGCAAGGGCCGACTGCGGTGCGGATCGAGGGCAGCGCCGTGGCTGTCAGTTCGGGCCACATCCGCCGCCCGTAACGGCTTGGCATCGGCGTTGCGCGCGCCTATCTTGCTGCCATGTTCGCAGAAATCCTCCGCAGCCTTCTGGCTCCCGCCCCACCCCGTTTGGCCGACCCCGATGCGCGTTTGGCGCTGGCGGCACTTCTGGTGCGCATCGCGCGCACCGATGGGCTTTACGCCGCCGAGGAAGTCGAGCGGATCGAGAAAATCCTGATGACCCGCAATGGCTTGGATGCGTTCGAGGCCGCAGCCTTGCGCGCGCAGGCCGAAGAGTTAGAGCAGCAGGCCCCCGACACCGTGCGCTTCACCCGCGCGCTGAAGGCCGCCGTGGCGGTCGATGATCGCGCCGGATTGCTCGAGGCGCTTTGGTCAGTCGCGCTGGCGGACGGGCAGCGCGATGCCTCTGAGGATCAGCAAATGCGGCTTTTGGCCAATCTTCTGGGCCTGACGGATGTCGAATCAGCGCAGGCGCGGCAACGGGCGGATCGGCCATGATCGCCTCATTGGGCATGTATGACCGGGCCGAGACGGCAGAGGCCAATGACCGGCTGTGGGCGGCAATCCGCGATGGCTTGCGGGCCGAGGGGGTTGCGGCCCCCGATGCGCTGACGCGCGGCGAACATGCCTATTGGGATGCGTGGCAATCACCCGATCTGGTATTTTCACAAACCTGCGGCTTTCCCTATCGGGCCAAGCTGCACGATCAGGTGACGCTGATCGGCACGCCGGATTATGGCCTGCCGGGGTGTCCTGCGGGGCACTACAATTCGGTGTTTGTGGCGCGTTTTGATGACGCCCGCAGCAGTTTGGCCGAATTTTCGGGCGCGCGTTTTGCCTATAATGAAGACCTCAGCCAGTCGGGCTGGGCTGCGCCGCAAAACCATGCGGCAGCGCATGGGCTGACTTTCCCGCCCAGCTTGCAGACCGGTGGCCACCGGCTGTCGGCCTTGGCGGTGGCCGATGGGCGGGCAGATCTGGCGGCGATTGATGCGCTGACCTGGAAGCTGCTGACCTCTTACGAGCCTTTCGCGGCAAAACTGCGCGAAATCGCCCGCACCGCGCCGCCGACGCCAGTGCTGCCCTATATCACCGCCAAGGGTGCTGACGCCGCGCTTTACTTCCGCGTGACCGAAGCCGCGATTGCGGGGTTGAGTGACGCTGACCGCGCCACGCTGCATCTGCGCGGATTGGTGCGCATCCCGGCAGAAGCTTACCTTGCGGTGCCCACGCCGCCCTCACCTGCGCAGATTGCGCAACATCTTTAGGCAAAACGCCCAACCGCTTGTCAAAGCGGTTCGGAAAACCCGTTGCAATGCCACCAATTCTGCGGCCTATTCAGTCACCTGCCCTTAATCCAAGGCCCCCAAGTGAGCGAATCTGCCGAGACACCCGTCATTGCGATCCACGATCTGCACAAAAGCTATGGCTCGCTTGAGGTGTTGAAGGGCGTCGATCTGACCGCCCCGCGCGGGCATGTGGTGTCGCTGATCGGCTCGTCCGGGTCGGGAAAATCGACGCTGCTGCGCTGCTGCAACCTGCTGGAGGACAGCCAGCAGGGCGAGATCCGCTTTGAGGGCGAGCCGGTGCGCTGGAAGGGTCAGGGCCTTGGCCGCCACCCGGCGGACCGCGCGCAGGTCACCCGGATGCGGACCAATCTTTCGATGGTGTTTCAACAGTTTAATCTGTGGTCGCATATGACGATCCTGCAAAACGTCATGGAAGCGCCGGTGACGGTGATGAAGCGCGATCCGCGCGAGGTTGAGGCGAAGGCGCGCGAATATCTCGCCAAGGTGGGCATCGCCGACAAGGCCGATGCCTGGCCCGCAATGTTGTCGGGCGGCCAGCAACAACGCGCAGCCATCGCGCGGGCGCTGTGTATGGAGCCGCGCGCCTTGCTGTTTGACGAGCCGACGAGCGCGCTGGACCCCGAGTTGGAGCAAGAGGTGATAAAAGTGATCAAGGCGCTTGCCGACGAGGGGCGCACGATGATCCTTGTCACGCATGATATGAAACTGGCCGCCGATGTGTCGGATCATGTGATTTTCCTGCATCTGGGCAAGATCGAAGAACAAGGTCCGCCGTCCGAGATGTTCGGCAACCCCAAGACCGACCGCCTGCGCGGATTTCTTTCCGCAGGGGCACACTGACAAAACCAAAAACCAACTGCCTCAATAAAACTGCCAAAACGACAACTGCCAAAAACGACAACTGGGAGACGACAATGAAAAAACTGCTTCTTGCATCCGCGCTGATCATGACCGCAGGCTTTGCCTCGGCCGACGTGGTCCGCCTTGCCACCGAGGGCGCTTACCCCCCCTTCAACTTCATCGACGACAAGGGCGAAGTGGCAGGCTTCGAGCGCGAGTTCGGCGATGAGGTTTGCAAGCGCGCGGCGCTGGAATGCACCTGGACCACCAACGAATGGGACAGCATCATCCCCAACCTGCAATCGGGCAACTATGATGTGATCATCGCCGGCATGTCGATCACCGACGAGCGTTCCAAGGTCATCACCTTCTCGGACAACTACTATCCGCCAGCCGCCTCGGCCTATCTGGCCGCCAGCGCCGATGCCGATATCAAAACCGGCACCGTTTCGGCGCAGGTCGGCACCATCCAAGCCGCCTATGTCGCGGAATCCGGCGCAACCCTGCTGGAATTCCCCACCCCCGATGAAACCGTCGCAGCCGTGCGCAACGGCGAAGCGGCGGCGGTGTTTGCCGACAAGGACTACCTGCGGCCCTTCGCCGACGAATCCAACGGCGCTTTGGTGTTCGTGGGTGAAGACATCGCCATCGGTGGCGGCGTTGGTCTGGGCATGCGCCAGTCTGATACCGAGCTGAAAGGCAAGATGGACACCGCGATCAAGTCGATGAAGGCCGATGGCAGCCTGAACGCGCTGATCGAGAAGTATTTCGGCGCTGAAGGCCTGAAGTTCTAATCGCAAAGGCCCCCCGGATCACTTCGGGGGGCCGCTTTATTTCGGGCAGATCAGATGTTCGCAGCTTGCGCCGACCCCAAAGCGATTGAGGGCCTGACTTGGGCCATGTGCTACCTGACCTCGGGCAAGCACCTTGATTTCTATGGCTCATTTGCCACCGTGCTGCTGCTGCTGGCCGTCACCGCTCCCGTCGCCATGGCGTTGGGTTTTGGCGGGGCGATGGCCGCGCGCAGCCAAATCGCGCCCTTGCGCTGGATCGGCAAGGCCTACACCGCGATGGTGCGCGGCGTGCCGGACATCGTGTATTTCCTGTTCTTTGTGATCGCGCTGGATCAAGGCATCGAATACCTCAACCACTTGCGCGTCTGCGACGATCTCTCGCAACCCGTGTTCCGTGGCCTCGAATTCCACGTCTGCGCCGAGGCGAAAGTGCCCCCCGCCACGGCCTCGCCCTTCACCTTTCAAGCCTACAGCTTTGGCCTTGCGGTGATCACCTTTGCCATCGTGTTCGGTGCGTTTGTGGCCAACGTGATCTATGGCGCGATGCAGGCGGTGCCGCGCGCGCAGCTTGAGACCGCCGAGGCTTATGGCATGTCGCACGGCCAAGTCTTCCGCCGCGTTCTGGTGCCGCAGATGTGGACTTACGCGCTGCCCGGCCTGACAAACCTGTGGATGATCCTGATCAAAGCCACGCCGCTTTTGTTCCTGCTGTCGGTCAAGGATATCGTCTATTACGCCCGCGAATTGGGCGGCACCAAGACCCAGGCCTATGAATATCCGCACCCGGATTGGCGGCTTTACTACTTCCTTGGCCTGCTGGTGTTCTATTTGCTGATGACCAAACTGTCAGAAATCGTGCTGACCCGCATCGCCAACCGCCTGTCGAAAGGCCAAGCCACCGCCGCAGGCGAAGCCATGCGAAAGGCCGCGATATGAGCTGTTGGGAAACCTTCACCGACTACGCGCTGCGCTCCATCGGGATTGGCGCGAAACTGCTGCCGAAAGCCGATTTCACCCTGTGCCAGCAGTTCACCCTGATCGGATCGGGCCTGATCTGGAACGTGTATTTCGGGGCACTCGCGCTGCTGTTCGGGTTTTTCCTTGCCAATGCCCTCGCCTTGGCCCGCATCGCCCACAACCCGTGGGTGCGCAAACCCGCCGAATGGTTCGTGTTCGTATTCCGCGGCTCGCCGTTGTTCATCCAGTTTTTCCTCGCCTATGAAATGCTGGTGATGCTGCCGCGCACCGGGATTGAGGTTTTCGGCCTGACCCTCACCTCATCCTGGCTGACCAAAGCCTGGGCGGGCGCGCTTATCGTGTTGTTCCTGAACACCGCCGCCTATTCCGCCGAGATTTTCTATGGCGCGCTGCGCTCCATCCCCAAGGGCGATCTGGAGGCTGCCGAAGCTTACGGCATCACAGGATGGAGTAAATTCCGCCGCATCCAGTGGCCGACCATGCTGCGCCTCGCTTGGCCCAGCTATACCAACGAGGCGATTTTTCTGTTTCAATCCACGACCCTCGTGTTCTTCTCGGGCTTCCCCGCGCTCAGCCAGCAGGGCGATGCGCTCTATTACGCCAACTACTTCGCCGACAAAACTTTCAACCCGTTCATCCCCTACCCGATCGTGGCCGCGTATTTCGTGCTGCTGACCTTGGGGGTGATCTGGCTGTTTGGCCGCATCAACCGCCACCTGAACCGGCATCTGCCGCAAAACATCCGCAGCAGAATTCGCTTGCGTCCGCAGCTTGTCCGATAGTAAGCTGAATTTGATCAAATTGCGGGACTGCTATCGTGGCAGCCGCCGGGATCACAAAAAAGGATAGGATCAAGGGCATGATCCGATCTGTCCGCTGGCCGTTTTGGCAAGTGTGGGCGGGGCCATGCCCTCCTGATGTGTAATGATGAAAGACTGGCTGAGAAAGCATCCCGACGTGCGCACAATTCGTGTGGCCGCGGCGGATTTGAACGGGCAAGCCCGGGGCAAACGCGTGCCCGCGCGCTTTGCCGATAATGTGGTGAAAAGCGGCACGCGGTTTCCGTTTTCCGTGCTGAACCTCGACATCTGGGGCGAAGATATTGACGACAGCCCCTTGGTGTTTGAGCAAGGCGACCAGGACGGCATCCTGAAGCCGACCGAGCGCGGCTTCATGCCGATGCCGTGGCTGGAAGCCCCGACAGCGCTGCTGCCGATCTGGATGTTCCGCGAAAACGGCACGCCGTATGAGGGCGACCCGCGTCACGCGCTGGCTGCGGTGGTGAACCGCTTCAAGGCCAAGGGGCTGACCCCGGTTTGCGCGATGGAGCTGGAGTTTTTCCTGATCGACGATAGTGGCAAGAACCTGCAAGCCCCCGCCTCGCCCCGCTCTGGCAAGGTGCGCAAGGCGGCGGAAACCCTGTCGATCCGGGCACTTGACGCGTTCGACACCTTCTTCACCGACCTTTACGACGCCTGCGAAGCGATGGACATTCCCGCCGACACCACCACGTCGGAAACCGGGCTTGGCCAGTTTGAGGTCAATCTGATGCACTGCGACGACGCCCTGCGCGCCGCGGATGATGCGTGGTTGTTCAAGATGCTGGTCAAGGGTCTGGCGCGCCGCCACGGCTTTGCCGCCAGCTTCATGGCGAAACCCTACCCGGAATATTCGGGTTCGGGCCTGCACACCCATTTCTCGGTGATCGACGAAAAGGGCGACAACGTGTTCGATTCCGGCGGCCCGAAAGGCACCGCGATGATGAAAAACGCCGTCGCGGGTTGCCTGAATGCAATGCACGATTCCGCGCTGATCTTTGCGCCGCACCAGAACAGCTATGAACGCTTGGTGCCCGGCAAACACGCCCCCACCGCCATCGCTTGGGGCTATGAGAACCGCACCGCAGCGATCCGTATTCCGGCCGGCAACCCCTCGGCCCGCCGCATCGAACACCGCGTCGCGGGTGGCGATGTGAACCCCTACCTGATGCTCGCGGCCATCCTTGGCGCGGCTTTGGACGGGATCGAGCAGCAGATGGAAGCGCCCAGCCCGATTGTCGGCAACGCCTATGCCGTTGAAGGCTTGGCGCAAATCCCCACCAGTTGGGAAGCCGCGATTGACGCACTAGAGCAATCCGAGATCGTCAACCGCTTCATCCACCCCGAGTTGATCAAAAACCTCGTCTCGACCAAGCGTCAGGAACATCACTATATCGGTGAGTTGACCGACGCCGAGCGCACCGAGCTTTATCTCGACACGGTGTAAACCGCTGCAATCAATGCCCACGCGTGCCCCCTTGACCAACTCGGGGGGCACGGCGCAAACTTCACCAGCAGTAACACGGGATATCCATGCTTATCGGCATCTTGCAAACAGGTCTGGCCCCGGATTCGTTGGTGGAAACCTCGGGCGATTATCCCGACATGTTCGCGCGCCTGCTGGCGGGCAATGGTTTCAGCTTCCGCACCTACCGCGTGGTGGAGAACCAGTTTCCGGCCTCGGTGAACGAATGTGACGGCTGGCTGATCACCGGATCGCGCCACGGTGCTTATGAAGAACACGACTGGATTCCGCCGCTGGAAACCTTCATCCGTGATGCCTACGCAGCCCATATCCCGATGGTTGGCGTCTGCTTTGGCCACCAGATCATCGCGCAAGCCATGGGCGGCAAGGTCGAGCGTTACGCGGCAGGCTGGGCCGTTGGCGCGACCGATTACGACTTCAACGGCGAAAAGCGCACGCTGAACGCCTGGCACCGCGATCAGGTCACGCAAAAGCCCGCAAATGCGAAGGTATTGGCGACAAACGATTTCTGCACCAACGCGGCGCTTGTCTATGACGACCGCATGTTGACGGTGCAAGCCCATCCTGAATTTCGCCCCGAATTCATTGATGGCCTGATGCAGACTCGGGGCAAAGGTCTGGTCCCGGAAGAAGTCATGGCGGCAGCCGCCAAACGGCTGTCGGACCCCATTCAAGACCAGACGATGGCGGCGCAGATCGCTGCTTTCTTCAAGGCCAAACAAAAACACGTCCCCGCCTGACCGACGGGGTTAACCCGAACCAACAGTGTGAAACATGTCCAAATGGACCGACCAGCTGCCCGAGGCAGCACGCAACTACATCGGTGACCGCCGTGTGGATGAAGTGGAATGTGTGATCGGCGATATCGCCGGCGTGGCGCGCGGCAAGGCGATGCCTGCGGGCAAATTCGCGCATCAGGCCAACTACTTCCTGCCGAATTCGATCTTTCTGCAAACCATCACGGGTGAGTGGGCCGACAACCCGTTCGATGCCTTCACCGAGCCGGACATGATCCTTGAGCCTGATTTCACCACCGCCACGGCCGCCCCGTGGACGGCGGATGTGACGCTGCAAGTCATCCACGACGCCAAGGATCAGCAGGGCAACCTCGTGCCGTTCGCGCCGCGCAACGTGCTGCGGCGGATCATGGATCTCTATGCGGCGCAGGGGTGGACTCCGGTCGTGGCCCCCGAGATGGAATTTTTCCTGACCGCCCGCAACATCGACCCCAACCAGCCAGTGATCCCGCCGATGGGCCGCTCTGGCCGCAGGGCCGCTGGCAAGCAGGCCTACAGCCTGTCGGCGATTGACGAATACGGCAAGGTGATTGACGACATCTACGACTTTGCCGAGGCGCAAGGCCTTGAAATTGATGGCATCCTGCAAGAAGGCGGCGCGGGCCAGATCGAGTTGAACCTTGCCCACGGCGACCCCATTCGCCTTGCCGACGATGTCTTTTTCTTCAAACGCCTGATCCGCGAAGCAGCCCTGCGCCACGATTGCTTTGCCACCTTCATGGCCAAACCGATCGCCGGAGAGCCGGGCTCGGCCATGCATATCCATACCTCGGTGGTCGATAGCAAAACCGGCAAGAACATCTTTTCCGACAAGAAGGGCGGCGAGACCGAGGCTTTCCTGCACTTTATCGCCGGGATGCAGAACCATCTGACCGGGGCGATTGCGCTGCTGGCACCTTACGTCAACAGCTATCGCCGCTATGTGCCGGATTTTGCCGCCCCGATTAACCTTGAATGGGGCCGCGACAACCGCACCACCGGGTTGCGCATCCCGATCAGCAGCCCAGCGGGCCGCCGGGTGGAAAACCGCCTGCCGGGCATGGATTGCAACCCCTATTTGGGGATCGCGGCGACGCTGGCCTGCGGCTATCTGGGCCTGATGGAACAGAAAAACCCGCGCCCCGAATTCAGCGGCTCCGCCTATATCGACAGTGACGATATTCCCGTGAACCTTGGCGATGCGCTGGATTTGCTCGAGGAAGACAAGGCCCTGTGCGAGGTGATGGGGCCAGATTTCGTGGCGGTTTACGACTCGGTAAAGCGCAATGAATACAAAGAGTTCCTGCAAGTTATCAGCCCGTGGGAACGCGAACATTTGCTGTTGAACGTGTAAGATGAACCTGTTGCACGCCAATGACCGGGCGGGGGAATATCCCCCGTCCTACTACGCCGCGACCCGCACGCCGCTTCCCGCCTTTGCGCCCCTGCAAGGCGAGACGCACGCCGATGTCTGCATCGTCGGCGGCGGCTACACCGGGCTTTCAGCCGCGCTGCATCTGGCCCAGAAGGGCTATGACGTGGTGCTGCTAGAGGCGCACAAACTGGGCTTTGGCGCATCGGGGCGCAATGGGGGGCAGGTTGGCTCGGGCCAGCGGCAGGATCAGGATTGGATCGAGGCTGCGGTCGGGGTGGAAGCCGCGCACAAGCTGTGGGATTTGGCAGAAGAATCAAAGGCTTTGGTGAAGAACCTCATCCAAAGTCACAACATCCCCGTCACCTTCTGTCCCGGCATTGCCCATGCTTGTTGGACAGATGCACAAGTGCGTGACAGCCACGCCTATGCCGAAAAACTGCAGCGTGACTATGGCTACACCCATCTGGAAGCCCTTGATCTTAAAGGCATCCAAGCCCTGATCGGCTCAAAAGTCTATAAAGGCGGCGAGATTGACCGCGACGCAGGCCATTTGCATCCGTTGAACTACGCCCTCGGCCTTGCAAGCGCCGCCGCAAAATCGGGCGCGCGGCTGCATGAGATGTCGGAAGTCACCCATATCGACCACGGTGCCACCGCCACCGTCCACACCGCCCAAGGCCGCGTCATCGCCAAACAGCTGATCCTTGCGGGCAACGGCTATCTTGGCAATCTCGCACCTAAAGTTGCGGCAAAAGTCATGCCGATCAATAACTTCATCGTCGCGACAGAGCCGTTGGGGGATCGGGCGCGCGACATCCTTTCGCAGCCCGTCGCGGTGGCGGATACCAAGTTTGTGGTGAACTACTGGCGGCTGTCCGAGGATAACCGGCTGCTGTTTGGCGGTGGCGAATCCTACGGCTACCGCTTTCCCGATCTGATCAAGGCGGTGTCAAAACCCATGCTTCAGGTCTATCCGCAACTGAAAAACACCAAGATCGACTATGCTTGGGGCGGCACTTTGGCAATCACGATGAACCGGATGCCCTGCTTCACCCGGCCCGCGCCAAACACCCTGTCGGCCTCTGGTTATTCGGGGCATGGGGTGGCGATGGCGACCTTGGCGGGCAAAATCCTCGCCGAAGCCACGGCTGCGCAATCGGAACGCTTTGATCTGATGGCCAGCCTGCCGCAACCGCGCTTTCCCGGCGGCGTGGCTTTGCGTTGGCCGATGCTGGTGCTGGCGATGACATGGTATTCGATGCGCGACCGGCTGGGGCTCTAGCCGGTTTCTTCCCCCCAGCACCCGCCTTATAGCGCTTGGCCGCTGCCAATCCCCCAGATACGGCAAAAATCTGCCTGTGCAATCGGCGGAAATCGCCCAATCGCGGTGATTGTCACTAGCCTGTCACCATGCTTATGCTTAAAGCTTTCCTGAAGAAGACTTTAAGGAAAGCTGTGATCATGGCTGCTGACGGACAGACCCGCGCCCCCGACACCCACCAATCCGAACCGATCCCCGAGGCCGCGCGCGCCGAGATTGAACGGCTGCTGACCTCGGGCGATCTGTTCCGTTATACCGCCGCCGAAGGCGCCCCGGTGGCGCTGCTCGAGCAGGAATTTGCCGATCTTCTGGGCAGCAAATACGCCCTCGCCGTGGCATCCTGTTCGGCTGCGTTGTTCCTTTCGATCAAGGCGCTGGACCTGCCGCGCGATGCCAAAATCCTGATCCCGGCGTTTACCTTCGCCGCTGTCCCCTCTGCCGTTGTTCATGCCGATTGCACCCCGGTTCTGGTCGAGGTCGGCGAGAATTACCGCGTCGATATGGCCGATTTCGCCGCCAAACTGCCCGGCGCCTCTGCCGTCCTGATCAGCCACATGCGCGGGCACACCAGCGACATGGATGCGATCATGGCCCTGTGCGATGCCGCAAATATCCCGGTGATCGAGGACGCAGCGCACTCCCTCGGCACCACCTGGAACGGCCGTAATATCGGCACCATCGGCAAGGTCGGCTGCTTCAGCTTTCAATCCTACAAGCTGGTGAACGCGGGCGAAGGCGGCATTCTGATCACCGATGATCCCGAAATCGCTGCCCGCTGCGTGATCATGTCGGGCGCGTATGAGCAGAACTGGAAGAAGCATCCCGGCATGCAAAACAGCTACATGTTGTGGCAAAACAAATTGCCGCTCTACAACATGCGGATGCAGAACCTGTCCGCCGCCGTGATCCGCCCGCAACTGCCCGCCGTCGCCGAGCGCGTCGCCAAGGGCCGCGCGGGCCATGACCGGGTGGCCGATCAGCTGAACGCCTGCCCCCACCTGACCGTGCCGCCTGCCCTGCCGGCAGAGCAACGCGCGCCCGATTCCATCCAGTTCAACCTGTGCGGTGAGTGGACCGACGCGCAGGCCAATGCCTTCCAAGCCCATGCCAATCAGCGCGGCGTCACCGTGCAGATCTTTGGTCTGACCGAAGGCAATGCGCGCGCGTTCTGGAATTGGGAGTTCCTCGGCCCTGCCCCGGATCTGCCGCAAACCCGTGCCATGCTGATGCGCGCGTGCGACGTGCGCCTGCCCACCCGGCTCAGCGAGGCAGAGCTGGATTACATCGCCGAAGCCGTGATCCATGCCGCCGCGACAGTGAAAGCCCCGGCGAAATCGGCGGCCATCGCCTCGGCCTGAAGCCGCCAGATAAATCCGCGCGGGGCTTGCATTTTTCCCCTTGCAGCCGCCCCGCGCCTCGCTTATCTCACCGCCATCCGACGGTTGCGGGCGTAGCTCAGGGGTAGAGCATAACCTTGCCAAGGTTAGGGTCGTGAGTTCGAATCTCATCGCCCGCTCCATCGGAAATCCAGACGACTGCATGAAAAAGCGCCCCTTGGGGCGCTTTTTGCTGTGCATATTCCCCACGCCGCCCCGGACTTGATCCGGGGCCTCCCGTCACACCACGAGGCCCCGGATCAAGTCCGGGGCGGCGTGGCGATGTGGTTAGCGCATCCGCAAACCGTTCGCGTCAAACCGAAAGGCCCGCGCGGCGTCGGTAGTCAGATAGACGGCTTCATCCACTGCGAAATCCTGCTCGCCAAACTGCCGCACCGTCAGCAACCCATGCGGCTCGGCGCGCACATAGATCAGCGTCTCGCTGCCCAGTTTTTCGACATGGCTGATCCGGCCCGCAATCGCCCCAGCATCGCGCGAGATCGCCAGATGTTCAGGGCGCACGCCCACCGTCTCACCCGCCTCACCCAAGGCGGCGGCTTTGAGGAAGTTCATCTTCGGGCTGCCGATAAAGCCCGCAACAAAGGCGTTGTCGGGGTCATTATAAAGCGCCATCGGTCGGCCCACTTGTTCAACCCGGCCTGCGTTCAGCACCACGATCTTGTCGGCCAAAGTCATCGCCTCGACCTGATCATGGGTGACATAGACCATGGTGGCCTTCAATTCGCGGTGCAGGCGGGCGATTTCGATCCGCGTGTTCACCCGCAAAGCGGCGTCCAAATTCGACAACGGCTCGTCAAACAGGAACAGTTTCGGCGTGCGCACAATCGCGCGGCCAATCGCCACCCTTTGCCGTTGGCCCCCCGAAAGTTCCGCAGGCCGCCTGTCCAGCAGCGCATCCAGCGACAGCATCCCACTGGCGCGCGCCACACTTTGCGCCACCTGCGCCGCCGATGAGCCCGCCTGTTTCAGCCCCAGCCCCATATTGTCGCGCACCGTCAGATGCGGGTAAAGCGCGTAGGATTGGAACACCATCGCGATCTCGCGCTTGCTGGGCGGGGTGTTGTTGACGGGCACCCCGTCGATCTTGATCTCTCCACCCGAGGCATCCTCCAGCCCCGCGATGATGCGCAACAGGGTGGATTTGCCGCAGCCGGATGGCCCGACGAACACGCAAAACTCGCCGTCCTCCACCGACAGATTGACGCCCTTGATCACATCGGTTGCGCCGAAGCTTTTGGTGACGGCGGTTAAGGTCAGATTGCCCATCTCAGGCTCCTAGCTTGACAGGTTGGCCGGATCGCACGCTTTCGTCCGCCGCAAGGCAGATCGCCAACGATTGCACCGCATCATTCATATGCCGCGTCAGATCGAGGTTCTCGGTGATCGCGCGGGCGACATAAGCCGCCTCGCGGTCACACAATTCCTGATGCCCCGGCTCATCCGCCATCGAGATATCGGTATCGCCCGACGCCACCTTATGCACCCGCAGCAGCGAGGTTTTCGTATGCGTATCAATATCATCCGAGCGCGCCGAGTCCGGCATCCGAATGGAAACCGCGCCGTTCGGGCTGACCACGTCTTTGACGAAAAACGCCGTATCGCTCATCATCGGGCCCCAGCCGGCCTCATACCAGCCAAGGCTGCCATCAGCGAAGATCACCTGAAAATGGCCGTAGTTATACATATCCGGCGCAATTTCATTGGACAGCCGCAGCCCCATGCCGCGCACCTCCACCGGCTGCGCATCGGTGATCTGGCACATCACATCGACATAATGCACGCCGCAATCGACGATCGGCGGCGTGGTCTGCATCAGCGCCTTATGCACCTCCCACGTCGGCCCGCTCGACTGCTGGTTCAGATTCAACCGGAACACATAAGGCCCGCCCAAAGCCCGCGCCTCGGCGATCAGCCTGATCCAACTGGGGTGATGCCGCAGAATATAGCCCACCACCACCTTGCGCCCGGTTTCCACCGCCATCGCCTGCACCCGCTGCGCGTCGGCGACGGTGGTGGCGAGGGGTTTTTCAACAAACACATCCGCCCCGGCGGCCATCGCGGCACAAGCGTAATCGGCGTGGGTGTCGGAATAGGTCGCGACGCACACCAGATCAGGCTTCAACGCCGCCAAGGCTGCAGCATAGTCGGTGTGCAGCGGATAGCCCCGCAATTCAGCAGGCAGATCGAGCTTCGACCGATTAACCAGCCCGACAATCTCAAAAGCCGAGTCGTTGTGATAGGCCAAGGCATGACTGCGGCCCATATTGCCCAAGCCTGCCACCAATACTTTAATGCTCATTTAACGGCTCCTGCGGTGATGCCGCGAATAAGTTGGCGCGAGAAGATCAGATACAGCACCAGCACCGGCAAGATCGCCAAACTCAGCGCCGCCAGCACCGCGTTCCAGTCGGTGACAAACTGGCCGATGAACACCTGACTGCCCAAAGTGATGGTCTTGGTGCTTTCCGCCGGAGCCAAAATCAGCGGAAACCACAGATCGTTCCAAATCGGGATCATGGTAAACACCGCCACCGTCGCCATCGCGGGCCGCACCAACGGCAGCACCAACCGGAAGAAAATCCGATACTCCGACAGCCCGTCAATCCGCCCTGCATTTTTCAGATCATCCGACACCTGCCGCATGAACTCTGACAGGATGAACACCGCCAACGGCAGACCTTGCGCGGTATAAACCAGCACCAGCGAGGTCAGCGTGTTGACCAGCCCACTCGCCACCATCAGCTGCAAAATCGCCACCGTCCCCAGCCGGATCGGGATCATAATGCCCAGCGCCAGATACAGGCCGACCATCGTATTGCCCTTGAACCGATACTCCGACAGCGCAAACGCCGCCATCGCGCCAAACAGCAGCACGAAGAACAAACTGCCCACCGTCACCGTCATCGAGTTCAGAAAATACTGAAAGAAATCGCCCTGCTTCAGCACAGTTTTGAAGCCGACCCAATCCAAAGTCTCGGCATTGGGCAGCGCCAAGGGATGCGCAAAGATCGCCTTGCGCGACTTGAACGCGTTGATCACAATCACAAAAACCGGGAACAGCGCGATCAGCGTATAGGTCAGCAGCACCGCATGGGCGGCCACGCTGCGGGCGGGGGAATGGCGTGAGACGGACATGATCCCCCCTTAAAACTGATAGCGGCGCAGCCGCGTCTGGATCGCAAACAGATAGATGCACACGCCAATCAGGATGATGAAGAACATCGCGGTGGCAATCGCAGCCCCCATGTTCTGATCGCCCAGTTGCAACTGAAAGCCGAAGAAGGTGCGATACAGGAACGTGCCCAGAATATCGGTGGCAAAATTCGGCCCCGCCAGCGCACCTTGCGCCGAATAGATCAGATCGAACGCGTTGAAATTGCCGACAAATGTCAGGATAGAGATAATCCCGATGCTGGGCAGGATCAGCGGCAGCTTGATCTTCCAGAACTGCGACGCACCCGTAATGCCGTCCATCTCGGCGGCCTCGATCACCTCATCCGGGATGCTTAACAGGGCCGCGTAAATCAGCATCATCGGAATACCGACAAACTGCCAGACCGAGATCAGCGCCAGCGTCGTCAGCGCATATTCTTCCTTGCCCAGCCACGGCGCGAACAAAGATTTCAGCCCCACCGCGTTCAGCAAATCCGGCGCCACGCCCCAGATCGGCGACAGCATCAGCTTCCACACAAACCCCACCACCACGAAACTTAAAATCGTCGGGATAAATATCGCGGTGCGATAGAACGCCGCCCCGCGCAGCCGCGGGTTGGACAGGATCGCCGCCAGCAAAATCCCGATCGGGTTCTGCACCAGCATATGCACGATGAAAAACCAGGTGTTGTTGCCAAGCGCGTTCCAGAAACTCGCAGACCAGCGCGGATCGCCAAACAGCGTGCGGAAATTGCCCAAACCGTTGAACTGCGACACCCGATCCACCGTTGTGAACAGCGACAGGTTCAGCGTCGCGAACAGCGGGATGATCATGATGGCGGTGTAAACCAGCACGGCGGGGGCCAGAAACACCACGATATGCCAGCGGAAGGGTTTGCGGTCGGACATGCGTTCGGCCTTTGCGTTTGCAGGGGAAAGCGCCAAGCAGGGGACCGGGGGGCGCGAAGCCCCCCGGCGTTTTCAGGCAAACAGGCTTACTTGGCCTTTTGCGGCGCATACCAGCTGGCCAGACCGTCTTGCAGACGGGCGGCGGCGGCTTCCGGCGTCTCGGTGCCCTTGATCACGTTGGCCGAGGCGTTCCAGGTCTCATTCTCAAGGTTCGGCGTGCCGCGTGAGAGGATCTGATAGGTCGAGCGGATCGAGGATTGGCACTTGCCGCGCCACGACACAAACTCTTGCGCCAGCGGGTCTTCCATCTCTACCGGGGTCGAATTCAGGCTGAAAAAGCCCGGCAAAGCATTGGCATACATCTTGGCAAACTCGGGCGAGCCGACCCATTCCAGAAACTTCTTGGTCTCCTCGGGATGCGCCGATTTCGCGTTCATCCCCAGCGCGATATCGGTGTGATCCGAGATATAGCAAGTGTCGCCCGCGGCCTGCACCGGCGGCGGGAACGCGCCCATCTTGAAGGTCGCTTGCTTGTTAAAGCCCGCGATTTCCCACGACCCAGCCGGATAGATCGCAGCCCGGCCCAAGGTGAACAGGTTCTGGCTGTCAGGATAGGTCTGTGCCTCGAACCCGTCGCCGAGATAATCCTTCCACTTCGCCAATTCGGTGAACGGAGCCACCCAATCGGCATCGGTCAGCTTCTGGGTGCCCGCGATCAGCGCAAGGCGGCCTTCCTCGCCCTTCCAATAGTTCGGCCCGATGTTGTTATAGCCCATGGTAGCGGCTTCCCACTGGTCGTTGGTGCCCATCGCCATCGGGATATAGGTGCCATCGGCCTTGATCTTGTCGAGGGCTGCAAAGAAATCGTCGCGCGTGGTCGGCACCGCGATGCCCAAAGCGTCAAACGCGTCTTTGTTGTAGATAAAACCGTGGATCACCGAAGCCATCGGCACGCAGAACGTGGCCGAACCGTCATCCGTCTGCCAAGCCGATTTCGCCACCGGCGAGAAATTCGCCATCGCGGCCAACCCGGTCAAATCCGCCAGATTGCCCTTCTTGTAAAGCTCAAGCGAGGCATCGAACGGACGGCAGGTCACCAGATCACCGGCCGAGCCTGCATCGAGTTTCGAGTTCAGAACGGCGTTGTATTCCGCAGGCGCGGTCGGCGCGAACACCACCTTGATGCCGGGGTTTTGGGCTTCAAACGCCGGAATAATCGTGTCCTGCCAGATCAGCACATCGTCATTGCGCCAGCTTTCAATCGTCAGCGTCACATCCTCGGCATGGGCCGCACCCGCCAGAAAAGTGCTGGCAAGCAAAGCGCCGATCAGTTTGGTCTTGGTCATGGGAATCTCCCTTTGTTGGTTACGATTTCCGGCTTCAGATGCCGTTTTTGTGCCCACGCGCGATGGCCGCGCGCAGATTTCCTTTGGTTTCGCGCAAGATAGCCCGCGCCGCATCGGGGGCCTGCCCCAAGGCGATCAGCACGGCGGGCTTCACCGCCCCCTCTGCCGCCGCAAGCGCGCTTGCCGCAACCGTTGCCTCCACGCCCGCGATCTGCGCGACCATGCCCGCCGCCCGCGCGCGCAGTTTTTCGTTATCCGCCACCAGCCCGACCATCATGCCATCATGCACCTGACCCAGCCGAATGCCCATCAGCGTGGACATCATGTTCAACGCCACTTTCTGCGCCGTGCCCGCCCCCATCCGGGTCGAGCCTGCAATCACCTCGGGCGGGGTGCGCAGGCAAATCACCACATCGGCATGATCAAACAGCGCAGCCCCCGCCACATTGGCCACCGCAATCACCTGCGCCCCCTGCGCCCGCGCGGCCTTCGCCACAGCCAGCGCATAGGGCGTGCGCCCCGAGGCCGCGACCGCGATCACCACATCGCCCGCGCCCAAACCGACAGCCGCCCGCGTGCCATCCTGTGCATCATCCTCGGTGTCGCCCGGCATCCGCGCATCCACCGGCAAGCCGCCCGCCATGCGCAACAGCACCCGGTCCGCAGGCACGCCAAACGTGCCGCCCAATTCCAACCCATCCGAAACCGCCATCAACGCCGACGACCCCGCCCCCGCATAAATCAGCCGCCCCTGCCCCTGCAACGCCGCGGCCATCAGGGCAGCGCCCTGCTCAATCTGCGGCAAGGCTTGGCCCACCACCTGCAAAGCCTGCGCCTGCGCTGCCAACAAATGCCCCAACACCGCAATACCGGGTAGCGTGTCCAACCCCGATGCGGCAGGATGCAAATGTTCAGTCGCAGACAGCACCATACGAATCTCCCCCTGTTTGGGTATGAGATACCTATTCAATACCTCTTGTCCAACAAAATCTTCACATACCGCAGGAACACCGCATACAGCGCGTAATTTCTGGCCAAAACCCGAATAAAGCCGTTGCATTTTTTGAAAGGTATCATAATGGTATCTGCATGGCACACACAGACACACCTGCAACTGGCCCCTATCTGATCGGCGTGGATGGCGGCGGCACCTCGTGCCGGGCGAAACTTCTGGCCGGGCCGCACGCCCGTTATGACGTTGTGCTAGGCCCCGCCAATGTCTCGACCGATTTTGACGCAGCCCTTGGCACGATCAACGCCGCCCTCGCACAACTGGCTGACCAAGCGGGCCTGACGATGGCCGACCTCGCCACCGCCACCGCCCATCTCGGCCTTGCAGGCGTGATGAACACCGCCATCGCCGCCCGGGTCGCCGCCCACCTGCCCTTCACACAGGCCACCGTCACCGACGACCGCCCCACCACCATCGCCGGAGCCTTGGGCGAGGCCAACGGCGCACTCGCCGCCATCGGCACCGGATCGTTCATCGGGCGGCAAGTCGCAGGCAAGATCCACGGCGTCGGCGGCTGGGGCTTTTACATCGGCGACCAAGCCTCGGGTGCATGGCTGCTGCGCCGCTGCTTGGAGGAAGTCATGCTGGCCGTCGATGGCTTTGCCGCCCACACCGACCTCAGCCGTGCCATCCTGCGCGAACATGGCGATGATCCGGGGCGAATCGTGCTGTTCTCGCTGAACTCGCAACCCGCCGACTACGCCCGCCTCGCCCGCGATGTGGTGGCCGCCGCCGAAACAGGCGACCCGCTCGGCGCGCGTCTGATGCACGAAGGCGCGGCCTATATCCACCGCGCGCTGGATGTCGTCGGCTGGAACCCAACCGAAGCACTCTGCCTGACAGGTGGCCTCGGCCCCGCCTATGCCCGCTGGCTGAACCTGCCCACCATCAGCGCCAAGGGCACCGCGCTTGATGGCGCATTGGCACTCGCCGCGCGTGCCGCCGGGGTGGTGCGATGAATGTGGCCGAGTTTCTGCGCCCCGACCTGTGGCTGAACCCCGCCGCAGGCCCCTTGTATGTGCAACTGCGCAAGCGGCTGGAAAGCGGCATCGACAGCGGGTTTCTGCCCCCCGACACGCCCCTGCCGCCCGAGCGTGAGATTGCAACCCTGACCGAAACCTCTCGCGTGACGGTGCGCAAGGCGATTGCCGATCTGGTGGGCAAGGGCATTGTCGTGCAAAAACAAGGCTCTGGAAGCTATGTGGCCCCCCGCCAGTCGCGCGTGCAGCAATCCTTGTCGCGGCTGACCTCGTTCACCGAGGATATGGCGCGGCGCGGTCTGACATCCGAATCGTGCTGGCTGGAGCGCGGCTTGTTCCTGCCCACGCCCGAAGAAGTCATGGCGCTTGGCCTTGCCGCCCAAGACCGCGTCGCCCGGCTGGAACGTGTCCGCACCATCGACGGCGTGCCGATGGCGATCGAGCGCGCCTCGCTCTCCACAAGCATCCTCCCCGACCCCACCTCGGTCGAACGCTCGCTTTATGCCACCCTTACCGCGCGCGGCCACCGCCCGGTGCGCGCCGTGCAACGCATCTCGGCGGCCAATCTGGGCAAGCGCGACGCCGATTTGCTGAACGTCGCACTCGGTGCCGCTGGCCTGCGGATCGAGCGGATTTCCTATCTGGCAAGCGGTGCTGTGGTTGAATTCACCCGCTCGCTTTATCGCGGCGATGCCTATGATTTTGCAGCCGAACTTCAGATCGGCCCCGAAGACGAAGGACACAGCAGATGACCCAATCCCACATGGCGCGCGAAGTGGCGGAAATTCCGGCCGCCGCGCAAAGGTTCCTGACGCAAAGTGCAGCGCAGATACAATCCGCCGCCGCCGCAATGCAGGCCACCGACCCCAAACTGATCGTCACGGTGGCGCGCGGGTCATCCGACCACGCCGCAACCTATGTAAAATACGCGGTCGAGTTGCTGGCGGGCATCCCGGTGGCCTCGGTCGGCCCCTCGATCGCCTCAATCTACGGCCGCCCGCTGCATCTGGCGGGGGCGGCCTGTATCGGGATTTCACAATCGGGCAAAAGCCCCGACATCGTGGCGATAACCGAGGCCGCGCGCGCCGGGGGGGCGTTGACGCTGGCGATCACCAATTTCGCCGATAGCCCGATGGCGCAGGCCGCCGCGCATTGCCTGCCGCTGGCGGCGGGCGAGGAGAAAAGCGTCGCCGCCACCAAGACCTTTGTCAACTCGGTGGTGGCTGGCCTTGCCCTGCTGGCCGAATGGCAGAACGACACCGCCCTGCGCACAGCCGTCGCCGATCTGCCCCGCGCCTTTGCGCAGGCGTTGGCGCAAGACTGGTCCCCCCTCTCCAACCGCCTTTCGCGCGCCCAACAGGCGTTTGTGCTGGGCCGTGGCCCCGGCTTTGCCATCGCAGCCGAGGTGGCGCTGAAGTTCAAAGAAACCTGCGGCCTGCATGCCGAAGGCTATTCCGCCGCCGAAGTCCTGCACGGCCCTTCCGCCATCGTGCAGGAACGCTTCCCCGTCCTCGCCCTCGCGGTTGAAGACGCCGCCCAGCCGCAAATCATCGCCACAGCCGAGCGTCTCGCCGCCCAAGGGGCCGATGTCTTCATTACCGGGGCCAGCGCCAAAGGCTGCACCACCCTGCCCGCCGTGCAAAACCTGCATCCGCTGGTCGCCCCCCTGGTGACCGGCGTCAGCTTTTACCACTTCGTCGAACATCTCGCCCGCCGTCGCGGCTTTGATCCCGACACCCCGCCGCATCTGCGCAAAGTGACGCAAACGCTATGAGCCGCCTGATCCTCACCGCCGCCGAAGTGTTTGACGGCACGCAGATGTTGCCCGACCACGCCGTGGTGATCGAGGGCGGCGCAATCACCGCCCTCCTGCCCACAGCCAAAGCCCCCGCTGGCCCGCGCCAAGCCCTGAGCGGCACCCTCGCCCCCGGCCTGATTGATCTGCAAGTCAACGGCGGCGCAGGCATCATGCTGGGCGGCACCGCCACCGCCGAAAGCATCGCCACGATCTGCGCCACCCACGCGCGCCTCGGTGCCACCGGCATCCTGCCCACCCTGATCACCGACACCCCCGCCGCCACCACCGCCGTGATCGCCGCCGGAATAGCCGCCGCCCGCGCCCGCACGCCGGGCTTCCTTGGCTTGCACCTTGAAGGCCCGCACCTTGACCCCCGCCGTCAGGGCGCGCACGACCCAGCACTGATCCGCCCGATGACCGAGGCTGATCTGACCGAACTCTGCACCGCCGCAGCCCACCTGCCCGCGCTGATGCTGACCCTCGCCCCCGCCTCTGTCACCACCGCCCAAATCGCCCAACTGACCCAAGCCGGTGCCATCGTCTCGCTTGGCCACAGCGAAGCCACCTACACCGAAGCCACCGCCGCCACCGAAGCGGGGGCGGCCTGCGTCACCCACCTGTTCAACGCGATGTCGCAACTGGGCAACCGCGAGCCCGGCCTTGTCGGTGCCGTGCTGTCCGGCACCCTGCACGCAGGGCTTATCGCTGACGGCCTGCATGTCCACCCCGCCACCCTGCGCACAGCCCTCGCCGCCCGGCAGGATGGCCTGTTTCTGGTGTCGGATGCCATGGCGGTGGCAGGCACCACCCTCACCGAATTCACCCTCGGCACCCGCCGCATCCTGCGCCAAAACGGCCGCCTGACGCTCGCCGATGGCACCCTCGCTGGGGCCGATCTCAGCCTGCCGCAAGCCATCCGCCTGCTGATCAGCCAACTCGGCCAGCCCCCCGCCCGCGCGCTGGCAATGGCCACCAGCATCCCCGCCGCCCTGATCCGCAGCGCCGCAGGCACCCTGCGCCCCGGCCAGCCCGCCAATCTGGTGCAATTCACCCCCGACTGGGCCCTGCAAACCATCTGGCAAAACGGAGTGGAAATTCCCCCGATTTAGCCCTTGCGCAGCCCCCGACACCTCGCTAAATACCGCGTCACGGAGTGCGGGCGTAGCTCAGGGGTAGAGCATAACCTTGCCAAGGTTAGGGTCGTGAGTTCGAATCTCATCGCCCGCTCCAGTATCAAAAGGCCGCTCACCCGAGCGGCCTTTTTGGTTTCGGGCGGCTTATTCCTGCCAATCCATCGCGCTAAAGCCTTCCCGAAACGCAAAACGCTCCAGATGCTTGTCGATCACCGATTTCGCATCGGCCCGTTTGTCATCCGCCACATCGGCAAACCGCACCTGCAACGCATCCGCACTGGCACTCACCTCGGCCACGCCCAGCGTGAACGGGATGCGGCCCGTGGTTTCATCAAAACTGACCTCAATCTTATGGGCGAAATGCTTGCACAATTGTTGCAAGTATTTCGAGGCGTTGGGGGTGGCAAAGGTTCCGACAAGCTGCATAGCAGGGCTTTCTCTGACTATTTCCATCAGGATATATAGCACCCCCCGCGCCGTCTGCAAGCCAGCCCATTTCCCACAATCCCCCTTGCACCCCCCGCCCATATCCCCTATTTCACCCAAACCTTGAGGCGGGTGGGCAGGCAGGCTATGCGCTGGATTGCAAATCCATGTAGATCGGTTCGATTCCGATACCCGCCTCCAAGGTAATCCAACCGCACCCACAGCGCCTAGATATCCTCGGGCTTGCGTCCGGGTCTGGCGCGATACACCGGCAGCGACCAATCCAGCGCAATCGCAAGGCCGCGGATCGCAAAGGCCGTCGTGGCCCCCAGCGCCATCGCCACCGGTTGCGGCACCGTCACCGCATAAGACGTCATGAACACCGCAGCCCCGATGGCCGAGGCCGTCACGTAAATCTCGCGCCGCAGCACGATCGACGGCTCTTGCCCCAGAACATCGCGGATCATCCCGCCGACCGAGGCCGTCACCACCCCCATCACCACCGCAATCAGCGGCCCGGCGCCCGCATCGGTGGCTTTCGCCGTGCCCGCCACCGTCACCAGCGCCATGCCCAGCGCATCCAGCCACAACAGCACCCGGTAGCGCGACACCACCAGATGCGCGGTAAAATGCACCAACCCCGCCGCGATCAGGCACAAAGCCATCGGCGCAGGGTTCACCACCCAGAACACCGGCAGGCCCAACAACAAATCCCGCACCGTGCCGCCACCAACCCCGGTGATCGCGCCCAGCCACAAAAAACCCAGAATGTCCATTTCCTTGCGCGACGCCACCAGCGCCCCGGTGGTGGCAAACACCACCGCCGCCGCCAGATCGACCACCGGCATGATCTGATCGAACCCGTCCACTGCTGCCCCCGCTTGGCCCCACCGCCTGTGCAACTGTCTCAGCAAGCCCGCGCCGCGTATAGGGTCAATCGCGGCACAGGCAGCGGGCGGCAATCACCAACGAAAAGAATCGGATTTACAATTCTTACCGTTTCGCTAGGGTATAGCCTTGACCCGCGTCTGTCATGGGGTGCCCGCGTGATCGTCTGCCATTGCCAAGCCATTTCGGATCATGACATCCGCGCCGCCGTCACCTGGATGCGCGCCGCCGATCCCGACACCATCATCACACCGGGCAAGATCTATCACGCCTTGGGAAAACGCGCCGACTGCGGCGGCTGCATGCCCTTGTTCCTTGACACGATGCGGCAATCTGCCAACTTTGGCGTCGCCTCCGCTGCGCCTGCGGGCCAGCAAATCCCCAACCTCGGCCGCAGAAAAGGAATTTCCCATGAAGGGCGACCCCAAAGTCATCGACTATCTCAACGCGGCGCTGCGCTCTGAACTGACCGCCGTCAGCCAGTATTGGCTGCATTACCGTCTGCAAGATGATTGGGGCTTGGGCCATCTGGCCGCGAAAAGCCGCGCCGAAAGCATCGAGGAGATGCAGCACGCCGACCGTCTGATTGCGCGCATCATCTTTCTGGAAGGCCACCCGAACCTGCAAAAACTCGATTCGCTGCGCATCGGCCAAACCCCGCGTGAGACGCTGGAGGCCGATCTTGCCGCCGAACACGAAGCCCGCACGCTGTATATCGAGGCGCGGCGCTACTGCGATCAGGTCGGCGATTTCGTCACCCGGTCGCTGTTTGACGAACTGACCGCCGACGAGGAAGGCCATATCGACTTTCTAGAAACTCAGCTTGGCTTGCTGGCACGGATGGGCGAAGAGAAATACGCCCAACTCAACGCCAAACCCGCCGATCAGGCCGAATAATCGCAAAAAGGGGGGCTATTGCAGCCCCCCTTTCGGTAAAAGTTTTTTGGCTGGCAGCGGTTTGCAATCCGCTCAAGCCTTCAGCTACATCAATATAATGTGGCAAAAATCCTGAAAACCACCACCTACAGAGTTTTGTCCCCGCGGGGACAAATTCAGCCGTCAAGACCAGTCCAGCACCACCTTGCCCGATTGGCCCGACCGCATCACCTCAAACCCGGTCTGAAATTCATCGACGCCGAAGCGGTGGGTGATGACTTTTCGCACGTCCAGCCCATTCTCCAGCATGGCGATCATCTTATACCAGGTCTCAAAAATCTCACGCCCATAGACGCCCTTGATGGTGATCGCCTTGAACACGATCCGGCTCCAATCCACCGGCGATTTGCCCGGCGGAATCCCCAGCATCGCGATCTTGCCGCCCATCACCAAGGCCTCAACCATCTGATCAAGCGCGCGCTGATTGCCCGACATCTCCATGCCCACGTCAAAGCCCTGCACGATCTTCAGCCGCGCCATCACGTCCCGCAAATCTTCCGAGGCGACATTCACCGGCGTCAGATCCGCGACCTCAGCCGCCAATTTCAACCGCGCCGGGTTCACATCGGTGATCACCACATGCCGCGCGCCCACATGCCGCGCCACCGCCGCCGCCATGATGCCAATCGGCCCCGCCCCGGTGATCAGCACATCCTCGCCCACCAGATCGAACGACAGCGCGGTATGCACAGCATTGCCCAGCGGGTCCAAAATCGCCCCGATCTCGTCATCAATGCTGTCCGGCAACGGCACCACATTGAACGCAGGCAGCCGCAGATATTCCGCAAACGCGCCGGGTTCATTCACCCCGATCCCCCGCGTGGCAGGGTCCAGATGGAACTTGCCCGCCCGCGACTGACGGCTAAGCTTGCCGATCAAATGCCCCTCGCCCGAGCAGCGCTGCCCAATCGCCAGCCCCTCGACCAAAGCCCCCTTCGCCACGATCTCACCGGCAAACTCATGCCCCGTGACCAGACCAACCGGCACCGTGCGCGCCGCCCATTCGTCCCAGTTCCAGATGTGAATATCAGTGCCGCAGATGCCGGTTTTCTTCACCTTGATCAGCACATCCTCGGGGCCGATTTCCGGCACGCCGCGATCCTGCATCCAAAGCCCGACCTCCGCCTTCGCCTTGACCAAAGATTTCATCGGATCGCCCTCACTTCCCTACCCGCCGCTTCAAACGCTGCCAGTGCAAAATCCAGATCGTCCGTCGTCAGCGCCGCATTCATCTGCGTGCGGATACGCGCGCCACCATGCGGGACCACCGGATAGAAAAACGCCGAAACCATCACGCCCCGCGCATCCAACGCCCGCGCAAACGCCTGCGCCAAGGGCGCATCGCCCAGCATCACCGGAATGATCGGATGTTCCCCCGGCAGCAACCGAAAGCCCGCAGCCTCCAACCCCGCCCGCCAATAGGCAGCATTGTGGAACAACCGTGCGCGCAGATCATCCGCACCCTCGACAATATCCAGCGCCGCCAGTGCCGCCCCCACCACCGCAGGCGGCAGCGCGTTGGAAAACAGATAGGGCCGCGCGCGCTGGCGCAACAGATCAATCATCGGCTGCGGCCCGGCGATATATCCGCCCAACGCCCCGCCCAAAGCCTTGCCCAACGTCCCGGTCAGCACATCCACCTTCACGCCCGCATGCGCCGGCGTGCCGCGCCCCTGCGGCCCCATGAAGCCGGTGGCGTGGCAATCATCGACCATCACCAGCGCGCCATATTTCTCGGCCAAAGCCGAAATAGCGCCCAGATTGGCCAAAGTGCCATCCATCGAGAACACGCCATCGGTGGCAACCATGATGAACCGCGCGCCATCCTTCACGGCGGTTGCAAGCTGCACCTCAAGATCGACCATGTCATTGTTGGCAAAGCGATAGCGCTTGGCCTTGCACAGCCGCACGCCGTCGATGATCGAGGCATGGTTAAGGCTGTCCGACACAATCGCATCCGCCTCGCCCAAAAGCGGCTCGAACAAACCACCGTTGGCATCGAAACAGGCGGCGAACAGGATCGAATCCTCCATGCCCAGAAACCCCGCGATCCGCTGCTCCAGCGCGCGGTGCAGATCCTGCGTGCCACAGATGAAACGGACCGAGGCCATACCATAGCCATGGCTGTCCATCGCCGCTTTGGCGGCATGCACCAGCCGAGGATCATCCGCCAAACCCAGATAATTATTGGCGCACAGATTAAGCATCTCGCGCCCCGCCACCCGCACCCGTGCACTTTGGCCGCTTTCAATCAACCGCTCCCGCTTCATCAGGCCGTCAGCCTCGATGCTGGCAAGCGTATCGCGCAAATGGTTCAGAAATCGTGTATCTGTCATGGCAGAATTTCCTCCAACTTAACGGATATAACGGCAGAGCGGCTGCAAAGTCAACATAACGGAAAAATATCCGTCAAACCGGATATGCTTTCACATTGGCCCAAATACTCTGGGGGTGTGGGGGCAAGCCCCCACGCGCCTCAACTGTCCTGAACGATCAACAACGCCCGCGCGGGCCCGGCATCCGCCGCAATCGCATGGGTGCGGTCGGCCATATACCGCGCGGTATCACCCGGCCCCAGCACCTGCTCATCCTCGCCCGAGCGCACACGGATCTGACCCTCAATCACCGTCAGATGCTCGCGACAGCCCGCGCTGTGCGGTTCTGAATCGAGCAAGCCATTGGCGACAAAGCGCAAATCGTAAACCTCATGCTCGCCCACCGCATCCGCAGGCGATAGGATACGGATCGACACACCAACGCCGCGCCCGCCAATCACCGGCGCAGCACCCGCGCGGATCACCTCGATCCCAGCCTCGGGGCGCCCTTCAAGCAGACCGGCGAAATCGACCTGCAAGGCTTGCGTCAGGTTCCACAGCGTGGCCACGGTCGGCGAGGATTCCCCGCGCTCGATCTGGCTGACCATCGAGCGGCTGACGCCCGACAGCTTCGCCACCGCGTCGAGGCTGAGGCCCCGCGTCTTGCGCGCCTCGCGCAGCGAAGCGGCCAATCTGTCGTGAATATCTGACCTTGGATTCATGGCAGCACCCTGCCGAGCCAGAAGCCATCCGTCAACGCCCCAGCCCGCACCGCGCCGATTTCCGCGCGGAAATCGTGACGGAATTCGTGCGAATTCCGCGCGGCTCAGGTGCCGCAATAGGTCACATAGCGCCCGAACCCCGTGGGCGCGGGCAAAGTGAACATCTCGCGCCCGGCTTCTGGCCCGAACGGATCGCGGAGATGAGCGCGCAACGCGTGAAACGGTGCCAGATCGCCCGCCGTCGCTGCTTGCAGCGCGGCTTCCACCAGATGATTGCGCGGCACCACGCTCGGGTTCACCGCCCGCATCGCCGCCGCCGCATCGGGGCGCAGCCTGGCGCGCCAGCGTGGCAGCCATTCTTTCAGGACCGCTGTATCGTCGAACAAGGCCAGATACGCCGCCTCGTCTGTCACCGCCCCGGCCAGACGCCGAAACGCCAACGTCCAGTCAACGCCTTGGATTGCCTGCAAAAAATCATCTGCCAGCGCACCATCCCCGGCATCTTCGCCCTGCAATCCCAGCTTGGCGCGCATCACATCGACCCATGCGCCGCGATAAAGCCCGACTATTCCGCCCAAACGTTCATTGGCGATATCCACCGCCTTGTCGGCATCAGAATCAAAGAACCCCAGCAGCGTCTCGGCCAACCGCGCCAGATTCCAGCCCAGAATCAGCGGCTGGTTGGCATAGGCATAGCGCCCCTGCCGATCAATAGAGGAAAACACCGTCCCCGGCGCGTAAGCCTCCATGAACGCGCAGGGGCCGTAGTCAATCGTCTCGCCCGACAGCGCCATGTTGTCGGTGTTCATCACGCCGTGCACGAATCCCACGCCCATCCACTGCGCAATCAGCCGCGCCTGTGCCTGCGCCACTGCGTCAAACAGCCCCAACGCGCCGTCTGCGCCCGGATAGTGCCGCGCGATGGTGTAGTTCAGCAAGGCTTGCAACTTGTCGGCCTCTCCCCTTGCGTGGAAAAACTGAAACGTGCCCACGCGGATATGGCTGGCCGCCACCCGCGCCACCACCGCACCCGGCAAAGCGCCGTCCTCCCGCTGCACTTTTGCGCCGGTCGTCACCACCGCCAAAGACCGCGTGGTGGGGATACGCAGCGCCGCCATCGCTTCCGAGATCAGATATTCGCGCAGCATCGGCCCCAAGGCCGCCTTGCCATCCCCCCCCCGCGAAAACGGCGTGCGCCCCGAGCCTTTCAGTTGCAAATCCCAGCGCCGCCCGTCCGGCCCCAGAAACTCGCCCAGCAAATGCGCGCGCCCGTCGCCAAGGCTGGGGGAAAAGCCGCCAAACTGATGCCCTGCATAGGCCAAAGCCGCAGGCTCGGCCCCAGGTGGCACCACCGCGCCGGAAAACCACCCCGCCGGATCGTTGATCTGCAGACCGAGTTCTGCCGCAAGCGTATCATTGAACACCACCAGTTCAGGTGCCGGGGCCACGTCCGGGGCTTGGCGCAAATAAGTGCCCGGCAAATCGCGCAGATAGCTGTTGTCAAACTGGATCATGGTGGTCCCCTTTGCCATAGATATGGGCCGCGCGTGCCTGTGCGACAAGCCAGCACCAACACCGGCGTCGGTCACGAAATGAGGGTTTTGGGAAATTGGTCGGGGCGAGAGGATTTGAACCCCCGGCCCTCTGGTCCCAAACCAGATGCGCTACCAGACTGCGCTACGCCCCGACTGGCTGCGTCTTAGCTGGCTTTATCAGGATTGAAAAGCCTTACTCGTCATCACAACCCCATGCGGCCACAGATTGATCTATCGCGCCGCTGCGCATCACGGCCCCCGGCGCAATTCCCATGCGCTTGGCAAGGCCTGCGTTGATTTCCAACACCACCGCCACATCCGGGCCGCCATCAATCGGGGTTTCGTCCATCGGCACCGCATTGCTGTGCACCGCCGTCACCAAGCCCGTCGCATCGGCAAACACCATATCGAGCGGCAGAAGCGTGTTCTTCATCCAGAAATAGGCGTGCTTGGGCTGGTCATAAACAAACAGCATCCCCGCCGAGGCGGGCATCTTTTCGACAAACATCAGCCCCTTGCTGCGCTCGGCCTCAGAATCGGCGATCTGCACCGAAAACCGCTGCACGCCCGCAGGCCCGCGCAGCTCAACCGTGTCAGGGGCGCAAGCCGCATCGGCCACGCCGCCCAACATCAAGGCCAGACCAATCAGGAATGAACCGCTGCTTCCCATGACAACACCTGCACCGCCATACGCCCACGTTTGCCTTCGACGATGCGCAGGCACACCGCCTCGCCCGCCGAAAGATCGGCAAAACCGGAATGGCGCAGCACCTCGACATGCACGAAGACATCTTCGTTGCGGCCAAAGACATTGGCAAAACCAAAGCCCTTGCCCTTGTCGAACCACTTCACCCGTGCCGGTTCCATCGGCAGGATAGCGATTTCTTCCGGGGTTGTATGCTCGGTATCTTCTCCCAAAGGAAATACCGATCCTGCGGGCGGCTCGATCTTGACGACCTCCACCGCCTGCACCCCGCGTTGGGTTTGCTGCACTTTCACCGTGATCCCGGCGCCATCGGCAACCGAGCTTTGCCCGTAATTCCGCAGCACATTGGCGTGCAGCAATATATCCCCAGAGTGTCCCTCTGCGACTATAAAGCCAAAACCCTTGGCTGGATCGAACCACTTCACGAGGCCGTGCAGAACCTGCACGTCCATTTCTTCTTCATTCATAGAAGGACCGTTTCCCCAGATAGAGCCCCTAGGGTCTAGTCATGCAGGCATATTAACAGCCGTTGCAAGCGCAATCTTTTCCGCATTTTCGCACAGATCATTTCACGCTTCGTGAAATTTACGGGTTAAGTCGCAAAATTTCCCATGGTTTATCAATGGCTTGCCGCGTCCACCGAAACCGGTCATGCAACCTAAAGTTGCCATCTGCCCAGAACTCCATCTCTAAAGGAACAATGCGGAAGCCGCCCCAGAACGGCGGGCGTGCGGGATTTGCCCCCTGCGTTGCAGTGACTTTTGCCACCTCTGCCATCAGATGTAGCCGGGACGAAAGCGGTTGCGACTGATCGCTGGCCCAGGCGCCCAGACGCGACTTCAGGCTGCGGCTGGCATAGTAATAATCGGCCGGTTTGCCCTCTTCGCGGCTGACCAGACCGCGCACCCGGATCTGGCGGCGCAGGGATTTCCAATGCAGCACAAACGCCGCCTTGCCCGAGGCATCCAACTCGCGCCCCTTTTTCGAGCCATAGTTGGTGTAGAACACGAACGCCGCAGGCTCGATATCCTTCAGCAGCACCATGCGCACATTCGGCAGCCCCTCGGCATCCACCGTCGCCAGCGCAATCGCATTGGGGTCGTTGGGCTCGGTGGCTTCCGCCTCTTTCAGCCAGCTTTGCGCCAGCACAAACGGGTCATCGCCCGCAAAAATCCCGCTTCTGTCCATGGTATTTCCTTCCAGCCTGCCTGCTCTGGCGGTGACGCCCGCTCTTGATGCAGGGCGGCCTTTCGCCTACACAGCTTTTTCAGGAAATAAGGTGGACGGGGAAGACCGAATGTCAACTGGACTCGTGACGGGCCCGCTTATGGCGGGGAAACGTGGGCTGATCATGGGGCTAGCCAATGACAAATCCATCGCTTGGGGCATCGCGCAAGCGATTGCAGCCCAGGGCGCCGAGATTGCGTTTTCCTATCAGGGCGAGGCGCTGAAAAAGCGGGTCGAGCCGCTGGCCGCCTCGATCGGCATGAACACCTTTGTCGAATGCGATGTGTCCAACGAAGAGTCGATCGACGCGCTGTTCGCACATCTGTCCCAGCTTTGGGGCAAGATTGATTTCGTCGTCCACGCCATCGGCTTTTCCGACAAGAACGAATTGCGCGGGCGGTATGTGGACACCAGCCGCGCCAACTTCCTGATGACAATGGATATTTCCGTCTATTCCTTCACCGCCGTCTGCCAACGCGCCTGCGCGATGATGAACGAAGGCGGCAGCCTTTTGACGCTGACCTATTACGGTGCGGAAAAGGTTATGCCGCATTACAACGTGATGGGCGTCGCCAAAGCCGGGCTTGAGGCAAGCGTGAAATACCTCGCCGAAGACCTTGGCAAAGACGGCATCCGGGTGAATGCGATCTCGGCAGGCCCGATCAAGACGCTGGCGGCATCGGGGATCGGCGATTTCCGCTATATCATGAAGTGGAACGAGCTGAACTCGCCGCTGCGGCGCAATGTCACGCAGGAAGAGGTCGGCAAGGCAGCACTTTACCTGTTGTCCGATCTGGGTTCCGGCACCACGGGTGAGAATTTGCATGTCGATGCAGGCTACCATGTGGTCGGCATGAAGGCGGTCGATGCGCCCGATATTGACGTGGTCACGGGCCGCAAAGACTAACTCCCCATAAGGTAGCCGCCATGACCCTTACCGCCTTTCTCGCCGTCGCCTTCCTGCATCTGATGGCCGCGATCAGCCCCGGCCCCGCCGTGCTGATGTCGGCGCGCACCGGCGTGACCGAAGGGCTGCGGACCGGCTTCTTTTTGGCCTGCGGCATCGGCATCGGCGGCGTGATCTGGGCGATGGCGGCACTGTTCGGCCTGAACCTTGTGTTCCAGGCCGCTCCCGCTTTGCTTTACGGATTGAAAATCGCGGGCGGGATTTACCTGATCTATATGGCTTACGGCATGTGGAAAACCGCCGATCAACCGCTGGATATGACGGAATCCACCCGCCCACCACGCACCGCCCTGTCAGCCTTCCGGCTTGGTCTGATCACGCAACTGGCCAACCCCAAACCCGCCGTGCTGTTCTCGGCCATTTTCGTTGGCACCGTGCCGCCGCACACCCCCGCATGGGTTTACGCCGCCCTGCTGGCCGTGGTGTTCCTGAATGAGACGGTCTGGAACACGCTTGTGGCCCGCATCTTCTCGTTCCACCGCTCGAAAGCTGCCTATATCAGCCTGAAATCCATCATCGACCGCTGCTTTGGTGGCATGCTTGCCATCCTCGGCCTCAAGATCGCCGCGACCTGAGTTTCACCTGTTCACAAATATCCCGGGGGTGCGGGGGCTGGCCCCCGCGACTTGCCAGCCAAAGGAGCCACGCCATGAATGACCGCTTGCCGCATGAAAAAGGCTTCCATGTCTCGTGGGATCAGATGCACCGCGATTCTCGCGCGCTGGCGTGGCGGCTGGATGGCAAAGGGCCAGACGATGGCAGCTGGCGCGCCGTGGTCGGCATCACCCGTGGCGGCCTTGTGCCCGCGATGATCGTCGCGCGCGAGTTGGATATCCGCGTGGTCGATTCCATCTCAGTGAAATCCTATCACTCGGGCGGCGGCAAAGCCGATCAGCGCCGCGAAGCGCAAGTGATCAAGGCGCCGCAAGCCGATGTGATGGGCGACGGCACCGGCGTCTTGATCGTCGATGATCTGGTCGATTCCGGCAAAACCTTGGAGTTGATCCGCGGCCTTTACCCCCGCGCGCACTTTGCCTGCGTCTATGCCAAGCCCGAGGGCGAAAAGCAGGCCGACACCTATATCACCAGCGTCAGCCAAGACACCTGGATCTTCTTTCCCTGGGACATGGCGCTGCAATACGTCCAACCCTTCCGCGGCGCAGATTAAGGTTGCCGCGCCACCGACCACACCCGGCGCTTTCGATGGCTGTGGCACGGTGATTGACGCAGAGGGCCACGCCGCTATTCTTGCCAAAGCGATGATCGCGGTTTTGTGGAGATGACAATGCGGCTTCTCTCTATTGTGGTGTTGGCACCGCTGCTGATGGCAGGCTGCCTAAATCCGAACACCGGCACAGCCGTGTCTCCCGCCCGACAAAACGTCACGATGCCAAAGTCCGAAGACGATATTGGCGTTAATCGGCTGACCTCGGGTTACTCCGCTGCAATGCCCCACTGACGCCGGCAAATCGTCTGCGTCGGGCGCGACGGCACGGCGCAATCGGGCCTGTCATTGGCGGCGGCGCATCACCTTTACGACACGCGGACGCCAACCCTGCCCTGGGGCTTGCAACTGCGGCCTTTGTTGCGCCATATCGCGCGATAACCGAAAGGCTGCCCGATGATCTGCGCCACTGCCTGCCCGACCAGCCAACCGGCATGAAACGCCCCGCCCGCCCCAGTCGCGCCAGCCTGCTGCATTGGTTGTTTGAAACCAGCCTTGCGATCAAGGGCCTGCTGTGTTCGGCCGAATTTCTGGCAGGTCTTGGCCTGCTGGTGACGCCGAACGCGCCGATTGCGCGGCTGATCTATTGGCTGACGCATTTCCAGATTGCCGAGACCCCGACCGATACGCTGGCCGCCTGGACTCAGCGCGCGATGGAGGGGTTTCCGGTGGCCACCCAGGATTTCTACGGCTGGTATCTTGCGCTGCATGGTGGGTTGAAACTGGCGATGGTGGTGATGCTGTGGGCGCGCATCCTGTGGGCCTATCCTGCCGCGATGGCGGTGCTGGCGGGCTTTGTGATCTATCAGATTTTCGAATTCCAACACACCGGCTCGCCGTTTCTATTGCTGTTGGCGTTCTTTGATCTGATGATGATCGGGCTGATCTGGCAGGAATATAAGGCGCTTAAGGCCAAGCGTGCAGCGAAGATCACGACCGCTTAAGCATCTCCCCGCGGCCCAGTTTCCATTGGCAGGGGCCATCGCCCCTGCCATGCGGAACCTGCACCAAAAGCCCCCCGGAGGCCAAAGCCTCCGGGCAGCGCCTGCCCTGCCTCTGGCAGGCGCTTCTCGCCCGCCAGGTCAGGCGCTGCCCTCTGTCATCGCTGCCTGAACCGGTTTGCCGATGCGTTCCCACATGACCGGGGCCGATCCAGTGGATCGGCTTTTCCCGGCCATGTCACGCGCCCCCCGCCCGAAACGCCGCTTGAACTCGGCCCCACATCCGTCAACACTGGCCCGCACCATCAACCCACCCCCTGCACACAGAGTCCCAGATGATCCACCCGCTGAACCCCGCGATGCGCGCCACCGATCCGCCCCCGGTGATGGAGGCGCGGCGCTGGCTGGCCGGTGTCACCTTCCCGCCCGAGCGCCCGCTGATCAACATCAGCCAAGCCGCCCCGGTGGACAGCCCGCCCTTGGGCCTGCGTCAGGCGCTGGCGGATGCCGCCCTGAACAACCCCGACGCGCATCTCTATGGCCCAGTGCTGGGCCTGCCCGCCCTGCGCGCCGAGATCGCCCGCCAATGGTCGCAGGCCTACGGCGGCACCGTGCTGGAAAGCCAGACCGCGATCACCCAAGGCTGCAATCAGGCGTTTTGCGCCGTGATGTCCACCTTGGCGGGTGCGGGCGACGAGGTGATCTTGCCGACGCCGTGGTATTTCAACCATAAAATGTGGCTGGATATGCAAGGGGTTAAAACCGTTCCCCTCGCCGCAGGCGCGGGCCTGATCCCCGAAGCCGAGGCCGCTTCGGCCCTGATCACCGCCCGCACCCGCGCCATCGTGCTGGTCAGCCCGAACAACCCCGGCGGCGTTGAATATCCGGCCGAAACCCTCACCGCCTTCCGCGACCTAGCCCGCGCCCGTGGCATCGCCCTGATCGTCGATGAGACCTACCGCGATTTCGACAGCCGCAGCACCCGCGCGCATGATCTGTTCACCGATCCCGATTGGCACGACACGCTGATCCAGCTTTACAGCTTTTCCAAAGCCTACCGCCTGACCGGCCACCGTGTAGGGGCCGTCACAGCCTCGGCCGAGCGGTTGTTCCAGATTGAGAAATTCCTCGACACCGTCGCGATCTGCCCCAGCCAGTTGGGCCAGATCGGCGCACTTTGGGGCATGCAGAACCTGTCGCAATGGGTCGCAGGCGAGCGCGCCGAAATCCTGTCACGCCGCGCTGCAATGGTCACAGGCTTCACCGCCCTGCCCGACTGGAAACTGCTCGGCTGCGGCGCCTATTTCGCCTATGTCGAACACCCCTACCCGCTGGCATCCGACGCTTTGTGCAAACGTCTTGTGTCCGAGGCCAGCCTTCTGATGCTGCCCGGCACCATGTTCCAACCCGAAGGCTCACCGGACGGCAAACGCCAGATCCGCATCGCCTTCGCCAATGTCGATCAAGCGGGGATCGCCGAGACATTCCGCAGGCTGGCGGCGTTCAAGGGCTGAACCGCCACCCTTGCCCCCATCCCCGCAACCGCTTAGACAAGCGGCCAAACCTTTGAATGACAGGCAGACCCATGGCCAAGGCACCGCAGAACGAAGACGACACCCCGAAGAAAAAGCGTCGCGGCGCGTCCGTTATGGCATGGGTGCTGATGGCGATGCTGGTGGGCGGCTTGGGCGGCTTTGGTGTGACCAATTTCGGCGGCGGGACGGCCTCTATCGGCACCGTGGGGGATCGCAAGATTGACGTGAACGACTATGAACGCTCGTTGCGGCAAGCCATGGATCAGTTCTCCAAGCAGATCGGCCAGCCTGTCACCCTGCAACAGGCCCAAGCCATTGGCCTTGACCGGCAAGTGCTGCAACAAGTGATGGACCGCGCCGCACTCGACAATGAAGCCGACCGTATCGGCCTTTCCGTGGGCGATGCCACCGTGGCCAGCAAAGTCTCGGCGATCCCCAGCTTTCAGGGCATCAACGGCTTTGACCGCGCCGCCTACCGCGATGTCTTGCGCCAGAACAAACTGACCGAAGCCAGCTTTGAGGCGGGCTTGCGTGCCGACACAGCACGCCAGCTTTTGCAAACCGCGATCAGCGGCGGGCTTGCCGCACCGCAAACCCTGACCGACACGATTGCGGCTTGGGCAGGCGAGCAGCGCGGATTTTCCATGCTGCGGCTGACCGCGAAATCGCTGACCAAACCGATGCCACCGCTGACCGACGCCGACCTGCAAGCCTATTATCAGGCGCATATCGACACCTACACCCGCCCCGAAGCCAAGCGGATTTCCTACGTCGCCCTGCTGCCCGACAGCATCGCCAAAGATATGCCGCTGGACGAGGCCGCACTCAAGGCAACCTATGACTCCCGCCTCTCGACCTATGTGATCCCGGAAAAACGTCTGGTCGAACGCCTTGCCTTCGCCACCGAAGCCGATGCGGCAGCGGCGAAAGCCCGCATCGACGCAGGCACCCCGTTTGAAGATCTGGTGAAAGAGCGCAACCTGACGCTGGAAGACGTCGATATGGGCGATGTCTCGGCGCAGGATCTGGGCGACGCCGGTGCTGCGGTATTCGCGCTGAAAGACCCTGGCGTGGTCGGCCCGTTCAACTCCTCGATCGGGCCTGCGCTGTTTCGGATGAACGCGGTGCTGGCAGCGCAAGAAACCACGTTTGAACAAGCCAAACCCGATCTGGCGCTGGAACAGCAGCTAGAGGCCGCCCGCAAAGAGATTTCCGGCAAGGTCGAGGCGGTGGACGATGCCCTCGCAGGCGGGGCAACCCTCGCCGATGTCGCCAAGGAGCAGGGTCTGACGCTTGCCACCACCGACTACGCGCCGGGGGCAGACGACAACGATCCGATCACCGCCTACAAGGGCTTCCGCGACACAGCAGCCAAACTGGCCGAGGGCGATTTCCCCGAAGCCATCGTGCTGGATGACGGCGGCCTTGTGGCGATGCAGCTTGACAGCACCGTGCCGCCCGCCCCGCTGCCGTTTGACAAGGTGAAGGAAAAAGTCACCGCCGCCGCGACGGCAGATGCGTTGGCCAAGGCGCTGTCGGATGAGGCCACCCGCATCAAATCCGCCGTTGAAGGCGGCGCCAGCCTTGGCACCTTTGGCATCGTGTCGCGCACCACGCAGATCGACCGGCAAGGCGTGGTGAAAGATGCACCGCCCGCCGTGGTCGAGGCGATTTTCCAGATGCAGCCCGATGATCTGCGCGTGATCGAGGCCCCCGGCTTTGCCGCCGTGGTGCAACTGAACAGCATCACCGCAGCCCCCACCACGGGCGAGGATGCCACCGCGCTGCGCGAGGCGATCAACGTCAACGCAGGGCGCGCGATTGCCGATGACGTGATGGCGCTTTACACCGCCTCGCTGACCGCCTCGGCTGGCATCACGCTGGATCAGGCCGCGATCAACGCGGTGAACACCCAACTCGGCAACTGATCTTTTCTGCCCAGAACTTTCTACCATGAACCCAAGGCCCTGCGATGAACCTCTCGCCGTCATTTGAACAGTTTGAACGCGGCTGGGCCGAGGGCAAGAACCAACTGGTCTATGCCCGTCTGGCGGCCGATCTTGATACGCCGGTTTCGCTGATGCTGAAACTGGCCGAGGCCCGCACCGACACTTTCATGCTGGAATCGGTGACAGGCGGCGAGGTGCGCGGGCGCTATTCGGTGGTGGGCATGAAGCCCGATCTGATCTGGAAATGCCACGGCGAGGCGGCATCGATCAACCGCGACGCCCGCTTTGACCCGCAAGCCTTCACCGCTTTGCCCGGCCACCCGCTCGACAGCATGCGCGCCCTGATCGCGGAATCCCGCGTCGATCTGCCCGATGGCCTGCCCGCGATTGCGAGCGGTCTGTTCGGCTATCTCGGCTATGACATGATCCGGCTGGTCGAACACCTGCCCAACGTCAACCCCGATCCCTTGGGCCTGCCCGATGCGGTGCTGATGCGCCCCTCGGTGGTGGCGGTGCTGGATGGCGTGAAGGGCGAGGTGACGCTGGTCGCCCCCGCATGGGCCGCCTCGGGCCTATCGGCGCGCGCAGCCTACGCCCAAGCGGCCGAGCGAGTGATGGACGCTTTGCGCGATCTTGACCGCGCGCCTGCCGCCCCCCGTGATCTGGGCGAAGCCGCGAGTGTGGGCGAGATGACCTCGAACTTCAGCCATGACGGCTACAAGCAAGCCGTTGAACGCGCGAAAGATTACATCCGCGCCGGCGACATCTTTCAGGTGGTGCCAAGCCAACGCTGGGCGCAAAGCTTCACCCTGCCGCCCTTTGCGCTCTATCGGTCTTTGCGCCGCACCAACCCCTCGCCGTTCATGTTCTTCTTCAACTTCGGCGGCTTTCAGGTGATCGGGGCCAGCCCCGAAATCCTAGTGCGCCTGCGCGACGGTGAAGTCACCGTGCGCCCGATTGCAGGCACGCGGATGCGCGGCGCGACACCGGAAGAAGACAAGGCGCTGGAGTTGGATCTGCTGGCCGACAAGAAAGAACTCGCCGAACATCTGATGCTGCTGGATCTGGGCCGCAACGACGTGGGCCGGGTGGCAAAGGTCGGCACCGTGCGCCCGACCGAGCAGTTTATCATCGAGCGCTACAGCCACGTCATGCACATCGTCTCGAACGTGGTGGGCCAGATCGCCGACGGCGAAGACGCGCTGTCGGCGCTGCTGGCTGGCCTGCCCGCAGGCACGGTGTCGGGTGCGCCGAAAGTGCGCGCGATGGAGATCATCGACGAGTTGGAACCCGAAAAGCGCGGCGTTTATGGCGGTGGCGTGGGCTATTTCGCAGGCAACGGCGAGATGGATTTCTGCATCGCCCTGCGCACGGCGGTGCTGAAGGATGAGACGCTGTATATTCAGGCCGGGGGTGGCGTGGTCTATGACAGCGACCCCGAGGCCGAATATCAGGAAACCGTCAACAAATCCCGCGCCCTGCGCCGCGCCGCCGAAGACGCGGGATTGTTCGTGCGTAAGGGCAACCTGTAACCTGCAAGCAAGTGCCGCCTCGGGGGCCATCGAGGCCCCACGCGGCGGCGCTGCCGAGAATAATTTCGCCCAGCCTCCGCTGCCTGCATTGGCCTTGGAAGCCTCCGGCGGGGATATTTAAGAACGGATGAAATCACCGGCGCGCAGTTTCATCCGTTCTTAAATATCCCCGCCGGAGGCATCCGAAGCCGATGCCCGGGCGCAGCGGTTTGGCTTAGTTGACCTTCAGCACCGCCGAGATCGGGGCCAGTGCCACCGAGGCGGCCTTGCCCTCGATGCTCCATTCCATCAGCGCCGCAATCGTCTCGGGCCGTGTGGTGCCCACCACCACCACCCGCCCCTCTTGTGCCGCCTTGAACGCGGCGCGGTCGAGATAGCGGCGGATCAGCGGCGTATCCTCGCCACCTGCATCCAGATCGCGGAAGATCAAGGCCGACGGCACATCCTCGCGCCGCGCCACCTGATCGGCGGCATTCAGGCCTGCGTCGAATGTCACCAACCCCCGGCCCTGTTCCTTGATGATCGGCACCACCATCGACGCCAGCGGGCGGTTGTCCTGAAAGCCCTGCGCGCCCAGATCCATCACCGCAACCGCTTCGGGCAGCACGCCCGCGTTGGCCTGAAACGTCTGCTCGAGATCGCCCGCGACAGCCCCGGTCGGGATGCCAGAGGCCAGCATCACCACCTCTTTGCCCGCCGCGCGGTAGATCGCGGCTGCTGCCGCCGCACCGGGGTCAAGCGGGTCGATCACAAAACTGACCGCAAACGGCAGGGCGGCAAGCTTGGCACGGTCCAGATCGGCCGCACCATTATCCACCAGCAGCACCGCAAATTCCGGCTTGCCAAGGTCGTTGGTGAAGGCTGCGGCATATTGCGCGATGGGTCGCTTGTCGATCACCGCAACCGCAGCTTCGGTCGGGGTGGCTTCGGTCGGGGCGGCTGGATCGGGAACGGCGGCGATGCTGGGCAGGCGCCCGACCGTCACGCCATCGACCGATTTGCTCAGCCCACCGCTGGGGGCCAGGGTTTCGGGCTGAGAGGTGTCAATCACCGTCGGCCGCGGCTGGACCGGGGTCTGTTCTTCCGGTGTGGGTGGCGGATCAAGCACGATGGTCGAGGGCGTCGGGGCTTTTGGCGCGGGTGCGGGCGTCAGCAGCGTCTCGGCCGTCTCTTGCGGCGCGGGGGGCGGCAGATCGGCGGGCGCGGGTGTGGCATCGGTTGCCAGATCGGGCGCAAGTGGGCCGGGGCTGGCAGGCATGGGGGCGAGATCAGCGCCCGCCTGCACTTGTGGCGGCGCAGACCCCGCAGCGGGGTCATTCAGGCCTGCCGGGGCCTCGCCACTGGCCACGGGGGGCTTTGCGGGAAGTTCGGCTGCGGGTGCTGTCACCGGCGCAGGCAGCGGTGCTGCGGCATCAGCCGGGGGTTCTTTCATGGCATCGGCGGCTGGGGCTTCCGTGGGTGCGGCTTGCTTGGGTGCGACTTCTGCGGTCGGGGCCTTCTCGGCCACAACGGCTGCGGGTTTGCTGTCGGCCACAGGCTTGGAGACCTCAGGCGCAGTCACTTCAGGTGTGGAGACCTCAGGCTGGCGCACCGCCGGCGCAACGGCTGCGGGCTCTGCGACCACCACCGCATCTTGCGGCTTCACCGCCCCCCCCGCCACCTGCACTGCGTCTTTCGGCAACGGGGTCAGTTGCGACACCACGCCCAAACCTGCACCCGCAACCGCGCCACCCACCACGATCCCTGTCACGAAATTCCGGATCATACCTGCCTCCACCCATTATGAGCGCCACTTGCCCTTGACGCCGCTTTGCCGCTAGGCCCATCTATAGCCGACTGAAAACCAATCCAGAACCGCTCAAGACCCGGGGCCTGCCACCGTTGGCCCCTCTATAAACCGAACCGCGCCCACCTTCATCCCCTTTTCCGCCGGACCCTGCACATGCTTCTGCTCATCGACAACTATGACAGCTTTACCTACAATCTTGTGCATTACCTGGGCGAATTGGGCGCGGATGTGCGGGTGGTGCGCAACGATGCGATGTCGGTGCAAGAGGCTTTGGCGCTGCGCCCTGAGTTGATCGTGCTGTCGCCCGGCCCCTGCGATCCGGCGCAGGCGGGCATCTGCATTCCGCTGACCAAGGCCGCCGCGATGGCCGACGTGCCGCTGCTCGGCGTTTGCCTCGGTCATCAGACCATTGGCGAGGCGTTTGGCGGCCGCGTCATCCGCTGCCATGAGATCGTGCATGGCAAAATGGGCGCGATGCACCACAAAGGCCAAGGCATGTTCCGCGACCTGCCCTCGCCCTTTGCCGCCACCCGCTATCATTCGCTGGTGGTCGAGAAAGAGACCCTGCCCGATTGCCTTGAGGTCACCGCATGGCTGGAGGATGGCACCATCATGGGCCTGCGCCACCGCGAAAAACTGATCGAGGGCGTGCAGTTTCACCCCGAATCCATCGCGTCCGAGCATGGCCATCACCTTCTGAAAAACTTCCTCGATTCAGCCCGCGCGCGTGTGCCCGCATGAGCGATATTCTCAAACCGCTGATCGGCATCGCCGCCACCCGTCCCCTCACCCGAGCTGAGGCGGAAGCGGCCTTTGGCGCGTTGTTCGACGGTGCTGCCACCCCGGCGCAAGTCGGCGGCTTCCTGATGGCCCTGCGCGTGCGTGGCGAAACCGTCGATGAATATGCCGCCGCCGCGAGCGTCATGCGCGCCAAATGCAACGCCGTGCGCGCGCCCGATGGGGCCATCGACATCGTCGGCACTGGCGGCGATGGCAAAGGCACGCTCAACATCTCGACCGCCACCGCCTTTGTCGTCGCAGGCGCAGGTGTTGTGGTAGCCAAACACGGCAACCGCAACCTGTCGTCGAAATCCGGCGCCGCCGATGCGCTGACCGAGATGGGGCTGAACGTCATGGTCGGCCCCGAGGTGGTGGAACGCTGCCTGAATGACGCTGGCATCGGCTTTATGATGGCGCCCATGCACCACCCCGCCACCCGCCACGTCATGCCGGTGCGGGCCGAGTTGGGCACCCGCACGATCTTCAACATCCTTGGCCCGCTGACCAATCCGGCAGGGGTGAAACGGCAACTGACGGGCGCGTTTTCGCCCGCGCTGATCCGCCCGATGGCCGAAACCCTGCTGGCTTTGGGCGCAGAAAAAGCGTGGCTGGTGCATGGCGGCGACGGCTCGGACGAAATCTCCATCGCAGCCCCCACCGCCGTCGCAGCCCTTGAAAACGGTGCGGTGCGCGAGTTTACCCTGCATCCCGAAGACGCGGGCCTGCCGGTCTATCCGTTTGAGGCGATCCAGGGCGGCACCCCCGCCGAAAACGCCGTCGCCTTCCGGGCGCTGCTCGATGGCGCGAAAGGCGGCTTCCGCGATGCCGTGCTGCTCAACGCCGCCGCCGCCCTGCTGGTGGCCGACAAAGCCGCCAGTTTGCGCGAAGGCGTCGAGATGGCGCAGGCCTCTATCGACTCTGGTGCCGCGCGCGGCAAAATCGAGGCGCTGAAGCGTCTGACCAATCAATAGGACGCAGATGACCACCATTCTTGACCGTATCAAAGCCTACAAGCTTGAAGAAATCGCCGCCCGCAAAGCCCAGATGGCGCTGGCAGATCTGGAGCAAGCCGCCCGCGCCGCGCCACCGCCGCGCGGCTTTGCCAAGGCGCTGTCGGATGCCACCCTGTCGGGCTATGGCCTGATTGCCGAGATCAAGAAAGCCAGCCCTTCCAAGGGCTTGATCCGCGCCGATTTTCACCCCACTGAACTTGCACAGGCGTACCAGACGGGCGGCGCCACCTGCCTTTCGGTGCTGACCGACACCCCCAGCTTTCAGGGCCGCGACACCTTCCTGACCGAGGCTTCGCAGGCCACAACCCTGCCCTGCCTGCGCAAGGATTTCCTCTACGACACCTATCAAGTCGTCGAGGCCCGCGCCCTGCACGCCGATTGCATCCTGATCATCATGGCCTCGCTGTCGGACCCACAAGCCGCCGAACTTGAAGCCGCCGCGTTTGAACTCGGCATGGATGTGCTGCTGGAAGTGCACGACCGCGCCGAGTTGGACCGCGCCTGCCTGTTGAAATCGCCGCTGATGGGCATCAACAACCGCAACCTGCACACCTTTGATGTGACGCTGCAAACCACCCGCGATCTGGCCCGCCATGTTCCCGAAGACCGCCTGATCGTGTCAGAATCCGGCCTGTTCACCCCCGCCGACCTTGCCGATGTTGCCGCCTACGGCGCGCGCTGCTTCCTGATCGGCGAGGCGCTGATGCGGCAACAAGACGTCGCCGAAGCCACCCGCGCCATCCTCGCCAAGCCCCTGTCGTCCGAGGCCGGGGCATGAGCCTGACGCATTTCGACGACCAGGGCCGCGCGCATATGGTCGATGTCTCCGACAAACCCGTCACCGCCCGCATCGCCGTGGCTCGCGGGGCGGTGAAGATGTCGGCGGAAACCTTGGCGCTGATTACCGAAGGCCGCGCCAAAAAGGGTGACGTCTTGGGTGTGGCAAGGCTGGCAGGCATCATGGCGGCCAAGAAAACCGCCGATCTGATCCCGCTTTGCCACCCGCTGCCGATCACCAAAGTCGCCCTCGATATGACCGCCGATCCCAGCCTGCCGGGCATCGTGGTTGAGGCCACAGTCAAGACCGGCGGCCAAACCGGGGTTGAGATGGAGGCGCTGACGGCGGTCTCGGTCGCCTGCCTGACAATCTATGACATGGTCAAAGCGGTCGAGAAATCCATGTCCATCGAAGGCATCCACTTAGTGCTGAAAGATGGCGGTAAATCAGGCCGTTACGAGACAAAGCTATGATATCGGTTGAAGAGGCCCTGCGCCGTTGCCTTGCCCTTGCGCAGCCCACCGGCACCGAAACCGTGCCGCTGCGCCGCGCCTTTGGCCGTGTCATGGCAGCGCCCGCCACCGCGCAAATCACCCAGCCGCCCTTTGCCGCCTCGGCGATGGACGGCTACGCGTTGGGTCGCGCCGCCTCTGCCGGTGACAGCTTTGACGTGATCGGCGAGGCCGGTGCCGGCCACGCCTATCAGGGCAGCCTCAGCGCGACCCAAGCCGTCCGCATCTTTACCGGCGCACCGCTGCCCGAAGGTGCCATCGGCGTGGTGATCCAAGAAGAAATCGCCCGCGACGGCGACCGCATCACCCTGCGCGCGCCAGCCGCCGAGGGCGACAACATCCGCCCGCGCGGGCAAGATTTCGTGCAGGGTCAAACCTTGCCCCCGCGCCAGTTGCGCCCCAATGATCTGGCGCTGCTCGCCGCGATGAACGTGGCCGAGGTCTGCGTCCACCGCCGCCCCGTCGTCGCCCTGATGGCCAGCGGCGACGAATTGGTGATGCCCGGCGAGGTGCCCGGCCCCGATCAGATCATCGCTTCGAACACCTTCGCGCTCGCTGCCCTGGTCGAGGCCGCGGGCGGCGAGGCTCGCGTGCTGCCGATTGCGCGCGACACCGAGGCCAGTTTGCGCACCGTTTTTGCGCTGACCGAAGGCGCAGATCTGATCGTCACCATCGGGGGCGCGTCGGTGGGCGATCACGATCTGGTCGGCAAAGTCGCGGCCGATCTGGGGCTGGATCGCGCCTTCTGGCAAATCGCCATGCGTCCCGGCAAGCCGTTGATGGCCGGAAAAGTGCTGGGAATCCCGATGCTTGGCCTGCCGGGCAATCCGGTTTCCGCCATCGTTTGCGGCCATCTGTTCATGGTGCCGATGCTGAAGGCGATGCAGGCGCTGCCGCCCGAACCCACCATTCTGCGCGCCCGGCTTGGCGCGGATGTGGCGGCAAACGGCCCGCGCGATCACTATATGCGCGCGCGGCTTGGGGTGGAAAATGGCCAGCCCACAATCACCGCCTTCGCGCGGCAAGATTCCGCCCTGCTGACCATTCTGACCGAGGCCAACGCCCTGCTGATCCGCCCGAAAGACGACGGCCCGCGCGTGGCGGGCGAGATGGTGGACTATATCGCTTTGTAGGCAAACGGCGCAAAACGCTTGACACAAAGCAAGAACACGGGCAGAACATAGCAACAACACCTGCATGAAGGTTGGGCAATGCTGACGCGCAAGCAACTGGAACTTCTGGATTTCATCAAGACCCGCATGGATAAGGACGGTGTTCCGCCATCCTTCGATGAAATGAAGGATGCGCTTGATCTGCGATCAAAATCCGGCATCCACCGGCTGATCACGGCATTGGAAGAACGTGGCTTCATCCGCCGCCTTGCCCACCGCGCCCGCGCGTTGGAAATCGTGAAATTGCCCGACGCGATGGAAAAACCCGGCTTCTCGCCCAAAGTGATCAAGGGCGACAAAGTCGATCCCCCGCGTGAGGCTATGCCGATCGCAGCCGTTTACGCGATGGAGGTGCCGGTGATGGGCCGCATCGCCGCAGGTGTGCCGATTGAAGCCATCTCGCATATCTCGCACCATGTCGCCGTGCCGGGCTCGATGCTGTCGGGCAATGGCCAACACTACGCGCTGGAAGTCAAAGGCGATTCGATGATCGAAGCGGGCATCAACGATGGTGACATCGTGGTGATCCGCGAACAGAACACCGCCGAGAATGGCGATATCGTCGTGGCCTTGGTGGAAGATGCCGAAGCCACGCTGAAACGCTTCCGCCGCCGTGGCAGCATGATCGCGCTAGAGGCGGCTAACCCGGCCTATGAAACCCGCGTGTTCCCCGATCACATGGTCAAGGTGCAGGGTCGGCTTGTTGGCCTGATCCGCAGCTACTGACGCGCCAGCGTCGCGGCAGGTTTATCCAGGGTGCGCGCCTGCCAGATTGGTGTGGGTGACATCCATATCCGCAAGGCGGCGCGGGTTGGGCTTATCAGCAGCCGCTCACCTTGCGGTGAAAGCGCCAAGGCACCGGTCTGATCCAACATCGCGCGGTCAATAATCACGCATCCGGCGGGCGTGGGCCGCACAGGGGCCAGGGCTGCGGGCATCACCACCAGATCAGCCGTGCGGCAAGCCTCGGGCAGCGCGGCACTCGCCGCCTTGCCAGTCAGCGCCACACCGCGCCAATCGCCAATGACAAAACCGCGCGCGCCCTTTGGCCCGGTAAAGCCAGCCCGGGCATAGGCCTCGGTCTGCAAAGCCAGATCGCCATCGTCTTGCAACCATGATTCGGCGGCAAATCCCGCCCCGCGCGCCGCTGACAGCGCGCGGCCCCCTTCGCCCATCAGCCCGACCAGCGCGCCATCACCCGAGATCAGCAACACCGGGCGATCCGGCACCACCCACAGCACCAAGGCCACCAAGGCTGGCCCCACCGCCACCCAGCGCACACGCCCATGCCACAGAATCGCCCATGCCCCCGCCAGTGTGACCAGCGGTATCACCCATGGCCCCGGCTGCACGATCGGCGTCACCGCCCCTTCAAGCCCCGCAACCCAATGCGCGATAAACAAAATCCAGCGCCCCGCCTGCTCCATCACCCACAGCGCCGGGCCGGACAGCCCCAGCGGTGCCAGCAGCGCCGCCATCGCCCCCGCGGCCATCAGCAAAGTCATCATCGGCACCGTCAACACATTGGCCAACAAGCCATAATCGGTGAACCGGTTGAAGGTAGCCGCCGCAAACGGAGCCGTCGCCGCCCCCGCCAGCACCGAGGTCAGCACCAACGTGAACACTGGCATCAGCCAACGCGGCAACCTTTCGCGCAAGATTTGCCGGTCAAGCGCGCCGAACCCGGCGATCAGCACCACCGTGGCCGCAAATGACAACTGAAACCCCGGCTCCAACAGGCTTTCGGGTTGCAACAGCAGCAAAACCACCGCCGCCAGCGCCACCGAGCGCATACTTAGGCCCCGCCGGTCACACAGCACCGCCCCCAGCATCACGCACACCATCAAAAACGCCCGCACCGTCGCCACATTCGCGCCCGACAGCAGCAGATAAAACAACGCCACCGCAAAGGCCGCCACCGCTGCCACCTTTTTTGTATGCACCCGCAGCGCCACGGGTGGGATCAGCGCCAACCCATAGCGCACCAGCGCGAACACGAATGCTGTGATGAACGCCATGTTCATCCCCGAAATGGCCAGCAGGTGGGCAAGGTTCGAATCACGCAGCGCCTGCACCGTATCGAGCGAAATCGCCGACCGGTCGCCCGTCATCGCGCCCGTCGCAAAGGCCCCCGCCTCGCTTGGCACGGCGGCCAGCATCGCGCGCGTCAGATCGCTGCGCAGCCGGTTGATGTATTGCGTGCCGGGCGCGGCCTCAGCCCACAACAGCACCGGACTTCGACTATAGCCGACAGCCCCCAGTTGCTGAAAATACGCCATGCGGCGAAAATCGAAGCCCCCGGGCTCTGCCGGGCCATCGGGTGCCGCAAGATACGCCGTCAGCAGCACAATCTGCCCCGGATCAAAGCGAACATCCTGACCGTGCAGGGAAATCCGCACATTCAGCGGCGTTTGCGCAGGGGGCACATCCTGCAACACCACCCGGTCCAGCGTGATCCGCAACGCATCGGAGCCTGAGCGATCAATGTTGATCACCCGCCCCTGCACCGCACCGTAATAGCGCCCCTCCAGCATCGGGGCGGTGACCAGATGCGCGCGCAGACCGGCCGCCAGCATCCCCACCAGCACGCATCCCACCACCACAATCACCGGATGCCACAACTCTGGCCCCCAGCGATGCAGCGCCGCCAGCGCCAGAACCGCCCCCAAACACGCGGCATAGAGCGGCCATTCCGGCTCAAACGGCAGCGTAAACCACAGCCCGATGCCGCAGCCCAGAAACACCGGCACCCAAGGAAACAGCAGCCCGCGTGCCGCCTGCAGCGCATGCAGCGGCCACAGCATCCGGTCAACGACAGCACCTTCCCGCACCGCCACCTTGTTTTGCCCCCCGCATTTGCCTAAAGCTGCCGCGATCCTACTTCCGACAAGGTTTCTGAAAGGTTAACCGTTATGTCCCGCCCTACCGAAACCCGCCAAGTTGTCACCCGCTTCGCGCCCTCGCCCACCGGCTATCTGCACATCGGCGGCGGACGCACCGCGCTGTTCAACTGGCTTTACGCGCGCGGGCGTGGCGGAAAATTCCTGTTGCGCATCGAGGACACCGACCGCGAACGCTCCACCCCAGAAGCCACCGCCGCCATCCTGCGCGGGCTGACCTGGCTGGGCCTTGATTGGGATGGCGATGTGGTCAGCCAGTTTGACCGCAAAGACCGCCACGCCGAGGTTGCGCGCGCAATGTTGGCGCGCGGCACGGCCTATAAGTGCTTCAGCACGCAAGAAGAAATCGCCGCCTTCCGCGCCGAGGCCGAGGCGCGCGGCTCTTACGCCCTGTTCCAAAGCCCGTGGCGCGAGGTCGATCCCGCCGACTATCCCGACGCGCCCTTCGTGATCCGCATGAAGGCCCCGCGCACCGGCGAGACGGTGATCGAGGATACCGTGCAAGGCCGTGTGGTGATCCAGAATTCCAGCCTGGATGATATGATTTGTTTACGTTCTGATGGCACACCTACCTATATGTTGGCCGTGGTGGTTGACGATCACGACATGGGCGTCACCCATGTCATTCGTGGGGACGATCATCTGAACAACGCGGCCCGCCAGCAAATGATCTATGATGCGATGGGATGGGAGATCCCCGTTTGGGCGCATATCCCGCTGATCCACGGGCCGGATGGCAAAAAGCTGTCCAAGCGCCACGGCGCCACCGGGGTCGAGGAATATCAGGCGATGGGTTATCCGGCGGCGGGGATGCGCAACTACCTGACCCGTCTGGGCTGGGCGCATGGCGACGCCGAAATCTTCACCACCGCCGAGGCATTGCAGATGTTTGATCTGGCGGGCATCGGGCGCGCGCCTGCACGGCTCGATTTCAAAAAGCTGGAAAACACCTGCGGCCATCACATTGCGATGACAGACGATGCTGCACTGCTGCATGAATTGACCGCTTATCTGGTGGCGGCCGGAAAACCTGCCCTGACAAATACGCAGAGCATACTGCTCAAATCCGCACTATACTGCGTGAAAGACCGCGCGAAGACCTTCCCGGAACTGCTTGAAAAGGCTCACTTTGCGCTGATTTCGCGGCCCGTGGTTGCGGATGAGGCTTCGGCCAAATCTCTGGATACGGTATCCCGTGGTATACTGAAAACATTGACGCCGCAGTTGCAAAATGTTAGCTGGACAAAGGACGCGTTGGAGCCGATCCTGACCCAAGTTGCCGCAGAAAACGGGATCGGTTTTGGCAAGCTTGCCAGCCCCCTGCGTGCGGCCTTGGCGGGGCGCTCTGCCACGCCCAGCGTGTATGACATGATGCTGGTCATCGGTCAGCAAGAAACGATTGCCCGGCTGAAAGATGCGGCGGCGTAAAGCAGCCCGTCACGGCCGATCCGGAACGCAAGGCCACCCTCTGCCGTAGGGTGGCTGTCATTGGGGGACGAAAGATGGCCGAACAGACCAAGACTGCCACGCTAAACCTTGACGGAAAATCCTACGACCTGCCGGTTTACTCGCCGACGCTCGGGCCGGATGTGGTGGACATCCGCAAGCTGTATGATCAGGCCGATGTCTTCACCTTTGACCCCGGCTTCACCTCGACCGCCGCCTGCGAAAGCGCCATCACTTATATTGACGGCGACAAGGGCGAGTTGTTGCACCGGGGCTACCCGATCGAGCAGTTGGCGAACAAATCGAGCTATCTCGAAATGTGCTATCTGCTGCTTTATGGTGAGTTGCCGAATGCCGGCCAACTGTCTGATTTCGAAGGCCGCGTGACCCGGCACACCATGGTGCATGAGCAGATGCACAACTTCTTCCGTGGCTTCCGCCGCGACGCGCATCCGATGGCCACGATGGTCGGCGTGGTGGGGGCGATGTCGGCCTTCTACCATGACAGTTTGGACATCAACGACGAATGGCAGCGCGAGGTTGCCGCCATCCGCATGGTCGCCAAACTGCCGACGATTGCGGCGATGGCCTATAAGTATTCGGTCGGCCAACCCTTTGTTTATCCGAAGAATTCGCTGTCCTACGCTGGCAACTTCCTGAACATGTGCTTCGCGGTTCCGGCCGAGGAATATCACGTCAACCCGATCCTCGCCAAAGCGATGGACCGGATCATGATGCTGCACGCCGATCACGAGCAGAACGCCTCGACCTCGACCGTGCGTCTGGCAGGCTCGTCTGGGGCCAACCCCTTCGCCTGTATCGCCGCGGGCATCGCCTGCCTGTGGGGCCCGGCGCATGGTGGGGCCAACCAGGCCTGCCTTGAAATGCTGCGCGAAATCGGCACGGTGGACCGTATCCCGGAATATATCGCCAAGGCCAAGGATAAAACTTCCGGCTTCCGCCTGATGGGCTTTGGCCACCGCGTTTACAAAAACTTCGATCCGCGCGCCACGGTGATGAAGGAATCGGCGGATGAGGTGCTGGAACTGCTCGGCATCCACAACAACCCGACCCTGCAAGTCGCCAAAGAGTTGGAGCGGATTGCGCTGTCGGATGATTATTTCATCTCGAAAAAGCTGTATCCCAACGTCGATTTCTACTCGGGCATCATCCTCGATGCGATGGGCTTCCCGACCTCGATGTTCACGCCGATCTTCGCGATTTCGCGCACCGTCGGCTGGATTGCGCAGTGGAAAGAAATGATCGCCGAGAAAAACCAGAAAATCGGCCGCCCGCGTCAGTTGTATGTCGGCGAAAAGCAACGCGATTATGTCGATGTGAAACATCGCTGATCTGTGAAGGGCGGCCCGCGCGGCCGCCCTTGCCACTTTCCGGGCAACCTGCGACTCTCTCGCCAAACCCGAGGGGCCCATGCCGCAAACCACCCGTATCCCATTGATTGATCTGGCCCGCACCGCCGCCCTGCTGGGCATGGTTGCCTTCCATTTCAGCTATGATCTGCTGATGTTCGGCCTGATGCCCTACGAATACGCCTACACGCCGACGTTCTATTTCCACGCCCGCATCGTGGCGGGAACGTTCCTGCTGCTTTCTGGCCTTGGTCTCTGGCTGTCGCATGGCGAAGGCATCCGCTGGCCCGCGTTCTGGCGCCGCTTTGCCAAGATCGCAGGCGCAGCCCTGCTGGTCAGCATCGCCACCCGCATCGCCATGCCAGAGTTTTACGTCTATTTCGGCATCCTGCACGCCATCGCCCTTTACAGCCTGCTGGGCCTGCTCACCCTCCGCCTGCCCGCCGTTGTCACCGCGGCCCTTGCCGCCGTTTTCGTCTATGGCAGCTACCACTGGCACAGCGAAGTCCTGAATGCGCCCCTCTTGCGCTTCATTGGCCTTGCGCTAGACCCCGCCACCACGATGGATTTTGAGCCGATTTTCCCGTGGTTCGGCGCAGTTCTGGCCGGGGTCGCCCTTGGCAAGATTGGCAGCCAGACCGGGCTATGGGCGCGATTGGCCGGCAAACCCACCGGCAAATGGGTGCAGATCGCAAGCTGGCCCGGCCAGCACAGCTTGGCTATTTACCTTATCCACCAGCCGATTTTGATGGGCCTGGTCTGGGCCTATACCCAGCTAGGCTGAACCATCCATCCCCGCCACCGCGCCATAGGTCTCGGGCCGCCGGTCGCGGAACAGCCCCCAGGAACTGCGCAACGCGGCAATCGCGTCCAGATCGAACGTCGCCACCAACACCTCCTCGGCCTCGCGCCCCGCTTTGGCCACCAGTTGCCCGGTGTGATCGGAAATGAAACTCGACCCATAAAACGTCACATCCCGCCCGCCGGGTGCAACCTCGCGCCCGATGCGGTTTGAGGCGATCACCGGCATAATGTTGGACCCCGCATGGCCGCGCATACAAATCTCCCAATGCGGCTGGCTGTCATAGCCGGGGGCTGGCGGCTCTGACCCGATCGCGGTCGGATAGAGCAGCATCTCGGCCCCCATCAGCGCCATTGACCGGGCACATTCCGGGAACCACTGATCCCAGCAAATGCCGACGCCAATCTTGCCGAACGCGGTCTCCCACACCTTGTAACCCGTATCCCCCGGCGAGAAATAGAACTTCTCCTCATAGCCCGGCCCCTGCGGAATATGGCTTTTGCGGTAATTCCCCAGCACCCGCCCGCCCGCATCAATCATCGCGACCGAGTTGAAATAGGCCTGCCCCGCCTGCTCGAAATACGAACACGGCAGCACCACGCCCAATTCGCGCGCCAAATCCGCAAACCGCGCGATCAGCGGGTTGCCCTGCATCGGGGCGGCCAGCGCGAAATACTGCGGCAGTTGTTCAATACAAAAGTATGGTGCCGCGAAAAGCTCTTGGATCAGAACCACTTGCGCGCCCTTTCCCGCCGCATCCCGGATCAGCGCCTCGGCACGGTCCAGATTGGCGGGCAAATCCCACGAACAGGCGAATTGCGTGGCAGCGACCGTGACATTGCGCATCATATGCTCCTTTTCCGGGCAGGCTATTTGATCAAACCGGCCAAGAAAAGCCCCCACCTAGCGCCCGCGCGGCAGCGGCCAGAACAGCCAACCTGCCCGCCTGCCCTGCTGCACCGAGGGATGAATATGCTCGGACGCATCGCGCCCCACCATCCGCTTGCGGCGCAGCAAAAACCACATCCCCCAGCCGCGCATCGTGCCCACCATCGGCGCTTTGGGGTCGCACGGATACCGCGCCCGCCACTCCTCGGGCAGCGCCAATCCCGCCTGTTCGGCCCGCTCCAACATCCACACCAGCGGGATATTCGCCAAAGGCCGCGCCGTCGGATCATCGCCAATCATGCCGCCCACATCGCCATGCGCGCCGCGAAACCACATCTGTTGCACATTTCCCTGCCAGCCCGGCGGACACTCCCACAACACCGGCTCAAACACCGCGCGGGTTTCATGCAAAGCCAGCGCGTGAAAGCCGTGCTGGATCGAGGCACCCAGCCGGTGGTTGTGAAACTGGTGCTGCTGTTCGGTCAGCATCCACAAAAGCGGCAACCGCAGCCCCAGCGCCTTTACGGTGTCAAACACCCCCACCATCTGAATGGGCGCGTGCAGATGGCAAAACCGATGCGAAAACGCCGCACTCGCCGCAGGATGGCTGTCGTGGCGGTAATGCCGGTAGGCCAGCGTCACGCCGCGCTCGGTGGCATGTTCGCGCTTCAACAGCCCCACCCGGTCAATCACCCCGGCCAAGGATCGCACCGCGAAGGCCCCCCGCGAATAGCCGATCAGGTAAATCCGGTCGCCCTCGCGGTAGTGGCTGGCAAGCCAACCATAGGCCCGCCGGATCTGGCTGTTGATCCCGCGCCCCTGCACAAGGTTCATCCCCTTGCGCCAGCCCTGCCATTGCAGCCCCGGCTCGTAATACACCGTGCGATGCGCCGAGCGCCCCTCTGCCGTCAGCAATTTGTAGATCAGCCCGCAGTTGCCCTCTTGCCCGGTGGTCAGCGTTGAAAGCGTGCCGTCCAGAATGATCACATGATCGACCACGCCCCGCTTGCGCCCCGGCATCGGCGGTGCGGCGGTTTCGGCTTCGACGGTCGGCTGACCGCGCCACCATTGTCTGATCCGGCTGAACAGCGCCAGCGCCGCCTCCTGTAAACCAAAACGCTCTTGGCAAGTTTCCCTGCCAAGAGCGTAGGTTAACCAGATTACGGTGAAGTTAAAGCTTTTGTGACAGCACCGTCACCATGCCCAACTCGCCAAAACCGTTGAAACGGCTGTTGGTCACGGTCGAATAGGCCCCCATGCCATGCACGATGACATAATCGCCCTCGGCAATATCGGCCGGGAACGGCACGTCGCCGGGCAGACGGTCCACCGAATCGCAGGTCGGGCCGAAGCAGATGCGCGGCAGGATGGCACCCGTGCGGCGCACACCTTCTGGCGAGATCACTTCGATCCGGTCGATGATGCCGATCTGGCCCAATTCGAACAGCGAGCCATAGACGCCATCGTTCAGGAACACATGCATGTCGTCGCGCACGGCCTTGACGCGGGCGGCCAGCGTGAACGCATCGCCGCACATCGCACGCCCCGGCTCGCACACCAGCGCCGGACGGTCCGCCCCGAAGGCCTCGGTTGCAACGCGGTCGATGGTGGCAAAGGTCGCCTCCAGCTGGGGCTCGACGCCCACGGCGCGGTGGTTCGGGAAACCGCCGCCGACGTTCAGCCGCGCGATCTTGACACCCGCACGGCGCGCAATCACCGCAGCTTCGCGGATATACGACGCCCAGGCCGCCGGATCGGTGCATTGCGTGCCGGGGTGGAAGGTGATTGAGGCGATATAGCCCGCCGCAGCCACTTCCTTCAGCAACTCAACCGCCACATCTTCGGTCGCGCCAAACTTGGCCCCGAAGTTATACGCAGCCCCCGCCACCGGCAGCTTGAAGCGCACCGAAATCTCGCAGTTCTGCGCCGGAACCATCTCGATCAGCTTGGCCAGTTCGCTGTGCGAATCCACCGAGTAGGATTTCACCTTGCGCGCCACCGAATGCGCGATTTCCGCACGCGAGCGCACCGGGTTGTTGTAGTGGATCGCCGCATCCGGGGCCAGGCGCCGGATCAGATCAATCTCAAACGGCGAGGCGCAGTCAAACCCCTTCACGCCCGCGGCGATCAGGTTTTCGACAACTTCCTCACCGGGGTTCGATTTGACCGCATAGGTCACAAGCCCCGGAAATCCATCAAGAAATTTACGGGCAACCGATTGGACGGCCTGCGGTGCAAAAAACAGCACCGGATTTTCCGGCTGCTGATTGCGCAGATATTCGGTCGGATTGGTCCAGATTGTTTTGGACAGTCCCATCGGCGTATTCCTTTCTGCCAACAAGATGCGAGTCCCCTTTCGCAGCCCGAAAAGGCAACGATGGCTCAGAGGACCAGCACGGTTTTCCAACCAGGCCAGGTGCGTATGGGCCGCCCTTTTCCTGCAACGATAGAATGCCGCATATGGGCTACAACTTCACCGAACAAAACTATATAACTGCCGGATTTCTTCGTTATAATGACGAAAAAAGGATACATTTTGCATGGATGAACTGGATCGCAACATTCTGACGCTGCTGGGGGCGGATGCACGCATGTCGGTGGCGACTTTGGCACGGCGTTTGAAGGTGGCACGCTCGACCATTCAGGCCCGGCTGGAGCGGTTGGAGACCTCTGGAGTCATCGCGGGCTACACGCTGAAGCTGGGCGAAGCCGCCCGTCAAGGCCGCCTGCGCGCCTCTGTTCTGCTGACGATCGAGCCGCGCAGCCAGGCCGCCATCCTGACCCGCCTGAAAGGCATCACCGAGGTGGAACGCGTCTTCACCACCTCGGGCCGCTTCGATCTGCTTTTGCAAATCGCAGCCAGCAACACGCAACTTCTCGATCAAGTGCTCGACCAGATCGGCGCGCTGACCGGCGTGAAATCCTCGGAAAGCCTGATCCATCTGAGCACACGGCTGGACCGGGCGGTTTAACCCTTGCCAACCTCGCCCTCCCATATGGTGGGCAGTTTCGCCTCGGGATCGGCATAAACGGTAATCTTTGCGCCAAGATCGGGCAAGCGGGCTGCGGCCATCATCCGGCTTTGACCAGTTGCACCTGTCTCATCTTGCCAAAGGATGCTCGATAGGCTCCCATCAGAAACGTATGTCGCATTGGCATAGCGGGTCACCTCAGCAGAGCGTCGCATCCCGACCTTGAGTAGATAGGTTATGCGATACCAAGCCTCTATTTTGCTGGAAAGTGCCGCGAGCAACAGCACCGAAGCCACCAATAAAAAAACACAATATCCAAGCGCGCGAAGCCCACGGTGCGGGCCGAAAATAGTGATTGTGGAAAGACGCGGATCATCGTTGGCATAACGCAGCACAATGGCGTCTCCCTTAGACAAAGACTGAAACAGAGTATCAGCCACCAAACTCTCACCGCTAAAACGCTGCCCTTCTATGTTAAACGCATAGGCAACAAACAAGTCACGGCATGGTCGGCGTCCAAACCGGCCTTCACAAATTTTTGTTTCCGTCCTTAGCCCCGTGACCTGCCCGCTGACGTCCTCACCGTTAAATTGTAACGCCCAGCCTGATCGCAGATCATGGACCACATCGGTAGCGGTCAGAAACACCGTCACAGCCAAGACCGCCACGCCAAACAAGCCTGACTTCAGCAAACTGAACCGTCGCCGCAAACGCTCCACATCCGTCTTGGGCAAACCCAGCACCACGTCTCTTGTCCAATCCCAGCCGGATTGATCACAACCTAAGCCACGCCCCTACAGCCCGCCAGAACAATCGCCGCCGGTTTGGGTTGGCAGCTTTCCGAGCATTCGTCAGCCGATACAGGGAATTACATTGCAACAAAGTGGTGAATGTATTTACATTGATATCAAACAATCAACGGAGGTTCCGATGTCCCATCACGGTCTGCCCTGCTGGTATGAACTCGCCAGCCCCGATCTTGAGAAGGTCAAAACCTTTTACGCGGGCATGCTGGGCTGGACTTGGGCCGATAGCGGTATGCCAAGCATGACCTATCTGCTGGCCAAGGCTGGCGACGATATGGTGGCGGGGCTGTTTGCGCCTGACCCCGGCATGCCGGTGGCTTGGACCAACTACACCGCCGTCGATGACGCTGATGCCACAGCGGCGAAGGCGAAAGACCTTGGCGCAACCATTGTCGTGCCGCCCACCGATATTCCCGGCACGGGGCGGTTCTCGGTGTTGATTGATCCGCAAGGCGCGGTGTTTGGCATCCTCCAGCCCCTGCCGATGGCGGATGGCACGGCGGGCGGGGCGTTCAATCAGCAAAAATCCGGCCACGGCAACTGGCATGACCTTGCCACCCCCGACACCGCCGCAGCGCTGGCCTTCTATGGCGCGCTGTTTGGCTGGGCTGTGACCCGCGCGATGCAGATGGGGCCGGACATGGTCTATACCGTGATCAACCGCGAGGGTCAGGACATCGGCGGCATCTTCACCGAAGCGGGGAAGGCCGCCGCATCATGGACGGTGTATTTCGGCGCGCCTTCCATCAAGGACGCGGTCGAGACGGTCAAAGCCGCAGGCGGCACGGTGCTGCACGACCCCGCCGAAGTGCCCGGCGGCGCGTTCATCATCCACTGCACCGACCCCGGCGGCGCCGCCTTCGCGCTGACCGGTCCTGCCTGAAACCAAGTGCGGCCTCGGGGGGCATCGAGCCCCCACTCAGCCGCGCTGCCGGGCATGCTCGATCAGGGGCGGCGCAGATAGACCCGCCGCAGCCGCGCCTTCGGGCGGGGCATCTGCGCGCCGGTGCTGGCCTGCGCCCGTTGCAGCAGCCCGTCATAGGCCAGCCAGAAGCAAACCGCAGCCCCCACGGCAAGGATCATCCCGACCACCCCCGCGGCGAAACCATGGCATCCGCGATTTTCCACGCCAGCCAGCCATCTGGCGCTTGGCCTTGCCCGCGTCATTGGTTAGGACAAGCCAACGCTGCAAGGATGCCTGATATGCCGATGGAAAAGACCTTCTCTCCCGCCGAGGCCGAGGCCCGGATTTCTCAGCTGTGGATCGACCGGAAGGTCGGCGCTGCGGGCGCGAATGCGCGGGCGGGGGCCGAGGCGTTCTCCATCATGATCCCGCCGCCGAACGTCACGGGCAGCCTGCACATGGGCCATGCCTTCAACAACACGCTGCAGGATATTCTGATCCGCTGGCACCGCATGCAGGGCCACGACACGCTTTGGCAAGTTGGCACCGACCACGCCGGCATCGCCACCCAAATGGTGACCGAGCGTGACATGGCCCAGCATCAGGAACCGAACCGGCGTGAGATGGGGCGCGAGAAGTTCCTCGCCCGCGTCTGGCAGCAAAAGGTCAAATCGCGCGGCACCATCATCGGCCAGTTGCAGCGCCTTGGGGCCTCCTGCGATTGGGACCGTGAAGCCTTCACCATGTCCGGCGCCCCCGGTGCCCCTGCGGGTGAGGACGGCAACTTCCACGACGCCGTGATCAAGGTCTTCGTGGATATGTACAACAAGGGCCTGATCTATCGCGGCAAGCGTCTGGTCAACTGGGACCCGCATTTTGAAACCGCGATCTCAGATCTCGAAGTCGAGAATATCGAAGTCGCAGGCCATATGTGGCATTTCAAATATATTCTGGCCGACAAGCAAACCTATGAATATATTGAGAAAGATGAAGACGGCAATGTGACCCTGCGCGAGACGCGCAACTACATCTCCATCGCCACCACGCGGCCCGAAACCATGCTGGGCGATGGCGCGGTTGCCGTGCATCCCTCTGACGCGCGCTACCAGTCGATCATCGGCAAGATGGTCCACCTGCCTTTGTGCGACCGTCTGATCCCGATCATCGCCGACGAATACCCCGATCCGACCTTTGGCTCGGGTGCGGTGAAAATCACCGGCGCGCATGATTTCAACGACTATCAGGTTGCCAAGCGCAACAACCTGCCGATGTATCGCCTGATGGACACCCGCGCCCAGATGCGCGCCGACGGTGCCCCCTATGCCGACGCGGTGCAGCGCGCCCGCGAGATCGCGTCCGGGTCGCCCACGGACGAAAACGAAGTCGATGCCCTCAACCTCGTGCCCGAAAAATACCGGGGCTTGGATCGGTTTGAGGCCCGCAAACAGGTCATCGCCGACATCAACGCGCTTGGCCTGTGCGTCTCGACCCTGCACTCCGAAATCGACCCCGAGACCGGCTCTGAACACCTGACGCGCGAGCCGTTTGTCGAGGCGAAAAAGATCATGCAGCCGTTCGGTGACCGCTCCAAGGTGGTGATCGAGCCGATGCTGACCGACCAATGGTTCGTCGATACCGCCAAAATCGTCGGCCCCGCGCTGGATGCCGTGCGCTCTGGTGCCACCAAGATCATCCCGGAATCGGGCGAGAAGACCTATTTCCACTGGCTGGAGAATATCGAGCCTTGGTGCATCTCGCGCCAACTCTGGTGGGGCCATCAGATTCCGGTTTGGTATGGGCCGCGCCTTGTCGATCTAAACAAAAATGAGCTGCAAGGGCCGATCACCAAAGCTGATTGGGCCTACGATTTTGATAACCCTGTATCTTTCTGCGCACCAGACTTTGGTTCTGCTGCGAAAATCGCCCAAGAATACTATGCTCGGTTCGAATCTGGAACCGCGACAGCCTACGATTTCCGCGACGTGGCCGACAAGGCAAATGCATTTGAAACCATCCAAGCCATGCCACTTTGGCGCGACCCCGACGTCCTAGACACATGGTTCTCCTCCGGCCTCTGGCCGATCGGCACCCTTGGCTGGCCCGAGCAAACGCCTGAACTGCAAAAGTATTTCCCCACCTCGACCCTGATCACCGGGGCCGATATCATCTTCTTCTGGGTCGCTCGCATGATGATGATGCAGCTGGCCGTGGTGGATGAAGTCCCGTTCAAAACCGTCTATCTGCACGGGCTCGTCCGCGACGCCAAGGGCAAGAAAATGTCGAAATCCCTCGGCAACGTCATCGACCCGCTGGAAATCATCGACGAATTCGGCGCCGACGCCCTGCGCTTTTCCAACGCCGCGATGGCGTCCCTCGGTGGCGTTCTGAAACTCGACACCGCCCGCATCGCAGGCTACCGCAACTTCGGCACCAAACTGTGGAACGCCTGCCGCTTTGCAGAAATGAACGGCGTGTGGGAGGGTCATGCGACCCACGCAGGCCCACCGAAGGCCACCGCCACTGCAAACCGCTGGATCATTGGCGAAACCGCCAAAGCCTTGGCCGAGGTTAACGCCGCCCTGAAAGACTACCGTTTCGACAACGCCGCCGACGCGCTTTACAAATTCGTCTGGGGCAAAGTCTGCGACTGGTATGTCGAATTCGCCAAACCCCTGTTCGACGGCCCCGACGCCCCCGAGACACGGGCAACGATGGCATGGGTGCTCGACCAGAGCATGATCCTCCTCCACCCGATGATGCCCTTCATCACCGAAGACCTCTGGGGCACCACCGGCACCCGCACGAAACTGCTGGTTCACACCGACTGGCCGACCTATGGCAGCGATCTGATCAACGCCGACGCCGCCTCCGAGATGACCTTCGTCACCACCCTGATCGAAGAAATCCGCTCGGCCCGCGCGCAAGTCCACGTCCCCGTCGGCCTGAAATGCGATCTGGTCGCGACCGAACTGTCCCCCGCCGCCCGCACCGCGTGGCAGCGGAATGAGGCCCTGATCAAACGCATGGCCCGCATCGAAGCTTTCAGCGAAGGTACCGCCCCCAAAGGCTCGATCATCGTGGCACTGGAGGGCGCTTCCTTCGCCATCCCGCTGGCGGGTCTGATCGACATTGCCGAGGAAAAAGCCCGCCTGACCAAGACCATGGACAAGCTGGCGAAAGAAATCGGCGGCCTGAAAGGTCGTCTCAACAACCCCAACTTCGCGGCCTCAGCCCCGGAAGACGTGGTGATGGAAGCGCGCAGCAATCTGGAAGCCCGCGAGGATGAAGCCGCCAAACTGCAAACCGCGCTGAAACGGCTGGCAGAACTCGGCTAAGGTGGCACCCGGCCGATCTGTCGGATGCCTCCGGCGGGAGTATTTTTACCAAGATGAAGCCGCTTCATCTTGGCCCAAATACTCTCGGGGGAGCCCGGAACGGGCGTGGGGGCAGACAGCCCCCTTTCCACAGCCGCCACAAGCACCTACATTTCCCGCAGGAGGCTGCGATGTCCTGGCTGAACAAACTCGCTGAACGCCAAATCGCCCGCGCTCGCGCCAAGGGCGAATTGCAGGGCCTGAAAGGCGAAGGCCAACCGCTGCGCGACCGCCCCGGCGACGCCTTTGTGTCCGCAGGCGATGCCGTGGGCTTCCGCATCATGGCAGAGGCAGGCGTGCTGCCCGAAGAAATCACGCTGAAAAAGCAGGCCGCCGCGCAGCGCGCGCATCTGGCCAGCCTGACCGATGAGGCCGCGCGCAAGGATGCCATGGCGAAACTGGCACAGCTTGAGATGCGCCAAGCCATCGCCGAAGAAGCCCGCCGCAAGTTTCTGCGCTGAGGGGGCCTGCGCGGCAAAGTGTTAAAAATTCCTTAAATCACCCATGCCATCCCCTTGATAACGCAACATCTTTTTTGGTCCCGAGTTGGGACCACGCCAAATCCCCCTTGCCAGCCCGCAAAAATCCGCCCTAAATCCCGGCTATGAAAGCCCCCATCCTCACCCCGCTCGCAGCCTCCCTGCCCGCCACCGTCCCCTTCACCGGGCCCGAGACGCAAGAGCGCCGCCAAGGCCACCCCTTCATCGCCCGATTGGGGGCCAATGAGAGCATCTTCGGCCCCTCTCCCGCCGCGATCCAAGCCATGCAAACCGCCGCCGGGCAGGCCTGGATGTATGGCGACCCCGAGGTGCACACCCTGAAAGCCGCCCTCGCCCAGCATCACGGCTGCACCCCCGAAAACATCGTCGTCGGCGAAGGCATCGACGGCCTTCTGGGCTACCTGGCCCGCCTGATCGTTGAGCCCGGCACACCTGTGGTGACCAGCAACGGTGCCTACCCCACCTTCAACTTCCACGTCGCAGGCTACGGCGGCACCCTGCACCGCGCGCCCTACAAGGGCGACCATGAAGACCCAGCCGCCCTGCTGGCCCTCGCCCAGCAGACCCAAGCCCGCATGCTCTACCTCGCCAACCCCGACAACCCGATGGGCAGCCATCATCCGGGGGCGGTTATCCAAGACCTGCTGTCAAACCTGCCCGAGCAAACCCTGCTGGTGCTGGACGAGGCCTATATCGACCTTGCCCCCGCAGGCACCGCACCCGAGATCAGCCCCGATACCCCGAACCTGATCCGCTTCCGCACGTTCTCCAAAGCCCACGGCCTTGCGGGCCTGCGGGTCGGCTATGCCATCACCGCGGCCCCACTCGCGCAGGCATTTGACAAGGTGCGCAACCATTTCGGCCTGGGCCGCATCGCGCAAGCCGGAGCCTTGGCAGCCTTGCAGGATCAGAGCTACCTTACAGAAATCCGCGCCAAAACCGCCCTCGCCCGCACCCGCCTGTCCGGCATTGCCCGCGCGAACGGCCTGATCCCGCTGGCCTCGGCCACCAATTTCATCACCATGGATTGCACCCGCGACGGCGACTACGCCCGCCGGGTTCTTGCCGAACTGCTGGCGCGCGGCATCTTCGTGCGGATGCCGGGGGTGGCCCCGCTCGATCGTTGCATCCGCGTCAGTCTGGGCGACGAGGCGGCACTTGCCGCGTTTGAGGCCGCCCTGCCCGACGCCCTGAAGGCCGCAGGATAGCTATTCCGCCGCCACACTCGGGCTATTGACTGCCGGGGCGACCGGATTGGCCGGCCCCACAGCCGGGGCGACACCGGCAGGCACTTCCGCAGGCCCCAGACGCGGCAAAGCGGGCGCGTCCTCGACCGCGAGCAATTTCGGCGCGGCACCCGCCTCGGCCTCGATCACCCGGCGAAACACCAGCATGTTCTGAAAGCTGGTTTTGACCCCACCGGTAAATCCCGCGCGTTCATCGACCGGAAGCGTGTCGGCGCGGATGTATTCCCAACCGTCGCGGCCCAGATCGTTCATCACCACGGTCAAAGCCAGCGCAAAGCGGTCTTCGATGGTCTTCACCCCGCGCGATTTCTCGCCCTTACGCGGGGCCGGAATCACTTTGTATTCGTAACGCTGCATCGGGTCGCTCCTGAAACTTTGGCGCATAATACGAAGAACGCCCGATAAGGCCAATCACAGAAAGGATTTTCGACAAATCCCGCGCGGATTTCGCCACAGCGCAAGATAGGGTATCTGGCCAAGCCGTCAGCGCTAGACCTTGCCCGCAATCGGCGGCAAAGCGGGCGTGTTCAGCCCTGCGAATGGATCAGCCCACGCCGGGCGCGCGGCAATCCGCCCATACCATGCGTCGATCTGCGGATAATCTGCGATGGGCAGACAGGCCGCATCATTGAACGCGAGATAGCTGGCCATGCGAAAATCGGCATAGCTGAGGCCGCTGTCGAGCAGGTAATCGCGCCCCGCCAGATGCGCGTCCAACTGTGCGGCGTTTTCGCGAAAATCCGCCAAGCCGCGCGCCACCACGCCTTCGTCAACCGGGCCAAAACCATAGCGCTGCTTGGTGCCGCGTTCAAAATGCACCGTGTCGCAGGCCCGCACGAAATACGCATTGCCCCAGGAAATCCAGCGGATCATCTCGGGCATCTCGGCCCCCATCCGCCAGAAATCCGACCCAGCCTCCATCGACAACCGGCAGGCGATGGCATCGGTTTCCCACAGCGCGCGGCCATCCTGAACCAATATCGGAATCCGCCCCGAGGGGTTCAGCGCGCGGAATTTTTCGCGGTATTTCGGGTGAAACGGTGTCGCATATTCAAACGTCACATCCGGTCCCAGATGCCGCGCCACGGCCACCGCAAGGCGCGGGTTGGGGTTGCGCGAGTAATACAGCGTCGCCGTCATGGCAGCCTCCGATTTGCATTGATATCAATGTAAGTTCGAGACTGGAAATGTCGATAGAAAAAGCCCCCTCGGCGCGCAAAGGGGCGATTCTTTGCTTGGCTGGCTTACAGGCCCAGCTTTTGCGCCACCATCGCGCCGACAACCGCCGGATTGGCCTTGCCGCCGGTGGATTTCAGCACTTGGCCGGTGAACCAGCCCGCCAGCTTGGCGTTGACCTTGGCCTTTTCCACCTGATCGGGGTTCGCCGCGATCAGCGCATCCAAAGCGGCCTCAATCGCGCCAGTGTCGGTGACCTGCTGCATCCCGCGCGCGGCGGCGACTTCTGCGGGATCGCCGCCTTCATTCCAGATGATCTCGAACAGATCCTTGGCCATCTTGCCGGTGATCGTGCCCTTGGCGATCAGATCCAGCACGCCGCCCAACTGCCCTGCCGATACCGGGCTGTCGGCAATCGACTTGCCCTCTTTGTTCAGCCGCCCGAACAGCTCGTTGATCACCCAGTTCGCCGCCTGCTTGCCATCACGACCCTGCGCGACAGCCTCAAAGAAGGCGGCGGATTCGAGATCGGCGGTCAGCACATTGGCGTCATAGTCGGTCAGGCCGAAATCGCCCATGAAGCGGGCCTTTTTGGCATCGGGCAGTTCCGGCATGGACGCTGCAATGTCATCGACCCAAGCCTGTTCAATCTCCAGCGGCAACAGATCGGGGCACGGGAAATAGCGGTAGTCATGCGCTTCTTCTTTCGAGCGCATCGAACGGGTTTCGTTCTTGTCGGGGTCATAGAGGCGCGTTTCCTGCGTGACCGTTCCGCCATCTTCCAGAATGGCGATCTGACGCCGCGCCTCATAGTCAATCGCCATCTGGATGAACTTCATCGAGTTCATGTTCTTGATCTCGCACCGGGTGCCAAGATGGCTAAAGTCTTGGCTGGCCTGATATTTCTCATACTGCCCCACCCGGCAGACCGAGACGTTCACATCCGCGCGCAAGTTGCCGTTCTGCATGTTGCCGTCGCAGGTGCCCAAGTAACGCAGGATCTGGCGCAGTTTGACGACATAGGCGGCAGCCTCCTCTGGCCCGCGAATATCGGGGCGGCTGACGATCTCCATCAGCGCCACGCCGGTGCGGTTGAAATCGACGAAAGACATCGTCGGGTCCATGTCGTGAATGCTTTTGCCGGCGTCCTGCTCCAGATGGATACGCTCCACCCGCACAAGGCGCGCCACGCCGGGGGACAGTTCCACCAGCACCTCGCCCTCGCCGACGATGGGGTGATAAAGCTGCGAAATCTGATAACCCTGCGGCAGATCGGGGTAGAAATAGTTCTTGCGATCAAAGGCCGAGCGCAGGTTGATCTGCGCCTTCAGCCCAAGCCCCGAGCGCACGGCTTGTGCGATGCAATACTCATTGATCACCGGCAGCATCCCCGGCATCGCGGCATCCACAAAGGCCACGTTGGCGTTCGGCTCGGCACCCACTTGCGTCGATGCGCCCGAGAACAGCTTGGAATTCGACGAGACCTGCGCATGAATTTCCATGCCGATCACCAGTTCCCAGTCGTGCTTGACGCCAGCAATCACCTTGGGTTTGGGCGCTTCATAGGTCAGATCAAGCATGGCGGCACTCCGTGGTTTTCGCCCCCTGTTTAGGCAGGCGGCGCGATTGCTGCAAGGGCGGTGCGGGCGGAAAGCTGCCTATATTGGCGCGCGCGGGGCCGCCAAACTTGCCCGATTGCCGATTCGCCCTGATACGCGGGCCTGTCGCCATGCAGGTGCGGCGCAACTTGTGACGGATCAATGCGGGTTACTTTCCTTCTCGGCGCGGCCTTCTCGGTGTTCTTTCTTGGCTTGGTTCCGGCAGCAATGGCCGAAGTTTTGCCCAAAATGCGCTGGGATCATGTGCCAGAGGCGGCAAACTGGACCAACGCAGCCCTCGTCTCGGTGGAAAAATACGACAGCAAACTTGCGGCCCGCGTGCCGGGCGATATCGAAACCTGGTGCCCCGGCTACAAGACCGCCTCGATGGATGATCGCCGCGCCTTCTGGGTGGGGGTGATGTCGGCGGTGGCCAAGTATGAAAGCGGCTACAACGCCCGCGCCGCAGGGGCTGGCCGCTACTATGGCCTGATGCAGATATCCACCCAGACCGCCAACGCCTACGCTTGCGAGGCCAACACCGGGTCCGAATTGAAAAGCGGTGCGGCCAACCTTGATTGCGCCGTGAAGATCATCGCGCGGCAGGTGGGCCGGGATGGCATGGTTTCGGGCAAGGGCAACCGCGGCGTGGCGCGTGATTGGGGCCCGATGAGCAAATCCCGCGTCCGCGCCGATATCGCAGCGTGGACGGCCAAGCAGGCCTATTGCGCAGGCTGACAGCAGCGCAAACGGCAGCACGCCCACAACATCTTGTGGAAACAGCCGCCTCAACAGCCCATTTCCACAAGCCCCCCCCCGCGGGGAAAGATTTTCGCGGAACTACCTTCAATCTGGCGAAGGCCATCGCCTTCGCCACGCGGTCCCGATGCAGCCGGAACCGCCGGGCCCCAAAGGCTCGGCCAGCGCCCGCCCCGCCCTCGGCGGGCGCTTCTCGCCCGCCGGGTCGGACGCTGGCCTCATGGGGTTTCTCGCTCACCTGACTTCAGTGGCTAACCGCACGCACGGCCGGGGAAACGCGATGCGTTTCCTGTTTCCGCCCGCGTTTGGCCGCCCCCAACCGCGTGAAAATCGATCCACCCTACCCCAGCATCCGCCCCGCCATTTCCGACAGATCGCGGCTTAGCCCCGGTGCGGCCAAAATCCGCTGCAACGCGCCCCGCATCATCGCCTGACGGTCGGCATCATATCGCGGCCAGGATTCAAACGCGGTGGACATCCGCGCCGCCGTCTGCGGGTTTTTCGGGTCCAGCGTGATCAGCCAATCGGCCAGCAGCGCATAGCCCTCGCCCGAGGCATGGTGAAACCCCGCGTGGTTGCCCGACAGCGCCCCGATCACCGCGCGGAATCGGTTGGGGTTCTTCCAATCAAAATCCGCCCGCTGCGTCAGGTGCCGCACCACATCCGCCGCCTTGTCGGGGGCGGAGGCCGCAACCTGCACCGCAAACCACTTGTCCAGCACCAGCCGGTCTTGCTGCCATTTCGCGGCAAAATCGGCCAGTTCCGCGTCGCCTGCGCCAATATCCAGTAGGATGGCCAAGCTGCCGAAACTCTCGGTCATATTGTCCGCCGCCGCATAGGCCGCCCGCGCCGCCACACCGCCGTCCAACCGTGCGAGCAGCGAGAGCGCCGCCAGCCGCAGCGCCCGCTTGCCTGCAGCAGCGGCATCAGGCGAAAACGCCCCCGGCACGCGGCACGCAGCCTCCAACGCAGGCAAGCCCGCCGCCAGATGCGCGGCCAAAGCCTGTTGCAAGGCCCGTCGCGCCGCGTAAATCCGCGCCGGGTCCGGCACATGCCCCGCCGCGTGCAAGGTGGCGGCCATATCGTCCTCCCCCGGCAGGCGCAAAGCCAGCGCGCGGAAGGCTGGGTCGAGGCCGCCATCAAAGGCGATCCGGCGCAAGCCATCCAGCAAATCGGCGCTTGGTGCCGCCCCGTCCAGGATCATCCGCGCCAACACTTCCTTGGCCAGACTGCGCCCCGCCTCCCATCGGTTGAACGGATCGGTATCATGCGCCAGCAGGAAAGCGCGCTCCGCCGCAGGCACCGACCGTTCCAGCAGCACCGGGGCCGAAAACCCGCGCAGGATGGACGCCACAGGCCGCGTCGCCAGTCCGGTAAACGCAAAGCTTTGGCGGGCTTCCGTCACCTCAAGCACCGTCGTCGGCACCACCTCATCGCCATTCGGGTTCAATAGGCCCACCGCCACCGGAATAACCTTGGCCCCCTTCTGCGGCTGCCCCGGCGTCGGCGGGTTCACTTGCGTAAAGGTCAGCGTGAACACGCCATCCGCCCAATCCTCGGCCACCGACAGGCGCGGCGTGCCAGCCTCGGTGTACCAGCGCTTGAACTGGGTCAGATCGCGGCCCGTGGTGTCTTCAAACACCCGCAGCCAATCCTCAATCGTCGCCGCCTGCCCGTCGTGGCGCGCGAAATACAGATCCAGCGCGCGGGCATAATCGGCATCCCCCACCAGCCGCTTCAGCATCCCGATCACTTCCGCGCCCTTTTCATAAACGGTCGCGGTGTAGAAATTGTTGATCTCGACAAAGCTGTCAGGCCGCACCGCATGCGCCAGCGGCCCGCCATCCTCGCGAAACTGCCGCGCCCGCAGCATCAGCACATCCTCGATCCGCTTCACCGCATGTGACCGCAAATCGCCCGAGAATTGCTGATCGCGAAACACCGTCAGCCCTTCCTTCAGGCACAGCTGAAATCAATCGCGGCAGGTGATGCGATTGCCTGTCCAGTTGTGAAAATACTCATGCGCGATGATCGCTTCCACGCGGGCAAAGTCATCATCCGTCGCTGTTTCCGAACTGGCCAAAACAGCCTTGGAGTTGAAGATGTTCAACCCCTTGTTCTCCATCGCGCCCATATTGAAGTCATCAACGGCGACGATATTGAAGATGTGCAGATCGTATTCCCTCCCATACACATCCTCGTCCCATCTCATTGCTTTCTTGAGCGACTTCATCGCCCAGTCACAGCGGTCTTCATCGCCGGGCCGCACCCAGATATTCAGGCTGATCTCATTCCCATCGCTCTTGCGATTAAAGTGGCTGCGATGAGCTACGAGATCGCCAGCAACGAGGGCGAACAGATAGCTGGGCTTGGGCCAAGGATCATACCATTCAGAATAGTGAGCATCCCGCCCTAGGAAACCATAATCAATTTCGCCATCATCGCCGGCGCTTTCCCAGTTGCCATTGGAGAGCAGCACAGGGATATCAGCGGGGGCCTCAATGCGCACATGAAACCGCGCCATGACATCGGGGCGATCAGGATAATAAGTGATCTTGCGAAACCCTTCTGCCTCGCATTGCGTACAATACATGCCGTTCGACATGTAAAGCCCCTCCAGCGCGGTGTTGCCTTCGGGCGCGATCTCCACCTCGGTTTCCAGCACGAACGGCTGCGCAGGCAACACCTGCGCCGCCAGCGTCATCCCCGTCGCGTCCACCCGCGGCTGCACCGCCCGCCCGTCCAGCGTGCAAGCGATCAGCCGCAGCCCCTCGCCATCCAGCCGCAAATCCTGGCCCGCCCGCGCCGCCGGGTTGGCGGCCAGATGCAGCCGGGCAAGAACCCGCGTCGCCGTCGGATGCAGCCGAAACGTCAACTCCACCCGCTCGACCAGATGGCTGTAGGGCTGGTAATCGGCCAGTCGGATGGTGCGCGGATCAGCAAGGCTCATGGCGGTCTCCTTTTGGCCCAAGCTTTCGCAATCCCCTGCACTCCGCAAGCCCCAAGCGCCGCGCGCGCCATTCATCTTGGCCCAAATACTCCCGCCGGAGGCTCCCCCCGCCACCCCGATTCGCCGCCATCTGCCAGCCGATCCCGCAATCACGCACCACGGCGCAGAAAAACCGGCCGCCAAAAATCCCAGTAATCCAAGCGTTTCGCCCGCGCCACGCCAGCACTTGCCATCATCCGCCCTTTACAGCCCCAAATCCGCCGCTATCTCTATGTTCCATGAATGTTCTCATTTGGTTCAAACGCGATCTGCGCGCCCATGACCATGCGGCGCTGACCCATGCGGCAGGGCTTGGCGCGGTTTTGCCGCTTTATATCGTGGAACCCGATTACTGGGCGCTGCCCGATACCTCGGCCCGGCAATGGGCGTTCACCGCCGAATGTCTGGAGGATCTGCGCGGCCAGCTTGGCGCGCCGCTGGTGATCCGCGTGGGCGAGGCGCAGGCGGTGCTTGCGCGTTTGTGCCGCCAGCACAACATCACCCGCATCGTCAGCCACGAAGAAACCGGCAACGCCTTCACCTACGCCCGCGACCGCCGCGTCGCCGCTTGGGCGCAGGATGCGGGCATCCTGTGGGACGAGTTGCCCCAATCGGGCGTGCGCCGCGGCCCCGCCAGCCGCAGCCAATGGCAAGGCCAGCGCGACAGCTTCATGGCCGCCCCACAGCTTGACGCCCCCGCGCTGAACGCCATTCCCAGCCTTGAACCCGGCCTGATCCCCACCGCCCGCGCGTTGCGGCTGGCCGAGGATACATGTGCCCACCGCCAGCACGGCGGGCGCGGCAAAGGGCTTGATCTGCTGGACAGTTTCCTGACCCAACGCGGCGCGCCCTACCGTTCGGCGATGTCGTCGCCGCTGACGGCCGAGCGGGCATGCTCGCGGCTTTCCCCGCATCTTGCCTTGGGCGCGCTGTCTTTGCGTGAGGTGGTGCAGGCCGCCCAAACCCGCACGGATACGCATCCCGGCGGCGGCTGGGCGGGCGCTTTGGCCAGTTTCCAAAGCCGCCTCGCCTGGCGCGATCACTTCATCCAGAAGCTTGAAGATCAGCCCGCCATCGAAACCCGCTGCCTGCAATCCTCGGCTGAGCTTTTGCGCCGCAGCAGCGACCCCGCCCGCCTGCACGCCTGGACGCAGGGCGAAACCGGCCTGCCGTTTCTGGACGCCTGCCTGCGCTATCTGGCGGCGACGGGCTGGCTGAACTTTCGCGCCCGCGCCATGGTGATGGCCTGCGCGTCCTACCATCTGTGGCTGGATTGGCGGGTGACGGGCGCGGTGCTGGCCCGCCGCTTTACCGATTATGAACCCGGCATCCACTGGCCGCAGGTGCAGATGCAATCGGGCACCACCGGCAGCCATGTGCCGCGCATCTACAACCCGGTGAAACAGGGGCTGGACCAAGACCCAACCGGCAGCTTCACCCGGCGCTGGATACCCGAATTGCAAGCCGTGCCAGACGCTTACCTGCAAGCGCCGTGGCGGTGGTCAGGTGCCGGCCGCGTGCTGGGCCGCCGCTATCCCGAACCCATCGTCGACGTCACCACCGCCCAACGTGACGCGCGCGAGGCTGTCTGGGGCCTGCGCAGCAAACCCGCCCCCCGCCCCGCGGCCGCCGAGGTGATCGAGCGTCAAGCCTCCCGCCCGCCCAAACGTCCGCAGCCCAGCCATGGCCAACTCAGTCTGGATCTGTAATGGCGAAAATGCGCAAGAAATCCGACCTGCCCGTCAAAACCTGCGCCGCCTGTGGCCGCCCGATGGTCTGGCGCAAGGCTTGGGAGAAAACGTGGGAGCAGGTAAAATACTGCTCTGACGCCTGCCGCAAAGGCAAAGGGGGCCGCAGCGCCGCCCCCAACACCGATTAATCCGCGCCGATGGCTTTGGCGAGCTTGCCCAAGGTCTGCACCCCCAGCGCCTCGGCCCCAAAGCCTTTGGCCTGCGCACATTCTTCCGGCGTGATAAACACCATCCGCATCGTCACTTTGGTGTGGCCGCCCTCCTCGGTCAGATCAACCGCGGCATCGGCGTGTTTCGGCCCGTTCTCGCCCCACAGCAGCGTGTATTCGATCCGACTTTGCGGCTGGATCAGCACGTAAAGGTGATGGTTGGGATAGACTTTGCCGTCGGGGCCGATCATGTCGAACAACCACTCGCCGCCGGTGCGCAGATCAATCCGGCTGGTGCGGCAGGAAAACCCATCCGGCCCCCACCATTGCGGCAGGCTGACAGGGTTGACCCAAGCCCCCCACACCACAGCGCGCGGCGCCTTGATCACCCGCTCCATGATCATGGTGCGATCAGCCATCATTTCAGCCCCTGCGCATATTCCTCCAACTGAGTAACCACCGTGCCCCAACCGTCATAGAACCCCATCTGCTTGTGGCTTTCCGCGGTTTCCTTGCTGCGGTGCCGCGCGATGGCGGTATAGCGGGTGCGGCCATTGCCAATGTCCTCAAAGGTCAGGATCGCGGTCATGAAAGGCTCGGGATTGGGCTTCCAGCCTTCGGTGTAAGTGTCGGTAAACACCAGTTTTTCGTTCGGGACCACCTCAAGATAAACCCCGTTGTTCGGCATCTCCACACCGTCCACCTCGAACGTGGTGTTGCACTTGCCACCGGGCCGCACATCCAGTTCGCAGGCCGTCACCTTATGCGGCTTGGGCACGAACCAATGCACCAGATGCGCGGGCGTGGTCCAGCATTTATACAGGATTTCACGCGGCGCGTTGATCTCGCGCGTCAACACCAGATCGGTTTCGGGGTTCAGATCGAGGCTCATCTTCAGGGCTCCTTCATCAATTGCGCAACATAAGCTTCTAAACGGTCGGTGCGCGCTTCCCAGATCGCGCGCTGTTCGCCCAACCAGTCGGCGGTGGCGGCCAAAGTTTCGGGGCGCGCATGGCAGATCCGCGTGCGCCCGGTTTTCTCGGTGCTGATCAAGGCCGCATCTTCCAGCACCGCAAGGTGGCGCATCACCGTCGGCAGCGCCAATCCGGTGGGCCGCGCCAGTTCCGAAACCGGCACCGCCCCCAGCCCAATCCGCGCCAGCATCGCGCGCCGGGTCGGGTCAGACAAAGCCTGAAAGATCAGCGAAAGGTCGGGGTCATATTTAGCCATATCGCTAAGTAACAGCCTTCCAGATTCGAGCCAACAGAAACTTAGCATATCCGCTAACTATTCAGCCAATTCCCGCCATCATCAAGAATCCCCAAAAAGTGCTTTCGTCTTTTCCGAGAAAATCCGCTGCTTCAAAACTTTCGCAGCCCGCGCAATTCTGCTATCGCCTGAGCAAAGCCAAACAGCGAGGGTCCGATGGTTACGCGCGTCACACGGCACGGTTTGCAGGTGGATCAGGTGCTGGCAGATTTCATCGAGGCGCAAGCCCTGCCCGGCACTGGCGTTGCCGCCGATAGGTTCTGGGCAGGCATGGCCGATCTGGCGCAGACCGAGGGCGCGCGCAACGCAGCCCTGCTGGCCAAGCGCGACGATCTGCAAACCCAGATCGACACCTGGCACAAAAACCACCGCAACGCCGCACATGATCCGGTGGCCTACAAGGATTTCGTAAGCGAAATCGGCTACTTGCTGCCAGAGCCTGCCGATTTCCAGATCGACACCACCAACGTTGACCCCGAGATTGCAACCATCGCAGGCCCGCAACTGGTGGTGCCGATCACCAACGCCCGCTACGCGCTGAACGCCGCCAATGCGCGTTGGGGCAGCCTTTATGATGCGCTTTACGGCACCGATGCGATGGGCAGCCCTGCCCCGGCGGGCGGCTATGAACGCGGTCGCGGCGCGCGCGTCGTCGCCCGCGCGCGGGTGTTTCTGGACGAGGCGTTTCCGATTGCCGGCACCAGCCACGCCGATGCGCGGCGCTATTACGTCGCCAATGGCGCGCTGCTGGTCGATGACCTGCCCTTGGTGACGCCCGCAAAATTCGCAGGCTACCGCGGCAACCCCAAGGCACCGGATTCGGTGCTGCTGGTCAACAATGGCCTGCATGTCGAACTGGTATTCGACCGCGCCCACCCGATTGGCAGCCGCGATCAGGCGCTGCTGGCCGATGTGGTGCTGGAATCGGCGCTGTCGGCGATCATGGATTGCGAGGATTCGGTGGCCTGCGTTGATGGCGAGGATAAGACCCTTGCCTATGCCAACTGGCTTGGCCTGATGCAGGGCGATTTGACCGCCGACCTGAGCAAAGGCGGTCGCAAGATCACCCGTGCCCTGAACCCCGACCGCAGCTTTACCGCCCCCGATGGCAGCACGCTGACCGTCAAGGGCCGGGCGCTGCTCTGGGTGCGCAATGTCGGCCATCTGATGACCAACCCGGCGATCCTGTTGCCCGATGGCTCGGAAATCTTTGAAGGCCTGATGGATGCGCTGATCACCAGCCTGATCGCCATGCACGATCTGAAGAAAACCTCTGGCCTGCGCAATTCGCAAACCGGCTCGGTCTATGTCGTCAAGCCCAAGATGCACGGGCCCGAGGAAGTCGCCTTTGCCGATCAGGTGTTTGGCAAGGTGGAAGCCATCCTTGGCCTGCCCGCCAACACCGTGAAACTGGGGGTGATGGACGAAGAACGCCGCACGAGCGTCAATCTGAAAGCCTGCATCCACGCCGCCCGCCACCGCCTGGCCTTCATCAACACCGGCTTTCTGGATCGCACCGGCGATGAGATTCACACCTCGATGGAGGCAGGCCCGTTCAGCCGCAAGGATTTCATCAAGCGCAAGGCGTGGATCGGCGCGTATGAGACGCAAAACGTCGATATTGGCCTTGAATGTGGCCTGCAGGGCCGCGCGCAAATCGGCAAGGGCATGTGGGCCGCGCCCGATCTGATGGCCGCGATGCTGGAGCAGAAGATCGAACACCCCAAGGCCGGTGCAAGCTGTGCTTGGGTGCCATCGCCCACCGCCGCGACCCTGCATGTGCTGCATTATCACAAGATCGACGTGGCGGCGGTGCAGGCGAAACTGAAAGCAGGCGGGCGGCGCGGTTATGTCGAAACCGTGCTGGAAATCCCGCTTGCGACCTATCAGAAATGGACCGAAGCGCAGGTTTTGCGTGAGGTCGAGAACAACGCGCAAGGTATCCTTGGCTATGTGGTGCGCTGGATTGATCAGGGCGTGGGTTGCTCAAAAGTGCCCGATATCAATGATATAGGCTTGATGGAAGACCGCGCCACCTGCCGGATTTCTGCCCAGCATATCGCCAACTGGCTGCACCACGGCATTGTGTCCGAGGCCCAGGTCGATGCCGCGCTGCGCAAGATGGCGGCGGTGGTGGATCGCCAGAACGCGGGCGATCCGGCCTACCGCGCGATGGCCCCCGGCTTTGACGGCATCGCCTATCAGGCCGCCTGCGATCTGGTGTTCAAGGGCCGCGTGCAGCCGTCGGGTTACACCGAACCCGTGCTGCACGCACGGCGGCTGCAACTGAAGGCACGGGGGTAAGGCGGCGCTTCAGTTCCGCTGAGCAATGACTTTGAGCGATTGGCCCGAAGCGCGAAAAAACGCTGCGGGGCAGCGTTTTGCGCTTCGTTGCTCATAAGGCGGAACGCCGTTGAGCAAGGGGCGTGGTGCCAATCGCACCGCAAGGTAAATCGGGGCGCGCCTGACCGGGCGGGCGCGGGAACGCGCCTGCCTATGGGCAGGCAGGCGCGGCCCGATTTGTCGCGGGACAAATCGGGCAAACTGACCAGCGTTTTCTCAAGACTTTTCGCGTCACGCCACATCCAGCGCCAGCGCGTGGATGCGCTGGTTCAAATCGCCAAGCGCCTTATGCACGGCCCGGTGCCGCGCCACCCGGCTCATCGCGGCCAAGGCTTCCGAGCGGATCAGCACCGAAAAATGGCTCTCGCCCGTGCCATCATCGCCGCTGTGGCCCGCGTGTTTGTGGCTTTCATTGACCACCTCCAGCCGCGTTGGTGAAAAAGTGATCGTCAGGCACGCAATCAACTCGTTCTCAATGCTCATTTTTGACCTTTGCCCCTTCTCACTGCCGTTCAAATCTATAATGTCTTGCCTTCAGTTCGGAAAGGCCTCTGCATGTCCACGCGTCCCCCCTTTGAGTTTGATATCCGCGTCTCGTCTGACAAGGCCAAGCGCAAAACCACCCGGCGCGGCATGTCGGGGGCGTTTGAAACCTCGAACAAGGCCTGCGACTATCCCGGCTGCAAGGAAAAGGGCGCATACCGCGCGCCAAAGTCCCCCGATCATCTGGACGAATATTTCTGGTTCTGCCGCGACCATATCCGCGAATACAACCTGAAGTGGAATTTCTTCGGCAATGCCACCGATGAAGAATTCCAGAAACTGCTGGAAAAAGACCGCCTGTGGGAACGTGAGACCAAGCCCTTCAGCCGCAAGGATGACGGCAACGCGTGGCACCGTTTGGGGGTTGATGATCCGCTGTCGCTGCTGGGCGAAAACGCCACGCGCAACCCCGGCAAGCCCACCTCGAACGCCACCCGCAAACTGCCCGCGACCGAGCGCAAGGCGGTTGAGATTCTGGATGCCCGCGACACTTGGACAAAAGCCGAAATTCGCAAGCAATACAAAAGCCTGGTGAAAGATCTTCACCCGGATATGAACGGCGGCGACCGCTCGGACGAGGACCGTTTGCAAGAGGTTGTCTGGGCCTGGGATCAGATCAAGGACAGCCGCTACTTCAAGGAATAGGCGGCCTCACGCCCGCCGCACGAAGCCATATTTCAGCAGCCAGATCGCAATCCGCTCGACCGGGGCACCCTTTAGCCCCGATGCCGCCTCAAGCTGGGCCAGATCGCAGCCCGCAGCGCCCGCCGCGATAATCGCGCGCAGCACTTGGGCGATATGATCCGGGGCTGCGAACATCCGTTTCAACCCCTGATAGTTGCGCGCCGCCAGCACATCGGCAAGGCTGGGGCGTCCGGTGGGGTCGGCCAGCACCAGCCGGGATTTCGCGAAAGTCACCTGCTCGGTCGGATAACTGCCAAACAGATGCATCGGCGAGGGCGCAATCGGCAAGGCATCGGCCATATAGCGCCGCGACGCTGCGACCGAAGCCTTGCGGCGCGCGTCTTGCTCGGCCCACAGCGCCTGCATCTGCGGCACCACCTGCGCCCAATCATAAAGCGCCTGCACCCGCGCACGCCCCGCCGCCCCCATACGGCGGCGCAGATCAGGGTCGCGCGAAAGCTGCAAAATCCGCGCCGTCAGTTCCGGCAAATCCAACTCGGTCAGCGCCGAGGTCGCCGCGCAATACTGCACGTAACTGTCAGTGCCGCCCTGATAGCGCAGCGCCTCTTGTGCGTAGTATTGCCCCGGCAGCGTGCGGGTGGTGATGCGGAAACCGACATCTTCGGACACCGTGTCGCGCATCCCGTCCCAGTCTGACACCAGCAAAGGCAGACCCGCAGCCATGCCCTCCAGCGGAGCCAAACCAAAGGTTTCCTGAATGTTATCAATCAGAAACATGAACACATCCGCGCCCGACAGCGCCGCCTTGCGATCATCCGCCGAGGCCCCGTCCAATAGCGCAAACCCCACATCCGGCATCAGCTTGGCCGCGCCCTCGGTGAAGACCTTGCGCGAATAGTCGTCGCGGAACTGGCCGCAGAACGCCACGAACAGCTTTTGCCCCGGCAGTTGCCGCTGGGCCGCCTGCATCGCCAGATAAATCGGCAGCGGATCGAATTTTTCATGCGGGGTCAGCCGCGCGATGGTGGTGAACACCACGTCATCCGGCCCTGCCCCCAGCCGCGCCCGCAGCGCCGCACCCTTCTCGGCCTCCGGCGCGAAATCGGCACAATGCACCCCCAGCGGGATCACCGGCAGCATCGGGCGCGGCGGCGGCGTGGCTTTCAGATGGCCGCTGATATGCGCGTCAATCCGGTCCATCTGATAGCTGACCGAGGCCAGCACCGATTGGCTGGTGCAGATCACCGCATCCCATTCCGTCACCGGGGCCATGCGCAGATCGAAAAACCCCTGCATCACCGCATGGGTCGAGGTGGTGTGGGTGATACCGCAAATCGACCACGCCCCGGTGCCGTAGGGCGCGCGCCGCCAGCTTTCCTGAATGTAGTTCGGGCTGGGGAAAAACACGGTTTGCAGCGGTGCAATCGTATGGGGCCGCAGCAGGGGCGCGTGACGCACCGGCTTGCCGGGGCGCAATTCGGCGGCCAAGGCCTTCACCGGCTCAATTTCGCCCGCGCCATGCGACAACAGCACGAATTCCTCTACATCAGCGTGGCGCAGAAAACCCTTCAGAAACGACTCTCCGGCCACCCTGCGGCCATTGATCCCCTTGGCCGCCGGATCAAAACCATCCTGCGCATACCAGATTGCCGCGTTGCGTTCTGCGCTCATTTCTTCACCATCCACAGCCACGGCGTCGGGCCAGTGCGCCATTCCCACAAGGCCACCAGCCGATCGAGATCAGACAAAGCCTCCATCCAGTCGGGCAGGCCGGAATCGTCCAGATGCCGCCCGATCACCCGGATGCGATGCGTCGCCTTGAACCGCTCGACCAGCGTATGGCTCAGGCCGTGGTGCATACAATCATGTGCCTCGACCAGAATATCCGCCGCGCGCAGACCGGGCGCGCGCACCGGGTCCAGCAACTCGGCCTCGGCCCCCTCGATATCGCAAACCACCAGCGTTTTCTGCGCACTGCACAGATCGAAATCGGCATGCGCCATCAGCCCGCCAATCTCCACCCGATCGGCCACGCCATTCGCCGCCGCCAGCGCCGCACACAAAGCCTGCGCCCGCGGGTTGGCATCGCGCGCCAGCACCCGCGCTTTCGGCAACCGCCGCGCCAGACCCACCGCGTAATACCCCTCGGCCGAGCCCACGTCGATCACCACCGGATAGGCCCTGGTCACGATTTCCTCGATCACCGGCGCAAGCCCGGCCTCATAGGCCCCCAACAGCCGCGCCGACCGCGAACCTTCCGAGGCCCGCACCGGATAATCCATCCCCTTGAATGGCCCCGACAAAACCTTGGTGCCCGAGCGTTCGGCCAAAGTGTTGGAAATCAACTCGGATCGCCATTTGGCCAAATGCCGGAACGCCTGCTCTAACCTTGCCACATCGGGCGGGCCGTCCAGCAGCCGTTGCAGGGCAGCGGTAGCGGAAATCGTCAAAGGCGAGGCGGGTTTGGCCACTGCAGGCACTCCGAACAAGGCACGGGCATGTTCCCGCTTGGCCCTATCGGTAAACCTGCGGCAATCGCCTGTCTATCCCGCCTGCATCAAGCCGGAACAAACTTTAGCGCCACCCCATTCATGCAATAGCCCAGCCCCGTGGGCGGCGGGCCATCGTTGAACACATGCCCCAAATGGCCGCCACAGCGGCGGCAATGCACTTCCGTCCGGGTGGAAAACAGCGTGTTGTCCTCTTTGGTGCCAATCGCGCCCTTGATCGGCTCATAGAACGATGGCCAGCCGGTGCCGCTGTCAAACTTGGTCTCTGACGCGTAAACCGGCAAATCACAGCCCGCGCACAGGAAGGTGCCGCGGCGATGCTCGTCGTTCAGCGGGCTGGAGCCTGCCCGCTCGGTATCCTCCTCGCGCAGCACGGCGTAGGCGGCATCGCTCAGCTTGGCGCGCCATTCGGCCTCGGTCAGCTTGACTTCAAACGTCTCGGCCCGCAACGGCGGCGCAAAGGCAAGCAGGGCAACAGAGCCTAGAAAACTGCGGCGGCGCATGGCGTTTCTCCTATCAGGTCCGGTCATTGTATCCTAACAACGCAAGGGCGTGGCGATAAGTTTCACCAAGGCGCAGATACGTCCTTTCGTGTCGTCCCTTGCCCTTGCAGCCCTGCCCGTTATGTTCCACAAACAGATAGGATCGCGGGCCCCAACGGACAGTGTTGGCCCGCCAGTTTGATATGGGCGACGGGCAATGGCAGATATGATTATGAAACCCACCGAAGAAATCTCGGTCCGCGAGGTCTTCGGGATCGACACCGATATGAAGGTGAAGGGGTTCGCCGAAGCCACCGACCGCGTGCCCGCGATTGATCCCACCTATAAATTCGACCCCGACACCACTCTGGCGATTCTGGCAGGCTATGCCTACAACCGCCGCGTGATGATCCAAGGCTATCACGGCACGGGCAAATCGACGCATATCGAACAGGTTGGCGCGCGGCTGAACTGGCCGACCGTCCGCGTGAACCTTGATAGCCACATCAGCCGGATCGACCTGATCGGCAAGGATGCGATCAAGCTGCGCGACGGCAAGCAAGTCACCGAATTCCACGAAGGCATCCTGCCGTGGGCGCTGCGCAACCCTGTTGCCATCGTGTTCGATGAATACGACGCAGGCCGCGCCGATGTGATGTTCGTGATCCAGCGCGTGCTGGAGCATGACGGCAAGCTGACCCTGCTCGATCAGAACGAGATCATCACCCCGCACCCGTCCTTCCGCCTGTTCGCCACCGCCAACACCGTGGGCTTGGGCGACACCACCGGTCTTTACCACGGCACCCAGCAGATCAACCAGGCCCAGATGGACCGTTGGAGCCTTGTGGCTACCCTGAACTACCTCAGCCACAACGCCGAAGCCGCCATCGTTCTGGCCAAGCGCCCACATTACAACACCGCCGAGGGCCGCAAGAAGATCAGCCAGATGGTGACGGTGGCTGACCTCACCCGCACAGCGTTCATGAACGGCGATCTCTCCACCGTGATGTCGCCCCGCACCGTGCTGAACTGGGCCGAAAACGCCGAGATCTTCCGCAACGTCGGATACGCCTTCCGCCTGTCGTTCCTGAACAAATGCGATGAATTGGAGCGTCAGACCGTCGCCGAATTCTACCAGCGCTGTTTTGCGGAAGAACTGCCCGAGTCTGCGGCGAGCATGGCGATGAAATAGGTAGGGTGCGCGATTTCACGCACCTTCCCCAGAACCGGACAGATCATGACCAAACCAACCGTCCCCCGCTAATGCCCGCCCCTGATTTCATTCAGCGCGGCCATGGCAAGATAGCCGGATCGGGTCAGTCCCAGCCCGTCTGCGGCGCTGTCGATGGCGCTCAAAGTGCCTGCATCCAAGCTGATATTCACCCGCTTCTGACGGCTTTGCGGTTGCACCAACGGCACCGCGATCAAGAATGCTCCAGCCGCCAGATCACCCGCCACTTCGCGCGCGATCGCCTCCGGCCCGCGCGGGTCAACGGCATCTTCATCCTCAAACCACAACTCCAACGCCTCAACACCCGCCCGCAGAATATCGCTTTCGCTGTCCGCCGCAGCAAAGCATCCCGGCAAATCCGGGAAACTCAGACCGTAAGCGCTTCCCGCGTCCTTGTGAACCAGTGCAAGATAGGTTTTCATGGCATCTCCTTTAGCCAGCCTGCAACGCGGGCGATGCTGCGCGCAGTGCCAAGTGGCAAGTCTTTCTTCGGGTGCGGAACAATCACGTTCTGCCCGTCTTTGCGGAATTTGTGATGCGAACCCTTCGATCCAACCAGCACCCAACCTTCGGCCTCAAGCCTGCGGATGATGTCACGGCTGTTGGTAAGAATGGCCATAGCACCCCGCTTTCGTGTGTATATAAATGGCGAAAAAATCGCCTTCGTCAAGACCGGATCGCATAAATGACCAAACCCACCGACAACCCCGCCGATCCGTTCAAAAAGGCCCTCGCCGAGGCCACCAAGACCATGGCGAACGATCCCGAAATGACGGTGACCTATTCGGTCGATCCGGCGGGCATGAACAAGGAAGGCATCCGCCTGCCGCAAGTCAGCCGCCGAATGACCCGGGATGAGGTGTTGCTGGCCCGTGGCACCGCAGACGCCTTTGCGTTGCGCCGCAAGTTCCACAACGAATCCACCGCGACGAAATACGCCCCCACTGGCCCGCTTGCGCGTGAAATCTATGACGCGATGGAAACCGCCCGGTGTGAGGCTGTGGGTGCCCGCGCCATGCCCGGCACCGCAGGCAACATTGATGCCAAAATCGCCTATGAGGCGGATCGCAAAGGCTATTCCAGCATCACCAAGCGCGAAGATGCGCCGCTATCCGTCGCCGCAGGCTACCTTGTCCGCCATCTCGCGACAGGCCGCGACATGCCGAAAGGCGCCGCCAACGTCATGGAGATGTGGCGCGATTTCATCGAGGGCCAGGCCGCGGGCACGCTCGACAGCCTTGATGATGTGCTCGACAATCAGGCCGCTTTCGCCCGCCTTGCCCGCAAGGTGATCTCGGACCTTGGCTATGGCGACCAGTTGGGCGACGACCCTGATCTGCCCGATGAAGACGACTCTGGCGACGAAGCGCAAGAAGACCAAGACGCGCCCGACAGCGAAGGCTCTGATGAGCAGGATTCCGAGGAGTCCGAGGCCTCGCCCGAGCAAAGCCAAGAAGACCAGCAAGACCAATCCCAAGCCCAAGTCACCATGGAAGACTCGGCGGATATGGAGCAGGGCGACGAGGCCGAACTGCCCGAGGGCGAGGCTCCGCTGGACCCGCCCCCGCCCGCGCCCTATTCCGACGCCGATCCGAACTATACCGTCTATACCACGGATTTTGATGAAGAAATCAAAGCCGAAGACCTCGCCGAACCGGCTGAGTTGGAACGCCTGCGCGCCTATCTCGATCAGCAGTTGGAACCGCTGAAAGGCGCGGTCAGCCGCCTTGCCAACAAGCTGCAACGCCGCTTGCAGGCCCAGCAAAACCGCTCGTGGCTGTTCGATCTGGAAGAAGGCACGCTGGACGCAGGCCGCCTCGCCCGCGTCATCGCCAACCCGACCACACCGCTCAGCTTCAAACAGGAAAAAGACACCGAATTCCGCGACACTTGCGTGACGCTGCTGATCGACAACTCCGGCTCCATGCGCGGCCGCCCGATCTCCATCGCCGCCATCTGCGCCGATGTGCTGGCGCGCACGCTGGAACGCTGCTCGGTCAAGGTCGAAATCCTCGGCTTCACCACCCGCGCGTGGAAGGGTGGGCAAAGCCGCGAACGCTGGCTGGCCCAAGGCCGCGTCCAGCAACCGGGCCGCCTGAACGATCTGCGCCACATCATCTACAAATCCGCCGACGCGCCCTGGCGTCGCGTGCGCCCCAATCTGGGCCTGATGATGAAAGAGGGCCTTTTGAAGGAAAACATCGACGGCGAGGCCTTGGAATGGGCGCACCGCCGCATGACCGCCCGCCCCGAAGCCCGCCGCATCCTGATGGTAATCTCCGACGGCGCGCCGGTTGATGATTCCACCCTGTCGGTCAACCCCGCGAATTTCCTTGAAAAACACCTGCGTGACGTGATCGCGATGGTCGAACGCAAGAAGGCCGTGGAACTGATCGCCATCGGCATCGGCCATGATGTGACCCGCTATTACCAGCGCGCTGTCACCATCACCGATGTCGAACAACTTGCGGGTGCGATGACAGAGCAACTCGCCGGTCTGTTCGAGGTTGATCCGCGCAAACGCGCCAAGGCCTTGGGAATGCGGAAGGCCGGGTAGAGGGGGCTCGCCCCCTCGCGCGTGCCGCGCTCACCCCGAGGATATTTGAGCAGAGAGGATGACCATGTTTCAAAGCTTTGACACCCATGCCGATCCTGCCCAAGGCCCTGCGCGATTGGCGGCGCTGCGGCAGGTTCTGGCCGCCGAGGGGGTGTCGGGTTTTCTGATACCGCGCGCCGATGCGCATCAGGGCGAATACGTCGCCGCCCGGGATGAGCGGTTGCAGTGGTTGACGGGGTTTACCGGGTCGGCAGGGTTCTGCATCGTGTTGCCCACGATCGCGGGCGTGTTCATCGACGGGCGCTACCGCACGCAAGTCAAGGGTCAGGTTGACCTTGCGCATTTCACGCCGGTGCCGTGGCCCGAGGTCAGCGCGGGCGCTTGGCTGAAGCAGCACCTGCCGCAGGGCGTGGTGGGGTTTGATCCTTGGCTGCACACCGCAGATGAGATCGCCAAGCTTGAGACCGCCGTCGAAGGCACCGGCATCATCCTGCAACCTATCGCCAACCAGATTGACCGCATCTGGCCCGACCAGCCCGCAGCCCCGATGGGCCTTGCCTTTGCCCATCCCGACAGCCTTGCGGGCGAGACCAGCGCAGACAAGCGCACCCGCCTTGCCGCCGCCTTGCACGCGCAAGGCCAATCGGCGGCGGTGATCACCCTGCCCGACAGCCTGTGCTGGCTTTTGAACATCCGGGGTGCCGATGTGCCACGCAACCCGGTGCTGCACGGCTTTGCCATCCTGCATGAAAACGCCCATGTCACCCTGTTTGCCGATGCCGCGAAATTCGACGACGCCACCCGCGCGCATTTGGGCCCCGATGTGCTGCTGCGCCCAGTCTCGGCCTTTGTGCCCGCCTTGCGCACCTTGCAAGGGGCTGTGCGGGTTGATCGTGGCACCGCCCCGCTCGCGGTTTCCACCGAACTGACCGAAGCCGCGATCACCGTGGCTTGGGGGGATGATCCCTGCCGTCTGCCCAAGGCCTGTAAAAACGCCGCCGAAATCGCGGCCACCCGAGAGGCGCATCTGCGCGACGGCGCAGCGATGGTCGAGTTTCTGTGTTGGCTGGACAGCCAGACACCCAAGGGCGGCCTCTCCGAGATTGACGTGGTGCGCGCGCTGGAAGGTTTCCGCCGCGCCACCAACGTGCTGCACGACATCAGCTTTGACACCATCTGCGGATCAGGACCCAACGGTGCGATCATGCACTACCGTGTCACCGAAGCGTCGAACCGCGCGATTGGCCGCAATGAACTACTGCTGGTGGACTCGGGCGCGCAATACCGCGATGGCACCACCGACATCACCCGCACCATGGCGGTGGGCGACCCCGGCCATTACGCCCGCGCCTGCTTTACCCGGGTTCTGCAAGGCACCATCGCGATCAGCCGCGTGCGCTGGCCCGCAGGCCTGTCGGGCCGCGACCTTGATCCGCTGGCGCGCGCGGCGTTGTGGATGGCGGGGCAAGACTTCAACCACGGCACTGGCCACGGTGTCGGGGCCTTCCTGTCGGTGCATGAAGGCCCGCAGCGCATCAGTCGCATCTCAGAGGTGCCGCTGCAACAAGGCATGATCCTGTCGAACGAGCCGGGCTATTACCGCGAGGGCGAATTCGGCATCCGGCTGGAAAACCTGATCGTGGTGCAACCCGCCCCCCACCTTGAAGGCGGCGACCCCGAGCGCAATCAGCTCTGCTTTGAAACCCTGACCTTCGTGCCGTTTGACCGCCGCTTGGTTCTGGCCGATCAGCTTTCGGCGGCAGATCGCGCGTGGTTGAACGACTACCACGCCGAGGTGCTGGCAAAACTGACGCCCCGCCTGTCGGCAGAGGCTCTGAGTTGGTGCCAAGCCGCCTGCGCGCCGATCTGACCGCCCAAATATACGCGCTTCGCCGCCCCGGACTTGATCCGGGGCCTCATGGTGTTTCGGTAGGAGGCCCCGGATCAAGTCCGGGGCGGCGTAGAGATGGGTGGCAAAGCCGTTTCCCTGCGCTACTTTCAGGCTGTGTCACCGCGCTGAAAGGAAGCTGCCATGGCCTATATCACCATCACCCCACACCCTGCCCCGCTTTCCATCACAGCGGGCGGCACGAAACTGGGCCAAACCACCGGCGCGCTGGAGCTGCGTGAGGGCAGCTATCCACCCGTGCTCTACATCCCCCGCGATGATATCGCGATGCAGCATCTGACCAAAACCGCGCGTCAAACCACCTGCCCGCATAAGGGTCTGTGCAGCTATTACTCGATCCAGACCGACGCCGGCCTGTTGGAAAATGCCGTGTGGTCTTACGAGGCCCCGATTGACGCCGCAGCCCCGATTGCCGGTTTTCTGGCCTTTTACCCCAACAAGGTGACGCTGGCCTAAGGTGGGCTGACGCGCATGGCTTGCGTGCGGCCAGTTTCGGGCGGAAACAGGAAACGCCCGGCGTTTCCCCGCCCGCGTGGGCGGTTTCACCCTATAGTCGGTTCAACGAAAAACCCGCTGAGGCCAGCGCCCGACCCGGCGGGCGAGAAGCGCCCGCCATGGGCGGGTCGGGCGCTGGCCGGGCCATAAAGGCCCGGCGGCTCCAGCGGCACCTAAACCGCGTGGCGAAGGCAATGGCCCTCGCCAAGACGCGCATCGGAAACCCCAGTCGCCCCTAACCCTGCGCCGCAGCCGCCGCCGTCTGCCGGATACGCTCCACCATCGCGCGCAACCCGTTCGAGCGTTGCGAGGACAGATGCTCGTTCAGCCCCAGCCGCCCCAGTTCCGCCGGCGCATCCACCCGGACCACCTCGGCCACCGGCAGCCCTGCATAAAGCGCATGCAGCACCGCGATCAGCCCGCGCACGATCATCGCATCCGACTCGCCCTGAAACTCGAACCGGCCCTCAGAGATCATCGGCCGCAACCAAACCTGCGACGCACAGCCATCCACCTTCAGCGCCGGCACCTTGAAACTGTCGTCCAGCGGCGGCATCGCGCGCCCCAGATCAATCACATGCCGATAGCGGTCTTCCCAATCGTCCAGAAACGCGAATGTCTCGGCAAGGTCTTCAAACGCAGGCGTGGCCATGGCTCTCTCCATCATTGCTGTGCAGCTAGTGCGTCACGGCCCAAACGTCCAGCCCAAGCGGGCTTTTCAAACCGCCCTCAATCGGCTACCGATCTTACACCGCCAAAGGGATTTTCACATGCGCTTTCGCCTGCCCATCGCCATCCTCGCCTTGACCGCCATGACCGCCTGCGGCGGCTTCTCAAGCCGGTTGAACCCGTTCAAATGGTTCAAGCGTTCGGCCCCGGCGGCTGTGGTCAGCGTCGAGACCCCTGCCGACCCGCGCCCGCTGGTCAACACGGTGCTGTCGATGCAGATCGAATCCTACCCCGGCGGGGCCATCGTGCGCGCCACCGGCCTGCCGCCGACCCAAGGCTATTGGAGCGCCGAGCTGGTGCCGCGCCCGGTCGATGAAAAAGGCACCCTGGTGCTTGAATTCCACGTCTTCCCGCCCGCAGGTGGTGCCGCCGTGGTCAACCAGCAATCGCGCGAGATCACCGTGGCCTACAACCTGTCAGACATAAAGCTGCAACAGATCAATCAGATCGTGGTGCAAGGTGGCAGCAACGCCCGCTCCAGCAGCCGCTAAAGCCTAGCCGATACCACATATTGCGGCACAAAATCGCCCAATCACCACATATCTAACTTTGTCCCCGCGGGGACAAAATTATGCCGTCAAATCCGGCCTCAAAGCCGCACCACCCGCACGTCATTGCCCTTGGCCGACAGCGCAATTTCGCCCCGGCAAAGCCGCATCGCATCATCGCCAAACGCCTCGGCGCGCCAGCCCTTCAGGGTTTCCAGATTGCGCTCTCCGGCCGCAATCGCATCAAGGTCAGAAGCCGAGGCGATCAGACGCGGGGCCACGCCCAGACTTTCCGACTTCGCCTTCAGCAGCACCCGCAGCAAATCCGCCAGCGCCGGATTGACCTGCATCTGATCCTTCGACAAATCCGGTTTCGGCAAATCTTCCTGCCGCATCTCCATCCCTGCCTTGATCGCCGCCAGAATCCCCTCGGCAATCTCCGACTTGCGCCCCTCACGCAAAAGCAACCGCGACCGCCCGAGTTCTTCGACATTGGTGGGCCGGGTCGAGGCCAACTCAAGCAGCGCGTCGTCCTTCATCACCCGACTGCGCGGCACATTGTTGCCCTGCGCATATTCCTCGCGGAACCGCGCCAGTTCCTTGACCACCCCCAGAAACCGCCCCGAGGTGGTGCGCGTCTTCACCCGCAACCAGGCCTCATCGGGATGCACGGTATAGGTGGCCGGATCGGTCAGCACCGAAAGCTCTTCCTCCACCCAGGCCTGCCGCCCGTTCTTGGCCAGTTGGCTCGCCAGAAATTCGTAAATCACCCGCAGATGCGTCACATCCGCCAACGCGTATTCGCTTTGCGCCGAGGTCAGCGGGCGGCGCGACCAATCGGTAAAGCGCGAGGTCTTGTCGAGGTTTTCCTTGGCGATCTTCTTCACCAAAGTCTCATAGCCCACCTGCTCACCAAAGCCGCAGACCATCGCCGCCACCTGCGTGTCAAACAGCGGCTTCGGAAACACTTTGCCTTCGACGAAAAAGATCTCCAGATCCTGCCGGGCTGCGTGAAACACCTTCACCGTCGCCTCGTGGCGGAACAGATCATACAGCGGCTCCAGCGACATCGCCTCGCCCACAATCGGGTCCACCAACACCGCATCGCCGTCCTTACCCGGCAGCGCCATCTGGATCAGGCACAGCTTCGACCAATAGGTCCGCTCGCGCAGAAATTCGGTGTCGATGGTGACATAGGCCTTGGTCTTGGCAGCAGAGCAGAAAGCGGCAAGGTCTTCGGTGGTGGTGATCGTGCGCATGGGCGTCTTTCGCAAAGGGCATACGGGGGTATCCCGCATCTTCGCTATAGGCAGCAATGCGGCACAAGAAAAGCCCCGCTGCCTTCATCTTGGCCCAAATACTCCCGCCGGAGGCATCAACAGCACCCTCAAGCCCGGATTTGCAGAACCCCTCCGCCAGCGCCACCCGCGCCAAAGCCTTCAAGCGGGGGCTCGATGCCCCCCGAGAAGGCCCCCCCTCACAGGTCCAACCGGCTGCGATCCCCTGCCGCAAACCGCCGCAACACCGCCGGATACAACCGATGCTCAAGGCCCAACACCCGCGCCGACAACGCAGCCTCGGTGTCCCCCGGCAAAACCGGCACCCGCGCCTGCCCCAAAATCGGCCCCGCATCCAACTCCGCCGTCACCTCATGCACCGTGCAACCGGCCTCGGCATCGCCCGCAGCCAAAGCCCGCGCATGGGTATGCAGGCCCGGATATTTCGGCAACAGCGACGGGTGAATGTTCAACATCCGCCCCTCAAACCGGCGCACAAACGCCGGCGTCAACACGCGCATGAACCCGGCAAGGCACAGAATATCCGGCTCGGATGCCAAAATCGGCTCCAACAGTGCCGCCTCAAACGCCGCCCGATCCCGGCCAAACGGGCGATGATCCACCGCCGCCACCGCAACCCCCATCTCTGCCGCGCGCACCAGCCCCAGCGCCGCAGGGTCGTTTGATCCCACAAACACCGCCCGCCCCGGATGATCGCCCACCATATCGCGCAGCAACGCGAGCATATTCGACCCGCCGCCCGAAATCAGGACGGCAACCCGCTTCACAGCAGACGACCTTCGTAGATCACACCCTCGCCCGCCACCACGCGGCCCAGATTGACCACCGTCTCGCCCTCGGCGCGCAGAAGGTCAGCCAAAGCCTCGGCCCGGTCCGCCGCCACCACCGCAATCATCCCGATGCCGCAGTTGAATGTCTTCAGCAGTTCCGGCTGGCTCATATTGGCGGTCGTTGCCAGCCAACGGAACACCGGCGGCAATTGCCAAGCCGACAGATCAATCGCGCAAGCCAGCCCTTCCGGGATCACCCGCGGCGGATTTTCCGTCAAACCGCCGCCAGTGATATGCGCCAGCGCATGCACGCCGCCCGCCCGCACCGCAGCCAAAGCCTGCTTCACATAAAGCCGCGTCGGGGCCAGCAAAGCCTCGCCCAAGCTGCCTTCCGAGAACGGCGAGGCCGCATCCCAAGCCAGCCCCGACAGTTCCACCACCTTGCGCACGAACGAATAGCCGTTGGAATGCACCCCGTTCGAGGCCAGCCCCAGCAGCACATCGCCCTCAACCACGCCCGATGGCAAATCCGCCCCGCGCTCCATCGCGCCCACGGCAAAGCCCGCAAGATCGAAATCGCCCTTGTGATACATCCCCGGCATCTCGGCCGTCTCGCCGCCGATCAACGCACAACCGCTCGCCTCGCACCCCGCCGCAATGCCGTTGATGATCCGCGTGGCCTCATCGACATCCAGCTTGCCGGTGGCGAAATAATCCAGAAACAACAACGGCTCGGCGCCTTGGCAGACCAGATCATTGACGCACATCGCCACCAGATCAACGCCGATGGTGTCCACATTACCGGTATCAATCGCAATCCGCAGCTTGGTGCCGACGCCATCCGTCGCCGCGACCAAAATCGGGTCTTTATACCCGGCCGCCTTCAGATCAAACAAAGCGCCAAACCCACCCAAGCCTGACATCGTGCCCGGCCGCTGCGTGCGCTTGGCAGCCGGCTTGATCCGTTCGACCAAAGCATTGCCCGCATCAATATCCACGCCCGCATCGGCATAGGTCAAGCCATTGTGCCCCGTGGCATCTTGTCCGGTGGTCATGCGCAGATTCCCCAAGCTGAAAGGCATTTCCGCCCCCATAAGCCATCCCGCACGCCCACGCAACGCGGGCTTGCGGTTTTGTCACCACAACGCTTGACCCCGCCCCCGCATCTGATAGGCAAAGCCTGCGTGGGACTGTAGCTCAATGGTTAGAGCCGGGCGCTCATAACGCCTTGGTTGGGGGTTCGAGTCCCTCCGGTCCTACCACCGCATCCCATTGATCTCAAACAAAACCCTTGCTTTACGGTTGGTTGTGCCGCTTTTAGTGCCAAAACTGGTGCCAGAATCGGAGTGAGCGATGGCTGGAAAACTGCGTTACTGGAAAGAAAAAGATGGTAGGTTCTGGGCGCGTATCGCGGTCCCGGCGCGGCTGCGTCCATTCTTGGACAACCCGCGCGGCGAACTTATAGAGCCGTTGGGTGGTGATCGGCGTGTTGCGTTGCGCCTGCATCCTGCGGCTGTCGCGAAGTTGCAGCAAGAAATCGCGTTGGCAGAGCAAAAGGCTAACCTAGCGAATCCGCCTCCGCTCAAGTCCGCATCACTACGCACCCCAATAACCACCGTAGACTTGGGGCGCGCGGTCTGGCAGCGTTACACGGCTACGCTGGCAACCGACGACGCCACCCGCGAACAGTTTCCAAGCAAGGCCGAGATCGACGCAGAATATGCCATCACTCTGCATCAGGTCAGCTCTAGTGGTAGGAACCGTGCCGGGCGCGCAGGTTTCATTTCAGAGGGTTCTCTCGACAATCAGGCGCTGACCCTCTTGTGCGATTGCGTCATGCAAACCAAAGTGGCACCAGGCGACTTTGCCGCTGCGCTTTAGAACCCCCTCCCTGCCCCGCCACCGCCAGAGTGCCGCAGCGGATGAAACGAACCACGAAGGACGTTAGCCGCTATCATCCTTCCCGCGATTGGCTCAAAGCATTCGCGGCAGGTGTCGCGCCTTACCTCAGCGAGGGCGAGCGTATCGTGGGGGAAAATCTCTATGCCCGTCACGCTGTCGCCTACGACGCGTTGCCCTCATACTTTCTTGGCTTTGCATGGATCATCGATGACGAAGTGCAGGCATGGGATTTGACCTTGGCTCGGTTTGAGGAACTGGGTATCCGCCCCGTCCCTAGATTATATCGCGGCCCTTACCGGGATGGTCTGTTTGATGATCTCGCAAAGTCGCTCGACCTAAGTATGCAAGAAGGTTTTGTTGCTAGAGTAGCTGACGCATTCCCAGAAACGGCCATGCCACAAAGCGTGGGGAAATACGTCAGGGAGGGACATGTCCAGTCGGAGGTGCATTGGATGAAGGCTGAACTCATCCCCAACAGACTTGCAGATTGAGGGACAGCTTTGTCCGCATAGCTGCCCGTCGCTAAGAGCCCATAGCTGCCAATGGAAGCGGCTGCGCAACCAGCATTGAGGTAGATTCAATTGTCGGGAGGAACGACCTGCTTCGCTCGCAGCCTGCCGCGTTCGTCCATCGCTTTGGAGCGCTTGCCCTGCCTGCCCACATATTCCCTGGACGTCCGCCTTCCTGCTCGATCCTCCACCGTGACGATGTAGCTGTTACCTCCGAGGCCAGCGACAAAGTGGACGATGCACGCGCGGTATTCCGAATGATCGACACCGTGTTTTGCGCAAAAGGCGGGAAATGCGTTTCTGAACAATGGGGCCGCGAATTCGATCTCTCCGTCGGGATAGGCACCCGTGGTTGTTCCATCGAGAAGGTTGACAACCAAAACCCCTGCTTCGGTTACAGCAGCTTCAGCATAAATAGCGGTGTGAAGCACGTAGCCCGGAACGACAAAACTCAGGCCACCCGCGAGCGAGTCTGCGAAATTATGAGCGACGCCATGGAGCTTGCTATGTTTCATAGCTTTGCAGTCTATCGGAATGTTTCTTGAATGGCAGCTAGGTCCGCATAACCGACGGTCGAGGCGTTAAAAACCCCTGGCCAGAACTACGTGGTCAAAAACGGTGGTATCTGCGCTGGACGAAAACGCAAGAGCTCTGTCCAAACGCAGGCGTTGAGTTCAACAGGCTTTCGTGCAGGAGTGTACGTGTCCATCCGATACACCGAACGTCTGGCAAAAGCGGGCATCGAACCATCCGTTGGCAGCGTCGGCGACGCCTATGACAATGCTTTGGCCGAAACCATAAACGGCCCCTACAAAACCGAAGTCATTCTGCGGCGTAGTTCATGGAAAACCATGGACGAGGTCGAACTGGAAACACTCAAATGGCGTTACGGCGATGCAGGCATCGCCTACCGGCTAACAGGTCGATAGGTTCAACAACCGCCGCTTGCTTGAACCTATCGGGAACATCCCACCGGCTGAAGCAGAGGGGGCCTTCTATTCAAACTTGATCACACTCGGTATGGTCGCGTGACACGCACCAATTGGTCTCCAGCAAAACTGGGGCGATTCATTCGGCCTGCGTCAAACGAGCTTGGGTGCCTTTTCGCCGCCTGACCCCGTCACGCGGCGGCTTCTTCGCTGCCCTTGACCCCGGTAATGTAGCTGACGATGTCGTTGCCATCGGTTTCATCCTTGCGCAGCGAGGCGACGATGCGGCCCCGGCGGAACACCACGATCCGATCGACCAAATCGAACACCTGCCGCAGGTTGTGGCTGACAAGGATCAACGGCACGCCACGCTCTTTCAGACCGCGGATGATGTTTTCCACCTGTGCGGTTTCCTGCACCCCCAAGGCAGCTGTCGGCTCGTCCATGATCACCAGTTTCGACGCAAACGCCGCCGTGCGCGCAATTGCCACGCATTGCCGCTGGCCGCCTGACATGTTGCGGATCGGGTTATCGACGTTGGGGATTTTCACCGCCGTGGTCTTCAAAGCCTCCATCGTGCGCTCGCGCATGGCTTTGCGGTCAAGGATCGAGAACGGCCCAAGGCGAAACTTGAACAACTCACGCCCCAAAAACAGGTTCGATGGCACGTCAAGATCATCGGCAAGCGCAAGGGTCTGGAACACGGTTTCTATACCGGCCTCGCGCGCCTCAAGGGGGCCTGCATGTTCAACAGCATGGCCATCAAAAAAGATCTGCCCCGAGGTGCGCTGCTCGACGCCCGTGATTTGGCGCACGAAGGTCGATTTGCCAGCACCGTTGTCGCCCACAACGGCCACATGTTCACCCGGAGACAGCACGAAATTCGCGTCATCCAGCGCGTGAACGCCGCCGTAATGCTTGGTCAGACCGCGGGTTTCAAGAATGAAGTTGCTCATGTTTTATCCCCTTGTCCGCGCGCGCTGCCGCCATTGGTCCATCACCACAGCGCCGACGATAATCGCGCCTTTGACCATTTCCTGATAGTAGGCGTCCAGTTTCAGGAAGGTGAAGCCACTGATGATCACCCCGAAAATCAAGGCACCGATTACAGTGCCAATGATCGACCCGCGCCCGCCTTGCAACGAAACGCCGCCGATGACCGCCATTGCAATGGCGTCCAACTCATACATGACGCCCATGTTGGCCTGCGCAGTCTGCCCCTTGGAAGACACCACGATGGCCGCGACCGATGCCAGCATGCCTGCGATGACATAGACCAGCATCTTGTGACGATCGACGTTGATACCCGACATCCGCGTTGCCTGCTCGTTCGAGCCGATGGCATAATTGTGCTTGCCGTATTTGGTGTAGGTCATGATCAGGTGGAACAGCACCGCCAGAACGATGAAAACAAACACCGGATTCATGCCTGTGCCGATGGCGTTGTAGCTTTCGGTCGGAAAGGAAATCGGGTTGCCGGTGGACCACCAGCGGGCAAAACCACGGGCAGAAACCATCATGCCCAAGGTCGCGATAAACGGCGGAATGCGCGTGTAGGCGATCAGCGCGCCGTTCACCAAACCCGCAATCAGTCCGACACCAAGGCCAATCAGGATCGGCAGCAGCACTGGCAAATCCATCGCCCAATCGCCGAAGATGGCTTTCGGGTTCGGATTGCCGTTGACCAGCGCGGTCTGCGCAAAACTCATCGCGACCATCGCAGTCGCGCCCACAACCGACCCGGACGAAAGGTCGATCCCGCCCGAGATGATCACTTGCGTCACACCGATGGCAATGATGCCGACGGTCGAGACTTGCAGGATGATGATGGAAAGGCGCTGCGTGTTGAACAGCCCCTCGGTGCCTTCGCGGGTGTTGAACAGAAAGCTTTCACCCATGATCAATCGGCCCAGAAGCTCGAACGCCACCACGATCGCGACAAAGGCGATGAAGACGTTGAGTTCCTGCGGGCGCGCCTTTTTCGATGGGTCATATTTTAACCCGCCAAGACCATGCGTTGCATTGGGTTGAGCCACCGTGTTCCTCCTCCGATCGTGATTGACTTGGTATTGCGGGCATTTGACAGCGCATGAAAGAAAAGGGCGGCACGTTCGAAGCCACCCTTTCTGTCGTGCAGTGGTCCGCGTGCTGGAATGTGGCCGAACAACACGTCCGGCCACCCAGCCTGTCTGCTTAGTTCTTGCTCAGGAAGTCGCCGATATTGGCCGGGGTCACCAATTGGAACGGGATATAGACCTTCTGATCGACGGCCTTGCCATCTGCCAGCGCCAATGCGGCGTCAAGCGAGCCTTTGCCCTGACCAGCCGCGTCCTGGAAAACCGTCGCGTCCAGATCACCGGCCTGCATCGCGGCCAAGGCGTCTTGGGTTGCATCAACGCCGCCGACAACGACCGATTTCATATCGACATTACCCGCCTTCATCGCCTGAATCGCACCGATGGCGGATTCGTCGTTGTTGGCGATCACGGCATCAAACGGCGTGCCGGTTGACATCCAGTTGGTCATCAGGTTCTGCGCCTCGTCACGGCTCCAGTTCGAGGTTTGCTCGTCCAGAATGGTGATCTTGACGCCGCAATCCGGCCCGCCAATCACGTCGTGGATGTCCTTGGTGCGCATCACGGCAGCCTGGTTCGACAACTCGCCCATGATGACATAAGCCGAGGCTTCGGTCTTGCCCGCTTCTTTCAGCAGGCGGCAGACTTCCAGCGTCTCAAGCGTGCCGGAGTCCATTTCATTCGATGCCACGAAGGCCTGGTTGTCGGGCAGCGTGTCAATGTTGATCGGCTCGCGGTTGACATAAACCAGCGGCACACCGGCTGCGGCGGCAGCGTCAGACATTGCTTGCGTGGCCGAAGTATCGACCGGGTTCACGATGATCGCCTTGACGCCCGAGGCGATGAAGTTGTTGATCTGATCCAACTGCTTGGCCACATCGTTTTGCGCATCTTCGACCTGCAGGTTCACACCCGGCAAGGTCTTGCTGTAATCGATAAGTCCGTTGCGCAGCACGGTCAGAAAGTTGTCGTCGAATTTCGCCATCGACACGCCAACGTCCTGCGCGATGGCGCTGGTGCCCAAAAGGGCCGCAAAGCCAGCGATGATAAGGGTCTTTTTCATGTTCTTCCTCCACTGATGGTGTCCGGCCCACCTTGCTCTCCCACCGGACCGCCCGTTTGAGCGGTAATCGTATCGGCCAAACTTTGTCGGGTGGTCCTGACGAAGCCTGATCGCGTTGCACGTCAACATGCGCAAAAATAGAATCCGCAATACTTGTTGCGCAACATAAATTGCGATGTGCGCATTTTGTCAACATAAATTCTGGAAAAGCCCGCTGCGCCGCGCCGTTTTGCAAGGAAAATTGCGATTGCGGTGCGGCTGCATTGATTGCATGCTTGGGAAAATCCCAAGCGGACCAAGATCATGACCGATGCCTTCCCTCCGAAAAGCTATGAAGACCTGATCCGGGTGATCCATGATCGCTATGACGCGATGAGCAAGACCTATCAGAAGATCGCGGTTTTTCTGACGCAGAATCCGAATGACGTGGCCGTCACTTCGGTGAACGCCATCGGGGAAAAGACCGGAATCCATGCCTCCAGCTTCGTGCGCTATGCGCAGTCGCTTGGCTTCGCCGGGTTCAAGGAATTGCAGGCGGTTTTTCAGCGGCGGCTGACCACCGCAGCGCCGGGTTTTGATGCTCGCATCCGCGCGCTGGAGGATGAGTTGGGCGAAAAGGAAGACCGCAGCGATCTGGGCTTTCTGCGTGATCTGGTGGTGCGCGATCTGTCGTCGTTGCAGGATCTTCTGGCCAGCACCTCTGCCGAGCAGATCGCAACCGCAGCCGATATGATGGAGGCGGCGGATACGATCTATCTGCTGGGCCAGCTTCGCTCGGCCCCGGTGGCAGAACTGTTGCGCTATATGCTGACGATGCTGGGAAAACGCACGGTGCTGCTGGATGCGAGTGGCGGCCTGGCCACGCATATGGCCAAAGCTGTGCAGCCGCGCGACCTGCTGTTTGCGGTGTCGTTCCGGTTTTATGCCAACGAGGTGGTGAACATCGTCGAGGACGTGGCCGCGCGCGGTGTGCCGGTGGTGGCCATTTCCGACAGCACCTTATCGCCCTTGGCGAAGTCGGCGCGGGTGCTGTTTGCGATCCCCGAACACGAATACACCTTCTCGCGCAGTCTGGCGGCACCGATGTGTCTGGCGCAGGCGCTGACCGTGGCGCTGGCGGCGCGGTTGCAGAAAGACCGCGAAAGCCCGCGAATTCCGGTGGTGACGGGGCCTTAAAGCGGCCCCGTCTGTGGCTTAGGCCAGCCGCATCGGGCCATCGGGCACCGGCATCCCGCCCGCAACCGCACCCCAGACCGATTGGTCAAAATTGACGATTGCGCCCGTCATCAGGCCCGCATCGTCTGACACCAGAAAGTTGACCGCGCGGGCGGCTTCATCCGGGTCAACCAGACGACCGAATGGCAGGTTGGCTGTGGCCTTTGCCTCCCAATCCGCGCCGCCTTCCGCCTCTTGCAGCGCGCGCTCGTTGTCCGATGCCATCCAGCCGACGTTCAACTGATTGACGCGGATACGGTTGGCCATCACCGAAAATGCAGTGTTGGCGGTCAGCGTCGTCAGCGCCCCCTTGCTGGCGCAATAGGCGTTGATAAACGGCTGCCCCGACAGGGCCGAGATTGATCCGATGTTGCAGATCGCGCCCTGAATATCCTTTGCAATCATCAGCCTGATCGCCGCCTGCATCAGAAAATACGGACCCCGCACATTGGTTGCAAACAGCGCGTCGAAGGTTTCCGGCGTGGTATCCACAATCGTGCCGCGCGCGGTTGATGCACCCGCATTCACCAGCACATCAACGCGGCCAAAACGCGCGTCCGCCTGCGCGATCACCCGCTGACAATCCTCGACATTGCCAAAATCGGCCTGCACGAACAGCCCAGGGCAGGACAGGCTGCCCGCCACCGCCTGCCCCTTGGCCGCATTGCGCCCCATGATGACAACGCCTGCAGCCCCCGCATCGGCCAGCCTGCGGGCGATAGCCGCCCCCAGACCTTGGGTGGCACCGGTGACGACGCAGACCTTGCCATCCATGCGGTTGCCGGTGAAGGTCATTGCACGACCTCATAGCCTGCCGCCGCCATGACGCGCAGCAATTCCTTGTGGCCTTTCTGCGCCATCAGAAGCGGAGGGTTTGCCTTTGGGTCTTGCTCGGCTTCAACCACGAACCAACCTTCATAACCGTAGTTGGCGCAGGCCTTGACGATGGCTTCGAAATCCAAAGACCCGTCGCCGGGCACGGTAAACGCCCCCTTCACCACGGCATCAAGGAAGGAGTCCTTCGTGCGATCCAGCCCGTCCACCACACCGCGGCGGATGTCCTTGGTGTGGACATGGGTGATGCGCTTGTGATGGTTGTCCAGCACCCGCAAAACATCGCCGCCCGCAAAGGCCATGTGGCCGGCATCGAACAGCAACGGCACGGTCGAATGCTTCATGAGCAGGTCAAGCTCGGCTTCGGTTTCCACCGCCGCCGCCATGTGGTGGTGATAGCTGATCGGCATGCCATTGGCCGCGCACCAGTCAGCGAAATCGCTGACTTTGCGGCCATAGACGGCCATTTCGGCCTCGGTCAGTTTCGGCTTGGTCGCCAAGGGCGCGGATTTCACCCCCTGCACCGAGCGCGCGGTTTCACCGTAAACGATGCAGGGCGCACCTGCGGCCTTGAAGAAGGCGTGCTGGGCGGCCACGCGGTCTTTCTCGACCTCAAGATCGCCGTCGAGCAGCAGTCCGGAAAACCAGCCGCCACAGACCGAAATGCCGTATTTCTTCAGGATCGGCCCAAGCTCTGCCATGTCCATCGGAAAGCGGCGTCCGGTCTCCATGCCGGTAAAGCCCGCGACAGATGCCTGACGCAAGCATTCCTCCAGGCTTACATCATCCGACAATTCTGCCAGATCGTCGTTCCACCACGCAATCGGCGCGATACCCAATTTCGCTTTCATATCAGACTCCTACGCGCTGCTTGGCGCGAATTGCAATTTGGCTTTCCCGCGCCGCATTGACGCTGTCGCGGGTGGATACTTCGGGCACACCCACATCCCAATCGGCATCGCCGGGCACCCAAGCGTAGGCGTCCGAGGTGATGCTGATCACCGTGGTGCGATCGGTGGTTTGCGCCCAGTTCAGCGCATTTTCCAGATCGGCAAGGCTTTCGCAATGCCGCGCAAGCGCGCCCATTGATTCCGCGTGTTTGACGAAATCCACATGCAGCGGGTTGGCCTTGTCGGTGATGCGGCAATCCTTCAGCAGATTGTTGAACCCCGGCACACCCTTGAATTGTTGCAGACGCGAAATCACCGCATAGCCGCCGTTATCGCAGACCACGACGATCATCTTATGCCCGGTCAGCACGGTGGAATAGATGTCTGAGTTCATCATCATATAGGTGCCGTCGCCCAGCATGACGATTGGCGTGCCTTCCCCGCCCTTCGCCATCGCATGGCCCCAGCCTGCGGCGATCTCATAGCCCATGCAGGAAAAGCCGAATTCGCAGTCAAAGGTGTTGGGGTCTTTGACGCGCCAGCCCTTGGTGATCTCGCCCGGAGTGCCGCCCGCAGCCCCGATAAGAGTATCGTTGGGTTTTGCGGTTTTGTTCATCACGCCAATGACTTGCGCATAGGATGGGATCGGTGCGTTGGTGATCGCCTGATGGCTGTCGAGCAGCGCATTCCATTCGGCAAACAGCGCCTTGGCATGGGGCAACAGGGCGGCAGGCGCGCGCCAGTCGGCAAGGCCTGCGTCCAGCTCTGTCACGGTTTCCAACGCATCGCCCACGACGGCAATCGCGCGGTGCTTGATGGCATCAAAGCGCGCGGCGTTGATGGAAATGAACTGCGCCGCGGGTGAAAAGGCGGTCCACGATCCGGTGGTGAAATCCTGCAACCGCGTGCCGATGGCCAAAATCACGTCGGCCTCGGCGGCCAAAGCGTTGGCGCTGGTTGACCCCACAATGCCAATCGGGCCGCAATGCACCGGATGGAAATGCGTCAACCCGCCCTTGCCGGCGATGGTTTCCACCACAGGAATCCCGCGCGCGGCTGCAAAATCAGCAACAGCATTTTCCGCGCCAGAATAGCGCACGCCGCCGCCTGCGATGATCAGCGGCTTCTTTGCCGCCTTCAACGCCGCAATCGCCTTCGCCAGCGCATCGCGGTCTGCGCGCGGGCGCGGAATGGCCCAGACCCGTTCTTCAAAGAACACTTCCGGGTAATCAAAGGCAATTTCCTGCGTGTCCTGCGGCAGGCCGATAAAGGCCGGGCCGCAGTCGGCGGGATCGAGCATGGCGGCAATCGCTTGCGGCAAAGACTGGATGATCTGCGCCGGATGCGTGATGCGATCCCAATAGCGCGTCACGGCTTTGAACGCATCGTTCACCGTCGTGGTGGGGTTGTTGAAATGTTCAACCTGCTGCAACACCGGATCGGGCAGGCGATTGTTGAACGTATCGCCCGCGATCAGCAGCACCGGCAAGCGGTTGGCATGCGCCGTGCCCGCCGCCGTCACCATATTCAGCGCGCCGGGGCCGATGCTTGAGGTCGCGACCATGATCTGACGGCGGCGCTTGGCCTTGGCAAAGGCAATCGCTGCCAGCGCCATCGATTGCTCATTCTGGCCGCGCCAAGTTGGCAAGCGGTCCTGCACGGCCTCTAGCGCCTCTGACAGGCAGGTCACATTGCCATGGCCAAAGATGCCAAACACCCCGGCGAACAACGGCACCCGCGCGCCATCAATTTCGGTAAATTGGCTGCACAGATAACGCACCAGTGCCTGCGCCATTGTCAGCCGAATCGTGGATTGGCCCATGTGATGTCCTCCCTGAAACTGGCTGGACATTATTCGAAAACATTGAATATTGACAATAGCAATCTTCTGCAACGATAGTTGCGCAACGGATCACGGGGGGATTCTGGAGCAGGCAAGGTTTGGGCAAGCAAGGGCTTGTCCTGTGTCGTTCCGGCACCGCCATCGAAAAAGGTTGGCCGATATGTATGACAATTTTGGGCTTTTCATCGACGGAGGCTGGACCGCCGCCAGCGCGGGCAACACCGCCCCGGTGTTCAGCCCGGTGACCGAGCGGGCCTTGGGGCAAGTTCCGGTTGCAAGCGTCGTGGATACTGAGGCGGCCATCGCCTCGGCCAACGCGGGCTTTGTGGCGTGGCGCGCGAAATCCGCCTTCGAGCGCGCCGACGCCCTGCACGCCATCGCCGATGAGATGAAGCGCCGCACCGATGAGGCCGCGACCATGATCAGCATGGAAACCGGCAAGCCGATTGCGCAGGCCGGGCGCGAATGGGGCCTGTCGATCGACCAATTCCGATGGTTCGCCGAAGAGGCCCGCCGCATCTATGGCCGCATTGTCGAATCCCGTGTGCCGGGTGGTCGGTTTGAGGTTCACCATGAACCTGTGGGCATTGCTGCTGCCTTCACGGCCTGGAACTTTCCCGCAGCCCTGATCGCGCGGAAACTGGCACCTGCCCTTGCTGCGGGGTGTTCGTCGATCATCCGCCCCTCGTCTCAAACGCCGGGCGTGGCGATGGTGATGGTGGATTGCTGCCGCGCCGGAAACCTGCCTGCGGGCACGGTCAACTTGGTTGTCGGCCCGACCGACGCCACTTACACGCCGATCATGGCCTCGAAAGCCGTGCGCAAGGTGTCGTTGACCGGATCAACCCGCGTCGGTCAGCAGATGATCCGCGACGCCGCCGCCACGCTGAAGAAAGTGTCGATGGAACTGGGCGGCAACGCGCCCCTGATCATCTATGACGACGCCGATCTGGAGGCCGCCTTGAACGCCGCCGTGCCAACGAAATTCGCCAACGCAGGCCAAGTTTGCGTGACGGCGGACCGCTTCTACATCCACGAATCCCTGCACGACGCCTTCGTTGCGGGCTTTATCGACCGCACCCGCGCCATCAAACTGGGCGACGGCATGGACCCGACCGTCACCATGGGGCCACTGATCAACGCGGGCCGCTTGGCCGAGATGGAGAAAATCGTCGCGGGCGCTGTGAAAGACGGGGCCACCTTGGCGCTTGGCGGCGCGCGGGCGGCGGGCTTCAACGCCGGACACTTCTTTGAGCCCACGGTTTTGACCGAGTGCCGCGATGATATGGCCGTGATGGTCGAGGAAAACTTTGGCCCCATCGCCGCGATCACCCGCTTCTCGACCGATGACGAGGTTCTGGCCCGCGCCAATGCCTCGGACATGGGCCTGTCCGCCTATGCCTTCACCCAAAGCCCCAAGCGCGCACGTCGCACCGTGGCCGAGTTGAAAGCGGGCATGGTCGGCATCAACTCCTTCGCCATGGCCGCATCCGAGGCCCCCTTCGGCGGCACCAACCACTCCGGCATGGGCCGCGAAGGCGGGATCGAGGCGATCCGCGACTACCTTGATGTGAAATCCAGCCAGATGGTGTGGGCATGATTGCGAACAAACTGAAAGCGCTGTGGGCCGCTGGCAAGCCCACGATCAACGGCTGGTGTTCCATCGGCAACCCGTTCACCGCCGAGATCATGGCGGCGCAGGGCTTTGATTCCGTGACCATCGACATGCAGCACGGCGCTTTGGATTATTCCAATGTCTTGCCGATGTTCCAGGCGATGCGGGCAAGCGGTGCAACCCTGATGGCCCGCGTGCCGTGGAATGAACCCGGCATCATCATGAAGGCGCTGGACGCGGGCGCTTATGGCATCATCTGCCCGATGGTGAACTCGGCCGAGGAAGCCGCCCGCTTTGTCAGCTACCTGCGCTATCCGCCGCATGGTCAGCGCAGCTTTGGCCCGACGCGGGTTTCTTTCGCCGCAGGTGCGAATTACGCAGGCGAGGCCAACGACAACATGCTGGCCTTCGCGATGATCGAAACCGCCGAGGGCATGGCCAACCTTGACGCCATCGCCGCCACCCCCGGCCTTGATGGCATCTACGTCGGCCCCGCTGACCTGACACTTTCCCTCACCCAAGGCCGCCTCGCCCCCGGTTTTGACCGCGAAGAACCCGAGATGATCGCAGCGCTGCAAGCCATTGTGGCGGCTTGTAAAAAGCACAACATCCGCGCCGCCCTGCATTGTGGCACGCCCGAATATGCCGCGCGCGCCATCGGCTGGGGCTTTAACATGACCACGGTCGGCGGCGACAGCCGCTTTCTGGCCGCGGCTGCCGGGGCCGCCGTTGCAGGCTTCCGCAAATTGACCGAAACCACAGGCGACGCCACCACCAAAGGGGCCTACTGATGCCGCATATCCTGATTGCGGGCAAACTGCATCCGGCTGGCCTTGCCTTGCTGGAAGCCACCCAAGGCGTCACCTTCACCCATGTCGAGGAAATCTCCGAAGCCTCGTATCAACCCTATCTGGCCCAAGCCGATGCCGTGGTGATCCGCACCCAGCCTATGGGCGCGGCTTCCATAGCCAAGGCCGCCAAGCTGCAAATCGTCTCGCGGCACGGCGTGGGCTATGATGCGGTCGATCTGGCGGCGCTGAACGCGCGGCATATCCCGCTGTGCATCGTTGGCGATGTCAATTCGGTGTCGGTGGCCGAACATGCGATGATGATGGTTCTGGCCTGTGCCAAGCAGATCATCCGGTCAGACGCCGCCGTGCGCACCGGCCCCTGGGGCTGGCGCAACAAGCTGGAGCAAGGCGAGGTTTCGGGCAAACGCCTGCTGATCATCGGCTATGGCCGGATTGGGCGGCACTTGGCGCAAATGGCGGCAGGCTTTGGCATGCAGCTTGCCGCCTATGACCCCTATCTGACCAAAACCGGCTGGCCTGCGGGCAATGTGGCGCAGGTGGCCGATCTGGCCGCAGGTCTGGCGCAGGCTGATTTCGTCTCGGTGCATATCCCCAAAGCCGATGGCCCGATCCTTGGCGCGGCTGAAATCGCGCAGATGAAGCCGGGTGCCTTCATCATCAACACCGCGCGCGGCGGCATTGTCGATGAAGCGGCTTTGGCCGATGCCCTGCGCTCTGGCCACATCGCGGGCGCGGGTCTGGACGTGTTTGATGCCGAACCGCCAGCCCCCGACCATCGGCTGCTGGCGTTTGATCAGGTTATCCTGACGCCCCACACCGCTGGCCTGACGCGTGAGGCCGCTGAACGCATGGCCGTGGCCTCGGTGCAGAACGTGCTGAACCATTTCGCCGGGGCATTGGACCCCGCTTTGATCGTCAATAAGGACGCGTTAAAATGAGCAAACCAAAACTCCGCATCGGCCTGATTGGCACCGGCTTCATGGGCAAGGCGCATGTGTTCGGCTTCACGTCAGCCCCGCGCGTGTTCGAACTGCCGTTCGATCTGGAACTGCACACCGTCGCCGACATCACCCCCGAAGCCGCCGAACGCGCCCGTGTGACTTTGGGTTTTGCCCATGCCACGACCGACTGGCGCACCATCATGGCCAACCCCGAGATTGATCTGGTCTCGATCACCGCCCCGAACGCGCTGCACAAGGAAATGTCGCTGGCGGCGATTGCTGCCGGAAAGCATGTCTATTGCGAAAAGCCCCTCGCCCCAATGGCCGCCGATGCCTTGGAAATGACCCTCGCCGCCGAGGCTAAGGGCGTGAAAACCCAGGTCGGTTTCAACTATCTCTGCAACCCGATGCTGGCGCTGGCGCGTGACATGATCGCCGCCGGAGAACTTGGCGAGATCCGCGGTTATCGCGGCATCCATTGCGAAGATTACATGGCCGATCCTTCGGGCAACTACACCTTCCGCCACGATCCCGCAGGCGGTGGGGCGCTGGCCGATATTGGCAGCCATGCCCTCGCCACGGCGGAATTCCTCTGCGGCCCGATCACCCGCGTGATGGGCGATTGCGTGACGATGATTTCTGAACGCCCGGATGGGCGCGGTGGCCGCAAAGCCGTCACGGTGGATGACATTGGCCGCGCGTTCCTGCGCTTTGAAAATGGTGCCACGGGGTCAATCGAGGGCAACTGGATCGCCACAGGCCGCAAGATGCAGCATGATTTTGAAGTTTACGGCACCAAGGGCGCTTTGGCGTTCAGTCAGGAACATTTCAACGTTATCAACTACTTCAGCACCTCTGATGCCAAAGGCCGCCAAGGCTTCCGCCGGATCGAGGCCTCGCCCGACCACGCGCCCTATGGCCTGTTCTGCGTCGCCGCAGGCCATCAGATCGGCTTTAACGACCTCAAGGCGATCGAGGTCGCAGGCTACATCAACGCCATCGCAGGCAAAGCACCGGAACCCTTCAACTTCCGCGCTGGCCTGCGGATTCAGGTGCTTGTGGAAACCATCCAACATTCGTCGAAATCGCAAAGCTGGCTGGATGTGAAATGAGCCTTGCCGTCGGCGTCATCGGCACCGGCGTGATGGGGGCCGAACACGCGCGTCTGCTGCGTGACGCCACCAGCGGCGCGCATCTGGCCGCCGTTTGTGACGCCGACCCAGCCCGCGCCGGCGCTGCGGCGAAAGGAGCGGCTGTTTTTACCGACGCCCTTGCGCTGATCAATTCCGATCAGGTGCAGGCGGTTGTCATCGCATCACCCGACGCCACCCACGCCCAATACGCGCTGGCCTGCCTTGCGGCGGGCAAGCCCTGCTTGTGCGAAAAGCCCATCGCCGCCACCGCCGCCGAGGGCCTCGACATCGTGCAGGCCGAAGTGGCGCTGGGGCGGCGTCTGGTCACGGTCGGCTTCATGCGCCGCTTTGATCCGGCCTATACCGAAATGCAGGCCGCCCGGATCGCGGGCAACATCGGCGCCCCCGTGCTGCTGCACAACATCCACCGCAACGCCGCAGCCCCCGCATGGTTCACCGGGGCGATGGCGGTGACGAACTCTTTCGTGCATGAAATCGACATTTCGCGCTGGCTGCTTGGCTCCGAGATGATCAACGCCCAAGTCACCGCGGCCCCCGGCGGCGATCCGATGCTGGTGACGATGCAGACCGACAAGGCCGAGATCGTCTCGACCGAAGTCTTTATGAACGCCACCTACGGCTATCACGTGCATGCGCAGCTGGTGGGCCGCGCGGGCACGGTGGAAATGGCCGCCCCAACCCGCATTCTGACCAACCTTTCCGCCGCCCAAAGCTTTGGCTTCCCGTCCAACTGGGTGCCGCGCTTTACCGAAGCCTACCGCTTGCAAATGCAGGCGTGGGTTGATGCTGCGCGGGCGGGCCAGACCACTGGCGCAAGCGCTTGGGATGGCTTTGTCACCACGTCAACCGCCGAGCAAATCGTCGCTGGCATGGGCAATGCTGGCATGGGCAATGCTGGCCGCATCACCCTGACTTACCCGCCGCGCCCTGCGCTTTACGCCTGAAGGAATGTTTCAAATGATCAGATACGCAGTTGTCGGCGCAGGTTGGATTTCACAGGAATCCTTCCTGCCGGGTGCCGCACAAAGCGGCAATTCCACCATCGAAGCCATTGTCACGGGCGATCTTGAAAAAGGCGCAAAACTGGCCGCGTTTCACAACATCCCGCAGGTGGTAAGCTATCAGGATTACGATGCGCTGCTGGCATCTGACAGCATTGACGCGGTCTATATCGCGCTGCCCAATTCCATGCACGCCGACTACACCATCCGCGCCGCCCGCGCGGGCAAGCATATTCTGGTGGAAAAGCCGCTTGCCACGACCGTCGCGGATGCCGAGGCGATGATCGCCGCTGCTGATCAGGCCGGAGTTTTTCTGATGACAGCCTACCGGCTCCATAACGAACCCGGCACCGTCGCCCTGCTGGATCTGATCCGCGACGGCGCCATCGGCACAGCTTTGATCTTTCAATCGGTGTTCAGCTTTCAGACCACCCTTGGCAACCACCGCCTGAAAGCCGCCCATTGGGGCGGGCCGCTGCAAGATCTTGGGGTGTATAGCCTGAACGCCGCGCGCCATATCTTTGCCGAAGAACCCGTTGAGGCCACCGCAACCGTCATCCAGCCCAAAGACGATCCCCGCTTTGCCGAGATAGAGGCAACCATCGCCGTCACATTGCGCTTTCCGTCGGGTGGCATCGCCCAATTCGTCAGCAGCTTTGGCGCGGGCAGCGTCGATAATTACCGGGTGATCGGGTCAACCGGCGATATCGAGATGGACCCCGGTTTCAAAGCCGACTGCGCGATGAAATTGCGGCTGCGCCAGAACGGCGTCACGCGCGACATCGCCTTTCCGCAAACCGATCATTTTGGCGCACAGATGGCCTATTTCAGCGATTGCATCACCTCGGGCAAGCCGCCTGAAGCCGATGGCGAAGAAGGTCTGGCCGATATGCTGGCGCTGATCGCCATCGAAACCGCAGCCCGCACCGGCCAGCCGCAAAAGATCGCCGTCCGCCCGCGCCCGCATCACCCGACCGCCGATATGGTGCGCCTCTCGCCGGTTACTTCGCACCGGCTGTTGCTGTGACGGGGCCGCTCGGCACAGCCCCCCCTTTGGTCTTGGCATTGCCGCCTGCAGCTGATGGAAGGCTGCTTTGGCAAGCCACCCCGGATTGGCCATATGCGCGAGACCGGATACGCGCGCGAATGCACATCTAAGCGGAAAGCAGCCATGCCAAGGTCTTGAAAAAAGCGGCTCGCGTTTTGACCCAGCGCAGGCGGCAGCCAGACTTTTTCGTCGAAGTCAGCCGTTGCGGGTCCACTCGATCGGCAGGCCACATCCAACATAGACTTGGCTGCAAAGCGTGCCAGCACAGCGCGCCAAATCCTTTGGGGAGGATGACGTGCGTCAGCTTTGCCAAATTCATTTCCACAGCATATCTCTCCGCGAAGGGCTGTTTGCCGCCCTTCTGGTCGGTGCCTGGAATTGCACTGCAGAGCTGATCGCCGCGCCTGCAAATGGCTGCTTCGTCCGCAGAGCGGACCTACGTAATGAGTAACTGTGCACGTTTATGCTATTGGTGCGCGCGCTTATGGTCAGATCTCACATCTCAAGGCTTTAAGAAATTGTTTTATAATGCTACTTTATGCGCAACATCCACGCCGTATGTTCAGGCGTGCAGTCTTATGCCTCATTGGCACTTAATCGACCTTTTCCGGGCAACGCTACGCCGACGATCAGTTTTGAACAAAGCAGCCGCCTGACCATCTTTGCGCAGGAAAAGACGCCCGAAATCTTGGCCCTCCAGCGAGAAAACGAGTAAAACCGGTCGCTTCAAGGCCGCGCGCGTATGCGGAATCGATTGTCCGTCCTCTGCCGCCAAGGTTGGAACCGTCACATATCCCTTATGAAAAGCCTCAATATCCGCCGGCGTCATGTAGATATTTTCTACACCGATTTTTGGATTTTTCCTCCGCGTCGCCGATGTCTGACCGGCTTCCACCGATGCGCGCAAGCGTCCCCGATCCTTGATACCGACAGAAATTGCATCGACGCGCCCGGCCCAAAGCCGTCGGTCAAGAACAGATCGGGGGGACACCAACCTGCAAGAAGCAACGCAGGGCTACGGGCGCCCTGCGTCACAGCTTAATGCGGTGCGACATCCATCGACTTGTGCGCCGCGGCATAGCAGATCAGAAACCGGGACCGGCTGGTTTGTGCATTGCCCGCAGGCAGTCGAGCGGTGCGGTGTTTGGCCGGGTCCTGAAGGCGATCCATGCAGCCCCGAAGGGCGTCGCGAAAGGCGAGGCGATGGACTTGGCAGTCTTTGGTCGCTGGACTCGACATTTCGTTCAATGGACCGCTCAACGGGCAGGTCGTGGCGTTGATGGTATCGCCAAGGCAGGGCGAGGCGAGAAGGCAAAGCAGAACAGCGGATTTCATATTCATTTCAAGAACCTTTGAAAAAAGTGAAAATCGCCTCGGCGCGGCTTCTGAGAGGCAATCCGGGGCTTGGCATCAGGATCAGCACGCTGCGTGAGATCGACGTGAAGTCTCCGGTAAATTGAAGCGCTGCTGCGTGAAGGTCGCTGACCCGAAACCGGGCGTTGGTTTCACGTCGCGCTCACGGCGCGGTCACGGCGGTGGTCGAAGACTGGGGCATCATTTCAATGCCCTTTCCCGACAGGAGCCTTTCGTGACCAACGATAACCCAAACCCATTTGCGACCGACCAGCGCCAAGCCGCCAAATCCGCCGATCAAGTTGCAGGCAAAGGCCTTGGCCCGGCACGGCCCTGCGACTTGGCCATCCTGACGCAGACGCCTGTTTCGGGCTGCAACCTGGGCACGGCGATGCACGCAGTATCAACGGCGACAGCCTCCGCAGAGCCGCACGGGCTTTTGGGCCCGCAGCCCCATGCTCTTGCCACGACAACCGACCGGGTGGTGGGATGAGCCCGAACCAAGCCACCGCGATTGCGCTTCTGGCGGCCGTTGCTTGGGGCTCTGGCAACGTTGCGCAAAAGACCATTCTGCAAAATCTGGATGGCTGGCAGGCCACCGCGATCACCTCGCTTATCGGGGCCGTGGTGCTTTTGCCGCTGGTGCGGCGCGAGGGGCGCGGTCCGCTGCCGCAGGCGCAAGGGTCGGGCCCGTTGCTTTTTGCGGTTTCGGCGCTTTTCACCTTTGCCAGCACAGTCATGCAATTTGGCTATGGGCTGACCTCGGTTGCCAATGCGGGGTTCCTGGTGAACACCTCGGCGGTGCTGACGCCGATCCTCGGCTGGGTGTTTCTTGCCCATCGCGTGCCGCTGGCGATCTGGCCCGCCAGCCTTGCGACATTGTTCGGCATCTTTCTGATGGCGGGGGCGAACTGGGCGGGTCTGTCGTCTGGCGACATCCTGTCGCTGGCGTCGGCGGCGGGCTTTGCGATGTGGACGCTCGCCGTCGGCGCCTATGCCATGCGCTATCATCGCCCGGCCCTGTTGACCTGTGTCCAACTGGCCGTGTGCGGCGGGGTCTGCGCCCTTGCCAGCCTTTGGTTCAGCAGCCCACCCACTTGGGGCGCGCTTCTTGCTGCCCTGCCCGAAATCCTGATGATCGGGGTGGTGTCAAAAGGGCTGGCCTATGTCTTGATGGCCATTGCACAACAGCATCTGGCGGCCAGCACGGTGGCGATTCTGGTCAGCGCCGAGGCGGTCTTCGGCGCCCTGTTCGCTGCCATCGTCCTGGGCGAGTCTCTGGACGCGGTGCGCAGCATGGGGGCGTTGTTCATCATCCTCAGCGTGGCCGTGGCGGCCCGAGTTCCCGCGCTGCCTGCCAAACAGGCAAAGGCCTAGCAACCTTTCTGCAAAACCATGCGCGCCGCAATCGCTTGTTGAAACACGGGCGATCCGGGTGCAGTCTTTGCCTTCTGGGGAACGGACCAAGGCAGAGATAGTGCTGATCCAAGTGGAGCTGCTGGGCGCCTGTCGGGCGGTGCACTTGGTCTCGGGCCAGGAGCTGGTTTTCCGCACGCGCAAGGCGCGCTGTCTTCTCGGGTTATTGGCATTAAGTCCGAATTTCCAGATGAACCGCGAAAGACTGGCCTCGCTGCTGTGGGACCCAGCACCCGAAGCCCTGGCCCGCAGTAGCCTGCGTCAAGCCCTGAAGGAATTGCGCGAGGTCTTGGGGTCCGAAGCCCGTCTGATCGAGACCGACCGTTTCACCGTCGGACTGCGGCGTGACGCCTTTGGCGTCGATGTCTTGCGGTTTCGCGACCTGATCGCCGGGGGTGACCCTTTGGCCGCTGCGGCTTTGTGGCAGGGTGAGCTGTTCGGTGCCACCCAACCCAGTGCCCCGGTTTTCGAGGCCTGGTTGCAGATCGAACGCTCACATCTTCGCTCAACTCTGACCATGGCGCTGACCGATCGCCTGGAAGACCTGATCGCGGCCAATGCCTTCCCCGACACGCGCTATGCGGACGAACTGGTGCGGATCGAACCCAGCCACGAGCTGGCCCATCAATACCTGATGCGGTTTCATGCGCTGCGCGGCGACCAATCGGCTGCCCTGCGCCAATTCGCGCAGTTGGAACAGGCTTTGGCCGATGAATTGGACAGCGAGCCCAGCGAGGCCTCTAACGCGCTTTTGGTGGCGATCAAGGGCGGCGAAGTCGCGCTGCAACGTGCGCCGTTGCCCACGCGCAGCGGCCCACCCCGGATCACCATCCGACCGCCGCTGACCCGCTATCCCGATGCCAGCAAAGACTATCTGGCCGAGGGCTTTGCCTTTCTGGCCAAGACCTGCCTGTCGCGCTTTCGGTGCTGGATTGTCATTCCCTGGCCCTCGGCTGGATACGACTCGGCCAGCGCGGTGGATTTCGCCGCGATGGGGCGTGCCATCGACGCCGATTTCGCGGTCGATTGCGTGCTTGATTGGCGCGGCACCACGGGCAAGCTGTTTGTCTCTCTGATCGACTGCCGCGATGGGTCCGAGGTCTGGTCAAACCTTTACCCGGTGGCCGAAGACGCTTTGCAAGAGATCAGTTCTTCGGTCGCAGGTGCGGTGGCGGCCAATCTGGCGTCACAGGTCAACCACATCACGCTGTTGCGCCATGCCCGCAGCACGTCGGGCAACCGCGCCGCCCACGACCTGTGGCTGCGCGGCCATCAACTCTCGCGCCTGTGGACCGTAGAGGCCGATGCCCAAGCCGAGGCCCTGTTCCTGCAGGCCATCGCGCTGGACCCAGGCCTTGCGGGCAGTCGGTCCAGCCTTGCGCAAATCCTGTCGTCGCGGGGGCTGATCCAGCCCGGCTATCCCAACCGCAAGGAGGACTGCGCAACGGCCTTCCGTTACGCCCAAGAGGCCATCGCACTAGATCCATACGACTCGCGCTGTCACGTCAGCGTGGCGTGGAACTGGCTGATCGCGCGATCATCCGAGCGGGCGAACACGCATTTTCGGATGGCGGTTGATCTGAACCCCAACGATTCCGAGACGCTGATCGCCGCAGCCTGTGGCCTTGCCATGCTGGGCCATATCGACGATGCCCGCAGCCTTGCCCTGCAAGCGGTGCGCACCAATCCAATCTATCCCGAATACTATACCGACTACCTGTCCATCATCCATTTCATGGCCTCGGACCTTCAGGCAATGATCGCACTTGCCCAGAAATGCCGCGACGGCTTTCCGGATCGCGCGGCGCTGGTGGCTGCGGCCTTTGCCCACCTAGACCGCCCCTCTGAGGCGGCCGAGGCCTATCGCTACTTTGTAGCCCTGACAACGGCGCGCTGGGAGGGCGCGCGCCCAGCCGATGATGATGCGCTGGAAGACTGGCTGCTGGATGTGTTGCCAATCGCCTGGCCCGAAGGGCGCGACAAGGTTCTGACGGGTCTCAGGCTGGCCCGCCAGATGGCGGGCGCGCCCTGAAATGTTTAAGGGCTAGCGGCATTTCCGCATGAAATACCGCGCCAGAAGCACAGGAAAGCGGTTCGGCCCCGGCGCGCCATAGGTCGGCTCGTCCAGCACCTCGTGGGGCACATCCAGCACGCCTTTCCACGGGATGCGGACATGCATCGTGTCTTCCGTGTCGCAGACCGGGATCAAGGTGACATCGGCGGGAACCTCGCCATTCGGGCCTGCGCCGGGGCCGTCATAGCTGTATCCGGCCTTGAAAAGCCAGGTTTTCGGATCGGCCTTGAACGCCGCCCATTCCGAACCGGCGCTTTCATCGCCCACGCTGCGCATCAGCCGAATGATCGCTTCGCCGGTGTTGCGCTGATCAACCAGCGCGCCGCTTTTCAGCCTGAAGAACCCCACCATCTTGCATCTCTCCTGTTTATACGCCGCTCCTCGGCATCCATGGCGCCACTATTTGCGACCAGCGTGAACCCAGCGTGAAACGCCGGGACGCACGCTGCAATCGCCGCTTGATCGCGGCTTGTGCCGGGCTTTCTATGGGGTCATGTCCATGACACAGACCCTTGACCATCTCACGCGCGCCTTGGCACAGGACTTTCAGCTTGTGCCCATAGATGCAGCCGACTGTCCGGTCTTTCTGGCGGCCGCTTGGCCCCTGCGTGATGACGTGACGGGCCTCAGGCCCCGTTTGCCTGCGGGGCGTGGCCTGACCGCCTTGCAGGCCTTGGTTGCCACGGGTGCAGAGGCGATCGAGTTGCGTGCCAGCCTCGCGCAAAGCCATCTGGCAGATCTGACGCGCAAGGCGGGCCTTGCCATGGTGCGCGCGCGCGATCTTCTGAGCGGACAGATGGAAGCGATTTCCGCGCAGCATGTCTATCTGGACTGCGCCGCGGCGTTGGGCGAACCGCTGGTCTGTGATGCCACCTCGACCGGATGCGCCACCGGCGTGACCCGGCAAGACGCAACGCTGACGGCACTTTGGGAATGTATCGAACGTGACGCGCTGGCTCTGTGGTGGCATGGCGGTGCCCCGGCCTCTGCCTTGACGCTAGAGGTGATTGACCGTTCCCAACCACGGCTGTGCTGGTGGCTCGAGGCCCGCGACCGCAACACCACGCTTTACGATCTGACCACCGACATTGGGCTGCCGGTCGTGGCGTCAGTGTCTTCAGACCGCGATGGCCGCCATGTCGCCCTTGGCACAGCAGCGCGCCCCCTGCATGCCGACGCGGCTTTGTCCGCCGTGACCGAGATGATCCAGACCGAGGTCGCAATGCAGATGGCGCGACAGGTCCAAGACCCCGAAATCTTGGCTTGGGACGCCTTCGCCTCGACCATGGTTCAGCCGCAGTTCCGGCCTGTGGCGCTGACGACGCCTGCCCCGCCAGATAACCTTTTGCAGCGGTTGGCCGATCTGGGTCTGCGCGCGCTGGCTGTCGAGTTGACCCTGCCGGGCGACCCAATGCCCACGATGCGTGTTCTGGTCCCCGGTCTATGCGCCATGGGTGGCGCCATCGACACCACCCGCTTTCGCCGACTGTGTCCGTCCGCCCACCGCCCGACCTTCCCCGAGCCCTATTGACAAAGGCCATGCCATGACCCGCCTCACCAGTTCGCATGACCTTCAGACCACGTCTGCCCCCGCCGTGACGCGGTCAAGCTATTCGTATCTTTTCCCCGACCTCGCCGATGGCCCCGAGGCAGGGCGCTTTCACGGCACCGATGACGCGGGGACGCTTCAGCGCCTGAAAGACTTCGAGAACGCCTGTCATCTGCCCTACCCCGACACATCCAAGCCGGGACTGACCATCGACCTGCCCGCCGCCTATACCTACTTCTGCCAGTTCCTGAACCATGACATCTCGGCCCCGGTCGGCAGTGTCGCGGCAAATCTGGCCAGCTTGCCGCCGGTGGGCATCATCGGCAGCGCCGATCCCATCGGGCTGAACAAGGACTGGCGCGCCGATGTGGCGACGATCCTGTCCCACATCGCCAACGAACAGGCCCGGCCGATGATGCTTGGCAGCCTTTACGGGGATGGGCCGTCAGACCCTGAAAGCGCGGCGCTGTATGACGGGGCGGCGTTTCGCTTGGGCCTGACCAGCGTGACCGCAGACCAGACCTTCAACGACAACAAGACCCCGGCTGATCTGATCGTCCATGCCAGCGGCGCGCCCGACATTCCGCGCGAGGATGGCCAACCCCTGATCGCTGACCGTCGCAACGATGGCAACCTGATCCTCAGCCAGCTTCATCTGGCCTTCATGCTGTTCCACAACAAGGCGGTCAAAGCCCTGTCGGCAAAGGGCGTCGCTGCGGACCAGATTTTCGACCAAGCGCGGGCGCTGGTGACGCTGCACTACCATTGGCTTATTCTGAACGATGTTCTGCCCGCGATCCTGTCGCAGACTGTGCTGGCAAAACCCCTGTCCGAATGGCAGCCCCGCCGCATCCCTTCGGGCTCTGTGCCGATGGAATTCACCACCGCCGCATTCCGCTTTGGTCATTCGATGGTTGGCCGCGCCTACGATTACAACGCGAATTTCGGACGCGGCAGCCCGACCGCCCCACAGGGTGCGACACTGGGGCAGTTGTTTGCCTTCACATCGAAGCGCAAGATGGGCGACGAAGCAGGCCCGCACCGGCAATTGCCCGACCACTGGGTGATCGACTGGGATCGGATGACGGGCACGGCACAGGGCGACGTAAGCGGTCGGGCCGAGCGGATCGACCTTGATTTTGCCCCAGAGATGCTGAATGTCGCGGGCAATGCAAACATGCTGGAACAGGGCTCGATCCTGTTTCGCAACCTGCTTCGCGGCTTTCATCGACGGATGCCCTTTGGCCAAAAGCTGGCCGAGACCTGCGGCGTGCCGCTTTTGCCCCGCGATGCGCTGCGGGCAGCCATGCCGCAGCGCAACTCCCCCGGCGAGGGCTTTGCCAACCCAACCGCCGCCGCTGAGGCTTTAGGCCTGTTGGATGAAACCCCCGCTTGGCTGTATTTGCTATGTGAAGCGCAGGTGCTGGAAAACGGCAGGCGCGTCGGCCCGACCGCCAGCCAGATCATTGCCGACACCATCGTCAGCCTCCTGCACAGCGATCCGGCCTCGCTGCTGCGGCAGGCGGTCCCATGGCATCCACGCAAAAGCCTGCTGCGGGATGCTGCCAGCCAGCCAATCGTATCCCTGCGCGCCCTTCTATTGTGCGCAACCAGCCAAGCCTGATCCATGAGCCAGCCGCGCTGTCAGATCATGGATCGCCTTCCAAAGCGCGCAAGGCTGCTTTCGGCGCTTGACGGCCATTGCCGCTGGCGCGCACCCCTCGGATCGTCACACACCGCTGATTTGCGTTGGCGCGGACATAACGCCGTGAAAGCTCCAGATATTTGAACGCAGCCCGAAAAAATTGATTGGCCAGTTCAAGCCCGTGCTGTTTGCTATGCCGGGAAACAGCCCTATGTCGGCGCTGTTGTGGAGAGAAAATGCTGATCGTCACGCAGGCGACTACCATGAACCGAGGGGCGCTTGATGCAAGCAGCCTGCCGAAGAAATTCTTCGGGCGGGTTTTGCTGTTGCCGCGTGGGGCGCGCTTTGGCCAATGGCTGCGGCTGATCGTGGACATTCAGGCTTTGCGGTATCTGGTGACGCTGCTGCCGTTCGCGCTTACGCCGTTCTTTATGCGCGACCTCGCGCTGCCAGTGATGGAGGCGCCAGCCCTGATGCTCGCCTTGGTGGCTTTTGTCGAATTGAAAGTGTTGCGGCTGTCGAAATCCGCCCGCACCCGCGCGATCACCGAAGACGAGGCCGCCCGCCGGTTGGATACGCTGACATTTCGCGCAAGGGCCTGTCTGCGCCGGATCGCGGCGCTGCACGACATGACCGAGGGGCAATTGCGCCTTGTGGTCGAACAATCCGAACTCGCCCGTTTCCCGCCGATGACACTCGTTTCGGTGCAAAGCGAAGCGCCCGCGCCGCACTTGCTCAGCCTTGATGCAAAGGATCGCGCTGTGCTGCAAACCAGCCTCTTTGATGCCGATTTCACCGAACACGACTTGTTGGTGGTCAACCAGCGTGACGACACCTATCTGCGCGACGTAGCGCAAGAGACACGGGCTGTCTCGGCACATTCCCGGCTTGCGGCATTTCTGGAACAGCGCGAGGTCACGGCATGAGTGTGAACGCCACCACGGTTTCGGCGGGCGAAGCGTTGCGGGTGCTGCGGGCCGGATGGGCCGCGCAAATGGCGGGCGACCTTACAGCGTCATGGATGCTGCATGGCCGCCCCGGAGTGGGCAAAACCGAGGTGGTGCAGACCCTTGCACAACAGATCGGTGCCGAACTTTACGATCTGCGCCTGACCACGATCGAGCCGCAAGACCTGCGCGGCTTGCCGTATTTCGATCACGCGCGTGGCAAAACCGTCTGGTATCGCCCCGAAGACCTGCCCGATACCGACGCCCCCGCCATCCTGTTTCTGGATGAATTGACCGCCGCCGCCCCCGCGCTTCAGCCCACGGTCTATGGCTTGCTGCAAGAACGCCGCGTCGGGCGGCACCGCCTCCCCGCCAACGTGATGATCGTGGCGGCGGGCAACCGGGTTGAAGATGGTGCCATCGCCTATGATATGGGCACAGCACTCAGCGACCGGCTGATCCATATGATCGTGCAGGCCAGCGCCGACGACTGGCTGACCCAATATGCGGTGCCCGCGGGCATCCATCCATCGGTGGCGGCCTTCATCCGCACCCGCCCAGACCTGCTGGAGACAACCGAAGCCAGCCTGCGACGCGGCCAGATGATTGCCTGCACGCCGCGCAGTTGGACCCGCGTAAGCCAGATCATGCGCAGCGTGCCAGACCGCGCCCTGCGGCAGGTGATGATTGCAGGCACCGTAGGCACCGCTGCCGCTGCCGAATTCGCGCTTCTGGCCGACGAGATTGCAGCAACCGTCCATATTGATCAGATGTTGGGCAGCACCCGCGCTGAACGAAGCGCGCTTTACCCAAGCAGCCTGCATGGCCTGACGGCACTGGTTTACGGCCTTGTCGGCGCAGTCAGGCAAGACACGCTGCCCGCCGCCATCGAAATCCTGGCCGACTTGCGCGGGCAAAGCGGTCTGGCGCAGCGCGGGCTGCCTATCAGTGAACTTGCCAGCTTTGGGTTCGAGTTGTTGATCGCCCGCGCGCTTGAAAACGGCTGGCAAGAGGCCTTTGCGCGCTCGGAGGCCTATGCCGCTTATGCCGCCGAGCGTCGGGCCGCTGGCCTGCCATGACCACCCGCGCCGCCCGCGCGCTGGCGCATCTGGGCGAGGTCGATGCGACGCTGGCGGTGCTCGCACTCTGGTGCCTGCATCGCGACGGCAGCGGGGCCACGCGCACGGCGGGCGATGTCATCATCTACGGCCCCGCGTTTGACGCATTGGACCTGCCCCAGCAGGTGGGCCTTGTGGCGCATCACGTGCTGCACGTGGCCCTGCGCCATTCCGCACGCCAAGCCGGTCTGGCCGAACGACTTGGCGCGACATTTGACCCCTCGCTTTTTGGCCTTGCCGCCGATGGCATCATCAATGAGACACTGATCCTTGCAGGCCACGCCATCCCCCGCCCCGCCGTGACCCTGACCGCGCTGCTGGCCGAAGCCGGGCTGCCCGCGCAAAGCGCCATTGCCGCGCTGGAACAATGGGATGTGGACCGTCTAGCGATGGCCCTGCACCGTGACCCCAAACGCGCCCAGCGCTTGCGCGACTGGGGCAAGACCAAAGGGTTTGAGGTTGATCTTGCCAGTGGCGCGCCCGAAGACGCGGGCAAAGGTCAATCCACCTCGGATTGGCGCAACCACGTGCTGCGTGCGTTCGAGGCGGGGCGCAAAGCAGGCACCGGCATAGGCCGCCTTGGCGCGGTTCTGGCCGATCTTGCGCCAGATACCGTGCCTTGGGAAATCCATCTGCGCGGCCTGCTGGCGCTGGCGCTGACCGAACGCCCGCGCCCAAGCTGGCGCAGACCCTCGGGCAGTTGGGTGGCCCGCATGGCCGATGCCGAACAGCAGGGCAGCCCGGTTCCGGTGTTCGAGCCGGGACGGCAGCGGCTGGATTACCGACCCCGCATCGTCATCGGCCTTGATACCTCGTCTTCCATCGACGCGCAGACGTTGCAGTTGTTCACCAGCGAAGCCGAAGCCATCGTGCGCCGCACCGGGGCCGAGGCGCATCTCATGGCATTTGACGAGACGGTCTTTACCCAGACGCGCTTGGATCAGACCGGATGGGCTCAACTGCGCGACGCACCGCTGCGCACCGGCGGCGGCACCGATTTCCACGATCTGTTCGAAAAGGCCCGCGTGGTCCGCCCCTCGATTGCCGTGATTCTCACCGATCTGGACGCGCCCCTGCCGCCTGCACCGTCGTTCCCGATCCTGTGGGCCGTGCCCCACACGGTGCCCAGGCCGCCCTATGGCAAGGTGATAACCATCGTCGAATAGTCATCGCGACCAGCCAACCAACGTGCGATTTCGGCAATCACCTGCGTGCCTCAGACCTTTCTGAAAGGGCAGGGTCATGCGGCCTGCCGGTTGCTGCCGTGGCTTTGCCAGCGCAGGCCCGACCGGTAGCGTGCGGCGATCTGGCCCTCCTCCAGCGCGAAAAGGTGCAGCCAGCCGTTGTCGAACAAGGCGCGCACACTGTCGTGGCGGGCCAGCACCTCGGCGATGGCGGCCTGTGGCGCCTCGATCATCACCGACAGGCGCAGCGGGTCGTGGACAAGCCGCACCCCGTCATGCACCACCTGCCATGGCAAGCCTGCGCGCAGTTTACCGCCATTGCCTTCGATCACCCCGATGCCGCCGGTGACGTTGTGGATCAGTTTGTTGCCGCTTCCAAAGGCCGAGGGCGCCACGGCCGAGCCGTAGTATTGCAGGCTGATCCAGCTTGCCACCACGACGGGGGCGGTCAAGATCAACTCCAGCGTGCCAAATCCGGTATCGGCCTGCCAATCATAGCTGTGCAGGAATGCGCGACCGCCAAGGTCGGCTCTTGCCGTCGCCCGGCGCGGGGCGGCGATGAAGGCCGCACAGCCCGCAAGGCCCCATTCGGGGCGCACCTCGGCCCAGTTGGTGGCCCTTGCTGCAACGGTGGAGGCGACAGCGCCGGGCAACCGCAGCGCGCGTTCTGCCCGTGCAAGACCGCCCGCAGCCGCAAGCCACAGGCGTGCCTGGGCCAGATCGGGAGTATGCTCGGGGGCCGGGCTGTCTTCGTAAAGCGTGACATCGTCCGTCGTGGTGTTGTGCAACCCGGCCACGAACAGCGTGTCGGCGGCAAGGTTGATGCCGTGATCCGGCAGGCCCGCCCGTGTCTCGGCATCATTGAGCAGCGCCGCGAGCATCCGCGCCGAGACCGCGCCAGTATGGCCGCCGCACGCGCCGCAATGATAGGCGCTTTCGTGCGGGTTGTTGGCGACCTGCGCGCCATGACCCAAAAGCAGCACCAAGCGCGCATGGCCACGCGTCAGGCTCATCGCTTTCAGCACAGCGGCCGCAGTTGCGGACTTTTGCGCAGGGCTCAGCGCCACATCAAGCTGCGGAGCAGGCTCGGGGCAAGCGGCCTTGCCCCCGAGGCCCAGCGCATCCTTGGCAAGCTTCCAGCCATAGGCCGGGCCCGCCGCCTCGACGAAGGCAAACGACGAGACCGCAGCCTGCCGGAACCGACCCCAGGCGCGCGTGGTGCGGGCGGTGATACGCAGCGCCTGTTCGGCCGCAGGCAGCCCACCGCCGTGCGAGGAAAGGCCGGGGTTCAGCAGCACCGGCAGACGCGTCTCGACCACGTCAGAGCCGAAACTGCGGTGGGCCAACGGCAATCCGAAGAACCCCGCGAAGCCAAGGGTCGCGATCCCCCCCTCGACGCTTTCCAACGCGCGCCGGAAAACTTCCGAGCGCACGTCAATACAGAACGCGGCTTGCAGCGCCGGGCGCAGGCAGGGTTCGTCTTTCGTCAGCCGTGGCAGCATCGCCTCGATGCGCGACTGATCCGCGCGTTCGCTGGCGTCTTGCAGAATGGCGTCGATCACCTGATCGGGGCTGGGTGCCAACGGTTGGGCATGAATGGCCAGCATCCGCTGCCAGTCGGCATCCACCTGCGGGGCATGTGCAAAAAGCGCCTCCTCCCAGATCAGACGGATCGCCAGAAGATCGGTCAGCGTGGCATCCGACGCGCCGGCAAGTTCGGCCCGCCACAAAAGCCAGCGGGCATGTTGTGCCCAACCGGCCAAATCGACCAGCAGCCGATGAAAGGCCGTCTCGGCAGCGGCCTCGGTGACCCCCAGTGTTTCGCAAGCCCGCAACAAGGCACGCTCGGCTGTGTCGGGGGCAGCGGCCACATGGGCGCAGAAGCCCGACAGACCAGCGGTTTCGGGTGTAAGATCATGGCTGGCCCAAGCGCGCCACGCGGCGAAGGCCCCCTGCCCCGGCGCAGGCGTCCACAATGCCTGACCCCGGTCGAAATGCCCTGCCGCCCACAGCCCGAACGTCCGCTGCAGCACGGCAGGCCAGTCGCGCCCGGTCGCCTGTGCGGCAAGGTCGGCCAGTGTCGGCAGGGCATTAACCTCGGGGCTCGGGGCGTGCAGCCGTGCCTTCAGGGCCGACAGATCGGCGGGTTTCAACGGCGAGGCACAGGCGATCAGAGCATCGGCAAGATGCGCGTCGGTGATCGCGCCAGCGGCGACTTTGGCGGCATATCTGTCGCGCGGCAACGTCAGACGCACCCCCGCCACCCGCGCCAAACGCGCCGATGCCATCGCCAGATCCTCGCCCGTCTGGCCAAGGAAAGGATTGACGGCCACAGTCGCCTCCAGCGGGAAAGCAGGCGGGATCGCGCGCGCCGCAGCCTCGGCGGCCGCCAGAAGCCCGGTAATCCGCAAGGGTGCCATTTCTGCGTGCTTGATGAACATGTCAGTCTCCTGAAAGGCAAAGGGTCAAAGCGATCTGGAGGCGCGAAAGCCGCCGATCAGCCGGTCGAGAACGGCGTTAAGGTATAGCCCGTTGGCCAGATGCACCCGCAACCCGGCGGCGGCAGGATGATGCGCCCAAAGCGGGAACAGCGCCTGCGCCACGGCGACAAGACCGAACGACAGGATGGCGAGCACGATCAACCCCCACTCCAACGCATCCGGCGCGGGTGGGGTTGGCAGCGATGCGCCCCACAGCACACCCGCGATCAACTGGAAGCTGAAATAAGCCACCGCCGCCCCCAGCGAGGCCAACGCTGTCCGCTGGGTCAGCGCCTTGGGGGCCGCATCCGCCAGACCCTGCGCGACCAGATACGCCACACCAAAGACCAGGATCGCACCAAGCGCCACCGCCTGCGCCGATTTCGGCCCGGCAATCGCGGCAAAACCGATCGCAACGGCGGCATACAACACCAGCGCCACCGCAAACGCCTTGGCAACCGCCCCAAGCCCCGGGGCAGCCACCGGCCCCGGTCGCCGTATCGCAGCCACCGCGCGCACCGCCGTGCCCGAAGACAGGAACGCATGCGCCTTGTAAAGCGAGTGGGCCACGATATGCAGCAGCGCCAGGGGCCACAGACCCAACCCGCATTGCAAAAGCATAAAGCCCATCTGCGCCACGGTGGACCAGGCCAGCGCGGTTTTGACGGCACTTTGCGTCAGCATGACTGTCGCGCCGAAAAGCGCTGTGAACCCACCCAGCATCACCAGCGCCGCCATGGCGCCGGGACTGGCCTGCACCACCTCGGCCAGACGGATCAGAAGCAAGCCACCGCCGTTGATGATGCCCGCATGCAACAGCGCCGAAACCGGGGTGGGCGCTTCCATCACCTCGGTCAGCCAGCCATGCAGCGGGAAGGTCGCGGTTTTAAGGACCGCCGCCAGCACCACAAGCGCCACGGCCACCGATCCCGCCAAAGGCAAGCCATTTTGCGCAGCAGCCCCCACCGCCACCAGATCGGTGGTGCCGAACGCCGCCCAAAACAATCCCGCCGCAAGGATCAATGCGGCGTCCCCCGCACCCCAGACAAGCGTGAACTTGGTCGCCGCGCGCCGCGCCTCGGCCCGGTCGGGGTAAAACAGCAGCAATTGCCGCAAGCCAAGCCCCACGGCCACAAAAGCCAGCGCCAGAACGCCAAAGCTGCCCGCCTGCACCAGCACCAGAACCGCCGCCAGCGTGGCCAGCAACAGACCATGAAATGCCCCTTCGCGTGCCTCGCCGTCCAGATAGCTGCGCGCATAGCGCACCACGACCCAGCCGACAAAACTGACCAGCAGCGTCATGGTGCTGGTGATCGCATCAAGGCGGAACGCAAACAGGCCCGCACCCGAGCCGAACGACAGTGTCTTGGCACCCTGGACCAGCAGTTGCCCGACCCCAAAAATGGCCAAGCCGAGGGACGCAAGTGCTGCAACTTCTGCCCAGCGTGGCAGCAGGCCGGGCCGGTTGTTGGGCCGGCTTGCCGCGATTGCAGCCACCGCCAGCAGCAATATCGGGGCAAAAACGGTCATGGATGGAAGCGCATTCATCCGGCAGGCTCCTGTTCAAAAGGTATGGCCGCTTGGATAGCGCTTGCGTCTCTTCCATAAAAATACATATTTTAGATCATATCGTTCTATTATGTGGAAGGATCTGATATGCTGAACCTGCACCATTTGCGTCTGTTCCGCAGCGTCGCCAGCGATGGCACGCTGACCGGCGCTGCGCGGGCGCTCAACCTGTCGCAATCAGCACTTTCGACCCAGATCAAGACGCTTGAGGCGACCTTGGGCCATGATCTGTTTCAGCGTCGCGGGCGCGGCCTTGTTCTGACCGAGGCTGGACGCATCGCGCTGGATCATGCCGAGGCGATCTTTCGCACCGCCGACGATCTGACGGCGACCCTGCGCGAAACCGGGCAGGCGCGCCGCCCGTTGCGTGTGGGCGCTTTGGCCACCTTGTCGCGCAACTTTCAGATGCAGTTTGTCCGGCCACTGATCGGGCGCGCGGATGCAGAGGTCGTGCTGCGCTCTGGTGGCCAGAGCGAACTTCTGCGCGATCTGGATGCGCTGGCACTCGACGTCGTGCTGACAAACCTTGCGCCAAGCCGTGAGGCGGGCAGCCCTTGGCTGGTGTATCAGTTGGCCGCGCAACCCGTAAGCCTGGTCGGAACGCCATCCCGGCTGGGGGCAATGCCACGCCCCCTTCTGGCGTTGCTTTCCGAAGAGCCGTTGATCCTGCCGGGCCCCGGCACCTCTCTGCGCCTCGCCTTCGACGCCTTGGCCGCGCGCTTGCAACTGGCCCCCGTCATCGCCGCCGAGGCAGACGACATGGCCATGCTGCGCCTTCTGGCCCGCGAGGACGCGGGGCTTGCCGTGCTGCCCGCAATCGTGGTGCAAGACGAGTTGAGCGCAGGCCTTCTTGTCGAGGCCGCTCAGATCGAAGGCATCTCGGAAACGTTCTATGCCATCACGCGACAGCGCCGTTTCCCCAATTCGCTGCTGACGTTGTTGCTGCAATAGTCACGCATCGGCGCGAGAGCCAACCGTTTCCGGTTGGCCGCCTGAAACTCCGCGCTCGCCTTCAAAATCCCGCGCTGTGGCACATCACAGGCCCGCGCTGCGCGGCCCCAAGTCTGCTTGCCCGGCGCGCAGACCAATCCGCGGCGGCGCTGTGTCAGACAGATCCAGAACCGTCATCCTGAACATCAAAGCCATTCGGAACACGGCGCGCTTCATCGAAAGCCAGCCCCGCATCCTGCATCAGATCCTGCGCCATCGAATCCGCGTTGGGGCCCGCCGCCATCAGCCGTTGCCATATGTCGCGCACCACGGGCGCGACCCGAGGCTCGGTCACGGCGCGTGCCGTGTGCAGCCAAACCGCCAATCCGTCGCTGCTTTCATAGGCCCGCTGTTTGCGCAGGGCCGCGATTTTTGTCTGCGCTGCACGGGCAAACCGCACAACCGACGCAGGCGGCCAATCCATCAACGCGTGCAGGTTCTGCCCTGTCGAAAGGTAAAAGGCTGCCCAGAAACGCGCCGCCGCCGCGTGGCTTTCCACGACATGCGGTTTGGCCTGCGCCAACTTGTCAGCAAGGTCCTGCGCCTCGTCAACCAGACTTGCCGTTGCTTTTTCTAGCTTCCATGCGCTGAACATCTTGTCCTCCCTGCTGGCTTATGACGGACAATGCCCGTAAGAGAAACACCATTCGGCGCGGGAAACGTCCCTTGCGCTTGCGCCCTTGCGCGCGTCCAACCTGATGGCTCGATCGTGACACCCATTCTGCTGCAAGCCACCCTTGATCTGCTGTGCGAGGTAGAGGCCGCCGCGCGCCCTGCCGATGCTGTCACCTCTGCCTTCTTCCGGGCGCGCCGCGATCTTGACGACCGCGCGCGGGGCGCGATGTTTGAACAGCTTTACACGCTGTTGCGCCATCGCGCGCGGCTTGGCTGGTGGCTGGCCCGGCACCTTGCCGACGACACCCCGCGCAACCGCCTTCTGGCTTGGCTGATCCTTGGCGAGGCCAAAACCCCGCAGCAGATCAAGCGCCTGTGCGATGGCGCAAAATCCTCCCCCACAGCCCTGACCGATGCCGAGCAGAAGCTGCTGGCTGCCTTGTCGGGCAACACCATAGCCCACCCGGATATACCCGAGGCCGTCCGCCTTGAATGCCCCGATTGGGCAATGGCACCGCTTCAGCAGCGTTTTGGCGCGGCCTTCGGCGTAGAGATGGCCGCAACTTTGGCCCCGCCCCCGCTTGATCTGCGCATCAACCCGATCAAGGCCAAACGCGACGCCAAACTGCGCGAATTGGCAAGCATGGGCCTGCGCGCCGACCCCACGCCGCTTGCGCCGCATGGCATCCGCCTGCACGAACGCGTAGCACTCGCGCGGCTTCCGGGGTTGAAAAGCGGCGAAATCGAAATTCAGGACGAGGGTTCGCAACTTGTAGCCCTGCTGGTCGATGCAAAACCCGGCGAGCGCGTGGTCGATTTCTGCGCGGGGGCCGGCGGCAAGACACTGGCCCTTGCAGCGCAGATGCAGAACAAAGGCCATATTATCGCCTGCGACGTGAACGAAACCCGCCTGAAGCGCTGCGCCGAACGCCATCGCCGCGCCGGGCTGCACAATGTCGAAACGCGGGTGCTATCCAGCGAAACCGACCGCTGGATCAAACGGCACAAGGCCGGGTTTGACCGCGTGCTGGTCGATGCGCCGTGCAGCGGCACGGGCACATGGCGGCGCAATCCCGATGCCCGGTGGCGCGCGCCTGAACTGGGGCTTGAAAACCTTGTGGCCCTGCAGGCGCGCATTCTTGCAAGTGCGGCGCGCCTTGTGAAACCCGGCGGGCGGCTTGTCTATGCCACCTGCTCGGTCCTGTCCGCAGAAAACCAAGCCCAGATCGCCAGCTTTCTGGCCACGACCCCCGGGTTTCGCGTGGTGCCTGTCAGCGCCGCCGCGCCGGGTCTGGCCGGTGCGGCCGAAGGCAGCCATCTGTCACTGACACCCGCGCGTCATGGCACCGATGGCTTTTTCGCAGCCGTGCTGCAACGCGATGCCTTAGCTTTGCCGCACAACCCCGCCTGATGCTGCCGCTCCGCTGACCGCGCGGGCACCAGCCACCCAAAACGATCCCGCCTGCAACGGGAAAATTGTGCGGTGCACAGGGGGCACCGCACAATCTGATGATCCATGCGCAAATGCACCGGACAAGTTGCCCAGACTGATCTCAGGCAGTTGCGGCGATCAGCGGCAATTTGGCCTTTTGCGGCGGGTTTTTCACGCTTTGCAGCAACAGCCCCCACATGAACCCACCGGTGATGGTCTGCACCCCCAACGAGGCCGCCACAACGCTAAAGGCCGCAGGTCGCGCGATGATCCCGGCGTTCAGATCGCCAAAGCCCGCATGCGCCCAATACAGCACCGCGCCAATCGCACTCAGCAACGAGACGAGCAAAAACATGCCTCCCACGATGCAGGCACGATCAACCGAAATCTTGTCGGCAACCTGACTGAACCGGCGCGATTGCGGCAGCAGCCCAAAGCGCACCGCAAAAAGTTTGGCAAGCGCGGAAAACCAACTCATCTGATAGCCAATCAAGATCAGCGCCGAAGCCAGGATCAGGGTGGCGGTGTCAAAGTTCGTGCCGCCGATGTGAACCGGGCCGAACAGCAGCGCCCCGAACGCCAAAGTCCCGGTCGCAAGCAGCAGCAACCCCGGATACAGAAACAGCCAATAGGGTGCAAAGGTCAGCAGCAGCTTCAGATGCAGCCAGCCATCGCGCCAACTGCGCAGGTGCGGCGGGCGCGAGCGGCCATCCGGGCTAAGCGTGGTGGGCACCTCCTTGATCTTCAAACCCAGCAGCGTCGCCTTGATCACCATCTCGGACGCAAATTGCATACCCGGTGTGTCCAACTCCAGCCCAAGGATCGCCTTGCGCGAAAAGCCCCGCAGCCCGCAATGAAAGTCACCGATCGGCGCCTGATAAAGCACGCGTCCGATGGTGGAAAGCACCGGATTTCCCAGATATCGGTGCAGCGGCGGCATCGCATTTTTCAAGATGCCACCCTTGAAGCGGTTTCCCATCACCAGATCGGCCCCGCCCCGCAATGCCTCAACGAACGGGTCAAGCCGGGAAAAGTCATAGGAATCATCGCTGTCCCCCATGATGATGAACTTGCCGCGGGCGTCATGGATGCCTGCGATCAGCGCGGCCCCATAGCCCTTTTGCGGCGCATGCACCACACGCGCCCCCAGCCGCAGCGCAATCGCCTGACTGCCATCGGTCGAGCCGTTGTCCGAAATCAACACCTCGCCCTTGATGCCCGAGCGCGCCAGATAAGCAGTCGCCTTGACGATGCAGGCCTCAAGCGTCTCTGCTTCGTTGAGGCAAGGCATCAAGATGGTCAATTCGGTCATCGCAAAAGGCCCTTTCATCCGTTCGATCACGTCCGAACTTTGGATTGTTTCCAAATCAATGCAGGCCGAATGGGGCGGCAAAGCGGCAGGGATCGTGAATTTTCGTGACCCATTCCGGCAACGCAGCGGCCATATTTTTGCGCGGTTTGCGTGCTGAATTGCAAAAAGCGGCGAAAGCGGCGATGACGAGACGTTCATTATCAGATCAAAGCAGGAACATGGCCGCACATCCGACGACCCGCGCTGACACGTTGTTCAAAGCTGCCATGCTTTTGGCGCTTGCCTTTGTGATCGGGCGCGCGGCGCAAAGCTATCCGCTTGTTCTGGACCACTTCTACACCGCCGACAGCGACGACATCATGCGCCTTATGTCGGTGCGCGATTGGCTTGGCGGGCAAAGTTGGTTTGACATGACGCAATACCGCGTCCTGCCGCCCGCAGGCCTCTCGATGCATTGGTCGCGCTTTGTCGATGCGGGATTGGGCGGCATGATCATGCTGTTTCAGCAGTTCATGCCAATCGCCCAAGCCGAGACTCTGACGCTGCTGGTCTGGCCTGCCATGCTGCTGGTGGCGATGGTTTTGCTGATCGGCTTTGGCACCCGCAAGGTCTTGGGCCCCAACGCGGCCAGCATTGCGATCTTAAGCGCGATGGTCTGGCAGCCGATCGTCAACCGGCATTTCGCACCGGGGCACATCGACCACCACAATGTGCAGATGCTGATGACCACCCTTATGGCCTATGCGCTGATCTGGCCGACACGTCCGCTGCGCGCCGGGATCATCGGCGGCGCGGCGGCGGCCTGTTCGGTGATCGTCGGGCTTGAGATGGTGGTGCTGATCGTGGTGGCGGGGGTGATGCTGACGATCCGCGCCAGCTTTGATCGCCCCGGTGCCGCGCGAAAGCTGATCGGGTTTTGCAGCGCGCTGACGGTCGTCTCGCTGCTTGGCCATCTTGGACAGACCGCCCCCGCCCAGTGGTTGGTGCCCCATTGCGATGCCTTGGCCACACCTGTGCTGTCGCTGATCCTTGTGTCTGCCATGGCCTGCATGGTGCCGCTTGCGGCTGTCCGCTGGCTGCCCGCGCCTATCGCGCGGCTGGCCGCAACCACAGCGATTGCGCTGGCTGGTCTGTGGCTGGTCTCACCGTTGATCCAGCCTTGCCTTGCTGGCCCCTACGGCGCCCTGCCCCTTGAGGTGCAAAACCTGATCCGCAACAACATAGCCGAGGCTCAGGGCGCTGCGACTGTGTTCATCCTGCGCCCGTTCCAGTTTTACGCCGAGGTTTTCCCGCAGATCATCGCGCTGCTGCTGGCGCTATCGCTTTGGGTTTGGCGCTTTCGCACAGCCTCGCGGACCGAATCCGAAACTGTTGCGCAGATGATCGTGCTGCTTGCGGTCGGCGTGGTGGGCACCTTCTATCAGGTGCGCATGTTTGTGCTGGCCGCCGCCAGTTTTCCGTTTTTGGTCGGCTACGTCACCGATGGCCTTGTGCAGGGCTGGCTGCAAAAACCCAGCCCGCGCCGCGCGGTTCTGATCGCGGCCTGCACCGCCGCCATCCTGATGCCAGCCGACATTTACTGGAACGCGCGCGCGCTGTGGCGCATGACAGGGTCGCCCGCGGCTGCAAACCCGCTGGCCCACCAGATGCTGGATGATCGCTGCCGCACCCGCGCGGCCATCGCGCAGCTTGATCAGCTTCCCAAAGCGCGCATCCTGACCCGTCTTAACATCGGTGCGCCCTTGATCAGCCTCACACATCACGATGCGCTGACCGCCCCCTATCACCGCAGCGCCGACGCGTTCTGGAATGGCGAATTCGCCTTCTACACCGAGACGAACATGACCAAAGCCTTGGCCAAGACCGGTGCCAACTATGTGGTGCTGTGCCGCGATGCGTCTTATGGCCCCAATGACACGGTGGCAACCGCATTGCTGGCCGGAACATCGCTGGCGGGCCTGCGCCAGATCACGTTTCCCAGCAAGGAATTTGCGGTGTTCGAAGTGATCGCCAACCCCGTTGCGGCCGCGCCATGACGTGGCGCGCGCTGGCCGACAGCAGTTTTTTGCGATTTCTGCTGGTTGGGGGCAGCTTCAGCCTGATCTATTCGTTTGCGACGGCCGGGCTGATCCGCTTTGCGCAAACCCCGGCTTTTGCAACCTCGGTGGCAGTCTATGTGCTGTGTATCCCGTTGGCCTTCCTGTCGCACAAACACTTTGCCTTCGGGGCCGAGACAACCCACAGATCGGCCTTTTTGCTTTACACCCTGACCCAGATCGCCAGCCTCAGCGCGGTGTCATTCGTCACCACGCGGCTTGTCTCGCACCAGTTCTGGCCGGATGTCGGGTTGTTCCTGCTCACCTCTGCCGTCGCGGCCGTCGCAAGCTTTGTGATCAACCGTTTTGTGATCTTCGCGGCCGAAGGCTGACACCGACAAGGTCTAACCGGTCAGGCGCGCGCCCAGCGACGCCCCAAAGCCGTAGGCCATCGCCGTCAGACCCAGCGCGAACAAGCCTCGGACCAGCCAGCCAAGCCGACCGATCAGCGGGATGAACCGGCTGATCAGCGCCACCATGGCGGCACATGGCAGGATCACCCAAGCCGGGGCCTGCATGGCCCCCGCCAGCATCAGCGCCAATAGAAAAAGCGCGCCGATCATGGCGCGCTTTTCAAGATGAAGCCAGGCGGTGTCACTGGTCCAGGAACGACCGCAACTTGCGGCTGCGGCTCGGGTGTTTCAGCTTGCGCAGCGCCTTCGCCTCGATCTGGCGGATACGTTCGCGCGTCACGCTGAACTGCTGGCCGACTTCTTCCAGCGTGTGATCGGTGTTCATGCCGATGCCAAACCGCATCCGCAGCACCCGTTCTTCGCGCGGGGTAAGCGAGGCCAGAACGCGGGTGGTGGTTTCCTTCAGGTTTTCCTGAATGGCGCTGTCCAGCGGCAGGATCGCATTCTTGTCCTCGATGAAGTCGCCAAGCTGGCTGTCTTCCTCGTCGCCAATCGGGGTTTCCAAGGAAATCGGCTCTTTGGCGATCTTCATCACCTTGCGCACCTTTTCCAGCGGCATTTGTAGCTTTTCGGCCAATTCCTCCGGCGTCGGTTCGCGGCCAATCTCGTGCAACATCTGCCGACCCGTGCGCACCAGCTTGTTGATCGTCTCGATCATATGCACCGGAATACGGATGGTGCGCGCTTGGTCAGCGATGCTTCGCGTGATCGCTTGCCGGATCCACCACGTCGCATAGGTGCTGAACTTATAGCCCCGACGATATTCGAATTTATCCACCGCCTTCATCAGGCCGATGTTGCCTTCCTGAATCAAATCAAGGAATTGCAAGCCGCGGTTGGTGTATTTCTTCGCAATCGAAATCACCAGACGCAGGTTGGCCTCGACCATTTCCTTTTTGGCCTGACGGGCTTCTTTCTCGCCCTTCTGCACCTGGTTCACAATCCGGCGGAATTCCGAGATATCGACGCCGATATAAGTGCCAACCTGCGCCATCTCGGCGCGCAGGTCTTCCACCTTGTCGCGGCTTTTCTCGATCAGCGCCTGCCAACCCCGGCCCGACTTGGCGGCCATCTTGTCCAGCCAGTTCGGGTCCAGCTCGTAGCCCTGATATTCGTCGATGAACTCACGGCGGTTAATCCGCGCCGCATCGGCCAGCTTCACCATGCCGGAATTGATCGCCATGATCTTGCGGTTGATGCCATAAAGCTGGTCAATCAGCGCTTCAATCCGGTTGTTGTGCAGATGCAACTCATTGACCAACACCACGATTTCACTGCGCAATTTCTGATACGCGGTTTCTTCATTCGCCGAGAACCGCGATTTCTCCGACAAGGTCGCCGACATCCGCAAATCTTGCATTTCCGACAGCTTGGAATAATCCCGCGCGATCAGGTCCAGCGTTTCCAAAACCTTCGGCTTCAGCGCCGCTTCCATCGCAGCCAGCGACATCGAGGTGCCGTCGTCTTCCTCGTCATCATCGTCCGAGCGCATCAGCGGGTTGCCGTCGGCATCCAGCTCCGGCTCATCGCCACCTGCCCGGCGCGGAGCGGCCTCTACATCGACGCCCTCCAGATCCGCGCCAACCAGACCTTCCTCGCCATCCAAAGACCGCCCGAAGGTGGCCTCAAGGTCAATCACATCGCGCAGCAGAATGTCTTCCGACAACAATTCGTCGCGCCAGATGATTATCGCCTGAAACGTCAGCGGGCTTTCACAAAGCCCGGCGATCATCGTGTTGCGACCAGCCTCAATACGCTTGGCAATCGCAATCTCGCCCTCGCGCGACAGCAACTCGACGCTGCCCATCTCGCGCAGATACATCCGCACCGGATCGTCGGTGCGATCCAGTGCCTCGGTCGTGGTGGTGACAACCGCCACATCGCGCGCGCCCGATCCGGTTTCCACCAGATCGCCGCCCACCACCGCCTCGCCTTCCTCAACATCCTCGTCTTCAATGACGTTGATGCCCATCTCGGACAGCATCGACATCACATCTTCGATCTGCTCGGACGACACCTGCTCGGGCGGCATCACATTATTGAGCTGTTCGTAGGTGATGTAGCCCCGCTCGCGCGCGTCGGCGATCATCTTCTTGACGGCCGCCTGGCTCATATCAAGGGAAACATCCGCCTCATCGGCTTCGGGTTTGCCGTCGTCGGTGTCTTTCGAGGCCATGCGCGCTCCTGGTCAAAACGGGTGGTGTCGGCGAATCAGAGTCCGTCAATTCGAATCAATAGCGCGAATCACGGCAGGGGAAAGCCGAATCAGTCAGATTTCCCCGATCTAGCGCTTCGGTGCGTCCTTAGAGAACTGGATGCTGTCCCACAAGCTGCGGGCACCTTCCAATTCCTCCTTGTCCATCTGCACGCCATTGCTGGCGAGCACACCCTCGGCGGTCTTGCCCTTCGGGCCAGCCAATGCCGAAAACCGCGCAACATTGGCCTGAGAGATACGCCAGGTCAGGCCCTCATCGGCCAGACCCTCAATATCTTCCATGGCCTCGGCAATCTCGCGCCGGGCCCCGCGGCTGGCTTCCAGATGGGCAAAGCCTTCGGCAATGCAGAACTCGGCAAGATCGTGATCCGCGCGGTTTCTTACCGGCGGTGCGATCTGAACATGGGGGCGGGCCAGCAAGGCATCAAGGGCAGCGGGCGCTTGGGTCTGAATTTGTTCATAAAGTGCCGTCGCATCGGCATCAGCGCCGCGCAGCAACTGATCGCGCAGCGCGCCGTGCCCCTCGCCGATCAGATCAATCCGTTCCAGCGTCGATTCAAAGCGCCGGATCAACATGGGGTGAAAGATCATCGTGGCCAGAATAACCGCCTCGCGCAGCACTTCCTCGACCCGCTCGGGCGCTGTCGCCAGCAGCGAGCCTTTGGTCGATGGCATCGGCGTGACCGGGCCATCCTGCACAAAGCGCGGATTGCGGCCCCGCCCCGCACCCGGCTGAAACGGCTTTGCGCTGCGCGGACGCTGGCCAAACAATTCCATCCGCAACTGCTTGATATCTTCACCGTAATGCGCGCGGATCGACGGATCAGCGATCCGCTTAAGATGCGCGCGCAAGCTTTTGTCCAACGCCGCCTTGCGCTCGGGGCTGTCAAACGTCTTGCCTTCAATCTCGCGGCTCCACAGCAGCTTGACCATCGGCAGCGCGCCGTCCAGCACCGCCTTCATCGCACCCGCCCCCTGCGCCTTGATCAGATCATCCGGGTCCATCCCCCCCGGCATCACCGCAAAGCGCAAACCTTTACCCGCCTCCAGCAGCGGCAGCGCCAGATCAATCACCCGCAATGCCGCCCTGATCCCCGCCGTGTCGCCATCCAGCGCGATAATCGGCTCGTCCGAAATCCGCCACATCAGCCGCAACTGATCTTCCGTCACCGCCGTGCCCAACGGTGCGACCGAGGCTTTGAACCCCGCCTCCGACAGCGCAATCACGTCCATATAGCCTTCGGCCACGATCAGTGCCGCACCCTTGCCAGAAGCCTCACGCGCCGGCGCATGGTTGAACAGATTGCGGCCCTTGTCGAACAACTCCGTCTCTGGCCCGTTCAGATATTTCGCCCGCGCGTTTGGGTCCATCGCCCGCCCACCCAGCGAAATCGCCCTACCCCGCCCATCGCGGATCGGAAAAATAATCCGCCCGCGAAAGCGGTCATAAGGCGCGCCGCCATCATCAGGCTTTGCGCAAACACCCGATGCCACGATCAGATCATCCGCCACGCCCTTTTGCCGCAGCGCCTGATACAGCCCCTGCCGCGCATCCGGCGCAAAGCCGATCTCCCACCGCTCCTGCGCCTCAACCGAAAGCCCGCGCTTGGCCAGATAGGCCCGCGCATCGGATGCCGCCGAGGTGCGCAGTTGCAGCCGAAACCACTTCACCGCCTCTTCCATCACCTCGGCCAACTGGCTGCGCCGATCCGCCACCTGTGCCGCACGTGGGTCACGCGCAGGCATCGGCATCCCGGCTTCGCGCGCCAAAACCTCGACCGCTTCCATGAAGCCAAGGTTGTCGGTTTCCTTGATAAACGTCAGCGCATCGCCTTTGGCATGGCAGCCAAAGCAATAGTAAAACCCCTTGCGGTCATCGACATGGAAGCTGGCCGATTTTTCCTGATGGAACGGGCACGGCGCCCACATGTCGCCCTTGCCCTGGTTGGATTTGCGCAGATCCCACGTGACTTTCCTGCCCACAACCGAGGACAGCGAGACGCGGGTGCGCAGTTCGTCAAGGAAACCGGGAGGCAGACTCATGCCCCGTTATATCAGCCCACCCACCCCCGCTGTCCAGTGGCGCGCGACAGGCATTTCATCCGTTCTCAAATATCCCCGCCGGAGGCTTCCGACGCCAGAGGCAAGCGCCTGCGCTGGCAGCAAGGTTAACAAAGTCTAACCGCCATCCCGCAACCGCTTGATCTATATGGGCTGATTTTTGGTCCCAACGCGGGACCAGCCCTCAGCCCAACAAATTGCGCATCACCTGATGGAAAACCGCCACCCCCGGCCCGATCAGCGCATCGGGAAAATCATAGTCCGGGTTATGCAGGGCCGGATGCCCCTCCCCCGCGCCCAGAAACAGCATCGCCGACCGCGTGCCCGCCTGCCCGAACCGCCCGAAATCCTCAGACGCCCGCATCGGCAAATCACCCTCATCAAAGGGCATCGCCAGCGTCGCCAGCGCCCGCCCCAACACCCCCACCGCCTGCGCATCATTGACCGAAGCCGCGAAATCATCGTGATGCTCGAACCGAATCCCCAAACCCTGCGCCGCAGCCTCGGCCCGCGCTATATCCATCGCCGCCGCCCGCAGCGCCGCCATCTGATCGTCCGCCATGGTGCGCAAGGTGGCCCACACCTCCGCCGCGCCGGGGGCAATCCCGAAGGCCGCCTCGCCCAGCCTTGCATGGGTGATCGTAACCAGCCGATAGCCCGCCCCCAGCGCCCCGCCCTGCCCCAAGCCCGCAATCGCCGGGATCAACCGCGCCAGCGCCAGCGCAGGCGACAGCCCGGTTTCGGGCAACGAGGCATGGGCGGTCTTGCCGCTCAGGATGATCTTCAACCCTTGGCTCGCACAGTTCACCGCCCCCGCCTTCAGGCTGGAATGGCCCAGCGGCAGCCCCGGCATGTTGTGGATCGCAAACGCCCAATCGGGCCGCAGGCTTGCAAAGCGCGGATCGGCCACCACCGCAGCCGCGCCTGATCCATCCTCCTCGGCAGGCTGAAACATCAGCACCACCCGCCCGCGCGCAGGCCGCGCCCGCGCGATCAACTGGCCAAGGCCCATGAGCAGCGTCATATGCCCGTCATGCCCACACAGATGCCCCTTGCCGGCAATGGTGGAGCGATGGGCGGCCTCGGATAACTCCTCAATCGGCAGCGCATCCAACTCGGCGCGGAACATCACCGTCGGGCCATCCGCGCCGCCATTGAACACCGCAGCCACGCCATGCCCGCCAAAACCCGTCACCACCTGATCGGGGTGAAGTGCCGCCAAGGCTTGCACGATCCGCCCCGCTGTCGCTGCCTCGGCCCGCGAAACCTCGGGGTAGCGGTGCAGGTCTTGCCGGAACGCCGTCAGCCCGGCCAAATCCTGCGCCGAAAGCATCAGGCCGCCCGCGCCGCGAGGGTTTTCAGCGCCACCTCGATCTCATGCCACGCCGTCTGCGCCATCGAGCGGAACAGCATCAGCCGGAAGCTGTCCTCGGCCAACCGCACCAGCACCATCGACATATGATAAAGCGGCGTCCGCGCCGCCTGCCCCACCGGAAACGCGCTCAGCCGCAAATCCATCGGCACATAGCGCGCCAACGCGTCCACCGCCAAAGGCCCCTGCAACGACAGGCTGACCCAGCCGCCCGACTGATCTGTCACCGCCGCAAGCCCCGACAGATCGGGACATTCTGCGCCGATCAGAAACGCCTGCTCGCGCCCCGACCACACGATCATTGCAGCGCCGTGCTCAGCAAAGCTGTTCACCGCCGGAAAGTCAAAGCCCAAGGCCGCGCTGACAGCCCCGGTCTGCCCCGGAAAGGGCGCGATCGAGGTGACAGCGCCATGATCCACCTCGGCCAAAGTGGTGCCCGCCACGACCAGTTTCTTCCCCGCAAGGGCGGTTTTTGCGATCAGTTCAGCCACGCAACTTCTCCCCATCCTTGTCGTGGAACACCGGATCGCAAACCTCGGCCAGCACGTCGATGCCACGCAAACGGTCCACCACCCGCACCGTCTCGCCATGCCGGGCGCGACCGTTCACCAGAAAGCCCAAGGCCAGATCACGGTCAAACATCGGCGAATAGCCGACCGAGGTCAGATAGCCCTGACTATTAACCCGCGTCAGATCGGCCCCCGGCACGAACAAATGCGCGCCCGAGGTGATCTTTTCGGCGGCCAACGGCTTTAGCCCCACCATCTGCTCACGCTCTGGCCCCAGCAGGCCCGGACGGGTCGCCGCCAGCTTGCCGATGCAGTCTTTCTTGGTCGAGATCATCTTCTGCGCGCCGATATCAAACGCCGTCACCCGTCCGTGAATTTCGGCATGGGTGATCAGGCCCTTCTCAATCCGCAGCACATTCAGCGCTTCCATCCCGTAAGGCCCGCCGCCCATGGTTTCGGCCCGCGCCACAAGGTCACGGAACAAGGCCTCGCCATAGCGCGTCGGCACCGCAATCTCATAGCCTTCCTCGCCCGAAAAGCTGATGCGGAACAGCCGCGCCGAAACACCTCCGACCGAGACATTGCCGGCCGCCATGAACGGAAAATCGCCCAGCGGCTGATCGAGATAACCGTTCAGCAGCGCGCGCGCCTTTGGCCCCGCCACGGCAAACTGCGCCCAGCTTTCAGTGACAGAGATAAACCGCACATCCCAATCGGCACATTCGCTTTGATGCACGAAATCTAAGTGCCGCATCACCAAGCCCGCCGCCGCCGTGGTGGTGGTCATCAGATAGTGGTTTTCACCCAACCGCGCCGTGGTGCCATCGTCCAGCACATAGCCATCCGCCCGCAGCATCAGGCCATAGCGCACCCGACCGACCGCCAAGGTGCTGAACATGCTGGTATAAACCAGATCGAGGAACCGCGCGGCGTCGCGGCCCTGAATGTCGATCTTGCCAAGGGTGGACACATCGCAGACCCCCACCGCGCCCCGGACATAGCCGATTTCACGGTTGCACGACTCGAGCCACGTCGTCTCCCCCGGCTTCGGGAAATAGCTGGGGCGATACCACAACCCCGCCTCGATCATCGGCGCGCCCCGGTCGCGGCTGGCCTGATCCGAGGTCAGGAAGCGCTGCGGCGCAAAGCCAGCACCCCGGCCTCCCGCCCCCATCGCAGCAATCGACGTGGGAATGAACGGTGGCCGGAACGTCGTCGTTCCCGTCTCGGGTATCCCCCGCCCGGTGGTATCGGCCAGCACCGCCAAAGCGCCCACATTCGAGTTCTTGCCCTGATCCGGCGCCATGCCTTGCGTGGTGTAACGCTTCATATGCTCGACGGATTTATAGCCCTCTTGGGCTGCCAGCTTCACATCCTTGGTGGTCACATCATTGGCAAAATCAAGCCAAGCCCGCCCCGCGCCCGCCACTTGCCACAACGGCGCGATCACATAGGGCAAGCCTTCGGCCTTGGGCAAAGCCGCATCCGCCGCCGCCATATTCAGCGCGCGCAAGGCGGCCTGAGCAGCGGCCTGGCCCTCGCTCAGGCAACCCAAAGTGTCAAACACGCCATTGCAGGCACCCGCCGCCTGCAAATGCGGCACCGCATCGGCCAAGGGCACGAAGGCCGCCAAAGACGCCTCCCACCGGGGTCGCCCGTTCAGATGGCAGGTGATGTGCAGCGTCGGGTTCCAGCCGCCCGATACCGCCAAAAGGTCGGTTTCCAGCGCAAACTCGCCGCCGACATGGGTGCCTGAGATCATCCGCAAGCCGTGGCGGCCCTTGGTATCGGTCACCTGCGCGCCCAGATACACCGGGCAATCTTCCACAGCACTGGCATCGGCGCGGCTGTCCAAAATCGCCGCCACCGTCACGCCCGCCGCGATCAACTGCCGCGCCACGTTGCGCGCGCCGTCGTTGTTGGCAAAAACCGTCACGCGCTTGCCCGGCACCACGCCGAACTTGTGAAGGTACGTCTGCACGGCGCTCGCCAGCATGATCCCCGGCCGGTCGTTCATCGGGAAGGCGATCGAGCGTTCCAGCGCCCCCGCCGCCAGCACGGTTTTTGCAGCCGTAATCCGCCAGAAACACTCACGCGGCAGATCCGGGCGCGGGCCTTTGTGCAGGCCCACCCGTTCAAGCGCCGAGAACTGGCCGCTGTCATAGGCCCCCGTCACCGTGGTGCGCGGCATGATCCGCACGTTCGGCAGCGCCTTCAACTCGGCCTCCACCGCCGCCAGCCATTCCGCGGCGGGCTTGCCATCAAGCATCAGATCATCCGACAGCAAGCGACCGCCCAACAGGCGATCTTCCTCGCACAAGATCACATCCGCCCCGGCCCGCCCTGCCTCCAACGCAGCCATCAGACCCGCAGGCCCCGCGCCGATCACCAGCAGATCGCAAAACGCAAAGGCTTTCTCATAATGGCCTTCGTCATGCTTGCCCGACAGACTGCCAAGCCCCGCCGCACGGCGAATGATCGGCTCGTAAATCGCCTCCCAAAACGCGCGCGGCCACATGAAGGTTTTGTAGTAAAACCCCGCCGACAGGAACGGCGAGATCATGTCGTTCACCGCCATCACATCGAACCGCAGACTTGGCCAGCGGTTCTGGCTGCGGGCGTTCAGCCCCTCGAAAATCTCTTGCATGGTGGCGCGGACGTTCGGCGTCTGGTTGGCGGCCCCGATCACCTCGATCATCGCGTTGGGTTCTTCCGAACCCGCTGTCAGAACCCCACGCGGGCGGTGATATTTGAAACTGCGCCCCACCAGACGCACGCCATTCGCCAGCAGCGCCGAGGCCACCGTATCGCCCTTGAAGCCCTGATAGGTCTTGCCGTCAAACTTGAAATTCACCGGCTTGCTGCGATCCACCAGCCCTTTGCCTGCAATCCGCATCTCAGGCTTCCTTCTGCTTGGCAACGGGTTCCGATCCCAGAACCTCATGCGTCACCGTGCTGCGTGTGACCACCATCCAGACCCCACAACCAGCCTCGTGATACCAGACATCCCGCGTCACCCCCGCCGGATTGTCACGCAGGAACAAATGGTTATCCAGATCATCTATGCTGCCCTGATCCGAGGGCCGCTTCAGATAATCTTCCGAGCCATAGTAATAAAACTCACGCCGATCACGGCTGCCGCACAGGGGGCAAGGTATGCGCATGTCTCTACTCCCTTAATGCAGGTTATGTTGGCTGCCGGTGCCTTCTTCGTCCATCACATGACCGGTGCGGAAGCGGTCAAGGCGGAAGCGGCGGGCAACTTCGTGGGACTCGCCGGTGGCCATCAGATGCGCCATGCACCACCCCGACGCAGGCACGGCTTTGAAACCGCCATAGTTCCAACCGGCATCAACGAACAGCCCGTCGATATGGGTCTTGTCGATGATGGGCGAGCCATCGACCGACATATCCATGATCCCGCCCCAAGACCGCAGCACCTTGGCGCGCCCAATCATCGGCATCAAAGTCATCGCGGCTTCCATCACGTGTTCCACCATCGGCAGGTTGCCCCGTGCCGCATAGCTTGCGTAGAAATCGAGGTCGCCGCCGAACACCAGACCGCCCTTGTCGGATTGGCTGATATAGAAATGCCCCATGCCAAAGGAAATAATCGAGTCGATCACCGGCTTCAGCCCTTCGGTCACAAAGGCCTGCAACACATGGCTTTCAATCGGCAACCGCATCCCCGCCATCGCCGCCACCTGAGACGAGCGCCCTGCCACCACCATGCCAACCTTCTTGGCGCGGATCGCACCGCGCGTGGTCTGCACGCCTTTGACGACGCCGTTTTCGATATCAATTCCGGTGACTTCGCAGTTCTGGATCAGATCAACGCCGCGCTGATCCGCACCGCGCGCATAGCCCCAAGCCACCGCATCATGCCGCGCGGTGCCTCCGCGTTTGTGCATCAAACCGCCATAAATCGGGAAACGGGTCTGCGCGTAATCCAGATAGGGCGCGAATTCCTTGACCTGATCCAGCGTCCAAAGTTCCGCATCATCGCCCTGATTGATCATCGCATTGCCGCGCCGCGCCAGCGTGTCGCGCTGGCCATCGGAATGGGCCAAGATCAACTGGCCGCGCTGGCTGTGCATAACGTTATAGTTCAGCTCGGCCTCAAGCCCTTCCCACAGCTTCAGGGAATGGCTGTAAAACTCCGAGTTCCCCGGCATGTAGTAATTCGCCCGCACAATCGTGGTGTTGCGCCCGATATTGCCGCTGCCCAGATAGCCCTTCTCCAACACCGCGATATTGGTCATCCCGTGGTTTTTCGCGAGATAATAGGCCGTCGAAAGCCCATGCCCGCCGCCGCCGATGATGATCGCATCATATTCGGCCTTGGGGGCCGCATCGCGCCACGCGGGCTTCCAGCCCTTGTTGCCGAACAAGCCCTCGGTGATCACCTTTAACCCGGAATAACGCATGGGTGGCTCCTTGACTGCATGCGGGCCAGTGAACCCGCTTTGCAGGGGTTATTCAACAGGCAAGCCCGAATAACTGTGCCATCCGCGACAAATGGTGTCGCAAGCCTGCGCCACAGTTTCGCGTTTCATCTGTTCTTAAATATCCCCGCCGGAGGCTTCTGCCGCCAATCGCGGATGCCTCCGGCGGGAGTAATTAGACCAAGATGAAGCCGATCACAGCCCCTTCGACTTGTAGGTCGCAGCAATCCGGCTGATTGAGACGATATAGGCCGCCACGCGCAGATCGCCCACCTCAGGCCGCCCATGCCAGATTTCGCGCATCGCCTGATAGGCCGTGCGCATGGTGTCATCGAGGCCAGAGCGCACCAGCGCCAACTCGTCCGAGCCTTGCAGGAATTTCTTCTTGAAATCCGGCGTCAGCTGCCAACCCAGATGCTGGTCGTTCGACAACCGCTCCAACTCCTCGACCAAAATCCGCGAGCGGGCTTCCTCGGCGCGGCGCTGCATCCGGCCAAAGCGGATATGCGAGAGGTTTTTCACCCATTCGAAATACGACACCGTCACACCGCCCGCGTTGGCATACATGTCGGGGATGATGACGCAGCCCTTGCCGCGCAGGATTTCATCGGCGCCGTAAGTGATCGGGCCATTTGCCGCCTCGATGATCAACGGCGCTTGTATGCGTGCGGCGTTGCCAAGGTTGATCACGCCCTCCAAAGCCGCCGGGATCAGGATATCGCAGGCCATTTCCAGCACCGCGGCACCGTTCACCACATGCTTGGCCTTAGGGTATGCCGCCAGCAAACCGTCGTTGCGGTTCATCCACTGGCGCACGTCTTCCACATCCAAGCCGTCCTCGTTGATCAAGGCACCGTCGCGTTCGATGATGGCAATCACCTTGGCGCCGTCTTCTTCCGACAGGAACTTGGCCGCGTGATAGCCCACGTTGCCCAAGCCCTGCACCACCACGCGCTTGCCATCCAGATCGCCCGACAGCCCCGCCATCGCCGCATCTTCCGGGTTGCGGAAAAACTCGCGCAGCGCGTATTGCACACCGCGCCCGGTTGCCTCGACCCGGCCTTGAATACCGCCCGCATGTGGCGGCTTGCCCGTGACGCAGGCCTTGGCGTTGATGTCGGTGGTGTTCATCCGGGCGTATTGATCGGCGATCCATGCCATCTCACGCTCACCGGTGCCCATATCCGGGGCGGGCACGTTTTGCGCCGGGTTGATCAGATCGCGCTTGATCAGCTCGTAGGCGAAGCGGCGGGTGATCTGCTCCAGCTCGTGTTCATCCCATTGGCGCGGGTCGATACACAAACCGCCCTTCGATCCGCCAAACGGCGTCTCGACCAGCGCGCATTTGTAAGTCATCAGTGCCGCCAGTGCCTCAACCTCATCCTGATTGACGCCCAGCGAATAGCGGATGCCGCCCTTGACCGGCTCCATATGTTCGGAATGCACCGAGCGGTAGCCGGTGAACGTCTCAATCTTGCCGCGCAACCGCACGCCAAAGCGCACCGTATAGGTCGAGTTACAGACCCGGATCTTTTCCTGAAGACCTGGGCCAAGGTCCATCAAAGCGGTCGCCCGCCGAAACATCATATCCACGGATTCGCGAAAACTCGGCTCGCCTGCAACACTCATGTTCATTCCTCCCAAAATGCCGTCTCTCAACCCGGCAGAGCGCATCCCGCGCCCCTCACACCTACTGCCGTTTGCTTAATAAACCAGCAAACATTCTAACCAGATTTGAGCCGCTTTTGACTGAAAGTGATTCGGAATAGTCCAATTTGGGCGATACTGCGGCGCGTTCTGCGATCTTTTTGGCAGCGGACTGTCGCGCGATGCGACACAGTGGCAAACCCGCGCGCTCAGTGTTTCCAGCCAGCCCCACAATGCCCCCGGCTTGCCAAGGTTGCCACAATTTTGCCATAACTTCTGGGCAGCAAAGTGGCCAAAGGATGTGTTTGCGGGGGCAGCATCCGACGTGGCTTGTAAAGGAACAGACCGTGATTTTTGCCCCCTCCGCCCGTGCGCTGACGCGCAATCTGGTTAATCGCAGCCAGCAGTTTCACCGCGACGAAGACGGCGCGCTGATCATCTTCGCCTTGGTCTTGTTCCTGCTGATGGCCATGATGGGCGGCTTTGCCGTCGATTTGATCCGCTACGAGTCGTCGCGCACCGCCCTACAAAACACGCTGGATCGCTGCACCCTGATGGCCGCAAGCCTTGACCAGCGCCTTGATCCGCAATCGGTGGTGAATGACTGTGTCGAAAAGGCAGGCTTCGGCCGCGATCTTCAAAGCGTCGATGTGGTGCAGTCGCTGAACACCCGCAGCGTTGTGTCGAAGGGCAGCGTCGATACCAAGCCGTTCTTCATGCATCTGATCGGGATCAACAAGTTTGACGCGGTGGGCTCTTCGGGTGCCGAGCAGGCGATCACCAATGTCGAAATCTCGCTGGTGCTCGACGTGTCAGGCTCGATGAGCGGCGCGAAGATCGCCAACCTCAAGATCGCAGCGGCCGAGTTTGTCGATAACATGCTGGCCAATGACCCCAACCACCGCATCTCGATCAGCATCGTGCCCTACAACGCACAGGTGAACCTTGGCTCGGTGCTGCGCGCCAAATATCAGGCGGTCAATCTGCACGGTGTTGCCGATGTGAACTGCCTTGAACTGCCGCCCGCCGTTTTCGCAGCCCCCGGCATCCCGCGCAACGTCGATTTGCCGATGATGGCCTATTCTGACCATTACTATGGCACTTCTCTCACCAACGCCGCCGTCTCGCCCACCGGGGCATCGGCCCTGCCGAATTACGCCGCAGCTTTCTGCACCAAACAGCCGTCAAACATCGTGCGCCTGCCCAGCCAGAACGCCACGGTGCTGAAATCGCAGATCAACGGCCTTGTCGCAGGCGGCAACACGTCGATCACGCTGGGCATGAAATGGGGTCTGGCGCTGCTCGATCCGTCGGCACGCGGCATGTATAACGAGTTGATCGGGGCAAATCAGATGGGCACCAACCTGACGGGCCGCCCGTTCGAATACGCCGACCCCGAGTCGATGAAGGTGATCGTGCTGATGACCGATGGTGAGCATGTCGCCCACAACCGCGTCACCGACCCCTACAAGACCGGGCCTTCGCCGATCTATAAAAGCGCAGGCGGCGATTATTCGGTGTATCAGCCGACCCACGCCGGCAACAAATACTGGGTGCCGCATCTGGGGAACTGGTCGGCCACCCCCTATAACGGCGGCGTTCAGCAAAACTGGGAAACCGTCTGGGCCAATCTGAAGGTCAGCTATGTCGCCTGGCAATTCTATGCCCGCGCCTTGGGCAGCACCAACACCGAGCGTAACACGCTCTACACCAACCAGATGAACGCCATGGTGCAGAACTACGACTCGGTCGCTGGCATGAACACCTCGCTGCAACAAAGCTGCGGTCTGGCCAAGCAAAACAACGTGCTGGTCTATGGCATCGCGTTTGAGGCTCCGGCCAACGGCCAAGCGCAGATTTCAACCTGCGCCACGTCGCCCGCACACTACTTTGATGCGCAGAACGGGGCACAGATTCAGGCCGCCTTCCGCACCATCGCCTCGAACCTGACCCAACTGAAACTGACCCAATAGTCCGGTGCCCCCGATGAAAGTCGGGGGCCATCCTTTCCTGCATCGGTCAAAGCCAATGCCCCTGACACGCAACGCACCTGATTCGTCGCCCAGATCGCCAACCGAAGGCCCGCCGCAGGTCTTCAACGCCGATTTGGGCCTTTCTACCTGTGATTGCGCCGAATTTCGCAACAATTCAGGACAACATCACCGTTTGTCACCGGAATCACCGATTTCGCCACAGGCCGCCCACAATCTGAAACACCAAAGCCATAGTTTTGCCCAAGCCCTAGCGCCTTATGCCGCTTCAAGCTGTGTTTCTATGCCTCGCCGCGCTGTGCACCGCACAGGCCGCCGCGAGCAGGAGTTAGGGTATGTCCATGTTCAGGCTGAACGATGGGTTTCAAGGCGCTGGCAGACCACAACGGCGCTTTGCCGCGCTGCAACGCTTTCGCAAAAGCCAGGATGGATCGCTGACCATTCTGGCGCTGACACTGTTTTTGCTGATGGTGATGATGGGGGGCCTCGCGGTTGACCTCATGCGCTACGAACAAACCCGCACCACGCTGCAAAATACGCTGGACCGCGCCACCCTGGCCTCGGCCTCGCTGACACAGACGCTGAACCCCAGAACCGTGGTGGCCGATTATTTCACCAAGGCCGGTATGGACAAGTATCTCAAAGGCGTGACGGTGTCCGAAGGTATGAACTTTCGCAACGTGATGGCCGATGCCGCGGCGGCGACCGACCCCTATTTCCTGCATCTGATCGGGCAAGACCAGATGGATGCCAAAGGCCATTCGATGGCCGAACAGCGCGTCACCAACGTCGAGATCATGTTGGTGCTGGACGTGTCGGGCTCGATGGCGTCGAACAGCAAGCTGGCAAACCTCAAGACCGCTGCCAACGAATTTGTCGATACCGTGCTGTCCAGCGATGCCGAGCACAAGATTTCGATCGGCCTTGTGCCGTTCAACGGGCAAGTCAACATCGGCCCCGATCTGCGCGGCAAATACACGGCACTGACCGATGATCCTGCCGTGGCGAACGTGCAATGCGTCGATATGCCAAGCAGCGTCTATAACGCGACCGCGCTGCCGACCAATACCGCAATGTCGATGACCGCGCATGCCGACACCTATTCGGGCACCAACCAGACCAACGCTTGGGTGTCCTATACCGACACCACCTATGCCATCGGCTACAACGCCACCAACAACGCCGGTAACGTCTGGTGCCCGCCGATTGCCACCAACATCATCCGCCTGCCATCCGAGTCGATCACCGCCCTGCAAGGCCAGATCAACGGTCTGGTCGCGGTTGGCGCAACGTCGATCAACGCCGGGCTGAAATGGGGTCTGGCGCTGATGGACCCTTCTGCGCAGCAAATGTACACGCAACTGATCGGCGCCAACAAAATGTCCGCCGACCTTGCCGGGCGCCCCTACAGCTTTACCGATCCCGAAGCGATGAAGGTGATCGTGCTGATGACCGACGGCGAACATTTCGCCGAAGAGCGGGTGAACACCGCCTACAAAACCGGGTGGTCCGACCTTTACAAAAGCAACAACGACGGCAACTACTCGGTTTACCTGTCCAGCATTTCGGGCAGCAACAAATACTGGGTGCCCCACCTCAGCAGGTTCCAGGCGACACCTTGGACCAACTCAACCAACAACGGCGCCTACACCCAGCAAAAATGGCCGGAAGTCTGGAGCGCGATGCGCCTCAGCTACGTCGCGTGGCAGTTCTACGCCCGCGGTCTGGGCAGCACCACAACCGCGCGCAACACCGAATACACCAACCGCATGGCCGCTTTCCGCAGCCAGACCGCGACCACCTCGATGGACAACCAGTTGCAACAGATTTGCGCGCTGGCCAAAGGCCAAGGTGTGATCGTCTATGGCATCGCGTTCGAGGCCCCGACCAACGGCCAGACCCAGATCCGCAACTGCTCGACCTCGGCTGCGCATTACTTCAACGCCTCGGGCCTGCAAATCCGCACAGCCTTCCGCGCCATCGCCAGTAACATCAGCCAACTGAGGTTGACCCAATGATCCGCCCCATCAAGCGCCTTCTGCGTGCACTCCGGCGCGAGGACGGCACCGCTGCGATGGAATTTGTCCTTGCGGTGCCGCTGTTGATCACCATCTTCATGGCCTCGTTTGAAAGCGGGCTGCTGATGATCCGCTCGATCATGCTCGAGCAATCGGTGGACATGACCATGCGCGAGTTGCGTTTGGGCCATTACACCCTGCCCGACGCTGCCCTGCTGAAAAAGGAAATCTGCAAGCGCACGGTGATCTTCAAAGATTGCCAAGCCAACATCACAATCGAGATGACCCGCATCAGCACCTCGACCTGGGCGCTGCCGACAACGGGTGTCGCCTGCATCGACCGCTCTGAAGACATCCAACCAGTAACTTCGCTGCAAATCGGCCAACAGAATGATATCATGCTGGTGCGCGTCTGTGTCGTGCAGGATGCGCTGTTCCCCACCACGGGCATCGGCCTTGGTTTGCCAAAAGACGGCAACGGCGGCTACGGCGTGATTGCGACGTCGGCCTTTGTGACCGAACCGAGTTAAGGGACACATGATGAAATCGCTTCGCAACCTGCTGCGCCGTTTTGGCCGTGACGAAAGCGGCGTGCTGATGGCCGAGGCCATCATCGTGCTGCCGTTCATGCTGTGGTCGTATCTGGCGCTGTTCGTCTATTGGGATGCCTTCCGCTCGGTCAACACCGCGCAAAAGGCCGCCTATACCATTTCCGACATGATCTCGCGTGAGATGGTGACGCTGCCCACCAACTACGTCACCGGGATGCGCGATCTGATGCGGTATCTGATCGACGGCGACCAGACCGTGAAAATCCGCGTAACCTCGGTCACGTGGTCGAACGCCAACTCCCGCTTCGAGGTCGATTGGTCGCGCTCTCCCGATGGCGCGATGCTGCCGCTGACCACTGGCACCATCGCCAACTACGCCTACCGCATCCCGGCGATGGCAGACGGCGACCGCGTGATCATCGTGGAAACCGAGGTCAGCTATCATCCGGCTTTTGATGTCGGGATGAATGACGAGATCATGAAACAGTTCGTGGTGACGCGGCCGCGCTTCGTTCCGAAACTGTGCATGACGGGGGTGACCTGCTCCTGATCGCAAAACACGATCAGGCGGGCCGACCTGCGTAAATCCGCACAACACCCCTGTGCATTCACGCATTGTCGCATGGATGCACGCGTCCTACATGTGCTCCAACGCAATCACAGGAGCAACCTCATGTCTCTCCGCCCCGTTCTGAACCAATCCACCGCCCAACCGCATATCGAAGGCGCAGGCGTGCATCTGCACCGCGCTTTCGGCTTTGGCGACCCGACCCAGTTCGATCCCTTCCTGCTGTTCGACGATTTCCGTGGCGAAACCCCGCGCGACTATATGGCGGGCTTCCCGTGGCACCCGCACCGTGGGATCGAGACCATCACCTATGTGCTGGCGGGCGCGGTCGAACATGGCGACAGCCTTGGCAATCGCGGCACGCTGAAGGGCGGCGATGTGCAATGGATGACCGCAGGGTCAGGCATCCTTCACCAAGAAATGCCAAAGGGCAACGCCAAGGGCCAGATGCACGGCTTCCAGCTTTGGGCCAATCTGCCGAAAGCGCAGAAAATGACGCCGCCGCGCTATCAGGATGTCAAATCAAACGACATCCCCGAAATCATGGATGACGACGGCAGCATCGTGAAGGTGATCGTCGGCAGTTTCTGGGGCAAAACCGGCCCCGTCGATGGCATCGCCGCCGATCCGCAATATCTGGATGTCTATGTGCCGCCGGAAAAGAAAAAGACGTTTCGGATCGACACCCGCCGCCATGCCTTCGCTTATGTCTTTGAAGGCGCTGGCAAGTTTGCCGACAGTTCCCGTCCGCGCGGCGTGTTGCTGGAAAAGGAATATAAGGGTGAGGAACTCAATATCCGCGACCTGTCCGGCAATCGCACCCTGATCGAGTTCGGCAAGGGCGATGAGATCACCGTGCAGGCCGGGCCAAACGGCATCCGCTTTCTGCTGGTGTCGGGCGCGCCGATCCAGGAACCCGTGGCATGGCACGGCCCCATCGTGATGAACACCAAGGCCGAGTTGCAGCAAGCGATGACCGAGTTGCGCAACGGCACCTTCATAAAACCCGCGCATTAAATCCCTGTATCCCTGCGCCGCCCCGGACTTGATCCGGGGCCTCACCGCATCGACCAAAGGCCCCGGGTCAAGCCCGGGGCGGCTTGGTGTTTTTGCAGACCGCCAGCACCCACCCTGCGCATTGCCCCCGCCCGTTGCGCAGGATATGCTCCCAGACATGACGCGCGCCCTTGCTCTGATCCTTACCCTGTCGGCCTGTGCCCAGTTTCCCGAAGTGGACGCTGGCGCGCGCACCAATCTGCCGACTCCCAGCCTGCTGCCAACCGATCAACTGATCGCAGGCACCGATCAGACGATCCCTGTCGATCCGCTGGCCGGCCCGGTGTCAGCGCTCAAAGCCCGCGCCGCCGCCCTGCGCGCCCTCGACAGCACCCGATAACCGCACGCCCGCGTTGCGCCCCGGCCCGCCATCGGCTAACACCCGGCGCAAGCAATCTGAAACGGAGTAGTCCCCCATGTCCGCTGCACCAATGTCTGCCAAACCCTTGCGCATTGGTCTTGCCGGACTGGGCACCGTCGGGATTGGCGTGGTCAAGATCGTGCAGCAACACGCCGATCTGATCGCCAAACGCACCGGACGCCCCGTGCAGATCACCGCCGTCTCGGCCCGCGATAAATCCAAGAACCGCGACGCCGATCTCTCGGCCTATGCGTGGGAAGTCGATCCCGTGGCGCTGGCCAAGCGCGACGACGTTGATGTGTTCATCGAGGTGATGGGCGGCCACGAAGGCCCCGCCAAACTGGCCACCGAAGCCGCCATCGCCGCTGGCAAAGACGTGGTTTCTGCCAACAAGGCGCTGCTGGCCCACCACGGCCAAGCCCTCGCCCTTGCTGCCGAATCCGCAGGCCGCGTCATCCGCTTTGAAGCCGCCGTCGCAGGTGGCATCCCGGTGATCAAGGCGCTGACCGAAGGCCTCGCGGGCAATCAGATCAAGCGCGTGATGGGCGTGATGAACGGCTCGTGCAACTACATCCTGACCCGGATGCAGAACGAAGGCCTCAGCTATGCCGAAGTCTTCGACGCCGCCCAGCAGTTGGGCTACCTGGAGGCCGACCCGAACCTCGATGTCGGCGGCATCGACGCAGGCCACAAACTCTCCCTTCTCGCCGCCATCGCTTTCGGCACCCAAGTCAGCTTTGACGCGGTCGAACTCGAAGGCATCGGTGCAATCTCGATCGACGATATCAAACTCGCCGCCGACATGGGCTACCGCATCAAACTGCTCGGTGTGGCGCAGATGACCGGGCGGGGCTTGGAACAACGCATGACCCCCTGCCTTGTGCCCGCCGACAGCCCGCTCGGCCAGTTGCAAGGCGGCACCAACATGGTGGTGCTGGAAGGCGATTCTGTCGGCCAGATTGTGCTGCGCGGTCCCGGCGCGGGCATGGGCCCCACCGCCAGCGCCGTGATGTCCGACGTGATCGACCTTGCCCGTGGCCTGCGCCTGCCCACCTTCGGCCAGCCCGCCAGCACGCTTGCCACCCCGCAAGCCGCGCAATCGGCCACCCCGGCCAGCTATTACCTGCGCATGACCCTGCTGGACAAACCCGGCGCTTTGGCGAAAATCGCCACCTGCCTCGGCGATGCCGGCGTCTCCATCGACCAGATGCGCCAGTATGACCACGAAGGCGACAAGGCCACCGTGCTGATCGTCACCCACAAAGCCACCCGCGCCGATATCGACCACGCCACCACCCGCTTTGTCGGCACCGGCGTGATGGTCGGGGCCCCGGTTGCGCTGCGGATTGAGGAAGTCTGATCGCGATTCGTCTCCACGCGCGCGGGCGTGGCAGCGCCACATAATCCGGTGTCACACCCGCATCGCGTGAAAGCGCCGCCCTCAAAACCCTGCAACGCGGCAGATTACCTCAGCGCAGCCAAACTGTTAGCGCGACCATCCTTGCCGCCTTCCCCGCCCCCGGCTAGACGAAGGAAAACCTCTCCTCTTCTCGCCGCAAGGACACCCCATGGCCGACGTCACCGAATTTCAAGACCGCCTGCTTTCGCTCGGCCTCGCCCGCGTGTCCGAAGCCGCAGCCCTCGCCTCGGCCAAGCTGATCGGGCGCGGCGACGAAAAGGCCGCCGATCAGGCCGCCGTCAACGCCATGCGCGACCAGTTGAATTTGCTCGATATCGCGGGCGTCGTGGTGATCGGCGAAGGCGAGCGTGACGAGGCCCCGATGCTGTTCATCGGCGAGGAAGTCGGCACCGGCCGCGGCCCCGCCGTGGACATCGCACTCGACCCGCTGGAAGGCACCACGCTGACGGCGAAAGACATGCCGAACGCGCTGACCGTCATCGCCATGGCCCCGCGCGGCACCCTGCTGCACGCGCCCGACGTCTATATGGAAAAACTCGCCATCGGCCCCGGCTATGCCCCCGACACCGTAACCCTCGACATGCCCCCCGCCGCCCGCGTCCGCGCCCTCGCCCGCGCCAAAGGTGTCGCCGCCGATGAGATCACCGTCTGCATCCTCGAACGCCCCCGGCACGAGGCGTTGATCGCCGAGGTCCGCTCCACCGGGGCCGCCATCCGCCTAATCACCGATGGCGACGTGGCGGGCGTCATCCATTGTGCCGAAAGCGAAATCACCGGCATCGACATGTATATGGGCTCCGGCGGTGCCCCCGAAGGCGTGCTGGCGGCCTCGGCGCTGAAATGCATGGGCGGCCAGATCTACGGCAAACTGCTGTTCCGCAACGACGACGAAAAATCCCGCGCCTTCAAGGCTGGCATCACCGACCTGAACCGCATCTACACCCGCGATGAGATGGTCACCGCCGACGTGATCTTCGCCGCCACCGGCGTCACCCAAGGCTCGATCCTGCAAGGCATCAAGATCGAACCGGGCTGGATCACCACCGAAACCATCCTGATGCGCTCCAAAACCGGATCGGTGCGCCGGATGCTGTATAAAAGCCCAATGAAATAAAGGTGCAACCGATTTCCGATACGGAAATCGTGCCGGAATTTTTCAAATTCCGCCTTGCTCCAGGCCGCGCTGTCGGGCACACCCACGCCATGACAGCGCGCAGCTTCCTCTCCGTCGAACACTCGCTGACCCAGCGCCGCTGGATCGGCCCCGCTGACGAAGCCGAACGTCTGGCCGAGGCGATGGCCCAGATCACCCGCCTGCCGCTCGCCCTATGTGCCACCCTTGTCGCGCGCGGCGTCACGCCCCAAGACGCCCCCGCCTTCCTTGCGCCGCAACTGCGCGATCTTTTGCCCGATCCGCTGAAACTGCGCGATATGGGCAAAGCGGCGGCCCGCTTCCTGCACGCGGTCAAAACCCGTCAACGCATTGCAATCTTTGCCGATTATGATGTCGATGGCGGCTCGTCCGCCGCCCTGCTGATCATCTGGCTGCGCGCGATGGGCGCGGCTGCCACGCTCTATATCCCCGACCGCATTGACGAAGGCTACGGCCCCAACGTCCCCGCCATGGCAGAGCTTGGCAGCAAACACGACCTGATCCTGTGTGTCGATTGCGGCACGCTCAGCTTTGATCCTATCGCTGCCGCCAAATGCGATGTGGTGGTGCTGGATCACCACTTGGGCGCTGAAACCCTGCCCGCCGCCTTTGCGGTGGTAAACCCCAACCGTCAGGATGAAGACGGCGATCTCGGCCATCTTTGCGCCGCTTCGGTGGTGTTCCTGATGCTGGTCGAGGCCAACCGGCAACTGCGCGCCGATGGCACCCAAGGCCCTGATCTGATGGCGCTGCTTGATCTTGTCGCCCTCGCCACCGTCGCCGATGTCGCGCCCCTGATCGGCGTCAACCGCGCCTTCGTGCGCCAGGGGCTCAAGGTGATGGCGCGCCGCGAACGCGCGGGCCTGCGCGCGCTGGCCGACATCGCCCGCATGGATCAGGCCCCCACCCCCTATGCGCTTGGCTTCCTGCTTGGCCCCCGCGTCAACGCAGGCGGCCGCATCGGCCAAGCCGACCTCGGCGCGCGGCTGCTTTCAACCGACAGCCCGACCGAGGCCGCGGCCCTCGCCGAACGCCTCGACGTTCTGAACACCGAGCGCCGCGATATCGAAGCCCGCGTGCGCGAAGAGGCGCTGGCGCAAGCCGAAATGCGCGGCATGGACGGCCCGCTCGTCTGGGCCGCAGGCGACGGCTGGCACCCCGGCGTCGTCGGCATCGTCGCCGCCCGCCTGAAAGAGGCCAGCCACCGCCCCGCCGTGGTGATCGGTTTTGATGGCGATGAGGGCAAAGGCTCCGCCCGTTCGGTCACCGGGGTTGATCTGGGGGCCGCCATCCACCGGCTTGCCACCGAAGGCCTGCTGTTAAAAGGCGGCGGTCACAAGATGGCCGCAGGCCTGACCGTCGCGCGCGATAAACTTGATGCCGCGATGGAGCGTCTGTCAGAACTTCTGGCCAAACAGGGCGCGGGCGCAGGCGGGCGCGAAGACCTGCGCATCGACAGCCTCTTGATGCCCACCGCTGCAACCCCCGGATTTGTCGAGCAAATCGACGCCGCTGGCCCATTCGGCGCATCCGCCCCCGCCCCGCGCTTTGCCTTTGCCGACACAAATATCACCACCCGGCGCGTCGGCGAAAAACATCTGAAAATCAGCTTTGGCGACAGCATGGGCGCGCGGCTGGAAGGCATCGCTTTCGGCGCTTTCGACACCGATCTTGGCCCAGCGCTGGAAAACGCGGGGCACCAGCGCTTTCATCTGGCGGGCCGGCTGGAACTGAACACATGGGGCGGCAAGACCCGCGTGCAATTTCGCTTGGAAGATGCCGCAAAAGCGTGATTTTTCCTCTTGCGAAGCGCAAGCTCTGCCCTTAAACACCGCCCTCAGTGGCCCGTTCGTCTATCGGTTAGGACATCTGGTTTTCAACCAGGCAAGAGGGGTTCGACTCCCCTACGGGCTGCCACTTCCACCAACATGCTGTTTTCGCTGATTAATGTCAGCCCCCTTGCGCAAGCCTGCGGCGTGGCTATTCTGCCCGCAACAATTCCTTGCTGGGTGCCCAACGTGTTTAACAAATCCTTCGCCACTTTGATCCTTTCCCTGGGCCTTGCCGCCCCCGCGCTTGCGGCGCCGTGCAGCAACACCTCGGCCGGGTTTGACGCCTGGAAAGCCGATATGGCGCAAGAGGCCAAGGCCGAAGGCGTGGGCGAAGCCGGGCGTGCGGCCCTGCTCGGGGCCAGCTATTCCAAGGCCACCATCGCGGCGGATCGCAACCAGAAAAGCTTCAAATACACGCTGCAAAAGTTCCTGAACGTGCGCGGCGCCGATGCCATCATCTCGCAGGGCCGCGCGCGCAAAAAGAAAAACCCCGATTTCTACGCCGGGCTAGAGGCCCGCTATGGCGTGCCCGCAGGCGTGTTGCTGGCGATTCATGGCATGGAAACCGGCTTTGGCAATTTCATGGGTGACACCAACGTGGTGTCCGCCATCGCCACCCTGACCTTCGACTGCCGCCGCACCGACTTCTTCCGCCCGCATCTGATCGGCGCGCTGCTGCTGGTCGATCAAGGCTCGATCAGCGCGAAATCCGTGGGCGCGAAACATGGCGAGTTGGGCCACACCCAATTCCTGCCCGGCAATGCGCTGGCCTATGGCCAAGATGGCAACGGCGACGGCCGGATTGATCTGACCAACATGACCGATGCGTTGGCCACCACCGCCAACTACCTCGCGCAAAAGGGCTGGCAACCCGGCAAAGGCTATCAGGAAGGCGAGCCGAACTTTGCCGTGATCAAAGAATGGAACGCCGCCAAGGTTTATGAGCAGGCCATCGCGCTGATGGGCGCAAAAATCGACGGTTAAGGCGCTTTTCCCCTCTTGAACCCCGCGCGCCAACCCCTTAGGAGGTGCGCCAGTGGCCCGTTCGTCTATCGGTTAGGACATCTGGTTTTCAACCAGGCAAGAGGGGTTCGACTCCCCTACGGGCTGCCACTTTTCCGAAATAATCTGATCTTCTCCCGCCACCTGTTGCACCGCGGCCATTCTCGCCATTGCTTCCCCTGCCGCAGTAATCGCGCTATGCTTCGCCCGATTACCCGGTGAAAGTGCGCGAATGGATCGGCTGCCAAGCGAACGCATGTTCGTGACTGTGCTGGAGACCGGCAGCTTTGCAGCCGCTGCGCAGCGGCTTGGCACCAGTTCCGGCCAAGCCTCCAAGCTGGTGGCGCGGCTTGAATCCGATCTGGGCGTGCGGCTGTTGCACCGCACAACCCGCGCCCTCTCGGCCACCGAAGCCGGGCAGGTTTATTTTGAGCGCCTGCGCAACCTGATTGACGAATTTGACGCGCTGGATACCGAAACCCGCAACGCCGCCCTGCTGCCGCGCGGCAAGATCCGCCTCAGCGCGCCGCTTAGCTTTGGCACCATCCGGCTTGCCCCGCTGCTGGCCGAATTCGCCAAGGCCCACCCCGATATCGCGCTTGAAGTGCAGTTTTCCGACCGCCTTGCAAACCTTGTCGATGAAGGTTTTGATATGGCGGTGCGGGTGGGAAAGCCCCGCGACACCACATTGATCGCGCGCAAACTGTGCCACGCGCAGCTGATCGTCGCCGCCGCGCCCGCTTATCTCGCCACGCATGGCACGCCGCAAACCCCGCAAGACCTGACCGCGCACAATTGCCTGATCGACACCAATTACCGCGACCCAAACCGGTGGACTTTTGCGCAAAATCAAAGCGTTGCCGTCGCAGGCCGCCTGACCTTCTCCAACGCCTCGGCCTGCATGATTGCCGCCGAGGCGGGGTTGGGCATCGCCGCATCGCCCGATTTCGTGCTGGCCGACAGCCTTGCCAACGGGCGGCTGGTGCGCCTGCTGACCCGCTTTGAAGAGCCGCCGATGACGGTGTTTGCGCTTTACCCCTCGGGGCGGCATCTGGCGCTGAAGATACGGGTGCTGATCGACTTTCTGGCCCAACACCTGTCGCCCCCCGCCTGAACCATCCCTTCCATTTGGGATGCAATGATCTTCCCCGTGCCGCAATTATCAATCATATCCGCAAGAGTTATGTTGCGATCATCCCATCCACCCCGAAGGATTATCGCAATGACTGCCCTACCCTCCACCGCCGCCCGCCCCGACCTTGCAGCCCTTCTGCTGCGCGTCAGCCTTGGCGCGTTGTTTCTTGCCCATGCTGGCCTGAAAATTTTCGTCTTCACCCCGGCTGGCACCGCTGGCTTTTTCCAAAGCATCGGCCTGCCCGGCCCGCTCGCCTATCTGGTGATCGCGGTTGAGCTGCTGGGCGGCATCGCGCTGATCGCCGGCTACCGCACCCGCATCGTCGCATTGGCCTTGATTCCCGTGTTGCTGGGGGCCATCGTCACCGTGCATTTTGCCGCTGGCTTCTGGTTTTCCAACGAAAACGGCGGATGGGAATACCCCGCATTCTGGATCGTCGCCCTTGTGGTGCAGGCCCTGCTGGGTGATGGCGCAGCCGCCCTTGGCCGCAAACTGAACTAACCTGAACATCGGAGCATCGACATGTCCACTGCATCAGCCCCCATGGAAATCGGCCGCGTCGCCTTGACGGTGAATGACATCGGGCGTGTCGGTTCCTTTTATAAACAAGCCCTTGGCCTCGCCGAACTTGGCAATGATGGCGAAACCCTGCGCCTTGGCGTCGGCAACACCACCCTGCTGGAGTTGCGCGCCGACAAGGCCGCGCGGCGGCGCAGCCCGAAAGAGGCTGGCCTGTTTCACACCGCCTTCCTGCTGCCGAGCCGCGCCGATCTGGGCGCGTGGCTGCTGCACGCCTCGCAAACCCGCCTGCCGTTGGAAGGCGCCTCCGACCACCTAGTCTCCGAGGCGATTTATCTGTCAGACCCCGAAGGCAACGGCATAGAGGTCTATATCGACCGCCCGCGCATGGCATGGAAGCACCAGAACGGCCAGATTCAAATGGCGACCAATGCGCTGGATCTGAACAACCTTGCAGCCTCCGCCAAGGGCCCGTTCACCCAAGCGCCTGCGGGCACGGTGATTGGCCACGTTCATCTGCAAACCGGTGCGGTGCCAGAGGCCGAGGCGTTCTACAACGGCGCTTTGGGCTTTGAGATCACCACCCACTACCCCGGAGCCGCCTTCTACGGCGCGGGCGGATATCACCACCATCTGGCCACCAACACCTGGAACAGCCGTGGCGCTGGCCCGCGCACCTTCCCCTCAACCGGGCTTGCCGATCTGGAGATTAAGGTGGACCCAAGCCCCCTTGCCGCCCTGCGCGCCAAACTGCCCGCCGCCCTGACCGATCCTTGGGGCACCCCGATCACGCTTTCCCCGAAGGCCGCGTAGATGCTGGTCGATGGCAAATGGCAGGAAAACTGGCAGCCAGTGCAGGCAAAAGATGCGCAAGGCGGCTTTGTGCGCCAGCAATCCAGCTTCCGCAACTGGATCACCCCCGACGGCGCATCCGGCTTCAAGGCCGAGGCCGGGCGCTATCACCTTTACGTCGCGCTGATTTGCCCATGGGCCTCGCGCACGCTGATTGCGCGCAAACTCAAGGGGTTAGAGGCTGCGATCACCGTCTCGGTGGTTGAACCCGCGCTGACCGATCAGGGCTGGCGCTTTGGCACCTACCCCGGCAGCACGCCCGATCACCTGCACGGTGCCACCTACATGCACGAAATCTACACCCGCGCAGACCCGCATGTCTCGGGCCGCGCCACCGTGCCGGTTCTGTGGGACAAACACACCAACACACTGGTCAACAACGAATCCGCCGACATCCTGCGGATGCTGAATTCTGGCTTCGGCACGCTCGCCTCTGGCCCCGATCTTTACCCCCTCGCCCTGCGCGCCGAGATCGACGCGCTGAACGACGCGATCTATCCCGCCCTGAACAACGGCGTCTATCGCGCGGGCTTTGCCACCACCCAAGCCGCCTACGAGCAGGCCTTCGCCGATGTGTTCGCCTGCCTCGACAGCCTCGAATCCCGCCTCTCGGACAACCGCCCCTATCTGCACGGGGCCGCGCTGACCGAAACCGACATCCGCGCCTTTGTCACCCTGATCCGCTTTGATGCAGCCTACCATGGCCTGTTCAAAACCAACCTGAAACGCATCGCCGACTACCCGCATTTGCAAGCCTACATGCTGCGCGTTCTGGCGATTCCCGGCGTGCGTGAGACGGTCAGCATCGACCATATCAAACGCGGCTATTACTCGATCAAAACCCTGAACCCTGTCGGCCTTGTGCCCGTGGGCCCAGCACTGGATTGGGATAAATGACCCGCAAGCTGCTGATAACGCTGCACGGTGTCGGCAGCAACGGTGCCGACCTTGCCCCGATTGGCGCGCAGATCGCGCAAAGCCTCGGGGTTGAGGTCGAAAGCCCCGACGCGCCGCAGCCCTATGATTTCGGCGGGCCGGGGCGGCAGTGGTTTTCCATCAACGGCGTCACCGCCGCCAACCGCCCCACCCGCGTGGCCGAGGCCCGCGCCGATTTTGACGCCATCCTGACCGCAATCATCACCGCCCACGGCCTGCAAAACCGCCTGCATGACGTCGCCCTGCTGGGCTTCTCGCAAGGCGCGATCATGGCGCTGGACGCCGTCGCCTCGGGCCGCTGGCCGGTCGGTGCGGTCGCGGCATTCTCGATGCGCCTCGCCAGCCCGACGCCGCTGACCCCGGCCCTGCACACCCCCGTTTTGCTGGTCCACGGCACCACCGACCCGGTGATGCCCACAACCGAGGCCACCCATGCCGAGGCCGCCTTGTCGAATGCAGGCGTCAAAACCACCCTGCACCTGCTGCCCGGCGTCGGCCACGCCATCACCCCCGCAGGCATCGCCTTGGCCGAGGATTTCCTGCGCAAACACCTGCGCTAACGCCGCTGCGTATCGACCGGATAGGCCGTGCCATACTTCATCCGCTCCATCACGAAATGCGAGGTGAAGTTCTTGATCGCCACCGCATCGGTCAACCGCTTGTAAAGCGTATCAAAATCGCCGGTATCACCCACCGAGATCCGCAGCAGGTAATCCATTTCCCCCGCCATGCGATACACTTCCATAATCTCAGGAATAGCCTCGGTGGCCGCTATAAACGCCGCACGCCATTCGGCGGAATGATCCACGGCTTCCACCTCGACAAACACCGTCAGCCCGAATCCCAGCCGCGCCGGATCGACCATCGCCACCCGTCCGGTGACGATTCCCGTCGCCTCCAGCCGCTGAATCCGCTTCCAGCACGGCGTCTGCGACAGCCCCACCCGGTCGGCGATCTGCGCCACCGGCAGCGTCGCATCGCGCATCAGCGCGGCGACAATCTTGCGATCAATCTGATCAAGTTCGGCCATGGCGGCTCCCCTTCTGGTTCTGCCTTCAGGATGAGGCAAAAATTCTAAATGTCTATCATCTTTATCGTGATATTTTTCAAATCCGATCCAATCCCTTGTTTTAACAAGATTAAATCCTGACTTCCGCCCGAAAATCACCCGTAACCCATTGAAAACACACGCAAGAGAAAATCCTTCTATAATCACGACAAAAAAGAGCGTTATTTTTCCGTTGCCAAACACGATCAACTCTGTCGTTATTAGTGCATCGACACACTCGATCCCAAAGGAGACCAAAATGTTCGCAGCACCCCAATCAGCTTTCCGCAACGCGGCGCCGATGTCCTGCGCCTACCAAGTCTCGTTGATCGACCGCCGCACCGGCCGCGCCCACCGCGTCTCGGGCAGCCCGTTGGTCCGTTTCACCCGCGATCCGCAAGCAGCGGTGCAAGAATTGCTCGATGGCCGCGACGCCCGCCTGTGGGAAGCCCGCATCGAGCCCTTGGACGCCTTTGCGCGATGACAACGCCAATCCTCGGCCTCATCCCCGCCCTTCCCTTTCCGGCCAAGCGCCAAGCCATCCCGCAGGAGAAACCCATGCTGACCACCGTCACCATCGCCGGCAACATCACAGCCCAAGGCACCGTCACCCAGCGCCACCCCGATGGCCGCGTCACCATCACCACCGGAGACCGCGAATTCACCGGCTTCCCAGTGCGTGAAAAATGGTTCGGCAAAGCCGCGCTGATCACCCTGTCGGCGCTGTATCTCAGCTTTTTTGCCGCCCAAGACTTGCGCGCCGAAACCCTGCTGAACGTCAGCTACGACCCGACGCGCGAGCTTTACAAAGACCTCAACGCCGCTTTCATCGAAAGCTACACCGCCGCAGGCAACCCCGCGCCCACGATTGAGGCGAGCCACGGCGGCTCTGGTGCCCAAGCCCGCGCGGTGATCGAGGGCCTTGATGCCCAAGTCGTCACCCTCGCGCTTGCCGCCGACATCGACAAGATCGCCAAGGAAGGCAAACTGCCCGCCGATTGGCAATCCAAACTGCCGCACAACTCCTCGCCCTACACCTCGACCATCGTGTTTCTGGTGCGCGAGGGCAACCCGAAGGGCATCAAGGATTGGGGCGATCTGGTGAAAGACGGCGTCGAAGTGATCACGCCCAACCCGAAAACCTCTGGCGGCGCGCGTTGGAACTACCTTGCCGCTTGGGCTTGGGCCGAAAAGAACGGCCAAGACCCGCAAGCCTATGTCAAAACCCTGCTGGAACATGTGCCGGTGCTGGACAAGGGCGCGCGCGATGCCACCACCACCTTCGCCCAGCGCGGTATCGGCGATGTGCTGCTGGCTTGGGAGAATGAGGCCTACCTTGCCGAAAAGGAACTCGGCGACGATCAATTCGATATCGTCGTCCCCTCAATTTCCATCCTCGCCGAGCCGCCCGTCGCCCTTGTCGAAGCCAACATCCACAACGATGATCAACGCAAACTGGCCGAGGCTTATCTGAACTTCCTCTACACCCCCGAAGCCCAAGCCATTATCTTCAAAGACTTTTACCGTGGCTGGGATACCTCAAAGGCCGATCCGGCAGACGTTGCCCGCTTCCCGAAACTGGAACTGGTTGACATCTCCCACTTCGGCGGCTGGGCCGAGGCGCAGAAAACCCACTTCGCTGATGGCGGCACCTTCGACCAGATCTACACCGCGAAGTGACCCGATGCGCAGCCCCCTGATCAACCGCTCCCCGCTTCCCGGCATGGCACTCAGTGCCGGGATCACCCTCACCCTGCTGTCGCTTGTCGTCCTGTTGCCCATCGGCGCCCTTCTTCTGAAGGGCGCCACCGCTGGTTTGCCAAGCCTGTGGGCCGAGGTGAACACCCCCCGCATCTGGGGCGCGCTTTACCTGTCGTTCCGCCTCTCCCTCATCGCTGCGCTGATCAACCTGGTGTTCGGCGTGGCCCTCGCGTGGGTCTTGGTGCGCTACCGCTTCCCCGGTCGCCGCTTTTTGGACGCCGCCGTTGACCTGCCCTTCGCGCTGCCCACCGCCGTCGCGGGCATCGCGCTAACCGCCCTTTACGCCCCGAACGGCGCGTTTGGTGCCATCGCCCGCGACCTTGGCTTCAAGATCGCCTACACCCAATCGGGCATCCTGATCGCGCTGATTTTCGTGGGCCTGCCCTTTGTCACCCGCACCGTGCAACCCGTGGTCGCGGAAATCGAGCGCGAAGTCGAAGAGGCCTCCGCCACCCTTGGCGCCACCCGCGCCTACACATTGCGCCGCGTGGTCTTGCCGATGCTGGCCCCCGCCGCGATGACAGGTTTCGCGCTGTCGCTCGCCCGCGCGGTTGGCGAATACGGCTCGGTCATCTTCATCGCAGGCAACATCCCCCTGAAAACCGAAATCGCCCCCTTGCTGATCGTCATCAAGCTAGAGGAGTTCAACTACGTCGGCGCCACCGCCATCGGCATCGCCATGCTGTTGATTTCCTTCGCAATGCTCTTGCTGATCAACGCCATCCAAGTCTTCAGCCGCCGGAGGATTGGCTATGTCTGACGCCCCGATCACCCACAGCCGCCCTGCGCACCGCCCCCCAACGCACCGCCCCGTCACCACCGAATCCCCCGGTTTCCGCTACGCGCTGATCGCGGTTGTCGTGCTATTCCTGGCATTCCTGCTCTTCGCCCCCCTCGTCGCCGTCTTCGCCGAAGCCCTGTCGAAAGGCGCAATCGAGGCCGTCACATCCCTCGCCAACCCCGAGGCTACTTCGGCGATCAAACTCACCCTGATCGTGGCCGCCGTCGCCGTGCCGCTGAACGCCGTGTTCGGCATCGCCGCGGCATGGCTTATCACCAAATACGATTTTCGCGGCAAAGCCCTGCTGATCACGCTGATCGACCTGCCGTTTTCCGTCTCGCCTGTCGTCGCAGGCCTCTGCCTGGTGCTGACCTTCGGCGCCAATACCGCCATCGGCGGCTGGATGGTCGCGCAAGGCTATCCCATCGTCTTCGCGCTGCCGTCCATCATCCTCGCCTCAATGTTCGTGACCTTCCCCTTCGTCGCGCGCGAGTTGATCCCGGTGATGATCGAACAGGGCCGCGCCGAGGAAGAAGCCGCCCTCACCCTTGGCGCATCGGGCTGGCGCATTTTCTTCACCGTCACCCTGCCCAACATCCGCTGGGCGCTGCTGTATGGCGTGCTTTTGTGCAACGCCCGCGCCATGGGAGAATTCGGCGCGGTCGCGGTGGTGTCCGGCAAAATACGCGGCCAGACCGCCACCATGCCGATCACGATTGAGATGCTGTATAACGAATACCTCTCGGTCGCAGCCTTCAGCCTCGCCGCCGTTCTGGCCCTGCTGGCGCTGCTGACCCTTACCCTGAAAACCTTGCTGGAATGGCGCTTTGCCGATCAGCTTGCCGCCGCCCATCGCCCGTGAAAGGCCAGCCTATGCAAATCGAAATTGACCATATTTCCAAAGAGTTCGGCGCGACCGCAGCCCTGCATCCGGTCTCGCTTTCGATCCCCTCGGGGGCTTTGGTTGCCCTGCTCGGCCCCTCTGGTTCTGGCAAAACCACCTTGCTGCGCATTCTGGGCGGCCTCGAATTCCCCACCGCAGGCCGGGTGCTTTTTGATGCAACCGACGCCACCAACCTGACCGTGCAAGACCGCCGCGCGGGCTTTGTGTTTCAATCCTACGCCTTGTTCCGCCACATGACGGTGTTTGAAAACATCGCCTACGGCCTGCGCGCCCGCCCCCGCGCCCAGCGCCCCGCCAAGGCTGAGATCGCCCGCCGCGTTACCAAATTGCTGGAATTGATCCAGCTTCCCGACATCGGCGCGCGCTATCCCAGCCAGCTTTCGGGCGGCCAGCGCCAGCGTGTCGCCCTTGCCCGCGCATTGGCGATCGAGCCGCGCATGCTGCTGCTGGACGAACCCTTCGGCGCATTGGACGCCCGCGTGCGCAAGGAACTGCGCGCCGGTCTGCGCGAAATTCACGACACCACCGGCCTGACCACGATTTTCGTCACCCACGATCAAGACGAAGCCATGGAGCTTGCCGATCTGGTGGTGGTGATGTCGATGGGCCGGATCGAACAAATCGGCCGCCCGCAAGACATCCGCGCCCGCCCGGCCACGGCTTTCGTCAAAGAGTTTCTGGCGGTCTGACCGCCAGAAACCTTCATGCTGACAACAGATCATCGCCGCTGACGGCATAGAATTGCGCCTGCCCCCGCCCCGCGCGTTTGGAGGCATAAAGCGCCGCATCCGCGTCGCCCAACATCCGCTCTGCATCGGGCGGGTCATACAGCGTCGAAATCGTAAGCCCAATCGAGGCCGAAATTTGGCAAGGCGTGCCTTCAAAATCAATCGGTTGCGTCAACCGCTCGATGATGCGCCGCGCAATCTGTGTCAAACGCTTGGGGTCCGAAAGCCCTGGCAGCAGCACGACAAATTCGTCGCCCCCCACCCGTGCCACGATATCCGAGGTTCTGGTTTCAATCACCAAAGCCTTCGCCACTTCCCGCAGCACCAGATCACCCGCCGCATGGCCCAGCGTATCGTTGACCTGCTTGAAGTAATCCAGATCAATATGCATCAGCCCAAACGGCAAACCCTGCGCAATCAGCGCAGGCAGCGACACGTCCAGCGCGCGCCGGTTGCGCAAACCTGTCAGCGTGTCGGTCAGCGCCTGTTCCTCTGCCGTGGCCTTCGCGCCCTGCAAACGCAGGTTCAGCCGCCGCAACTCGGTCATCACCGCTTGCTTGACCTCAACCAGATACAGCATTTCCACCGCCATATCGGTTGCGGCAAAATCGGCATCGGTCAGCGCGTGTTGGCGCACCGCATCAATCAGCCGAATGCCAAACGACAGGTTCAACAGCATCCCGCCGTCCCCCGTCGGCACCGCAAGGCCGCGAAATGTATCACCTTTTCCGCGCAGATCGACATGCAGCCTGACACCCGCCCGTGCCCGCAAATCCTCCATCGAGGTGATGCCCGCAGGCCTGCGCACCGCAAACACCTTCAGAAACGCCGCGCCAATCGGGCTTGGCCCCTCAATCAGCTTGGCCAGCGTCGGCCCCATCGAGGTAATCTTGCCCGCCGCCGTCAGCCCGATATGCATCGGCATCATCCGTGACAGTGCGGCTTTGGTGAATGTCGCCCCCGGCACCGCTCAGCCCCCCGGCATGGCGAGTTCAAATCGCCGCCCTTCTGCATAGGCATGGTCCAGCAGATGCACCGAAACCACCTCGCGCCCGTCCTCGACGCCCACATGATCCAGCACCACCAGCGCGCCATAATCATCGGCCATCGCACGCAAAAGCCCCACGGTTACATGGCCCACACCGTCGATCAGTTGCGACACATGCAGCAAAAACCGCCCCTCGCCCAGATCCGTCAGCGCGAACTCGGGCACTTCCAGATCGGGCAGGCCCAAGCGGCCATGTTCTGGCAAATCTTCCATCGAATTCAGAAAATCCAGAAAACTGACGCCGCCAAAGCGCAACAGCCGCCGCAAGCCTTCAAGATTGGGGTGTGAGACCAGATAAGTGCCCAGATCTTCCAGCACGGTTTCGCGCGGGCGCTGCAGATACCCCGCTGCCGCCGCGATGACCCGTTCGGTCAGGGCGGTGTCATAGATCAACAGCGGTTCGAAATTGTCAAAGCCAAGACCCGCCGCAGCCGAAATCGCCGACCAGCCGGCATTGCCGTAGGTGTCGCGCAAAAAACACTGGATCGAGCGGTTGATCAGGCCGTGCATCGGGAAACTCGCCATTTGATTCGCATCTCAGCTTAGGTGCAGGGCGTTAACAATTACCAAACCGCAGACGGTGCATTGCGCGAAAACCCGCGCCAGACATGCAAAGGGCCCGCGCACATCTTGGCGCAGGCCCCTGTAACACTTTGATAGAAATCAGAAATCTGTCGGCGCGCCACCCTCTTGCTTGCGCTTGGCGACAAACTGCCGCAACGCCTCTTGATGATCGCCGTTCATCTCGGGCGCTTCAAATTCCGCGATGATCTGCTTGTAGATTCGGTGCGCGCGCTCCACCGTCCAGATCGCGCCATCCTGCTGCCAGGCCTCATAGTTGCGCCAATCTGACACGATCGGGGCATAGAATGCCGTCGCATAGCGGTCTTGGGTGTGCTGGCAGCCAAAGTAATGCCCGCCCGGACCCACGCCCTTGATCGCCTCAAACGCCAGATCATCCGGGGTGGTGGCCGTCACCGAATCCTCAAAATAGCGCTGGATCATCTGCAGCACTTCGCAGTCCATGATGAACTTTTCAGGGCTGGCGATCAGCCCGCCCTCCAGCCAGCCCGCGGCGTGATAGACCATATTGGTGCGCGACTGCACCGCCGCCCATAGGCTGTTGCTGGTCTCCCACATCGCCTGACCGTCCGGCACGTTGGCCGCACAGGTGCCAGACGAGCGCATCGGCAGCTTGTAATGCCGCACCAACTGCCCAGTCATTTGTGTCGCGCGCATGTATTCCGGGGTGCCAAACGCCGGCGCGCCCGATTTCATATCGACGTTGCTGGTGAAGGTGCCCAAAGCCACCGGGCAGCCGGGGTTGATGAACTGCAACAGCGCCACCGCCGCCAACCCCTCGGCCAGCGACAGCGTCACAGCACCCGACATCGTCACCGGCGCCATCGCCCCCGCCAGCGTAAACGGCGTGATCACCACGGGTTGGCCGCGTTTTGCCAGCCGCATTGCGCCATCCAGCATCGGATAGTCGTGCTGCAACGGCGAGACCGAGTTGATGTTGGTGTACATCCGCGGCTTGGCGTCAAATTCCTCATGGCTCAGACCGCCCGCGATGCGGACCATCTCCATCACATCCTCAACCCGCTCGGCCCCCAAGGAATAGGCATGCACCACCTTGTCGGTCAGCGTCAGCTTTTCATACAAGCAATCCAGATGCCTTATCGAGGCGTGGATATCCACCGGTTCCACCGGATAGCCGCCCGCGATATGGATGCAGTTGAAATACTGCGTCAGCTTCATGAATTCCTTGAACGTCGCGAAATCCCCGGTGCGCTTGCCGCGCTCCAGATCCCAGGCGTTCGGCGGGCTTGAGACGTTCACAAACAGCATATGCTTGCCGCCCATGATCAACGCGCGCTCGGGGTTGCGCGGGGTGATGGTGAAGCTTTCCGGCGCGTGCGACAGCATCTCCATGACGAAATCTTCGTCCATCTTCACGTTGGTGCCGTTCACCACACAGCCTGCCCGCTTCAGATGCGCCACGGCGTCAGGGTTCAGAAATTCGATGCCGATTTCCTTTAGAATCCGCATCGTGGCCTTGTGCACCGCCTGCACGCCATCGGCGTCCAAAGGCTCGATCGGGCGGTCGTTGTTAACCGGAATCCGCCACGGCATCTGATCAATAATCGCGCTGCCTGCACGGCTTTTGTTGCCCGCACGGCCCCCGGCACGGCTGCGCTTGCGGCTTGCATCATCGCTCATTCGGCGTCTCCATTCCTGTGGCCAGAACCATGGCCACTGCTGGAGCCTAAGATGAACGAAACGCCACGTGTTAGCGCACCACGTTCCCGACGCAAATGTGTCGTTTTTGCGCGACGCTTCGGTTAGGCGGCGCTCAAGCCGTCAATCCAGGCCCCTAAACCCGCGATATTGGTCAGAACCACATCGGCATGGTCTTCCAGATCGGGGCGCGTGGCAATCCCGGTCAGCACTGCCACCGCCTTCATGCCCGCCGCGCGCCCGGCGTCCAGATCATGCAGACTATCCCCCACCATGGCAACCCGCGCAGGCACCAGCCCGCAGTGCGCCACAAAGGCCATAAGCTGCCCCGGCGCGGGCTTGCCGCCATAGCCCGAATCGCATCCGGCCACGAAATCGAACAACCCCAGCACCCCCGCGCCATCCAGATGCCGCCGCGCCGGAACCTCGGTGTCATTCGTCGCCAGCCCCAGCTTCAACCCGCGCGCCCGCAAAGCCCCCAACACCGCAGGCAAATCCACCGCTGGCACCATCGGCGCATCCGCCGCCAACTGGTTCATCCGCGCCAGCAACTCCGCCAGCGGCAACCCCGGCAGATGCGGCAGCAGAATATCGGCAATCTCGGGCGTGGTCATCGCGATCACCGGACTGTCTGGGGCAAAATCATTGCGCGCCGCATCATAGCCCAACACCTGCGCCAAGCGCCCGTCGGCGTCGCCCAATTCTGCAAGCAGGCTGCGCGTCCACGCCCCCCACGACAGGCGGAAATCAAACAGAGTGCCGTCTTTGTCGAAAATCAGCGCGTCAATCATGCTCGTCTCCAAGTGGTCAGCCAGCTGACCGAGCCCTATATTGGCGGCAACCTGCCCGCAGTCCGGCCAAAACGCAATCAGGTCCAGTTCGGCAATTCGCCCCCCGGCAGCGCGGGGCGCGCCTGCATCACCGCCGTATAGGGCAAGGCCGCCGCATCGCAAAAACCCATCACCCGCGCGTCGTCCTCCATCAGAAAATCCAAGACCGCGCCCAGAAACACCGGGTCTAGCGCAAGCTTTGGTAAATCGCCCTGCCCCGCCCCCGTCGCGTTAAGGAATATTCCCACCAGATCGTCCTGTGCCAGAAGCCAGGCAAAGGCCTGCAGCGCCAGAGTTTCAGCAGATTCCCGCCTATTCATGCTGTTTTCCCCATGTTTTGCACATCTCGCACGGAATTTGCGGCGCAATGGTTATCATTTCAGAAAGGATTTCTTAACCCTTTCGGCGGCACAGTGGAACGACAAGCTTAACCCTTAATTCAGGCGTTGCGACAATGGTCGGCAAGATTCTCATCGTGGACGATGTTGCGACGAATCGCATCGTCATGAAGGTCAGGCTGACGGCTGCTGGCTACACTCCGGTGCTGGCCGCAGATGGGGCCACCTGCCTGAAACTGGCGCAAAGCGAAGCCCCCGATCTTATTTTGCTGGAACTTGCGCTGCCCGATATGCCGGGGCAGCGTCTGCTTGAACGGCTGCGCGCTGACCCCACCTTGCAGCACGTGCCGATCATTGTCTGCTCGGCGTTGGCGGACCCTGCCGCGCGCTGTGCCGCCTTCCGCGCGGGTGCCGATGATTTCCTGCCAAAGCCGATTGATGACCAAACCCTGCTCGCCCGCATCCGCAGCTTCATGCGCGCCCGCGATGAGGTGGCAGGTTTCGCCCAGCACCACGACGGCATCGCCATGCTCGGTCTGGCCGAGGCGGCAGCGCCCTTCATCCAACCCGGCATGATCGCGCTGATCACCCAGCGCAGCGAAATCGCGCTGAAACTGCGGCGCGAAATGGCCCCGCATCTGGCCGAACGGGTTGTCGCAATGACCGCAGAAGAAGCGATGAGCGAGGGCGCAGGCCCCGGTGCCATACCCGATGTGTTCGTGATCGAATCCGATTTCAACGGCCCGGGGTCTGGCTTGCGGCTGATGTCCGACCTGCGCTCGCGCACACACTCCCGCCACGCGGCGTTTTGTGTGCAATCCAGCCATGGCGCCGCGATTGGGGCCGAGGTTGCCTTTGATCTTGGCGCGCATGATCTGGTCGCCCACGGCATCCCGGCTGAAGAACTTGCGCTGCGCCTGTCGCGCCTGCTTGCGCGCAAACGCGCCGCCGATGCGCTGCGCGCGTCGGTGCAAGACAGCCTGCGCCTGTCGGTGATTGACAGCCTGACAGGCTTGCACAACCGCCGCTACGGCATGGCGCAACTGGCCGCGATTGCCGACATCTCGCGCCGCACCGGGCAGGAATATGCGGTGATGGTGGTTGATCTGGATCGTTTCAAATCGGTGAACGACCGTTGGGGCCATGCTGCGGGCGATGCGGTGTTGATCGAGGTCGCAGCACGGCTGAACCGCAACTTGCGCGACGGCGATCTGCTGGCCCGCATCGGCGGGGAAGAGTTTCTGATTGCCCTGCCCGAAACATCCTTGGCCCATGCCCGTGGCATTGCCGAGCGCCTTTGCCACGCGATCGAAGAAAGCCCCGTGCGCATCGGTGACATGGGCACCTTGCGCGTCACCGTCTCGATCGGGCTTGCCACCTCGGCGGATGCCAACCTTCCCTGCGTGAAAGATGCCTTGGCCGATCTGATCGGCCGCGCCGACCGCGCCCTGCTTTACGCCAAATCCTCGGGCCGCAATCAAGTCACCATCAGCCGCACCGCCGCTTAGGGGTTTCGAACGGCTTGGGCCAACTCGAACGGCTTGGGGCGCACCGCCGCGTCAGGCCCGCGTCAGGGCTTGGGCGGCCCGCCCGCCTCATCGCCCTTCGGATCATGCTGCAAGCGGTTTTCCAGCCGATCCGCAAACGCCTGCCGCGCCTCGGGCGTCATGCCCACCAGCAGATCGCGCATCAGCGACTGCCCCACCTCGAACCGCCCCGCCATCCGCACCCGCTGCGCCTCCAGCACCGCTGTCAGTTGGGCTGCATCAAATGGCGTCGCGCGCAACACCGCCAGCAGGTTCTGCGCATCCTGCCGCGCCTCGTGCCGCGCCTGCCGCAACTCGGGCATCTTGGCGATCAGCGCGCCCCGCAGCGCGCGGCGATCCTCACGGCTCAGCGCCTCCGAGAAAGGACCAAAGCCGATCTCACGCACCCCGCGCGGACCGCCGTCCTCGTGATCCTTCAGCACAGACCCCGCAAACAGCCCCGCAACCGCCAGATTAAGCGCCACCGACACCGCCAGCGCGATCCGCAACCCCCGACCCGGCCCCTGCGGCATCCCAGTCTCCGGCATCCCCGTCTCGCTCATCACCTATTCCTCTGCCAAAAGCACATCGACCTGCGGCATCAGATCAAGCTGAGCCACATCAGAACCAACCCAGATATCCGCAACCGCCCCAATGCCATCGGGTTGCACAAAGCCGAAGACCAACCCCATCACCGCCGCAGCACTCACCCCGGCCAGCGAGCCTGCACCGCCAAACACCGCCGCCAACCGCGCAAGCCAACCCGCGCGCGCAACCACCACCGCAGGCCGCACGGCCACAAACCCCGCCTGCACCGTCGCCGCATCCGCCAGCACCCGCGCCATCAGCGCATCCGAAGGCGGCATCGACACCGCTTTCGCGCCCGTCAACAGATCATCCAGATCATCCATCACTCCGCCTCCTCATAGCCCAATGCCGCCCGCTGCCCCGCCAGAACCGCCGCCAATGCCCGCTTGCCCCGCGCCGTCAGACTTTCCACCGCTTCCACACCAATCTGCAAGATCTCGGCGATCTCGGGATTGTTGAAGCCCTCGATATGCCGCAACACCACCGCCTCGCGCTGGCGCTCGGGCAAGGCGGCCAAGGCGCGGTCCAAAGCCGCCATCCGGTCGGCCTCGATCATCCCCGCCACCACGCTTGCCGCACCATCCGCGGGTTCGGCCACATCATCCAACGCCTCGGCCCGCTGCCGCCTGCGCGCGCGTAACCGGTCGGTGCACAGATTGGCCACCACCCGGTAGATCCAGGTCGAGACCCTGGCCTCGCCCTGCCGCCAGTCAGGCGCCACCCGCCACAACCGCAGCATCGCCTCTTGGGCGATATCCTCGGCCTCGGCCCGGTCGGCCAGCATCCGCGCCGCATAGCCCATCACGCGCGGCACCAGCCGCTTGGCCAGCAGCCGCGCCGCATCCGGGTCGCCGTTGGCATAAAGCACCACCAGCGCCTCATCGCACAGATCTGCAAGCGTATCGCGCGGCATCATCATCCTGATATCAGGCCCCCCCACACCGGCGGAAAGGCAACCAAGCTTAACTGCTTATAAGACGGCGGGGCCCCCATCTGCAAACCCCGCCGCCCAGACCAGCCCCCCGCCAGACCCCGCGCGGCACATCACCGCGGTCGGGCATCTGGCGTCAGATCACGCCACCTCAGTTGGCCGGATCGGGGCCATCATCCGGGCCGCCCATCATGTCATCTTCCATCGGAGGACGCGGCTTGCCATGGTGGCCATGCTTGCCATGCCCCTTGCCATGCTTTTCATGCATCGCCTTGCGCGCCGCATCGACTTCCTCTTGCGTCACCGCACCATCCTTGTTGGCGTCGATCTTGTCGAACATCATCTCTGGCCCCGGACGCGCCGCCATTTCGGCCGCCGACACCTGCCCGTCGCCATCCGTGTCCATCTCCTTGACCATATCCGCCGCGCGGGTCTTGATCCGCTCGGTCACCGCCGCAATGCGCGGGGCGGCCATCTCGTCAGCCGAGATCTTGCCGTCGCCATTGGTATCCATCGCCTTGACCTTGGCGGCGCGGAACGCTTCAACCTCGGCCTTGGTCACTTTGCCATCCTTGTCGGCATCCATCGTGGCAAAATCAAACCCACCATGCGGCGGCTTCGGCGGGGTTGCATCCTGTGCATAGGCCGCCACCCCCATCAGGGCCGCCGCCACCACCAGCGCAGACCCTGCCAGCTTGGGGTTGCCTGCCAGCGCCGAATAGCGTGCCACTTTGGCGTTCAGTGCCGATTTGCTCTTAAACATCGCGTTCTCCTCAATGTCGCCACAGCCTCTGCCATGGCGTTCATACCCAGATAAACGCCGCAGCTTCCGGTTTCCGTCGCGGGCAGGCACCAGTTTTTGCAATCGGGCTTCTTGCGCGCAAAAGTGACACAACTTGCGACATAGCACCGCCCCCCCATGTCACCCCTCAACTTCTGTTCCCATATCGGGTAAGTCAAAGTTGTAGCTTTCAGGATTTTCCGATGACCGATACTGCCCTGCACCTGGCCTCTGATGTTCAACGCGCAGACCCGCACGCACATGATGCGCTGGCCGAGCGTCCGACCTGGCCCGCGTTGCGCCGGGGCTGGGCACGGCGCTGCCCGAATTGTGGCGCAGGCCCGATGCTGAAAGGCTATCTGAAAGTGCGCGAAAGCTGCCCGGTCTGCGCGCAGGATTTCACCCCGCAACGCGCCGATGATGGCCCGGCCTACCTGACCATCCTGATCGTCGGCCACCTGATGGCCCCGATCCTGATGTTTGTCTTCGTGAAATACCGCCCCGAGCCTGCGACGCTGATCACCATGTTCTCGATCGGCACCGTGGCGCTGTCGCTCTATCTGCTGCCGCGGCTGAAAGGCGCGTTGGTGGCGCTGCAATGGGCCAAACGGATGCACGGCTTTGGCGGCACCGACCCCGCGCCAGAGACGCCGTGACCCCCGCCACCCCGCCCCAAGCGACGCCGCCCGATCTGGTGCGATCCGCCGCAACCGTGGTGCTGTGGCGGCCCGCCGCTGCGGGGTTTGAGGTGTTGATGGGCCAGCGCGGCCACGCGGCCGCCTTCATGCCCTCGAAATACGTCTTCCCCGGTGGCGGCGTCGATGCGGCGGATGCCACAGATGGCCTGCCCGGCCTGACCGCCGATTGCGCGCACCGCCTGACGCTGAACTGCCCCGCCGATGCGCCAAGCCCCGGCACGCTGACAACCGCCGCCCTGCGCGAGTTGACCGAGGAAACCGGGCTTTCGCTGCCAAACCCCGCCCCCGGCACCCTGCGCTTCATGTTCCGCGCCATCACCCCACCGGGCCGCTCGCGCCGCTTTGACGCGCGGTTTTTCCTCGCCCCGGCGGCACATGCGGTGGGCGAGACCGAGAATTTTTCGGAATCCCTGACCGAGCTTTCGCATCTGCACTGGATCGGCCTTTCCGCCGCCCGCGCCCTCGATCTGCCCTTCATAACCGAGGTGGTTCTGGCCGAAGCCAGCGCCATACTGGCCGGTCAAACCCAACCCGGCGTGCCGTTCTTCGACAACTCCGGCCCCATCCCCACCTTCCGCCGCCTGTAACAGCAGCCGCGAAATTGTCCGCCGCTTTGGTCATCCTCTCTGCTAAAATATCCCCGCCGGAGGCTTCCACAGCCGATGTCCACCGCCCCGCCCCGGCGTGCAAAAACACCCGCAAAACAGCCCAAAGGTTAAGACTTTCTTAAATCTACACCCCTAACCATTTGAAATCGCTACAACAAAAAAGGTCCCGAGTTGGGACCACCCCCAACTCACCCCAGCAAAGCCCTGACCCGCGCGGCAAAATCATCGCCCCGCACCTCAAAATTCGGATACTGATCAAACGAGGCCGCAGCCGGCGCCAGCAACACCACCTCCCCCGCCTCCGCCTCCTCCGCCGCCCGGGCCACCGCCCGCTCCATCGTCTCACAAATCTCATAAGGGGTGTCACCCAATTCCAGCGCAAACTCCCGCGCCGAATGCCCGATCAGGTAAGCCTTCACCACCGATCCCAGATGCGGCACAAGCCCGGCAATCCCGCCCTCCTTACCCATCCCGCCCGCAATCCAGCGGATCTTCGGAAACGCCTGCAAAGCCTTGGCGGCGGCATCAACATTGGTGGCCTTGCTGTCATTGATAAACCGCACCCCGGCCCGCTCTCCCACCAACTGACTGCGATGCGGCAGCCCCGCGAACGAATGAAACGCCGCCTCGATCAGCTTCGGCCCGATCCCCAAAGACCGACAAGCCGCATAGGCCGCGCAGGCATTCTGATGATTATGCGCCCCCGGCAACCCCGCCACGCCGCGCAAATCCATCGACGCCACCTGCTTGCCCCGCCGCCATTCGGCCAGAAACCCCTTGCGGGCAAACACCGACCAGCCAAACTGCTCCAGCTTCTGCCCTGACGAGATCCGGATCACCCGATCATCCTGCGCGCCCTCCGACATCTGATTGGCCAGAAACCGCCCCTCGACCTCATCCACGCCGATCACCGCACGATCCGGCCCACCTTCCGAAAACAACCGCCGCTTGGCCGCAAAATAGCCGCCCATCCCGGCGTGGCGGTCCAGATGGTCGGGTGAGAGGTTCGTGAAAACCGCCACGTCCGGCGTCAGGCTGCGGGCAAGGTCGGTCTGATAGGACGACAGTTCCAGCACCACCACCTCACCATCCTGCGCAGGCTCGATATCCAAAACCCCGCGCCCGATATTGCCCGCCATCTGCGTAGCCCGCCCCGCCACCTCCAGAATATGGTGGATCAGCGCCGTGGTCGTCGATTTACCGTTCGATCCGGTCACGCAGATCACCCGTGGTGTCAGATCGAAATCATCCCATTCCGGCCCGGCAAAGCTGCGGAAAAACAGCCCGATGTCATTATCGAGCGGCACCCCCGCCTCCAGCGCCCGCGCGATCACCTTGTTCGGGTTGGGGTAAAGATGCGCGATACCGGGCGAGGTGATCAGGGCCGACACCCCCTCAAACGCCCCCGCACGGGTCAGATCGGTGCAGGTGAACCCCTCCGCCTCGGCCTTCGCACGCGCCTCGGGGCTGTCGTCCCACAGCAGCGCCTCGGCCCCCCCGGCAACCAGTGCGCGCGCAGTCGCCAGACCAGAACGGCCCAACCCCAGCACGGCCACTTTTTGGCCTTCGCAGCCTTTTACGGGAATCATCGCAGCCTCCGGGTTTTGATCGCCCAGACAATGCCCCGAGCCGGGGGGCCGGAGCAAGGCGGCATCGTGCGTCCACGCGTGGACACACGAGCGGGGTATGATTTATCAAGGGGTTAGGGGTGCGGTGTTAAGGGGTTGTTAGAGTTTACAAAAGCGATAGGATCAGACCCGCATTATGCCTAAGCGTTCCCCAAGGCCACAGCTATCGCTTCAATGGCCAATTCTTCTCTTTCGTCAATCACGCCGTCCGATTCTGCGACTTCGCGTAAAAGAGAAATAATTTCGGACTTAAAGGCGCTGAAATTGCAGTCCGGATGGTCACTCACAAACTTGGCGATGGCCGCTGTCATCGGCTTGATAGGCTGCGAAAGTCCATTTTCCTCGAGTAACTGCAAAGCTTTGGTGGCGTAGTCGGAATCATAGCCCCATTCCGATACGAAATAGCCCAACATGGCCGTGCGCTCTGACGGGTCAATGACGCCGTCCATCATCGCAACCTTCAGCGACAATGCCCCCATCATATCCAGCAATGCCGCGCCAAGCTGATCAATCGGAGAATTAATATAGCGCGGGATCACATCGACCCGTGAGCCAGTATAGCGTCCAATAGCGCTGGTGACGCCATAGTAGGCGCCGCCAGACACAACTGCAGCGGCGACCACCCAGCCCACCGGAGTGACAGCCGCAGCACCCAAGCCAATACTGGCAAGCAATCCTGTCGAGCCGAAAAACGTGCCCGCAACTGTGCCAGACGCTGCAACTCCGGCGCCCGTGGCGGCAACGCCACCGACGTCCCAGATCTTGCTAATCGCGCGGCCCAGCTTGATCGAAGTATAGGCATCCTCGCCAATTGCCAGTTTGCGCTTGAAGCGCAGGCTATCAGAGATGACCTGAGTGATACCTTCAAACTTCGCCATCGGGTCGGCGGTGTGTTTGACCGCGGCCATTCACAGCGCCGCATGAGCTGACATGATGGCCATACGACGCTCTAGCGCGTCAAGTTCGCCACGCAGAGCGGCATCTTTGAAGTCTTGTAGCGCGCCGCGCAGGATGCCAAAGGCCAGCATGATCGGGGTCAATATAGCCGCAATCAGTGGGCCTAGCAGCGGGATCGAAGCCAAGACCGCCGAAAGTGCCAGCGCAAGGATCACGCCAAAACCGACATTTTGAAACCGAACGGCCAAATTGAACACAAAATCCAAAACTTTGCGGCCAAAGGCCAAGATCTTCTCGCCAACTTTGAGTGTGATGGCAGCAATATCCATCAACAATGCTTTGGTATCTGCCGAGACATTCAGGCGGTCTATTTTGTCGCGTAAAACACGCAAAGGCGGCGCGATGGCAAATTCTGCAACACTGGCTTGAAGTTCTATATCTTGCGTCGGGCGAGTCATAACTTTCCCTTAAATTGAGGCTTGCGAGATAGTCGCTCGGCAGGCTGGAGTCGTCAAGGCCACTGGCGAAACTTGCCGTTCGGTGATCTGAGTCCGCAGCGCAACACTGGCGACGCGGCTTTGCTTGGCGCAGCGTCTTAGCTGGCAGCACCTGCGCCGCACGCTTATGCTTTCGCAACGCAGTCAAAAACAAGAAAGTGACTATTATGCAGGTTTTTAGCACGCACATCCTTGCCGCCCTTGGCCTTGCCCTGATCGCGTCCGCCGCGCAGGCAGAGATGACGGGGGGCCAGGTCAAGCTGTCGCAATCTGGGTTTACCGATGATTTCTCGGTGGCGAAGACCAATATCAGCGGCTCGGTCGAGTTGGCCTTTGGGCCGCAGTTCGGCATGCAGATGGATCTGGGCGTCAACCTTTTGAACTTCGCCGATGAGACGGCGACGAATTTCGTCACCCACGCCACCTACAAGCTGGGCGACAGCACGGCGCTTGGCGCGTTTTACGGGCTGGATTCGGTGAACGGCGGCAGCACCAGCCTTTACGGTGTTGAGGCCGCACAGAATTTCGGCAACGGCGGCGTGCAGGGCTATGTCGCGCATGCCGAGGATGGCAACGGCAGTGGCAATGCGTTGGGCATCAGCGGTGGTATGGTGATGGGCAACGGCGTCGGTCTGGGCGCGTCGCTGGATCACGGCAAGATTGATGGCACCTCGCTGACCCGCTACGGCCTGCGCGGCTCGTTCGGTCTTGGCGAAAGCTCGAAAATGTTCGCCGAGTTGGGCGCGCTCAACACCGATGCCGGTTCGGAAACCTATGCCAAGATCGGCGCGACCTATAACTTCGGCAGCAATTCCGGACTGATGTTCGGCGACCGCAGCTTGTTCAACCTGCTGCCGGGTTCCTAAGCGCGGGCTGCGGGTTTCATCTTGGCTTAAATACTCCCGCCGGAGGCTCCCTGCATCAGCAGCAGAAGCCTCCGGCGGGAGTATTTTTACCAAGATGAAATCGCTGACCGCGGCCAAGACCCGCAGGGGCGAGGCCGCGGGGGCGGGACGCAAATTTTAATCTTGTTTGAATAAAACCCGGCGCTTATCGCACCGGGTTTTCTGTGGTTCAGCGCACTTTCAGCGTAGCAAGGCCGATCATCGCGAGGATCACGCTGATGATCCAGAACCGGATCACGATCTGCGGCTCGGCCCAGCCCTTTTTCTCGAAATGGTGGTGGATCGGGGCCATCAGGAACACGCGTTTTCCAGTGCGTTTGAAGTATAGCACCTGGATGATCACCGACAGCGCCTCGACCACGAACAGACCGCCGACGATTGCGAGCACGATCTCGTGCTTGGTGCAGACGGCAATGGCACCCAAAGCGCCGCCGAGGGCGAGCGAGCCTGTGTCGCCCATGAAGACTGCGGCGGGGGGGGCGTTATACCACAGAAAGCCAAGGCCACCGCCAAACAGGGCTGCGGCGAATACCAGAAGCTCGCCGGTGCCGGGGACGAAATGCACGCCGAGGTATTCGGCGAAGTTGAAGTTGCCGACGATGTAGCTGATCACCCCCAAGGTGCCGCCTGCGATCATCACCGGCATGATGGCCAGGCCATCCAGACCATCTGTGAGGTTCACCGCATTGGCGGCGCCGACAATGACGATCATGCCGAACGGGATGAAGAACACGCCAAAATCGAGCAGCACATTTTTGAAGAACGGCAGCGCAAGCTGGTTGGTCAATTCGGGCGGATGAAAGCTTGACGCGGCATAGGTGGCCATCGCCGCGATAGCGAGGCCCGCGATCATCCGCACCCGGCCCGAGACGCCCTTGGTGTTCTGCTTGGTGACCTTGGCGTAGTCATCCGCAAAGCCGATCAGCCCGAAGGCCAGCGTCACCAGCACCACGATCCAGACGTAAGGGTTATCCAGTCGCGCCCACATCAGGGTTGAGACCATCAGCGCCGACAGGATCAGCAAGCCCCCCATCGTCGGCGTGCCCGCCTTGATGAAGTGGCTTTGCGGGCCATCGTCGCGGATCGGTTGGCCCTTGCCCTGCTTGCGGCGCAAAAGGTCAATCAGCGGGCGGCCAAAGATGAAACCGAAGATCAGCGCGGTGGCAAAGGCGCAGCCCGCGCGGAAGGTGATGTAGCGAAACAGGTTGAAGACGTCGCCGCCATCCGAAAACTCGGTGAGCCAGTATAGCATTACGCTTCTCCTTGTGGCGCTTTGGCCGCTGCCTGCCCCAATTTGCGCAGGGCGTCAACGATCAGACTGACTTTTATGCCCTTCGAGCCCTTCACCAGCAGGATATCCCCGGCGTCAATCAGGCTGCGCGGGTGGTTGGCAAGCTCGCGCGCGTCGGCCACCCATTCGCCGCGTTGGCCGCGCGGCAGTTTGGCGTAAAGCGCCTTCATGCGGGGGCCGACACAGTGGATCAGGTCGATCTTGTTCAGGCCGGGATGATCGGCCACGGCCTCGTGCAACGCGATCTCAGTCGGGCCAAGTTCCAGCATATCGCCCAGGATTGCGATGCGGCGGCCCTTGCCGACGCGGCCCACGCCGTCTTTCGGGGTGGCGGCGATCAGCACATCCAGTGCTGCGGCAAGCGAGGTCGGGTTGGCGTTGAAGGCGTCGTCGATCAGATCGAAGCTGGTTTCCTCAACAATATCAAGGGTGATGTGTTCGCGGGTGCCACGGCCCGCCGGGGGCTGCCATTGGCCCAGATCGCTTGCGGCGATCATCGGATCAAGCCCCAGTGCATCGGCGACAGCCAGCGCACCCAAGCCATTGGCGGCAAAATGGCGGCCCGGGGTCAGCACCTTGAACAGGATTGGCGTGCCATAGCGCGTGGCCTGCACAATGGTGGCGGTGTCGCAGAGGGTCACTTGGCTCAGCTGATAGTCGGCATCCGCGTTCGTGCCAAAGTTAACGGCCTTTGCCCCCGCCTTGACGGCGGCCTCGCGCAGAATCTGCGTGACGGTTTGATCACCGGGAAAGATGGCGGTGCCCCCCGCGCGCAGGCCTTCGAAGATGGAGGCTTTCTCATGCGCGATGCCGGCCAGATCATTGAACGCTTCTAGGTGCGCGGCGGCGACGATGGTGATCAGCGCCACATCCAGATCGGCCATGCGGGCGAGCGGCGCGATTTCGCCGGGGTGGTTCATGCCAATCTCGATCACTGCGAAATCGGCATCGGCGGGCATCCGCGCGAGGGTCAGGGGCACCCCCCAATGGTTGTTATAGCTGGCCTCGGCGGCATGAACGCGGCCCTGCCCCGCTAAAATCCGGCGCAGCATTTCCTTGGTCGAGGTTTTGCCGACCGATCCGGTGACGCCGACAACCTTGGCCGTGGTGCGCGCGCGCGCAAAACGCCCCAGACCTTCAAGCCCTTGCAAAACGTCATCCACGATCAGCAGCGGCGCATCGGGCGACACGCCTTCGGGGATGCGGCTGACCAGCGCGGCGGCAGCACCCGCCTTCAGCGCAGCGGCCACAAAATCATGCCCATCGCGCACGTCTTTCAGCGCCACGAACAAATCGCCCGGTTGCAGCGTGCGGGTGTCGATCGACACGCCCTTGGCCTTCCATTTCGCGGTGCTTTGCCCGCCCGTCGCGGTTACGGCATCGGCAGAGGTCCAAAGCGCTGTCATAGCAATCCATCCAATGCGGCGACGGCAATGCTCGCCTGCTCTACGTCATCAAACGGGTAGATGTTGCCCATGATGACCTGCCCCGACTCGTGCCCCTTGCCCGCCACCAGCAGCGCGTCGCCGGGTTGCAGTGCATCGACGGCCAGCAAGATCGCCTCGGCGCGGTCGCCGACCTCGTTCGCCTCGGGGCAAGCCGCCATGATCGCGGCCCGGATCAGCGCGGGGTCTTCCGAGCGCGGATTGTCATCGGTGACATACAGCACATCCGCGTTGGCCTGCGCCGCAGCCCCCATCAGTGGGCGCTTGGTGGTGTCCCGGTCGCCCCCTGCGCCAAACACCACGATCACCCGGCCCATCACATGCGGCCGCAACGCCCGCAAAGCGGTTTGCAACGCATCGGGCGTATGGGCGTAATCGACGAAAACCGAAGCGCCATTCTTGCGCGTGCCCGCAAGCTGCATCCGCCCGCGCACGCCGGTCAGTTGCGGCAGCACGGCGAACACCTCGCGCGGCGATGCCCCCGCGCCAATCACCAGACCCGCCGCCAGCGCCACATTCTCGGCCTGAAACCCGCCGATCAGGTTCAGACGCACCTGATAGGGCGTGTCCTTCCACGCATAGCGCACATCCTGCCCGCCCGCGTCAAAGCGCTGGCCAAGGATGCGCAGATCGCAGCCCTCACCCGACCCAACCGAGATCAGGCTTTGGCCGCGCGCCACGGCGATCAGCGCCAGATCGTGCCCCTTGGGGTCGTTCATGTTGATCACCGCCACGCCGTCTTCGGGCAGCACCCGGTCAAACAGCGCGGCTTTGGCGGCGAAATAGGCCTCGAACGTGTGGTGATAATCCAGATGGTCTTGGGTGAAGTTGGTGAATCCCGCAGCCTTCAGCCGCACGCCATCCATCCGGCGCTGATCAAGCCCGTGGCTCGATGCCTCCATCGCGGCATGGGTCACGCCATCGGCGGCGGCAAGGCTGAGCATCCGGTGCAGGGTGATCGGATCGGGGGTGGTATGCGCGGAAGGAGCCGTCCATGCCCCTTCAACCCCAGTGGTGCCGATGTTGATCGCTGCATGGCCCAGCGCCGTCCATATTTGCCGCGCAAAAGTGGCCACGGAGGTTTTGCCATTGGTGCCCGTCACCGCCACCATCGTGGCAGGCTGGCTGCCGAACCACAGGCTTGCCGCGCGCGCAATCGCCTCACGCGGGTCTTGGGCGACGATCAGCGCCGCATCCGAAGCCGCCAACGCCTCGGCAGCAAGGGCCGCCCCCGCTGCATCGGTCAGGATCGCCACCGCGCCCTTCTCAAGGGCTGTCGCGATGAACGTCGCGCCATGCACCGCTGCCCCCGGCATCGCGGCAAACAGATATCCGGGCGCCACCGCGCGGCTGTCCAGCGTAAGGCCGCCAATCACAGGATTGCGGCCATCACGGGCGGTCAGCCCCAAATCTGCGAGTGTCTTTGCCCGATCTGCCACCTTGATCCCCCAAGTTCAATTCTTGACGGCTACTAGCCCATCCAAGCTGGCGGCTTCAACCTGTGGCCGCAGGCCAAGCAAGGGCGCGGCACGGCGGATAATCTCGGCAGCGACGGGAACAGCCGTCCAACCTGCGGTGCGGCGCGGTTTTGATCCGGTATTTTCCGAAGGCTCGTCCAGCGTCACCACCAGCACATATTTCGGATCATTGGCCGGGAACACGCTTGCGAAGGTGTTCACCACCTTGTCCTTGATATAGCCGCCGCCCTTGCGGGTTTTCTCGGCGGTGCCGGTCTTGCCCGCAACCGCGTAGCCCGGCACATCGCCCAAACTTGCGGTGCCTTCGGTCACAACCCGGCGCATCATGCCAACGGCCTGCAACGCCACCGCCTTCGACAAGATACGCGGGCCCTGCATCGGTTCGGTGCGCTTCAACAGCGTCGGCGTCACCTTGATACCGCCATTGGCAATGCTGGCATAAGCGGCGGCAAGGTTCAGCGGGCTGCCCGAAATACCATGCCCATAAGCCGCCGTGATCGTCACGATTTCCGGCCAGCGCGCCGGGCGCAACGGTTTGGCACCCTTGGCCTCGACCAATTCGACAGGCGAGGCATCAAACAACCCCAGCGATTTCAAAAACGCCTGCTGACGCTCGCCCCCGATCATCATCGCGATATGCGCGGTGCCAACGTTGGAAGATTTCGCAATGATATCAGACACCGACAGCATCGGGCCATAGTTGTGGCCTTCAAACTCGTTGATCTTGAACTTGCCGTAGTACATCGGCGCATTGGCATCGACGAGGGTTTCGGGCGTCACCAACCCCAACTCTATCGCCTGACTGGCGGCGAAAATCTTGAACGTCGAGCCCAACTCATACACGCCCTGCACCGCGCGGTTGAACAAGGGGCTGTCAGAGGGATCGCCCGAGGTCGGGTTGGCCGGGCGGTCATTGGGATCAAACGTCGGGCCTGCAGCCAGCGCCACGATCTCGCCGGTGTTCACATCCATCAGAATGGCCGCACCACCCTTGGCGTTCATCATGGTGATGCCCGAGGCCAGCACATCCTCGACCGCTGCCTGCACGGTGATATCCAGCGATGTCACCAAAGGCGTGCCCGCTTGCGCCGGATCACGCAGGCGCGCATCCTCGAATTTCTCAAGCCCCGCCGTGCCGATCACTTCGGCGCTGTTCACGCCTTCGGCCCCAAACGACGAGCCGCCAAGAACATGCGCGGCCAGTGTGCCGTTGGGGTAAAGCCGCATCTCGCGCGGGCCAAACAGCAGGCCGGGGTCGCCGATTTCATGCACCTGCTGCATCTGCTCAGGCGAAAGCACCTTGCGCACCCACAGGAAGCTGCGGCCATCGGTAAAGCGGCGCAGCAGGGTTTTCTCATCCAGATCGGGGAAAATCGCGGCCAATTCCTTGGCCACCCGCGCCGGATCAATCAGATCGCGGGTCTGCACATAAAGCGCATGGGTCAGCATGTTGGTGGCCAGAATCCGGCCATTGCGATCGACGATATCGGCGCGGCCTGCGTCAATCTCGGTGCCCGCCGAAGCCGTGCGCGGCTCCACGGGTTCCGAGGCCGCAATCGTGCCCATCCGTGCGCCGATCAGGGTAAACGCGCCGAAAAACGACAAAGCCAGCACCACAAGACGCAACTGCGCAGACCCACGCGACTTGTCGCGCATGACCTCATGGCGCAGCCGCAGGTTTTCGCGTTCGATGCTGTCGGGGTTCTCGCCCTTCTGGCGGGCGTTCAGAATACGGGCAAGCGGGCGCAGCGGCGTGCGGGTCATGGCGTTTGCTCTCCTGCAACGGGCAGCGTGCCCGAAACCATCTCACCGCCCTCAATCGGCAGGTTGGTCACAAGCGGTGCTGGCGGAAACGCAATCTGCGCCACCTCGCCAAACTGCTGCGGCACCATCGGCAACAGCCCCAGACGGTCAAAGTTCACCGTCGCCAGATCGCGCAGGCGGTCGGGGCGGTTCAGGTAAGCCCATTCGGCGCGCTCAATCGACAGGCTTTCGCGCAAAGACCCGATTTCATTCTGCAAATCGGTCACATCGCGCAACGCGGATTGCGTCGCGTAATTCTCGCGGTAGGCCCAGAACCCCAAGGCCATCACGGCCAGAAACGACAAGACGTAAAGCACAGGGCGCATGGCTTAGCGGTGTCCTTTTTTGCTGGAGGGTTTGGGCAGATCGGGCGCATCAAGCGCTGCGCCATCAATGGATTTCGCGGGCGCAGCCGTGCGGCGGGCAACCCGCAATTTGGCCGACCGCGCGCGCGGGTTTTCTTCAAGCTCTTGCTCATCCGGGCCAATCGCCTTGCGGGTGACAAGCTCGAACCGCGCGGTGGTGTTTTCTTTCACCGGCGCATAGCGGTTCGAGTTCGGCTCCTCTCCCGAAGCCTGTTGGAAGAACCGCTTCACCACGCGGTCCTCCAACGAGTGAAAGGTCACAACCGCCAGCAAACCGCCGGGCTTCAGCGCACGCTCTGCCGCCAGAAGCCCCTGCACCAGTTGGCTGAATTCTTCATTCACCGCGATGCGCAAGGCCTGAAAGCTGCGCGTGGCGGGGTGGCTTTGCCCCGGTTTCGGGCGCGGCAGGCATTTGGCCACAATCTCGGCCAGCCGCAGCGTGGTGGTGATCGGCTCGGCGCGCGCCTCGACAATCGCATGAGCGATCCGGCGCGAGGCGCGTTCTTCGCCAAAATGATACAGAATATCCGCCAACCGCTGCTCGGATGCGGTGTTGACGATATCCGCCGCAGATTCGCCCGACTGGCTCATCCGCATGTCCAAGGGGCCATCTTTCTGAAACGAAAAGCCGCGATCCGCTTGGTCGATCTGCATCGACGACACGCCCAGATCCAGCACCACGCCGTCCAGCGCAACGCCTGCATGCTGATCCATGTCCGAGAAATTGCCCGCCACCAGCCGCAGCCGGTCGCCATATTGCCCGGCCCAAGGTGCGGCCATCTCTAACGCCAGCGGGTCGCGATCCACCCCGATCACCGCATCGGCCCCCGCGTGCAGCAAGCCCTGCGTATAACCCCCTGCCCCAAAGGTGCCATCCAGCCACAGCCCGCGCACGGGCGCACAGGCGGCCAGAAGCGGGCGCAACAACACCGGGATATGGGCAGAGCGGCCGATGTTCTGGTCGCGGATCGGGTCCATGTTAACCCGCCCGCGAAGCCCGGCCCACAAGGGCCAGCGGATCGACGCCATCATCATCGTCGTCTTCGTTTTCGGCGTCATAGACTTCGCGGCGATACAGCTTGAAGCGGTTGGTAAAGCCCGCAAACGCCGCCTCGCCCGCCGATTCCTCGGCCGAAAAGCCCATCTTCGCGCGCACTTTCAGCGGCAGAACAATGCGGCCATCGGGTTCAATCTCGACCATCACCGAGCGCGAGATCAAATCGCGCTCTGCCCGGTCACGCTCGGGCGAGCCCATTTCCATGCCCTCGATCTTGGCCGCCAGCGCATCCGCGCCCGCCTTCGAGTAACATTCGACGAAATTCCGGTTTTTGCCGCCATAGACCATGTAAACACGCGGGCGGGATTCGGTGGTGCTGGCGTCTTCTGCTTCCAGAATGCGGCGGAAGGCTGCCGGGATCGAAACCCGCGCCTTGCTATCTACCTTCTGGTAGAACTCGCCTCTGAACGCCTCACTCACCATCGGCCTTGCGGCTCCTTTTGGGGTATCGCTACCCCTTGAAATAGAAAAGGCGGACCGAGCTGCTGCCACTGCTCGGTCCGCCGTCTGTCCCATCGCTGGGCGTCCTGCTGCGCTTGCCACCTGGGGGAGATGTCTGCTCGCTCGCGCGCCGGATCTGTCAAAGAGGGTAAGGCGGGGTGCCTGTATGAGCCTGTCTTTTTCGCCTTGTTCGGGGTCTTCAGCCGCCCCTGCTTTTTTTTGTCCCGCCGTTCCGTCTTCGTGAAACAAGGGATGCCATGGGATTTCATGGGAAGCAATGGAAATTTTTGGGCAGATCGTGGGAATATGTTGTTCCGCAGCCAGACGCGAAACAGCATCTAGTGGTGACGGGCGCTAAATTTAGGCGGTAACGGCGATTTCACGGCGGCGTGAACACTAGATATAGATACTCAAAAATCTTCGCTTGGGTTCCCATGATTTCCCATAATTTTTCAGAACCGGGGCCATCGGCGACCAGATTTGCGCCAAAACTGGCCGAATCGGCAGTAGCCGCACGGGCAGAAACGCGAAAAACCGGGGTTTCCCCCGGTTTTCCCATGATTTCCCACGTGAAGTGATTCGCACGGCGAGCCGCTCTTGCCCGATTTGTTCCCAAACAAATCGGGCCGCGCCTGCCTGCCCCCGGCAGGCGCGTTGCCGCGCCCGCCAGTCAGGCGCGCCCCGATTTACCCGATGTTGGCTTGCGGCATCACGCCCCTTGCGCAACAGCCTTCGGCCTTATGCGCAACAAACCGGAAAACTCTGCCCCGCAGAGTTTTCTTTCGGTTTGGCCACTCATCCTGAAGCGACGCCTACGCCATCCCACCCGCGATCAGCCGCTCTGCCAGCCGCGCATAGGCCTGCGCATGGGGTCCATCGCCCACCGCAATCGGCGTGCCCGCATCGCCCGCCAACCGCACATCTATAGACAGCGGCAATTCCCCCAGGAACGGCAGATCCAGCCGCCGCGCTTCCGCCGCCACCCCGCCATGGCCGAACAGATGCTCCTCATGGCCGCAGTTCGGGCAGATGTAGGTGGACATGTTCTCGATCAGCCCCAGCACCGGGGTTTTCAGCTTGGCGAACATGTCCAGCGCCTTGCGGGCATCCAGCAGCGCCACATCCTGCGGCGTGGATACCACAATCGCCCCGGTCAGATGCGTGCGCTGGCACAGCGTCAGTTGAATATCCCCCGTCCCCGGCGGCAGGTCGATGATCAGCACATCCAACTCGCCCCAGGCCACCTGCCCCAGCAGTTGCTGCAACGCCCCCATCAACATCGGGCCGCGCCAGATCACCGCCTCATCTTCCTTCAACATCAAACCAATCGACATCATGGTGACGCCGTGGGCGTGCAAAGGCTCGATGATCTTGCCATCGGGCGAGGCCGGGCGCTTGTTCACCCCCATCATGCGCGGCTGGCTTGGACCATATATATCTGCATCCAGCAAACCGACCCGCCGCCCCGCCTTGGCCAAGGCCACCGCAAGGTTAGAGCTGACCGTCGATTTCCCCACTCCGCCCTTGCCCGACCCGATGGCAATGATCCGGTCCACCCCGGCAATCCGCGCAGGCCCTCCCTGATGCGGCGTCGGGTGCTGCCCGATCTTCACCGGCCCCAACGCGGGCGGTGCTGCGGTGGCAGCCTTGGCGGCAGGCCCATGCGCCGTCATCACCGCCTGCACATCCGTCACCCACGGCAGCGCCTTCAGCGCCATTTCCGCAGCCACCTGCGCGGGCGCAAGCGCGCGCGCCTCGGCAGGGGTCGGCGCTTCAATCACAAAGCGCACCACACCGCCATCGACCATCACCGCCCGCACCAGATCGCGCGAGACAAGCGTGCCGCCGGGCACCTGCACCCGCGCCAAAACCGCCAAAACATCATCGCGCGATACAGTCATGATTTTCCCCTCGGAATTTTCCCGCCGGACGAGATTCGCCTGCCCTTGCACGGAATATCGAACCCTTGCCTTACGCGACAGCGCCCCTTCGCAGTTTTTTCCCTGCTCAGGTTTTGGCCTTGCACAATGCAAAATTGTGCGCTTTGTCGAAAAGGGCAAGCCCTGTTGACCAAATGCTCAAATATTCAGCGAAGCGCCTGTTAAACATGAATTTTTTGCGACACTAAGCCATGCGCTTGCTGCATGGCAGCATTGAACACACGGGCATTGTGCAGTTGCAGCATTTGCCCCATGTTACCCCTAACAGCGGAACAGATGGGTTACGGCATCCGGCCAAGACCGACCGCTCGCAGAACAAATAGTGAGGCTACCATGGCATATGTAAATTCGACCCGCACTGTATCGGCAACCGCTTCCGACCGTATCTCGGGCATCTTCGCCTCGATCTCGGCCATGCTGGCACGCCGCCGGGTCTATGACCGCACCATCCGCGAACTGCGTCAGCTGACCGACCGCGAACTGTCCGACCTGGGCATCGCACGCTCGCTGATCGGTGAGATCGCCCGTGAGGCAGCTTACGGCAAGTAATCCCTGAACCGGCCGCTACCTCCTCCCAGCGGCTTGGTTTCACGGCGCGGCGGCGCGCAACTCCTCCCTTGCGCCGTCGCCTTTTTATTCTCTTCGATGAGCCTCCTCCTCCCTTGGGCTCTCGGACACGCGGCGATCTTGCTCCTCCCTAAGATCGTCGCACCCTATTCGCGCAGCCAACCTCCTCCCTGGCCGAGTGATCAGGCGGTGATCCCCTCCTCCTCCCTGGGATCGCCGCCACCCTATTCGAGCGGCCAACCTCCTCCCTGGCCCGCGCGATCAGGCGGTGATCCAACCTCCTCCCTGGATCACCGCCACCCTATTCGAGCGGCCAACCTCCTCCCTGGCCTGCGCGATCAGGCGGTGATCCAACCTCCTCCCTGGATCACCGCCACCCTATTCGAGCGGCCAACCTCCTCCCTGGCCCGCGCGATCAGGCAGCGGCCCTTACCTCCTCCCAAGGGTCGCTGCCGCTTCTCCCCCATTACCGCCCCTTGCATCCGCCACGGCGCGCCGCGATAGTTCGCGCCGGACAAAACAGGCAAGATCATGCGGATTTCCATGCTTTCAGCGGCACTTGTGGCGGCCTTGGTCGGTTATGGTTCGACCATCGCCCTTGTGCTTTCGGCCGCCGCAGCGCTGGGTGCCACGCCTGCGCAAACCGCAAGCTGGGTGTTTGCCATCTGCATCGCCAAGGCGGCGGGTTCGGCCTGGCTCAGCTTTTCCTACCGCATCCCCGTCGTGCTGGCATGGTCCACCCCCGGAGCCGCGCTGATCGCCGCCACGCACGGCGTGACGATGGCCGAGGCCGTCGCGGCCTTCGTGCTGGCAGGTGTGCTGATCGCCCTGACCGGGGCGCTGCGCCCGCTGGGCCGCCTCGTCGCACAGATCCCAGATGGCGTCGCCGCCGGAATGCTCGCGGGCGTGCTGTTGCCGTTCTGCCTGAAGGGCAGCACCGCCGCCCAAACGCTGCCCGCGCTGGTGCTGCCGATGATCGCGGTGTTCTTGCTGGTGCGGCTGAAAAACCCCGCCATCGCCGTGCTGGCCGCCCTTGCCACCGGGCTTGCGCTGGCGTTTTTCACTGGCAGCGCCCAGTTGCCGCCCCTCGCCCTGCCGCTGCCGACATTGGTTTTCATCCCGCCCGCGTTCCGGCTTGACGTGCTGCTGGGTCTTGGCCTGCCGCTTTATCTGGTGACGATGGCCTCACAGAACCTGCCCGGTTTTGCCACCCTGCGCGCCGCCGGATACGAGCCGCCCGTCGGCCCCGCGCTGATCACCACCGGCGGGCTGTCTGCCCTTGCCGGGCTGTTTGGCGCGCATCCGGTCAGCATGGCCGCGATCACCGCCGCGATCTGTCTGGGCGATGATACCCACCCCGACCGCACCCAACGCTGGAAAACCGGCTTGCTCTATGCCGGGTTCTGGGTGCTGCTGGGCCTGCTTGGCCCGGTGATCCTGCCTATCCTCGCGGCCCTGCCCCCGGCGCTGATGACGGCGCTGGTCGCCTTGGCGCTGCTTGGCCCGCTGACGGGCGCGCTGACCGGGGCCTTCACCCCGCCGGAAACCCGCTTCGCCGCCACCATGACGCTGGCGGTCACCGCCTCCGGAGTCGCCGCTTTCGGCATCGGTGCCGCGTTCTGGGGCCTGCTCGCAGGCCTTGCTGTCCACGGGCTTGAACGCTTGAAACACACGCGCTGACCGTCGTCAGAATGACGATGGCCACACCGTTTTCGGCTTAGGAGCCACGCTTGCGGCCTGCGCGCAGGCGTTGCCCCAAGCGCTAGAACAGATCGACATTCCCCTCGGGCCAAGTGGCAAAGGCCATCGCCTTCGCCATGCGGTGCAAGTGCCGCTGGAACCGCCGGGCCCCAAAGGCCCGGCCAGCGCCCGACCCGCCGCCGGCGGGCGCTTCTCGCCCGCCAGGTCGGGCGCTGGCCTCACCGGTTTTCTAGCTGACCTGACTTCAGAGGCAAACCACCCACGCGGGCGGGGAAACGCAATGCGTTTCCTGTTTCCGCCCGAAAGCAGGCGCACAGGTAAATCTGGCATGGTTCAGTTGAAACAAACCCGCTGCCACCGCCACCCGCGCGAAATTTGCACCAAATTTCGGCTCCGGAATTCGTATCGAATTCCGCCCGCGTTAAAACGGCACGTCATCCACCTGATGCGCGGGCACCACCCAACGCGCCACGATCATCTTTGATCCGGCGTGATCAAACTCGATATGCAGCTTGTCGCCCTCGATATCCATGATCTCGCCATAGCCGAACTTGGTGTGAAACACCCGCTCGCCCACGACGTAAGACGACACCGCCTGCGCATCAATCGTCATGTTGCGCGCCTCGCGCGGTTGGGCAAGCGGGCGCTGCGCCCCGCGATCCTGCATCCGCCGCCACCCCGGCGAGTTATAAACATCCGCCTTCACCGCCCGGTCTTCCAACGCCGCCCCATAAGACGCACCATAGGATGGGGCCGCAGCGCCATAAGCCCCACCGTGCAGGCCGGGCGGCGTCAGCACTTCCACGTGCTTAGGCGGCAATTCGTCAATAAATCGGCTGGGCAACTGGCTTTGCCACTGGCCATAAACCCTGCGGTTCGACGCAAACGAGATCGTGCACAACTCCTCGGCCCGGGTGATCCCGACATAAGCCAGCCGCCGCTCCTCCTCGAGGCCCTTCTTGCCCGATTCGTCCATGCTGCGCTGGCTGGGAAACAGCCCTTCCTCCCACCCCGGCAGAAAAACCACCGGAAATTCCAACCCTTTGGCGGCGTGCAGCGTCATGATCGACACCTTTTCCGCAGCCTCTTCGGTGTCATTCTCCATGATCAGGCTGACGTGTTCCAGAAAGCCCTGCAAGCTGTCAAACTGCTCCAACGCCTTGACCAATTCCTTCAGGTTTTCCAACCGCCCCGGCGCTTCCGGCGTCTTGTCGTTCTGCCACATCGAGATATAGCCTGACTCCTCCAGAATAACCTCGGCCAGCCTGACATGCCCAAGATCATGCGCAGGCGGGGTATCGGGGAGCATCGGCTCGATCAAAGCATCCTCTGGCGGCACAACCCGCGCCCCCATCAGGGCCGCGTGCCAACGGTCCACCCCTTCGACAAAGCCGCGCAACTGCCCGGCACCCTTGCCGCCAATGCCGCCCCGCGCCACCAAACTGCGCGCGCCATCAAGCAACGGCAAGCCCTGCCCGCGCGCCTCGCGTTGAATATCCTGCTGCGCCTTGTCGCCAAGGCCGCGCTTCGGCAGATTGACCACCCGTTCAAACGCCAGATCATCCTCGGGCGAGACCGCCAGCCGGAAATACGCCATCGCATCGCGAATCTCCTGCCGTTCATAGAACCGCGGCCCGCCGATCACCCGATACGGCAGCCCGATGGTCAGAAACCGATCCTCGAACGCCCGCATCTGATGCGAGGCGCGCACCAAAATCGCCATGCCATCCAACGATGTCGCGTCAATCCCGCGCCGCCCGCGCTGTGCCGCTTCAATCTCTTCGCCCACCCAGCGGGCTTCTTCTTCGCCATCCCAATGGCCGATCAGGCGCACTTTTTCGCCACCCTCGGCATCGGTCCACAGGGTCTTGCCCAAGCGGCCCTCGTTCTTGGCAATCACCCCACTCGCCGCCGCCAGAATATGCGCGGTCGAGCGGTAGTTCTGCTCCAGCCGCACCACCTTGGCACCGGGGAAATCCTTCTCGAACCGCAGGATGTTGCCCACCTCGGCCCCGCGCCAGCCGTAGATCGACTGGTCGTCATCCCCCACGCAGCAGATGTTGCGATGGCCCTGCGCCAGCAGCCGCAGCCACAGATATTGCGCGACGTTGGTGTCCTGGTATTCGTCCACCAGAATATAGCGGAACCATCGCTGATACTGCGCCAGCACATCCTCGTGCTTTTGAAAAATCACCACGCAATGCAGCAGCAGATCGCCGAAATCGGTGGCGTTCAGCGTCAGCAGGCGCTGCTGATACTGCTCGTAAAGCTCGGTTCCACGGTTGTTGTAGGCCGACGCCTCGGAGGACGGCACCCGATCCGGCGTCATCGCGCGGTTTTTCCAGCTGTCGATCATTGAGGCCAGCATCCGCGCGGGCCAGCGCTTTTCGTCAATATTCGCCGCCGAGATCAACTGTTTCAGCAGCCGCAACTGATCATCGGTGTCCAGAATGGTGAAATTGCTTTTCAACCCCACCAGTTCCGCATGACGCCGCAAAATCTTCACCGACAGCGAGTGAAACGTGCCCATCCAGGCCATGCCCTCGGCCACATCGCCCAGCAGCCGACCGACCCGCAGCTTCATCTCGCGCGCGGCCTTGTTGGTGAAGGTCACCGACAAAATCTCGCGCGGGGTAGCTTTGCCCATGTTCAGCAAATGCACGATGCGCGAGGTCAGCGCCTTGGTTTTCCCCGTCCCCGCCCCGGCCAGCATCAAAACCGGGCCGTCCAAAGCCTCCACCGCCTCGCGCTGCGCGGGGTTCAGGTCGTCCAGATAGGGGGCCGGGCGCGGCGCACCCCGGCCAAGGGCACGTTGCGACAGCGGCACTGCCGCCTCGAAGGCATCTTCATCATCCGTCCAGTTCATAAGCCCAATCTAGCCATGTTCTTGCCCGAGATAAAGCAGTGTTCCCGCATTGTTCACAGGAAACTTTCAGCCGCCATTTCGTTGCGATTGCGCTGCTGATTTCACCATTCTGCCCAATGCTGCGGCCAATACCGGCGCATCTGTCGCGAATCTTCGCAAACCGCCCATTTTTCAGGCAAAGAATCGTCACATCTGCAACGGCCCCATGTTAGCGCTCGCCATATCGCAAATCTGTCACATCATGGCGCTTCCGGCCCTTGCGCTGCACCGCAGCACGGCTAGTGTGCAGACTCGATCACGCCCTCTCCCCCGTTGCCCGGAGCCGCCCTATGACCGAATTCAAGAAAATCCTTGTCGCCAATCGCGGTGAAATCGCCATCCGTGTGATGCGCGCGGCCAATGAGATGGGCAAGAAAACCGTCGCCGTCTATGCCGAGGAAGATAAGCTGTCGCTGCACCGTTTCAAGGCGGATGAGGCCTATCTAATCGGCGAAGGCCTGTCGCCCGTCGGGGCCTATCTCTCGATCCCGGAAATCATCCGGGTGGCGCGGGCTTGTGGCGCGGATGCGATCCATCCGGGTTATGGGTTGCTGTCGGAAAACCCCGATTTCGTTGACGCCTGCGATCAGGCGGGGATTACGTTCATCGGCCCGAAAGCCGACACCATGCGCGCTTTGGGTGACAAAGCCAGCGCCCGCCGCGTGGCGATGGCCGCAGGCGTGCCGGTCATTCCCGCCACTGAAGTTCTGGGCGATGACTTTGACGCCATCAAGAAAGAGGCGGCGGCTGTAGGCTATCCGCTGATGCTGAAAGCCTCATGGGGTGGTGGCGGTCGCGGTATGCGCCCGATCAATGGCCCGGATGAGTTGATCGACAAGGTCCGCGAAGGCCGGCGTGAGGCCGAAGCCGCCTTTGGCAACGGCGAGGGCTATCTTGAGAAAATGATCATCCGCGCCCGCCACGTCGAGGTGCAGATCCTTGGCGACAAGCATGGCGCGATCTATCACCTCTATGAGCGTGACTGCACCGTGCAGCGCCGCAACCAAAAGGTGGTCGAGCGCGCCCCCGCCCCCTATCTGACCGACGCCCAGCGCGCCGAGGTCTGCGATCTGGGCCGCAAGATCTGCGCCCATGTCGGCTATGAATGCGCGGGCACGGTTGAGTTCCTGATGGATATGGACAGCGACAAGTTCTACTTCATCGAGGTCAATCCCCGCGTGCAGGTCGAACACACCGTCACCGAACAAGTGACCGGCATCGACATCGTGCAAGCCCAAATCCTGATTGCCGAGGGTAAGACCTTGGCCGAAGCCACCGGCAAGGCCAATCAAGGCGAAATCCACCTGACCGGCCACGCGCTGCAATGCCGGGTGACCACCGAAGACCCGCAAAACAACTTCATCCCCGACTATGGCCGCCTGACCGCTTATCGTAGTGCCACCGGCAACGGCATCCGTCTGGATGGCGGCACGGCTTACGCGGGCGGCGTGATCACCCGCTATTATGACAGTCTGCTGGTGAAGGTCACCGCCACCGCCCAAACCCCGAAGGCCGCCATCGCGCGGATGGACCGGGCCTTGCGCGAATTCCGTATTCGCGGTGTGTCCACCAATATCGAATTCGTCATCAACCTGCTGAAGCACCCGACGTTTCTGGATGACACCTATACCACCAAATTCATCGACACGACGCCAGAGCTGTTCCAGTTCAAGAAACGCCGCGACCGTGCCACCAAGATCCTGACCTACATCGCCGACATCACCGTCAACGGCCATCCCGAAACCGCAGGCCGCCCGAAACCGCATGCCGAGGCGCGCATCCCCAAAGCCCCCAAGGCGCTGGTGGAACCCGCAATGGGCACCCGCAACCTGCTGGAACAACACGGCCCGCAAGCCGTGGCCGACTGGATGGGCAAGCAGAAAAAACTGCTGCTGACCGACACCACGATGCGCGACGGCCACCAAAGCTTGCTTGCCACCCGGATGCGCTCGATCGACATGATCAAGGTCGCCCCCGCCTATGCCGCCAACCTGCCGCAACTGTTCAGCGTCGAATGCTGGGGGGGTGCGACTTTCGACGTCGCCTACCGCTTCTTGCAGGAATGTCCGTGGCAGCGCCTGCGCGATCTGCGCGCTTTGATGCCGAATGTGATGACCCAAATGCTGCTGCGCGCCTCCAACGGCGTCGGCTACACCAACTACCCCGACAACGTGGTGCAGGCCTTCGTCAAACAAGCCGCCGCGACCGGGGTGGATGTGTTCCGCGTGTTCGACAGCCTGAACTGGGTCGAAAACATGCGCGTCGCGATGGATGCGGTGATCGAGGCCAACAAGGTCTGCGAAGGCACCGTCTGCTATACCGGCGACATGCTCGACCCCGACCGTGCCAAATATAACCTGAAATACTACGTCGATACCGCCAAACAGTTGAAAGCCGCAGGCGCGCATGTCCTGGGGCTGAAGGATATGGCGGGCCTGCTGAAACCCGCCGCCGCCAAGCAACTGATCAAGACGCTGAAGCAAGAAGTCGGCCTGCCGATCCACTTCCACACCCATGACACCTCTGGCGCGGCAGCGGCGACGATTTTGGCCGCGTCCGATGCAGGCGTCGATTGCGTCGATGCGGCGATGGATGCGTTTTCGGGCGGCACCTCGCAGCCCTGCCTTGGCTCGATTGTCGAAGCCCTGCGCCACACCGACCGCGATACGGGGCTGGATATGGCCGCGATCCGCTCGATTTCCAACTATTGGGAGGCCGTGCGCGGCCAATACGCCGCCTTCGAATCTGGCATCCCGGCACCTGCGTCCGAGGTTTATCTGCACGAGATGCCCGGCGGCCAGTTCACCAACCTCAAGGCGCAGGCCCGCAGCCTTGGCCTTGAAGAACGCTGGCACGAGGTCGCGCAGACCTATGCCGATGTGAACCAGATGTTCGGCGATATCGTCAAAGTCACGCCCTCGTCGAAAGTCGTGGGTGACATGGCGCTGATGATGGTCGCCCAAGGCCTGACCCGCGCGCAGGTTGAAGACCCCAAGGTCGATGTGGCCTTCCCGGATTCGGTGGTGGACATGCTGAAGGGCAACCTTGGCCAACCGCATGGTGGCTGGCCGGAAGCGATCAGCAAAAAGGTGCTGAAGGGCGAGGTCGCATCGACCGCCCGCCCCGGCGAAAGCTTGCCCCCCGTTGATCTGGAAGCCACCCGCGCGAAACTGTCCGAGGAACTCGGCGGCTTCAAGATTGATGACGAGGATCTGAACGGCTACCTGATGTATCCGAAAGTCTTCCTTGATTACATGGGCCGCCACAAAGCCTACGGCCCGGTGCGCACCCTGCCGACGCGAACGTTCTTTTACGGCATGGCCCCGGGTGAGGAAATCACCGCCGAGATTGACGCCGGCAAAACCCTTGAAATCCGCCTGCAAGCCGTGGCCGACACCACCGACGACGGCGATGTGAAGGTGTTTTTCGAACTCAACGGCCAGCCCCGCGTCATCCGGGTGCCGAACCGCGCGATCAAGGCCAAAACCGCCGCCAAACCCAAAGCGATTGAGGGCAACCCCGGCCATATCGGCGCGCCGATGCCCGGCTCCATCGCCTCTGTGGCGGTCAGCGCGGGGCAAAAGGTTAACGCAGGCGATCTGTTGCTGACGATTGAGGCGATGAAGATGGAAACCGGCATCCACGCCGACCGCGCGGCGGTGGTGAAAGCGCTGCACGTGCAACCGGGCGCGCAGATCGACGCCAAGGACCTGCTGATCGAGTTGGAGTGAAGCAGACCGATTTTTGAGAAAATCGTGGCCCCAAGGCCAAACCCCGCACCTTTTGGTGCGGGGTTCTTTGTTTTACATCACTGGCGGTTTTGAGCGATCTTGCAAAAAACCACTATATGTTGTGGAAAATGGCCGAAAAATCTGCGAAACACACAAGTCTGTCCCCGCGGGGACAGATTTTTTCACCCTGCTTCGCTCGCGCGCGGCTCAGATTTTCTTCACAAACTCGGTCAGAATAACGATGCGCTGATCCTCAACCCGGCCTTCGATCTGGCCCGCATTATCGGCCACCAACGAAATCCGCCGCACCGCCGTGCCCCTTTTGGCGGTGAAATTCGCGCCCTTCACCACCAGATCCTTGATCAGCATCACGCTATCGCCATGCACCAGCAGCACCCCGTTGCTGTCGCGATGCTCGACCTTGCCCGCAACTTCCGTCCAGCCCTGCACCTCATCCGACAGCACCATGCCCTCGCGCGCCTCGGCGGCCCAGGGCTGATCCAGTTGCCCCAGTTTGCGCCACGCCGCCAGCTGCACCACAGGCTCGGCAGACCATGCCGCGCCCTCAAGACAGCGCCAATGCGACGCATCGGCGGGCACATCCTCGCGGCAGGTGGGGCACAGGGCGATTTCGCCCGCAGGCGGCACATCAACCGCCGCCAGACCCGCCGTTGCGCCACAGAATTCGCACGCATTGCCCGCGCGGGCCAAAATATCCGAAAGTGCCATGAAATATCCTTTGCTTGGCCCCAGCCCTAAGCCTTGGCACGCGCAAACGCCAGCCTAAAGCACGCGCAGGCTATCGCCCAGCCAAGGCCATTCCGCCTGCGCCGGGGCCACGATCTGCGCCGCAATCAGCCCGCGCAACCGTCCCGCGATCTGGCGCGGCATCTCGCGCAACACCCCCTCGCGCGCCGACAGCGACAGCGTGCGCGACAGCGGCGCAAACGGCAGCGGCGCCACATCAATCGCCGCGTGAAACCGCGCCGCATGGTGCAAAGCGAGTGGTGTCAAAATCGTCCAGCCCTGCCCGCCCGCCACCATCGCCAAAATCGCATGGTAGCTGTCCAACTCGAACCGATGCGCCAACCGCAAATTCTGCCGCGCCAGATGGCCCGCGATCTGGCGGCCCATCACATGCCGCGCGGTGTATTGGATCAGCGGCAGATCGGCATGGCTGCGGCCTTTTGGGGTGATGGCAAGGAAGGGTTCGGCCATCAGCGGATGAACCTCGCGCCAGCCCTGATCGGCGGTGTCGGAATCGAGATCAGCGGCCACGACGATATCCAGCGACCGCGCCTCCAGTTGATCCAGCAAGCGATGGCTGGCCCCGGTCTCCAACAGAAACCGGCAGCCCTTCAACTCGGCCGCCAAGGCCGACAAAAGACTGGGCGTCACCTCGGCGTCGAAATCTTCGATCATGCCCAGCCGCAGCGTGGTCAGGCCGGACAAATCGGCCAGCGCCAGATCCGCCCGCGCCTCGGCCTCGGCGTTCAGAATGGTCTGGGCGTGGCGGCGAAACATTGCGCCCGCGGGCGTCAGGCGCATCGGGCGGGCCGAGCGGTCCAGCAACACCGCCGCCAACGCAGCCTCAAGCCCGGTCAATTGCTGACTGATCGCCGAAGGGCTGACCCCCAGCCGCCTTGCAGCCGCAGAAATCGCGCCCTCTTCGGCGACGGCAAGGAAAACCTCGATCCCCCAAAGCGTGACGCGACCCTGAGCCTCTGGCATCTAAAGTCTGGGCATCTAAAGCTTGGACAGCTTCTTCTGAAGCTCGGCGAATTGCTTTTTGATCTCGGCCAATTCCTCGGCCGGGTCTTGCGCCGCATCGTCCTTGGCAGGGCCAGACCCACCCCAGCCCGGAACGCCGCCCATCATGGTTTTCATGAAGGCTTCCTGCTGCTTGCGCATCAGATCGAACCCCGGCATCGCCGTCATCGGGTTCGGGATGGCGTTCATGTTCTCGATGACTTTGGTGGGGCCATCGCGCAGCATCTCAAAACTGGCGGCGAGGAATTGCGGCACCACCGATTGGATGTTCGAGGTGTAGCTGCGCACAAGATCGGTCAGCACATTGGTCGGCAAGACCGTGTCGCCTTTGGATTCATGCTCGGCCACGATCTGCAACAGATACTGCCGGGTCAGATCATCGCCCGATTTCAGATCAACGATCTGCACCTCGCGCCCAGCGCGGATGAAGCCTGCAATGTCTTCCAGCGTGACGTAATCAGAAGTCTCGGTGTTGTAGAGACGACGGCTGGCGTAGCGCTTGATCAACAGCGGCTTAGCAGGTTCGGCCATAGTTCTCTCCCCAAGATATTGCAGTGCAGAGAAAGTCTAGGACAGCCGTTCGCAAAAAGAAAGGGCGGGCACAATGGCCCGCCCTATGCATTCCAAATCAGGGAGGAAATCAGGATGCGCGATCCTTGCGGATTACTTCGCAGCGGTGGCTGCGGTGGCTTTCTTGGTTGCAGCGGTCACTTCGTCGGTGGCTTTTTTCACCACAGCCGAAGCTTCAGCCGACACGTCTTTGCCAGCGGCAAGCAGCAGCTCGACGGTTTCCATCTGCACTTTTTTCGCAACTTCAGCGAAAGCCGCCATGTTTTCCGAAGCCATTTCCGCCGCAGCCGAAGCAAAATCGGTCATCGACTTGGTGTAGTCAGCCGGCTCGGCCTTGGCCTTTGCAGCGCCCGACAGCTTGGCGATGGTCTCTTTTGCCCATTTGGAAGAGATTTCGGTCGATTTTTCAGCAGCTTCCAGCGCCACTTTCGACAGTTTCTCGCCGAATGCGGCTTGGGTTTTGAATGCGTTCTGGAACGCCGAAGCGTCAACCGGGAACTTGGCCATCATGTCTTGCATGACTTTGGTGAAATCATTCGCATTGGTCATTTGAGGCTCCTACAGGTCTGCGGGAAACAAACCCGCTTTTCGATGAGCCAGATATAATTGCTGCGGTGCAGCATTGCAAGTGAATTTTCTGCAACGCAGCAATGACAGTGTCGCAGGGCCAGCGCAGGGCGAGCTTACCGAAAGCCGTGCAAACTCAACCCATTGGCGAGCCGGGGGCCTTTGTTACATAGGTTCCGGGTGCGGCACACAGCACGGGGCGCACCGAATCACCGGGGATACGCGCAGGAATTTGCCCCCCCGATTGCGCCGCAAGCCAGGCGCTCCAGCGCGGCCACCAACTGCCCTGGTTAAAGGTGGCGCTGGCCATCCAATCATCGGGCGCACCCGCAACCGGCCCCGCATTTGTGTAGTGCCCGTATTTGCCTTTCGACGGCGGATTGATGATGCCCGCGATATGGCCGGACTGCGAGACGATGAAGGTCTTGTCCGCCGAGCCCATTTGCTTGAAGCCGTTGAAGCTGCCGCGCCAATGCGCGATGTGGTCGGTCTCGCACGCAATGGCACAGACCGGGATTTGGATATCCTTCAGGCTGACGTTGTGGCCAAACACCTTATACGTCCCCTGCGCCAGACCATCATCCTGACAAAGCCCACGCAGATATTCGATCGCCATCTTGCAGGGCAGATTGGTGCCGTCGCCGTTCCAATACAAAAGGTCAAACGCGGGCGGGGCCTCGCCCATCATGTAGCTTTTGATCGCCGGGCCGTAGATCAGATCATTCGAGCGCAGGTAGCTGAACGTCCGGCTCATGAAGGTTTTCGACAGCATGCCATCGGCGTTGCTTTGGCGCTCGATCCCATCGACGAAATCGTTGTCGAGGAACACGCCGACTTCACCGGGATCGGAAAAATCGGTCAGCATGGTGAAAAACGTCGCCGATTTGACCGACGTATCCCCCGCCCGGTGCAGATGCGACAGGGTCAGCGACAAAGTGGTGCCAGCGATGCAGTAGCCCACCGCGTTGATCTGCTTTTGATCGGTGATCCGGCGCACCTCGGCCATCGCGGTGAGATAGCCTTCGCGGATGTAGTCATCCATCCCGACATCGGCATAGGACGCGTCCGGGTTGACCCAACTGACCACGAACAGCGTGAAGCCCTGATCGACGATCCATTTGATCAGGCTGTTCTGCGGTTTAAGGTCCATCACATAGTATTTGTTGATCCACGGCGGGAAGATCAGCAGCGGGGTTTGAAAAACAGTCTCGGTGCTGGGCGTGTATTGGATCAGTTCCAACATGCGGTTGCGAAACACCACTGATCCCGGCGTGGTGGCGATGTTCTCGCCCAAGACGAACGCCTCACGATCCGCCAAGGTCACCGCCAACTCGCCGTTGTTGGCCTCAATATCCGCCACAAGGTTTTCAAGCCCGCGCACAAGGCTTTCGCCATCGGTCGCCACGGCCTTTTCCAAAGCGTCGGGGTTGGTGCCCAGAAAGTTGGTGGGCGACAGCATGTCGATGATCTGCTTGGTGAAATACTCGATGCGCTTTTTGTCGCCCGCGTCGATGGATTCCATATCGCCGACGGCGTTCTGCACGGCCTCGGCGTTGAACAGATATTGCTGTTTAAGGTAGTTGAACGCCGGATGGGTATCCCAGAGCGGGTTCGAGAACCGCCGATCGGCTGGGCCGGTGTCGGCGGGGGCCTTCAACTCGCCGCTCGCCAAGGCCTGCTGCGCCTCGACATAATGCTTCATCGTCTTGCCCCAATAGGCGATCTGATGTTCCAGCACCTTGGCAGGATTCTGCATCATGCCGGCCAGATAGGCGGCCGCCGCCTTCAGGTAAATTTCCTGCCCTGGCCCCTGCACACCGGGGTCCGAGGCTTTTTTCGTCGCCATGGCCGCCATAAGACGCGCTGACAATGCTTCTATTTTGGCAAGATTAGCGGTCATCTTCTCTAATTTTGCACCCGCAGCAGTGTCTTCGGTTGTCATGTTAATCTTTCGCCCCTATTCTTTCTGCTGTGCAGCATGACGCCGCCCCCTCCCAAGGGGCCCGGCAGAGTTTGGGCCGGGGCCCTCTCCCCGCAAGGAGTCGTGATGAAGTATATGGCGACCTACGACCTTATGGAAAGCATTCGTAACACGAATGAGTGGATGGGTGCCACCGCGCGCGCCATGGCGTCTTATCCGGCGTTTTCCATGACGATGAACCCGATGCTGCAAGTGATGGCAGCCTGGGGTGAGGTGACCGAGCGCAGCTTTGGCCGCATGGTGACCAAACCCGATTGGGGCATCCGGTCTATTCCGGGGCCAGAGGCGCAGGACCATCTGGTTGATGTGGTGCCGGTGGTGGAGCGTCCTTTCGGCAGCCTGATGCAGTTTTCGGTGCGCAGGCGTGCGCCGATGGCCCGCAAGGTGCTGCTGGTGGCGCCGATGTCGGGGCATTATGCGACGCTGCTGCGATCCACCGTGGCCAGCCTGTTGCCGGATGCGGATGTGTTCATCACCGATTGGCACAATGCCCGCGATATTCCGGTATCGGCTGGCAAGTTCGATATCGAAGATTACACGCTGTATCTGGTGGAGTTCATGCGCGCGCTTGGGCCTGATACCCATGTGATCGCGGTGTGCCAGCCTGCGCCCTTGACCTTGGCCGCCACGGCCTATCTGGCGGGTGAAGACCCCGATGCGCAGCCGCGATCCTTGACGCTGATCGGCGGGCCGATTGACCCCGATGCGGCAGCGACGGATGTGACCGATTTTGGCCGCCGGATCACCATGGGCCAGTTGGAGCAAATCGCCATTCAGCGCGTCGGCTTCAAATACAAGGGCGTCGGGCGGTTGGTTTATCCGGGGCTGTTGCAGTTGCAAAGCTTCATGTCGATGAACGCCGAGCGGCATTCCAAGGCGTTCAGCGATCAGATCATGCGGGTGGCGCAGGGTGAGGCTTCGGATCACGACGCGCATAACCGGTTCTACGACGAATATCTGGCGGTGATGGACATGACCGCCGAGTTCTATCTTTCGACGGTCGAGCGGATCTTCAAGAACCGCGAGATTGCGAAGAATGAATTCGTGGTTGCGGGCAAAAAGGTGGATATCGGGGCGATCACACGCGTGGCGGTGATGACGGTCGAGGGCGAGAATGACGACATTTCTGCCCCCGGCCAATGCGTCGCAGCACTTGGGATGCTGACGGGCCTGCCCGACGCCAAAAAGGCGCAGCACCTAGAGCCGGGGGCTGGCCACTACGGCATCTTCGCGGGCAAAAGCTGGCGGTTGAACATCCGCCCGCTGGTGTTGTCATTCATCGACGCCAATTCCGGTGCGGCGAAGGTGGCGAAACTGGCATCGGTCAAGGCGCAAGGCTAAGCGGTTTGGCGTGACCCTGTGGCGATTGCAGGGCCTGCGATGCGTTCAAAAGTATATCTGATTGGCCGTAGCGTCTCTGTCCCCGCGGGGACAGAGAGCGTCTTTCGTGCGGGCTTTCAGGGTGTCCCCGCGGGGACGCGGCGGGGTATGATTTTGTCCCCGCGGGGACAGATGTCTATGGGTTGTGATTTTCAAATCCGCCCATACCATCCATAGAAAACTCCACGGATTTGGCGCTGTGGAGAGGCACGGCGCAGAACAGGCTGCCGGTTGAGCGGATGGTAACGGGTTAGCGCAGCATCATCGGCCCGGCCAGAAACTGCGCGATGGCGCGCGACACCGCCTCGGGCTGCTCTAGGCTTGCCAGATGGCCTGCGGCCTCGATCACCAGCAATTTGCCATAGGGCATCAGATTGGCAGTAAATTCCTGCCGGCGCATCGGCACCAGAGTGTCCGCCTCGCCTGCGATCACCAGAACCGGCAGTTTGACGCGGCGCATGGTTTTCTGCTGATCGGGGCGGCGTTGCAGCGCGCGCGATTGGCGCAGGAACACGCCCTCGCCCAAGCCCATCGCCATATCCTGCACCAGCGCCATGATTTCATCGCGCCACGGGGCATCCACGATGGCAGAGGCCGGAATTTCCTGCCGCATCGCCTCGGCCAAGCGGCCCGATTTTGCCGCCACAATGCGGGATTCGCGGGCGGCGGCGGTCTGCGGCGGCTCGGCCAAAGGGTCGGTCGCCATCAGAATCACGCGGGTTACACGGTCGGGGATGCGGCGGATCAGATCAAGCGCGATATCGCCGCCAAGGCCGTGGCCCAGCAGGGCAAATTTCTCGGGCAGGCCGGGCAGGATGGCCTCGGACATCTGCTCGACCGTCTCGCCCTTGGTGGGCAGCGCCACCTGCATGGCACGGTCGGCCCCCAATTGCACGATCTGCGGCAGAAAAAGCCGCGCATCGGCCATCAGGCCGGGGATCAGCACAAGGGGCTCGCGATGCGGCATCAGCGTGTGGCCTTCAACACGTCAGCGATGGCCTGCGCGATCAGGGCAAGGCAAGCGGGGGTGGAAAAGCGGTGATCGGCGCCTTTCACCAAGGTCAGGCTTATGTCTGGGCCGGTGGCGTGATCCAGCAGGCGCAGGGCGACCGATGGCGGCACGTCTATATCAGCGGTGCCTTGCAGCAGTCGGGTGGGGAAGTTCAACGCCAAGGGAGTGCGCAAAACCAGCCGATTGCGCCCCTCCTCGATCAGACGGCGGGTGATGATATAGGGGCTGTCGGCGTATTCGGATGGCAGGCCGATCTGGCCTTTGTCCATGATTTCAGTGCGTTGGGCGGGCGTGAACTCTGCCCACATGCTGTCTTCGGTGAAATCGGGTGCCGCCGCAATGCCCACCAGCCCCACGATGCGCTGCGGAATGGCGCGCGCCACCAGCAGCGAAATCCACCCCCCCATCGAGGAGCCGACCAGCACCAGCGGCCCCGACGTGACCGCCGAAATCACCGCCAAGGCATCCTCGAACCAATCGCCAATCGCACCGTCCAGAAAATCGCCCGATGATGCGCCATGGCCGGAGTAGTCCAAACGCAGAAAGCTGCGCCCCTGCGCAAGCGCCCAATCCTGCAAATACACCGCCTTGGTGCCCGTCATATCCGACTTGAAGCCGCCCAGAAACACCACGCAAGGCCCCTGCCCCGGTGTGAAATGGTAAGCAATCCGGCGGCCTTGGCCTGTGGTCAACTGATGCGGTTCGGTCATGCGGCCCCCCTTTTTCACCACCATAGCGGGCTGTGGTTGACAACACCACGCGGCATCGGCAAAACCCCGCCTACATAACCCGCAACCGGGCGTTTCGTAGGCGCCAAAACGACGAGGAGGACGACATGTCCCAGATTTCCCTGACTTTCCCCGATGGCAACAAGCGCGATTTCGCCGCTGGCATCACCGCTGGCGAAGTGGCGGCAAGCATCTCGACCAGCTTGGCCAAAAAGGCGATCAGCGCCACGGTGAACGGCGCGCATTACGATCTGCAATGGCCGATCCATGGCGACGCCAGCATCGCCATCCACACGTTGGCCGATGACGCGCAGGCGCTGGAGCTGATCCGCCACGATGCCGCCCATATCATGGCGCGCGCGGTGCAGGAAATCTGGCCGGATGTGAAAGTCACCATTGGCCCGGTGCGCGATTACGGCTGGTTTTACGATTTCGACCGCGCAGAACCCTTCACCCCCGAAGACCTTGGTGCGATTGAGGCGAAGATGAAGCAGATCATCAACGCCCGCGATCCGGTGCGCACGGAGGTCTGGGACCGCGCCCGCGCGATCAAATTCTACGAAGACAAGAACGAGCCGTTCAAGGTTGAACTGATCAACCGCATCCCCGAAGGCGAAGATCTGCGGATGTATTGGCATGGGCCTTGGCAGGATTTCTGCCGCGGCCCGCATTTCCAGCACACAGGGCAAGTGCCCGCCGACGCCTTCAAGCTGACACATGTGGCCGGGGCCTATTGGCTGGGCGATGCCAGCCGCCCGATGTTGCAGCGCATCTATGGCCTCGCGTTCAAGAACCGCGACGACCTGAAAGCCCATATGACGATGCTGGAGGAGGCCGCCAAGCGCGACCACCGCAAGCTCGGCCGCGAGATGGACCTGTTCCATATCCAGGACGAAGCCCCCGGCATGGTGTTCTGGCATCCGCATGGCTGGACGGTTTACCGCCAGTTGGAAGACTATATGCGCGGGCGCCAAAAGGCGGCGGGCTATAAGGAAATCAAGACACCGCAAGTGGTTGACCGCGTGCTGTGGGAGAAATCCGGTCACTGGGAGGCCTACCGCGAGAACATGTTCATCGTTGAGGTCGACGAAGAGGGCGCGAAAGAAAAGCGCATCAACGCGCTGAAGCCGATGAACTGCCCCTGCCATGTGCAGATCTTCAACCAGGGCCTGAAATCCTACCGCGACCTGCCGTTGCGTCTGGCCGAATTCGGCTCGTGCCACCGCTACGAATCCTCGGGCTCGATGCACGGGCTGATGCGGGTGCGCGGCTTCACGCAGGACGATGCGCATATCTTCTGCACCGAAGACCAGATCGAATCCGAATGCGCGAGCTTCATCGCGCTGCTGTCGTCGGTCTATAAAGACCTCGGCTTTGATAAATTCGACATCAAACTCTCGACCCGCCCCGATGTCCGCATCGGCTCGGATGAGACATGGGACAAGGTCGAAGGCGCTTTGACCAGCGCCATCGAAAACCTCGGCCTGCCCTATGAGATCAACCCCGGCGATGGCGCGTTCTACGGCCCGAAGCTGGATTTCAAACTGACCGATGCGATTGGCCGCGAATGGCAATGTGGCACCTTCCAGGTTGACCCCAACCTGCCGAACCGGCTGGATGCGGAATATGTCGGCGAGGATGGCGCGAAACACCGCCCCTATATGCTGCACCGCGCCATCCTTGGGTCTTTCGAACGCTTCATCGGCATCCTGATCGAAAACTACGCCGGTAAACTGCCGTTCTGGCTGGCCCCGCGTCAGGTGGTGGTGGCCTCCATCGTGTCCGATGCCGACCCCTTCGTGCACGAGATCACCAACGCCCTGATCCGCGCAGGCGTGCGGGCCGAAGCCGACACCCGTAATGAGAAGATCAACTACAAGGTGCGCGAACACTCGGTCGGCAAAGTGCCAGTGATCCTCGCCATCGGCATGAAAGAGGTCGAAGACCGCACCGTTTCCGTCCGCCGCTTGGGCGACACCCGCACTGAAACCATCAGCCTCGATCAAGCCTTGGCGGAATTCGGCTTTGCCGCCCTGCCCCCAGCCGGGCACTGACCGCACGCCATTTCACATTGGCCCAAATACTCCCGCCGGAGGCTCCGCGGCTGCCGCAGAAGCCTCCGGCGGGAGTATTTAGGCCAAGATGAAACCCATCCCCGGCAGCGCCGCCGAGTGGTGGCTCGATGCCACCCGAGGCGGCACCTGTTTCAGTGGGTATCAGGTTGGCGCGCGGCCAGTGCCAGCACGCCCCCAAGCCCGCACATGGCAATCGGGAACATGGTGAAGACGCCAAAACCAAAAGCCACGAAAATCCCCAAAGCCGCCGCCAGCATCAGGATACCCGCCGGAATATTCTGCGACCGCGCCATTGCAGCCCCTGCAATCGCAAGGATCGGGGCCAGAAAGCTTGCGATCTTGATCATCAGCGGATGGTCAACCTGCTGGCCCAACTCGCCAATCGCGCCGTGTTTTTCGATCAACTCGGTATATCCATAGCCAAAAAACCCAACAATCATGGCCAAAACGCCGCCAATCAGGCCCAAAGTCAGTGCAGCATTTCTCACCCGAATCTCCGTGCTTGATTTTCGCCTAAGGTTTGGCATGATTTCAGCAGTGACGACAGACTTTCTGAACGCCTGCTTGGCCCGGAAGACCTGGATTGCACGGCCCGCGGTAATATCGCCTCGGGGGGGGTTGAGATAGGAGAGACGGCATGCCGACCGGCACCGTAAAATGGTTCAACAGCACAAAGGGCTACGGCTTTATCGCGCCCGATGATGGTGGGAAAGATATCTTCGTTCACATCTCGGCAGTCGAGCGCGCCGGGTTGAAAGGCCTGAATGACAACCAGAAGATCGGCTTCGAGCTGCAATCTGGTCGTGACGGCAAGGAATCCGCAGGCGATCTGCGCTTGCTTTAAGCTTTGAAAGCGGCCCTTGCGGGGGCCGCTTTTCTTACAACAGGGCTGCCTGCACCGCGTCATCCCAGCCAAGGTAGAACTTGCCACCCGACTCGATCACCGGGCGTTTCATCACCGCGGGTTGGGCGGCGATCTGCGCCTCGGGTTCCGAGGCTTTCAGGAAATCACCGAAGCCGCGATAGGTGGTGGACTGCTTGTTCACCGCGCGGTCGCCGAATTCCTGCACGATGCGGTCAATTTCGGCCTCGGACAACGGCTGCGCGCGCACGTCGCGGAAGGTTACGGATTTGCCCGCAGATTCCAGCGCTTTCAGGGCTTTCTTGCAGGTGTCGCAGGTGGATATGCCGAAAAGGATCATTGCAGGCCTTTGAAGATCATCTTGGTCAGGTAAACGCCGCCCCATGCCGAGAACGCCGTCAGCAAAGTGCCCCAGATCACGTCGGTTGCGACCATCTCGGGGGACCATGCTTTCATAATCGCGTAGCTGGTGAATTCATAGGTGCCGTAAGCCATCGCGCCCAGAATTGCAGCGGGCAGGAATACCGGAGTGTCGTCTTTCAGGCCGGGGACCGAGATCAGATACAGCAGGCCCGCGACATAGGCGGCGTAGAAGGCGGCGGCGGGCAGGTAGCGGATGTCGGTCAGCAACTGGTCGCCAAGATGGCGGCGGAACAGCGGCTGCATGTGCAGGCTCAGCATGACCGCGTCGAGGATCAGGAAGATCATCGCGGTCAGGATGTAGAGGGTGACGATTTGCATGGCGGCTCTCCTTGTCATTGCAAACGTAGGTTTTCCGCAGGGTTTGGGAAGGGGTTTGTTGTGGTCCCAACTCGGGACCTTTTTAATATGTTTTGAATCAATGGCTTAACGAGGTGAAATTAAGAAAGATTTAACGATTGGCGCCAAACAGCCCCCGGATTTGGCGGTTCAGGCGCGGCAGATACCATGCCTCCCAGCGCAGGACGGGATAGGCGAAGACGATGGCTGTGGCCCAGGTGGTAACGAATGTAGCCAGCAGTTGCAGCGGTGCGCCCAGCGCCTGTGTGTGCAGATAGACAAAACTGCCCAAGGTCAGGATGCCGACGGTATGGGTGATGTAGAGCGGGAACGACCAGCGCCCAAGGCCTTGGCTGAACCGCCCGAGCAGAAACCGGGGTGCGGCCCCCGGCGTGGTCAGCCCCCACATGAGCAGCGCTGCCCCCGGCAAGGCCCAAAGCGGCTGCGGCGCGCCCGATGCGGGGGGCGGTGTGCCAAGCAACGCAAGGCCCACCACCATCAGCCCAACCGCCAGCGGCACCGGCACAAACCAGTGTCTTGTGTAGGCATAGGCCAGCCCTGCCCCAAGGCTGAACGCCCAACCAAAGCCATAGGGAATAACGATATTCAGCGCGAGCAGCCCCAGGCCAAGCCCGATCTTTACCACAAGCGGCCGGGTGCCAGCGGTGTAAACCATGACAAAGGCCGCGAAGAACGCGATCAGGCTGCCATAAAACTCGATCAGCATGGTCCAGAGGTTGGTGTTATAGTGCAGCGGGCGATAGTGCAGAAACATCGTCAGGCTTTCGCGCAGCGCGAGTGCGAGATCGGGCGCAAGCGTCAGGTCGGCGTCGGCGAAGCTGGCGAGCCAAGCTGACCCACTGATCGGTGCGGCTTGCAGATGCGCGTTCAGCCCCAAGCGCAGGGCGAGATAGCCCAGCAAGGTGCCATACAGCGCCGAGGGCCACAGGCGCGGAAAACGCTTTGCCGCCGCGCCAAGCAAGGCCGCAGCGGTGGGCGCTTGGTAGTATTTCAGCGTCAGCACAAAGCCCGACAACAGGAAAAACAGATAGACCGCCCCCATTCCATTGAGCAACCAGCCAAGGCTGTAGGCCAGCACGGGCGCGTTCATCGCAGCCTTCACCCCCGGTAGAAACGCCAGCGCGAAGTGATGCAGCACCACGATCACCGAGGCATAGCCACGCACAGCATCAAGCGCGCGCAGGCCTGGATCAGAAGAACGCTCAAACGGTGGCACGGAGACTCCTACAGGTTTGCCAACAAAGCCAAGGCCGGACAAGTGCAGAGCACTGTGGCGGATTTATAGTGTTTTTGGCGCAGGTTAAAAAAATTGTTCACATTCTTGGCATCAGGCCGAAAAACGCTCGGGCGGGCGCGGTGGGCACGCCTATTGTGGCCAAGGATCAGGAGGGACCGATGATTGATGCCAGACTTTTGCCGATGCAGCACCGGCTGTTGCGCAGGCCCGCGCTGTGGCTGGCGGGGCGGGTGACGGCGGATCAGGTCTCGATCGCGGGGTTTGTGCTGGGGGCGCTGTGCGTGCCTGCGCTGGCCTTTGGCTGGTATGGGCTGGCACTGGTGTTGCTGGCGCTGAACCGGGTGGCGGATGGCTTGGACGGGGCGGTGGCGCGGCTGAACGGTGCGACGGATCGCGGGGCGTTTCTGGATATCGCCTTGGATTTTGTGTTTTATGCGCTGTTTCCCTTGGGCTTTGCGCTGGCCGATCCGGCGGCCAATGCGCTGGCGGCGGCTGTGCTGATTGCCAGTTTTGTTGGCACCGGATCGTCGTTTCTGGCCTTTGCCAGTATTGCTGCGCGGCGGGGGTTAAGCGCGCGCGATTATCCCAGCAAGGGGATTTACTATTTGGGCGGGCTGACCGAGGGTTTTGAGACCATTGCGGTGTTTGTGCTGATGGCGATTGAACCTGCGTGGTTTGCCCCACTTGCCTATATTTACGCGGCTTTGTGCTGTGTGACGACCGCGTTGCGCTGGCGGATGGGGTGGCAGGCCTTTGCCGAGCCATCTGCGCGGGCTGCATCAAGATGATACTTCAAGATTTCCCAATATAGGATCTGCGATGAAACGTTCCCTTCTTGCCGTGCTGCCGTTGTTGTTTGCCACCCCTGCGCTGGCCGATTGGTCGCAGACCCTGGCCGAGGCCAAGGGCCAGACGGTGTATTTCAATGCCTGGGGCGGCGATGCGCGCACCAATGCGTTCATCGCTTGGGTCAGCACCCAGACCGAGGCGCAATACGGCGTGAAGGTCGAGCAGGTGAAGCTGAGCGATACCGCCGAGGCGGTGACGCGGGTGATCGCCGAAAAGGCGGCGGGGCAGGACACGGGCGGCTCGGTCGATATGATCTGGATCAACGGGCCGAATTTTCTGGCGATGAAGGATCAGGGCTTGCTGCATGGGCCGTTCGTGGCCGATCTGCCGAACGCGAAGTATCTCGATCTGGGCGCAGGGTCGGCGGCGTCGGTGGATTTTACCGTGCCGGTCGAGGGGATGGAAAGCCCGTGGCGGCTGGCGAAGTTCGTGTTCAGCTATGACAGCGCCAAGGTCAGCGATTTGCCCGAGACGATGGCGGGGTTTGTGGATTGGGCGGGCGCGCACAAGGGGCGGCTGACGCATCCTGATCCGTCGAATTTCATGGGGGCGACGTTTCTGAAGCAGGCGCTGGTGGAAATGGCACCTGATCCGGCGGCGTTGCAGCAACCCGTGACGGATGCGGCGTTTGCGCAGGCCAGTGCGCCGCTGTGGGCGTGGTATGATGCGCTGCGGCCGAACCTGTGGCAGGCGGGGGCGACCTTTCCGGCCAGCGCCGAGGTGCAGAACCAGATGCTGAACGATGGCGAGGTCGATGTGTCGATGTCGTTCGATCCGGCCTCGACCGCGGCAGGGATTGCCGAGGGGACGCTGCCTGCAACCGCGCGGGTGTTTGTGCCGAAGGCGGGCAGTATCGGCAACATCAGTTTCGTGGCGATCCCGTATAATGCCGCCCATGCGGCGGGGGCGGAAGTGGTGGCGAACTTCCTGCTGGAGCCTGCGACACAGGCGCATATGCAGGATATCTCGGTGTTGGGGTCGTTCTCGGTGCTGGATGCGGCCAAGCTGGATGCGGCCGGCGCTGCGGCGTTCGCGGCCCTGCCGAAGGCCGAGGCTTTGCCCGCGCTTGAGGGTCTGGGGCCGGTGCTGCTGGAGCCGCATGCAAGCTGGATGACGCGGCTTGTCGAGGAATGGGCCAAGCGTTACACCAAATGACGCCGTTGCGCGGGCCCATTCTGCGGGGGGCGGTGCTGGGCGTCGTGCTGCTGGGGTTGATCGCGCCGATTGTGGTGGGGTTGACGGAAACTGCGCGGGCCGGGTTTGGCCAGTTGCCTGCGCTTGGCCATGTCGGCTGGTCGCTGGAGCCGTGGCGGATGCTGCGGGATCAGCCGGGGTTTGTGACAAGCCTGCGGCTGACGCTGGTGACGGGGGTGGGGGCGACGCTGATCGCCCTTGCCTTGGCGGTGGGGTTTTGTGCAGCCATGTCTTCGGGGGCGGGTGCCGGGCGGATGCGCTGGCTTGCGCCGTTCCTCGCGGTGCCCCATGCGGCGATGGCGGTGGGGCTGGCGTTTGTGCTGGCCCCGTCAGGCTGGATCGCGCGGGTGTTTGCCTTCGTGTTGGGCTGGGATCAGCCACCGGACGTGGCCAGCGTGCATGACGGTTGGGGCTTGGCGCTGATGCTGGGGCTGGTGGTGAAAGAGCTGCCGTATTTGCTGCTGGTGATGGCGTCGGGCCTGAGCCAGGTGCCGGTGGCGCGGCAGATGGCGGTGGGGCGGGCGATGGGCTATGCGCCGGGGGTGGTGTGGATCAAGGTGATCTGGCCGCAGCTTTGGCCGCTGATCCGCCTGCCGGTGTGGGTGGTGCTGGCTTACGGGCTGTCGGTGGTCGATATGGCGGTGATTTTGGGGCCATCGAACCCGCCGACGTTGGCGGTGGCGGTGGTGCGGTGGTTCAATGCGGCGGATGTGGCGATGATCTTGCCCGCCGCGGCCGGGGCGCTGGTGCAGACGGCTGTGGTGGTGGTGGCGATTGCCGCGCTGTGCGGGGCGGAAGTGGTGCTGCGCCGCGCGGGGCTGTGGTGGCTTCGCCGCGGCGGGCGGGGTTGGTCTTGGGGGCCGGGGTTGCGGGTGGCGCAGGGCGGCGTGGTGGGGCTGATGGCGCTGGCCGCGCTGGCGCTGCTGTCGCTGCTGGTGTGGTCGCTGGCGTGGCGGTGGTCTTTCCCGATGCTGTGGCCAGAGGGATGGTCGGGCGCGCTGTGGATGCGGGCGGATTGGCGCATGGCGATGCTGCACACGCTGGTGCTGGCGGCGGTGACGGTGGTGCTGGCGCTGGTGCTGGCGATCTGCTGGCTGGAGGCCGAGGAGGACCGCGCCCGCGCGCCTTGGGCCGAGGCGCTGATCTATCTGCCGCTGCTGGTGCCGCAGATCGGCTTTCTGTACGGGCTGAACGTGGTGTTCCTGCGCGCGGGCGTGGCGGGCGGCTATGCAGCGGTGATTTGTGGCCAGCTTTTGTTCGTGTTTCCCTATGTGATGATTGCGCTGTCCGAGCCTTGGCGGGCGCTGGATGCGCGGTTGTTGCGGGTGGGGGCGGCCTTGGGTGCCGGGCGCTGGCGGCGGTTGTTGGCGCTGCGGTTGCCGATGCTGCTGCGCCCGATTATGACCGCGGCGGCGATTGGTGTGGCGGTTTCGGTGGCGCAATATCTGCCGACGCTGTTTCTGGGCGCGGGCCGGATTGCGACGCTGACGACCGAGGCGGTGACGCTTTCCTCCGGGTCGGATCGGCGGGTGACGGGGGTTTATGCCAGCCTGCAAGCCGCCCTGCCCTTTGCCGCCTATGGCTTGGCCGCGCTGATCCCGGCGTGGTGGCATCGCAACAGACGCGATTTGCGCGGGGGGACGGCATGAGCCTAGAGGTGCAAGGGCTGGCTGTGCGGCGCGGTGATGTGGCGCTGTTCGCTCCGCTGGATCTGCGGGTGGAGTGCGGGGCTGTGGCAGTGGTGATGGGGCCTTCGGGCGTGGGGAAATCCACGCTGCTGGATGCGATCGGCGGCCATCTGGAGCATGGGTTTACCTGCGCGGGCCGGGTGCTGGTGATGGGGCGCGATGTGACCGCCCTGCCCGCCGAGGCGCGCCGGATCGGGGTGATGTTTCAGGATGCGCTGCTGTTTCCGCATCTGTGCCTGGGCGATAATCTGGCGTTTGGCTTGCCTGCAGCCCTGCGCGGACGCACGGCGCGGCGGGCGGCGGTCGAGGCTGCCTTGGCGCAAGCGGGGTTAGAGGGGCTTTATGCGCGCGACCCCGCGACGCTGTCGGGCGGGCAAAAGGCGCGGGCTGCGCTGATGCGGGCGTTGTTGGCCGAGCCGCAGGCCTTGTTGCTGGATGAGCCGTTTTCCAAGCTGGACGCGGGTTTGCGTGCCGAGATGCGGAGTTTTGTGTTTGGCCACGTGAAGGCGCGCGGGATTGCGACGTTGATGGTGACGCATGATCCGGCGGATGCAGGGGCTGCGGGCGGGGCGGTGGTGGCATTGTGAGGGCTAGCTTGTGGCTGGCGGCTGGGGGTTTCACACCCCCAGACCCCCGTGGGATATTTATGAACAGATGAAAAATTTTAGATAAAGTTTAGGGGTTTAGCGGCGCAGATATTCGGTGGCGGTGCAGCTGGGGTCTTGCGCGCGCAGCGGGATAGCGGGGCGTTGGTGCCAGTGTTTCGCATCAAAATCGGGGAAGAAGGCGTCGGCGTCGGGGATGTCCAGGCTGACTTCGGTGATCAGCAGGCGATCAGCGAGGGGCAAAAGCGCGCGGTAGATGCCCGCGCCGCCGATGCCATATGTGCGCGCGTAGCCGCGGCTGTGGGCAAATTCGAGGGCGGCTTCGGGGGTGGCGAAGACATGCTCGGTGAGCGAGGTGTCTGACGAGACCACGCAATTCAGGCGGTTTTTCAGGGGCTTGAACGGCAGGCTTTCCCAGGTCTTGCGGCCCATGATGATCGCGCCGCCGGTGGTTTCGCGTTGGAAGAACGCCAGATCCTCGGGCGCGTGCCAGGGGATCTGGTTGTCTTTGCCAATAGCGCCATTGCGGGCGCGGGCGACGACGAGGCTGAGCATCAGACGTGCTCCATCAGACGGCCACCGGGGCTTTGATCGCCGGATCGGGGTGGTAGTTCAGCACCTCAAAATCCTCATATTTGAAATCGAAGATTGAGCTGACCTGGCGTTTGATGCGCAGAGTGGGCAGCGGTTTCGGGCTGCGCGCCAATTGGGTTTGCACCTGATCCATGTGGTTGGTGTAGATATGCGCGTCGCCCATGGTGTGGATGAAATCGCCCGGCTCGTATCCCGTCACATGCGCGAGCATCATCTGCAGCAGCGCGTATGAAGAGATGTTGAACGGCACGCCAAGGAACATGTCGGCCGAGCGTTGGTAGAGTTGCAGATGCAGTTTGCGCCCGGCAATGCGGACTTGCCACAGCGTGTGGCAGGGCGGCAGCGCCATGCTGGGCACCTCGCCGGGGTTCCAGGCCGAGACGATCAGGCGGCGGCTGTCGGGGGTTTTGCGAATCGCTGTGACCAGATCGGCGATCTGATCGGTGCTGTCGGCGTAGAAGGTCGGGCGACCTTGCGGATCGGCACCGGCGGGAGTCAGTTTCGGAAACCGCCGCCATTGTGCGCCGTAAACCGGGCCAAGATCGCCGTTTGCATCGGCCCATTCATCCCAGATGCTGACGCCATTGGCCTTGAGATAGCCAATGTTGGTGTCGCCGTTCAGGAACCACAACAGTTCGTGGATGATGGATTTCAGGTGCAGTTTCTTGGTGGTGACCAGCGGAAAGCCCTGTGCCAGATCATAGCGGCACTGCAGGCCAAAATGCGAAATCGTCCCCGTGCCGGTGCGATCGGTGGAGGTCTGGCCCTCGGCCAGAACGGTGCGCAGGGCGTCAAGGTAGGTTTGCACGATGATTTTCCGTCTGATCTTTGGAGGCGTGATCTGGCAGCACATGACAATCTGTTGTCAGATGCGGCGGCTGGTTGACTACATATAGGCATAATCAGCGCCGCCCGCCAAGCCTGAACCATGCACAGATTGCGGGTGATGCGGTGCGGGCACAGGCGGTAAAGAATAAAGCAGGAAAGCGAATCCGCTTTGACTTTCAAGGGTTTTGCACGCAAAGTTGATGTGATTTCTGGAAGCGTGGGGCCGTTGATGAAACCGTTTACCCTGTTGATTGCAGCGGCGCTGATGCTGACGGCGTGCGGGGGCAACCCGTTCTTGCCCGAACCCGAAGTGCCGGTTGATCCCGAAGTGCCGGTCGATACGCCAGACCCGACCACCGGCGTTGTCGTGCCGAAATCGGTGAAGGCGAACATGCAGTCCGCAAGCCTTTCGACATGGAAGCCCGGTGACGCGACGATCAATGTCCAGATGACGGCGCAAGACGCTGCGGCGCTGGCGGCGACGTATCAACGCAACACTGCGTTCGACGTCGAAGGCTATCAGGCCTACACCTATCAGGAGACCACCTCGAACCGCTATGTGGTGGCACTGGTGGCGCAGGCTGGGGATGCCAGAGCCATCGTCGCCGTCGAAGCGGGGCAGTTTGCCAATTACCACGGCGGCGGCATTTTCTCGCGCGCGGATGTGTTTACGGTGCCGACCGGCAATGCGGGGGCTCAGAACAAGTTCAACTATTCCGGCACCTATGCGGGCTTGTTGAATTACGGCCCGACACCCGGCGGCGGCCCCGGTGGCGATCTGGACCCTGCGCGGTCTTATCGCACCAGCGGGCGAATTCTGGTGACGGCGGATTTCAATGAGATGACCGTCTCGGGCGGCATCGACCAACGTCAGATCGTTGATACGGGCGAGGCTTTGGCGACGCAGATGCTTTACGAGTCGAACCTGATTGATGCGTCGGGCAATTTCAACGGCAAGACCCAACGGCTGGATGTTGATCCTGACACTGGCGAGGGCACCTTGACGGATTCGGGCGATTATGCGGGCACATTCTCGGGCACCGATGCGTCGGAAATTGCCATGTTGCTGGTGTTCCGCCCGCTGAAAGAGGACTCGCGCGCCCGCGAACACGGGTTGTTCGTGTCGTCCAACTGCACCCTTGTGGGTGGGCCGGCATGTCCTGCCGTGCCGTGACGCGACTGTGCTGCAAGGCCGCTTGGGCTTTTGCGGCATGGCTTGCATTGGGCGCAGACTGGCACGGTAACGCGGCTTGGGCAGAGACAAGCAAACCTGTGACGATGCAGGTCACACCCGAAGCCGGACGGCTGATGGTCGCGCAAGCGATGTCCACGGGAAACGCCGATCTGGCCGCCCGCATCGCAAGGCAGTTGCTGGCTGCAAATCCGGGTGACATCGAGGCGCAGGTGATGCTGACGGCTGCTTTGTCGCGCTCGGGCAAGGGGCAAGAAGCGGTTGAAACCGGCAAGCGGGCGTTTCGCGCAACCGACAACCGCCCGCTGAAATTTCAGGCAGCCTTTCTGACGGCAGAGGCATTGGCGGGGCAGAACCGGCCATGGGCGGCCAAATGGTGGCTGCGGCGCGCCGATAGCTATCGCAGCCTGCCCACCGATATCACCCTGTTGCAGCGCGGGTTTGCCACGCTGGATCGGCGCACGCCGCTTAAGTTCACGCTGACCGTTGGGGCCGGGCCAAGCAACAACGTCAACGGCGGCAGCCTGCACGAAACCTTTGATTTTTATGGCATTCCGATCCCGATTGAACAGGCGCTGCCCGGCTATACCGGCATTGCCGTGGGGCAGTTGAGCTATCGGTTGCACGAAAATGCCAAATCCTCGCTCTCGGGCTTGGTGCAGATGCGGCACCGCGAGGTCTGGCTTTCGGATCGGGCGCGCAAGCTGGACCCGATGGCGCGCGACGCCGATTTTTCCAGTGATGGCGTCGATTTTGGCCTGTCGGGGCAGCGCCGGGTTGGCAGCACGGTCGGGCTGAGTTACGGCGCGCAGATCGGCAGGCAGTGGTATGATGGCGGCCAGCAAAGCGAGGTTCAGCGGCTTCAGTTTGGCGCGGCAAAGCTGATGGCGGGCAGCAAGGTGGCCCGGCTTGATCTGAGCGCCGAAGCGATCCAACAACCCGGTGCGCCGCGTTTGAACACCACGCGCGTGGCGGCGGAAGCATCATTGTCGATGGCGTTGGGCAAGGGGCGGGTGACCGGCAGCTTTGCCGTGGCACAACTGGACGCCGAAGCCCCCGGCCTGCCCTATCGCGCGGTGTCGCTTGGCGTTCAGGCAGAGCCCGCACAGGTGTTGCGCGGGATTGATCTGGGTTTTTTCGCCAGCATCGAAAGTAAGGAATACTTCAAGGCCAAGACCGAAAACCCCGATCTGGTGGTGGAGGCAGGGGCCACGCTGCGGCTGAGCAATGCGTCTCTGCTTGGGTTTGCGCCAACGGCCACAGTGTCTGCGACCCGCTCGATGTCGGATCTTGTGATCCGCGATTCGATGAATTTGGGCGTGTCGGTGGCGCTGAAGTCGTCGTTCTGACCCCTCGCCTTTCCCGGATGGCCTGCTAGGTTGCGGCAGACAAAGGAGAGACACATGACAATCCGTTATTTGCATACCATGGTCCGGGTGCTGGATCTTGACGCCTCGATGGCGTTTTACCGGCTTTTGGGGCTGGAGGAGACCAAGCGTTATACCAATGACAAGGGGCGGTTTACGCTGGTGTTCATGGCGCCGCCCGGTCAGCCGGAGTGCCCGGTCGAGTTGACCTATAACTGGGATGGCGATGCGGGTTTGCCGTCTGACAGCCGGCATTTCGGGCATCTCGCCTATGAGGTGGACGACATTTACGCCACCTGCGCGCATCTGGCGGCCAATGGTGTGCTGATCAACCGCCCGCCGCGCGATGGGCATATGGCATTTGTGCGCTCGCCGGATAACGTCTCGATCGAGATTTTGCAGAAGGGCGCGGCGCTGGCCCCGGCAGAGCCGTGGGCGAGCATGGGCAACACCGGCAGCTGGTGATTTCGGGCGGGGGCGTCTGTTGCGGCCTCCGGCTACCCGGAATGCTTTGGCATTCCGGGCTGAGTATTTTTGCCAATGTGAATGGTTAAGAATTAGAAGGACCAGAGGCTATAGGCCTCTGGTCCTGTTGCTTTGGTCTCGCGCAGGGTCAGGCGGGGGGCGTCTTTCAGGGCGGTCAGGCCAAGCGCGGCAAGGCTGGGTTGGCCATCGGCGCCGATCAAGGCCCCTGCGGTGAACAAGGCGAGGTCATCGACGAGGTGCGCCGCGATCAGGCTGGCTGCAAGCGTGCCGCCGCCTTCGCAGAAGATACGGGTCAGGCCTTGGGCTGCGAGGGTTTGCAGGGCGGCGCGCGGGTTGATCTGGTTGTTGTCGCTGGCGACTTCCAGCAGCATCGCGCCCTGCCCTGCCCAAGCCGCGCGGGCTTCGGCGGGGGCTGCATCGGTGTGCAGCATCCAGACCGGAGAGGCCTTTGCGGTTTGGCCCAAGCGGCTGGCGGGGCTGTGGCTAAGGCGGCTGTCCATCACGATGCGGATCGGTTGATGCGATGCACCGATGTCGCGCACCGTCAGATCGGGGTCGTCGGCGCGGGCGGTGCCTGCGCCCACCAGCACGGCATCGTGGTTCAGCCGCATGGCATGGACGGCGCGGCGTGAGGCTGGCCCGGTGATCCAGCGGGATTCGCCGGTGGCGGTGGCGATGCGGCCGTCGAGGGTGCTGGCGAGTTTCAGGGTGACGAAGGGCAGGCCTTGGGTAACGCGCTTGAGAAAGCCCGCGTTGGCGCGGGTGGCTTCGGGGTGCAGGATGTTTTCGGTGACAGCGATGCCTGCCGCGCGCAGGATGGCGTGGCCGCGGCCGCTGACGCGTGGATCAGGGTCTTGCAGAGCCGAGACGACGCGGGCGATGCCAGCGGCGACCAAAGCCGCGGCACAAGGGCCGGTTTTGCCGTGATGCGCGCAGGGTTCCAGCGTGACATAGGCGGTGGCCCCCTGTGCCGCAGCGCCCGCCTGGGCCAGCGCCATCACCTCGGCATGCGGGCGCCCGCCGGCTTGCGTCCAGCCGCGCCCGACGATGATGCCGTCGCGGACGATCACGCATCCCACCGCCGGATTGGGCCAAGTGCGGCCCAGGCCCCGCGCGGCAATGCGCAGGGCGTGGGCCATGTGTTCGGTGTCGCTCACTCTTCCGCGGAAGTGCCGGGGCGAAGTTCGGACACGAAGCGGTCGAAATCATCGGCGGCCTGGAAGTTCTTGTAAACGCTGGCAAACCGCACATAGGCCACGGTGTCGATCCGGGCCAGAGATTCCATCACGATCTCGCCGATCACCTTGGACGAGATGTCGGTATCGCCGAGGGATTCCAAACGGCGCACGATGCCGGAAATCATCTGATCAATCCGTTCGGGATCAATCGGGCGTTTCTGCATGGCGATGCGGATTGAGCGTTCCAGCTTGGTGCGGTCGAAATCCTCGCGTTTGCCAGAGGTTTTGACGACGACCAGATCGCGCAACTGAACGCGTTCGTAGGTGGTAAAGCGTCCACCGCAAGCGGGACAGAAGCGACGGCGGCGGATCGAGACGTGATCCTCGGCGGGGCGGCTATCCTTGACTTGCGTATCGACGTTTCCGCAGAATGGGCAGCGCATAGGCTCCCTCCTTGCTTGTTATTTGTGACTGCCTCGGCCCCGGCTATGCTGCCGGGTTATCCACAGACCCTAGCGCCAATGCCCACGCTTCGCATAGGGGGCAGATGCGGGATACTGCATATAGCGGCAGACTGTGGCGTGCAGGACTCAGGTCAGGTCAAGAAACCGGGATTTGAGGGCGGCATCGGGGATCAGGCAGGTATCGTAGCGGCCAAAGATGCGGTAGCGGTTGCGGGCGATGGGTTTGTAGATTGCGTCTTTGACAACGCCCGGCAGCAGGCGACAGTGGCGCAGCCAGCGCCATGGCAGCGGCAATTCGGCCATGGCGGCGGCGAAGGCATCAAGGCGTTGATGGATCTGGCCGTGGGTGATCACCAGATTGGTTTCAAATTCGGTCAGCGGCAGGTTGAGGGCGGCGTAAAGGGCTTGGCCAAGCGGGCTTTGCGCGGTGGTGTAGTGGAATTTTTGCGCGCGGTCGTGACGCCACATGAAGCGGAAGAACGCCGAGCAAAACACGCATGTGCCGTCGAACACGATCAGGTTTTTGCCCTGAAGCTGTTGACTAAGCGGGATTGGAAGCTGCGCTGTTTGCATGGGCAGAGTGTGGGGCAGAATTTGCGCCCGCGCGAGGGGGTGTGATGTCGCAGAGGGGGCCAGCCCCCTCACCCCCGGGATATTTGAGCAGAGAGGATGACAATTTTAGACAAATTGGCGCGATCTCGCCATCGGCGGCTGGATCACGCAGGCGTGTTTGGGCGCAGGCGCGATCCGCCCTAGCATTTCAAGTTCACCAAGAGGGAGTATGCAATGACACGGATGACCGCGAAGGACTTCAGCCCCGAGTTGCTGGAGCTTTACGACTTTTACGCCCATGGCAAGATTTCCAAACGTGAGTTTCTGGAGAAGGCCGGGCGCTTTACCGTGGGTGGGCTGACGGCGGCGGCGGTGTTGGGGATGATGTCGCCCAACTATGCTTTGGCCGAGCAGGTCAGCTTCAATGACCCCGAGATTGTCGCGGATTATGTCACCTACCCCTCGCCCAACGGCAATGGCGACGTGCGCGGCTATCTGGTGCGGCCTGCGGCGGCGGCGGGCAAGCTGCCTGCGGTGGTGGTGGTGCATGAGAACCGCGGGCTGAACCCCTATATTGAAGATGTGGCGCGGCGCTTGGCCAAGGCGGGGTTTCTGGCACTCGCCCCGGATGGGTTGAGCAGCGTGGGCGGCTATCCCGGCAATGACGAGGAAGGCAAGGCGCTGCAAGCCAAGGTTGATCCTGAAAAGCTGATGAATGATTTCTTCGCGGCGATTGAGTGGATGATGGCGCATGAGGCCTCGACCGGCAAGGTGGGCATCACCGGGTTCTGCTATGGCGGTGGCGTTTCCAATGCGGCGGCGGTGGCCTATCCGGAATTGGGCGGCGCAGTGCCGTTCTACGGGATGCAGCCGAAATCCGAGGATGTGGCAAAGATCAAATGCCCGCTTTTGCTGCATTATGGCGAGTTGGATACCCGCGTGAATGAGGGCTGGCCCGCCTATGAGGCGGCGCTGAAGGCGGCGGGCACGCGCTATGAGGCGTTCATTTATCCGGGCGTCAACCACGGCTTTCACAACGATTCCACGCCGCGTTATGACAAGGCGGCGGCGGAATTGGCTTGGGAGCGGACGGTGGCGTTTTTCCGCGCCAATCTGGCCTGATCGCCGGGCCTAGTGGCGCCCGGTCAGCCAGTTGCCAAAGGCTGCGAATTTTGACGGCGGGATGCCAAGCCTGGCCTCTCGCCGATCCGCGATGCGCAAGAGTTTATACATCAGATGCACGCCGAACCAGCGGAAGGGTTCCGGCTCCCATTGCCGCACGCGGCGGTTGACCCATGGGAATTTGGCGATTTTGCTGTCGCGGCCCAGTGCGAGATCGGCAAGGGTGCGGCCTGCAAGGTTGGCGGTTGACACACCGGTGCCGACATAGCCGCCGGCCCAGCCGAGGCCGGTTGCACGGTCTAGCCCGACCGTGGCGCACCAGTCGCGCGGCACGGCGATCACACCACACCAGGCGTGGTCGATGGGATAGGCGGCGGCTTCGGGGAAATGCGTGTGCAGCACTTCGGTCAGGCGGCGGATGGTTTCGGCATCGGGTTCGCCGTTTTTATCCATTTGTGAGGCATACTTATAGGGCACGCCGCGCGCGCCGACGGTGATGCGGCCTTCGCGCGTGCGCTGGCAGTAGCAATAGGCGTTGTTCATGTCGCCGATCAACTCGTGCCCGTCCCAGCCGATTTTCTCCCAGACTTCGGGCGGCAGGGGGACGGTGGCGATTTGCGCCGAGTTCAGCGGCAGCCATTCGCGTTTGTGCCCCGGCAGCGTGGCGGTGAAGCCTTCAGTGCAGCGCAGGATGATCGAGGCGGTGACGCGGGCGTGCGGCGTGCGGATTTCGCCTTGGTCGTAGCTGAGAACCTCGGTGGCTTCGGCGATGCGCACGCCCATCCGCTCGCAAGCCTCCGCCAGACCGCGCACCAGTTTGGCGGGCTGGATGCGCGCCATGCCAGAGACAACCATCGCGCCCAGCACGTTCGGCGCGGTGATGCGCTGTTTGACTTCCGCCGGGGACAGTTCGCGGACGCGGTGGGCGTTGCCCCAAAGTTTGTGATGCGCGATGGCGTCGTGCATGCGGGCCAGTTGGGCGGGGTTGGTGGCGAGCATGAGTTCTTCGGACGGGATGATGTCGGCGTCGATGCCTTCTTCCGCGCAGATCCGGGTGATTTCGGGGACGGTGGTTTCCAACTCGCGCACCATCTCCAACACCGCCTCGCGGCTGGTGGCGCGGGCATAGGCTTCGTGGTTCCATGCGAAAGTGCCCATGCACCAGCCGCCGTTGCGGCCCGATGCACCAAAACCTGCGAATTCTTTCTCGATCACCAGCACATTCAGGCCGGGATTTGCCTTTTTCAGATAATAGGCGGTCCAAAGCCCGGTAAAGCCCGCGCCGATGATGGCTACGTCGGCGCTGGTATCTTGGCTGAGGCTGGGGCGGCGGGATTGCGGCAGGCCGATGTCGGCATACCAGAACGACACATCGCCGATATGGTTGGGTTGCATGGTTGGCCCCTTTGTTTGGCGGCAGAGTGGCGGGGGGTTTGATCAAAAGCAAGGGGGGCTCGCCCCCCTCGCGCGTGGCCGCGCTCACCCCGAGGATATTTGAGCAGAGAGGATGACACTTTAAGCCAAATTTTAGGCATCACGCTCGGCGGTGATCCATGTGCGGAACGCGGTGAGGGGCGCGCGCGGGGCGGCGTCTTTCGGCCAGACCAGATAATAGCTGCCAAGCGACGGGATGGCGGGTCCGAAAGCGGCGGTCAGGCGGTTTTCGGCCAACTCGCGCGTGATGAGATAGAGCGGCAAAAGTGCGATGCCAAGGCCGTGGATCGCGCCTTGGGTCATGGTGGCAAACTGGTCGAACAGCATGGCGGGCGGGCGCTGGCCCGGCAGATCGTGATGCGCCAGCCAGCGGCCCCAATCACCGGTGCGGCTTTCCAGTTGCAGCAGGGGGTATGAGAGAATGTCATTTGCCGATGCAATCGGCGTTTTCAGCAGGCCGGGTGCTGCCACCGCCAGCAATTCTTCGGCCATCAGCGGCAGATAGGCGACCCCCGGCCAATCTTGGCGGCCATAATGGATGGCGGCGTCAAAATGGCTGGTTGCGAAATCGAAGGGTTGCAGGCGGGTGGACAGGTTGACGGTGACCTCTGGATGCTGGGCCGCGAACCCCGCAAGCCGGGGGGCCAGCCAGTGCATCCCGAACGCCGGAAGGATCGCCAGATTGAGCGTGCCGCCGTTGGGATTGGCGCGCAGCGTCAGGCTGGCTTGGCTAAGCGCTTGCAAAGCGCGGCGGATTTCGCGGCAGTAATCCTGTGCCGCAGGCGTCAGCCGCAGGCGCTGTTTGTCGCGGATGATCAGCGACAGGCCCAACTGCCCTTCCAGCACCTGCAACTGCCGCGAGATCGCGCCTTGGGTCAGATGCAACTCGGCCGCTGCGGCAGAGGCCGAGCCCAGACGATCCACCGCCTCGAGCGCCAGCAAGGACGGCATCGACGGCAGATAGCGTCGCGAGATCATATGAGGTTTCCTCATGCTTTTGTGTCAGAACCTCGTTAGGCGTTTTTGCGGAATCGTGCAATATACTTGGCAAAACCTTAGGAGACCTGCGATGGACCACAGCTCTGCAATCAGTGAGAAACCGAAGCTGAAAGCCAAGGATGCCCCCGATCTGGGCCGGTTTGATTGGCAAGACCCGTTCCGCATGGAAGATCAGCTGACCGAGGAAGAACGTATGCTGCGCGACGGGGCGCGCGCCTATGCGCAGGAAAAGCTGCAACCGCGGGTGATTGCGGCTTACCGCGAGGAATCGACCGATCCGGCGATCTTCCGCGAGATGGGCGAGATGGGGCTGCTGGGCGTCACCGTGCCCGAGCAATACGGCGGTTTGGGCGCGTCTTATGTCGCCTATGGTCTGATCGCGCGGGAAGTGGAGCGGGTGGATTCGGGCTATCGCAGCATGATGTCGGTGCAATCATCGCTGGTGATGTATCCGATCTATGCCTACGGCACCGAGGCGCAGCGGATGAAATACCTGCCGAAATTGTCGTCGGGCGAATGGATCGGTTGCTTTGGTCTGACCGAACCTGATGCGGGCAGCGACCCTGCGGGCATGAAGACCGTGGCGAAAAAAACCGCCAACGGCTACGTTTTGAACGGCGCCAAGATGTGGATTTCCAACGCGCCAATCGCGGATGTGTTCGTGGTCTGGGCGAAATCCGAGGCGCATGGCGGCAAGATCAAGGGTTTCGTGCTGGAAAAGGGCATGAAGGGGCTGTCTGCCCCGAAGATCGGCGGCAAGCTTTCGTTGCGCGCCTCGATCACCGGCGAGATCGTGATGAAGGATGTCGAAGTCGGCGACGATGCGCTGCTGCCGCATGTCGAAGGGCTGAAGGGGCCGTTTGGTTGCCTCAATCGCGCACGCTATGGCATTTCATGGGGCGTGCTGGGCGCGGCCGAGTTCTGCATGCATGCGGCACGTCAGTATGGGCTGGACCGCAAGCAGTTCGGCAAGCCCTTGGCGCAGACGCAGCTTTATCAGTTGAAGCTGGCGAATATGCTGACCGAAATCAGCCTTGGCATGCAGGCATCGTTGCGGGTGGGTCGCCTGCTGGACGAGGCGAATGCCGCGCCCGAGATGATCTCTATCGTCAAGCGCAACAACTGCGGCAAGGCGCTGGATGCGGCCCGATGGGCGCGCGACATGCATGGCGGCAACGGCATTCAGGAAGATTACCAGATCATGCGCCACATGGTGAACCTTGAGACGGTCAACACCTATGAAGGCACGCATGACGTGCATGCGCTGATCCTGGGGCGGGCTGTCACGGGATTGCAGGCGTTTTTCTAAGAACCGGGAGGGTGCGGGGGGGGCTTTGCCCTCCCCGCGTGTTGGCAAAAGGCCCGGAGCGATCCGGGCCTTTTGTCTTTAGATAACAGCCTCTTCCAAGGCGGCAGCGCGGCGGGCTTCGGCCTCGCGCGCGGCCTCAAGGCTTGCGCTGCGGCGGCGTTTGATCTCATACACAATCGCAAGCGCCAGCGTGACGCAGATCAGCATCAGCGCCAGTGCGTTGATGGTGGGCGTGATGCCAGAGCGCACCTTCGAGAACACATAGACCGTCAGCGTATCGGCCCCGCCACGGGTGAATTGCGTGACGTTGAAGTTCTCGATGGATTGGAAGAACGCCACCGCCGCCCCTGCCCCGATCGCCGGATAAAGATGCGGCAGCAGGATGCGGCGCATCACCTGGCCGTGGGTGGCACCCAGATCAAGGGCTGCCTCTTCCAACCCCTGATCAAAGCTTTGCAGCCGCGCCAGCACCAGCAGCATCACAATGGCCGCGATATAGCTGACCTGCCCCAGCACCGACAGATGCAGGCCGGGAATGAACGGGAACGGCTTTTCCGCGCCAAACAACGCGCCGCCCATCTTGGTCCACATTATCATGGTGGAAATCCCGATCACAGCGCCGGGGATCAGGATGGTGGAGATCATCGTGCCGTAAAGCACCGAGCGCAGATTGCCCGAAACCGAGTTGATCAGGATCGCCGCTGCGGTGCCGACGATCACCGAAATCAGCGCCACCGCAAGGGCGACCAGCAAGGTGTTCTGGAAGGCGTGCCACATCCGGTCATCCGCCCACAGGGCCTCAAACCATTTCCAGGTGAAGCCCTTCCACGGCACAACCGACGGCGTTTTGTTGTCGTTGAACGCAGCCGCCGCCATGATCACCAAGGGGATCAGCATGTAGAACACGAAGGCGCCGGCATAGACGCGGGCAAGGGTTTGGCGAAGTTTATACATGGTTTTGCCCCCTCAATTCGCGATGTCGGAAAGTTTGACGCGGAAGATCTTCATCACCACGCTGACGAACAAGGTGCACATGATCAGCAGCAAGAAGGCGTAAGCCGCGGCGGTGTTCCAATCCAGCGCATCCAGCATCCATTGCTGCACCGTTTGGGTGAACCATTGCGAGGTGGTCGAGCCCAAGATCGACGGCACCAGAAGCGAGCCTGCCGACAGCATGAACACCATCACCGCACCGGATGCGATGCCGGGTTTGGCATGGGGCAGCACGATGCGCCAATGGATGCGCCACCACGGCGCGCCAAGGTCTTCTGCGGCTTCGATCTGGTTGCTGTCGAGCGAGGAAATCGCGTTGAACACCGGGAAGATCATGAACAACACATAGGTATAGACCAGCCCGATCATCACGCCGTTATAGCCCGTGATCCAGCGCACTTCCTTGTCGATGATATGCAGGTTGACCAGCGCCCAAGACAGCGGGCCTTTCAGTGCCAGAATGATCCACCACGCAAAGGCGCGCAAAACCTCGGACACCCAGAGGGGGACGAACAGCAGCAAAAACATCGTGGGCAGGCTGCGCGGGTTCAGGATTTTTGCCATGAAATAGGCCAGCGGATAGGCCAGCAGAAAGCAGATCAGCGTGACCACAACCGAGTAGAAGATGGTCAGCGAAAACGTCAGCACATGCACGGGCAGATGAAAGGTGAAGCCCAAAGGCGAAACCTCGACATCGCCGTTGAACACTTTCATGTAGTTGGCAGCGGTATAGACATCCTTCGGCCCGCCGATCTCGGTGACGGGCAGATACGGGCGGAAAGAACTTTCCAGCAGGGTGATGTTGGGCATGATCACCAGCATCAACAGCCAGAACGCGGTGAGCAGGCAGATCAGCAGGGTCAGCGCTGCGCCATAGCGGCGGATCATGTTGCTCATCTAAGCCCCCACGGTGCTGTCGGGCAGAATGGCCGCGTGGGCTGCGTTGAAATGCGCAAACCGAGCGGTGCCGATTTCGGGCACGGTGGCCGAGCCATCGTTGCGCAACTCGGCCACGATGGTCTGGCCGCTGGCGGTTTTGCCATGCACCGCGATGAACGCGCCCTCGAACGAGACTTCGGAAACCGTCACCGGCACCGAATTTTCGGCGGCTGCGGTTTCCGACAGGATGGTGTGCTCGGGGCGGACGTAAAGTTTCAGGTTGCCACCCTTGGCCAGTTCACCTAAGCGCGCGCGGAACGGGCCAAGCGCTGTGTCAAAACCCGCCATGCCCTCGGCGGCGGTGTTGACCGAGCCTGCGAAGATGTTGTTTTCGCCCACAAAAGACGCCACGAACCCGTTGACCGGGTTGTTGTAGATATCGCGCGGATTGGCGACTTGCTGGATGCGGCCCTGGCTCATCACGCCAACACGGTCGGACATGGCGAGCGCCTCGCCCTGATCATGGGTGATGTAGATGAAGGTCACGCCCGTGCGCTTCTGGATCGCGCGGAGTTCGGCCCGCATGTGCTGGCGCAGCTTGAGATCGAGGGCCGACAACGGCTCGTCCAGCAGCATCACGGCGGGTTCGACGGCCAAAGCGCGGGCGATGGCGACGCGTTGTTTCTGCCCGCCCGAAAGCTGGCTGACCATCTTGTCGGCAGCACCTGGCAGATCGACCATCTCCAGCAGCGCCTCGGCCTTGGCGCGGCGGGTGGCCTTATCGACCCCACGCACTTCCAGACCAAACGAGATGTTCTCCCAGATCGACATCAGCGGAAACAGCGCAAGGTTCTGGAAAATCAGCGCGGTCGGGCGCTGGTTCGGGCGCTGGCCCTTCATATCCTTGCCGCCGATCTTGATGCTGCCTGCGGTGGGTTCGATAAAGCCCGAAATCATCCGCAGGATCGTGGTCTTGCCACAGCCAGACGGCCCAAGAAACGAAAAGAACTCGCCGGGTTTGATCGAGATATTGGCGTTATCCACCGCGCGGAAGTTTCCGAAATCGCAGCATACATTCTGAAGATCAATCCCTGCACTCATGGATCGTCTTTCCCCCTGATGTGTTTTTGTTATGAGGCCCCAACTTAGGCCGCAGAAATATCAACGCCGGGCCCTTGCGGACCCGGCGTCAGTGTCAGGCTGAAGGCTTACGCGGCCTTGTATTTATCAGCATATTCCGCCCGCTTGGTCAGGAATTCTGCCGATTGTGCCGGCCACCACCACAGTTTGGCAGAGGTTTCTTCGGTCAGGAAATCGCCGTAGTATTTGGCAACATCCGGGCCCATCTTGTCATAGCCGCCCTTGCCAACCGGGTTGGCCGAGAACGCGGTTGCCCACATTGCAGCACCTTCGGCGGTCGAGACGAACTTGGCGAATTCATGCGCCTGATCGACGTTGACGGCGTTCTTCATCAGCACAAAGCCCTGGTTCCATGCAAAGGCACCTTCGACCGGGGCAAGATAGCTGTAGCCATCGTTGCGCAGGTTGTAGCCGGTGGAATCCCAGCACAGGCCCACGGTGGCGCCGTTGGCGGTGAAGCCTGCGTTGGCCTCGTTCTCGCCCGACCACCACTGCACGACGTTGCCCTTGGCTTTGACGGCTTCGGCCAGCGCGATGTCCCACAGTTGGGTCATCTTTGCCATGTCGCTGTAGCCTTCGATCCACGGGAACGGCAGTTTGCCTTGACCGTCAAGATAGCGGCCCATCGCAGCCAGCGCCGAGTGCGGGCGCAGGGTTGCCTGATTGTCGGCGTTGAACAGATCGCCCAGCGACGGCGGCGACGACAGTTTTGCATCAGCGGTGTTCACCACCAGCGATTCGGTGCCCCAGTTGGAAGGCGCGAACATCAGCTTGCCGTCAACGCGGGCAAGGGTTGCCGCGTTGCCGTCGATCAGGCCCGGCAGGTAGTTGTCGAGCGCCAGTTTCGATTCGTCCCACGGCTGGATCAGGCCGTTGGAATTCCACGCGCCCACACGTTCGACGGTCGGCTCGGTCACGTCCATGCCGCCTGCTTCCAGCGCGACTTTGGCTTCACCGAACATGGTGTCTTGGTCGGGAAGTTCCTTGAAATTCACCTTGATGCCGGTGGCAGCGGTGAAGGCCGGGAACACTTCGGCGGCCAGTTTGTCATAGCCAGCCCAGCCGGTAAAGTTCAGCTCGCCCGACGAGGCCAGTGCCTTCGACGAGATGATCGACGGTGCCGCCAAAGCGCCCAAGCCTGCGGCCGAGGTCTTCAGAAAACTGCGGCGGTTCATTGACATATCTTTTTTCACGAACGTCTCCCTATTGTTGATCCGCTTGGCGCGGATGGCAGCAGATGCTTGGCGCATCTTGTGTTAGAAACTCCGGCAACATGACAGTTTTATGACGGCGCACCAGAGCCATGCGCGAAGCCTACTCCTGAGCAGGGGGATTGTGTCAACAGCCGTTGTTGATTGGCTGATCAAGAAACCGCGCGATTATGATCTTGCCGGGGCAAATGCATGCAAATCAGGCAGCCAGACGCGTGCGCCGCGCTGTATCTTGCCGCGGCGCGGCATTGTTATTCTTGCGCTGCCGGGCAAAACGCGCAGGCGCAAAAGGTGCGATATGCGGCGTAACCTTACATAGATCGCCTATAATTTCATCTTTACGTCAGATGTTCGAATTATCTTCTGATTTTGCCACGAATGGCCGATGACATTTCAAACTCCTTCCACAGATTTCCGCTATGCTGCGATGCAACAGCAGGAACGCTACACCAAGGGGTTGCATATGAAGATCGTCATTCTCGGCGCGGGTGTCATTGGTGTCACCTCGGCGTGGTATCTGGCGAAAGCCGGGCATGAGGTGACGGTGATTGACCGGCAGTCTGGCCCGGCGCTGGAAACCAGCTTTGGCAACGCGGGCGAGATCAGCCCCGGCTATGCCAGCCCTTGGGCGGCGCCCGGTATCCCTGCCAAGGCGATGAAATGGCTGTTCATGCGCCACGCGCCGCTGATCATTCAGCCTGCGCCCGATCTGGCGAAGATTTCCTGGGTGATGCGGATGCTGATGAACTGCACATCGGCGGCTTACGGCGTGAACAAAAGCCGCATGGTGCGGCTGGCCGAATACAGCCGCGATTGCCTGATGGATTTGCGCCGCGACACCGGGATTTCTTATGACGAGCGGATGCAGGGCACGTTGCAACTGTTCCGCACGCAAAAGCAGGTTGATGGGGCCTACAAGGATATCAAGGTGTTAAAGGCCGATGGCGTGCCGTTTGAGGTGCTGGACGCCGATGGCTGCATTCGCGCCGAGCCGGGTCTGGCCGCGCGCCGCGATGCGATTGCGGGCGGGCTTTTGTTGCCGGGCGATGAGACGGGCGACTGTTTCAAGTTCACCAACAGCTTGCAGGATATGGCGATCGCCGCCGGGGTGACGTTCCGTTACGGCGTGCGGATTGACCGGCTGGAGGCTGAGGACGGCAAGATTGCGGCGGTGCAAACCTCGGCCGGGCGGATGACGGCGGATGCGTTCGTGCTGGCGCTTGGGTCATTCTCGCCGCTGCTGGCGCGGCCCTTGGGGATCAAGCTGCCGGTCTATCCGGTGAAGGGCTATTCGATCACCGTGCCGATTGTGGACGCGAGCCTTGCGCCCGAATCAACCGTGATGGATGAGACCTATAAAATCGCGATCACCCGGTTGGGCGACCGTATCCGAGTCGGTGGGATGGCCGAGATTGCCGGGTTTGACATGACGCTGCACCAGAAGCGCCGCGATACTTTGGTGCATTCGGTGGAAGACCTGTTCGGCGGCGCGGGCGATCAATCCCGCGCGACCTTCTGGTGTGGCTTGCGCCCGATGACGCCGGATGGCACGCCGATCTTGGGCCGCTCACCGATTTCGAACCTGTTCCTGAACACCGGGCACGGCACCTTGGGCTGGACGATGGCGGCAGGGTCGGGCCGGGTGTTGGCGGATTTGGTGTCGGGCAAAGCTGCGGATATCGAGACTGCGGATCTGGGCTATGCGCGCTATCAGGCGGCGTGATTGGGGCTGATCGCCGGGGGTTTCACACCCCCGGGACCCCCGTGGAGTATTTTCACCAAGATGAAGAAATTTTAGACAAATTTTAGCGCGTTTGCGCGGGGGCAATGATCTGGCGGATTTCGGATTCGACGGAATCGAGGATGGTGTTGATCGCGGCCTCGGCGGCATCCGGGTCGCCTGCGACGATGGCATTGGCCAGATCGCGGTGCGGCGGGAAGCTTGCCAGACCAAAGCCCGGCACCGAAAACGGCGATTCGGCGGAACGCTCGAGTGCGTCATCCATTTTCGCCAGCACTTGCCCGAACATCGGGTTGCCTGTGGCGTCACAAATCGCACTGTGGAAGGCCATATCGGCGGCGCGGTAGGGCTGGCCGGTATCGACAATCTGCAACAACGCATCGCACAGGCGGCTGATCTGTTGGCGCTGCGCAAGGGTGGCGTTCTGCGCTGCGCGGCGCACCGTGCCGGATTCGATCACCCGGCGCATGTCCAAGAGGCGCAGGATCGCCTCGCCTTCCAGTTGGATCATTGTCGGCAGCGGGCCTTGCGAGGTTTGCACTTTGGCGGTGAGATACGTGCCATCACCGCGGCGGCGGCGGATGATCCCCAAACCTTCCCAGCGGTTGAGTGCCTCGCGGATGGTCGAGCGCCCTACCCCCAAGGCGGCCGCAATCGAGACTTCGGGCGGCAGGCGATCACCCACCTGCAGGCCCGCGCGTTCGATCATCTCGGCCAAGGCATCGAGCACCGCGACACCGCGCGAGGGGGCCTCGATGGGTTCTAGATAGCGGATGGCTGCGCGCGACATGATCTCTCCGGTGCGCGGGGGTGCGCGCTTACGTCTTGGCAGATAACTGCGGCAGGATTTCTGTCAAGGCCGTTACCAGATGGTCCATCTGGCTTTCGGTATTGTAGCCCTGCACCGACACCCGCGCGATGGTGTGATCCTGCCAATCAAAGCACGGGATTTCGATCTGGTAATCATCGTAAAGCCGGGTCTTGAGCGCCGCCGGATCGCAGCGGGGCACCGGCATCGACACCATTTGCGGCGCGCAGAAGGCGGGGCTGCTGAGCGCGGGCAGATGCGTGATCGCACGCACGCGGGCGGCGGTTTCCTGCGCAAGCGCTTGGCAGGCTTTGGCGACCTTGTCCCAATCGTGATCTTGGCGGAATTGCAGGGCTGCGGGCACGGCAAGCCATGCCGAAGGGTCGCGGGTGCCCTGCATTTCCAGCCCGTCGATAAAGGGCGAGTTGCCGAATACGCCCTTGGTGCCGGGCAATTTGGCATCCGCCGTCCAGCCGTGGCTGATCACCAGCGGGTTCAGCATGGCTTGCAAGGCGGGGCGGACATGCAGGAAGGCGCTGCCCTTTGGGGCCATGATCCATTTGTGGCAGTTGCCCGCGTAGAAATCGGCATCGAGCGCGTCAAGGTTCAGCGGGATATGGCCGGGGGTGTGCGCCCCGTCGATCACGGTGTAGATGCCGCGGCTGCGGGCCTCTGCCACCGTGCGCGCGATCGGGAACACAAGGGCGGTGGCCGAGGTGATGTGGCTTAGAAACAGCACGCGGGTTTTGTCGGTCATGCCTGCAAGGATGGCATCCGTGAACTGCGCCTCATCGGTCAGCGGCAGCGGCACTTGCACGGTTTTGATCACCGCCCCGGTGTTGCGGCAGACATAGGCCCAGGTTTTCTCGAGTGCTGCATATTCGTGATCGGTGGTCAGGATTTCATCGCCGGGGCGCAAGTCCAGCGATTGCGCCACGATGTTCAGCGCATAGGTGGCATTGGTTAACCCGACGATGTTGTCAGGCGCGGTGCCCAAGGTTGCGGCCATCGCGGTGCGGGCGTCGCGCATCCAGCCGGACAGCCCGCGCGCAGGGTCAAGGAAAGCCACCGGCTGGCTTTCCAGTTGCATCTGCCAGCGCTGATATTCCTCAAACACCGGGCGCGGGCAGGCGCCGAAAGAGCCGTGGTTCAGGAAGGTCACGTCGGGGCGCAACAGGAAGAAGGCATCAAGGTTTTGCAATTCAGCGCCCTTTCAGGGTCGGGTCTAGGGCGTCTCGCAAGCCATCACCAAACAGGGTGGTGGCCAGCACGGTGATGGCAAGGGCGGCGGTGGGGAACACCGCCAAGTGCCAGTAGAAATACATGAAATTCATCCCCACGTTGATCATTTGCCCCCAGCTTGGCGTGGGGGGCGGCACGCCGATGCCAAGGAAAGACAGCGAAGCCTCCAGCATCATCGCCAGCGGGATCGCCAGCACGAAACCCACGATGATCGGCGAGATCGCGTTGGGGATCAGGTGGCGGCGGATGATATAGCCGGGTGTTGCCCCAAGGGCTTGCGCGGCGCGGACAAATTCCTTTTGCGCGATGGCTTTGACTTGCGCGCGCACCAGCAGGCAAACCTGCACCCAGCCGAACAAAGCCGCAATCAGCACGATGGTCAGGAAGCCGCCGTTGGTTAATGCGCCGAGCAGCATCGCCGCCAGCAAGGGGGGCACGACCGAGAACAACTCGATCAGCCGCATCACGCACCAATCGGCGCGGCCGCCGTAATAGCCCGCGATGGCCCCCAAGGGGATGCCGATGACCAGCGAAAAGGCGGCGGCGGTGAAGCCGATGGTCAGCGACACCCGCGCGCCATAGACGATGCGGGTGAAGAAATCGCGGCCCAGATCATCGACGCCGAACCAGAACTCTGCTTGCGGGAAGGCATAGGCCTGGGTCAGGAATTTCTGATCCGCATAGCCGGTTTTGGCTATCAGCGGCGCGAAAATCGCCATCAGGATGATCAGCAAAAGGATGGCTCCGGCGACCAGAGCCGCCTTGTTATCGGCAAAGCGCCGCCATGCAAAATAGAGCGGGCTGCGGGGGGTATCGCTCATTTGCGCTCTCCGAACCGGATGCGGGGGTTGAGCAGCGCATAGATGATGTCGGAAATCAGGTAGGCCAGGCAGAACATCATGGTGATCATCAGGATCAACGCCATCTCAAGGCTATAGTCGCGCAACTCGATGGAGCTTACAAAATATGCGCCAAGCCCCGGCACCCGGAACATCGCCTCGACAAAGATCGAGCCTGTGGCGGTGCCGATGAACATCGGCAGGAATACCGTGACCATCGGCAAGGCGGCATTGCGCAGCACGTGTTGGAAGATGATGCGGCGTTCACTCAGCCCCTTGGCGCGCAGCACGGTGACGAAGGGTTTGTTCAAAACGTCCAGCATGGCGCTGCGGGTGTAGCGCGCATAGGTCGCCATCGGGATCGCGGCATAGGCGATGATCGGCAAGACCCACGCGTTTGGCTTGCCCCAACCGCTGGCGGGCAACCAGTTCAGCCAGACCGCGAACACCATGATCAGCGCCATCGAGATCACGAACACCGGGATCGTCAGGCCAAGCGTGGCGAAGGCCGAGGCCAGATAGTCGATCCATGTGTTGCGGCGCAGCGCGGCTGCCATGCCCAGCAGGATGCCCAAGGGCGCGCCGATCAGCACGCCTGCGCCGCCGAGGATCAGGCTGGGCGGCCAGGCGCGGGCCAGAAGATCGAGCACGGTTTCGCCCGGCGATTGGAAGGGGATGCCGAAATCGAAGTGCAGCACGCCCCACATGTATTTGAAATACTGCACATAAAGCGGCTGATCGAGGCCGAGGGAGGCGTTCAGCTTGGCCTTCACCGCGTCATTCACCGGCATATCATTGCCATCAAACGGCCCACCGGGGACGGCATGCATCATCAGAAAAACGATCACCGACACAACCGTGAAGGTCAGCAAGATGGAGGCCAGACGGCCAAGGATATAGCGGATCATCGGATCGCCTCCAATCTATGGCCGGGGGCTATGTCGAGCAATTCAGGCCTGCCGTCTTGCCCGGAAAGCCGGGGCGTTGCGGCCTCGATCTGCGCGCGGGTCAGGAAGGTGCGGGCGCGGCGGTCGCGCGGGTTCAGCACCGGAATCGCATCAAGCAGGCTGCGGGTATAGGGGTGGCGGGCGTCGGTAAAGATCGTCTCGGTCGTGGCTTCCTCGACAATCCGGCCTTGAAACATCACCGCAACCTTGTCGGTCAGGGAGCGCACCACCGACAGATCATGGCTGATGAACAGGATCGACAGGCCCATCTCTGCCTGCAAATCCAAAAGCAAGTTAATGATCTGCGCCTTCACCGACACATCCAGCGCCGAGGTCGGCTCATCGGCCACCAGCACTGTGGGATGCAGGATAAGCGCGCGGGCGATGGCGACGCGCTGGCGCTGACCGCCGGAAAGCTCGTGCGGATAGCGGTTGCCGTAAGAGTGATCCAGCCCGGTTTTCACCAGCATATCAAGGGCTTGTTCGGTTTGCTCTGCGCCCGTGCCAAGCCCGTGAATATGCAACGGCTCCGCCACGATCTGTGCCAAGGTCATCATCGGGTCCAGCGCGGAATAGCTGTCTTGAAACACCACCTGCATCTTGCGCCGGTAGGGTTTCAGTGCGGCATGGCCCAAAGCGGTGATATCGGTGCCACCCACCAGAATTTGCCCCGCCGAGGGTTCAACCAACCGCATCGCCATCATGCCCGTGGTGGTTTTGCCCGAACCACTTTCGCCCACCAGCCCCAAAATCTGATTGCGCGGCAGGGTCAGCGAGACGTTGTTGACCGCCAGATGATCGGTGCTGCGCGCAAAAAAGCCGCCCGACTGGCGCAACTGGTAGGTTTTGGAAAGGTTTTTCAACTCCAGCGCCGGGGTCATGCCAGCCTCCAACACGCAGCCGCGCGGGTGTCGGACAAAGCGCGGAACGCCGGGGCCTCGGCTGCGCAATGCGCGTCCGCCACCGCACAGCGCGGGTGAAACGGGCAGCCGGTGGGCGGGTTGGCGGGGTTTGGCGACGCCCCCGCGATTTCCACAAGCCGTTGCTTACCGGGGGTGCGACCGGGCATCGAGGCCATCAGGGCCTGGGTATAGGGATGCAAAGGTGCGTCAAAAATATCCTGCACCGGCGCGGTTTCCATCACGCGGCCGCCATACATCACCACAACGCGGTCCACGGTTTCGGCAACCACGCCCAGATCATGCGTCACCATGATCAGCGCCATGCCCAACTCGGCCTGTAACTGCTTGATCAGATGCAGAATTTGTGCCTGAATGGTGACATCCAGCGCGGTTGTCGGCTCATCCGCGAACAGGATTTGCGGGCGGGACGACAGCGCCATCGCGATCATCGCGCGCTGCAACATGCCGCCCGAAAGCTGGTGCGGATAGCTGTTCAGGATGGCATCGGGGTGCTTGATTTCGACGCGGGCCAGCAGAGCCGCGGCCTCAACCGTCGCCGCGGATTTTGACAGATCACGGTGCGCACGGATGGTTTCCACGATCTGATGGCCAATGCTGAACACCGGATCAAACGCCGTCATCGGGTCTTGAAACACCATCGCGGCCACGCGCCCCCGCACCGCCGTCAGGTGCGCCCGCCCTGCCCGCAGCACGTCGATGCCGCCCAACTCCAGCCTGTCCGCCGCAATCCGCGACGGTGGTTCGCGCAAAAGCCGCAGCGCCGCCATGCAGGTGACAGACTTGCCCGAGCCGGATTCACCCACGATTCCAACGCTTTCGCCCGCAGCCACCCGCAGGCTCACCCCGCGCACCGCCTGCACCACGCCATCGTGCTGCGGGAAACTGACGGTCAGGTTTTCGATATCCAGCAGGGTCATGCGCGCCTCAGATAAAAGCCCCCCGGCCAAAACCGGGGGGCAAGGGGATTATTTCGACACATGCGTGTAGAAATACAGCGCCAATTGCCGCAGGGGCGAGAATCCCAGCTTGTTCGCCTTGGTGCCGTCGCCTTTCAGCTCCGTGGACACCACCGCATTGGTGATCGGATGCACCAGCGGCACAAACGAGGCATTGTCGATCAGCACCTGTTCGGCCTGCTCATACAACTTCTCACGATCTTCCCATTTCGGGGCGCTGTCGGCCTTGGCCACCAGATCATCATAGGCTTGCAGATGGTGGTTGTGACGCCCGCCGTTGTAGAAGATGCCGTAGAAGTTCGACGGATCAAGATAGTCGTATTCATAGGGCGCGAGGAACAGGTTGTTCTTCTTCTCCATCATGCCCGCCATCCAGTCTTTCTGCGGCAAGATCTTGATATTCATGGTAATCCCCAGAATATCTTTGAACTGCGCTTGCAGATATTGCAGCATCGGGCCGGAAATCGCGCCGTTATAGCCGCCCTGATCGCGATACCAGATTTCCACTTCCGGGAAGCCCTTGCCATCCGGATAGCCCGCATCGACCATGAATTTCTTGGCCTTTTCCGGATCGAACACCGCTCGGCTTGTGATCACATCGTTGTAGCCAGGATAACCCGGCGGCAGCAGCGATTTGCCGGGGATGGCGAGGTCTTTCAGCACCGTCGAGGTCATCTCATCGCGGTTGATCGCGGCCTGAAACGCCTTGCGGACGTTGATATTGTCGAAGGGCGGCATGTCCAGCCCGAACGAGATATAGCTGGTCGCGAACACCGCGTTCTTGGCGATCTGGCCCGGAAAGCGTTGTTCCACAAAGGGAATTTGGCCCGCGTTCAGGTAGGAAAAATCCGCCTCGCCTGCCATGAAGGCGGGCAGACCGACCTCTGGCGCACCCAAAGTCGGGTCGATTTCCAAGCGGTCCACCTGCGGAGCCCAAGGCCCGGTGTAGGTCGGGTTCTTCACCAGAACCATCTTGTTGTTGGATTTCTCCCACGATTCCACAATGAACGGGCCCGAGGACACCAGCGTCTCGACATTGGCGGCGTATTCGTCGCCCAGCTTGTCCCAGACGTGTTTCGGCACCGGATACCACAGGGAAACCACCGACGGCAGATAAGGCTTTGGCGCGGCGGTCTTGACCTCAATCGTCAGATCATCAACGGCCTTGATGCCCAAAGTGGAGACATCTTTCTCGCCCTTGGTCACCGCATCCCAGTTCTCAATCCCGCCCGCATAGCCCCAATACCACGCGAAATCATAGCCCGTCGTGGCCGCGCGTTGCAGCGCGAAGATATAGTCAGAGGCCTTCAAAGGCGCGCCATCCGACCACACGAGGCCGGGGCGCAGCTTGAAGGTCCAGGTCAGGCCATCTTCCGATTGCGTCCACGACTCGGCCGCCATCGGGTTCAGCACATAGTCGTTATCGAAACTGGTCAGCGGCAGTTGGATGATCTCGGGGTTGCCCGCACGCGCATAAACGGTTTTCATGTAATCCATATATGTGCCGGAGGTCGTATCCCCCGCACTATATACGGTGGTCTGCGCCGAAACCGGCGCTGTCGCAATCAGCGTGGCTGTCACCAGCGCCCCTGCGAGTTTCAGGAAATGTCGCATCTGTTCCTCCGTGTTGGCGCCCTGACGCGGGCTGTTCGTTGGCGGGCTGCCCGGGTGTGCCCGAGACATTTTTCTGCGCGTTTTGGCCACTGGCATCGCTTGCCGTTGGGTCATTTTCAAATGTCTGACAAATTCTGAAGCGTCGCGCAATATGCTGCTTTGTGTGCGGGGAAGATATTTTCTGCCCGTTGACCCTGCCCTGCCTGCGGCTATGGTCGGGCGATGCAGGCAAAGGGAGGCGGCGATGGACGCAGCGATTGATCCGGTGAAACTGGCGAAACTGGCCGAGGTCGCGGTGAATGTCGGCGTGGCCTTGCAGCCGGGGCAGGATCTGATCCTGACCGCCCCGATGGCCGCCCTGCCCTTGGTGCGGTTGATTGCGGCGGCAGCCTATCGCGCGGGCGCGGGCGTGGTGACGCCGATTTTTGCCGATGAGGCGATTGCGCTGGCACGGTATCAGCACGGGCGCGATGCCAGTTTCGATCGCGCGCCGAACTGGCTGTACAACGGCATGGCCGAGGCTTTTGCCAATGGCGCTGCCCGCATGGCGATTGTCGGCGACAATCCGATGCTGCTGGCGGGCGAAGACCCCGCCCGCGTCGCCCGCGCGGGCAAGGCGAATTCCTTGGCCTATCAACCGGCTTTGGCGAAGATCGCCGGGTTCGATATCAACTGGTCGATTTGCTCCTACCCCGGCGAGGCTTGGGCGCGCCAGATGTTCCCCGATCTGGCCCCGGAGGCGGCGGTGCATCGCTTGGCCGAGGCGATTTTTGCGGCGTCCCGGGTTGATCAGGACGATCCGGTCGCGGCATGGGGCGCGCATAACGCGGGCCTGCGCCGTCGGACCGAATGGCTGAACGGCAAGCGGTTTTCGGCCCTGCGCTTTAGCGGGCCGGGCACGGATCTGACCGTGGGGCTGGCCGATGGCCACGAATGGCAAGGCGGCGCTTCCACCGCGAAAAACGGCGTCACCTGCAACGCCAATATCCCGACCGAGGAGGTTTTCACCACGCCGCACGCGCTGCGAGTGGATGGATTTGTCAGCGCCACCAAACCCTTGGCGCATCAGGGCACGCTGATTGAGAACATTCAGGTGCGCTTTGAAGCAGGCAGGATTGTTGAGGCGAAGGCCACCAAGGGCGAGGCGGTGCTGCAAAAACTGATCGACAGTGACGAGGGCGCGCGGCGGTTGGGCGAGGTGGCTTTGGTGCCGCATGGCTCGCCGATTTCACAATCGGGGCTGCTGTTCTACAACACCTTGTTTGATGAAAACGCCGCCTGCCACATCGCCTTGGGCCAATGCTATGCCAAGTGTTTTCTGGACGGCGCGACCCTGACGCCCGAACAGATCACGGCGCAGGGCGGCAATTCCAGCATGATCCATGTCGATTGGATGATCGGCTCGGGTCAGGTTGATATTGACGGCATTGGCGCGGATGGATCGGTGGAAGCGGTGTTCCGGCGCGGCGAATGGGCGTGACGCGCGGGGATTGAGGCTGGCCGCTGGGGGTTTCACACCCCCAGACCCCGGTGGGATATTTAAGAACGGATGAAATGCCGTTTGCCGGGATCGCGGAAAGGATTTGTTAACCAGTTTCCGCGAAACATAGCCCTGACCGCATCTGGAAAGGGAGCCCATGTCTTACATCTTTTCAACGCCTTCCGCGCTGATCGTGCTTTATGCCTTGGGGATGGAGGCGGTGGTGGGCGGCATCCTTGCGGCCTCGAACGGGTTATCCGAGGGTCACAAGGACATGCTGGTCAGCTTTGCCATCGGGTTTCCGCTGTTGATTTTGCTGGCATTGGTGGTGTTGCAGCGGCAACCCAATGCAGCGGTCATGGCAGCTGAAGTGTCTTGAGGTATTCGGCCAGTTGCACCAGCCGGATCGGGGTTGGGGTGGCAATGCCATCGCCGCCGTCATAGGGCACAGCCTCGCCCTCCATCAGCGGCGCGAAATCCGGCATCACACCGCGGCCCTTTTTGCCCGCATAGCCCCAGATCTGCGCCATCACCTTGGTGGTCGGAAACACCCCCTTGTTGCGCGCGGCAAGCGTTGTCAGGTTGGCGGGCTTTTTGTCCAAACCAGCCGCCGTCTCGCCGTCGCCCTTGCCGCTTGGGCCATGACAGGCACCGCAGTAATTGGCGTAATCCTGCGCGCCGGTGGTTTTCTCGGGCGGCTTGCCGTATTCGACACAGGCAAACAGCAAGGCAGTCAGCCCCAGGGCTGTGACGAACGGTATGATGCGCATGGTGATCTCCTGAACGGTCGGGCGATTTTGCACGGAAGTGCCGCACCCGGCCTTGATCTGGATCAGGACGTTACAACGCGCCCCTTGTCCAGCCGCACCACACGGTCCATCCGGGCGGCAAGCTCCATATTATGGGTCGCGATCAGGGCCGAGAGGCCAGTTTCGCGCACCAAAGCCATCAGCGCGCCGAACACCTGATCGGAAGTGCCGGGGTCAAGGTTGCCGGTGGGTTCATCCGCGAGCAGCAACTTCGGGCCATTCGCCAGCGCGCGGCAGAAGGCGACGCGCTGTTGCTCGCCACCTGAGAGCGCCGCCGGGCGGTGGCCTGCGCGGGGCAACACGCCGACATGGTTCAACAATTCGCGCGCCCGCGCCTCGGCCTGCGGTTTGGCGACACCATTGGCAAGCTGCGGGATCACCACGTTTTCCAATGCGGTGAATTCCGGCAACAGGTGGTGAAACTGATAGATGAAGCCCACATCATTGCGCCGCGCTTCGGTGCGGGCGCGGTCGCTGAGGCCCACCATATTGCGCCCGCCCAAGGCGACCGAGCCTTCATCCGGCGTGTCCAAAAGCCCCGCGATGTGCAAAAGCGTCGATTTGCCGGCACCGGAAGGGGCGACCAAGGCCACCACCTCGCCCCGCTTCACCTCCAGCGTGGCACCGTGCAGGACGTAAACCTCGGACGGTTTGCCGCGATTGTAGCATTTCTCGATGCCTGCCAGTTCCAGCGCAAAATCACTCATAGCGCAGCGCCTCTACCGGGTTCATCCGGGCGGCACGCCGCGCCGGGAAGATGGTGACGATGAAGGAAAGGCCCAGCGACAGGGCCATGGCCGATGCCACATCCCCCAGCTTCAACTCGGCCGGCAGCGCATAGATGCCGCGGATCGACGGGTCCCAGACATCGCCGCCGGTCACCAGATTGATCAGCGCCACCACATCGTCAATATAGGTCGCAAACAGGCAGCCGGTGATCACGCCCATCAGCGTGCCCACCACCCCGGTAAACGCGCCGCAGATGAAAAACACCCGCAGAATGGAACCCTCTGTCAGCCCCATCGTGCGCAGGATGCCAATATCGCGGCCCTTGTTTTTCACCAGCATAATCAGGCCCGAGATGATGTTCAGCGTCGAGATCAGCACGAGGATCGACATGATCAGGAACATCACATTGTCCTCGATCTTCAGCGCGTTCAGGTAGCTTCCGGCGGAATCTTTCCACGTCCACAGCAGCGCATCCTGCCCCGCAGCCGCCATCACCGCAGCGCCGTAACTGTCGATGGCTTCGGGGTCTTGCACCATCACCGCAAATTCATCCGCCAGATTCTCGCGGTTGAAATAGCTTTGCGCCTCGGCAAACGGCATATACATCCGGCTTTGGTCGATCAGATAATTGCCCGAGGTGAACACATAGACCACCTTGTAGGCGTTGATGCGCGGGCTGAACCCCATCGGGCTTTTGACACCCGAGGGCGAGATCACCCGCACCTTGTCGCCCACCGTCACCCCCAAAGTGCGCGCAAGGCCCGAGCCAATCGCGATACCCTGGTCAAATTCTGCAAGGTTGCCATAGGCATCCGCGCCGTCGCCAATGCGGGGGATGCGCTTCAGATCGGCCAGACGCAGGCCAAACACCTCGGCCCCGCTGGTGCCATCGCCGATGGCCGTCACCATCACCTGGCCTTTGATCTGCGGGGCGGCCTCGGTCACGCCCGGCACAGCGGCCAGTTTGGCGGCAATCGCGTCGTAATCGGCAAAGCCCTTTACCATCTGGCCAGCCTCATCCATGTGCCCCGCCGAATACACCGTCACATGCGCGTTTGAGCCCAGAAAGGTCGAGACGAGTTCGGTGCGAAAGCCCGAGCGCACCGCCAGCGTCACGATCAGCGCGAACACCGCCAGCGTGATGCCGATCAGGCTGATCCATGTCATCACCGACACGCCCCCCTCGGCCCGTTTGGCGCGCAGATAGCGCCAGGCGATCATGAATTCAAAGCGCGAGAACGGGGGGGTGGAGGCCAAGATGCTGCTCTTTCTTTTTCGCGCCAAACTGCAACGTCTGCGCGGCAGGGTCAAGGAACGCTTGTGTGACGCGGAAAGCTTGACGCACGCTTGGGTTGCGGGCATCCTGAACGGGCATTTTAGCACCCACGGATATCATCATGGAAACTTATCGCGGCGTCGAGATCACCGACAGCTATTTCACCGGCCACCCAAGCATGATTTTCTCAACCCTCGTGCGCTCAATCTCGGCGATCTGCCGTTTTGATCGCCCGGTGTATTTGTATTACATCGGTGTTGCCAGCGGCTATAACCATTATTCCGCCCTCGCGCGACGGATTGACCAGAAAAAGCTGGAGTATCAGACCACGCGGATGAACCTGATCTATCAATCCTCGTCAGAGCGCAACACCCGCAAATTAGAGGCCGATCTGGTGGATCATTTCCAGTATATCAAGGCCGATGATCGGGTGTGGAACAGCACCGGCGGCGGTGGCGGTCGGCGCGGGTCGGGGCCGCTGTTCTACCTTTACCTTGCCACCTCGCACGCGTTTTAGCGGCCGATTTCGCTAAAGCTCCGTCTCTGCCCCCGGCAAAGACTCCAGCTTCAACTCCGCCGGCGTTTTGCGGCGCAGGATGATATCGCCGTTCGGCAGCTTTTCGGGCGCGTGATAATTCGACAGATCGTCGATCATCGCCAGAATTTCCATCAGCTTCGGCTGCGCTTCTTGCAATGTCTTGGCCATATCTTGCAGGCTGGGCTCCACCTGCCCCAACATATGGTTGAACAACAACTCCGCCCCCTGCTGCATCAGGCTTAGCCCCTTGTCGGCATCCGACGGCGGGGTTTGCGCCATCACGGGCGCGGGCAACAGCAGCAGGGCAAGGATCAAGGGTTTCATCCCCCAACTATGCCCGTCCTTCGTAACAATTCAAATCACAATGCCAGATCCAGCGTCACCGGAAAGTGATCCGAGGCGGAAAGCAGCGCATCCGCCAGTTCCGGCACCGCCAAAACGCCCGGATCGTTGAACGGATGCCAGATCCGCCACAAAGGTTTGCGCGCCGCCAGATCGCCCGAGACCATGATGAAATCCAAAAGCGCCTCAAAGAAGCGCTGTTGCGGCTGCAGCCAGAACCGCGCCGAACTTGGTGCCAGCGCGTTGGTCTGGGTCAGCGCCATTTCGGCATGTGGATCGTGCAGGCGCTTCTGTCCGCCCTGCCCCAGCACCACCTCTACCCCCGAATGGCCAAACAGCTTTTCGTATTCATCAAGCCCTGGCCCGTCATTGAAATCGCCCATAACGATCAGGCTGTCCCCGGCCTCCAACTGCCGGTCAATCCGGGCGCGCAGCCACAGACACTCGGCCAACTGCTTGCGGCGGTTCTCGATCGAAATCCGCTTGAAGGCCGCGTCATCGCCTGCGCCATGCGGCGCTTTCGATTTCGCATGCACCCCGATCAGGCGCAGCGCATGGCCTTGAGCGGTCGTCACCGCCAATTCCAACGGCGGTTTGGAGAACCGCACCAGATCCTCCACCCCGTCGCCGTTGAAATCCAGCCGCAACTGGCTGTCAAAGCGCGGCGCACCCGGCGCACCATGGCTGGGCGCAGGCACGCCCTGCGGATCATGCCGCGCAACCAACTTGTCGGGGTCATACAGAAACGCAATTTCCTGTTCGGTGTCAGAGACATAGCCGATCACCGCGCGACGCGCCCGCAGGCCATACTTGGCCGCAAAACTCTCAAGCGCAGTCACCGTGGATCGGCGGCTGTTGGTATCAGGGGCCTCGATAATCATCACGCCATCGGCATCCAAAGCGGTAAACACGATGCCCAAAGCGGCAAGCTGCTGGCCGCGCGTGATGCCATAGCGGGCGGAAAATTCGCGGTCCTCCAGCAACCGACCGCGATCATCGAACAAGGCGTTGAACCATTCAACGTTATAGCTGGCCAGCCTGATATGTTCGGGCCGCAGCGGGTCCGTCATGCGGCGACCTTGGCTTGTATCTCGTCCCAAGCCGCGTTGATGGCGATCAGCCGCCGCGTCGCCAGTTGCACCGCCTCGGCAGGCACCCCGCGCGCGATCATCACGTCGGGGTGGCTGTCCTTCACCGCGGCCCGCCACGCGGCACGGGCATCGTCAAGGCTTGCCTGATGCGAGATGCCCAAAACATCATAGGGGTCACGCGGCGCGCCATCGACAAAACGACCGCGCAGCACCCGGAAACAGCGGTCATCCAGCCCGAAAATCCGGGCGACTTCGCGCAGGAACTCATCCTCGGCCGGATGGTATTGCCCATCCGACATCGCAATCTGAAACAGCCCTTCCAGAATGTCGATCAGCACATTGCGGTCATCAGCACACAGCGGCAATCCCGGTTTGTTGAACAAAGCCGCGACCTTACGGGCATAAGAGTCGAACCCGGCCACATCCTGCCGCGCCAAGTTGTACACATGTGCGGCATTTGCTTCTTCGGCTTTCGAGATCTGGAAAATCCGCCGGAACGTTGCGACCTCGTCCTTGGTGACCTCGCCATCGGCTTTCGCCATCTTTGCGCCCAAGGCAATCACCGCGATGGTGAAGCCGACCGAACGCTCTGGTGCCGCACCGCCGCGCAGACGGTCGAACACAGCCGCCAACCCCTCGCCCGAGGTCAGGGCGGCGATGGCTTCGGTGATGCGGGTCCAGATCGACATATGCTCAGCTTATCGGGTTCCGAGGGTCCTGTCAGGACAGGAATTTCTGCATCAGCACAAGATCCATAAAGCGGCCAAATTTGAAGCCCGCTTGGCGGATGATCGCAATCTCGTGATAGCCGAGGGCGGCATGAAACGCGCGGCCCTCGGGGTTTTCGCCCGAAATGCCGCCAATCATCTGATGCGCGCCAAAGCTGCGGGCATGATCCTCGACCGCTGCCATCAGCGCCCTGCCGACACCCTTGCCGCGCGCGCCGGGGGACAGCACGATGGTGTGCTCCATGCAGGTGGCATAGCCATTGCCCCCGCGAAATTGGCTATAGGTTGCAAAGCCTTGCAGCCCGTTGCTGATGTGAACCAAAAAGCACGCACGTGCCGCGATCATCTCCTGAACATCGGCTTCAGACTTCGCGTTCGAGGCGAAGGTGATCGCGGTTTCGGTGATCCAAGGGTTCCACAAATCCGCTATTGCGGCGGCATCGCCCGGCAGCGCGGCGCGGATCATTCCAGCACGCGCAGCCCGTGCGGGGTGGTGAAGGTTGCCCGCATGGCCTTTTCGGCCCCCGGCACGATCACCACGCGCGGATCGGAAAACAACCGCGCCAGCACGTCATTCAGGGCCCCGGCCTGCGGATGCGCCACTTCTAGCCGCTGCAACCGCACCGCGCTTTCGGGCAAGGCGCGCGCGGGATGCAGGGTGCCCGCCCATTCGATCAAAGCCGGAAAGCAGCCGTCAAACGGCAGCTTGCCATCTGCGGGCACCGCCATCTGCCAGCGGTAGTCACCGCGCTGCAAAGCCACCGGGATGCCCACGCCATCGGGGCTGGCGGCCACCGCGGCACTTATATTATCGCAACAAGCAACCCAGTTTGTCAGCCTCGGTCGGCCCTGAAAGTTGTCTAAATCGAACCAACGCGGCCAATCGGGGGCGACAGCCGAGGGGTCCGCCGCGATCACCTCAAGATACAAATCCCCCAAGCCCAAAAGCCGATTATGCGTCGCCATATGCGGGTGCTGACCGCCGCCCGCCATGGCCACGCCCAGCGCCTGTTCGACAACCGCCACGCCTTCTGCCAACGCGGTGGCCGACACCGCAAGATGATCAAACCGCAGCAGCATCCATCACCCCCAGCACCGTCTGCGCCTTCAGCGATTGCGCCAGCGACGTAAAGCGCGCCTCGGCCACCTCGCCGAACAGCCCGCGCCCCTCCTCGGTCAGGTGCAGCTCCAGCAGACGTGTCGCGGGGTGCCAGACCAGCCGCCCGGCGCGGCGTGGATCGCCGACCGAGAACATCGCACCAAACCGCATCGCCTTGCCAAGCACCTCGGCGTCCACCAGTTCTTCATCGCTCAGCAGCTTGAACAGCGGCTCCATCCGCGAGCCTGACCGGCTGTTTTTGTAGCGGTGCAGCAGCGCGAGGCCCAAAAACACCCGGCCCGGATGATCCAAACCGCCCAGATTGGCGCGGGTGGCGTTGTCAAAACACGCCTCGGCGCGGTAATCGGGGTGCGCACGCCAGGTGGTGTCGTGCAAAAGGCAGGCCGCCTTGATCAGGCGTATCCGCTCCTCGGTCACCGTTGGAAACAGCGGCAGCAGGAACTCATACAGCTTCTTGCCAAACCCCGGAATCCGCGACGAGGTCTTCTCGGCCATCCGCGCGGCCTCGATCAGCGGATCGCGCGCGCGCAGTTTTTCCGGCATCTGCTCAAACAGCAGCCCTTCGCGGATACCGTAGGCCGAAACGTCAATTTCCGACGGCTTCAGCATCTTGATCAACTCGCGCATCACCTCGCAGGCCAGCGGCACCAATTCCATCCGCTCCACCCCGGTGCCGGTCTTGCTGCGCAACTGGTTCAGATCGCTGGCGGCAATCCAATCGAGTGTTTCCAGCAAATCCTGCGGCATCATCCGGTATTCGTGCAAAACCGTCAGCGGATAGCCGCGCCGCTCCATATCCAGCCGGGCGATCACCCGCCACGAGCCGCCCACCAGATAAATCCGCTCGCCTTCCGAGTTCAGCTTTGCCTGACACTCTTTCAGGATGCGGTCGATGTGGGCCGCGCGCTTTTTCGGCGTGTCGGCCACCTGTTGCAGCCGGAACGGTCCCAGCGGGGTCGAGACGCGTTGCCCCACCACGCCGCCGCCGATTTTCGCAAGCTCCATCGAGTTGCCGCCGATATCGCACACAATCCCCTTGGCATCCGGCCAGCCCAAAAGCACACCCTGCGCCGACAGCCGGGCTTCTTCGTCGCCGTCCACCACCCAGATTTTCAGCCCGGTCTGCGCCAGCACTTCGGCCTGAAACGCCGGGCCATCGCTGGCCTCGCGCGCCGCAGCGGTTGCCACCACCGTCAGGGTTTCAATGCCCATCCCCTTGGCCAACAACGAGAATCTTTTCAACGCCACCAGCGCCCGCCTGCGCCCCTCGGGGTTCAGCTTGCCGGTTTCGGCCAGCCCCTTGCCCAAGCCGCACATCAGCTTTTCGTTGTAGAAATAGGCAGGCGAGCGCGCCGCGCCATCAAACACCACCATCCGCACCGAGTTTGATCCGACATCGACCACCCCAACACGGCTGAGCGCGCGCGCCGAGGGGTCATCAAACAAAGGGCGGCCAAACGGGCCGTGGTCGTCGTCGTGGTCTTCGGTCATTGGTATTTCCGTTCAGATCATTCAACCGCGCGCCCTGATGTCGCGCGGGTTTCAGGCAAGGTTCCGCACATCCTTGGCGCCCGCCGTGCCACGGCCAGACAGCGAGGGATTCTCCATGAAGAAACGGTGACAGTTGAAAGCGCCGCCGTCCACCGCTGTCTGCTCGCGCTTGTAGGCGCCGCCCGGCTGCAACACCCAAGATTGCGCCTCATCCGCCAGATTGGCGGCCATGATTTGCCCGACAATCTGCGCCTGCACGGTGGGGTTGTGGATTTCCACCAGCGTCTCCACCCGCCGCGTCAGATTGCGGCCCATCCAATCGGCAGAAGAAATGAACACCCGCGCCTGTTTCGATGGCAGGCCATGGCCGTTGCCAAAGCAGATGATCCGGCTGTGTTCCAGAAAGCGGCCCACAATGGATTTCACCCGGATATTCTCGGACAAGCCCTTGATTCCGGGCCGAACCCCGCAAATCCCGCGCACCACAAGGCTGATCTTCACCCCGGCGTTGGAGGCCGCATAAAACGCGTCAATCACATCGGGGTCGATCAGCGAATTGACCTTGCCCCAGATTTCCGCAGGCCGCCCCGCGCGGGCATGCGCCGCCTCGGCTGCAATCATCTCCAGCAGGCGCGATTTCAGCGTGAACGGCGATATTGCAAGGTTTTCAAGCCCTTGTGGTTCAACATAGCCCGAAAGGTAGTTGAACACCCGCGTCGCATCGCGCCCCAAAGCGGCGTCACAGGTGAAAAAACTCAGGTCAGTGTAAACCTTGGCGGTAATCGGGTGGTAATTCCCGGTGCCGTAATGGGTGTAGGTCACCAGATTTTCGCCCTCGCGCCGCACCACGGTGCTGATTTTCGCGTGGGTTTTGTAGTTCATAAAGCCGTAAACCACATGCGCGCCCGCGCGCTCCAAACGGCGGCTTTGCCGGATATTGGCAGCCTCATCGAACCGGGCTTTCAACTCCACCAGCGCCGTTACCGACTTGCCCGCCTCAGCGGCCTCGCACAAAGCCGCGACGATCGGGCTATCCCACGAGGTGCGATACAGCGTCTGTTTGATCGCCAGCACGTTCGGGTCGCGCGCCGCCTGTTCCAGAAAATTGATCACCAGATCAAAGGTCTCATAGGGGTGATGCAGCAGAATGTCCTTCTGCTTGATCGCCGCAAACAGATCGCCGCCATGGTCCTGCACCCGTTCGGGCACGCGCGGGCTAAAGCGAGGCCATAAAAGGTCAGGGCGCTGCGACAGCACCAACTCCTTCAGATCGGCCACGCCCAAAAGCCCGCGCACCTCGACCATTTCATCGGGCGTCACGCCCAGTTCTTCCATGATCAGCGCGCGCAATTCGGGCGGCGCACCTGATGACAGCTTCAGGCGGATCACCTCGCCGCGACGCCGCCGCTTCAGCGCGGTTTCAAACTCGCGCACAAGGTCCTCGGCCTCGTCCTCGACCTCAAGATCGCTGTCGCGCAGCACGCGAAACAGGCAATGGCCGCGGTCTTTATAGCCCGGAAACAGCATATCGAGATGGATCAGCAGCAATTCTTCCAGCGGCAGAAAGCGGTATTCGCCATCCTTGTCGGGCAACCGCACAAACCGCGCGATCTGCTGCGGAATAGGCAGAAGCGCCTGCAAACTGCGGTGATCGGTTTCACGCTCTAGTTGCAAGGCCAGCGAAAAGCCTGCGTTGGGGATGAACGGAAACGGATGCGCGGGGTCAATCGCAAGCGGCGACAGCACCGGGAACACCTTGTTCAGAAAGTGATCTTCCAGAAACTTCAGATCGCGCACGGTCAGTTTTGACCGCGTCAGAAGGCTGATGCCCTGCACATCCATCAGCTTTTTCAGCTTGTTGAACACGGCTTGCTGGGTGTGCATCAAGCGGCGCGCATTGGCGTGGATCAGCGTCAACTGCTCGGCAGCCGAGCGGCCATCCTCGGACAGCGTCTTGTTCTTCGCCCGCACCCAAGCCCGCAGCCCCGCCACCCGCACGGTGTAGAATTCATCCAGATTGGTGGCCGAGATGGACAAGAACCGCAGCCGCTCCAGCAGCGGCACCGCCGGGTTGCTGGCTTCATCCAGCACACGCCAGTTGAACGCCAACCAACTGAGTTCGCGGTTAAAAAACCGGCGCGGGCCGGTGATCTCTGCTTCGGGCACCTCAATCGGTGCCGGGAACGGGGTCTTGAGAAAGTCAGATTGGGTCATCGGGCCTTCATGCTGATCAATGGTAACGCCTTGGTGACACTGTCTCACCGCGCCTCGGCCAAGTCCAGCACCTCGGCGGCCAGCGCGCGGGTGACGGGGCGGCCCAAGGCCAGCGCGCGGGCATCCAGAAACTTGACCCATTCGCGCGCGGCCGCGATGGAGCGGTCCATCCGCGAGACAAGATAGGGGATCAGGTTTGGCGGCACCGCGATCTGGCGGTCGGCAAACAGTTTGATCAGCACCGCCGACAGCAGCATGTCATCCGGCGGATCGAGTTGTGCGACGGAAGCCGCCTGAATCCGGCTGAGAAGATCGGGCAGCGTGAGGCCCCAATCGCGCGGGGGGCGCGCTGCCGTCACCAGCAGCCCGCGGCCATCGAGCAGGTTGTGCAGATGAAACAGCGCCACCTCGGCCTCACGGTCGCCTGCGATACGGTCGGCGTTTTCCACCGCCACCGGTCCCTGCGCCAGATCGTGCAGATCGGCATCGGCCAAACGCTGCGCCGCGATCACCTCGGCCCCGGCCATCTCGGCCCAGATATGCGCCAGATGCGTCTTGCCCGCGCCTTCCGGCCCGATCAGCACCAGCTTGCCCCCCGGCCAATCGCGCCACGCCTCGACACTGGCCAGCGCCTGCGCATTGGCGGGCGAGGCAAAGAAATCCGCCCGCCGAAACGCCTCACCGCTGGGCAGATCGAATGCCAGCTGCCTGCTCACCGCGCATCCTCGTCGCGCGGCAGCACCAGATGGGGGCCGCTTACGCCCTTGTAAAGCGTGCTCGCCTGATATTGCGACACGCCAAACCGGATCAGCACGCCCATCGCCGCCGCCACCGGCACCGCCACCAGCATCCCCACAAAGCCGAACAGCGACCCGAACACCGACAGCGCAAACATCAGCCACACCGGATGCAGCCCCACCGATTGGCCGACCAGCTTTGGCGTCAGCACATTGCCTTCAAGGAATTGCCCGATGGCAAACACCCCCGCCACAAGGCCAATCGAGACCCAATCTCCCCAGAACTGGAACAGCGCCAGACCAATCGCCAAAGCCCCGCCCACCAGCGCGCCGATATAGGGAATAAACGTGATCGCCCCGGCAATCGCCCCCACCACCAGACCAAACTGCAAGCCCACCAGCATCAGCCCGGTGGCATAATACGCCCCCAGCGCCAGACAGACCGTCAACTGCCCGCGCACGAACGCCGACAGCGCGTCGTTGATCTCGCCCGCCAGCCTGCGCACCACCGGCGCATGATCGCGCGGCAACAGCGCGTCGATTCGCGCCACCATGTGATCCCAATCGAGCAGCATGTAGAACGTCACCACCGGCACCACGACGATGAACACCACCGCCGAGATCAGGCTGAGCGCCGAGGTCAGCACGCCCTGCGCCAAAGACGCGCCCTTGGCCTGAATGGCGGTGCCGATTTCCGCCAATGTGGTGCGGATGGTCGAGGTGCTGTCGGTCAATTCCGGGAATTTCTCGATCATGAAGCCTTGCAGCCGCTTGGCAATCTCGGGCGCCGCGTTGATCAGCGCCGAGGTCTGCGAAATCAGCGTCGGGATAACCGAGAGCACCAGCAGCACCATCGCCATCAAGCCCACCAGCGTGATCACCGTGGTTGCCGCCACCCGGCTTAGGCCCCAGCGCTGCAACCGGTCCGCCACCGGATCAAGGAAATACGCCATCGCCCCGCCCACCAGAAACGGCAGGATCACCGAGCCCAGCAGGAACAGCAGCGCAAACAGCACCAACAAGGCGATGCACCAGTATTTCACCTGTGCGCTGACCGGAAGTGCCATATGTTCGCCCCTTTTTCACCAGCCAGTCATATCGCCCTTGGGCGGCAGCGTTGCAAGAGGCAGCCCGACCATCGCCGCGACTCAAGCTGCGAACTTGCGCCAACATCGCCCACCCCGCACGCAAAACCCGGCAAAACCGCCATAAGCGCCCGCTTATGCCCGCAAAACACCACCCCTGATCAATAGAACCGCCCGCAAATCCCCGCCAAGTAAGTGCCAGCCGAACGCAGCACCCTGCCGCATCCGGCGACACCAACCACCCTATCAACGCGGTCCAATCAAAGATCGCCCACGTTAAGGATACACATCATGTCTCGCACTTTGCTTCTGACCCTTGCTTTGCTCGCCACCCCGTTTGCAGCCTCGGCGATGCCCGCTGTCGGTGATATCGTCGGCGCAAACGCCGATGCCGCCAAGGTCGCCTTGGAAAAGGCCGGTTGCCGGGTGGATATGTTCGAGGCCGAAGATGGCAAGATCGAAGCCGTCTGCACCGATGCTGCAACCTCGAAGAAAATGGACGTCACCATTGATCCGGCCACCGGCGCTGTGCTGACCATCAAGGAAAGCAACGACTGATGGCGCATCTGGATATGGGGGGCACGCGCCCCCCAGCCGTTCACCCGCCCCTTCTGTGGGACCGCATCGTGCGGCTTTCCCATTGGGGCATCGTCATTGTCATTCTGGCCAACGAGGTCTTTACCAAGGGCGGCAGCCCGGTGCATGTTTGGTTTGGGTTTGGCGGGTTGGCGCTGTTGGTCTTGCGCATGGCGTGGGGTATCATCGGCAACCCCGAGGCGCGGTTTTCGGCCTTTCCACCCAATCCGCTCGCCGCCCTGCGCCATATGAAACAACTGCTGAAAGGCAAGCCGCGCAGCTACCGCTCGCACAACCCGGCGGGCGCGATCATGGCCTATGCGCTGTGGGCCTGCATCGCCTTCATGGTCGCCTCTGGCATCAGCATGTCCGGGCCGAACCCGTTCGCAGTCTCGGCACGGCAGGCGATTGTTGACAGTGGAGACTGGTCGCAGCTTGCGAAAACCACCGAGGCAGGTGACGATAACGAGGCCGATGGCTGGGTCAAAGACGCGCATGAGATCGTCGCCAATCTGATCCTTCTGCTGGTGGCTTTGCATATTGGCGGCGTGATCGTGGAAAGCGTGGTAATGCGGCACAATCTGGTTCCGGCGATGCTGGTGGGACGCCGTGCCACCAAAGCCGATGCCAAGACCAAACCTCAGTGATTGCAAGGCAAGCCGCAGATGACCTTTCCAACCGGACTGAAAAACAGCAAGGGCGGCCGCCCCGCCGTGCTTGCGCTTGTGGTGCTGCTGCAAACCTCGGCTGCGGTGTTTTTCGTGGCCAACGCCTTGAGCGAATGGCGCGAAGATGGCGTGGGGCCGCAGTTGTGGATGCAGATTCTGGTGACGCTGGCGTTGATCCTGGGCGTTGTTCTGGGCGCGGTGGAATTGCGCCGCACCCTCAGCCATCAGGAAGACCAGCAAGCCACCATCGCCAAGGCCAGCGGCGAGATGCATCAGGTGGTGCAGCGCCAGTTTGACGCTTGGGCGCTCAGTAAAGCCGAGCGTGACGTGGCCTATCTCGCGCTGAAGGGGCTGGATGTGGCCGAAATCGCCACCGTCCGCGGCGCGGCATCCGGCACCGTGCGCGCGCAGCTTTCCGCGATCTACAACAAGGCGGGCGTCAGTGGCCGCGCCCAGTTTGCCGCGCATTTCGTCGAAGATTTGCTGGCCGAAGGTTTGCCCGGCGATCCGCCTGCGTAAGGCCTTGCGCGCAAAGTGTTAAAAAATCCTTAAAATGACCACCCTAACATACTGATATATATAACAATAAAAAGGTCCCGAGTTGGGACCACCCCCATATGCCGCCAAAATGGCCCCTGAACCCACAGCTTGCTTGGCCTGCCTCAACCCGCTAGGAAAGCCCAAACCCCAAGCCAAGAGGCCGCGATGCGCGTTTCCCGTTACTTTATGCCTGTTCTCAAGGAAAACCCCGCCGAGGCGCAGATCGTCTCGCACCGCTACATGCTGCGGGCTGGCATGATCAAACAGCAGGCGGCGGGCATCTATTCGTGGCTGCCGCTTGGCCTGCGGGTGCTGAACCGCATCCAACAGATCGTGCACGAAGAACAGGTCCGCGCAGGCCACATCCCCCTGCTGATGCCCACGCTGCAACCCGCCGATCTGTGGCGCGAGAGCGGCCGCTATGATGACTACGGTCAGGAAATGCTGCGCATCAAGGATCGTCAGGATCGTGAGATGCTGTATGGCCCGACGAATGAAGAGATGATCACCGACATCTTCCGCGCCCATGTCGGCAGCTATAAAGACCTGCCGCTGACGCTGTATCACATCCAGTGGAAATTCCGCGACGAGATGCGTCCGCGTTTCGGCGTGATGCGGGGGCGCGAGTTCCTGATGAAAGACGGCTACAACTTTGACGTCGATAAACCCGCAGCCCTGCACGCCTACAACCGCCATATGGTGTCCTACCTGCGCACCTATGAACGCATGGGCCTGACCGCGATTCCGATGCGTGCCGACAGCGGCCCGATCGGCGGCGATGACACCCACGAATTCCTTGTGCTGGCCGCAACCGGCGAATCCGAGGTGTTCTTCGACTCTGCCGTGACCGAGTTGAAACTGGGCAACCGCGAGGTCGATTACGACAACCGCGAAGAAGTCGCAGCCGTCTGCAAAGAATTCACCACCCTCTACGCCCGCACGGATGAGACCCACGACCAAGCCCTGTTCGACGCCATCCCGGAAGAACGCCGCAAGGTCGCGCGTGGTATCGAGGTGGGTCAGATCTTTTATTTCGGCACCAAATATTCCGAAGCGATGGGCGCCACCGTTGTCACCGCCGACGGCAGCAAGGTTCCGGTTGAGATGGGCAGCCACGGCATCGGCGTCTCTCGCCTGCTGGGCGCGATCATCGAAGCCAGCCATGACGACAAGGGCATCATCTGGCCCGAAGGCGTCACCCCCTTCCCGGTCGGCATCGTGAACCTGAAACAAGGCGACGCCGCCGCTGATGCCGCCTGCGAAGGGCTTTACAAGGCGCTGAAGGCCAAAGGTCTGGAAGCGCTTTATGATGACCGCGAAGAACGCGCGGGCGCGAAGTTTGCCACGATGGACCTGATCGGCCTGCCGTGGCGCATCACCGTCGGCCCGCGCGGCTTGGCGAATGGCGTGGTGGAGTTGACCAGCCGCCGCACCGGAGTTTCCGAGGAAATGACGCCCGAAGCCGCCGTCGCCCGCATCGCCGAGATTTACGACGGCATCTAAGGCACGGGACTGATCGGCACAAAGGCCCCTGCGCGCTGCGGGGGCCTTTTTCATGCCACCGCAACGACGCCCCCGCAGCAAACCGATCACCCGTCGCGCAGCCGACATAACAAAGTTACCCGCGCGCGCGGCACCTCAGATTGCGGTTGCCGTCCAGCCGAACTCCCCTATCTTGCCCGCAAAGGGGATGCGAATGGTTCTGACAAGCCTGCTGTTTTGCGCGACGATCCTGCTGGTCGCCGCCACCCTGCTGCCGGTTTGGCAATCGCCGCTGTGGTGGGTGCGCGCGCTTGAATTTCCGCGCCTGCAAATCCTTGGCCTGCAAGCCCTGGCCCTGATCGGCACGCTTTGGCATGGCAACTTTGTGCTGGCCTTGGCGCTGGTTGGCGTGATGCTGATGCAGGCGCGCCATATCTGGCCGTTCAACCCGCTGGCCCGCAAAGAAATGCACCGCGCAGCCTCGGGCGGGGCGGCGCATGACGTCAGTTGCCTTGCGATGAACGTGCTGATGGAAAACACCAATCACGCCGCCGTGCTGGCCGAGATTGCCCGCGTTGACCCCGATGTGCTGTTCCTGATGGAAACCGACGCCACATGGGACGCAGCCCTTGCGCCGGGCTTGGCGCGCTATCCCACCGTGCTGCGCGAGATTAAAGACAACTACTACGGCCTGATCTTTGCCACCCGCCTGCCCTGCCACGCCGCCCGCGTCACCTATCTGTCGGTCGAGGATACGCCATCAGTTCTGGCGGAACTTGCGGCACCGGACGGCACGCGATTTCGCTTTGTCGGCCTGCACCCCAAACCACCCGTACCGGGCGAAGACACCGAGGGCCGCGATGCCGAAGTGGCCTATGCCGCCCGCCACGCCCGCGACAGCGATCTGCCGGTGATCTCGATGGGAGATTTCAACACCCCCGCTTGGTCGCAGATTGCGCATCGCTTCAAATCGGTGGGCGGCTATCTTGATCCGCGCATCGGGCGTGGGCCGCTGTCCAGCTTTGACGCCAGCCGCTGGTGGCTGCGGATGCCGATTGATCAGTTTTATGCCACCAATGATGTCAGCCTGATCGACTTTCGCCGTGGCCCGCATGTCGGCTCGGACCATTTCCCGATGCACGCCCGGGTGCGCTTTGATGACCCTGTCGGCGCAAGGTCGCGCAACCGCGCCGTCACCGCCTTGCCTGATGCCGAAGAAGCGCGCATCCTTGCCGCCATCGAACGTCAAGGCCGCCGGTTGCGCAGCCAGCGTCCCCCCTCCCCCTGATTTTAGGAGCATCCACATGGACTATCGTCGCTTGGGCAAATCCGGCCTGAAGGTTTCCGAATTTTCGTTCGGCTCGTGGGTGACTTTCGGCAAACAGGTCGATGGCAATGATGCAAAATCCATGATGACGCTGGCCTATGACGCCGGGGTGAACTTTTTCGACAACGCCGAAGGCTATGAGGCAGGCAATTCCGAACTGGTGATGGGGCAGGCCCTGAACAGTCTGGGGTGGAGCCGCGACAGCTATATCGTGTCATCCAAAGTGTTCTGGGGTGGTGATCGCCCCACCCAGCGCGGGCTGTCGGCCAAGCATGTCACCGAAGCGTGCCACGCCGCCCTGCGCCGCCTGCAGGTCGATTACCTTGACCTTTATTTCTGCCACCGCCCCGATATCGACACCCCAATCGAGGAAACCGTGCGGGCGATGCACAACCTGATTGCGCAAGGCAAGGTGCTGTATTGGGGCACCTCGGAATGGTCGGCGCAAGCCATCACCGAAGCACACATGGTGGCCCGCGCCGCCGGTCTGACCCCACCCACGATGGAGCAGCCGCAGTATAACCTGTTTGAGCGTCAGAAAGTTGAGGCCGATTACGCGCCGCTTTATGACAGCGTTGGTCTGGGCACCACGATCTGGTCACCCTTGGCCTCGGGCATTCTGACCGGCAAGTATAACGCCGCCATACCGAACGACAGCCGCATGACGCTGCCGGGGTATGAATGGCTGAAGGACATGCTGACCTCGGACGCAGGCCAGGCCAAGCTGGCAAAAACTCGTGCGCTGGCCGATCTGGCGGACAAGGCAGGCCTGCCGCTCGCCCATCTGGCGCTGCTGTGGTGTCTGGCCAACCCGCGCGTCTCGACGGTGATTTTGGGCGCATCACGTGCCAGCCAGTTGGTCGATAACCTTGCCGCGCTGGCGCAGAAGCCCAAACTGACGCCCGAGGTGATGGCAGAGATTGAGGCGATCATCGCCAACAAACCGGCAGGCCCGCAGCGGTTCTAGGTTGACGCGTCACTTGGTTGCGGAAACTCTCGCCACAGGCGGGGGGGCTGTCTGCCCCCCACGGATTTGCCCGGCAAATCCTCCCCCCGAGGATATTTGAGCACAGAGGATGACCATGGCCAAGGCGCTGATCACATGGGGTGGCTGGGACGGCCATCAGCCCGACAAGGTGGCGGCTTTGTTCGCAGAGATGTTGCGCGCCGAGGGCATGGCGGTAGAGGTGACAGACAGCCTTGGCTGTTTCGATGATCCCGGCCAATTGGCCGATCTGCGCCTGATCGTGCCGGTCTGGACGATGAGCAGCATCGAGAAGCACCAATCCGAAAACGTCGCGGCGGCGGTGGCGTCTGGCGTGGGGCTTGGCGGCTGTCATGGCGGGATGTGCGACGCGTTTCGGACGGACGTGCTGTGGCAGTTTATGACGGGCGCGCAATGGGTGGCGCATCCGGGCAATGACGGGGTGCAGTATCGCGTGCGGATGGTGTCGGATGATCCGCTGGTCGCAGGGATCGGCGATTTCGATGTGGCGACCGAGCAGTATTATCTGCACATCGACCCCGCCGTGCGCGTGCATGCGGTGTGCGATTTTCCGGTGGCCGAAGGCCCGCACAGCCCAAACGGCCCGGTGGCGATGCCGGTGGTGTTCAGCAAACTCTGGGGCGAGGGGCGGGTCTATTACAACGCCTTGGGCCATCAGGCCGATGTCATCAACCACGGCCCCGCACGCGAGTTGTTGCGGCGCGGGCTGATCTGGGCCGCCAAACAGGAGGCGTGAATGTCTTTCCAAGCCTATCTGGATAATATCGAGGCCAAAACCGGGAAAAAACCCGCCGATTTCAAGGAAATCGCCAAGGCGAAGGGCTTTGCCGCAGAGGATGGCATCGCGGCGGGCGTCAAAGCCACCCAGATCACCGACTGGCTGAAGGCAGAGTTTGATCTGGGCCACGGTCACGCGATGGCCATTGTTGCGCTGTTGAAGGGGAAGACCAGCTGATGAATCTGCAATGGGTTTTTCTTAGCGGCTTTGGCCTTGTGGTTTTCAACATCCTCGCGATTTTCGGCAAACCGCAGTATCGCAAAGCCATGCAGGCTTGGGCCGTGCTGACCGCGTTGATCTTCGCCGGGTTTGTCGCGGGACCGCCGTTAGACCAGTATGCAGGTGGGCTTGGCGTCGCCGCGCTGATACTGGGCGGTGCATATCTGTGGCTCAGGCACTAAAGCGTTTTGCGCAATACAGAGACGCCCCGGACTTGATCCGGGGCCTCATGGGTTGCGCAGAGGCCCCGGATCAAGTCCGGGGCGGCGTGGTGCAAGCCTACCCGCGTGCCTTGCGGATCAGATCGAGGATATCCTTCGCCGCCGATGGAATGTTGGTGCCCGGCCCGAAAATCGCCTTCACCCCCGCGTCGTAGAGGAACTGATAATCCTGCTGCGGAATGACACCGCCGCAGATCACCAGAATCTCGCCCGCCCCGGCATCGCGCAGGGCCTGCACCAGTTTCGGGGCCAGCGTTTTGTGCCCTGCCGCCTGCGACGAGATCCCCACCACATGCACATCATTGTCGATGGCATCCTGCGCAGCCTCGGCGGGCGTCTGGAACAGTGGCCCGACATCAACGTCAAAGCCGATGTCGGCAAAGGCGGTGGCGATCACCTTGGCACCGCGATCATGGCCATCCTGCCCCATCTTCACCACCAGCATGCGCGGGCGGCGGCCTTCTTCTTCGGCAAACTTCTCGACATCGGCCTGAATGGCCGCAAAGCCCGCGTCGCCCTCATAGGCGGCACCGTAAACCCCGGCGAGGGTTTTGACCTCGGCGCGGTGACGGCCAAACACTTTTTCCATCGCCATGCTGATTTCCCCCACCGTGGCGCGCGCGCGGGCGGCTTCGACAGCTGCCGCCAGCAGATTGCCGTCATGGCCTGCGATGCGGGTCAATTCGTCCAGCGCCGCCTGACACGCACCCTCATCCCGCGCCGCACGGGTGGTTTTCAGCCGCGCGATTTGCGCATCGCGCACCGCGACGTTGTCAATATCAAGGATGTCGATGGCATCCTGCTGGGCGAGTTTGTATTTGTTGACCCCCACCACAACCTCGTCACCACGATCAATCGCCGCTTGCCGTTTGGCCGCCGATTCCTCGATCCGCAGCTTGGGCATCCCCGAGGCCACCGCCTTGGTCATCCCCCCCATCGCCTCGACTTCCTCGATCAGCTTCCACGCTTCCTCGGCCAGTTGCGCCGTCAGGCTTTCGACATAATACGACCCCGCCAGCGGATCGACGACATGGGTGATCCCGGTTTCTTCCTGCAAGATCAGTTGGGTATTGCGCGCGATGCGGGCGGAAAATTCGGTCGGCAAAGCAATCGCTTCGTCCAAAGCATTGGTGTGCAGGCTTTGCGTGCCACCCAGCACCGCCGACATCGCCTCATACGCCGTGCGGATGACGTTGTTGTAGGGATCGGCTTCTTGCAAGGACACGCCAGAGGTCTGGCAATGCGTGCGCAGCATCAGGCTGCCCTGCTTTTTGGGCTTAAATTCCGACATAATCCGGTGCCACAGCATCCGCGCCGCGCGCAGTTTGGCGGCCTCCATGAAGAAATTCATCCCGATGGCGAAGAAAAAGCTGAGGCGTCCGGCGAAGTCATCGACATTCATGCCGCGTGCCAGCGCCGCGCGGACATATTCGCGCCCGTCCGCCAAAGTATAGGCCAGTTCCTGCACCAGATTGGCCCCGGCTTCCTGCATGTGATAGCCGGAAATCGAGATCGAATTGAACTTCGGCATCTGCGCGCTGGTGTATTCGATGATATCCGCAATGATCCGCATCGAGGGTTCCGGCGGATAGATATAGGTGTTGCGGACCATGAATTCCTTCAGAATATCGTTCTGAATGGTGCCCGAAAGCAGGCTGCGGTCCACGCCCTGCTCTTCCCCCGCCACGATGAAACTGGCCAAAATCGGGATCACCGCGCCGTTCATCGTCATGGAAACGCTGACTTTATCTAGCGGAATCCCGTCAAACAGGATCTTCATATCTTCGACTGAATCAATCGCGACCCCGGCCTTGCCGACATCGCCCTCCACACGGGGATGGTCACTGTCATAGCCACGATGGGTCGCCAGATCGAAGGCCACCGACACGCCTTGCTGACCTGCCGCAAGGTTCTTGCGGTAAAACGCGTTGCTGGCCTCGGCGGTGGAAAACCCGGCATATTGCCGGATCGTCCACGGCCGCCCCGCATACATCGTGGCCTTCACCCCGCGGGTGAACGGAGCGAACCCCGGCATCTCGCCCATTTGGGGCAGACCGGCCACGTCATCGGCGGTGTAAAGCGGCTTTACCGCAATGCCTTCAAGGGTTTGCCAGTTCAGGCTGTCAGGATCGCCGCCCTTCATTTCCTTGGCGGCAAGCGATTTCCATGCGTTTACGTCGGTCATAGCGTGTTCCTCAGACGAGCAGGGTCCGGTTTGCGGCAAGCGCCGGGGGTTTCACACCCCCGGACCCCCGTGGGATATTTGAGCAGAGAGGATGAACCCGCGCGGTTCATTCAAACTCCATGATCACTTCATCGACCTTCAGGCTGCTGCCCTCGGCCGCCTTCACGGCTTTGACCACGCCCCGGCGCTCGGCTTTCAGGATGTTTTCCATCTTCATCGCCTCGACAGTGGCGAGGGCTTGGCCCTCTTGCACCTCGTCGCCGGCGGCCACCATGATTTTGGCAACCAGCCCGGGCATCGGGCACAGCAGGAATTTCGACGTATCGGGCGGCAGTTTTTCCAGCATCAGTTTGGCGAGTTCTGCCTGCCGTGGCGTGCGCACATGCACCTTCAGATCCGCGCCGCGCAGGCGAAGACGGAAGCCGCCCGAGATCTTGCCGACCTTCATCACCAACGCCGCCCCATCGACCGTCAGCGCCGCAAGGCTTTGCCCCGGCACCCAGGCGGATTCGACGCGGATTGTGCGGCCATCGGCGAAAGTCACGTCAGAGCCGCGATGATCCGCTGCGATTTTCACTGCATGTTCAACGCCTTGCAGCGTGACCACCCAATCGTCGCCGACCCGGCGTTCGTGGTTGTCCATCGTGCCACTGATCCGCGTGCGCCTGATTTCCGCCACCCGGTTCATCGCCGCAGCCGAGGCCGCAACCCGTGCAAGCGTGTCCGCATCCAGCGTCGCCCCCTGGAAGCCCTCGGGATATTCCTCGGCGATAAACGCCGTGGTGATGTTGCCCGATTGAAAGCGCGGATGTTCCATCACCGCGCCCACAAAGGGCAGGTTGTGGCCGATGCCTTCCACCTCGAACGTGTCCAGCGCCAGACGCATTTCCTCAATCGCGTCGGCCCGTGTCGGCCCCCAGGTGCAAAGTTTCGCAATCATCGGGTCGTAGAACATCGAAATCTCGCCGCCCTCGAACACACCGGTATCGTTGCGCACGATGCCACCGCGCGGCGTCGCGCCTTCCACGGGCGGGCGGTAGCGGGTCAGCCGACCGATGGAGGGCAGGAAGTTGCGATAGGGGTCTTCGGCGTAAAGCCGGCTTTCCATCGCCCACCCGTTGATCTTCAGATCTTGCTGCTGGAAGGGCAGCTTTTCGCCGTAAGCCACGCGGATCATCTGTTCGACCAGATCGACGCCGGTGATCAACTCGGTCACCGGATGTTCGACCTGCAAGCGGGTGTTCATTTCAAGGAAGTAGAAATTGCGGCTACCATCAACGATGAATTCCACCGTTCCGGCGCTGGTGTAGCCCACCGCGCGGGCCAAGGCGCAGGCTTGTTCGCCCATCGCCTTGCGGGTTTCGGGATCAAGGAAAGGCGACGGCGCTTCCTCGATCACCTTTTGATTGCGGCGCTGGATCGAACATTCGCGTTCGTGCAGATAGACGGTGTTGCCGTGCTTGTCGGCCAGCACCTGAATTTCGATATGGCGCGGTTGGGTGACGAATTTCTCGATGAAAATGCGGTCATCGCCAAAACTCGCCGCCGCTTCGTTCTTGGACGACTGAAAACCCTCGCGCGCTTCGGCATCGTTCCACGCAATGCGCATCCCCTTGCCGCCACCGCCCGCGCTGGCCTTGATCATCACCGGATAGCCGATCTGGCCAGCAATCTTCACCGCCTCATCCGCGTCGGCAATCAGGCCCATATGGCCGGGCACGGTGGAAACCCCCGCCGCCATCGCCAGCTTTTTCGAGGTGATCTTGTCGCCCATCGCCTCAATCGCAGGCGAAGGTGGCCCGATGAAGGCCACGCCCGCCGCCTCTAGCGCCGCCGCGAAGTTCATGTTTTCGCTAAGGAACCCATAGCCCGGATGCACCGCTTCGGCGCCGCTTTGCTTGATTGCCGCCATGATCTTGTCGATCACGATATAAGACTGCGCCGCAGGCGACGGGCCGATGTGAATGGCCTCGTCGGCCATCTTCACATGCAACGCCCCCCGGTCGGCATCAGAATAGACCGCAACCGTTTTGATCCCCATCTTGCGGGCGGTTTTGATCACGCGGCAGGCGATCTCGCCCCGATTGGCGATCAGGATTTTCTTGAACATCAGCTCTCTCCCCTTCGCGTCCGGGCCAGAACGCGCAAAACAAAACGGCCAGCCGGGGATTGCCCCGACTGGCCGTCAAAAACACCCGCCGCGTTTGCGGCGATCAGATCAGTAGCAGGGCGGCAAGCCCAGGTTGACGCCGCAGGTTGCTGCACCCGCAAGGCCGCCAATGACAGCGCCGGTGACCGCATTGTTGTCAGTGACATCAGCGATTGCAGCGCCAGCCGCAGCGCCTGCCAACCCGCGCGAGGCTGGGTCTTGCAAGCAGCCAGCCAGTGGCATGGTGAGAATGGCAAGAAGAAGGAGAGATTTCCGCATGGTGAACTGCCTCTTTTGGTTGTTGTTCTGCCTGCAGAATCTACTGTTTCCATCCGCGATGCAAACTGAAAAACGCGCGCGATTTCGCAACTGGCAACAAGCCGCCAAACCGAGGTTGCAGCCGCCGAAAAAAATGGCCCAACCCCGTCGGAGTCAGGCCACAGGATAGGGAAAGGGTAACAGTCTTGCCCAAGGCGTTGCGGTGCAGGCAACGCCCCGAGCACAGAATGATCATCGCGCAAGCCCGCGCGGGGCGCAAAGCCTAGTTCGCCCCGCCCGAAGGCTTGCGCGAAATGCTGCCAAGTTGCCAAGGGCTTGCGCGGAATCATGCCTAATCCTGATCCTCGTCGTCATCCCAATCGCCAAAGTCATAAGGCTCGGCGTCGGGGGCGAAAATCTCGGGGAAGGATACTTGCGCGACCTTGAGGTTGATCTTCAGCAGTGCGTCATAAGAGGCCGGGTTGAACGGGTCTTCGGCGGGCACAACCTCGCGGCCAAACAGCCACGACAACCGCCCGGCATCCAAGTTGCCGCGCTCGAAAACCTCTTCGCCGAACTGCGCCCACAACGCCGCCATAAAGCCGGTATCGGCCGCACGGTCTGTGTTTTTGCGATCCGCGTAGCGTTCACGCCTGATGATCTTGGCGGCACCCTGCTTCATATTGGCGCGCCGGATCACAAACTGAAAATCAGTGCCGGTCAAGCGGCCGGGAAAACCGCGATGCTTCAGCATGATGCCACCTCATGCGCCGAGGTGGTGGCAAAGGCGGGGCCGAAACCCCGCCCGAAGCGATTACTTATATTTGCCGGTATAGGTGGGCTCGACAGAAACCGGGGCCGGTGCAGGCTCCATTGGGGCTTCTTTTTTGGCGCAAGCCGCGAAAGCGGAAAGTGCGACGAAGGCGAGGATGGTTGCGGAACGCATGGGATACTCCAGTTTGCAGCGTTGATCTTGCCCGCACCATAGGTGCTGGCCGAACCAAGTGCAAAGTGGTTTGCAAGGCTTCGGTCAGTTGTTGCCGATGACAGGTAAGCCCTTGCCGCAGATAGAAAAAGGGCGGGCCGGGCCATCAGGCCCAAAGCCCGCCCGATGCTGTTACTTGTATTTGCCGGTGTAGGTCGGCTCGGTCGTGACAGCCGGTTGGTCCACGTAAACCACGTCTTCGGCTTTCTTGGCGCAGCCAGCCACGAACGCGGCAAGGCAAACGGCCAGAACGGTAACTTTAGTGCTCGACATCCTCGACTCCATTTTTCTACGGGAGGCGTGCTTTGTGCCGCCCCCTTCTGCGAAGGAATGACCGCTTGGGTTCGGTCAACTTTAACACTAGCCGATAAACTGCGGAATTGACACGAAAATTCACCAAATGCCCAAAGCTGTGGCAAGGCTACATCAGCCATGGGTTGCAGCGGGGCGCTATGCGCTAGATTTTGTGCTTTCATCAAAAAGCCTCCCATATACAGGCGTCGCCTTCGATGCGATACGCCTCAAAGAATTGAGTGGCCTCGGGAGCAGCTTCGCCAAACGGCACATCGCGGTCGGAAAGTGAGATCACAATCTGGCTGGGCGCAGGGCCGGTTCCGGCGATCCGCGGCAGCGCGAATATGTTGCACAGATGTTCCATATCGCCTGCGGCCACGTCAAAACCCACTGTGCCGCCGTCTTTGGCGATCGCGGGTGCCACAAAGCGGAACCGGGCGGTCAAACCATCAGGCCCCGGCGCGTTCATCACAACGTCGATAAACCGCACCTCTTGGCCTGACGGCACCGGCACCAGAATGCCTTCCGCGCTTTCAGTTGTGTTCGGATCGGTCATCGCCGCCCCGCTTTTCCGTTGCCCACACGCATTGCTGTTCTCCAAAGGTCACAGCGGAATGTTATCGTGCTTTTTCCACGGGTTCGCCAGCTTCTTACCGCGCAAGCTGGCAAATGCCCGTGCAATGCGGCGACGGGTCGAGTGCGGCATGATCACTTCGTCGATAAAGCCCTTTTCGGCGGCCACGAACGGATTGGCGAAACGGTCTTCATATTCTTTCGTCAGCCGCGCGATCTCCTCGGGCGATTTGCCACGATGGATGATCTCAGTCGCCCCTTTCGCCCCCATCACCGCAATCTCGGCGGTCGGCCAGGCATAGTTGAAATCACCGCGCAAGTGCTTGGATGACATCACATCATAGGCCCCGCCGTAAGCCTTACGGGTGATCACCGTCACCTTCGGCACGGTCGCCTCGCCATAGGCAAACAGCAGCTTGGCACCGTGCTTGATCACGCCGCCGAGTTCCTGCGCCACCCCCGGCAAGAACCCCGGCACATCCACCAGCGTCAGGATCGGAATTTCAAACGCATCGCAAAACCGCACGAACCGCGCGGCCTTGCGCGAGCTGTCAATATCCAGACACCCCGCCAAAACCATCGGCTGATTGGCGACAACCCCCACCGATTGGCCCTCAATCCGCACAAACCCGGTGATGATATTGGCCGCAAAATCGCGTTGGATTTCAAAGAAATCGCCCTCATCGGCCAGCTTCTCGATCAGCTCTTTCATGTCATAGGGCTGGTTCGGGTTTTCCGGGATCAGCGTATCAAGGCTGGCCTCCAGCCGCGCCGGATCATCAAAGAACGGCCGCACTGGCGCCTTTTGCCGATTGTTCAGCGGCAAGAAATCCACCAAGCGGCGCACTTCGGCCAAAGCCTCGACATCATTTTCAAACGCGCCATCCGCAACGCTCGACTTCTTAGTATGCGTCGAAGCCCCGCCGAGTTCCTCCGCCGTCACCACCTCATTGGTAACGGTTTTCACCACATCCGGCCCGGTCACGAACATGTAAGAGCTGTCCTTCACCATAAAGATAAAGTCCGTCATCGCGGGCGAATAGACCGCCCCGCCCGCGCAAGGCCCCATGATCACCGAAATCTGCGGCACGACACCGCTCGCCATCACATTGCGCTGAAACACCTCGGCATAGCCCGCAAGCGAGGCCACACCTTCCTGAATCCGCGCGCCCCCAGAATCGTTCAACCCGATCACCGGCGCGCCGTTTTGCATCGCCATGTCCATGATCTTGCAGATCTTTTGCGCATGGGTCTCCGAGAGTGATCCGCCAAACACCGTGAAGTCCTGCGAAAACACATAGACCATCCGCCCGTTCACCGTGCCCCAGCCGGTAACAACCCCATCCCCTGCCGGACGGTCTGCTTCCATGCCGAAATCGGTGCAGCGGTGGGCCACAAACATGTCGAATTCTTCGAAACTGCCCTCATCCAGCAGCAATTCAATCCGCTCGCGCGCGGTCAGCTTGCCCTTGGCGTGCTGCGCATCAATCCGGCGCTGGCCACCGCCCTGACGGGCCACAGCGCGGCGTGCCTCCAACTGTTGCAGGATGTCTTTCATGGCATGCTCCCCCTCGAACGCCGTCAGCATAACGCCCGGCACCGGGCACGGGAAGCACAACATCGAAAATATGCAAATCAAGCGAAGTGGAGGGAATGCAAATTGCAAACCTGCAAATTATTGTGGCCCGGTGATGCCCTCAATCGGCGGCAACGGCAAAGGCTGCGTCACCGTATTGGGGTCAACCCGCTCGTAAAACGCGTTGCCGCCGGTGGTCAGCACATATTGCATGTTGTTGTAGCCCGCCTTGTAGGTCGCGGTGTGAAAGAATTTCGCATCGCCGATCAGCGGGTGCCGCTCGCCCTGCAGCACCGATTTCGCGGCATCGCGCAGATAGGGCGCGGTGCGGGTGTCCATACGCTTGCGCATCACGCCGGGCGCAAACTGATTGCGCTGCCCCACCACACCACACACGCTGCGCGGATATTGCCCCGACTCGACCCGGTTCATCACCACGCTGCCCACCGCCACCATACCATCGCGGCTTGAGCGGTTGGATTCGAAATACATCGCCCGCTCCATACACTCAAGTTCGCTGTGCCCACAGCTTGCCAGCAAGGCCAGCGCGAAACCGGCACCCAAAAGGCGCCGCGCGGTTCGGATTTGGGTCATGTTGTCAGTCCTGCTCGTTTATTTTTTTGTCATGCTACCGCAAAATACGCTCCTTTGCAGCGATTCCCTTGCAGCCCCGCCAAACCCGGCGCGTCGTTGCGCAAACCCGGCGCCGCGCGCCACCATCGTCCTTGATGGCAAAGCTGGGTTTTGTCCTATATACCCCGCGAACCCGCATAATTTGCAGCAGAGCCCCCATGCCAACCCTTCCCGTCCCCCTCGTCACCATCGGCCTTTTGACCCTGTCCAACGTCTTCATGACCTTCGCCTGGTATGGCCACCTCAAACACAAATCCACCGCGCTGATCACCGTGATCTTCATCTCGTGGGGAATTGCGTTCTTTGAATATTGCCTGATGGTGCCCGCCAACCGCATCGGCTCCTCGATCTACAACGGCGCGCAACTGAAAACGATTCAAGAGGTGATCACCCTCTCGGTTTTCGCCGTGTTTTCCGTGTTCTACCTGAAAGAGCCGCTCACCTGGAACCACGCCTTGGGCTTTGCGTTCATCGCTCTGGGTGCCTTCTTCATCTTCCATAAATGGTCCTGACCCCGCCCCAAACCCGCGCCAAGCCCATCCTCTCTGCTTAAATATCCCCGCCGGAGGCTCCCCCCTCAAAGCCTGCGCGCCGCATCAAGGCCATGCAATGCCCCACGCCAAGGCGATCTTCCTCAACCGCCACACCCCGCCGAAAATCGTCACGCTGACCCTGCTTGCAGGCCTCTCGGCGCTGACGATGAACATCTTCCTGCCCTCGCTGCCCGGCATGGCCGCGTATTTCGACGCCCCCTACGCGCTCATGCAACTCTCGGTAGCGCTTTACCTTGCGCTGTCGGCGGTGCTGCAAATCCTGATCGGCCCGATCTCCGACCGCTACGGCCGCCGCAATGTCGTCCTTGCGGCCCTTGTGCTGTTCCTGATCGCCACCGTCGGCACCCTCACCGCCCCCAACGCCACCGCCTTCCTGATCTTCCGCATGGCCCAAGCCGTGGTGGCCGCGGGCATCGTGCTGTCGCGCGCGGTGGTGCGCGACATGGTATCGGATGCCGAGGCCGCCTCGATGATCGGCTACGTCACCATGGGGATGAGCCTGGTGCCGATGATCGGCCCGGTGATCGGCGGCTACCTTGACGAATGGTTCGGCTGGCAAGCCAATTTCGGCCTGCTCTTGGGGCTGGGCGTCGTCGTCACCGCGCTGTGCTGGGCCGATCTGGGAGAGACCGCAACCCTGCAACGCCTGTCGTTCCGCGAGCAACTGAGAACCTACCCCGCCCTGCTGAAATCCCGCCGCTTCTGGGGCTATTGTGGGGCTGCGGCGTTTTCCTCGGGCTGTTTTTACGCCTATCTCGGCGGCGCGCCCTATGTCGGCACCAAGGTTTATCACCTGACCTCGTCGCGCATCGGCCAACTTTTTGCCATCACCGCAGTGGGTTACATGGCCGGAAATTTCTTTGCGGGCCGCTATTCGGCGCGCATGGGGATGAACAAAATGGTGCTGATCGGCACCACCATCACTACACTCGGCCTTGGCGCGCTGGCGCTGCTGACCGCCGCGGGCCTGTCCAGTGCGGGCATGTTCTTCGGCCTGACCCTGACCATGGGGCTTGGCAACGGCGTTGCCCTGCCCTCGGCCAACGCGGGCATCCTGTCGGTGCGCCCCGAGCTTGCCGGCACCGCCTCGGGCCTTGGCGGCGCGATCATGGTCGGCGGCGGCGCGGGCCTTGCCGCACTCGCCGGGGCCGTCTTGCCCCCCGGCTCCACCGAAATGCCGCTGGTGCTGCTGATGCTGGCCTCCTCGGTGCTGTCAACCGTCTGCATCCTTGCGGTGATCCGCCGCGCCCGCGCCTTGGGGATTGCGGCTTGACCACCCCAGTTTGCAAAGCCTACCCTGCGCTTTGCAAAGGAGGGTGCGATGGCCATCCAGAAACTCTATGCCGGGGCAAAACTGCGCGAGTTGCGCGGCCGTCTCAGCCTGACCCAGCGCAGCTTTGCTGACAAACTCGGCGTCTCGCTGCCCTATCTCAACCAGATGGAAAACAACCACCGCCCGGTTTCCGCCACCGTGGTGCTGGCGCTGGCGCAGGAATTCGGCCTTGATGTCACCGAACTCAACGCAGGCGAAGGCGAGCGTTTGGTCTCCGACATGCGCGAGGCCTTGGCCGACCCGGTGTTTGCCAAAACCGCCCCCCCGCTTGCCGATCTGCGCCTTGCCGCCTCCAATGCCCCAGCCCTCGCCCGCGCCTTCCTCGATCTGCACCGCGCCTACCGCCAAAGTCACGAGCGCCTCGCCTCGCTGGACGAAGCCTTGGGGCGCGAAGACACCGCCCTGCGCGCCAGCCCGTGGGAGGAGGTGCGCGACTTCTTTCACTATTGCGACAATTACGTCGATGCGCTCGACCGGGCCGCAGAACATTTCATATCCGCCGCAGGCCCCGGAAAAGACGCGCTTATCATCGCAACTGAGGCACTGGAAAAGCGTAGCATCCATGTGCAGTTTTCGAACACCGGCCCGTTGCGCCAGTTTGATCCCACCGCCCGCGCGCTTGCCCTGTCGGCCCGCGCCGCAGCCCCGACCCAGCGCTTCCAACTGCTTTATCAGGTTGCCCTGCAAACCCAGAACGAGCTGATTGAAGCCAGCCTTGATCTGGCCCGCTTCCAGACCACGGAAGCCCGCGACATCGCCAAAATCGGCATGGCGAACTATTTCGCCGGCGCCGCCCTGATGCCCTACCGCGCCTTCCTTGCCGCAGCGCAAGAAACCCGCCACGATCTTGAGCGTCTCGCCGATCTGTTCGGCGCCTCCATCGAACAGGTCGCGCACCGCTTGTCCACCCTGCAACGCCCCGGTGCCAAGGGCATCCCGTTCTTTTTCGTCCGCGTCGATCAGGCGGGCACGATCACCAAACGCCACTCGGCCACACGCCTGCAATTTGCGCGCTTCGGCGGCGCTTGCCCGCTGTGGAACGTCCACCGCGCCTTTGAAACCCCCGGCCATTTCCTGCGCCAACTGGCCGAAACCCCGGATGGCGTGCGCTATCTGTGCCTCGCGCGTGATGTCTCAAAACCCGGCGGAGCCTACGCCGCCCCCGTCCGCCGCTACGCCATCGGTCTGGGCTGCGAGATCAGCCACGCCTCCAGTCTCGTCTATTCCGATGGCCTCGACCTTAAAGGCCGGTTCGAGCCGATCGGCATCTCCTGCCGGATCTGCGAGCGCCGCGATTGCCACCAACGCTCGGTGCCCCCGCTGGAACGTCGCCTGAAAGTCGATCCCGACCGTCGCGGCCTGCTGCCCTACGACATCGCAGACTGACCCTGCGGAACGCTCCGCGGGGGATATTTGCACACAGAGGATGACCAAAACGCGCGCTTTGCATGTCACCCGTTCTTAAATATCCCCGCCGGAGGCTCCAATAGTCCCGCCCACCCGCCGCCGCAGAGCTGTGCTGCGGCAGCAGCGGTCGCGTGCCGCCTCGATGGCGGCCAAGACCGCAGCCGCGTTGCGGTCAACAGGCTCAGGGCTTCAGATGCAGCCAGATATGATCTTTCAACGCTGCCCTTTGCTTACGCAGCACTTCCTCCTCGGCCTCGCTCACCAACTCCAACCGCGCCTCGGCCCGGTGAACCTTGCCGTTCACCACATCATAGTCGGCGACCAACTTGGCAAAATGCGCGTCCTTCTCCTTCAACGCCGAAAGTTTCAGGGCAAATTCGGGGAATTCCGCGGCCAATCCATGCGGTGTATGTGTCATAACTCTCTCCATGTGATGCGAACGCCGCCCAGTTTACGGGCGGCGCTTGGGCGATGCGTTGACCTCGATCAACCGGCCAAAGATTAAGAAAGTCTTAAATCGGAAAAATAAGCCCTTGTAATTCAATGGCAATTTTTGGTCCCGAGTTGGGACCTCAGCGTTGCGACACCCGCCAGTTCTCATTGATCACCGGCTGCAAATTCGACCGCGCCAGCCTGCGCCCCAAAATATGATCCGCCGCCTTCTCGCCCGTCATGATCGACGGCCCGTTCAAATTCCCGTTTGTCACCTGCGGGAAGATCGAGCTGTCAGCCACCCGCAGCCCCTCCACCCCGATCACCCGACATTCCTCATCCACCACCGCCAGCGGATCGTCCCGCCGCCCCATCCGGCAGGTGCCGCAAGGATGATAGGCGCTTTCCACATGTTCTTTCAAGAACGCATCCAACTCCGCATCGGTCTGCGCCGAAAGCCCCGGTTGAATCTCGGATTTCACATGCTCGGCCATCGCAGGTTGCGCGAAAATCTCGCGCGTCAGCCGGATGCAGGCGCGGAAGTCCTCCCAATCGCTGGGCTCAGACATATAGTTGAACACAATCTTCGGCGCGTCCTTGGGATCGGCCGACCGCAGCGTCACAGCCCCGCGCGACTTCGACCGCATCGGCCCGACATGCACTTGAAACCCGTGCCCCTCGGCCGCAGCTTTGCCATCGTATCGCACCGCAATCGGCAGGAAGTGATACTCGATATCCGGATACTCCACCCCCGCCTTGGACCGGATGAAGGCGCAGGATTCGAACTGGTTGCTGGCCCCCAAGCCCTTGCCGGTGAACAGCCACTGCGCTCCGATCAGCGCCTTGCCCCACAGGTTCCAATACCTGAACAGAGTGATCGGCTGCTTGGCCTGAAACTGCATGTAGATCTCAAGATGATCCTGCAAATTCGCCCCCACGCCGGGTCGATCTGCCACCACCTCAATCCCATGCGCCCGCAACGCTTCCGCATCACCGATCCCCGACAGCATCAGAAGCTTCGGGCTGTTGATCGACGAGGCCGACACGATCACCTCGGCGCTGGCGCGGATCACCTCAATCGCGCCACCGCGTTCAATTTCCACCCCCACCGCGCGGCCATTCTCGATCACGATCTTGCGGGCAAAGCCGCGCACCAGTTTGACCAGCCCGGTTTTCAACGCGGGCCGCAGATAGGCATTCGCCGCCGACCAGCGCACGCCCTTGAAGATCGTCGCCTCCATCGCGCCAAAGCCTTCCTGCGCCTGACCGTTATAGTCTTCGGTCACCGGATAGCCCGCCTGCTGGCCCGCCTTGATAAAGGCATCGAATAGCGGGTTTTTGCGTGGCCCGCGCGAGATATGCAGCGGACCATTTGAGCCCCGAAACGCGGGGTCTCCGGATGCCGCGCCATTGGCCTCGCCATGCCAGGTTTCCATGCGCTGAAAATACGGCAGCACGTCGGCATAAGACCAGCCCTGCGCGCCCATCTGATCCCACGTGTCATAATCACGCGCATGGCCGCGCACATAGACCATGCCGTTGATGCTGGACGACCCGCCCATCACCTTGCCGCGCGGCGTGGCCAGACGGCGTCCGCCCAGATAGGGTTCAGGTTCCGACTGAAAGCCCCAGTCATAGATCGGCATGTTCATCGGGTAAGACAAAGCCGCCGGCATCTGAATGAACGGGCCGAAATCGCTGCCGCCCTGCTCGATCACGACCACCCGCTTGCCCGCTTCGGCCAACCGATACGCGATCGCCGATCCCGCCGAGCCTGAGCCAATGATCACATATTCCGCCGTCATGTCTTCTCCAGTTTTCATCTTGCCCCTGCTGCCCCCACCGCTGCCGTAGCCCCCGACACGCCGGGGTGGGTGGGTGGGAGGCGTGTCGGGGGCGTTTAGTAAGGCGCGTCCACCGGCCCCATGCCAACGTAGACGCTTTTCACTTGCGAATAATGCTCCACCGCCGCATGGCCGTTTTCGCGCCCGACACCCGACAGTTTCGATCCGCCAAACGGCATTTCCACCGGCGTCAGGTTATAGGCGTTGATCCAGCAGGTGCCCGCTTGCAGCGCCGCAATCACCCGATGCGCGCGGGTTATGTCGGTGGTGAACACACCTGCGGCAAGGCCAAACTCGGTGGCATTGGCGCGCGCCACGGCTTCTTCTTCGGTGTCAAAATCCAGCACCGCCATCACCGGGCCGAACACTTCCTCGCGTGCGATGGTCATGTCGTCGGTCACATCGGCAAAAACAGTCGGCTGCACAAAGGCGCCCTCTGCCCCGGCTTGCCCGCCGCCACAGATCAGCGTGGCACCTTCGGCCTTGGCGGTCGCGATATAGCCCAGAACCTTCGCCAGTTGCCCGGCTGAAACCAGCGGCCCCATCTGCGTCGCTTCATCCAGCGGATCGCCCAATTTGATTGCAGCCGTGCGTTCTGCAAGCCTTTTCAGAAACTTGGCCTTGATGCCCTTTTGCACCAACACCCGCGTGCCGTTGCTGCAGACCTGGCCTGCGGAATAGAAATTCCCCAGCATCGCAGCACCGACAGCATCCTCGACCGAGGCATCATCAAACACCAGAATCGGGGATTTGCCGCCCAACTCCATCGTCACATGCCGCACGCCCGCCGCCGCCAACGCATACACTTTCTGCCCGGTCGGCACCGATCCGGTCAGCGACACCTTCGCCACCCGCGCATCTGACACCAAAGCCGAGCCTACCGCCCCGCGCCCCTGCACCACGTTGAACAGACCCGCAGGCAGCCCCGCCTCGATGAAAATCTCGGCCAGTTGCAACGCGCCCAACGGGGTCACTTCGGATGGTTTGAACACCATCGCGTTGCCCAAGGCCAAAGCAGGGGCGGATTTCCAGCACGCGATCTGGCTGGGGTAGTTCCATGCGCCAATCCCGACGCAAACCCCCAAAGCCTCGCGGATCGTATAGGCGAAATCGCGGCCAAGCGGGATGGTTTCACCGCCGACTGTCGGCGCAAGCCCGGCAAAATACTCCAACGCATCGGCACCTGAAGGCCAATCGGCCACCAGCGTTTCCTGGATGGGCTTGCCGGTGTCGAGGGTCTCCAGCCGGGCAAGGCCGGGGTTGCGTGCGCGGATCAGATCGGCGGCGCGGCGCAGCACCCGCGCGCGTTCTACCGGGCGGGTCGCGGCCCAAGCGGTTTGCGCGCGGGCGGCACTGGCCAAAGCGGCCTCGATCACCGCAGGCGTTGCCTCGTGCAGAAGCGCAATCACCTCACCGGTGGCGGGATAGATCACCTCGATCACGGCACCGGCTTTGTCTTCGACATACTGGCCATCAACGAAATGACTGGCCTTCGGCTGCGCCATCATGGGCGTGCCCCTTCCAACTTAGAGTTCAGGTAATTCAACGCGGTAGTCACCGCCAATTCGCGATCCGGCGGGCCGGATTTCAAAACTTCGCGCAGATAAAGCCCGTCGATCAACGCGCCCAGACCCTCGGCAATCGGCACCGCCCGGTCGCCCGCCAAAGGCCGCAACCCCGCCAGCAGGTTAGAGCGCAAGCGCCCCTGATAGACCTTCAGCAACCGCTTTGCCTCGGGCACCGTTTGCGCCAGAACCCAGAAGTTCAGCCACGCCCCCACCGCCTCGCGCCGGAAATTCGCCGCGCTGAAAGACGCCGCCAGCACCGCCCGAAGCCGACTTTCCGGCCCATCGGCCAGCGCCAAAGCCCCGCGCACTTCCGCACCATACAGCGTCAGAATATGGCGCATCGCGGCCAGAAACATCTCTTCCTTGCTGCCAAAATAGTGATGCGCCAAAGCCGAGGACATACCTGCGCGCTTGGCGATCTGACTGACCGTCACATCCAAAGACCCCACCCGCCCGATTTCCACAATCGTGGCTTTGACGAGCGCCGCCTTTCGGATAGGCTCCATTCCAAGCTTCGGCATGATGCGGCCCTTGATAATAATGCTTGCCAAAGGCAGCTAGCTTGAAGTTTATTGACTCGTCAATCAACAAAAACAGGGAGCCCAACATGACCCTCAAATCGACGCTGCTCGCGTCCGCCGTCACCTTCGCGATGGCCGGTTCGGCGTTTGCCGCTGGCTGCGATAAAGTCACCTTCTCGGATGTCGGCTGGACCGATATCACCGCCACCACCGCCGCCACCTCACTGGTGCTGGAGGCTTTGGGATACGAGACCGAAACCAAGGTGCTGTCGGTTCCGGTGACCTACGAAGGTCTTGCGTCGGGCGATGTGGATGTGTTCCTGGGCAACTGGATGCCGACGATGGAAAGCAACATCGCCCCCTACCGCGATGCCAAAACCGTCGATACCGTGCGCACCAACCTTGAAGGTGCGAAATACACGCTGGCGACCAACGCCAAGGGTGCCGAGCTTGGCATCAAGGATTTCAAAGACATCGCCGCCCATGCCGCCGATCTGGATAACAAAATCTTCGGGATCGAGGCTGGCAATGACGGCAACAAGCTGATCCTCGACATGATCGAAAAAGACGCGTTCGGTGTGAAAGCCGCAGGTGTCGAGTTGGTGGAATCCTCCGAACAAGGCATGCTCGCCGAAGTCGCCCGCGCCGATAACGAAGGCAAGGCCGTGGTTTTCCTTGGCTGGGAGCCCCACCCGATGAACGCCAACTTCAAGATGACCTACCTGACCGGCGGCGATGATTTCTTCGGCCCGAACCTGGGCGGTGCCACCGTCGCCACCAACACCCGCGCAGGCTATGTCGCCGAATGCCCGAATACCGGCAAACTGCTGTCGAATCTGTCGTTCAGCCTGGCGATGGAAAACGAGATCATGGGGGCGATCCTGAACGACGGCACCGACCCGCGTGAGGCCGCGAAGGCTTGGCTTGCCGCGCATCCCGATGTGATCGGCCCATGGCTGGACGGCGTGACCACCAAAGACGGTGGCGATGCCATGGCCGCTGTTACTGCGGCTTTGAAATGACCGTAAGCGCCCGCGTCAAGCGGGCGGTTCTGGCACTTTTGCTTGCGACCTCCCCGGTCGCAGGCATTGCCGCCGATTGCGGCACGGTGCGGATGGTTGACGTCGGTTGGACCGACAACATGGCACAAAACGGGGTTGCCACTGTGGTGCTGACCGCCTTGGGCTACAAGGTTGAACCCAACCTTCTGTCCTTGCCGATCACCTTTGAAAGCCTTGCACGCGGCGATATCGACGTGTTCACCGATCACTGGCTGCCCTCGATGGAAGGGATGATTGCCCCCTATACCGCTGCTGGCACCATCGACGTTGTCCGCACCAACCTTGAAGGCGCGAAGTTCACCCTTGCCACCAATCCGGCGGGCAAAGCACTGGGGATCGCCGATTTCAAGGACATCGCCGCGCATGCGGATGCGCTGGATGGCCAGATGTATGGGGTTGAAGCGGGTAACGACGGCAACCGCCTGATCCTTGATATCATTGCCAAAGATGCCTTTGGCATGGGCAAGCTTGCCCTTGTGGAAAGCAGCGAACAGGCGATGATCGCCGAAGTCGCGCGGCTGACGGCCGAAGGCAAACCCGTGGTCTGGCTCGCATGGGAGCCGCATCCGATGAACGTCAAGCTTGACATCAACTATCTGACGGGCGGCGATGATTTCTTCGGGCCGAACCTTGGCGGCGCGACGGTTTATACCATCAGCCGCAAGGGCTACGTTACCGATTGCCCCAATCCGGGCCGCTTCTTCCAGAACCTTGCCTTCACCCTGCCGATGGAGAACGCTTTGATGGGCGCTATTCTGGATCAAGGTGCAGAGCCGACCGCCGCTGCGAAAACCTGGCTGGCTGCACACCCCGAGGTTCTCGGGCCGTGGCTGGACGGTGTCACCACCAAAGACGGTGGCGATGCGCTTGCGGCGGTGACTGCCGCGCTGAAGTAAAAGGGGGCCCCGGCGGAAGATCGGGGCCTTTTTCTATCCAACAGGGGACAGATTGAATGGATTGGTTGACGGCATATAAAATCCCGATCGGGGCATGGGCGAACGCGGTTTTCACGTGGATGAAAACCCATCTCAGCGCGGTGTTCAACGTGATTGCCGATGCGCTGGAAGGCTTGATCAACGGTTTCAAATGGTTGCTGCAAGCGCCCAACCCGCTGATTATCATCGCCATTTTCGTCATCATCGCCTGGGTGCTGCAACGCAACTGGAAGATTTGCGTTGGCGTCGCCTTGGGGTTTCTGTTTGTGCTGAACCAAGGCTACTGGAAAGAAACCACCGAAAGCCTGACGCTGATCCTGTCGTCTTGCGCGGTCTGCATGGCCATCGGTGTGCCAATCGGCATCGCCTGCGCCCACAACGCCAAGCTGAACGCTGCTTTGTCGCCGGTGATGGACCTGATGCAGACCCTGCCGACCTTCGTCTATCTGATCCCCGCGATTATCTTTTTCGGCATCGGCATGGTGCCCGGCCTGATTGCAACCGTCATCTTCGTGCTGCCAGCGCCGATCCGGCTGACCGAGCTTGGCGTCGCCTCGACCCCCACCGCGCTGCTGGAAGCCGCCACGTCGTTTGGCGCCACACCAAGTCAACGGTTGTGGAAGGTTGAACTGCCTTGGGCTTTGCCACAAATCATGGTGGGCCTGAACCAAACCATCATGCTGTCGCTTTCCATGGTCGTCATCGCCTCGATGGTGGGCGCGAATGGTCTGGGTGTGCCGGTGATGCGGGCCTTGGCTTCAGTGAACGCCGCCAAAGGCTTTGAGAGCGGTTTTGTCATCGTCGTGGTCGCCATTGCTTTGCGCGCCACCTTCCAGCGTAAGGTGTAAGCCATGGTAAATGCAGTGGAATTTGACCGTGTCTCGATCGTATTTGGCGATCAGCCCGACCGCGCCCTGCCCCTGATGGACAAGGGCATGTCGCGCGGCGATATCCAGTCGCAAACGGGCCAGATCCTGGGCGTGCACGACTGCTCGCTTTCGGTGGCCGAGGGCGAAATCCTTGTGCTGATGGGGCTGTCCGGCTCGGGCAAGTCCACCCTGCTGCGCGGGGTCAATGCGTTGAACCCGGTGGTGCGCGGCGAAGTTCGGGTGTGGGACGGCGCAAAGATGGTGTCTGTCACCAAAGCCAAGGGCGAATCGCTGCGCGGGCTGCGGCTGTCCAAAATCGCCATGGTGTTTCAACAATTCGGCCTGCTGCCGTGGCGGACCGTGCGCGACAACGTTGGCTTAGGTCTTGAACTTGCAGGGCAATCTGGCGATCAGCGCCGCGCCAAGGTCGATCAGCAACTGGCGCTCGTTAACCTGTCGCAATGGGCCGAGCGTAAAGTCGGCGAACTTTCGGGCGGCATGCAGCAGCGTGTCGGCCTCGCGCGCGCCTTCGCCACCGAAGCCCCGATCCTGTTGATGGACGAGCCGTTCTCGGCCCTCGACCCGCTTATCCGTGCGCGGTTGCAGGACGAGTTGCTCGATCTGCAATCCAAGCTGAAACGCACCATCATTTTCGTCAGCCACGATCTGGACGAGGCTTTCAAACTCGGCAACCGCATCGCGCTGATGGAGGGGGGACGCATCGTACAAATCGGCACCGCGCGCGAGATCATCGCCAACCCGGTTTCAGACTATGTGGCTGATTTCGTGGCACATATGAACCCGCTCGGCGTGCTGACGGCGCGCGATGTGATGCAGGCGGGGTCGTGCGACGGGGCCTCGGTTGACTGCGAAACTCCGGTGAAGGCGGTTATGCAGCGGCTGTCCGATACCGATTCCGCGCTGAATGTCAGCGAAAACGGCGTGCATATCGGCGTGATCCGCGCCGCCGGGTTGATGGCAAAACTCATCAACCCGCGGGCGTAAGCTTAGTCGTCCAGCACGTCAGAGACAGCGGCCTTGGGTTTAGGGGTCGCTGCTTTCTTCGCCGCAGGCTTTTTCGCAGCCGCCTTGGCGGGAGCCTTATCGGCAGCCTTCTTCGCAGGTGCCTTTTTCGCAGCAGCAGGCTTTGCCGCAGCCTTTTTCGCCGGGGCTTTCTTGCCAGACTTTCCAGCCTTTTCTGCAATCAAAGCAAGGGCTTCCTCAAGCGTGACCGCCTCGGGTGAAAGTTCTTTCGGCAAGGTCGCATTCACCTTCGCCCATTTGACATAAGGCCCATATTTCCCCGGCATGACCTGCACCGGCCCGCCGTCAGGATGCTCTCCCAGCGCGCGCAAGGGTTCCGCCGCCGCAGCGCCGCGCCGCCCCGCCGCTTTCAAGGCCAAAACCTCGACCGCGCGGTTCATGCCAATGGTAAACACTTCCTCAACATCGGGGATATTGGCGTAAACCGTGCCGTGCTTCACATAGGGCCCAAACCGGCCGATTGCCGCTTCCACCATCACGCCATCTTCCGGGTGCGGCCCGATCTGGCGTGGCAAAGACAACAGTTCAATCGCCTGATCCAGCGTCAAAGCGCCCGACTCCCACCCCTTCGGCAAGCTGGCACGCGGCGGTTTCGGCAATTCTTCGGTCGCCTCGCCCTTCTGCACATAGGGGCCAAACCGCCCCGCCCGCAGCGAAATCTCCACGCCATCGGCATCCAAGCCCAGCACCCGGCCATCGACCGAGCCGCCCTCCTCGCCCGAAATCGGGCGGGTGTAGCGGCATTCGGGATAGTTGCCACAGCCGATGAATGCCCCACCGGAACGCGAGGTTTTCAGATGAAGCCGACCGGTGCCGCAACTGGTGCACACCCGTGGATCAGAGCCATCTTCGCGCAATGGATAAAGATGCGGGCTTAGAAAATCGTCAATTTTATCCAGCACTTCGCCAATCCGTAGATCAGCCGTCTCGGCAATCGCTGCCGAGAAATCGCGCCAGAACCGCGACAGAACTTCCTTGTAGTCACGCTCGCCCGCCGAGACGTCATCCAGTTGGCTTTCCAGATCAGCGGTGAAATCATACTCAACATAGCGGCGGAAAAAGTTGGTCAGAAACGCCGTGACCAAGCGCCCTTTATCCTCGGGGAACAGGCGGTTTTTGTCCTTGCGGACATATTCGCGGTCCACAATCGTCGTCAGAACCGAGGCATAGGTCGAGGGGCGCCCGATGCCCAACTCCTCCATCCGCTTGACCAAGGTCGCCTCGGTGTAGCGCGGCGGCGGTTGCGTGTGGCTTTGGCTGGCGAAGATCGCGCCGTCGCCGCTGATCACCGCCGAGGCGACGCGGCGCAGATCGGTCTTGCCCGCGATCAGATCGAAGTCGTCCTTGCCGGCGGCATCGGCCTGCTTCTTGAACGCAGCCTCAAATCCGCCCTTGCGCGGCGTCGCAGCCTCGCCCTGCATGATCTGGGGCAAGCGGCCTTCGTCTTCGTCCTCGTCGTCGCGGCCTTCTTCGTAAACCTTCAAAAAGCCATCAAACAGAACCACTTGACCGTTTGCACGCAACCCCACCTGCCCGTCTGCGCTGCCGATCTCTACCACCGTGCGCTCCATCCGCGCGCCGGCCATCTGGCTGGCAATGGTGCGCTTCCAGATCAACTCATAGAGGTTGGCCTGATCGCGTTCCGACAACCGCAAGTCTGCCGGGGCCACCGCCATATCGGTTGGGCGGATACATTCATGCGCTTCTTGGGCGTTCTTGGCCTTGTTCTTGTAGATGCGCGGTGCGTCGGGCACATAGGCCGCACCAAAACGCTTGCCAATCTCGGCCCGCGCCTGCGCCACGGCTTCAGGCGCCATGTCGATGCCATCGGTTCGCATGTAAGTGATGTAGCCCGCCTCATACAGCCGCTGGGCCGCCGACATGCAGGCCTTGGCGCCCATGCCATATTTGCGGCTCGCCTCTTGTTGCAGGGTCGAGGTCATGAAGGGCGAATAGGGGTTGCGGCTGGCAGGCTTGGCCTCAACCGAAATCACCTTCAATGTTCGGGAAGTGACAGCCTGCACCGCCAATTCGGCCGCTTCAGATGTCGGAATGTCGAATTTGTCCAAGCGCTTTCCGCCCAGAACCGTCAGTCGTGCCTCAAAGTCCTGCCCGCGCGGGGTGCTCAGCACCGCCGACACTGACCAGAACTCGCGCGCACGGAACGCCTCGATCTCCATCTCGCGCTCAACAATCAGGCGCAGGCAGACCGACTGGACGCGACCAGCCGAGCGCGACCCCGGCAGCTTGCGCCACAGCACCGGCGACAGGTTGAAGCCCACCAGATAATCCAAAGCGCGGCGCGCAAGATAGGCATCCACCAGCGGCTGATCGACCTGCCGCGGATGCTTCATCGCCTCGGTCACGGCTTCCTTGGTGATGGCGTTGAAGGTCACACGGCTGACCTTTTTGCCCTTCTTCAGGGTGCTGGCCAACGCCTCTTGCAGATGCCAGGAAATCGCCTCGCCCTCGCGGTCAGGGTCGGTTGCCAAGATCAGTGTGTCGTCGGTTTTGAGCGCCTCGGTGATGGCGCGCATGTGCTTTTTGCTGTCTGCGGCCACTTCCCACAGCATGTCGAATCCATGCTCGGTATCCACCGAGCCGTCCTTGGCGGGAAGGTCGCGCACATGGCCATAAGAGGCCAGAACCACATAGTCCGATCCAAGATATTTGTTGATTGTCTTGGCCTTAGCGGGCGATTCTACAACAACGACGGGCATGAAATTCCCTTAAAAACAGGCATATGAGCGGCGAGGCACCATGTGGGGCTTTGTGCGGGGATGTCAACGGGGGCTCTGCCAAAACCGCTTTGGTTGCGGACAAATGGTGCTTTCGCGCTGGCCTAAATATGCCCATCTGGGGCATCTGCTGATAAGGTTGCTGGCGCAAGTTGGGAATGTCTGGCCCAGTATGAACCCAAAGCGTTCAATCCACCCGGCTGAGCAATCCACCCGACTGCCGCAAAATCCTGCCCTCCAGTTCCAATGAGATCAGGGCGGGCGAGAGTGTGCCGGGCGGCAGGGCCAGATCGCGGATCAGTTGATCTTCGGCCAAGGGGCTTGGGCCAAGCCGTGCCAATATCTGACTGTGCACAGCCGAAATATCCGCGAGCGGGCGGCGCTGCGGGACCGGGCCTGGCAAGGGATCGGGCACCGCAACCGGCTCGATCGGCAAGGTTGGTTGCGCGATGAAATGCCCTTGCACGCCGATCGCCTCAAGCACGTCCTGCGCCGAGCGCACCAGCACCGCGCCATCCCGCAGCAGGATATTGCAGCCCGCAGCGCGCGCATCAAACGGATGCCCGGGCACGGCCAACACCTCGCGCCCCTGATCCAGCGCGTTTTTCGCCGTGATCAGGCTGCCCGAGCGCGCTGCGGCCTCAACCACCACCACGGCACGCGCCAAACCCGAAACAATCCGGTTGCGCTGCGGGAAATGTCGCGCCTGCGGCACCAATCCCATCGGCTGTTCCGAAATACGGCAGCCCCGAGCGGCAATCTGCGCGGCGAGTTCGGTATTTTCGGCCGGATAGATCACGTCCACCCCGCCCGCCTGCACCGCGACCGTGCCGGTTTCCAGCGCCGCCTGATGCGCCTCGGCATCAATGCCGCGGGCAAGGCCTGACACCACCACCTGCCCCGCCTGCGCCAGCCCTTCGACCAGCCGCCGCGTCATCCGCAACCCCAGGCTTGAGGCGTTTCGCGCGCCCACCAGCGCCACCATCGGCCGCGCCAGCAGCCCGATATCGCCCTGCGCCCACAAAACCGGTGGCGCATCGGGCAAATCCATCAGCGCCTGCGGATAGCCCGCCTGCCCCCACAGCAAAATGCGCGCGCGGGCCAATCGCGCCTGCGCCATCTCGGCGCGCACCACTTCAAGTGCGCACAGGCTGTAGTCCTCTACCCCCGCCGCCCGCGCGATCCCGGGCAGCGCCGCCAGCGCCGCCTCAACCCCGCCATGATCCGCAACCAGCCGGTGAAACGTCACCGCCCCGACACGACGAGAGCGAATGAGGCGAAGCCAAAGCACCGGGTCCGCGTCCGAGGGTGCGGAACTGGGGGTGTGGGGTATGTGCAAACCCGATGCCATCTGCGCCTCGCCTCATTCACGATTCGCAGTCTGCACCGGTCAGAGTTAACAACAAATGAATCGCCGTTAACTTTACCCGCGACCCGGCAGAGAAACGGCCGGATGAGCGACCAGACTGGACTGAACCGGCCACATATCTGGACTTATCGAAACCACCGCTGGGCCGATTGCCGCCTTACCAAAATTTTGATCATATGCCCAGCAAGAAAGTCGCCAAACGCGTGCGACCACCACAAGGGGAATGTGATGAAAAACACCGAAATCGCCCGCCGCCGCACAGACAGCATCTCGCGCGGGGTGGGGGTTCAGACCGAAATCTACGTCGATCACGCGCTGAATTCGGAAGTGTGGGATATCGAGGGCAACCGCTATATCGACTTCGCGGCTGGCATTGCTGTGGTTAATACCGGCCATTGCCACCCACGCGTCATGGCAGCCGTCACCGCGCAGATGTCGAAATTCACCCACACCTGCCATCAGGTGCTGCCCTATGAAAACTACGTCCGTCTGGCCGAGCGTCTGAACGCGCTTGTCCCCGGTGATTTCCCGAAGAAAACCGTTTTCGTCACCACCGGAGCGGAAGCTGTTGAAAACGCGGTGAAAGTCGCGCGCATCGCCACGGGCCGCAATGCCGTCATCGCCTTTGGCGGTGCGTTCCACGGCCGCACCCTGTTGGGGATGTCGCTGACCGGTAAAGTCGATCCCTACAAAAAAGGCTTCGGCGCGATGATGCCCGATGTGTATCACGTGCCTTTCCCGCAAGAGATCCACGGCATTTCCACCGATGACGCGATGGCGGGCATCACCAAGCTGTTCAAAGCCGATCTTGACCCCACCCGCGTCGCAGCCATCATCCTTGAACCCGTGCAGGGCGAGGGCGGCTTCTACCCGGCGCCAAAAGACCTGCTGCGCGCCGTCCGCAAGCTGTGTGACGACCACGGCATCGTGATGATCGCAGACGAGGTGCAAACTGGCTTTGCCCGCACCGGCACCATGTTCGCGATGGAACAATCGGGCGTTGCCGCCGACATCACCACGATGGCCAAAGGCCTCGCCGGTGGTCTGCCACTGGCTGCGCTGACCGGACGCGCCTCACTGATGGACGCAGCCCACCCCGGCGGCCTTGGCGGCACCTATGGCGGCAACCCCTTGGGCATCGCCGCCGCCAATGCCGTGCTGGATGTGATCGAGGAAGAGCAACTCTGTGCGCGCGCCAACGAACTTGGTGGCCGCCTGAAGCAACGCCTTGAAGCGATCCGTTCCGTCACGCCGGAAATCGCCGACATCCGTGGCCCCGGCTTTATGGTCGCGGTGGAATTTGCCAACCCAGCCAACCACGAGCCCGACGCAGGTTTCACCACCCGCGTCCGGGTCGAGGCGCAAAAACGCGGCCTGATCCTGCTGACCTGTGGCGTTTACGGCAACGTTGTGCGGTTCCTCGCGCCGATCACCATCCCCGACGCCCATTTCGCCGAGGCGATGGATATTCTGGAAGCCGCTGTGGCGGCGGCAAGGGTCGCCTAAGCAGGTCTGGTTCAGGTCTGATTTTGGCGCGATAATTTTGGACCGGGGCGCGGGAGCGATCCGGTCCATTTCATTTTGCACGCCTGGTTTGGCGGTATTCGCCGTCCCGAGCGGCGCGGAATGCCAATAGGTATGCCGAAGCCAAATTGCGCCAGCACATCGCTAAAAGCAATTGCAGGGAGTTTGGTCGGGCACTTCACGCGATACTGGAAGTTCTAAAACCAAAAGGGGTGAGTGTTCTGGTTTTTGGGATGTGTTTCGGACGCGGCCATGCAAAGCCTTTTGCATGATCTGATACAGTTCGCTCAAACACATGCACTTTGTGTGAATGATGGGCCGCCACAGATGCATCGCTTGAACCCATCTGCATCGACACCCCAGCGCGGCGGCTGGCAACCCACGCTGCGCCCCGATGCACAGAATCGCCAAATCAAGGGGGGCCCAGATCAGACGCTCCAAATCTCCACCAGCAAACTTGGGGGAAACCGCGCAGCGGCCTTGGTATTGCTTGGCGCAGCGCCCTCGGCCCAACTGCCGACACCTTAACAACACCTTAACGCCATCAACCTAACCCATTGAAATCCTTGTAGCAGATCTGCGGTCCACGCGCGGACCCGCACCGCCCCCTTCCCCCTTTCGCCGCCCCGCGCTATGACCGCTTCAGCGGGGCACTCATCCATGACCACCACCCAAGGCATCACCCTCCAGAACGCCTCCGTCACCCTGACGGGCAAAAGCATCCTGTCCAACCTTTCCCTCACTCTGTCAGAGCGCCGCATCGGCATCATCGGACGCAACGGTTCGGGCAAGACCACGCTGCTGCGCCTGATGGCGGGTCTCATCGCGCCCACCACCGGAACCGTCCGCATTGACGGGCTGGACCCTGCCGACCGCAAGGCCATCCTGCCGCGCCTTGGCATCCTGTTTCAAAACCCCGACCATCAGATCCTGTTTCCAACCGTGGCCGAAGAACTTGCCTTCGGCTTGCGCCAACAAGGCAAAACCGAGGCCGAGGCCAAAGCTAAGGTCAACGCCCTGCTGGCCGCCGAAAACCGCAGCCATTGGGCCCGCGCGCTGACCCACACGCTTAGCCAAGGTCAGCGGCATTATCTTTGCCTGCTGTCTATCCTGCTGATGCAACCCGCGACCATCCTTCTGGACGAACCCTTTGCCGGCCTTGATATCCCGACCCAAAGTCGGCTTGCCCGCCGCCTGTCTGCGCTGCCCCAGCGCCTGATCACCATCACCCACGACCCCGCGACCGTTTCAGGCTGCGACCGCGTGCTTTGGCTCGACCAAGGGCGCATCCGCGCGGATGGTGATCCCGAGACCGTGCTGCCCATCTTTACCGCCGAAATGGCCCGGATCGGAGAGCAAGATGCTGACACACACCTCGCCGATTGAAACCTATGCCCACCGGATACCGGCCAGCATCAAACTCGCCGGGTTCGTCGCCCTGACAGTGGGGCTGTTTGCGACGGAAAAACCTTGGCTGCTTGCCCCACCTGTCGCCGCCCTGATCCTGTCTTGCGGTCCACGCTTTGCCCTGCAAAACCTGAAAAGCCTGCGCCCGCTGATCCCGCTGATCGTGATCCTTGCACTCTGGCACCTTTGGCTTCGTGATCCTGCGGGCATTACGGTGATCACCCGGATGATCATCGGGGTGGCGGCCGCAAATTTTGTCACCATGACCAGCGCGCTGACCGAGATGACGCGCTGCATCCAGACCCTCGCCCGCCCGCTTAGCCCGCTGATTGCGCCGAAAACGCTGGCACTTGCCATCGGCCTGACCATCCGCTTCATCCCAACCATGCTGATGCGCGCCGAGCAAATCGCCGAGACGTGGCGGGCACGCTCGGCCAAACGCGCGGGCTGGCGTATCTTTTTGCCCACGACGCTGGCGGCGCTAGACGATGCCACCCACACAGCCGAAGCGCTGCGCGCGCGCGGTGGATTGGGCTGATCGCCCGCCAACCCAAGTGCCCAGCGGCAGCCTGATGTCCGTCACCCGCCAAACCTGCATGTCGAAAAATAGCGGTTGCGCTTTGGCAAACCCACAGCCTAACTGCGCCACCGAAGCAGGAGAGACGCCATGGAAAAGAACCTGACCCACATCGCCCTTTTTGCCGCGTTGATCGCTGTGCTGGGTCTTGTGCCCAAGATCGACCTCGCAGCAGGCGTTCCGATCACGGCGCAAAGCATGGGTATCATGCTGTGCGGCACGGTTCTGGGGGCAAAGCGCGGCGCGTTGGCGGTGCTGCTGTTCCTTGTCGTCGGCTTGATCGTGCCAGTGTTTCCGGGCTTTACGACCACGTGGCAGAAAATCCAGTCGCCCAGCATCGGCTATGTGATCGGCTTCCCGATTGCAGCCTTCGTGGCGGGCCTGATCACCCAGAACACCAAACTCGCCCTGTTCCCGGCGGCCTTTGCAGGTGCCATCATCGGGGGCATCGTGGTCCTTTACGCCTTTGGCATCCCCGGGATGGCGATCATGCTGGAGAAGCCTCTGCCAGATATGGCACTGGCCGCCGCCGCATTCCTGCCGGGTGATCTGATCAAAGCGGTGCTTGCCGCACTGATCACCAAATCCATCGCGCAAATGCGCCCCGAGGCACTGCTGTCGCGCGGCTGATCCGGTATTGATGATAAGGGGTGCAGCCAGAGGCTGCACCCCTTATCCGATATTGCCGATCTCACATCTGTATAAAAATCGTCGCTCAGCCAGAAAACCCTGCTGTTCGCGGGCAAGCAGATCGCGGCTTGTGCCGCCCATAGTTGCTTTAACGCTGCACCAACAACGCCGTGCCAATGCCACCCGCCGCCGCAATCGCGGCCAGTCCAATCCCCGCCTGCAACTCATAAAACAGCCGCACCGCCAGCACCGCGCCCGAGGCCCCGATCGGGTGCCCGCGCGCAAGCGCACCACCGCCCTGGTTAACGCGCGCAACATCCAGCCCAGCGCCATCCACGCAAGCGATGGCCTGCACCGCATAGGCTTCCATCACCTCGGCCACCGCGACCTGATCTACGCCAATGCGCGCGCGCGCCAACACATCGCGGATTGCAGCGACCGGGGCCAGCCCCGGCTCTTGCGGATCGCCGCCCAGAGTGGCCCCGCCCAGTATGCGCATGCCAGACGCACCGCTGGCCAGGCGCGCGGCCACGCGCTGGGACACCACCAGCACAAACGCAGCCCCGTCTGCCGCGACTGCGGCATTGGCCGCCGTGATCGTGCCCGCCACCACCTTGGCCCGCGCGGCCACCGCCATATGTAACCCCCGCGCGAACACGTCACGCTGTTGCCCGACAAGCGGAACAATCTCGCCCGGCGCCACCCGCGCCTTGGCATGGCTTGCCACGGCCCAAGCGTCTTGCGCGCTGCGCGATATCCCAAGCCGCAGCGCCAAGGCCGCCGCCGCCTCTGCCATCGCCGGATCGCGATCGGGCCAAGGCGTGAAACGGGCCTGATCATAGCCCACAGCTGGCCCGCCATCGGGATCGGTGCGCAGCCGCATCGGCCTGCGGGAATAGCTTTCCACCCCGCCCGCGATCACCACCTCTGCGCAACCAGACCCGACCAACGCATGGGCCAGCAGCACCGCATCCAGCCCGCCCGCGCATTGGCGGTCTACCGTCAGTCCGGCCACGCGTTCGGGCAAACCCGCCGCCAGCGCCACCCGCCGCGCAGGGTTACCGCCCGCACCCAAGGCGTTGGACAGGATCAACTCATCCACCTGCGCCGCCGCAATCCCCGCCTGTTGCAGCAAAGCCTGCACCACCGGTGCACCAAGATCCTCAATCTCCAGCCGTGCAAAGGCCCCGCCCCGTGGCACCACAGCCGTCCGCTTTGCCGCCAAAATGACGCTCACACCCCAACCTCGCGCGCCAGCCGAACAAGATCGGTCTTGCCCGAGGCCAGCACCGGCCATTCCTCGCGCCAGATCACCGCTTTGGGGGCCACAAGCGCGCCCAGCCGTTGCCGACATGCCGCCAGAAGCGCTGCTTCGGTCGCAGGGTCACCTTGAACCACCGCCACCATCACCGCCCCGCGCAGCGCATCGGGCCGCGGCAAAACCGCCACCCGCGCCACCCCCGGCAATCCGGCGATAAAGCTCTCGATCTCTTCCGGAAAGACGTTCTGATCGGCCACCGTCACCATCCGCCCCGCCCGCCCCGACAGATACAAATAGCCGCCCGCGATCCGCCCCATCTCGCCCACCGACAGCCAATCGTGATCCCAAATCGCCCCGCCCGCATCCGCCCCGGCATAGCCTTGAAACAGGTAGGGCGAGCGCACCCAGATCTGCCCATCCCGCAGATCAATCTCGACGCCCGGATAGGCCGCACCCACCGACTCCGCAGGCGCATCCGGCCCGGCCAGAGTGATGAAACTCGCCTCGGCAGCGCCGTAAAACTCCCGCACCTCTGCACCCGCCAAAGCCGCCCGCAGCCCCGCGTCCAGCTTCGATCCACCCAACAGGATCAGCCCGGATGCCTGCCAGCCAGCCTCGACCAACAGCCTAAGTTGAGCAGGGGTCGCATAAATCACCGCCACCCCCGCCAAAGCCAAGACCTGACGATCCGGCCGCACGCCGCCCAACAAGACCACCTCGGCCCCCAGATGCAGCCCCTCCAACGCGCCATAAAGCGCCAGCGAATGCACAAGATCGCCCAGCACCGCGACGCGCAGCCCCGGCCCGATGCCAAACAACCCCGCATTCACCGCGAAACTGCGCGTCCACGACTCCATGCTGCGCAAAATCCGCCGGGGTGTGCCAGACGAGCCAGAGGTCAGCGTCTCAAACACCCCCGCACCCACGGGCTGCGGCCCCACGCCACCAATCCGAAACGCCCGCCCCGGAACAGCCAAAGCCGCGCGCAAGCTGCGGTCATCGCCCACAACCCGCGCCTCTGGATGCCACCGAAAGCATTTCATCTGTTCTTAAATATCCTTGCCGGAGGCTCCCACGCCTTAACGCTTCAGCACGCTTGCCATCCGCCGCAACGCCAGCAAATAACCTTCAGTACCAAACCCCGCGATCACGCCATCGGCGCGGCCCGACACGAAAGAATGATGCCGAAATGCCTCGCGCTGATGGATGTTCGAGATATGCACCTCCAGCACCACGCCCTCAAACACGTTCAGCGCATCCAGAATTGCGACCGATGTGTGTGAATAAGCACCCGGATTGATGATGATCCCCGCCGCCACACCGCGCGCGCTTTGAATCCAATCGACCAGCTGTCCCTCGTGGTTTGATTGCATGCACTCGATGCCCAACCCCAAGGTCGCGGCCAGTTCGGTCAGTTGCGCCACCACATCGGCCAAGGTTTCCTGCCCGTAAATCTCTGGCTGGCGCAGGCCAAGCATGTTCAGGTTCGGGCCGTTCAGAACGAAAATTGGCTTCATCGGGGACATCCTTGCACCATTTCCCAAGCTTTACCGCATCTTGTCCGCCTTCGCCTATGAAAAAACGCGCCTCCCGTGGGGGGAGGCGCGCGAGTGAGGCCACCGGTCCTGGGGGACCCGCCGTCAGGGAGACGTTAACGCTTAGGCGACCTTTTCGAGTGCGATTTGCGGGGCCAGTTCCGGGGCAATACCCAAAGCGCGCACAACTTCACGCGTGAGTTCCGGGCGGTTGAGGGTGTAGAAGTGCAGATCTTCGACACCGCCTTCGATCAGACGGCTGCACAAGGTCGTGCATTGGGTCAGCGCCAGCAAATCTTCACGCCCGTCGCGTTTGGCGGCGGCAAAGCCTTCGTCCAGACGTTGCGGCACACTTGTTCCACAGCGGGCGGCGAATTTCTTGGTGCCGTCCCAAGACTGAATCGGCAGGATGCCCGGAATGATCGGGGCGCTTATGCCCGCCTTGACGCAGGCATCGCGGAAGCGGAAGAACGTGTCGGCCTCAAAGAAAAACTGCGTGATCGCACTGCTGGCCCCGGCGTCGATCTTGCGCTTCAGCCAGGTCACATCGGCGAATCGATCAGCGGCATCGGGATGAGGTTCGGGATATGCGCCCACGCGGATTTTGAATTTCCCGGTTTTCGCCAAAGCCTCGACCAGTTCTGCCGAATGCGCAAAACCGTCTTTGTGCGGGGTGAAACGGTCAGCGCCTTTCGGCGCATCGCCGCGCAGGGCCACGATCTCGGTCACACCGACTTCGGCATAAGCCTCTGCAATCTCTAGGGTTTCGGCGCGGCTGGCATCCACGCAAGTCAGATGGGCTGCCACGTTCAGCCCGTAGTTGCGCTTGATGGTGCCCACCGCCTCATGCGTCAGTTTGCGGGTGGTGCCGCCTGCGCCATAGGTCACCGAGACGAAATTCGGCTGCATCGGCGCCAGCACCTGCACGGTTTCCCACAGCTTGAACGAGGCGTCCAAGCTCTGCGGCGGGAAGAATTCGAACGAGATGCGCGGTGCGGTCATGGTAGGCTCCTTTTGCTTGACGCCTTTCTGCCATGCAGCGTAAATTGAATCCAATTCATAGTTTTCAACATAAACATGAGAACCGCGCATGTATCTGGAACTTCGCCACCTGCGCACCATCCGCGCCATCCATCAGGCGGGCGGCCTTGCCCGTGCCGCTGACCTGATGAACATGACACAATCGGCGCTTAGCCATCAGGTCGCAGGGTTGGAAGCGCAGGTCGGGATGGAGCTGTTTGTGCGCCGATCCAAACCGATGACGCTGTCGGCGGCGGGGATCAGGATGCTGCGGGCGGCGGAACGTATCCTGCCGGAAATCACCGCTCTGGAGGAAGAATTCCGCGCTTTGCAGGCGGGCAAAACCGGCCGTTTGCACATCGCCATCCAGTGCCACGCCTGTTTTGACTGGCTGTTCCCGGTGCTGGAACTGTTCCGCCACGCCTGGCCCGAAGTCGATGTCGATATCCGCGCGGGGCTGGCGTTTGACAGCTTTCCGGCCCTTTTGCGGGAAGAGGTCGATCTGGTGATCTCGTCCAATCCCGAACCGCTGCCGGGGATCACCTTCAACCCGCTGTTTGATTACCACCCGATGTTCATCGCATCATCGCAGAACCCGCTTGCCGCCAAGTCTGTGATTGAGGCCGAGGATTTCCGTGACCAGACCCTGATCACCTATCCCGTGCCACGCGACAAGCTGGATGTGTTCACCGAACTGCTGACGCCCGCCAAGATCGAGCCGCGCGCCCAGCGCCCGGTGGAATTGACGGCCGTGATCCTGATGTTGGTGGGCAACAATCGCGGCGTGGCGGTGCTGCCCGATTGGGTGTTGCGCGATGTGAAATCCAACGCCGATTACGTCACCCGGCCTTTGGGTCCGGGCAGCATCACCAAACGGCTTTATGCAGCCACCCGCGAAGAAGATGCCGCCAAACCCTATATCGGGCATTTCCTGCGTCTTGGGCGCTCCGAAGCCGTGAAGTTGCAACGCGGCTAGGGCGTAAAGCGCATCGCAGCCATGCAGGAAACGCATTGGAATAATAAGCGTGCTTATTATATCTATGCACAATGAATTTTGCACAAGATCAGCTTGGCCCTCTGCTGCACGACGCATCGCGTCTGGTGCGCAAACGCTTTGCACAGCGGGCGTCGGAATATGGCCTGTCGTCGGCACAGTGGCGGCTTCTGGCCGTGGTGCTACGCGAAGGCCGCGCCAGCCAAGCCCGCATCGCTGACAAGCTGGAGATCGAGCCGATCTCGGTTTCCCGCCTTGTGGACCGGATGGAGCAGGCCGGTTGGGTGGCGCGTGAACCTGACCCGGAAGATCGCCGTGTGCGGGTGATCGTGCCGACGGCTTCGACCCTGCTGATCCGTAATGACCTGAAGGCAATGGCGGATTCCGTTTTTGCCGAAGCGCTGTCGGGCCTGCCGCCCGAGGCGCGCACCGCCTTGATTGCCGGGTTGACCTCGGTGACCGCAACTCTGTCTCGGGCCGTCTGCGATGCAGCGGCAGATGTTAAGGACATTTGATATGACCACGCCCTCGAACAATCCTCCGGCCAATGTCACCCCGATTACGCCCATCGTTGCCGCCCCTGTGGCAGCCTTAACACCGCCGCCGCGCAAAAAGCGCCGGGTGCTGATGATCGCGGGGCCCTTGGTGTTGCTGGTTGCGGCAGGGGCCTATTGGCTGATGGGCGGGCGCTATGAGGAAACCGAAAACGCCTATCTGCATCAGGCCCGCATCTCGATCGCGGCCTCGGTGCCGGGGCGGATTGACAAGGTGCTGGTGCGCGACAACCAGACCGTCAAGTCGGGTGATGTGCTGTTTCAGGTCGATCCCGTGCCCTACAAGCTGGCGCAGGCGCAGGCCGATGCCGCTGTGACCGCCGCCCGCATCACGGTCGAGCAGTTGAAGCTGGCTTACGGCACAGCGCAAGCCAGCCTGCAACTGGCCGAAGACGAAGCCGATTATCAGACCATCGAACGCCAGCGGCAAGAAAGCCTTGGCGCAAAGGGTGTGGCCACCGACTCCAACCTGATCGACGCGCGCCACGATGAACGCACCGCGCTGGACAAACGAGATCTGGCCAAACAAGCCGTCGCTTCGGCGCTTGCCGCCATTGGCGGCGATCCGTTGATCCCAACCGACAATCATCCGGCTGTGCGCGCGGCGATCATCGCGCGGGAGCAAGCGGCCTATAATTACGCCAATGCCGTGGTGAAAGCCCCCGCAAATGGGGTGGTTTATCAAGCCTCGTCGTTCAAACCGGGCCAGATGGTGGCCGCGGGGCAAAGCCTGTTTGCGCTGGTGCAGACCGATGACATCTGGGTCGATGCCAACTTCAAGGAAACCCAACTGGCGGGCATCACCGTGGGCGCCCCGGCAGAGTTGACCTTTGACGCCGATCCGGGTCGCAAGATCGAGGCCGTGGTGGCCGCCATCGGTGCAGGCACGGGTTCCGAATTCTCGCTGCTGCCCGCGCAGAATGCCACCGGCAACTGGGTGAAAGTCACCCAGCGCGTGCCGGTGACGCTGAAGCTGGTCAACCCCGACGATGCCGCTGGCCTTGCCTCGGGCGTTAGTGCCAGCGTTTCGGTGGACACGGGCCGTCACCGCTCGATCTCAGACCTGCTGCCCAGCTTTCTGAAGTAACCCGCCATGAGCGCCGCCCCCACCGAAGTCCCGCACAAGGGCCTGATCACGCTGTCCATCATGCTGGCGACGATCATGCAGGTGCTGGACACCACCATCGCCAACGTCGCTTTGCCAACCATGACGGGCGACCTTGGCGCAAGCCAGGACACCATCACCTGGGTCTTGACCAGCTACATCGTGGCATCCGCCATCATGACCCCGGCGACGGGGTGGATTTCTGACCGCATCGGCAAGCGCGAGTTTTTTCTGATCTCGATCGCGGGCTTTGTCGCCACCTCGATCGCCTGTGGTCTGGCGTGGAGCCTGCCTTCCATGGTGCTGTTCCGCCTGCTGCAAGGCGTGTTCGGGGCCGCCATCGTGCCACTGTCGCAGACCTTCCTTCTGGACATCAACCCGCGCGAAAAGGCGGGCCAAGCGATGGCCTTGTGGGGGGCTGGGATCATGGTGGGGCCGATCATCGGCCCGACCTTGGGCGGCTGGCTGACCGAAAGCTTTAGCTGGCGCTGGGTGTTCTTTGTCAACCTGCCCGTCGGCATCATCGCCTTTCTGGGCTGTGCGGCCTACCTGCCAAAATCCATCACCAAGCCACGTCGCTTTGATTTCTTCGGCTTTGCCATGCTGTCTTTGGGCATCGGTGCGTTGCAACTGATGCTGGATCGCGGCGGCGAGGTGGATTGGTTCTCATCCGCCGAAATCTGGCTGTATCTGTTCCTGACCCTGACCGGCATGTGGATTTTCGTGATCCATATCCTTGGCGCGGACAAACCCTTCCTTGATCCCCGCATGTTCAAGGACCGCAACTTTTCCACCGGATTGGTGTTCATCTTCATCATCGGCATCATCCTGTTGGCGTCGCTGGCCCTGCTGCCGCCGATGCTGTCGAAAATCTTCGGCTATCCCACCATCACCACCGGCATGGTGATGGCCCCGCGCGGGGTGGGCACGATGATTTCGATGATCGCGGTGGGGCGCTTGGTGCAAAAGGTCGATGCGCGGCTGTTGGTTTCGGTGGGGCTGATCCTGACCGCCGCCTCGCTGCACTATATGACCTTGTTCACGCCGCAGATGGATTCCAGTCTGGTGATCTGGACGGGGGTTTTGCAAGGGCTGGGCTTGGGCTTGGTGTTCGTGCCGCTGTCCACCATCGCCTTCGCCACCATCGACCCCGCTTACCGTGCCGATGCCACCAGCCTGTTCTCGCTGGTGCGCAACATTGGCTCGTCGATCGGGATTTCGATGGTGACGCTGATGCTGACCCGCAATGTGCAGGTCAACCATGCCGATCTTGGTGCGGCGATTTCGCAGTTCAACCCCAACTTCAACATGGTGGTGCCGCCCGGCACGCTGACCGCCGCCACCCTGCAACAGATGGAGGGGTTGGTGTCTATCCAAGCCCTGATGATCAGCTACATCGACGACTTTTATCTGATGATGGTGATTACACTCTGCGCGCTGCCCTTGGCATTCTTGCTTAAAAAGGCACAACCCCGCGTGATGGCCCCCGGTGAAGCCCCGGTTGCGCATGATTGATTTCTGCCGGGGCACGGGCTAACCTGTCCCGGCACGCAAACCACAGGAGGGGTGCATGATATTGATCTGCCACCCGCGCACCTATGGCCCTGTCGCAGCCCTGCCTTTGTCGCAGGGCTGACCCGACCCGCATCGCAGGTTCCACTCCGATCAGGTTTCGTCCGCCCCCAACGGCGCTGTTGCGCTTTTTCATTGCGGATAGAACCATGACCCTGCTTGCCACCAAATCCCTCGCCCTGACCCTTGGCCAACCCCTGTTCACCGATCTGACGTTCAGCCTTGAAGCAGGCGGCCGCCTTGGCCTGATCGCCGCCAACGGCCGCGGCAAATCCTCGCTGCTGCGCTGCCTGAGTGGGGCGCTAGAGGCCACCTCTGGCGAAGTCACCCGTGCGCGTGGCCTGAAATCCGCGCTGGTCGATCAAGACGTGCCCGCCAGCCTGCTGGCGCTGACCTTCCGGCAAGCCACACTCGCCGCCTTGCCCGCCGACCAAGCCGATTACGAATCCTGGCGGGCCGATATTGTGCTGGATGATCTGAGCATCCCCGAAGCCCTGCGCGACACGCCCCTGTCGGCGCTGTCGGGCGGCTGGCAACGCACTGCCCTTCTGGCCCGCGCCGCGATCCATCAGCCTGACCTCTATCTGCTGGACGAACCCACCAACCACCTTGATCTGTCGCGCATCGGCATCCTGCAACGCTGGCTGGCCGCCCTGCCCCGCGACACGGCGGTGATCACCACCAGCCACGACCGCGCCTTCCTTGATGCCGCGACCTCCCGCAGCCTGTTCCTGCGCGCCACCGCCAGCCGCCTTTTCGCCCTGCCCTATTCCCATGCCCGCGCCGCATTGGACGAAACCGACGCCGCCGACAGCCGCCGGTTTGAGAATGATCTGAACAAGGCCGACCAGTTGCGCCGCCAGGCCGCCAAGTTGAAGAACATCGGCATCAACTCTGGCTCGGATCTGTTGATCACCAAAACCAAACAGCTGAAAGACCGCGCCGACAAGCTGGAGGCCGCCGCCCGCCCCGCCCACCGCGAAACCTCATCGGGGGCGATCAAACTGGCCAACTCTGGCACCCATGCCAAGGCGCTGATCACCCTGAATGATGCAGCCATCACCACGCCCGACGCGCGGACCCTGTTTTCCACCGGGCAAAAATGGATCGAACGCGGCGACCGCGTGGTGATCCTGGGCGCAAACGGCACCGGCAAATCGCAACTGATCCGCGCGGTGCTGGCTGCCATCCAAGGCCAACCCAGCGCTATCAAAGCCGCAGCAACCCTGGTGCTGGGCTATTCCGATCAGAACCTGGCCCAACTGCCCGACAGCATGACGCCGCAAGCCCTGATCAGCCAGCACGCCAATGATCAAACCACCAAAACCCTGCTGGCAGGCGCAGGGATAAAACCCGACTGGCAAACCAAGCCGCTTGGCAAGCTGTCTGGCGGCCAGAAGGCTCGGCTGGCGATGCTGCTGCTGCGCCTGCAAGCGCCCAACTTCTACCTGCTGGACGAGCCGACCAACCACCTCGACATCGAAGGCCAAGAGGCGTTGCAGCATGAGCTTTGCGCGCAAGACGCCACCTGCCTGCTGGTCAGCCACGACCGCGATTTCATCCGCGCGGTTGGATCGCGGTTCTGGCAGATCGAAAAACGGCGGCTGATCGAGGTGGACAGCCCAGAGCCATTCTTTGCCACCGAACTGAACCGCCCATCATAGCGCCCCGCTGCCTTGCGCAATTTCGCGCGCCCGTGTATGCCCGCGACCTTACACACCACCGGAGTCCGCCCATGCAAGGCAGTGCCAACCTCAACCTGATGATCAAGGCCGCCCGCCGCGCTGGCAAAGCGTTGGTGAAAGACTTCCGCGAGGTTGAGAACCTGCAAGTCTCGACCAAAGGCCCCGGTGATTTCGTCACCAAAGCCGACCGCGAGGCCGAACGGATCATCAAAGAGGATCTGATGGGCGCGCGCCCGACCTATGGGTGGCTGGGTGAAGAAACCGGCGAGCAAGAGGGCCAAGACCCCACCCGCCGCTGGATCGTCGATCCGCTGGATGGCACGACGAACTTCCTGCACGGCATGCCGCATTGGGCGATCTCGATCGCGCTGGAGCATAAGGGCGAGATCGTCTCGGCTGTGGTGTTCGATGCCGCCAAGGATGAGATGTTCTGGGCCGAAAAAGGCTCGGGCGCATGGATGAACGACCGTCGCCTGCGGGTGTCGGGGCGTCGCGCGATGCACGAGGCGGTGTTTGCCACCGGCGTGCCGTTCAGCACCAAGAAAACCCTGCCAGCGACTTTGGCCGACCTTGCCCGCCTGATGCCCGCCTGTGCCGGGATGCGACGTTGGGGCGTGGCCTCGTTGGATCTGGCTTATGTCGCCGCTGGCCGCTTTGACGGCTATTGGGAGCGCGAGTTGCAGCAATGGGACATCGCCGCCGGTATCCTTCTGGTGAAAGAAGCAGGCGGTCTGATTGGCCCGGTGCGTGAAGGCTATGACATTCTGGAAAAGGGCGCGCTGATCTGCGCCAACGAGAACCTGTTCGCGCCGCTGACCAAGATCATCCGCGACGCGTAACGTGGGTTTGGGGCGTCGCGGATTGAAGGGCTTACGGCTGCCCATTCAAAATCATTGACGCTAAAATCTGTCCCCGCGGGGACAGACTTGTGGTTTTTCGCGCATTTCACCCGAATCTGCACAAGATGTAGTGGTGTTTGTGGATATAGTGCTGCCCGGCCCCTATTACTCAGTGAAAGTGGCACTCCGGCATTGCAGCGGCAGGCGGGCTGCTTAGCGCCTTGGCACCCGCGGGATACGGCTTTGACTGATGGGATATTCTGCCGCCGGATGCGGCGGTTTGCCATCGTTTTGCGCCCACAACCTGCGCCGGATCAGCACTGGCAACACCAGCACCGCCCCGGCGATAAAACCGCCGATATGCGCGAGATATGCCACGCCATCGGCGGTGGCGGCATAGCCGTTGAACGACTGGATCGCGAACCAAACGCCCAGCACGATCCACGCCGGGATCGAGAACACCCGAAAAAAGATCACGAAGATGAACAGCACATCGACCTTGGCGCGCGGGAACAGCATCAGATAGCCGCCCAAGACGCCCGCAATCGCGCCGGATGCGCCGATCAGCGGGCCGTCGAACCACGGATCGCCCGCGATCTGCAAGGCAGCCGCCGCCAAACCGCAGGCGAGATAGAACAAAAGATAGCGGACATGGCCCAGCTGATCTTCCAGATTGTCGCCAAATATCCAGAGAAACAACATGTTACCGGCCAGGTGCATCCAGCCGCCGTGCAGGAACATGTGGGTGAGAAGGCCGCCGTAGCCCTGCCCTTGCATGAACTGCGCAGGCACCAGCCCCCAAGTGTAATAGAACACCGCCAGCGCGTAATCGCTTTGCAGGCTAAGCCAGTAAAACACGAATATCGCGATATTGGCGACCAGCAGCGCGTAGGTCACATAGGGCACGCGGCCCGAGGGGTTATGATCGCGGATAGGAAACATCGGCTTAGGGTTTCCGATCTGGCGGGCGGCGTCAAGCGGTTGCGGGGGGCCTTCTGCCCCGCTTGTGGATTTGGCAAAGCCCACCCCCCGAGGCTTGGTGCGCACGGGGGATGGGCTGACGGCAGGTTAGTCTGAGACTTCGGCCAGCAATTGCGCGTTGCCGCCTGATGCGGTGGTGTCGATACAGACATGGCGCTCCAGCATGACATGGGCGAGGTCGGGCATCTCGCCGATCAGCGGCAGGATCGGGCCTTTACGCGCGGCAAGGGCTTGGGCGTGGGCGCGGGCAGTTTCGGCATCGCCCCACCACAAGGCGCCCGAAAAACCGTTGAGGCGGGTGAGAGCGAGCGGCGCGAGGCCATCGGCCAGCACCGCCTGCCCACCCAGATCGCGCACGGCTTGCGCTTGGGCCTGCGCGGCATCGGCCCCCGGCCCAAGGCACAGCAGCGGCATGCGCGGCGAGGCGGTAAGGCGGTTGGACTCTCCGGTCGGGCCGGGCAGCACGCGCGCTTGCTGGATTGCGGCGGCGGGTTGGTTTTGCAGCGCGGCGGCAACGGTGGCTTCGGGCAGGTCGGCTGTGCTGGCGGTTGCGCGCGGGGCGGATTGCACGGTAAAGCGCAGCAGATATTCTGGCCCGCCCGCCTTTGGCCCGGTGCCGGAAAGGCCTTCGCCGCCAAAGGGTTGGCTTCCCACCACCGCACCGATCTGATTGCGGTTGACGTAGAGGTTGCCGACATGCAGCGTCTCGATCACCGCCTGCACGCGGTCGTCAATGCGCGTGTGCAGACCGAAGGTGAGGCCGTAGCCGGTGGCGTTGACTGCTTGCACCACCTTTTCCACCTCGCCCGCCTTGAACGTGGCGATGTGCAGCACGGGGCCAAAAATCTCGCGCGGCATGGCGGCGATGCCTGCCACCTTCATCACGGTGGGGGCGATGAAAGTGCCGGTGGCGGGGGTGGCCATTTCGCGCAGCACCCGGCCCTCGGCGCGGGCGGCGGCGATATAGTCGCGTATGGTGGATTGCGCCTGTGCATCAATCACCGGGCCTACGTCAGTAAACAGATCAAGCGGATCACCCAAGGCGAGTTCATCCATCGCGCCGAACAGCATTTCCTGCACGGCATGGGCGACATCCTCTTGCACGTAAAGGCAGCGCAGGGCCGAGCAGCGCTGACCCGCCGATTGGAAGCTGGAAGCCAGAATGTCACGCACGGCTTGTTCGGGCAGCGCGGTTGAATCCACCAACATGGCATTCAAACCACCGGTTTCGGCGATCAGGGGGGCGGTGGGGTCAAGGTTTTCGGCCATTACCCGGCGGATTTTCAGCGCGGTTTCGGTCGATCCGGTGAAGGCCACCCCGTTGACGCGCGGGTTTTGGGTGATCATGCCGCCCACAGCACCATCACCCGGCAACAGTTGCAAGGCAGAGGCGGGAACGCCAGCTTTCCACAGCAGATCCACCGCGAGGGCGGCGATGAGCGGAGTTTGCGGCGCAGGTTTTGCCAGCACGGCGTTGCCAGCCGCCAAGGCCGCACCGATTTGGCCCGAGAAGATGGCCAGCGGGAAGTTCCACGGGCTTATGCAGGCGAACACGCCGCGGGCGGGGTGTTTCAGGCCTGCCGCACCGTCGGCGTAGTAGCGCAGGAAATCCACCGCCTCGCGCAATTCGGCCACGGCATCGGCGAGGGATTTTCCGGCCTCGCGCGCCAGCAGGGCAAAGATCGCGCCGAATTCGGCTTCATAAAGGTCGGCGGCGCGGCGCAGGACCGCTGCGCGCGTGGCGGCATCGGCAGCCCAAGGTTCGGCAAGGCGTATCGCGGTTGCGACATCGGCCTCGGACGCAGGCAGGACATGGCCGACCAGCGCGCCGGTGGCGGGGTTGCGGACCTCGGCCCGGATGCCGCCTACGCTGTGACCGGCGAGCATCGGGCGGGCCTCGAACAGAGGGGATTCGTGGGGGGTGCGGGCGGTGGCGATGGCGGCAAGGTCGGCCGCGTCGGTCAGATCCCAGCCTTGGGCGTTCTTGCGTGCGCCAAACAGCGCGGGGCCGGTGGCAATCGCCGGGCTTGGCACCGGAGACATGCGCTCCATCGCCGTGATCGGGCAAGCGGCGACGGTTTCGGGGCTGACCTCTTCGTTGACGATCTGGTTAACGAAGGACGAGTTCGCACCGTTTTCAAGCAAGCGGCGCACAAGATAGGCCAAAAGATCGCGGTGCGCGCCGACGGGGGCGTAGATGCGGCAGCGGGTGGCGTTGTCGGTCAGCACGATGTCGTGCAGACGTTCGCCCATGCCATGCAAACGCTGGAATTCGAAGGCTTTTCTATCGGTGGCCATATCCATGATCGCGGCCACAGTATGCGCGTTGTGGGTGGCGAATTGCGGATAGATGCGGTCGGTCATGCCCAGCAATTTGCGGGCATTGGCGATGTAGCTGACATCCGTCGCCTGTTTGCGGGTGAACACCGGGAACGACGCAAGGCCCAGCACCTGCGCGCGTTTCACCTCGGCATCCCAATATGCGCCCTTGACCAGACGCACCATGATCCGGCGATCAAGGCGTTGCGACAGCGCGTAAAGCCAATCAATCACCGCCCCCGCGCGCCGCCCGTAGGCCTGCACCACGACGCCAAAGCCATCCCAACCGCGCAGGGCTGGGTCGGACAGCACGGCCTCAATCACCTCAAGCGAAAGGGCCAAACGGTCGGCTTCTTCGGCATCGATGTTGAAGCCCAAGCCTGCCGCCTTGGCGAGGCCCGCCAAGGCGCGGACGCGGGGCACCAGTTCTTCCATCACGCGGGCGCGCTTGGCGACCTCGTAGCGCGGATGCAGCGCGGAAAGTTTCACCGAAATGCCCGGATTGGTGCGGATGTCGCCAGTGGTGGCCGCCTTGGCGATGGCCGTGATCGCAGCGGAATAGGACAGATGATAGCGGCGGGCGTCAGCTTCCGTGCGGGCGGCCTCACCCAGCATGTCGTAGCTGTAGGTGTAGCCCTGCGCTTCAAGTTCCTTGGCGCGTTTCATCGCCTTTTCAATGGTTTCGCCCAACACAAAGTTGCGCCCCATTTCCTTCATCGCGCGGGTGACGGCGGTGCGGATCACCGGCTCTCCCAAACGTTTGACGGCAGCTTTCAGGTGGCCGACCACCCCCGGCTCGCGTTCATCCAGCACCTTGCCGGTCAGCATCAAGGCCCAGGTTGAGGCATTGACCAGCGACGAGGCCGATTTGCCCAAGTGCCGCCCCCAATCGGAAGGCGCGATCTTGTCCTCGATCAGCGCATCCATCGTGTCGGCGTCAGGCACCCGCAGCAGGGCCTCGGCGAGGCACATCAGCGCAATGCCTTCGTCAGTGGACAGGCCGTATTCGGCGAGGAAAACCTCCATCAACCCCGGTTTGGCGCTGCTGCGGATGCGGCGGACATAATCGGCCCCGGCAGCGGTGATGCGGGCGCGCTGTGCGCTGTCCATGCCAGCCTCGGCGATCAGGCTGGCGATCAAGGCCGCCTCGTCGCGCAGAGAATCACGTTCAATCACAGTCCACGCGTCACGCATATCGGCCCCCTCAGGATTTTGCCCATGATAGCGCAGGTTTGACAGGCTGTTTCCCTCATTATACAATCATCCTCAGCCGAAACGCCGCAAATGGAGCGCTTTGCCATGCCAATCGACCGGGCTGACCTTGACCGTTTCGACCACGCGATCCTGCGCGAGTTGAGCATGGATGGCCGGATCAGCGCGACCGAACTCGGTCGCCGCATCGGCTTGTCGAAATCGCCAACGCAAGCGCGGATGAAGCGGCTGGAGGATGGCGGCGTGATCACCGGCTACCGCGCCAACCTTGACCCGATCCGCATGGGCCAAGCGCATGTGGCCTTCGTGGAAGTGCGGCTGTCGGACACCCGCGAAGCCGCGTTGCAGGCGTTCAACAAGGCCGTGCTGGCGGTGCCAGAGGTAGAACAGGCGCATATGATCGCCAGCCGGTTCGACTATCTGTTGAAGGTGCGCACAACGGATATTCAGGACTATCGCCGGGTTCTGGCCGAGCGCATCTCCGCCCTGCCCCATGTGGCATCAACCTCGACCTATGTCGCGATGGAGGCGGTTAAGGAGTTGTTTTGAAAAACAGGCTTAAGGTGGTTTAGCGCCTGTCAATGTCTCGCCGCGGGGCAGGTCAAAATCGCTCGAAGGTAGGTATCTGCGCGAGTGGGGCTTTTCTGGCAAGACACCGGAAGGTATTCTGAACAAAGACAAACAGACACCACCAAGCGCGAGATCATCGCGATCTTGTGACGGGCAGTGAACCGCCCCAGTTTTTCTGGAGACCAGTTAGTCCGTGTCACGCGACCACATCGTGTGTGATCAAGTTTGCATAGAAGGCCTCCTCTGCTTCAGCCGGTGGGATGTTCCCGATAGGTTCAAGCAAGCGGCGGTTGTTGACCCTGACCTGCCCCCCGGAAGTTCCCTCAGTCTGATGTAGAGTCTGCCCAACCTGAAGGAGCAGACGAATGAGGAAAAGCCGAAGCTGGTTGACCGCTCCGTTGCAATTGAGGCCATGAAGTCGGCGCTAAACGACCGGAAGGCAACCCCGGGGCAACTGGCAGCGGCCGCGCAAGAATACGGGGCCTGGAACCAGATGCGTCCGTATCTGGAGGCCCTGACTTCCAATGGCTAAGCAACCCAAGGACATCGCGGCGTCTGTCCGCCAGCGCCTGCTGAACCTGGCCCGAGAAGAGGGACAGGTGTTTGATGTCGTCCTCGTCGCCTTCGACCTCGAACGGCTGGTATACCCTGCGCGATCTGGTGTCAGCCCCGAGGTCACGCGATGCCGGGAACAGCCTGTTCCGCAAATCGTTCCCTGGCGGCCAACTGGTGATGACTGGGGCGAACAGCGCGGTGGGGCTGCGGTCCACGCCCGTGCGCTACCTGTTCTTGGACGAGGTGGACGGCTATCCCGGCGACGCTGATGGCGAAGGCGATCCCGTCGATCTGGCGATCCAACGCACCACCACCTTCCGGGGGCGGCGCAAGATCTATATGGTGTCCACGCCCACCCTGAAAGGCCATTCCCGCATCGAGGCGGCTTATCTCGACAGCGATCAGCGGTATTTCCATGTGCCATGCCTGCACTGCGGCGACATGGCCCCGATCACATGGGCGCGCATCCGCTGGCCCGAGGGGCAGCGCGACGCCGCCTATCTGGTCTGTGATGCCTGCGGCGGCGTGCATCATGAGCATGAAAAGCCGCGCATGATGTCCGCTGGCGAATGGCGGCCGACTGCGCTGGGCGATGGCCGCACGGCAGGGTTCCACCTGTCATCGCTCTATTCCCCTTGGGAGACATGGGCCGAAATCGCGCAGGAGCATGCGCGCGTCGCCAAGGATCCCGCGCGTCTGCAGGTATGGGTCAACACCAAGCTGGGCGAGTCCTGGGAAGACCAGGCGGGCGACACCGTCCCCGCCGATCCGCTGATGGCGCGGCGCGAGGATTGGGACAGCGACCTCGCCCCCGGCGTGGCTGTGCTGACGGGGGGCGTCGATGTGCAGGGCGACCGGATCGAGGTGCAGGTCGTCGGCTGGGGCCGCGACGAGGAGGCATGGGTGATCGACTACCGCGTGCTCTGGGGCGATCCTTCCGGCCCGCGCCTCTGGTCCGACCTGGATGGCGTGCTCAACGGCACCTATGGCGATCTGCCGGTGCGCGCCGTCGCGGTGGACACCGGCGGCCACCACACCAAGATGGCCTACGAGTTCTGCCGCACGCGCCTCGCCAGCCGCATCTGGGCAATCAAGGGCCGTGGTGGCCCCGGCATCCCGGTCTGGCCGCGCCGTCCCACCCGCAGCAACAAGGCAAAGATCCCGCTGTTCATCGTCGGCGTCGATGCTGTGAAGGATGCGTGGAACATCACCATGGTCATCAGTGAACTGGAGAACCATATGGCGGCGGCTGCCGGGCTGTTCCCGACTTGGGACTTGCCGCAGGATCAACACCGCGTGGGCGCACTCGCTGCCATCAGCAAACTGCCCATGGGCACGTGCTTTGGCTTGACCGTCTAGTCAGTAGATATGTTCAGTCTGCGTGCTCGCCTTCGCAGAACGCCATGTCGGTGATTTCGCGGAGGCGGGCGCGGTAGTGGTCCAGCGTGCCGACATGGTTCCAGTTCACTTCCTCGGGGCTGTAGCCGAAGTGGTCGGCGCTGTGCCCCACCAGCCGCGCCAGCATCACGTCGATTTCGGTCTTGGCGGCAATGAATGCGTCCAGCGCAGCGTCGTTGGTCTTGGGCATGATGGTCCCCGAGTTGGTTTCGAGGACATGACGGCTCTGACTGGCTAGGAAGGCAAGGCACATCAGCGGGTTCAGCCAGCGGGCGTGAAGATGATCCCGCGATCAGGAAAAGCATCGCGCAGGTTGGTCATGGCTTCCAGCCAGTCCGTACCGCCCCATTGGCTAGAGAAGGCAAAGGTGCGCCCACCCACACGGAGCAGTTCATCATCCCCGCAGAACCACCGGATCGGATCAAATCGCTTCCCAAGTTCGGCGCGGGACTCTGTCGCCAGACGAACGAAGTCTTCATGCCCGACTTCACCATCAACCGACCGAAGCGCCCGGCCCGCTCGCGGCCCACAATGTTCAGCGACGGTCTCGGGCGCGATGCCGCTTTCCACGAGGTATCGGATTGTCCGTAGGATGGCCCATCGCTTGGACTCGCGCGGGAAGTCCTGCTGCCCCAACCTCAGGTCATACTTGGTATAGTCGGCACCGCTCGTCCGCGCCTCGCGTTCCTTGCGGACCTTTTCGCGCACGCGCACCTGGTATTCGGCAGCCTCGGGCGGCGGAATGATCTGCTGGACATCGACCAGAACCCGACCCGAAAGGTTGTAGGGTTGCAGGCGCACGCAGCGGATGTCGAGATCGCGCTGGTTCAGCCAAAGCACGGCGGTCGTCAATTCCAGCGAGAATTCGGCGGAGGCGAGGACGATCTTCACCTCCTGCGCAAACTGATCATGGTCGGGCTCGTCCCACCCCAGGAAGGCCAGAAGCATGGCCCTGGCATCAGCGTCGTGACGGTTGATCTGGTGCAGGTACCGGTCAAATCCGTCCACAGCCTGGTCAAAGGTCATCGTCGAGACCATGGCTGCATAGCGAATGGCCTGCAGTTCCATGTGGCCGCCGTCTTCGGTGCGCTTCAATTCGATGACGACGAGGTTGGCATCACGATCAATCCCGAGAAGATCGATGCGACGGCGCGACTCGTCCCACTCACCATATTCTTCGGCGATCACCAATGTGTCGGGCGCGATGACCTCAATATTTTCACGGAGCAGCCGCTGTAGGTCGCGACGCTCGTGCAACTGCATGGCGCCGAAGGTGGTCTTGGACAGCGGCTGGATGCGATCCGGCGCAAATTCGTAAATGGGCATGAAGGGCACAACCTAGGGAAATTCTTGGCCACTGTGTCAGACTGGATGGCAGGCTGGGGTAATCCCCCCTAAAAGTAAGGGGCTGCATAAGTAGAATTTTCTCGGCAAGATGCACGAGGAGATTTCGAATGAAGACAAGCAGATACACTGAGGCGCAGATCCTCGCGATCCTGCGGCAGGCCGA
>NKIU01000009.1 GCA_002256245.1 Pseudorhodobacter sp. PARRP1 | reverse complement strand
CTTCTTTGGCAATAGGCCATGAGATTACGCTTAGCGCGGGTGTCGATACCGGCTGCCTACGGGTCAAAACAGTTAACGAATTCTTTGCGCGTGCTGACCGAGCTATGTATCGAGCAAAGCGCACTGGTGGCGCGGCAGCTGTGTTGCCTTCAAGCTGACGTAGGTTCCGCACATCTGTCTCCTGCCGGCCCCCGCGAAAATGTGCTGCTGGTTTCAGTGTTCAGAACATAAATTAAAGTTCTCGCTTTACTAGAAGATTTGCATGGCCCAGTTTAGGCGAGGCGCTGCCCACTCTTTGGCAGCAACGCTCAGTTGGCGGCAAACTCGCAAACAAAAGGGCTAAGGGCATAGTCGGTGTTGGATAGCGATTGGAGTTTGCCTCTTGTTTGCGGAGAAGCCAACACCTTTTTAAGTCCCGCAAGATGCCTACCTCATGGCGGCGGGCCTGCCAAAAAGAAAGCCCTGTCCCTCGTCGCAGCCGATCAATTGCAGAAAATTGTGAGCGCTTTGTCTCTCAATCCCTTCGGCCACTATCTTCATTCCCAATGCATGCCCAAGTTCGACTGTTGCCCGCACGATTGGGCGATTGCGCACGTCCCCGTCCAGATCACGCACGAAGGATTGGTCAAGCTTGATCCGGTCCACAGGCAAATCGCGTAAATGCATAAGTGACGCGAAACCAGTGCCGAAATCATCAAGTGCCACGGAAACGCCTTCCTGTCGAAGTTGCGCCAACTTCTTCCCAAGAAGAGGGTTTCCCTCGCTAACAAGGACGGTCTCAAGAACCTCTATTTCGATTGCCGAAGTAGGGATGTCGCCTCTCAGCAACTGGTCTAGAAAACCTGCTACAAAGTCGCTGTATTTCAGACTATGCTCCGACGTATTAATGCCTATTCTGCCCAACTGTACCGTCTTTGCCGCCTGCAACCTGTCGAATAACTTCGGCCAATCCGCAACGACGGCCCGCAGTACATGCTGATCGATCAGACGAGCGCAGATTGGATCGTGCAGGGCGCTACCCCACGACGAAGGGCCGCTCGCCTCGCCTCCAGGTTCCAGAATGCGCGCCAGAGCCTCATAGCCGCAAATCTCGCCTGTCGCGAGATCTATACGAGGTTGGTAATGAGCCACAATTTGTCCGGCAGCGGCTGCATTACGGACACGCTCGATCGCGGCCCGGCGCTGATCCGCCGCAGAACGGATGTGCCAGTCGAAGACGGCTGTGCCGCCTTTTTTCATGCGTTTGGCATGCAGCAGCGCCATTTCGGCGCACTTGACCAATCCCTCTTGTGTCGTAGCATCCTGCGGAAACCGTGTAATGCCGATTGAGATACCAACGTTCAGTTCTACGCCTGCCAGAACAATTGCTCCGCGCAACTCGGTCGCTAGGCGCTCGACACTGAAATGAATATCTTTTGACGGGAAGGTGGTGTTTGGGACCACGGCGAACTCATCGCCGCCAAATCGCCCAATGATGGCATCCTGTCCAAATATCGCACAAATCCTTTCTGAAGTGATTCTGATCACAGCATCACCAACGGAGTGACCATACGCGTCGTTGATCTCCTTGAAACTGTCAATGTCAAGCAACAGGAGATGGAAAGAGCCGGAGCGACCCTGCGCATCGGTTACTTGCTCGGCCAGCCTCTCTTGGAACCAAGTGCGGTTCGCCAAACCCGAAAGTGCGTCGATATGAGCCGCCCTCCACAATTTCTCGGTCGCTTTAGATTCTTCGGTGATGTCTTCGAATATTCCCACTAGTCTTCGGATCTTGCCTTTCTCCCACTCGACCCCGCCACTGGACCGGACCTTCTTTTCGCACTTTTCGGTGCAAATGGTTGTTTCAAACTGAAAAGATCTCCCTGTTTTTGCGGCTTTACCGATAAAAGTTTCAACCGTCTCCCTAGGCACGCCAATCGGGTAGAACGAAAGCGCGACCTCTAACGTGGGTGGCTGGCCGACTGGGAGGTCATGAATGGCAAACACCTGATCTGACCAAGTTGTCTCGCCAGTCATCAGATCTACTGACCAAGCACCGATATTCGCCATGCGCTCGATCTGATCAAGCCAAGTCAACCGGGTCTTGGCGGTTTCACGAATATGGGCAAGCTCTTTTTGGACACCGGCGCGCTCGTCCGCTGCGCAGAAGATCAAAACCGCGCGACCGACGGCGTCGACTTGCCGACCTGCGACCAAAGTCTGCCGCTCAACACCTCCCAAAGTCCGCAATGGTAGAGACGCTTCCTGGAAACCTTCGTTCAGCCGCAGCATCGGTAACAGGTGCGTTTGAAAATAAAGGAAGCCGGCGCGATTAAAGATATCACTCAAGCAAAATTTGCCAAGCAGCTGGTCCCGTGAACGTCCCAGCCAGTCAAGTAAGGTGTGGTTGATATACTCGATTTGTCCTTCGGGGCCCAAGGCGACTATCCCGCACGGCGCGACCTCGACCATCCAAGAATTTAGCGCGCCGTAATTTTGATATACTTGCGCTGCCAAATCAATCTACCTTTGCAGGGATTTCCAGAGCCAAGCGCACCGCTTGGATGAGTTCGTCAGGATGGCTAATGTGCGGACAATGACCCGATGCATTCACTTGCACAAGCCGACTGTCTCGCACATTTGCATTGACAAAAGCCGTCGCTGCTTCCGGCGAAATCGGGTCGTCGCGGCATTGTAGGATGGTAGTTGGTGTCATCAGAAGCGGAAGATCGGCACGCAGATCCGAAAAGAAGGTGACTCGGGCAAAAACACCCGCAATGACGGGGTCGGTCCGACAAATTCGGTCGCGCAGGGCATCAGCGAGTTCAGGTCTTTCTCTGTTGCCCATGGATAACATAGCGAGTGCTGTCCCCCATCCTTGGAAATTGGCTTCAAGCAGGTCGAGAAACTGCTCGAGTTCTGGCCGATCAAATCCCCCTAGATAGTCGCCGTCATTCACGTAGCAGGCCGAGGGACCGATCATCAGAAGATGACTGAACAGGTCGGGCCGCTGGATTGCTGCCAGCGCCCCGATCATGCTGCTGACCGAGTGACCGATCATAACAACGCGATCTGACATCAGTTCTTCGCACAGAGCAATGACGTCCTCCGCATAGCCAGCTAAGGAGGAATGCCGATACGAATCATAAGCGCTGCGATCGCTTCCACCGGCTCCGGCATGGTCAAATACGACGACACGGTACTGTTCTTCGAAGGAAGGCAGAATGCTCCGCCAGACCGATTGATCGCAGCCAAATCCATGCGCGAAAAGCAAAGTCGGTCCGTTGCTACCACTAATTTTGGCCTTGTGTCGAGAAACAAAGCTAGAGTTTGAAGCTTTCATAAAACCAGCACTCCCCGGCGCTAGGTGGCACAGTCTTAACAAACTTTAGTGACCGAAAGTCACCGATCGCAAAGTGTCTTCATAAAAGGTGTGAGCCCTTAAGCGACACCTCTAGGTTGAACACAAATAAAAAACAATTCAACAGAATATTTTCGCTGAGCCAGTCGTAGAGACACCGCTGCACAACCAGAGGTCAGCTTATCAGAGGCAAGACGATGCCGCGCAACGTTCCTAAATTGATAACTCTCTCACTCTGGACTGAGTTTATTTGCAGTTGTTGATGCTATAGCCACTATCTATGCAACTTTGCTGCAACACCGCATAAATGCCTGCTTCCGGCAAACCTAGGATCAATCTTTTGCTAAGGGGCTAACAGACGGGTATGGGCCACGAACGTCTATTGCCGGTTCGTCAACACTACGCTGAGCACTCTGTTAATGCGAGTAAATTCTGGCCTCGGCTCGGCAACTCAATGGAGTTTCCCAAGAACTGCCACTTCTAACCGTCGTGCGCTTAGCTAAAATTTCGCTTAAGAGCAGCGAACAGAGCACATATGGAGCATTTGCAGTGCTTCGGCACGTTGGGCTTTGTGCACACTTGTCAGGTGGCGGTGGGGGATTTTGTGATGCTTCTCAACGCTTTTGCTGGAGCTTTAGCTTTGTACAAGGATCGGTCCGCCCTCATAAGCAAGCTGTGCAAGGACTCTCCACTGATCCATTCCGCCTTGCCGATGCTGATCGATGCGCTGATGGAAGTCCCACAGGGAAGAGTGATGGGCGTTGACCGGACCATGGTAACCAGGCGGTCGGCGAGATCGGCATATTTGTTCCCGGAATCGGCGAGCTTGATGACGGCAAACTCGTCGCCACCCAACCTCGCAATTAGCGCCTGCGGGCCTGCTTCGCTCCTTATCACACGAGCCACAGTAGCCAGCACGACGTCACCCGCCGCGTGGCCGTATTTGTCGTTGATTGACTTGAATCGATCAAAATCAACGAGGATCAACTCAGTTACCACGCCACTCGGCAGTATTTTCTCTAATTCTCTTTCCAAGCCCCGACGATTTAGCATCCCAGTGAGGTGGTCAGTCCGAGATTCAATCTCGAGCTTTTTGTGTTGCAACAAGAGAATGCGTTCTCGGTCGATGACCCAGCCAACCAGCAACACCCCAGCCAAGTTCAGAGGAAAGTATATGGGCAAAGTTGCCTTTAGCAGGCTCCAGCCAATCTCGCCTGGGAGCATGAGAAAAAACGGAAGACTGAGGCTCGGAACTACCCCCAGAAGCATCAGCTGCTGGAATGAATGCTTCCCCTCTACCCCGCAACGCCATCCCCAAAGCAAACTGGCGACGCCCACCACGATCAGGCCTGCCACACCTGCGTAAGATCCGACGCCAGCAATTGACATGCGAGTGGTAATCGCGACAACCAAGCAAGCGATGCCACCGCTGCGGCCCAAGAAGCCTGCGGCTATCGCCACGGGCAAGGTCCGAAGGTCAAGGATTACACCTGGTGTGGCTACGAGTGGCTGAAGCATTTCCATACTGGCGAAGCCACCACAGGCTCCACCCAGAACCAATCTTGTCAGTCGACCGCTCCGGACAAACTTCATCATCGGCCCCAACATGACAGACAGTGCAGTCATTTGGGCAACCACATCAAACCACCGCATGAAGATATCAAATGCAAACATGGTTTCTGGCTCCTGTTGGAACCATGCACCAGATTTGTTAATGATCCGTTAACGGTCCTTAATGAGGCATCTGCGAGGTCATCGTAACCTCACAATTAGCCCCTCGCGGCCTCAACGCCGAGAAATTGATGGGTCATTCAGCGACACGTTTGGCTGCACCTGATCCCAGTGAGCATTTAACGGTCGTGCACTGGCCTGATCCAACACTTCGCGCAAAGTCGCACGGCGGAAATCGAAGTAATCTACTCGAACGCTCACGATGTTGCGCAATCCGCACCAATTCTGGTGAAGACGACCGAACATTTGGATTGCGCCATGCTCGTTGCCCGGAAAATTCGACATCTGGCAATGAGAACGCGACACCCTCCGACGTTTAATCTTGATTTCTCTGAAGCCGTCGATGCTCTCCCAGCCAATACCTTGACACACTCCAGATCATGATTGCCATAAATCAAATGTTCTTGCCCGCGACGCATCGACAGATATCTCGCACCAAATCGCGCCCGTCGTCTGCCGTTTTGCCAAACGCAAAGTCTCCGATGTCCAATTAGGTAAACAGCGTGTCTGCTTCACTCAGATTGCGGATAATGCGTGTGGAGCACGTAGAAACTAAGTTCTCGGCCGCCCGTTTTGTGAGGCGTTCGCATTCATCATAGCGGCCCTCGTATTGCGCCAACGACGCTAGGCAAAAGCATATCAAAGCTTCGGCTTTCAGGTCTTCAATCATAGGTTCACCTCACAGTTGAGACACAACTGTCGGACTAATCTGGTAAAGGCAGCATTAACGTGAAGTTGATTTGTTTTCCCACGCTGGAAACAAACAGGCCTAAGATTTGAGACAATCGTCGCGTATCGCGTTTTCGAGCCGCGGCGCGTGGCACGCTACCTCTGGCCAAGGGTATCGAGGAATTCGACTTCGTCGGCACGCCCGTGAATGAGGGACTGCTCCGCGAACTGGCTTCTGGCAACTTCGTCGCAGATCAGCGCAACGTGGTCCTGATCGGCGGGACCGGCACCGGCAAAACCCGCCTCGCCATCGCCGTTGCACGCGCCCTCATCCGCACCGGAACCCACGGTCGCTTTTTCAACGTCGTTGAGCCGTTTATCTGTGTAGAAGGTAAGACGGAGTGAGAAGACGCTGACTATATGGGAAATGATCGAATAGATCAGGATTGGGAAAACCAGTTAGGGGCTACGAGCCCTGCAGCTCGCTGAATAGATTTGGACCTAATCATGCTGATCTCCATATCGGCCCGCGGCCTTCGAGAAAGCCGCAATACAAGGCCTGACAGAAGACCGCACTCGATCCGACCCAGACGTCAAAATCCTCTTGCTTCGAGGACGGCAACCACAGAAGACCGTCCTCCACTGAATGTGCTGCAGGACAAGCATCGCACAGATGCAGCCTGCCGATAGGGGGGCGGACGGCAACCACCCCATCTATTCACTATTCACATAGCAGTCTCTTTTAGGTGCCGATTTCGTCTTCTGGCCGATTGCTACCGAAGAATGTCTGGCAGATCATATAGTAGCCGTAAGGCGTCAGTCCATCCGACCTCCGAGAACAACTGCAGGATCTCGACCAGCATCGCACGCCGCTTTGAATCTTCGAAAATGCCTCGATGGTCTGCGATGTAGCGCTTCACGACCTTCACGACGGCGGAGTTGCCAAGGTCCTCGTATTGATAACCTTCCTCGGCGCCCACCCCGGTGAGCATCGCGTGGATCGCCGTGAACACCGCTTCCGGGTCGCCCGGGATCAGATACTCGTAGAGTTCGATCAGGCAATGAAGAGTCGCAGGCTCGCGAGACTGCTGTATGAGTCCGAGGATCGCCGCATAGTCTGTGAGGAAGCGCGATTTGGTGTTAGGGTTGTTCAGGCCCGGCCCATCGTCCCGGTCCTCTGCCCGCGCGCCAGCACCGAAGTAGAGTTGGTTCATGGCGTGATGGATCACGTGCTCGGCGGCCCGGTAGCGCGCTCCTGCAGCCTTCTTCTCCTCGTGCGTGGCAGTTGACAACAGGACTGTGTGCTCTTTGGCCGATATCGCAAGCGCCGACCCGAGTATAGCTTTGAGCCCATCCTGTGCGCGCTCACACATGGCCCGGTCGCCTTGCTCAGCATCAGCCGCGTAGCGGCGGAAGAATGTGCCACGCAGGAAGGAACTGTACGCGTTCAGCGCACCTTGGAAGCGCTGGGGGTCGGCGGCCCATTCCTCGATCCAAGCGCGGCCCATCGACCGATCTTGCCCAGCCTGCAGTTGCGCGGCCCATCCGCCGAGACATTCCTGCAGGCGGTCCTTTGAACCGTCTTTGTCGGAAAACTCGGTGAGCCGGTTCTTAGCCAAAGTCAGGATGCGTTCGCAGCGTTCCGGCTCAGCATGGCTGAACTGCCTTAGCGCGTGCCCAAGGTATGCCGTCAAGATCTGCTCGTCGCCCTCACTGGCGGCGATGCGCTCAGGACAGGCTGTCGGGCGGCGTCGGGCGTGACACGCTGATCGGTGGCGCGGGCAATGATGTGATGACGGGGGGCGCTGACGGCGATAGCTTTGTGTTTCAGCCGGGCGCGGGCGCCGACCGCATCACGGATTTCGACATCAGCCAAGACGTTTTGAACTTGCGCAGTCTGCATTTCGCCGATGCGGCCGCAGCACTGGCGGCGTTTTCGCAAACGGCTGGCGGTGCGGTGTTTTCGCATGGTGGCGACACGGTTTTGCTTAGCGGTATTGACGCGGCAGACCTGACGGCTGGCATGCTGCTGATCTGACGGTTGGCTGAAAACGCGTCGGTTCGCACCGCCGCGTTCTGTCCAAAGGCGCGACGGTCAATGGCGCGCGGTGGCAGGTGGGCCAGCCGCCGCTGTGCGCGGCTGGCCTGAGTGTTGCCGCTGTGCGCGGCTGGCCAGTATGTTATTGCCGCACGCGCATCCCAAGTTTCTCGTCAAAGGCCAGCGGCTTGTCGGATTTGGGCAGCGGCGCTTCGGCGACTTCGCCGACCGAGACGCCGAATTTCCAATCCGGCGGACAGATGGCGATGAAGCGGGCATAGCCACCCAAGCCGCCGCCGAATTTCGGGAAACCGATGGCCACCAGTGCACCGACGGGCGGCACTTGATCAAGGTTCGCCACGCCTTCGGCCTGCGCAAAACCGTTGTGCATCAGCCAATATTCGCCTTCCAGCGTGGGCGTGGCGTCGGTGTCCAAAGGCTCGTGACCGTGGAACAGGATCTTGCGTTCCAGATGCAGGAACTTCAGCGCATCAAGGCTGACACCGGGGAACGGCGCGCGGGCCGCAAATTCCTTGTCGGGCCACCCTTTTGACCAGCCCGAGCGCACCATCACCACCGAGCCTTCGGGGATACGGCCGTATTCAGCCTCGAACGCTTCGATATCCGAGACTTTCAGCGCATAGCCAAAGTCTTTTTCGACCTGCGGCTCTATGTTGATCACCACCAACGGGCGCAGGGTGTAGGTGGCGGGCAGCTCGTCAATCGCCGGATATTCGGGGGCCCAATGCGCCGGTGGGTCTAACTGGGTGCCAAGCTGATCGGTGCGCAGAATGTAGTTTGTGGCCTCGAAGCCATGTTTTTCATAGGTGAAGGCATCACCCTTGGCGACATAACCCTCCATCGTGACGCCAGCGGTGGCGGGCGCGAAGGTTGGGCCACCAAAGCCTGCCCAAACCGGAATATCCGGGGTGATGGTATGGGTCAGATCGACATATTTGGCGGATTTGAAGGTATCGTTATAGACCTTCCACAGGCCGGGGTCTTCGGCTTGGGCGGCGGTGCCCAGCGCTAGGGCAAACAGCGGGGCAAGCGGCAGAAACGTCTTGAGGTGCATGGCAGTCCCTTTCATGTTTCAGGTTTGGGTCAGGCGGCTTGGGCAAGGCAGGCGCGGGTGGCGGTGGCCAGCCTGCGGATGCCTTCGGTTAATTTTTCCGGATCGTTGAAGGTGAAGTTGATGCGGATGGCGCGACGGTTTTGACCTGTGGGGTCGAACACGCTGGAAGGCGTGATGCAGGTGCCATGCGCGAGGGCCGCGCGCAGCAGATGGTCGGTGTTCAAGTCGGGATCGCGGGCGGTGGCCCAGACGAACATGCCGCCGGAGGGGGTTTGCCAATCGAACAGGTCGGACAGATGGGTCTGCATCGCGGCGCAAAGCGCATCGCGGCGATCGCGGTAGAGGCTGAGGATGTTGGGCAGGACGCTGTCGGTCAGGCCAGAGGCGAACGCGTCCAGCGTGATGCGCTGACCAAGGCCGGAGGTGGACATGTCCGAGCCTTGTTTGGCCAGCACAAGCGCTTGGATCATCTGGGGTGCTGCGATCACCCAGCCGACGCGGAAGCCGGGGGCGAGTTCTTTCGACAGGGTGCCGAGGTAGATCACCGGGCCGTTGTAAGGCGTGCCAGTGGCGGCAAGGGTCAGCATTCGGGGCAGCGGTTGGCTGTCGTAGTAGAGGGTGCCGTAGGGGTCATCCTCGACCAGCCAAGTGCCCGTAGTTTGGGCGGCGGCGACGAGGGCTTGGCGGTCTTGCAATGGCACCAAGCGCCCGGTGGGGTTCGAGAAATTCGGCACGATATAGGCGAATTGCGCGCCTTGCAGGGCGGTGGCGGCGGTGAAATCGTTCGCCTCTAGCTGCATCGGGCGGTAGCTGGGGCGGCGGGGGCGCCAAGCGTCCAAAGCGCCTAAGTAAGCCGGGGTTTGGGCGGCGATGAGGCTGCCTTCCTCCAGCAGCACTTTGCCGATCAGATCAAGGCCCTGCATCCCGCCCGAGGTGATCAGCACATTTTCGCGGGTCAGATGCAGGCCGGGGGCGTCGAAGCGGGCGGCGATCAGGTCGCGCAGGGCGGGCAGGCCTTCAATCGGGGCATAGGCGAGGGCATCGGTGGGGTGGTCGGTGATGGCCTTTGCCGCCAGATCGGAAAGCGCGGTGATCGGCCAGGTTTGCGGATCGGGCAGGCCGCCCGCCATGTTGATCAGGCCGGGGATTTGGCCTGCCGACAGGAAAATCTGCGTCACGTCATTGGTGTTGCCCAGCCATTTGGCAAAGGCCGGGCGTGGCGGTGCTTCAGATGCCATGCAACAGGCCCCCATCCACGGCGATGGCTTGGCCAGTGATATAGGACGCACGCCCCGAGGCGAGGAAAGCCGCGAGGGCGGCAAACTCGGCGGGCTCTCCCAGACGGCCTGCGGGGATTTTCGGCCCCATCGTGGCATTATCGACGCCGAGTTCGGCCATCCGGTCGGTGTTGGTGTAACCGGGCAGCAGGGCGTTGACGGTGATGCCCTGCCCCGCCACTTCACGCGACAGGGTGTTGAGCATCCCCAGAAGCCCCGCGCGCAGGGCGTTGGAGATTACCAGACCCGGCTGCGGTTCTTTCGCGGCAATCGAGGTGACGGCAAGGATACGGCCCCAGCCTCTGGCTTGCATTGCGGGCAAGGCCGCTTGAATGGCGTCCACCGCCGCCAGCCACAGCGCCTGAAACCCGGTTTGCCAAGCGGCGGAATCGGTGGCGGCAAAGCTGCCGGTGGGCGGGCCACCGCTGTTGGTGACAAGGATGTCGGGGGCTGCGCCCAGCAGATCGGTGGCGGCCCGCACCAAGGCAGCACCCGCGCCGGGGATGGCCAGATCACCCGGCAGGGGGAGGCCGCCGATTTCAGCCGCCACGCGCTGCACTCGGGTAGCGTCGCGCGCCACGATCACCACGCGCGCGCCTTCGGCCACCAGTTCGGTGGCGATGGCACGGCCCAAGCCGCGCGAGCCGCCGAACACCAGCGCCGTCTTGCCTGTCAGTTGCAGATCCATGCTACACCTTCGGATCGGGCGCGGTGGCGCTTTCGCTGCCCGCTTGCAGATACATCTGGCCCTTGGACGCCAGACGGCGGAAGGCCGAGGCGCTTTGATAATCGGCGTCGTTATACCAAGCCTGTGCGGTGGCGGTGTCGGGGAACTCCAGCAGCACTTGGCGGTGGGTGAAGGCGGGGCCTTCCAGCGAGACGATAGGCTCGCCGCGTGTCAGGAACTTGCCGCCATAGCGCGCCAGCGTGGCGGGGGTCAGCGCGGTATATTTGCGGTAGGTTTCGGGATCGTGGATGGTCATGGTGCAGACGATGTAAGCGGGCATATGCGATCCGGTGTTAAGGGGTTTGGCGGAAAGATTAGGACAGGATTGCGGGTGAAGGTCTGCAAATACTTGCGGATTTTGCTGGTGTGATGCAGGTTTTCACTCTGGAACCGCCAATGTTTAGGGAATCTCACTATGCCTGATCTCGACTCGATGGATCACCGGATTCTGGACGTGCTGCGGCGGGATGGGCGGATTTCGATGCTGGATCTGGCGGATCGGGTGGGGCTGTCGCCAACACCGTGCGGGCGGCGGGTGAAGCGGATGGAGGAGGCCGGGGTGATCACCGGCTATGTAGCGCAGATTGATCGGCGGGCGTTGGGGTTGAATGTGTGTGTGCTGGTGTCGGTGCGCCTTGCGCGGCATGGGCCAGAGGGGACGCGCGAGTTTTTGTCGGCGGTGGCGCGGCATCCCGAGATTACCGAATGTCTGCTGGTGACGGGCAATCTGGATTACATGCTGCGGATATGGGTGCGCGATATCGAGGCGTTGGGGATATTCATTCGCGACGTGCTGCAATCTATCCCCGCCGTGGCCGAAACCACGACGATGGTTATCTTGAAGCAGGACGGTGCGGCGGGCTAGTGGCCCGCAGGGCGCGCGCCGGGGGTTAGGCCTGCAATGCGTTCCACCATGCTGGCGGCGTCGATGCCGAAATGGCGGTAGAGGTCGCCGATAGTGCCGGTCTGGCCGAAATGCTCGACCCCCAGCGGGATGGTGCGATGGCCGCGCACACCGCCGAGCCATGCGAGGGTGGCCGGGTGGCCGTCGATCACCGTCAGCAGGGTGCAATGGGCGGGGAGGGGATTGAGCAGGCGTTCGATGTGCGAGATGGCTGCGGGATTGCCACGGGCGCGGGCGCGTTGGGCGGCTGTCCAGCCTGCGTTCAGCCGATCCGCCGAGGTGACGGCCAGCACGCCCACATCGCGGCGGGTTTCGGCGAGCAGGCCAGCGGCTTTGATCGCCTCTGGCGCGATGACGCCTTGATAGGCGATCACCACATCGCAGTTCGGCCCCGGTGGGCGCAGCCAATAGCCGCCGTCGATGGCACCTTGGCGGAAGGCTTGATCGGCGCGCGGTCCCGGTTGCTCGATGGGGTTGGTGGACAGACGAAGATAGACCGCACCGCCGGTTTCATCGCGCAGCCATGTGCGCTCATCCGGGTCGCCGGTGCCGTCGCGTTGCAGGTAGTCGAAGGCCCAGGCCATGATGACGGCCAGTTCATCGACAAAGGCAGGCTCGAAGGCGGCGAGGCCGTCTTGCGCCATGCCGATCAGGGGGGCGGCGATGGATTGATGCGCGCCGCCTTCGGGGGCGAGGGTGACGCCGGAGGGCGTGCCGACGATGATAAAGCGGGCGTCCTGGTAGCAGGCGTAGTTCAGCGCATCGAGGCCGCGGGCGACGAAGGGATCATAAACTGTGCCAATCGGGATCAGCCGTTTGCCGAACAGGGCGTGCGACAGGCCAGCGGCACCCAGCAGCAGGAACAGGTTCATCTCGGCGATGCCCAGTTCGATATGCTGGCCTGCGGGGGTGAAATCCCATTTCGCGGTGGAGGGGATTTTCTGATCCTGAAAGGTGTCGGCTTGGGCGGTGCGGGCGAACAGTTTGCGGCGGTTGACCCATGGGCCAAGGTTGGTCGTGCCTGTCACATCGGGCGAGGCGGTGACGATGCGGGCGGCGAGATCGCTGTCAGCTTTCGCCAGATCGTCGAGGATTTTGCCAAAGCCCATTTGGGTGGACATGTCGCGGTCTGAAGCGGCCGAGATTTGCGGCACGGGTAGGATGGCGTCGGTGAATTGGCGCGGGCCTTTGGCGAAAAAGGGGGCTTTGGATAGGAAGGTTTGCAGGGCTTTGGGGTCGGTGACGGTGGCGAAGGGTTCCCACTCCTGCCCTGCGGGAACCCCCATATGCGCGTGCCATTCGGCCATTTGCGCCTTGGTCATCAGGCCGCCGTGGTTGTCTTTGTGGCCCGCAATCGGCGTGCCCCAGCCTTTGATCGTATAGGCGAGAAAGCAGGTGGGGCGGTCGTCGGTGACGGCGGCAAAGGTTTCGGCCATGGTCTGCACACAGTTGCCACCGAGGTTTTCCATCAGTTCGGCCAGTTCGGCATCGCTGCGCCGCGCGATCAGGGCGCTGACCTCGCCTTGGTCGCCCAGATCATCCAGCAGATGCTGCCGCCAGATCGCGCCGCCTTGGAACGTCAGCGCTGCGTAAAGTTGGTTCGGGCAGGCGTCGATCCAATTGCGCAGGGCCTCGCCACCCGGCTCGGCGAAGGCGGCGCGTTGCAGGGCGCCGTATTTGATGCGGATCACCTGCCAACTGAAGGCTTGAAAAATCTTTTCAATACGCTCGAACAGACCCTCGCGCACGATACCGTCGAGCGACTGGCGGTTATAGTCGATGATCCACCAAGTGTTGCGCAGATCGTGTTTCCAGCCTTCTTGCAGGCATTCGTAGATATTGCCTTCGTCAAGTTCGGCATCGCCCACCAGCGCGACCATGCGGCCCAAGGGCAGGCCCTGCCCCCAGGTTTTCGCTGCGATGTAATCCTGCACGATCGAGGCAAACGAAGTGATCGCCACCCCCAAGCCCACCGAACCCGTTGAAAAATCAACGTCATCGCCGTCTTTGGTGCGGCTGGGATAGCTTTGCACGCCATGATAGCCACGAAAGTTCTGCAGCTTTTCCAGCGGTAGATTGCCCATCAGATACTGCATGGCGTGGAAGATCGGCGCGGCGTGGGGTTTCACCGCCACCCGATCTTGGGGCCGCAGGGCTGCAAAATACAGTGCCGTCATGATCGACACCATCGAGGCGCTTGAGGCCTGATGGCCGCCGATTTTGATCGCATCGACTTTCGGGCGGATATGGTTGGCGTGGTGGATCATCCAATGCGACAGCCACAGCAGCCGTTGCTCGATGGTTTTCAGATGCGGCATTGCGGTGGATTCCCTCGGACTGGCGCAGTTATCTTTGGTATATCGCCAAACTTGGGGTGAATCCCGGCTATCTCAGGCAAAGTAGAGTTGATAGTTGAGGAAAATCTGCGTGAAAGATGGAGATCGTGGCGATGTCAGCCAATCTTGATGCCTTTGATACCGAGATTCTGCGGGTGTTGCAGAAGGATGGCCGCCTGACGATCAACGATCTGAGTGCGCAGGTAGGGCTTAGCCCCTCGCCCGTCGCGCGGCGGTTGCGGCTGTTGGAGCAGGCGCAGATCATCACCGGCTATGCGGCACTGATTGACGAGGCGGCGCTGGGCTATGGCGTGTCGGTGTTCGTTTCGGTGCAGTTGGACAAGCAGGTGGATGAGGCTTTGGCGACGTTTGAAGCGGCGGTTGCGGGCTTCCCCGAGGTTGTGGATTGCTGGCTGATGACGGGCAATCGCGATTATCTGCTGCGGGTGGCAACCTCGGGTCTGCCGGAGTTTGAGCGGTTTCTGGTGGGGCGATTGACCAAGGTGCGCGGCGTGGCGTCGATTGAATCCTCGATTCCCCTGCGGCGGGTGAAGGCGGGATTGGCGCGGGTGCCTTAGGAAAGTGCCGGTGATTCCGGGGCGCGAATTTGGTGGCGACAGGTCATGGCTTCTTACCATATTCCGCCAATAATGCGGACAAAACGGCAAAAAAATATCAGAATTTGCGCGGTGCTGTAGTAGTCTGGCCCGCCGTGCCCTGTTACCTTTCGATTGTGCCAAGGTGAAACCAGCCGGGCGCTGCGACGCAAACACCACGGCCCAGAGCCATGGACTTGCGGAAGGGAGGAGACGCGGATGAAACCGGATCTAGAGGTCGTCCAGATTGGGCGCTCGGAATCTTTCAAGGCTTGGGCGCATGGCTATCCGTATCATACGGTGCGCTGGCACTTTCACCCGGAATACGAAATTCATCATGTGGTGGCGACATCGGGCCACTACTTTGTCGGCGATTTCATCGGCAATTTTGAACCCGGCAATCTGGTGCTGACCGGGCCGAACCTGCCGCACAACTGGGTCAGCGATCTGGCGGATGGCGAAAGCGTGCCGTTGCGCGGCCGGGTCTTGCAGTTCACCGAAGAATTCATCGGCGATGCGATGGCGTTGCTGCCAGAGCTGTCGGCTTGTCAGGCGATGCTGGAGGCCAGCCGTCGCGGCGTGTTGTTCAGTGCTGCCACCGCCGATCTGGCTGCACCGTTGCTGGCCGAGTTGGTGACGGCGCAGGGTATCCGGCGGATTGAGGTGTTTCTTGGCCTGCTGGGCGTGCTGTCGCGGGCCGAGGCCACCACGCTGACCTCTGCCAGCTATCTGCCCGACCCTTCTGGCTTCATGTCCACCGGCATCAATGAGGCGCTGGCCTATATCAACGCCAACCTGACCGAACCCTTCACCGAAACCGATCTGGCGGCGATTGCGGGGCTGTCGCCTTCAGCCTTTTCGCGCAGCTTTCGGAGGCACACCGGGCAGGCGCTGGTGAAATACGTCAATCGCTTGCGGATCAATCTGGCCTGTCAGTTGCTGATGGGCCGCGATGAGATGAAAATCACTGACGTGTGTTTCTCGTCTGGTTTCAACAACATATCCAACTTCAACCGGCAGTTTCAGGTGCAAAAGGGCATGACGCCTTCGCGCTTCCGCGACCTGCTGGCGGAAAACCAAAAGACGGCCCTCGCGGCCTGAACCCATTCGGCCACAGGCCAGACCCAAGGCAGGAGGAAGCCTTGGGCGCGGTCGGTGGCGAAGATCCGGCGATACGGACGGCAAAGGCCCGGTGGCAGAACCCTACTGCCCCCGCATGGCACCGCTTTGCCCGATGGTAGCCGAACACCCCGGCAGTGCTGACCTGCGCTGTCGGGGGCTTAATCAACGGTCAACATGGAGGACGACCAATGAAACTTTCCGCCTCGCATCTGACGGGTGCCTTGGCCCTGTCAACCGCCCTGATCAGCGGCGGCGCTTTCGCGCAGACCGCTGGCACGGTGGCGTTTTTGATGCCCGACCAAGCCTCGACCCGCTATGAGCAGCACGATTTCCCCGGCTTTCAGGCCGAGATGAAAAAGCTGTGCGCTGATTGCACGGTGATTTATCAGAACGCCACCGCCGACGCGAACCTGCAACAGCAGCAGTTCAACTCGGTCATCACCCAAGGCGCGAAGGTGATCGTGCTGGACCCGGTGGACAGCTCTGCCGCAGCCGCGATGGTCAGCCTTGCGCAAAGCCAGGGCGTGAAGGTGATCGCCTATGACCGCCCGATCCCGGACAAGCCCGCCGATTACTATGTGTCGTTTGATAACAAGGGCATCGGCAAGGCGATTGCGGAATCGCTGATGGCGCATCTGAAGGAGCTTGGCCTGCCCACCGACAAGGGCGGCGTGTTGCAGATCAACGGCTCGCCCACCGATGCGGCAGCCGGGTTGATCAAGGACGGTATTCACGAAGGGATTGCGGCCAGCGGCTATGCGACCTTGGCCGAGTTCGACACCCCGGAATGGGCACCGCCAAAAGCGCAGGAATGGGCGGCGGGCCAGATCACCCGGTTTGGCGCGGATATCATCGGCGTGGTGGCGGCAAATGACGGCACCGGCGGCGGTGCGGTTGCGGCGTTCAAGGCGGCGGGCGTTGATCCGGTGCCACCGGTCACCGGCAACGATGCGACCATCGCGGCGCTGCAACTGATCATTGCGGGCGATCAATACAACACCATCTCGAAACCCTCGGAAATCGTGGCAGCGGCGGCGGCGCAAATCGCGGTGCAGTTCCTGAATGGCGAAACCCCGAAGGCCGAGATGAGCCTGTATGACACCCCGTCGCAACTGTTCGTTCCGGCAGTTGTGACCCGTGAAAACCTGAAGGCCGAGATCATCGACAAGGGCATCAACACCGCAGCCGAACTGTGTGTGGATCGCTATGCCGCTGGTTGCGCGGAGCTTGGCATCAAGTAAGCGCCTGTCTGCCGTCTGGGCCGCCCTCCCCGGCCCAGACGGATTTTCTCGAATTTACAGGAGCCGCCATGTCGGACCGATCCCAGACCCGCAAAGCCCCCGGAGAGGTGTTGCTTTCCCTGCGCGGTATTTCCAAGAATTTCGGCGCGGTCTCGGCGCTGACGGACATCGACCTTGATGTGCGCGCGGGCGAGGTCGTGGCCTTGGTCGGCGACAATGGTGCCGGCAAATCGACGCTGGTCAAGGTGTTGGCCGGTGTGCATCAGGCGACATCTGGCACGATTGAATTTCAGGGCAAGCCGGTGACGATGGCCAGCCCCTCCGCCGCGCTGCAACTGGGCATTGCCACGGTGTTTCAGGACTTGGCGCTGTGCGAAAATCTGGACGTGGTGGCGAATATCTTTCTGGGTCAGGAATTGAACCCGCTGCGGCTGGACGAAGTCGCGATGGAGGTTCGCGCCTGGACGCTGCTGAATGAGTTGGCCGCCCGTATCCCTTCGGTGCGCGAACCCATCGCCTCGCTTTCCGGTGGGCAGCGGCAGACGGTGGCGATCGCGCGCTCGCTGCTGCTGAACCCCAAGATCATCATGCTGGACGAACCCACGGCAGCGCTGGGCGTTGCACAGACCGCCGAGGTTTTGAATCTGGTGGAGCGCGTCCGCGACAAAGGTTTGGGCGTCATCATGATCAGCCATAACATGGAAGACGTGCGCGCCGTGGCCGACCGCATCGTGGTGCTGCGCTTGGGCCGCAACAACGGCGTGTTCACGCCCGAGGCCAGCAATCAGGAACTTGTGGGCGCCATCACCGGCGCCACCGACAACGCCGTATCCCGCCGCGCCGAGCGGTTGCGTGAAGCCGCAGGAGATCAGCTATGAGCCCGCAATTAGACCGCGCCGATGCGCGCGTAACCCATGCCACCGGGCTTTCCGGCACCATCAAGGCGTTTCTGGATCGGGTGAAATCCGGCGATCTGGGGTCTTTGCCGGTGGTGGTGGGGCTGGTGATCATCTGGACGGTGTTTACCGCGCTAAACCCGATTTTCCTGTCGCCGAACAACCTTGTGAACCTGCTGTTCGATTGCTCGACCACCGGAGTGATCGCTTTGGGCATCGTCTGCGTGCTGATGCTGGGCGAGATTGATCTGTCGGTCGGGTCGATGAGCGGCGTTGGTTCGGCCATGATCGGGGTGCTTTGGGTCAACCAAGGCGTGCCTTTGCCCGTGGCGATTGGCACCGCCGTTGCGTTGGGCGCGCTGATTGGCGCGGTTTATGCCACCCTGCGCAATCGGTTGGGGATGCCGAGTTTCGTGTCCACCCTGTCGGGGCTTTTGGCGCTGCTGGGCTTGCAGTTGTATATGCTGGGTGCCACCGGGTCGATCAACCTGCCGTATGGGTCGAAAATGGTCGAGTTTGGCCAGTTGATGATCCTGCCCGCGTGGATGTCTTACACTTTGGCGCTGATACCGGGCATTGTGATGCTGGTGGTCGGGCGTTCGACCAATGCACGGCGGCGGGCGGCCAATCTGTCGGCGGGGTCGTCCACCGGGTTGGTGATCAAGGCAGCGCTGACCACTGTGGCTCTGGTAGCCATCGTCGCTTACCTGAGCCTTGGTCGCGGTGTGCCGTGGATGTTTGCGCTGTTCGTGGCGCTGGTGCTGGCGATGAATTACGCGCTGACCCGGACGCAATGGGGCCGCTCGATGAAGGCCGTCGGCGGCAATGCCGAAGCGGCACGGCGCGCGGGTATCAATGTGCGCGGCATCTACATCAGCGCGTTTATGCTGTGTTCGGCGCTGGCCGCCTTGGGCGGTGTGCTGTCGGCGGCGCGGTTGGCGTCGTCCAGCCAGCAGGCGGGCACCGGAGACGTCAACCTGAACGCTATCGCTGCGGCAGTCATTGGCGGCACCAGCCTGTTCGGCGGGCGGGGCACCGCGTTTTCGGCGCTGCTGGGCATCATCGTGATCCAGTCGATTGCCAATGGTCTGACGCTTTTGAACCTGAACTCTAGCCTGCGCTACATGATCACCGGGGCGGTTTTGGCCATCGCCGTGATCGTGGACAGCCTTGCCCGCCAAAGCCGCGCCTCGCATGGCCGGGCTTAATTTAGGAACCTATCATGTCGCATGAATTGAACGAAAAAGTCGCCGCCGTCACCGGGGCGGCCTCGGGGATCGGGTTGGAATGTGCCCGCGCGATGCTGGATGCGGGTGCACGGGTGGTGCTGATCGACCGCGCCGAGGATAAGCTTTCGGCGCTGTGTGCTGATCTGGGGGCTAATGCCATCCCCCTGGTGATTGATCTGACCAGCCCGGCGAGTGTGGCCACGATGATGCCGCAAATCCTGAGCAAAGCCGGGCAGTTGGACATCTTTCACGCCAACGCCGGGGCCTATGTGGGCGGTGATGTGGTGACGGGCGACCCGGATGTGTGGGACAGGATGCTGAACCTGAACATCAACGCCTCGTTCCGTGCCATTCAAGCCGTGTTGCCGCATATGACCGAGCGGCAGACCGGCGATATCATCATGACCTCCTCCATCGCCGGGATCGTGCCGGTGGTGTGGGAGCCGATTTACACCGCATCGAAATTCGCGGTGCAGGCGTTTGTGCATACCGTGCGGCGGCAGATCGCCAAGCACGGCATCAGGATCGGCGCGGTGTGCCCCGGCCCGGTGGTGACAGCCTTGCTGGACGATTGGCCCAAGGCCAAGATGGATGAGGCTTTGGCCAACGGCAGCCTGATGATGCCGAAAGAAGTCGCCGATGCGGTCTTGTTCATGCTGACGCGCCCGCGCAATGTGACGATCCGGGATCTGGTGATCCTGCCCAACTCGGTGGACCTGTAAACCATGTATCTGATCGGCATTGACGTAGGCACCGGCAGCGCGCGCGCCGGGGTGTTTGACGCCCAGGGCGCAATGCTGGCTTCGGCCAAGGCCGATGTGACGATGTGGCGTGAGGCGGGCTCGGTGGTTGAACAATCGTCGGATCAGGTCTGGGAGGCGGTTTGCCAATCGGTGAAGGCAGCGGTTGCGGCGGCGGGGGTTGATCCGGCGCAGGTCAGCGGCGTCGGCTTTGATGCCACCTGTTCGCTGGTGGTGCTGGGCGCGGGCGGTGCGCCGCTGGCGGTGGGGCCTTCGGGCGACCCTGCGCGCAATATCATCGTCTGGATGGATCACCGCGCGGTGGCGCAGGCTGAACGCATCAACGCCATCGGCCATGATGTGCTGAAATATGTCGGCGGCGTGATCTCGCCGGAAATGGAGACGCCAAAGCTGCTATGGCTGCGCGAAAACCGCCCCGCCATCTTTGATGCGGCGACAGATTTCTTTGATCTGGCCGATTTCCTGACGTGGAAAGCCTCTGGCAGCCGCGCGCGTTCAACCTGCACTGTTACCTGCAAATGGACCTATCTCGCGCATGAAAAACGCTGGGATGCGGGCTATTTCCAGCAGATCGGGCTGGGCGTGCTGGCGGATGAGGGTTTTGCCCGCATCGGCACCGAGATGGTCGAACCCGGCACGGCATTGGCTGAAGGTTTGACCCCAGAAGCCGCCCTTGATCTTGGCCTGCGCGCGGGCACGCCGGTTGCGGCGGGGCTGATCGACGCCCATGCGGGCGGGGTCGGCACGGTGGGCGCGATGGGCGACGATGTGACCGAGAACATGGCATATGTGTTTGGCACCTCGTCCTGCACCATGACCACGACAGCGCAGCCGCAATTCGTGCCGGGTGTTTGGGGGCCGTATTTCTCGGCGATGCTGCCGGACATGTGGTTGAATGAGGGGGGGCAATCGGCGGCAGGGGCTGCGATTGATCATCTGCTGAAACTGCATCCCGCCCAGCCGCAGGCGAAAACTGCGGCCAAGGCTGCGGGGCTGCCACTGGCGGTCTGGCTGGCCAATCAGGCAGCGGAGGCGGCGGCCACGCCCTCGGATGCGGTTGATCTGGCCGGAGGCGTGCATGTGGTGCCGGAATTCTTAGGCAACCGCGCCCCCTTCGCCGACCCCCACGCCCGCGCGCTGATTGCTGGCTTGGGGATGGAGCAAGACCTGACCAGCCTTGTGCAGCTTTACGTCGCGGGGCTGTGTGGCATTGGCTACGGGCTGCGCCAGATCATCGACACGCAGGCCGCACACGGGGCAAAGGTGCAGCGGGTGATGATCAGTGGCGGTGCCGGGCAGCACGATCTGGTGCGGCAGGTGCTGGCGGACAGCACGGGCATCACGGTGGTGGCAACCGAAGCGGACGAGCCTGTGCTGCTGGGATCGGCCATTCTGGCGGCGGTGGCAGCTGGGCGCTATAGCTCGATCCCGCAGGCGATGGCAGCAATGTCGCGCCCGAAGCAAAGCTTTGCGCCCAGCGCCGGGCGGCACATCGCCGTGCATGATGCCCGCTACGCGGCGTTCAAGGCGCTGCAAACGGCCGCGCGTCTTGTGCGCGCGTTGACGTGAAACGGCCCAGATACCGGGCCGTTTCAGCCTTGGCCTACAGGATGAAATCTGCGGCTGTGACGGCGACGTTTCCGGCGAGAAGAATGCGGAAATCTGCCACCCCGTCGCCATTGATATCGCCAAGGATCAGCGTATCCAGCCCGCTTGCCTGCTTGATCAACTGACCCGCAACGCTGGTAAAGCTGGCCACGAAACTGAAGGCATCATTGGCCAAAGTTCCGGCCTTGGCGTCAATTGCCGACAGGTCGATCTTGTCTTCGCCGATGTGGAAATCGGTGATCAGATCAAGCGAGCCTGCGTTGGGCATGTCCGCCACGCGCTGAAAGACGAACACGTCGTCATAGCCGCCAGCAGTGCCGACATCGCCGGTCAGGGTATCGGCCCCAGCGCCGCCGATGAGACGGTCTTCACCCGTCTCGCCGCGCAGAATATCGTTGCCCGCGCCGCCATAAAGCAGATCCACGCCGATGCCGCCGTAAAGCACGTCATTGCCTTGGTCGCCGTAGATCACGTCATCGCCGCTGCCGCCGTAAGCCTTGTCGTTGCCGGTATAGCCATGCAAACGATTATCGCCCGCGTTACCCGTCAGCGTGTTTGCTGCCGCGTTGCCCGTGCCGTTGATGTCGCCCGCCCCCAGCAGTGTCAGGTTCTCAAAATTCACGCGCAATTCGTAACTGACGGTGGATTTCACCAGATCGGTGCCTTGCGCGGAATACTCGATCAGATCGACGCTGGCGTCATCAACGATGAATACGTCGTTGCCATCACCGCCATAGACCGAACCGTCGATCTGCGCGCCGCGCAGGTCGATCAGATCATTGCCGGTCGATAGATCAAGAGTGCCAAGCACGCTGCCGCCGCCCCCATAGAAACGGTCATCGCCAACGCCCAGGTTGACGTCGCCCGTGATGTGCCCCGAGTTGACCAGCACATCCGCGCCGCCGCCCAGATCAATCGCCAAGCCCGCCGTGGTGAAAATTTCACCCCGGTTGATCACCGAGTCGTTTGTTGTGGCGGTCGGTGCTGATGCAATGCCGGAATCCTGTCCATAGAGATAACCATCATTGGTCAGCGCCAGTTGCGAGGTGGCAAACACAACTGCACCGCCAAAAATGCTGCCGCTTGACAGGATGTTCACCGTCAACGGATCGGTCGCGCCGGGCTGGTAGATGCCATAATAGCTGAGGCTTGCCACGATCGACCCGGCAAGATTGATGGTCACAGGGCCGATGCCTGCATTGACGCCCACGGCATAGCTGCTTTCTGATTCAAGATATGTCGGGCCGGTGATCAGGTAATTGCCGGCCACGGCAATCGTCAGCGCGTGGGCGTTGATGGCTGATACAGAGACACTTGATGAAATAACTGGCATTTATCGCTCCGGTAAAAGGGGTTCTGTGAACCGTTCAATGCGCCGACATTGCCCGCGGCTGCACAGTTCTGTCAATCGGCGCAGCGCTGGTTGAGTTTGCGGGGCTTTGCGCCTATCACCGTGGCAACCAAATACATTGCGCAAAGGCGGCATCCGTGGCCATTCATCTTTACCAGAACGACCTGCCCGCTGGGCTAAAGCTTGGCCCGGTTGTGGCCATCGACACCGAAACCATGGGGCTGAACCCGATGCGGGATCGGCTGTGTCTGGTGCAACTGTCGTCGGGCGATGGCAACGCGCATCTGGTGCAGATCGCGAAGGGGCAGAAATCGGCCCCGAACCTTGAGGCGCTGCTGACCGATCCTGCAGTGATCAAGCTGTTCCACTTTGGCCGCTTTGACGTGGCCGCTATGAAGCAGGCGTTTGGGGTGACGACTGCCCCCGTCTGGTGCACCAAGATCGCCGCCAAGCTGATCCGCACCTTTACCGACCGCCACGGCCTGAAATACCTGCTGAACGAGTTGGTGGGCGTGGATGTGTCCAAGCAGCAGCAAACCTCGGATTGGGGGTCTGCGGTGCTGACGGATGCGCAGAAGGAATATGCGGCGTCGGACGTGCTGTATCTGCACAGGCTGATGAAAGCGTTGGAGGCCATTCTGATCCGCGAAGATCGCCTTGATCTGGCCCAGCGTTGCTTTGATTTCCTGCCCACCCGCGCCGAGTTGGATCTTTTGGGATGGGACGAGCCGAATGACCTGTTCCACCACTGATCTTTTGATCACCGGCCAGCGCGTGATCAAGCGCGAGGCCGATGCGCTGGTGATTTTGGCCGATCATCTGGGGCCTTCGTTCGCACAGGCCGCAGAGTTGATTCTGGCGTCCACGGGTCGGGTGATCGTGTCGGGCATGGGGAAATCCGGCCATGTCGCGCGCAAGATCGCGGCGACCTTGGCCAGCACCGGCACGCCCGCGCATTTCGTGCATCCGGGCGAGGCGAGCCACGGCGATCTGGGAATGCTGACCAAGGGTGACTTGGCGCTGGTGCTGTCGAACTCGGGTGAGACGGTGGAACTGGCTGATATCATCGCCCACACCCGCCGTTTTGGGATTCCGTTGATCGGCGTGGCGTCCAAAGCCGACAGCACGTTGGTGCGGCAATCGGATGTGGCGATCTTGCTGCCCGACGCGCCAGAGGCCTGCGAGACGGGGATCGTGCCCACCACCTCGACCACCATGATGCTGGCTTTGGGTGACGCGCTGGCGGTGGCCTTGATGGAACACCGCGCTTTCACGCCCGAACATTTCCGCATGTTCCACCCCGGCGGCAAGTTGGGGGCGAAACTGCTGAAGGTGCGCGATCTGATGCACGCCGATCTGCCGCTGATCGAGGCTGCCGCCCCGATGACCGAGGCGCTGCTGGTGATCAGCCAGAAGGGCTTTGGCGTGGTGGGTGTGACAGAGGCCGGTGCGCTTGCCGGTATCATCACCGATGGCGACTTGCGGCGTCATATGGACGGGCTGCTCAGCCTGAGCGCAGGCGCAGTGATGACGCGCAATCCGCGCACCGTGGCCCCCGATGCGCTGGCCGAAGTGGCGGTGCTGGTGATGAACGAACGCAAGATCACCTGCCTGTTCGCGGTTGATCCCGCGCAGCCCGGTCAGCCGCTGGGCATCGTGCATATCCACGACTGTTTGCGCGCAGGGGTGATCTGATGGCGATACCGCGCAGCGACAGGTGGCATTCCCGGCTGGTGTCGGTTCTGAAGGTGCTGTTGCCGCTGATCGCGCTGGTGCTGCTCTCGACGCTGTTTTTGTTCTCGCGCAAGATCAACCCCGAGGATGCAATCCCCTATGCTTCGGTCGATGTCGAAGACCGGTTAAGCGACCCCAAGATGACGGATGCTGGCTTTGCTGGCATGACCTCGGACGGGGCCTCGCTTAGCATTCAGGCGGGCCAAGCCAAGCCCACGGCAGAAGGTGGCGCTTTGAAGCTGGTGCAGGGGCTGCTGCAAACACCAGATGGCGCAAAAACCGCGCTGACCTCGGCGGCGGTGGCGTTGAATACGGCGCAAAAGATGATTGAGTTGACCGATGGGGCTGAATTGCGCGCCGCGAACGGCTATGTCGTGCAAGCGCAGGGCTTGGGCGTATCGACCGACAAAACCCGCGTCGAAAGCCGTGGGCCAATCAGCGCCACAGGCCCCGGCGGGCAACTGACGGCGGACCACATGGTGCTTTCGCAGCAGGACGCTGCCGGGCCATATCTTCTGGTTTTCAACGGCAAGGTGCGGCTGCTATACCAGCCCCAGAGATGACAGGATTTTCCGATGCTTCGTAATATCGCTTGCTCCGCCGCGCTGGTTTTGACCCTTGCGCAGACTGCTTTGGCCGAGGGCGCGCAAGTGGCGTTCGGCGGCTTGAAGGGCGACACGACAGCGCAGGTTGAAATGAACGCCGATACGCTGACGGTGAACCAAGCCGATGGCACGGCGGTGTTTTCCGGCAATGTGGTGGTGTCGCAAGGCGCGATGAAGCTTTCGGCCAATGAGGTGCGGGTGGCTTATGGTGCCGACAAGACCAGCATTGAAACCCTGTATGCGACGGGCAAGGTGCTGCTGGTGAACGCAAGCGATGCCGTACAGGCAGACAGCGCGGTTTACACGATTGCCAGCGGTGAAGTGGTGATGACCGGCAACGTGCTGCTGACCCAAGGCCAAGCCGCGATGTCGGCGGGCAAGTTGGTGATTGATCTGAAAACCGGCTTGGGCCGCATGGAAGGCCGGGTGAAAACCACCTTCGTGCCGGGGAAAAAGTGATGCCCGATCCGACAGTTACTGATGGCGATGCGGGCCAGAACGAACTTGGCCAGAGTGAACTTGGCCAAAGCGAACTTGGCCAAAGCGAACTTGGCCTGTCGATCCGGCATATCCGCAAAAGCTACAAACGCCGCCCGGTGATCCGCGATGTGTCGCTGCATCTGAACCGCGGTGAAGTGGTGGCGCTGCTGGGGCCGAACGGTTGTGGCAAGACCACGACGTTTTACACCATTGCCGGCTTGGTGACGCCCGAAAGTGGGCAGGTGGTGATTGATGGCCGCGATGTCACCAGCCTGCCGATGTATCGCCGCGCGCAACTGGGCATCGGCTATCTGCCGCAAGAGGTGTCGATCTTTCGCGGGCTCTCGGTCGAGGATAACATCCTCGCCGTGCTGGAAATCCGTGAGAAAGACCACCACAAACGCCGCGAGCGTCTGGAAGAGCTGCTGTCCGAGTTTTCCATCACCCACCTGCGCCGCACGCCCGCGCTGGCCCTTTCGGGGGGTGAACGCCGCCGAGTCGAAATCGCCCGTTGTCTGGCGGCTGATCCGAAGTATCTGCTGCTGGACGAACCCTTCGCCGGGGTCGATCCGATTGCGGTCGGGGAAATCCGCCACCTTGTGCATGATCTGAAATCGCGCGGCATCGGCGTGCTGATCACCGACCACAACGTGCGCGAAACGCTGGAAATCGTCGATCGCGCCTACATCCTGCACGATGGCGTCGTGCTGAAAACCGGCACCACCGAGGAGATCGTCAAAGACGAAATGGTGCGCAGGGTTTATCTGGGCGAAAATTTCCGCATCATCTAGCGCAAGTTTGACAATGGCGTGACAGCCCTGTTGACAAGTGCCCCCACGCATCCCCAAATGTGAAGGATGCGAGCCCATTGCGCCTTGCCCAACCAGACAGAAGCGGCCACCAAAAGGCCCCGCGACTTGTGGCGATTGGGTTCGTTAACGTCCTGTAAATCAAAGAGTGTCAACCCTTCCGTGTCTTGCGGAAGTCTATGACCCTATGCGCTAAAGGAGGCATCATGCGCTACCAGATCAGTGGAAAACAAATCGACATCGGCGAGGCTTTGCAGACCCATGTAAAGTCTGAACTGGGCGAGGTTGTTGAGAAATATGCTCAGCGCCCGACCGAGGCTGTGATCGTCTTTTCCAAGTCGGCGCATGAGTTTGTCTGCGAATCGGTGATCCATCTGTCCACCGGGCTGAACGCCCAGGCCAAAGGCCACGCGACCGAGATTTACGCGGCGTTTGAATCCTGCCGCGAGAAAATGGACAAGCAGTTGCGGCGCTATAAGCGGCGTATCCGCAACCATCACCACAGCCGTCCGGTGCCGGTTGAATTCGGCGAAGGCTCGTCATATATCCTCGCTCCAACCGAAGAACCGGAAGACGACGACAACGGGGTTCCGCAGCCCATCATCATTGCCGAGATGGAGGCCAAGATTCCGTCGATCACCGTGGGTGAGGCCGTGATGCAGCTGGAACTGACCAGTCAAAAGTTTCTGGTGTTTCGCAATGAAGGACATGCGGGCGTGAACGTCGTATATCGTCGCGATGACGGCAATATCGGCTGGATTGACCCGCGCAACACCAAGTAACGCAGGATTATCTGCGGAAGGACGAGACGCCGGATGGACCTTTCTAAACTTCTGATACCGGGGGCTGTCCGGGTTCTTGGCCAACTGACCAGCAAAAAACGCCTCTTCCAGGAATTGGGAGAGGTGACGTTTCAGGCCTATGGCCTGTCGTCAGCGATTGTTGTCGATGGCTTGCAAGAACGTGAAAGCCTTGGGCCGACCGGGGTGGGCAATGGCATCGCTTTGCCACACGCGCGGCTGGAGGAAATCGAGAAGATTTTCGGCGTTTTCATCCGACTGGAGAAATCGCTGGATTATGAAAGCGTGGACCGGCAGCCGGTCGATCTGGTGTTTGGCCTGTTTGCGCCAAAGGATTCCGGGGTCGAGCATCTGAAGGCGCTGGCACAAGTGTCGCGCACCATGCGCGATCCCGGCATTTGCGCGAAACTGCGCGCCAACTCTGACCCCGACAAGCTTTATGCCATCCTGACCGAAGCCCGCACGCCGCAGGTTGCGGCCTAAGCCCAGTTGCGAAAGCCAAAGCCTTCGTAATCGCGCCAATAAGCCTCACGTGCGGCGGCTTCGATATCGGGGCCGTAAAGGTCTGCCAGCGCGTAGGGGTGCTTTTCAGTAACGGCAGTCAAAGGCTTGGCGTCCAGCCCCATATCGGCACTCAGATACGCCAGTCCAGCAGCAAGCCTGTCCTCACGGATCAGCAGATCGGGGCTTTGCACCTGCGCAAAGCCTTGGATCAGCGCACCTTGCGAGGCGATTTGCGGCATCACCCGCAATTCGGTGCGGCCTGCCAGAACGTGCTTGATCAGTTCCAGAAACACCAGAAAGCCAGCGCGAAATTCTTCCACGGTTTCAAAGGTTTTGCCCTTGGGCGGCAGTTGAAATTTATGCACCCGCTTCAGATATGGCCGCAATTCCGGCATCCATTCCTTCGCCGCATAATCGCACCACGCGGTATAGGCGCGGGCAAGCGGATGGCGCAGGACGGTGAAACTGCGCTGACCGGGGTGCGCCGCCTTCCATTTGCGCAAAGACTGCCGATCAAAGGCGGGCAGCAAGGGGCCGTAGCTTTGCAGCCATTTCTTCACAGGTGCATCCGGCCCGCATTTGATCGGCATGAACAGCAGGTCGGCGTTCTCTGACGCGATATACTGCGCCACTGCCGCCAGCCTGCGCGGCTCGAAGTTCGGCACGTGGCTTTGATTGAACCAATCGACGGTTGCCAAGCCTTGCTGCATTTCCAGCGGGTTGGAAACCTTGGCCGAAATCGCCTCGGGGTTTTGCTTTTTGAAGCGGAAATCCAGCGCCTCTAGCCGCGCGGGCACGCCCAGAAAGCTGGCAAGGCCGTTCAGCACATCCAGATCACGAATGTCTTCATAATCAATGTAGTAGGCGGTTTGCCCGGTGGTTTGCAGCGCATGCACCAGTTTGCGCTGAAACTGTGCAAGCTGGTCAATTCGCGCGTTGAACTCGGCCAGATCAAAGCGCGGGCGCACGGTTTTCAGATGCTTGGTGTTGGCCAGCCACCACTGATCGCTTTCCATTGCGATCTTCCAGCTGATGAAGCTTTCCAACTGGTTACGGGTCAGAATGATCTTGGCGCAGGCCGGGTCAGCCATCACCAGATCAAACACCCGTGGGTCGTGATCGGAAAAATAGCGGAACCCCGCCATGCCCTTGGTCTGCGCCCGCATCGCCCGCAAAAAACCGGCAGGGTCGGAATCGCGCCCGGCCATGTCGATGCCGAACATCTCTTGCTTGCCCTCGCCGCCGATCAGATAGGGGTTGAACGCCTCGCCGTGGCAGGTGACGCCAGCAAGCGTGTTCAGATTGGCCTCAAGAAAGTTCGATCCGGTGCGCATTTCGGCGAAGATCACGAAAGACGTAAATGAGGCCAAATCACTTCACCAAATAGGGGCGGCCACGCCGCGAGGTCGAGGGGCGCGGGTCATCGCCGGTTGGAAAATCACCCATCAGCACCGGCTGCATCCCCTGATTGCGCAGGTTTTGCAGGAATTGGCCAAAGCCGGTCAAATCGGCCAGCCGTGGCGCTTCGGTCAGGCGGCGCATCGCGCGCGGGCTGATTTCATCGACGATGGTTTGCAAAGGCTCCATCGGGTTTTCGACAAATTCGGCCAGCGACCATGTGCGGACGCGCGCCTTGACCCATGGCTTGCGCAACTCACCCAAAAACTCAGCTTCGATTTTTTGCAGCCGGGCGGCTTCCTTGCGAATCTCGCCGAAATTCGTGTTGGAATGGAACAGCGGAATAGCCCAAGCCCCTGAAATCACAGAAATTTGCGCATTCGGATCGCCTGCCATAAAGGTGGTAAGCACTTGGCTGTCATTTGGGCCAAACTGAAAGCACTGCCGCTCTCCGCGGGTGTTCCAGATCAGGTTGGTCAGAAATGAGGTGGGGTTATAGTCGCGGATCGCCGCAGAATCGCACACAGCCCCGTTATAAACCTTTTCACCGCCGGCAAATTCGATGCGCTCTGGCGCGAACAAATGGCCATGCACGCGGGTTCCCGTGGCCTTGCCAAGCCAGATCTCAAAGTTGTCAAACAGGTCGGCAAAGCCTTCAAACACCGAATAGGGCGCGGCTGTGCGACCGTTTTCCCAGTTTTCATTGGGATGGCGCGACTGCATGTAAAGGCCGGGGCGGCCCTTGGTGCGGCGCTCCACTGCTTTGGCAAACAGGCGGTCGATCTTGCCGGGGTTCGGCTCTGCCGCAGCTTGGCCGCCGGGATCATCTGACAAGAAGGTTTTATACAGCCGCCCGGCGTGCGGCCAGATTTTACGGGCAACAAAGCAATCAGACCGGCGCAGCAATTGCAGATGGTCATCGTAAAAGATATGCGGCTTGCCTTGAAAGTCGAACTTCGACAGCGTCAGCGAGCGGCTTTCGACATTGGCCGAGACCTGCCGCACCAGCGTTTGAAAATAGCTTTCATCAGGTATCCAGACACGACGGAAATAGCGGTCGATCTCCTCCCGCTCGGGGTTTTCCAGAATGGCCGACAGGGTTTGCCGGGTCAGGCACCACCACTGGCTGCCCAGATGGGGCACGATGCCCGCAGGGATGCGACGGCGAAAGCCAAGCCGGCGTTGCAGGCGCACATAGCCGTCAAACAGCCGCCGCTTCTTGCGCCAACTGAACGGAAAGCGCAGCGTAAAGCGTTCAACATCCAAGCCGCCGATGGTCCAGCCGACATCTTCTGTCGTGACGGATTCGATGAAATCGGTGCGCGGACGCTCGGCCAGATAGGCGATCATTTCCTCAACCGGGCGCAGCGGCAGGCAAGAGCCGGAAGCAAGATACACATGCCGCACCTGCGGGAAATCGCGTAGCATGATGGTGCTGGCTTCCTGCGTGGCCGCGACGATGCCCCAAGTGCCCCACTCGCAGGCATGACGGCCCGAGAAGCGGATATCATCAAGGTCTGCCAAGGCTTTGACCAAACCATCATAGGCCTTGCGTTTGACCCGGCGATCAACATGGATCACCACCGGGCAGCCGCGCACCGCCCAGTGCCGCGCCACCTGCGCCGCGCGGTCAAATGCCGTGTGGCACAGCATGACGATGCCCACGCTCATGCCCAGTTGCCTTTCGACATCAGGCCCAGAATCTCCAACTGCCGCCAGTTGATGTACTTCTCGCTCCACTTGCACCACAGATCGGGCTGGGTGCTGATGCCTGCGCGGTAAGCGCGGTATTCATGGCTGTTGGCGTAGTGCTGGCGACGTTCCATTTCTTCCTCGGCCTTGTGGGCAAAGGTATCCAGAAACTTGGCATGAAGAAGGCAACCCGAGGCTTTTTCGCCGCCCCATTCATCGTAAACTTGGTTCAAGCCGCGTGGCAGCAGCATGTGGGTTGACGACACATAGGCGTAATCGCGATCCCATTTCACCAGCGGGATTTTGTTCAACGCGGGGGCGCGTTCGGGCAGATCCTGGAAGAACATGCGCAGGCGCGGGCCGCCTTGTATCCACAGGTTGCCGAATTTCTTGTTGCGGTGAATGATGTAATTGCCACTGTCGAAATAGGGTGCCACCTCAAACGGGTCTTGGTCTTCGGCATAGGGGGCGGCGTCGAACGGGCCTTTGGGATACATATCCAGCAGCATCGCCGAAAACGATTTGATCGAGGAGGCGTCCAGCCAATCTGTCAGCGCCCGCAAGGGTCGGGTATCGCAGAACGGATACACAAAGAATTCGTCAGGATCGACAATCAGCGCCCAGTGGCCGTGCGCGTATTTGTTTTGCAGGTAGTTCAGCCAATCAACGCCAAAGCGCGACCGTTTATAGCTGTGCTTGGTGGTCCAAAGCGACACATCGGGCTGCGCCTGCAGATATTCGCGGCTGCCATCGTCGCTGTCATTGTCCACGATAATGAAATGGTTGACGCCCAGATTGCGGTAGTAGCGCAGAAAATACGGCAGCCGGATGCGTTCATTGCGCAGGGTCGAGAACAACAGAATGTGGTCGGGCACGATCAGATTGGTGCGATCGACAACGCCGCGCAGTTCCCGGCGCTTGCGAAAAGCGCGGATACGCCAGCGTTTTCGCGCCAGCCGCAGCATGTATCGAGAGAATACGCCCAAAACTACACTTTCACCTGTCAGACCGCCGATGAGTCTGGCCTATCACATCCTGCTTAACACAAGCTTGAAGTGATCCCGCCAGCTTGGTGGTGCCATCTTCTTGCCGTCGCTTCGACAGGCCCTACGCAGCCGGTCGATTGTTTCCATCCAAGAATAACTGTCCGTGACATCAAGGTAAACTGCGAACTCCCCCAGAAGCTCTTGAAACACCGGCAGTTTAGCCGCAATCACCGGGGTTCCCAGTGCGGCGGCCTCAAGCGCGGGGATGCCAAAGCCCTCGGCATGGCTTGGAAAGAGCAAAGCCTGCGCGCCCTGCAACAGGAAGGCGATCTGGCCATCGTTCAGCCCGGCACGTTCCTGAACGGGGGAATCAGGCGGCAGCGCATCCAGCCGCGCGAACACCTCGGCGTTTGACCAACCGCGCCCGCCAAGGATCAACAATGGCGGCGGGTCTGGCATCTGCGCCCAAAGGTCAAGCAGAAGCTTGTGATTCTTGCGCGGCTCTATGGTGCCAAGGGTCACGAAATAGGGCTGCGCCGGGGCATCGATGGCGATAGGTTGGGCAACCGGCACGCCCAGACTGGCGGTGACCCCCTCTGGCACGCGACCCATTTGCGCCAGCTGCGCTTCGGTCTGCGCGCGTGCCGCCTGGGTGGTGTGGATGACCAGATCGGCACACTCAGACACCACCTGCATCTTGCGGCGAAACGGCTCTACCGTATCCGGGCGGGCGAACTGCGGGTGATCGAGTGGGATCACATCATGCACCAAAACCGCGATTTTCAGACCGGCCAGGCGCAGGCTGGCGAAGCTGCGCTTGTCGATATTGGCGTGGCCGACGTTGAAATAGACGCTGGCCTGCGGCAGCGTGCGGCGCAGCATCCGCGCCAAGCCGCGTTTGGTGCAGCGCGCCACCGCGACCCGGCGCAGAGCGGCCTCAGACCGCCCTCGCGATGGGTCACGCCGCCACGCGATGCGGCCGATCATGTCATTTCGTGTCAGATCAAGCTGTCCGTCGCGCAATGCCACCATCGCTGGACGGTCGAGCAGAAGAAATCCCACAGCGGTCCGCACCAGACCCCAAACCGGCGTCTGAAGTTGCAAAAACTGATCAAGATAAGCGTATTCGACGCGGTCCACCCCGGTCATCGGCCCTTTTCCCAAGCGCGACATCAGCCGCGTCAGGTCAAGCAACCGCGCCGGGGCCACCGGTTACTGTGCCGCTTTTTGCAGCGCGATCATGTCGTTCAGATAAGCGCCGAATTCCTCGCGCAGATCGGGGCGCGCAAGGCCAAATGCCACGGTCGCCTGCAGGAAACCGGCCTTCGAGCCGCAGTCATAGCGCTGACCACGGAAGCGATAGCCATAAACCTTGCCGGCCTTGGTTTCTTCGGCAATCGCGTCGGTCAACTGAATCTCACCGCCCGCGCCCTGCTTCATTTTGTTCAGGTTGCTCAGCACCTTGGGGGTCAGGATGTAGCGCCCGATCACCGCAAGGTTGGACGGCGCATCCTCGGCCTTGGGCTTTTCCACCATGCCTTTGGCCTGGACGATAGCGCCCATATCCTCGGCAATATCCAGCACGCCGTAGGACGAGGCCTTGTGCGGCGGCACTTCCATCGCGGCAACCATATTGCCGCCGGTTTGCTCGTAAGCTTCCATCATCTGCTGAAGGCAGGGCTTCTCGGCTGCGATCACGTCATCGGGCAGCAGCACGGCAAAAGGCTCATCCCCGATCAGGCGGCGCGCGCACCAGACGGCATGCCCCAGACCCAAGGGCCGGGTTTGGCGCAGATAGGCAATCGCGCCGGAATCCATGTTGGTTTCCTTCAGGATTTCCAACAGATCGTCTTTCCCGGCCTTGCGCAGGGTATTTTCCAACTCGGGCGAGTGGTCAAAGTAATCCTCAAGCGCGGATTTCCCGCGCGAGGTGACGAAGATGAATTCCTTGATGCCGGCGGCGCGTGCTTCATCAATCGCGTATTGAATCAGGGGCCGGTCCACCAGCGTCATGATCTCTTTCGGGATGGATTTGGTCGCAGGCAGAAACCGCGTGCCCATACCAGCAACCGGAAAGACAGCTTTGGTGACTTTTTTGATCTTCATTTGCCCATTCTCTCGCGCGGCTCAGCAATTTTAGCAGATTTGACCTTATTACAGAAACAGTTGCAGGGCAATCTGTCTGAACTTTGGCCGCTTCAACGTTCCTACCCGATATAACGCTAATTTTTCGCAAAGGTTCCGGGGAAAATTTGCCGCAAAACCGCTTGGCGGCACAGCCTCAGGCGATCGGGCGATAGCGTGCCAGCCGTGCGGCTTCCTCGGCAACCCGCTTGCGGAAAGAGATCAACCGAAAACGTGCCCCCTGCCGGAGGGATTGCCCGAAGATGCCGCCGGTTTGCAGCCAGTAACCTTCGGGCTGAAAGCTGTGCCGATGTGGGCGCGCGGTTGGGGTCAGCAAAACCACCGTGGTGATGCAATCGCGGCTTGCGGCGGCTTCGGCCAGCAGGCGGCGGCGTTGCCAGAAGCGGCCAGACAATATGCGACCGGGGCGCGGGCCTGTGTGCAGCGGTTGCAGCGGCGGCGGGTGGGTGACAAGGGCGGGCAGGGCGGAAAGCGGGCGGGCCAACCCCTCGGCCCAGCCTTGGGTGAGGCTGCTGAGTAATGCCAACTCGGCCGCCGCATTGATCCGCCCGGCGCGACGATGTTGGGCGATACGCGCGGATTCCCGCAGCGACAGCGCCTTCAGGGCCTCATCAAAATTGGCTTCGGGCGCGTGACGGCGCAGGAAAATCGCGGTGCTGGCCGCGATGTCGTGCAGGCTGAGCGGCACGCGGTTCGCAGCGCGCCTGCTGCTGGCCAGATAGCCGTGATGCACCTGCGCATCCGGGATGATCGCCGTCATGCCCGGCAGGCGCAAATTCACATCCGCCTCATCCAGATAAAACCGGTAAGCCGGATCAAACCCACCTATACCCAGCAGATCGGCCCGGCGAAAAGCGCAGTTGGTGCCTTGGGTTTTCACGGCACGTTGCGCTGTGTTGGCGCGCAACACCGGGTCGGTGACGCTCAACGGGTGATCTTGGCCGAGGTGATCCACCTCGCTGGCTTGCCATTGGTAGGAAATCCCGTTGCGCCCCCGGATAAAGCCAGTGCTGGCGGTCACGCGTGTATCGTCAAACGCTTTGGCCAACCGCGACAGCCACGTGGGTTCGGCCACGGCATCATCGTCGATGAACGCAACGACCGGGGCGGCGGCGGCGCCAAGCCCGGCATTGCGGGCGGCGCTTATGTTCGCCTCATCAAACACCACGCATTTCAGCGGCAGGCCAAGAGTTTCAACCTGTCCCACCGCCTCTGGGTCAGCCACCACGATCACCTCAAACTGCGGGTGATCTTGCTGGGTCAAGGCCACGATGCAGCGCATCAGCGCCGCCGCGCGATGACGGCTGACGACGATGACGCTGGCGGCAAGCGTCATGTCTGCGCAGCCAGCGCGGCCTCGATCACCGGCACGTCAGAGGGGTTGTTCAACTCCCAGAACACCCGCCCCTTGCCGTCAACCTCGACACACAGCACTTGTCGGCCGTTTTCCAAAAACCGCAACTGCTCCAAGCCCTCCAAGGCCTCTAGGGGGCCAACCGGCCAACCGGGATAGGCGCGCAAAGCGGCGGGGCGGTAGGCATAGACGCCAACATGGTGGAACACCGGCGTGGGCTGAGTGTCGGCATAGGTTTTCCCCGTAAAGGGGATCACCTCTTTCGAGAAATACAATCCGCGCATGCCCGCGCCGAACACCGCCGTGGTGCCCCCCACCCGCCCCGCGCGGCGGTCTGCCAGAAAGCCGTTCAGCGCCCGCCCGTCGCAACGCAGCACCGGTGTGGCGATATCGGCGTCTGGGGCGGCACGCAGGCCTGCCACCAGATCCTCGACAAACCACGCAGGCGTCAGTGGCGCGTCGCCTTGCAGGTTCACCACCACATCAAAGCCCGGCAATGCCTCTGCCACCTCGGCACACCGCTCGGTGCCGTTGTGCGCGGCGGTAGAGGTCATCACCACCTCGGCCCCAAAGCCCTGCGCATGGTCACGGATGCGCATATCGTCGGTCGCCACCACCACGCGATCAATACCGCGCACCGACATTGCCGCCTGCCAAGACCGCATGATCAAGGTCTTCTCGCCATCCGGACCTTTCAGCGAAACCAACGGCTTGCCGGGGTAGCGCTGGCTGGCGTAGCGCGCCGGGATGACAAGAAGCACACTCATTTTTGCAAGGTCACGCCGGGGGCGTAGGCGATGAAGAACGGGTTGTCCCAGCCCGGTTTGCCGTAGGCGAGCGGGGTGTGATCGTCAAAGCGCACCACATGGCCACCCGCGCCGCGCAGCACGGCATCACCTGCGGCGGTGTCCCACTCCATCGTGCGGCCAAGGCGGGGGTAAAGGTCAGCCTCGCCGGTTGCGACCAGACAGAATTTCAGGCTGGAACCTGCCGATTTCATGTCTTTGCAAGCGTATTTGGCAATGTATTCATCCGTCGCCGCATCGCGGTGCGATTTGGACGCGACCACCATCAGCGCAGTGTTGTCGGGTGTTGAGACAGAAAGGTTTGTCACCGGGCCAGCAGTATCCTTCGCAAAGCCGCCCGTTTCCTCAACCGTCGCACCATCCGCTTGGGTATAGAACAACCGCCCCTGTGCGGGCGCATAGACCACGCCCCGCAGCGGCACACCGTTTTCGACATAAGCAATGTTCACGGTAAAATCGCCACGTCGCTGCACGAATTCCTTCGTGCCGTCCAACGGATCGACGATCAGGAAGGTCGATGCTATCAAAGCGTGGCTGTCGGCCTGTTCCTCTGTGATCAGCGCCACATCCGGGAAAGCCGCGCGCAGGCCTGCCGAGATGATCGCATCCGCAGCCTCATCGGCTTCTGTCACCGGGCTTGCATCCGATTTTGACTTCACCGCGAAGTCGGGGCCATCATAAACCTGCATGATACGGTCGCCCGCTTCCAGTGCCAGACGACGGATGACGGGGATCAAGGTGTCAAAGTTCATAGGCTCTCCTGACAAGCGCGTCATCGCCTTGCCGTGTTGTTGATTAATTCAGACATCGCCTTTATCATCGCTTGCAAAGGGAACAGCAAGATTTCCTGCGCTATAATGGGCCTCGCCCGAACATGAGGTTGCAGTAATGTTTCGCCCGGATGTCAAACGCACCAAAGTAACCAGCGGCTTTGCCATGCTGGAGCTGATCTTTCACGCCGCTGTCCGCAATGTGCGCAAGCAGCACGGCAATGCGGTGATCGGGTTGCTGATGAGCATCACCCAGTCAGTGCTGATGGTGGTGATCATGGTGTTCATGTTCGACCTTTTGCAGATGCGTGGTTCGGCCCTGCGGGGTGATTTCGTACTATATATCATGTCGGGCGTGTTCAATTTTGCCACCCACGCCAAAACGCTGAGTGCGGTGTCAAAGTCAGATGGCCCGACCTCGGCGATGATGAAGCATTCGCCGATGAACACGATTGTGTCGATCGCCTCGGCGGCATTGGGGGCGCTTTATCTGCAAACCTTGTCGGCGATGGTGATCTTGTTCTTTTATCACACCCTGTGGACGCCGATCACCATTTACGAGCCAGTGCAGGTGATTGGCATTTACATGCTGTCTTGGGCTTCGGGCATCGGGGTGGGCATGATCTTCAAGGCCGCAACCCCTTGGCAGCCAGAGTTTTTCAGCATCGCAACCTCGATCTACGCCCGCGCCAACATGATCTTTTCGGGCAAGATGTTTCTGGCCAATTCGATGCCATCCAGCCGTTTGCACTACTACACCTGGAACCCGCTGTTCCATTCGATTGACCAGACCCGCGGCCATATGTTCCAGAATTATCACCCCCACAACAGCTCCATCGACTACACCATCTGGGTGACGTTCGTTCTGATCGTGATCGGCCTGATGGGTGAGAATTTTACCCGCAAACATGTCTCGGCAAGTTGGGGCGCCGGGCGTTGAAGTGGCTGTGGCTGTGCCTTTGCCTGATATGGCCGGGGTTGGCAGCCGCGCAGGTTTTGCCCGCGCTGTATGATGTGACCGGGGTTGCGGGTAGCGATGTGCTGAACATCCGCACCAACGCCGATGCCAACAGTGTGATTGTGGCAACCCTGCGCCCCGACGCAAAGGGCGTTGAAGTTGTGGCGCTGAGCCCCGATGGCAAATGGGCGCAGATCAATAACGCAGAGACGGTTGGTTGGGCGTCGCTGCGGTTTCTGCGCAAGCAAAACCGGCCAGAATGGTTGGCGCTAGAGTATAGCCTTGAATGTTCGGGGACAGAGCCGTTCTGGACGCTGTTCATTGATCCGCCCGTCAAATCCGCCCATATCAATACCCCCGACGAAGAAGGGCCCGAGATGGATATCCTTGGCTATTGGCCGGGAACCGCCATGCAGCCCACCGCCGTTGTGCAATTCGCAAGCGACGACAAAAACGCAATCGCGGTGCTGCGTGGGCAGGCTTGCCTTGACGGCATGTCAGACCAGAAATTTGGCATCAGCCTTGATCTGTTTCAGCAAGCAAGCCCCGAAAAACCGGGGCAAACCCTGCATGGCTGCTGCCGTTTGGCCCCTTGGGCGCCCTGAATCCGCAGCCTATTGCCAATCTAGACATTTTTCCGATGATTCCGTCAGATTTACCCCCCATGCAACGCTTGCAGGGTGAAATCTGCCCCCCTATATACGCCCAGAAGCCGGGAACGGGCGGTAGCCCTTCCGGGTCTCATGGGATCGGGACGGAATGCCGCGAATTGGGTTCCGTGCCACAACATCGCCGAAGGAAAGGGACCTAGCCTATGGCCAAAGTCATTGGGATTGACCTCGGGACGACCAACTCTTGCGTCGCCATCATGGATGGATCGCAGCCCCGTATCATCGAAAACTCGGAAGGCGCGCGCACCACGCCGTCTATCGTCGCATACACGGAAACTGAGCGTCTGGTTGGCCAAGCTGCCAAGCGGCAGGCTGTCACCAACGCCAGCAACACCATCTTCGCTGTCAAGCGTTTGATCGGGCGTCGCCATGACGATCCGGTTATCGTCAAAGACCAGAAGAACATGCCCTACAAGATCACCAACGGCGGCAACGGTGATGCATGGGTCGAAGTGCGCGGTGAGAAGTATTCTCCAGCGCAGGTTTCGGCTGTCATCCTGCAAAAGATGAAAGAAACTGCTGAATCGTATCTGGGCGAAACCGTCACCCAAGCCGTGATCACGGTGCCGGCCTATTTCAACGACGCTCAGCGCCAAGCCACCAAAGACGCGGGCCGCATCGCTGGCCTTGAAGTGCTGCGCATCATCAACGAGCCGACTGCAGCCGCTTTGGCCTACGGTCTGGACAAGAAAGAAGCCCGCACTATCGCGGTTTATGACCTTGGCGGCGGCACCTTCGACATCACCATTCTGGAAATCGACGACGGTCTGTTCGAGGTGAAATCCACCAACGGCGACACCTTCCTCGGTGGTGAAGACTTCGACATGCGCATCGTCAACTACCTGGCGGATGAGTTCAAGAAAGAGCATGGCGTTGATCTGTCGCTGGACAAGATGGCGCTGCAACGCCTGAAAGAAGCGGCTGAAAAGGCCAAGATCGAGCTTTCGTCCAGCCAGCAGACCGAAATCAACCAGCCGTTCATCTCGATGGACAAAAACACCGGCCAGCCGCTGCACTTGGTGGTGAAACTGACCCGTGCCAAGCTGGAATCTTTGGTCGATGACCTGATCAAAAAGTCGATGAAGCCCTGCGCTGCCGCGTTGAAAGACGCTGGTGTGTCGGTTGGCGACATTGACGAAGTGGTTCTGGTCGGCGGTATGACCCGCATGCCGCGCGTGCTGGAAGAAGTCACCAAGTTCTTCGGCAAAGAGCCCCACAAGGGCGTGAACCCGGACGAAGTTGTGGCCGCCGGTGCAGCCATTCAGGCCGGCGTTCTGCAAGGCGACGTCAAGGACGTGGTTCTCTTGGACGTGACCCCGCTGTCCTTGGGGATTGAAACCCTCGGTGGCGTGTTCACCCGCCTGATCGACCGCAACACCACGATCCCGACGAAGAAAAGCCAAGTCTTCTCGACCGCCGAAGACAACCAGAACGCCGTGACGATCCGCGTGTTCCAGGGCGAGCGTGAGATGGCTGCCGACAACAAGATGCTGGGCCAGTTCAACCTTGAACAAATCCCGCCCGCACCGCGTGGTCTGCCGCAGATCGAAGTGACGTTTGACATCGACGCCAACGGTATCGTCTCGGTGAAAGCCAAAGACAAAGGCACCAACAAAGAGCAAGCGATCACCATCCAAGCTTCGGGCGGCCTGTCCGACGAGGATATCGAGAAAATGGTCCGCGACGCCGAAGCCAATGCCGAGGCCGATAAAGAGCGTAAGGAACTGGTGGAATCGAAGAATCAGGCCGAAAGCCTGCTGCATTCGACCAAACGCTCGTTGGCCGAACACTCTGACAAGGTTGATCCTTCGACCGTCGAAGTGATCGAACTGGCAATGTCGGCGCTGGAGGATGCTCTGGCCACCGAGAACGCTGGCAAGATCAAAGGCGGCATCCAGAACCTGACCGAAGCCGCGATGAAACTGGGCGAGGCGATCTACAAAGCCTCGGCAGACCAGGCCGACGGTAAGGATGAGGATGATCAGCGTGGCGTGGATGAGGACATCATCGACGCAGACTTCGAGGATCTCGGGAACAACAAGCGGAAGTAAGCCGCCAGGAACGAAAACAGGGCGGCCCATGCAAGGGCCGCCCTGCCGCGTTCCCGTGAAGGGGTTTTGCAATGGCAAAGCGCGATTATTACGACATTCTGGGTGCCTCTAAGGGTGCTTCCGCCGAGGATTTGAAAAAGGCCTATCGGGTGAAAGCGAAAGAGCTTCATCCCGACCGCAACTCTGACAATCCCAACGCCGAAGCCCAGTTCAAGGAATTGAACGAAGCCTACGAGGTGATGAAAGACGCCGATAAGAAGGCCGCCTACGACCGCTATGGTCACGCGGCGTTCGAGGGCGGCATGGGCGGCGGTCAACGTGGCGGCTATGCCGGTGGCAACGGCGATTTCGCCAGCGCGTTCTCGGATGTGTTCGAAGACCTGTTCGGCAACTTTACCGGCGGGCGTGGCGGTGGCGGGCGTTCGCGCGCGCAGCGTGGGTCTGACCTGCGTTATAACCTGCGCGTCAGCATGGAAGAAGCATTTGCGGGCGTTCAGAAAACCATCAACGTGCCGACCTCTGTCACCTGTGACATCTGCCACGGCACCGGGGCCGAGGGCGGCGCAGAACCCGTCACCTGCCCCACCTGTTCGGGCATGGGCAAGGTCCGCGCGCAGCAGGGTTTCTTCACCGTTGAGCGCACCTGCCCCACCTGTAATGGTGCAGGGCAAATGGTGAAAAACCCCTGCAAGAACTGCGCAGGGCATGGCCGGGTTGAAAAGGATCGCTCGTTGTCGGTCAACATTCCGGCAGGGGTGGAAACTGGCACCCGGATTCGCCTTGCTGGTGAAGGCGAAGCCGGGATGCGCGGCGGGCCGTCGGGTGATCTTTACATCTTCATCGAGATGAAGGAACACGCGATTTTCCAACGTGACGGCGTGCACCTTTTCTGCCGCGTGCCGATCACTCTGGCCACGGCGGCTTTGGGCGGTGAGATCGAAGTGCCCACGATCGACGGCGGCAAATCTCGGGTGAAAGTCCCCGCAGGTGCGCAAACCGGCAAGCAGATGCGTCTGCGCGCCAAGGGTATGCCCGCCCTGCGTGGCGGTGGGTCCGGCGATATGGTGATCGAGTTGGCGGTGGAAACCCCCGTCAACCTGACCGCCCGCCAGAAAGAAATCCTGCGGGAGTTCGACACTCTGGCGACCGACAACAACCCCGAAGGCAGTTCGTTCTTCTCAAAGGTCAAAGGCTTTTGGGACGGGATGAAAAGCTAACCCCACGCCGCCCCGGACTTGATCCGGGGCGGCTAGGTTCTTGGTGACAGGCGGTGTGCCTTAATTCATCGGCGCGCCACCCTCTGCCTTCCGCTTGGCCACAAACGCCGCCAAAGCCTCATCAATCGCAGGGTCCAGCGGCGGCTGTTCATATTCTGCAAGCATCTGTTTCCAGATCACATTCGCCCTCTCGCGCGATTGCACCGCACCCTTGCCCAGCCAAGTCGTGTGGTTATCCCAGTTCGACAACAGCGGCGTGTAGAACGCCTGCTCATACCGGCTCATGGTGTGCTCTGACCCAAAGAAATGCCCGCCCGACCCCACCTCGCGGATAGCCTCAAACGCCAAGGTCGCCTCATCAACCACCAAGGGCGTGAAATATTCCTGCATCATTTGCAGCATCTCGGCATCGACAATCAGCTTTTCAAAACTCGCCGTCAGCCCACCATGCAGCCACCCCGCCGCATGTTCGATCAGATGCGCCCCACCCATCATCGCGCCCCACAGCGACATCTGCGACTCATAAGCCGCCTGCGCATCGACCTCGTTCGCAGCGGTTACATTCGAGGACCGGAACGGCACGCCGATCAGCCGCGCCAACTGCCCCGAGGCCTGCGCCGCCTTGGTATATTCCGGCGTGCCAAACGCAGGCGCGCCCGAGCGCATATCGACGTTCGAGGTAAACCCACCATACATCACCGGCACGCCCTTTCGCACGATCTGGGTCAAGGCGATCCCCGCCATCGCCTCGGCGTGCTGCATCACCAAGGCCCCGGCCAGCGTCACCGGGCTCATCGCGCCCGCCAAAGTGAACGGCGTAATCACCACCACCTGACCATATTCGGCCATGGTGATCAGCCCCTCGGCCATCGGAATGTCCAATTGCAACGGCGAGTTGGTGTTGATGATGCCCAGCAGGCAGGGCCTGCCCCGCAGCCCCTCGGGCGCCGTGCCCAACGAAATCGCCGCCATTTCGATGCCATCCAGCGTGCGCTGCCGCCCCAAAGTCTCGGTCTGCCAGTTCTTGTCCAGCAGCCGGATTTGCGCATGAAAGCAGTCGAGATAGCGGGTATCCGCAGGCAAATCCATCGGCTCGAACGGATTGCCACCGGCCTGATGAAGCACGTTCAGGCTTTGCACCAGCTTCAGATAATCCTGCATCTCGGCAAATGTGCCGTTCCTGCGCCCACCGTCATTGTCCATCACATAGGCCGGCCCGCCGACCGAGGCGAAGACGCAATCCGCCCCACCAAAGCGCAAATTCCGCACCGGATTGCGCGCCTCTAGCCCAAAGCTACGCGGCACCGAGGCCAGCAAACTGCCCACCAAATCCGCATCCAGCCGCACCGTCTCGCCGGAAACCTCTGCCCCCGCCCGCGCGAACAACGCCCGCGCTTGGGGTTCAAGCACCGCCATGCCAATCTCGGCCAACACCCGCAGCGCCGAGTTATGGATCGCCATGACATGATCCGCCGACAGCACCTCAATCGGCGCATAGGGGCGCGAGACCTGTCCGAACGGCATCTGATGCAAGACGCCCGCCGCACGCGGACCACGACTTGCGCTGCGTTTGCGCGGGGCGGTATCTGTCATAGCAATCCCCTCAATGGCGGTTTTTCGCGCTGCAACACAGGCTCCACCGCCGCACCAAACCCGCGCGCAAAGCGATGCGAGGAATAGACCGCATCGGCGATAGAGGACGGCTGCAAACAATCCCCCACGCGGGTGACGGCGACACCAACCGCCAGCAGAGGCGCATGCAGGTCATCCACCGGAACCCGCCCAGTCGCCACGATCAGTGTGCCGCAAGCCTGCTCCACCACCCGCCCGGTATAGGCACAAGCCAACCGCACAATGCCCGGCATCTGCGCCTCCAGCAGATGCAGCGGCACGATCTTCACCCCCGCCGCCAACAGCCGCGCCTGCACAAAATCCTGCTCGTCGGTCAGCACCGTCCAACTGGAAGCCACCGCCTGTGGCGTCACATAAGTCACCTCATGGCCCAGCGCCCGCAGCCGTTCAGCCAGCGCGCCGCCCATGAAATAATGCTCGTCATCGTAAATCACCACCGGGCCTTCCACAGCTGCGCCCGCGAAAATATCGTCCGGAGTCAGTGCCTTGGGCAGATCAAGCGGCTGCATCCCCGCCACCCCCACACCATCCCGCCGCCAGCGCGAGCCCGTCGCCAACACCACGTGATCGGCCCCAAAATCGGCAATATCGCCCGCCGTCATCGTGCTGCCCGGATAAACCTGCACATTGTTCAGCTTGCCAATCATATGCGCCCGCCAGTCGCGCACCCTGATCCATGTGCCCAATCCCGGCAGCGTTGATTCCCGCAAAATCCGCCCGCCCAAAGCACCCCCAGCCTCGGCCAGCGCAACCTCGGCCCCGCGCCGCCCCAAACTCAGCGCCGCCTCCAACCCCGCAGGCCCAGCGCCCACCACCAGCACCTTTTGCCGCTTTGGCAGCAGCGTGATCCGCTCGGGATGCCAGCCCTGCCGCCATTCCTCGGCCATCGTCGGGTTTTGCGTGCAGCGCAGCGCCACCGCCTCATTGTTCGCGGCGCGGCAGATGTTGCAGCCGATGCACTCGCGAATTTCATCCGCCCGCCCCTCGCGGATTTTCAGCGGCAGAAACGGATCGGCAATCGAAGGCCGCGCCGCCCCGATGAAATCCTGCACCCCACGTTTGATCTGCGCCACCATGGTTTCGGGCGAGGTAAACCGCCCCACCGAAACCACCGGCTTGCTGGTCAGGCTTTTCACGAAACCCACATAGGGTTCCTGAAACCCCTCCGCACTGAAGCGCGCCGATTTGCTGTCATTGCCCAGCGCGCCTGCGATATTCACATCCCACAGGTCGGGGAGTTCGGCGAGCATCTCGACCACCTCGCTCCCCTCGCCTGCGCTGGTGATGCCGCGCGGCCCGTGCAACTCGTCCACCGCCAGCCGCAGCGCCACGGCGCAGGTGTCACCCACCGCCTCTTTGGTATCCTCGATCATCTCGCGCAACAGCCGCGCCCGATTTTCCAGACTGCCGCCATAGGCATCGCCGCGCGTGTTGCTGCGCGCCGACAGAAACTGAAACGGCAGATAATCGTGGCCTGCATAGACATAAACGATGTCAAACCCGGCCCGCTTGGCCCGCAGCGCCGCATCCCGCTGCCAGCCGCGAAACGCCTTGATATCGCTCGCATCCATCGCCCGTGCTGTCGTCGGCAGATGGAACATCGCGGGCTGCACGTCGGGCGCAATCCCCGGCACCCGCGTCATCCGGTTCGATGCGTGCGCGCCGCCGTGCCACAACTCGATCCCCGCAAGCGACCCATGTGCGTGGATCGCCTCTGCCGTCAGTGCCAATGCGGAAATGTCGCTGTCATCCCACAGCGTCAAGAATCCGTGCGGGCTGTCGTCCGATGTTGGATGGATCGAGCAATACTCGGTGCAGACCACACCCCAACCGCCTTCCGCCTTCATCCCGCGCAAAGCCGCCCCCGCCTGCGGCCGCTGCCAACCCAAGCCAGTGGCATGCGGAGTCTGATAGAATCGGTTCGGTGCCGTGACAGGCCCGATCTTCACAGGCTCGAACAAGATCGCGTGGGTGGGGTCCATCATCGCCTCTGTGTTGAATGATCGTATAGTATGGGAGCATTTCCTCCTGCGTCAATGCTCTTAAATTTATGTTGCCAAGTGGCATATGCTTGTTACATGATCGTTCAACAAGAGGAAGCCATGCCGCAAATCCAAACCGAATTTCCGCATCCCGTTCAGGTCATCGAAACCCTCTGGGTGCCGATGCCAGATGGCACACGGCTGGCGGCAAAGCTGTGGTTGCCTGAAGGCGCGCTCAGCGGCGCGGCCCCGGTTCCGGTCCTTCTGGAATACCTGCCTTACCGCCTGCGCGACGGCACTCGCACCCGCGATCAAGGCCTGCATATGTATGTGGCGGGCCACGGTTACGCCTGCGTCCGGCTGGACATTCGCGGCACCGGCGAAAGTGAAGGCGTGATCACCGGCGAGTATACCGAGCAGGAACAACGCGACGGTGTGGCCGCGATTGAATGGCTGGCAGCCCAGCCGTGGTGCGACGGGCAAGTGTCGATGATCGGCATTTCATGGGGCGGCTTCAACGGCTTGCAAATCGCCGCGCGTCAGCCCCCGGCGCTGAAATCGGTGATCACGGTGGGATCGACGGATGACCGCTACGCCACCGATATTCACTGGGTCGGCGGGTGTTTGTCGAAAGACAACTTCGACTGGTCCGCCACGATGTTTTCCGGCAACGACCTGCCGCCTGATCCTCAGGTGGTCGGTGACGCATGGCGCGACATGTGGATGCAGCGGATCGCGGCAAACCAGCCGTGGATCATCGAATGGCTTCATCACCAGCGCCGCGACGACTACTGGCGGCAAGGCTCGGTGTGCGAGGATTTCTCGGCCATCAAAATCCCGGTCTATGCCATCAGCGGCTGGGCCGATAATTATTCCGAAGCCGTGCCGCGCCTGCTGGCAAACCTGCAAGGCCCGCGCCTTGGCCTGATCGGCCCATGGGCGCACAGCTATCCGCATGATGTGGCGGTGGAACCCGCCATTGGCTGGCTACAAGACCTGGTGCGCTGGCTCGATCATTGGACCAAGGGCATCGACACCTGCCTGATGGACCAGCCGATGTATCGCGTCTGGATGCAGGATTACGTGCCGCCGCAGACCTGCTATCTGGACCGCCCCGGTCGCTGGGTGGCCGAAGACGCGTGGCCCTCCGCCCGCATCCAGCCCGAACGCCTGACGCTTGGCGCTCACGCCATCCTCGGCGGCACGGGCAGCGGCACCGCCCAAATCTGCTCCCCGCTCTGGGTCGGCCTGACCGCCGGAGAAGTCGGCCGCTACGGCAACGACGCCGATTGGGCGACAGATCAGCGCGAGGATGATGGCGGCTCATTGGTGTTCACCTCTGCCCCGCTGCCTGAAGCCAAAGAAATCCTCGGCGCCCCGCAGCTGCACCTGACATTCTCCAGCGACAAGCCCCAAGCCCTTGCCGCTGTTCGGCTGAACGATGTCGCCCCCGATGGCCGCTCAACCCGCGTCACTGTTGGCCTGTTGAACCTGACCCACCGCGACAGCCACGAACACGCCACGCCTCTGACCCCCGGCCAAACCTACACCGCCACCGTTGATCTGGATGATATCGCCCACGCCTTCCCCGCAGGCCACCGCATCGCCGTGTCGATCTCGACCACCTACTACCCCATCGCCTGGCCCTCGCCCGAGCTTGCCACCCTCACCATCCACCTCGGCGACAGCCACCTGGAACTCCCCATCCGCCCGCCAAACCCCAAAGACACTACCCTTCCCGCCTTCGGCCCCCCAACCCGCGCGCCGCAAACCCCGCACACCTATCATCCCGTCGAAAACCCACCCCTGCGCCGCGTCACGCGCGACCTGCTGTCAGGCAAAATGACCGTGGATTTCCCGCGCTGGACCTACTCCAAAACCATGCCCGACATCAGCCAGACCCAAACCGCCACCGGCATCATCCGGCATGAAATCACCGACGGCGACCCACTCTCTGCCGTCACCCTCACCGATTACAAAGTCACCATGCAGTTCCCCGGCCACACCATCCACCACCACTCCACTGGCCGCATGTCCTGCACCGCTACCCATTTCCGCGTCGAGCAATCCCTGAAAATCCACGAATCCGACACCCTGATTTTTGAGCGCCAATGGGATGAGGAGATCCCCCGTGACATGGTCTGACCCATGCTGACCTACGCCATCAAGCGCGCAGCCCTCGCGGCGCTGATCCTGTTTGTGGTCATGCTGGCGATGTATGGCATGGTTTTCCTCGTCCCCGGCGACCCCGCCAGCGTCGCCCTCGGCCCCCGCGCCACCCCGGCGCTGAAAGCCATGCTGACCGAGCGTATGGGCCTTGACCAACCCGTCGCCGTGCAAATCTGGCGCTTCTTCGCCAACGCCGCCCAGGGTGATCTGGGCATCGACGTGTGGTCAAAACGCCCCGTCCTTGACCAAATCCTCGAAGCCTTTCCGCAAACCCTACTGCTGGGCACCGTCGCCCTAAGCTGGGCGCTGACCCTCGGCATCACCGTCGGAGTCCTCGCCGTCGTCTATCGCGGCACCTTCATCGACCGCGCCCTTGGCCTTGTCTCGGTCAGCTTCATCTCGGTGCCGTCCTTCGTCGTCGCGATCTACCTGCTCTTGATCTTCGCGGTCTGGCTGCAATGGCTCCCCGCCATCGGCGCAGGCAAAGCCGGAGACATCCCTTCACAAATCAAGGCTTTAATCCTGCCCTCCATCGCCGTCGGCATCGGCTGGGTCGGCTACCTTGCCCGCATGGTCCGCGCCTCGATGCTCGAAATCATGGCCGCCAACCACATCCGCACCGCCCGCGCCTTTGGCCTGCCCGAACGGCGCGTCGTCACCCGCTACGCCCTGCGCCTTGCCATCGTGCCGACCATTTCGGTGATCGCCGTCGGCCTTGGCAGCATTCTGTCCAGCGCGGTGTTTGTCGAAACCGTATTCTCGCGCCCCGGCATCGGCACGCTGATCACGGGGGCGGTGTTCAAACGCAACTACCCCGTGGTGATGGGCACCGTCCTGTTCACAACCGCGTTCTACCTGCTGGTGATCACCTGCGCCGACCTGCTGATCGCCAAGCTAGACCCAAGGGTGCGCGATGCGCTGGCCCGCTAACACCCGCGCCCTGCGCGCCCTGATCCGCGATCCGATGGGGCTGATGGGCCTGGTGCTTGTCACCCTGTTCATCCTGATGGCCGTCGCCGCCCCGATCCTCGCCCCCTACGATCCCCTTGCACTGGACGTGCGCGCCAAGCTGCAATCCCCCAGCCTCGCGCATTGGCTTGGCACCGATCAGTTGGGCCGCGATACACTTTCCCGGATCATCTACGGCGCACGCACCGCACTGACCATCGCCCTCACCGCGATCGGCCTCGCGGGCAGCATCGGCATCCTTCTGGGCCTGATCGCAGGTTATGGCCCGCGCTGGCTCGACGCCGCCCTTGTGCTGATCTTCGACGCTCTGAACTCCTTGCCGATGATGATGTTCGCCCTCGCCATCATCACCGTGCTTGGCCCCGGCACGGGCACATTGATCCTCGTCGTCGTCCTAGTCTCGATCCCCGGTTACGCCCGCCTGATCCGCGCGCAAACCCTAACCCTGCGCAGCGCCGATTTCATCGTGGCCGAGCAAGCCATCGGCGCCAGCACGCCCCGCATCCTGCTGATGCACCTGCTGCCCAACGTGTTCGGCCCGCTCTGCATCGTCCTTTCCATGGATATCCCCGTGGTGATCATGCTTGAGGCTGGCCTCAGCTACCTCAACCTCGGCGTCAAACCCCCGACCCCGTCATGGGGCAACATCCTCTACGACGGCTACACCGCCATCCGCACTTCCAGCACCTTGGTGATCGCCGCCGGAGCCCCCCTCGTCCTCGCCACCCTCGGCTTCACCTTCCTCGGTGAAGGCCTGCGCGATGCCCTCGACCCCCGCTTTACCACGGCGAGGCCGTGATGACCGAACCGCTGCTGGAAATCGACGCCCTGAACGTCACCTACCACACCGACCAAGGCAAGCTTTCCGCCCTGCGCGGGGCTAGCCTGATCGCCCGTGCTGGCGAGGTGATCGGCATCGTCGGCGAAAGCGGTTGCGGCAAATCCACCCTTGCGGCAAGCGTGATCAACCTGCTGCCGCAAGCCGCCGAAGTCACCAGCGGAGCCGTCCGCTACAAGGGCGCGGATATCCTGACTTTGCCGCCCGAAGCCCAGCGCGCCCTGCGCGGCCAAGACATTGCGATGATCTTCCAAGACCCGATGACCGCCTTCAACCCGGTGCTGACCATCGGCGCGCAACTGATCGATTTCCAACACGCCGCGCAAATCCCCCGCGCTGAAAAACTGGCCCGCGCCCGCGCCCTGCTGTCCCGCGTCGGCATGCCCGACCCCGACCTGACCCTGCGCCGCTACCCGCACCAACTGTCCGGCGGGATGCGCCAACGCGTCGCCATCGCCGCCGCTTTGCTGATGAACCCCACGATCCTCGTCGCCGATGAACCCACCACCGCCCTTGATGTGACGATGGAGGCGCAAATCATCCACCTCCTCCGCGATCTGCGCCGCGACTACCAAGGCGCGATCCTCGTGATCACCCATCACCTCGGCGTCGTCGCCGAACTCTGTGACCGCGTCTATGTGATGTATGCGGGCGAGGTGGTGGAGGAAGCCCGCGTCGATGACCTGTTCCACGCCCCCCGCCACCCCTATACGCGCGCCCTGATCGCCTGCGACCCCGGCCATTTCGAACAAGCCACCCCGATCCTGCCCACCATCCAAGGCCGCCTGCCAGACCTGCGCAACCCGCCCACAGGATGCAGCTTCGCCCCCCGCTGCCCCCTCGCCGAAGCAATCTGCGCCACCCCACCGCCCCGCGTGCCAATCTCACTCACCCAATCAGCCCTCTGCCACAAGGCCGGGGGACAGCCATGACCCTGCTCTCGGTGCAAAACCTCGCCCTAGACCTGCCCCTGCGCGGCGGCCTGCTGTCCGCCAAACGCACGCTACAAATCTTCGCCGATGTGTCCTTCACCCTGAACCCCGGCGAAACCCTCGGCCTCGTCGGCGAATCCGGTTCTGGCAAAACCACCCTCGCCCGCGCGCTGCTGGGCCTGACTCCCACCACTTACGGCACAATTCACTTCGACCAAACCAAGCGCAGCACCAAAGCCGATTTCGCCGCCATGCGCGCCACCACCGCGATGATGTTCCAAGACGCCATCGCCTCGCTTTCCCCCCGCATGACCATCGGCGCCCTGTTGGCCGAGCCGCTGACCATCCACGGCCACCCCGCCCCCAAAACCAAAATCGCCGACATGCTCGCCCTCGTCGGCCTGCCCGCCGATTTCGCCACCCGCTATCCGCATGAGCTGTCAGGTGGCCAAGCCCGCCGCGTCGGCGTCGCCCGCGCGCTGGTGCTGAACCCCAAACTGGTGATCGCCGATGAACCCACCGCGGGGCTTGATGTGTCGGTGCAAGGTGAAATCCTCAACCTGATGACCGACCTGAAAACGAGGCTCAACCTCAGCTACCTGATCATCAGCCACAACTTGGCGATGGTTCGCCACGTCTCGGATCGCATTGCCGTGATGTATCTGGGCCGCCTCGTTGAAATCGGCCCCACCCGCGAAACCTTCGCCCGCCCCCTGCACCCCTATTCCCAAAGCCTGATCGCATCCGAACCCCTGCCCGACCCTAGAAAACGCCGCCAAGACCTTGCGATCAAAGGTGAAATCCCCAGCCTACTCAACCGCCCCAAGGCCTGCGTGTTCCAAGGCCGCTGCCCCCACGTCCAACCGATCTGCCGCACCGATCCCCCCACCTTGCGCGAAATCAGCCCCGCCCGCTTTGTGCGCTGCCACTTCGCCCAACCCACAGGAGCCCTAACATGACCCAATGGCGCACCGACCGTCGCGGTTTCCTGCAAATCGCAGGCGCAGCCCTCGCCGCCCTGACCCTGCCCGCGAAATTCGCTTGGGCGGCCGAGGGCGACACCCTGCGCATCCGCGCGACCGCCGATTTCCAATGCCTTGACCCGAAAAACATGATCGGCGAGCTGGATGAAATCATCCCCCGCTGCACCCAAGTCGCCCTCGTCCGGCTTGGCGATATGCGCGATGGCAACAAATGGCAGCCCTGGGGTGCCGAGAAAATCGACTGGATCGACCCCACCAAAATCGGCTTCACCCTGCGCGAAGGCCTGCAATGGTCGAACGGTTTCGGTCCCGTCACGCCCGAGGATGTCAAATTCTCGTTCGAACGTATCGCAGGCAGCGACTCCGCTTGGGCCTACCAATTCGAAAAACTCGACCATGTTGAGGTCACCGACGCCCGCTCTGGCATCATCCATTTGAAAGAAGCCTTCGCCCCATTCATGGTGATCGCGCTGCCCTATTACGGCGGCAATATCATCTGCAAAGCCGCCACCGAGAAGGTCGGCGGCAGCTACACCACCGAGGCCCCCGCCGAATGTGGCCCCTACCGCTTTGCCGCGTGGGAGCAGAACCAGAAAGTCACCCTCACCGCCAACCCCGATTGGACAGGCCCGCAACCTGCCTTCGCCACCGTGGAAATCTACATCGTCACCGATGATCAGGCCGCGCAACTGGCCTTCGAGGCTGACGCGTTCGATTTCACCAAACTCGCCGTCAGCGCCACCGCGCAGATCAAAGCCGCCATGCCCGCCAACGCGACCCTGATCGAGGCGCAATCCACCCGCTATTCATGGCTGGTGATCAATCAGAACGCCGAACCCCTGAAAGACATCCGCGTCCGCCAAGCCATCCAATACGCCTATGACAGCGACGCCGTGCTGCTCGGCGCTTACGACGGCCTTGCCACCCGCTCAACCGGCGTTGTTCCCCCCACCAGCCCCTTCACCCGCGCATCCAACCTGATCCCGACCCGCGATGTGGAAAAGGCCAAGGCGCTGCTGGCCGAAGCTGACGTGTCCGACCTGACCCTGACGCTTGTCGCGCTGACCGACAGCACCACCCAAGCCATTGCGCAAATCTTTCAGGCCAATATGGCCGAAGCGGGCATCACCATCGAAATCCAGCCCACCGAGGACGCCGCCTATTGGGCCGCAGGCGACAAGACCGCAGGCGATGGTTATAAATCCTTGGAACTGGCGCTGATGAACTTTGCGGGCGGCATTGATCCCACCGAGAACCTCGTCTGGTTCCGCCCCGATCAGATCGGCATCTACAACTGGGCCTTCTTCGACAGCGCCGACTTTGAATCGCTCTACCAGCAAGGCCTGACCGAACAGGATGAAGCCAAGCGCAAAGCTATCTTCAACAAGATGGAGGATTTGATGGAAGCCTCGGGTGATTTCATCTTCATCTGTTTCGAGCCTTACATCGCCATCCATCACAGCACCGTCAAACCCGTGATCATGGCCGATGGCCACCCCGACCCGGTGATGTTTACCAAGGCTTGATCACCGCGCTGCAATCGGCAACATCAACCGGGCCGGGCTTTCTGGCCCGGCCCACCTCAAAGGCACATGATGACCAGCACCGCGCCGAAATACAGCCGCATGACGTCCGAGCAACGCTCGGCCAGTCTGGTGCAGGCAGGTCTGGCCTGTCTTGCCCGCGGTGGAATTCTGGAATTTACCATCGACAACATCTGCAACGAGGCTGGCGTGTCGCGCGGCCTGATCACCCATCATTTCAAGTCGAAAGATGGCCTTTTGGTCGCGGTGTATCGCACCATGTATGAGCGTATGCATACCGCGCTAGAGACACTCAACCCAAAGAAACCCCGCCTGCTGGCCATCATCGACACCATGCTCGCGCCCGAGTTTTTCAGCCGCGAGGAGCTTAACATCTGGCTGGCCCTGTGGTCAGAAATCGTCAACAACCCGGCGCTCAAACGCGAACACCGCCGCCAATACACCCGCTATCGCCGCGATCTGGAAGCGGCGCTGGCCGAGGTTGCCACAGCGCGCGGCCTGACGGTTGATGTGAAATCGCTGGCGCAAATGCTGATCGCGTTGGTGGATGGCCTTGGGGTGGAGCGTTGCATCGAGCCGAAACTGCTCTCGCCCAAAGCCGCCAAGCACATCTGCATCTCAACGCTGGAACTGGCGTTGGGGCCGCTTTAGCCGCGCTTCACACTGGCAGTCACATAATTGCACGACAAATCCCGCGCCGAGGTCGCCCATTTCCAACTGATCGGGTTGAACACCATCCCCTTGCGGTCCACCGGATCAAGCCCCGCCTTGCGGATCAGATCGTAAAGCTCGTCCGGCGTGATGAACTTCGCCCAGTCATGCGTGCCCTTCGGCAGCCAGCGCATCACCCATTCCGCCCCGATGATCGCCATCACAAAGCTTTTCGCGTTGCGATTCAGGGTAGAACAAATCATCAGCCCGCCGGGTTTCAGCAGAAGCTGGCAGGCCGTCAGATAGCCCTGCGGGTCGGCGACATGCTCGACCACTTCCATGTTCAAAACCACATCGAACTGCTCGCCCGATGCCGCCAGATCTTCGGCCGTGGTATGGCGGTAATCAATCGCCAGCCCCGATTGCGCCGCATGAACCTGCGCCACCGGAATATTCCGCGGTGCCGCATCTGCCCCCACCACATCCGCCCCAAGCCGCGCCATCGGCTCGGAAAGCAGCCCGCCGCCGCAGCCAATATCCAGAACCCGCAGCCCCTTGAACGGCATCGGGGCGGTCAAATCCCGATCAAACTCCGCCGCTATCTGACTGGTGATGTAGTCTAACCGGCACGGGTTCATCAGGTGCAATGGCTTGAACTTGCCCTCGGTATCCCACCATTCTGCGGCCATCGCTTCAAACTTGGCGACTTCGGCGGGGTCAATCGTGTTGGTCTGGCTCATCGGAACTCCTTGCGCGCCGGGCGGTGGTGGCGCAATCTGAACCGACTATATAGGATGAATATGGATCACAGATCAGGGCAAAAGCGCGCATCCGAATATCTTTACCCGCCGGTCGAGCCGTTCGATCAGCGGACGCTGGACATGGGCGATGGCCACCGGATTTATGTCGAGCAATGCGGGCTGCCTGATGGCGTGCCGGTTCTGGTGCTGCACGGCGGGCCGGGGGGTGGCTGCTCGCCTGCGATGCGGCGGTATTTTGACCCGTCCGTCTATCGGGTGATCCTGTTTGATCAGCGCGGCTGCGGGCGGTCTCGCCCCCACGCCTCGGTTCAGGATAACACCACCTGGCATCTGGTCCGCGATATCGAATTGATCCGCGAGACCCTGGGCATCCCGCAATTCATTCTGTTCGGCGGCAGTTGGGGCGCGACGTTGGCGCTGATCTACGCGATCAGCCATCCCGACCGGGTCAAGCATCTGGTCCTGCGCGGGGTTTTCCTCGCCACTAAGGCCGAGTTGGACTGGTTCTACGGCGGCGGGGCTGGCGCGTTCTATCCCGACCTTTGGGCGCGGTTTGTCGGGTTGATCCCGCCGGGCGAGCGGGGCGATCTGATCGCGGCCTATCATCGGCGGTTGTTTGGCGGTGATTTGGCCGTTGAAACGCAAGCGGCGCGGGTTTGGGCGGGGTGGGAGAATGCTCTGGCTTCGGTGTCCTCGGAAGGCTTCATCGGCGGTGAGGGTCCGGCGGAATATGCGCGGGCTTTTGCGCGGCTGGAGAACCATTATTTCGTCAACGGGGCCTTCTTGGAATCCGACGGCTGGATACTTCAAAACCGCCACAAGATCGCCCATATCGGCGCGGATATCGTGCAGGGGCGGTTTGATATGATCTGCCCGCCTATCTCGGCCAGCAGGCTGGCGGATGGCTGGGAAAAGGCGCGGTTGAAGGTGGTGCCGATGGCGGGCCATGCCCTGTCAGAGCCGGGGATATCCGAGGCTTTGGTGGCCGCGATGGATGCCCTGCGGGACCGGTCCCAACTCGGGACCAAATAGAACCGTTCAAAATCAAACACTTGACCCTGCCATTTTAAGACTTTCTTAACACTTCCGCCAAAATGAGGCCCCGATGATCGACCTTTCCGCCTTCTACGCGCTTGCCCAGACACCACTGGAGGCCTTTGCGCCGAAACCCACCAGCTTTGAGGGCGATCAGCAGGAAGCCTCTGTCGCCTTGTTCACCTCGGCCGATGGCCGCGTGGAAATCGGCGTGTGGGAATGCACGCCGGGCCGCTTTACCGCAGACCGCAGCGCCGCGTCCGAGTTCTGCCATTTCATCACCGGCCGCATCGAGATGACCCACGCCGATGGCCGCAAAGTGCAGCTTGGCGCGGGTGATGCGATTGCGCTGCCCTTGGGCTGGAAGGGCGAATGGCGGGTGATCGAGCAGGTGCGCAAGTTGTATGTGATTATGCAGGCGTAGTTGCGCTTCCAGATGCAGCTTGCAAACCGCGGGGGATCGGCCTATATCCCCTGCAACAGCTGCTTCCGGGTCCAAACCTGAAGCTACCGATCGTCACACGCGGGCCTGTTGGCCCGTTTTTTGTTTTTGGAACATCATGTCTGATCTGATTGCCAAAACCGCTATGGATCGCCGCCTGGCCGATATCGTCACTCCGGTGATTGAGGGCTTGGGCTTTGAACTGGTGCGGATTCGTCTGATGGGTGGGGCGACCCGCACGTTGCAAATCATGGCCGACCGTCCTGAGGGCGGGATTGAGGTGGATGATTGCGGTGAGATTTCCACCGCCGTTTCGGCTGTGCTGGACGTGGAAGACCCGATTGAGGAGAACTTCATTCTGGAAGTCTCCAGCCCCGGCATCGACCGCCCGCTGACGCGCCTTAAAGATTTTGAGATGTGGAAAGGCTGGGAAACCCGCGTTGAAACCACCGAATTGATCGACGGCCGCCGCCGCTTCAAAGGCACTCTGGCTGGGGTTGAGGGCGAGGAAGTGCTGATCGAGATTGAAGAACCAACCGGCACCGTCACCATCGGCTTGCAGTTTGAATGGCTGTCTGATGCCAAGTTGATTCTGACCGACGAGCTGATCACCGAAATGCTGCGGCAGAAGAAGGCCAGCGGCGTGATCGACGAATCAGCCTTTGATGAAATTGAAACCTCTGAGGGCGACGAAGAAGACGCTCCAGAACCCACCAAACACTAAGCGGGAGAATTCCGATGGCGATTACCTCTGCCAACCAGCTTGAGCTTTTGCAAACCGCCGAAGCGGTGGCGCGCGAAAAGATGATCGAGCCCGAGCTGGTCATTCAGGCGATGGAAGACAGCCTCGCGCGGGCCGCCAAGTCGCGCTACGGCGCCGATATGGACATCCGGGTGAAGATCGACCGCAAGACCGGGCGCGCGACTTTTGCGCGGATCAGGACGGTGGTTGAGGATGACGCGGTGGAGAATCACCACGCCCAGTTGACGGTAAAGCAGGCGAAAGATCACCTGAAAGACCCGGTTGTGGGCGATGAGATCATCGACGAAGTGCCGCCCGTGGATCTGGGCCGGATTGCTGCGCAGTCGGCCAAGCAGGTGATTTTGCAGAAGGTCCGCGAAGCCGAGCGTGACCGTCAGTTTGAAGAATTCAAAGACCGCAAGGGCACGATCATCAACGGTCAGGTCAAGCGCGAGGAATACGGCAATATCATCGTCGATATTGGCCGGGGCGAAGCGATTTTGCGCCGCAATGAGAAGATAGGGCGGGAAAGCTATCGCCCGAACGACCGGATTCGCTGCTACATCAAGGACGTGCGCCGCGAGGCTCGTGGCCCGCAGGTGTTCCTGAGCCGGACCGACCCGCAGTTCATGGCGGAATTGTTCAAGATGGAAGTGCCCGAGATTTATGACGGCATCATCGAGATCAAAGCCGTGGCGCGTGATCCGGGCAGCCGTGCGAAGATCGCGGTGATTTCCTATGACAACTCGATTGATCCGGTGGGCGCTTGCGTTGGTATGCGCGGCAGCCGGGTTCAGGCGGTTGTGAACGAATTGCAGGGCGAGAAGATCGACATTATTCCGTGGAATGCCGATCAGGCGACGTTCCTGGTGAACGCGTTGCAGCCGGCGGAAGTGTCGAAGGTTGTGATCGACGATGACGCGGGCAAAATCGAAGTCGTGGTGCCGGATGAGCAGCTTTCGCTCGCCATCGGTCGCCGCGGTCAGAATGTGCGTCTGGCCAGCCAGTTGACCGGCCTTGATATTGATATCGTGACGGAATCCGACGAATCCGCGCGCCGTCAGGCCGAGTTTGCCGAGCGCACCAAGCTGTTCATGGAAAGCCTTGATATCGACGAGATGATGGCGCAGTTGCTGGTGTCGGAAGGCTTCGCGAACCTGGAAGAAGTTGCCTACGTTGAGGCTGACGAGTTGTTGTCGATCGACGGCTTTGATGAAGGCACGGCGGGCGAGTTGCAGACCCGGGCGCGCGAATATCTGGAAGCGGTGAACACCAAGGCGATGGAAGCGGCGCGGGCGTTGGGCGTTGAGGATTCGCTGGTTGAATTTGAGGGGCTTACTCCCCAAATGCTGGAAGCGCTGGCGAAAGACGGCATCAAGACGCTGGAAGACTTCGCGACCTGCGCCGACTGGGAACTGGCTGGCGGCTGGACCACTGAAAACGGTCAGCGCAAGAAAGACGAGGGCGTTCTGGAGAAGTTTGACGTTTCGCTGGAAGAGGCGCAGACTTTGGTGATGACCGCCCGCGTCATGCTGGGCTGGGTTGATCCGACCGAACTGGCTTCGGCTGATGTTGAGGTCGATGAAGACGAGGAGGCCGAGGCCTGATTTAGGCCTCGGGGGTAACGCGTGACACGCGGCGGCCGGGAAAATCTGCAAGACGACCCGGAACGCAAGTGCATTGCGACCGGAGATGTTCAGCCAAAGGCGGGTTTGATCCGCTTTTGTCTGGGGCCGGAAGATATGGTTGTGCCGGATATTCTGGCACGGCTGCCGGGCCGGGGCTTTTACGTCTCGGCGGATCGGGCGGCGATTGAGAAGGCGGCCAAGAAGGGGCTGTTTTCGCGCGCCGCGCGCCAGCCGGTGAAAGTGCCGGACGATCTGGCCGATCTGGTAGAGGCGCTGCTTTTGCGGCGGGTGGTTGATCTGATCAGTCTGGCGCGCAAGGCCAGCGGGGCCGTGATGGGCTATGAAAAGGTCAAGGAATGGCTGCAAAAGGACAAGGTGCGGGTGCTTCTGCAAGCCGCCGACGGGTCTGAACGCGGCAAGACCAAGCTGCGCGCACCGGATGGTGAAGGATCGTATATCGGCTTTTTGTCGGCGGAGGAATTGGGTTTGGCTTTCGGGCGCGAACGTGCGATACACGCCGCGCTTGGCGCTGGTGGACTCACGACGCGTGTTGTAGAGGAAGCGGCAAGGCTGGCGGGTTTGCGTGGGCAAACCACTCAGCAGGATGGCGACGAGATCGCCTTGAAGGATACGTAGGACGCATGAGCGATACAGACGGCAAAAAACCCCTCGGCCTGGGTGGCGCACCTCGTTCCGGTCAGGTGAAGCAAAGCTTCTCCCATGGCCGCACGAAAAGCGTTGTGGTCGAAACGAAGCGCAAGCGCGTGGTCGTGCCGGTGGCTGCGGCCAAACCGGGCACGCCCGGCGCTGCGGCTGCTTCGGGGTCGGCGGCGCATCTGGGCGATCCGTCCAAGCGCCCCGCTGGCATTTCCGATGCCGAAATGGAACGCCGTCTGGCGGCCCTGCGCGTTGCCAAAGCGCGCGAGGCTGAAGACGCCGCGCGCCGCGCCGAAGACGACAAGGCACGCGATGAAGAGCGTGCGCGCAAACGCGAAGAAGCCGAAACGAAGGAACGCGAAGAGCGTGAGCGCGTGGCGGCTGCCAAGGCCAAGGCCGATGAGGAAGAACGCCTGCGCGCTGAAGCTGCGGCAGAGGCCGTGGCGAAAGCCGCTGCCCGCAAGGCCGATGTGCTTGGCACCTCGCGCCGTCAGCCTGTCGCTGAAAAGCCTGCCGAAGCTGCCCCTGCGGCTCGCGGTGAGCGGGCTGATCGCAACGCACCGGCCGCACCACCTACCGCGGCAGAAACCGCTGCACGCGCGCCGATGGGCGCCAAGCCCGCATTGGCGGTGCGCAAGGTTGATCGTGACCGCGAAGAGCGCGAGCGCAATGCCAAGGCCAAAACCGATGACGGTCGCCGCACGGGCAAGCTGACGCTGAACGATGCGTTGGCGGGCGAAGGCGGTCGCACGCGCTCGATGGCGGCGATGAAGCGCAAGCAGGAAAAAGCCCGCGCCAAGGCGCTGGGTGTCGGCAAGCCTGAAAAGCAATTCCGCGACGTGCAGTTGCCGGAAACCATCACGGTTTCTGAACTGGCCAACCGGATGACCGAACGCGCGGCGGATGTCGTCAAAAGCCTGATGAAAATGGGCATGATGGTGACGATGAACCAAGCCATTGACGCCGATACGGCCGAACTGGTGATCGAGGAATTCGGCCACAAAGCCGTGCGCGTGTCGGATGCTGACGTGGAACAAGCGATTGAAGTCGTGGCGGATGCGGATGAAAACCGCATCACCCGGCCGCCGATTGTCACAATCATGGGTCACGTTGACCACGGCAAAACCAGCCTGCTGGACGCGATTCGCAAGGCGAATGTGGTGTCGGGCGAAGCTGGCGGCATCACCCAGCACATCGGCGCCTATCAGGTGACGACCGAAGGCGGTCAGGTTCTGACCTTCCTCGACACACCCGGCCACGCGGCGTTTACCTCGATGCGGTCGCGCGGGGCTCAGGTCACGGATATCGTGGTGCTGGTGGTTGCGGCGGATGACGCCGTGATGCCGCAGACGATTGAAGCGATTGCCCATGCGAAAGCGGCGAAAGTGCCGATGATCGTGGCGATCAACAAGGTCGATAAATACGGCGCAGACCCGATGAAGGTACGCACCGATCTGTTGCAGCACGAGATCGTGGTGGAACAGATGTCGGGCGACGTGCAGGACGTGGAAGTTTCGGCCAAGACCGGCCAAGGCATCGACGCGCTGCTGGAAGCCATTGCTTTGCAAGCTGAAATTCTGGAACTGCGCGCCAACCCGAACCGGGCTGCTGCGGGCGCCGTGATTGAGGCCAAGCTGGACGTGGGTCGCGGCCCGATTGCGACGGTTCTGGTGCAGAACGGCACCCTGCGCAAAGGCGACATCTTTGTCGTCGGCGAGCAGTGGGGCAAGGTGCGCGCGCTGATCAACGACAAGGGCGAGCGGATTGACGAAGCTGGGCCATCTGTTCCGGTGGAAGTGCTGGGTCTGTCCGGCACGCCCTCGGCTGGCGATACGCTGAACGTGGTGGAAACCGAAGCGCAGGCGCGTGAGATTGCCACCTACCGCGAGAATGTCACCAAAGACAAACGCGCGGCGGCTGGAGCGGCGACGACGCTGGAACAGCTGATGGCGAAAGCCAAGGCGGATCAGTCGGTTGCAGAGCTGCCGGTGCTGGTGAAGGCCGACGTGCAGGGTTCTGCCGAAGCGATCGTGCAGGCCTTGGAAAAGGTCGGCAACGAGGAAGTCCGCGTGCGTGTGCTGTCTTATGGCGTGGGAGCGATCACCGATACCGACGTGATGTTGGCGGAAGCGTCGAAATGCCCGATCATCGGCTTCAACGTGCGGGCGAATGCCTCGGCGCGGAACTCGGCGCATCAGAAGGGCGTGGAAATCCGCTATTACTCGATCATTTATGATCTGGTGGATGACATCAAGGCAGCGGCTTCGGGCCTGCTGAAGGCCGAGATCCGCGAAACCTTCATCGGTTATGCGACGATCAAAGAGGTGTTCAAGGTCACCGGCATTGGTCAGGTGGCGGGTTGTATCGTCACCGAAGGCGTTGCGCGCCGCTCGGCGGGCGTGCGCTTGCTGCGTGACAACGTGGTGATCCATGAGGGCACGCTGAAGACGCTGAAGCGCTACAAGGACGAGGTGAAGGAAGTCATCTCGGGTCAGGAATGCGGTATGGCGTTTGAACGCTATGACGATATCCGCGCGGGCGATGTGATCGAGATCTTTGAGCGTGAAGAGATTCAGCGCACGCTGGCGTAAGAGTTCCCCGGAGACGGGGGTCAAAATAGAAAAGGCCGGGGGAAACCCCGGCCTTTATCAATTCTGTCGCCGTGGTCAGGAAGGTTTGGCGCGGTTCACCGGGTAGCCGACAAAGGTTTTCTCATCCACCTTCACCGCGATTTTGCCATCGGACATCTGAGCGACCAACAGGCCCTGAATAGAAACGCAACTTCCAACCGAAATAGTCCGCAGCATGTGCCAATCCCCCAATCAGCGTTGATTTCGATCAGACTAGGAGCGATTCGTTAAAATTCCCACTAGAATTTCGTCGTCACCGCCGGAAATTTGGAAGAATTTTAGGCGGAAGCTAAAGCCAATCGCGCAGGATCGGGATAAGGGGCAGATCGGCGGCGGGCATGGGGTAGTCGCGCAGGTTTTGCGGGCGCACCCAAGCGAGGTTTTGACCTTCTTGCGGGGTGGGGATACCCTCCCAGCGGCGGCAGGCGAACAGCGGCATCAAGAGGTGGAAGTCGTCGTAACTGTGGCTGGCGAAGGTGAGGGGGGCGAGGCAGCTTTTCCAGGTGTCGATGCCGAGTTCTTCCTTCAGTTCTCGGATCAAGGCGGCCTCGGGCGTCTCGCCGGGTTCAACCTTGCCGCCGGGAAACTCCCACAGGCCGGCGAGGGATTTGCCTTCGGGGCGTTGCGCCAGAAGGACGCGGCCTTCGGGGTCGATCAGGGCGACGGCGGAGACGAGCAGGGTTTTCATGCGGGCGCTTTGCTGAAATGGCGGAACCGGGGGCCAGCCCCCGGGCCCCCGGGATATTTAGGAACAGGTGAAATCAAGAGCGGTAGTCGGCGTTGATTTCGATGTAGCGGTTGGTCAGATCGCAGGTCCAGACCGAGCGTTTGGATTTGCCGAGGCCCATATCGACGGCGATCACCAGATCGGATTGCAACATGTAGGCGGCACCATCTTCTTCGCGGTAGTTGGGGTTGCGCCAGCCGTTTTCGGCCACCAAAATATCGCCGAAGCGGATGCTCAGCTTGTCACGATCAGCTTCCGCGCCAGATTTGCCGATGGCGGCGACGATGCGGCCCCAGTTCGGGTCTTGGCCCGCGATGGCGGTTTTCACCAAGGGCGAGTTGGCGATGGCCATGGCGAGTTTGTGGGCATCGGCGTTGGAAGCAGCACCGGAGATGCGGATTTCGACGAATTTGGTGGCACCCTCACCGTCGCGGATCACTTGATGGGCGAGGTCCATCATCACGCCGCGCAGGGCGGATTCGAAGGCTTTCAGATGCACACCCTTCAACTCGGCGGCTTCGGATTTGCCCGTGGCGGCCAGCAGCAGCGTGTCGGAGGTTGAGGTATCGCTATCAACGGTGATGGCGTTGAAGGTGTCGTCGGTGTTGCGCGACAGCAGTTTTTGCAGGTTGGTGGCGCTGATTTTGGCATCGGTGAAGATATAGACCAGCATCGTCGCCATATCCGGCGCGATCATGCCAGAGCCTTTGGCGATGCCCGCGATCTGGATCAATCCGCCATCGCCCTGCACGGTAGCGGCGGCACCTTTCGGGAAGGTGTCGGTGGTCATCATGGCGTGGGCGGCCATCTCAATCGCGTCTTCGCGCAAGGCTGCGGCGAGTTCGGCGGTTTTGTCGGTGATCTTTTCGAAGGGCAGCGGCTCGCCGATCACCCCGGTGGAGGAGGAGAACACGCGGGCGGCGGGGATGCCCAAGGCGTCCGCCACGCCGATGGTGACGGCGCTTACGGCTTCATCGCCAACGCGGCCAGTGAAGGCGTTGGAGTTGCCAGAGTTCACCACAATCGCCGCACCCACATCGGCGGGCACTTTCATCGCCAGTTTGGCCTGACAGTCGCGCACGCAGGCCGAGCGGGTGGTGGAGCGGGTGAACACGCCCGCCATCGCGGTGCCGGGGGCGAGGCGGACCAGCATCACATCCTTGCGGTTCTGGTATTTGATGCCGGCCTCGACAGCGGCGAATTCGACGCCTGCGATCAGGGGAAGGCTGGGGAACGCCGCGGGAGCGAGCGGCGAGACGGGCTTGGCCTTTTTCACCTTGGCGGCGATTTCGGCCACAGCCTCGGCCACCGGGGTTTCAACGGCGGTCGCCACGGCTTTCAGCTTGGCTTTCAAAGCCTTGACCTTTGCCTTCAACTCTTTCTTCGCCATCGGATGCCTCGTGCCTTGGGTGATCTGACAAATGGGGCGCGCAAACCGGATGGTCTGCGCGCCCATGTTCTTAGCGCTTTAATGGCGCTGCGTAACCGTTATTTATCAAGCAGGGTCGCGTCGCCGAGGAATTTCGGATCGACGGCCTCACCGGGCTTTTCGATCTTGGCGGCTGCGGTCAGCGTCTTGATGTGATCCTCGACGGCCTTCTGTTCGATGCCTTGCGCCAACTCGTCACGCAACTCGTCAAGCGTCGGTTGGGCGGCAATGCGGGTTTCGCTGACAAGGATCAGGTGCCAGCCAAAATCGGATTTGATCGGACCTGCGACTTCGCCCACCTTGGCGGCCACCACAGCATCTTCAAACGGCTTGACCATCGCACCCAGACCGAACCAACCCAGATCACCGCCCTGCGCGCCGGACCCGGTATCGGTGGAATTGGCCTTGGCGAGATCGGCGAAAGCGGCACCCTTGGCCAGCTCTGCCTTCAATTCGTTTGCCTTTTCCTCGCTGTCCACAAGGATGTGGGCTGCGTGATATTCGGTGGCGGGCTTGGAGTCTTTGAATTTCTCGTCATAGGCCTTTTGCAGGGCCTCGTCGCTGACGGCAGCGGTCACAACCGGCTTCAGTGCGGCGTTGGACAGATAGCTGCGGCGGTCATTTTCCAGTTGCAGCGTATCTTTCTTGGTCAGCTTGTCGCCCATCGACTGTTCCAGCACGGTTTGCTGCACCAACTGATCGAGGATGCCTTTGAACAGCACATCCGGCGGCAGGGTTTTATACTGATCGGGCAGGCTTTCGCGTGCCACAATCATGTTGCCCAGCGTGATGTTGGTGCCGTTCACCGTCGCAATCACCGTGTCGGCGGTTGGGTCTTGGGCCAAGGCCGGGGCTGCAAGGGCGAAGGACAGTGCCATCCCTGCCATAAACCGCATCGCTTTTGCCATCTCACACTCTCCTGATCGGTCCGCAACCCTGCGCGACGTTGACTATGCCGGGTCATACAATTACATCGCACGGGTCGCGTGTGATGCGGGTTTGCCCAAGCTTTGACGCCCTTCTACGGAAGCCGCAGCGGTCGGGCAAGCCGGAGCCTCACACGATCTTGTCAATACCGGTGAGCACGAGGACCGGGCGGAGAAAACATGCTGGGTCTTGGAACGCTGTCGCGGAAGATTTTTGGAACGCCGAATGACCGCATGGTCAAGTCGGTGCGTCCTTTGGTGGCAAAGATCAACGCGCTGGAGCCGGAGTTCGCGGCGCTGAGCGATGAGGGCATCAAGGCGAAAACCGCCGAGTTCCAGAAGCGGATTGCCGGGGGCGAAAGCCTTGACGCGCTGCTGCCGGAAGCGTTTGCGAATTGCCGCGAGGCTGCCAAGCGCGCCCTTGGCCTGCGGGCGTTTGATGTGCAGCTGATGGGCGGGATCTTCCTGCATCAGGGCAATATCGCCGAGATGCGCACGGGTGAGGGCAAGACGCTGGTGGCGACGTTCCCGACCTATCTGAATGCGCTGTCGGGCAAGGGCGTGCATGTGGTGACGGTGAACGATTACCTTGCCAAGCGCGATGCGGAATGGATGAGCAAGGTTTACGGCGCTTTGGGTCTGACCACCGGCGTCGTCTATCCCTATCAGGGCGAAGTTGAAAAGCGCGAGGCGTATCGCGCTGACATCACCTATGCGACGAATAACGAGCTGGGCTTCGACTATCTGCGCGACAATATGAAGGCCTCGCTGGAGGAGATGAACCAGCGCGGGCATAATTTTGCGATTGTCGATGAGGTGGACTCGATTCTGGTGGATGAGGCGCGCACACCGTTGATCATCTCGGGGCCGTCGCAGGATCGCAGCGATCTGTATCAGCAGGTTGATAAGCTGATCCCGCTGCTGAATGAGACGCATTACAAGCTGGACGAGAAAACCCGCAACGTCACCTATTCGGAAGACGGCAACGAGTTTATCGAGAACGCTTTGCACGAGGCCGGGATTCTGCCCGCCGAGCAGAGCCTGTATGAACCCGAAAGCACCACCATCGTGCATCACGTCACGCAGGCCCTGCGGGCGCACAAGCTGTTCACGCGGGATCAGCAGTATATCGTCCGCGATGGCGAGGTGATGCTAATCGACGAATTCACCGGCCGGATGATGAAGGGCCGCCGTTTGTCGGATGGCTTGCATCAGGCGATTGAGGCCAAGGAAGGCGTGGCTATTCAGCCGGAAAACGTCACTTTGGCAAGCGTGACCTTCCAGAATTACTTCCGGCTTTATGACAAGCTGGCAGGGATGACCGGGACGGCCAGCACCGAAGCTGATGAATTCATGGAAATCTACAAGCTGGGCGTGGTCGAAGTGCCGACCAACCGCACCGTGCAGCGGAAAGACGAGCATGACGCGGTGTATCGCACCGCGCGTGAGAAATTTGAGGGTGTGGTCAAGACCATCAAGGAAGCCCATGCGACGGGGCAGCCGATCTTGGTCGGCACCACCTCGATTGATAAGTCCGAAGCGTTGTCGGAAATGCTGAAGGCGGCGGGCATCCCGCACAACGTGCTGAACGCGCGTCAGCATGAACAGGAAGCGCAGATTGTTGCCGATGCCGGCAAGCTGAACGCGGTGACGATTGCGACCAACATGGCGGGCCGGGGCACCGACATCAAACTTGGCGGCAATGTCGAGTTCAAGGTGATGGAGGCGATTGCCGCCGATCCGTCTGTGCACCCCGATGAAGTGCGGGCGCGCATTGAAGCCGAACATGCCGATGAAGAAGAAGCGGTGAAAAAGGCCGGGGGTCTGTTCGTTCTGGCGACCGAGCGTCACGAATCCCGCCGCATCGACAACCAGTTGCGCGGGCGGTCTGGCCGTCAGGGCGATCCGGGGCGGTCTTCGTTCTTCCTTTCGCTGGAAGACGATCTGATGCGGATTTTCGGCAGCGAACGCTTGGATGCGGTGCTGTCCAAGCTGGGCATGAAGGAAGGCGAGGCGATTGTTCACCCGTGGGTCAATAAATCGCTGGAACGCGCGCAGGCCAAGGTGGAAGGCCGCAACTTTGACATCCGCAAGCAGTTGTTGAAGTTCGACGACGTGATGAACGACCAGCGCAAGGCGATTTTCGGTCAGCGCATGGAAGTCATGCAGTCGGAAGATCTGGCCGAGATCGTGATGGACATGCGCCATCAGGTTGCCGAGGATCTGGTCGATCACTACATGCCGCCGAAAACCTACGCCGACCGTTGGGATGCGGCGGCGCTGCATGATGCCTTGCTGGAACGCATGGGGCTTGATCTGCCGATTGCGGCCTGGGCTGCCGAGGAAGGCACCGACCAGGAAACCATCCGCGAGCGTATCGTGACCGCCAGCGATGCGCTGATGGCCGAAAAGCTTGAGGCATTTGGCCCCGAAACCATGCGCAACATCGAAAAGCAACTGCTGCTGCAAAGCATTGATGCCAAATGGCGCGAGCATTTGCTGCGGCTGGAGCATCTGCGCTCGGTCGTGGGGTTCCGGGGGTATGCGCAGCGCGATCCGCTGAACGAATACAAGACCGAAAGCTTCACGCTGTTTGAATCGATGCTGAACTCGCTGCGTCAGGACGTGACGCAGAAACTGGCACAAATCCGCCCGATCAGCCAAGCCGAGCAAGAGGCGATGATGGCCGAGTTCATCGCGCAGCAGCAGGCGGCACAGGCCGCTGACCGCGCGGCGGCAGCGCCGGAAGCGGCAGCCGCGCCGACGGTGATGGCAGCCCTCGCAGGCTTTGTCGAAACCGATCCGACCACCTGGGGCGATCCGGGGCGGAATGATCCCTGCCCGTGCGGTTCGGGTCAGCGGTTCAAGGCGTGCCACGGCAAGCTGGTGTAAACCGAAATCCGATTGTTGGCGCAGGGGCGGCTTAGGCCGCCCTTGCCCATTTATAGCCCGCGTTTTCGGAAACATTCCTTGATTGCGCCGCATCGCCGCCGTGTTTGACGCGCAAAACCGCTCAAACCGATTTCTTTGGAGGAATCAATGGCGGTGGATATGAAGCGCAGAGTGGCCCGTGGCGTCGCCGTTATCGCGATTGCACTGGGGGCCGGGCAGTTGGTGCAGGGCATGTCAGGCAAAGCGCCGACACAGCGCACGGCTCAGAACCAGATAGAGAACAAACCCCAAGCGATTGAGCGGGTTGCCGCGACAGACACGGTGGACACGCCTGCGCCGATGGTGACGCTGGACGCGCCCGCCGAAATGGCACCGGCGCTGAAGGCTCCGGTGGTTGCCAGTGTCACCACGCCGGAAGCCGCGCCGAAAACGGCGGTCGAACCCACTGTGGTTGCCCCGCAAACGCCCGCCATGACCGAGGTTGCCCCGGCGCCCAAGGCCGAAGCGCCCGTGCAGGCTGTGGCCGATGCCTGCCCGGTCTCGCTTGAGTTGGCGGCAAGTGACAACGCCATGATCGCGATCACGCTGGTGGCCCCCTGCCATGCCGATGAGCGTGTGGTGCTGAAACATGCCGGGCTGACCGTAACGGCGAAAACCACGCTGACCGGCGCGCTGTTCGCCGACCTGCCCGCGCTGGAACAGAACGCATCGGTTGAGGTGATGTTCAAGGATGCCACCTCGGTTGCAGCCGACGTGGCGGTGCCGGAATTGGCCGGGATGCAGCGCTTTGCGGTGCAGTGGCAGCAGGATGACGCCTTCCAACTGCACGCGTTCGAGGATGGCTCTGATTTCGGCGGGGCGGGCGATGTCTCGGCGGCTGCGCCGCATCAGCCCATCGCTGGGGTGCCTGCAAAGGGCGGCTTCCTGACCCTGCTGGGCGATGCCACCACCGATCTGCCGATGCTGGCGCAGGTTTACACCTATCCGAAGGACTCCAAGGCCAAGCCCGAGATCGTGCTGGAAGCCGCTGTGACCGAAGCCACCTGTGGGCGCGAGTTGCTGGGCCAGACGCTGCAAACCGCGGCGCGTGCGGTGACTGTCAGTGATATCTCGCTGTCGATGCCCGATTGTGATGCGGTTGGTGATTATCTGGTGTTGAATAATCTTGTGCCGGACATGACTATCGCCGACGCGAACTAGGGCCGACTCTCTGCCCTGGATACAGCGGTAGAAGTCGGGGCGGTTTATGATGGGTTACTGGCGCGCGGCGGTTTTCGCCGCGCTTTTGCCTTGCAGCGCTGTGGCGCAGGATGTGACGTTGACCTCACGCGATGGCGCGTTGAGCGTGGCGGGCACGTTGCAGGGCTATGACGGCGAATTTTTCCGCATCGACAGCGCCTATGGCCCGCTGACGCTGGATGCGTCTGGCGTGATCTGCGACGGCCCGGCCTGCCCCGATCTGACCGCGCCAAAAGCCGTGATCCGGCTGGTGGGCGAGGCTGACGCCGGGGCGGCGCTGCTGCCACCGCTGATCGTCGCCTTTGCCCAAGCGCGCGGGTTGGTTTACAGCGCGCCCGCCACGGCGGATGCGCCCGCGATTTTGACAGACCCGGCGACCAACAAGGTGCTGGCCGAGATTTCGTTTCAACCGCTGCCCCCCGATCAGGCCCGCGCTGCGATCAAGGCCGGGCGGGCCGAGTTGATGGTGGCCTCGGCGGTGGAGCCTGACTTGGGCAGCAAAGCGATGGCGCTGGATGCCTTGGTGCCGATTGTGGCCCCGGACAATCCGCTGCCGGGGGTCTCGACGATTGATCTGGCCGCGGTTTTGGCGGGCGATGTGAAAAACTGGTCCGAGGTGGGCGGGCCGGATATGCCGCTGGTGCTGCACGGTCTGGCCGCTGACAGCGATCTGCAACGGGCGCTGTCCGATCGGTTGGGCCGCGACCCTGCGGCCAGTGTGACGCATCCCAATCTGCGCAGCATGGCCGAAGCGGTGGCCCGCGACCCTTGGGCGATTGCGCTGACCGGTCGGGCCTCGGTTGGGGCGGCGCGGGTGCTGCCGTTGTCGGACAGTTGTGGTTTTCCCTTGCTGCCCAGTGGCTTGGCGGTCAAGGCTGGGGATTATCCGCTGACATTGCCGGTGTTCGTGCTGACACCGCGCCGCCGCTTGCCGCTGATGGTGCGCGAGTTTCTGGATTTTCTTGCACTTCCGGCGGCACAGGCGGCGATTGCGCAGGGCGGCTATATCGACCGCGGTGCGGAAAGCCAGCCGATGACGGCGGACGGCTTGCGGTTGATCAACGCCATTCAGGGCGCGGGTGAGGAGACGACCTTGGCCGACCTGAAACGGCTTACCGGGCTGATGGAGGGCGCGGACCGGTTGTCGCTGACCTTCCGGTTTGACGATGGCACCAGCAAGCTGGATGCGGCAAGCCAAGACAACCTTACCGATCTTGCCCGGCTGATCGACGCCGGGATGTTTCGCAACAAGGCGCTTATACTTGCTGGGTTTTCAGATGGTTCGGGCGCTGCAAAGGCCAATCTTGCCCTGTCGCAGGATCGCGCCGACAGTATTCTGGCGGCGCTGAAGCAGCATGTCACCGCTTATGACGCCGCCCTGCCGCGTGTCGAGGCCTTTGGCGAGGCGCTGCCGATGGCTTGCGATGAAACCGCAGCGGGGCGGCGGTTGAACAGGCGGGTTGAGGTTTGGTTGAAGCCGTCGTTCAAACCTACAGATACCCCGCCGAGCGGAAACTGAGTTCACGGCTTTTGCCGATGATCAGATGGTCGTGCAGGGTGATGCCCAATACCTGCGCGGCCTCTTGCACTTGCAGGGTCATGGTGATGTCGGCTTGCGACGGCGTAGGGTCGCCCGAGGGGTGGTTGTGCACAAGGATCAGCGCCGAGGCGTTCAGTTCCAGCCCGCGTTTCACCACCTCACGCGGATAGACCGGGACATGATCGACGGTGCCCTTCGCCTGTTCCTCATCCGCGATCAACACGTTTTTACGATCAAGGAACAGGATGCGGAATTGTTCGGTTTCACGGTGCGCCATCGCGGTGTGGCAGTAATCCAGCAGCGCATCCCATGACGACAGCAGCGGGCGGTTCATCACGCGGGCGCGCATCATCCGCTGGGCGGCGGCCTCGACAATTTTCAATTCCTGCACCACCGCGTCACCCACGCCTTTGACCATCATCAGGCGGGCGGGCACGGCTGTGACAACCCGGTTGAAATCGCCAAACGTATCCAGCAGTTCGCGGGCAAGGGGTTTGACATCTTGCCGGGGGATGGCGCGGAACAGCAGCAGTTCCAGCAGTTCATAGTCGGGAATCGCCGTCGCCCCGCCCTCCATAAACCTTGTGCGCAGGCGTTTGCGGTGATCGGCGATGTAGGAGGGCAGTTTGCCGGGCAAGGCATCGCCGACAGCCTCATCCTCGGCTGCGAACAGCGGCAAGGGGGCTTCGTGAAAGGCGCGGGGTTTGCTCATGGCAGGCAGGCTGCCATGAGAGTGGTGAAGGAATCGTTAACGGCGCTACAGCATCCGCAGCAATTCCATGCTGGGTTGCCCGGTTACAGGCAGACCGCGCGCGCGTTGGAAATCACTGATCGCGGCGATTGTTTTGGCACCAATCACGCCATCCGAGCCTTGGGTGTCATAGCCCGCTGCGGTCAGTTTGCGCTGCAAGGCCTGCCGATCTTGCAAGGTCATGCCCTGCGCATCGGGGCCAAAGGCGGCCTGCAACGGGCCTGCGCCGTTCAAGCGGTCGGACAGATAGCCGATGCCCAAAGCGTAATTTTCAGCGTTGTTGTAGCGCAGGATGACGTTGAAGTTGTGATACAAAAGGAACGCCGGGCCGCGCGCGCCACCGGGCAGCAGCAAAGACCCGGCACCATTGCCGCCCAAAGCGCTGTTCACCCCGCGCACCCCAAGATCGGCCCAATCGGAACGGCCCTTGCCGCGACCCGCAAGCCCGGTGTCAAAACCGCTGGGCAATGTCACCTCTTGGCCCCAAAGCTGGCCATGGGTCCAGCCGTTTTTTGACAGATACGCGGCGGTCGAGGCGAGCGCATCGTTGGGATCATCGCTCCAGATATCGCGGCGGCCATCGCCGTTGAAATCGACCGCGAAGGCTTGGTAGCTGGTCGGGATGAACTGGGTGTGGCCCATGGCCCCCGCCCAACTGCCCGTCATGTTCTGCACCGTGGTATCACCGTTTTGCAGGATCTTCAGCGCAGCGACCAGTTGCTGTTCAAAGAACGCCGCACGACGGCCCTCATAGGCCAAGGTCGCCAAGGCCGAGATCGCGGGGACATTGCCGCGCCTTGTGCCGAAAAAGCTTTCCAGCCCCCAGAAGGCCGCGATGACATGCGGCTCGACGCCATAGCGGGCCTCAATCGCGCGCAGGGTGGGCATTTGCTGGGCCAGCATCTGGCGGCCCAAGCTGAGCCGTTCATCGCTGGCGGCGATGGCAAGGTAATCTTCGGTGGTGCGGGTGAATTCGGTCTGGTTGCGGTCTTTTTCAATCACGCCGGGGATGAAGCCCGAGGCGCGGAAGGCGGTGCTGAACGTGGCATCCGAGATGCCCTTGGCGGCGGCGCGCGGGCGGAAGGCCTGCACCCAAGCGTCAAAACCGGCGTCTGGCACCATCGGCATGGTCGCGGGGGCCGAGGGGCGGGGGGCCGAGCCGCCACCGACGCAGGCCGAAAGCCCAAGCGCTGCGATGCCGAATGAGAAATTGCGCCGCGATACCTGCATGAAAGCCTCCTGCCTTTTGTTTTGCGGCCAGCTTAGTGGATTTGCGGCAAAGGGCAAACCGCTGGCGGGTATTTCCGCCTAAGCTATGGGCCATTCTTCCGTGAAGACCACAAGCAAGGTTGGCTTTTGGTGGCGCAGGCCGTATCAGGGGCGCACTCACTTGGACCCGGTGTAAATCCGGGTGGCTATTCCGGCCGCCTATCCGCCGGACCACGCATATATCGCGTCGTTACATCCATGAACATCTTCCAACACTATCTGCGCCAGTGGCAGCAGAATCCTGTCCGCGAACTGCTGGCGGGGGCGGTCGCCACCTTTGCGCTGATCCCCGAGGTGATCGCGTTTTCGTTTACCGCCGGGGTTGACCCTGCGGTTGGGCTGTATGCGTCTTTCGTGATCAGCGTTGTGATTGCGGTTTTCGGCGGGCGTCCGGCGATGATTTCGGCGGCGGCAGGGTCTGTCGCACTGGTGGTAGCGCCCTTGGTGCAGGCGCATGGCGTGCAATATCTGTTTGCGGCGGGGCTGCTCGGCGGGGCGTTTCAGATCTTGTTCGGCTTTGCGCGGCTTTCGTCGCTGATGCGCTATGTGTCAAACTCGGTCCGCACCGGGTTTGTCAACGCGCTGGCGGTGCTGATCTTTGCGGCGCAGTTGCCGCATATTCTGAACGCGGGCGTGATGGGCTATGGCGTGATCGCAGCGGGGCTGGCGATTATTTATCTGGCGCCCAAACTGACGACGGCGATTCCGGCCCCGCTGATTTGCGTGGTGGTGCTGACGGCTTTGTGCGCGGCGCTGCGGATTGATGTGCCGACGGTGGCCGATCTGGGCAAGCTGCCCGAAGGTCTGCCGATGTTCGCGCTGCCTGCGGTGCCCATTGACCTTGATCTGCTGCGGATCATCTTTTTGCCCGCTTTGGCGATTGCGATGGTGGGCCTGTTGGAATCGCTGATGACGGCGGGGGTGGTGGATGATCAGACCGGGACGCCCTCAAACAAAGACGCCGAGGCGCGTGGGCTGGGGCTGGCGAATGTGGCGGCCAGCCTGTTTGGCGGCATCGCGGGCTGTGGGATGATCGGGCAAACCGTGTCGAATGTGAAATACGGCGGGCGCGGGCGGCTTTCGACCATGGCGGCGGGCGGGATTTTGCTGTTGCTGATGGTGTCGCTGAAAGGGCTGGTGTCGCAGGTGCCGGTGGCGGTGCTGGTGGCGATCATGATCATGGTGTCGATTGATACGCTGGATTGGGCATCGCTGCGGCGGTTGCGCACAACCCCGGCTTTGTCGAATTTGGTGATGCTGGCGACGGTGGCGGTGACGATCCTTAGCCACAATCTGTCGCTGGGGGTGCTGGTGGGCGTGTTGATGAGCGGAGTGTTCTTTGCCGCCAAGGTGGCGCGGATGCAGCATGTGACGCGGCAGGGCGATACCTACACGGTGGAGGGGCAGGTGTTCTTCGCCTCGGCGGGCGCGTTCATCGACGCGTTTGATCCGCTAGAGCATGACGGCCCGGTCAGCATTGATCTGACCCGCGCCAACTTGTGGGACATCACCGCGATGGACGCGGTTGAAAAGGTGCGCGACCGCTTTGCGCGGCATGGGCTGGGCGTGACGATCATCGGCCAATCGAACCACTTGCTGGAAAAGGCCGACGCCAAGCCGCTACCGCTTTAAGCGGCCAGTTCTGCGCGCTCGGCTTCGGTCAGCAGGGCGACGGCGACCGAAAGCACCAAAGCGGTGGAGTCTTGCGGCGTCAGCGCCTCTCCGGTCGCGCGGCGCAGCCAAAGGCCGTCGATCATCGTGCCCAGCGCAAGGGCGATTTGCTTGAAGCGCGCGTCTGGCAGCACATCGCGGAAAACCGAGGCGAGGTTGGATTTCAGCCGGGCGTAGAAAATCCGTTGCAGGCGGGCGTAGCGTTGGTTGGTGGCCGAGGCCGCACAAACCGACAGCCAGGCGTTGGCGATGTTCGGCTCGAACAAGCCTTCGGGAAAGTTGCCCGCGATGATGGCTTCCAGCCTGCCCCAACGGGTTGTGGCTTGGGCCAAACCGCTGGCCACCGCCTCCATCAGCAGGCGGTTGTTCAGGCGCACCATGGCGAACAGCACGTCTTCCTTGCCCTTGAAGTAGTAAGACAGGATGCCGGGCGACATGCCGGCCTCTTCACAAATCCGCTTGGTGGTCATGCCGCCAAGCCCGTGCTGCATGAACACGCGGTGCGCAGCCTCGATCAATTCGCGGCGGCGGAGGTCTTCGATACGGGTGCGGAAGGAGATTTTGGTCATGGTTTTTCATACCAGATCAAAAAACTGAACGCACATACAAAAATTTATATTGACGTATAAATTCGGCGCGCGCAGGCTTGCAACAGCAAACAGGGGGATGACCATGCGCAAGGTTCTGGCAGGCTTGTTGATGACGGCAATCGCAGCGGGGGCAGCACAAGCGGGCGAGCCCGAGGCTTGTAAAGCGGTGCGGATGTCCGATCTGGGGTGGACGGACATTGGGCTGACCAATGCCACGGCGGAAACCGTCTTGAAGGCGCTGGGCTATGAGGTGACGCAGAATCTGCTCAGCCTTGATGTTACTTTCGTGTCGATGCAGCGCGGCGATATTGATGTGTTTCAAGGCAACTGGCGGCCCTTCCAAGACGTGCAATATGCGCAGTTCTTCGACGATGGCTCGGTCGAGCGGCTGGGGATGAACCTTGAGGGTGCGAAATATACGCTGGCGGTGCCGAAATATGTGGCCGATGCGGGCGTGCACAGTTTCAACGATCTGGCCGCCCATGCCGAGCAGTTTGACAAGAAGATTTACGCCATCGAGCCGGGGTCGAACCAGCCGCTGCTGGATATGGTCGCGGCCAACGCGCATGGGTTGGGCGATTGGACCATCGTCGAAAGCAGCGAGGCCGGGATGCTGGCCGAGGTAGAGCGGTCGGTCGCGCGCAAGGATTGGATCGTGTTTCTGGGCTGGCAGCCGCATCCGATGAATGTGGTCTATCAGATGGAATATCTGGCCGATGGCGATGCCGAATTCGGCCCGAATTTCGGCGGTGCTTCCGTCTATACCATTGCGCGCAAGGGTTATGCGCAGACCTGCCCGAATGTGACCAAGTTCTTCAGCCAACTTGCGTTCAACATAGATTATGAAAACGCCGGGATGCAGATGGTGATGGGCGATGGCATGGAGTTTCCCGCCGCCGCCAGTGCGATGATGGCCAAACACCCCGATAGGCTTGAGGCTTGGTTGAAGGATGTCACCACCTTTGACGGCCAGCCTGCCCTGCCTGCGGTAAAGGCCGCTTTGGGTCTGTAAATGGCGCTGATGCGCGCGGCGGTGATGAACGGCTTTGGCCAGCCGTTGCGCCTGGTCGATCTGCCCGTGCCCGTGCCGGGGCCGGGGGAAATCCTGATCCGGCTGGAGGCCAGCGGCGTTTGCCATTCCGACGTGCATATCTGGAAGGGTGATACGCAGGCCCCGGTTGCCCCCGATCCGTTCATTCTGGGGCATGAGGGTGTGGGCGAGGTTGCAGCCCTTGGCGCAGGCGTTGAGGGTTGGGCGCTGGGAGAACGCGCCGGGGCGGCTTGGCTGCACGACACTTGCGGCATCTGCGATCTGTGCTTGGCGGGCGAAGAAAGTTTCTGCCCCGCCCAGCGCGCGCATGGCTTCAACGTGCCGGGGACGTTTGCCGAATATGTGGTGGCAAAGGCTGCGTTTGCGGTGAAGGTTCCGGCTGGGGACGGCCCTGCCCTCGCCCCGCTGATGTGCGCCGGGCTGACAGCTTACGGCGCGATTGAGCGGGCCAAACTGGCGCATGGCGAGACTTGCGCAATCTTTGGCTGCGGCGGGCTGGGCCTGTTTGCCGTGCAACTGGCGGCACGGCGCGGGGCGACGGTGGTGGCTGTCGATACCGACCCCGCCAAGCTGGATATGGCGCGGCGGATGGGCGCAAGCGCCACCGAACTTGCCACCGCCACCCTGCCCGACACTTGGCCGCAGGCCTTGCGCGCCCATGCCACGATCAACTTCGCCCCCACCCCCCGCACTTGGCCCGCGATGCAAGCCGCCACCCGGCCCTTGGGGCGGATCATCGCGGCGGCAATGGTGGCAGAGCCGGTGCCGCTTAGCCAGGAATGGCTGACATGGACCGGCATCACCCTGACCGGCACCAGCGTTGGCACGCGGACGCAGATGGCGGCGCTGATGCGGCTGCATGAGGAAAGCCCGCTGGAAAGCCCGGTCGAGGTGATCCGGCTGCAAGACGCCTCGGATGCGCTGATGGCGCTGCATGAAGGCCGCGCCAAAATGCGCTACAGCATCGCCTTCTAACCCGGCTTGGCCCCACGCTGCTTTCGCGGCTATGCTGCGCGCGCAATGGCAATAAGGCGACAGGATGCGCATCGACCTGAACTCTGATCTTGGTGAGGGCTATGGCCCTTGGGCGATGGGCGATGATGCCGCGATGCTGGGGCTGGTCAGCAGCGCCAACATCGCTTGCGGCGGACATGCCAGCGACCCTGAGACGATGTATCAGACCCTGCGATTGGCGGCGCAAAACGGCGTCATCCTGGGCGCACATCCGGGATATAATGACCCGTTGGGCTTTGGCCGCAGGGTGATCCCGATGGCTCCGGCAGAGGTGGGGCGCATGGTGGCCGCGCAGATCGGCAGTTTGCAGGGCGTGGCGACATTGGCGGGCGCGCGGGTGGCCTATGTCAAGCCGCATGGCGCGCTGGCCAATCTGGCGGCGGATGATCGCGCTGTGGCAGATGCGATTGCGCAGGCGGTCAAGGCGATCTCGCCCGATCTGGCGCTGCTGGCGATTTCCGGCACCGCGTTGGAGGATGCCGCGCGGGCGGCGGGCGTCACCGTGTTCTCCGAGATTTTCGCCGACCGGGGCTATCTGCCGAACGGTCGCCTTGTTCCCCGCGCGCAACCCGGCGCGATGATCCACGACCCAGAGGCCGCCGTGGCGCGACTGCTTGCGTTTCTGGACACCGGCCTTATGCAAGTGGTCGGCGGCGACCCGATCCCGCTCGCCGCGCAATCCATTTGCGTGCATGGCGACAGCCCCGGCGCGGTGGAAATGGCCCGCCATATCCGTGGCCGTCTGACCGCAGCAGGCGTCACCATCGCTGCCTTCCTGTGATGCAGCCCACACCAAGCGCGCCGATCTTCCGCCCCATCGCAGAACGCGCGGTGCTGGTAGAGTTTGGCACAACGCTGGATCATGCCGCCCATGATGCCGTGCTGCGGCTGGATCAGGCCCTTGCGGCGCAGCCCTTCGCGGGTTTTCGCGAAGCCGTCCCGGCCTTTGTCAATCTGCTGGTCGAGTTTGACCCGGCGACGACGGATCACACCACCACCATCGCCCATCTGCGCAGCCTTCTGACCGCCAAAGCCACCACACGCCCGCAACCCGCCCTGCGCGAGGTTCTGGTGTGCTACGATGCCGAGCTCGCCTCCGATCTGGCCACAGTCGCCACGCAGACCGGCCTGACACCTCAGGCGGTGATCAACGCCCATCTTGCGGGCGATTACGCGGTGTTCATGTATGGCTTCGCGCCCGGCTATGCCTATCTGGGCGGCGTGCCCGAAGCGATCCGGCTGGACCGCAAGCCTGCCCCGGTGCGCAATATCCCGGCAGGATCGGTGATCATCGCGGGGGCGCAATGCCTTGTCACCACGCTGCTGATGCCAACCGGATGGTGGATCATCGGGCGATCCCCCACCCGGATTCTGACCGATGACCCCGCGCGCCCCTTTCTGTTCGATGTCGGCGATAAAGTGCGCTTCCGCCGCATCGGGCGCGCGGAATACGAGGCGGCGCTATGACCGAAGCCACATTTCAGGTGGCATTCTCGGGGCCTCATGTCACGATCCAAGACGCAGGCCGCCCCGGCCTGATGCGCTACGGCGTGCCTGCCTCGGGCCCGATGGACCGCAGCAGTTTTGCCCTCGCCAATGCCGCACTCGGTAATCCGGCGGACCATGCCTGCGTTGAGATTTCCCGCGGCGGCCTGTCGCTGCGCTGCCTGAGCGGTGCCGTGACGCTTGCACTTGTGGGAGGCGGTTTCATTGCCGAGATCGCGGGGCGCAAGTTAGGGGCGTGGAACGCCTTTGCGATCAGGGCGGGCGAGACGCTGAGCATCCGGCCCGGACCATGGGGCAGTTGGTGCTACCTGAGCTTTGCGGGCCGGCTTGAGGCAGCGACATGGCTGGGCAGCCGCGCGACGCATGGCGCATCCGGGTTTGGTGGTGGCAGGCTGGCGGCGGGTCAGGTGTTGACCATCACCGATGCGCAAAGCCTGCCCATGCGTGAAGGCGCGCTGCGCTGCCCGGTCTGGGCGCGGCCGCGTCACGTTCTGCGCTGCACTCTTGGCCCGCAGGATCGGTTCTTTGCCGACGAAACGCTGGCCACCTTCACCTCGGCGCGGTTTGAAGCCACCGATGCGGTTGACCGCATGGGGATGCGTCTGCGCGGGCCAGCCATTGCTCCGGCCAACGCGCTGTCGATCCCGTCAGAACCTATCCTGCGCGGATCAGTGCAGGTGGCTGGTGACGGCACAGCCACGGTGCTGCTATCGGATCACCAGACCACCGGGGGCTATCCGAAAATCGCCACGGTTCTGGGATGCGATCTGGATGCGTTCGTGCAATGCCGCCCGCGCGATGCCGTGGTGTTTCAAGCGGTTTCACCCGCCGAAGCCATTGCGATCACACGGCAAAACGCCCAGCGCCTTGCCGCGTTTGAAGATCGGTTGCGCGCGCGTCAGATGCCGTGACCGGCCCAAGGCCCGTGCTTGTCGGCAATGCCGTCCACACGCTCAAACCCATGCGCGCCAAAGAAATCGCGCTGCGCCTGGATCATGTTCGCGGTCGAGCGCCCGGTGCGCATCATGTCAAACCACGCAAGCCCCGAGGCCAGCGCGGGCAGCGGCAGACCACTCAGCGCCCCCGCCGCGATCACCTGACGCAGCGCGCCATGCGACGCTTTCAGATGATCGGCAAAGAACGGTGCCAGCATCAGATTGCGCGCCGGATCATCGGTCAGCGCGGTTGCCATATCATTCAACATCGTCGAGCGGATAATACAGCCCTCACGCCACACCCGCGCGATTTCGGGCAGCGGCATCGGCCAGTCAAACGCCTTGGACGCCGCCGAAATCAGCGCAAATCCTTGCGCATAGCACAGGATTTTGCCTGCGATCAGCGCCTGTTCCAACTGCGCCAGGGTCAGCTTGGCCCCGGCCTGCGGCGCCGCGCCGAACACGGCCTCGCCAGCCAGGCGTTCCTCCAACCGCGACGAAAGGTTGCGCGCCATCACGGCGGCTTCAATCGCGGGGATGGCGGCGGCAAGATGCTGCGCCTCGATCACCGTCCAGCGGCCAGTGCCTTTCTGGCCTGCGCGGTCAAGGATCATATCCAGCATCGGCTTGCCCGAGTGGGTGTCGGTGGCGGCGGCAACTTCGCCGGAAATCTCGATCAGATAGGATTGCAGCGGGCCTTGGTTCCACGCCTTGAACACATCGGAAATCTCGGCGGCGCTCATGCCCAGACCGTCGCGCATAACGCCGTAAACCTCGGCGATCATTTGCATATCGGCGTATTCGATGCCGTTGTGTACCGCCTTGACAAAATGCCCCGCCCCGGCTGGCCCCATATAGGCGGCGCAAGGCTCGCCCTTATACTTCGCCGCAATCGCGTTCAGGATCGGGGCAACCCGGTCCCAATCGGCGCGCAGACCGCCGCCCATGATGGCGGGGCCGTGCCGCGCGCCCTCCTCGCCGCCCGACACACCAATGCCCAGAAAGTGCGGGCCTTTCTCGGCGGCCTCTGCGGCGCGGCGGTCGGTGTCGTGAAACAGCGCGTTTCCGGCATCAATGATCAGATCATCGGCCGCCATCAGCGGGCGCAAGGCGGCGATCATGTCATCCACCGGCTGCCCGGCGGGCACCATCAGGATGATCGCGCGCGGCGGTTTGATCGCGGCGACCAGATCGGCCAAGGTCTCACACGGGGTCACCATGTCGGCCAACGCGCCCGCTTCAGCCTTGAAGCCATGGGTGACGGACACCGTGCGGTTCCACACGGCAATCGGAAAACCCTTTTCGGCGATATTCAGGGCCAGCATGGCGCCCATGGTGCCAAGGCCGATCAGGCCGATTTGCGATTGAGTCATGGATGTGGTCCTTTGACGCGGTTCTTGGAATTGCGTTCTGGCTGATACCTATGTGAGCGATAACACCAGACAAGGTCAAACCGAAAGGTATCCCGCGGCATACCGACCTGCCCCGGTTGCGAAACCGCGCGAAAGCAGGCACCTTGTTTTTGGGCGCATCGCCGCCATCTGTATTTTCGAGGGAGATTTTCATGGATCAATTCATCGGCAGCGGCGCGGTTTTCGGCGCCATCGCTCTGTTCATCATCGTGGCCCTGTTCAAGGCCATCCGCATCGTGCCGCAATCGGAAAAGTATGTGGTCGAACGGCTGGGCCGCCTGCGCTCGGTGTTGGGGCCGGGGATCAACTTTACCGTGCCGTTTCTGGACCGTGTGGCGCACAAGGTTTCCATTCTGGAACGCCAGTTGCCAACCGCGCACCAAGACGCCATCACCACCGACAACGTGCTGGTCAAGGTCGAGACGAGCGTATTTTACCGGGTGATCTCGCCGGAAAAGACCGTGTATCGCATCAAGGATGTCGATAGCGCCATTGCCACCACGGTTGCGGGCATCGTGCGGTCTGAAATCGGCAAGATGGAGTTGGATCAGGTGCAATCCAACCGCAATGAATTGACCGCAAACATCCGAGAGCACGTGCGCGCCATGGTGGAAGATTGGGGCATCGAGGTGACCCGGGCCGAAATCCTCGACGTGTCGCTCGATGAAGCCACCCGCCATGCGATGATGCAGCAGTTGAACGCCGAGCGCGCGCGCCGGGCGCAAGTGACCGAGGCCGAGGGCAAAAAGCGCGCGGTCGAGTTGAACGCCGACGCCGAGCTTTATGCTGCCGAACAGGGCGCCAAGGCGCGCCGCGTGTTGGCAGACGCCGAGGCTTATGCGACTGAAGTGATCGCAGGTGCCATCAAGGAAAACGGCATCGAGGCCGCGCAGTATCAGGTGGCGTTGAAGCAGGTTGAGGCCCTGACGACGGTGGGTCAAGGCTCGGGCAAGCAGATGATCATCGTGCCGGCACAGGCGCTGGATGCCTTTGGCGATGCGTTCAAGATGTTGAAAGGGCGTAGCTGAATGTGGACGGTGTGGTGGGTCTGGATCGCAGGCGGCTTTGCTTTGGGCGTGGCCGAGGTGTTGCTGCCCGGCTTTATATTCCTGGGGTTTGCGGTGGGCGCGGTGCTGACGGGGGTGCTTTTGGGCATCGGCCTGTCGGTCAGCCTGCCGCTGACTTTGTTGATCTTTGCCCTGCTGTCGCTGGCCTCATGGATCGCGCTGCGTGCCACGGTGGGCGTGAAGACCGGGCAGGTCAAGCTGTGGGACAAGGACATCAATGATAACTGACGCGCGGTGATGGATTTTGTGGGCTGCAAGGCGGCGCTGCTGTGTGGTGACGCCCTGCTGACATATCTGCGCGATGACAAACCCGGCCTGCCGTGGCCCGGCCATTGGGATCTTCCGGGTGGCGGGCGCGAGGGGGGAGAAACTGCGGAAGGCTGCCTTTTGCGCGAGTTGCACGAGGAATTCGGACTGATCCTGCCGCCCGACCGTTTGGTGTTCCGCCGAGTTTGGCCCAGCATGATGGACAGTGCGCGCGCCTCGGTTTTTTTCGCGGGGCACATTACGCCTGCCGAAATCAAGGCGATCCGCTTTGGTGATGAAGGCCAGTATTGGCAGATCATGCCGGTCACCCAGTATCTTTCGCACCCTTTGGCGGTGCCCGCCTTGCAGGCCCGTGTTGCTGATGCCCTGACGGTTTTGTAGGGTGGCGGGCGATCAGGGGGATGAATGTGAGCGATGACACCGTAACGCCGATGATGGCGCAGTATCTGGAAATCAAGGCGCAAAACCCCAGCGCCTTGCTGTTCTACCGCCTTGGCGATTTCTACGAGATGTTTTTTGACGATGCCGTGGCCGCGGCCGAGGCGTTGGACATCACCCTGACCCAGCGCGGCTTTCACAATGGCAAGCCGATTGCTTTGTGCGGTGTGCCCTATCATGCCGCCGAGGGCTATCTGCTGACGCTGATCCGCAAGGGCTTTCGCGTGGCGATTGCCGAGCAGATGGAAGACCCCGCCGAGGCGAAAAAGCGTGGCAGCAAATCGGTGGTCAAGCGCGATGTGGTGCGGCTGGTCACACCGGGAACGCTGACCGAGGATTCCTTGCTTGAGGCGCGGCGGCATAACTATCTGGTGGCATTCGCCGATGTGCGTGAGGAAAGCGCGTTGGCTTGGGTTGATATCTCAACCGGAGAATTGCGGGTGATGCCCTGCCCCGAAGTGCGGCTGGGGCCGGAACTGGCGCGGCTGGCCCCGCGCGAAGTGCTGGTGTCGGAGGCCCGCGAGCGTGATTTGGCCTTGTTGGTGACGGAATCGGGTGCCGCGCTGACCACCCTGTCGCGCGGCAGTTTTGATTCCACCAGTGCCGAGCAGCGGCTGTGCAAGCTGTGGAATGTCGGCTCGCTTGAGGCGTTCGGCAGCTTTGGCCGCGCCGAAATTGCCGCAATGGGCGGGTTGGTGGATTACCTTGATCTGACACAGCGCGGAAAACTGCCGCTGTTGCGCCCGCCTTTGCGCGAGAATGCCGATGGGGCGATGCAGATTGATGCGGCGACCCGGCGCAATCTGGAGATCACCCAAGCCCTGTCCGGCGGGCGCGAGGGGTCGTTGCTTGCGGCGGTGGACCGCACCGCAACGGCTGCAGGCGCGCGGTTGCTGGAGCGGCGGCTTTCCAGCCCGTCGCGCGACCTTCGTGTGATCCATCAGCGGCTGGAGTCGGTGCGGTTTTTGCTGGAACAGAGCCGTTTGCGCGAGGATTTGCGCGCCGATCTGCGGCGCGTGCCCGATATGGACAGGGCGCTGTCGCGTCTGGCCTTGGACCGTGGCGGCCCGCGCGATCTGGCCGCTATCCGGGCTGGACTGACGCAGGCCGAGCGCATTTCGGAACGCATGCAACAGGTGCCGCCCCTGCTGGCAGAGGCCGCGCAGGCGTTGGTCGGGCATGGCGCGCTGATTGACCTGCTGGACGCGGCGCTGATCGCAGAACCACCGCTGCTGGCCCGCGATGGCGGCTACATTGCCGAAGGTTTTGATGGTGATCTGGACGAAACCCGCCGCTTGCGCGACGAGGGGCGCGGCGTGATCGCACAGATGCAGGCGGAGTATATCGCGCTGTCGGGCGTGCAAAGCCTGAAGATCAAGCACAACAATGTTCTCGGCTATTTCATCGAAACAACCACGCTGCACGCGGAAAAGATGTTTGCAGCGCCCTTGTCAGAAACCTTCATTCACCGCCAGACCACCGCCAATCAGGTGCGCTTTACGACGATCCCGCTGAACGAGATTGAGACGAAGATCCTGAACGCTGGCAACCGGGCGCTGGAGATCGAAAAACGTCACTACGAGGCGCTTCGTGCCGCAATCATGGATCAGGCAGGCCCCATCGGAGCGGCCGCCCGCGGGCTTGCCGAGATTGATTTGAGCGGCGCTTTTGCCGATCTGGCGGCGGCGGAAAACTGGGTGGAGCCGCGTGTTGATGACAGCCGCGCGTTCATGGTGGCAGGTGGGCGGCATCCGGTGGTAGAGCGCGCGTTGCGCAAGCAGGGCGGGGGCGCGTTCGTCGCCAATGACTGCGCGCTGACCGAACAGGCGACACCCGCGATCTGGCTTCTGACCGGGCCGAACATGGCGGGTAAATCGACGTTTCTGCGGCAAAATGCGCTGATCGTGTTGCTGGCGCAGGCCGGCAGTTTCGTGCCTGCGGATGCGGCGCATATCGGCCTTGTCAGCCAGTTGTTCAGCCGGGTTGGTGCATCGGACGATCTGGCGCGCGGGCGATCCACCTTCATGGTCGAGATGGTGGAAACGGCGGCGATCCTCAATCAGGCGGATGACAGGGCTTTGGTTATCCTGGATGAGATCGGCCGCGGCACCGCAACCTATGACGGGCTGTCGATTGCCTGGGCGACGATGGAGCATCTGCACGAAACCAACCGCTGTCGGGCGCTGTTTGCCACGCATTACCATGAAATGACTGCGCTTTCTGGCAAACTGGCCGGGGTGGAGAACGCCACCGTGACCGTCAAGGAATGGGACGGCGAGGTGATTTTCCTGCACGAGGTCAAGAAGGGCGCGGCAGACCGGTCTTATGGCGTGCAGGTTGCTCGGCTAGCGGGGTTGCCTGCGACGGTGATCGAGCGGGCAAAGGTGGTGCTGGAGGCGCTGGAATCGGGTGAGCGCGAGGGCGGATCGCGGCAAAAGGCACTGATCGACGATTTGCCGTTGTTCCGGGCCATACCTGCGCCCATGCCGAAGCCGGCGGCGAAGGAATCGCGGGTTGAAGCAGCGCTGCAACAGGTGCTGCCGGACGAGTTGACGCCTATTGAGGCGCTTCGCTTGGTCTACACGCTAAAGGATTTGCTGAAGGCGCAATAAATCGCGCCATGGGAGATCCGGAGGGTGTGGCACCCTCCGGGGTTTGCCGCGCTGTCAGCCTTGGGTGTTCGACGACACGCCGACCTGCGCCGGGCGCAGAAGACGGTCGTGCAGCATGAAGCCTGCGCCCATCACCTGAATGATCTGACCGGCCTTCGTGCCAGGCAGCGGGGCTTCGAACATGGCTTGATGCAGTTGCGGATCGAAGCTTTCGCCGATTGCGGGATTGATCTCATCAACGCCGTGCTTTTTCAGCACATTGGTGAGTTCGCGAAGGGTCAGTTCCAAGCCTTCGATCAAGGCCCCGGCCTGCGCGCGGGTGTCGTCATTTGCGGCATCAAGGGCGCGCTTGAGGTTGTCATAGACCGGCAGCATGTCGCGGGCGAGTTTGGAGCCGCCGTATTGCTCGGCCTCACGCCTGTCACGCTCGCCACGTTTGCGGGCGTTTTCGGCATCGGCGAGCGCACGCATGAAGCGGTCGCGCATATCGTCACGCTCGGCACGCAGGGCGTCGAGTTCGTCGGTTGCAATGAAATCTTCGAGCCCTTCGATGTCTTCAGCTTCGGGGGCGTTGTTTTCCTGCGCCATCGTCTATCCTTACATTCCATGCGGCTTTAGGCCGTTCCGCTTTGGGCTGACTTATCCCGAACCACGTTCGGACAAAAGCCTGCCGACCAGTTGCGCGGTGTAATCAACAATCGGAACAATCCGGCCATAGTTCAGCCGGGTTGGTCCGATCACGCCCACCGCGCCAATGATCTTTCGATCAGCGTTCATATAGGGAGAGACCACCAGAGAGGAACCCGAAAGTGAGAAGAGTTTGTTCTCGGAGCCAATAAAAATGCGCACTCCGGCGCCCGTTTCGGCAAGTTCAAGAAAATCGGCGATATCACGCTTGCGTTCCAAGTCGTCAAACAGCACGCGGATGCGGTCAATATCCTGGGATTCGGCGGCGGTTTCGATCAGGTTGGAGCGGCCGCGCACGATCAGGCGTTCGGCGTGTTCGTCAGAATTGTCCCAAAGTGCGATGCCACTTTCCACCAGCGCCCGAGCCAGCGAATCAATCTCCTGCCGCCGTTTGGCGATATCCTGCGCGATGCTCCGGCGCAGTTCGGAAAGGGTTTTACCCTCGGCCAAAGCATTCAGGAAATTGGCGGCTTCGCGCATCGAGGACGGGGTTTGACCCGGCGGCGGGGTGAAGATGCGGTTTTCGACATGGCCGTTGGCGAACACTAGCACCACCAGCGCGCGTTCGGCGGCAAGGCTGACAAATTCGATATGGCGGATGGGGGCTTCGGCCTTTGGCGCAAGCACGACCGAGGCGCCTTTGGTGATGCCTGACAGGGTGCCGCCAATGTGGTCGAGCAGGCTGGTGATGTCGGGCTCGTTGCTGGCAGAGGCGGTGTCGATCAGATGGCGATCCTCGGCGGCGACTGCGCCAACCTCAAGCAGGCCATCGACAAACATGCGCAGTCCGAGTTGAGTCGGCACGCGGCCGGCGGAAACATGTGGGCTGCCGAGCAGGCCAAGAAATTCGAGATCCTGCATGACATTTCGGATGGTTGCAGCAGACAGCCGTTCTGACATGCTGCGCGTCAGCGTGCGCGAACCCACCGGATCGCCAGAGGCCAGATAGCCTTCGACGACGCGGCGAAACACTTCGCGCGAGCGGTCGTTCATCTCTGTCAGGATCTTGCTGCCGTCGGTCATGGTGTGGTTCTCAGATATGCCAATACGGGGAAGTGTCCAAGGCCTATATCGTTGCATTAAGGAGCCTGTGATGTGAACGTCAATGAGGGTTGCATCGGGCGCGGGCGCGGGACTATCTGGAGCAAAGCGAAAAGGATGATACGATGCGCCCCTCAGGTCGGAAATTGAACGAAATGCGCCCGGTTTCGATGGAAATCGGGGTGATGAAACATGCGGAAGGCTCGTGCCTGATCAAGATGGGCGAAACGCACGTGCTGTGCTCGGCGACCATTGAAGACAAGGCGCCGCCGTTTCTGAAGAACACCGGGCTGGGATGGGTGACGGCAGAATACGGTATGCTGCCGCGCGCGACCAATTCGCGGATGCGTCGCGAGGCGGCAGCTGGCAAGCAATCCGGAAGAACGCAAGAGATTCAGCGGCTTATCGGTCGTGCATTGCGCGCTGGTGTTGATCGTTCAGCCTTGGGCGAGCGGCAAATCGTGATTGACTGTGATGTGATTCAGGCCGACGGTGGCACCCGTTGCGCGTCGATCACCGGCGGCTGGGTGGCGTTGCGTCTGGCGATGAACAAGCTGTTGAAGGCGGGCGTTATCGTCAGCGATCCGATGATGGATCATGTGGCGGCGGTTTCTTGCGGGATTTACGCCGGGCAGCCGGTGCTGGATCTGGACTATCCTGAGGATTCCGCCGCCGGAACGGATGGTAACTTCATTTTGACTGGCCGTGGCCGCATGATTGAAGTGCAGATGTCGGCCGAAGGGGCGACATTCTCGCGTGCAGAGATGGGTGAATTGCTGGACATGGCGGAGGCGGGCGTCGCTGGTTTGGTGGCGGCACAAAAGGCGGCATTGGGGATCGCGTGATGCGCAAGTTCTCGGGCGACCGTCTGCTGGTCGCGACACATAATCGCGGCAAACTGGAAGAGATCGCCAAGCTGTTGGAACCGTTTGGCATTTCCGTGGTTTCGGCTGGCGATCTGGGCCTGGCGGAGCCCGCAGAGACGGAAGACAGTTTTGTCGGCAATGCCCGCATCAAGGCTCATGCGGCAGCACAAGCCACCGGGCTGCCGGCCCTTGCAGATGACTCTGGGATCACGGTGGACGCTTTGGACGGTGCGCCGGGGGTGTACACGGCTGATTGGTCGGAAACGCCGCAAGGGCGCGATTTTGTCATGGCGATGACGAAGACCTGGGACAAGCTGGAGGCGATCGCCGCACCGGAGCCGCGACTGGCGCAGTTTCGCTGCACACTGGTCATGGCTTGGCCAGATGGTCATGACGAAGTGTTCGAGGGTGTTATGGCAGGGCAGGTTGTCTGGCCGATGCGCGGCGATCAGGGCCACGGCTATGATCCGATCTTTCAACCCTTGGGCAGCAATCTCACCTTCGGTGAGATGGATCGTTGGCAGAAAAACCAGATAAGTCATCGTGCTGATGCGTTTCGCAAGCTTTTAGAAGGATGTTTCACGTGAAACAAATCTCCACCGGGTCGCCGTTCGAGGCGACGATGGGTTACAGCAGGGCAATCGTCAAAGGTGGTTGGTGCTTTGTGTCCGGTGTGACCGGCTATGATTACGCCACGATGCAGATGCCAGATGGCATCGCTGATCAGGCCCGAAATTGCTTTGCGACGATCCGGGCGGTGTTGAGCGAGGCTGGATTTGAGATGGCTGATATCGTGCGGGTGCAATACACCGTCGTCTCGGCCGAGCTGGTTGACGCTTTGGTGCCAGCGCTTGGAGAAGCATTGGAACACATCAGACCAGCAGCGACGATGGTGATTGCGGGACTGATAAGGCCAGAGATGAAGGTCGAAATCGAAGTTACGGCGTTCAAGGGCTAGCGATGGAAGATTGGCAACATGGTGGGTTTGGCCTGTATCTGCACTGGCCATACTGCGAGTCGAAATGCCCGTATTGCGACTTCAACAGCCATGTCGCAGCCCAGATTGACCAGAACGCGTGGCAGCGCGCCTATCTGGCAGAAATTGACCGCATGGGACAGCAGACGCCCGGGCGCCTTCTGAATTCGGTCTATTTTGGTGGCGGAACACCCTCTCTGATGGCCCCGGAGCTTGTTGCGGCCGTCATAGATCGCATTCGGGCAACCTGGCCGATGACCAACGATCCCGAAATCACCCTGGAGGCAAATCCGGGATCTGTTGAAGTCGGGCGGTTTCGCGGCTTTCAACAGGCAGGTGTGACGCGGGTGTCGATGGGGATTCAGGCCATGAACGACCAAGATTTGCGCCGTCTTGGTCGCAAACACAGCGTCGCCGAAGCGCGAAAGGCATTTGACGTGGCGCGCGGTTGTTTTGACCGCGTCAGCTTTGATTTGATCTATGCGCGCCAAGATCAAAGCCTGGACGCTTGGCGCATCGAATTGGGCAAGGCGCTTGAACTTGCGATAGACCATCTGTCGCTCTACCAGCTTACCATCGAAGACGGCACTGCCTTTGCTGATCGCTTCGCCAAAGGTGGATTGCGTGGCTTGCCAAGCGAAGACCTTTCGGCCGAAATGTTCGAACTTACGCAAGAGTTGTGCGACGCCGCTGGCCTGCCCGCCTATGAAGTTTCAAACCACGCAAAACCCGGATCAGAGTCGCGCCACAATCTGATTTATTGGCGCGGCGGAGACTATATTGGCATCGGACCGGGCGCACATGGGCGGATGACCTTGAACAACACAAGGTGGGCGACAGAGGCAATAAAATCTCCGGCGCTTTGGCTGGAAATGGTCAAGGCCGGAAAGTCACCAGAATTACCCCGCAGCGCACTCACAGCTGAAGAGCGTGGTCTGGAGTATCTTTTGATGTCGTTGCGCTTGAGTGAGGGTCTAAATCTTGACCGCTATCAGCACCTATCGGGCACCGCACTGAACGCGCGCAAGATCAAAGATTTATCAGATATGGGCATGCTTTCGCAAACCGACACTCACCTGCACGCCACCGCGGCCGGTCGGATGGTCTTGAACGCCGTGTTGCGCGAATTGGTCGTCGCCTGAGCCGATTGACCGCTAGAATTCAGCGTCGCGCGGGATCACAGACAAGACCCGGCAGAGCAAATCGAGCTGGTCAAGCGAACGATAGTGGATCGTAAGTTTGCCGCCCTCACCGCCAGGAAGGTGATCAATCTGCACTGACATGTGCAGATTCGCCGAAAGGTCAGACTCGAGCGCCCGCGTATCGGCATCCTTATCTTCTCGCTTTCGAAGTGCCCGCCGCTTTGCAGGGTCAACGGCCGATTTACGGACCAAATTTTCGGTATCACGGACAGAGAGACCGCGCCCGACCACTTGCAGAGCCAATTGGGTTGCGTTGCCACTGGTGATCAGCGCGCGCGCATGGCCAGCCGACAAGGTGCCAGACTTGACCATCTGCTGCACATCATCTGGCAGCGACAACAAGCGCAGCAAATTGGCGATGTGACTGCGGCTGCGCGACAATGCCTCGGCTATCTTTTCTTGTGTGTGGCCAAACCGGTCCATCAACTGCCGATACGCCAGCGCTTCCTCGATGGAGTTTAGCTCGGCGCGCTGAATATTCTCAATAATGGCGATCTCAAGGACTTCCGAATCACTGAAATCCCGAACAATCACCGGCAATTCATGCAGTTGCGCAATCTGCGCGGCACGCCAGCGCCGCTCGCCCGCGACGATTTCGTATAGATCCTGATCAGCCTTCCGGCGCACAATCAATGGCTGGATGACACCCTTCTGCCGTAGCGAGTCCGCAAGGTCTTTCAACGCATCCGGATGAAAATCACGACGGGGCTGGTCCGGATTCGGCACGATTTTTTCGACAGGAAGGAAGAAGTCGCCGCGACGCGACTCGGACACTGCAGTGGGCGCGTCCAGATTAACGTCTGCCATCAAAGCCGAAAGTCCGCGACCCAGGCCGCGGCGATCAAATTTCTTATCCATCAGACGGTCTCCTCTTTGAAGCGCGTGCGCAACGGATGCCGCTGCAATATCTCCGTCGCAAGGGCGCGGTAGGCCTCCGAGCCCTTCGAGGCGCTGTCATAACTCAGCACGGGTTGCGCATATGAAGGCGCCTCACTGAGACGCACATTGCGCGGAATCATGGTTTTGAACACCAGATCACCCAAAGTCGAGCGCGCATCCTGCTCAACGTGCTGCGAAAGCCTGTTGCGGCCATCCACCATTGTCAAAACCACTCCCTCGATACGCAGGTTTGGGTTAGCGCTACGGCGGACCTCGCGGATCGTCAACATCAGTTGTGACAACCCCTCCAAGGCGAAAAACTCGGCCTGAAGCGGCACCAGGACGGCATGGCTGGCCACCATCGCATTGATGGTCAGCAAGCTTAAGGACGGCGGGCAGTCAATCAGAATAAAATCGAGAGCCAAACTTTCAACACGCGCCTCGCGCAGCGCATCATGCAGCAAAAAGCTGCGTTTTTCGTTTGAAACCAACTGGATATCGGCCGACGATAAATCTGCGCTTGAAGGACACAACAGCAGGCCAGAGAAATCCGTGTTGACCACCGCTTCGATCAGAGGGGCTTCATCCAACAAAAGGTCGTAGGTGGTTTTTTTGCGCTCGCTGGGCGCAAACCCTAGTCCGGTGGAGGCATTGCCCTGCGGATCAAGATCAACCAGCAACACGCGCGCGCCCTGCTCGACCAAAGCCGCAGCAAGGTTGATCGCAGTCGTGGTCTTTCCAACTCCGCCTTTCTGATTGGCGATCGAAAGAATGCGCGCCCCGTCCGTTCCGATGATGTCATGCACGACAGACGTCCTTTATCATCAATACGCGCGCATCAGCGTCGGTACGACTTGGCAGGGAAGTGTATGTGAAGTTCCATGACTTGCGGGCTTCCTCTACTTCTCGCTCTGCTGCTGCGCCTTTCGGGAAAATGGCCACGCCATCGGGCTTCAGGTGGCGATGCGCAAAACCACAAAGCTGTGAAAGCGGCGCCAAGGCGCGCGCCGTGAGAACATCGACGTGCTGCGGTTCAAGGTTTTCGATGCGCCGCGAGATCACAAGGACAGGAAGCTTCAATACCCGGGCGGCCTCACCAAGGAAAACCGACTTCCGGCTGTCTGATTCTACCAAGGTTATCTTCACATCGGGCTGAAATTCTGTTGCGAGCACGGCGAGGACGATGCCGGGAAATCCACCGCCGCTGCCAAGGTCACACCACGCGCTGCAACCCTGCGGAATATGCTGTGCAAGTTGTGCAGAATCAAGAACATGTCGATGCCAGAGGTCCGAGATGCCCGCCTTTGAAACAAGGTTGACGGCGGGATTCCATTTTTCGACCAGATCACAAAATTCGAAAAGCTTTGTGAGTGTTTCACGTGAAACATTCAGCCACTCCGGAACCTCAACGTCGTCTCTGTTCATTGGCCCGCCACCGCACGGCGCGCCTTGCGAAGATGCGCGAGAATGAGCGTCAAAGCAGCAGGCGTCATACCCTCAATGCGCGCGGCCTGCGCCAGATTTGCCGGCCGTATCCGCGTTAGTTTGGCCCCCAGTTCAGTCGAAAGACCAGGAAGACCCGCATACCTGAAATCACCCGGTATTGATGTCGTCTCTTCACGTTTGACGCTTTCAATCTCGTGCTTCTGGCGCTCAATATATTGCGCGTAAAGACAATCAGTCGCTGTTTGCTGCTGAATTTCCGATGAAAATGCCTCAAATTGGGGCAGCAATTCAACGATTTGCGCAAGAGTCACGTCAGGCAACGCCATGAGCGCCTGCGCTGTCCGCTTTGTTCCATCTTGACTAAGCGAGATACCAACCTTGCGCAATTCAGTCGGCGTAAAGCTGTAAGATCGTAGCATCGACGCCGCCTTGGCCAGTTCATCGCTTTTTCGCGCGAATGCATCGATGCGCGCGTCCCGCACGCACCCCAACGCCATAGCCATTGGCGTAAGCCGCTGATCGGCATTGTCGGCACGCAGTGTCAACCGATATTCCGCCCGAGACGTGAACATACGATAAGGCTCCGTGACACCGCGCGTCGTCAGATCGTCAACCATCACACCGATGTAGCTGTTCACACGACTGAATGTTACCGGATCACCGCCCTGCGCCATAGCGGCGGCATTTATCCCCGCGAGCAAGCCCTGCGCTGCAGCCTCTTCATATCCCGTCGTGCCATTGATTTGTCCCGCCAAAAACAAACCTGGCATCGCCTTCAGTTGCAAAGACAGGTCAAGTGATCGTGGGTCGAAGTAATCATATTCAATGGCGTAACCCGCCTGAAGGATGCGCACGTCCTCAAGCCCGACAATCGAGCGCACATAGGCTTCCTGAACATCAAGCGGCAACGACGTCGAGATTCCATTCGGGTACACCGTGTCATCGTCAAGTCCTTCTGGCTCCAGAAACACCTGATGCGAACTCTTGTCCGCAAATCGAACAATCTTGTCTTCGATCGAGGGACAATAACGCGGCCCAACCCCTTCGATATGGCCGCCATACATCGCCGACCGGTCTAGATTGTTTCGGACAATCTCATGCGTTTTCTCGTTGGTGTGGGTGATCCCGCAGGCAATCTGCCTGACTTGAGGATGCCGGTTCAAAAACGAAAACACTACCGGTTCGTCGTCGCCTGGCTGCGTTTCCAATACAGACCAATTGATCGTCTTGCCGTCCAACCTTGGGGGCGTGCCCGTCTTCAACCGCCCCCGAGCCAACCCGAGTTCAGCCAGTTGTTCGGCCAACAACACCGAAGGGCGGTCGCCAACACGTCCGCCGGGTTGCCGCTTGTCACCGACATGCATCACCCCATTCAAAAACGTGCCAACCGTCAAAACAACCGCAGCCGCGGAAATATCGCTCGAATCGGCCAAAGTGACCCCAGTCACTCGGTCACCCTCACGCTTCAATGCAACAACTTCGCCCTCGAGTATCGTCAGGTTTTGCTCTGCATCCAACAAATCCTGAATCGCAGCCCGGTAAAGCTTTCGGTCCGCCTGCGCGCGCGGTCCTTGCACGGCGGGCCCTTTGCGACGGTTAAGAAGCCGATACTGAATTGCAGCACGGTCCGCCGCACGACCCATGATGCCATCCATCGCATCAATCTCGCGCACAAGATGGCCCTTACCAAGACCACCAATCGCAGGGTTGCACGACATCACGCCAATCCCGTCGCGGCGCAACGAAATCAAGGCGGTTCGCGCACCCATGCGCGCAGCGGCAACGGCTGCTTCAGCGCCCGCGTGGCCGCCACCGATCACAATGACATCAAAATGTTTCACGTGAAACAACCTCATTTCCCGATGCAGAAGCTGGAGAATATCTCATCCAGCAAGTTTTCGACATCGATTCTTCCCATCATGGCTTCCAAAGAACGCATCGAAACGCGCAGATCCGCTGCGATCAGCTCTGGCAGGCTCTGCGCCTCGCTCATGCGCGCCCGAGCCGACTCCAAACCCGCAACCGCGGCCTGCATCGCGATACGCTGCCGCTCACGGATCAGCAACCCTGCCGAGGCTGCCCGATCAGACAAACGTTGCGCAATCTCGGCAATAAGCCAATCAATGCCGACCCCGGTCTTTCCCGATACCGCACGCCCATCGCCGCCTCGGATGTCTGCCTTGCCCAACACCACAACGTCATCACCGACAGGCGGCAGCATCAAGACTTGCTCCACATCGTCCAGCAAGAAGACACGCAAATCCGCCGCCCTCGCCCGTTCCAACCCGCGCGCAACACCAATCTGCTCCACCGCGTCATCCGAAGCCCGCAATCCCGCCGTGTCAAGCAACGTCACAGACAGGCCCGCGATGTCCATCCGCACCTCTATGACGTCGCGCGTCGTGCCCGCAATTTCCGAGGTGATCGCGGCGTCGCGCCCCGCCAAAGCGTTCAACAGCGTTGACTTGCCGGCATTCGGGGCGCCAACAATCGCCACTTCAAACCCGTCCCTCACCCGCTCTGCCGCACGCGCACCATGCAGTTCCGCCTGCAACTGCATCAACAAGCCAGAAATCAGCGCCGTAACCTCGGGCGACACATCAACCGGCACATCTTCGTCGGCGAAATCAATCGTTGCTTCGATCAACGCCGCCGCGCGCACCAAATCAACGCGCCAGGCCTCAACACGCTGCCCCAACACGCCCGACAACACCCGCAAGGCTTGCTTGCGTTGAGCTTCGGTCTCGGCGTCGATCAGATCGGCAAGCCCCTCAACCTGAGCAAGGTCAAGCTTGCCATTCTCCAGCGCACGCCGGGTAAACTCGCCCGCTTCTGCCAAGCGCAAGCCGTCCACAGACCCCAACGCCCGCAACACGCGCGCAACGACTGCGCTGCTGCCGTGCAAGTGCAACTCAGCACTCAACTCTCCAGTAAAACTGCTGCCAGAGGCGAACAGCAACACCAAACCTTCGTCCAGCATCTCGCCCTGCCAGGTCAATCGCCGCAACGCCGCCTGCCGAACCGGTGGCAAAACACAAAGCTTCGCCACGACATCATGCGAAAGTGGCCCCGAGATCCGCACCACCGCAACGCCAGCTTTACCCCGTGCCGAGGCAAGAGCGAAAATAGTGTCCATGACCAAACCTTTGACTGGTGCGGCGGTTTAAGCGTTCATCGACTCGAAGAACTCGGCGTTGCTCTTGGTCTGCTTCAGTTTTGAGATCAGGAACTCGATCGCATCCGTCGTGCCCATCGGATTCAAGATCCGCCGCAACACATAGGTCTTCTGCAGATCAGTCTTCTCAACCAGCAGATCTTCCTTCCGCGTGCCAGATTTCAGAATATCAATCGCCGGGAACACCCGCTTATCGGCAACCTTGCGATCCAAAACGATTTCCGAGTTACCGGTGCCTTTGAATTCTTCAAAGATCACCTCGTCCATCCGGCTGCCGGTATCAATCAGCGCCGTTGCGATGATGGTCAGCGACCCGCCCTCTTCGATATTGCGCGCCGCACCAAAGAACCGCTTTGGCCGCTGCAAGGCGTTGGCATCCACACCACCGGTCAAGACTTTGCCCGAGGACGGCACAACAGTGTTGAACGCCCGGCCAAGGCGGGTGATGCTGTCCAGCAAGATCACCACATCGCGCTTATGCTCGACCAACCGCTTGGCCTTCTCGATCACCATCTCTGCCACAGCCACGTGTCGGGTGGCAGGCTCGTCAAAGGTCGAAGACACCACCTCACCCTTCACCGAGCGCTGCATATCCGTAACTTCCTCGGGCCGCTCGTCAATCAGCAGCACGATCAGATAGCATTCGGGATGATTTACCGCGATGGAATTGGCAATATTCTGCAATAACACAGTCTTACCGGTGCGCGGCGGCGCCACGATCAATGCGCGTTGACCCTTCCCGATCGGACAAACCAGATCAATGATCCGCGCTGAACGATCCTTGATCGTCGGGTCTTCCACTTCCATCTTCAGCCGCTCGTCGGGATAGAGTGGGGTCAAGTTATCGAAATGCACTTTGTGACGCGCCTTTTCAGGGTCATCAAAGTTGATCCGGGTGACCTTCGTCATGCAGAAGTATTTCTCATTCTCCCGTGGTGCCTGAATAACGCCTTCAATCGTATCACCAGTGCGCAAGCTGAACTGCCGCAGAATGTCAGGCGAGACATAAATGTCATCCGGACCGGGCAAGTAGTTGGCCGAGGGTGAACGCAGGAAGCCAAAGCCATCCTGCAACACTTCCAGCACACCATCACCGCCGATTTCCCAACCTTCCTCGGCATGTTCCTTCAGGATCGAGAACATCATCTCGCCCTTGCGCATACTCGGGGCGTTTTCAATCTCCCATTCTTCTGCCATCGCCAGCAACTCGGCCGGCGTCTTGGCTTTCAGATCAGCAAGATTCAAATGCTCAACAGTCATGTGGAGTTCACCTTAGGGCGCGCAGCCGCAATTTCGGGCCAGCAGCATAAATATCAATGGAAAGCGGTATGGCCGAATGGCCGCGCTGTCGTCCACCTAAGACCAGGTCGCCTGCGAGTCAAGGTTTTCAGAACTTCACGATCACCGAGATCACGATAATCACCATAAGCAGCGTCGGCACTTCGTTCATCATCCGGTATTGCCGACCCGTCAGACGGTTCTGCCCCATCGCAAAATCTTTCCGACGCTGCGCCAACCAGTGATGAAAGACCGTCATCGCAATCACGCAAGCAGCCTTGGTCCACGGCCAGACCTCGGCCCAATCAACGATCCCAGGGGTGAACACCAAAGCCAGACCAAACACCCAAGTCGCAATCGACGCAGGGTTCATGATCGCTTTCAGCAACCGCCGCTCCATCACCTGAAACATGGCATCCGTAGGCGAGCCCGCCGGCACCTGCTCAACATGATACACAAACAGCCTTGGCAGATAGAACAGGCCCGCCATCCATGCGATCACCGAGATCACATGCAACGACTTGGTCCAAGGATAATAGCTCGCCAGAAAATCGCCCACAGTGACACCTCGCTTCTTTGCTTCTTCTTAAAGAATAGATTCTAGAAAGAAAGATGATGTTGTAGGGGCCGTGGATAACAGTATTGCGGATATTCTCCAGACATATATCCCCAAGACTTGGCCTGTGGATAAGGGCGTCTCAAGATATATGAGATCAGAATAGTTAAACGAAATCCGAATGTTGCAAATAAATCGGGCTGGTCGGAATTTTCCACAGCCCCTGCATATCGCGTCTGCGCACAGCGCGGATCAGCGCTCATCCCCATGTGCAAAACCAGGCTGGATGTTGCCTCAACGCTTGACAAAAGCTTCCCCTTCCCGCCTTTTCCGCAACAAATCCGGCTTGCCCCCAATTTCACCTGCCGGAACAAACCATGCTTATCCACAAGGCCGCCCCCATGCCGCGCCCCCTGCTTTTGGCCTCTGCCTCAACGATCCGTTTGCAACTGCTGCGCAACGCTGGGATTGAGGTGACAGCGCAGTCCGCCCGGATCGACGAAGACAGCATCCGCCGTGCGCTTCAGGCTGAAGCCGCGCATCCGCGTGACATCGCAGACGCATTGGCCGAGATGAAGGCGCGCAAACTGGCCGAGAAGAATATCTCGGCTTTGGTCTTGGGTTGTGACCAGATCCTTGCCTTCAAGGGTCAAGTCTATGGCAAACCCGAAACCCCTGCAGAGGCGCGCGCGCAACTTGGCCTCTTTCGCGACCAAACCCATCAGCTGATATCTGCACTGGTTCTTTACGACGAAGGCAAGCCAATTTGGCGGCACATTTCAGAGGCCAGCCTGACGATGCGCAGCCTTTCTGACGCCTATCTCGACGATTACGCCACCCGAAACTGGTCCGCATTGCAGCACTGCGTCGGGGGCTATAAGCTGGAAGAAGAAGGCGTTCGGCTGTTTTCTGGAATCAATGGCGACTATTTCACCATTCTTGGTCTGCCGATGCTTCCGCTGATCGGGTATCTGGCCACCAGAGGTTTCATCGCAACATGACAGAACTTCCGCGCATTCCGCTTGCTGGTGTCATTGGCCACCCGATTGCTCACAGCCGCTCGCCTGCCCTGCACGGCTATTGGTTGAAGCGCTATGGTCTCAAAGGCCACTATATCCCGATGGATGTGGCACCGCAGAATCTGCGTCAAGCGCTTGAAATGCTTCCGAAACTTGGCTTCGTTGGGCTGAACGTTACCATTCCCCATAAAGAAGCCATCCTGCAAATCGCCGATGTTGTGACAGATCGCGCCGCACTCATCGGCGCGGCGAACACTCTGATTTTCCGCAAAGATGGCCGCATCCACGCCGACAACACCGACGGTGCCGGCTTCATAGCAAACCTGCGCCAGAACGCGCCACACTGGAATCCAACCGCAGGTCCGGCCGCGGTGTTCGGGGCGGGCGGTGCGGCGCGTGCCGTCGTCGCGGCGCTTCTTGAGGTGGGCGTTCCGGAAATCCGCATCGCCAATCGCACGCAGCCGCGCGCGCAGGCGCTTCGTGCCGATTTTGGAGCGAAACTGCAAGTATACGATTGGGTTCAGGCGCCCAACATGCTGGAAGGCGCTGCGACCGTGATCAACACCACGTCGCTTGGCATGTCAGGCAAGGCCGAATTCCGGGTGCCTCTGGATGGGCTGGAGAACACGGCCCTTGTGACCGATCTTGTGTATAACCCACTGAACACACAGTTCCTTCTGGAAGCCGCGGCGAAAGGCTGCACCATCGTCGATGGTCTCGGCATGCTCCTGCATCAGGCTGCACCCGGCTTTGAACGCTGGTTTGATCACCGGCCAGAGGTTGACGACGCCACCCGCAACGCCGTGCTCTCGGCATGACGTTCCGTCTCGGCCTAACCGGCTCCATCGGCATGGGCAAATCAACAACCGCCGCCATGTTTGCAGCTGCTGGACTGCCCGTATGGGACGCCGACTCCGCAGTGCACCGCCTCTACCAGCACGGCGGCAGCGCCGTTGCGGCAATCTCGGAAATCTGCCCAGAGGCGACGGTGGACGGGAGTGTTTCACGTGAAACATTGCGGCGTGCGATTCAGGCCGATCCCGCCCTGCTCACAGCTCTCGAAGCGATAACGCATCCCCTCGTCGCCGCTGACCGCGCAAGTTTCCTTGCCAAAACCACAGCAGACATCGCCGTGCTGGACATCCCGCTGCTGTTTGAAAAATCCAGCCAACACGAATTCCACGCCACCCTACTCGTGACCGCCCCGCCCGATCTGCAACGCGAACGCGTCCTGTGCAGACCGGGAATGACCGAAGCCCACTTCCAAACCATTCTGGCCCGGCAGATGCCCGATGCCGAAAAGCGTCGATTGGCAACCCATATCGTTGAAACGCTGGATGTTTCTGCCACCGAAGCCTATGTGACATCCCTGATTGCCCATATCCGAGCCCGCCATGCGTGAGATCGTCCTCGACACCGAAACCACTGGGTTTGAACCCTCAGAAGGCGATAGAATCGTCGAAATCGGCGCTGTCGAACTGCTCAATCACCTGCCAACCGGCAACACTTACCACCAATACATCAACCCCGAACGCACCATGCCCAAGGAAGCCTTCGATGTGCATGGCCTTGGCGATGATTTTCTGCGCGACAAACCGGTCTTCAAAGCCATCGCACAAGATTTTCTAAACTTCATCGGCGACTCGCAACTGATCATTCACAACGCCAGCTTCGACATGAAATTTCTCAATGCCGAGCTTTCCTGGGTCAACAGGCCAGCGCTTCCGATGACCCGCGCCACCGACACGCTGATGATCGCCCGCCGCAAGTTTCCCGGCTCGCCCGCCACGCTTGATGCCCTGTGCCGCCGTTTCGGCGTCGATAACTCGGGCCGAGAAAAACACGGCGCCCTGCTCGATTCCGAACTGCTTGCCGAAGTCTACCTTGAACTCGTCGGCGGCCGTCAGCCGGATTTTGGCCTGAGCGCCGAGCAGCAAACCACCGCAAGCGTGACTCAGATCGCGTCCGACTGGCGCCCCCGCCCGCGCCCTACCCCGCTGCCGCCCCGCCTGACCGAGACCGAATCCGCCGCACACGCCGCCTTCATCGACAAGCTGGGCGAAGGTGCAATCTGGAAAAAGCGGCTCTAACACCGCTCAAAGTTACCCTGCGCAACAGCGCGATAGCCCAAACACAAGGCCCCCATGAAAACCATCTTCGTCACCGGCTCCGCAGGCTTTATCGGCTTCCACCTTTGCAAGCTTCTTCTTGCCGAAGGCTTTCGAGTCGCGGGATATGACGGCATGACCGATTACTACGACGTCGCCCTCAAACAGCGCAGACTGTCCATCTTGCTGCAAAACCCGCATTTCACCAACACCGAGGCGCTGCTTGAAGATCAGGCCAGCCTCGAATCCGCGATGCGCGCCGCCAACCCACAGATGATCGTCCACCTCGCAGGCCAGGCCGGCGTCCGCTACAGCCTTGAAAACCCACGCGCCTATCTCGATGCCAATCTCGTTGGTGGCTTCAACGTCCTTGATCTGGCGCGCCTGCTGAAGGTCGAACACCTGCTGATGGCCTCGACCTCATCGGTTTACGGTGCCAACACCGAAATGCCGTTTCTCGAGACGCATAAAACCGAAACCCAACTCACCTTCTACGCCGCGACGAAAAAAGCCAATGAGGCGATGGCCCATTCCTACGCGCACATTTACGGCCTGCCGGTCACGATGTTCCGCTTCTTCACCGTCTATGGCCCCTGGGGTCGCCCCGACATGGCGCCCTATAAATTCACCAAAGGCATCCTCGAAGGCACCCCGATCGACATCTACAACAACGGCGACATGTGGCGCGACTTCACCTATGTTGAGGATCTGGTCCGCGGTATCCGCCTGCTGCTTGACGCCATCCCCCCCGCTCCCGATGCCCGAGTGGCGGAAATCCCCGGCGACAGCCTTTCGCCTGCCGCCCCTTACCGGGTCGTCAACATCGGAAACTCCGACAAGGTAAAGCTGCTGGATTTCATCGAAGCCATCGAAGACGCCACCGGCCTGCAGGCCATCCGCAACTACATGCCGATGCAGACCGGTGATGTCGTGGCGACCTGGGCCGATGCCAACCTGTTGAAAAACCTGACAAACTATCAACCGCAAACCAATGTCCGCGAAGGCATGACCAACTTCGTTCAGTGGTATCGCGACTATTACAACGTCTGAAACGCAAAAGGCCGACCCCGCAAGGTCGGCCTTTCCAAATCCAAAGCGGCCTCAGTTTGCCGTCTGCGCCCGCCGCGCGATTTCCTGCCGATACAGCGCCAGAAAATCCACCGTGTCGATGTTCAACGGTGGGAATCCGCCATCCCGCGTCACATCCGAGATGATCCGCCGCACAAACGGAAACAGCAGCCGTGGGCATTCGATCATCAAGAACGGATGCAACTGCTCCTCCGGCACGCCCTCCACATGGAAAACCCCGCCGTAATCCACTTCCAGCAAGAACAGCGTATCGCCATTCACCTTGTTCTTCGAGGTCACCTTGAACTTGGTCACAATGTCAAACTGGTGATCCTGCTGACGCTTGCGCGCATCCAGACTGACCTGCACCTGAATGTCGGGCTGCACTTCGGTGGCCGTCAGCCCCTTTTGCGCCACCATGTTTTCAAACGACATGTCGCGCACAAACTGCGCCAGAACCGACATCTTGATCTGCGGCGCGCCGCCATTTTCCTCGGCCATAAGCCCCACTCCCTGAAAAATCCTGCATACCCCTAGCAGGTCAGATCGCAGGCCTCAATCCTCGCGCCACTTCGAGGGCCGCGTCACCCCACCAATCTTGTCGCGCTCGGGCACCACTTCCTCGTATTCCGCATCCACCCAATCCGCCTGCCCCCCGTGAGCACCAAACCCGCGCACCTGCACGCGGGCGGCCAGCACCGCGATCAGCGCCGTCCGCACGAACGGCAGCAACAAAAGCAGCCCCAGAAAGTCGGTGAAAAACCCCGGCAGGATCAGCAAAATCCCGCTCAGCATGATCAGCGCCCCATGCGCCATCGGCTGCAATGCCTCCAGCCGCGCGCCGCCCCGCACCTCGCGCAGCGCCAGCATCCCCGGCCCTCGGATCAATCCAACGCCCAGAACTGCGCTGATCACCACCCAGGCCAAAGTCGCCCACAGCCCCAACCAGCCGCCAACCACCACAAACAGCCCGATTTCCAGCAATGGCCACGCCAAAATCAGCGCAAAAACCCACATCTCGGTCGCCTCCATGCATTCGCGCGCCCAAACCATAGACTTGGCCGCCCCCAGCCCCTACATAAGGCTTCAACGCCCGGATAACCAACCCACCGGGCCCGTTTTTGAGGCGCCTGATGAATTCCTCCCTGATCCAACTGCTCGTGCTGGCCGGAATCGCCGTGTTCCTGATCCTGAAACTGCGCGCCGTCCTCGGCACCCGCGAGGGCTTCGAAAAGCCGCCCGTGCCCGCCGACGCCCCGCGCCCGCAGCCGAAACTGGTGCAGCCGGTCGCCGAAGATGGCACCGATCTCGACATCACCGATCATGTCCCCGCAGGCAGCCCCGCCGCCCAGGCCCTCGCCGCGATGAAACAGGCCGAACCCGGCTTTTCCGTTGGCGAATTTCTGCACGGCGCGCGCGGCGCGTATGAGATGATCCTGATGGCGTTCGAGCGCGGCGATATCGACCCCGTCCGCCCCTTCCTCGCCGACGAGGTCGAGGCCTCGTTCACCCAGGCCATCAACGCCCGTGACCGTGACGGCCAGACCGTTGAGGCCAACTTCCTCGGCCTGCGCGAAATGACCCTGTCGGATGCCGAATACGATGCCACCACCCGCACCGCCGAAATCACCCTGCGCTACACCGGAGAGTTGACCTCGCTCGTCCGCAACAAGGCAGGCGAGATCATCGAAGGCTCCGCCAGCGAGGTCAAACGCCAGCGCGACGCATGGACCTTCGCGCGCCGCATGGGCGTGCAAGATCCAAACTGGCAACTCGTCGGAACCAGCGACTAAGGCCGATGCGTGCGGCCCTCTGCGCCCTGCTTGTGGCGGTCGGCATGACCGCAACGCCCGCCCCGGCGCAGATGCTGGACTTTGAATCGCTCGATGGCTGGGCAGAGGATAACCACCTCGCCGCCCTCACCGCCTTTCTGGAAACCTGCGACAAGCTTGATGCCCCCGATTGGCAGCCCATCTGCACTCTCGCGGCAGCCTCCGGCGCGTCCGATGCCTCGGCCAAGGCGTTTTTCGAATTGCTGTTCAAACCCGTGCAGATCGGCAATCCGCCCGCTCTGTTCACCGGTTATTTCGAGCCTGAACTGAACGGCTCTTACACCCGAACCCCCCGCTTCGCCTACCCAATCTACGCCCGCCCGCCCGAGTTGCGCGATGGCCAGGTCTATTACGACCGCGCCACCATCGAAGGCGGCGCGTTGCGCGGGCGCGGCCTTGAAATTGCTTGGCTGGAAGACCCGGTAGAGGTTTTTTTCCTGCAAATCCAAGGCTCTGGCCGTATCAAGATGACCAACGGCCATACCATCCGCGTCGGCTACGCAGGCCGCAACGGCCACGCTTACCGCTCGGTCGGCAAGGAAATGATCGCGCGCGGCATGCGCACCCCCGACCAAGTCTCCGCCCAAGACATCAAACTTTACGTTCGCTCCAACCCCACCGCCGGCAACGCGCTGCTGTCGGTCAATCCGTCCTACATCTTCTTCCGCAAAATCGCCGACCTGCCGTCAGACAAAGGCCCGATCGGGGCTATGGGCCGCAGCATCACGCCCCTGCGCTCGGTTGCCATCGACCCCGCCTTCACCCCGCTTGGCGTCCCGGTCTGGATCGAGAAAACCGGCGATAACCCGATCCGCAGCCTGATGGTGGCGCAAGACACCGGCGGGGCGATCAAAGGCCCGCAGCGCGCCGACATCTTCTTTGGCACCGGTGACGGCGCGGGCGATGCCGCTGGCACCATCAAAGACGGTGGCCGTATGATCCTGTTGCTGCCCATCGACCGCGCTTACGCCATGCTGCCGGAGGGCTAGGCCATGCGTCGCCGCACCCTTCATCCCGACGAGCAGGAAATCTGGCAAGCCGTCGCCCGCACCGCCAAACCGATGCATCCGATGGGTCATGTGTTTCACAAACCAGCCGAGCCGAAACCTCAGCCAACCCAAACCGCAGCCCCGTCACTCCCGCGTCTGCCGGTGTTCCGCCTTGGCGAAAAGGCGCGCGTGAAACCGGGCCACGACGTTCTGCCAACACTGGCCGAATCCCTCGCAAGCGCGCCGCTGCAAATGGATGCCAAAACCCACGGCAAGATGACCCGTGGCAAACTCGCGCCCGAGGCCCGCATCGACCTGCACGGCCTGACATTGTCCGAGGCGCATCCCGAACTGATCCGCTTCATCCTCAACGCCCAATCCGCCGGATTGCGTCTGGTTCTGGTGATCACCGGCAAAGGCAAACGCGGCCATGATGTGGGCCCAATCCCCACCCGCATGGGCGCGTTGCGCCATCAGGTGCCACAATGGCTGCGCCTGCCGCCGCTTGGTCCCGCTGTGCTGCAAGTCAGCGAAGCGCATCTCAAACACGGCGGCTCTGGCGCGTATTACATCTACCTGCGCCGCCGCTGACCCCCGCGCCCCGCCGCCCCGGACCCGATCCGGGGCCTCGCGGTTTGTGCCTTGGCACCCGTCGAGATTCTGGCGCAACACTTAAGAAAGTCTTACCTGAAAAACTCAAGGCTTTGATAAATAAACCATAAAATATGGTCCCGAGTTGGGACCACCCTTACCGCGTCAAATCCGAGGCCACCGTCGCCACCGGCCGCAGCACGATCTGGGTCGCATTCTGCACCGTCAAAACCACTCCCGGCAGCAGACCAACCCGCGCCCGCCGATCCGCCTCGAACGCGTTGGAAACGTCACCCAACCTGTCCAGCAGCGCGATCAAAGCCGCCGAATCCCCGACCACGAAATGCCCCGACCCTTTCGAGAACGCGCCCACATCCATGAACGTCACTTTCAAATCCGCCACCCGCGACACATCCGAAAGCGACCCCAACCGCTCATCCTGCCCGGTCAGCAGCGCCGACAGCCGCAGATATTTGTCACGGTCCGATCCAAAGATCACGAACGGCTGCGGCAGCGCCCCCATCGAATGCGCGCTTCTTTTGAACACATCCACGTCGATATCCGGCGAGATAAAGATCACGCCGCCAATCAACCCCAGCGTTTTCTTGTCGCCCCGTATCGCCGTCTGCCGCAGCGCCTCCATCGTCAGCCCCGCACCCATCGAATGCGCCACGATCAAGATCCGCTTCGCCCCAGCCGCCGCCACCTCATGCATCAGGCTTTCCAACCCATCCCGCGCAAACAAAGCGGAATCGCGGTCATACGCGTATCCCAAAGGCTCCGCCGCCGACGGCCAGGCATAATGCACGACAGCCCCCGGCAGCTTCAGATCATGGGCAAACTGCGCCACCCGATAGACGCCTTCCGAGAAATTGTTGTTGTAGCCATGCACGAAAATCACCGCTTCCCCGCCATTGGCGCGCAACTGCGCCGCCAGGTCTTTGCGGAAGGGCACGTCGTTTTGATAGACAATCTGATCCGTGGTCAGAAAATGCTTGTCAGGGTTGGCCTTGCCATGGCGGGGCGGCCAGTTGATCTCTCCCAGTTTGCGATCTGGCGGCACAGAGACGTCGTAGCGCGCAAATTTCACCTCCTCCGACCGATAGGTGCCAAATGCGCCGTCCTGATTTTGTTTGCGCGTGGTGCCGATGAATATCTTTTGCACCTGCCCCACAGATGCTGCTTGCGGGTCAAGCGTGATCTGCCCCCGCTGCGAGCAGGCAACAGCAAGGGTCAGCGAAAGGATCAACAGAATTCGGGTCATGGCACGCCTTTTTCCGCCAAACTCTGGGGTTTGGGCAGCATGGTCAAGTGACGTTATATTGCAGCCCGTGATTTCAGCCCGTCACGCCGCAGGCCTTACAAGACATAGCGCGAAATATCGGCAGAGCGCGCCAGCGCCCCAAGGTTGAACTCGACAAAAGCGGCGTTCACCACAACCTCTTCGCCCGATCTATCCGGCGCGGTGAACGACAACTCCTCAAACACCCGCTCCATCACCGTATAAAGCCTGCGCGCACCGATATTTTCGATGGATTGGTTGACCTCGGCCGCGATCCGCGCCAGCGCCGCGATGCCGTCGGGGGTGAAGGAAACCGCGACATCTTCCGTGCCCATCAGCGCCGCATATTGCCGCGTCAGCGCGTTGTCAGTCTCGGTCAGAATGCGCACGAAATCGCCCTCGGTCAGCGGCGCCAACTCGACCCGGATCGGCAGACGGCCCTGAAGCTCGGGCAGCAAATCGGATGGTTTGGCGACATGGAACGCGCCAGATGCAATGAAGAGGATGTGATCGGTTTTCACCGGGCCGTATTTGGTCGAGACCGTGGTGCCCTCGATCAGCGGCAGCAAATCGCGCTGCACGCCTTCGCGAGAGACATCCGCCCCGCGCGCATCGGCCCGGGCACAGATCTTGTCGATCTCGTCCAGAAACACGATGCCATTGTCCTGCACCGAGGCCAAAGCCCGCGCCTTCACGGCCTCATCATCCAGCAGTTTGTCGGCCTCTTGTCCGATCAGCAGATCATAGCTGTCGGCGACGGTAACTTTCTTCCGGCTGGTGCGCGCGCCAAAGGCTTTGAACAAATCCTGCAAGCCCTGCATCTGCATTTCCATGCCCTGCCCGCCCATCATCGGCATGGCGGGGGCGGCATCGGCGATTTCCAACTCGATCACCGTGGCGTCTAACTCGCCACGACGCAGCTTGCCGCGAAACATCTCGCGGGTTTGCTCGCGGGCGTCTTTGCCGGCCAATGCCTCGATCACGCGCTCTTCAGCCGCCTGCTTGGCTTTGGCCGCTACATCTTCCCGCATCCGGGCGCGGGTGTCGACCATCGCGGCATCCACCAGATCGCGGATGATGCTGTCCACATCCCGGCCAACATAGCCCACTTCGGTAAACTTCGTGGCTTCAACCTTCAGGAAAGGCGCTTTCGCCAATTTGGCCAAGCGGCGCGCAATCTCGGTCTTGCCCACGCCGGTTGGCCCGATCATCAGGATATTCTTGGGGTAAACCTCGTCGCGAATATCATCGGGCAGATTGCGGCAGCGCCAGCGGTTGCGCAGCGCCACGGCGACGGCGCGCTTGGCTTCGCGTTGGCCGATAATGTGTCGATCCAGTTCGGACACGATCTCGCGCGGGGTGAGGTTGGTCATGTTGATCTCCTCTGTGGCATGGCTGATGCGATCCGGGCCGGAACCATCTGGCGGGCCACACGTTGGTTGTGCAGAAACAATTCGGAGACACCACCATGTCGGCATCCCACGAACTTGAAACAGATTTTTGGAAAGCTTTGGACTCGGACCGCACCATGATGCTGGGCCTTGCCGGAGTGGACGAAGGCCACACCCGCCCGATGACGGCACAGATTGAAGACGGCGCTGGCCCGATCTGGTTCTTCACCAGCACTGACAGCGAGATTGTGCAAAACATTGGCAAAACCAACCGCGCCATCGCGACGTTTGCGTCCAAAGGCCACAATTTGTTCGCAAGCGTGCATGGCAAGCTTTCGACTACCACCGATCGCGCCGTGGTTGATCGGCTTTGGAACCCCTTTGTGGCCGCGTGGTATAGCGGCAAGGACGATCCCAAACTGGTCTTGCTGCGGCTTGATGCCGAAAATGCCGAAATCTGGAAGGATGGATCGAGCCTGATCGCAGGCATCAAGATGCTGATCGGGATCGACCCGAAGGAATCCTACAAAGACAATGTCGCGAAAGTGTCGCTGTCGTAACCGCGCCGAGTTTGACGACACCGGGCCAGCCATTCGGCTGGCCCTTTGCTTTGGGTCAGCGCGCAATACGTTCCACCGTCAGATTGCCGTTGGTGAACACACAAATCTCGGCGGCAATCGCCATTGCGCGGCGGGCAACATCCTCGGCGGGCAGATCGGTGGTCATCAGCCCCCGCGCCGCTGCGAGCGCGAAATTGCCGCCCGAACCGATAGCGGCCACATCATGCTCTGGCTCCAGCACATCGCCCGCGCCGGTGATGACGTAAAGGTCGCGGCCATCGGTGACGATCAGCATGGCTTCCAAATTGCGCAGGTATTTGTCCATGCGCCAGTCCTTCGCCAGATCAACGCAGGCGCGGGCAAGCTGGCCGGGGGCGGCTTCAAGCTTTTTCTCCAGCCGTTCCAACAGGGTAAAGGCATCGGCGGTTGATCCCGCAAAGCCTGCCACCACATCATGGCCGCCGGGGGAAAGCCTGCGCACCTTGCGGGCGGTGCCTTTGATCACGGTATTGCCCAAGGAAACCTGACCGTCACCGGCGACAACAACCTCGCCACCGCGCCGCACGGCCAGAATGGTGGTGCCATGCCAACCGGGGAATTTGTCTTCGGCCATCATCGTCTCCCTCTGCTGGGCTTTATATGGAAGCCTGCGCCCAGACGTGCAAGCGCCTGGCTGGCGGGGTTGGGGAAAAATGCCTAAGCTTGCAGGATGAAGCGGGTGTTGTGGTTTTATCTGGATGACAGCAAGTGCGCCTTGGCCGAGGCGGGTGCTGGGATTTTCGGCGCTGTGGTGGCTGTGCTTAGGGCGGCGGGTTGGCAGGTGTTCTACCGTGGGCCGCGTGACGATATAGCGGGCGACGGGTTTCACCTTGTTTACAACCGCGCCGTAGAGGGGCCGTTTTGCTTCAGTCTGCGGCGCTGCTATCTGGAGAAATACTACCGGATCGAGGCCACAAATGACCGCTGGGATTGGGAGGTTGCGGGCACCACTTTTCCCGGCAAACCCGGTCAGGCGTGGTTTCAGCCCTATTGGCGCGGGCGGTTGTTTCGCGGGCTGACGATTGCGCAAGACGGCTACATTTTCATGCCGTTGCAGGGCAAGTTATTGCAACGGCGGCATTTTCAGGCAGCGTCGCCGGTCGAGATGATCCGCGCGACGCTGGACGCCGATCCGCAGCGGCGCATTGTGGCCACGCTGCACCCGCGTGAGACCTATTCCGATGCCGAACTGGCGGCCCTGCGCGGGATAGATCGGTTCGAGTTGGTGACGGGTTCGATGCCGTGGCTGGCGGGTTGCGATTATGTGGTGACGCAAAATTCGTCACTGGCGTTGCAGGGGTTCTTTGCCAACAAGCCCGCCGTGTTGTTTGCGCGAATCGACTTTCATCACATCGCCGCCGCCGTTGGTCAGTTGGGGGTGGCGCAGGCGTTTGCTGCGGTGCAACAGCCGCGCCCCTATGCCGATTACCTGTTCTGGTTTTTCAAGAAGCAAGCGTTGTGCGAGGTGGGCGAAGACAGCGCGCAGCGCCTGACCGAACGCCTGCGCACCTTGGGCTGGCCGATATGAAAAAAGGCCCCCGAGCGGAGCCTTTGATCAGGTTTTCACAAATTTTAGACCGCAGTTTTCAGACCGCAGTGGCTTTCAGACCGCAGTCGCGATCCAGTTGGCGAGCGCCGCTTTCGGGGCTGCACCGACCTTGTTCGAGACAACTTCGCCGTTCTTGAACAGAAACAGCGACGGGATGCCGCGCACGCCCAAGGCGGCGGGGCTGTCGGGGTTTTCATCGACGTTGATTTTCACAATCTTGACGCGGCCCGCGTATTCGGCGGCCAGCTCTTCCAAAGCCGGGCCGATCTGGCGGCAGGGGCCGCACCATTCAGCCCAGAAATCCACGACGACCGGGATATCCGATTTGCGAACTTCGGCGTCGAAAGTGGCGTCGGTGACGGCGACGGTATTGGCACCCATGATGGGAACTCCTGAGGAGGGAAAATATCAGACGCCAAACCTAGGCAGCGGGGGGTGCCGCGTCAAGGGATAGTGGCGCGTTGCATAGCTGCCCTCACAATATCGGGGGGCAGCAGCATCAAAGTGGCGGTGCGTGTCCACAGGATAGCCGTTTCGATCCGGTGGTTTGGATAGATCTGCGCCAGCGCGGTGGCATAGGCGCCCATCTGCCGCAGGATACCTTCCGGCACCTCTGCGGGGGTGCTTGGGGTGCGGTGGTTGGATTTGAAATCGACGGCAAGGATGTGGTCGGGGCCGATCAACAGCCGATCAATGGTGCCGATCATCGGTTGGCCGTTCAGGCGCGCTGTCAGCGTTACCTCGGCCAAAGCCTCGGCAGCAAAGATCATCGGAAGGGCCGAAAGCACGGCCTCGGCCTCTGGCAGCACGGCGGCGCGTTGCAGGGCGTCGGGGATCAGTGCCGCGCCAAGCGTTGGCCAATCGGCACGCTTGGTGTTGGGCAGGTGTTCCAACAGCAAATGCAGGGCGGTGCCGCGCGCTTTGGCGGCCTCTTCACCCGAGCCGTCCACCTCGCCCGGCATCACCTTTGCGCCGCCAAGATCAGACGGTGAAAGGGGCTGCTCGGGGCGGTCTGGGGTGATGGCTGGCTGCAACGCCCAATCGGGCAGATCCAGAAGATTCGGCGATATCAGAGCCTGTTTTGACAGCGTTTCCGGCCAGTTTCCAAAGCTGTGACGCAGCGCACCATCAGCAATGGCCTCGGCTGCGGCCGCCTGCATCCCTTGCTGAACCAGCCGATACCAGGCGCCGTCTTTCTTCGCCTCGCCCGCGCCACAGACGATCAGCCATGTGCGCGCGCGCGTCAGTGCGACGTAAAGCAGACGCAGGCTTTCTTCCTCGGCGCGGTCTTTGCGCAGGCCCCGGATCGCCGCGATCTCGGCAGGGCTTTCGTCGGTCGGGGTTTTCCAGACCGGCGTGCCGTCAGCCAAGACATAGATTTCGTCACGGTCTTGCGGGCTGCGATCGCCGGTGTCGGGCAAGATCACCAAGGGCGCTTCCAACCCTTTCGCGCCGTGAACGGTCATCACACGGATGCGGTGGCCTTCGCTGTCCATCTGGCGCTTGACCTCGATATCGTCAGTTTCCAGCCAGATCAGAAACCCCGTCAGGCTGGGGATTTCGCTGCGCTCAAACGCCAGCGCCTGCGACAGGAATTCATCAATGCCGTCTTCGGCCTCGGGGCCAAGCCGTGCGAGCAGGCGGCGGCGGCCGTCGTGACGGGTCAGGGCGCGTTCGATCAGATCATAGGGGCGCAGGAAGTCGGCGTTGTTGCGCAGATCGTGCAGCATGGCGAGGGTGTCTGGATGCGTGGTCGTGTCGCGCAGCGTTTCCCACAGATAGCCCTTGCGCGGCTGGGCAAGGGCGTAAAGTTCGGCTTCGGTCCATCCACACAGCGGCGAGCGCAGCAGGGCGGCCAGCGACAGATCATCCTCGGGCGTGGCGAGGAAGGACAGCAGCGCGGCAAGATCCTTAACCGCGAGTTCCGCCCCAAGCTTCAATCGGTCTGCCCCGGCGATGGGCAGATTGGCCTTCTTGCAGGCCCGGATGATCTCGGAAAACAGCGCAGAGCGGCGTTGCACAAGGATCAACACATCGCCAGCGTGCAGGGCGCGCGAGCCGTTATCGGTGGGAATTTGCGTGCCCGCGTCGATCAGGCCCTTGATATGGGCCGCGATTTTCTCGGCCAGTCGGGCGGTATGGTGGGTTTCCGAGATCAGATCGACCGGGTCTTCCCAGTTTTCATCCTTGGGGTCTTCGGATTTCTCCAACAGCGGCCAAAGATCAACGCGGCCCGGCAGGTCGGATTTGTAGGCAAGGTGGTGGACAGAGGCGCCCATCGCCTTGGGGAAGCGGTCGGCGAAGGTATCATCGACCACGCGCAAGATAGCGGGCGACGAGCGGAAGGAATACTCCAGTTCCAAGGGGACGAAATTCTGTTGTGCCGCCATAAAGCTGGCCTTGAAATCGGCCTGCTTTTCATCAAACGCCGCCACATCCGCGCCCTGAAACGAATAGATCGACTGCTTTTTGTCGCCGACGACAAAAAGTGTGCGCGCCTCGTCCCTGGTGCCAAGGCCCGCGGTAAATTCGGCTGACAGCAGTTCAATCACCCGCCATTGGTCTGGGCTGGTGTCTTGCGCCTCGTCCACCAGAATGTGGTCGATGCCGCCATCAAGGCGGAACAGCACCCAAGCGGCCACGGAAGGATCGGTCAGCAGGGCCTTGGCGCGGGTGATCAGATCGTCGAAATCAAGGTAGCCGCGGGCCGCTTTGGCGGCTTCATAAAGCGGTAGGAAGGTGCTGGCAAAGCGGTGCAGAATGGCAGTTTTCTGCGCCGCTTGCAGGGCGATGCGGCGTGGGCGGGCGGCTTCAACCCGCAGCATCAGCGCATCAAGCTGCGGCTGGTGGTTGCCGATCAGTTTTTGCGTGGGTTTGGTCGGCAGGCTGCCGATCTTCGCCCCATAAGGCGCTTTCGCGCTGCCGCCGAACAGCAACGCATCTTCCAGGGCGGAAAGCGTGGCAAGACTTGGGCTGGCCAGATCAAGGGCGGCCAGCCTTGCGGCAGTTTTGCTATCGGTCGGGCCGCCGTTTTGCAGCGCGGGCAGGATATGGGCGAACAGATCGGCCTCATATCCCAGCAGCACATCCCCGAGCAGCGTCTGCGAAGGCTCGGTGCTGGGCACGCCGAACACGACGCGCGCCTGTGCTTCGGTCAGCGGATTGGCGAAACCTGCGCGCTTGGCCGAGACTTGCTCCATCAGCGCGGTGAAATCCTCGCCGGTGTAGGCGCGGGCGACTTCGGCCATCACATCAGGGGCGCGGAATTCGGCCATTTCTTCGATGATGTTCTCGCGCAGCAGGCGGGCGGCGCGGTCATCCAGTTCGGTGAATTGCGGCGAAACACCCGCCTCAAGCGGGAAGCGGCGCAGCAGGGTCGCGCAAAAGCTGTGGATGGTCTGGATGCGCAAACCACCCGGCGTTTCAATCGCGCGGGCGAACAACTGCCGCGCCTTGGCCAGTGCGCCGGGGGCGTGGCGGGTGTCATCGCCCAATTCGGCCAAAGCGTGGTGCAGATCGGCATCGGGCTTCATCGCCCATTCGCCCAAGCGGCGGAACAGACGGTTCTGCATCTCGGTCGCGGCGGCTTTGGTGTAGGTGAGGCAAAGGATATGCTGCGGCTCTACCCCGCGCAGCAGCAGGCGGGCGACGCGGTCGGTCAGCACACGGGTTTTGCCGGAACCCGCGTTGGCAGACAGCCAGACGGTATCGGCGGGGTTTGAGGCCTGGACCTGGCGCTCAGAGGCATCGCTGCGCTTCATTCCGGATCACCCACGGGTTCTGCTGCGGCACGGTCAGACATTTCCCATTCGCCAAACCGCGACAGATGGTCGTAATCGCCGGCATGACGGGTCTCAAACAAGGCGCGACGCGCGGTGTAGCCTGTGCTGCGGCGCAGATAGCGCGCGATCAGGGCGACGAGTTTTTCCCAATGTTCGGCCAGGATCGCGTCGGTGATGTCGGTTTCTACCACGTCTTCACTGCTGCCAAGGCCGATGTAGCTGATTTTGGCGACATCTGACGGACCCAGATCAGCAAACCCGCCACGATCTGCCATCACGGCGGCCAGCAACAACTGCTTGGCATATTGCTTTTGCTGGGCGGCTTTCGGCGCGGCTCCGGTTTTGTAATCAATCAGATGCAGGCGGCCATCAGGCAGCCTGTCGATCCGGTCGGGCGTGCCGAACAGGGTGAAATCAAGCGCGTCAAGTTTCAGCGCGCCCTTGGTTTCAAGCGCAAGGGCGGTGCCTTGGTGCTTGGCGTCTTGGGTCAGAAAATGGTCGGCGGCGCGGTCCAGCTTTGCCAGCCACAGTGCACGCGCCGCGGGGAAGGGTGTATCTTCGGCCAGCACCGTGCGGGCAAGCGACAGCAGCCGCGCGCGGGCCTCGGACCGTGATTCGCTTGGGGGGCGGGTTTTGACAAAACGCTCCAGCACCTCATGCACGATGATGCCACGATCACGGGCGTCGGGGGTTTGGTGCAGCGGGTCGAGTGGGTTCAGGCGTAGAATGTAGCGGGCGTAAATCGCGTAGGGGTCGCGGATCAGCCGCTCGATATTGGTCAGCGACAGCTTTGCCGGACGCGCCGCAACCGGCGGCTGCGGGGCGGGGCGTTTGGCGGGGCGAAGCCGCGGATTGGCCGCCTGCTCCGGCGTTGGTTGTTCCAGCGCGCGGGCGAGTGCGAGCCAATGGTTGCCGCGTGCGCGCATCTCGGCCAAGGCTTGCTTGCCATTTTTCTGCGGCAAGCCTTCCATCAGGTTCATCAGCCGGTTCAACCAGCGGCTGGGGACGGTTTCTGCCTCGGCGTTGCGGGTGGCGCGCGACAGGATGACATGCGGCGCGGCGATGGCCTGCTGATAGTCATGCGCCGACAGACCAATCTGGCGTTCTGGCAATAACAGAGCCGCTTTTTTGCGCATCGAGCGGTTCAGCCACGGGTCAGGCTCGGGCAGTTTCGGCCAGATGCCATCGTTCAGACCGCCCAAGATGACCAGTTCTGCACCCTGAACGCGCGCTTCAAGCGTGCCCCAGATCATGATGTTGGGATGGCCTTGCACGGGTTCGCGGACCTCTCCCTTGTTCACCAATGCTTCGAACAGATCGCGGTATTCGGCGGCAGAGAAGCTGCCGCCATGCGGGGCCTCGGCGGCAAGGGTCTCCATCAATTCCAAAGCGGCGATTCCGGCCGCTTTATCCCAAAGCGCGCCGCTGCCGGTGGGATCAAGCCCGCGCGCTAGAGCTTCGGACAGGGCGCGATGCTGGGCGACATGTTCGGCCAAGGGTCGGCGCGGGATCTGGTAAAGATCTTGCAGGCAATCGGCCAGAAACTGTGCCCAAGGCAGGGCGTTGTCGGGGCGCGCGGCTGCCCATTCCAGCAAATCGGCCCCAGTGGGAAAGGCAGGGCCAGTTTTGCGCAACTTCATTTCAAGATAGCGGGTCAGCAGCAAATGCGGCCCGCGCGCAGGCCCCGAGGCCGTGAGCGGATGCTTCAGGATTGTCAGTAACGCGTCGGCGGTCAGCCTTTGGCCAAGCAGGGCGGCGGTATGGCGCAGGAAACGACCGGGAGCCGAAAGCGCAAGCGGACGGCCCGCGGAATCGTCGGGCAGGATGGCCCAGCGGTCGAGTGCGGCGGTGACTTGGCGGGTCAGGTTGCGATCGGGCGTGATCAGGGCGGCCTTGACGCCCGACTCGGCCGCCTGTCGCAGCACAAGCGCGATGGCCAGCGCCTCGGCGCGGGGGGACGCCGCTTCGATCAGGGAAAGGTCTTGCGTGGCCAACGGCAAATCGGGCAGATCGGGGCCTTCGACAAGCCATTGGTCGGTGACGGGCGCCGGACGTAAAGATAGCGATATCAAACGGTTGCGGGCAGGGGCGGGCGGTGCCGTATCGCGCCAAGGCTTGATGTCTGTGCGGGTGATCTGTAACAGGTCCATCAGGTGCCGGAAGCGGTATTGCGGATGATCTTCCGCCGTCAGCGCGTCATCCATCGCCTGCCATACGCTGGCGGGGGTGTCGAAATCAAAGCCGGGCAAAATGACCGCACCCTGTGGCAGCGCCGCCACCGCCTGCATCAGCAAGGCGGTGGTGCCACGCGATCCGGTGGAGCCGGCGATCAGGATGGGATCTTGCGGCGGGGCGGCTTGCCAGCGCTGGGCGGATCGCTGCACGGCAAGGCGCTGACGCGCCTCGGCATCGGTGGCATCGCTGAACAAAGGCGCGACGATGCGCAGGAAAGTCTGTGTTCTTTCCCAATGTTTTGAATGGCTTGAAACGTCCAGCGTGGTGATGGTTTCGGTCGAAACGCCCTCGCCCTGCATTTCATCCATCAGGTTGGCTAGGCTGTCGGCCAGATCATAAAGTGCCGCGCGCGGGGCGAGATCGGGCTGGGCATCCAGCAGTTTGGCGATCAGTTCCGCCATTTGCAGACGGCGGCGCAGCGGAGAAACCAGTGGGGGCAGGCCAAGGCTTGGGTCTTTTGCCAGATCGCCAAGCAGTCGCAGGCGCGGCAGGAAGCGAGCGCCGTGATCGGCAAAAAGATCGCGCACCCGGCGGGCCATGCGGGCGGTGTTGAGGTAAAGCGTGACGCGCGCCATCGCCTGCGGCGGCTGGTCGGCCATCCGTGTGGTCAGGCCTGCGACAAGTTCGGCCGGAAAATCAACGCCGGGCGGCAGCGCAAAAATGCGGGGGGATTCGACGCTAAACATGCAGCGTTTCTGCCAGTGTGATGCCTTCGGGCCGCCCCACGTCGCACCACCCGCCTTGATGAATGATGCCGAACGCACGATTGTTGGAAATGGCGATGTCCCACAGACGATTCAGGCTAAAAACAGGCTCTGATATGGCGGAAAGGCCGTTGGTCTTCAAGATCTGCGCGCCAAGATACACAGGCGCGGTCAGGCCGTTTGCGCGGGAAATCCGACCCTGCGGATCGAGCAGAAAGTCGCCGCGCCCGCTGTGACCCAACGCCTTTTTGCCCGGAAGCAGCAGCAACAGTGCATCCATTTGGTCGGGGTCCCATGCGGTGAGCAGTTGCAGAAGGGGGTTTTGCCCGCTCCACACGGCGTCGGTGTTCAGGGTCAGCACCGGGCCATCGCCCAGCAGCGGCAGCGCCGCCCGCAGCCCGCCGCCTGTTTCCAGAATCTGCTCGGTTTCCCAAGACAGCAGGATACCGCTGCCTTGCAAGTGCGCCGCAATCTGATCGCCCAGATAATGCAGGTTCACGACGATTTGTGTGATGCCCGCCGCTTGCGCAATCGCGACCGCATGGTCAATCAACGGCTTGCCGCAAACCTCGATCAGGGGTTTCGGGCGTTGTCGGGTCAGCTCACCCATGCGGGTGCCAAACCCTGCGGCGAAAAGCATCAGGGGAAGCGGCCGCATTGTGCACCTATTTTAACAAGGACTTCGGGGGTTGGTTCGGGCAACAAGCGGGCGCAAATTTCGGCAAGCGGGGCAAGTTCTGCCGCAGCAAGGTTTTGCTGAAGATGATTCCAGACCCGAGGGATCAAGGCAACATATCCCGCTTTGCCGCCGTGTAGGCACAGACGCGCGAAAATCCCCAGGATGCGCAGCGCACGTTGCGCCCCGAGCGTCGCATAGGCGGCGCGAAACTGGGCGTGGTCTGATCCGGTATCATCGCAGAACAACCTTGCCATCGCAGCCTCGGTTTCACGTGAAACATCGCGGCGCGCATCTTGAAGCAAAGACACCAGATCGTAGCCCGGCTGACCCATCTGCGCGAGCTGGAAATCCAGCAGGCCAACGCGCGCCAACCCATCGCGATCTGGCAGCCAGAGCAAGTTTTCCGCGTGATAGTCCCGCAGGATCATCACGCGCGCGCCGTCGGCGTGACGGCACAGCGCATCTGTCAGCGCATCCCGGAAATCGCCGACATCAACGCGGCCGCCCGTTATTGCAAACCGATACCAGTCGAGTGACATGCAGGCCGCTTGCGCCCAATCCTGCGCCTGCAAATTTGGCAGATCGGGCGGTGCAGGGTGGCGCTGCACATGGGCAACTACCTGTGTTGCGGCCGTATAGAGACTGATTTCACAGGCAGGATTGGTCTTTAGAACGCTGGCATAGACCGAATCCCCCAAATCTTCCAGCAGCAGGAAGCCCTGCTTCAGATCTTGCGCGTAGCACTTTGGCGCCGAAAGGCCCAAACCTGACAGATGCGCGGCAATTTCCAGAAACGTCGCCGGATCGTCGCCTTTGCCTACGGGCGCATCCATCAACACAGCCGATTTTCCGTGCTGACGCAGCCGATCATAGCTTCGATCCGACGCATCGCCCGCAAGGAACCGACGCTCTGCCTGACCCCAGCCAGCCCCGGACAAAAACGCCTCTGACAAAGCCCGCCGGTCTGTCATTTCTGCCACGCCTCGGCAAATGCCGCCAGCAGAGCAGGATGGCTCGGCGCGTCGATTGTCACGCTGCGGCCCTCGCCTTTGCTGGAAAGCGCAATCCGAATGGCATTGGCAGGTGCAATCTGCCCCAGGCGTTCGGGCCATTCGATCAGGCAAATCGCTTGCGAAAAGGCTTGCTCCAGACCCAACTCGTCCACCTCAGAGGGGTGCGATAACCGGTAAAGATCAGCGTGCCAGATCTCCACATCCGCCAAGTAGGTTTGCACCAAGGTAAACGTCGGCGAAGGAATATCTTCCATCCGGCCCAATCGCGCACGGATCAGGGCGCGGGCAAGATGGCTTTTTCCGGCGCCGATCGACCCCTGCAACAACACGCAATCGCCTGCAACCAGTCTTGGCGCAAGCCAGCGGCCCAGATCGGCGGTGTCGTCTTCCGAGGGCAGATCAGCGGTGACGGGATGGGGTGTTGTCATGCCCCAAGTTTACCGCCGCCATCCGCCGCCGCAAGCCGCGAAGTTCAGGCCCTGCGCAGGCCGCCACCCTCTGCCAGCCGCGCCTGTCCCTGCTCGGCCGGCGTCACTGATCGAAATGATGCCAAGGTGGAGCCGCCGGCCAGCGGCGCAAAACGGCACCCGATCATCCGCCCATCCAGCAGACGCACTTCGCCGCGCCAACTGTCGCGATCCCCAACGGTCGCCACATATTCTTCAACCTCGGCCCAAATGGCGCTGGGGGCCGATTGCATGCGCCAGTGCGCCGACAGCATCCGAACGGTCGTGTCGCCAAGCGTATCCGCCGGGTCGTGACCCCACAGCGTCGTATAGCTGTGGTTGGACATCACCAACTGGCCAGATTGCGAAAACACCGCGATGGCCTCGTCCATATGGTCAATCACCGATTGGCCAAGCTCCAGATCAGCGCGATATCGCCGTGTCCGCAGCATTTCCGACGAGATATCCTCGATCAACAGCGCAAGTGCGCCGTTGGGATGCGGACGCCCGGTGACGCGGTAGGTCTGGCCGTCAGGCAGGCTCCAGGTTTCCTCATAAAGCCCGCTTGCGGCGGCCCGCTCGATATCGACGATTTGCCGCCGCCAGTCGCGATAGTCCTTCGGCTCGGGCAGCATCTTGCGATCCCGCATCGCATCCAGAACTGCCGTCAACGAAGGCCGCAGCGACAGGAAATCCGGAGGCAGTTGCGTCAGATCCATCAGCGCAGGGTTGAACAGTTTCAGTTTGCGCTGTCGATCAAAGATCGCAAGCCCGATGGGCAACTGCGCGAATGTCTTGGTCAGCGTTTGCATGAAATCGCGCAGTGCCCCCTCGGCTTGCACCGCCGCATCTGCGGGAACAGCAAACATCAGATCGCCGTCGGCTTCCGCCCGGCTCGAGATATCGAACCAAAGCGTCGGCTGGCCCGCAACCGACACGCTTTGCCGCTGATCTTTGCCGGATTTTGCCGCCGCACGATTGAAAAGCCGTGGCAGCGGCCAGCCGAGTTCCTTGCCCTCGTCCTGGATGGCGCAGGCTTGCAAAAGATAGGGCCCGTTTGCCCAAACCACATCGCCAGCGGCGTTTTCACGCCAAAGCAGTATGGGCGCTGTGGCAACGGTATCGCGCAGAAGCGTCAGTTCTTCCAGCATGGCGCGTTGCGCCAAGGCATCCACGCCCGCAATATGTCCATCTTTGCTTGCGTCAATCAGCGCCAGCCGAGTCAGGCCCCCGACGTGTTCAGCCCTCAGCAACAACGGCCTGACGCCCTGTTTTGTCGCAATTTCTACCAGACCATCATGCGGCAACCGCTGCAACTGCGCCTCAAGGTTCTCAAAACGCGCCGACAGGAATGACATCAAACGCCCCCAGGCATGCCCGCCAATCGGGCTGGCGGCCAACAGCGCGCGCGCATTGGCGGTGCTGTCGATCATCGTCTCTCCATCAAACAAAAACAGCGTTTCATTGTCGAAATCACTGAAGATGGTGGGTTGCGTCACAGTTTCCCGCGCCGGAAACAGCCAAAGCGCCAAGATACCGATGCCGGCCGCCGCCAACGCGGCCGCGATCACCGCAAGTATAAGCGGAAACATCATCCGATCACCCCATCCTGGTGGGAATTCCCCATGTCTCGATCAACCTAAGGAGTAGATCGTTAACACCGGGTTAAGGATGCTACCGCGCGCAGCGATTAAAAATCATGGCAAGAACGGCTGGTTCTGACCAAGCCCGCCGCTGGTATCGACGACAATCGCTGCGGCTTGCCATGTCACTTCCACAATCGCGCCAGATCGTGCCGGGCGTTCGGCTGCCGTCAGAAACGGATCAGCGGCGTTGGCGAAAGACAACTCTGCCCCCGTCCGCTCCAGCAAGGTCTTCGCGATGAACAGGCCCAGCCCCATGCCCTCATATCCCGGACGCTGCGCCAGATCCTGCCCATCCCGACGCGAGCGCAGAAACGGATCACCGATGCGGCCAAGCACCTGTGGGGGAAAACCGTCGCCATCATCAATGATGCGCAGCAGAATGCTTTCCGGGCTAAACTGCGCATCGACCCAGACTTTGCTGCGGGCAAAATCGACCGCATTCTGCACCAGATTACGCAACCCGTGAATCAGTTCGGGGCGGCGCTGCACAATCGGCGACGCTCCCGTGCCTGCCACGGTAAAGATCACCTCGATCCCGCGCGCCATGTGGGGCTCGGCGGCCTCTTGCAGCACGGCCTCCAGCGGGGCTTGCCGCAACAGCAGATCGTCCTTGCCTGCCTTGCCCATAGAGCGCAGGATTTCACGGCATCGGTTGGCCTGTTCGCTGATCAGCCGGGCATCCTCGGCCAACTCGGGTTGGTCGGCCAACTCATCCATCAACTCGCTACTGATCAGCTTGATCGTCGCCAAAGGCGTGCCCAGCTCATGCGCGGCAGCGGCCACCACACCGCCCAGATCGGTCAACTTCTGTTCCCGCGCCAACGCCATTTGCGTTGCAAGCAAGGCATCCGACATCAGGTGCATCTCGGTGGCCACACGACGGGAATAAAACCCCAGAAAGGCAATGCCGATAAGCAGCGACAACCAGAATCCAAATGTGAACAGCCCCGGCGCGGTAAAGATCGTGCCATCCCCAAACCGCAACGGCACATTGACCAGCCCGATCGCGCTGACAAAGATCGCCGCCAGCCCCCCCAGGATCAGAGTGCTGCGCAATTCCAACGCGCTGGCCGAGACAGACACCGGCGCCAGGACCAGCAGCGCAAATGGGTTGGTCAGCCCCCCGGTCAGAAACAGCAGAAAACACAGTTGCGTCAGATCGAACAGCAGGGTCAGCAACGCCTCGTTCTCGGACAACCGCTTGTTTTGCGGAAATACAAAAACGGCCGTCAGGTTCGCGATGACCGCCAGACCCACCGCAAGAAAGCACAAGCCCAGCGGCAACTGCATATCATAATAGCGCGTCGCCACCAAAAGTGCCGCCAACTGACCAAAGCTGGCCATCCAGCGCTGAAAAATCAGCGTGCGCAACCGCAACCAGTCTGCACGCTCGGGCAGAAAATGTGCGGACTGGGCTGTTATGTCACGCTGTATCGACATGCGACGCCTCATCGGGGGCTGGCTTTTGCAGCGGCTTTACGCTTGATAGGGCGTGGTTCGCTGCGGATCAATGCGCAATAAAGAGGGTATCATGCTGAAAATCTATGCAAGTTTGGCCGTGGTTGCGGTGGCAGGGCTTTTGGGCGGCACCTACTATGCGGCTTCGCAGCGCGGTGCGGATGATCCCTTTGCCGATTGCCGCGCCTCGGCTGTTGCGGGCGGTGTCGGTAACATTGGCGGCCCGTTCACGCTGGTCGATGAAGACGGCAAGACCGTCACCGACAAAGACGTTCTGGCAAAGCCCGCGCTGGTTTACTTTGGCTACAGCTTTTGCCCCGACGTTTGTCCGCTGGATGGCGCGCGCAATGCCGAGGCCGTCGATTTGTTGAAGGCCAAGGGCATGGATGTGACGCCGGTTTTCATCTCGATCGACCCGCAGCGCGATACACCTGCGGTGCTGAAGGATTTCACCGCCAACCTGCATCCGAATATGATCGGCCTTACCGGAACCCCCGAACAGGTTCAGGCCGCCTCGCAGGCCTACAAGACCTATTATAAAAAACAGGACACCGGTGATCAGTATTATCTGATGGACCATTCCACCTTCACCTATCTGATGCTGCCCGGCACGGGCTTTGCCGATTTCTTCACCCGCGACGACACCGCACAGCAAATGGCAGATCGCACGGCCTGCTATATCCAGAAAAGCTAGCCCCGGTTTGACGCGAGGGGTCAAGCGACCTAAATTGAAGTAATCAGAACGGGGGATTTCATGGCAGACGATCTTGGCGCAGAACTGGGACCAGATCGCAGCTTGCTGCTTGTCGATGATGACGAGGTTTTCGTCAAACGATTGGCCAAGGCGATGGAAAAGCGTGGCTTTTTGCCCGAAACCGCCGGAAGCGTCGCCGCAGGGCGTGCGATTGCATTGGCCCGCCCGCCCGCCTATGCGGTGATTGATCTGCGGCTTGAAGACGGCAATGGGCTGGACGTCGTCGAAACGCTGCGCGAGCGCCGTCCAGATTGCCGGATTGTCGTGCTGACCGGCTATGGCGCGATTGCGACTGCGGTCGCCGCGGTAAAAATTGGTGCGACAGATTATCTGTCAAAACCCGCTGACGCCAATGACGTAACGCAAGCCCTGCTTGCCAAGGGCTCGGCGATTCCCCTTCCGCCGGAAAACCCGATGTCTGCGGACCGCGTGCGGTGGGAGCATATTCAGCGGGTCTATGAAATGTGCGATCGCAATGTATCGGAAACGGCGCGCAGGCTTTCGATGCATCGCCGCACTTTGCAGCGAATTCTTGCCAAGCGCAGCCCAAAATAAGCCAAGCCTTGAATAAACGATCATACAAGCATAAAAGGCCTCCGACATATCCTGAAAGGATGCTGACGTGGCAATTGATCTCAACAACCTGTCGCTTAAAGAGTTGAAAGATTTGCAATCGCAAGTGACAAAGGCAATTGCGGGCTTTGAAGATCGCAAAAAGAAAGAAGCCCTTGCCGAGATTGAAGAATTCGCGCGTGCAAAGGGTTTCTCGCTGGCCGAATTGACCGGCGTTCCTGCGACTCGCAAGCGCTCTCCGGCTGTTGCAAAATATGCAAATCCCGCTGATTTGTCGGATACCTGGTCGGGCCGTGGGCGCAAGCCGCGCTGGTTTGCCGCAGCATTGGCAGCGGGCAAACAACCCGACGATTTGGCGATCTGATCCAACTTTCACGCATATGTGAAAAGCAACGCTGTGGGCCGCCCTAAATGGCGGCCTTTAGCCATTTCATAAACGTCTTCAATTCAGCCCGCTTTGGCCCCGGCCTTGTGACCAGATAATAGGCCAGGGTTTCGTCCTTAATCTCGCCCACCGCGATCAGATCGCCGTTTGCCAGATCTTTTTCCATCAATGCTGCGGCTTCCACGTGCAGACCGTAGCCTTGCCGCGCCGCCGAAAGCGCCAGTTCTTCGGTTGGAATATAGGTGATGTTCATCGCATCGGGTTGCAGCCCGAAACTGCGCAGCCACACCAAAGCCTCTGGCCAATCGGGCTCAATCACCCACGGCATCGCGGACATTTCCGCCGTCGTCAGCCGCAAGCGCCCCTGCAACAGCGACGGTGCCGCGACGATAATATAATGTGCCGAGGTCAGAAATTCGGCCTCAACCCCCGGCCATTTGCCATCGCCAAACCGGATCGCCAGATCAATGCCGTCACGGCGCAAATCCATCACGCGATGTTCCGGGTGCAGCGACAGCCCAACTTCGGGATGCGCCTTCCAGAACGCCCCCAGCCGCGGAATCAGCCATTGCGCCGCGAAAGCCGGGGTCAGTGTCACCCGCAGCGGCGCGTTCGGATCAGCGCCTCGGAGGTCGTTCACCGCCACCTCGATGCCGTGAAAGCCATCGGTCAGCGCCTGCGCCAGCTTTGCACCCTCGGGCGTCAGCGCCAGCCCGCGCCCCTGCCGATACAGCAGCTCACGCCCCAGATCGGCCTCTAGGCTGCGGACCTGTTGGGCAATCGCCGCATGGGTCACGTTCAGATCGCGCGCTGCACGCGAGAAGTTCTGCAACCGCGCAGCCGCCTCAAACGCCCGCAAGGCGGTCAGCGAGGGGAAGCTTTTCCAATCCACAGACATGATAGACAACCTAACAGTTGGAAAATTTCGCTGACTCGGAAGAAACGCCGAAATCAGCTATAAAAACCCTATGACGACACGAAAACAGGAGCAAGTCATGTTAAACATTCTCGCAGATGCCCTGCTGATCGCCCTGCGCGCCAGCCCGGCCCCCACCCCGCGCGACCGCTTTCCAACCCGCCCGACGGAAACCCGTTGGACCAAGCAAACCAGCGAACGGCTTTAGATCTTGAGCGCCGCCAGCAATTCCAAATGCCGCGCGACATAATCCGCCCGCACCTGTGCGGGCGGTCTCAATTTGATCTCTAGCCCACGCATCAGCGCCGTATCAGGCCGCCCGAACAGCTTATCCGCCTCGGGTTCCGAAAACCCCGCGATCTGCACCGCCTCCAGCCAAGCCGAGATTTTATCCGCCGCCTTGATCGCCTTTTTCACCACCACAGGCAGCACCGCAGGCAGACCAAAGCGCAGATGCACCGCCGCTGTCAGCCGCAAATCCAATTCGCCATAATTCGGGCCGACCGCCGATTTCACCGGGCTGATCATATCGCCAATCACATATTCCGGCGCATCATGCAGCAGGGCCGCCAACTGCCACCTCGCATTCGCCGGGTTTTGGCGGGCATAAATCTGCTCGACCAGCAGCGAATGTTCCGCCACCGAATAGGCAAAATCCCCCCGCGTCTGGCCGTTCCAGCGTGCCACAAACGCCAGCCCATGCGCGATATCCTCAATCTCGATATCCATCGGCGTCGGGTCCAGCAGGTCAAGCCTGCGCCCGGACAGCATCCGTTGCCATGCGCGTGGTTGTTTCATGCTGTTCCCCCCGTCGCCATTTTCCTGCCATTCAAAGCCCGTGTTGTCGAGTGGCCCTGTAAATGCTATCTGCCCCGCAACCACAGGATCAAGGAGTGCGCCAAATGGCGAATGATTACGTTGTAAAAGACATTGCGCTGGCCGCGTATGGCCGCAAGGAACTGGTGATTGCCGAAACCGAAATGCCGGGCCTGATGGCCTGCCGCGAGGAGTTTGGCGCATCCAAGCCGCTGAAAGGCGCCCGGATTGTGGGTTCCTTGCACATGACCATTCAAACCGCCGCGCTGATTGAGACGCTGGTGGCGCTGGGTGCCGATGTGCGCTGGGCGTCGTGCAACATCTTCTCGACCCAAGACCACGCTGCCGCTGCGATTGCCGCCGCTGGCATCCCGGTTTTCGCCATCAAGGGCCAGACCCTGACCGAGCATTGGGATTACCTCGACAAATCCTTCATGTTCCCCGAAGGCGCGAACATGATCCTCGACGATGGCGGTGACGCCACGCTCTACGTTCTGCTGGGCGCGCGCGCCGAGGCTGGCGAAGAGATCATCCCGGTGCCGCAATCCGAGGAAGAAGAAGTCATCAAGCTGCAAATCGCCAAGCGGATGAAAGAAACCCCCGGTTTCTTCACCAAAACCAAAGCGGCGATCAAAGGCGTGTCCGAAGAAACCACCACGGGCGTCCATCGTTTGTATGATCTGCACAAGAACGGCCAACTGCCCTTCCCCGCGATCAACGTGAACGACAGCGTCACCAAGTCGAAGTTCGACAACAAATATGGCTGCAAGGAATCGCTGGTTGACGGCATCCGTCGCGCCACCGACACCATGATGGCAGGCAAGGTCGCCGTGGTTTGCGGTTACGGCGATGTCGGCAAAGGCTCGGCTGCGTCGTTGCGTGGCGCTGGTGCCCGCGTGAAAGTCACCGAAGTTGATCCAATCTGCGCGCTGCAAGCCGCGATGGATGGCTACGAAGTCACCCTGCTGGAAGATGAAGTCGCCAACGCCGACATCTTCATCACCACCACCGGCAACCGCGACGTGATCCGCATCGAGCATCTGCGCGAGATGAAGGACATGGCCATCGTCGGCAACATCGGCCACTTCGACAACGAAATTCAGGTCGCAGCCCTGAAAAACCACAAATGGACCAACATCAAGGAACAGGTGGACATGATCGAGATGCCTTCGGGCAATCGCATCATCCTGCTGTCGGAAGGCCGTTTGTTGAACCTTGGCAATGCCACGGGCCATCCGTCTTTCGTGATGTCGGCTTCGTTCACCAATCAGGTTCTGGCGCAGATCGAACTGTGGACCAAGGGCGAAAACTATGCCCCCGGCGTCTATATTCTGCCGAAAGAGCTGGATGAGAAGGTCGCCCGCCTGCATCTGAAGAAAATCGGCGTCAAGCTGACCGAACTGCGCCGCGAGCAAGCCGACTACATCGGTGTCAAAGTCGAAGGCCCGTTCAAAGCCGAGCATTACCGCTACTGATTGCGACGACCTATCCACATTTAGTGGATATGTTTCGGCAAATCGCAAGATGCAGACATTTGTCCCCGCGGGGACAAAATCGCGCGGCAAAATCGGCGGCTTACGCAAAGCCAAACAACCGCAAAAGCCATCGGCCCGGGGGAAACCTCGGGCCTTTTGCGTCGCAATTCTGGGCCAGAAGCCTTCCGCGCAGGGGGGAACCTGCGGCCATATTTCCCTTTGAGCGTTTTGCTCCATCGCCTAATGTGCGCCGACCCTGCCCCATGCGGCAGCTTTTAATGGTCTGACAAAAGAACGAGGGGAGACTAGAATGAGCAAGCGTGACGATCTGATAGCCAAATATGCCGAAGATCTGAAAACCAAATGCAAGATCAATCCTGACATGGATCTGCTGACCAAAGTGACCATCGGTTGCGGTCCGGCGATCTACAGCGCCGACAGCGAAACCGTCGCAGGCTCTGACAAGTCCGAGTTGGAAACCGTCAAGAACAACTTCCTCGTCAAAAAGCTGGGTCTGGCCGACAGCCCGGCATTGATGGAGGCGATCAACGCCGTGATCGACACCTATGGCCGGGGCGAGCGCAACAAATATCGCGCCGTGGTTTATTACATGCTGACCAAGCATTTCGGCAAAGAAGCCATCTACAACAAGTAATCTGCACACCACTTAGGTTTGTCAGACATTGCCATTCCCGGAAAGCCGCGCGATTGTGCGGGGCTTTCCGCGAAAGGGTTTTTCCATGTCTGCCGCGCCCCACCCCACGCAACCTGCTGATGCCACCGTGGTTCCGATCATTCTGGCCGTAGCTTTGGGGCATTTGCTGAATGATCTGATGCAATCGCTGATCCCGGCAGCCTATCCGCTGCTGAAGGATAACCTTGCGCTGTCCTTCGCGCAGATTGGCCTGATCACACTGGTGTTTCAGGGCACGGCTTCAATCCTGCAACCCCTCATCGGGCTTTACACCGACAAGCGACCGCTGCCCTACGCCTTGGCGGCAGGCATGGCGTCAACCGGGGTGGGATTGGTGCTGCTGGCTCATGCCCAGACCTTTGGCGCGGTGCTGGCGTCGGTGGCGATGATCGGGCTTGGCTCGTCGATCTTCCATCCCGAGGCCTCGCGGATCGCCCGTCTGGCCGCCGGAATGCGCCCCGGCTTTGCGCAGTCGATGTTTCAGGTGGGCGGTAACGCCGGGTCGGCCCTTGGCCCCTTGGCCGCCGCTTTTGTGGTGATGGAGCGTGGGCAAGTCTCGATCGAATGGTTTGCGGGCGTGGCGATGTTGGGGATGGTGCTGCTGTGGCTGGTCGGTCGCTGGTATATGGCCGTCGGCGCTGGCCGCGCACTGGCCCGCCGCGCCCGCGCCCGTGCCGCCGTTGCGGTGCCAAAGGCGACGGTGCGGCTGGGAATGTTCCTTCTGATCGTGCTGATGACCTCGAAATTCCTCTATTCGGTGTCGCTGTCGAACTACTACACCTTCTACCTGATCGAGCGTTTTGGCCTGACCGTCGGCCAATCCCAAATCTGCCTGTTCATCTTCTTGGCCGCCGTGGCCGCAGGCACCATCATCGGTGGCCCCATCGGTGACAAGATCGGCCGCCGTAAGGTGATCCTGTGGTCGATCCTTGGCATCCTGCCCCTGACGCTGGCAATGCCCTATCTGCCCTTGGTGCCCACTATCGTGGTCGCGGCCTTGGCAGGCCTGATGCTGGCCTCGGCCTTCCCGGCGATGGTGGTTTATGCGCAAGATCTGATGCCGCAAAGCACCGGCATGGTGGCGGGGTTGCTGTTCGGTCTGGCCTTCGGAATCGCGGCTTTCGGTGCGGCAGGCTTGGGCGTTCTGGCCGATGCCTGGGGCATTGTCGCGGTTTACAAGATTTGCGCCTACCTGCCGCTGCTGGGCTTGGCCGCGTTCTTCCTGCCGGACGTAAAGCACTGATCCGTCGCATTTGTGGCAAATGCCGTAAACTTGGCGTTTGCGCGACTCGGGTGGTTTGCATAAGTTGGGTGAACAGGCAGTAGCCTAGGACCTTTTACAGAACACGTGTGGTGCTGAGGGTAGCACGTGGGGTGGATGGGGGGTCCTTTAGGGGTAATGGGCCCCCCGTTTCCATATCAGCCCAAACCGCCCAATGCACAGATGATCCGCCATTCGTCCGCCGTCACAGGCTGCACCGACAGCCGCGCGTTGTTGATCAGAACCATCTTCTCCAACCCCGGCTGCACCTTGCACGTCTCCAGCGTCACCGGGCGCACCAATGGCTTTACCGCCCGCAGGCAAACACAATCCCAACGCGGATCGTCAGTGGTGCTGTCGGGCTGCGATTCCCGGCACACCTCGACAATGCCCACAATCTCTTTGCCGATGTTGGAGTGGTAGAAAAACCCAAGGTCTCCCACCTGCATCGCCCGCATATTGTTGCGCGCCTGATAGTTGCGCACGCCGTGCCATTCCTCGCCCGCCGCGCCCCGCGCAACCTGATCGGGCCAACCCCAGGTGTCAGGCTCGGATTTGAACAGCCAGTAGCCCATCAGCCGATGACCTTTTTCCACTCGCTGATTATCACGCTTTCAAACAACCCGGCAACCGCATAAGGGTCCGCCGCAGCCCAAGCCTGCGCCTGCTCCAGCGTATCGACGTTCAGCACCACAAGGCTGCCCGTCATCGCGCCGTTGTTCAGAAACGGCCCCGCCATCTCCACCACGCCCGAGGCTTCAATATGCGCCAGATGGGCGGCGCGGTTGTCCAGCCGGGTTTGCAGATGGTTCGGTTTGTCTGTGCAGATAAGGGCGACGCGCATCGGTTACTCCTGTTTCAAAGGGCGGGTCAGCAGGGCGGTGATCGCCTGCGGCAAGGTGATTTGATGGTCGATCAAGGCGGCAATCATGCTGGTGATCGGCATTTCGATGTCCATGGTTGTCGCCATGTTGTGCACCGCTTTCGCCGTCGCAGCGCCTTCCACCGTCACCGAGGGGTCAAAGCCCTGCCCCGCCCCCAGTGCGTGACCAAACCGGAAATTCCGTGACTGCGCCGAGGTGCAGGTCAGCACCAGATCACCAAACCCGGACAGCCCCGCCAAAGTCTCGGCCCGCGCCCCCAAAGCCTGCGCCAGCCGCACCATCTCGGCATAGCCCCGCGTCATCAGCGCCGCGCGGGCCGAATCGCCCAAGCCTGCCCCCATCACCACGCCCGCCGCGATGGCGATGACGTTTTTCAACGCGCCACCCAACTCTGCGCCAATCACGTCAGTTGTGCGATAAATCCGCAAAGTTGGCGTCGAGAGAAGATGCTGCAACGCCTCACCCGTTGCACTGGCAAGGGTCAAGGCCGTGGGCAGGCCACGCGCAATATCGGCGGCAAAACTCGGCCCCGTCAGAATCGCTGTGACCGACTGCGGGCAGGCAGCGGCAATCAGCGCGGTTGGTCCCTTCAGCGTCAGCAGATCAACACCCTTGCAACAGGCGACCAAAGACAGCCCATTCAATGCCGGATTTTCGTGCAGAAAACCGCGCAGGGCTTGCATCGGCAACGACAGCAAGACAGCCTCGGCCCCCTTCAAACGCTCGATTTCCGAAGTGACCGCGATCGCTTCCGGAAACTCTACGCCGGGCAGGCGCGCCGCGTTGGTGCGCGAGCGCGCCATCTCGGCAACATGCGCGGCATCGCGCGCCCACATCGTCACCGGGCGGCCGTCGCGGCCCAAAGCCACGGCCAATGCGGTGCCGAAAGCCCCTGCGCCGACGATACCGATCACGCCTTTGCCCCCTTCTTGCCCGACCCGAGCAAGGGTGCCGCCGTCGCATCCAGCGGCCAGCGCGGGCGCGCCACCAGATCGGCAGAGCCATAGTCCCCTGCACGAAACCGCTCGATCCCAGCCCACGCGATCATCGCGGCATTGTCGGTGCAAAGCCGCAGCGGCGGGGCCAAAAATTCAACGCCAGCCTGCGCGCACGTTGTCTGCAACCTTGCCCGAACAGCGGTATTTGCAGCCACGCCGCCAGCGACCGCCAGCGCGGGGCGGGCCGGGTTCAGTGCCGCATAAACCTCAAGCGCGCGGCGGGTCTTTTCCGCCAGAACATCGGCAACTGCCGCCTGAAATCCGGCGCACAGGTCGCGGCGGTCTTGCACGGTAAGCCCGCCCTTTTCGGCTATCACCGCATCACGCGCGCGCAACAAGGCGGTTTTCAGACCCGAAAACGACATATCGCACCCCGGTCGATCCAGCAGGGGGCGCGGAAAGGCAAAGCGCTTCGCGTCGCCCAAGGCGGCCTCTGTTTGCACCGCGGGCCCTCCGGGTTGGTTGAGGCCCAGCAGTTTGGCTGTCTTGTCAAACGCCTCGCCGGGCGCATCGTCAATCGTGCCGCCCAGCCGTTCAAAGCGGTGTTCGGAGTGCACAATCAGAAACTGGCAATGCCCGCCCGAGACCAGCAGCATCAGATAGGGAAACGCCAACTGATCGGTCAGTCGCGGCGTCAGCGCGTGTCCGGCAAGGTGGTTCACCCCCACAATCGGCAGACCGGTTGCGAGTGCAAGGCCCCGCGCCAGCATCACACCAGACAAGACGCCGCCAATCAGCCCCGGGCCTGCCGTGACTGCAATGCCATCAAGATCGGCAAGCGCAACGGCGCTTTCGGCCAGCGCCTGTTCGACGCAATGATCCAACCGCTCGGCATGGGCGCGGGCGGCGATTTCCGGCACCACGCCGCCAAACGCCGCGTGCAGCGCCGTCTGCCCTTCGACAATCGAAGCCAGAATCTGCGCAGGTTGGCCAGGCACATGACGAACAACGGCGGCGGCGGTATCGTCGCAACTGGATTCGATGCCCAGAAAGGTGAGAGATCCCGTCATGCTCTGCCGTTGATTGCTTGCCTTATCGCAGGTAACACCAAGGCCATGGCCAGACAATCCCAACCCACCATTCTGCTGACGCGCCCTTTGGCGCAAAGCCAGCGGTTTGCCGATCAAGTGGGCGGTGCGGTGATCTCGCCCCTTATGGCACCCGAGTTTCTGTCGCCTTCGCTGCCATCAGGCGCGTTTGCCGCCGTGATCTTCACGTCGGAAACCGGGGTCGAGGCCGCCGGGCGGATTTCCGCCGCTGGCGGTGTTCTGCCCACCCGCGCGTTCTGTGTTGGCAACCGCACGGCTGAAGCGGCGCGGGCACTAGGGTTTGTGGCGCAATCCGCCATGGGTGCGGCGGATGATCTGCTGGCGCAAATTTCCGCCGAACCGCCGCTAGGGCGGCTGCTGCATCTGCGCGGGCAGGACAGCGCGGGTGATTTGGAAAAAAGGCTGAATATTGCGGGAATAGATACTGTTGCGCTGATCGTCTATCGGCAAATCGCGCAAAATCTGACCATGGAGGCCGCCGATCTGTTGCAGGGTTCCGCACCGGTGATCCTGCCGATATTCTCGCCACGCTCGGCCCGTTTGATGGTGGGCGAGTTGCGACGGGTTGCAGCAATCGCGCCGATTTGTCTGGTGGCGCTGAGCGCGGCGGTCGCTGAAGCCTTTGATTTTCCCGCGACCTTGGTCGAAATCGCGGCCCGCCCTGACAGTGCTGCGATGATACAAGGGGTTGCGGTGATGCGCGCCTCTTTGACTTCTTGAACCGCTGCGAGCCTCGGCCTACCTTGACGACAAGGGTGGCCAGAACGCGATGGCCCGACGCACATATGCGAGGTCTGCGATGACTGACACAGGACAAAGCGAGCTTGAGGCACCGCCAGTGGTGGTATCCGAGCCGGCACCGACCGAGCAAGCGGTGCGCAGGCCGGGATGGGTTGCGCCTATCTTGGGTGGCATGGTTGCTGCGGGGCTAGGGTATGGGCTGGCGCAGTATGTGCCGGGCGGCTGGCCAGTTCAGGACACATCCGCGCTGCAAGCCGCATTGAGTGCGCAGCAGGCCGAGACTGACAGCCTTAAGGCGCAGGTTGCAGAGCTTGCCGCGCGCCCTGTCGCCGGACCTGACAGTGATCTTGAAGCGCGCGTTGCGGCCCTAGCCGATCAAGCCACACCTGATCTGACCCCGCTGCAAGAGCAGATTGCCGCCTTGGAGAAGCGATTGTCGGCTGTTGAGGCGATGCCTCCGGCCGGGGGCGCGCCTTCGGTTGCGGCGCTTGCGGCACAGAAAGCGGCGGCGGATGAGGTTTTGAAGCAGGCAGAAGCAACAGCGGCGCAGATCAAGGCAGATGCAGAGGCAACCGCCAAAGCTGCCGAACGCCGCGCGGCCTTGGGCCGGGTGCAGGCGGCTTTGGATAGTGGCGCCGCCTATGCATCGGCTCTGCCTGCCTTGGGGGAGGTGCCCCCGGTTCTGGCGGAAAGTGCGCAGACCGGCTTGCCAACCTTGGCCGCCTTGCAGGATGCCTTTCCGTCGGCATCGCGTGCGGCGTTGGAGGCCGCCTTGCGGGCGAACATGGGTGAAAACTGGTCTGACCGGGTTGCCAATTTCCTGCGGACCCAGACCGGCGCGCGGTCTTTGACCCCGCGTGAGGGCAGCGACCCTGATGCGATCCTGTCGCGCGCCGAGGCAGCCTTGACGGCTGGTGACCTCGCGGCCGCGTTGACAGAAATCGCGACGCTTCCGCCCGAGGCCCAAGCGGCCCTCGCAGACTGGCGGGCACTTGCGCAAAAGCGGCAGGACGGCGTCGCGGCGGTCGCCGCGCTTGCCACAGCAATCCAATAAGGGGCGCGCGATGATCTGGTCTTTGGTCAAGGTTTTGCTGTTCATCGCCGCGATTGCCGGGCTGACGTATGGTGCCGACATGCTGCTGCACAGCGACGAAGGCGTGCGGATTGCCATGGGCGGCTGGGAGTTCACTCTGGGGCCTTTGCAGACCGCGATCCTGTTGCTGGTGCTGGTCGTCGCACTGTGGGGATTGATGAAACTGGTGGGCTTTGTCGTGGCCACTCTGCGGTTTCTGAACGGTGATGAGACAGCCATTTCACGCTATTTTGACCGCAACCGCGAACGCAAGGGCTATCAGGCGCTGAACGATGGGCTGATGGCGCTTGCCGCTGGCGAGGGACGTCTGGCTTTGATGCGGGCCCAACGGGCCGCGAAATATCTTGAACGCCCAGAGTTGACGACGCTGCTTGTTGCACAGGCGGCGGAGGCTGCGGGCGATACCAAGCGGGCCAGTGATGCCTACAAGGTCTTGCTGGCCAGCGATGCGTCGCGCTTTGTGGGTATTCGGGGCTTGATGAAGCAAAAACTGGCCGAGGGTGACACCGATACGGCCTTGGCTTTGGCCGAGAAGGCGTTTGCCTTGAAGCCAAAACATGCCGAGACGCAGGATATTTTGCTCAAGTTGCAATCCGAAAAATCCGATTGGAAAGGGGCGCGGGCGACATTGGGTGCCAAGCTGAAAGCCGGGTCTTTGCCGAAGGACGTCTATCGCCGCCGCGATGCTGTGCTTGCCCTGCAAGAGGCGCGCGGCGTGATGGACGAAACCGCAACAGTCGAGGCCCGCGAAGCTGCAATCGAGGCAAACCGAAAATCGCCCGATCTGATCCCCGCTGCGGTGATGGCGGGGCGCGCCCTGATCGAGGCGGGCGACAAGAAATCTGCGACGCGCGTGCTGAAAAAGGCATGGGAGATGATGCCGCATCCCGAAATCGCGGCAGCTTTCGCCGAAATCGAACCCGACGAAGATCCGCACGCCCGCTTGAAGCGCTTCCGTGCGTTGACGGCGTTGCATCCCGACAGTGACGAGACCCGGCTGCTATTGGCCGAGTTGAACATCAGTGCCGAGGAATTCCCCGACGCTCGCCGGGCTTTGGGCGACCTGATCGCCACACATCCGACGCAGCGAGCCTTGGCGATCATGGCCGCGATCGAGCGCGGCGAAGGCAGCGACGAGGCGGTTGTGCGCGGCTGGATGTCCAAGGCTTTGACGGCCCCTCGCGGGCCGCAATGGTGCTGCGACAAGTGTCAGGCGATCCACAGCCTCTGGCAGCCGATCTGCGAGAATTGCGGTGGCTTTGATACGCTCAGCTGGCGCGAGCCGGTCGAGACCAACGGCCCAAGCGTGACCGGGGCCGAGTTGCTGCCTTTGCTTGTGAACGCGCCGGTGGTTCCTGCAGAGCCCAAGCCAGATGCGCCGGTGGAACCCGAGATCATCGACCTTGCAGCCGTCGCCCGAAGCGCGAATTGAACGGTATGGCAGGGGCTTGACTTCAATTTAGTCGCGCCATACGAGGGGCCACCAGAAAGTGCCGCTGTAGCTCAGCTGGTAGAGCACGTCATTCGTAATGATGGGGTCGGGGGTTCGAGTCCCTTCAGCGGCACCAATATTCTTAGGAATATTGTTAATTTACAGTAGGTTGGGAAAACCTAGTATAAGTCTATCCCCCCGAATATCCCCCTTTGGCGCTGCGCTGGCTCAAACTCTATTTTGATAACGGTCCTGTCCTGCTTTCCTTTGATGGCCTAGCGACAGGCGGCAGCGGACAAAGGCGACGCAGGACAATTGCTGCAGCGCGGTCAGCTTGCTCTCCACCCGTTTTCTGTCATCGAGCTCCAGCTTAGCCGCGCCTTGCATGAATGCCCGCTTTTCAGGTGTCGCTGCAAGAGCCACGCTTCTCCGCCGTCAGGCGGCTCTCCGCCCTATGCGTCGAATTTCACCACTAGACGTGATCGGCCCTGACCGGACCGTCAAGACAAGCGCTAGTGCCGCACCACAGCGTCACGGAAGCGGCCACTCATCCCGGCCGCAGCATTCCCAACGAATTGAGGTCAAACCACAACCGAACTCGCTACAGGCCCTCTACGATTGAATCGGACCCGAAATCTCACTTGTTTTCCTGAGGTAAGCTCGGAAATATCGACCCCGTTCAATGCTGTAATGTGAGCAAAGATTTGCTTCGGATAACAGCCTGACTGAATGAAGAAATAGTCATCTCGAACGGAAGCCACCGATCCAGTTTGCTGTGCGATAAACTGATCGATGAGACCCTCCTCAGGATTTGGACGCTTCCTATAATCATTGCTCGAGCGGGTATTGATCTCATCAAAGAGGCTCCGAGATTCCTCAATCTTCCCGGCCCAGAAGAGATAGCAAGCATGGAAGAATCTTGCATCAAGGGCGTGATCTCCGACACCATAACTTGCCCCAAAGTGGCCCTCAATCTCAGGCGTAGTCGTTCGATTGTGTTCGACCAACCGAAGAGCAAGCTCTAGGTGCAGTTGCTTGTCAGAAGGAAACCGCTGCAAACCGGTGCGCAGCGTTTCTATGGAATTCTCGACTTCACCTCCGCTGCCTTGGACCTGCGCGAGGCGCAGGAATACACCTGAATTTTGAGCCTTAAGAGCTGTTGCTTGTTGCAAGGCCCGCTTTGCCCTTGCCTCATCTCCGAGGCGCTGCCAAAGCCTTCCCTCCGCGGAGGGAAACTCTGCTTCTCCAGGAAAATCACGCCGCGCCTTGTCCAAACGATCTTTCGCTTCTGCTACTTTTCGATCGAACTCGATGATCATGTATTCCTTTGGGTCCTCGGGAAGATCACGCAAGAGATCGATTACCTCATCAATCAGAAGATTGCAGAAGGTGAGTGACTTCCGTGGGTCATTTGTCAAAATCTCGTTAAGAAACCTGCGTGACTTGGCTCTTAGCTGTTCAGCTCTTACCGGAGAGGGCGCTGCACTTGCCTTTCGTCGTGAAACCTCTGCAAGAGTGTGAATATAGATATGATTGTTCTGATCAAGCGCACGTGCAGTCTGGGCCAATTCCTCTGCATAGTCGAGCGCGCCCTTCGGATGTTGTAGCTCAAGTAGTGCGGCTTGCTGGAATAGAAACGCACTTTTCGGCAAAGCGGTCGTGGCAACTTCAAAAATCTTCCTCGCATGTTCAATGCTTGAGAAAGTTCGCGCGATATTTCTCCCCTTGCAAATATTTTCTAGAACGCGCCGGTCTGAAGAATAGCCAGGGTCTAGCCCACCTACTATCCGCGATAGCTGCACTGAGCGGGCCTCATCAGAATCACAGACGGCACGAAACACGATTTCGGCTACATGTGAGTGCCGGGTCTCGTATCCATGATCACCCGTAAACCTATCATCAGTAATTCGAACAATGTCCGTTAATGGCTTAATGAACTCGGATTTGAAGTCATCAAATCGGATACCACTAATTCTCGAAATCGCCCCGGCACGCGCCGTTACTCCAAACTGATGCATTGTGGCAATGTCGAGATACAGACTCCTAGCAGCATCTCCTAGGACCCTGTTGAACTCATCGAGAATGATCTGCTCGAAAGGTTTACCCTGCGTAAGCTCATGAAGCGCGACAAGCAGCTGTCGATCGGCTCGGTCTTTGCTCAGAAAGGCCTCAATCTGTTCAGCCCGGCTGAGGTTTGTAAGCTGTCCTAGGCATCGATGCCGCGCGAGAAGATCAACCAGATCCTCTACCTCGCGTCCATTGAGCCTTCTCAGCGTTGAGGTGGATGGCAAGAAAGCATCGAGGCCACAACAGTAGGCCGCCCACTCTGCCTCACGTTCGGACAAGACGACAGTCACCTGAACATTCTTTCGCTTCAGGGTGTGTAGTGCCCGCTCCAGTTCCGCTGAATGAATCGAGACGTGATCAACAAAGATCGTGAGACGCAGGCCGCTAAGTGTCCAGAGCTCCTCAATGATCTCTGCTCGCAGGCTTCCGTCAGGTTTCAGCCACAAAACAAACTGGTCAAGGGCGGTAGCGGCATCGAATGCCGCGCGGCGCAAAGCAATAGTCTTACCTGAGCCTGCCGCCCCTTCGAGTACGAACATCCTGATTGCTGGGCTATCAGTAGCAACGTCAACAGCCGCGTAAAGTAACTCTTCGCCAAGCTTTCGAGCAAAATCATATTTTCGGATGATTCCAGACCAACCGTGGTCGTAGCCGGAATAGAAACCTTCAGCCGACACTTCCTCAAATGGCATGGCCGCATGGACATAGTCGAAGTCGCGTTCGAGCGCCTCGATTAGCCGATCGGATGGATGGCCGTTCTTTAGATGCTTTAGATAGGGGCGTTGTCCGGTATCAACAGGTGGTGCCAGAGCGCGAAAAAGCTGCGGGACTGAAGTGTCTAGGGCATCCATAAAACCGGAAAAGGTAGTCGAAAGCACCTCAACGCCCTTTTTGTCCCAGAACCGGACATCATGCTCATCTCCGCCAGGTGAGACCATATACCAGCGTGGGCGACGAGCGGGATCAATCTTATAAATCAGGTCACGAATATGCGGATCGGCCAAGCGGTACCCAATAAAGACCAATACCGAGGACTGGGCCCAATCTTTTAAGCGGTTAAAAAGGAGATCTCTACCTTTTTCATACGTCGCATAGTGTTCATTCGAAAGCACGAGGGGAACATCGCGATCGAGACGGGGCTCTGTTGCAGAAATCGTGAGGGATTCCCTTCGTGACTCCAAGGTGTTAGTCGGCTTGGATGAGCAGGCCCACACCCCCGACCTACCGCACTACGAACTGGCGCTCCTACAACGCCGCCCTGAAA
>NKIU01000008.1 GCA_002256245.1 Pseudorhodobacter sp. PARRP1 | reverse complement strand
TTCAGGGCGGCGTTGTAGGAGCGCCAGTTCGTAGTGCGGTAGGTCGGGGGTGTGGGCCTGCTCATCCAAGCCGACTAACACCTTGGAGTCACGAAGGGAATCCCTCACGATTTCTGCAACAGAGCCTGCCAAAAGTATACTTAATTTTCGCAGGCGCTATGGCTTGGGCATCTTTTGTTGTCGGGACGCTATCTATAATTCAGCTGCAAACTTTTCAAATTAAAATCAGAGATTTCTCTCGAAATCCGGGTCGATTTTTGGCCGCTGATGTCGCGATAAGTGGTCTTGAAGCATCCGACTTAATTTCCCCCCTGAGAGTTGGACACTATTTTCGATTGAACTCATGGCAACAGAATACTCTAGGGCTGTTGTTTTTCTTATTTCTCTTGATTCTGTTTTTTCCAATCTTAGCCTGTGTTGCGCTCTTCCTAAATTCCGCCTTCGGCCAGTTCGGAATAGACTATGGATTTTTTTTAGAAAACGCCGCTGCAACTTGCGCTATTCTCATAATAATTTTTCCAGTATTTTATTTTATCCTATTCTTTCTGCCAGTCAGCATCAAGAGGAGTGAGCGAGGAATTCTTGCATCGAAATTCTATAGGAATAGATTTAAGCTTTGATGCCGAAGCAAATTAGGTCGGGGCTAGCCGCGACCCTGCGCACTTCCCTTCACCCTTCCTTAACCATCCCTCCCCTATCCTCACCCTTGCATTTCCCTTTAATGTATGCATATAAATGTGGGACTGGGACGAGCCAAAGCGCCAAGCGACGCTGCTTCTTCGGGGGCTGGATTTTGCTATGGTCGAAAGGTTAGACCTCGATTTGGCCGAGGTCAGCCTTGACGACCGGAAGGACTATGGCGAGGTTCGGCTTCAGGCGAGGGGCCTTATCGACGGTCGCCTTTACGTTATCGCCTTCACCCAGCGCGGTGAAAACTTGCGTCTGATCAGTCTGCGCAAGGCCAACAAAAGGGAGCAGGTGCTATGGGAAAATCGCTGAGAGAATCTGAACCAGACGAAGAAAACCCGGAATGGACAGCCGAAACCTCGGCCCGCGCCAAGCCCGTCTGGGCCTTCCCCGAACTCGTGGCCGTGCTGCAACATCACGGCAAACTCGGTCGCCCGCCGTTGGATCAGGCCGCGAAAAAGCAGCGTGTCAGCCTCTATCTCGACCCCGACGTGCTGGCGCAGTTGAAGCAGGGCGGCAAGGGGTGGCAGACCCGCGCCAACGCCGCTTTGCGCAAGGCTTTGGGTTTGTAGGCGGGGCGGAAAACGCGGCAAAGGTTAAGAAAACCTTAAATCCACACCCCTAAGCCATTGATATAAATCAAACAAAAAAGGTCCCGAGTTGGGACCGGCCAAATCCTACCCCCGCCGCAGCAGATAGATATCCATGATCCAGCCATGCCGCGCCCGCTCGGCCGCCCGCAGGCTCACAATTTGCGCGCCCACTTCGGATAGCTTGCCCGCCACGATCACCTCCTCAGCCATGCCCACATACCCCCCCCACCAGATATGCAGCCCCGCCGGGTCCAGCGCCTGAAACGAACACTCCCCGTCCAGCATCACCACCGCCGTATCGACGCCCGCAGGAAACCCCTCATCCCGCAGCCTTCGCCCGGTCGTCACCACAAAAGGCGCGCCGATCTCATTCAAAGCAATGCCATGCGCCGCCGTCAGCGCATGCATAGACGTTACCCCCGGCACGACTTGCACCCGATCCGGCGCCAGCCGCGCCGCGATCCGCAGGGTGGAGTCGTAAAGGCTAGGGTCGCCCCAGACCAGCAGCGCCACGCGGGCCTGATCACCAATCGCCGCCTTCCACACCGCCGCAATCCGGTCGTGCCAATCCTCGACCCGGGCTTTGTAATCAAGGATGGTTTCATCCCGGACCGGCAGATCAAACTCGACGATCCGGGTCGCAGGGTTGGTCAGCACATCGCGGCAGATCGCATGGCGCAGCTCGGCCAGATCGGCTTTGCCCTCGCCCTTGCGGGGGATCAGGATCACATCCGCCTGATTGATCGCCTTGATCGCTTGCAGGGTCAGATGGTCGGGGTTGCCGGTGCCGATACCGATCAAGGTCAGGTCAAACATCGCGGGCCCCCAATGAAAACGCGCCGATCCCAAGGACCGGCGCGCTGATCTCTAAAGCCTAATGCGGCGTGCTGCCAGAGCCATCGCGCCCGATCAGGCCGTGTGCAGGCGCGGGGTGGTGAGGCTGGAGGCCCGGCCCAGTTTCGCCAGCGCCAGCACGCCCAGATCGACCACAGGTTCGATCAGAATGACCAGCATATACGAGACGCCGAAGCTGCCGATCGCCGCCAGATTGGCCGCGCCAAAGCCTTGGCCGTAGATCGCCCAGAACGCCACCCATGCCACGATGCCACCCTGATAGGCGGTCGAGAGCATCAGGGCCTGACGGTATTGCAGATCGACATAGGCCATTTTCGTCGGGATGACCTTGGCGGCCAGAGCTTGCAGCGCGAACAGCGGCACCAGCAGGGTGGTGATGTTCATGCCATATTGCGGCACGTCTTGCGGGGCGAAGAACAGGCCTTGGATCAGCAGGCCCATCATCAGGCCAAGGGCCGCAGGGGCGGCGCCAAACACCAGAAACAGGGTCGAGCCGAGGATAAGATGCACCTCGGATACCCCGATCGGGAAGTGCGGCAGCACTTCGAAGAACACGAACACCAGCATCGTGCAAAGCGCCACGCGCGCTGACAAGGACACCAGACCGCGCTGTTTCAGATCGTCAAAAGCCAGCTTGCCCGCATAGGCGGCGGCGGTGGCGGCGGTGGCGTAGGACAACGCCATTTTGGCCTCGGAAACGAGGCCCGGTTCGATATGCATGTTAGTCTCCATCCCGTCACACCCGACGGTTGTTTGCGTTTCTTTGCAGGGCCGGTCTCCTGGCTTGCGGGTCGGTGCGGGCTTCCGCCTTCCCAGCCTTGCGGCCAGTGGCAGTTTGGAAGCACGCTCGCCGCATACAGTCGCGGGGGCGGCTGAGGCTTGGGGTGCCGATTGGTCCACCCGTTCCCCATTCTCGTTTCAGTCCAGACGCTTTGCGTTTTCAGGACACCATGCGCCTTTATCAGTTGACCAATACCCGCCCCCGGTCAACCAGAAATGCGGCGGATGCGGGCACGGCCCCGACATTTTTGGCGGGTTTGAATAGTGGCAGCGTTGGCGTGTGCTTGCGGGCCAGAAGGCGGTGGCGCGCGCAGGTTTTTTGCGTTGGATTTGTCCCCGCGGGGACAGCGTTTTTTTGTCCCCGCGGGGACGAAAGTATATGGGATGTGATTTATGAGAATTTAACCACAACATATAGTTGCATCAGAGATGTTCGCGCCGCCTAGCTGGCTATTTCGCAGATTACGCGGAACGCGGGCGTCGGGCAAAAAACCGTTGGGTGAGACTGCATAGAGGCGGGTGCGGGTCAGGTTTTGCAACAGGCGCGGCGGGCCACTGTCTGATCACGCGTGCCGCCCGAGCGCACGGGCGATGTCGGGCACCGCGACGCCGGTGGGGTCGGCTGCGCGCGATGTCTGGGCAAGGCCTGCGCAGGCCCAATGGCACAAGGTGCCGATGTTCAGCGCTATGCGGGGAAGTCGGCCAAGGGGCCATAAAAGATCAGCGCCGGATGCGGGCTTTGGGCGTCTTGCAGATGCGTGGCTAGGCTTTCGACGGTATGCCGGGTGATCTGCTGATCGGGGGTGGAGACGGCCTCGGCCAGCAGCGCGGGCGTGTCGGCGGGCAGGCCGTGGGCGATCAGCTTGGCGGCCAAGGCGGCAAAGGTGCGCCGCCCCATATAGACCACCGTGGTGGCCATCGGATCGGCCAAAGCCGCCATGTTGGTATTTTCCGGCAGGCCACCAGTCACATCGGCCCCGGTGATGAACTGCACGCGCCGCGCGGTCAAACGACGAGTCAGCGGGATGCCGTAGGCTGCGGCAGCGGCAGAGGCCGAGGTGACACCCGGAATGATTTCGTAAGCAATACCAGCGGCTTGCACGGCCACAATCTCCTCCTCCAGCCGCCCGAACATGCCGCTGTCGCCGGATTTCAGCCGCACCACCTTTTGCCCGGCCAAAGCGTGATCGACCAGCAGGCGGCTGACGTGATCTTGCTTGGGCGAGGGTCGCCCCGCCCGTTTGCCCACCGCGATCAGATCGGCTTGCGGCGCATGGCCAAGGATCGGCCCCGAGGACAGATCGTCAAACAGCACCACCTGCGCCGCAGCCAGTCGGTTGACAGCCTTGACCGTCAGCAACTCGGGGTCGCCGGGGCCAGAGGAAACGAAGGATACAAAGCCGGTCATGTCGCCTCTGCGATCAGATGAAAGAAGGTGCCAGAGGATTGGCCCCCCCCCGATTGAACCCGCATCGAGCCGGTTTCGGGCACTGCTGTATCGGTGGCATCGCGGACTTCTGCAAGGGGGGCGTCGGGTTGTGCTGCAATGGTGGCGTAGTGAAATTCGTGGCCGCGCAGGCGCGCGCCCGCGCCATGGCCCGCAAACGGCGCATGGGTGGCGGCGAGGCGATAGCCCAAGTGCATCCGGCGCTTGGCAAAGCTGGTCTCGAGGCCCAGCAGGCCCGCCATTTCATGCCGCACCCCTTGCGCATCAATCAGGCCCGCGCCCATCGCCATATAGCCACCGCACTCGCCATGCACGGGTTTGGTTTCGGCAAAGGCGCGCAGTTTGGTGCGGAAATTCTGTGCTGCGGCGAGTTTGCCTGCGTGCAGTTCAGGGTAGCCGCCGGGCAGCCAGCAGGCCTCGGCCGTTGGATCGGGGGCTTCGTCTTCCAGCGGTGAGAATGGCAGGATGGTTGCGCCTGCTGCGCGCCATCCGGCGATAAGATGCGGATATACAAAGGAAAACGCCGCATCCCGCGCCAAGGCGATGCGGCCTGCCGGGGGGGTGATGGCGAGGGGCTGATGGGGGGCAAGCGTGCCACGGGCGGCGGCGCGCAGGGCGGGCATATCGAGATGTTCGGCGATGAACGCGCCCGCTTCGGCCAGCAGGGCTTGCAGATGCGGTTGTTCCTCGGCTTGGACAAGGCCGAGGTGACGCTCGGGCAGCGCGATGCTGGCACGGCGGGGCAAAGCGCCCAGCACCGGGATGCCGGCGGCGTCCATCCCCACCCGCACCAAGGCTTCGTGGCGGGGTGAGGCGACGCGGTTCAGCACCACGCCTGCGAAGGGCATCTCGGGGCGCATGGCGCGAAAGCCCATCGCGACGGCGGCGGCGGATTGCGCTTGGCCCGACACATCCAGCACCAGAACCACCGGCCAGCCCATCATCTGCGCCACGTCGGCACTGGCCCCGGTGCCGAAAGCGCCCGGTTTGGCGACGCCGTCGAACAGGCCCATCGAGCCTTCGGCCAGGATCAGATCGGCATCCGCTGCCACCGACACCAGCCCGGCGATGCGATCGGGCGACATCGCCCAGCTATCGAGATTGACCGAGGCGCGGCCAGAGGCTGCGGCATGGAAGGCGGGGTCGATGTAGTCGGGGCCGGATTTGAACGGCTGCACGATGACGCCCTGCGCGCGGAAGGCGGCGAGCAGCCCCAGCATCAGCGTGGTCTTGCCGGTGCCGGATGCGGGGGCAGATATGAGCAGGCCCGGAACTTTAAGGAGGGGGGGGATCATGTGGCGTCCGGGAAACGGGGATCAGTGCCGACGGGGCGGAAGCGGCGGTCGTAGTCACCGGCGTAAAGGCGGCTTTCCTCGAACCCTTCGGCGGCCAGCGCAGGACCGACGAGGATCAGCGCCGTGCGCTCCATCTCCGCGCCGATGGCGGTCTGCAGGGTGGCGAGTGTGGCGCGCACGATCCGCTCATCCGGCCATGTGGCACGCCAGACCACGGCGACGGGGCAATCGGGGCCGTAGTGGGGGGTAAGGTCGGCGACAACCTTGTCCAGCACATGCACCGACAGGTGGATCGCAAGGGTCGCACCCGTGGCGGCAAAGGCGGGCAGGTTTTCAGCCGCGGGCATCGCGGTGGCGCGGCCCGAGGTGCGGGTGAGGACCACCGATTGGGTCAGACCCGGCAGGGTCAGTTCGGTGGCCAAAGCGGCGGCGGCGGCGGCGAAGGACGGCACGCCGGGGGTGACATCATAGGGGATGTTCAGGGCGCGCAGGCGGCGGAGTTGCTCGCCCATCGCAGACCATACCGACAGATCGCCGGAATGCAGCCGCGCCACATCCTGCCCTGCGCCGTGAGCGGTGCTGATCTCGGCCATGATCTCGTCCAGCGACAGGGGCGCGGTGTTGACGATGCGCGCGCCGGGGGGACAATGGGCCAGCAGGGCTTGCGGCACCAAGGAGCCTGCGTAAAGGCAGACCGGGCTGGAGGCGATCAGATCACGCCCGCGCAGGGTGATCAGATCGGCAGCACCGGGGCCTGCGCCGATGAAATGGACGGTCATTCTGGGCTCCTTTCGGCGAGGGCTGCGGTGGCGCGGCCGTCTTGCGAGGTGACACGCGCCCCAAGCAGCCGCGCGCCGGGGCCTGCGGCGGCGAGAGCTGCGGCTTCGGCAAGGCTGCCTGTGCCATAGCGGGCATGGACGCGGGGCGATTGGGTCAGGGTCGGTTGATTTTGCAGCACTTTCAAGGGGATGGCGTGCAGCGGCAGCGCCAGTTCTGCAGCAAGCGCGCGGATTTGGGGGGCGTCTGCCTTATCCTCGGCAGTGGCGAGGGCGTTAATCACCAACCCGCCAGCCCGCGCCAAAGCGTCGCGCAGGCTGTCGATCCCGGCATCTTTGCGAAAGCCCAGACCTGCGACGATCATCGGATGACACTCCATTGCACCACCGGTCGGGATGCCTCCCAGCCGCGCATCCGGCCCAAGGGGGCGGAGTGCGCCAGATCAATCCGCAGCAGGCTGCCGCCGCGCAGGGCGTGTTGGTGGGCAAGCAGGCTTTCGGTTTCCAGCGTCACGCCATTGGCAACCAGCCGCGTGCCTTCGGGCAGGATCTGCCAAAGTTGGTCGATCAGGGCTGTATTGCCGCCGCCGCCGATGAACACGGCATCGGGCATTGGATGGGCGGTAAGGGTCTGGGCGGCGGGGCCTTCGATGCAGGTCAGGCGGTGATCGACGCCAAAGCTGGCGGCATTGGCGCGGATGTTCACGGCGCGGTCAGCGCGCAGTTCAAACGCGACGGCGCGGCCACCGGCGAGGCACCATTCCACCGAGATCGAACCCGACCCTGCGCCGATATCCCACAGCAATTCCCCGGCGCGGGGGGCCAGCGCCGAAAGGGTCAGCGCGCGCACCGGGCGTTTGGTGATCTGGCCGTCGCTGGCAAACAAAGCATCGTCAAGGCCAGGGGCGCGCGGCAGACCTTGGCCTGCGGTGATCTGAAGGGCGACGGCAACGGGGGCCTGCATGTCGTGCAGCGCGAAGGTGGCGGCGGTGGTTTGGCGGATGCGCTGCTGCGGGCCGCCAAGCTTTTCCATCACCCACAGATCGGCGGTAAAGCCTTGATCTGTCAGCCATTTGGCAAGGGCTTGCGGGGCGTCACCATCGCGCAAAAGGCAGATCGCGCGCGCGCCTTTGGCCAAAACGGGGCGCAGGCGGGCGAAGGCGGCGGCGTGCAGGCCGTGGCAGGTAATTTCTTCCATCCGCCAGCCAAGTTGTGCGGCGGCCAGTTGAAAGGTGGAGGGCGCGGGAAAGGCTTGCCATTCATCGCGCGCAAGATGCGCGGTCAGGCTGCTGCCTGCGCCAAACCAGAACGGATCGCCCGAGGCGAGGATGGCCACGCGTTGCCCCCGCAGCGCCAGCACCGGACCCACGGAAAACGGCACTGGCCAAGCGCGGCCCTTGTCGCCCGCGCCGACCAAAGCCAGATGGCGCGGGCCGCCAAAGATGATTTCGGCCTGCGCCAGCGCGGCACGGCTTGCATCGGACAGCCCCGGCAGGCCATCTTCCCCCAGACCGATGATCGAGACCCAAGGGCTATCCATGACGCGCATTCTTCTGCTGGGCGGCACCACCGAGGCCAGTCTTCTGGCCCGCGCCTTGGCCGAAGCCGGGGCGGATGCGGTGTTTTCCTATGCGGGCCGCACCGACAACCCGGTGGCGCAGCCCTTGCCGATGCGGGTCGGCGGTTTTGGCGGTGTGGGCGGCTTGGTGGGCTATCTGCGGGCCGAAAATATTGGTGCTGTGGTCGATGCCACGCATCCGTTTGCCGCCCAGATGAGCCGCAATGCGGTGGAGGCGTGTGGTTTGGCAGGCGTGCCGCTGGTGGGCTTGGAACGCGCGGCTTGGGCGGCGGAAGCGGGTGACGATTGGCAGCACGTTGCCAGCATCGAGGCGGCAGTTGTCGCCCTGCCCGATGCGCCCGCGCGGGTGTTTCTGGCCATCGGCAAGCAGAACCTGAGCGGTTTTGCCGCAAAGCCGCACCACTATTTGTTGCGGCTGGTCGATGCGCCCCACAGCCCGCCGCTGCCCGATTGCACGGTGGTTCTGGCGCGCGGGCCGTTTGAGGTGGCGGGCGACAAGGCCCTGATGATCCAGCATAAAATCAGCCATATCGTCGCCAAGAATGCAGGCGGCGCGGGGGCTGCGGCCAAGCTGACTGCTGCGCGCGACTTGGGTATTCCGGTGGTGCTGATCGACCGCCCCGTGCTGCCTGCGCGCCGCGTGGTGGCATCGGTGGCCGAGGTGATGGCGTGGATTTCTCATGCCGACCTTGGTGTGTAGATGAACCGCCCCACGCGGCGGGTGGCAGAATTGCCAACCAGAACCACCGTGCGCATATCGGCCATTTCTGGTGTGGCCTCGCCCAAGGTCACGGTCTGGATGCGTTCTTCCGGGGTGCTGACGGCGCGGGCGAAGGTGATCAGGCGGGTCGGGCCACATTCCTCGCGCAAAATCTCCAGCGCGCGGGCGAATTGATGCGGGCGGCTGGCCGAGCGCGGGTTGTAGAAGCCCATCGCGAAATCGGCTTGGGCGGCAAGGCGCAGGCGGTGTTCGACCAACTCCCACGGTTTGAGGTTATCGGACAGGTTGATGGCGCAGAAATCATGGCCCAAGGGCGCGCCGGCATGGGCGGCGGCGGCAAGCATGGCGGTGATGCCGGGCAGGATCTTGATATCCAAGTGATGCAGGTCGGGGCGTTTCTCCAGCGCCTCGAACAAGGCCGAAGCCATGGCGAACACGCCGGGATCGCCAGAGGAGACGATCACCACCTTTGCGCCTTCGGAGGCCAATCGCAGGGCATGGTCGGCGCGGTCAACCTCTACCCGGTTGTCTGAACCGTGCAGGTTAAGGCCAGCGCGGGGGGCGACGCGGGCGACGTAGGGGAAATAGCCGATCACATCGGTGGCCTCGGCCAAGGCGGCGCGGACTTCGGGTGTGACCATCGCTTCATCGCCGGGGCCAAGGCCCGCGACGGCCAGCCAGCCGGTCATTCGAGGCCCCCGATTTCAGGGCGGCGGCCTTGGCCGTGGACGAGAACGATGGCGAAATACGGGCAATCGGCGGCATCAACGTCTGACAGGCGGGCGATGCGCTGGGTTGGCATGGTGCCGCGTTCAACCAGCCAGGCATCTTGCAGGCGGCCGGTGGCTTGCAGGGCGTTGCGCACTTTCGGCAGGTTGCGCCCGGTTTTCATGATCACCATCGCATCCGAGCGTTGCATGTGATGCACCAGTTCGGCCTCGGGCAAAGTCGCCATCAGCACCGACAGCACATCATCGCCCCATGTGAACGGGGTGCCCACGGCATTCCAGCAGCCGGTCATGCCGGTGATGCCGGGGATCACCTCAACCTCGGCGCGCCCCTGAAGGCGGGTGTGCAGGTGCATGAACGAGCCGTAGAAGAACGGATCGCCCTCGCACAGCACCACCACATCCTCGGCACTTGCCACCTGCGCCAAGCGATCCGCCCAATCATCGTAGAACCGGGCGAGGGCGTCGTTATACTCGGGGCTGTCGAAGTGCATTTCGGTGGTGACGGGATATTCCATTGCGTATTCAATGGCATCGTCGCGCAGCATACCGTTGACGATGGCGCGGGCTTGCCCATTGCGGCCTGCCTTGCGGAAATAGGCCACATGCTGCGCACCCCGGATCAGCCGATCGGATTTCACCGAGATCAGGTCAGGGTCGCCGGGGCCAAGGCCCGTGCAGATGATCTTGCCCATTCACTCCACCCGGCTTGCAAGCGCGTTGATTGCGGCGACGGTGATCGCCGAGCCGCCAAGCCGCCCGCGCACGATCAGCGACGGCACCGGCAGCACCTCCATCAGCGCCGCTTTCGATTCTGCCGCACCGATAAAACCGACAGGGCAACCGATGATCGCGGCAGGGCGTGGGCAGGTGGGGTCTTCGAGCATGTTCAAGAGGTGAAACAGCGCGGTTGGCGCGTTGCCGATGGCCACCACAGCCCCCACCAGATGTGGCCGCCACATCTCTAGTGCTGCTGCGGAACGTGTGTTGCCCATCTTCTTCGCCAAGCCCGCCACCGCAGGATCATGCAGGGTGCAGATCACCGCGTTGCCCGCAGGCAAGCGGCCGCGCGTGACACCTTCGGACACCATCCGCGCATCGCACAGGATCGGGGCGCCTGCTTCCAAGGCCGCGCGTGCGGCAATCGCCATGCCTGCAGAAAATTCGACATAAGCCTCAAGCCCAACCATCCCGGCAGCGTGGATCATCCGCACCGCGACGATTTCTTCCTCGGGCGTAAAGCGCGCCAAATCCGCCTCGGCGCGGATCATCGCGAAGGATTGGCGGTAAATCTCGGCGCCATCGGTGATGTAGGTATGCGGCATCAGGGCAACTCGCGGAACAAGGTTTCGGTCAGATCGCTGGCGGATAACCCGGAGCGGGCTGGAGTGCCAGAGGCGGTGCCACCCCGGATCAGGGCAAAGCCTGCGGGCGTGGCGGTCAGGGTCAAAGCTGCCGGGCCGGGATGCGCGCAACCTTTGGCGCAGCCCGAGACATGCAGGGTTTCGGTCAGTTTCGCGGCCAGTTTGGCGGCCAAGGCGCGGGCCAGCGGACGGGTGGCGGCATGGGCTTGCAAGCAACCGGGGGCACCTGTGCAGGCGATCACCCGCAGCATCGGATCATCGGCACGGGTGATCAGTCCGGGGATCTGCGGGGCGTCGGTCGCGCCTTCGATCAGCAGCATCCGCCAAGGGGTGACGCGCAGCGGGCCAAGATCGGCAAGCGCAGCAAGCGTTTCCGCCTGCATCTGGCCGAACTCGAAGCCGACAAGCTGGCCTTGGGTATGCGTCCCCGGTGTTGGCTGCTGCGCGAAGACAGACATTGCGCCGCCTTCCTGGAAGCGCTGCGGCAGACGATTATGTCGGGCATTCAGGGACTCACTCTGCCAAAGCCGCGCCATGCGCCCACGTCCGCCCTCGACACCGCCATTCGCAACGAACCACTCCGCCAATTCAACAACAGCGGATGCCGCAGCGTCGGCAGTATTGACCATCGCTCCGGTTACGAAACTTTCACCCCGCACCAACCAGCCCGAAAGGTGCCACTCAATGCGAATATCGACCGAAGTGGTTCTTAGGGTGGACAATTTGGCAAGGTCAATCGAGTAACCGAACTTTCCCGGAAGAACCGGGGCCTCTGGCGAGGTCAAAACCTTGGCCAGCACGAGGGCTATCTCTTGCGTGCCGTCTCCCTCCGTCCAAAACGGCGAGACGATGATGTTGCGCCGGGCCTCGTCTGCGGCGTCGGTGTCGATCAGGTCCAGCGCGCGCAGGCCTTCGATCAGCGCGGGGTGGCTGGCCTCGGTCACGCCACGCAACTGCACATTGGCGCGGTTCGACAGATCAATCAGGCCGCTGCCGTGCAGGCGTGCCAGCCGCGCAATGCCACGCGCCTGATCGGCGGTCAGGCGGCCCGCGCGGGGGCGGATGCGCACGACAAGGCCGTCACCCGATTGCATCGGGCGCAGCGCACCGGGGCACCAGCCCTGAACGATTGGGCCCTGAACGATTGGGCCCTGAACGATTGGACCTTGGACAATCGAAGTGGTCATTCCCCTGCCCCCATCATCGCGGCGATGGAATTGCGGCGGGTGATCCACAGGCCTGCGTCCGCCAAGGCCTGAAACCGGGCGCGCAGGGCGGCAAGGGCGGCGGGGTTTTCGGCCTCCATGAAGGCCACCAGATCGGCGCGGCCCAAGGTGACTTCATGATATAGATCAAACAGATGCGCAGGCACCTTGCGGGTCAGATGCGCGTAGGCCGCAAGGTTATCCAAGGTCGCGGTCACCTCGGCGGCCCCCCGGAAGCCGTGCCGCATCATGCCAGTAGCCCAATCGGGGTTGGCGGCGCGGGCGCGCACGACGCGGCCGATTTCCTCGGCCACCAGACGTGCTTTGGGCGCATCGGGACGGGTGGCGTCGATGTGGTAAAGTGCAGGCTCTGCCGCCCCAATCGCGGCCATGGCGGCGGCGAAACCGCCCTCATGGGCGGCATAGTCGGGGGCCAGCAGGATGTCGGTTTCCACCAGATCCTGCACATGGGCATAGCCATCGGCTTGGCGCAAACGGTCTTCCAACGCGGCGCGGTTGTGCTGGGTTTCGCCCTTGGCATCGACCGTCCAGTCAGAGCCGGACAGCCACGCCTCGCCCGCCGCCGCACGGCCTTCGGGGCTGTAATCTTCCAGGCTGGGTTCCATGCCCATGCCATACAGCCCCGGTTTCGGGCCAAACACGCGCGGGCCTGCGGTGATGTAGGGGTTCATATCGGCGGCTTCGTCGCGCTGCGACAGGGCTGCCGCGCCTGCGTCGAACAGTTGGGAAAGCCCGCCGAACACATCGCGGAACAGGCCCGAGACGCGCAGGGTGACGTCGATGCGGGGGCGGTCGAGCAGCGCCAGCGGCAGGATTTCAAAGCCCGAAACGCGTTCCGACCCGGCATCCCATTTCGGCGCAAGCCCGGCCAGATGCATGGCCATCGCCAGTTCTTCCCCGGCGGTGCGCATCGTGGCCGAACCCCACAGGTCAATCACCAAGCCGCGCGGCCAGTCGCCCTTGTCTTGCAGATGGCGGCGCAAAAGCTCCTCGGCCAGCTTGACGCCTTGGGCATGGGCGGCGCGGCTGGGCACCGCGCGCGGGTCCACGGAATAGAGGTTGCGCCCGGTCGGCAGCACATCGGTGCGGCCCCGCCATGGGCTGCCTGAGGGGCCAGCCTGCACCCGCCGCCCCGACAAAGCGGCCAGCAAGCCATCGGTTTCGCCGGGGGCTTGGCCGTAGATATGCAACCCGTCGCCGAACTGGCTTTCCTTGATATCGCAGACAAATCGGTCAATCCGGGTGATCGCCTCGGCAGGGCTGGCGCTGGCGTCAAGGCCAAGGTCGGCCTCAACGCCCGAGGCCTGCGCCTCATCGCGGATGGTGGCAATCAGGCGGTTGCGGCGCGAGGGATCGAGGCCGTCGGCGGTGGAGTATTCGTCCAGCAAACGCTCCAGCCGCAGCAGGTTTTCGGGGGTGGCGGATTGTGCGAGGGGCGGCGGGACGTGGCCAAGCGTGACGGCTGCGATGCGGCGTTTGGCTTGGGCGGCCTCGCCCGGATCGTTGACGATGAACGGATAGATCACGGGAAGCGGGCCGGTCAGCGCCTCGGGCCAGCAATCGGTGGAAAGCGCCACCGATTTGCCGGGCAGCCATTCGAGGGTGCCATGCGCGCCGATATGCACCAGCGCGTGCAGACCTTGGGCGCGCAACCACAGGTAGAAGGCGACATAGGCGTGGCGCGGGGTGCGGGCGAGGTCGTGGTAGTCGGTTTCTCGATGGGCCACGGTGCCGCGTTCGGGTTGCAGGGCGATCAGCGCGTGGCCTGCGCGGGTGGCGGCAAAATGGAACTGGCCGTTCTGGGCGGCAGGGTCGCATTCGGGCGCGCCCCAAGCGGCTTGCAGTGCTGCTTGCAGCGGTTCTGGCAGGGTTTTCAGCGCGGCTTTGTAGGCAGCAAGCGGCCAGCTTTGGCTTTCGCGCGTCAAAGCGGCGGCAAGGTTTTCAGCCGGTTGCACGGCGTAGCCTTGGGCGGCCAAAGTGGCGGTCAGGGCTTCGGTGCTGGCCAAAGCATCAAGGCCGACGGCATGGGCGATCTGGTCGGGCCTGCCGGGATAGGTGGACAGGATCACCGCCAGTTTGCGCTGATCGGCGGTTGTCTCGGCAAGGTGGACCCAAGCCAGCACGCGGTCCACCACCGCCTGCACGCGGCCCGGATCGGCGCGATGGGCAAAGCGCGAGAATTGCAGATCGGGGTCGCGTTTGCCGGGCGATTTGAAGCTGACGACGCCTGCGAAGATGCGGCCATCGACTTCGGGCAGCACCACATGCATGGCCAGATCGGCGGGCGACAGGCCACGCTCGGACCCTGCCCAGTCGCGTTTGCGGGCGGTGGACAATGCCACTTGGAAGATCGGGCAGCCGGATGCGTCCAACGGGGTGGCACCATCTGCGGCCTTCGCCGAAAAGGCGGTGGCGTTCAGGATGGCCGCGGGGGCCAGATGCGCAAGGGCTTGGTGCAGAAACGCAGGCGCACCGGGGGCTTTGAGTGAGGGCGCGAACAACCCATAAGCCGCAAAGCCCTTGGCGCGAAATGCGCGGATCAGGGCATCCACCGGAGCGGTGTCGGCGGCGGTGACGTAGCTGCGGTAGAAGGTGACGGCAATCGCAGGGCCTTCCACCACGGGCTGCGCGATCACGCCCAGATCGGGGTCATACCAGCCGCAATCGGGCACGGTCTTGTCGCCCATCACCGGCCCGGCATAAAGCCCCGCCGCCAAGGCAAGCTGCGCCAAAGCCGCCTGCGCGGCCACCGCCCCACCAGCATCACACAAGGCCTGCAAGCGGCGCAGAGTGCTGATCGGCAAGGTCGAATGGGCATCGAGCGCCGGATCGTCGCGGCCATCGGCGGGCAGCACCGCCAAGGCGATGCCTTGACGCCGCGCCAGATCCTGCAACTGCATCAACCCGTAAGGCCAGTAATTCTCGCCGCCGATCAGGCGCACCAGAATACCCTTCACCCCGGCCAGCGTCTGCTGCACATAGGTATCGACCGACATCGGATGCTGCAACGCCACCAGATTGGCCAGCCGCAGCGTTGGCAGCTTGCCCTCTTTCTGATTGGCGCGATGCCAGCCCGCCGCGAAAGCGCCCAAGTCACTGTCGGAAAACGACAAAACCACCAGATCGGCCGGGGTCTGACCCAGATCGAACGGCGTTTGCGTATCCTCCAGCCCATGGCTTTCGCGGAAGACGACATGCATGGCTCAGGCCCCCAGCACGCTGCGGATTGCGGCCAGATCAATGTCGTGATGCTCGGCAATCACCACCAACTGGCCCTGACGCGGGGACGCACCCCACGGGCGGTCAAACTGATGCCGCACCCGCGCGCCCACCGCCTGCACCAGCAGGCGCATCGGCTTGCCAGTGACAGCCACATAACCTTTGACGCGCAGGATGTGCTGTTCTTCGGCAAGGCGTTGGATGGATGCCACAAGTGCATCAATGTCGCTGATTTCCGGCAGATCAATCACCACGGTGTCAAAGTCGTCATGCTCGTGGTCATCATGGCCATCGTGATGCGACGGGCGCGCGGCCAGATCATCCTCGGCGCGGGCGTTCAGGCCAAGGATCAGCGCCGGATCAATGATGCCTTCCGCCATCGACAGGATCGGAATCGGGCGCGGAGATTCTGCGGTGATGACGGCGCGCGCGGCGGCCAAACCAGCCTCGCCCGCGAGATCGGCTTTGCTCATCAGGATAATGTCGGCACAGGCGATCTGATCCTCGAACACTTCCGAAAGCGGCGTTTCATGATCCAGCGACGGGTCAGCCATGCGCTGCGCATCCACCGCCTCGACATTCGGGGCGAAACGGCCAGCGGCCACCGCCTCGGCATCGGCCAAAGCAATCACGCCATCAACGGTGATTTTAGAACGGATCGCAGGCCAGTCGAACGCCTTCAGCAACGGCTTCGGCAGCGCCAGACCCGAGGTTTCGATGATGATGTGATCGGGGCGGACGGGCAGCGCCATCAAAGCCTCGATCGTCGGGATGAAATCATCGGCGACGGTGCAGCAGATGCAGCCATTGGCAAGCTCGACGATGTTTTCCACCGGGCAATTGTCATCGGCGCAGGATTTCAGAATATCGCCATCAACGCCGACGGTGCCGAATTCATTGACCAAAATCGCCAAGCGCTTGCCCTGCGGATTTTGCATCAGATGCCGGATCAGCGTGGTTTTGCCCGCACCCAGAAAGCCGGTGATCACGGTGACGGGGATTTTTGACAGATCAGACATTTAAGCCTCCAAAGGCAGAGTAATCGGGGGAATACGGGCAAGACTTTGCTTGCGGAAAATCACCGGGCGCGACCGCCACGGCACGATGCCATCGGGGGCATCCAGATAGGCGGCGGCACCCAGCAGAATATCGGGCGCATCGGCGGGGGTCAGGCGACCGTAAACATAAGACCAGCGGCCCGGCGCGGAAAGCGCCACGGCAGCGCCCGCATTGCAGGCCGACAGACATTCGACGCCGACAATCCGCAAACCTTGCGGGGCCTCACCCGCCTGCAAGGCCGCAAGCAAGCGCGCACCGGCAACGGGCTGGCCGTCGTCCAGAATTTCGCCGGCCTTACAGGTGGTGCAGACATGCAGCGTTACAGTCATCAGCCTATCCATGCTTGGCAATGGGATGGCCAGAAAAGCACGGCCAAGGGCCTTGCCTGCTGGTTGCGAAACACCCCGTTCGCCCGTTCAGTCACATGCGCTGGCAGGTCTCCCGGCTTGCGGATCCGGGGTTTCCCCCACGGCGGCCCGCCTTCCCGGATTGCTCCAGTGGCCTCGGGCAACCTCTCCGGTCACGGTCGCGGGGGCGGCAGCTTTCGGGGTCGCCCCCTTTCACATTCCCTCTTCGCCTGTCATAAACAGGAACCAGCGCAACCCACCTCATGGCACAACCGCGCCCCTTGTCAAGCAACGGAAAACACCCGATGGCCGACGCAGAGCTTCCCGTGATCACCCCCACATCTGATACCGACCTGTTGGGTGACGAAAACGCCCGCCACGCGCGGAAAATGGCCAAGAAGAAGGCCGCGCGCGACAAGATAATGGCGGGCAAGGCGGGCGACAAGGGCCTGCTGATCGTGCATACCGGGGCGGGCAAGGGCAAGTCGTCCAGCGGGTTTGGCATGATTCTGCGCTGCATCGCGCATGAGATGCCCTGCGCCGTGGTGCAGTTCATCAAGGGCGCATGGGATACCGGCGAGCGGCGGATCATCGAGACGCATTTCCCCGACCTGTGCGAGTTTCACGCCATGGGTGAAGGTTTCACCTGGGAAACCCAAGACCGCGCCCGCGATATCGCGATGGCGCAGAAGGGCTGGGAGAAGGCCAAGGAGCTGATCCGCGACCCGGATAACCGTTTGGTGCTGCTCGATGAAATCAACATCGCCCTGCGCTATGACTACCTTGATATCGCCGAGGTGCTGGCGTTTCTGGCCGCCGAAAAACCGCCCCTGACGCATGTGGTGATGACCGGGCGTAATGCGAAACCCGAGTTGATCGAAGCCGCCGATCTTGTCACCGAGATGACGCTGATCAAGCATCCGTTCCGTTCCGGCATCAAGGCGCAGCCGGGGGTGGAGTTCTGATGCCGTGCGCAGGGTGATTGGTCAGATTGGGGGCCAGCCCCCAGGCTTGTGTTTTCCGCTGGAAAACACAAGCCTACCCCCGGAGTATTTTCGCCAAGATGAAGTTGGCAGAACCGCGATACCGAACGCTGTCAGCGACCAAGCGCATCGCGCGAAAGTCCAATCCGTTGACTTCATCTTGGCAAAAAATACTCCCGCCGGAGGCTTCCGCATGATCCGCGCGCACCATCGGGGTCAGGCATGAAGGCCCTGATGATCCAAGGCGCGGGCTCGAATGTCGGTAAATCCTTGCTGGTGGCGGGGCTGTGTCGGGCGGCACGGTTGCGGGGGCTTTCGGTCGCGCCGTTCAAGCCGCAGAACATGTCCAACAATGCTGCCGTGACGGCGGATGGCGGCGAGATTGGTCGCGCGCAGGCGTTGCAGGCTTTGGCCTGCGGGTTGGAACCGCATACCGATATGAACCCGGTGCTCTTGAAGCCCGAGTCCGAGACTGGCAGTCAGGTGGTGGTGCAGGGCAAGCGCATCGCCACGGTGCGCGCGCGCGACTATGCGGCGCTGAAGCCCAGCCTGATGGCGCCGGTGCTCGACAGCTTTAACCGGTTGAAAGCGCAGCATGATCTGGTGATCGTGGAAGGTGCGGGCAGCCCTGCCGAGGTCAATCTGCGGGCCGGGGACATTGCCAACATGGGCTTTGCCCGTGCCGCCGATTGCCCGGTGATCCTGACCGGCGACATTGATCGCGGCGGGGTGATTGCGCAGATCGTGGGCACGCAGGCGGTGCTGGAGGATGGTGATAACGCGATGATCGCGGGATTTCTGATCAACAAGTTTCGCGGCGATCCGCGCTTGTTTGATGACGGCTATCGGCTGATCGAGGCCCGCACCGGTTGGCGCGGCTTTGGCGTGGTGCCGTTTTTTGCGGATGCCCATAAACTGCCCGCCGAGGATGCGTTGGACCTGCCGAAGGGCGGCGGCGCGGGGGCCTACAAGATCGCCGCACTCACCCTGTCGCGGATTGCGAATTTCGATGATCTCGATCCCTTGGCGCAGGAACCGGGCGTCAGCCTGTCGATGATCCGCGCGGGCGAGGCGCTGCCCGGCGACACCGATCTGGTGATCATCCCCGGCAGCAAATCCACCCGCGGCGATCTGGCTTTTCTGCGTGCGCAGGGCTGGGATATTGATCTGGCTGCACATCTGCGCCGGGGTGGGCGCGTTTTGGGGATTTGCGGTGGCTATCAGATGCTGGGCCGGATCGTGCGCGACGCAGGCGGCATCGAAGGCCCGGCGGGCGAGACGGCTGGCCTTGCCGCGCTAGACGTTGAAACCGAGATGACCCCCGACAAGCGCCTGACCCGCACCGAGGCGGTGCATGCTGCGACCGGCCTTGCCATGCAGGGCTATGAGATTCACATCGGCCGCACCCACGGCCCCGACCGCGCGCGGCCTTTTGCCTTTGCGGGTGGCCAGCCAGAGGGCGCGGTTTCCGCCGATGGCCGGGTGATGGGCAGCTATCTGCACGGCATGTTCGCGAATGATGCGTTCCGGGCGGGCTTTTTGCGCCAGATCGGCGCGCAGGCGTCGAAGCTGTCGTATGGCGCGGGGGTGGAGGCGACGCTGGACGCTTTGGCCGCGCATCTGGAAGCGCATGTCGATGTGGCGGGGCTGCTCGGCCTGGCGCGGTGATCGCCGCATTCCCACGCCGCCCCGGACTTGATCCGGGGCCTCACCCCCGCCCACGAGGCCCCGGATCAGGTCCGGGGCGGCGTGGCGCAGATATCAGCGCCGCAGCCATTCGGTCTGGGCGTTTTCCTGCCAGCCGGTGCGGTGCAAAAGTGGGGTGTCGTCCATGAACTCAGGGTGGCCGATGCAGAGATAAGCGGCAAATTCCCAGCCCTGCGGCACATCCAGCAAAGCCTCGATATCGTGCGGATCGAGGATCGAGACCATGCCCAGCCCCAGATTCTCGGCCCGTGCCGCCAGCCACAGCGTATAGATCGCCATCGCGGTGGATTGGCGCAGGGTTTCGGGCAGGGTCTGGCGGCCAAGGCCATGCCCCGCCTCGGGGTCGATCTCGTTGAACACCGCCAATTGCACCGGGGCCATATCCAGACCGGCCAGTTTCAGGGCCAGATATTCCGCGTGTTTATCGCCACGATAGAGCTTCGCCGCCTCGGAATTGCAGCGGTTGAAGTTGGCACGCACGCCAGCGCGCAGGGTCGGGTCGTCCACCCGGATCACCCGCCAAGGCCGCGCATTGCCGACCGAGGGCGCGCAGTCCATCGTGGCACGCAACCGCTCGAGTGCGGCCTCATCCACCGGGTCGGGGCGGAAGTGGCGCACATCGCGACGCCAGCGCAGGATGCTCAGCAGGGTTGCGGATTCGTCAGCGCTAAACTGCATCAGCCCTCCAATGCGCGGGTCAGCCGCGCCCATTCATCTGGCGATCCGGGCAGGCCCAAACGCAGCCAACGGTTCGAATAGGGAAAGATCCTGCTCCATATCCGGGCCTTTGCCAGCCGGTTTTGTGCGGTTTCTGCATCGGGCGTCTCGTAGGTGCGGAAGAGTTCGCAGCCGCCAACCAGTTGCCAGCCTGCCGCCACAGCCAAGTCATCGGCCTGCGCGGCCTCGGCCTGCAACCGCTGCACCGTGGCCGCAGCCCAAGCCTCATCGGCCAAAGCCGCAGCGCCGATGCGCAGGGCCGCGCCGTTCACCGGCCACGGGCCTGACATCTCGCGCAAGGCAGCGATGTCGTCGGGGCAGCCGATCACAAAGCCCAACCGCACGCCCGCCAGCCCGTAGAACTTGCCGAACGACCGCAAAACCAGCAGCCCTGCCTGCCCGGCCTGCGGGGCGAGCGACAGCGCGGGTTGGGCATCGGCAAAGCTTTCATCCACCACCAAGCGGCCCACCTGCCCGGCCAGCGCCAGCAGATCGGCGGGCGCATAGCTGCGGCCATCGGGGTTGTTGGGGTTGACCACCACCGCCAGATCAGCCCCCGCCAACTGGCCGAACTGGCTGACTTGGTCCACTTTCCAGCCTGCCGCGCGCAGGGCCGCTGCGTGTTCGTTATAGGTCGGCCCCAGCACGCGGGCGCGGCCCGGTTTGGCCAATCGGGGGATCATCTGGATCGCCGCCTGCGCGCCCGCCACCGCCAGCATCGGCGCGGTTGTGCGGTAGGCGCGTGCCGCCACGTCCAGCAGGGCCTGTTTGGCGCTGTGGGTCGGCAGCATCGTCCAGTCTTCCGGCAAAAGTGCGGGCACCGGATAGGGCACCCGGTTGATGCCCGTCGACAGGTCTATCCAATCGCTGCCGCCAAAGCGGGCGATTGCGCCGTCGATATTGCCGCCATGATCGCGCATCTGCCCCCTCAGACCAGCGCCAAGACCAGCAGCGCTGCCGCCAGCACAAACATCGCCCGCACGTAAAGCGCAAGGCCCCGTTGCAGATCGGCAGGCGTCGGGTCGGGCGTGCCTGCGTTGACCCAAGGCTCATCCGCGACGTGGCCGTCATAGACGCGGGGGCCGGACAGCCGCACGCCAAGGCCTGCGGCCATCGCGGCCTCGGGCCAGCCTGCGTTGGGCGAGCGGTGCAGGCCCGCATCGCGCCACATCACCGCAAGTGCGCGGCGGGGTGCAGACGACACCAGCGCAAACACCAGCCCGGTCAGCCGCGCCGGGATCAGGTTGACCAGATCGTCGATGCGGGCCGAGGCCCAGCCAAACGCCTCAAAGCGCGGCGTGCGGTGGCCGATCATCGAATCCAGCGTGTTGATCGCCTTGTAGACGGCAATTCCCGGCAGGCCGAGCACCGCGCCCCAGAACAGCGGCGCCACGATGCCGTCCGAGGTGTTTTCGGCCAAGCTCTCCATCGCCGCCCGCGCCACGCCGGCGCTGTCCAGCACCTTGGTATTGCGCCCGACGATCATCGAGACCTGAAAGCGTGCATCGTCCAGATCGCCCCGCTGCAACGGCACCACAACCGCCGCGACATGGGCATACATCGAGCGGACCGCCAGAAACGGCCACGCCAGCACGCCGCCGATCACAATGCCAAGCCACCCTGCGGGCAACGCCGCCTGCACCGCCCAAGCCAGCGCCGCCGTGCCGCCAATCACCAGCGCCGCCGCACAAACTCCGGCGATGCGGCGCGGCAGATCGGCGGCGGTGTCGTGGTTCAGCGCAAGGTCCAGCCTGCGGATCAGCGCGCCGATCCACGTCACCGGATGGCCGATTGCGGCGTAAAGGCGCGCGGGCCAGCCGATGGCGCTGTCGATGGCCATTGCGACCAGCATCATTGCGGCAAAACTCATACGCGCCCCCCGGCCAGAAACTGCACCACACCGCGCAAGCCCGCCGCTTGCAAGGCGGCACGCGCGCGCGCGGGCACCGCACCGGGCGCAAAGATCAACCCGCGCGCAGCCCCGGTATGGGCAATGACATGGCCCAACGCGCCAAGGTCTGCCGCCAGCGACAAGGTGGGGTCGGATTGCGCCTTGGTCTGCGCCAAACGCCGCTGCGCCGAGCGGCTGGCGAGTTCCGCCACCGCCGCAAGATCACCCGCCGCACAGGCCGCGCGCCACAGCGGGATCAGATCGGCGATGTCGGGAAAATCGGTATCGCCCGGATCGGTGCGGCGCGGCGGGCCGTAAAACCCGCCGATCACCTCCATCAGGGGCGGCGGCGACAGGGTTTCCAGCACCTCAGCGCGACGCGAGGCCCACAGAAGCTGCATAGGCGCAGGCAGCATCAACGGGTCTGACGCGCCCTCGACAGCCACGCAAGTCCGCGCCAAGGCCAGCGGATCGCCCTGCCACCCTGCCAGCCGCGCCAGCGCCACCAGCGCGGCCGTCGATACTCCGGCACCGCCACCGGGCGGCATCTCGGCGCTGAAATCCACCTGCCCTGTCAGCGAAATCCCCAACCCTGCCAGCAGCTTGACCGCCCGCGCCTTCGGCATGATGCCAGCACTGGCCTTGCTGAGCGTCAGACCCGCCCCGGGCAGCAGCCGCGCCGTCACCCCCAGCACCGGGCAGGGCAGCGTGATCAGCGCGACCGGGCCACCCGGGCCAATGCGCCCCTGCATCACCTCGCCAAAATGCCCTGCCACCCGGACGTTGCGGGCGCTCATCGCCGCATCCGATTGACGCCCGCGATGGAAAACGCCCCCCCCGGCAGCGCCACAATCGTCGTCAGCGACAGGGGGGCGACCTGAAACGCCAGCCCCCGTTCCGCAGCGCCCAGCGCCATCCCCAACGCCGCGCGGATCACCCCGGCGTGGGCCACGACCCCCACGCGCCCGCCCAATGCGCAGGCTTCCCGCAAGGCAGGCACCACCCGCGCCGACAGATCGAGAAAACTCTCGCCCAGCGGCGGGCGGTGCGCCGCCAGATCGGCCAACGACAGCGCGCCCAGATCGGGCAGATCGGCATAGGGCATATCTTCCCAAGCGCCAAAATCCTGCTCCCACAGCCGCGGGTCTTGCGGCGGTTCGGCATCCGGCCACAGCACCGCCGCCGTCTGCACACAGCGCCGCGCCGGGCTGATCCGCCAGTGATCCGCCCCCCCCACCGCACCGCGCACCGCCGCAAACGCCAGCGCATCGCTGCAATCGGCATCGACATCGCGCCGCCCGGCCATCCGCCCCTCGGTCAGCGCGGGGGCGTGGCGGATCAACAGCAGCTCTGTCGGGGTATCAGCAGGCACGGTCGCATTTCTCCTTTCGCGCTGGCCCCGTTTCTGCTTTGACAACGGCGAAGGGGCAAGGGCCGATATGCACAAAACCATCCTGATCACTGGCGGCGCGCGCTCTGGCAAAAGCCGGATCGCAGAGGCGCGCGCGTTGCAGATGGGCCAGCCCGCCCACTACATTGCCACGGCGCAAGCCTGGGATGACGAGATGCGCGCCCGCATCGCCGAACACCAAGCCCGGCGCGGGCCGGAATGGATCACCCATGCCGAACCTTTGGATCTGATCGCAGCCCTGACCGCCACCGACGGCAAAGGCCCGCGCTTGGTCGATTGCCTGACGCTGTGGCTTACCAATCTGATGCTGGGCGATCACGATTGGCGCGCCGCAGGGCAGGCCTTGCTGGCCGCCCTGCCCGCGCAGACCAGCCCGGTGGTGTTTGTGACCAACGAAGTCGGCATGGGGATCGTGCCGGAAAACGCCCTCGCCCGCGCGTTTCGCGATGCGGCTGGCACGCTGAACCAATGGATCGCAGCCGAGGCGGATGAGGTGATCTTCGCCGTCTCTGGCCTGCCAATGAAGGTGAAATGATGAAGCTGACCACGCTCGCCGCTGTCGCAGGTCTGGCCGCAAGCCTGCCGCAAGCCGATGCCAAAGCCGCCGAAGCCGCCCTCGCGCGGCAAAACAGCCTGACCAAACCGCCGGGATCGCTGGGGCGGCTGGAGGAGTTGGCGGTGTTCATGGCAGGCTGGCGCGGGGTTGCCCGCCCGCAGATCGCCCGCGCGCAGGCGCTTGTTTTTGCAGGCAATCACGGCATCTGCGCGCAGGGGGTGAACCCCTATCCGCAGGCGGTGACGGCGCAGATGGTTGGCAACTTTCAGGCAGGCGGTGCGGCCATCAACCAGCTTTGCCGCGCCAATGGGGCGGAGTTGTCGGTGATCGCCCTTGATCTTGACCGCCCCACCGCCGATTTCACCACCGGCCCCGCGATGACCGAGGCCGAGACTTTGGCCGCCATGCAGACCGGCGCGGATGCGGTGGACACCTTGGCCGATGTGCTGATCTTGGGCGAAATGGGCATCGGCAATTCCACCATCGCCGCCGCGATGGCCTCGGCGCTGTTTGGCGGTGAGGTGGCGGGTTGGGTTGGGGCGGGAACGGGGTCTGATTCTGAGGGGATTGCGCGCAAGATTGCAGCGATTGAAACCGGGCTTGCACGGCACAAGGGCCTGTCCGCAATGGGCGTTTTGGCAGCACTTGGCGGGCGCGAGCAGGCGGCGATTTGTGGTGCGGTTCTGGCCGCGCGTGCCGCGCGCATCCCGGTTATTCTGGACGGGTTCATCTGCACCGCCGCCGCGTCTGCGCTTTATGCAGCCGACCCTGCGCTGCTGGATCATTGCCTTGTCGGCCACCAAAGCGCCGAGCCGGGGCACCGCAAGCTGTTGACGAACCTCAACAAACGCGCGGTGCTGGAGTTTGACATGCGGCTTGGCGAAGGCTCGGGTGCGGCGCTGGCTTTGGGTATCTTGCGCAGCGCGCTGGCCTGCCACAACGGCATGGCCACCTTCGGCGAGGCCGGAGTTTCTGAATCTGAGAATGCTGGGGCATGACCCCCTTTCGCGCCCGCGTGGCAGAGGTGCAGTTGGCGGTGATGCTGCTGACCCGCCTGCCTGCGGGGCAGATGGCCGAAGCGCCGCCGATTGGTGCTGCGGTCTGGGCGTTTCCCATTGCGGGCGCGCTGGTGGGCGGCATTGCGGCGGCGGTTCTGGCCGGGGCCTTGGCGTTGGGTGTCGCGCCTGCGCTGGCGGCGGGATTGGCTCTGACGGCCAGCATTTTGGCGACGGGCGGCCTGCATGAAGACGGTCTCGCCGACTGTGCCGATGGCTTTGGCGGCGGCCGCGACCGCGCCCGCAAGCTGGAGATCATGCGCGACAGCCGGATTGGCAGCTATGGCGGTCTGGCGCTGATCCTGTCGCTGGGCCTGCGCTGGCAGGCACTGGCGATTTTGGCCGCGCAGCAGCCCGGCCTTGCCCCGCTGGCGCTGGTCGGCTTGGCAATGGCAAGCCGCGCCGGGTTGGGGTTGGCCCTGCTGTGGATGCCCGCCGCGCGGCAAGACGGCATGGGGAAATCCGCCGCAGGAACCAGTTTTGCGCGGGCAATGGCGGGGCTGGCGCTGGCGGGTGTTGGCTTGGTGGTTTTGCTGCCTTGGCCCGTGGCCCTTTGGGTCTTTGTCGCAATGGCCGCCACGCAACTGATCTTCGCCCGCGTCGCTTTGCGGCAAATCGGCGGGCAAAGCGGGGATGTTCTGGGCGCGATGCAGCAACTGGCCGAGATTGCAGGCTGGCTGGTTTTGGCGCGCTAAGCAGGCCAAAGCCGGGGGCTAGCCTACCAAACCATTGAATTCTGGGACCAATGGCGAGTCCAAGCGGCGAGCGCGCGCGACACGCACGCGCCCCGGTGCGGGCGGAAACAGGAAACGCATGGCGTTTCCCCGACCGCGTGAGCGGCCTGCCCCTGAAGTCACGTCAGTGAGAAACCCATTGAGGCCAGTGCCCGACCCGGCGGGCGAGAAGCGCCCGCCAAGGCTAGGTCGGGCGCTGGCCGGGCCTTTGAGGCCCGGCGGTTTCAGCGGCCACTGCACCGCATGGCGAAGGCGATGGCCTTCGCCAGATTATCAAAGGTGAGTGTCGATCAGCCTTAAAGACTTGGTCGTTTCTGCAACAGCGGCATCACGTCGGCCATCTCTGGCCCTGCATCAAGGCCGGTGACGGCGCGGCGCAGGGGGCGGAACAGCGCCTTGCCTTTGCGGCCCGTCGCCTCTTTCACCGCGTTGGTCCATGCGCTCCACGTCGCTGTGGTCCACGGGCCTTCGGGCAGCAGATCAAAGGCTTGCGCCACAAACTCGCGGTCTTCGTCATCGACCAGCGGGGTGGCACCATCGCGGAACAGCACCCACCAGCCCTCAAGATCGGCGAGAACGGTGATGTTGGCTTTGGCGACGTTCCAGAACAACTCGGCCTTGTCGGCAGGCACGCCCAAGCTTGCGATTTTCTCGGCTACATTCGCCAGCGGCAGCGATTGCACATGCGCGCGGGTCAGCGGGAACAGGTCTTCGGCGTCGAATTTCGTGGGGGCGGCGCCAAAGCTGCCGATGTCAAAGCCGTCGATCAGATCCTGCATCGAGGACGCGAGTTCCACCGGCTTGGACGAGCCCAGCCGTGCCATCAGCGACAGCAACGCCATCGGCTCGACCCCGCGCGCGCGCAGATCGCGCAGGCTGAGGGTGCCCAAGCGTTTCGACAATTCCTCGCCCTGCGGTCCGGTCAGCAGCGAATGGTGCGCAAAGCTGGGGGGCACACCGCCCATCGCCTGCATGATCTGGATTTGCGTCGCGGTGTTGGTGACATGATCCGCCCCGCGCACGATCGAGGTCACGCCCATGTCGATATCATCGACCGACGAGGCGAAGGTGTAAAGGATCTGCCCATCGGCGCGGATCAGCACCGGATCGGACACCGAAGCCGCGTCAATCGAGATCGGCCCGAGGATGCCGTCGTTCCATTCAATCCGCTGTTGATCGAGCAGGAAGCGCCAATAGCCCGCCCGGCCTTCTTCGCGCGCGCGGGCCTTTTCGGCATCGGTCATGCGCAGCGAGGCGCGGTCATAGACCGGCGGTTTGTGCATGTTCAGCTGCTTCTTGCGCTTCAGGTCCAACTCGACCGGCGACTCGAAGCATTCATAGAACCGGCCTGCGCTGCGCAACTGATCGGCCGCCTCGCGGTAGCGGTCAAAGCGCAGCGATTGCTGCTCGATCCGGTCCCAATGCAGGCCCAGCCATTCCAGATCGTAGAGCAGCCCGTCAATATACTCCTGTTTCGAGCGTTCCTGATCGGTATCGTCCAGCCGCAGAATGAACGTGCCGCCCGCCTTGCGGGTGATCAGATAGTTCATCAGCGCCGTGCGCAGGTTGCCGACATGGATATATCCGGTGGGCGACGGGGCGAAACGGGTAATGGTGGGGCGATCGGTCATCTCAGCTCTCCTGCAACCGCCCTTCCCTGTCATATGGCTTGCTGTTTGTCCAGTTATCGCCTTGCGGCTTTCGCACGCTTGGCTAGTCTGCCGCCATGACAACACCTTATGCCGATCTGACCGCGCCGGATGCCGATCACATCGCGGCGCTTGCCGAGGCGGCCATCGCAGGCCTGCCGCCGCCCTACCGCGCCGCCGCCCGGCAGGTGGCGCTGCGCATCGAGGATTTTGCCAGCGACGCCATGCTGGCCGAACTTGGGCTGGAGAACCCGTTTGAGTTGACCGGGCTTTACGAAGGCACGCCGCTGCCTGAGAAATCCGTCTCGGATCAGCCGCTGCACCCCGATCTGATCTGGCTGTTCCGTCGCCCGATCCTGGATGAATGGATCGAGCGCGGCAATGTCACCCTGCAAGAGCTGGTGAGCCACGTTCTGGTGCACGAACTTGCGCATCACTTTGGCTGGAGCGACGCGGACATCGCAGCGATTGATCCGTGGTGGGAGTGACTGGTGCGCGTGAACAATCGCACGCCCGCACCGCTTGTGCGCTTGGAGCGGGGGACGTATCTTTCTATCATCACCGCCAGAGTGCTGATTTTGATCTGAAATTGAGGAGTTGAGCCATGTTTGCATCTACCGTCACCCGGATTGCCCTGTGCGGGGCAATTCTTGCCACAAGCCTTGCGGGCGGCGCTGTGGCGGGGCCGGTCGCAGACAAGGCCACCGAGATTGAAACCCTGATGGCCGCAGGCGACACCCCTGGCGCGTTAGAGGCCGCAGACAGCCTGATGGCAACGGTCTGGGATTCGGGCGCCGATATCGGGATCCGCGAGGCATTGCTGGTGGCAGAGCCCGCCGCAGGTGTCGGCATCTACAATCCGCGCCCGAATGAGACATACAAGATCGGCGAACCCATCCTGATTTATGCCGAGCCCTACGGCTATGGCTTTGGCTCGGGCGGTGACGGGCTTTACACCATCGGCTTCATCGTCGATCTGAAGGTGATGACCGAGGCTGGCGAGGTTTTGGGCGAAATCCCCTCGGTGACCAATCTTGACCTGACCTCGCGCCGCAAGATGCACGAATTCAACGCCAATCTGACCTATACTTTGGATGGCATCACGCCGGGACGCTACATTCTGGAAACCACCCTGCGCGACAAGAATTCGGAAAAACTGGGCAAGTTTGAGAACACCGTCGAAATCATCGAATAGGTCAGATCTGGCCGAGGCACAGCCTGAGGCGAGCGAGTAAAAGCAGGAACAGCGCGGGCTGCCGGAGAGGTCAGAGTGGCATCTTTCTTCCCCGAACCGAAAGAAAACGCTCCGGTGGAGCGTTTTCCGGTTCGTTGCTCATAAGCCTGAAAGGCGTTGAGCAAGGGGGGTGGTGCCACAAACCGTCGGTCTGAAAATCGGGGCGCGCCTGCCTGGGCGGGCGCGGCAACGCGCCTGCCAAGGGGCAGGCAGGCGCGGCCCGATTTGTCGCGGGCCAAATCGGGCAAAAAACAACCGCCCGCGCCCTGCCATCATCCGCGCGGCGCGAACAGGATCACCGCCGCCCCGGCCAGTGCCAGTCCGGCCCCGGCCACATCCGCCCAATCGGGCCGCGTGCCCTCGGCCAGCCAAAGCCACAGCAATGACGCCGCGATATAGACGCCACCATAGGCCGCATAGGACCGCCCCGCATGGGTCGCCGGGGCGAGTGCCAACACAAACGCAAACCCCGCCAGCGCCAATCCCGCCGGAAGCAACCACAGCGCAGACGCGCCGCGCCACCAACTGAACACCGCAAAGCAGCCGGCGATTTCTAACGCGGCGGCAAGGATATAAAGCGGCATCAGGCGTTATCGCGCCAGCGGTTGGCAATCGGATAGCGCCGATCCCCGGCAAATGCGCGCCGCGTCAGCCGGGTGCCGGGGGCGGATTGGTAGCGTTTGTATTCGCTGATAAAAAGCAAATGCTCGACCTTCTTCACCGTGGCGCGGTCAAAGCCGCGTGCGACCAGATCGGCCACCGACAATTCCTGTTCCACCAACCCATCAAGGATCGCATCCAGCACCGGATAGGGCGGCAGGCTGTCTTCGTCTTTCTGATCGGGGCGCAACTCGGCACTTGGCGGCTTGTCGATCACGCGCGGCGGAATGACCACGCCTGCGGGGGCCAGCATCCACGCACGATGGTTGTCATTGCGCCACCGACAAGTGTCAAACACGCGGGTTTTATACAGGTCTTTCAGCGGGTTATAGCCGCCATTCATATCGCCGTAGATCGTGCAATACCCGACCGCCATTTCCGATTTATTGCCGGTGGTCAGCAACATCTCGCCAAACTTGTTCGACATCGCCATCAACAACAGCCCGCGCAGGCGTGACTGGACGTTTTCTTCGGTGACATCCTCTGCGGTGCCCTCAAACAGATGTTCCAGCGCGCGCGAGACGGATTCCTGCGCGCCCGAGATCGACACGGTATCGAGCCGGCACCCCAACGCCCGCGCCACCTGTGCTGCATCCTCCAGCGAATGGGCCGAGGTATAGCGCGACGGCAGCATCACGCAGCGCACGTTCTGGGGGCCAATCGCATCGGCAGCCACCGCCGCCACGATGGCGCTGTCGATGCCGCCCGAAAGCCCCAGCAGCACTTTCTTGAACCCGGTCTTGCCCAGATAATCCCGCAAAGACATCACCATGGCGCGGTAATCGGCCTCGTAGGAAATCGGCATCTTCTCCATCATGCCGGGCAGCGCGCGCCAGCCGTCGTCGGTTTCCTCAAAATCGACATGGGTGATGCAGGTGTCAAACTGCGGCAGTTGTGCCACCAACACCCCACCGGGGTTCAGCACAAACGACGCGCCATCAAACACCTGATCATCCTGGCCCCCGATCATATTGAGGTAAACCAGCGGCAGCCCCGTCTCAACCACCCGCGCCACCATCAGATTGGTGCGCACCGATGGTTTGCCCCGGTGATAGGGCGAGCCATTCGGCACCAGCAAAATCTGCGCCCCGGTCTCGGCCAGCGTCTCACAGACCTCGGAATGCCAAGCATCTTCACAAATCGGCGAGCCGATGCGCAACGGCCCCACGCGATACGGCCCCTGCGGCGGGGCCGAGGCGAACACCCGCTTTTCGTCAAATACATCGCTGTTGGGCAACTCGTGCTTCAGCACGGTGGCGGCAATCTTGCCCGCCTCCAGCACGTAATAGGCGTTATACAACTGCCCGTCGCGCCAGCACGGCCCACCGATCCCCAGCGCCGGACCATCGGTGATCCGCAGGGCCAAAGCCTCTACCGCTTGCATCGCAGCGCGCCAGAACGCCGGTTTCATCACCAGATCTTGTGTCTGATAGCCGGTGATAAACATCTCGGTCAGCGCCACCATCTGCGCGCCCGCATCGCGGCCCTGCACCCAGGCGTCATAGGCCTGCGCCACATTGGCCTCGATGGCGCCCAAGGTGGGGTTCAACTGTGCCAAGGTCAGGCGGAACGTCGCGGCCATATCATACTCCGGGCTAGGGTTTGCACGGTTCTAGCACGTTCACACCCAAGCGAAAGGCCAAGCGGGCGACTTGTCAGCAGGTCGCGGCCTAAGCTAGGGTCGTGGCGATACAAGGGATGATGCAATGCGGAACACAGGCTTGGCGGCGGCAATGTTGGTGGCTCTGGCAGGGGCAGCCCTCGCACAAAACGCGGGCGAGGTCATCACCAAGCAGTATGACGACGGCTCGGTCTATGAGGGCACCTTCGTCAACGGCCTGCAAGACGGCACCGGCACCTACAAACTGCCCAGCGGCTACGAATACTCGGGCGAGTGGGTGGGCGGGGAAATCCGCGGCACCGGCATCGCGCGCTATCCCAACGGCTCGGTCTATGAGGGGCGCTTTGCCGCAGGCAAGCCCGAGGGCAAGGGCAAGATCACCTTCGCCGACGGCGGCACCTATGAGGGCGATTGGCGCGGCGGCAAGATGACAGGCCAAGGCCGCGCCGCTTATGCCAATGGCTCGGTCTATGTCGGCAGCTTCAGCGATGGCAAGCATGACGGCAAGGGCAAGCTGACCGATGCCAACGGCTACAGCTATGCCGGCAACTGGACGATGGGCGAAAAGCAGGGCGAGGGGGTGATCCGTTATCCCGACGGCACCACCTACACCGGAATGCTGGTGAAAGGCGCGCGCCAAGGCACCGGCACCCTGACCATGCCCAACAAGACCACCTATGTCGGCGCGTGGAAAGACGGCCAGATCAACGGCTTGGGCAAGTTGACCCAGCCGAATGGCGATGTCTATGAGGGCGATTTCGTCGAGGGCCTGCGCGTTGGCAAAGGCACCGAAACCTATGCCAATGGCGATATCTACAAGGGCAGTTTCAAGGCCGACAAGCGCGACGGCAAGGGCAAGTTCACCGGCAAGGATGGCAGCAGCTACGACGGCGATTGGGTTGCGGGCCAGATGCAGGGTCAGGGCCGCATGGTCTATGCCGACCGCTCTACCTACGAGGGCGGCTTCAAGGCCGATCAGCCCGACGGCACCGGCAAGATCAGCTATGCCGATGGCTCCAGCTATACCGGCCAGTGGGTGAAGGGCGACATCACCGGCCAAGGCACCGCCACCTACGCCAACGGGGCGACCTATACCGGGGCCTTGGTTGCCGAGAAACCCGACGGCATCGGCACCATGACCTATCCCGATGGTTTCCGCTATGAAGGCGCATGGAAAGCCGGTGTGCGCGAAGGTGTCGGCACCGCGACCTGGGCCGATGGCACGGTGTATAAAGGCAATTTCAAAGCTGGTCTGCGCGATGGCAAGGGCGCGCTGTCGCAGCCCGATGGCTTCACCTATTCCGGCGATTGGGTGGCGGGCGCGATGCAGGGCAATGGCATTGCCACCTATCCCACCGGCGATGGCTATGAGGGCGGCTTTGTCGCAGGCAAGCGCGAGGGCGCGGGCAAGCTGGTTTATAAGGGCGGCGAGGTGTCGGAAGGCATGTGGAAAGCCGGGGTGCTGGTTGGCCCGCTGCCGGGGGCGAGCGTTGCACCCGCCGATGGCACCGCAGCGCCAGAAGGTGCAGCGCCGCAAAGCCCTGCGCCCGCGCCTGTGGCCAATCCATAGGTCGCAATCTACATGGGGCGGGCCGCTAATCGGCGCTTGCGCAAATCCGCTGAGCCATCTGGCGAAGGCCATCGCCTTCGCCACACGGTGCGGGTGCCTCTGTAACCGCCGGGCCCCTAAGGCCCGGCCAGCGCCCGACCCGCCAATGGCGGGCGCTTCTCGCCCGCCGGGTCGGGCACTGGCCTAACAGGGTTTCTCGCTGACGGGACTTCAGAGCCAAACCGCACCCTTGGGCGGGGAAACGCAATGCGTTTCCTGTTTCCGCCCACATATCACCACGCATAAGCGCTTCGCCCTAACGCTCGATCATCTCCACCCGCGTGGCATGGCGACCACCCTCGAATTCGGCGCTCAGGAACGCATCGACAATATCCAGCGCCAAGCCTTCGCCCACCACCCGCACGCCCATCGACAGCATATTGGCATCGTTGTGCTGGCGGATCATCCGGGCCGAGAACGTATCCATGCAAACCCCGCAGCGGATGCCCCTGACCTTGTTCGCCGCCATCATGATGCCCTGCCCGGTGCCACACAACACAATGCCAAACCGGCAATCGCCCGATGCCACCAGCCGCGCCGCCGCCGCGCCATGCTTTGGATAATGCGTGCTTTCCGGGGTTGTCGGGCCAATATCCACCACCTGCCAGCCCTGCGCCGCGATATGCGCGCCCACGGCCTGCCGCAAAGCAATCGCGGCATGATCGCTGGACAAGACGATGCGCTTTTGCGCGGCATGGGTGGAAAGCGGTTCGGTCTGTTGGGTCATGTCATTCTCCTGCCCCGGGTTTGCCCCGCCGGTTTAGCGAAGGTTCACGCCACACCGCAAGCCAGCAACCGCGTGCCGGGCTACCACGCCACCATCTTGCCCGCATAATCGTAAAATCCCCCCGATTGCGCCGGGGTCAGATCGCCCAGCACGGCGATCAACCGCGCCGCCGCTTGCGCAGGGGTATCCTTGTGCTTGGCGGGATATCCCGCTGTGAACGCAGTCTCTACCGTGCCGGGGTGCAGACAGGCCAGCACCGCCAACGGATGGCTGCGCGCCACTTCGATCGCCGCCGTATGCACCAGTTGGTTAAGCGCCGCCTTCGCCGCCCGGTAGGAATACCACCCCCCCAACGCATTGTCACCAATCGAGCCGACCCGCGCCGACAGCACGCCCAACCGCGCCACCCGATCCTTGGGCATCAGCCGCAGCACATGCTTGATCACCAGCGCAGGCCCCACCGCATTGACGGCAAACTGTGCCAGCATCGCCTGCGCATCCAAGGCGCGCAGCGATTTCTCCGGCACCCCCAAAGCGCCCGATGCGATGAACACCCAGTCAAACGCGCCCGTCACGCCCTCCAGCACCCGGGCGACAGATGTCTCATCGGTAATATCCAGCCCGTCGCGCGCGCGTGACAGCGCCACCACGTCGCCCTGCCCCGCCAGCGCCGTGGCCAAGGCCCCGCCAATCCCGCCCGAGGCTCCGATCACCAATGCCCGCACCTTGATCCCCCTTCGCCATTTCTCTGCGCAACCACGCCGCCAAAACCTAGCGCAAAGCCCCGCCATCGCCACGACGCCGCGCTGAATTCTGCGCCTGCGCAAGATGCCGGTGGTGCGGATTTCGCGGCCAAAGGTTAACACATCCTAAACGACACCCCCTTAACCCATTGAAAACAAACACTCGAAAAAGGTCCCGAGTTGGGACCACACCGCAAATCCCCCGCCCCGGTGCAGGCCCGCAGCCCTGCTACTTTTTCACCGCCACCCCCTTCCCTTCCAGTAAATCCGCCGTATAGTCACGGCCATGACACGGGAAACCATCATCGCCTTTACCCACACCGCGCCCAATTCCGGCGCGTCGCTTTCCCGTGGCCTGCTGCTTCTTACCCGCTTCTGAGCGTGCCCTTGGGTGCGACCGCTCGGAAGTGATCAGCGCCCGGAAAGCAGCAACAAACACCAAGGAACGATCCCATGACCGCCACGCCCGCGCAAACCCGCGCCGAAGCCGCTAAATCGCAGCCCGCCCGCGCCGAAAAGGCGCAATCTCAGCCCAAAGTCATCATCTTCGACACCACCCTGCGCGACGGCGAGCAATCGCCCGGCGCCACCATGACCCACGACGAAAAGCTGGAAATCGCCAGCCTGCTGGATGAAATGGGCGTCGATGTGATCGAGGCGGGCTTTCCCATCGCCTCCGAAGGCGATTTCGCCGCCGTGACTGAGATCGCAAAGCGCTCGAAAAACTCCACCATCTGCGGCCTTGCGCGCGCCAATTACAAAGACATTGATCGCTGCTGGGAGGCCGTGAAACACGCGGCCAGCCCGCGCATCCACACCTTCATCGGCACCTCGCCGCTGCACCGCGCCATCCCGAACCTTGATATGGATCAGATGGCCACCCGCATCCACGACACCGTCACCCACGCCCGCAACCTGTGCGACAACGTGCAATGGTCGGCGATGGATGCGACGCGGACGGAACATGATTACCTCTGCCGCGTGGTCGAAATCGCGATCAAGGCCGGGGCCAGCACCATCAACATCCCCGACACCGTCGGCTACACCGCGCCGCGCGAATCCGCTGACCTGATCCGTATGCTGCTGGAACGCGTGCCGGGGGCGGATGGGGTGATCTTTGCCACCCATTGCCACAACGATTTGGGGATGGCGACGGCGAACTCCCTCGCCGCGGTTGAGGCTGGCGCGCGGCAGATCGAATGCACCATCAACGGTTTGGGCGAACGCGCGGGCAACACCGCGTTGGAAGAAGTCGTGATGGCGATGAAGGTCAGGAACGACATCATGCCCTACCGCACCCAGATCGACACCACCAAGATCATGAACCTGTCGCGTCGGGTTTCCTCGGTGTCGGGCTTTGCGGTGCAGTTCAACAAGGCCATCGTCGGCAAGAATGCCTTCCTGCACGAGTCCGGCATCCATCAGGATGGCGTGCTGAAAAACATCGAAACCTTCGAGATCATGCGCCCCGCCGACATCGGCCTGAACGCGCATAACATCTCGATGGGCAAACACTCGGGCCGCGCTGCGCTGCGCTCAAAGCTGAAGGAACTCGGCTATGAATTGGCCGACAATCAGTTGAACGACGTGTTCGTGCGCTTCAAGGCTTTGGCCGACAGCAAGAAAGAGGTCTATGACGAGGATTTGTTGGCCCTCGTCGCCGATGAAGCCACCAATGACGCGCATGACACCATTCAGGTCAAACGCCTGCGCGTGGTTTGCGGCACCGAAGGCCCGCGTGAGGCAGAGTTGACGCTGACCATCGAGGGGGTGGATCACTCGGTTGATGCCACAGGCGATGGCCCGGTGGATGCGGCGTTCAATGCGGTGAAAATGCTGTTCCCACACAGCGCACGGTTGCAACTGTATCAGGTGCAAGCCGTGACCGAAGGCACCGACGCGCAGGCGACGGTTTCGGTGCGGATGGAAGAAGAAGGCCGCATCGTCACCGGGGCCTCGGCGGATACCGATACCGTGGTGGCAAGCGTGAAAGCCTATGTCAACGCGCTGAACAAGTTGATCGTACGCCGGACCAAATCGGCACCAGACAGCGACAAGAAATCGGTGAACTACAAAGACCAGTGATTTCCAAAGGCGCGGCCCTGCCAAGGGGCCGCGCTGCTGCTCAGAACGCGCCCTTCATCTCGGTCAGGGTGTTGCCACCATCGACCACCAGCGTCGCACCATTGACATAGGCGGCGGCCTCTGAGGCGAGAAACGCCGCACAAGCGGCGACTTCGGCGGGGCTGCCCGGCCTGCCTGCGGGGGTCGCATGGCCCGCGCGCAACTCGGCTTCAGTAGAGGATGCTGTGGCAATCCAACCCGGCAGCACGGCGTTGCAGGTGATGCCATAGCGGCCCTATTCCAGCGCAACCGACCGGGTCATGCCAGTGACCCCGGCTTTGGCGGTGGCATAGGCGGACGCGCCTTCGATGGCTACGACAGGCCCGGTCACCGAGCCTATGTTGACGATGCGACCGTAGCCTGCCGCTTGCATCGCGGGCAGGGCCGCGCGGATGCAGTGAAACGTGGTGCCGATGTTCAGCGCCAGATGGGTGGCCCAATCGACATCGGTGACCTCGGCCAGTTTCACCGCTTGCATCGGTTTGCCGCTTTGGACCATGCCCGCGTTGTTGATCAACACCTCGACCGCGCCCAACTGCTTGGTGACCGCCGCGAACAGATCTGCGACTTGCGCCGGGTCAGTCAAATCGGCGGTGTGGGCCATGCAGCCCAACGCGGCGGCACGGTCAAAAATCCGTGCGCTGGTGGCGGTGATGCAGACCCGCGCACCCGCCGAGACGAGGGCTTTTGCGATGGCAAAGCCAATGCCGTCGGCGCTGCCAGCGCCTGTGACCAGTGCCACCCGATTGTTGAAACTGAACATTTGGGCCCCTTGAAACCGCCATCCTACACGCGGAAATGATAGCGGGTTTACGATGGCCCGCGCCTGCCGAATGACGCTGGTGGTCAGGAAAGTTTGATTAGTGCAAGTGTTTTGCCAATCTTGCGGCCAATTCCCGGCCATAATGGCGGTAAATGAACAGCCCATCGTTCAAGGCGGAAAGGCGCGCCTAAAGTCTTGCGGGCCTTTCCCCGGCCCCGGCATGGCTTTATATGAACACGCCCGCCTTAGTCACAAGCTGAGTCGCGGGCGTTTGTTTTTTCGCCGTCCAAGGATCACCTCAGCATGTCTATCCTCTCCAGCATCTTTTCGTCTGACATGGCGATCGACCTCGGCACCGCCAACACGCTGGTTTATGTGCGCGGCAAGGGCATCGTGCTGAACGAGCCTTCGGTGGTTGCCTATCACACCAAGGACGGCAAGAAGCAGGTGCTGGCGGTGGGTGAGGATGCCAAGCTGATGCTGGGGCGCACGCCGGGCAGCATCGAGGCGATCCGCCCGATGCGCGACGGGGTGATTGCCGACTTTGAAGCGGCGGAAGAGATGATCAAACATTTCATCCGCAAGGTGCACAAGCGCACGACGTTTTCCAAGCCGAAGATCATCGTCTGCGTGCCGCATGGGGCGACTCCGGTGGAAAAGCGGGCGATCCGTCAGTCGGTTCTGTCGGCAGGGGCGCGCCGGGCTGGGTTGATTGCTGAACCGATTGCGGCAGCGATTGGGGCGGGGATGCCGATCACCGACCCCACGGGGAACATGGTGGTCGATATCGGCGGCGGCACCACGGAAGTGGCTGTGCTGTCGTTGGGTGACATCGTCTATGCGCGCTCGGTCCGCGTCGGCGGGGATCGGATGGATGAGGCGATCATCAGCTATCTGCGCCGCCATCAGAACCTGCTGATCGGCGAATCCACCGCTGAACGCATCAAGACCAGCATCGGCACCGCGCGGATGCCGGATGATGGCCGGGGTGCCAGCATGACCATTCGGGGCCGCGATCTGTTGAACGGCGTGCCGAAGGAAACCGAGATCAATCAGGCGCAGGTGGCCGAAGCCCTGTCCGAACCCGTGCAGCAGATTTGCGATGCGGTGATGCAGGCGCTGGAGACCACCCCGCCGGATTTGGCGGCAGATATTGTTGACCGGGGCGTGATGCTGACGGGTGGCGGCGCGCTGCTGGGTGATCTTGACCTAAGCTTGCGCGAGCAGACCGGGCTTTCGATCTCGGTCGCCAACGAGCCGCTGAATTGCGTGGCCTTGGGCACCGGCAAGGCACTGGAATATGAAAAACAACTGCGCCACGTTATCGACTACGATAGCTAAGTTGGCGCGCGTCAAGGTCGCGGTCCTTTTGTCTTTCAAGTGAAACGGGCCAGTTATGGCAAGAAACCGCATAGATCCCGAAGAATTCCACCGCCCGCTGCGCCGGGTTCTGGTGGGTCTTCTGATTCTGTTGATGGTGGGGTTGTTCTTTTTGTGGCGGATCGACAGCCCACGGGTTGAACGCTTTCGCACCGCCTTGGTTGACCGCTTTGTGCCCAGTTTTCAATGGGCTGCGGCGCCGGTCACATGGACGGCCGGAGTGCTGGACAACTTCCAATCCTATTCGCGGCTCTATGAGCAGAACCAGCAACTGCGCGAGGAATTGCGCCAGATGAAGGCGTGGAAAGAGGCCGCCTTGCAGCTGGAGCAGAAAAACGCCCGGCTGCTGGATTTGAACCATGTGCGGCTGGACCCGATGCTGACGCATGTGACGGGCGTGGTTTTGGCCGACAGCGGCTCGCCCTTCCGCCAATCGGTGTTGCTGAATGTCGGCGCGCGCGACGGCATCAAGGATGGCTGGGCGACGATGGACGGTATTGGCCTTGTGGGCCGCATCTCGGGCGTGGGGCAGCAGATCAGCCGGGTGATCTTGCTGACCGACAGCAACAGCCGTGTGCCAGTGACGGTGCAGCCCTCGGGGCAGAAGGCGCTGCTTTCTGGCGACAATTCCGACCTGCCGCCCTTGGATTTTCTGGAAGACCCCGATGAGGTGCGCCCCGGCGACCGGGTGGTGACATCGGGCGACGGCGGGATGTTTCCGGCGGGGCTGCTGGTCGGCTCGGTCGTTCTGGGCACCGACAAGCGGCTGCGGGTGACGTTGTCAGCCGATTATCAGCGGCTGGAGTTTCTGCGCGTGCTGCGCAGCCATGAATTGACCCCGATCACCGATCCGGGGGCGTTGGTGACATCGCCCCCCATCCAAGGCCCGCCGAAGCCACCAACCTCGCCCGAGCCTGCGTCGGAAGCGGGGGCGAGCAATGGTTGATGAGGCGACGCGCGAGGTTTGGCTGCACCGCGCGCTGTTTGTGGGCATTGCGCTGTTGCTGCTGTTCTGGCGGCTGCTGCCCTTGCCGATGGCGATGATGTCGGATTGCGCCGAGGCCGAGGGCTGGTGCCGCTTTACCGTCTGGCTGAACCGCACGCCGGGGCCGGATCTGTTGCTGTGCGTGATCTTTGCCTGGACGATGCGCCGCCCGGATTACCTGCCCGCCCTGTTGATTGCGGCGGTGGTGCTGCTGGAAGATATGCTGCTGGATCGCCCACCGGGGCTGTGGACGGCGCTGGTGCTGCTGGCGTCGGAATTCGTGCGTGGGCGGGTTGCACTGACTCGTGAGTTGAACTTCGGGGTCGAATGGCTATTGGTCTCGGGGCTGATGGTGGCGATGTTGGTGGTGTATCGGCTGACTTTTGCCATGGTGCTGCTGCCGCAGGCGGGCTTTGGCTTTGCGATGTTGCAAGTGCTGTGGTCGGTGATGTGCTATCCTTTGGTGGTGTTCCTGTCGCGCTATGTGCTGGACCTGCACAAGCCCGCGATGGGAGAGATTGATGCATATGGGAGACGGATGTGAGACGGGCGCCACGCGATACCGAAGCCACCGCACGCTCTGTCACGCGCCGGGCGTTGCTGATGGGCGGCGGCATGGCGGCGATGGTGGCCGCCTTGGGCGCGCGGATGCGGTTTCTGGGGGTAGAGCAGGCCGATCAGTTTCGCCTGCTGGCCGAGGAAAATCGCATCAACATCCGGCTGATCCCGCCCGCGCGTGGGCTTATTCAGGATCGCAACGGCAAGCTGATTGCGGGCAATGAACAGAACTACCGCGTTGTGATCACACGCGAAAATGCCGGCAAGACCGATGCCGAGGTGGAAGGTGTGCTGAACCGTCTCAGCAATATCATCCCGATGACGGCGCAGGATCTGACCGATGCGATGAAAGAGCTGAACCCGCGCGTCAACTCTGCCTTCGTGCCGATCACCGTGGCCGAACGGCTAAGCTGGACCGATTTCAGCAAAATCGCCATCAACGCCCCTGCACTGCCCGGTGTCTCGCCCGAGGTTGGGTTAAGCCGCGTCTATCCGCGCGATATAGATTTTGCGCATGTGGTGGGCTATGTCGGCCCGGTTTCGGAAAAAGACCTGACCGAATTGAAGGACAAGGAAGGCGCGGAAAACGTCGATCCGCTGCTGATGATCCCGCGCTTTCAGATCGGCAAGATCGGTGTTGAGAAGTGGATGGAAGACACTCTGCGCGGCTCGGCAGGCACCAAGCGGATTGAGGTCAACGCCGTGGGCCGCGTGATGCGCGAGTTGGACCGCGAGGAAGGCCTGAAGGGCAAAGACCTGCGGCTGACCATTGACGCCGATGTGCAGAATTTCGTGCAGGCCCGTCTGGGCGAGGAAAGTGCCGCCTGCGTGGTGATGGATGTCAACAACGGCGACATCATCGCGGCGGTCTCGTCACCGTCGTTTGACCCCAACCTGTTCGTGCGCGGGATTTCCAGCGCCGATTATGCCGCTCTGACCGAACACGATCACCGCCCGCTGGCCAACAAGGTGGTTCAGGGCGCCTATCCGCCGGGGTCAACCTTCAAGATGGTGACGGCGCTGGCAGCGTTGGAGGCCGGGGTGATTGACGAAAACACCACCGTCCGCTGCCCCGGCTATATCGAGGTCGGCGGCATCCGCTTTAACTGCTGGAAGCGCGGCGGCCATGGTTCGGTGAACCTCAAGCGCGGGTTGTCGGAAAGCTGCGACGTGTTCTTTTACGATGTTAGCCAACGGGTTGGCATCGATATGATGGCCGAAATGGGCAACAAGCTGGGCTTGGGTCAGCGCCACGATCTGCCGATGTCGGCAATTTCCACCGGTGCAATGCCGAACAAGGCGTGGAAGCAGGAAAAGTTCAAGCAAGATTGGGTGATCGGCGACACCATCAACGCCTCGATCGGCCAAGGCTATGTGCTGGCGACGCCTTTGCAACTGGCGGTGATGGCCTCGCGCATTGCGGCAGGTCGTCAGGTGGCACCCCGGATTATCCATTCGGTGAACGACATCGAAGTGCCCATCGCCGAGGTCGCAGGCCTTGATCTGGACGGATCAAAGCTGCGCGCCGTGCAGATGGGGATGTTTGAGGTGATGAACGGCCAGCATGGCACCGGGCGCGGATCGCGGATTGTCGATGCCTCGATGCAGATGTGCGGCAAATCGGGCACCGCGCAGGTGCGCAACTTTTCGGATGCCGAAAAGCGTGATGGCGCGACCAAGAACGACGCCCTGCCGTGGCGTTTGCGCGACCATGCGCTGTTCGTCGGCTTTGCCCCCGCCAATGCACCGCGCTACGCGGTGTCGGTGGTGGTGGAGCACGGCGGCGGCGGATCGGCGGTGGCAGGCCCGATTGCGCGCGACGCCTTGCTGCGCGCACTGACCGGCGGCATTCCACCGCTGGACGCGTATCCGGCCGATCAGCGCGGCACCATCGAGTCGCGGATGAACGATTTGCGCCTGCGCCTGCCCGATGGCAGCCAGCCCGAAGCCTCGAAGGTGTAGCGCGATGAGCTTTCTGGAGTATCGGCTGAAACTCGCCCCCAGTGGCATCGCCAAGGTGTTCTACATCCAATGGGCGCTGATCCTTGTGCTGATCGCGATTGCGGCGATTGGCTGGCTGATGCTGTATTCCATCGCGGGCGGCGATATGGACACCTGGGCTTTGCCGCAGATCAAGCGGTTTGGCATGGGCTTGGGGCTGTTGTTCTTCGTGGCCTTCATCCCGATCTGGTTCTGGCGCAGCATGTCGGGGGTGTCCTACATTGTCGCGATGCTTTTGCTGCTGGTGGTGCATTTCTTCGGCACGGTTGGCATGGGCGCGCAGCGCTGGATTGATCTGGGCTTCATGCGCTTGCAGCCTTCGGAACTGATGAAGGTGACGTTGGTGATGATCCTGGCCGCCTATTACGATTGGCTGGACGACAAGAAAGTCTCGCGGCCGTTGTGGGTGCTGATCCCGGTGGTGCTGATTTTGCTGCCAACCTACTTTGTGTTGAAGCAACCCAACCTTGGCACCTCGATGATGCTTATTCTGGCCGGGGCCGGGGTGATGTTCGCGGCGGGGGTGTCTTTGTGGTATTTCGGCGTGGTGGGGGCCTTGGGCGGTGGCGGCATCGCGGCGATTATCATGTCGGAAGGCACGCCATGGCAGGTGCTGCATGATTACCAATATAAGCGCATCCATACATTTCTGGACCCTGCCGCAGACCCGCTGGGCACCGGATACAACATCATCCAAGCCAAGATCGCGCTGGGGTCTGGTGGCTGGGCGGGCAAGGGTTTCATGCAGGGCACGCAAAGCCGGCTGAACTTTCTGCCCGAAAAGCACACCGACTTCATCTTCACCACCTTGGGTGAGGAGTTTGGCTTTGTCGGCGCGATTTCCCTGCTGGCACTTTACACGCTGGTTCTGGTGTTCTGCATCACCGCCGCTATCCAGAACAAGGACCGTTTCAGCCAGCTTTTGATCATCGGCGTGGCGATGAATTTCTTTCTGTATCTGGCCGTCAATCTGTCGATGGTGATGGGGATGGCCCCAGTGGTGGGGGTGCCGCTGCCCTTGCTATCCTATGGCGGGTCGGCCACTTTGGTGATCTTGCTGGCCTTCGGGTTGGTGCAAAGTGCGATTGTGCACAGGCCAAGGTGATTTGATGCGGCGCCATATCCGGTTCGTGCTGGCCTTTCTTATTGGGACAGCGGTGGCGCTGCTGGTGCAACTGACGCCGCTGCCGTTCGAGTTGCGCGTGCTGGCCGCGGCAAATGCGTTTTTCGTCAGTTACCTCGGCTTGATGCTGCACTTTGCGGTATCGACATCGTCGGACGAATTGCGCAACCATGCCGAACAGAATGACGCAGGGGCGGCGGCCATCCTTGTGCTGGCACTGGCGGCGGGTGCGGTTAGCCTGACCTCGATCATCCTGGTGCTGGGCGCGCCAAGCGACAGCACCCATGTGCGGTTGATCGCGCTGGCATCGGTGCCGCTGGGCTGGGCCGCGGTGCATGTGCTGGCGGGATTTCACTACGCCTATCTGTTCTATCAGCCCCGCAAGGCGAAAACGCCCGCCGGGCTGGAGTTTCCGGGCACTGACGCACCCGACCCATGGGATTTTCTGTATTTCTCATTCGTCATCGGCATGACCGCACAGGTCAGCGATGTCACCACCTCGTCGGCTGAGATGCGCAAGGTGGTGCTGCTGCATTCCGTCGGGACATTCTTTTACAACACCATCATACTTGCGCTTGCGGTGAACGCTGCTGTCACCAGCGCCGGATGAGCTGACAGGACCAAGCCCATGACCATCACCGTGTTTTTCGCAGCCCCCGCCGTGTGGGAGGAATACCGCGACCTGCTGCCGGGCCTGCTGGCCGATGCCGGGATCGACGCCCGCGTGGTGACCTTGGCCCCCGACCCGGCTGCGGTGGATTACATCATCTACGCGCCCTCGGCCCCGTTGCAGGATTTCACGCCGTTTACCCGCTGCAAGGCGGTGCTCAGCCTGTGGGCCGGGGTGGAGCGGATCGTTGGCAACACCACCCTGACGCAGCCTTTGTGCCGGATGGTTGATACTGGCCTGACCGAGGGCATGCTGGAATGGGTGGTGGGCCACGCGCTGCGCCATCACCTTGGCATGGACCGTCACATCGTCAATCCGGGCCATGTCTGGGATGCGACCTGCCCGCCCTTGGCACGCGAGCGTAAGGTGGCGATGCTGGGCATGGGCGCTTTGGGCACCGCCTGCGCGCAAGGCTTGGCTGCGCTGAATTTCAACGTGGTGGGGTGGAGCCGGACCGAGAAGCACACCCCCGGCATCCAAGGCTTTCACGGCGAGGCAGGGCTTGAAGCCGCGTTGCGCGGCGCAGAGATCGTGGTGACGCTGCTGCCGAAAACCCCTGAAACCGAGAATATCCTGAACGCGCAGCGTCTGGCTTGGCTGAAACCCGGCGCGTTTATCCTTAACCCCGGACGCGGGCCGCTGATCGACGATGCAGCCTTGCTGGCGGCGCTGGAGACAGGCCAAGTCGGCCACGCGACGCTGGATGTGTTCCGCATCGAGCCTTTGCCGCTGGATCATCCGTTCTGGGGCCATCCGCGCGTCACCGTCACCCCGCATATCGCGGCGGATACCCGTGCCACCGGGGCGGCGAAAGTCTTGGTCAAAAATATCCGCCGCAGCGAGGCGGGTGCCCCCCTGCTGCATCTGGTTGATCGCGCGCGCGGTTACTAACCAGACGAAATTCGCGCGAATTTCGGCACGATTTCCGCGCGGAAATCGGTTTCGCGTGCGGTTTCGGCAGGATCAATGCGGCAAAGGTCGCGAATAGGCCAGACCCGCCCGCGCCACGCGCCCAGCTTGCCGCAAACGGGGGCAATCATGTCATACATTGGCGGCGCAGTTCTGATCATCCTTGCCGGGGTGCTGTGGTCAACCCAAGGCTTGATCATCCGGTTGATCCCGGAAACCGGATCTTGGGCCATCTTGTTCTGGCGCTCGGCCGGTATGCTGCCGGTTTTGGCGCTGTGGATTGGGTTCTCCTCTCGCGGCAACATCATCGCCGAAATCCGCGCCGTCGGTTGGGCCGGGGTGTTGGGTGGCTTTGGGTTGGTGATGGCGTTTTCCGGCGCGATCTATGCGTTTCAGGCCACAAGCGTCGCCAATGCGGTGCTGCTGTTTGCGGCCTCGCCGTTCTTTGCCGCCATTCTGGGCCGTGTGCTGCTGGCCGAATGGGTCAGCCCGCTGACATGGTTTGCCATCGTGCTGGCAGCGATAGGGATTCTGGTGATGGTCGGCGGCGGCCTTGCGGGCGGGGCGATGGATGGCAATATCGCGGCGCTTGCCTCGGCCTTGGGATTTGCAATTTTCACCGTGACGCTGCGCTGGGGCAAGCTGGCCAACATGCTGCCCGCGGTGGCTTTGGGCGGTGTGTTCTCGATGATTGCAGGGGCGATTGCTTTGGCCATCTTGGGCAAACCCATGCTGATCCCGTTGCCCGAGATTGCGATCTCGGGCGCGATGGGGGCGGTGACGCTGACCGGGGGGATGCTGCTTTACACCATCGGCAGCAAAGTTGTGCCCGCCGCGCAGGCGACATTGCTGTCGCTGGTCGAGGTGTTGCTGGCGCCGCTGTGGGTCTGGTTGCTGATGGGCGAGACGGTATCGCGGGGCACGCTGATTGGCGGCGCGGTGTTGCTGGCGGCGGTGCTGTTGAATGCCTATGGCGGACGGGCTGTAAAGGCGCAGGGGGCTAGCCCCCTCGGCCTGCGGCCTCACCCCCAGGATATTTGAACAGAGAGGATGACCAAAGCCCTAGCGGTGGCGGCGGAAGAACCTTGTGCGCGCGTAGAGGTCTTCCAGCCGCTTCATCCGGCCTTCGGTGACCTCCCATGTCAGATCCTGCACCGCTGCCAGCAGAGTTTCCACCAACACCATCAGCGATACGTTGCTGTCCCAAGCCGAGGGCGCTTCGATATGGCAGGCCAGCGTGTGGCGCGCGTGGGCCGAAGCTGGCGAGATCCAGCGGTCGGTGATCAGGATGATGTCCGCGCCGCGTTCTTTCGCCATTTCCGTCACTTGCAGCACGGCGTTTTCGTAGCGGCGGATGTCGAATACCAGCAGCACATCGCCGGGCTGCATATCCAGCAGCGCCGGTTGCCAGGTGGAGGAGCTGTCGGACAGCAAGGTAACTTCCGGCCGCACGATGGTCATCAGCGAAGTGAAGTAATCCGCCATCGAATGGGTGATCCGCCCGCCCATCGCAAACACATGCCGCGATGGATCGGCCAGCAACTGGGCTGCGGCGTCAAATTCGGCGTGGTCGATCTGGCCCAAGGTGGCTTGCAGATTGCTCATCACCGCATCGGCAAAGCGGTTCAGGATATGGGTTTCCGGCACCCCGCCCGCCCACCGGTCATGCTTGGCCAGCGGTGAGATCAGCATCGCCTCGACCTCGCCGCGCAGGGCTGCCTGAAAATCGGGATAGCCTTTGTAGCCCAGCTTTTGCGCCAGCCGCACCACGGTGGGGGTAGAGACAGACGCGGCCTTCGCCAGAATGGTGATCGAACCGAGTGCCGCCACCGGGTAATGCGACAGCACATGGCTGGCCAGTTGCCGCTCGGCCCGCGTCAGGTCTGGCAAGGCGTTGCGCAGTTGCTCGTCTAGGGGCAGTCTGGCGTCCATATCGCTCTCCGCTTTGTGGCAGACTAGCAGATCAGGGGATTTGGAAAAGCCAGTTTGGAAAAGATCGTATCAACGCCGCCCCCTCAGAAACATTCTTGACAGAGGCCAGCCAAAGAGTGAGCCTTCCCGCAGTTTCAAAGGATGACTCGCCCCCATGCGCGCGGCTACACACACAAAAGCGCCCGCAAAACCGAAGGCCACCGCGCCCGCGGCCGAGGCATTCATGCCGGTGATCGAGAATGCAGCCGCCACGGGCCGGATCGTGCTGGTCTGTGAACATGCGTCCAACCACATCCCGGCGCGCTGGGGTGATCTGGGGCTGACGGCCGATCAGCGCCAAGCCCATATCGCCTGGGACCCGGGCGCTTTGGCGGTATCGCGCGGATTGGCGCAGCGGTTGGATGCGGTGTTGATCCATGCGCCCATCAGCCGCCTTGTCTATGACTGCAACCGCGCGCCTGATATGGCCGGGGCGATGCCCGCGCGGTCGGAAATCCACGACATTCCCGGCAATGCCAGCGTTTCCACAGCCGAGCGTCTGGGCCGCACCGAAGCGGTCTATCTGCCTTGGGCCACCGGGTTGCACGGGCTGATCGCCAAGCGCATCGCCTTGGGCCTGAAGCCCGTCATTGTGACCATCCATTCCTTCACGCCGGTCTATCACGGTAAGCAGCGGCGGGTGGAGTTTGGTGTGATCCACGACGCTGATCCGCATTTGTCGGTGGCAATCCTGAACGCCGCGCGCAAGCTGACGCGGCTGCAGGCCGAATTGAACGCGCCCTATTCGGCGGCGGATGATGTGACGCATACGTTGCGGGTGCAGGCGACGCCTTACGGTCTGCCCAACGCCATGCTGGAAATCCGCAACGATCTGATTGCCACGCCAGAGGCCGCCGAGGGGATGGCCGATCAGTTGGCAGCCGTGCTGAACATGGGTCTGGTGGAAATCCAGCGGCAGGCAAAGGCCAGTTGAGGCGCGGCTGAAGGCTTGTCGGTGGGGCCGTGGCCCCGAATGCACATGACCCCGCACCAGACGGGGAACTCAACAGCGGAGATCCCGGATATGCCCGGCAATTTGACACTCGCAGAACTGAAAGCCGCCGTGAAGGCTGGCGAAATTGACACCGTTCTGGTGGCTGGCATCGACATGCAAGGCCGCCTGATGGGCAAGCGTTTTCACGCGCAATTCTTCGTCGATGGCGGATGGGAGGAGACGCATTGCTGCAACTACCTTCTTGCCGTCGATATGGAGATGAATACCGTTCAGGGCTATAAATCGTCGAACTGGCAGACGGGATATGGCGACTATATCCTGAAAACCGACATGAGCACGCTGCGCCGGGTGCCGTGGCTGGAAGGCACCGCGATGGTGCTGGGCGACACGCTGGATCACCACCACAACCCGGTGCCACACGCGCCGCGCAATATCCTGAAGAAGCAGGTTGAACGTGCCCGCGCGATGGGGTTCGACGCGATGATGGCGACCGAGTTGGAATTCTATCTGTTTGAAAACAGCTACGAATCCCTGCGCGACAGCAATTTCGCAGGCCTGAAACCCGTCAGCGCCTATAATGAAGATTACCACATCTTCCAGACCACCAAGGAAGAAGACGTGATGCGCGCCGTGCGTAATGGCCTCTATGGCGCGGGCATCACGATTGAAAACTCCAAGGGTGAGGCCGATGCCGGGCAAGAGGAGGTGAACTACAAATACTCCGACGCTTTGGATACAGCCGACAACCACAGCATCGTCAAGCACGGCATCAAGGAAATCGCTTGGTCGAAGGGCAAGTCGGTGACCTTCATGGCGAAATACGATCATCGCAAGGCCGGGTCGTCGTCGCATTGCCACCAGTCTTTGTGGACGCTGGACGGCAAGCCCGCGTTCTTTGACGCATCCGACAAGCACGGCATGAGCCAGCTTATGAAGCACTACATCGCAGGGCAGTTGGCCTATGCGCGGGAGATGACGGTGTTTCTGGCACCTTACGTCAACAGCTACAAACGCTTCACCGTGGGCATGTTCGCCCCCACCAAAGCCGTCTGGTCCGCCGACAATCGCACCGCAGGTTTCCGCGTTTGTGGTGAGCATACCAAGGCGATCCGGGTGGAATGTCGCATTCCCGGCAGCGATGTGAACCCCTATCTGACCTGTGCCGCCCTGCTCGCCGCTGGCCTTGACGGCATCGAGCAGAAACTGGAGTTGGAACCCGAAATGCAGGGCGATATGTATGCCGCGGGCGATGTGCGCGAAATCCCGCATAACCTGCGCGAGGCGGCCGATCTGTTGAACCAATCGGCGATGTATCGCAAAGCCTTTGGCGACGATGTGGTGGACCACTACCACCACGCCGCCCAGTGGGAGATTTCGGAAACCGACCGCGTGGTGACCGATTTTGAAATCCAGCGCCTGCTCGAGCGGGCGTGAATGTGTAGGGTGCGTGATTTCACGCACCTTTTTCGGACAAAGGTGCGTGACATCACGCACCCTACCAAGGACCAAGACGATGAAACCCATCCAACTGATTTCCCCGGTCGATGGCTCGGTCTATGCCGAGCGCACGCCGCTGACCCTAGACGCCGCCCGCGCCGCAGCCGCCCGCGCCAAAGCCGCCCAAAAGGGCTGGGCCGCGCGCCCCTTGGCCGAACGCATTGCGCTGGTGAAAGCCGGGGTCGCCAACCTGAACGCCAATGCCGAGAAGATCGTCGAAGAACTGGCATGGCAAATGGGCCGCCCCACCCGCTTTGGCGGCGAATTCGGCGGTGTGAACGCCCGGACCGAGTATATGTCCGAGATTGCCGAGGCCACACTTGCCCCGCAAACCATTGAAGACAGCGATAAATTCCGCCGCTACCTTGCGCGCGAAGCCTTGGGCGTGGTGTTTATCGTGGCCCCGTGGAACTACCCGTATCTGACCACGATCAACACGCTTGTCCCCGCCCTGATCGCCGGAAACACGGTCGTGCTGAAACACGCAAGCCAAACCATGCTGGTGGGTGAGCGTCTGGCCGAAGCCTTCCACGCCGCTGGCGTCCCTGCCGATGTGTTCCAGAATGTTGTGCTGGACCATGCCACCACCGAACACCTGATCGCCAATCGCGCGTTCAATTTCGTCAACTTCACCGGCTCGGTCGGCGGCGGTCAGGCGATTGAACGTGCCGCTGCTGGCACTTTCACGCCGCTTGGCCTTGAACTCGGCGGCAAAGACCCCGGCTATGTCCGCGCCGACGCCAACTTGGATGCCGCCGTCGATACGCTGATGGATGGCGCGATGTTCAACGCGGGCCAATGCTGCTGCGGGATTGAGCGGATTTATGTGCATGAAAGCCTCTACGATGCCTTCGTGGAAAAGGCCGTGGCTTGGGTGAAAACGTTGACGCTCGGCAACCCGTTTGACGCGGGCAGCACCCTCGGCCCGATGGCCAACAAACGCTTCGCCGCCGTGGTGCGCGGCCAGATTGCCGAGGCTGTGGCGGCAGGCGCCAAAGCCCTGATCGACCCCGCACTGTTCCCCGCTGATGACGGTGGCGCCTATCTTGCCCCGCAAGTGCTTGTGAACGTGGATCATTCCATGCGGGTGATGATGGAGGAATCCTTTGGCCCGGTCGTCGGCATCATGAAGGTCAAGGACGATGCCGAGGCTTTGCGCCTGATGAACGACTCGCCTTACGGCCTGACCGCCAGCATCTGGACGACCGATTACGACACCGCCGCCGACTTGGGCGCGCAGATCGAGACCGGCACGATTTTCATGAACCGCGCCGATTATCTCGACCCCGCGTTGTGCTGGACCGGCTGCAAAGACACCGGGCGCGGCGGCTCGCTTTCCTATTTGGGTTTCCTCAGCGTCACCCGTCCGAAATCCTACCATCTGAAGAAAGTCTGAACCATGACGCACTCAGTCCCCAACCGGAACTGGTCCTATCCCACCGCGATCAAATTCGGCGTGGGCCGCATCAGCGAGCTGGCCGAGCATTGCGCCGCTGCGGGCGTGAAAAAGCCGCTGTTCGTCACCGACAAGGCGCTTGCATCCCTGCCGATCACCGCCGAAGCCGTGGCGATCCTGAAAGCGCATGGCCTTGGCACGGCGGTATTCTCGGAGGTCGATCCGAACCCGAATGAGAAGAACATGGCCGACGGCATCGCCGTGTATCTGGCGGGCGGCCATGACGGCGTGATCTGCTTTGGCGGCGGTTCGGCGCTCGACCTTGGCAAGATGATCGCCCTGATGGCGCATCAGCGCAAAGACCTTTCGGTGTGGGATCTGGAAGACATCGACGACTGGTTCACCCGCGCCGATGCCAGCAAAATCGCCCCGATCATCGCGGTGCCCACCACCGCTGGCACGGGTTCGGAAGTGGGGCGCGCAGGCGTTTTGACCAACTCGGTCACGCATAAGAAAAAGATCATCTTCCACCCCAAACTGCTGCCCGTGGTGACGATCTGCGACCCGGCGCTGACCGTGGGGATGCCGAAATTCATCACCGCAGGCACCGGCATGGATGCGCTGGCGCATTGCCTTGAGGCCTATTGCAGCCCGTTCTACCACCCGATGAGCCAGGGCATCGCCTTGGAAGGCATGCGGTTGGTGTTCGAAAATTTGGCCAAAGTCTATGCCAACCCGAACGATCTGGATGCCCGCGCGCATATGATGTCGGCGGCGGCGATGGGGGCAACGGCCTTCCAAAAGGGTCTGGGCGCGATCCACTCGCTTTCCCACCCGATTGGTGCTGTCTATGGCACCCACCACGGCACCACCAACGCTGTGGTGATGCCGATGGTGCTGGATATGAACCGTGCGGCGATTGAGGATCGCATCAACGCCGCCGCCGCTTATCTGGGCATCAAGGGCGGTTTTGATGGCTTCCGTGCCGCTGTGATGGACCTGCGCAAGACGCTGAACATCCCGGAAAACCTGACAGCCTTGGGCGTTACCAACCCCGATCTCGACACGCTGACCGAGATGGCGCTGGAAGATCCGTCCTGCGGCGGCAACCCGGTGGTGATGACGCGCGAGAATACCCGCGCGTTGTTCGAGGCTTGCCTGTAACAGCGGCCAAACCTAACCTGTGGCGGGCATCGGCGACGGTGCCCGTTTCTTTACGGAAAAGATGCCAGCATGACCCAACACGTCACCACCGATATTGCGATCCTTGGGGCGGGGGTCGTGGGGCTTGCCGTGGCCGAGGCGCTGACCGCTGAAGGCCGCGATGTGGTGCTGGTTGATCCCGGCCAGCCCGGCATGGGGGCCAGCTATGGCAATGCGGGCACGATTGCCGATTATGCGGTGATGCCAGTGGGCAGCCCGGAAGTGCTGCGGAACCTGCCGTCGCTGCTGCTGGACAAAAACTCGCCGCTGGCGATCCGCCGCGCTGGCCTGCCCGCGCTTATGCCGTGGCTGCTGCGGTTTGCCCGCCAGTCCCTGCCCGCCCCTACCCGGCGCAATGCGGCGGCGATTGCGGCGTTGGTGGCGGATGCCTGCCCGCGCTGGATCGCGCTGGCCGAGCGGATCGGCGGCAGCGCGATCTTGCAGCACAAGGGATGTTTGTATCTTTATGAGACGGCTGCTGCGTTCAGGGCTGCCGAGGCCGACATGGCTTTCCGGCGCACGCAGGGGATTACGGTGGAGTTGATCTCGCCGGATGTGCTGGCCGGGATGGAACCGGGGTTGCCTGCCGTGGAAGGCGGGGCTGCGTTCTTTCCGAAGGCGGTGTTTCTGTCTGACCCCGGCCTGATGGTGCAGACCTTGGCCGCGCATATCTTCAAGCAGGCGGGGTTTGTGCAGGCCGAGGCACGGACGATCACGCGGCAGTTTGATGGCATCGTGGTGGAAGGCCCCGATCTGCGGTTGCGGGCGCGGCGGGTGGTGATCGCGGCGGGGGCGCATTCGCGGGCGCTGGCTTTGCAGGCGGGGGATAAGGTGCCGTTGGATACCGAGCGGGGCTATCATGTGGAGTGGGACATGGCCGCGCCGAGGTTGACCCGGCCCGCCTGCCCCACGTCACGCGGGTTTTATCTGTGCCCGATGACGGGGCGGCTCAGGGTGGCGGGGACGGTGGAGTTGGGGGGGCTGACGGCCCCGCCCTCGGCGCACCGGACCCGGAAACTGGTGGAGGGCGCGCGGGCGATCTTTCCGGATCTGGGCGCGCCGGATCGCGAGTGGATGGGGTTCCGGCCATCCATGCCGGATTCGGTGCCGGTGATCGGGCCTTCGCGCGCGGGGGCAGAGGTTATCCATGCTTACGGGCACGGCCATATCGGGCTGACCCTGGCCCCGATCACGGCGGCGCTGGTGGCGGATTTGGTGGTGGGGCGGGCACCGGAATTGGATATCTCGCCCTATCTGCCGGGGCGGTTTTAGGGTGGTCCCAACTCGGGACCAAATTTGTTTCAGCAAAAACAATAGGATAGCCCTGTCATTTTAACGAATTTTTAACGTTTGGCAGCGATGCGCCCGCCCGACCCACGCCAAGCAAAGGGCTGCGCGCACGCAAGGGCAGGCGCGGCAGGGATGGTTCCGGGCGATGGAAGGTTTCACCTTTTGGCCCCGGAAATTCGATGGGCAATCTATCGGAACGGCGCTGTTGCCCGACGATGCGCTTTGGCGGCACGCTGCACCAAACTGCCCCGAAGCCGCCATGCGGGCTTGGGCTAGGCTGACGCGCACCAAGCGCGGGCTAGATATTGGTTCTAAGCAAAATCTCGATGCGAATCTGCTCTTGTGAGCCAAAGGTCTGGCGGCGATCCACCATGCCTTTCAGGCGTCGGATCGCGCTGCGGACAAGATGCCCGGGGTCTTGTGCGATCAGGCCATGCAGCATCTTGGCCTTCAATTCATGCTCGGTAAACGGGGTGCGTTCGTGCGCGATTTTGACAATCGACTGCGCGATGTTCAAATCCTTCAGGATCGACAGCGGCGAGCGCGCTTCCGAGGCCATGACATAGATGCCCACAATATCGGGGTTCGCGCGCAGGCTTGCCGCGATGATGGTGCGGGCGCGGTCTTCGTTGGCGTAGGTTTCCAGCGACGGCAACGCGCGCAGTTGTGCAAAGCCCTCGTTGATTTCCTGATCAAAGCCCAAGCGCCGCTCTAGGCTGTCGCGCGACTGCATGCTTTCTGCGATAACCATGATCGCGCCCGGCTTTTGACCGATAAACTGGCCCATCAGCAGCCCCGCCGTGGCCCCTGCCGCGCGGTTGTCGATACCGACCCAGTTCGCATCCATCGTGGTCTGGTTCGAAATGAAGGGCAGCGCCGCCACGCCCCTTTCTTGCACCCGCCGGATCGCATCGCGGACTTGCGGCGTCTCGGGTGCCATGATGGCCACCCCGGCGACCTGCGACTTGTCGAGCGACGACAGATAGGTTGCGATGCTGTGCGGATCGTTTTCGTCGATCTGATGCACGTCGCACCAGATTTGATCGGAAGCAAACAGGCTGCGCGCTTCGTCAATGCGCTTGATGATCTCTTGTAAAAACTGATCCCCAGAGCGCGGCAATGCAAAGATGAAGCGATAACTTTGCGATTTGGCAAGATTCGCGGCTTGGATGTTGCGCTCAAATCCGATGGCCTCGATGGCCTTGTGGACGCGCTCGACCGTGTCTTGCTTGACGCCGTCGCGTTCGTTCAACACCCGATCAACCGTTGCCCGGCTTACGCCTGCGGCCTTTGCAAGATCTTTTGTGGTTGGTCTCAGCATCGGTTCCAGCAAGATCACTTTTGTATTTTCCCCTTACTATCATAGTTTTGGCGACCTTCAACGCAGCCGTTCTGCGCGCGCCCTGCCAAGCTAGCAAGGTTTGAGGCACGTGTCTCAAAAATAACTTGCTTTGAGGCACGTGCCTCATTAACAGTTGTTGCACGACAAGGTGCGGCGCAAAAGCTGAGCCTGGAAAAATCCGTGGGAGGAGAAACCGAATGAAGATGAACCTGATGATGACGGCTGCCGCTGGCGCTTTGCTTGTCGGCGGGCTGTCTTCGGCTGCGCAGGCCGAAGATCTGACCCTGTGCTGGGCTGCCTGGGACCCGGCCAATGCGCTGATCGAGTTGAGCAAGGACTTCGAAAAGCAATCGGGCAACACCATGCATTTCGAATTCGTGCCGTGGCCGAACTTTGCCGACCGCATGTTGAACGAGCTGAATTCGGGCGGCAAGCTTTGCGACCTGCTGATCGGTGACAGCCAGTGGATCGGTGGTGCGGCGGAGAACGGCCAGTATCTGAAACTGAACGACTTTTTCGATGCCAATGGCATCAAGATGGCAGATTTCATCCCGGCGACGGTGACGGGCTATGCCGAATGGCCCAAGGGCACGCCCAACTATTACGCCTTGCCTGCGTTTGGCGATGTGGTGGGCTGGACCTATCGCAAAGACTGGTTTGATCGCCCCGAAATTCAGGCAGAGTTCAAAACCAAATATGGCCGCGACCTTGGCGTTCCGGCTACCTTGGAGGAGCTGCGCGACATTGCACAATTCTTCCAGGGTCGCGATATTGACGGCAAGACCGTTTACGGCGCCGCGATCTATACCGAGCGCGGGTCGGAAGGCATCACGATGGGCGTGACCAATGCGCTTTATAACTATGGGTTTCAGTATGAAAACCCGGCAAAACCCTATGATCTTGAGGGCTTTGTAAACTCGGACGGCGCGGTGGCGGGGCTTGAGTTTTACAAGAGCCTCTATGACACCGCGACGCCTCCGGGATCCTCGAACTGGTATATGGGCGAAGACATCGACGCCTATAAATCGGGTCAGGTGGCGCTTCAGATGAACTTTGCTTTCGTGTGGCCGGGGGTTGAATCTGATCCGAATGTCGGCGGTGGCAAATCGGGCTATTTCGCAAATCCGGCCGGCCCCGCGGGCCAGTTTGCCCAGCTTGGTGGTCAAGGGATTTCGGTGGTTGCAAACTCGGATCACCAGCAGGCGGCGCTTGACTATATCAAGTGGTTTGCCCAGCCGAGCGTGCAGACGCAATGGTGGAAACTTGGCGGCTATTCCGCGCTGAATGCGGTGGTCAATGATCCGGGCTTTGCCAGCAGCCAGCCCTATGCGCAGACCTTCCTTGATAGCATGGCCATCGTGAAGGATTTCTGGGCCGAGCCCGCCTATGCCGATCTGTTGCTGGCGATGCAGGAGCGGATGCACAACTATGTTGTCGCCGGGCAAGGCACCGCAAAAGAGGCGCTGGATGGGGTTGTTCAGGATTGGACAAAGATCTTCACAGATGAGGGCAAGCTGTAAGCCTGCCCGTCGCACATCTGCAAGACGGTGTCTGACCTTGCCTCTGGCTGAACCCGCGTTCGGCCAGAGGAGCTTTCCGTTGAACGACCTCCGCCGTCCACAACCGGGCGGCGTTTGAAGGAAATCAAGATATGAGCTTATCCCCCCTCACACGGGTTGCGGCGGCAACGCCTGACGGTATCGCGCGCAAAATCCGTGGGTTGTCTGATCGCACCATCGCGTGGATTTTCGTGGCGCCGACGATCTTTTTGTTGTTGGCCGTCAACATCTTTCCGCTGATCTGGACCATCCGGCTGAGTTTTACCAACTTTCGGGTCAATCGCCCGAACAATGCCGTCGAATGGGTGGGGTTGGAAAATTACCGCCGCATTCTGAGCGATCCAACGGTTTGGCAGACCATGCAGGCGACGGCGCATTTCCTGATCTGGACCATCACGTTGCAGGTTCTGATCGGGTTTGCGCTGGCGTTTCTGATCAACAAGAAATTCCGTGGCAATGACATGTGGACCACGATCATCGTGTTTCCGATGATGCTGTCTCCGGCTGTGGTGGGCAATTTCTGGACGTTTTTGTATCAGCCGCAGATTGGTCTGTTCAACTATGTGGTCGAGTTTCTGACCGGCGCGGACCCTGCCAGTTTTTCGATGATTGGCGATGTGAACCTGGCACCTTGGGCGATCATCATTGCTGACACCTGGATGTGGACGCCGTTTGTGATGCTGATTTGCCTCGCGGGGCTGCGGTCTATTCCTGACAGTATCTATGAGGCCGCCGAATGTGACCGTGCGAGTGCGTGGCGTCAGTTCTGGACCATTACCCTGCCGATGGCGCTGCCGTTTTTGATGCTGGCGGTGTTGTTTCGCGGCATTGAGAATTTCAAGATGTTTGACCTTGTGGTGCAGCTTACGGGCGGTGGGCCGGGCAATACCACCACCCTGACCTCGATCGACCTTAAGCGCGAGGCGTTTGAGAAATGGCGGACAGGATATTCGTCTGCCTATGCCGTTATGCTGTTTGTCACCGTGTTCGGCCTTGCGTCGATCTATGTCAAAGCCCTGAACAAGGTGAAAGAAAGATGAGCTATTCCGTCACAGAACCAAGCAAAGGCACCAAATGGTTGGCCGGAGTTTTGGTGGTCAGCTATGCGATCATCACCCTGATCCCGCTTTTGTGGATCATCGCCACCGGGTTCAAATCCCCCACAGATTCAATCGCCTACCCGCCCGTTGTGGTGTTTCAGCCCACGCTTGAAGGCTATGTCAACCTGTTCACCGAACGCACCCGGGCGACAGATGAGATGCTTGCCGCCGCAGGGCCGCCGACCACCTGGTATGACCAGATCGCGCGCGATCGCGGCACGGTTATCTCGGGCCCGTCGCGCTATGGTCAGCGGTTTCTGAATTCGGTGATCATCGGATTTGGCTCGACCGCGCTGTGCATGGTGCTGGGCACGGCTGCGGCCTATGCGTTCAGCCGCTTCAAGGTGCCGCTGAAGGATGATCTGCTGTTTTTCATCCTGTCCACCCGGATGATGCCGCCGATTGCAGTCGCTATTCCGATCTTTCTGATGTTCCGCAATCTGGGCCTGAACGACACGCATCTTGGCATGATCCTGCTTTACACGGCGGTTAACCTTTCGCTTTCGGTCTGGTTGCTGAAAGGTTTTATCGACGAGATTCCGATTGAATATGAAGAAGCGGCCCTGATCGACGGCTACACGCGGTTTCAGGCGTTTTACAAGGTTGTGCTGCCGCAAGCGGCCACGGGCATCGCCTCGACCGCGATTTTTTGCCTGATCTTTGCGTGGAACGAATATGCCTTTGCGGTGCTGCTGACCTCGGGCACCGCGCAAACCGCGCCGCCCTTCATTCCCACCATCATCGGCACTGGCGGCAAGGATTGGCCGGCGGTTGCAGCGGGGGCCACGATATTCCTCGTCCCGGTCATGGTGTTCACCATCATGCTGCGCAAGCACCTGCTGCGGGGCATTACATTCGGGGCGGTGCGCAAATGAGGAACATTGTAAGCGGTCTTTTGCGCCTGCGCCGTGGCCCTTGGGAAATGCTGGCAACCATCCTGATTGCGCTGGGTGTTTTCATGCTGATGCAGCCCTTTGCCATCGGGCTTTACAGCTATTCCTTCATTGTCACCCTTGTCGGCACGGTGATGTTCATCATCGTCAGCCATTTCCCGGAGTAGCCCATGGCACAGATCAGAATTGAAAACGTGCGCAAGGATTTCGGGTCGTTCAATGCGGTCAAATCCTCGACCTTCACCATTGAAGACGGCGAGTTTTTCATGCTGCTGGGCCCATCTGGTTGCGGCAAAACCACCACCTTGCGAATGATGGCGGGGCTGGAATTGCCGACCTCGGGCGAGATTTACATTGACGGCGAAGAGGTGGGGCAAAAGCCCGCAAGCCAGCGCGACATCGCCTTTGTGTTCCAGATGTTCGCGCTTTACCCGCATATGAATGTCGGCAAAAACATCAGCTATCCGCTGGTTTCGCAAGGCATGCCCAAAGCGCAGGTGAAAAAGAAGGTGGATGAGATCGCCGAGATTTTGGGCATCACCGACATTTTGAAAAAGCCGGTTGGTGGCCTTTCGGGCGGGGATCGGCAGCGCGTGGCGCTGGGGCGCGCCATCGTGCGCAACCCCAAGGCGTTCTTCATGGACGAACCGTTGGGCGCGCTGGATGCCGAATTCCGCGAGCATATGTCAGAGGAATTGCGCGCTCTGCATGACCGGATGGGGGCGACCACGGTTTATGTCACGCATGACCAGCTGGAGGCGATGCAGATGGGCGACAAGATTGTGGTGATGAACCACGGCGTGGTCGAACAATTTGGCGTGCCGCAGGAAATCTACGACTGGCCCGCGACCAAGTTCGTGGCGCAGTTCATTGGGTCGCCGCCGATGAATTTCCTCGATTTCAACGGCATGGTCGGAAACGGTTCAACCGAAGTGCGGCTAAATGATATCGCAATGGCGATCCCGCAATGTCTGGATGGCGCGAATGGTGCCCTTAGCTTTGGCGTGCGCCCCGAGCATGTGCAGCTTGATGATGCCGCGGGCTATCGCGGCGTGGTGAAGGCCACGGAATATCTGGGCACGACGCAGATCATCACGCTTGAAACCCCGAATGGCGTGATCAAGGCGCGCGCACCAAGTTCGGATGCGGTGCGGGTTGGGGCCACCACGGGGCTGCGGTTTGATCCGCGCACGGTGACGCTGTTTGACGCAAAATCCGGCAAGGCCCTGCGCTCGCAGGCAAATCAAGGAGTGCTGGCACATGGCTGAAGTCGTTCTTGCGGGGATATCCAAATCCTTTGGCAAACAGACCGCGCTTGAGGATGTGTCGATGACCATTCCGGATGGGTCGTTCGTGGTCTTGCTTGGCCCCACGGGTGCGGGCAAAACCACCACGCTGCGGATGGTGTCGGGGTTGGACAGGCCGGATATGGGCCAGGTGCGCATCGGGGGCCGGGACGCATCGGGCCTGACGCCTGCGCAGCGCGATGTGGCGATGGTGTTTCAGCAATACTCGCTTTACCCGCATCTGACGGTGCGGCAAAATCTGGAGTTTCCGCTGAAATCGCCGATCCTGCGCACGCCTCAGGCCGAGATTGACCGCAAGGTCGCCGAGGTGGCCGAGGTTTTGCAGATCAGCCACAAGCTGGACAACAAGGCCACCGCACTTTCGGGGGGCGAGATGCAGCGCGTGTCGATCGGGCGGGCCTTGGTGCGGAACCCATCCGTTTATCTGATGGACGAGCCGCTCAGTTCGCTGGATGCCAAGCTGCGGTCGGATCTGCGCATCGAGTTGAAAAGCATTCAGGCCAATTCGGGTGCCACGCTGCTGTATGTGACGCATGACCAGATCGAGGCGATGACGATGGCGACCCATGTCGGCGTGCTGGACAAGGGCCGTTTGGTGCAATTTGGCAGCCCGCGCGAGATTTACGAAAATCCGGTCAGCATCTATGCCGCCAGCCGCCTTGGCCAGCCGCGCATCAATGTGCTGCCTGCCGATGTGTTTGGTGGTGCCCCGCGCAATGCCACACATATCGGGCTGCGGCCCGAACATATCCTGCAAGGCGAAGGCGAAGACAGTTTTGTGCAGCGCGTCGAGCATCTTGGCGATCAGACCCGCCTGCATCTGGCGCTGAAATCGCACGGTCTGATCACCGTCACAGATGCACATACCACGCTCAAAGAGGGCGATATCGTGAAAATTCGTCCAAACAAGGCATTCTACTTTGACGCCGCTGGCGCGCGCTTGGCCTAAGGGAGAGAGACCATGAAACAGTTCATCAATGCCAAAGAAGACATGGTGACCGAAGCCATCGACGGCGCTATTGCGGCATCGGGCGGGGCGATTGCGCGTCTGGATGGCTATCCGCATATCCGCGTCGTCGTGCGCGCCGACTGGACCAAATCCAAGGTGGCTTTGGTATCGGGCGGCGGCTCGGGACACGAGCCTGCGCATGTGGGGTTTGTCGGGGCGGGTATGCTGACGGCTGCGGTCTGCGGTGATGTGTTTGCCTCGCCTTCTGTCGATGCGGTGCTGGCAGGCATTCTGGCGGTGACGGGGCCTGCGGGGTGTCTGCTGATCGTGAAGAATTACACCGGCGACCGGCTGAATTTTGGTCTGGCGGCAGAACGCGCCCGTGCGTTTGGGCTAAGCGTCAGCATGGTGATCGTCGATGACGACGTGGCCCTGCCCGATCTGCCGCAAGCGCGCGGGCTGGCGGGCACGCTGTTTGTCCACAAGATCGCAGGCGCGATGGCTGAGAATGGCGCCAACCTTGAGGCCTGCACAATGGCTGCGCAAAGGGTGATCAACGCCAGCCGCAGCATCGGCATGTCCTTGGATACCTGCACCGTTCCGGGGTCGCTGAAGGAAGACCGCATCCCGCATGGCATGGCCGAGTTGGGGCTGGGCATTCACGGCGAGGCAGGCGTTGAACAGGTCGCCTCGGGCGGTGCCCGCGATGCGCTTGCCAAAGTCACCGCAAAGCTGGCCGCGACCATGCCCAAGACCCCGCATGTCGCCTTGGTCAACAACCTTGGCGCGGCGTCGGTTCTGGAAATGTCGATCCTGACGCATGAATTGCTTGCCTCGGGGATCGGCGGGCACATCCGGCTGATCGTGGGGCCCGCGTCGATGATGACGGCGCTGGATATGCACGGCTTCTCGGTTTCGGTCATGGAGTTGAGTGAAGGCGACCAAGCCCTGTTGGCGCAACCTGTTCAATGCCAAGGCTGGCCGGGATGCCACAAGATCCAGCCCGCCAAGGTGCTGCCGTTGCCAGACGGGTTGTCGCCCATCCGCGCGCCTGCCTCGGCCCATGCGCCCACCAAAGCCTTTTTGCGCGGCTGTTGTGCGGCGCTGATTGCGGCTGAAGACGATCTGAACCTGCTTGATGCCAAATCTGGCGATGGCGACACAGGATCGACTTTGGCCGGGGCTGCGCGCGCGCTGATCGAGGCGATGGATACGCTGCCTTTGGCAGATCACACGCAGCTTTACCGCGCCATCGGGCTTGAGCTGAGCCAGACCATGGGCGGATCGTCGGGGGTGTTGCTTGCCATCTTCTTTGCCGCCGCGGGCGATGCGTCGGCATCCGGCCTGCCCATGCGCGAGGCCTTGCAAGCCGGCCTTGCGCGGATGCGCCAGATTGGTGGGGCAAATCCGGGCGATCGCACCATGGTCGATGCGTTGTTGCCCGCCTTGGATGCGTTGGACCACGGCCTTGGCCATGCCGCAAAAGCGGCGCGCGACGGTGCCAACTATACCGCGACGCTGACCACGGCAAAGGCCGGGCGCAGCACCTATATCAACGCCGATCAGTTAAGCGGGCACGTTGATCCGGGGGCAGAGGCAGTCGCAAGGTTGTTCGAGCATTTGGCATCCTGACACCGGCGCAAGGGGCTTTGGCGGCAATCATCGGCGTGCATCGCCAAGATGCGGAACTTGTGGGGGGCCCCGAAGCTGCCGGACAGAGCACGCAGCGTTGGCGCGGGCCAACCCAGACCGTGCCCGCTGTGACGGTTTGCGCGCGGCGCAACCTTAACGCCGTCCGCGATGCCATCCAACCGGGCCGCAGTTTGCGCGTTGCGGCCCTTGGTGAAACCTTGGGGCAGGCATGTCTTGCCGATCTGGCCGCCCGAACAGCGCGAAAGGTCAAGCGTTGCAAATTGCCAGCGCCTGCCAAGCGCCGGGCACGGCTGGCAATAAAAAACCGCCCCGTTTCGGGGGCGGTTTTGTTGCGGTAACTGCGTGGCTTATTGCAGGTAGGCCATCACATAGGGCTGCACCTCGTGCCAGCCTTCCCACATCATTTTCAGCGCGACATAGACGATGATGGCAAGGCCGATATAGGCGATCCAGCGGTGCTTGTTCAGCAGGCGCGCGATGAAGGTGGCGGCAAGGCCCATCAGCGCAATCGACAGGATCAGACCGATCACCAGCACGGTGGGATGTTCGCGCGCGGCACCGGCGACGGCCAGCACGTTATCTAGGCTCATCGAGATATCGGCGATCACGATCTGCCATGCGGCTTGCGCGAAGGTCTTGCGCGGCGCACCGCCGGCGACGGTGCCATCGGCGTTCAGATCGCTGTCGGTCAGCGATTCCTCGGCCATGTTGTCAGTGCCGTGGCCCTGTTGCAGCTCGCGCCACATTTTCCAGCAGACCCAAAGCAGCAGCACACCCCCGGCCAGTAGCAGGCCCACAATCGCCAGCAGGTGCGTGGTGATCAGTGCAAAGCCGATCCGCATCACCGTTGCGGCCAAAATTCCCACCAGAATGGCTTTATTGCGCTGCTCTTTCGGCAGGCCAGCGGCGGCAAGGCCAATCACGATGGCGTTGTCGCCCGCAAGCACCAAGTCGATGCCCATGACCTGAAGCAGGGCTATAAAGCCCGCCTGAGTGAAAATTTCCATTGATGTCCCGGCTCACGTTGTTGTTATCGCGCGACAGGTAAGGTTTCGCGGATGGCATTTCAACCCGGCACAGGAAAGAGGTTGGGGGAGGTGTGCTATTCAACATGCAAAAGGGGCGTGACTGCGAACCGAAAGAAAACTCTGCGGGGCAGAGTTTTCCGGTTCGTTGCTCATAAGGCTGGAGGCCGTTGAGCAAGGGGCGTTGGGCAGCAAGCATCGGTTTGGGAAATCGGGGCGCGCCTGACTGGGTGGGCGCGGAAACGCGCCTGCCCATGGGCAGGCAGGCGCGGCCCGATTTGTTTTCGAACAAATCGGGCAAGAACGTCAAAACTTTGGACTTGGCCAAGCGGCTTTTACAGCATCCCCGGCACGACCTGATCTGGCGGCCTGTGCCCGTCGGCGAAGGTCTTGATATTGATGATGACTTTCTCGCCCATCTCGATCCGGCCCTCGATGGTGGCAGACCCCATGTGGGGCAAGAGCACCACATTCGGCAGGCTGCGCAGGGTGGGGTTGATCTCGGTGCCGTGCTCATAAACGTCAAGGCCCGCGCCGCCGATCTCTCCGGCTTTCAGGCCACGTGCGAGGGCGTTTTCGTCGATCACTTCCCCGCGCGAGGTGTTGATGATCACCGCCTTCGGCTTCAGCAATTTCAGCCGCCGTGCGTTCAGCAGATGGAAGGTCGAGGGCGTGTGCGGGCAGTTGACGCTGATGATGTCCATGCGGGCGATCATCTGATCAAGGCTGTCCCAATAGGTGGCCTCAAGCTCGGCTTCAATCTCGGGGCGGACGCGTTTGCGGTTGTGGTAGTGGACCTGACAGCCAAAGGCGCGGGCGCGGCGGGCGACGGCTTGGCCAATGCGGCCCATGCCAAGGATGCCCAGACGCCGCCCGCCCATCCGGCCCCCCAGATGCGCCATCGGCGACCAGCCCTGCCACTTGCCCGCCTGCATTTCGGCGAGGCCCTCGGGGATGCGGCGGGTGACCGACAGCATCAGCGCCAGCGTCATATCGGCGGTGTCATCCGTCACCGTGCCGGGGGTGTTTGACACCAGAATGCCGCGTTGGCGGGCGGTTGCGACATCAATATGGTCAATGCCCGAGCCATAGTTGGCGATCAGTTTCAGCCGCTCTCCGGCCTGCGCGATCAGGCCCGCGTCAATCTGGTCGGTGATGGTGGGCACCAGCACATCGCAGCGGCGCAGGGCGGCGGCCAGTTCTTCACGGCTCATGGCTGTGTCGGGGTCGCGCAACTCGACATCGAACAGCTCCTTCATCCGGGTCTCGACGGGTTCCGGCAAACGGCGCGTCACGATAACGTTCAGGCGTGTTGCGGGCATGGAGGCCTCCCTGCACTTCCAAATCAGCGTAATGTTTGGCAAAGTGGCGGGAAGCGGGGCCGCGCACAAGCCCCCGTCTGATATTGGGGCGGCTTGGGATGAACAGGAAGCAGTTTTTGGCAGGAATGGCGGGGGCGTTGCTGGCCACGCGGGCGGGCGCGCAGGAAGAACTGCCGATGGCCCCGGCAAATGACGGCAAGACGCCGCGCGATCCGAACAAGGGGCCCGTCACCAACCTGCCGCTGCCGCGTTACGTCAGCCTGAAAGGGCGCGAGGGCAATGTGCGGCGCGGGCCGGGGATGACGCACCGCATCGACTGGGTGTTCACCACCGCAGGCATGCCTTTGCGGATCACGGCGGAATATGACCGCTGGCGGCGGGTGGAAGATTATCAGGGCATGGGCGGCTGGATGCAGTTCAACCTGCTGTCGGGGTCACGCTCGGTTCTGGTGACGCAAGATATGGCGGAATTTCGCGACAGCCCGGACGCGCAGGCGCGGGTGTCGTTTCAGGCAGAGCTTGGGGTGATCGCCAAGCTGTTGGAATGTAACGCAGATTGGTGCCGCGTGAATGCAAGCGGTGAAAAGGGCTGGATCTTGAAATCGGCACTTTGGGGTGTCGATCCCGGCGAAGTGATCGACTAATCGGGTTGCGCTGGTTCGCCTTGGGGTTTAGGGCGCGGCTCCGCGTTTCATCAGAGACAGAACGGCGCCGGATTTAAGGAGCGAACCATGAGCACCGCCGACAGCATGAAGTTGAACATCTCGGCGGGGCTGGCCTCGGTCTCGATCGCTGCGGTGATGGTGGGGCTGAAGCTGTGGGCCTATGGCACAACCGGATCGCTTTCTGTCGCGGCGTCGCTGGCGGACAGCGCGATGGATCTGATGGTGTCGTTGGGCGCGATGGCTGCGCTGATCTATGCGGCAAAACCTGCGGATGAAGATCACGCCTTTGGCCACAGCTCGGCCGAAGATCTGGCGGCGTTGGGGCAGGCGTTTTTCATCCTGATCTCGGCCGGGGTGATCACTTGGGCCTCTATCGCGCGGCTGCTGGGGCCATCCGAGGCGCATCTGGTGGGCGAAGGCGAGGGCATGCTGGTGATGGGCGTGTCGGTGGCGCTGACGGTGGCGCTGGTGTGGTGGCAGGGCCGTGTGGCCCGGCGCACCGGCAGCCGCGTGGTTGCGGCGGACCGCTTGCATTACATGGGTGATCTGTTGCCCAACATGGGCGCGATCATCTCGCTTTGGGCGTCGAAAAGCTTTGGTCTGGGCAGCATCGACTCGGTGGTGGCGCTGACGGCGGCGGCGATCATGGCGGTGGGCGCGCTGCGCATCGGCAAGGGCGCGTTCGATGCGCTGATGGACCGCACGGCGGATGCCGACATCGTCGCAGGCATTGCCGCGATTGCGGACAAATGGCCGGGGGTGCATGGCCACCACGATCTGAAAACCCGCATGGCGGGCAGCCGGGTGTTCGTCAATCTGCATATCGAGTTGGATGGCGCGCAAAGCCTGCGCGAGGCGCATGACATCGGGGCCGCCCTGCGCCGCGCCATTCTCGAGGCTTATCCGCAAACCGATGTGATCATTCACAAGGATGTGGCCCGATAACACAACGCGCGCCGCACAGCAGGTGCCGCATTATGCGCTGCGGGAGCCGCGCTTGCGCGCTTTGTGGGCAGACCAATTTGCGCTACAATCAAAAGGTATGCATCTTGGGATTTTCGCGCAAGATGCACAAAAATGCGTCACAAGCCTTGCAAACGCCTGCAAGTGAGTCTCATATTAACGTTGAATTACACAACCGTATAACAAGATAGGGCCATCATGGCAAGTCGCCGCCCCTACCGCCGCGAAAGTGAAGAACGCCGCCGCGATGATCTGATCGCCGCGGCGCTTGATCTGGTGGCCGAAGGTGGGCTTCATGCCGCCACCGTGCGGGCGATTGCCGACCGTGCAGGTGTGACGCCGGGCTTGATCCGGCATTATTTCTCGTCGAAAGAAGACCTTACGCGCGTGGCCTATCATCGGCTGATGGAGCAGATGACCGCGGATTCCGCAGCGGTGCTGCAGGACGGCCCCGAGGATGCCACCGCGCGGCTGGCCAATTTCGTGGTGGCGTCGGTCAGCCCACCGGTGGCGGACCCGGTTGCGGTGGGGCTGTGGGCGGCCTTTGTGCATGATGTGCGCCGCGATACCGAGATGCGTCACGTCCACACCACCAACTATCTTTCGTTCCGCAATATGTTGCAGGGCCTGATCGCCGCCCTGCCCCGCGCGGTAAACGACCGGCAACTTCTTTGCGACGCCATCGCCTGCAATGGCGTGATTGATGGCTTGTGGCTGGAAGGCTCGATCCTGCCCGAGGCGTTTGAACCCGGCGAAATCGCCTCGATCGCGCTGACTTCGGTGGGCGCCATCCTGAATGTTAACCTTGTTGCTGCTTATCAGCCAGATCGGACGACCCCATGAAATACGCAGCCATCACCGACCGTCTTGCCCATTTGGGCGGGGCCAAGTGGGAGGTTCACGCCCGCGCCAAGGCGATGCAAGCGGCGGGCCAGCCGATCATCCAATTGACGATTGGCGAGCCGGATGTGGCCACGCCGCCCGCCCTGATCGCCGAGGCCAAGCGGGCGATGGATGCCGGGCGTCTGGGCTATTCGAATGGCCGCGGAGAGCCTGCCCTGCTGGCCGCCTTGGCCGCGCGCTATTCCAAACGCACCGGGCGCGCGATTTCTCCTGAGCAGATCGCCTGCCTGCCCGGCACGCAAACCGCGCTTTATGCCGTGTTGCTGACCCTGACCGGGCCGGGGGATGAGGTGTTGGTCGGTGATCCTTTGTATGCGACGTATGAGGGGTTGATTGCGTCCACCGGCGCGGTTGCGGTGCCGGTGCCGCTGCGCGCCGAGGCCGGATTTCGTATGCAGGCAGCGGATGTGGCAGCCCGGATCACCCCGCGCAGCCGGATGCTCTTTCTGAACACGCCGCACAATCCGACCGGGGCAATCCTGACCGCCGCTGATCTGGCGGCACTGGGAGATTTGGCGAAAGCCCACGATCTGTGGATTCTTAGCGACGAGGTCTATGAAGAGTTGGTGTTCGAAGGTGGCACTTTCGCCTCGCCGCTGGACAACGCCGATCTGGCGGATCGGGTGGTGGTGACGGCCTCGATCTCAAAATCGCACGCGGCACCCGGTTTCCGCTCGGGCTGGTGCGTGGGGCCGCAAGAGTTCTCGGCGCGGCTGCTGCCCGTGGCCGAAACCATGCTGTTTGGCAACCAACCCTTCATTGCGGATATGACAGCGATGGCGGTCTCGGCGCCTTCGGAAGTGGCGGGGGGGATGGCTGCCCGCTTCGCCCGCCGCGCCGCGTTGATTTATGATAAACTGCACGGCGTGAATGGCTTGGCCGTGCACAAGCCTGACGCGGGCATGTTCACCGTGGTGAACATCAACGCCACCGGTCTTAGCGGCGAGTGCTTTGCGCAAAGCCTGCTGGCCGAGCAGGGCGTGGCGGTGATGCCGGGCGAAAGCTTTGGCGCGGCGCTGTCCGGTTGGATCAGGATCAGCCTGACGCAAGACGACGCGCTGGTGGCCGAGGCCTGCGCCCGCATCGCGCGCCATGCCGCTTTGAAGCAGGGAATAGCCGCATGAAAACGGTGGGCGAGCGTTTGGTCGAAGGCTTGGCCGCGCGCGGGGTCGAGGTGATTTTCGGCATCCCCGGCGTGCACACGGTTGAGATGTATCGCGGGTTGTCCGGCAGCCCGATCCGCCATGTCACCGCGCGGCACGAACAGGGCTGCGCCTTCATGGCCGACGGCTATGCGCGGGTGTCGGGCAAGCCCGGCGTGGCGTTGGTGATCACCGGGCCGGGGATTTTGAACGCGCTGACCGCGATGGGCCAGGCGGCGGCAGATTCGGTGCCGATGCTGGTGATTTCGGGCGTCAACCGGCGCGATTCTTTGGGCTTGGGCCTGGGCTTGCTGCACGAGTTGCCCGATCAGGCGGCGATGGTGCGCCCGCTGTGCCCGACGCGGCAGATTTTGTCTGCGTCAGATGTCGGCCCCGCGCTCGACTGGGCGTTTGCAACCATGGCAACCGGGCGTCCCGGCCCAGTGCATCTTGAGGTGCCGACCGACGTGATGCCGCTGGAGTGCGAGGCTTTGCCCGCCCCAACCGCCCTGCCCGTGGCGGCAGTGCCGGATATCGGCGCTGCGGTGGCGCGGTTGAACGCGGCGCAATCGGTGGTGATCCTTGCGGGCGGCGGCGCGCGCGGGCAAGAGGCGGCGTTGCAGGCGCTGGCCGAAAAGCTGGACGCGCCGGTGATCCAGACGGTGAACGCGCGCGGCATGATGCACGCGCATCCGCTGGTGGTTCCGGCCTCGCCCAGCCTTGATGCCCCGCGCGCGCTGCTGGCGCAGGCCGATCAGGTGCTGGCGATCGGCACCGAATTTGGCCCGACCGATTACGATATGTATGTGCGCGGCGGATTTCCGGATGTGTCGGGAATGATTCGGGTGGACATTTGCGCGCGGCAACTGGCGCGGCACAAGGCAGGCGTGGCGCTGCACGGAGATGCGGGCGCGGTGATGGCGGCGCTGCTGCCGCTGGTTGGCGCGAGAGCGGCGCAAGGTGCCGCGCGCGCCTCGGCTGCGCGTCAGGCGGCGCGGGCGGAACTCGCCGAGTTGGACGCGCTGATGCCGGGGCGGCTGGATATGGTCGAAACCATCCGCCGCGCGATGCCGGGGGCGCTGATCGTGGGCGACAGCACACAAGCGATCTATGCCGCGAACCTTTATTACGACCACGACCGCGCGGGCGGCTTTTTCAACGCCGCCACCGGCTTTGGCGCGTTAGGCTATGGCCCGGGCGCTGCGGTGGGTGCCGCGCTGGCCGCACCGGGGGCAGAGGTGGTCTGCCTGATCGGCGATGGCGGCTTGCAGTTCAGCCCCGGCGAGTTGCGCACCGCGGTCGATGAGCGCCTGCCCATCACCTATGTCGTATGGAACAACGCGGCCTTCGGCGAGATCGCCGATGCGATGCGCGGCGCGAATACCGAAGTGATCGGCTGCGCGCCCTCGCCCCTGAACATGAAACCCTTTGCCGCCGCGTGTGATCTGCCGTTTGCATCCGTCACGCTCGACCCCGAAGCGCTGCACGCGGCACTGGTGCAGCCGCATACCGGCGCAAGGATGATCGAGGTGCGGGTGGCAAAGTAGCCGATTTTCGCGCGAAAATCGTGCACGGAATTCGCGCGAATTCCGATTTCGGCTTGGCAGTCGCGCCCCTTTCTTTTGATCAAATTATTTGGCATAAGGCGGCATCTTCTGAAAGGTGCAGCCCCATGTCCGAATCCTTGCCCGACACGTTGATCGCCGGTATGCGCCGCGACCGTCTGGAAAAGCTGCGCGTGCGCGAGGCCAAGCGCTTTGCGCAGGGCCGCCCGAAGGCGCTTGCGGCACTGGATCACGGGGCGGAGGCTTTTCTTGATGGTGTGCCGCTGCATTGGATGAAAGACTGGCCGATGCCGCATTTGCCGTTGATCACAAAGGCAAAGGGCGCGCGGATCACCGATATCGACGGCTATGAGATTGACGATTTCTGCTTGGGCGACACCGGCAGCATGTTCGGCCACTCGCCTGCCCCGGTGGCCAAGGCGATCCGCCGTCAAGCTGGGCGCGGGTTGACCTATATGCTGCCCTCCGAGGATGCACTCGACGCAGGCCGCCTGCTGACCACGCGGTTTGGCGATTTTCGCTGGCAGATTGCCACCACCGCCACCGATGCCAATCGCTTTGCCATCCGGGTGGCGCGCGCCGTCACGGGGCGCGCGAAAATCCTTGTGTTCAACGGCTGCTACCATGGCACGGTGGACGACGCGATGGTCGAGCTTTCCAATGGTGTAACGCAGAACCGCCAGGGCCTGCTGGGGCAAGTGGCCGACCTGACGCTTGGTGCGGTGGCCTGCGAATTCAATGACTTGGCCGGGGTTGAGGCGGCTTTGGCCAAGGGCGATGTCGCGGCGATCCTGACCGAGCCTGTGATGACCAATTCCTGCATGGTGCTGCCCGATCCGGGCTTTCATGCGGGCCTGCGCGCGCTGTCGTTGAAGTATGGCGCGCTGCTGATGATTGATGAGACGCATACGATCTCCAGTGGTTTGGGCGGCTATACGGGCGTGCATGGCTTGCAACCCGATGTTTTCGTGGTTGGCAAATGCGTGGCGGGCGGGATGCCCACCGCTGTCTGGGGGCTCTCCCCCGAAGTGGCCGCCCGCTACGCCGCCGCAAACGAGGCCCGCGCGCCCGGCCATTCCGGTATGGGCACCACGCTGTCGGCCAATCCGATGCAGTTTGCCTGCCTGAAAGCCACATTGGCCGAGGTGATGACGGCGAAAAACTACGCCCATATGGAAAAGCTGGCCGACCGTCTTGCCAGCGGCCTTGCCAAATCCATCACCCGCCACAAGGCGCCTTGGCATGTGGTGCGCGTCGGCGCGCGGGTGGAATTCATCTGCGCCCCCGGCCCGTTGCACAACGGCACTGACGCCGCTTTGGCACATCAGCCCAGCGTGGAATCTGCGCTGCATGTGGCGCTGCTTAATCGCGGCTGCCTGATCGCGCCGTTCCACAACATGATGCTGATCAGCCCCGCCACCAAAAAGCGGCAGGTGGATCGCCTGATTGCCGCGTTTGATGAAATCCTGTCCGAATTGTTTTGAGATGACCATGACCCTGACCAGCCCTTCCGGTTCCACCACAGCCGAGGCCGAAGCCTTTCTTGATGCGCACCCCGAGATCGAAGCCTTTGATATCGTGTTGCATGATGCCAATGGCATCGGGCGCGGCAAGATCATCCGCCGGCATGAATTGCTGGGCATGTTCAAATCCGGGCGGCATCTGCCGATCTCGATCCTGGGTCTGGATATCTGCGGCGAGGATGTGCATGAAACCGGGCTGATCTGGGACGAAGGCGATGGCGACCGCCGTGCCTGGCCCCTGCCCGGCACCCTGCGCCCGATCCACGCCAGCAACCCGCCGCGTGGCGAGGTGCTGATGTGCGTCTATAACCTTGACGGCACCCCGATGAGCAGCGATCCACGCCACGCCTTGCAGCGGCAAGTTGATGCGCTGGCCGCCGAAGGCCTGCATCCGGCGGGCGCGTTCGAGTTGGAGTTTTTCCTGCTGCAAAATGAACGCGGCCCGGATGGCAAGATGGTTCCCGCGCGCGATGTGCTCGACGGGCGGCGCAACAGCAAAACCGACGTCTATTCGGTCGATCAGTTGCACGGCATGTTGCCCTTGTTCAACGATGTCTATGCCGATGCCGCCAAGGCCGGGATCAAGGCGGAAACGCTGATTTCCGAATTCGCGCCGGGGCAGTATGAGCTGACGCTGCACTACCGCGAGGATGTGATGCAGGCCGCCGATGATCTTTTGCGGCTGAAACGGATGGTGCGCTACCACGCGCGCCAGCACGGTGTCACCGCCTGTTTCATGGCGAAACCGAACGAGGATTACGCCGGATCGGGGATGCATTTCCACGTCTCGATGCTGGATGACGCGGGCCGCAACGTGTTCATCGAGGATGTCGAGGGGCATTATAACCCCACCATCCTGCACGCCTTGGGCGGGTTGCGCGCCACGATGGCCGAATCCATGCTGATCTTCGCGCCGCACGCGAATTCATGGCGGCGGTTTGCCTCAAACTCCTACGCGCCGGTCAGCCCGACCTGGGGGGTGAACAACCGCTCGGTCGCATTGCGCATCCCGGCAGGCGATATCCGCGCGCGGCGGATCGAGCACCGCCCGGCGGGTGTCGATGCGCAGCCCTATCTGGTGGCGGCAACCGTGCTGGCCGGTATCCGCCACGGCCTTGCGCACCGGATGGACCCCGGCCCCGAAACCACCGGCAACGGCTATACCGATGCAAGCGACGCGCCGCCGATCCCGGTGGATTGGCGCTCGGCGATCGAGGCCGCGAAAGCGTCGGATTTCCTGAAGGCGGCGTTGGGCGAGGACATGCACCGCACCTTCTGCGCGATCAAGGCGGCGGAATATGCCCGGGTGATGCGGACGGTGTCAGAGGTCGATTTCGACCTTTACCTGCACACGGTCTGAGGGCGGACAGGTCGGCTGCGCTCCGCGCGGGAGTATTTAGGCCAAGATGAAGTTGACGGGTTTTGGTCATCCTCTCTGCCTAAATATCCCCGCCGGAGGCTGCTTCGGTCTGCGCAAGGGGCCGCCTCAGCCGCGTTTATAGCGACATTCTTGCGTGCAAACCGGGCTTGGGCTGCGCAGGGCTTGTGCGATCAGGCCGGGGATTTCCGGGCGCAGGCCGAGGGCGGGCAGCAGGGTGCCTTTGAAGCCCGCCTGGGCGAGGGCTGCGGGGATGTCGGTGGTGACATGGCCGCCGCTGGCTGCGAAATAGGGCAGGCAGACCGAATCCTTCCCAAGCGGGGGCAGATCGGCCAGTTGCGGTGTCTGGTCGATGAACGCGGCGATCACTTCGCAGCCGAGTGCTGCGCGGATTTTCTCGGCCAAGTGCTGGGCGATATCCGAGGGCACGCTGCTTTTGAATGACCCATGTGCGGCCAGAACCACCGGGCCGGGATGGCTTGTCCGCGTCTGGGCGATCACCTGCACGGCAAGGTCGTGCAGGGTGGCAAGGCAGCCGAGCGGTTCCAGCACTTGCCAGCCCTGCGCGCCTGCGGCGGTCAGGCGGGCGGGCAGATGGGTGCGGGTGAACCAACCCCCGGCCATGAACATCGGAAACAGCAGGCCGCCGGGGCCAAGGCGCGCGATGGCTTGCGCCAGTGCCTCGGATTCGGCCAGGGTGGCAGAGGTCACGATCTGGCCGGGCAGCAGGCTGGCCACCTCGGCCGCCAGCCGGGCGAGTTCGGCGCTCGCGGGTGCTGGGTCTGATGGCTGGCCGTGGGCGGCGATCAGGATGGGGGGAAAGCTGGCGGGAAGGATGGGGGGCATGGCGGCTCCTTGATTGTGGCAAGGATAGTGCAAGCGGGGGCGGCGGCAAGGGTCTTGGGGTTGGGGGCCTTGGAGTGGGGGCCTTGGGGGTGGGGTGAAGCCATGGTCCCAAGCGGGGACCGGATTTGCCCCGTGCGATTTCAAGCACTTGGGAAATGTCGTTCACCAATTGTTAACCACACCACCCCGCCCCACCCGGCGCTTCCCACCACGCGGACACCGGTAAAATCGGAGCGCGGCGCTTGACAGTTCCGGCCCGGAAAGGCCTGATGCGGGCACCCAAGACCAGACCTGCCGCATCGGACCTGCCATGAACAAAACCGCCCTGGGCGAGGTGTTGTCCTCGGCCCCGCCCACGCTGAGCGATGATGCGGCTTTGCAGCTTGCGCAGGTGCATTTCGGCGTCACAGGCGCGCTGAAGCGGCTGACATCCGAGCGCGATCTGAACATGCGGATCAGCGCTGCGGGGCAGTCGTATGTGCTGAAACTCGCCAACCCCGCCGAGCCGCCCGAAGTCACCGATTTTCAGACCAAGGCGCTGCTGCATCTGCAAGGCTCAGACCTGCCGGTGCCACGGGTGATCGCCACGCGCACGGGGGCGACCGAGGTTGCCACCCCTCACGGCACCTTGCGGCTGCTGACCTATCTGGAAGGCACGCCGCAGCACCTGACGCCCGCAACCCCCGCCCAAGCCCGCGCGATGGCCCGGATGGCGGCGCGGTTGACGCAAGGGCTGGCCGGGTTCGCGCATCCCGCCGCCGATTACGTGCTGCAATGGGATATCAAGCAGGCCAGCGCCCTGCGCCCGATGTTGCCTGCGGTGCCGGATGACATGCAGGCGCTGGCGCAAGCGGCGCTGGCGCGGTTTGACGCGCTGGCACCGCAGTTGCCAAGCCTGCGCTGGCAGGTGGTGCACAACGATCTGAACCCGCATAACGTGCTGGTCTTGCCCGATAATCCCGACGAGATTGCGGGCGTGCTGGATTTTGGCGACATGGTGCATACGCCGTTGGTGTGCGATGCGGCGATTGCGGCGTCTTACTGCATCGACGCCGCGCATCCGCTGGACAGTGTGCTGAACTTTGCCCGCGCCTATCATGCGGTGCTGCCGCTGACGCCTGCCGAAGCGCGGCTGTTTCCCGATCTGGTGGCTGCGCGGATGCTGACCACGCTGACCATCGCCTCGGCCCGCGCGCGCGCTTATCCGGGCAATGCCGCCTATATCCTGCGCAACGTCGCCACCGCCCGCGCGGGGCTGGCCGCGTTGGCTGCCGTGCCGCGCGGCGACATGCTTAACGCCTTGGAGGCCCTATGAAAAACGACGGAACCATGGTGAACGCCTATGTGCCGGGGCGCGGATCACTCTCGCCCGAGGATCAGGCGCTGGTGGCGCGGCGCGCCCGCGCGATGGGGCCTGCGTATCGGTTGTTTTATGAAACCCCGGTGCATCTGGTGCGCGGTGAGGGCGTTTGGCTTTATGATGGCGACGGCAATGCCTATCTGGATACCTATAACAACGTCGCAAGCGTGGGCCATTGTCACCCCGCCGTGGTGGCGGCAACGGCGCGGCAGGCGGCGATCCTGTCCAGCCACACGCGCTATCTGCACGACGCGGTGCTGGATTATGCCGAGCGGTTGCTGGCGACGTTTCCGGGCGCGTTGAGCCATGTGATGTTCACCTGCACCGGGTCGGAAGCCAATGATCTGGCGTTTCGGATTGCCCGCGCCCATACTGGCGGCACCGGGTTTATCGTGACGGAAAACGCTTATCATGGGGTCACTTACGCGATTGCGGGGATGTCGCCGAGTTTGGGTGAGGGCGTGGCTCTGGGCGAGCATGTGCGCACCGTGAAGGCCCCCGATCCGTTGCGAATGGCGGGCGATCTGGGGGCTGCATTCGCCGCCGAAGTGCAGGCGGCGATTGACGACATGCTGCGGCATGGCATCAAGCCTGCGGGGCTGATCGTCGATACGATCTTCTCATCCGATGGGGTGTTTGAGGGGCCTGCGGGGTTTCTCGCACCTGCGGTGGCGGCGATCCGGGCGGCGGGGGGCGTGTTCATCGCCGATGAGGTGCAGCCGGGGTTCGGGCGGTGTGGCGACACGATGTGGGGCTTTCAGCGGCATGGGCTGGTGCCCGATATGGTCAGTCTGGGCAAGCCGATGGGCAATGGCTATCCGGTGGCGGGGCTGGTGATGCAGCCGGGGGTGATCGCGGCCTTTGGCGCAAAAGCGCGCTATTTCAACACGTTCGGCGGCAATGCGGTGGCGGCGGCGACGGCGATGGCGGTGCTGGAGGTGGTTCAATCCGAAGGCTTGCAGGAAAACGCCCGCGTGGTGGGCGGGTATTTCGCCGATAGCCTGCGGGGGCTGGCGGGGCGGTTTGATTGCCTTGGGCCGTTGCGGGCGGCGGGGTTGTTTCTGGGGCAAGAGATTGTCGCGGGCGGGCCGCTGGAGGCAGATGCCGCGAGTTGCGCGCGGATTGTCAATGGGTTGCGCGAGGCGCGGGTGCTGATCTCGGCCACCGGGCCACGCTCGAATGTGCTGAAGATCAGGCCGCCGTTGATGTTCTCGAAGGCCAATGTCGATCATTTCATCGCGGCGTTTGAGGGGGTTTTGGCGCGACTTTAGGCCACTTGCCCGATTTGGCCCGCGCCAAATCGGGCCGCGCCTGCCTGCCCCCGGCAGGCGCGTTACCGCGCCCGCCCAGTCAGGCGCGCCCCGATTTCTGAAACGTCGGTTTGTGGCACGACGCCCCTTGCGCGACGGCGTGCCGCCTTTGCGCAACAAGCCGAAAAACGCTCTCCCAGAGCGTTTTAACTCGGCTTGGCCGCCTCCATCTCCACCCACAGCGGATGATGATCCGAGGCGATTTCGGTGTTATCCGTCCAGGCCCGGCGCAGATGCGGCACAAGATCGCCGGTGACAAAGCAGTGGTCCAACTGGCGCAGGCGGGTGTTTCCGGCGATGATTTTCTCATGCGTGTGAAGGGTTTGGCCCAGATGCGCCACCGCGTTCACAAGGCCGCCCGCATAGACAGCGCCGGGGTGGTAGGGCGACTGGCCGGTGATGCGGGCGTGCTCAACGCTTCCCGGTTCGCTGTTGAAATCGCCCATCCAGATCGCGGTTTGTGGCGCGGGCGGTTCGGGTTGGCTTTGCGTCCAGTTGCGCGATGGCTCGTCATCGCAGCCACTCCACGGCCCGCCAGTGTGCGGCACCTTGGCATGCAGATGCAGCAGGTGGTCGATCTGGCTTAGGCGTTCTTCGACCCCGACATGGGCAAGGTGAACGGACAGCACCCGGATCGGGCCAAGCGGGGTTATGATCAGCGCCTCAAGCGCGGGGTTCTGGGTGTTCAAGGGCGTGATCATCCGCCGCATTGGCAACAGGTGCAGCCGGGTCCAGACGATCGGCCAGCGCGACAGGATCATCGTGCCGAACTGGCGGCGGCGGTTGATCACGCGGGCACCGTCGGTGGTTGACGCGTCCATGTCAAACGCAGGCCCATAGGCGGTGTAATACTGCGGCAGCATCGCTTCCAGCAGGGCGGGCTGGTCGTCATGCCCGCTGCGCGACCAGTGGCGTTCAACCTCTTGCAGCGCGATGATATCAGCGCCGTCGATGACGCGTGCGGCGCGGGACAGATCATACTGGCCGTCTGCGCCAAAGCCGTATTGGATGTTATAGCTGAGCAATTTCATGGCCAAAGGCTAGCGGGGATGCGCCAAGTTGGCTAGGCTTCCGGCGACATGGGATGGGGAGAAACACGATGATTGTGCGGGCTGTGGAGGCGAAAGATCGGGCGGCCTGGGCCGCGCTTTACGCAGGCTATGCGGCGTTTTACGGTGTGGCGCAGACCGATGCGATGCGGGCGACCGTCTGGGGCTGGCTGATGGACGCAGGCCATGGCACCGAGGGCCTTGTGGCCGAAGTTGACGGCGTGGTGGTGGGCCTTGCGCATTACCGTGCCTTCGCGCGGCCCTTGTCGGCAAGTGTGGGCGGGTTTCTGGATGATCTGTTCGTGGGGCCGGATGCGCGGGGCACGGGTGCGGCAGAGGCTTTGGTGCAGGGCGTGGCCGATATGGGCCGCGCGCGGGGCTGGACGCTGATCCGCTGGATCACCGCCGAGGACAACTACCGCGCCCGGGGCCTGTATGATCGGGTGGCCGAGAAGGCGAAATGGGTGACTTATGATATCAAGCTTTAGGCAATGAGGGGGCAGAAGGAGCCTTTGTATCGCCGCGTGAACACCCGGACGCATGGCGTGCATCACGGCGGCGGCGAAGCGCGGTGGGCGCGCAATACCAAAGCCACCAAGACCAGCGAGGCTGTTCGTGGCTCGATGCATCCGGGGCATCGGCATGGGCTGGATTACACGCCGCTTTATCGGTTTTTACTGTCGAAAGTCGGGCAGGATTGGGATGCGGTTCATGCCGAAGCCGTGGCGCGGCTGGACCGGCCCGATCCGATTTTCGAGATGGTGGCTTTGCGCAAAGAGGACGAGCAGGATTACATACGCTGCGGTGAAAGCAGCTATTTCAGTGGCTTGCGGGTCAATGCAGCGAACCAGTTGGAAAAGGTCGCACCCGATTTGACGGTGGATGACATGATGCCGTTTTGCGCCTGCTGCACCCACACGTTCAACGGGGAGCGGTTCACGCGGCGGTTTGAGGGGGATTAGGCGGCGTGCTGTTATCTGCTGAACTGGCATGAGGCCCCCGATCACATCCGGGGCGGCGGGGAACATGAGGCGGGGGGGTGCGCGGTGCGTGCGAGCACGCACCCTACGCGGGCGTGACTGTCCAGGGTTGCAGATAGCGGTGTTCTTCAAGGTTGGCTGATGGGCCGATACGGTCCACCACGGCGAACAGGCCGGGGGCGTGCAGTGGGGTAAGTACGCCGTGCCAGATACCGCGGTGCAGGTTGATCGCTTGCGCGCCATTGGTCAGGAAGGCGCGGGGTTTGTCATTGGGGCTGGCAGCCACAATCACCAGAAACGGATGCTGGGTCATCGGGATAAAGGCCTGGCTGCCTTCGGGGTGACGCTCGATCAGATCAAAGCTGTAGGGAAGCCCGCGCGGGACGGCGTTAAAGATCGACAGGCCTGCGCGGTTGTCGGGGCTGACCTCGGGCGCGAAATCGAGGCGGGCGCGGTCGTGGTGGCGTTGGCACATGCCGTCATTGATCAGGCGGAAATCGCCTGTGGCGTCCAGCACATCGCCGAACGCGGCGAAGGCGGCGGCGGTGAGGGGTTCGGGGTGGATCGTCTGCATGGTGCGCCTTGGGCTTGCGGCGAAGCGAGGGGTTTCACACCCCTCGCGCTCCCCGTGGGATATTTAGAAACGGATGAAACAAATTTTAGTCAAATTTGCTTCAACGCGTCGGGCGATAGCCGCCGGGCCCGCGCAGGTTGGCGTGGCGGTTCACATCCTTGTAGAGAAGGTAGCGGAAAGGGCCCGGCCCTGCGGCGTAGCAGGCTTGCGGGCAATAGGCGCGCAGCCACATGAAATCGCCGGCCTCAACCTCGACCCAATCCTTGTTCAGTTTGTAAACCGCTTTGCCTTCCAGCACGTAAAGCCCGTGCTCCATCACATGGGTTTCTTCAAACGGGATCACGCCGCCGGGCTGGAAGGTGACGATGTTGACATGGGCGTCGTAGCGCACGTCGGTCGGATCGACAAAGCGGGTGGTGCCCCAGACGCCGTTTGTGTCGGGCATCATGCTGAGTGCGACATCCTTTTCGTTGATCACGAAGGCGGGCGGGATCGCGACGCCCGGCGCGGGTTCATACAGTTTGCGGAGCCAGTGGAAGCGGGCGGGTTCGGTGCCTTCGGCCAGAAGCTGCCATTTCGCGCCCGGCGGGATGAAGGCGTAGCCGCCTGCGTCCATCTCATAGCCGACACCGTCGATGGTGAGGGTGATCAGGCCGCCGGTGACAAACAGGAAATGCTCGGCCCCGGTTTCGGCATCGGGGGCGTCAGAGCCGCCGCCCGGCTGCACCTCCATCACATATTGGCTGAAGGTTTCGGAAAACCCCGACATCGGCCGCGCGATCAGCCACAGTTTGGTGCCGCGCCAGCCCGGCAGATAACTGGTGAGGATATCGGAAAAGCAGCCCTTCGGGATGAAGGCATAGGCGTCGGTGAACACCGCGCGGCCGGTCATCAGCGTGGTTTGCGCGGGCAACCCACCGGGGGGGGAGTAGTAAGCGGTCATGGCAGGATGTCCTTCAGGCGGAGTTCGGCGATACGTTCGACCTGCATGCAGGCGGTTTGCAGTTCGGTTTCGGTGTCATGCGCGATGCGGGCGTGAAAAGCCGCAAGGATGCTGGCCTTGGTGTTATCGCGCACGGCGATGATGAAGGGGAACCCGTGTTTGGCGACATAAGCCGCGTTCAGGCTTTGGAACGCGGCACGCTCGGCATCGCTCAGCGCATCGAGGGCTGCGCTGGCCTGCTCGGCACTGGATGCCGCGGTCAGTTGTTTGGCGGCGGCGAGTTTGCCGGCAAGATCGGGGTGGGCTTGCAGCACGCCCAAGCGTTCTGCGGGGCTGGCTGAGCGGAAGATACGGGCGAGCGCGTTGTGCAGGCCTGTGGCGCTGTCATGGGCGGGGCCAAGTTCCAGATCGAAGGCGCGGTCGGCGATCCAGGGTGAATGTTCGAAAATGGGACCATAAGCCGCAACGAAAGCTTCGCGTGTCATCTGAGAAGGCCGTGCGAAGCGTTTGTGCGGATGGGTTTTTGCCCAATGTTCGGCGATCTCGATCCGGCGGGGGAACCACACGTCATTGTGGGATTTTGCATAGTCGAGGAAGCGCTTGAGCCCTGCGATTTTGCCCGGGCGTCCGATCAGGCGGCAGTGCAGACCGATCGAGAACATCTTCGCGCGGCCCTCGCAGCCCTCGGCATAAAGGGTGTCAAAGCTGTCTTTCAGGTATTGGAAGAACTGCTGGCCCTCGATGTAACCCGGCGCTGTGGCAAAGCGCATGTCGTTGGCTTCCAGCGTGTAGGGGATCACCAACTGATCACGCGCGCCGACCTCGCGCCAATAGGGCAGATCGTCGTCGTAAGTGTCGGAAATCCAGTCGAATTGCCCGGTCTCGGCGGTCAGATCGACGGTATTGACCGAGCAGCGCCCGGTGTACCAGCCGCGCGGGGGTGTGCCTACGACTTCGGTGTGCAGGCGGATGGATTCTGCGATCTGGGCACGCTCCTCTGCAAGGGGCATGTCGCGGTGATCGACCCATTTCAGCCCGTGCGACGCGATCTCCCACCCGGCGGCCTTCATCGCGGCCACCTGCTCGGGGTTGCGCGCCAAAGCGGTGGACACACCGTAGATCGTCACCGGAATCTCCATGCCGGTGAACAGCCGGTGCAACCGCCAGAAGCCCGCGCGCGCGCCGTAATCGTAGATCGATTCCATGTTCCAATGGCGCTGACCGGGCCAAGGCGCAGCCCCTGCAATATCGGACAAAAACGCTTCCGAGCTGCCATCGCCGTGCAGGATGTTGTTCTCGCCGCCCTCTTCGTAGTTCAACACCACCGACACCGCGATCTTGGCACCGCCCGGCCAGGCCGCATCAGGGGCATCGGGGCCGTAGCCACGGAAATCACGGGGGTAGCGGGGCATCAAACTCTCCTTCTTCTTCGGCGAAACTATATCGAAGATCCTAAAGGTTTTATCAAATAATCCCGAAAGGAGTTTTGCGGCTTGGCAGGGGCTGCGGCAAGGGGCAAGTTTGGCTAGGTTGGCAGAAATACGCGCGGCAGAAAACGGGGGCGATGATGGGCAAGTTGACAACGCATGTGCTGGATACGGCGCGCGGCAAGCCTGCGGCGGGGGTGAAGATCATGCTCTACCGGGTCGGCGGCAACAGCCACAAGAAGATTGCCGAGACCGTGACCAACGCCGATGGCCGCACCGATGCGCCCATGCTGGAAGGCAAGGCGCTGACGGCGGGCAGCTATGAGCTGGTGTTTTGCGCGGGCAACTACCTGCGCAGCACGGGTCAGACCAGTGCCGAGGTGCTGTTTCTGGATGAAATCCCGATCCGCTTCGGCGTGGCGGATGCCGAGGCACATTACCATGTGCCGCTGCTGATCTCGCCCTTCGCCTATTCGACCTATCGCGGCAGTTGACGCCCGTGCTGCCGCCCCACCCGCTGCTGCCCCACCCGCTGCTGCCAGAACGCCTGCGCCCGCCCTATCGCTTCATCGCTTTTGATGTCGAAACCGCCAACCGCAACGCGCATAGCATCTGCCAGATGGGCTTTGCCTGCGTCGATGACTGGGGGCAGATCGACAACTTCAGCCTGCTGGTAAACCCCGCAGAGGCGTTCTCGCCCTTCAACACCCAACTGCATGGCATTGACGCGGCGATGGTGCGCGACGCCCCGCTGTTTCCCGAAGTGATCGCAGCCCTTGCGCCCCTGATGGCGCAGCAACCCATGGTGCAACACTCGCGCTTTGACGAACGCGCGGTGGCGGCGGCTTGCGGCTGGCATGGCCTCGATGTGCCCAGCCTGCACTGGGTCGATAGCGTCACCATCGCCCGCCGCGCCTGGCCCGAGTTCAAGGGCCGTGGCGGCCACGGTTTGGGCCATCTGAAAACCGCGCTGTCGCTGCAGTTCCACCACCATGACGCCGGAGAAGATGCCCGCGCCGCAGCCCAAGTGGTGCTGCACGCCGAGATCAAGACCGGACGCAGCTTTGTCGAAATCCTCGCCCGCCAAGCGGCCAAAGCCCCGCCCACAGCGAACCCGCACTACGAACCCTTCGAATAGCGCCGCGTTTCATCCGTTCTCAAATATCCTCGGGGTCCGGGGGCGAGCCCCCGGGGTCTGCCACAAACGAGACGACTTCAGAACGGTCACCAAGCGGGGGTGCGGGGGTTGGCAAAACCCCCGCCCGCATCAACGCTCGAACGGCTGGCCGAGTGAGGCAATCGTGTTCAGCCGCATCCGCCTGCGGTTCGAGGAAATCACCGCCAGCATCAAAATCGTCACGACATAGGGCACGCAAGCCAACAGTTGCGAGGGGATGTTCACCCCCGCCGCTTGCGTGGTCAACTCGCCCAGCGACAACGCACCAAACAGCACCGCGCCAAACACCACCCGGCCCGTCATCCAGGTGCCAAACACCACCAGCGCCAGCGCGATCCAGCCGCGCCCGGCGATCATGCCATCGGCCCACAGCGGCGTGTAAACCGTTGACGCATAAGCCCCGGCGATGCCCGCAAGCGCGCCGCCAAACGCAATCGCGCCGCAGCGCACCCGCAGCACCCCAAAGCCAATTGCGCGGGCCGCATGCGGGTTCTCGCCCACCGCGCGGATGATCAGGCCAAGTTTCGAATGGGTCATCACCGCCCAGATCGCCAGCGCCAGCACAGCGGTGGCCCAGACCACCGCATCCTGCACAAACAACACCCCCACCACCGGCAGATCAGACAGCCCCGGCAGCGCCAGCTTCGGCAAACCGTCAATCGTCAGGCTTTCAAAATTCTTGCCAAACAGCGACGACAGCCCGGTGCCCAAAATCCCGATCGCCAGCCCCGCCGCCACCTGATTGGCGACAAACCCCAGCACGATCAGCGCAAACAGCAGCGACAGCGCCGCCCCGCCCAACGCCGCCACCACAAAGCCCAAGGCATGGCTGCCCGTGCTGTAGGTGGTGATAAACCCCAAAGCCGCACCCAGGGCCATCATCCCCTCCAGCCCAAGGTTCAACACGCCGGATCGCTCCACCACCATCTCGCCCAAGGCCGCCAGCAACATCGGCGTGGCGGCGGCCAGCATACCCGCCAGAATGAAATCAACAGCGTTCATGGCAGGGCCTTGCGACTAAAGCTGACACGGTGACGGATGAAGGTCAGGCCGGCGAGGTAAAAGCACAGCAGCAGGCCCTGAAACACCCAGACGGCGGCCACCGGCAAATCCGCCGACACCATCGCATTGTCGCCGCCGATATAAATCACCGACATCACAAAGGCCGACACCACAATGCCCAAAGGGTTCAACCCGCCCAAGTAAGCCACAATGATCGCGGAATAGCCGTAGCCAAGGGAAACCGAGCGTTGCAACTGCCCCAGCGGCCCCGCCACCTCCGCAGCCCCCGCCAGCCCTGCCGCAAGCCCACCCAAAAGCAGGCTTAGCCAAATGGCACGGGCCTCACTGAAACCGGCATAGCGAGCCGCGCGGGGGGCAAGCCCACCCACCAGCAGTTGAAACCCGGCAAAGCGGTGGCGCATCAGCACATAGGCCAACACGCTTGCCACCAGCGCGAACAAAAGCGAGATATTCACCCGCGTGCCCGGCAGCAGGATCGGCAGCAGGGCGGCATCGGGAAACATCACGCTTTGCGGAAAGTTGAAGCCATGCGGGTCTTTCCACGGGCCCAGCAGCAGATAGTTCAGCACTTGCGCGGCGATCAGCGACAGCATCAGCGTCACCAGAATCTCATTGGCATTGAACCTTGTGCGGAACATGGCGGCAATCGCGGCCCAAGCCATCCCCGCCCCTGCCCCCATCACCAGCATCGCAGGCAGCATCAAAGCGCTGTCGCCCTGCGGATACCAGACCGGTAAAGCCGAAGCCGCGATGGCTCCGATAATCAACTGCCCCTCGGCCCCGATGTTGAACACATTGGCGCGAAAACCGATGGCAAGCCCTTGGGCAATCAGCAGCAGCGGGGCCATTTTCAGCAAGACTTCGGAAAAGTTATACCACGTCAGAAACGGCTCCAGCAGCAGCGAATACAAGGCTTGGCCGGGGGCTTTGCCCAAGGCGGTGAACAGGATCACGCTCGCCACAATCGCGCAGGCAAAGGCCACCACCGGGGCCAGCAGCATGGCGGGGCGCGAGGCGTGATCCCGGCGGACAAAGCTGATCCTCATGCCGCACTTCCGATCATATAGGCCCCCACGGCCTCGGCATTGGTCTCGGCCACAGGCAGGGACGGCGACAGATGGCCCTTGTGCAGCACATGCAGGCGGTCGCAGATCTGGAACAACTCCTCCAACTCCTCGGAAATCACCAGAATGGCCGCGCCCGCATTGCGCATCGCGATCAGGCGCTGGCGGATTTCGGTGGCCGCCCCAATATCCACGCCCCATGTCGGCTGCGACACCAACAACAGTTTGGGGTCCAGCATCATTTCGCGCCCCATGATGAACTTTTGCAGATTGCCGCCCGACAGCGCCGCCGCCTCGGCCTCTGGCCCCGGCGTGCGCACGTCATAGCGGGTGATAATGGCGGCGGTGAAGGCCCGCTCGGGCGCGCGACGGATAAAGCCGCGCGCCACCAGCCCCGCGCGATGGGCGGTCAGCAAGGCGTTGTCGGCCAAAGACATTTCCGGCACAGCGCCGCGGCCCAAACGTTCTTCCGGCACAAAGGCAAAGCCCAGACGGCGGCGCGCGGCGACGCCCAGACGCCCCACGCCCTGCCCCATCATCCGCAACCCCGCGCCCTGCGCTGCGATTTCACCCGAGATCAGCGCCGCCAACTCCTGCTGGCCATTGCCGGAAATGCCCGCGATGCCAACGATCTCGCCGCTGCGCGCCTGTAGCGACAGATCATGCAGCGAGACGCCAAACGGATCATCGTTGCGATAGCTGAGCCCCGCCAGTTCCAGCCACGCCTCGCCCGGGTCCTGCGCGGTTGCAGGCAACGGCGGCGGCATGGCGCGGCCGATCATCAGCGTTGCCAGATCCTTGGCCGAATGGCCGCGCGGATCGACACGGCCCGATACGCGGCCACCCCGCAGGATGGTGGCGGTGTCGCATAACTCTTTGATTTCTTCCAGTTTATGGCTGATGAACAAGATCGCCATGCCGCGCGCCTGCAAGGCCCTGAGTGTCTCAAACAACCGCGCCACGCTTTGCGGCGGCAGCACTGATGTCGGCTCGTCCAGAATAAGCAGTTCGGGGTTCAGCAGCAGGCAACGGATGATTTCCACCCGTTGCCGCTCTCCCACCGACAGCGCGTGCACCATCGCCTCGGGGTCAACCTCAAGGCCAAATTCCGCGCCCAAGGCCCGGATGCGGCGGGCGAGGTCTGCCTGCTTGCCCGGCACGATCAGCGCGATGTTCTGCACCACGCTTAGCGTTTCAAACAGCGAGAAATGCTGAAACACCATGCCGATGCCATGCGCCCGCGCCTCGGCTGGGCTGGCAAGGTTCACCGGCTGGCCCTTCCACAGCATCACCCCGGCATCGGGGGATTCCACGCCATAGATCAGCTTCATCAGCGTGGATTTGCCCGCGCCATTTTCGCCCAGAATGGCATGGATCGAGCCGGGATCAACCACAAGGTCGATCCCGGCATTGGCCTGCACCGCGCCGTAACGCTTTGACACAGCTTGCAAAGACAACAGCGCGGCCATGGGTTTACTTCGGCAGCGGCGTGGTCACGCCCTTGACATGCCAATCCATCGACAGGATCGCGTCATCGCCCAAGGTGACACCCGCAGCGACAGCCTCGGCCCCGTCTTGGTTGGTCAAAGGCCCAGTGAACGGGCTGAAGCTGCCGTCCATCAGGGTGGCGTGAACGGCCTCGATCTTCGCCACCATATCGGGGGCAATATCGGGGTTCCAGTCGGCGACAAACACGCAGTTGTCGGCCATGCCCAGCCACGCGCTTGCCCCGGCAAAGGTGCCCGCCAGATGTGCGGCGACGGATGCCTTGAAATACGGCGCCCAGTCGGTGCCCACCACGCCCAGATATTTCTTCGGCGCATAGGTTTTCATCGACGAGTTCAGGTTGAACACATAGGCCCCGGCCTCTTCACACGCCGCCACCACCGAAGGCGTGTCCTGCGCGTTCGAGAACACCACATCGCAGCCCTGCGCCAGCAGCGCCTTGGCGGCCTCTTGTTCCGACGCCGGATCGAACCAAGAGTTCACCCAGACCACCGACACCTCAATGCTTGGGTCCACCGATTGCGCCCCCAAGGTGAAGGCGTTGATCGAGGTGATCAGTTCGGGGATCGCAAAGGCCCCCACGCAGCCGAGTTTCTTCGACTTTGACAAGGACGCCGCGGCCATCCCCATCAGGTAAGTGCCCTGATAATAGCGCGCGCCAAACGGCGAGAAATTCGGGGCCACCTGATAGCCCGAGGCATGCAGGATCGACACTTCCGGATGCGCCTTGGCCAGTTTCAACCCGCCGTTCATATAGCCAAACGAGCCGAGGATCAGGAAGGTGTTCCCGTCGGCCACGGTCTTGTTCATAATCCGGTCGGCATCCGGGCCTTCGGCGATATTCTCCAGCAGCGTGACCTTGACCTTGTCACCATATTCGGCCTCCAACGCCTTGGTGCCAAGTTCCAGCGTGTGCGACCAGCCGACGTCGGCTGCGGGCGAGGGCACGATCAGGGCCACATTCAGCACTTCGCCTTCGGCAAAGGCGGGCAGCGGCAAAGCCAAGGCGGTGCTGGCGGCAAGCGAGGTTTTCAGGAAAGAGCGGCGGGTTTGGGTCATCGGGTTTCCTTTGGGATTGTGGGATCAGGACAGGATGCAGTGGAAGGATGCTTCGGCTTTTGTGAACAGATCGCGCTCATCAAGGCCGGGGAATTGGCCGTCACGCCAGACGATACGGCCGTTGATCATCGTCATATCAACCGGGCGGCCGATGCCCACCTTGGGGATCAGGCTGGCCGGATCGTGCCGGGTGCCGACATATTCCAGACGGCGGGTGTCGATGGCAAACAGGTCCGCCGCCATGCCGGGGGCAAGGCGGCCAAGGTCGCGGCGGCCCAAAAGGTCTGCGCCGCCCTGCGTGGCATAGCCAAGGAACGCGCTTGGTTCCGGCACGGGATGCTGGCGCGTATTGGCGACCAGACATTGCAGCATGTAACCCGAATGGATGGTGTGCATCAGGTTGGAATTGTCATTCGACGCAGCCCCATCGCAGCCCAGACCAATCCGCAAGCCCATCGCCTGCATCGCTGGAATATCGGTGACTTCGGCCCCCACCAGATACACAGGCTCGGGGCAATGCGACACGCCTGTGTTGGTCGCAGCCATGCGCGCCAGTTCGGCATGGCTCAATTCCCAGCAATGCGCATAGAAGGTATCGGGGCCGGAAAATCCCATCTCCTCAAGGTATTGCACCGTCCTGCGCCCGGTGCGCGCCGCGATCACCGGGCTTTCGCCCTCACCGACATGGGTGTGCAGGAACACGCCCTTGTCACGCGCCAGCCGCACGGATTCCACGAAGGTATCCTTGTAGCAATTCACCGGCTGGCAGGGCGAGACCACCACCTGCCGCATGCTGAAGGGGCTGGCATCGTGGTAGGCGTCAATCAGCCGCGCGCAATCGGCGATGAATTCATCCGTGGTTTCCAGCATCTCATCGGGGATCGTGGAGCCTTCGGATTTCGGCAGGGTATTGCCGCCCCGGCCCGCATGAAAGCGGATGCCGAACAGATCGGCGGCTTCAAACTGGCGATCCACGATGCGGCTGCCTGCGTGGCGGGGAAAGTTGTATTGGTGATCGAACGCCGTGGTGCAGCCGTGTTTGATCAACTCGGCCAGAGCCACGACAGAGGCGTGGTAAAACTGATCCTCGGTCAGGCGTGAGAAGATCGGATAGATCAGGTCCAGCCATTCGATCACCGACATTTTGGTCCAATCCAGATCGGCGCGGTTGCGCACAAAGCATTGAAAGAAATGGTGATGCGTGTTGACCAAGCCGGGGTAGATGAACCAGCCAGAGGCGTCGATCACCTCGGCCCCCGGCGCGTGCAGGTTGGGGCCGATGGCGGCAATCTGCTTGCCCTCGATCAGCATATCCTGCCCCGCCAGCACCAGATCGGATGCCGAGGGCACAATCGCCGCGCAGTTTTTCAGAAGGATGCTCATAGCAGCGTCTCCAGCGGTGGGACGGCCTCGGGCGCGGGTTTCAACTCGTGCAGGCGGTGGATGCCGGGCATCTCGATGAACCCCGGCAGGGCGCGGATGGCGCGCGACCACAGGCGGATCGACGGGTAATCGTCGAGGCCAACGCCGCCATCGGGGGCAAGTGCCACGTTGGGAAAACAGGCGATGTCGGCGATGGTGGGGGTATCGCCCACCAGATAGGTGCGCCCCGCAAAGCGCGCCTCGGTCAGATGCGCGTCAAGCTCGCGCAGACACTCCACGCCTGCGCGCCGGAACGCATCAATATCGCCGGGATAAAGCAGCATGTCATGCAGCCGCGCCATGCCCAAACTGGCCCCCAGCCGTGCCGAAAATGCCAGCCATTGCTGGACTTGCGCCGCTTCTGCCGCGCTCTGCCCCAGCCATTCGGGCCGTGCCAGATACACCAGCATCGCCGTGCTTTCGGTCAGCACCAGATCACCGTCCACCAGCACCGGCAGCGTTCCGGCGGGGTTCAGGCTGCGGAAATCCGCGCTGCGATGCGCGCGACCGGGGTGGAAATCCACCGCCTCGGTCTGCAGCTTGACGCCCATCAGCGCCGCCATCAGGCGGATTTTGTAGCAACTGGCGCTTAGCACATAATCATACAGTTTCATGCCGCCACCATCTGCGCGCCATAGGTCAGCCCCTTGCGTTTCAGCCAGCGGCGATAGGCGATTGATGTGAGGTCAGCCTGCGTCGGAATCTCCTTGCCGGGGTCCAAAGGCAACAGCCGCGGGATCTGGTTTTCCAGAATTGAGCGGTCTTGCAGGAAGATCATCTGCTGAAACTGGATCAGATCGGCCTGCGGCGTGGTGTCATCGAACAGCGCCATCCACGGCCAGACCTCGCACAACTCCTCGGTCAGGGGTTGCACGAAAATCCCGATCACGTCCCATTCATCGGGGTTGTTCGGGCAGGTTTTATACAGCACCGCCGAGGTCGAGGCGGCGACGCGATACATATATTCCGTCACAATCCCCCCCGCCGCCGATTTCGCGGCTTGGGGTTGGTAGAAATGCACCTTGGTCGCCCAAACCTCGTCGCTGTCCTCGCGGATTTGCACCTCATATCGCCCCACTTCGGTGTGCGGCTCAGCACCCAAAACGTCGGTATGCACAAACGGGAAATGCGCGATATCGAGGAAATTTTCGACCGCCCGCAGCGGCGAGCATTTCACCCGCACCGCGCCGCAATCGACCAGCCGCCGCCCCGGCTGTGCGGCCTCTGGCACCGGGAACAGATCATGCGCCGGGGTGCCGGGGCAGGCCCAGACATGGCCATAGGCCAGCGTCACCGCCAGATCGCCGCCCGCGCCGCGCACGATGATTTTGTCGCCTTCCGAGAACACATTGATATCATGGCCCAAAAGCGTGGTGGCCCGCCCCGGCCACGGCCCGACCATCGCCGCCATCGCCACCGGATACCATTCGTTCAGCACCGCCGCCGCAATCATGCCAAAGCCCCCTCTTCCGCCAGCCGCAACACGCCGTCCAACCAGCGGCTGACCGCCACGCGCTGCGCAGCATCATGGCAAAGCGCGTGCAGGCCAAGCCCTTCCGCCCGGTCTTGCAGCGCCAGCACCGCGCCCAGCGCAGGCACCCGCCACAGATCGCCCTCGGCCACAGCCCCCGCCAGCACCCGCGCCAAAGCGCCGCGATCCGCGCGCAAAGTGACCGAGCGCACCGGAGTCAGCCCCGCCAGATCGGGCGCGTCACTTTCAACAGCCGCAGGGGCGACCCAGATCACCCCACCCGCCTCAACGCATTGATAAACCTCGGCCTTGATCGTGGCAGGGGGCACCATCGCCGGATGCGCGGGGATCTTCCGACAACCGCCGTCGCTGCCATAAACCCAACCGTGATAGATGCACGACAGCGTCTCACCGCGCACAAACCCATGCGACAGCCGCATTCCGCGATGCGGGCAGCGATCCCCCCAAGCCGAGAGCCGCCCCGAGGCGCTGCGCCAGATCGCAAGCTCGGCCCCCCGCCAAGCCCCGGCCATCACAACGCCCGGCGGCAAATCTTGCGACAGACCGTTGGCAATCCAGATCGACATGTTTTCCCCACATTCCGACGCTGATTTGTCATGCCAAGCTGCGATAGCGGAAGGGCTATTGCAAAGCAGCCCAGCCCGCACCGCGGCAGATGCCCAAAAAATCAGCGCCCCTTCTGCATATGATCATATGTTAAGCGGCAGTCGAAGCAAATTCGTTCGCGTTTTGCAAGGGCATCGGCGCGCGATCAATCCGGTCCACCAACACCTCGCGTGGGCCAAGGCTACAGGCCAGCGCCATCGCATCCAGCAGGTCGGGCAGGCCGGTGACAACCATCTCCAACCGCGTGGCATCATGGCGCAAAATCGCGCCGCGCAGGCCAAGACGGCGCGCATGGCGCGTGATCCAAGGCGCAAAGACCGCAGCGCCCACATCGCCGCAGATCGCAAAGCGTTCGCTGTGCGCGGCTGCCGGATCAAGCGGGGCGGTGTGCTGCATCGAAGGGCCTTGACTGCGGGCGGTTTTCGCCAAACTGGCAGGCAGGGCGGGCGCTGTCCAGTGCATTGCCCTTGCCCAGTGCGCGGCGTAGGAAGGCGCAACGCCTGCCCAAAGGACAGACCTTGTCACCGCAGCCCCCGCCCCCATCCCCGTCCAACCGCGCGCTGCGCTGGTGCGTTCTGGTGCTGCTGTCGGCCCTGATCACCGCCGGGTTTGAGCTGCTGCACCTGCCCGCCGCCTTGCTGCTCGGGCCGATGGTCGCGGCGATTATCCTTGCGGTGCAGGGCTATGGCGTCAGCCTGCCTGCCCCTGTGATGACCGCCGCACAGGGGCTGGTCGGGCTGATGGTGGCCTCGGTGCTGCCGCTGTCGCTGATGGCCGAGGTGGCGGCAGACTGGCCGATCGTGGTGGCAGGCACGCTGTTTACCATCTTCGCCTCGTCCCTGCTGGGCTGGCTTTTGGCGCGGTCTGGCGCGCTGCCGGGCACCACCGCCATCTGGGGATCATCGCCCGGGGCTGCTGCCGCGATGACGCTGCTGTCGGGGGCTTATGGCGCGGATATGCGGCTGGTGGCCTTCATGCAGTATATGCGGGTGGCCTGCGTGGCGGTGGTGGCCACTGTCGTTGCGCGGCTGTTTGGCGTGACGGCGGGGCCTGCGCCCGAGATCATCTGGTTTCCTGCCATGCCCGCGCTTGGCGTCGCCCAAACCGTGGCTTTGGCGGTGGTGCTGGCCTTCGCAGGCGGGCGGCTGCGCCTGCCCGGAGGCAGCTTTCTTTTGCCGATCTTCACCGGCATGGCGCTGTCGCACACCGGGTGGATGCCGCTTTATCTGCCGCCTTGGCTGCTGGCGTTGACCTATGCCGCCATCGGCTGGGCGATTGGATTGCGCTTTACCCGCGCCACAATCCGCGGTGCGCGGCGGGCGTTTCTGCGGGTGTTCGCGTCAATTCTGGTGCTGATCGCGGTCTGCGGCGCGGCGGCTGTGGCACTGGTGCAGTTTGCCGGGGTTGATCCGCTGACGGCCTATCTGGCCACCAGCCCCGGCGGCATGGATTCCATCGCCATCATCGCGGCTTCTACCCCGGTGGATGTGGCGTTTGTGATGGTGATGCATATGGCGCGGTTCTTGCTGGTGCTGTTGCTGGGGCCGATGCTGGCCCGCTGGCTGTCACGCGGCGCGTTTTAGGCGGCGGCTTTGGGCGGGACAAGGCGAGGCATTGCCTCGCCCCCGCCCGCGTGGAAACGCCCGCGACGGACCGCCCATCACACAAGACCGGCTAGGTCAGAGCCCGCCCCGGCGGGTGGAACACCCGCCCTGCGGGGGGCGGGCGTTGACCGTGGCCTTTGGGCCACGGTCGGGCAAGTCGAAACCCCACCGCATGGCAGCGGCAATGGCCGCAGCCATAACAGGGGCGCACCTCCCTACCCCAGCACAATCACGTCCTGCCCGCGGAACCGCAGCGCCATCTCGGCACCCACGGGTGGCGGCGGCGCGTCGGGGCGGTTGAACAGATCCAGCGCGATCACCCCCGCCGCCGTCTGCGCCTTCACCCGGATCACCGCACCCAGAAAATCGACCGAGGCGATGCGCGCCGCCAGCGCAAAATCACCCCGGCTGATCAGCGCAGTATCCGCCTCCAGATGCACAACCTCGGGCCGCAGCGCCAGACCCACCGTCGCCCCCTGCCCCGCAGCAATCGCCTGACCCAGTTGCAACGGCTGGCCCTGCACCGTCACCTCACCCCGCGCGGCATTGGTCACCACCGCGTCCAAAGTGTTCAGCGTGCCGACAAACTGCGCCACAAACCGCGTCGCGGGGTGGTTATAAATCTCAAACGGCGCGCCCACCTGATCGGCGCGGCCCCCGTTCATCACCACAACCCGGTCCGACATCGACAAGGCTTCTTCCTGATCATGCGTCACAAAGATCGTGGTGATGCCCAGTTTGCGCTGAATATCGCGGATTTCGCTGCGCAAGCTGACACGGATTTTCGCATCCAGCGCCGACAACGGTTCGTCCAGCAACAACACGCGCGGACGCGGCGCAAGGGCGCGCGCCAAGGCCACCCTTTGCTGCTGCCCGCCCGAAAGCTGAAACGGATAGCGCGCGCCCATCTCGGGCAGGCCGATCAGCGCCAGCATTTCGGCCACCCGATCAGCGGTTTCCTTGGCCGAAACCCCGGCGATCTTCAGCCCAAAGCCCACATTCTGCGCCACCGTCAGGTTGGGAAACAGCGCATAGGCCTGAAACACCATGCCGATGTTGCGCTGATTGGGCCGCTGCCCCGTCACATCCTGCCCGTCGATACGGATCGCACCCGCAGTCGGCGTCTCAAACCCCGCCACCATCCGCAGCACCGTGGTCTTGCCACAGCCCGAAGGCCCCAGCAGCGAGACAAACTCGCCCTTCGCCACCCCCAGATCAAAGCTCTTCACCACCTGGTTCGCGCCAAAGGATTTTTGCAGGCCGGAAAGGTCCAGATACGCCATTAGCGTGGCATCCTTGTATGTTTAGAGAATTTGGTCGCCAATTGAATCAGCATCATGCAGGCCCAGGTCAGCGCAAAGGTCATCACTGCCAAAGCCGCAGGCTCGTAGGCTTTGTTGCCGCCCGCCCAGACCAGATAGGGGCCAAACGCAGGCCGATCCAGCAGCGCCGCAAAGACATACTCGCCAATCACGATGGCAAAGGTCAGGAAAGCGCCGGACAGCACCGCAACCAGCACATTCGGCAAGATCACGCGGGCAAGCACGGTGATCCACCCCGCGCCAAGGCTTTGCGCAGCCTCGGTAAGCGTCGCCAAATCAATCGCCGCAAGGCCGGTATCGACGGCGCGATACATATAGGGCAGCGCCAGCACCGCATAGCCGCACATCAGCAGAAAATCGGTGCCCAAAGCCGAGCCCGTCAGCGGCAACCAACTGGAGGTGTTGAACAAACGGATATAGCCGAACACGATCACGATGGGCGGAATAACCAGCGGCAGCAGCGTGATAAACTCCATGAACGGGCGCAGGCGCGGCAGTTTCAGGCGCACCCAGAACACCGTCGGCACCACCACCAACACGCCGAACACGATGGTCAGGCAGGCCATCAGCACCGAATACCCAAAGGTGGCCTGAAACTGCGGATCGCCCATCACGGAGCGGTAAGCGTCCAACGAATACTCCCCCCGCCGCATCTTCAGCGAGAATTCCAGCATCCCCACCAGCGGCAGGAAGAAATACACCACCGCAAAGCCGATGGTCGCCCAAGACAGGATACGCTTCATTTGATCCACCGCTCGGCGCGCGTGCGCATCACCACATAAACCCCGTTGGAAATGCCCGTAATCACGATCATCGCGAAGGCCAAGGCATAGCCCAGATGCGGGTCTTGCAGCACGTCGCCACGGATTTGGTTGAACAGCAGGATCGGGGCGATGGACAACAGCGACCCCGTCAACGCAATCGCGGTCGCCACCGCGCCAAAGGCATTGGCGAACAAAAGCGCCAGCGTCCCCAGCAGCGACGGCCCCAGCACCGGCAGCGCCACCATGCGCCAATACTGCCCGCCGGTGGCACCCAGCACTTCCGCCGCCTCGCGCCACTCGCGCTTCAGCCCGTCAATCGCGGGGGTGATGATCAGCACCATCAAGGGGATCTGGAAGAACACATAGGCCGCGACCAGCCCCCAGAAGCTGATCATATTGAAGCCCAAAGCGTAGATATTGACGCCAAACCAATCGCGCAACAGAAGCGTCACAAAGCCAACCCGGCCCAAGGTCGCCACATAGGCAAACGCCAACGGCACCCCGGCAAAATTCGAAGTCACCCCGGAAAACGTCATCACGATGCCGCGTATCCAGCCGGGCAAGCCGCCCAAAACCACCGCCAAGGCAATCGCGAAGCCCAAGATGCACCCGATCAGCGCCGAGGTGAAACTGAGCCGGATCGACAGCCAGAACGCATTCATGATCTCGGGCGTAAAAAGATTGAAAATGTTTTTCAGCGTGAAGCCGCCGTCACTGTCCACAAACGCCCCCGCCACGATGTTCGCGGTGGGCAGCAGTAGAAACAGCAGCGCGAACAGCAAAAACGGCACTGCCCCCAAACCGTTCCACGGCAGGGCACGCCAAAGGCGGGAACTTCTCATGTCTATGATCCTGAAAGGAAACCCTTCCCCAGCCTGCGCCGGGGAAGGGTTAGGGGTTTACTCGACCTTGACGCCGACGGTTGCATCCCAACCCGCGGTCACAGCCTCTTTATGGGCGGCTTGCTGTTCCAGAGTCGGGAACACGGCCTTTTCATAGGCAGCGGCAGGCGGCAGTTTTGCCAGCATCTCTGCCGGGATCACGTCGCGCTTGGCGAGGTCGTTGAAACGGATCGGGTGGCAATAGCCGTTCAACCAGCCAAGCTGACCTTCATCCGAATAGATGTATTCCATCCACAGTTTTGCCGCGTTCGGATGCGGGGCATAGGCGCTGATCGCCTGCACATAAACGCCCGCCACGGTGCCGGAAGCCGGCACGATAACCTCGGCCTTCGGGTTGCCAGCAAGGGTATCGCGCCAAGCCAAAGCGTTATAGTCCCAAGCCGCAACAATCGGGGTAGCCCCCTGCGCGATGGTGCCGGTTTTGCCAGCGACCGGAACGAAATTGCCCGCCTTGTTCAGCCCGGCAAAGAACTCCAGCCCCTTGGCAGCCGAGTCCGCCCCCGGCGCACCACCCATCGCCATGCCAGCGCCCATCACCGACATCAGCGGCTGGTTGCCCGAACGCGGATCGCCCGACAGCGCAAACGCGCCCGCATATTCCGGCTTCATCAGATCGGCCCAATCGGCGGGCACGTTCTTGACCATATCGGTGTTCACGATGAACGACATCACACCGTAGTAATCGCCATACCAGAAGCCATCGGCATCCTTGGCCTCGGCCGGGATGCTGTCCCACGTGCTGACTTTATACGGCTGGATCAGGCCTTCATCCTTGGCAGCCGGGCCAAACGACAGGCCGATGTCCAGAACGTCGGGCGCTTGCGGGCCGGTGTTGCCCTTGTTGGCGCGCACGGCTTCCAGCTCATCTGCCGACGACCCATCCGGGTTCAGCTCGTTCACGGCAATCTCGGGGTATTTCTTCTTGAAGCCCTCGATCACGGCACCATAACCGCACCAGTCATGCGGCAGCGCGATGGTGGTCAGCGCGCCCTCTTTCTTGGCCGCTGCGGTGATCTCGTCCAGCGATTGCGCCTGTGCGGCACCAGCCACCAGCATCGCCAGCAGGCTGACGCCCGAGGTCAGGGTTTTGAAATTCGTCATAGCAGTCTCCTGTTAAGCCGACCCCACCGAGCCTTTGCCCGGTCGGTTGCTGAGGCGTGGCTTAGGCATCCGGCATGACGGGCAGGTAACGGCAACATGAAGTTTGTGTGTCACACCAATAGGTTGTGACGCCGGGGCATTGTCACCCAACCGTCACATCGCCGATAAGCAACCGTCACGAATCTGGCGTATCAGCCCCTCAGTCAAAAGGGGGCCGCGATGCTGAAGGTCGAGAACGTCACACGCCTGTTCGGTCAAAAGGCCGCCGTGGACAATGTCAGCTTCCAGATCGACCGCTCGGCTTTTGTCGGGGTGATTGGCCGTTCTGGCGCGGGCAAATCGACCCTGCTGCGGATGATGAACCGTTTGACCGATGCCAGTTCCGGCGTGATCGCCTTTGAAGGCCGCGATGTGCTGACGCTGCAAGGTGCGGCCAAGCGCGCGTGGCAAGGCCAATGCGCGATGATTTTTCAGCAGTTCAATCTGGTGCCGCGCATGGATGTGGCCTCTAACGTGCTGCATGGCCTGCTGAACCAACGCTCGACTTTTGCGACCATGTTCAACCTGTGGTCGGATGCCGATATCACCCGCGCGCTGCAAATTCTGGAACGTCTCGGCATCGCCGAACAAGCCCCGAAACGTGCCGAGGCTTTGTCGGGCGGCCAACAGCAACGCGTCGCCATTGCGCGTGCGCTGATGCAAGACCCAGCGGTGATCTTGGCCGATGAACCCATCGCCAGCCTTGATCCGATGAACGCCCAAGTGGTGATGGACGCCCTGCGCCGCATCCACGAAGAAGACGGCCGCATGGTGATCGCCAACCTGCACACCCTTGATACCGCGCGCCGCTATTGTGACCGCGTGATCGGGATGCGCGATGGCCGCGTGGTGTTTGACGGCACCCCCGATCAACTGACCACAGGCGTCGCCCGCGACATCTACGGCGCCGACGCCAGTTTCAACGAATCCGCCACATCCACCGCCATCACCGGCCCGCGCGACGCGGCCTATGCCGATGCGATGCTGGCCTGAGCCCAACGATCCAACCCAAACCGGAGACGACAATGAAAAAGCTGCTCGCCATTCTGGCCGCCACCACCTGCATCACCTCTGCCCAAGCGCAAGAGATCAAAGAGTTCAACATCGGCATCCTGGGCGGCGAGAACGCACAAGACCGCATGACCTCGAACGAATGCTACCGCGCGGCGATTGAGAAGGAACTCGGCGTTCCGGTCAAGGTCTTCACCCCGGCTGACTACGATGGCGTGATCCAGGGCCTGCTGGGCGGCACGCTGGATATGGCATGGCTGGGCGCGTCGGCCTATGCCAAGATCTACCTGACCGACCCCAAGGCTGTGACCGTCGAGTTGACCAAAGAAAACCTGAATGGCACCACCGGCTATTATTCCATCGCGTTTGCGCGCACCGACTCGGGCATCAAATCCATCGAGGACGCCAAGGGCAAGAAATTCGCCTTTGGCGAGCCGAACTCGACCTCGGGCTATCTGGTGCCTGCCGCCGAGTTGATCGCCCAATACGGCCCGCTGGATAAGTTCTTCTCGGAAGTGAAATTCTCGGGTGGTCACGAGCAAACCATCGTCGGCGTCGCCAATGGCGACTTCGACGCAGGCGTGTCTTGGGCCGATGGCGACGGCAACTGGGAAGACGGCTATTCTTCGGGTGCCTTCCGCAAAGCCGCCGATGCAGGTCTGGTTGACATGAACAACCTGACCGAAATCTGGCGCTCGAAACTGATCCCGGAAGGCCCGATGGTTGTCCGCTCGGCGCTGCCGGATGACGTGAAAGCCAAAGTCACCAAGCTGACCGCTGATCTGTGGGAAACCGACCCGAAATGCGCCTACGGCGTGGCTTCCGGCGATGCGAAAGACTTCGTTCCCGCCACCCACGACATGTTCCTCGGCATTGTCGAGGCCCGCAAACTTTCCGGCGAATAATTTCAGCACCATCTGCCGGGTCTGCGTCAAGCAGGCCCGGTTTTTTCTATTGGAGGCCGCATGGTTGACATCACCTTCGGGCCAGAGCCGGGCAAACGCCCTGACCTCTCAAACCCCACCGAGGCCTATATCCACCTTGCCCGCCGCAAGCGGCTTTACGGGTTTATCCTGCTGATCCTGTTTGTGGCGCTGATGGCTTCCGGCTTTAAGATCGCCCAAGACCGCAACGCGGGTGATTTCCTGTCGGGCCTGCACCAGCTGGGCGCTTTCCCGTCCGAAGTGCTGTCCGAGGCATGGAAAAACCGCGCCAACCTGCCTGCCCTGCTGTGGCAACACCTGCCGTCCCTGATCGAAACCCTGAACATCGCCGCAGCCGCCACCCTTTTGGGCGGCGCGTTCGGCGCGTTCCTCGCCCTCGGCTCCACCCGCCACCTCGCCCGCTTCCCTGCCCTCACCCCCCTCTTCCGCCGAACCGCCGACATCATGCGCGCGATACCTGAGATCGTCATCGCGCTGATCCTGATCTTCATCTTGGGCGGCGGCCCCGTTCCGGCCGTCCTCGCCATCGCCTTCCACACTGCTGGCGCTTTGGGCAAACTGTTCTCGGAATCGGCAGAAAACGCCGATCTGAAACCTGTCGAGGGGCTGACCTCCACCGGCGCATCCTGGGGCCAACAGATCTGGCTCGGCATCATCCCACAAGTCGCCCCAAACTGGCTGTCCTACGCCTTGCTGCGGTTCGAGATCAACATCCGCGCCAGCGCCATCCTTGGCTTTGTAGGCTCGGGCGGGATCGGCTATGATCTGAAACTGGCGATGCAATGGGGCGGCGGCAAATACGATCAAGTCGTGGCGATCTTCGCCCTGTTGTTCTGCGCCATCGTGGTCTTCGATCAACTGTCGGGATACGCCCGCAACCGCTTGGTAAAGGGGCAATAAATGACCTCCCTCCCGCATCCCAGCTACACCACGGTGCAGCGCCAGTTCAAAACCCGACGGCGGGCGGCCTTCGCGATCCTGGTGCTGCTGCTGATCTACCTCGGCTACCTGTTCGTAAGCTTCGACATCCCCGGCCTCGCCGCCCGCGCCAAGATGGACAACGCCCGCATCCTGCTGTCCGACTTCGTCGCCTACAAAACCCACGTCACCCGTGACAACCGCAGCGACAAAACCACGGTGTCGATCGAGGGCGAGGCGAAAGCCACCTACACCCCCGCGCAATATCCCGATTGGGTGAACGTCACAGCCGACACCACCACAATCGACCTCGGCCAAGGCCATATCGTCACCTATGACGCGAAAGGGGCCCGCTACAGCGTCCCCGGCTACGGCCTGATCGACATTCAACCCGACGGCGGCAAGCTGAAACTGACCGCGCCGCAACCGCTGCCCGATTGGATCAACGCCACCGACACCCGCATCTCGGTCACCACCCCGCAAGGCCGCTTCGCCTATTCGCGCTCCAAAGTGGAAACCTTCAAATACCAACCCGGCTGGGCCTTGTTCTTCTTCACCCTCGACAGCCCGTTCTACGGCAAATCCTACGGCCAGTTGACCGCGATGCTGACCGGCCCCCGCATCGATCCCGCCCGCAGCAACGCGGGCTACATGGCGTCCGAGTTCTGGCATAACAAACAATGGCACCACGGCGATGTGGCCTGGGCGTTGTTTGAAACCGTGCTGATGGCCTTCCTCGGCACCATGGGCGCAGCCCTCGTAGCCCTCCCCCTCGCCTTCCTCGCAGCCTCCAATTTCACCCCGATCCGCACCCTGCGCTTCGCCTTCCGCCGCCTGTTCGATTTCGTGCGCGGCGTCGATGGCCTGATCTGGACGATCATCCTTGCCCGCGCCTTCGGCCCCGGCCCAATGACGGGCGCGCTGGCCATCCTGATCACCGACAGCGGCACCTTCGGCAAAACCTTCTCCGAGGCTTTGGAGAATATCGACGAGAAACAAGTCGAAGGCATCCGCTCCACCGGCGCAGGCCCCCTGCAACGCGCCCGCTTCGGCGTGCTGCCGCAAATCGCCCCGATCCTGCTCAGCCAAGTCCTCTACTATCTCGAATCCAACACCCGCAGCGCCACCGTCATCGGCGCCATCGTCGGCGGCGGCATCGGCCTGTTGCTCACCCAAGCCATCATCACCCAGAAAGATTGGGAGGATGTCGCCTATTACATGATCCTGATCGTGCTGATGGTGATGGCGATGGACAGCTTTTCCGGCTGGCTGCGCCGCAAACTGATCGGACGCTGAACCTGCGCCAGCCCTTCATCTTGGCAAAAATACTCCCGCCGGAGGCTCCGACCTCTCCCCCAAACCACCCGCAACCCAAAAGCCGCCCTCGGGGGCATCGAGCCCCCTCCTGCGGCCGCTGCCGCACCAAACTCAATCCGGTCGCTTCCCCACCTCCGCGGCAGCGCCGTCCAAAGCGGCTCGATGCCGCTGCGGACGGCACCGGCGTTGCGGTCAAATCGTGAACAAGATCGCAACAGCACCAGTCTAACCCTTCGAGATATAACATTCCAACCGCCTGTCCACGCGTGGACACAGAAAGTCCGCCATGACCAAACTCTCCGCCGACACCCCGCTGATCCACCCCGACTGTCAGATCAAAAACGCCAACTTCGGCGCCTATTGCGAGGTCGGCCGCTTCAGCCGCATCCTCAATTCCAGCTTCGAAGACTACAGCTACTGCGACCAGTTTTCCGATATCACCAACACCACGGTCGGCAAATTCGCCAACATCGCCGCGATGACCCGCATCGGCCCCACCGATCACCCGATGCAGACCGCCAGCCTGCACCATTTCCTCTACCGCAGCAGCGCCTATTGGGAAGACGCCGCTGATGACGACGCTTTCTTCGCCGCCCGCCACGCCCGCCGCACCACAATCGGCCCCGACACCTGGATCGGCCACGGCGCGATCATCAAACCCGATGTCACCATCGGCGCGGGCGCCATCGTCGCCAGTGGCGCGGTCGTGACCAAAGATGTCGCGCCCTACATGATCGTCGCAGGCCTGCCCGCCACGCCTTTGCGCGCGCGGTTCAGCCCGCAGATCGCCGCGCGTTTGCAGGCCCTCGCGTGGTGGGATTGGAGCCACGCGGCGCTGCGCACCGCCCTGCCGGATTTTCGCACATTGGGTGTCGAAGCGTTTCTCGAGAAATACCACGGCTGAGCCGCAAACCCGTGCCGCGCACAGAGGCATCGAGCCCCCATGCGCGGCGTTACCACGCCACGCTGGAAACGCCCGCAAACGCCCACAAACGCCCGCAAACCTGGCCGCGGCAGCGCCGTTCAAAGGGCCTCGATGGCCCTGCGGACGGCTCTGGCTTTGGAATTTTACGGCAGCACTTGGGCGAAAGTGTTAAAAATTCGTTAAATCTGCGACCCTAACCATCTGAAATATAACGCATAAAAAAGGTCCCGAGTTGGGACCTTACTCGGCCGCCAACCGCAAGGCCTCGGGTTGGCTGACAAACCGGCGCGCGGCTTCTCCGGCCAGATAGCTTAAACGGCCAGCCGAAATCGTCGCCTCAATCCCGCGGGTCTCGGCGTTGATAATCACCATATCGGCGCGCAATCCCGGCTCCAACCGGCCCCGGTCCACCAGCCGCATCACCTCGGCCGGGCGGGACGAGACCAAGGCCCAAGCCTGCGCCAGCCCCATCACCCCCCGATCAACCAGCCCCCAAACCGCAAGCGGCAGCGCGGGGATGTGATAGTCCGAGACCAGCACATCACACAGCCCATCCGCCACCAAGGCCAGCGCCGAGACATTGCCGGCCTGGCTGCGCCCCCGCACCACGTTGGGCGCGCCCATGATCACCGGGCTCATCATCGCATGGGCAGCCACAGCGGCGCGGCGGGTCAGCGGAAACTCGGCAATCTTCGCGCCGATCATCGAATAGAACTCGCGCGTCTCACCATCCGGGTCGTCATGGCTGCCATAAAGCACGCCCAGGCCATCAAACGCCTCGGCCAGATTGCACAGGCTGCGCGGCACTTCCTTGGCGCGGGCGGCGGCGGCCTCGATCGCTTCGGCCAATTCCTCGGCGGTCTTGCCAACCTTGCGCGCCCAAACGGCGAAATCGGTGGGCGCGATGCGGGCCATGTGCAGGCCTTCGGACAGATGATCGTTGAACACCACATAGCCGATCCGGTGCCGCTTGACGGCGGCAATCAGGCGGGCGGCCTCGGTGACCAGATGCGTCTCGGCGCGGATTTGCAGGCGCAGGTCGGTCAGCGCCTGCCCGCGATAGCTGTCAAGCGCCTGCATCATCGCCTCGGCGTGGTCAGGGCCGCGGTGGCCGCCTTCCCAACTCCACCCCTGTGCCAGATAAGCGGTGGTCACGCCATGCGCCGCAGCCTCGCGGTCAAACGAGGCCAGCCCAGCGGCCAGCGGAAACGGTGCCGAGGGGCGCGGGGCCATGTGACGCTCAAACCCATCGCCGTGCAGGTCGATGATGCCGGGCAGCACCAGAAAGCCCGACAGATCGACCTCGGGCAGCGGCCCGCGTGTGATGCGCCCCTCTGCCAGCCCGATCGAGCGTTGCTGCATCGCGCCGTCGCGCAGGATATGCGCGCCGGTCAGTCGCAGGGGGGGCAGGGGCAGCGGCATTGCAGGCTCCGACGGAAGAAGGGCGTGGGGGGTTTCCGGTGAAATAACAGCGCCACGCAACGGCGTTATGACAGTTTATCCACAGCCCGCGCCGGATCGCCGCCTTCGGGCGCCACGGTCAGCGTGACCCTGTCGCCGGCAAACCATGTGGTGCCGAACTCGACGGGCTGGCCTGCGGCATCGACATTGACCGCCACGGACCGCAGCAGCGGCGCGCCCTGTGGGAGGCGCAGGTGCAGCGCCAGCAAAGCATCGGCGGCAAGGGCGGTGATGCGGGTCTCGGCGCGGGTGTAGTCGGAAACCCCCGCTTCGGCCAAGGCTGCGGTGACAGAGCCAAGCCGGGTCAACGCTGCCAGCAGATGCGGAAATCGGGCGGCGGGAAAGATCGAGCGGAACATCGCCAGCGCCGTGCCATCGGCGAGAGACAAGCCCTCGACCAGATGCACCGCAGCGCCCGCGCCAAGGTGCAAGGCGGCGGCCTCGCCGGGGTCGGCAGCCCGCGTTTCCAACCGCAGGATTTGCCGCGAAGGCGCGCGGCCCGTCGCCAGCACGTTCTGGTGGAACCGCACACGGCGGCCAAGCGGATAATCGGTTGGAACCGCTGTCACGAACACCCCCGCACCGCGCCGCGCATGCACCGCACCGCCCTCGGCCAGATGCGCCAGGGCGTGCCGGATGGTGTGGCGGTTGACGCCAAAGCGGGCGGCAAGTGCGGCCTCGGTCGGCAGCTTGTCACCGGGGCGATAGTGCCCCGCCGAGATTTCCTGCGTCAGCGTTTCAGCGATGGATCGCCAGATCGCGGGCTTTGTCATCAAAACTTCACATGCATTTTGCGGTGTCCTCGGATAATAACTTGTCTAGTTGTATAGAACATTGCGCCCTTCGCAAGATGTCAGAATCGAGATGCCGCAAATGCCGCCTGAAACCGCCCTCCCCCCCGATCAGACCGCCGCACGCCAAGCCTGGATGGGGCTTTTGGCCCGCGCAAAGCCCGCACGGCTGCAAGCCTTGCTGCCGGACCTTCCGCCGTATGAGGTGCTGCGCGCGCCGGAAACCGGGGCGGTGATGGTGCAGGGCCGGATGGGCGGCACAGGCTTGCCGTTCAATCTTGGCGAGATGACCGTGACGCGATGTGCCTTGAAGCTGGACGCAGGCGCGGTGGGCCATGCCCATGTGCAGGGCCGTGACAAGGCGCACGCGCTGCGCGCGGCGGTGATTGATGCGCTGATGCAGACCGAACAGGCGGCAGCGTTGCGGGCCAGCGTGCTGGTGCCGTTGCAGGCCGAGGAAGCCGCGCGGCGCAGCGCCCGGGCCAGCAAAGCGGCGGCGACCAAGGTTGAATTCTTCACACTGGTGCGGGGGGAAGATCAATGAGTGCTGCCTTGTCAGGAGGGTTCGCCCAAGCCCCGGTGCAAAGCGCACAGGCGTTTCGCGCGGCGCTGATGGTGATGTCGCAGCCCGGCACCATTCATCTGCTGGAGGGGGCATTGCCGCCTGCACCGCTGTCGGTTGCGGCCGGGGTGCTGGTGCTGACACTCTGCGATGGCACCACGCCGCTGCATCTGGCCGGGGCGTATGATTGCGCGGCTCTGCGCGATTGGATCACGTTTCACTGTGGCGCGCCCTTGGTTGCGGCACAGGATGCGATGTTTGCGTTGGGCGATTGGGCAACGTTGCAGCCGTTGGGCCGTTTTGCCATCGGGGTGCCGGATTATCCCGATCGCTCTGCCACGATGATTGTCGAGATGGCGAACCTTTCAGCCAAGGGCGCTTTGCTGCGCGGGCCCGGAATTGAAGATCAGGCACAGCTATCGCTGCCAGAACTGGCGGCGTTTCAGGCAAACCGGGCGCTGTTTCCGCTGGGGTTCGATTGCTTTTTCACCCACGGCAACCGCGCCGCCGCCTTGCCCCGATCTACCCGCGTGGAGGCTGTCTGATGTATGTCGCAGTGAAGGGTGGCGAGCGCGCCATCGACAACGCCCACGCTTGGCTTGCCGAGGAACGTCGGGGCGATCTGGGCGTGGCAGAACTTTCGGTCGCACAGATCCGCGAACAACTGGCGCTGGCGGTGAACCGGGTGATGGCCGAAGGCTCGCTGTTTGACCCGGATCTGGCGGCCCTTGCCATCAAACAGGCGCGCGGTGATCTGATCGAGGCGATCTTTTTGATCCGGGCCTACCGCACCACGCTGCCGCGTCTGGGGGCATCGCGCCCGGTGGACACCGCAGCCATGGCGGTGATCCGGCGGATTTCGGCGACGTTCAAGGATTTGCCGGGTGGGCAGGTGCTGGGGCCGACGTTTGATTACACCCACCGCTTGCTGGATTTCAAACTGGCGGCAGAGGGCGCGGTGGCACGGGCCGAAACCGCGCCGGCGCTGGTGGCGGCGGTGCCGCATGTGATGGCGATGCTGGACCGTGACGGCTTGATCGCACCCGAGCCTGCCGGCGATGCGGTGCCCGATGATTTGACCCGCACCCCTATGGAATTGCCTGCGAGCCGCGCGCTGCGCTTGCAGGCGATCAGCCGCGGGGACGAGGGATTTATCCTGTCGATGGCCTATTCGACCCAGCGCGGATATGGGCGCACCCATGCCTTCGTGGGCGAATTGCGGATTGGGGCTGTAGCGGTCGAGATGGACATCCCGGCGTTGGGGTTTGCGGTTGAAATCGGCGAGATCGAAGTGACCGAGTGCGAAACGGTCAACCAGTTCAAGGGCAGCAAGACCGAGCCTGCGCAGTTTACCCGGGGCTATGGGCTGGTGTTTGGCCAGACCGAGCGCAAGGCCATCGCGATGAGCTTGGTGGACCGTGCGCTGCGGTGGGAAGAATTGGGCGAGGACAACAGCGGTGCCCCTGCGCAAGACGCCGAATTTGTGCTGATGCATGCGGACAACGTGCAGGCAACCGGGTTTCTGGAACATATAAAACTGCCGCACTACGTTGATTTCCAATCGGAATTGGAACTGGTGCGCCGGTTGCGCGCTGACGCCAGCGCCAGCGCAGAGGCGGCGGAGTGATGGCCATTGCCTGCCGCAACCCTCACCCTAACCCTCTCCCAACAAGGGAGAGGGAACAACGCCGCGCCCTTGGCGGTGGCGGTGGCGCTGGGAGGGGTGCGTTAACCCAATCCTTACCATGTTGCGCTCATGCTTTGCGGCGGCAGAAATCCCCTCTCCCGGTGCGGGAGAGGGTTAGGGTGAGGGGAGCGATGCGCCAAGACCCGACACAGACAGCAGAGGCGCGCCTGTTGCGCCAGTCTTTGATCACCGCAGAGCACGTCTTGTGGTCTGCCCTGCGCAGCCGCCGCTTTCTGGGGCTGAAGTTTCGCCGCCAAGCACCGGTAGGCGCGCGCGTTGTGGACTTTCTGTGTCTGGAAAGGCGCATCGTGGTGCAGGTGGATTCCGGCCTGAAACCCCAAGATGTTGCTTGGTTTGCCGCACAAGGCTTGCGCGCGCTGCATCTGCCCCCCGACAACATTCTGTCCAACTTGCCGGGGTGCTTGCAACACCTGGCCGAGGAGATTACCCGATGACCCTGCACGCTGACCCTGTCGCGGCGGAGAGCTATAACTTCGCCTATCTTGACGAGCAGACCAAGCGGATGATCCGGCGCGCCATTCTGAAAGCTGTGGCGGTGCCCGGCTATCAGGTGCCGTTTGCCAGCCGCGAGATGCCGATGCCTTATGGCTGGGGCACGGGTGGTGTGCAGGTCACAGCCGCCTGTCTTACCCCGGATGACCGCCTGAAAGTCATCGACCAAGGTGCCGATGACACCACCAATGCCGTGTCGATCCGCAAGTTTTTCCAGCGCACGGCGGGTGTTGCCGTCACAGAGGCGACGGCAGAGGCAACGGTGATCCAGACCCGTCACCGTATCCCCGAGACGCCGCTGACGAGCGGGCAAATTCTGGTCTATCAGGTGCCGATCCCAGAGCCGTTGCGCTTTCTGGAACCGCGCGAGACCGAAACCCGCAAGATGCACGAGTTGGAAGAATACGGTCTGATCCACGTCAAACTTTATGAGGACATCGCCCGCCACGGCACCATTGCCACCTCTTACGCCTATCCGGTGAAGGTGGAAGGGCGCTATGTGATGGACCCGTCGCCGATCCCCAAGTTCGACAATCCGAAACTCTCGGGCAGCCCGGCGCTGCAGTTGTTCGGGGCCGGTCGCGAGCAGCGGATCTATGCGCTGCCGCCGTTCAGCCATGTGGTCAGCCTCGATTTCGACGATCACCCGTTTGAGGCCACCAAAGCACCGCATGACTGCGACCTCTGTGGCGCAGACGACAGCTATCTCGATGAGGTGATCACCGATGATCAGGGCAGCCGGATGTTTGTCTGTTCGGACACCGATTTTTGCCGCACGCGGCAGGCGGAGGGTCAGTTGGGGGTCTTGGGTGCTCCGGTTTTGAAAGGTGGGGTGTGATGGGGGCGGTGGATTTGAGTATTTGGGCCAAGGTGAATGCGGCCAAGCCGCTGCTTGCTGTGCGGGGCTTGAGCAAGAATTATGGCAGCCGGATTGGCTGTGCGGATGTGTCGTTTGATCTGTTCCCCGGCGAGGTGTTGGGGATTGTCGGCGAAAGTGGCTCGGGGAAGTCCACGCTGTTGTCTTGTCTTGCGGGGCATCTGAAGCCCGACACGGGCGCTGTGTTGTTTGAAACCGCCGCTGGTTTGCGCGATACCCTGACCATGGCCGAGGCCGAGCGGCGCCGGATGGCGCGCAGCGATTGGGCCTTTGTGCATCAGAACCCACGTGACGGGTTGCGCATGGGGGTGTCGGCGGGCGGCAATGTCGGCGAGCGGCTGATGGCGATTGGCGCGCGCCACTACGGGGACATTCGTGCGGCAGCGGTCGATTGGCTGGGCCGGGTCGAAATTGCCGCCGACCGCATTGATGATCGCCCGCGCGCGTTTTCGGGCGGGATGCAGCAGCGTTTGCAGATCGCGCGCAATCTGGTGACCGGGCCGCGACTGGTGTTCATGGACGAGCCGACCGGGGGCCTTGATGTCTCGGTGCAGGCGCGGCTGTTGGACCTGTTGCGCGGCTTGGTGCGCGAAATGGGGCTATCGGCGATCATCGTGACGCACGACCTTGCGGTGGTGCGGTTGCTGGCGGACCGGCTGATGGTGATGAAAGGCGGGCATGTGATTGAACAGGGCCTGACCGATCAGGTGCTGGATGATCCGCAGCACGCCTATACGCAGTTGCTGGTTTCCTCCGTGTTGCAGGTCTGACATGCTGTTTGCCTATCGCCCTGAAGCTGGCGGCCTTGTGCAGATGCCGCTGCCGGTTGATCTGACAGCGGCGCTGTGGATCGACCTTTACCGCCCGCTTTCGAACCAAGCCGCCGATGTGGCGCGCTTGGGTCTGCCGGTGCCGACGCTGGCGGATATGGAAGAGATCGAGATTTCCAACCGGCTTTACCGCGAAGGTGGGGCAGATCATATGACGGTGGTGCTGCCGGGGCTTTCGGAAAGCAAAGCGCCGATTTCCGGGCCGGTCTGCTTTATCCTGTCGCCCGAGCGGTTGATCACCGTGCGCCATCACGCGCCCCGCCCGTTTGAAACCTACCCGTCCCGCGCCGACAAGGTTGGCCCCGGCTGTGATCGGCCCGAGCGGCTGTTTCTGGGGCTGATCGAGGAAATCATTGGCCGGATGGCTGATATTCTGGAAGGCATCGGGCACGGCCTGGACGACGTGGCCTCGGGCATTTACTCGGGCGGGGCCAATGGCTTGCAGGCAGACGCGTTGCAGGCGGCGCTGCAAAAGGTTGGACGCGAGGGCGATCTGCTGGGCCGCGTGCGCTTGGGCCTGCTGACGGTAGAGCGCGCGGTCAGTTTCTTTGGCCAGACCCTGTCGGACCGGATCGAGGGCGATGTGTTGCGCCCGCTGGTCAAGGGTTTGATGCGGGATTTGCAGGCGCTGGAGGTGCACGCCGATTTTCTGGGCTCGCGTCTGGCGCTGACCTCGGATGCCACGCTTGGCATGATCAACCTGTCGCAAAACGTCACGGTGCGGATCGTGTCGGTGGTGGCGGCACTGTTCATGCCGCCGACGCTGATCGCCAGCCTTTACGGCATGAACTTTGCCTACATGCCCGAACTTGGCTGGCGGTTCGGCTATCCGCTGGCGCTGATCCTGATGCTGGCTTCGGCCAGCGGCACCTATCTTTTCTTCAAATGGAAGCGCTGGCTATGATTGATATTCGCAACCTTGGCAAAAGTTTTACCCTGCACAATCAAGGCGCTGCGGTGATCCCGGTGATGGTGGGGGCGCATCTGCATGTGGGCGCGGGGGAATGTGTCGGGCTGATCGGCGCGTCGGGGGCGGGGAAATCCACGCTGATGCGGATGGTCTGGGGCAATTATCTGGCGGCCACCGGCAGCATCATGGTGGGGGGGCTTGATGTGGCAAAGGCAGAACCGCGGCAGATCGTGGCGCTGCGCCGTCAGGTGCTGGGCTATGTCAGCCAGTTCCTGCGGGTGGTGCCACGGGTGCCGACGTTGGATGTGGTGGCCGAGCCGCTGCTGAACCTTGGCGTGCCGGGGGATCAGGCGCGGGCGCGCGCGGCGGAACTTCTGGCGCGGCTGAACATCCCGCAGCGGCTGTGGGCGCTGTCGCCCACCACGTTTTCGGGCGGTGAGCAACAGCGGGTGAACATCGCGCGCGGCTTTGCGCATCCCTACCCTGCCCTGCTGCTGGACGAGCCTACGGCCAGTCTTGATGCGGTGAACCGCGAGGTCGTGCTGGCGTTGATCGAGGAAGCCAAGGCGCGCGGCGCGGCGATCCTGGGGATTTTCCATGACGAGGCCGCACGTGATCGGGTGTGTGACCGGGTGGTCGATGTGCGGGCGTTTACGCCGAAGGCTGCGGCATGAGCGGACGGGTGTTCATGGTGGTGGGGCCGTCAGGCGCGGGCAAGGATACGCTGATCGCCGGGGCCGTGGCGGCTGATCCCTCGCTGCACTGGGCGCGGCGGGTGATCACGCGGCCCGAAACCGCTGGCGGCGAGCCGTTTGAAGGTGTCAGCGCGGCTGCGTTTCAGGCGCGGTTGCAAAGCGGTGACTTCGCGCTGCACTGGCAGGCGCATGGGCTTTGCTACGGCGTCTCGCACGGCGAACTTGCCGCGCGGGCCACGGGGCGCGATGTGTTGATCAATGGCTCACGCGCGGCGCTTGCGGCAGCGGTGGCCGCGTTTCCGGGCCTGCGGGTGATCGAGATTTCGGCGCCGCTTGGTGTGCTGGCGGATCGCTTGGCGGCACGGGGCCGCGAAAGCCACGGCGATATTCTGGCGCGGTTGCAGCGCGCCAATCATGCCTTGCCCGAAGGCGTTGTGGCAGACCAGATCAGCAACGATGGCACGCCTGCGCAGGGCATCGCCAAGCTGCTTCACGCGCTTAGGGCGTAGCGGTGCAGCAGATGAAACTGGCCAGCACTGTCCTCGCCGCACAGACAAATGTCTGCGATGACAAAGGGCTGCGGGATCCGGCCTGCGAAGTGATCAGCTGCGGCTTTGGGGATGGCGGCGTCGCCCGGAGCCAGCGGGCCAGTCAGGGTCATGTGAAACCGGAATTGTTCCAGAACGTAAGGATAGCCGTAAGCGTCCAGCAACGCGCGCTGACGCGGGGTCAGGCGTTCGGGGCGGCGGCGGGCGATTTCGGCGGGGGTGAGGCTGGCGCGCAAACCGTCAAGATCCTGCACGATCTGTGCTGCAAAGGCTTGCAGCGCGGTGTCGTCGCCGGATGGTGTCAGGGCAAGGAAGCCATCAATTTGGACCATTTGCAGCCCCGGCAGGGTCACGGGCGCAAGGGTATCGGCCACCTCAGCGGTGGCCTGCGCCAGATCGGCAAAGCTTGCGCCCTCGGCCAGGCGGAACGGCGGTTTCAGCGTGGCGTGAAAGCCGTATTTGCGCGGCTCGGCGGTGATATCGGCCAGATTGCGGGGCAGTGGCAGCACGGGTTGGGCCGCAGGTTGGCCCAAGGCCAGATCCCAGCCCAACCACGCGGCGGCGGCATCGGCGAATGGCCCCGGTTCGGGCGCGTAGTAGATCGCAAAGCGTTTCATCTCATCCATGCCGCACGCCCATACTGCGCTTTCGTCACACCGTTGTGACAGTTTTCTGCCAAGTCCGACACAGCCAAAATGAAAGCCTGAAGATGACCGAGACGATCCTTGCCAATGCCATGCTGGTTCTGCCGACCGAGGTGATCCATGGCGCTATCCGCGTTGAAGGCGGCACCATCACCGCTGTGGATCACGGTGCGGGCGTGCCTGCGGGCGCGGTCGATTGCCAGGGCGATCTGGTGATGCCCGGCCTGATCGAGTTGCACACCGACAACCTTGAGCGCCATATCGAGCCGCGCCCCAAGGTCAACTGGCCCCATGCCAGCGCGATCATCGCGCATGATGCCGAATTGGCCAGCGTGGGCATCACCACGGTGTTTGATGCGCTTCGGGTCGGCTCGATCACCTCGTCGAAAAAGATGAATTATGGCGAATATGCGCGGCTGCTGGCGGATGAAATTCTGGCCCTGCGCGAACACCGCGCGCTGAAGATCAGCCATTTTCTGCATCTGCGCGCCGAGGTTTGCTCGGAAACGCTGATTGCCGAGTTGGCAAAGTTCGGCCCCGCTGACCGCATCGGCATCGTATCGCTGATGGATCACACGCCGGGGCAGCGGCAGTTTCGCGATCTGACGCAGTTGCGCGCCTATGTCTGCGGCAAGCATGGTCTGTCGGAAACCGAGTTTGAAAGCCACGTCGCCGAGCAGGTGGCAATCTCCACCCGCTTGGGTGCCGCACACGAGGCCGCAGCCGTGGCCGAGGCGCGCCGCTTTGGCGCGGTGTTGGCCAGCCATGATGACACCACCGCCGAGCAGGTGGCGATTTCCGCCCGACACGGCGCGCATTTTGCCGAGTTTCCCACCACGATAGAGGCCGCACAGGCCTGCCATGCGCAGGGCATCAAGGTGATGATGGGCGCGCCAAACCTGATCCGGGGTGGCTCGCATTCCGGGAACGTCGCGGCAGCCAGGCTGGCCGAGGCTGATCTTTTGGACATCGTGTCATCCGATTACGTGCCCTCGGCGCTGCTGTCGGCGGCGCTGTTGCTGGGTGATCTGTGGGGCGATGTGGCGCGCGGGGTGGCGTGCGTCACCCAAGCGCCAGCGCAGGCGGCAGGGCTGGCAGATCGCGGCACGCTGGGGCTTGGCGCGCGCGGCGATATGATCCGGGTGGCGCGCGTTGCCGGTGCGGCGGTGTTGCGCGGCACTTGGGTGCAAGGCGCGCGGGTGGCGTAAAGCCTGCTAGCCCAACCGCAGACCCGAGGCGCTGTCGAACAGGTGCACCATCCCCGCCATAGGCCGCAGCCCGATCAGATCACCACGCTTTACGGCGGGGCGGTCGGTGAACAGCGCATGCAGGGTCAGCCCATCGTTTTGCGCGGCCACAAACATCGCCGTGCCCGTGCTTTCCACCGTGGAAACCCGCACCGCTATGGCGCCCTCGGCGTCTGGGCTGCACAGCGCAAGATGCTCGGGGCGGATGCCAAACAGCACCGCGCCTGCGGCATGGCTTTCGATCTGCAACACCTGCCCCGAGGCAAGTCGCACCTGCCCGCTATCGGCCTGCGCCGCCAGCAAGTTCATCGCAGGCGACCCGATGAAGCCCGCGACAAAGGCATTTGCGGGGCGGTCATACAATTCCAGCGGCGGCCCGGCTTGCTCCAGCCGCCCCGCGCGCATCACCACGATGCGGTCGGCCATGGTCATCGCCTCGACCTGATCATGGGTGACGAAGATCGAAGTTGACCCCAGCCGTTCGTGCAGCGCGCGGATTTCGGCACGCATTTGCACCCGCAGGGCGGCGTCAAGGTTCGACAGCGGCTCGTCAAACAGAAACACCGCAGGTTGGCGGACAATGGCGCGGCCCATCGCCACGCGTTGCCGCTGCCCGCCCGAAAGCTGCTTGGGCGTGCGATCCAGATAGGGCGTCAGGCCCAAAATCTCGGCAGCCCTTGCCACCGCCGTCGCAATCTCGGCCTTGCTCGCGCCGCGCAGATGCAGCGAAAACCCCATGTTGTCGCGCACCGACATATGCGGATAAAGCGCGTAGTTCTGAAACACCATGGCGATGTCGCGGGCTTTCGGCTCCACCTCGTTCACCACCCGGCCCGCAATGGAAACCGTGCCTGCGGTGATCTCCTCAAGCCCCGCGATCATCCGCAGCAAGGTGGATTTGCCGCAGCCCGACGGGCCGACCAGCGCCACGAATTCGCCATCCGCCACGTCAAAGCTGACGCCATGCATCACCTTGGTGCTGCCGTAGGATTTTGTCACATCGCGGATGGAAACTTCGGCCATTTGGTCCTCGGATATTCGATTACTGCAACACGACGACTTTGCTCAGATGCCGGGGCGCTTCCGAGTTGATGCCTTTTGACAGCGCCACGCGTTCCCCCAGCATCTGCAACGCGGGCAGGCAGACCAGCGCGTTGACATCATCCGAATATCCCAGATCAATCCGCAGATCGCCGGGGCCGTTGAAGCCGATCACCAACGCGCCCTTGGCCTGCAATTCGGCAACCACAAGCGCCTCTTCTGCTGTGGTGGCTTGCGAATAGAGCATCACCACCAACGACGTGGTGTCGATCAGCGACACCGGACCGTGGCGGTATTCCATCGGGTGAAACGACTGGCTGTAGGAAATGCTCATCTCTTGCAGCTTCAGACCGCCCTCGGTTGCCATGCCATAGTTTGGCCCCGCGCCAAGATAGACAAAATGGCTGCGCCCTTGCAGCACAGGCGCAAGTTCCGCATCCAGCCGTGCCATGGCGGCGGCGGCATCGCTGGCAATCGGCCCTGCCAGATCAACCCCCGCCATGCGCAACCCGGCCAGCAGCATCAGGCTGGCCGACACCGACATCACGATGCCTTCCGAAGGATCGGTGGGGATACAAAGCGCCTGCTCTGCCGCGCGCAGGATGGTCGAATCCGCCTCGCACGACACCGCCAGCGTGCGCCAGCCCCGCGCCCGGCTGGCCTTGATCGCCTGCACGGTTTCCGATGTGGTGCCCGACCGCGACAGCCCGATCACCAGAACATCCTGCGGCTGCGCCAGATAACACTCCGGCCTGCGCGCCCATTCCGCGCCCGGCACCGCCAGCGCCGCTTGGCCCCGCGCGTTGAACGCACAGGCGATCACCTGCGCCAGATAATACGACGTGCCGCAGCCGGTGATCACAACGGTTTGCGCACGCACCGGGGGCAAGTCTTGCCGCAAGGCCGCCTCCCAATAGGGGAACTGGCGGCGGATGACGGTTTCGGTGATGGTCGGCGTATGAGCGGCGGACATGGTTTTCGCTTTCCTTACAGTCGGTTATTTTCCGGCCCCGGCCATCAGGCCCGAGACGAGGTATCGGTTGAGAAACATCACAAGCAGCAGCGGCGGTGCGATGGCGACGATACCGGCGGCGTTCATCAGCCCGTAATCGACGTAGTTGCGGGTGACAAATTCGGGGATCAGCACGGTCAGCGGCTTGGTCGCCAGCGTCGGCGAAAACACCAACGGCACCATGAATTGCCCCCATGCCGACAGAAACGTCAGGATACCGCAAGCCACCAGTCCCGGCCCAGCCAAGGGCAGTACCACCTGCACAAAGGCGCGCAGTTTCGACGCGCCATCCAGCCAGGCGGCCTCCTCCAGCGACAGGGGCATCGCCTGATAAACCGACCGCATCAACCACAACGCCAAGGGCAGAAATGCCGAGACATAGATCAGCGTGACGCCCGTATAGGTATCAATCAGCCCCAGCGAGATCATCAGCCGATACAGCGGGATCATCACCGTATAGGCCGGGATCGCCAGCGTGGCGACCACCAGCACGAACAGCACATCGCGCCCCGGAAACTGCAACCGCACAAAGGCCCACGCTCCAAAGGCCGCGATGATCACCACCAGCGCGGTGGCCGCCAGCGAGGTGATCAGGCTGTTGGCAAAAGCGCGGGAAAACTGCGGCCAGACCGAGGCCACCTCATTGCCCTGCGAGGTTGAGTTTGCACCAAACAGCTTGGCGTAGTGCTGCCAGGTGGCCGCTTCCGGCCACAGATGCAGGCTGTTTGAGACCAGCGCATTGGGCGGGGTGATCGAGGTCACGAAAGACCAATACACCGGCCCCACCGACCACAGCACCAGCAGCGCCACGCCAAGCCACAGCCCGATCTGCCCCGGTAAGTGTTTGAAACGACGCGTCATTCGAACCTCGTTTCACGGTAAACCCGCAGCACATAGATCAGCGACACGGCAAGCGAGACGACCATGGTCAGCACCGACAGCGCCATCCCGCCCGAGAATTTCATGTTCTGAAACGCCAGCACATAAACCTGAATGATCACCGAACGGGTATCCAGCGACGCCCCGTTCAAAATCCACGCTTCATCAAACAGGTTAACCGCGAACACCGTCGATTGTGACAGTGCAATCGCAAGGCCCGGCGCAATCAGCGGCAAGGTGATCTTGCGCAGACGTTGCAGCGCGGTGGCTCCGTCCAGACGCGCGGCCTCGTATAGCTCGGCGGGGATGGATTGCAGCGCCGCCAGCAGGATGATCACCGTCAGCGGCATCATCCGCCATGCGTGGACGACCGAGATCAACAAAAGCCCGGTTTCGCGGTTGTTGAACCAGACCTGCGGTGTGTCGATGATCCCCGCGCCCAGCAGCAGGCCGTTCAGCAGGCCGTAGCTGGGGTTGTAAATCCACATCCAGATGATCGCATTGACCACCGGCGGCAGGCACCACGGCAGCACCACAATCGCCAGCAACCAGCGCCGCCCAACGCGCAAGCGGTTCAGCAGCAAAGCCGCCGCCAATCCGCCCACGGTTTCGATAACCACCGCCAGCACCACATAAATCGCCGTGGTGATCCATGCGGCATTGACCGTGCTGTCTTTCAGCAGGTTGCTGTAGTTGCGCAGGCCCACAAACGGCGTGCCGGGTTTCATCGGCTCGATGCGGAACAGGCTGTCGAACAGCGTGGACAGCAGCGGGAGGAACACCAACCCGCCCATGATCAACGCCACGGGCAGGGCCAAAGCCAACCCGAGGCGCGCATCTTTTCCAACGCGGGGGAGTTTGATCTGCAAGGCCATTCCCCCGCGCCTGCCGTTATTCCTGCGCCACAGCGGCAGCATCCGCGATCTGCGCCACAGCCTGATCCACCGTCAACTGCCCCTTCGCCGCCACGTTAAGCGCCGTGGCCACGGCCCCCGAAAACTCGGGATACCAGCCGGGCGTGCCTTGGGCGAACAACGGCTCTACCACTTCGGCCTGCGCGATCAGCACGTCGCCTTGCTTAAGGTTTCCGGCCTCGTTCAGGGTTTTCAGCACCGAAAGCCGCGTCGGCAGATTGCCCAGCAGACGGTAGTTTGCCTCCATCGTCGCAGGTTCCAGCATCCACTGGATAAAGCCCGCCGCCTGTTCCTTGTTCTCGGCATTTGCGGGGATGCCCAACGCCCCCGGCAAGCCAAAAGTGCGCGATTTGCCGTTCACATTCGGCATCAAAGCCGCCGCCACATCCGCCGCCACCTGCGATTTCGCAGGGTCGGTATAGACCGCGAGATTGCCCGCCCAGCCCGCGACATCGAAGGTCGCCTTGCCCGCCTTGAACAACTCCTGCACCTCGACATCCTTCAGGCTGGTCGCCGCCGGATCAATCAGCCCTTCGTTCAGCGCTGCAATCTCAAACGCCATGGCTTGGTAGCCAGCCGAGGCCGGATCGGTGAACAGCGGCTTGAAATCGGCATCAAACAGATCGCCGCCAAAGGCTTTGGTCAGCAGATACCACGCGGTTGCCGCCCCCTCAGACGCCGACAGCGGCAGCGCAATCGGATAATCCGCGATCTTGGCGGCCTTCACAGCACGGGCGGCATCCAGCAATTCGGCCGGGGTTTTCGGCACGCCGACGCCCGCCTGCGTCAGATGCGCCGCGTTGTAGATCAGCACGCGGAAGTCGTTGTTATAGGGCACGCCGATCAGCTTACCGTCATAGGTGAAAATCGAGGTGGTCGGCAGATCGGCCTTCAACTCATCCGACAACAGCGCATCCAGCGGATCATACCAGCCGGCCGAGCCGAACTGGCCAACCCAGCTCCAATCCATTTCCGTCACACTGGCGGGCGCGGTATTGGCCAGCATCGAGGTGACAATCTTGGTGCGAATCTCATCCCAGCCAAGGGTTTGAATATCCAGACCGCCGCCTTTGTAGGTGTCGGTCATCTCTTTGGGCAATGTTACCCAAGGCGGCAGCAACACCGCCAAAGCGCCCGCCGAAAGCGCCAAGGTCGGGGCCAGCGCCGCAAGGCCCAAGACCGAGGCAGAAAGAAGAAAATGCCGTCTGTTCATTGTATCACCCTGTTGTTGTCGGCCCCTGTTCCGGGGCGTTGGTTCAGCCTAATTCTCTGTTCAGCGTTGCGATAAATTCCGGCCCCGTGGCCCAACCGGCCCGCTCTGCCGCCGCCAGTGCCGCCCCGCCCACCGGCGCAAGCGCGGGTGGCTGCGGTGCGCCCAGCTTTGCCGTCAGCGCCGCTCGTATCGTGGCATCGCGCAACACACCGCCCGCAAAACTCCACGGCAACGGCGCTTCAAGCCCCGCCAGCCGCGCCGCGGTCTGACCCGCCAGCGCCAGATGCCCGGCGGCTTCGGTCATCAACGCGACCGCCTCGGTCACGCCCGCATCGGCAAGGCCCGAGACCATTGCCGCCACCGACGCAATGCCCGCGCGGCTGTCTTGCGCATAGACCCAAGCCAGCAATTCGGGTGCCGCCACCCCCATCTCGCGCAGCAAGCCATGCGCAAAACCCGAGGGCGGCTGGCGCCCGTCCAGATGCTGACTTGCCAGCGCCAAAGCCGCCCGACCGATCCAATAGGCCGAGCCTTCGTCGCCAAAGAGATGCCCCCAGCCGCCCACCCGCTGCGTGCCCAGCGGCCCATGCGCCCAAGCCATCGAGCCTGTGCCCGCCAGCACCAACACCCCGTCGCCACCCGCCAGCGCGCCGTGAAACGCCACCGCGACATCGTTCATCACCACCACCTGCGGCCCGAACAGATCGGCCGCCACCGCCACCTGCCGCGCCGAGGTCGCCGCGATTTCGCCATGGCAGGGCAGCCCCAGCACAGCCGCCGAGACCGGCCCCAACTGCGCGGCCAGATCGGCCAGCCGTTCGGGCCAATCCGCGCTTGCAGCCGGGTCAAGCCCTTCGGCGCGCGCACGCGCCAGCACCTTGCCGCTGGGGTCGATCACCACCGCGTCGGTCTTGCTGCCACCACTGTCAAGGCCCAGAACCCGCTGCATCATCCGGCCTCGGCGACGGTGACGGCACATCCCAAGCCGTGCAGCGTGGCGTGCCAAGCAGCGCCAAGCCGGGCATCCGTCAGCACCCGCATCCCCGCTGCCAGATTTGCCACGCCATAGGTCAGCTGCGACCCAAACTTGTCCGCATCCGCCACAATCACCGGGGCCTTGCTGCGGTTCAGCATCAGCGCGTTCAGCCGCGCTTCCTGCTCGTCCTGGCTGGAAATCTCACCGCTTTCAGACACCGCCCCAACGCCGAGAAACAACTGGTCAAACCACAACCGCTCCAGCGCCGCCTCGGCCAGCGGCCCGACCATCGACGCGTTTTGCCGCCGCAAACTGCCGCCCAGCAGGGTCACGCCAATCTCGGCCACCGGCATCAGCACCTGTGCCACCGGCAGGCAATTGGTGAACACCCGCAGCGGCATCGGATGCAGCCGCAACCGCCGCGCCAGTTGCAGCACGGTGGTGCCCGCATCCAGAAACACCGAGGTTTCCGGGCGCAACATCTGATACGCCGCCTCGCCAATCGCGCGCTTGGCGGGCAGGTTGATCTGCTCACGCGATTCGAACGCCACCTCGACACCCGAGGTTTCCGCAATCTGCGCGCCGCCGTGGGTGCGCAAAATCTGGCCCTCGGCCTCCAGCGTCAGCAGATCCCGCCGCACCGTCGGCTCAGAAGCCCCCACCGCCGCCGCAATTTCGGCAATCGAGCTGTAGCCCTTGGCGAAAAGGTGCTGCCGGATGGCTGTGGCGCGATCAATCTTCATGGCGGTCCTGTTTTGCGTTAGTCTATAGAGCGGCTGAAAATAATCACTGTCAATCACGATATTGATCACTTATGATTTTTTAACAAAGCGTCCGCGCCGTTTTGATCAAAAAAAGGAACAAGTCGCCATGTCCACCAAAGCCCTTCTGGCCCTCGCACCCGCCCGCAAATCTGGGCGTGTGCTGGGGATACCGTCGATCTGCTCGGCGCATCCGGTGGTGATCGCGGCCAGCCTTGCGATGGGGCGGGCGCGGGGGACGCCGGTGTTGATCGAGGCCACGTGCAATCAGGTGAACCACGAGGGCGGCTATACGGGGATGACTCCGGCCGATTTTCGCGACTTTGTGCGCAAGATTGCGGCGGCGGAAGGCTTTGATCCGGCTGGGTTAATTCTGGGCGGCGACCATCTTGGCCCCAACCCCTGGACAGCGCTGCCCGCAGCGGATGCGATGGCAAAGGCCTGCGATATGGTGGCGGCCTATGCGCAGGCGGGGTTTGGCAAGATCCATCTGGATGCCAGCATGTCTTGCGCCGATGATCCCTCGCCCCTGCCCGATGCCACCATCGCCACCCGCAACGCGCAACTTGCCGCCGTCGCCGAAGCCCACAGCCCGACCCCGCCGGTCTATATCATCGGCACCGAAGTCCCTGTGCCCGGTGGCGCTTGGGAGGAGGTGGAGGCCCTGACCCCAACCGCGCCCGAGGCAGCAGTTGCCACCGCCGATCTGCACCGCGCGGCCTTTGCGGCACAGGCAATCGAAGCCGCCTTCGCGCGTGTGGTGGGGCTGGTGGTGCAGCCGGGTGTGGAGTTTGGCAACGAAAACGTCGTCGCCTATGACCGCCCGGCCGCGCGGGGGTTGGTGGGGTGCCTGTCGGACCTGCCCATGCTGTTTGAGGCCCATTCCACCGATTACCAAACCCCGCAGGCCCTGGCCGATCTGGTGCAGGATGGCTTTGGCATCCTGAAGGTTGGCCCCGGCCTGACCTTTGCGCTGCGCGAGGCGCTTTATGGGTTGGATCATATCGCTGATGTGCTTTTTCCGGGCCATCCCCCCCTGCGCACGGCGATGGAATCGCTGATGCTACAAAAGCCGCAGCACTGGGCGAAATACTACCACGGCACGGCGCTGCACCAGCATCTGCAACGCCACTACAGCTATTCCGACCGCATCCGCTATTACTGGACCGATCCGGCTGCCCAAACCGCCGTCATCACCCTGATGGCGCTGTTTGGCGACATCGAGATCCCGGAACCCCTGATCTCGCAGCACCTTGGCGCGGCCTATGCGGAAGTGATGACAGGCCAAACCGGCAAGACCGCCGCCGCCCTGCTGCGCGCTGCGGTGACGCGGGCGCTGGTGCCCTATTTTGACGCTTGCTACGGTGCCGCCTGAGCCGGCGCGGCAATGGCTGCCACCAGCAAACTGAACGTCGATTTTCGGATTTTGCTGGTGGCGAGAGAGAGACTTGAACTCTCGACCCCACGATTATGAGTCGTGTGCTCTAACCAACTGAGCTACCTCGCCACTGGCGCGGTGAGTAGTTGGGGGGGCGCGGGGCGTCAAGGGGGATTGTGGCAGATTCTGCGGCTTGGCGGGGTATTTAGCGGGAAACTCTGGATTTTCTGGGCTTTCGCGGCAGGGCCAAGGGTTTGGGCTTTTTGGATCATCTGCGGCGCGTGGATCGGGTTGGATTCTGTCCCCGTGGGGACAAATCTCTGTAGGTTGCTATTTTGGAGTTTTAGACCACCATATGTGGTAGGCCACCACCGAAATGGCCCTGCTTTCCCGACGGCGCAAGACCCCGGTTTGGAACGGTTTTCAGCCGCGACAGCCGCCAAGGCAAGGCGCGGCGGCTGATCTTGCCTATTATAGCGCCACTTCTTCCGGCACCGCATGGGCGACGCGGGGGCGGCCCGAGGCTGTGACCGAGATTGTCGCCTCGACAAACATCGGCTGACCTTCCACCAGCGCCTGCCGCAGATCGCGGGCGGTGGTGATGCGCAAATCTTCGGCCCCGGCAAGTTTGGCGCGGCGGCTGGCTTCCAGCGTCAGCGCGGCCTCGGCGGCCGCCATGGCAGCCTCGGGGTCGGTGAAGCTTTGCAGGCCTTCGGGCAGATGCGCGGTAAAGCGGCCAACGCCGGGGCTTGTCACCATCGCCGTGGCGCGCTGGCTGACCTGGCCCACCACGGCCCCGATGGCATTGGCGACCCCGGCATGGTCGGGCAAGATCATCTCGCACCCCAGCCTTGTGCCGACAGCGCCGTAATAATAAGGCGCCGACGCCCCCAGTCCGATCACCGGAACGCCCAGCCGGGCGGAGAATTCGATCACGCCGCGATGGCGTGACAGGGCGGCACGGGTCAGGGTATGGCGCGCCAGCACCTCGGGGCTTTCGCCGGCAAAGCCTGCGTCCTCATCAAAGGCGGCTTCCAGCAGACATTCGACGGTTTGCGTCGTCAACTGATCGACGATGCTTTGCGCCAAGGCTTTGGGATCATTGGAAAACCGCTCGCCCGCTCCGTTACGGCGGCGGCCCAAAAGCTCCATCGCCTTTTCGGACGCTTGCGCATCCCAGGCGGTCAGACCGCCCAGCACGTGGCTCGCGTCAGACGGCGTCACACCGGCGATCATCACCAGACCGCGCGCGACAAGGCGTTCAAGGGCGGCGATTTCCAACCGGGTGGTCAGCACTTGCGCCATCGGCATCGGGGCGGTGATGCGTTCCAGCACGGTCAATTCGCGCGGGGAAAGCCCGCCGGTTTGCCCGGCCATCGGCACGACAAAGCGCCCGTCCATCTCGCCCGCTTTGTCAGAGGCAAGTGCTCTGTCGAGTGCGGCATGGACCATTGGGCCATGTTCGGACGCGAGCAACGAGACCGGGATCAGGCGGCGCGGACCAAGGCGCATCCCGCCGAGCAGGCCTTCGGTGATCAGATGCACCTCGGAATCGCCGCCCAAGCCAGAGGTGCGCATCGCCACAGCCTCGACCATGGTGCGGAAACCGCCGACGCGGGCGCCTTGCGGATCAATCTCGGGCAGGCCGTCGCGCAGCAGGGCGACATCGGTGGTGGTGCCGCCGATGTCGGACACCAGCGCATCCTTGGCCCCGGTCAGCCAGCGCGCGCCGACGATGCTGGCAGCGGGGCCTGACAGGATGGTTTCAATCGGGCGTTCGCGCACCATGGCAGCGGATATCAGCGCGCCGTCGCCGCGCACGACCATCAGCGGCGCTGTGATGCCGATTTCGGCAAGGTGCCGCTCACACGCCGAAACCAGCCGGTCGATCATGCCGATCAGCCGCGCGTTCAGCACGGCTGTCAGGGCGCGCTTCGGGCCGTTCAGTTGTGCGGAAAGTTCGTGCGAACAGGTGACGGGGCGGCCTGTGACGCTGCGGATCAGATCGCGGATGGCGACCTCATGCGCGGGGTTGCGGGTGGCAAAGCGCGCGGCCACGGCAAAGCCCATCACCTGCGGGCCAAGTTCGCGCAGATGTGCTTCGAGTGCGGCCATGTCGAGGGGGGCGAGTTCGACGCCCGCGTGGCTGTGGCCGCCTGCGATTTTCACCACCGGATCGCCCTTCAGCGCCTCGATCAGGCCGCCGCGTTCCAGATCGCCTTCATCGAAGCCGACGAAGATCAGGGCAACGCGACCACCTTGGCCTTCAACCAGGGCATTGGTGGCCAAGGTGGTTGACAGCGACACCAGTGCGACATCCGCCGCAGCGACACCCGATTGCGCCAAGGCGGCATCCACTGCGCGGCCAATGCCAAGGGCCAGATCGGCCCGGGTGGTCAGCGATTTCGCCTTGCCGATCACCAGATCGGCGGCCTCATCGACGATCACCGCATCGGTGTAAGTGCCGCCCGTATCCACGCCCAGAAAATGCGCCATCTGTCTTCCCGCCTGATTTCGCCCCAGCGATAACGGGGCGGCGGCGCGAAGTCAGCCCTCTGAGCGACCTTTTCGGCCCATTCGCGGCAGAACTGGCTTGCGTTTGCGCCGCGAGGCCACGGGAATCCCCTCGGCCTCGCGGTATTTGGCGACGGTGCGGCGGGCGATGGTGACACCGGTGTCGATGGTCAGCGCCATCGCGAGCGCCTCATCCGACAGGGGCCGTGCGGGGTTTTCCGCAGCCACCAGCCGCGCCATCCGGCCCCGCATCGCTGCGGCAGAAATCAGCGGCTGGCCGTTGCCGCCAAGTGCCGGGCTGAACATCTGCCGCAGCCACCAGGTGCCGCGCGGGCTGTCAAGGCTGGCCCCGGCCACCACGCGGCTGATGGTGCTTTCGTGGAAGCCCAACGCCTCGGCCAGATCGGCCATGGTCATCGGGGCCAGGCCAATCGGCCCCAGCCGGATCGCCTCTTGCTGACGGGCCAGAATTTCGTGGCCCACCAGCAAAAGGGTGGTGTTGCGCGCCTCGACCATCCGCTCAATCGCCTTGGCCTGCGTCAGACCCGCCGCCGAGCCCGCCTCGGATTTCTCCACCCGCAAGGTCGGCAGGGCCGAGCGGTTCAGTGCGATGCTCCAGCCGGTTACGGTGGCTTTCACCACCAGATCAGGCTCGCGCATTTGCGCGGCACTGATGCTGGCAAACTGCGCGCCCGGCTTGGGGTTCATCGACCGGATCGCCCGAAATCGCTGCAACACCGCCGCTTCGGGGATGTGACAGGCCTTGGCCAAGCGGCCCAGATCGCCCGTGGCCAGCAGATCAAGATGCGCGAGCACAGCGGCCATTTCGCGGTCAAACAGCCCCGCCTCGATGGCTTGCAGGCGCAGACATTCGGCCAGATCGCGCGCGAAAATCCCTGTCGGTTCGATCTGTTGCAGGCGGTGCAGCACCGCCTCGACCTCGGCCTGCGAAGCCCGCGTCTCGGCCACCACCAGCCGCACCTCGGCCCCCAGCCAGCCCGAAGGCTCCAGCACCTCGGCCAGAGCGATGGCGATCTTCATCTCTTTCGGGCCAAGCTTCAGCGCCGCAATCTCGCCCATCACATGCGCCATCAGGCTGGGGCTGGTGTCGGCGGTTTCGGCCGCCAAGCCCAGCCCGCCACTCGCCCCACCCAACACATTCGCCCAGCGCGGCAACCAATCCTGCAACGCGGGTTGCGGTGGCGGTTCCAGCCGCAGATGCGGGTTTTCTGCGGCCTGCTCCTCAAGATACCGGGTCAGCCCCGCCGCATCGGTGCGCAAAATCGCAATCGAGGCTTGCAGGCTGGTGTTCAGCGCAAGCCGCTGGGTCTGGGTCAGGCCGATCCGCTGCTGGGGTGATCTCATGGCATAACGCTAACCGCGCCCGCGCGCCCGCGCAACCGCAGCATGGCAATCCGGCCGCCAAGGCGCTACCACTGGCGCCAAGCAACCGAGAGCGCCATGCAAACCGACATTCCCATCGTCAAAGATCTGGTGCTGGTGGGCGGCGGCCATGCCCATGCGCTGGTGGCGCGGATGTGGGCGATGAACCCGCTGCCCGGTGTGCGGCTGACCCTGATCAACCCTGATCCCGCAGCCCCCTACACCGGCATGTTGCCGGGCCTGATCGCCGGACATTATGCCCGCGATGAGATTATGATCGACCTTGTGCGTCTGGCCCGGTTCGCGCAGGCGCGGCTTATATTGGATCGCGTCACCGGCATTGATCCGGCCAACCGCACCTTGCATTTCCAAGGCCGCCCGCCGCTTGGCTATGATCTGTGCAGCATCGACATCGGCATCACGTCCGATCTGCCAAACCTGCCCGGTTTTACCCAGCACGCCCATGCCGCCAAACCGATGGCCGCGTTTGCCGAGGCTTGGGAAAGCTTTACCGCCCGCGCGCTGCCCGCGCCGCAGGTGGTGGTGGTCGGCGCAGGGGTGGGCGGGGTGGAACTGGCACTTGCCTGCAAAAACCGCCTGCCGCAGGCCAATGTCACGCTGCTGGAACAAGGCAAGACCGCCCTGCCCGCGCTGGGGGCCCGCGCGCGCGCCGCGCTGTTGGCGCATCTTGCCCGCGCCGGAATTGCCCTGCGCATCGGTGATGCCCCTGCCGCGTTTCACGCAGGCAGCATGGCGCTGCAAAGCGGGGCCAGCCTGCCCGCCGATTTCACCCTTGCCGTCGCAGGCAGCCGCCCGCAGCCGTGGCTGGCCGAGAGCGGCCTTGCCCTGCATGACGGGTTTCTGAGTGTCAGCAACACGCTGCAAACCTCTGATCCCGATATCTTTGCCGCCGGAGACTGCGTGCACCTTGGCTTTGCGCCGCGCCCCAAGGCCGGGGTTTATGCGGTGCGCGCAGCCCCGATCCTGCTGCACAACCTGCGCGCGCGGCTGCTGGATGGCCAGATGCGCGTGTTCAAACCACAAAGCGATTACCTCAAGCTGATCTCGACCGGGCATAAGTCGGCGGTGGCCGACAAATGGGGCCTGCCGCTGGATGGCGCTTGGCTTTGGGCATGGAAAGACCGCATCGACCGGGCTTTCATGGCGAAATTCAAAGATTACCCCGCGATGGAGCGCGCCCTGCCCTCGCCCGCCGTGCCGGGCCTGCATGAGGCGATGGGCGACAAGCCGATGTGCGGCGGTTGCGGGGCCAAGCTGGGGTCAAGCGATCTCGCCGCCGCTCTGGCCGCCTTGCCTGCACCGCAGCGCCCCGAAGTTGCCTCTGGCCCCGGCGATGATGCGGCGATCCTGACCGTTGCGGGCGGGGTGCAGGTGATCACCACCGACCATCTGCGCGCCTTCACCCATGATCCGCGCATCATGGCGCGGATTGCGGCGATCCACGCGCTGGGGGATATCTGGGCGATGGGGGCAGGCCCGCAGGTGGCGCTTGCGCAGATCACCCTGCCCCGGCTGTCGGGCGCCAAGGCCGCCGAGATGCTGGCCGAAATCATGGCCGAAGCCACGGCGGTGCTCCGGGGTGCAGGCGCAGATGTGGTGGGCGGCCATACGGCCATCGGGGGCGAGCTCAGCATCGGCTTCACCGTCACCGGCCTTTGCGCGCAAGCCATCCGCAAATCGGGCGCAAGGCCGGGTGACAGGCTGATCCTGACCAAAGCCATCGGCACCGGCACGATCATGGCGTCCGAGATGGGAATGGCGCGGATTCCCCGCCTGATCTTGGGCGAAGCTGTGGCCGGCGCACTGGCGCAGATGTGTCAGGCCAGCGGTGACGCTGCCGCGCGACTGACGCCACAGGCCCATGCGATGACCGATGTCACCGGCTTTGGCCTTGCGGGCCATCTGCTGGAAATCCTTGATGCGTCGCAGGTGGCAGCTGTTCTGCACAGCGACGCCATCCCGCTGCTGCCCGGCGCGCTGGCCTTGGCGGCGGCCGGTCAAGCCTCCAGCCTCGCCCCTGCCAACCGCGCCCTTGCGATTGGCCGCGTCAGTGGCCCGGACAGCCCGCTGAAAGCTCTGATGTTTGATCCGCAAACCGCAGGTGGCCTGCTTGCCGCCGTGCCCGCAGCGCAAGCGGCCGGGCTGGTGGCTGCCATCCCCGGTGCCGCGATCATCGGCGACATCACCGCAGGCCCCGCCCGCATTGACCTGCGCTAAGCGCTTTCACCTTGGCCGAAGTACTCCCGCCGGAGGCCCGCCCTGAGCCGCGCGGCAGGGCCCGAGCCAAGCCGCAGGGCGCAGGCGAGAAAAACCCGTGCGGCGGCACGCCGCTCCGCTAGATCACCGTGTGAACCGCGCGCGCCACCTGATCGGCCAAACCGGCCAGATCATCGGGCGCAAGTCCCGCCGCCGCCAGATCCACACAGCGCATCTCCAGCCGCGCGCGGTGCTTGTCATAGCGCGGATCGTAATGCTGCTGCATCAGCCCCGCCGCCAGATCGACAAACGCCCCCGCCTCGGCCATCGCCTGCCATTCGGCAATCTGCGCGCTTGCGTGGAAGGGCCGCAACTGCGCCACCACCCCCGCCAACCGCGCGCCGTCTTCCACCAGATCGGCGTAGGCGCGCACAAGGTAGTCCGCCCGCGCCGCCACATCCGCCGCAATCGCCACCCGGGGGGCGGCGGCCATCGCCTTCCACAGCCAGGGCGGCAACCGCCGCCCGCCCACCTTCGAGCTTTCGGCCTCGATCACCACCGGGCGCGCAGGGTCCAGCCGCGCGATGGCCATGGCCAAGGCACTTTCAAACGCCTTCTGTGACGGCTGCTGCCCAAGTGCGCCGAACAACGATCCGCGATGATGCGCAAGGCCTTCCAGATCCAGCACCTGCACGCCCCGCGCAGGCAGCAGGTTCAGCACTTCGGTCTTGGCCGATCCGGTATTGCCGTCCAGCAGCACCACCGGGCAAGGCAACGGCGTGTCATACAGCGCGCGCACCACCAGCGCCCGCCACGCCTTGTAACCACCGGCAATCGTCTCGGCCCGCCAGCCCACTTGGGAAAGGATCAGCGCAAACGAGCCCGAACGTTGCCCGCCGCGCCAGCAATAGACCAACGGCCGCCAGCCCCCCGGCTTATCGGCGAGCGGCCCCTGCAAGTGCCGCGCCACGTTCTGCGCCACCAGTGCAGCGCCGGTCTTGCGGGCGGTGAACGGGTTGACCTGTTTGTAGATCGTGCCGACTTGCGCGCGCTCGGCATCATCCAGCACCGGCAAGGAAATCGCCCCCGGCAGGTGATCTTCGGCAAACTCGGCGGGCGCGCGGGCGTCGATGATGTCATCAAAGCCATGCGCCGCGAGGTCGGAGAGAGAGGTCAGGGTGATCGCCATGCGCCCTGATAGCCGATCCTGATCCTGGCGGATAGATGCCGAAGCGTTGGGCCGATCTGGTGCAAGCCTGCTTCTGCGCGCAGAGTTGCCACATGCGTAGCCTGCTGCTCTGTCTGCTTCTCGCCCAACCCGCCGCCGCACAACAGGCTCCGGCGCTGGTTGCTGCGGCGCGCGCTCAGGTCGGCGTGACCACGCTTTACGATCCCAGCTATCAGCGCCTTGGCTTCCCCGGCGGCGATGTTGATCCCCGCCAAGGGGTCTGCACCGACGTGATCATCCGTGCGTTGCGCAGCGGTTGGGGTGTTGATCTGCAACTGGCCGTCAACCGCGACATGAAGGCGCATTTCTCGGCCTATCCGCAGCATTGGGGTCTGAATACCACCGACCGCAACATCGACCACCGCCGCGTGCCCAACCTGCAAACCCTGTTCACCCGGATCGGTGCCGATATGCCCGCCACCACCGACCCCGCCGATTATCTGCCCGGCGATGTGGTAACGTGGCTGCTGCCGGGCAATCTGCCGCATATCGGCCTGATCTCGGACAGTCGCAGCGCGGACGGCACCCGACCGCAGGTGCTGCACAACATCGGAGCAGGCGCGCAGGAAGAAGACCGTTTGTTCGACTTTCCGATCACCGGTCACTATCGGCTGAACCCCGACGCGGTTGCGCGATTGCTCACGCTGGGGCGTTAGCGGAAGAAGTCTTTCAGCTTGGCCAAAGGGCTGATCTCTGCCGCCGGTTCGGCGGGGGGGGCAGGTTTCGCTGCTTTGGCGGGCTTTTCAGCGCTGGTCGAGGATCGGGGTGGGGCGGTGCGCAGGGCGACGGCGTTCATGAAGCGGCTTCCATCGCCCATCGCGAGGGCTGGCGCGCCGTCAGAGATGCCGCGCAGCAGGTCGTCCAGCCAATCCTGTTCGGCCTTGGCGAAATCATGCAGCACGTAGTCTGCCACCGCGTCTTTGTGGCCGGGGTGGCCGATGCCAAGGCGGACGCGGCCGTAAGCTTCACCAAGGTGGGCATGGATCGAGCGCAGGCCGTTGTGGCCGGCGTGGCCGCCGCCCTGTTTGACGCGGCACTTGCCGGGGGCGAGGTCTAATTCGTCGTGAAAGACGGTGATGTCGGCGAGGCCGATCTTGAAGAAATCCACCGCCGCACGCACCGATTGGCCCGACAGGTTCATGAAGGTTTCGGGCTTGAGGAGCAGCACCTTTTCCGCACCCAACCGACCCTCGGACACCTGCCCCTGATAGCCGCGCCGCCACGGGGCAAAGCCGTGATCTGCGGCGATCCGATCCAGCGCCATGAAGCCGATATTGTGGCGATTGCCCGCATATTTCGCGCCCGGATTTCCAAGCCCTACAAACAGTTTCATGCCGCCCCACCGCTGTGCCGATTGCGGGTTATAAATGCCCTGCGGCGGGCGGCAATACAAGGCGGGGCGGATGGTCCCAACTCGGGACCAAAAAAGGTTATTGCATTTCAATGCCTTGACCTTGCCGATTTAACGAACTTTTAACCTTTGGAGCTTGCGCGCCGCCCCAGCCCGGCTTGACTTGCGCGCCACGCCCCGCCAGTTTGCAGCCGAGGGTCGCGGGGTCGGGCCGCGCGATGGGGCCGCGCGGTTGGGCCAGAGCAGAAAGACACAAGCAGGCGTGCGGATAACAGCTTTAGCCTCGATGCGGAACGAGGGGCCATTCCTTGTAGAGTGGCTGTGCTGGTATCGGATGCTTGGCTTTACCGATGTGGTGGTTGTGACCAACAACTGCACCGACCGCTCTCCCGAACTGCTGGACGCGCTGCAAGCGGCAGGGCTGGTGCATCACATCCGCCACGACATTGAGCCGGGCCAGCGCATCACCCGCGCCAAGCTGAACGCGGCGGCGGCGCACAAGGCGGTGCGGCGCAGCCATTGGCTGATGATCTGCGATGTCGATGAGTTTCTGGTGATCCATCGCGGTGAAGGGCTGATCGGCGATCTGATTGATCTGACGGCCGCCGAGCCGGACTATCTGGGCATGTCGATCAACTGGCGGGTGTTTGGCACCTCGGGGCGCAAGGTGTTTGAAGATCGCCCGGTGCACCGCCAGTTCACCTATGCCCATGACCCCGAGCACCGATCCTCGGGGTTTGTGAAGTCGATCTTCCGGCTGGTGAAATACTTCAGCCATCTGGGCGAGCACAGCCCGCGTGGGTTCAACTTTGACAAGGCCGCGCAAAGGCGGGGCAAGCCGGGGGGGATCTGGGTGAACGCGGCGGGCGTCAAGCTGCCGCATTGGGCACCGCTGGACACCCATCTGACGCGGATGCCGCGCGCGCTGGTCAGCCATGAGGTGGCGCAGATCAACCATTACATGCTGCGGTCGGTAGAGACTTACCGGTTGAAAAGTGGCACGAAATCGCCGGTGGCTTTGGGCAACCGCTATCGCGCGCAGTATTTTCGCAATGCCGATGCCGGGCGCAGCGTTGATCTGTCGGCGTTCCGCTATGCGGCGCGGTTTGATGCGCTGCACGCGCAGGTGATGGCGCTGCCGGATGTGGCGCGCCTGCACGCGTTGTGCTGCGCCGATCATGTCAAGGCGATTGCGGAAAAGGCGGGCAAGCGGGCCGAGGATGATCCGCGCTACGCTGCGTTTCTGGCGCAGGCTGCGGGGGTGGTGGGTTTGGCACCGGACGCTGAAGCGCCTGAGGCGCAGACGCCATCACAGGATTAGGACGGATCGACATTCGCCTTTGGCTAAATGGCGAAGGCCATCGCCTGCGCCATGCGGTGCAGGGGCAATTAGAACCGCCGGGCCTCAAAGGCCCGGCCAGCGCCCGACCCGCCAATGGCGGGCGCTTCTCGCCCGCCGGGTCGGACGCTGGCCTTGTGGGGTTTGTCGCGGCACGGTTTACAGGGTGCAACCGCACGCACGGGCGGGGAAACGCCGGGCGTTTCCTGCCTCCGCCCGAAGCAGGCGCGGAGGTCGATTGGGCTTAGACCCGCCCCGAAAGAAAACTCTGCGGGGCAGAGTTTTCCGGGGCGTTGCGCATAAGGCGGGACGCCGTTGCGCAAGGGGTGTTGTGCAGCAAGGCGACGTTTGAGAAATCGGGGCGCGCCTGACTGGGCGGGCGCGGAAACGCGCCTGCCGGGGGCAGGCAGGCGCGGCCCGATTTGTTTGGGAACAAATCGGGCAAGAGAAACAGATATTTCGACAATAAAAAAGGCGCAGAGGTTTCCCCCTGCGCCCCTGAAATCAAATCCGCTGCGGATTATTCTTCGTCAGCGCCTTCGACGTAGCCTGCCGGAGCCGCCACGTTGGCGATCACGAAGTTACGGTCGATGGTGGCCTTGGTGCCTTCCGGCAGAGCCACGTCATTGATGTGGATGACGTCGCCGATCTTGCGGCCCGTCAGATCGACGGTGATGTGATCGGGGATATCGCCTGCCAGCACGTTCAACTCGACATCGTTGCGCACCACGGTCAGGGTGCCGCCACGCTTCAGGCCGGGGCTTGCTTCGTGGTTGATGAAGGTCACGTGGATGAACAGGTTGATGCGGTTTTCGTCGTGCAGGCGCATCAGGTCAACGTGGGTCGGCAGGTCTTTGACCACATCACGCTGCACAGCGCGGCAGATCACATGCACGTCCGGCTGGCCTTCAACCTTGAGGTTGAACAGCGACGACAGGAAGCGGCCGGCTTTCAGGCGCTTCAGCAGGGCGTTGTAAGGGATCTTGATGGCCAGAGGGGCAGTGTTATCGCCATAGACGATACCGGGAACGAAGCCATCACGACGTGATTGACGAGCGGCCCCCTTGCCTGTCCCCGTGCGAACTTCGGCGTGAAGATCAAGGATCTCGCGTGCCATTGTGTTTCTCCATATATATATCCGCCAACGTTCAAGGGTGCATGGCGCGACTGCGGGCCTATAGCGGGGAATCACCGGGAAGGGAAGCCGGTTTTTCGGCTGCATCGGCGGGGGTAACGGCGGCAAGCGGGTGTTTGATCAAAACAACCGTCGCGGTGTCGGACATGGGATGGCGCTGGGGCTGTGGGGTGGGCTAGGTGGAGGCACGCCGCAGGAGAATGCCATGACCGCCTTGACCACCCTTCGCATCGCCCGGCCCGCCGTGGCGGCTTTTGCTGCGATGGGCGTGCTGTGGGGGTCTTTTGCCGCCGATTTGCCCGATATCAAGGTGATGCTGGCTATCGACGAGCAGCACTTGGGCGCGTTGATGTTCATGACGCCGATTGCGGCGGTCTGTGCGATGCTGGTGGCGCCGCGCTTGGGCGTGGCGTTTGGGCGGCGCGCGATGCTGATCTCGTGCCTTTTGATGTGCGCGGCGTTCACCCTGCCGGGGCAGACAAGCGCGCTGTGGCTGTTTCCCTTGGCGATGATGGCTTGCGGGGCGGGCACCGGGCTGACCGATGTGCTGATGAACGCACGGGTGGCGACGATCGAGACGCAAAGCGGGCGGCCTTTGATGAACCTGTGCCATGCGGCCTACAGCTTTGGCTATGCGGGCGGCGCGATTGCCACCGGGGCGCTGCGCAGCGCAGGGTGGTCTCCGGCGTGGGTGTTGTGCAGCATGGCCGTGACGGCGGGCGCGCTCGCGCTTTTGGCTTACGAGCGTGACGGGCGGATTGAGGGGCTTTCGCGGCCCAAGGGCAAGGGGGCGGCGCATCTGGGGCTGGTGCCCATGGTCGGGGGCGCGATGGTGCTGATCGCGTTTCTGACCGAGAACGCCGCCGAGAACTGGTCGGCGCTGCATATCGAGAAGAACCTTGGCGGCTCGCCTTCCGATGGGGCCTTGGGGCCTGCGGTGATGGCGATCACCATGGGGGTGGCGCGGCTGTTCGGGCAGGGTTTGGCCAGTCGTATTCCAGCGGTGTGGCTGCTGACGGGAGGGGCGGTGATCTCGGCCAGTGGGGCGCTGGGGGCGGCTTTGGCGGCCACACCCGCGATGGCCTATGCGGGGTTCATCGTGATGGGCATCGGATCATCGGTGATCGCGCCCACGGTGTTCTCATTGGTGGGGCAGTTGGCCGACCCCGCCGCGCGGGCACGGGCGGTGGCGCGGGCGACGCTGATCGGCTATTTCGGCTATTTCTTTGGCCCGCCCGCGATTGGCTTTGTGGCCGGGCACTTCGGGCTAAGGTTTGCGTTTGTCTGTGCGGCGGTGATGCTGGCGGGCATCCCGGTATTGGCGCGGGTGTTGCTGCGGCGGTAGGGTGCGTGCAAGCACGCAGCTTTTGGCGGATTTGACGGTGCGTGCAAGCACGCACCCTACGCCCAATTCCCCTCAAAATCCTGTGGGACCAACACGTGTTCGCGGTTGATCTGGCTGGCTTTCTGCACGCCGCACAGGGCCATCGAGATGTCGAGTTCCTTGTGGATCACCTCAAGCGCCTTGGTCACACCCGCCTGCCCCATCGCCCCCAGACCGTAGATGAAGCTGCGGCCGATGAAGGTGGATTTCGCGCCCAGCGCCAGCGCCTTCAGCACGTCCTGGCCCGAGCGGATGCCGCTGTCCATGTAGATTTCCGTCTGGTCGCCCACGGCTTTCACAATCGACGGCAGCACGCGGATGGACGACAGCGCGCCATCCAACTGCCGCCCGCCGTGGTTCGAGACGATCATCGCATCGGCGCCCACATCGGCGGCCATGCGGGCGTCGTCGGCATCAAGGATGCCTTTCAGGATCAGCTTGCCGCCCCATTGATCGCGGATGCGTTTGACCTTGCCCCAATCAAGCTGCGGGTCGAACTGCTCATTCGCCCAGCGGGTGAGGTCGGCCAGATCGGTGACGCCCTTCACATGGCCCACGATATTGCGGAACTGACGGCGCGGGGTTTTCAGCATCGCCGTCGTCCAAGCGGGTTTGGTGGCCATGTTGATGATGTTCGGCAAGGTCAGGCGCGGCGGGCTGGTGAGGCCGTTTTTCAGATCCTTGTGCCGCTGGCCGAGGATTTGCAGATCAAGCGTCAGCACAAGCGCCGAGCATTTCGCGGCGCGTGCCCGTTCGATTGCGGCATCGACGAAATCTTCGTCTTTCATCACGTAAAGCTGAAACCAGAACGGCGCGGGGCTGTGGGCGGCCACGTCTTCGATGGAACAGATCGACATGGTGGACAGCGTGAACGGCACGCCAAAGGCGGCGGCGGCGCGGGCGGCGAGAATTTCGCCATCCGGCCATTGCATCCCCGTTGATCCCACCGGCGACAGCGCCACCGGCATCGCCACCGGATTGCCCAGCATGCTGACTTCGGTGCTGCGCCCGGTCAGATCGCGCGCCACGCGTTGGCGCAGGCGGATCTTCGCGAAATCTGAGGTGTTTTCGCGAAAGGTCTGCTCGGTGTAAGAACCGCTTTCGCAGTAGTCATAAAACATCTTTGGCGTGCGCTTTTTGTAAAGCTGCTTCAGATCGTCGATGCAGGTGATTACCGGCGCCATGGCAAGGCCTTTGTGTTGAAATTGGTCATGGTTGGTTACCAATTTCAGGGGTTACACGCAATGCCAATCTGCGCCGATGCGGCGGGGGATGGCGGTTGGGTTGCGTGCGTGGCGAAGGCCATCGCCTTCGCTATGCGGTGCAGGTGCCGATGAAACCGCCGGGCCCCAAAGGCCCGGCCAGCGCCCGACCCGCCCATGGCGGGCGCTTCTCGCCCGCCGGGTCGGGCGCTGGCCTCATCGGGTTTATCGTGGAACCGACGACAGGGTGAAACCGCACACGCAGGCGGGGAAACGCGGTGCGTTTCCTGTTTCCGCCCGCAGATATCGGGGCGCACAGGTCTGCATGTCGATCCAGCCCTAATGCGGCATCCGTGCAAAACGCCGGTCGGGCACGATCCAGACCGCTGCAACCACGGCCATCAGGGCCAAAGCCACCAGCGGCTGCACAAAGGCCAGCGGAATGGCCACCACATACATCAGCGTCGAAAGATTGCCCTTGCGATCTGATCCCAGCGCATGGGCGAAATCGGACTCCGCACCGTGTTCCGCCATCAACGCCCGCACCAGCATGGCATAGGCAACCGAGCACATCAGCAGATCAAACGCATAAAGCGCCACCGTGGGGGCGGTGAAGCCGTTCTCACCCATGAAGCCGGTGGCGAACGGCATCAGCGACAGCCAGAACAGCAGGTGCAGATTGGCCCACAGCACCCAACCGCCGACATGTTTGACGGCTTGGAACATGTGGTGGTGGTTGTTCCAATAGATGCCGACATTGGCAAAGGACAGCACATAGCTGAGGAAGATCGGCAGAAGCGGCGTCAGAGCCGCCAGATCATGGCCATGCGGGACTTTGAGTTCCAGCACCATGATGGTGATGATGATGGCCAGCACGCCATCCGAGAAGGCTTCAATCCGACCTTTGTGCATGGGAAAACCTGTGGCTTACACGTTACTGTGGTGACTGTGGCGGCGTCTTGGGGGTTTCACACCCCCAAACCCCCGTGGGATATTTGAGCAGAGAGGATGACAATTTTAGTAAAATTTTAGGCGCTTACGCCGCATGTGCCCCGGCGGCGAGTTTGGCTACAAAATCCAGCACTTCGGTCACGGGTTTGCCGGTGCTGATTTCCTTGACGATGGCGGAACCGACCACACAGCCATCGGCCACGCCTGCAATCGCTTGTGCAGCGTCTGGCGTGTTGATGCCAAAGCCCACGATCACCGGCAGATCGGTGGAGCGTTTGATCCGCGCCACTTCCGGCCCGACATCGCCCGCTTGTGCAGCAGCCGCCCCGGTGATGCCGGTGACCGAGACGTAATAGACGAAACCGGACGTGTTTTGCAGCACTTTCGGCAGGCGTTTGGCATCGGTGGTGGGGGTGGCGAGGCGGATGAAGTTGAGGCCAGCCGCTTGCGCGGGCAGGCACAGCTCGCTGTCTTCCTCGGGCGGCAGATCGACGATGATCAGCCCGTCGATGCCCGCTTCGGTGGCTTGGGTCAGGAACAGATCAACGCCGCGGGAATAGATCGGGTTGTAGTAGCCCATCAGCACGATCGGGGTGGTTTTGTCCGCGCTGCGGAAATCGCGCACCATTTGCAGGGTGCGGTCCAGTGTCATGCCGCCTTCCAGCGCGCGCTGGCCTGCCAATTGGATGGTCGGGCCGTCGGCCATCGGATCGGTGAACGGCAGGCCCAGTTCGATCACATCGACCCCTGCCCCCGGCAAGCCCTTCATCACCGCCAACGACCGCGCCACATCGGGATCACCCGCCATGATATAGGCCACGAAGGCCTTTTTCTGCTGCGATTTCAGCCGCGCGAAAGTGTCGTCGATTCTGCTCATATCCCGGCCCATCCCTGCAAATCTGTCTAGCGGTTTGCACGGGAAGCCCCGGAAAATCAATGCCCCTTCAAAAGCCTGAGACTGCGGCTTCATCTTGGCATAAATACTCCCCCCGGAGGGTTCCACACCTCAAGCCCGCGCAGGTTTCCCAAGCGAAAGCCTTGACCGCACCGCCACTCCTGCCTATGCCGCAGGCGGTCATGCCAAAGGGGTGCGCGCTATGGGTTTCAAAATGGGTATCGTTGGTCTGCCGAATGTCGGCAAATCCACCCTGTTTAATGCTTTGACCCGCACCGCGGCGGCGCAGGCGGCGAATTTCCCGTTCTGCACCATCGAGCCGAACGTCGGCGAAGTGGCGGTGCCCGATGCGCGGCTGGACAAGTTGGCGGCGATTGCGGGCTCCAAGCAGATCATCCCCACGCGGATGACCTTTGTGGACATTGCAGGTTTGGTGCGTGGCGCCAGCAAGGGCGAGGGTTTGGGCAACCAGTTCCTTGCCAATATCCGCGAATGCGATGCCGTGGCGCACGTGCTGCGCTGCTTTGAAGACGGCGATATCACCCATGTCGAGGGCAAGATTGATCCGGTGGCCGATGCCGAAACCATCGAGACCGAGTTGATGATCGCCGATATGGAAAGCATCGAGCGCCGTCTGACCGGCCTTGCGAAAAAGCTGCGCGGCGGCGATCAGGACACTTTGGACCAAGACCGCCTGCTGCGCGCGGCGTTGAAACTGCTGGAGGCTGGGCATCCGGCGCGCAACCTGCAGGTGGCCGAGGAAGACCAGCGCCAGTGGCGGCTGTTGCAACTGCTGACCTCCAAGCCCGTGCTTTACGTCTGCAACGTCGAGGAATCCGCTGCCGCCGAAGGCAACAGCCAATCCGCCCGCGTCGCCGAAATGGCGGCCAAGCAGGGGGCGGGGTCTGTGGTAATCTCGGCCAAGATTGAGGAGGAGATTTCTCAACTTGCCGACGACGAAGCCGCGATGTTCTTGGAAGAAATGGGCTTGCACGAGGCGGGGTTGGACCGTCTGATCCGCGCGGGCTACAAACTGCTGGGGCTTTCGACCTATTTCACCGTCGGCCCGAAAGAGGCCCGCGCCTGGACGATCCATAAGGGTATGCTGGCGCCGCAGGCGGCAGGCGTGATCCACGGCGATTTCGAGAAGGGCTTCATCCGCGCCGAGACGGTGGCCTATGATGATTACATCGCAGGCAAGGGTGAGGCTGGCGCGAAAGAGGCTGGCAAGTTCCGGGTTGAGGGCAAGACTTACGAAGTCAAAGACGGGGATGTGCTGCACTTCTTGTTTAATGGGTGAGGCGGGGTTGTCCACGCGTGGACAGAGGGGCCGAGTTATAGATAACAATGTGTTATGGGTGGGTTGTTAATGACTTTTTCAACTTTGGTACGCTGTGGAGGCTAGAGTGAAGCTCCGCACTACAGATTGAATTTCAGGAGATTGAATTTCAGGGCGATTGCAGTGCGGGACAGATCACTGCACTTCGGGATCTTTGGAAAGCCGTTCGATCAGTGCATTGGCCCGGGTGATTTGGGCGGCGCAGAAGTCTGCATGGGAAATATGCCCACCTACACGGGTCTGAGCCTCTGCCGCGATCAGTTGGTTGAGCGCCGTTCTGGCAAGAGCAAGGTCATCTGTCAGATCAGCCAAGTTGCATATCGTCATGCCTTGGTTGCCAGAGCTAATCGCCCAATCAAGCGGCACTCGGTCGCGGGTGAATTCCTTTAATGCTTCGGATAATGCCTCGATTGCGGCTTGCAATCGTGCGAGGTCACCGTCGCGTCGGCCAAGCGTGTCGAGGACACCGCCTATGTTGTTCTGGGTCATTGCCCATTTAAGTGGTGCGCGGTCGCGGGTGTATTCTTTCTGCGCTTCAGAATAGGCGTCAATCGCGGCGTGAAACAGGGCAGGATCATCGTTAAGATGCCCAAGCGCGTTGAGGACATTGCCAATAGCGTTTTGCGTTCCCGCCCAATCCAGTGGTACGCGGTTGCGGCTGCGTTCTTCCAATGATTGACGCAAGACATCTAAGGCGGTCTGCATTCGGATTGGATCAGATTCGACCTCTGAGAGTTGCGTTAAAGCGACTCCAAGGCTATTTTGACTCGCAGCCCAGTCCAGCGGCACCCGGGTACGGCCTCGATACTGCAGCGCTTTGGTGTAAGCATCAACGGCTGCGGTCAGCCTTGAGCTATCGCGCTGCCTTTCGCCAAGGATTCTCAACGCCAGCCCTTTACGATGCAGGGCCAGACCGTGCTGATCCTCTGTCTGCGCCAAAGCATGCGCCTCTTCTGCCAAGGCTAGGCTGACCTCCAGATCGTGACTGTTGCCTTGATCATAGCCAAGATCGTAAAATTCATCTTGGATCTGCATCAGCGCGGTGAACTGGGCCTCGGTTCCGTCGCCAAATTGATCAGCCAGATCAGTCAAAATCTGTTGTGCGATGACTGTAGGGATGCCCTTTGCCCCGCCGGGTTTGTGGCGGGGCTTCACAGGTTTTGTCGAGGGTGCCGGTGTGCCATTTTGCAACTGAGTGACCCGCGCACGCACAGCCGCCAGTTCGGCCTGAATTGCCGCGTGCTCGGGGCGGTCTGCGGCATAGATACCGCCCAATCGTGCCTGCCAGAACGCCAGTGGATCGCGCAGGGCGACGGGTGCGCCCACATCAAGTTCGTTACAAAGGCTGTGGAAGAACACATCAGCATCCTGCCCCAAAATCAGGCGGGCGTTGCGGCTGTGGGACAGAAACTCTGTGGCATTATCGCTGAGGTCCGCAGGGTTGTTGCTGTAGAGGCACCAGAAGATATGTTTGTCCTGATAGGTGCGGGCCGCATCGGTGAGCAGGGTCATGATCTGCGGCTCGCGCCCATCATATCCCACGATCACCATCAGATCGCTGGCTTGAAACAGATTGCGAAAGCAGGTGATTGCCTCACTGCTGGCACTGACCCTATCCAGGTCTACGGTGCCATTGCGCAAGCGATAGCTGTGGATCGAGCCGTTGATCTGCAAAAGTTGTGGATGAACCGGATTTGGGTCCATCCGATCCAGCGATTCGATACCGTCAGACACAACCGGGATCACGCCTGCGCGCGCATAACCTTCCAGCGCCAGAAGATCGAAATTGGTGGTAATCGTGGTGGATATCCAGTTTTCGCGTGCCAGTTCGCCTAAGGCCAGATGCGCCCAGTTGATCTTGGCATCGGCCGCTTTGATCGTCTCTTTGAACAGGCGGCTGACCTCGGGCGGCGAGGTGTGAACCTCGGCAAAAAGGGTGTCGTAAATCTGGCCCCAATCGAGTTGATCGGGCGTATTCTGTGCTATGCTGAGATGGCCCGCGAGAAATTTCTGCTTGCCCACTGCGATCAGGGCTTTGATGTGGTCATCGGTGGATTCACCCAAGAGTTTGGCGTAAAGCTTGCAAACCTCGGCCTTGGCGATGGTGGGTACGGTGGGAATGCCGGCCGATACCGAACAGCCAGCACCTATTAGAAAGGTGATCTTGGCAAGACCGTTTGGGTTGCGCGAGAGCTTCATTCGGCGGGCAAGTTCTGCCACACTGCCAAGCTGGGTTCTCGAATAGCCATTACGCGCACCTTTTACAATCGGCGACAGGTTAGGGTTGCGTTGCGGATGTTGCAACTACCCCCCGCTTTCCCTCTTGCCCCCGCCCCCCTGCCCGGCTAAATACACCCCGTCGGAAGCGTGGCTGAGAGGCCGAAAGCACTCGGTTGCTAACTGAGCGTAGGGGGAACCCTACCGTGGGTTCGAATCCCACCGCTTCCGCCACTTGCCCCCGCGAAAGTTTTCTCCCGATCCGACCGTGGCCGGATTTTTCCGTTGTTTTCAAGGGTTATGCGGGAGGGGCTGAGCACCGGCCCGGCCTCCAGAATGGCCGGAAAGCGTCTCTCACGGCCGATATTCTCTGGACCTAATGACTGAAACGTTTTGGTGAAATTCGTTCAAGATACTGATATTAAATCGTATTCTGTATTTTTTGATCGTTGAGTTCACCGTCTGGGACACACATCAGATGGTACTGATGCGTAACTAAAAATTCGATCTAGGGACGCACCGGTTGCACATGCAATCGCCCTTGGCCTCTGTGTGATACAGTCAACTTGCCTGGCTGCGTCCTGCCCAAGTCTTGGCAGTTGAGCACGAGACTAGCGATCCAAAAGGTCCTCAGAGGGTCGGAAACAACCCACACAATTACGATTAGCCTGAGCGCGAATTCCGACGGGTTCGGCGCGTTCCGCCCTGTTCCTGAGGGTGTAGTGAGAGCGGCACATTTTCGGTGAATTGGCCGGAACCTTGCTTGCCGGAGGCTCGAACGCCTCCAACTTGGGACGACCGACCCAGACTCAGCCGACTACTAACGTGAACGACCTTGCACTTCGAGCGAGACCTATGCCTTGACCGTCTTCGCCACTAACGAGGCAGGAAGCGATAGAACATCACCAGCGTATGCGTTGGCAGGTGCGAACTACTATGGACGGGGGACGAAGGGATGATATGGTACAACATATATTGGACAGGTCAATGGAAGCACGAGGTGTGCCGACTTTGCCGCGCCTGTGGGTCGGTTTGGAAGTGTGGGGCATCTTGTGCGCGAGTCTGAAGGAACTGAGGCGATGATAGATCGCAGAAGCGGGACGAAAGAGCCCGTGGCGATGCTGGCGGAACTGGGGCGCTTTGCTCGCAGCCGTAACACGGTGCGCGAAGCCGGCATTGAGCTTGCACTGTCCCTGGATACGAAATGGGAAGAAGTTCGCTCGTCTCCCCTTGGTCCCGTGGACGTTGTCGATATGTTTTCGGGCTGCGGTGGAATGTCTGCAGGTTTTCTTGCCGCGAACACCCTTCTGCCTGCGTATCGACTTGCGATGGCAATTGATATCGACGCAGTTGCGATGAAGACATATGAGATGAACTTGGGCCTTAAGCCCTTGAATGACGACCTTCATGCACATTCACACAACCAAGATGCCTTGGTGCGGATGGTGAACGCGTCGCGGAGGGCGCCCGATGCTCCGCTTGTCCTTATCGGATGCGCACCATGCCAAGGGTTTTCGTCGCATAGGAATGCTGGCGGCGCGGCAGATGTGCGGAACTCTTTATTTGTAAGGCGCGCATCCCGAGCCTGCGAACCTTTCCTGCCTTGACTGGATGCTGGGTGAACATGCGACCGTGCCACCTGATCGCGGAATCTTCCTGCCGATATCACGGCGCATGCACCCAGATGTCTGCCGCTTCATTTCAGATCAAGTCTATGAAGGGCGGCTCACCAGCCACCCCGACACCGTTCGCCAAAGCGTCACTGGCGCACCATTTCCCGAGGCCGGAGCATTCTGGGTGCCAGTTTCGCACGAAGGCAATGCTCAGATTGCTTCCGAAGAGGTGGCCGCCATTCAGGCCGCGACGTCTGAACTGCTGCGGGGCACCTGGACCGAGAAGGATGGCTCAAGCCGTCCGATGCGCCAGACGGACATCATCGTCGTCGCCCCATACAATGCTCAAGTGAATGCCCTCCGTGATGCGCTGCCCGATGGCATTCGCGTCGGCACAGTAGACAAGTTCCAGGGGCAAGAGGCGCCGGTCTGCCTCGTCTCGATGACCGCGTCCTCGGCCGAGGAAACGTCGCGAGGGATGGAGTTTCTGTTTTCGCTCAACCGGATCAACGTGGCAGTTTCGCGCGCCAAGGGTCTTTCGCTGGTGTTCGGCGCACCGCGCCTGCGTGAGGCGAAATGCGAGACTATCGCACAAATGCGGCTGGTGAATACTCTTTGTGGCCTGTCAGATTGGTGACCAGATGAACATCGAAAAGACTATCAGTGATCTGCCAAATACCGAAACGAAGAAACTCAAGGATCTGCTGGTGAACGCCAATAGGGTTCTAAGCAAAGATCCCAAGCACCTACAAGCTGCGCACTTGCGAGACGCTCTCACAGAAGAACTGGCACGACGCAAGGTTTCAAACCGGACAAGAGTCGGCCCACTCTGGTGGGAGCCACATGATCCAGATGTTGCGGAATTTTTCGCCTACGATAAGGCACAGTCCACGATACCCGTGGCGGCGATCTTCAAACGCGCCACTCATACGGCAACTCGCAAAGCAGTCTATTCGGTTCGAATCGGGGATCACACTTTGGCCGGGCAGTTTGCGGAGGTTGCCGAGGCTCGTCGGGCGGGTTCAGAAGCTTGGGAGAAGTGGCGGCGGCCATGAATATCCGGCTTTCGGGCTCTATGATAAGCAAGAAGGGTTACCGACAGTTGCTGGTTCGTGCTGCTCCCGCATAAGGCTCAGGATTTTGGCCTGTTCGAGCCAACGGGCTAATTGTGCTGCAAAGATCCCTTGATTTGTGCCCGCCGCGACCAAGTTTCGGTCGCCCGGCTCCACATGACCAAGGCTCACCGGCGGCGGCTTTCTCGTGCAACTTGGCTCGGTGATCTACGCGCAGCCGGACTATTGTTTCAGGGTCGCTGGGTGACAGAGCACATTCGCTTAGCGCGCGGTCCAAACTTGAGGTGAAAGATCACCGTAGCGCGCGCGCGCGAGAACTCTGAATAACGATTATCAGGGCAGCTTGTCAAGTGACGCTAGCTTAAGGTAGGGTCACCAGCATTGAATTGGGATCAGATATGAAACCTCGCACAGCAGACATCGACTTGGAGAAGCGGTTGGCCCGCGATCAGCGTAACGCTGAAGCAGCGGTTAGGATCGCTCACCACGAGCTTTCGCAATTCAGGTCGCCCGCACTGACTGGAAGTGCCCTTCATGGGCCTACGTCACATGACCGAAGCCGAGTGGAGTACGCAAAACAGCGTGCAGAAGCTCTGGAGTCCATATTGGCGGATCCATTCCAAGTGATGGTTGAAGTTTACACCGAAGTTGTAAGTGACAAAGGGGACCTACTTGAGAAAGAACAACTTTGGTACTCTAACGCACAGTCCTCAGTGAATGAGGTCTTCCAAGATGCGGACGAAAAGATTGCTGTTCTCGCTTGGACGCATCCTGGAATTCAGTTGGCACTCGCGACTAACATCGGCGATTTCAGAGACGTGCGTGCCAGCGGTTTTCGCCTACGCAGCGTCGAGCCACTCGCAAAGGCCCGTTTCGATATAGCAGTTCCGCAAATATCTGGAGTCTATCAGCCAGGCGGCGCAGTCCGGCCTCGCGCGATTGCCCCTCAGAAGACTGGCCTTAAGGCCGTGAAGCTAGGCATGACACAAGACCAAGTTCTTGCATTCGTGTCGCGCATGTCGGGACTGATGATTGTTACCGGGGCGCCAGGTTCGGGAAAGACAACCGTTGCTTTTCAACGCATCCGCTTTCTCTTCGATCAACAGGGCCAACGCGAGGCTGAAGGTCGGCTAGTGCCTTACACACCGGAACTAACGAGGGTATTCCTTGCAAACGAAAACCTTGCGGAGCAAGCTAGGGATCTTCTGGTAAGGCAACTGGAAATCCCAGCGTTTGTGGTTGAAGCGGTCAGTCCGTTCGTGGGTTCATATCTCGAACAGGTTTGGTTGTACAAACACGCCGCTAGGCCGCGCCAGAAAAAGCACACGCAGCTTGAAATCGCTGCAAGAACTGCGGTGCTGGGGCTTTCGGATCACCATGACCTCGGCCGCATTTGGGAGGTCTATGAGCGGCAGATAGCAGAGCGTCTTGCGTTATCGAACACTGCCACATGGGTGGATCTGGATGGAGTGAAGACCGAGGAACTCAGAATACTTGCATCGCAACTTCTACGCGCATCAACTGGCCAAGCCTTCGGTCAAGACCCCTTGAGATCGGGGCTTTCAATGGATGCAGTGTTCAAGAAAGTATCACGCGCCTACGCTGACGCGCGCGAAAGCATGCAGGCACTTAAGAGAAACCGCTTTGACGAAGCATTCCAACACTGGCTTTACTGGGTTTATGATCCACTCGGCGCTGTTTCTTCCTATTTTGGTGGCCGCGAATCTGAAGCTGCTCATCGAATGCGCAAAGGGACTGGCGGCCGGGTAAACGAATCCGCAATTCTCGAACTGGCTCGGTCCGAATGGAACGACAGGGTCTTTGGTCCTGAAGACCGTCCTTGGCTGGCTTGGCTCCTGCGGTTTGCCTTACCGACCTCAGTGGATGCCCAAGATCGGTTTCGAGAGATGCCGTCGTCTATTGTTCCCGCCATGAACGGTGGTGAACGGTGGACGCACATTGCTATTGATGAGGCTCAGGATCTTTGTGTCGCGGAAGCTTCATTGCTAGGGTCACTCGTCGACCCAGATGGAGCGCTGACAGTCTCAGCTGACTTCAGACAAATCGTGAGCCCAGTGTACGGCATGCGCACTTCGGAAGCACTAGCTGTTGGCAGGTCATTGCGCGGCAAGGGTGCTGAGCAGATCTATCCATTTGCGCGCAACATGCGGCAGAGCAAGCAGATTGGGCGGTTTCTCCAAGGCTTCTACGAGGCTGCATTCCGCGAGCGCCCAACCTTCGATGTGAATACTTCGCTGGAAGACAAGAAGCCGCAATTGATAATTGCGCCGCCGCAGGATCATGCGCGACGGATAAAGCAGATTGTCTCCGTGCTTCAACGTTCCGATGTCGTCACTAGCTTGGCGCTTCTTCAAATCAACGAAGATGAGCAAGCCCTGCTGACCTTGCGTCATGAGTTGCAACATTTGGGTGTGCCATTGGTTCAAATATGGGCTGCAACCGGCGTTGGCCTTCTCACAACCTCGGTCGAGCGGATCAAAGGACTCGAATTTGACGCTTGTATTGTCATCGGGCTTGAGGACGTTGAAAACGCAGCTTTGAACTTCACGTTGAACCGGGCTTACGTCGCGATTTCCCGTCCCGCGCGCCGCTTAGCGCTCATTTGTAACGAATACCCTCCATTGCTTCGCAAAGTGGACAAGTCCCTTTTCGACGTTATGCAGTCGTGAAATCAAGAAAAGAGACGCCATGCCCCAGATTCATAGCCCCCAACTGTTTCCCGCGCTCGAGCGCTTCGTCGAGAGGACGGGGCTCCTTTCCAACGCGAAAGGGATTCTGGCTGCTCGCTTGCCCCGGATACTTGGACAAGGTCAAACTCGAGCCGATGGGCTAGATATGCCTCCCGCGACAATTGAAAGACAGCAAGAACTTCTGGCACTGACGCTGCCAGAAGATGCATTGCGTGATCGCGAGGTTCAAGTTGAGATTGCTGTTGCTCGTCGTGCCGTCGATGAGCATGCAGAGCAGATGCGGCATCCTGACAACCGCAGGCGCTTCGCAATGCAGGTCCTGCATCGTCTCGAAGGGGTCGCAACCGGAAACAAGGACAATCAATACTTCGCTGGCCGCCTAATCCTTGTCCCTGAAAAGAACGGACAAAGTTGGTCGTGGTCCATGACGCCCCACTATCCGGTCGTCGCTAAGATACCAGCAGACATTGAATATGTAGTAAGTGCATATGCCGCATCGGAGAAAATCGTTGACAAGTGGACGATGCCTGTTGACCGCTTCCTAGATCGACTCTCTCTTGCCTGGGGCATCGCAAAACATTTTGGCGATGGTGAAAACGTGCTCATCGCTGATGTCGCACGTGTTTTCAAAATTGCTGTGCAAGATGAGCGCTTTTGGAGCAGCCCTGCAAGGCGGAACTTCGAAGATGTTCCTGAGGCCGTGTTCATCATAAATCTTATTAACTGGCGACGAAATCGGGACACAGCCGAGTCACGCGAGAGTTTTGAGCTTGTTCCAGCTACCCTCAACCAAGCTCACGGCGCAAGGTCTCGAGCTTTTTTCGTTCCTGGCAACGCTGAGGGAACGGTTGTACGGCCGATGATTTACATTCGCCGCCAGTCGGCTTGATAGGGAGAACCAAGTTGGATGTACTAATTTCACCGATCGACGCCAGACGGCTCGTAAGCACGTTGCTGAACTCTCCGATAGCTCCCGGAAAGTACTCTCACTTTATTAATGTGGGCACGGACCACATCCTCGATGCTCTAGATCAAAATTACTTTCGTGGAGAGCTCGCCGACGGAATAGGGTGTTTCAAGTATCTCGAAGGAGACTACGGAAGCGGAAAGACGCAGTTTATCAATAGTCTCGCCCGTCGTGCGAGTGAGCAACAAGTTGTAACTGCCCTCGTCACGGTTGGTGCTGAGTGTCCATTCAATTCTCCAGCTGCCATCTTTCGTGCGATCATGGAGTCGTTCCAGCCACCAGTGGATGAGGAGGGGTCTGACGAAAAGGGCATCGAAGTCCTCATCGACAGTTGGATAAGAAAGCGCATCGGCCAACTGGGTGCAGAGCCGGGGAACGATGTCCCAGACCTCGTCCAGCGCCAGATCGAGGATCAGATCGGCGGAATCTGGAAAGGTGCTCCGGACCCCCAGATGGCCGCAGCGCTTACGGCCTTGAGCCAACGCCTGCTGAAGACAAACTGCGGTGCAAAGGAAGCGGTCTCCGACAGCGAACTAATTTCTTGGATTCGGGGAGACAGCGTCAGGTCTAATGCGCTGAAAGCTCTAGGGCTTTTCGAACCGGCGCGCGATGACAATGCCTTCCGAAGGCTGAAGACAGCAATCGCGTTTCTTCGGACGCGCATCGCGTATCGCGGATTCCTGATTGCTTTCGATGAAGGCACACGCACTTCATCGTTCCGTCGTGGCTCAGCCAAGCAGAAGCAAGCTATTGAGAACTTGCTCACAATGATCAATCAGAACGCAGAAGGCGAATTTGGTGGGGTCATGTTCCTCTATGCAGCTACACCCGACTTCCGCTCGGAGGTGATCAGCACCTACCGGGCGCTTCAAGATCGTATCGGCACAAAGGCTTTCTCCAAAGGCAGCCCACAAGTACCACTTATCAATATCGAGGAGGCTAACTCAGAAGAAGTCATTCAACGGATTGGTGAACGGCTTCTTGGTGTATTCAGCAAGGCCCACGGGATCGACTGGGATCACGCAGTTCAAAGTGTGAACATGAAGGCTATTATTGCGGCCCAGAAGGACCTTCTGTTTGAAACCCCAAAACCACGTTTCTTTGTGTACCAGTACTGCCGCTTTCTTGACGGCCAGCGCAAAGTTCAGCACGCCATAAGCGCTGAGCAGGCAAGCGATTTCGTCAATAACAACGAACCTCCAATGGAGGGTGACGACGCGTGATCGATACTGGCAATCAAGTAGAACATGAAGAGTTCGGGATCGGTGAGGTTATCGCGGTACTGGACAACATCGCTACGGTTGAGTTCTTTGGCGAACAGTTGGATGTGGACGTCAAAGAGCTTCTGGTTCGTACAAACGGGAATAGAGCGGCGGTCGCAACCGTAACGCCTCGCAATACTACGGATGTTGCATTCCGACAGTCATTTGAGGCGGTTAACCTCGGTGTGGTTCCTTCGGATCCCGATCAGCTGATCAAGTTGACAATCGGTGGCGACGAGATATCGAGATCGGTTCGCGCACTGTTGGGCGACTTGCCGCGAACGGGTGCGTGTCGTGTTTTCATGGGATACTACGGCTCAGGCAAATCCCACCACCTGCAGCTTGTAAAGGCAATTGCGATTCGGGATGGGTGGGTAACCGCGTCTATCGAACTGGACCCCAAAGCTGCCGATCCAGCGAAGGCGTCGTCTGTGTATCAAGGATTGATTGCGGGGCTCGAGTTTCCCGCACGCCAAGATGGAAGGCGAAGCGAGGATTTCTTCGACCTTATAAAAGAAATAAGGGACAACTGGATCAAAGTCAGGTCTCTGCGATATTTTAGTTCGTCTCGATGGTTTAGCAGCGCAATCGAGGCCTTGCTTCGTCTATCGCATCGACGAGATGATCAAGACTATGTCTCGGCTGTGCATTGGCTTGGCGGTCAGATCAAGCAAAAAGATGCGATAAACCGCATCGCTTGGAGTGGAATCAGAAGATCGATCCCTGCAATGCCGCAGACAAAAGACACTGGTCTAGTCTACGCATTTCATCTGGTCGTGCTCAACGAGGTATTGAAGGCGCTTGGCTACAAGGGCCTTGCTATCATCATCGATGAAGCCGAGCACGTTAGAACCTATTCAGTTAGTCGATACCTAAGAGCAAATACCTTCTTCGATGTTCTGTCGCGATGTTCGCATCTCCCGAGAAAGGATTTGCAGGATCTAAGTTGCGACTATGATATGACTGGTGTCCCCCCATTCTGGCGCGAAGGCCCTCACTTTGGCCTGTTTGTTGGCCTCACGGAGGGAGAAGACACGCAGGATCTCAAAAGGAAAGCTGGGGAGATGAGTGTTCTAATCCACTCCGAGCAGGATGTGGTGCACCTCGAACCTCCAAGTGCCGACGGTTATGCGACTTGGGCTGAGTCCTTTCTCGCTGACAGCGCGAATCGTCTCGGACCAAAGGTTGTCGCTCTGGCGGATCCGAAATTGAGAACGCAGATTGCTTCGACGCTCAAAGACCATTTTCAGAAGACACCCGACTCCGAGAAGCTTCTGCGAAATTGGACAAAAATGGCTGGGCTTCCTGCCGCCGTGCTCATGAGTCAAACTATTCCAGTTGGTGCAAATGAGCTGATTTCAATTATTGAAGACGCGGCGCGACAAATGTCTGGAGAGGTACTTCCCTGGGATGACTAGTACCCGCGCTGAATTGGCACAGATGATGCCAGATGCATTTCCCATATTTTTCAACGCACGTCGGCCCTATCCTGGCCAAGCATTAGTGATGCCTGAGATAGTGCGAGGAAAGAACGTGTTATTTGCGGCGCCCACTGCATCAGGGAAAACTGAAGCCGCTGTTGCCCCCATTTATCAGCGCCACATTTCATTCAGGCGGAGCGAACTTTCAACTATCTATGTTGCTCCCACGAAGGCGCTCGTAAACGACATCCATGAGAGACTGGTAACTTACCTCGGAATCAAGAATTCTGGAATTATCGCGCGGTATACCGGAGATCGTCACGAGTTTTCGACATCGAGAGGTGTTTTCTGCGTGATCGTGACTCCGGAGGCTCTCGATTCTCTGCAACTGCGACGCCCCGAGATGCTTGCCTCAGTTAGATCCGTGATTGTCGACGAAATACATCTCCTTCATGGCCAAGCTCGCGGTCAACAGTTGCGCCATGTTATTGAACGCATCAAGTGCGCATCTGTTGCACCCCGATCAGTGCGCGACGTATTTCAAGTTGTCGGGATGACAGCAACATTGGACGACATGGCCAGCGTAGGAAGGCTTTGGCTCGGCGACGACGCAACGGTTCTCTCGCACGGCTCCCCTCGCGAAATCAACTTACAACTAATTGACTTGGGTAGTGAGAGTTCGGCCGATCCGGATCAGGCGCGCGCACGAAGTCTCGCGCGCTGGATCGCAGGATCGGGCGCGGAGAAGGTTTTGGCTTTTGCAAACTCACGAAATGGTGCCCATGCTATAGCGGCACATTTGCATCTCGAACTTGTTGGCACCAGGTGGCCGGTGCATCTGCATTTCGGAGCGTTAGCCGCGACGGAGCGGGAACGTGTTGAGGAGCAGATGCGCTCGGATCGTTATGGTATCTGCGTTGCGACTTCAACGCTCGAAATCGGCATAGATATCGGCGATGTAGATACAGTTGTATTGCTTGATATGCCAAGAAGTGTCAGTGGCTTCCTCCAGCGGATTGGCCGCGGAAACCGACGCAGTGGTGCTTGTAGGGTGGTTGGTTTCCGCGATTCGGATGATAGCGAGATATTGTTCCATGCGTTGCTAGATTGCGGCCGACGAGGAGAGCAAGATGACGTTCACGAATACGATCGACCATCCGTGCGCTTTCAGCAAATTCTTAGCCTTGCGTGGAGAGCAACAAGGCAAGATCGTCCCTTGACGATAGCGGCACTATCAAAAGAGGCCGGTTCGGCATCTCACACCCCAATCGTGAACGACATGATGTCAACCGGATCCCTGATGAACATCCGGGGAGCAATAGTGCCGTGTGATCGCCTGATTGATGAAGGCGACACTGGCAGAATTCATACGGTCATCTCGGGACGTCCAGGCAATGCTGTTGTCGATATTAGGACTGGCGACACTGCTATCCGTGACGCTGACGAAGGCAGCATCGGCGGTGCCGTGTTTCATGCCGGGTCAATGCGGCGTTTGATGGCGGGTTCTGAGGGAGGGGCCTATCTTGGCGATGAAGCGCAGCGGTCTCAGCCGCTGGCCAAGATCAAGGCTACAGGTCCCGCACTTCCAATGAGCCGCAGTATCATTTGGGCGCTTGCTAGGCAAAAAGGTTTCGAGCCGACGATTTGGCAACTGGATGGGAGCGAACTAGTTACATGGGGCGGGTTGACGCTAAACACGCTGCTTGCAGCATTGCTTACAAGAGCTGCCCCTGGCTATCGCTTCTCGGCGTCGCCTGAGGCCGTGTTCGGACAGATTAACGCTTTCGATATCTCGGTTGACGCAATCCGGGAACTCGCATCCCGAACCGAAGCCGCTAACGACCTACCCCTAAGTACTGCGGCCAAATTCATGAGTCCAAGCCGATTTGTCGGGGAGCTTTCAGAAACCATGTCTGGTGAAGAGAAGAGGCGCTCAGTGCCGTGGCGCCTGTTTCACCAGTGGCTTGCTCGTGTAGAGGGAATTGACCCGATCGGATCTATGCCTATTGGGCCACATTGACCGATGGGCCGAATCCGCCAGAGAAGGTTCGACGGCAGTCGCGTCCGCTCCGCCACTACAGCCGTTCATTGCGTTGATCTTTATGGGTGGATCGGTGTTTTCCGTTCACCCCGATCGCATAATGTGCGGTTTGGTTTCATGGTTTTTCCGTGCAGGGGTAATCCCCCCTAAAAGTAAGGGGCTGCATAAGTAGAATTTTCTCGGCAAGATGCACGAGGAGATTTCGAATGAAGACAAGCAGATACACTGAGGCGCAGATCCTCGCGATCCTGCGGCAGGCCGA
>NKIU01000020.1 GCA_002256245.1 Pseudorhodobacter sp. PARRP1 | reverse complement strand
CAATGGCTATGGACTTACAACAACGACCGCCCGAACATGGGCATCGGCGGCATCACACCCGCACAGAAACTGAAAATGGCCGCGTAAGTTCTACGAATGCACCCCGTTAAAATTGGGGGGAATACCCCCTGGCCGCTCGGCTTGCCGCCTTGGGCGAAGGCGACAGCGGCAAATAGCAAAGAACCAAGTTTAAAACGTACTGGAAGATGGCAGGGACGGCGGACATCGCCGCCTGCGCCCTTGTCATAATCCGTACGGCCTGCTGCTGGCGGGTCCTTCCTTCAGTATGACCTCGTCCCGCTGATGCACGGGGCACCAAAAGCTCCATCCCCCAAAAAAACTGCCTGCAACCATAAGCTTGGCAGAAAGGCGGGCGGGGTGAGGGCCTTGCCGTTCTGGGCGATAGCGGATTTCAGGGCCTCGGACTGCAGCGGCGTCATCGGACCGCTACGCTGTTCCAGTACGAGTTAAGCCGCGACCACGTGTTCGAGATACCACTCAGGCAAAGCCACGGGTTTCGCTCAAAAAAAGTCTACGTGTCCGTCTCCAACCAAATCGCTGTGAATCGTGCCTTCACTCGCCTTACCTTGCAACACTTCCGCCAGAGCACGCAAATTGACCCTGCTTGCTGGACCTGCGACCGATATATGAAGCGTGCTATCTGACTCGATTGCCACATCATCCAGAAAGTGGGACAGGGCATTTGCCGTCTGGACCAAATGATCAAGACCTTGAAGCGCGGGGTGCGCCGCATCGCTCTTGATTGCATTTGCCACAATATGGTCGCCAACACGCTCTTCGATTTGTTTTCCCGCGAGAGCCAGTATCCGGAGCTCATTGGCAAGGATCGCGATGAAGTCACGTAGTTTGATGCTTTCGCCAGGGTTGCTCATTTCTTCTGAATCACAGGGCTCCGACGACGCGCTCAAGACATGATTTCAATTGCGGAGTGCTGAACGGCTTTTGTATATAATTGTTCATGCCAAGCGCCTGCCCCATATGGATAATCTCTGCCGTTATTCGGCCGCTGACCAAAATAAATCCGATCCGCGATGTTACGCGATTTTCACGCAGCCCCTTCAGTAGACCCAAGCCATCCAACCCCGGCATGTTATAATCCGATATCACCAAATGAACCGGATTGGCGACAAGTGCTTGCAATGCTTCGCCTCCGGACTTTCGGAAGTCAATCTTCCGAACGCCCATTTCTTCAAGCGCCATGATTATGAGGCCCCGACTGGTCGACATATCATCAACTACCATTACAGATAGGGTATCCCTTAGTGCCATGTTTGTCTCCTACGACACTTTCAGTGTCAGATGTGTCGGTAAATAGTCTTGCCAACCAAGGCAAAACTGCTCTTGAGCGATGCCGAAAGGCGCTCAGAATGGCCAATGAACAAGTGTGCTGATGGGCGCATCACCTGCTGAAAGCGGGTCCAAATGCGTTCTTGAGTCAATGCATCCATGTAGATTGCAACGTTGCGGCAGAAAATCACGTCAAATTGCCCGCTGAATGGCCAATCTGACATAAGGTTCAGCTGTCGAAATGTGACGAGCGATTTGACTGCAGGCTTGGGCGTTCTGTGTCCATTTGATGAAATGGCGTCAAAACGCTGATCCAGAATAGCCTTAGCGAGGCTCCGTAGCCCTGCTGGCGCATAGTTTGCGGCCTTGGCGCGCTCCAGCGCTTCTCGGTCTATGTCCGTTGCCAGGATCTTGATGTCGTGCGATGCAGCGTCGGGGAAAGCAGCCAACAGGCAAATTGCAATGCTGTATGCTTCTTCGCCGGTTGAACATCCAGCCGACCAGATGCGGATCCGTTCACCCGCACGCGCCCGCGCCACTAACTCGGGCAAGACTGTTTCGGATAGATAGTCGAAGTGGTGGCTCTCACGGTAAAAATGTGTCGTGTTCGTTGTCAATGCCGAGATCAGTCTGTCTCGTTCTTCTGAATTTTTTGGCGACGTTGCCATATCGATGTAGGCTGCAAAGCTTGGAAACCCGAGTTGCTGCACACGTGCCGCAAGCCGCGCATACACCATTCTTTCGTTTGCTTCATCCAATCGTATTCCTGCGGTAGAATGGAGAAACTGAGAAATTCTTTCGAAATCCTTCGCATTATAGGGGACACCTTGCTCAGATCGTCCGATGCTGCCGAGTTCCGATGTGCGTGAAATCATGACAACTCCTGGCGCGGAGTGATGGGCGGCAAGACAGCTTTGATGTCGATAAGCCTGAGCATGCGTTGGTCGATCGCGATTACGCCCTCAAAGAAAGCGCGGGTGATTTCCGACGAAATGGTGGGCGTCGGTTGAATGAGGGATCTGTCTATGCTGAGAATATCAGAGACTGCGTCGACCAGAAATCCAACGGTCTGCTGGAAGACAATGCAGATGACGATGACATGCCGCGCGTGCGGTTTGATCGGTTCCAGCCCCATGCGAGCCGCGAGATCGACAATTGGAACGACCGCACCTCGCAGGTTGATGACCCCCAAGATAAAGGGAGGCGAATGTGGAAGCACAGTTGCGGGTGTCCAACCGCGGATTTCCCGAACCGACATGATGTCGACGCAAAAATCCTGCCCCCCGACACGAAAACTGACAAGTTCACGATCATCGGCCTTCGAACGTTCAAAGGATGTTACTGCCACGTTCATGCCTCCTCGGAAATGGGATTTGTAACGACGCCGAACGCGCGTCGTTTGCGCTGTGCGGTTTCATCGGGATCTATAATTAGGGCGATTTTACCGTCACCCAAGATGGTTGCCGCAGCGACTCCCGGAACATGACCGTAATTCGACTCTAAGCCCTTGATGACCACTTGGCGCTGGTCGTAGATTTTATCAACTGCCAAGGCCCAACGCTCGTTCTGACCCGTTTCAACCAATAGAAGGACCATGTTAGAATAGTCTTCCATCGCTGCGCGATGACCAAATGCTTCTGCCAGATCGATTATCGGAACAAAAGTTTCTCGGACAGCAACCACTTTGCCGGCGGCAGCGAAATGGTGAAGGTCTGCGGCTGATGGACGTAAGGTTTCGACGATTGCCGTTATCGGGACGACCATAGTTTGTCCGGCAACATCAACTACCATTCCGTCAAGGACAGCGAGCGTCAGAGGCAGGCTTATCGAGATCGTCGTTCCTTTTCCGGGAGTAGAAGTTATATTGACTCTACCGCCAAGGCTTTGGATGGCGCTTCTCACCACGTCCATGCCGACCCCACGACCAGACAGGTCCGTAACTTTTGCGGCAGTCGAAAACCCTGGCAGAAACAATAGCTTGTCGATCTCGCTATCCTCCAGGACAGCGTCAGCGGGCACAAGGCCCTTGTCGATCGCGATTTGCCTTACTTTGGGTCTGTTGATGCCCGCCCCATCATCGGAAACCTCTATGAGGACTCGTCCGGATCTGTGCGCTGCAGAAAGTCGAACGACCCCGATCTCGGGCTTGCCCGCTGCAAGGCGTGCCGACCGCTGCTCAAGCCCATGATCCACCGCATTGCGAATAATGTGGGTCAATGGGTCAACCAACTGTTCGATTACGGTTTTGTCGACTTCGACAGCCTCGCCCTCGGCCTCGAAATCCACGGTTTTGCCCGCAATGTCGGACGCCTCCCGGATTATGCGTGCCATGCGTTGAAACAGTGGTTTCACTGGCTGTGCTCGGATCGCCATAACGTTTTCTTGCAACTCGCGTGCAAGGCTGCGAAATTCATCAAGACTGGTGCCGACATCGCTTTGCCCTGAAATTCCAGAGTCCTGCATGCACTGGGCAAGCACGGACTGATTGATCACCAATTCGCCCACGATATTGATCAATCGATCCACTAATTCCAAATCTACCCTCACCGATCCCCTTTGACTCGGGGCCGAAGATGAGGCCGATTTTTCCGGCTTCGAATAGCCTTGCGCCGCCTTCAGATCATTTGGAACGACCACCGGCACTACATCGGGTTCCGGAGCGGAAAGCGCTCGGGCCGCCTGTGCTTCAAGGACGTCCACTTCCGATTTTTGGTCAGAAGGCAGCACACTGATCTCATATGTGCAAATGCCCTCCAGGAACTCAAAGACAGTGTGGATGGCCGCAACCGATTCCTTTGTGTAAAGGGCTAGGTTCCATGCAAAGTAAGCTTCGGACCAATCCATTTCAGCAAACGTGGGCAAAGAACTGCTGTCCACCTGCGTCTGCAAGGTTCCGAGGTCCGCAAGAGAACGGAAAATATGAACAGGATCATGGCCAACGGCATAGAGGCGCCGCGTGCATGCGAAGTGGATTTGAAAAACCGTCTCCGGCTCAGGTGTGGTGTCAAACTCGAACGAAAAGGCGATCGGCTGAAAGCGCGCAATCTCTGCGCTCTCGTCAACAGTGTTCGGTAGGGTCGCTGGGGCGGGTTTCAAAGTAAGGTCTGCCTGGCTTGAAGGCAGCATTTCATTCAAGCGTGTAACAAGGTCGGGCCCATGTGTGCTGTGAGACGGCGCGTCATTGCGGGCAGAAGCTACCAGGTCCGCAAGATAATCTGCCGAACGTAAGAATACGCCGATAATATCTGGTGTAGGAATGAGGCGCCCTGACCGAACCGCGTCGAGCGCATTCTCGAAGTGATGAGCAAAGCGCACCAGCGCTTCCAAGCCAAAGGCTGCCGCCCCACCCTTGATGGAATGGACGGCGCGAAAAACCGCGTTGACCGTCTCTTGGTCAACATCGTCAGCATCGCTCCCGTTCCAGAGCAGAGTCAGACCATCATCCAGCGCTTCCAAGAGCTCTTCGCACTCTTGGAATAAGGTCTGTCTCAAGTCGATTGAGGATGTCATGCGGCCCTCATTGTGCGGTGATGCGCCGGATGGCCGAAATAAGCTTGTCATCGTCGAAAGGTTTTACGATCCAGCCTGTCGCACCACTATTTCGCGCTCGCTCTTTCAGGTCTGGCGCACTTTCTGTGGTCAGCACCAAAATTGGCAGTGTTGAGCGATGAACCCCGGCACGCACGGCCTCGATGACGCCAAACCCATCAAGACGCGGCATATTGATATCTGTGATAATCACGTCGGGAGCCAGACTTTGCAGCTTTTCAAGCCCCTCAAGCCCGTCGATCGCGAGATGCACTTCAAATCCAGCGTTCGACAAACTTTCGCGGAGCATCTCACGAATGGTCCGAGAATCGTCAATAGCAAGCACAGTAATCGTCATATCGCCTCCTGAATTGAGAGCTCGTCGAGAACCCCGAGGCGCTCGAGGTCAGATTTCATTGCAATAGACGTCGCAACACTCAAGGTGGTGTTTTGGACGCCCCAATCCCGAGCAGCCGCCACCAATACCTGGGCAGCAAGCGCACCAACTACGCGGACTGAACTTCCGTCGATGACCAGATTGAAGCCCCGATGGATCGCCAATTCAGCGTGAAGGTCGCGTGCCGCATCATGATCAAGCCGCTCCGGCAGTGCAACGAGACGGTTCATATGGCGTTCCTTTCGCATGTCAGATTGCGCATAGGGACAAACAGCCCAAAATCTGATGCATCAGAAAAAGATGACATCATCATTCCTTTTAATTGGCAGCATGACCCTCGGTGGGGCGACCGCGTCACTTTTGACGATCAGTTGTTGTGCGAGCCCGGTTGTGGGCGTGAAGCGCACGCGGCGAGCACTCGTTCCACCAAGACTTTGGGCCACACAGCGAATGCCTTCGTCAGCGAGGAAGCCGAGCGCAAATACGCCATTGGCGGCACCGATTTTGCCTAGGCCGTCGTTCATAGTGGCCCCGCCGAAGAGTTTCGCCTCAAGCCGATCCTTGCTAGCGCCATTTTTTAAAAGGCCATTGATCAAAAGTTCCATCGCATAGAGCCCATAGCGAAACTCCTTTCCGTGGCCCGGCCCACCATCAGGCAGCAGAAAATGATTCATACCGCCGATCCGTATCACGGGATCCCAAATGCAAGTCGAAACACACGACCCAAGAATGGTGGTCAGAACGGTGTCGATTCTGTCAGAGACCGCGTATTCCCCCTGCACCACATGGACGTAGGTAATTTCGTTCCGAACAAATGATTCAGATTTTCGAGAAAGCATTTTCCCTCCATTTTGGCAGCCTCGCATTCAACGATCGCGCGGGCATTGATGGGGATTTAAAAGTCCTCCCAGCCGGCCGTTGCGGGCCTAGCTGCTGCGGCACCGGCGATCTTACCGACGAGAACAGGTCGGGCCGACCGTCCGGACGCATCAGATCCAGTGCCATTTCGGTTTTTATGCATCGTCACAACCTGATTTGATGTAGAGTCGCCACTGACTTTGAAGTGCGCCACGGTTGCGACGAGTGCTACGGCATCCTTGGTTAGCCCCTCACTTGCGGCAGTGGCTTCCTCGAGACGTGCTGCATTTTGTTGCGTCGACTGGTCAAGTTGCGTGACGGCGCTGTTAATTTCCACCAAATTTGCAGCTTGTTGCCGCGAGGTGATGGCAATTTCCGATACCAAACCGGCGATTTCCGACACTGAACCTGCAATCTCTTTCAAAGCTGTGCCCGTCTTGTCGACCAGTGTTACCCCACGACGAACTTGGTTGGCGCTGTTCGCGATGAGATCGTTGATTTCGCGCGCGGCATCCGAGGATCGTTGAGCAAGAGCGCGCACTTCCGAGGCCACCACAGCAAAGCCTCGGCCTGCATCCCCTGCTCGCGCTGCTTCAACGCCTGCGTTCAGTGCAAGCAGGTTGGTTTGGAACGCAATATCGTCGATGACTTTAATGATGGAGGTAATCCGTTCGGACGAGTTCGCAATCTGATCCATCGCAGAGACTGTTTCCAAAACCACCTTGCTGCTGCTTTCCGCGTTAGCCATGGCAATTGCCACCGCTTGATCGGCCCGCCCAGCCCCATCGGCGGTCACCTTCACCGAATTGGTCAGAAGGTCCAGCGCTGCGGCAGTCTGTTCCAGTGTTGCGGCCGTGCTTTCCGTGCGGCGCGACAGGCCTTCCGCCGTCGAACTGATGTCTCGCGCTTCACTGCTGATGTTCTCGGCGTTGCTCAGTATGTCTTCCATGGCCTTCGACATCGACTGGACTGTGTTGTTGAAATCCTGCCGCAGCTCTTCGTAATTTCCTGCAAACGGCTCTTCAATGCGGGAAGCAAGATCCCCTGCATTCAATTTCCTCAGACCCAAACGCAAGGCTTCGACAACTGCCGACTGCTGCTGTTCCGCCTCTGCGCGCTGGCGCCGCGATGCCTCAAGTTCCGCCTCAGCGCGCGTGACGTCCTTGCCAAGCAGCAACAGACGGATTGGCTTTCCGTCGTGGTCGTTGACGCAGTTGATGCTGCCGTCGATCATGGCAACGCGCTCCGAGCCAAGCTGAATGCGTAGGATTCCTAGGTAAATTTCTCCTTGGACAACCGAACGAAGAATGTTCGCAGCCTCGCCTGCTCCATTTTGCAAAAGATCAGAAAATGTCCGGCGCTTCAGGGACTCGAGTGGCTGGCCCAGGACCGTCTGAAACGGGAGATTCGCGGTTAGCAATGTGCCGTCCAAGGTGAACTCAGCCTTGATCTGGTTGGTTTCGATGACATTAATCAACGCTGTGTTCAAAGATATTTGGGTGACGTCTGCCCACTCCATAACGTAGCCGATCTCTTTGTCACTCGCGTCACGGATTGCGACAGCCGACAATGAGAGCCTGACTTGTCCCAACTTGATAACGGCAGTGAACGCACCGGTTCCCGCTGTGCGAAGGCCATGGGTTGCCTTTGCATGTTGGCCATCCGTATGGAACCGTGCAACTGAAAGACCGATTAGTCGATCTGGATCGAAATCTGGTACGCGCTCACGCAACGCCACCATATGCGTGCGGAACAACTCGACCAACTTCTGATTTCTGTGGGTGACCACAAGGTTCGAGTCGACCAGGAGCATGGCGGCAGAAGACCCCGAGAACGCGGCGCTCTTGTAAGTGTTGTCAAGTTCACCATTTCTGGCTTCAATCAGAGCTGCACGCAGCAACTCAAGCGAGGTCGCAATTGCTCCCATTTCGTCGTCACGTGTTTGCATCGGCACTTCAGCGGCATAATCGCGTAGCCCAAAGTTCTCAATGACCGATCTGACGCGGCGAAGTGGATGCGTGACCATTCGGTTGAGTAAGTACATGTTTCCAATGACGGCGACCACCAAGACAAGGCCTGCGACACCGAGGTCAAACCATTGCTGCTCGCGAGCCCCCTGCAAAATCGGATCTGGCGACCAAAGTGCTGCGATTGCACCCACCTTTTCCATGTTTGCGCCGCCCGCAACTGGCACGGCCACGCTAAATCCATCGGCGCTTGTAACGGCGGTGCCTGAGGCAAGGGCTTCTTGAGCAAGCTTGACAAGTGCTGTATCTACATCCGACTGACTGCTCGGATCAGGGATGACCTTACCGTCAGCGCCGATCGCGATCGAGGCCTGGGCGGTTCCTTCGCTGTGGACTAAAAGGTCACCCAGCATTTCATGGACCTTGTCGGCGCGACCGAACCTGATAGCAGGCGAGATGGCGGACGCCAAAGCAACCGTTTCCTCATTGGCCCGGTCCCGCACCAATTTCGTCAACATGTTTTCGGTATGAAGCCAGTTCATAACTGTCAATGCCCCCGCAACAACCGTTATCAGGATAACCGTGACCGCAGTGAGCTTGGCGAAAATCGAATGTATCTTTGATGCCGGTTTGTTCAGTTGCATGGTGTTTTTTCCTGTGAATACATCGCCCTGAGCGGACGGATCAGAACGCTTCGGCGTTGAGCCCCACGGTCACCGCTCCAATACTCTCGCCATTGGCTGGGTCGTTCAAAATAAAGGAGAACTGCGCCTGGTAGCTCTGTGTGGATTCGTCAAGCTCGACCTCAGACAAAAAGCCGGCAGCGTTTCCGGTTGCGAATGTCTTCATAAATTTGTCTTCGTCGCCCTGCCAATAATCTGACGTGACACTGCTGATCGCGACGTTCAGGCCCAAGCGATCCATGACGATGATTTCGGTCACTTTGCCACCTGAAGCTGCAACGCGCTCGCGCAGTAGACCCGCCGGCGCACTGTCCATGACATTGCTAACGAGACCGCTCTTCGCTCCGACTTCGGCTTGCCATTTGGCATCCAGCGCTGTGACGTCACTTTGCGTCAACTGGGCATGCTCGACATTTGCCACCCGCACTGCAGAAAGGATTGTAGGATCAGCAAGCCAAGCGCGAACTTCGGAGTCGACGTATCCCCTCATATCATCTTCAATCGCCCCTGCAGACCCTGAATTTGCAGCAAATACGAAGACGGCCGAAAAGAATAACTTTCTCATTGAAAACTCCACTGGGTTTTTGATTGCTGAGTTGCATCAGGTATAGCGGTCAAGGAATTAACGAAATGCTTAATATCCTGGCTTTAAGTGACAAAAATTTGCGCAAATTGTCATATTGGCATTCACCGCCTAGCTGGCCTCATTCCGCAGATCCGAATGGGTAATCTATGACAAACTGCCCTTCGGCGGTCCCGAGGCTATTCTGACCTATCTGAGCCACTCTTGAACACAGCGCAACGTTGGCCGACACATGCCTGCCAACTGTAGTCTGCAGAAGAACCCTTGGGTAACTCGTTTGGCTGCGCCTGCGAAAGCATCGTGGTGACGCAGACGGCCCTTCTCACGGTCTCCGGCAGGAATCGCCCCAAACGAAGAGGAGGGCGCTGGGTGGACCAGGGGCGATGTGGGGCAGCAGTCGCGCCCGGGACCCGGAAATGGTCGGATTGGAGTTTCTGAGGCCGAGCAGGTTGCACGCGAGCCCAAACCTTTCGACCCGACAATATGCCCGGATCCTGCGAGACTGGGTCACGTCCATCGGCCTTGAGGCGAGTGCCTATGGCACCCATTCGATGCGACGGACCAAAGTCGCGCAGATCTACAAGAAGACAGGCGACCTTCGGGCAGTCCAACCTCTTTTGGGTCTTACAAAGACGGACAGCACCGCGAGATACCTTGCCCGCCTTCAGCGATTATGGGACCGTCTGGCAATATAGCCTGGCGGAGGTTTTGTGGATCATCTTGACCCCATATTTAGGTGGAGATGAGAAAGAATCCGCGATGATGATCCTGTGTGGCGGCGTGGACTTCCAAGCGAAAACCGGAGCCGAACCCCAGCGGGTGGGGAACCCTTGCGCTCGATACTTTCACAGCGGGGAACTTATGGCGCGGCTTTACGTGATGATCGGGCTTCCGGGGGCGGGCAAGACGACGCTGGCGCGCAAGATCGCGGCGCAAGAGCCTGCCTGCTGATGTCCCCGGACCTCTTGATGACGCGCCTTGGGCTCGATGGCTACGATCCGCAGGCCCGCGAAGCCGTCAAGGCGCTGCAATTCGACATGGCCGATCAGGCATTGCGGGCGGGGGCCTCTGTCGTGCTGGACAGTGGTTTTCTGCATCGGCATGAGCGTGACGACGCCCAAGCCATGGCACAAGCCTGGGGAGCCGAGTTTCGACGCGTCTTTCTGAACCCGGTGACGGATGTGTTGTGGCAAAGGCTTCAGGCGCGCAACGCAGCGCTTCCATCAGGCACTTTCCCCGTCACTAAAGAGCATCTTGCCCTGTGCGAAACCTGGTTGGAGCCGCCGAGTCCGGACGAGCCGCTTTGGCGCCCCGGATCCTGCTAGGCCCAAGGACTGCGGGGATCAGGGGTCTTGCTGGGGCGGCCCATGATGTGGCGGGTCCACAGGGATCTGCCCGGGCCAGAACGGCCAATAAAGGCCATCCCCTTTGCGGCTGGGCTGCCGGCATAGGCGCGACAGGGCTGGCGGTGCAGGGGTGGCCTGCCGGACGTCTTGCCTACGGCTCTGCGCATCGATCCGATGCAGGGTTTGCGGCCTGGATCGGCGTGCCATGACGCAGTCCCAGCGCAGGGACCCTTTCGAGGGTAACTCTGCAGCGGTAAATTACCGTATACTTCCAGCAATGACTGCGATAGCCTCGGATCGCATTCCAAAACAGCCGGGTTCCCGGCTTTTTCAGCAATAGGAACCGGCGAGATTAGTGTTCAATGATCATGGCTGTAGCGCTTCAACTCTCGAACCTTCTGCTTTGCGCGTTCACGACATTGATCCTGTCCTTCGGTCCCCTTTCGCGCTTGTCGATCCTGTGGCGAAACGTACTGGTGGGCCTTGTCTTTGGAACCGTGATCTTTCTGGGCCAGAGCAATGCCTATGTCCTGCCCGGCACGGATGCGCCGCTGGATGGCAGGGCGGGGCCGATGCTTCTTGCGGGCGTCTTGGGCGGCTGGAGCGGCGCGCTGATCACATGCACCATCGCTTCGGTGGCGCGGCTGGCTTTGGGTGGCCCGAATATCCTGCCCGGGCTTGTCTTCCTCGCGGGCTTTGCCGTCGTGGGTCTGATCGCCCGCACCTATGACCTGCGCCGCGCACAAGGCGACCCGCCCTGGGGCCATGTCTCGCGGCAAGCGCTGGTCATCTGCCTAGCGGGCTATCTGGTAGTGCAATTCCTGCCGCCGGTCCTTTACCCGCCCGTCATCGTCCAAGGCGCGGCCGATTACAGTGGCCCGGCCTTTGCGCTGGCTTTCCTCGGGACCGGCCTGTCCTCGATCCTTGCGACGGCGGGGTTCATCAACCTTTTGCACCGTCTCAGCCGCGCGCCCATCGCGCTGGAGCTTCTGGTGCGGCGCACCGAACAGGCCCATGTCGCGGCGCGGATCGGCACTTTCGACGCGGATTACAGCACCGGGCTTGCGCATTTCGATCTCGGCATGCGGCGGCTTTACCGGATGGATCCGGGGCCCGACCTGATCCCACTGCAGTCTTGGTCCGCGGGCATCCACCCCGAGGACCGCGCGGCCTTTGCCCAGACGCTGGATCAAGCCCGCGCCGGGGCCGAGCGCGGTCAGGTCGAGTTCCGCTATCTCCATCCCGATGGCAGCGAAAGCCGGATCCTCAATGATTGGTTGTCTGAACGCGATGCCAATGGCACGATCACCCGGATCGTCGGGGTGCATGTCGATCTGACAGCGGTCCGCGCCTCGGAGGCCGAGGTCAGGACCCAGACGGCCATTGCCAATACAGCGCAAAAGAATGCGGCCATCGGCAAGCTGTCGGGCGGGATTGCGCATGATTTCAACAACATCCTCGCCGTGATCTTGGGCAACCTTGAACTTCTGGCCGAAAGTGAACGCGATGCCGACGCCAAGCAGATGATCACTGCGGGCATCACGGCCGTGCAGCGGGGCGCGGGGTTGACGCGCAGCCTTTTGGCCTTTGCCCGCCAGTCGCGGCTGGAGCCGGTGCGGATCGACCTCAACGACCTGGTGCGCGAGACGCGCAATTGGGCGGGCCGCGCCATGCCCGCCAATGTCATCACCGATACCGCGCTTTTGGCCGGGCTTTGGCCGGTGCGTGTGGACCCCGATGCCACGGTCAGCGCCTTGTTGAACCTGCTGGTCAATGCCCGCGACGCCATGCCCCAGGGCGGCCGCCTGACGCTCGAAACCTCGAACCTGCGGATCGACGATGCATATCTTTTGACGCGCCACGAGGATGTGCCGCCCGGCCGCTATGTCATGCTGGCCGTCAGTGACACCGGCAAGGGGATGGATGCCGAGACCCAGGCCCGCATCTTCGAGCCGTTTTTCTCGACCAAGTCCCCCAGCAACAATTCCGGGCTTGGCCTGTCGATGGTGCTTGGCTTCATGAAGCAAAGCGGCGGCACGGTGCGGGTCTATTCCGAGCCCGGGGTGGGCACGACCTTCAAGCTTTACTTCCCGGCCGACTCTTCGACGATCGCGGCCCCGCGTGACCTGCAAGGCCCGCAATCCGAAGGCTTTGCCGCCCCAGGCCCCCGGGTTCTGGTGGCCGAGGACGAGGCCGATCTCTTGCAACTTTTGACCGCCACCTTGGAGATCTCGGGCTGCCGGGTCACCGCCTGCGCTTCGGGGGGTGCGGCGGCAGAGGTCTTTGTCGCGGATCCAACCTATGATCTTCTGGTGACCGACATCGTGATGCCCGGAAGCCTGCAAGGCACCGATCTCGCCCGGCTTTTGCGCAAACGCGTGCCGGAATTGCCGGTGATCTTCCTGTCCGGCTATGCTTCCGAAGCCTCGGTTCACGGCAATGGCTTGCGCCCTGAAGACATTCGCCTGATGAAGCCCGTCCCCCGCTCTGACCTGTTGCGCGCGGTCCAGACGGCCCTGCGCAAGGGCTAGGGCTAAGGCTTTCCATTCGGAAGGGATCGTCGGCGTGGGAGATGACAGGCCTTTGGCCGTCCCCCCAAGCCCTGGGTAAGCTCGATCATCCCCTCGGCGCGGGTCCAGACGATCTCACGAACTGCCGGACATCGATGTTTTGCTGGCGGGGGGCCAAGCCTTTTTTGGCCCCAAGCCTTCTTCTTTGTGCCAAATCATCGCAGAAAACTCGGCAATAGACAGGCCTTTGCCCAAGAGGAACCCTTGCCCTAGTTCGCAGCCGTTGCGCCGCAACCATGCGACCTGCGCTTCGGTCTCGATCCCCTCGGCCATGGTGCGAATCTTCAGGGACCGGCACATGGCCAGAATTGCCCTGACGATTTCGTCCGAGGGATCTTCGCGCGCGCCAAGGCGGTGGATGAAGCTGCGGTCGATCTTGACCTCGGCCAGCCGCAACCGGTGCAGGTAGCTCAGCGAGGAATAGCCCGTGCCAAAATCATCGGCAGACAGCGCGAAGCCGGCTGCGTGCAAAACCTCCAGCGTCTCGCCAGCATGAAGCGACAGGTCCACCAGCGCCCCCTCGGTCAGTTCGAAGAGGATGTCCCCGGGCTTCAGACCTGCCTCCTCCAATTGTCGCAAGAGAGCCCCGCCGAAGTCCGGCTTTTGCAGGCTGTCCGGAGAAAGGTTGATCGCGATGCGCGTCCTCTTGCCCTCGGCGCGCAGCTGCGCGGCAGCCTGACCGACCAGGTCGATCACCATCAGGTCGATGGCCCGCATCAGCCCGGCCCGCGCGGCGATCGGCAGGAAGATCCCTGGGCCAAGCCCTTCCATCGCCGGGTCGGTGCAGCGCAACAGCGCCTCGGCCCCGGCAAGGGTGCCGGAACCGCCCAGATGCCATTGCGGCTGAAGGACCACCTCAAAGGCCCGAACCTTCAGAGCGTTTTGCAGGACCTGCGCGATCCGGGCCCCTTCGACCTGGGCCGCGCGCAGATCGGGCGTATAGCGGATGGTCTGGTTGCGGCCGCGCGCCTTGGCCTCGTACATCGCCAGATCCGCATTCACCATCAGATCTTCCATCGTCTCCGCATGGCCGGGGTGAAGGCTGATGCCCATGCTTACGGTCGAAAACACCAGGCGGCCTTCCAGATCGAAGGGCGCGTCGAAGGCCGTGGTCAGGCGCGCGGCGATAATATCGACGTCCTCGCTGGGCTTGAGTGGATGCAGCAAGGTGAATTCGTCGCCCGCCACCCGTGCCAGGACCTGGTTGGGCTGTCGCAGCGCCTCAAGCCGCCGGGCGGCCTCATAGATCAAAAGGTCGCCGACCCGGTGTCCAAAGCGGTCGTTCACCTGTTTGAAATTGTCGAGGTCAAGGAAGACATGCATCACCTGTTCGCCCGCATCCATGGCCCGCTGCAGCTCGGCCTCGAAGCATTTGCGGTTGGGCAGGCCGGTCATCGCATCACGCAAAGCCGTGGCTTTGGCCTCTTCTGCGGCGGCGAAGAGAGCGATTTCGTTGGCCACTTGGGCCGAGATGTCGATGATGCTGGCCACGACCTGCAGGCTGCCATCGGGCAGCGTCATCGGTGCGGCGCTGACTGAGATCGCCTTGGTTCGTCCGTCATTCAAGGAGATCAGGACGCGTTGATCGCGGACCGAGGCCATAGGTGCCAAGGCCTTGCGGAACGGATATTCCGCAAGAGTCAGTCGCCTTCCTTCAAGGTCGGACATGCCTTTGCAGGCCGCAGCCAGCGGGGTCTCGACGAGGTCGGCCACCGTCAACCCTAGGATATCTGCCGCCTCGCCATTCGTAAAGGACACCTTGCCATCCGATCGCATGGCCAGGATCCCAGCGACGGTCGTCTGTGTCACGCTGTTGAGGAAATCGCGTTCTTGCTTCAGCGCGACCTCCAGCTCCTTGCGCGGGGTGACGTCGATATGGACGCCCGACAGTACCAGCGGCTCGCCCGTGGCAGAATACTCCACGGGCCGCGAGCGCGAAAGCACCCAGACCCAATGCCCCGCCTTGTGCCGCATCCGGAACTCGTCGGTGGTCAGGTAGTCGCGACGCTTGCGGCGGTCGGCCTGATTGGCCAAGAGCACGCTCCGGTCGTCGGGATGGACCAGGGCGAAGAAATCGTCCACGGTAACAGGCCCCATATCGGCACGGGTCTGGCCCAAGATCTCGGCCCAGCGGTCGTTAATCTGGTTCACGCCGGTGCGGATCTCCAGCCGCCAGGTCCCAAGCTCGGCGCCGTAGATCACCTCGGCCAAGTCCTGGGCAGTCTCTTGCTGGCGTGTCAGGTCGAAGGCCATGCCAAAGCGCAGGTTTCCCCTTCCGTGGTGGCGGACGCCCGGATCCTGCACGAACTTGATCCAGAAGACGGGGCCATCGGGGCTGGCAAAGCGGAAGAGGTCGTTCTGCGGAGGCGCTGCCGTGACGATTGCCGCGACCCAGGCCGTGAAGGCGTCACGTTCAGTCGGATGGAGCGCCTCGATGATTTCGGACGTCGCCAAGGGTCCGGAACCGAGGCCAAGGGACGCGGCCAGCCCGCCCGAGAAGGACCAGGAGGGCGGGCCCGCCTGTGGCAGAAGCAGGGACCAGATCATGCCATTTGCAGAGGTCATGGCCAGACGGACCTGATCTTCCGCCAGGTCTGCGGTATCGGTGACCTCTGTCAATCGCGCCCGCATCTGCCGGGTCAGGACCCAAAGCGCCAGCGCGGTCAGAAGGATGAAAGCCCAGCCCTTAGCTGTCTGCAACTGCCTGTAAAAAGAAAGCTCGCCGGCAAGTCGCATCAGGAGCCTGTCGCTGAACAGGATGTAAAACCCGCCGAACAGGGCGTATGAGGTCGCAAGGCTGCCAGGGGTTATCCGAAAAGATCTCTCTGCAGCCATGACGCGCTCCTCAGAAGCTCGGGCAGGCGGCATGGCCGGGCCGGCGCGCAGAAAGTATGCGTGCCTTGATGGGATGCTGCGCCTCGGTGCTCCATGGGCGGCAAGACGAGATCAACGGCCACAAGCGCCAGCTTGTCTGTTGCGACGAGGGTCTTGTGGCAAGCATCATGTCCGCCTTAATATGGCACCGAAATCGATCCTGCACCTTATGGAAAGTGCAAGGGTTGATGCAGGTCAAGCTTGGGCTCCGCCGACCGAGATTATTTCAAACAAGCGTTGTAAACTTGACGTGACCCCCAAGGCGTAGCCTGCACAAAACACCTTATCGGCCGCTGGGGAGGAAACAGCGAAGGCGAAATGCGGGCCGGACACTGCAGGGCGATACATTTTCAAGAATGTAATGTGGGCGATCTAGCGAGATGACCCCATAAAGGCTCGATTTATGCCGCGCTCTTCCACTTGAGTGGCTTCAGGTAAACGATCCGTTCACCGACACTCACCATGACTTCGCCGTCCTGCACGTTGATCTGAAGTTTCATCGTTCGATTGGCCAATTGCGCCAACGCTCCCGTGTCCTTTTCCGAAAAGCTTATCACTTCGAGGTTCCCGAAGCGCGTAGTGCCGCCCTTCATCTTGTCCCACCAGATTTCGGCGGTTCTGCCCCCGTAGGGATAGATGATCACCCTTTCGGCCTTGCTACAGGATTGGCGCATAACCTTTTCGCTGGGAAGTCCGAGGGCGACCCAGACATCAAGCGTGCCGCTCAGGCTTTTCTGCCAGATATCTGGCTCGTCATCTGTCGAGATCCCCCTCGTCATCTCGAGGTTTTCATGAGCGTTCAGCGCAAAGGCGACGATCCGCACCATCAACCGCTCGTCCGTCTCGGACGGATGTTTGGCGACAGTGAGTTTGTGGGTTTCGTAATAGTTACGGTCCATGTCCGACACGGACAGCTCGACCTTATAGATGCGTGCATTCTGCGCCATGTTCATCCCCAAAACCCGCAGGCCTCTGCTTAACCGCTCTTGGTTCTTTGCGAAAGGACATGCGCGTTCCGGTCTGGGTCGAACGACAGCGGCTCCACGTGGCCCTAAAGGCCGGAGCGACCTCACTCCCCAGCAATTCGATCGACCGCTGCATCGCGGCAGGTTCCAGCATGGCCGAGCTCATCTGGAAGGTCAGGCGTGAAATGCCATCGAGGGTTTCGTTGGCGGACCTGATCTTGTCGCGGACCGTTTGCGGGCTGCCGATCAGAAATGCGCCATGCGGCCCGCACATCGCATCGAACTGTGGGCGGGTAGCGCGTGGCCAGCCGCGTTCGCGGCCGATTTCGGTGAACATATGCGCCCAACCGGGGAAGAAGGCGTCGCGCGCAGCCTCGTCGGTATCGGCGACGAAACCCATCGCGTGGATACCGACGCGCAGGGTTTCGGGGGCATGACCGGCGGCGCGACCGGCTTCGCGATACAGATCGATCTGAGGGCGGAAGCGATCGAAGCTACCGCCGATAATGGCGACCATCAGCGGCAATCCGAGGGTGCCCGCACGCACGAAGCTTTGCGGTGTGCCACCGACGCCAAGCCATACGGGAAGCTGTGCCTGATGCGGGCGCGGATAGACGCCTTGTCCGGTCAGGGCCGAGAGCGTCGACCCCATCGGACAGACAAAGCGACTGTCCTGAAGCCGTTTCATCGCCAAGATCAAGCCGCTGCCGTCCAAAACGATGACTTTCACTAGATCAGCCCGACGCGAGAGAATTAGCCAAATTGCACCATCATAGGGGCCAAGATCGAAGCTGTTGGCGATATATGCCACCAGTCCATCCATGCCCTTTCTAAAATCAACCGGTTCGGTTGCCGCGAAAATTCGAAATCCGCCCGATTGAATGATCAAAGTGAAGCCCTCACCGCACGCAATACGTCGGCCAAATCGGTTTATGCCGCGTTGCAGCCCCCCATGATCGAAAAATCCCTGATTGACTTGCACCCAATCAGACATGACCCGGCGCCGGCGACCGCGGTCGCCAGGCTGCTTCGTCATCGGATGAATTCATGGGTTCGGTTTTGCGTTGATAAGTTTAGTGGCCCTGCTCGGAGCAAGATCAGATTCGTCGAACGTCATGAATATTCGGTAAACTTTAGAGAATTTGCGAGAAGGGTTCTACCCAGGGTTACAGCTCGGACTGACCATCTGCATTTCGAGGACATGAACGATGCAGCGCAGAGACCAGCGTTGGTGCCGTTCTTGATACGCCTGCTCCCTGACTTTGAAGAACACTGATAAAAAATTTACGCCCTCGTCCCCCTTAGACGCACAGGGTGGAAAGCGGTCATTCACTGTAACGGTTAAATTGCTACTGTCGGCCAGCAAACCGTGACAGCATCATTGCGGGCTACGATTGACCGAACTTTCGGTCAGGCTGGTACGGGCGGTGCACTGCGGCGCAATGAAGCCTTGGCCTCACGGCCGCTCAACAACGGTTGGCAGCGCGGGCCATAAGCCTCACACAACGTGCCCGAAGTAAAATTTATGGCAAAACCCTGCTGCCGCAGAATTGCATGTGCGAGGGTAAGTCGGTCGGATGCGGTCAACCCTGCAAGGGCTATGCGGCCCGGATAGAAGCTTTCGGTCCATGCGCCTTCCGACCGGATAAGCGCATGGTGCGGTAGCAACAGGTGATGATATGTAACCCCCCGCATCCCCTGCGCTACTCGCACACCTTGACCCCATTCCGCGAGATGCTTTGCCCGGATCAGCGCGCCCGCGACCGACACGGCATGCTGCGGGGATAGGGTCAGGTCCCGCACCGCGCCAAATCGTCCGGCCTGCACCCGGACTGGGCGCAAATGAGGCTGATCGTTAAGATCTGCCGCCGTCAAATGCCGCGTCCCATGCCACAGCACCGGTTGGGAGCCCCCCTGCGCGGTAACTACCAGATCGCCCACCGCGATCTCCTCAATCCTGCGCTCGCCGTCCGTGGTCAAAATGAGCGTGCCCCTGGCGAAGCACGGAATTCCCATCGACGTCAGTGTGCCGGGTAATGCGGCATCCGCAGGCGACAGGCCAATGATCGTGATCAGTTCCCCGCCAGGAAAGTGAAGGACCGCGTTGCCCAGACCATCATCAGTGATGCTGACATCAAACGCGGTGACAGGTCTGCCCTGACCATTATCCAAATCCGAGACGTCCAGCCGGTCGGCCGTCACGCCACCATTGTCGACGTAGCTCATGTCAAAGTCATGGATTACGTCATGCCCCGACGCGGTCTCGAACACAAAGCGGTCGTCGCCAGCACCACCAGTCAAGTCGTCATTGCCGGCACCACCGTCCAGCGTATCATTGTTCGCGCCGCCGGACAGGCTGTCGTTGCCGGCTCCGCCCGTCATGCTGTCGTTGCCAGCACCGCCATCGACCGAGTCGTTGCCAGCACCGCCGATGACTGTGTCGTTCCCGGCCCCGAGGGCCACAGCCTCAATCTGGCTGAAGCTGGTCGTCGAGGAGCCGTCGGTGATGCTGCCAGCCTCGGACCCCGAGAAGGTGAGCGTGACATTTGTGGTCACTCCGGCAGAGTTCAGCACGTCCCCGGTGGTCTCGCCGGTCTCGCCGCCGGTAATGGTGTCATTGCCGAAGGTGTCGCTGAGGAGGAACCTATCGTCGCCCGCGCCGCCATCTAGACCGTCATTGCCGGCTCCACCGTCCAGCGTGTCATTGTTCGCGCCGCCGGACAGGCTGTCGTTGCCGGCACCGCCCGCCATGCTGTCGTTGCCAGCGCCGCCATCGACCGATTCATTGCCAGCACCGCCGATGACTTTGTCGTTCCCGGCCCCGAGCGCCACAGCTTCAATCTGGCTGAAGCTGGTCGTCGAGGAGCCGTCGGTGATGCTGCCAGCCTCGGACCCCGAGAAGGTCAGCGAAACACTTACGCTCACTCCAGCTGAGTTCAGCACGTCCCCGGTGGTCTCGCCGGTCTCACCGCCGGTGATGGTGTCATTTCCAAAGGTGCCGTTGAGGAGGAACTTATCGTCGCCCGCGCCGCCATCCAGACCGTCATTGCCGGCTCCGCCGTCCAGCGTGTCATTGCCGGCATCGCCGAACAGCACGTCATTGCCGGCGCCGCCCCTGATCGTATCGGCCCCGGTCCCGCCATAGACGGTATCATTACCGGACCCCATGAAAATACTGTCGTCACCCGCGCCCGCGCCGATATAAAGCCCGCTGGTTGTCGCCGTCGCATCGAAAC
>NKIU01000007.1 GCA_002256245.1 Pseudorhodobacter sp. PARRP1 | reverse complement strand
GTAGGCGCGGAATTCACCAAAGTATTTGGTGATCGCTGCCGTCAAAGTGGTTTTGCCGTGGTCAACGTGGCCAATCGTGCCGATGTTGACGTGCGGTTTGTTCCGTTCAAACTTTGCCTTTGCCATGGTCGGGGCGCCCTATCTTTCGCGGGCCCGGAATCGAACCCTATCTACACGGGCGGGCAGATAACCGTCTAAAGGGGGAAAATCAAGGGGCCGAGCGTGTATGGCATCCGATCACCTTGGGGCAATCCGTCAAATCCAGACCGCGCGTGTCAATCGGCCAGCTTTACGGGGCAACCTGCGCACGCCCGGCTCTGACAGCGGGGCTGTCGGGGGCCACGGTTACGTTGCGCGCGGGCGACAGCCGCACCAGCACATTCATCGCAAAACTCTCGATCGTCTGCTGGTAATCCTTCTCGGCCGTCGGCGCCACCGCGGCCCCAATCGGCCCACCGACCCGGAAGCGCTGAGAGGTGGCCAGCGCCGCCGTTGGTGCCACAATCTGCCGGCCCGTTGCGGCATCGGTCACACTCAGCGTGCCGCGCACATAGCTGGCACCGCCCAGCATGAATTCCTGCATCCGCGACATCAGCCGCACTTGGGTAACCACCACCGTCACATCGGCATTGCCCTGCGGCGTGACCCGCAGCTTGCGCTTCAAGGCTTGGGTCAGGTCGGCGTTGATCTGCGCGGGCGGCACATCAAACGCCATCTTGCGCCCGGCCACACCGCTGATCGCCGAGGTGTCCACCGTCACATTGCGCACGATCAGATTGGCCGCAGCCTGATCTTCCAGCATATGCGGGGTGCAGCCCAACAGGGCCAGAAAACTCAGCAAGGTTACATAAAAGCGCATGATCACGGGGTTCCGGTTCTGGGGACAGTCTTGCTGGGCACGGGCAGGATAGCCAGCGGTTTTTTCTTGGAAGGCGCTGGCGTCACGGGGGCAACCGTCACGGGGGCAACCGGCGCGGGGGCGGCGGGCGCAGCAGCAACCGGCGCAGGCGCTGCGACAGGCGGTGTCGCCGCAGGGGTGGCTGTGGCAACCCCAGCCGCCACCGCAGGCGTGGCGGCAGGTGCTGTCGCCGCCGTCTTGCCTTTGGCCGGCAGGCCGAACCATTCGGGATGCTCCAGCAGCCACTTCTCGACAGATTTCGCCGCGTTATACGACAGGATTTCCATCTGCTTTTTCTTGTTCTGCGTGACACCCGAGCCGATGACGGTTTCAGCCGACATATGCTCGAATATCGTCAACTGCTTGCCTTCGGGGTTCAGCTTTTTGCGCGCGGCGTCGTCCCAGATGTTGGCGGTGATCACCAGCACCGACTTGGGCTTCAGCACCAAAGGCACCCCCGGAGGCGCCAGCGCATAGCCGTCAATCGAGATGCCGATGTTGTAAAGCTTGTCGCCCTCATAGCGGCCAAAGCGGTCTGCCACGGCCTTTTTCACCGCAGCTTCCCAGTCTTCCTTGCTCGCCTCACGCGAGATTGGCACCTTCTGCACGTTATCCGCGACGGCGATATTCAGGCCCAGCCGGAAATCGCCCAACGGCACCGGTGGCTCTTTCAGGTCATTGGTCTGGCAGGCGGCCAAGGCGGTCAGACCCAATCCGAAAGCAAGCAAACGAAGCAGACGCATATACGATTCCCTTTGGGGATTATGGCATTGCATTTCGGGATAGCGGGGCTTGGCGCGCAAAGCAACCTAGAGCACGCGGGCAGCCCCCGCCACACGCACGCCGTCGCCGCTTTGCCCCGTCACAGTCACGTGTATCAACGAGGGCGCGCCCATATCCTCGCCCTGACGGATGGCAAAACGGCCCGGCCCCCGCCCCAGATCAACCAAAAGCCCGCCCAAAGCCGCAGCCGCAGCCCCGGTGGCGGGGTCTTCCACCACGCCGCCCACCGCAAAGGCGTTGCGGCAGACAAAGACATCGGCACTTTCGCGCCAGATCAGGCTGATCGTGGTCAGATCGGCCGCCAGCATCAGTGCCCGCACCGCGTCAAAATCATAGGCCATCGCGGCCAGCGTTGCCCGGCTGCGCAGGGCGAAAACGCCATGGGTCGCCCCGCCATGCGCCAGATGCGGCGGAAGGCTTGGGTCAAGATCAGCCTCGGTCAGACCGAAATGAGCCAGCAAGGCATCCTGCATGTCGGCTGGCATGGCCCGCGACCATGTCGGCGGCGAGGTCAGCACCGCCTGCCAACCCTGCGCGCCCTGCTCGGCCTCCACCGAAATCTGCGCCTGCGACAAATGCAGATCATAACGCCCCGCGCCAAACCGCTGCCCCAAAGCGCAGCCCAGCGCGATGGTGGCATGGCCGCAGAACGGCACCTCGGCATCGGGCGCGAAGTAGCGCACCTGCCAGCCATCGCCATCCCGTGCGGCAAAGGCGGTTTCCGAATACCCCACCTCGCGCGCAATGCGCTGCATATCGGCGCGGCTGGGCAAGGCCGCGCCAATCACCACCCCCGCCGGGTTTCCGCCCTGATCGCCCAAAGCAAAGGCCGCAATCCGCTCGATCTGCATCTGTCCCTCCATCTGCCGCAGCCACCCCGCCGCCCCGGACGTGATCCGGGGCCTCGTGGGCAGCGCAGAGGCCCCGGATCACGTCCGGGGCGGCGTTGGTTTGGCCCCAACCAGCACAATCTGCCAGATCACCCGCCCTGACAAATTCCGATTTGTGCGCCCCGCCATCATGCGGCGGAATGACCGGTTTGCCGAAACCCCACCCCGGCCTATCTTGCAGGCAAAGGAGCGTCCCATGCCCGCAGCCACCCATCCCGTAAAAGTCCCGCTGCACACCAGCCCGCTTGGCATCTGGGGCTCGCTGAAGGCCGCGCGGCAGAATGTGCTGCTGCTGATCCCCGAGGCCGCAACCCATGCGCCGATGCTGTCGGGCACCACCGGCAAACGCTGGCATATGGTGATGGCCCCGGAAGCCCTGCGCCACATCCTGCGCGACCGGGTGAATGATTATCCGAAATCCATGGTCACCAAGCTGATCCTTGGCCCCGCCATCGGCGAAAGCCTGTTCGTGGCGGAAGGCGAGCATTGGATGTGGCAGCGCCGCGCCGCAGCCCCGGTGTTCACCCATCGCAACGTGGCCGCCCTCGCCCCGGTGATGAGCCATGCCGCCGAACGTTCATCCGCCCGCATCGCGGCCTCTGTGGGGCGCGGCGCGGATATGTTCGCCGAAATGGTCACCGCCACGTTCGAGGTGATTTCCGACGTGACCTTCTCGGGCGGCGCAGGCTTTGATCGCGCCTCGGTCCACAAGGCGATTGAAACCTACATCGGCCAAACCGCAAAAGTCTCGCTTTTGGACATCTTGGGCGCGCCGGCCTGGGTCCCCCGCCCCAGCCGCATGGTCGCCACCACCGGCATCCGCGACATGAAACGTGTGGCCGACACCGCCACCGACCAACGCCGCGCCGATGGCGCAAAGCCCACGCCCGATCTGCTCGACCTGCTGCTCAAGGCCTCTGACCCCACCAGCCAGCGCCAGATGACGACAGCCGAGTTGCGCGACAACCTGCTGACCTTCATCGTCGCGGGCCATGAAACCACCGCCCTGACGCTTTCGTGGGCGCTCTACCTCTGCGCCTTCGCCCCCGAAATTCAGGCCGAGGCCCGCGCCGAGGCGCAAGCGGTTTTGGCTGACCGCGCCGCCACCGTGGCCGATATCGCCAACCTCCCCCTCACCCGCCGCATCGTCGATGAGGCCTTGCGGATGTATCCCCCCGCCGCCTTCCTGTCGCGCACGGCACAAACTGCCGACACGCTGATGGGCCGCGAGGTCCGCCCCGGCGATACAGTCATCCTGCCGATCTACGCGCTGCACCGCCACCATGCCTTGTGGGACGACCCCGATGCCTTCAACCCCGCCCGCTTTGCCGATCCCCGCAGCATCGACCGTTTCGCCTATTTGCCGTTCGGCGATGGCCCGCGCATCTGCATCGGCGCAAGTTTCGCGCTGCAAGAGGCGGTGATCATCCTCGCCACCCTGCTCGCCCGGTTCAAATTCACCCGCATTCCCGGCCGCGATCCCAGCCCGGTGATGATCCTCACCCTGCGCCCCGAAGGTGGCGTCTGGTTGCAGATCGAGGCCGCCTAAGGCTTGCCAAACCGCAACCCCATCGCGATAGTTTCCGCCAACCCGCCGGAGGCCGCGATGAAAGCCCTGATCCTGCCCGCCTTGCTGATCGCCGCCCTGCTTGCCACCCCCGCGATGGCACAGGAAACCAGCCTGACGCTGCACATCACCTTCGACGCGGCCTCGGCCACCAAACTGCAAGAGGCGGGCGAGATGGTGGTGGTCTCCAGCTACTTCTGGGGCGATCCGGTGGCTGGAAACGTGCTGCCGGTGAATGAGATGGGCCAGCTTTACCTTGGTGCTGAGCAAGCCACCGTCTTCCCCAATGAGCAAACCATCAGCATCGGTCACAGCCTTGCCGGCGCGCCCGTTGGCAATGTCGAAGCGCCTATGGTCAATGTGAACGTCTATTCGGCCCGCATCACCTCGGAAGACAACCTGCTCGACTGCGGCATCGTCGATGGCCCGACCGATGCGCTTTCCAAGACCACGCGGGAAATCGCCTGCAAACTGATCGGAGGATAACATGCAACCCGAAGCCATGGCCCTGCACATGGGCCTCGATCTGCCCGATTTCGACAAAATCGGCTATTACGGCGCGGATTACGGCACGATGAAGCCCTATCACCGCATAGGCTCGCTGCTGTTTCTGTCGGGCCATGTCGCGCAGATCGGCAGCCAGATCACCCACAAAGGCCGCTTGGGCCAGAGCCTGACCACAGAACAAGGCTACGCCGCCGCGCGCCAAACCGGGCTGAACGTGCTGGGCGGTATTCGTCAGGCGGTGGGGTCACTCGACCGGGTCAAATCCATCGTCCGCTGCCTGAATTTCGTGGTCTGCACGCCAGAGTATGAGGATGTCCACAAAGTCTCGTCCGGCATGTCCGATCTGCTGGTCGAGGTGTTCGGGCGCGATATCGGCCTCGGCGGTCGTGCCACCATCGGTGTGATGGCCTTGGCGAATGGCGTCTGCTTTGAGACCTGGGCCACCGTGGAAATCGCCGATTAACCCCTCACCCCACCGCCCCGGCGCAGGCCGGGGCCTCATGGTGGGACCAGAGGCCCCGGATCAAGTCCGGGGCACCGTGGCGCCAGATCAAGCCTTGTCGCGCACCTTCATCGCGTTGTTCTGGCCTTGAAACACCTCAAACCGCCCGGTTTTGCGCAACAGGTCCGACAGCTTGGCCGAGCCATAGCTGCGCGGGTCAAAGTCCGGGTGCAACTGGGTGATCACCTGCCCCAACTGCCCCAAAGAATAATCATCCTGATCCGGGTCGATCTTTTTCATCGCATCGCTGATCAACGGAATAGCCTGCGCTGCCGATTGCTTGCCCGCAGGCTCGACGCGGCCCGCATCGGGCTTGCCCGGCTTGGCCTCCACCACCTCGGCCCCGCTGATGATGTTCTCGATGAACACAAACCGATTGCAAACCTTGCGCAAGCTGTCCGGGGTTTTCGCCTCGCCAATGCCGATCACCTGCAAGCCATCCTCGCGGATACGGCTGGCCAGCCGAGTAAAATCGCTGTCCGACGACACCAGCACAAACCCATCAACTTTTCCTGCGTGCAGAATATCCATCGCGTCGATCACCAGCCCGATGTCGCTGGCATTCTTGCCCTTGGTATTGGCCGATTGCTGATGCATCACCAGCCCCAGATCGCGCGCCGCCTCTTTCCACTGCGTCAACGCCTGCGACGACCAATCGCCATAAACCCGGCGCAGCGATGGGTCGCCAAAGCTCGCAATCTCGTCCAGAATCGCCACCGCATGACGCGCAGGCACATTATCGGCGTCGATCAAAACCGCCAGCCGCGGCGTCCGCCCGGCAATTGTCGTCATATTGGCAGACATGGGCCCCTCGCTTTTCCCCTCGGTGATGCCCGAAAACCCCGCAATCCGATAGAGCAAACCGCCATAGCCAATTCGCTAAACTTTATCTAAAATTGTCATCCTCTCTGCTCAAATATCCCACGGGGGAGTCCGCGCAGCGGACGGGGGTGTGAAACCCCCCTCTTTGCGCCATCAATCGCATAATAAACACTATATGTAGTAGGCCCGCGTGCCGCACGCACAATCGTCTCCCAGCGGGGAAGAACCCTCAGCACGCCACCTCAATCAGGAACGGCCCCGGTTTTGCCATCGCCCCGGCAAAGGCACTGACAAAGGCATCCGCCGTTTCCACCCGCACCCCGGCAACGCCATGGCCCTGCGCCAGTGCCACCCAGTCAAGGCTGGGGTCCACCATGTCGAACATCCGGTTCACATTGCGCCCCACCTCAGGCACGCCGACATTCACCAACTCGCCGTGCAAAATCTTGTAAGTGCGGTTGGCAAAGATCACCACGCACACATCCAGACCCTCGCGCGCCATCGTCCAAAGGCTTTGCAGCGTATACATCGCCGAACCATCACCCGACAAAGCCAGTACCTTGCGATCGGGGCAGGCCACCGCCGCCCCCACCGCCGCAGGCAGACACTGACCGATCGCGCCGCCCATCGTCACCAGCACATCATGGCCGCGCGCGCCGACCATCGGCAGGCCCACCGGCTGGCCCGAGGTGATCGCCTCATTCACCACCACGCAATCTTCCGGCATCAGATGCGCGATGGCTTGGCCGACCTTCTCAAGGCTCATCGCTCCTGACGGCAGCGCGGGCAAGTCCAGCGCCTGAAACGCCGCCTCGGGCAGATCACCGTCAGCGCCCAGCGCCTTGGCGATTTCCTGCAAGGTCCAGGCGTAATCCATGTCAATCGAGCACAACTCGATCACCCGGCAATCGGGCGCTTCCGGCAGGCTGGGCTTGCCGGGATAGGCGAAAAACGCCGTCGGGCGCTGGGTGCCGCACAGCACCAAAACCTGCTTGTCCGCCAGAATACCGACATTGGCATCCACCTCATAGGCCAGCCGCTGCATCCTGACCGACCCCGCCCCGCGCCGTGACCGCGCACTGAAAAACGGCGCCATAAGGGTGCAGCCCGAAGCCTGCGCAATCCGCGCCGCGACATGACCAAGCTCGGTATAAAGCGCGGCACCATCCACCATCAGCGCCGCCCCCGGCAGGCAAAGCGCCCGCGCCGCAGCCGCCACGTCCGCCACCAGTGGCCTGCGCAATGCAGGCGGAGCCGCCGCCACGGCGGGCGCATCCGCATCCTCCCAAGCCGTATTCGCGGGCAGGATCAGCGTGGCGATCTGGCCATTGGCCGCCCGCGCCGCCTGCACCGCGGCAGCCCCATCGCCTGCGACCTGTGCGGCGTCCTGCGACACCCGCGTCCAATGCGAAATCGCTTGCGAAATCCCCACCGTATCACCCTTCAGCGGGCTTTCGTGTTTCAGATGATAGCTGGCATGATCGCCCATCACATTGACCACCCCCGACTGCGCCTTGCGGGCGTTGTGCAGGTTGGCAAACGCATTGCCAAACCCCGGAGCCAGATGCAGTAGGGTCGCAGCCACCCGCCCCGACATCCGGTAATAGCCATCCGCCGCGCCAGAAACCCCGCCCTCAAACAGGCACAGGATACAGCGCATCTCGGGATGACGGTCCAATGCGGCCACGAAATGCATCTCGGACGTGCCGGGGTTGGCAAAGCACACCTCAACCCCCGAAGCGAGCAGCGTTTTCACCAGACTTTCAGCACCGTTCATCGCAGTCTCCCCTGTTGATGCCAGTCTGCGCGGGGCCATGCCCAAGATCAAGCGATCAGCGCCACCGCCTGCGCGCCCAAAGCCGCCAATGCCGCGTCGGGCGCGATGCCCAACAGCAACCCGCGCTGGCCTGCATTGATCCAGACCTTTGCCGCCGCACTGACCGAGACTTCCATCGCCACCGGAACCACGCGCTTTGACCCAAACGGAGAAATCCCGCCCACGCGATACCCCGTCAGCTTCTCGGCCTTCGGCGCGGCCATCATCGCCGCCTGCTTGCCGCCAAACGCCGCCGCCACCCGCTTCATCGACAACTGCCGATCCGACGGGATCACGCAGCAGGCGGGCTTGCCATCGACCTCGACCATCAGGGTTTTCAGCGTCAAGCCCGGCGCCAAACCTAAAGCCACAGCCGCAGCCAGCCCAACCGCATCAGCGTCCGGGTCATAATCGTAAGGATGCAGCGTCACCGCCACGCCTTTGCTTTCCAGAAACTTCAGCCCCAAAGTTGCCGCCATCGCGCGCCTCTTACGAATTCGGCAGCGTCGTGCAAGACCGCGCGCCCAGAAACAGCGCCGCTTTGCGGATCACAAAGCCATCGCCGGTCAGAAAGAACCTGCCGCCGGAAATCCTGCCCTGCAACACCGGCTCGGCCACCAGCGCGCCGCAGACATAGATCGAGATCGTCCGCCCCTGCGGCCCTTGGGTGAAATCGGAAAGCGGAGCCAGCCAATCCGGCGTCACCGTCACTTCCAGCGCGTCCTGGTTGTTGAAATCCTTGATCACGCGCGAACTTGCGATCGCGTCAGGCGGCAGATCAAACACCTGTTTGTTCAGCACAAAGCGCACAAAGCCTTCCCCATCGGCAAAAACGGGAAAGGCCGTCAGCAAGACGGTCAGGGCAAGGACGATGGGTTTCAACGCCTTGCCCATGGGATCAATACACCACGACTGCGCGGATGCTTTCGCCCGCATGCATCAGATCAAAGCCCTTGTTGATATCTTCCAGCGGCAGGATATGGGTGATCAGGCTGTCAATCTCGATCCGGCCATCCATATACCAATCAACGATTTTCGGAACGTCCGTGCGGCCGCGCGCGCCACCAAAGGCGGTGCCTTTCCAAACCCGGCCCGTCACCAGCTGGAACGGCCGCGTTTCAATCACCGCCCCCGCCGGTGCCACACCAATGATGATCGACTGCCCCCAACCGCGATGGGTGCATTCCAGCGCATCGCGCATCACCTTGACGTTGCCGGTGCAATCAAACGAGTAATCCGCGCCGCCAATCTTATCAAACGGCGTCTTGGTCAGATCGACAATCGCCTGCACGACCGAGCCTTCGATTTCCTTCGGGTTGATGAAATGCGTCATCCCGAACTTCTCGCCCCACGCTTTCTTGTCGTTGTTCAGGTCAACGCCAATGATCATCCGCGCCCCGGCCATTTTCAGGCCCTGAATGACGTTCAGACCAATGCCGCCCAAACCAAACACCACGGCGGTCGCGTCGTGTTCCACCTTGGCGGTGTTCAGCACAGCGCCGATGCCAGTGGTAACCCCGCAGCCGATGTAGCAAATCTTGTCAAACGGCGCGTCATCGCGCACCTTGGCCAGCGCAATCTCGGGCACAACCGTGTGGTTGGCGAAGGTCGAGCAGCCCATGTAGTGATAGATCGGCGTGCCATCCAGCATGCTAAAGCGCGAGGTGCCATCGGGCATCAGCCCCTGCCCTTGGGTGGACCGGATCGCCGTGCAAAGGTTGGTTTTCTGGCTCAGGCACGACGGGCATTCCCGGCATTCCGGCGTGTAAAGCGGGATGACATGATCGCCGACTTTCAGCGATTTCACACCGGGGCCGACAGCAATCACCACGCCCGCGCCTTCATGGCCCAGGATCGCCGGGAACAGGCCTTCCGGGTCGGCCCCCGACAAGGTGAATTCGTCGGTGTGGCAAATGCCGGTGGCCTTGATCTCGACCAGAACCTCGCCCTCCTTGGGATCGGCGAGGTTGACCTCCATGACAACAAGCGGTTTGCCAGGGGCAAGGGCGACGGCTGCACGGGTGCGCATGGGGGTCCTCCGAAGGTGGGTAAGCGGGATGATTTTGCGCCAAACTGGGCCAGCCTGCGCTAAATTGCAACGCTGGAAACGACCTGTTTCGCGGCGTTGCCGCATTGGTGGTTGCTGGATCGCGCGCACGCGGGCTATGACAGGGCAGGTTGTAGAGAAAGCGGCGCGCGCATGGTGGCCTTGTTTGTGTTGGGGATGCGGCGTGCTTGCGTGGTGGCGGGGGCGGCGCTGTGCCTTTCGGCCTGCGCGATGGGCGGGCAGGTGCGGATGGGGCCGGTGGCGAAAATGCTAAAGCCGCAGCCCGATCTGTGCGGCGCGGGCGCGCTGATTGATGTGGTGGGCCAGCCGTTTACCTTGCTTGCCGACCATCAGCTTGCAGGCCCCTTGCGGGTGTTGTGGCCCGGGCAGGAAATCACCGATGAGGTGGTGCCCAATCGGCTGAACGCAGAAGTGACGAACGATCAGCTGATTCTGCGGCTAAGCTGTGGCTGACCGCTTGAAAGGTGAACCGATGCGATATGCTGCCCTGCTGATGATATTGCCGCTTGGTCTGATGGCCTGCGTCCCCGAGCCCGTCACCCCTGCCCCACCCCCCATAGAGGATGCCTGCGGGGCAAGCGCCTTGCAGGGTCTGGTTGGCCAATCGGCGAAAAAGCTGGAAGTGATGCGCTTTGCCACCACCGTCCGCATCATCCGCCCCGGCATGGCGGTGATGATGAACTATGTGCCCGAACGCCTGAACATCGACATCAACGCAGCCGAGGTCATCACCCGCGTGAGTTGCGGATAAAGCGGCGGGGTTGAAACGGCACGGGCCACAGGGGATGCCTGCGGCCCGCTCTGACATGTGTCGATCAGCTTTCGCGATAGGTGGTGTGGCAAGCCTTGCAGGCACCACCGATGGCCCCCATGCCCGCCTTGATACCATCGGCCGAGGATGCGTCCAGCGCATTGGCAGCGGCGGTCAGCCCATCGGCTTTTTTGACGAAATCATCCCAGTTGGTCCAGATTTCCGGCTTGGCTTCCGATGCCGGATCATTGCCAGCCTTCTCGAACTTCACATGGATGTCGGCAGAGCCGGTCACCAGCGTGGCCTTGGCGGCTTCGGCGGCAGCGGCGTCAAACGCCATCTCGCCCGAGGCCATGCCGCCCAAAGCCTTCATGGCACCGCCGAAGGATTTCATCAGGTCTTTCTGGGCAATGACCACAGGATCGGTGGCCTCAACTTCTGCGATGGCGACGCCGCCGAACAGGACAAGGGCGGCGGCAAGGGCTTTGGTGGCTAAGCGCATGAGAGAACTCCGGGGTTATGACAAGACCGTCAGTATAACCAAGCCACGCCATCCGGGAACAGACTTTGGTCTGATGACCGCAGATTGTGCGGATTTGCGACGGCCCCAGCCTTCGCGACCGTCTCAACCTTCGCGCGGCAGCGCCGCCGCGTGGTGGCTCGATGCCACCCAAGGCGGCACCCCGGTTCAGGTCAACGCGCGTCGGCCAGCACGGCAGCCGCCCCCTTCCAGCCCATCAGCATCGACGGCGCATTGGTGTTGCCCGCGATCAGGTTGGGGAAGGCGCTGGCGTCAATCACCCGCAAACCCTGCACGCCATGTACCCGGCAGCCTGCATCCACCACCGACGTTGCCGCCTCGCGGCCCATCCGGGCGGTGCAACTCGGATGATAAACCGTGCCCGAGCGCCCTCGGAAATCGTCGATCAGATCGGCATCGCTTTGCACGCCCGGGCCGGGCCGCAACTCCTCGGCGATCAGGCTGGCAAGGGCGGGCTGCGCCGCGATATGGCGCAGATATTTCACCGCCGCCAACATCTCGGCCACGTCATGCTCGGTCGAAAACGCATTGGCGGTGATCACCGGATGCGCCAAGGGATCGGGCGTGTTGATATAGATATGCCCGCGCGAGGTTGGACGGCAGTTCGACAGACCAATCGACAGGCCGGGGAACGGGTCTGGCGTCAGCAAAGGCCGCTCGCCCGCTTTCGGCAGCAGGGTCGAGAACGCTTGCAAATAAAGCTGCATGTTCGGGCGTTCCAGATCGGCACTGGTGCGGAAAAACCCGCCCGCATGGTTGATCGACTTCGCCAAAGGCCCGCCGCCGGTCAGGAAATACTGCGCACCGACAAACAGCTTGCCCCACCACGGCCGCAGCAGGTCGTTATAGGTCGCAACCTTCATCCGCCATGTGTAGTTGATGCCCTGATGGTCGCTCAGGTGATCACCCACGTTCGGGTTGTCCAGCACCACCGGCAGCCCCAGCCCCGACAGCAGCGCCCCCGGCCCCACGCCCGACAGTTGCAGCAGTTGTGGGCTGTTGATCGCCCCGCCCGACAAGATCACCTCACCGTTGCAGCGCAGCTCGCACCGCGCACCCCCCCGCAGATATTCAACCCCCACCGCGCGCTTGCCGTCAAACAGCACCCGCGTTACCTGAGCTTGGGTGATCACCTGCACATTCGCCCGCTTCATCGCAGGCCGCAGAAACGCCCGCGCCGCCGAGTTGCGCCGCGCGTGTTTGATCGTCATCTGATAGGTGCCCGCGCCTTCCTGTTCCGCACCATTGAAATCGCGGTTATAGGCCAAACCGCCCTGCCCGCAGGCCTTGATGTAATCCTCAACCAGCCAATGCAGACCCTTGCGGTTTTCCGAGACAAACAGCGGCCCGCCCTTGCCGCGATAATCATCGCCGCCCGCTTCGGTATCCTCCATCGCCTTATAGGCGCTCAGGCAATCGTCCCAGCCCCAGCCCGGATTTTCGACACCCCATTCGTCATAATCCGCCTTATGGCCGCGAATATAGACCATCGCGTTGATGCTCGACGACCCGCCCAAAAGCTTGCCACGCGGCCAATGATCGCGTTGGCCGTTCAGCCCCGGATCAGGCTCAGTCTGATACATCCAGTTCACCGCCGGATCGTAGAACAGCTTGCCATAGCCCAGCGGCAGTTGCACAAAAAACCGACGGTCCGTGCCACCGGCCTCCAGCACCACCACCTTATGCTTGCCGCTTGCGCTCAGCCGATCGGCCAGCACCGACCCTGCCGAGCCTGACCCCACGATGATGTAATCCGCGTCTTGCATATCCGGCCCCTTGCGCCCCGGAGGCGTCCGGGCTTCGCGTTTGTAACGGCGGAGTGACGCGGCACCTTGCAAGCATACGACAAAATATGTCGGTTTTGCCCAAACCGCGCCTCTTGCCCCGCACGCCGCGCGCCGCCATAATGCCAAAGCGCAGGACGGCCTGCGGCATCACGCACCGCATCGGGACGGCCCGATTTGCTGATGAGGGCCCTATGGCTTGGATTTATCTGACAATCGCCGGAATTCTTGAGGTCGTCTGGGCCTATTACATGAAGAAATCCGATGGCTTCACGCAACTGACCCCCAGCCTGATCACCTTGGTTGCGATGGCCGCCAGCTTTGGCTTGTTGGCCTTGGCGATGCGCAGCCTGCCCTTGGGCACCGCCTATACGATCTGGACCGGCATCGGCGCAGTCGGGGCGTTTACCGTGGGCATCCTTGTGCTGGGCGAGGCCGCAACCCCGATGCGCCTGATCGCCGCCGCGCTGATCGTCAGCGGCTTGGTGCTGATGAAACTGTCCAGCACACATTGACGCGCGGTTTTCGCGGCAGCTGCGCTATGCTGCGCGCCGATACGGAGGTGTCAAATGCGCGTCATGGTGATCGTCAAATCCACATCCGACAGCGAGGCAGGCTTCATGCCCACGCCCGAGGCTTGGGCCGCGATGGAGGCGTTCAATGCCGAGTTGGACGCCGCAGGCATCACCCTTGCCATGGGTGGGCTAAAGCCGTCCAGCCTTGGCAAACGCGTGCGCTTTGACGGCTCGGCCCGCACGATTTCCAACGGCCCGTTTGCGGCCACCAATGAGGTGATCGCAGGCTTCTGGATCTGGCAGGTCAAGGATATGGCCGAGGCGGTGGATTGGGTCACCCCTTGCCCCAACCCAATGCCCGGCCCGTCTGAAATCGAAATCCGCCCAATGTTCGAGGATGCCGATTTCGCAGACATGTAGGCGCAAATTGGCGGTGTCGCCGGGCTGACTGCCAGCGCAACACTACATCATGTGGCCAAATTTGCCCAAACCACCACCTACAGAGATTTGTCCCCGCGGGGACAAATCAGCGCGCATCTGTCCCCGCGGGGACAAACCCTTGGAGCCTAGCGCCCCTTCCACACCGGATCGCGCTTTTCGGCGAAAGCCTTCGCGCCTTCCAACTGATCTTCCGACGAATACAGCTTGTCCACCGTCGGCAACAACCGCTTTGACACCCGGTTCAGCGCATCCTGAAAGCGCATGTTCTCGGCCTCGCGCACCACTTCCTTGATCGCCGCATAGACCAGCGGCGGCCCGGATTCCAACAGCCGCGCCTGATCCCACGCCTTCGGCAGCAAGTCTTCCGAGGTGGTAATTTCCTTCACGATCCCCCAACGATGCGCCTCCTCGGCATCAAACCAACGCCCGGTCAACAGCAGATCCATCGCCACATGATAGGGGATACGCTTGGGCAGCTTGATGCTGGCCGCATCGGCCACCGTGCCCGAGCGGATTTCCGGCAGCGCAAAAGTGGCATTGGCCGAACACAGGATCAGATCGGCGCTCAGCGCCAGTTCCAACCCGCCGCCGCAGCAAATCCCGTTCACCGCCGCAATCACCGGTTTGTTCAGGTTCGGCAATTCCTGCAAGCCGCCAAAGCCGCCCACGCCGTAATCGCCATCCACCGCATCGCCATCCGCCGCCGCCTTCAAATCCCAACCGGGGCAGAAGAATTTCTCGCCCGCCGCGCGCAGGATACAGACCCGAAGGCTGTCATCATCGCGGAAATCGCGGAACACCAGGCCCATCACCCGGCTGGTTTTCAGGCTGATCGCATTGGCCTTGGGCGCGTCCAGCGTCACCTCCAGAATAGCGCCCTCACGACGGGTTTTGATCGGGCCTTCGCTGCGCATTTCCATCGCCTACACCTTCCTGATTAGGGCATCGACCGCCACGGCACCGCTTTGGCGCACAAGGATCGGATTGATCTCAATTTCCTCAAGGCTTTGGTCGGCCAACATCAGTTCGCCCAACCGCACCGCAATATCCGCCACCGCCGCCATATCGGCGCGCGCACGGCCCCGGTAGCCATCCAGCAACGGCCACAGCCGCAAACCCCGCATCGCGTCCAGCACCTGCGCTGGCGTTACGGGCAAGATCAGCGTCACGGTATCGGCCAGAACCTCAGCCGTCACCCCGCCCATCCCCAGCGTCAGGCTGACGCCATAAACCGGATCACGCCGCAGCCCAAGCAGGATTTCGCCCACCGTGCCCGTCACCATTTCCTCCACCAGATAGCCCGTGGCCCCCGGCATCTCGGTCTGCCCCGCAAGGCTGGTCAGCCCCAAACGCACAGCCCCCGCTTCAGTCTTATGCGCAAACCCCAAGCCCTTGAAAGCGTAGGGTGGGGTTAACCCCACCGCCCCCGCCACAACCTCGGCAAACGTCCCCGAAACCGCACGCGGCACCGCCACGCCCGCCTGCCCCAGCAACGCCTTGCCCTCGGCCTCCGACAGCATCGCACTGTCGCGTGGCGGCAGCGCCTTGACAGGCCGCCACCCTGCAACGCCCGGAGCCACCTGCGCCGCCTTCACCGCAGCCAGCGCCGTCTCCAGCCCCATCAGCGTCACCACGCCCTGATCCATCAAGGCCATCGCTTGGCGCTCATCGAAGTTTTCAGGCATCGAGGCCACCGGAAGCGCAATCTTGCCGCTGGTCTTCTGCGCCGAAACGATCGCATCCAACGCAGGCTGATAGCCCGAAGGATCACAGCGATCATTCCTCGGCGGATCAATAATATAAAGCCCAGCGTCGTAAGCCTCGAGCATCGCGGTGAAAACTTCGGTGGTTTTCGGCCCATCACCCCAAATAAAGGTATGGTAATCCAGCGGATTGGAAATCGTCGGAATCTCGCCCAGCACATTGAACAGCCGATCATGCGTCGCCTGCGGCACCGGAGGGAAATCAATCCCATAAGGTGCCGCCAAATCCGCCACCAACCCGGCCTCACCGCCCGAACACGACAGGCTGCATATCCGCGTGCCAATCTGCGGGCCATGCACATGGAAAATCTTCAACGTCTCAATCAGTTCCGAAGGCGTATTCACCTCAGCCACGCCGATCTGACGCAGAAACGCCGAAGACGCCGCCCCCCCACCCGCTAAAGATGCGGTATGCGAAGCCGCCGCTGTCCGGCTAAGCTCGGTCTTGCCCGATTTGATGCAGACCACCCCCTTGCCCATCGCCCGCGCCCGCTCGGCCAGTGCTGCAAAGGCAACGGCATCGTCGATGCCCTCAATATACATCCCCAAGGCGGTCACACGCGGATCGTCCAGCAACGCCCCCGCCAAATCGGCCAACCCCACCACCGCCGCATTGCCCAAGCACGCCACATAAGCCACCGGAAGCGCCCGCTTCTGCATGCCCAGATTGATCACGATGTTCGAGGATTGGCTGACCAAAGCCACGCCCTTATCAACCGGAATCCCGCCATGCTGATCCGGCCACAACAGCGCACCGTCAAGGTAATTGATCACCCCATAACAGTTCGGCCCCAGGATCGGCATATCCCCCGCCGCCGCCACCAGCTTGGCCTGCAAATCCGGCGCGCCCGCTTCCGTCCAACCAGAGGCAAAACAAATCGCCCCACCCGCCCCCATCGCGGCCAACGCGCCGACGACCTCAACCGTTGCAAAGCGGTTCACACCGATAAACGTCGCATCCGGCGCGCTTGGCAGATCAGCGAGGCTGGCATAGGCGCGCAGGCCGCCAATCTCGACCTTGGTCGGATGCACCGGCCAGATATCCCCGGCAAAGCCCATCTTGCGGCATTGCTCGATGACATTCAGCGCCCAACCGGCCCCCAGAACGGCAATGGATTTCGGGCGCAACAGACGGTCGAGGTTCTTCATAGCCAACCTCCGCGCCCTGCATCACCCGCCGGGGCGCTGCCCCGGACCCCGGGATATTTAAGAACGGATGAAAGGCAAAGTGGGCCCCTCCCTGCCAACACGGGCAGGGAGGTTTCACCCGTTACCGTCATCGGCGTCCCCGCCTGTTCGGTAAGCTCAGAGTCGCGCAAGAAGCTTAACATTTCGTTTCATCTGTTCCTAAATATCCCGGGGTCCGGGGCAGCGCCCCGGGGCTGGTGGCGGGCGCTAGCCCTGATCTTTTGTTGCGCGGTCGATATGGCCCAGATCCCGTTCTGGCCACACCCGATCCCGCACCATCTGTTTCAGCACTTTCACATCCGGGAAGCCGCCACGTTCTTTGCGATCCCAGATCACCTCGCCATCCAGCGTGATCTGAAACAGCCCTCCCGTCGCCGGGATAAGCGTGACCGAGGCGATGTCTTGCCCGAAAGTTGACAGCAATTCCTGCGCCATCCAAGCCGTGCGCAGCAGCCAGTTGCATTGGGTGCAATAGGCAAGGGTGATCGCCGGGCGCCTGATATCACTCATCTTTCTGGCCTTTCGTTACGCGCCATAGGGCCGCAACAGCTCGCGGCTGATGATATGACGCTGGATTTCCGAGGTGCCTTCCCAGATCCGCTCCACCCTAGCGTCGCGCCAGATGCGTTCCAGCGGCAACTCGTCCATCAACCCCATGCCGCCGTGAATCTGGATCGCCTCATCGGCAATCATCGCCAGCACTTCGGTTGCTTTCAGCTTGGCCATCGACATATCGGCCTCGGTCACCGAGCCTTGATCGTATTTCCAAGCCGCCTCGCGCGTCAGCAGTTCCGCCGCTTTCAACTCCATCGCCATATCGGCCAACTTGAAGCTGATGCCTTGGAATTTGCCGATCTGCTGGCCGAATTGCTTGCGCTCGGCGGCGTAGGAAATCGCATGGCCCAAGGCGCGTTCGGCCCGACCCAGACAGGTAGAGGCCACTTGCAACCGCGTCGCCCCCAGCCATTTGCCCGCCACTTCAAAGCCCTTGTGAACCTCGCCGAGGATTTGGCTTGCAGGCAGGCGGCAATCATCAAATTCGAGGATCATGTTGTTGTAGCCACGATGGCTGACGTTGCGATAGCCCTCGCGCACGGTGAATCCCGGCGTGCCTTTATCAACCAGAAACGCCGTGATCAGCTTTTTCGGCCCGCGCGGCGTGTCTTCTTCCCCGGTCGCCACCCAGACAATCGCGAAATCGGCAACGTCGGCATGGCTGATGAAATGCTTGGTGCCGTTCAGCACATAGTCACCGCCGTCGGCCCGCGCGAAAGCCTTCATGCTGCGCAAATCCGAGCCCGACCCCGGTTCTGTCATCGCTTGGCAATCGTGCTTTTCCGCCCGGATACAGGGGAACAGATACTGCTCGCGCTGCTCTGGCGTGCAGGCCAAAAGGATGTTCGACGGCCGCGCGACGCAGTTCCAGTGCAGCGCATAGTTCGCCTTGCCCAGTTCCTTCTCATACAGCAACCACGTCAGGGTATCGAGGCCAGCACCGCCGACATCCTCTGGCATATTCGCGGCATATAGCCCCGCCGCCACAGCCTTTTGCGAGATTTCCTTCATCAGATCATGCCGCAGCACGCCCGTGCGCTCAACCTCGGCCTCATGCGGGAACAGCTCGTTCTCGACAAAGGCGCGGGTGGTGTCCACGATCATCTGTTGTTCTTCACACAGACCAAAATTCATCTTATTTCCTTACGGATCAACGTTATATGTCATGCCATCGACTGCCAGCGCCTGACCAGACACCATGCGCGCGCCGTCAGAGGCGAGGTATAGCGCCATCGCCGCCACATCTTCGGGGTCACTTAGACGTTTCAGTGCGGTGCCCGCCGCGTAGCCTTGGCGCACCGTATCGGGCGTCATGCCTTTGGCCTGCGCTTCGGCCTCGATCACCCGATCAATCCGCGGGCCGTTGACTGAACCGGGGCAGATCGCGTTGGCGCGGATGCCATGCGGCCCCAACTCCATCGCCACAGTTTTCATCAGGCCAATGACGCCCCATTTCGCCGCCACATAGGGCGCACGGAACGGCGTGCCATAAAGGCCCGAGGTGGAGGAGATGAAGATCATCACCCCCGCCCGCGCCGGTTTCATCAGCCTTGCGGCATGTTTGGCCGCCAGCATTGCGCCGTCGAGATTGACGGCAAGGCACTGATGCCATGCCGCCAAATCCATATCCTCGATGCCCGCCGTCGGCCCTTTGATCCCAGCATTGGCGCAAAGGACGTCCAGCCCGTCCCATTCCGTCGCGATCTGTTCAAACAGCGCCTGCATCGCGGGTTCTTCACTGGCATCGCAGACCGAACCGCGGATAGCGGGCGGCAGGGCTGCGATCATGCCCGCATCCACATCCGTCACCCAAACGCGGTAGCCTGCGCCTGCGAAGGCTACCGCCATCACCAGACCAATACCATTCGCGCCTGCGGTGATCAGAACGCGTTTCACTTCTTCTGCCCCACAGCACGGCCCGCACCTTCCGGCAGCGGCAATGCGGCGTGACTATCGGCGATGGCTTTCAGCTTGCCCCAAACCTCTGCCGAAGCCGCGGCCGATTTGCCCGAGGCCATGTTCACATGCAGGCAAAGCTGCTCAATTGTCGCCACACAGTCATCGCCCCGCATGATCCGCACGAAGGACCGGAAGCGCTTTTCGTCGGCGCTGATGATCTGGATGGTGCCGGTCAGACGATCGCCCAGCTTGGCCTCGCCAAGATGGCGGATATGGGTTTCGGCCGAGTAGAACGAATTGCCCGCCGCCACATACTCCATCCCCGCGCCGATCAGCCGCAGGAAGGCATCGACGGTTTCCGAGTTGGCGAAGTAATAGCGGCTTTCGGTCATGTGGCCGTTGTAGTCGATCCACCCCGGCAGCACCTGCATATGCTCCATTACCAATGGTTCGGCCTTGGGCGCGCTATCCACCTCGGCGTGGAAGGCGACCGCGCGGGCCGCGTCATGTTCGCGCAGAACCTTACCCGCGCCCCAGTTGCGATCTTTCAGCGCGCGCAGGAAGCCGATCAGGTTGCTGTCGCGGATACGCTCCAACTCGCGAATGGTGTGGTGGCCGGATTGTGCGTCGGACTGGCCTGCGATCAGATCGACCAGTTCGTCGTTGAACTCTGGCACGTCCATCAGCTTGGTCCAGGGCCAGGTGAGGCAGGGGCCGAACTGCGCCATGAAATGCTTCATGCCGGCCTCGCCACCCGCGACGCGATAGGTTTCAAACAGGCCCATCTGACCCCAGCGCAGACCAAAGCCCATGCGGATCGCCTCGTCGATTTCTTCGGTGGTGGCGATGCCGTCCTTCACCAGCCAAAGCGCCTCACGCCACACCGCTTCAAGGAAACGGTCGGCGATATGGGCGTCGATTTCCTTGCGGACATGCAGCGGGAACATGCCGATTTCGCGCAGGATTGTCTTGGCATTCTCGATCACCGCCGGATCGGATTTCGGCGAGGGCACCACCTCGGCCAGTGGCAAAAGGTAAACCGGGTTGAACGGATGGGCGACGAAGATCGTGGACGGGTTCGCCGCATTTTCCTGCAACTCGGACGGTTTGAAGCCCGAAGTTGAAGACCCAATCGGCGTGCCCAATTCCGCCGATTGTTGTATCTGCGCAAAGACGCGGTGCTTCAGATCGAGCCGTTCGGAGACGGATTCCTGAATGTAATGCGCGCCCTCCACCGCTTCGGTGATGGTCGAGGCAAACGAAAGCACGCCCTCGGCAGGCATCGGCACATCGGACAGGGCAGGCAAAGCCGCCCGCGCATTGGCCATCACTTCGCTGATTTTGCGCTCGGCCTGCGGGTCGGGATCGAACACCGACACATTCCAGCCGTTGAGCAGGAACCGCGCCGCCCAACCGCCGCCGATTACGCCACCACCAATGATTGCTGCTTTTCTCGTCATAGTTTCCTCTTTCAATCTTGGCATTCGGTCTGAACTTTACTGTCGTCATCTAGGTAGGACACACAGCCAAACGGGTTGTCATTTTTGGAACATGTGCCCGCGCTGCTCACATCATCATCAACCAAACAGCGGCCAAGACAGTCACTCCCTTTGTGACAAACCTTGCCAGCGTCCGCGCGAGGCAACACGCAGATTTCGTTGGCATACATCCCAGCTACAATCACCTCTCCACCCTTGTTGCGGCACTCGGCGCGCTCCGGAAACGACATCTTACTGCCCCCACGGGAAGCGTCCACGCAGGAAACAAGCGTCAGAACGGCAAGGGCGATAGCGAACGCCCGCATCATTTCGGCAACGGCCCGCGCTTCTCCAGCTTCAACTTCGCCCGCACCTCCGCAGGCGTAATCACCCGCGCGCCGAGGTTCGAGATGATCGTCACGGCCCGCTCGACCAGTTGCGCGTTGGTGGCCAGAACGCCCTTATCCAGCCACAGGTTGTCCTCCAACCCAACCCGCACGTTGCCACCTGCCAAGACCGAGGCCGCGACATAGGGCATCTGATTGCGGCCAATCGCAAAGGCGCTCCAATGCCAATCGGCGGGCACGTTATTAACCATCGCCATAAAGGTGTTCAGATCATCCGGCGCACCCCACGGCACACCCATGCACAACTGCACCAAGGTCGGTGCCGGGATCACGCCCTCGCGCGCCAGTTCCTTGGCCAGCCACAAATGGCCGGTGTCAAACGCCTCAATCTCAATCCGCACCCCCGCCGCCGTCATGCGTTTCGCCATATCCCGCAGCATGCCGGGGGTGTTGACCATCACATAATCGGCCTCATTGAAATTCATCGTGCCGCAATCGAGCGTGCAAATCTCGGGCCGACATTCCACCACATGCGCCACCCGCGCGGTGGCCCCGATCATGTCGGAATGGCCCGCCATCTGGTTCATCTTTTCGGTGCCGTCGAACATAAGATCGCCGCCCATGCCCGCCGTCAGGTTCAGCACCACATCGGTGCCGCTGTCGCGGATACGCTCGGTCACTTCGCGATACAAAGCCAGATCGCGGCTGGGCTTGCCGGTTTCAGGATCGCGCACATGGCAATGCACCACGGCAGCCCCCGCCTTCGCCGCATCAATCGCCGATTTCGCAATTTGTTCGGGCGAGCGCGGCACGTGCGGGCTGCGGTCCTGCGTGCCGCCCGATCCGGTGACGGCTGCGGTGATGAAAACTTCGCGGTTCATGGCCAAGGGCATGGGAATCCTCCAATTCGGTTGGCCATACCATAGCGGCCTTGCAACGCCGCGCTTGACGATTTACGCAATATCCATGGCGAAACCCGCAAAAATCGACACATCCATCTTTACCGCTTCGGCAGCGCCGCTGACGCTGGCGCTGATGGTGCTGCCGCAATCCTCGATCCTGGAAGTGGCTTCAACGCTGGACCCGCTGCGGTCGGCCAACCGCCATCTGGGGCAGGAGGCCTATCGCTGGCGGGTGGTCTCGCCCGAGGGTCGGCCGGTGCCGCTGACCTGCGGCATCGAGCTTGCGTCGGATGGCCCACTGGCGGCGGCAGAGGGGGCGGCGGCGCTGATCGTGATTGCCGGGTTTCAGCAGTCGCACTCCGCGACCCAAGCCCTGATCCGCGATCTGGCGCGTGCGGCGCCGCGATTTGCTGCCATCGGCGGCATTGATGCGGGGGCATGGGTGCTGGCCCGCGCGGGGCTGTTGAACGGCTACAAGGCCACCGTGCATTGGGAAGATCACGAGGATTTCGCCGCCACCCATCCGCAGATCGACGTGGCCCCCGACCGATTTGTCATTGACCGCAACCGCTTCACCGCAGGCGGTGCTGCCCCCGCTTGCGATCTGATGCTGCACCTGATCCGCGCCCGCCACGGGCCTGCGCTGGCGCTGCAAGTGGCCGCCAGTTTCATCACCACCGCCCGTGACGGGACCGAACCGCAGATGACGGCCAAGGCCCCCGACCCGCGGCTTGATCCGCGCGTTGCAAGCGCCATCGCGCGGATGGAGGCGCGGCTGGATGCACCGGAAACCACGGCCGAAATCGCCGCCGCCATCGGGCTTTCGCCGCGCCGGCTAGAGCAGATATTTGCCGCCAATCTGGGGCTGACCCCGGCGGCACATGCGCTTGGGCTGCGGCTGGCTGCGGCGCGACGGATGATCACCGACACCCGACACCCGCTGGCCGAAGTGGCGTTGCGCTGCGGGTTTTCCTCGGCCTCAAGCCTGTCGCGGGCCTTCCGGGGGCAGTTCGGCGTTGCCCCCAGCAGCCTGCGGCGCTGAGTGATCGTCTCGCGCCACATCTTTCAGCGGCGACAGGATGCGCAACGCCAGATATGTCACCACGCTAAGGATCACGGCCACGTCAAGCAAACCATAGCCCACCGCCGTGCCCAAAGCCCCGGTGCCCCACAAACTGGCCGCCGTCGCTGTGCCGCGCGCTTGCACGCCCTGTTTCAGGATCGCACCACCGCCAATGAACCCGACGCCGGTGATCAACCCCTCCATCACCTTGGATTGTTCAGGCGCATCCGGCCCCAGAACGCCGATCGCGATGATCACAAAGCCGCAAGCCGCCATCGCCACCAGCGGAAACGTCCTGATCCCGGCGCTGCGTTCTTCTTTCTCGCGGTTCCAACCGATTGGCAGCGCCAGCAGGTAAGCCAGCACCAGTTTGATCAGATGCGATGCTGTTTCCTTTGCGTCGAATGTCAGATCAAAGTCGCTCATCAGATTGGCCAACATCGCCGCGCTATCCTGCTTGAAATTCCGGCGATAACGCGCCGACGCCTGATCGGTTCCTAAACCTCAACCAAACCCCGCCCCTTCAGCAAAGGTTCGACCCCCGGCATCCGGCCACGGAATTTGGTGTAAAGCACGTCCGGTTCTTCCGACCCGCCCGCCGACAGGATGAATTTTTCCAGCCGCGCGGCAGTCGCAGGGTCAAACGCATCGCCCGCCTCTTCAAAGGCCGCAAACGCATCGGCGTCCATCACCTCGGACCACATGTAGCTGTAATAGCCCGAGGAATAGCCGTCGCCCGAAAACACATGCGCGAAATGCGGCGTGGCGTGGCGCATGCGGATCGCGCGCGGCATCCCCAACGATTCCAGCACTTCGGCCTGTTTCTGCATCGGATCGGCGGGGGCGGCGCCCTCGTGGAAGGCCAGATCGACCATCGCCGACGAGATGAACTCGACGGTCGAAAACCCCTGATCATAGGTCCCGGCATCCAGCAAGCGCTTGATCAGATCGGCAGGCATCGCCGCCCCGGTCTGCCAATGCCGCGCGTGTTTTTCCAACACCTCGGGCACTTCCATCCAATGCTCATAAAGCTGGCTGGGCAGTTCGACAAAATCGCGCGCAACCGATGTGCCGCTGATGAAACCATAGGTCACGTTCGACAACATCTGATGCAGCGCATGGCCAAACTCATGAAACAACGTGCGCGCATCGTCATAAGACAACAGCGCCGGATCGCCCTTGGCGAAGTTGCAGACATTCACCACGATGGGGCGCTGCTCGCCGCCCAGTTTGCGCTGCGACCGCATCGCCGAACACCACGCGCCCGAGCGTTTTGATCCGCGCGCGAAATAGTCGCCAATGAAAACAGCAACATGCGCGCCGTTGCGCGTAACCTCCCACGCCCGCGCGTCGGGGTGATACAGCGGGATGTCCATCGCGCGAAACTCCAGCCCGAACAACCGGTTGGCACAGTCAAACTGCGCGGCCAGCATCGCCTCTAGCCCAAGGTAGGGTTTCAGCACGGCCTCATCCAGATCATGTTCGGCCACACGGCGCTTTTCGGAATAATAGCGCCAATCCCACGGCTCGAGCGGGCCTGCGATGCCATCCGCGTGCAGCATCGACTCGAGCATCGCCGCATCTTCAAGCGCCTTGGCCTTGGCAGGGGCCCAAACCCGCATCAACAGATCGCGCACAGCCGCCGGTGTCTTGGCCATCTCGGGTTCAAGTTTGTAATCGGCAAAGCTGGCATAGCCCAGCAGGGCGGCACGCTCGGCACGCAACGCAAGAATTTCCGCAGCAACCGCACGATTGTCCGTCGCACCCCCATTCGCGCCGCGCAAACCCCAGGCCTCATAAGCCTTTTGCCGCAACGCACGGCGCGGAGAAAACTGCAAAAACGGCACAATCAGCGAGCGCGACAGTGTCACCACCGGCCCGGCGGCACCCTTCTCAGCCCCCGCCGCACGGGCCGAGGCCACCACGAAATCGGGCAAGCCTTCCAGATCGGCCTCGCTCAGATCCATGAACCATGACCGCTCATCCGCCAGAAGGTTCTGGCTGAAAGTGGTGCCCAAAACCGCAAGCCGCGACTTCACCGCCGTCAGCCGCGCGGCGTCTTCCCCGGTCAGCAGCGCGCCCGAGCGCACGAACATCTGCCGATACAGCGTCAGCACGCGCGCCTGCTCGGGCGTCAGCGCCAAATCATCGCGACGTTGCCACAGATCTTCGATGCGGGCAAAAAGTGCGGTATTGTTGGTAACTTCCGACGCGAAAGCCGACATTTTCGGCGCCAGATCCATCTGCAGGGCCTCGCGCGCAGGCGTGCTGTCGGCGCCCGCAAGGTTGTAGAACACCCCGCCAACACGGTCGAGCGCGCCTTCCGCCAGTTCCAACGCGTCGATGGTGTTGGCGAATGTCACCTGCGGATCAGCGGTGATCGCGGCGATATTCGCGCGGGCCTCAGCCAGTGCCGCGTCAAACGCCGGCGCGAAATCTGCATCCTGAATTTCCGCGAAGGGCGGCAGCCCGAATTCCCCGTCCCAAACCCGCAGCAAAGCATTCATTGCAATTCTCCTTTGCGCAAAGCTAGGCAGCCATCGTGGCAACGTCCAGCCCAAGCGGCGCGGTTTTTCGGCGCTAACGCTGATCGCGCGCCTTCAAGCGGGCCTCAATCCGGCGCAGCACCAAGGAAAGGCTGATCGTCATGGTCAGATACAGCAGCGCCACCAGATTATAGGTTTCAAAATAGCGAAAATTCCCCGCCGCCGTGACTTTGCCCAGTTGCGTGATGTCCGCGACCCCCAGCACCGACACCAGCGAGCTGTCCTTCACCATCGCCACAAAATCATTGCCCAAGGGCGGCAAAACCATCCGAAACGCCTGCGGAAACACCACATGGCGAAAGCGCTGCCAACCGGAAAGGCCAAGCGCCTGCGCGGCCTCGATCTGGCCCTTGTCCACCGCCTGCAATCCGGCGCGAAACACCTCGGCCAGAAACGCGGAATAGGCCAGCGTCAGCGCGATGATCGCCCGCCACAGATACGGGAAATCACGTGTTTTCAAAGGCTCCAGCCCGAAACGCGCGGTTAGCCAGTTCCAACCCTCAATGGCCATCGGGGTTGCGACGAAGGTCACATAAAGCAGCAGCACCATGATCGGCACGCCGCGCATCACCTCGATGTAAAACCGCGCCAGTTGCCGCACGGCGCGAAACCGCGAAAGCCCCGCCAGCGCCAATGCAAGCCCAAGCAGGCACGCCATCGCATAGGCCACCACGGTGACGAAGATCGTGACCCAGATCCCCTTGGCCAGCAACCGCATCGCAGAGGAGTAAAGCTCGCTCGCCCAAACCTGATAAAACAGCACAAGACCGATGCCGACAAGCGCCACCAGCCACCATGGAAAATCCTGATCTTTCAGTGATTTCATTGGATTAGGCCCCGGTTTGCGCCAGGGCCGCCGATCTTATTCAGCCTTGTAATCCAAGAACCACTTCTTGTTGAGCGCCTCAAGCGTGCCATCCGCTTTCAACGCCGCGATCCCCGCATTCATGCTGGGCACGAGATCAGAGCCTTTGGGGAAAATGAAGCCGAAATCTTCGGTGCCCAGCGGCTGCCCAACCATTTTCAACGCACCGCCCGAAGCATCGACATAGCCCTTGCCCGCTGTCATGTCGGTGAGCACCGTATCGACATCGCCCGCCTTCAACGCCTCGACACTCGCGCCGAAGGTTTCAAACAGCTTGATGCGCGGATTGGCCTCATTGCCATCCAGCACCGAATAGACGGCGGTGTAAAAGGGGGTGGTGCCGGCCTGCGCGCCGATCAACAGATCGGCATTGGCGGCAAAACTTGCGGCATCGGTGAAACGTGCTTCGTCGCCGCGCACCAGCATCATGCTTTCCGAGCGCATGTAGGGGTCTGAGAAATCGACCTTTTCCTTGCGATCATCCTTGATGGTGATGCCGGTCATGCCCATGTCAAACTGGCCTTCCGACACCGCCGGAATCATCGCATCCCAAGAGCTTGTTTCGTATTTCACCTTGAAATTCATCCGCTTGGCCATCTCGGCAATCGCGTCGTATTCCCAGCCAATCGCGGCACCCGACTTGTCCACAAACTGCAGCGGCGGATAGGCGTTTTCGGTGACGATGGTGATTTCCTTGCCGCCCAGATCGGGCAGATCGCCTGCAAAAGACGCGGAAACGCTGAACGACGCAGTAAGGGCAAGGCCCGCAAGGGCAGCAGCAAATTTCATATGTGAACTCCCTGTCACAGAGTGGATGCGGGAGTATGGCCGGGATTGGGGGACAGGGGCAAGGGGGCCCGCGCGCATAACCTGTGCCAGCAGGCGCTGCGCGCAGCGTAGCACGACAAACAGGGCATAAACCGGGTTCCAGCGCAGTATTGTCAGTGTCAAAGCCCCTTCGGGTTACGTCTTGGCGGTCAGGCTAGCGGCCAAAACTGAACAAAGGATGAATGCCAACAGCTACGGTTCAGTGCACCGCCCCACAAACGGTGCAATCTGCCCGTCGCTTCACGCCGATCAGGCGCGTTTCGGCGTAAAGCGCATCGTAGATCAGCAACCGCCCCCGCAACGGCGCACCCGCCCCGGTGATCAGCTTGACGGCTTCCATCGCCATCATGCTGCCCAGCACCCCGGGCAGGGGTGCCGCCACGCCGGCCTCGGCACAGGTCGGCACGGTTCCCGGCGCAGGGCGCACCGGGAAAACACAGGCATAACACGGGCCTTCACGCGCAGGATCATAGACCGAAAGCTGCCCCTCCCATTGCGTGATGGCCGCCGCGATCAGCGGCTTGCCGGCCGCCACACACAGCTGATTGATCAGATAACGCGTGTCGAAATTGTCTGAACCATCCAGCACCAGATCATACTCTGCGATCAACCCAGCCGTCTCGGCATCAAGGCGGCGCTTGTAGGGTTTGACCTGCACATACGGATTCATCGCCCGCATCGCGATTTCAGCGGATTCCACCTTATCCATGCCAACCCGTTGATCGGCATGAATGATCTGACGCTGCAAATTGCTGGTCTCAACCGTGTCGTCGTCAATCACGCCAATCTCGCCCACCCCCGCCGCCGCCAGATACAGCAACACCGGCGCGCCCAAACCGCCCGCACCCACCACCAGCACGCGCGCATCTTTCAGACGGCGCTGGCCCGGACCGCCGATCTCACGCAGCAGGATATGGCGGGCATAGCGCGCCACCTCGGCCTCGGAAAACGCCGAGGGCGTCGGCACGTTTACCGCAGCGACGCGGCTTTTCAACCGGCTCAGCATCGCCCGGTAGCCCACCACCACGGCAAAACCCAAGGCAACCGCAAGCCAGACCCGCGCATCACCACCGGTCATCTCCCGCAGCGGATGGCCTTCGGGAAGGGCCAGATTGACGCCAACAGCCGCCAGCCAAAGCACGCCAATCGCCCCCCAGCGCAAGGGCTTGGGGGTGCCCAGCACCCAGCCCAAAAGCCAAAGCCCCAGCGCCAAAACGACAACAAGCATCAGTCCTTGCCCCCAGAAAGCGGCCCAAACCCGGTCGAGCCAAATCCGCCCATGCCGCGCTGGGTGTCGTCCAACGCATCCACCACCTGCACATGCATATGCACCACGGGCGCGAGCACCGCCTGCGCAATACGGTCGCCGTGGCGAACAACATAGGGCGCGGCACCCAGATTGACCAACGCCACACCCAACGGGCCACGATAATCGCTGTCGATGGTGCCGGGCGCGTTGATCAGCGTGATGCCGAACTTTACAGCCAGACCCGAGCGCGGCCTGATCTGCATCTCGTATCCGGGGGCAATCGCCACGCGAATGCCTGTCGGCACCAGAACGCGCCCCATCGGGGCAATCTCGATCCCCGCTGCACGATCAGCCAGCGCCAGATTGGCACATATGTCCGCCCCCGCCGCCCCTGCCGTCTGATAGGCCGGCAGCGCCACCGCGCGATCTGCCCAATCCTCCCACATCACCTGCACCAGCGCCATGGTCATCCTCTCTGCTCAAATATCCCCGCCGGAGGCATCCAACCGTTCCACAACCCAAACCGCAGCAGAACCTGTCCCACGGAATTTTCCGCAAAATTCCGGCTTCACTCCAGCAAGGCCGACGCAATCCGTGCGGCCAATTCCCGCGCCACGGCATCCTTGGCCATACGTGGCCACACCTCGGACCCGGCGGCGGTGATCAGGGTTACCGCGTTTTCGGTGCCGCCCATGATCCCGGTTGCGGGCGAGACATCATTGGCCACGATCCAGTCGCAGCCCTTGCGCAGCCGTTTGGCGGCGGCGTATTCGGCCACGTGGTCTGTCTCGGCGGCAAAGCCCACCACCAGACGGGGCCGCTGCGCGCCCTGAGACACCCGCGCGAGAATGTCGGCATTTTCGGCAAACTCCAGCGCCGGAGCGTGACCGCTGCCGTCCTTTTTCATCTTGGACCCGCTGGCATTGGCCACCCGCCAATCCGCCACCGCTGCCGCCATCACCGCCGCGTCGGCGGGCAGCGCCGCCTCTGCCGCGGACAGCATCTCGGCTGCGGTTTCCACCCGTATCACGGCAACGCCCTCGGGCGCAGGCACGCTGGCGGGGCCGGTCACAAACGTCACCTTTGCCCCCAGATCGCGCAGCGCCACCGCAATCGCCGTGCCTTGCGCCCCCGAGGAGCGGTTGGCGATATAGCGCACCGGATCAATCGGTTCGTGCGTGGGGCCAGAGGTGACCAGCACGTGCTTGCCCACCAACGGCCCGCGCGACAAGACGGCCTCAATCGCCTGCATGATCTCTTCAGGTTCTGCCATGCGACCTGGGCCAAATTCACCGCAGGCCATCTCACCCGCGTTCGGGCCGACCAGCAGCACGCCATCGGCGCGCACCTGGGCTACGTTGCGCCGGGTTGCGGGATGCTGCCACATGCGCACATTCATCGCCGGGGCCACCAGCACAGGCGTATCGGTCGCCAACAGCAGCGTCGAGGCCAGATCATCGGCGCGGCCCTGCGCCATCTTGGCCAGCAAATCGGCCGTCGCAGGCGCAACCACGATCAGATCAGCCACGCGCGAAAGCTGGATGTGGCCCATCTCGGCCTCGTCGGTCAGATCGAACAGCGACTCGTAAACCTTCTCACCCGCAAGCGCGCTGACCGAAAGCGGCGTGACAAACTCGGCCCCTGCGCGGGTCAACACCGGCGTAACCGCAGCCCCTGCCCGCTTCAAAAGCCGGATCAGCGCCAAAGACTTGTAGGCCGCGATGCCGCCGCCGATGATCAGCAAAATCCGCTTGTTCGTCAGCATTGCCCACTCCCTTTGCGCCTAGATGTAGGCGGCAGCGGCAGCAAACTCAACGCCCTTTGGCCAAGCCCTTAAAGCAAAGCCAGCACTTCCGGCGATTGCGCCTCCAGCGCGCGGCGCAGCTTGACATAGGCCGCCGCCTCCAACTGCCGGATGCGCTCTTTCGACAGACCCAGTTCGACGCCCAGGGATTCCAGCGTGCGCGGCTCGTCACGCAGGCGGCGCTCGGCCACGATATGGCGTTCACGCGTGCTCAACTGGCCCATTGCCGCGATCAGCCACTCGCGCAGGCGCGCGGTGTCATGCGACGCCTCGACCCGCTCACTTGCCTGCGGACCGTCATCTTCCAACGCGTCGATCCAAGCACGCCCGTCCTCATCTGCCGCTTGCGTTGCGTTCAGCGAGGCGTCAGACCCGGCCAGACGGCCCTCCATCATGGCGACTTCCGCGACCCGCACGCCGATTTCATGCGCGACTTTCTCACGCAACTGGTGCTGATCCAGCACCATCCCTTCGGCGGCGGCCTCACGCTCCAGCTTGGCCTGCACCCGCTTCAAATTGAAAAACAGCGATTTCTGCGCCGACGTGCTGCCGGTGCGCACCATCGACCAGTTGCGCATCACGTAATCCTGAATGCTGGCCTTGATCCACCACACCGCATAGGTCGAAAACCGCACGCCGCGATCTGGGTCAAACTTTTCCGCCGCCTTCATCAGCCCCAACGAGGCCTCTTGAATAAGATCGTTCATCGGCGCGCCGTAGCGACGAAACTTCGACGCCATCGAAATCGCTAGCCGCATGTAAGCCGTGATCAGGCGGTGCAGCGCCGCCTCGTCCCGGTGGTCACGCCAGGCATAAGCCAAGCGCAACTCGGTTTCGGCATCCAGCAATTCCGCCGCCCGCGCCTGGCGCGACAAGTCTTTCTGATAGGGTGCGTCAAGTGCCATCTGATCCCCCAATATCGCGGTGCTTTGCGCGTGATACTAGGATTACGCAGCGCCACCCGGTTTGGATGCATGGCAAACGTCAGAAAATGAAATATCGCCGATTCATCAATATGCGTGATGAACTTGCGCACAAATCAGCGCTTTCCATCGCACATCGCCATGGCCTAGCCTGCACCCAACCCAAAACCCGGAGCCTGCAATGACCTATGATCTCGTGATCGGCGACCGCGCCTATTCCAGTTGGAGCCTGCGCGGCTGGCTGCTGTTTGACGCCTTCAACATCCCCGTCAAACTGCACACCGCGCGGCTTTACACCGATGAATTGGCCGACATGCTCAAGGCGTTTCACCCGGCCCGCACCGCGCCCACCATGCGCACGCCGGACGGCGTCGTGGTGCCCGAAACCATCGCCATCGCCGAAGAACTGGCCTCGCGCCACCCCGATGCAGGAATTTGGCCGGCGGATGCGAAAGCCCGCGCGATCGCCCGGGTGGTGGCGGCCGAGATGCACGCAGGGTTTGTTGCCCTGCGCAGCCATTGCCCGATGAACCTGCGGGTCAGCTACACCGATTGCAGCCCCCCGCCCGAAGTGTTGGCCGACTTGGCGCGGCTGGAAACGATCTGGGCTTGGGCGCAGGACCAAACCGGCTCGGACACGTGGCTGTGCGGGGCCTATTCCGCCGCCGATGCGTTTTTCGCCCCGGTTGCCGCGCGGATTGCCAGCTATAACCTGCCGCTTGCGCCGCGGGCCATGGCTTACGTGCGCGCCCATCTGGCGCATCCGTCATTCCGGCGCTGGCGTGCCATGGGGATGATCGACGGCGCGGATCAAGACTATTACCGTCGCGACTACCCCCGTCGCCCGTGGCCCGGCCCGGTGCCTCTGGCAAGTCGCCCCGTCGAGGGCAGCATGGCCGAAAACACCGCCTGCCCCTATTCGGGCAAACCCGTCACGCATGTGCTGGAAATCGCAGGTCGCCGCATCGGCTTTTGCAACGCGTGCTGCCGCGACAAAACTGTGGCCGACCCCGAGGCCTGGCCGAAATTCATGGCGCTTTATCAAGGCTGAAGCCGTAATCTTTACCATTCGTAAACCATTGCCGCCTACCCGTTAACAAAGAAGAACAGGGAGAGGTGCAATGGTCGCAAGGGCCTATACCGTGGCCTTTGAAGGGGTCGAGGCGCGCATCGTCGAGGTGCAATGCGCCCTTGCCCCCGGGATGCCTTACTTTGGCGTGGTCGGCCTGCCCGACAAAGCGGTGTCCGAGGCGAAAGAGCGGGTGCGCGCCGCGATGGCGTCGATGTCCATCGCGCTGCCGTCCAAGCGCATCATGGTCAATCTTTCGCCCGCCGACCTGCCGAAGGAAGGCCCGCATTTCGATCTGCCCATCGCCTTGGCGCTACTTGCGGCGCTCGATATCATCCCGAAAGATGCGGTCGAAGCCACCGTGGCCTTGGGAGAGTTGTCGCTCGATGGCCGCCTGATCCCGGTGCTGGGCGCGCTGCCTGCCGCCATGGCCGCCGCCGAGGAGGACCGCGCGCTTTTGTGCCCCAAGGCCTGCGGGGCCGAGGCCGCCTGGGTCGGTGCCACGCAAGTCCTCGCCGCCGCCACCCTCAACGATGTGGTGCGTCACTACACCGGCCAAGTCCCGATCACCCCGGCCGAGGCGGGCGAGGTCGCGCCCGAAGCCACGGGCCGCGATTTCCGCGATGTAAAGGGGCAAGAACGCGCCAAACGCGCGCTGGAAATCGCAGCCTCTGGCCGTCATCACGCGCTGATGGTCGGCACGCCGGGGTCTGGCAAATCCATGCTCGCCGCCCGCCTGCCGGGCATCCTGCCACCACTATCGGCGCAAGAAGCCCTTGAAACCTCAATGATTCATTCGCTCGCGGGGCTGTTGTCCGAAGGCGGTATCTCGCGCGCGCGCCCCTTCCGCGAGCCGCATCACACCGCCTCGATGGCGGCGATTGTGGGGGGCGGCAAGGGCGCCAAGCCCGGCGAAATCTCACTCGCCCACAACGGCGTGTTGTTCATGGATGAGTTCCCCGAATTCCCCCGCGCCGTGCTGGAAACCCTGCGCCAACCGATTGAAACCGGCGAGATCATGGTCGCCCGCGCCAACGCCCACATCCGCTATCCTTGCCGCTTTCTGCTGATCGCCGCCGCCAATCCCTGCAAATGCGGCTATATGTCAGACCCCGCCCGCGCCTGCGCGAAAGTTCCCGTTTGCGGCGAGGATTATCTGGGCCGCATCTCTGGCCCTCTGATGGACCGCTTCGATCTGCGCGTCGAAGTCCCGCCCGTGGCCTATACCGACCTTGATCTGCCGTCGTCCGGCGACAGTTCCGCGACCGTTGCCGCCCGCGTGCAAGCGGCGCGCAATCTGCAAACCAAACGCTTCAAAGACACCCCGAACACGCGCGTCAACGCCGATATGGAAGGCAGCCTGCTGGAACAGGTGGCCGCCCCCGATCCCGAAGGCCGCGCCCTGCTGGCCAAAGTCGCCGAACGCTTTGGCCTGTCGGCGCGCGGCTATCACCGCGTTTTGCGCGTCGCCCGCACCATCGCCGACCTTGATCAATCAGCGCAAGTGCGCCTGCCTCATATCGCCGAAGCGGTCAGCTATCGCTTGGCAGTGGGGTCAAAAAATTGACCCCACCCTCGATCAAGCCCGCTTTGCCTCGATCGCCTGCCAGATCAGCGCGGCGGTGTTGGTGCCGTCAAACCGCTCCAATTCCTGAATACCGGTGGGCGAGGTCACGTTGATCTCGGTCAGATAATCGCCAATCACGTCGATGCCGACAAAAATCTGGCCGTGCTCACGCAGGGTTGGCCCGATCGCGGCACAAATCTCCAGATCGCGCGGCGTCAGCGCAACCTTCTCAGGTCGCCCGCCCGCATGCATGTTCGAACGCGTCTCGCCCGCCTGCGGCACCCGGTTGATCGCGCCCACTGGCACGCCATCGACCAGAATCACCCGCTTGTCGCCCTTGGACACATCCGGCAGGAATTTCTGCACGATCAAAGGCTCGCGGTTGATACCCGTGAACATCTCATACAGGCTGGCCAGATTGCGGTCGTTCGGGTCAAGCCGGAACACCCCCGCGCCGCCATTGCCATAAAGCGGCTTCAGAATAATATCGCCATGCCGCGCTTTGAAATCGCGGATCGTCTGCAAATCCCGCGCAATCGCCGTCGGCGGAGTCAATTCAGGGAAACGCAACACCAGCAGCTTTTCTGGATAATTCCGCACCCAGAACGGATCATTCACCACCAAAGTTTTCGGGTGAATCATATCCAGCAAATGCGTCGTGGTGATATAGCCCATGTCAAACGGTGGATCTTGGCGCAGCCAAACCACGTCAAACGTGCTCAAATCAACCTCGGCCTCGGGGCCGTAGCTGACATGATTGCCAATCTCGCGCCGCAAAGTGATCGGAAACCCCCGCGCCACCACCCGGCCTTCCACAAAGGCCAACTTGTCTGGCGTGTAGAAAAACAGCGAATGACCCCGCTCTTGCGCTTCCAGAGCGATGCGGAAGGTGCTGTCACCGTTGATATTGACCGACCCGATCGGGTCCATCTGTAGCGCGACCTTAAGCGGCATGAGACTCTCCAGACTGCATTGCGCACTTGATGCCGCAACGCAGGCCCGGATGCAATCAGGCGGCGTAGGCGTTTTCCAAGACTTCGATCCGCCCCACAGCATCAACCAAAGCCACGTCGAAGCGCACATCGGTCAGCTGCCCCGCAGGTTCCCCCGCCAGAAACTCTGAAGCGGCCCCATAAATCCGGGCGATCTGGCGCGCCGTCAAATGTTGTGCGGCCTGCGCATGGGTCTTGCTTTGCTTGACCTCGATGAAAATCACCTCGGCACCATTGCGGGCGATCAGATCAATTTCGCCGGCCGAACCGCGCCAACGCCGCGCACAAACTGTGCGGCCCGCGCGATCATAAAGCTGCGCCACCTGTTCTTCGGCAGAAAACCCTGCGTGATAAGACCGTGCTCCGCTCATGCGCCTGTCCTTTTCAATGCAAGTTGATACATATCGCGCCGTGGCAAACCATAAGCCTGCGCCACCGCCGCCGCCGCATCTTTCATCGTCATATGCGTCAAAGCCTGATCCAACGCCTGTTCCACCGTTGCGGCATCTGCCGTCTGCTCGGGTGCGCGATCAATCAACACCACGATTTCACCCTTCACATCGCGCCCGTCGAACGCCGCCGCAAGCGTGCCCAAGGTTCCGCGCGACACTTCTTCGAATCGCTTGGTGAGTTCCCGGCACACCACAGCATTACGTCCTTCGCCCAATTCTTGCACCAGATCATCTAATAATCCCTTAACGCGTTTGGGTGATTCATAAAGGATCACCGTCGCCTGCGTCTGTGCAAGATCGCGGATGAAGCTTTGCCGCGCGGCCTTGGCGGACGGTGGAAATCCGGCAAACATGAACCGATCCGAGGGCAGGCCCGACACGGTCAATGCGCATAACACCGCCGATGCGCCCGGTGCCGACAGCACCTGATAGCCTTCGGCAATCGCCGCACGCCCCAACTGAAACCCGGGGTCCGAGATCAGCGGAGTTCCGGCCTCTGACGCATATGCCACCGACTTGCCTTCGGCAATCGCGCGCATCAGCCGCGGCAGCGCCACGTCATTGTTGTGCTCGTGATAGGCCACCAGCGGGCGATCGCCCAGGCTAACCCCGTGGATTTCCATAAGATGCCGCAGCGTTCTTGTATCTTCCGCCGCCAGCACATCTGCCGCAGCCAGAATATCCAGCGCCCGCAATGTGATGTCGCGGGCAGCCCCAATCGGCGTGGCCAGAAAATAAAGCCCGGCCGCGAGGCGTTGTTTTTCCGGCGCCGCTCTGCTGATCGTCACCCGGCCCGCCTCCCTGACAAGTTTACTTCCCGGCCCGATGCGCATAACCTGACGGTCAGTCTGCCATGGGTGAGGGAAGTCTATGTTGTCCGTTTTGACGCGGGCCCGCAAGTCGCTGGGCCAAATTCTTGTTGCAGGGGCTGCGGTCATCTTGGCCGCTTGTGTGCCATCGACGGGGCCCGCCCCCAGTGGCGGCAATGCTTCGGGCAAGATTCAAGTGGCCCTGCTGGTTCCGGCAGGTTCGGGTCAGGCGAGCGATGAGTTGCTGGCGCGCTCCTTGCAAAATGCCGCGCGGATGGCGATTTCTGATCTGGGCGGCTCGGCGCAAGTCGATCTGCGGGTTTACAACACCGCAGGTCAGCCCGCGCAAGCCGCAGCCATGGCCACCAAAGCCGTGGCAGAGGGTGCCCAAGTCATCCTTGGCCCGGTCTTCGCGCAAGAGGCCAATGCCGCAGGCGTTGCCGTCGCGGGGTCTGGCGTCAATGTGCTGGCGTTCTCGAACAACCCCGACATCGCGGGCAACAACGTCTTCGTGCTTGGGCCGACCTTCAGCAACACCGCCAGCCGATTGGCGGCTTACGCCGTCCGGCAGGGCAAATCGCAGATCATGATTGTGCATGATCGCAACACCGCAGGCGAGTTGGGCCGGGCTGCCATCGCACAAGCCGTGGCACAATCGGGCGGCAGCATTGTGGCGACCGGCAGCTACGAATTCTCGCAGAATGGCGTGATGGCCGCAGCCCCCGGCATTGCGAGTGCGGCGAAATCTTCGGGTGCGCAGGCCGTGTTCATGACCGCCGATACCGCAGGTGCCTTGCCTTTGGTCAGCCAGCTTCTGGCCGACAATGGCCTGTCGAGCGCCTCGGCGCAGTTCATCGGCTTGACGCGCTGGGATATTCCCGCCGCCACGCTGGGGCTGCCCGGTGTGCAAGGTGGCTGGTTTGCGCTGCCTGATCCCGCACTTTATGCGCAATACCAGTCGCGCTACCAATCCACCTTCAACGAGCCGCCGCATCCGATTTCGGGCCTTGCCTATGATGGCATCGCAGCGATCGGCGCCTTGATGAAAAAGGCAGGCCCCGGCCCGCTTTCGAAGCAAGCCTTGACCCAAGGCGCAGGCTTTGTCGGCGTGAACGGCATCTTCCGGCTGCGCGGCGATGGCACCAATGAACGCGGCCTTGCGATCGCCCAAATTCAAGGCGGGCGTGCGGTGGTGATTGATCCGGCACCGCGCAGCTTTGGCGGGTTTGGTTCGTAACGACAGCGGCCGGAGTCTGGCATGAAACACGCCGTTGCACCTCCGGCTGCACCCATGGTCGCGCCTGATCTGCTGATCCCTGCCGGGCAGTTGATTGACGGCGCGGCACTGCTGGCCGCAATCACCGCCGATCTGCCCGCCGCTGATGCACGCGCCGGGCGGGCGGTGGCGGTGCGGCACATGACGCTGGCGAAAACCCGCGCCAATGAGGCGCTGGAGGTGGCCTTCCTGCAACATCCGCTGAACGCCCGCGCCCTGATCTCGGCGCAGTCGCATCTGACGGATGTGCTTGTCACCACCGCTTTGCTGATCGCGCGCGATCATCTGCACCGCGCGCAATCGCCCACCACCGCCGAACGGCTGACGGTGCTGGCGGTGGGCGGGTTTGGCCGCGCCGAGATGGCCCCACATTCTGATGTCGATCTGTTGTTTCTGACGCCGTGGAAGATCACCCCTTGGGCAGAATCCGTCATCGAATCGATGCTTTACATGCTGTGGGATCTGAAGCTGAAGGTCGGCCATTCCAGCCGCACCGTGCCCGATTGCATCCGCCTGGGCCGTGAAGACATCACCATCCGCACCGCCCTGCTGGAACATCGCTTCATCGCGGGCGACGCCAGCCTTGCGGCAGAGTTGAACGAGCGGCTGTGGTCTGATCTCTTCCGCAACTCTGGCCCCGAGTTCATCGAGGCCAAGCTGGCCGAACGCGCCGAGCGTCACAAACGCCAGGGCGGCCAGCGCTATGTGCTGGAACCCAATGTCAAAGAGGCCAAAGGTGGTCTGCGTGATCTGCAAACCCTGTATTGGATCGGCAAATATCTGCTGCGGGTGTCATCTTCCGCCGGGCTGGTCGCGGCGGGCCTGCTGTCGCGTGAGGAATACGACAAGTTTGAGCGCGCCGAGAATTTCCTGTGGGCGGCGCGCTGCCATCTGCATTACATCACGCACCGCGCGATTGATCAGTTAACCTTCGATGCGCAGGTCGATGTGGCCAAGCGCATGGGCTACCACGACGCCGCAGGTCGCCGCGCGGTCGAGTTGTTCATGCAGGATTACTTCCGCCACGCCACCCATGTGGGCGAGTTGACGCGGATTTTCCTGACCGAGCTTGAAGCCCGCCACGCCAAACCCGAAGCGCGTATTCTGGGCATGTTCAGCCGCAAAAAGGTCAAACCACCCTACAAGCTGGTGCAAAGCCGCATCGACCTGATTGACAGCGCCGCGTTCCTGTCCGATCCGCTGAACCTGCTGCGCGCGTTTGAGGAAGCCCTGCGCTCGCGCCATCTGCTGCACCCGAACATCATGCGGGTGATTGCGGCCAACCTTGACCTGATCGACGATGATCTGCGCGACAACCCCGAAGCCCAGCGCATCTTTCTGGATCTGATGTTGCAGCACGGCAACCCTGAACGCGCGCTGCGCCGGATGAACGAGCTGGGCGTGCTCTCGGCCTTCATCCCCGAATTTGAAAACATCGTCGCGATGATGCAGTTCAACGTCTATCATCACTACACGGTCGATGAACACATCATCCAGACCATCTCGGTGCTGGCGCAGATCGAGCGTGGCGAATTGGTGGAAGACCTGCCGCTGTCGTCGTCGATCCTGAAAGCCGGGGTCAATCGCCGGGTGATCTATGTGGCGCTGCTGCTGCATGACATCGGCAAAGGCCGCCCGGAAGATCACTCGATCATCGGCGCGCAACTGGCCCGCCGCATCGCACCGCGGCTGGGGCTGAACGCCGAGGAATGTGAAACCGTCGAATGGCTGGTGCGCTATCACCTGCTGATGTCCGACATGGCGCAGAAACGCGACATCGGTGATCCACGCACCGTGCGCGACTTTGCCAAGGCGGTGAAAACCCGCAAACGGTTGGATTTGCTGACGGTGCTGACGGTCTGCGACATCCGCGGCGTGGGGCCAACGACGTGGAACAACTGGAAAGCCATGCTGCTGCGCCAGCTTTACAGCCTGACCACCGAGGCGCTGGAGGGTGGTCTGGAGACCATCAACCACGTCAAGCGCGAGGATGAGGCGAAAGCCGCCCTGCGCCTGCGCCTGCACGACTGGCCCGAAGCCGAGATCAAAGCCGAACAAGCGCGCCACTACGCCCCCTACTGGCAGGGTCTGCAAACCGACACGCAAGAAGTGTTCGCGCGCCTGCTGCGGGGCCTTGGCGATCACGAGATTCGCATCGACCTGCACCCCGAACCCGCCCGCGATGCCACCCGCGCCTGCTTTGCCTTAGGCGACCACCCCGGCATTTTCAGCCGCCTTGCCGGGGCTTTGGCCTTGGTCGGTGCCAATGTGGTCGATGCGCGCACCTATACCTCGAAAGACGGCTACGCGACGCCGGTGTTCTGGATACAAGACGCCGACGGCAAGCCCTATGATGTCGAGCGTCTGCCCCGTCTGCGCGGTATGATCGAGAAAACCCTGAAAGGCGAGGTGCTGCCGCGCGAAGCCCTCGCGGGGCGCGACAAGGTGAAAAAACGCGAACGCGAGTTCCGCTTCCCGACCCATATCACCTTCGACAACGAAGGCTCGGAAATCTACACGATCATCGAGGTTGACACCCGCGACCGCCCCGGTCTGCTCTATGATCTGACCCGCACCCTGGCCGCCAACCACATCTACATCGCCTCTGCGGTGATCGCGACCTACGGCGCGCAGGTGGTCGATGCGTTCTATGTCAAGGATATGTTCGGGCTGAAACTGCACACCAAATCCAAACAGGAAGCCTTAGAGCGCAAAATGCGCCAAGCCATCACCGAAGGGGCCGAGCGCGCGCAAAGCGCGGTCTGAAACCTACGCCTGCGCCAATGACAAAACCGTCCCGCACATCATGCGGGCGGCACCCGAGCAGCACCACACTAGATCACAGGCTTCGGTCTTTGGCGCTGCAATCACAGCGCCTCAGCGCATCCTCGGCGCCCGAATATCCTAGGGGAGCGACCCCACCAAGCACCAGCGCCGCAAACCCGCCATCTGCCAAATGGCGCAGTCGGGGGGACTGGGGGTGCGTAACCCCCAGCCTTGCCGCAGAACCTACTTCGCAGTCGCCCGCAACATCCAAGCCGCCTGTTCGTGAAACGCCGACCGCTTTGTCGCCAGATCAGCCGTCACCGGATCGTTGTTGTCATCCGCCAGTTTGATCAGCGCGTGGAACCGCACCGCAACCGCAGCGTGATCCTGCGCCAGATCCTCCACCATCTCCATGGTCGAAGGCAAAGTCGCCAGATCCTTCACCACCGACATCTTCATCACATCGGCCAGCGCATGCGGGGCCAGTTGCCCGATGGCGCGGATACGTTCGGCCAATTCATCGGCGGCAGGGAACATTTCGTTATACTGCGCATCGGTCAGATGATGCACCGAGTAAAACAGCGGGCCTTCCACGTTCCAGTGATAGGCATGGGTTTTGAAGATCAGGCGATACGTGTCCGCCACCGCCCCGCTCAGCGCCTCGGCCAATGCCTTGGCGTTATCAACCCCAGTCTGAACCTTCTCGGCTTTCGGCACGACTTTCATCTGTTCGGTCATAATGCGTCCTTTCGTGAACCTGTGTCAAATATAGCCCTTGGCATCCTCGGCCGTGGGCAAACGACCCTCCGGGGTCATGCCGTGCACCGCATCGGGAATAACCCGCGACAGCCGCTGCAACAGCGCATCCCGTCCAAGCCCGGTTTTTGCGGTCAACTCGGCCAAGGTGTCCTCGCCCAGCGCGCGCGCCAGATCTTGCTCGGCCACTGGCTTGTTCGCATCATTGGATACCCAACTGTCCACAGCCTCGGCGTGGCCATTGCCGCGCAACTGATCGACCAGTCCGCCCAAGCCACCCGACAGCGCGCTGGCCCCCGATGATCCGGTGAAAAATGCGCCGATTTCCGACAGCACGTTGGAAATCGACTGGCTGTTATGGCCGTCGAGTCCGCTGGCAACCCCGCCCGTCGGCTGATCGCCGGTCGCGCCGGCCTTGCGCAGCATGTCGCTGATCTTGTCGCGGTGCTGATAGCCTGCAACGGCCAACAGGGCGAGCAGCGCGGTTGCGGAAGGCAATCCTTTAGCCATGGTCATACTCCGATTACTGTTTGAAAATCTTGCGGCGCTGGTGCGGCCTCTCAAGCCCGGCGAGACGCGAAGCCCCAGACCATCAGCACGATGATTGCACCCACCACAGCGCCAATAAACCCGGCGCCCTCGTAGGGTGCATACCAGCCCATCGCCTGACCCAGATATGTCGCCACAAAAGCGCCGATGATGCCCAGAACGGTGGTCAGGATGAAACCCGAGGGCTCGTTACTGCCCGGAGTGATGAATTTCGCCACCACACCGGCAACAAAGCCGATGATAATTGTCCAGATGATACCCATAGCACGCCCCCATTCCGAATTCAGAAAGCCGTCAGACTGCGATCAGAAAACGCGGCAGGGCAGAAAACGTTCCATTGCAGCCGCAGGAATTTGCCAACGCGCGCGCCGCAACGTAGTAACCGACCAACCTGCATTGGGTTTCAAATCCGAAAGACGCTGCATATCAAAATGAATAGGGCGGAATACGAGAAGCAAATGATCAGCGCGGCGATCCTAGTATTCATGGGGTATCTTTCGCACGAAAGCCGCCTGTGTCCTGCGTTGCTCGAAGACCATGTCGATGCCGAAACGGGCGAAGTTTTTCCACATGGCTGGATGGCGCGGGTAACAGATGCATTTTGCGCTGGTCGGTTAAATCAGACAGAGCGGGACACGCTGCTTCACGAGGCTGAAAAACACCTCAAGCCCGAAGATGACAGCCTCAGCAATCTTATTGCCGTCTCCTTTGTCGAGAATTTACCCCCTCCGCAAGAGCAAGGATATAAGCTTATCGCGGGCTACCCGGCGCTTCTAAGGCAATACGCTATCGTGTTCGGGACACGGTGACTGTCACCTGTCCCGCATTATGACAAGGCTCGCTCGATAGCCCTGAACCACCAAGCCGCCCCTGCTTGGACAAACCCTAACAACCCTTTAACACCCCTCCCCTAACCCCTTGAAATCTCATCCCCCACCCCATCGTCCACGCGTGGACACATCTGCGCGACCCTGCCCCGCCGCCAAATTTCCCATTTCACCCCGCCCGCAATCCCCTGTAAGCCTTGCCCGAAACCAAAGGGCCGCCCATGAAACCGATCAGCCTGCTACGCTCCATCCTCACCGTCGGCGGCTGGACCCTGCTGTCCCGCGGGGCAGGCTTTGCCCGCGACATGATGATGGCCGCCTACCTCGGCGCAGGCCCGATCGCCGACGCGTTCAACGTCGCGTTTTCCCTGCCCAACATGTTCCGCCGCTTCTTCGCGGAAGGAGCCTTCAACATGGCCTTCGTGCCGATGTTCGCCAAAAAACTGGAGGGCGGCGAGGACGCCAATTCCTTCGCCCGCGACGCCTTCAACGGCCTTGCGGCGATCCTGATCATCTTCTCAATCATCGGCACCTTCGCGATGCCGTGGCTGGTCTGGGCGATGGCCTCCGGTTTCGCCCACGACCAACGCTTCGACCTTGCCGTCCTCTACGGCCAGATCGGCTTTAACTACATCCTGTTCATCAGCCTCGTGGCCCTGCTGTCCGGCGTCTTGAACGCCTACGGCCACTTCACCGAGGCAGGCTTCGTCCCCGTCCTGATGAACCTGATCTTCATCGCGATGATGTTCCTCGCCGCCAAATTCGGCTGGGATATGGGCCTGACCCTCGCTTGGGCCGTGCCCATCACCGGCGTCGCCCAACTGGCTTTCACTTGGTATTCGGCGGCAAAACTCGGCCTCACCTTCGCGCCGCGCTGGCCGAAAATCACCCCCGAACTCAAACGCCTCGCAATCATCGCAGGCCCGGCGATCCTTTCGGGCGGCGTCGTCCAGATCAACATGCTGGTTGGCCGCCAAGTAGCCTCATATACCGAGGGCGCGGTCAGTTGGCTGGTCTATGCCGACCGCCTCTACCAACTCCCGCTTGGCGTCGTCGCCATCGCCATCGGCACCGTATTGCTGCCCGATCTCTCCCGCCGGCTGCGGGCAGGGGATGAGGCCGGGGGCCGCGAATCCTTCAACCGTGGCACCGAACTCGCCCTCGCCCTCACCTTCCCCTGCGCCGTGGCGCTGATGGTGATCGCCCTGCCGCTGACCCAAGTCCTCTACCAACGCGGCGCCTTCACCGCCGACGACACTGCCGCCACCGCCCTTGTCCTCGCCATCTACGGCGCAGGCCTGCCCGCCTTCGTGCTGCACAAGGTCTATCAGCCGCTCTATTACGCCCGCGAAGACAGCCGCTCGCCCTTCCGCTTCGCCGTCGTTTCCATGATCATCAACGCAGCCATCGCCATAGGCCTGATGCCCCACATCGGCTTTGCCGCCGCCGCCCTTGCCACCACATTGGCGGGCTGGATGATGGCCGCCCAACTCTGGCTCGGCACCCGCCGCATGGGCGACGCCGCCCGCTTCGACACCCGCTTTCGCAGCCGTGCGCCCCGCATCATCATCGCCGCCATCGTGATGGGCTTCGCCCTCTACGGCGGGCAAATACTCTTGGGCGAGATGTTGGCCAGCCACATCTGGCGCTACGCCGGCCTCGCCCTGCTGATCGCCATCGGCATGGTCAGCTACTACGCCGCAGGCACCGCCATCGGCGCGTTCAAACTGTCAGACTTCCGCACCCTGCGCCGCCGTTAGCGGTTCCTGATCCGGTCGCGCACCCGCGCAAACCCACCGGGGCTGACGACGAATGACAACAAGAACCCCGCCGCAAACCCCGGCACATCCGCCACCCATGACCAATCATGGCCAACCTCGCCCATGCTGGGCATCACCAGCGGCAGCAGCGTGAAAAACGCGCCATAAACCGCCTGAAACACCAACAGCGCGCCGATAAGACTGAACGCGCGGAACTGGTTCACGCCTGTCCCCGCCAGCTTCACCCAGATCAGGAACGAAAACGCCCCGATCAGCCCATAAACCCCCGGATAGGCGCCAAACAGCGGCTGGTTCGGCACCGCAAAGGCATAAACGACCGCCCCCACCGCGCCCGAGCCCACAAACACCAACGCCACCGCCCAGCCCTTGAACACCTCGCCCACGAACTTGCCCAAGGCCAAAGTCATCGCGATCCCGAACAAAGCCTGCGTGGCCGAGCCATGGATGAACGCAAAACTGACAAACCGCCGCAACAGCGGCATATCCACCGCCCCCGCCGCCCAATTCTGCCGCCAAAACTCGGGGAAAACCCCGTAATCCTGAATCGCCGCCACCCGCCAGCCCACCGCCTGCGGCCCGCCAATCACCCCGGCATCGGCCAAACTGAACAAAATCTCCAGCCCGATCATCGGCAGCGCAAGCAACCACACCACCCCCGGCAGCGGATTGATCGGCGCGATCTGGTCGGCTCTCAAATCGTCTTGCATGACACCTCAATCGGGCCGCATTGATTGACGCCCCCACCGCGCAGCGTTAAGCCCAAAGCGCAGCAATTTCCAGCCCGCCGCCTTTCCGGGCTGCACCAAATCAAAATGGAGTATCCCATGTCCGAGCCGGTCCAAACGCCTCAGACTTTCCCGACCCGCATCTTCTCCGGCATCCAGCCCTCCGGCGGCCTGACCCTTGGCAACTACCTCGGCGCGCTGAAACGCTTTGTGCAAAAGCAGGATGAGGGCATCGAGACGATCTACTGCCTTGTCGATATGCACGCGATTACGACTTGGCAAGACCCCGCCAAGCTGCGCCAACAAACCCGCGAAGCCGCCGCGGGCTTCATCGCCGCTGGCATTGACCCTTCGCGCTCCATTCTGTTCAACCAATCCCAAGTCACCGCCCATGCCGAACTCGGCTGGATCTTCAACTGCGTCGCCCGCATGGGCTGGATGAGCCGGATGACTCAATTCAAAGACAAGGCGGGCAAGAATTCCGAGAACGTCAGCCTCGGCCTTTACGCCTACCCCGCGCTGATGGCCGCCGATATTCTGGCCTATAAAGCCACGCATGTCCCGGTGGGCGAGGATCAGAAACAGCATATCGAGCTGACCCGCGACATCGCCTTGAAGTTCAACAATGACTACAAAGTGAACTTCTTTCCCATCACCGAACCGGTGATCGAAGGCGCTGCCACCCGCGTGATGTCCCTGCGCGATGGCACGAAAAAGATGTCGAAATCCGACCCTTCCGATCAATCGCGCATCAACCTGACTGACGACGCAGACAAGATCGCGCAAAAGTTCCGCAAGGCGAAAACCGACAGCGAGCCCCTGCCCAGCGATCTCGAAGGCCTGTCTGGCAGACCCGACGCGCGCAACCTGATCAACGTCTATGCCGCCCTCGCCGACATGACGCCCGAAGCGGTGATCTCCGAATACGCAGGCGCGCAGTTTGGCACCTTCAAACCCGCGCTGGCCGATCTGGCGGTGGCAAAACTCTCGCCGATCACCACCAAGATGAGCCAACTGATGCAAGACCCCGCCGAGATCGACCGCATCTTGGGCGAGGGTGCAACCCGCGCCGATGCCATCGCCCGGCCCATCGTTGATCAAGTCTATGACATTATCGGCATGATCCGCTCGCGTCAGTTCTGATGCTGCACCGATGATGTGGCGCGGCGTTACCCGCCTGATTTTGCTTCTGGTTCTGGCAGGCTCGCTTGCCGGAACCACTCTCACCGCTGCCCGCATCGCCGCCGATCCGCTGCTCGCCCCGTTTGTGGAAGCGACGAAAGACCAGATCGCCGCCGCCACCGAAACGATGCTGACAACCGCCGCCACCCCCGAAACCCTCAGCGCCCATATCGCCAACCGCTTGGCCGAAGACCCGCGCAACTGGCTGGCGCTTGATGCGCTGGTGGACCTCGCCTATGAACGCAAGATCGCGATTCCCTCGGCCCTGAACGCCGCCGTGCAAGCCGCGCGCGAGGATGACCACAGCACTTACGCCACCGTCACCTCCTGCGCGCAATGCGCCTACGACCCCGCGCAATGCAGCCTGTCCGAAGTGATGATCTGCCAAGCCCCCATTGCCCTGACGCCCATCGGTGACCTCGCAGGCATCACCCGCGCAGGCGTCGCCTACGCCAGCGGCGACGAGGTTGACCAGATCGACCTCGCCCTTTCCGTCGTGGGTCTAGGGGCAACCGCTGCTATCCTCGCCTCTGGCGGCTCATCCGGTGTGGTCAAAGCCGGCGCAAGCCTCGCCAAACTCGCCCGCAAAATGGGCCGCTTGTCACCACGCTTGGTTGAAATGGCCGTAAATGCCGCCCGCACTGGCGTGAATTGGGCCAGCCTACCCGCCGTGCGCAGCCTAGATGACCTGACCGCCGCGATCCGCACGGAATCGTTCCTGCCGCTGACCACGACCCTGACCGACCTGAACCGCCTGAACACCGCGACCGACGCCACCACCGCGCTGCACCTGCTGCCGATGGTGGATGATGCAACAGACGCCCGCCGCCTCGCATCCGCCGCCGAAGCCTTGGGGCCGAAACTGGTAGGTCGCGCCGAAGTCCTCGGCAAAGCCCGCCTGTTCCGCGCCACCCTACGGTTTTCCGAAACCGCATGGGCGCTCGGTGCGGGTCTGGTTGGCCTCATGCTCTCCACCGCCACCCTGATCTCTGGCATGATCCAACATGCCCTGATCAAACGCCTGCGCCGCAGCCTAAAACGCGCAGCCTGACCGAAGCCCGGAATTCGCGCGAATTCCGTCCACGATTTTCGCGCGAAAATCACCTGCGCCGATCACTCCGCCATAAAGGCCTTCAACACCGCCTGCGCCTCAACCGAATCCCAAGCCGCATCGCCAATCAACCGCGCCACTTCCTGCCCTTCAGGATTAACGATCAGCGTCACCGGCAGCCCAAGCACCCCCATCTGATGCGCCAGCGCCGATTTCGGATCGCGCAGCACTGGCAGCGATGTCACCCCGGCCTCGCCGTAAAACTTCACGATCTGGCCCACATCATTGCGTCCCGTCGCCACTGGCACCACCGCAAGTTCGGGCATCGCATCCGCCAGTCGTTGCAGCGCGGGCATTTCCTTGCGGCAGGGCGCGCACCAGGTGGCCCAGAAGTTCAGCACCATCCACTTGCCGCGATATTGATCAAGCCCGGTCTCTTGCCCTTCACCGTCCAGCAGCACCTCGGCGGGCACCGCGACAGGCGCGACCAGAGCCAGCTTTTTCATATCGCCCACCAACAGCCCATCAACGCTTCCCGCCGTTGCAAGGCCTGCATTTGCTCCGGCGGCAAAGGCCGTATAAAGAACCACCATCAGCATCTTGCGCATCATGTCGAAGGCCCTTCCATGACCAAACCCGAAAATTCCGCCAACCAGATGTGGGGCGGCCGCTTTGCCTCTGGCCCTGACGCGATCATGACCGCGATCAACGCCTCGATCGGCTTTGACCAACGGCTTTACGCGCAAGACATTGCAGGCTCTCGCGCCCATGCCGCCATGCTGGCCGCCACAGGTATCCTGACTTCTACCGATGCCGAGGCCATCGGGGAAGGCCTGCTCACGGTGTTGTCAGAGATTGAGTCCGGGAATTTCGCCTTCTCGACCGCGCTTGAAGACATCCACATGAACGTCGAATCCCGCCTGAAAGACCTGATCGGCGCGCCCGCCGGCCGCCTGCACACCGCCCGCTCGCGCAACGACCAAGTCGCCGTCGATTTCCGCCTTTGGGTGCGCGACCAATGCGACGCCGCCATCCAAGGCCTCAATGCCCTGATGAAAGCCTTCCTCGCCCAAGCCGAGGCGGGTGCCGATTGGGTGATGCCCGGCTTCACCCATCTGCAAACCGCGCAGCCCGTCACTTGGGGCCATCACATGCTCGCCTATGTCGAGATGCTGGCCCGCGACAAATCCCGCTTTGAAGACGCCCGCCGTCGCATGAACGAATGCCCGCTGGGTGCAGCCGCCCTGGCCGGAACCTCGTTCCCCATCGACCGCCACATGACAGCAGCCGCCTTGGGCTTCGACCGCCCCACCGCCAACTCCCTTGATTCCGTCTCCGACCGCGACTTCGCTTTGGAATTCCTCAGCGCCTCCTCGATCTGCGCAATGCACCTGTCGCGTTTCGCCGAAGAACTGGTGATCTGGTCATCGGCCCAATTCCGCTTTGTCAAACTGTCGGACAAATGGACCACCGGCTCCTCCATCATGCCGCAAAAGAAAAACCCTGATGCGGCTGAGTTGCTCCGCGCCAAACTGGGCCGCATCCTGGGCGCAACCGTGGCGCTGTTCACCATTATGAAGGGTCTGGCGCTGACCTATTCCAAGGACATGCAGGAAGACAAAGAGCAGGTCTTCGACGCCGCCGACACCCTGATGCTGGCGCTGGCCGCGATGACCGGCATGGTCGGCGATATGACCGCCAACCGCGACGTGCTGGCCACCTCAGCCGCCTCCGGCTTCTCCACCGCCACCGACCTCGCCGATTGGCTGGTGCGCGCGCTGAACCTGCCGTTCCGCGACGCCCACCACGTCACCGGAACCCTTGTCGCCTTGGCGGAATCCAAAGCCTGCGATCTGCCCGATCTGTCGATCACCGAGATGAAATCCGTCCACGACGGCATCACGCAAGAGGTTTACTCAGTTCTAGGCGTCGAAAACTCGGTCCGCTCGCGCACATCCTACGGCGGAACCTCGCCCACGCGCGTCGCCGAACAAGTCGCCCGCTGGAAAACCATTCTCGGCTAAGCCACCCTGCGAAAAACCGCCGAGAACGCCATGCGCCTGCTGCCGATCCTGCTGTTACAAGCCGCCATTATGCTGACCGCCTGCACCGAGCCTCGCTTGGGCGCAGGCATCGGCATCGGCCCCAACGGCGCAACCATCCGCCCGGTGATCTCAGGCGCAATCCCCGGCGGCGGCCGCATCAGCTATTCCCCGTAAGGAAGCTAATCACCGTAAGGACCATCGATGAAATTTCTCGCCCTGATCGCCCTCGCCCTGCTCACCGCCTGCGGAGCCGACGGCAAACCCACCGCGCCATCCGCCTCTGGCGTGACCCTATCCGGCGATGCCCGCGCAGGCGTCACCACGGGCACGATGCCGTAGCGGCGGATCGCTGCCGCCGCCACAAATCCCCCGCCGCCCCGGACTTGATCCGGGGCCTCTGTTCCTACCATGAGGCCCCGGATCAAGTCCGGGGCGGCGTCGCGCGGGGGGGATGCTGCGACTTTGCCTGACAGGATGCGCGCCCAACCCCATCCCGGCCACCCCAAACGCCCCGGTTTTGCCAAAGTTCTCACTCTGGCACTCGCCCAGATTTCCCCCTATGTCTGCACAACGCAGCAGCGGAGGCAGCAATGGACCATTTTCTCTATCGTGACGGCATCCTGCATGCCGAAGACGTGGCCGTGGCTGACATTGCAGCCCAGGTCGGAACGCCGTTCTACGTCTATTCCGCCGCCACCCTGACGCGCCATTACACCCTGTTCACCGAAGCGCTTTCCCCCTTGCCGCATCTCGTCTGCTTTGCGATCAAATCCCTGTCCAACATCGCCGTCCTCAAACTGCTGGGCGATTTGGGCGCGGGCATGGATGTGGTGTCGGGCGGCGAATACCGCCGCGCGGTGGCCGCAGGCGTGCCCGGCAGCCGCATCGTGTTCTCGGGCGTCGGCAAAACGCGCGAGGAAATGCGCCTTGCCCTTGAAGGCGGCATCCGCCAGTTCAACGTCGAATCCGAGCCCGAACTGCGCGCGCTGTCCGAAGTGGCCTCGGCCATGGGCACCACCGCCCCCATCACCATCCGCGTCAACCCAGACGTGGACGCCCGCACGCATGAGAAAATCGCGACCGGCAAGAAAGACAACAAATTCGGCATCCCGATTTCCCGTGCGTCCGAGGTCTATGCCGAGGCCGCAAAACTGCCCGGCCTTCAGGTCATCGGCATCGACGTGCATATCGGATCGCAGTTGACCGAACTTGAACCCTTTGAACAGGCTTACAAAAAGGTCGCCGACCTTACCCTGCGCTTGCGCAGCGAAGGCCACACCATCAGCCGCCTCGACCTCGGCGGCGGCCTTGGCATCCCGTATGAGCGGTCCAACTCTGCCCCGCCCCTGCCGCATGACTATGGCGCTTTGATCAAGCGCACCGTCGGCCATTTGGGCTGCGAAATCGAGATTGAACCCGGCCGCCTGATCTCTGGCAACTCTGGCCTGCTGGTGTCCAAGGTGATCTACGTCAAGAACGGCGAGATCAGCGATTTCCTGATCGTCGATGCTGCGATGAACGACCTTGTGCGCCCCTCGATGTATGGCGCACACCACGACATCATCCCAGTGACCGAGGCGAAAGCCGCCACCTTGCCCCACGCCTATGACGTGGTCGGCCCGGTGTGTGAGACCGGCGATACCTTTGCCAAAGCCCGCCCGCTGGCACCCTTGGCCGAAGACGACCTGATCGCCTTCCGCTCGGCAGGCGCTTATGGGGCCGTCATGGCATCTGAATACAACACAAGGCCGCTGATACCTGAAGTGCTGGTGAAAGATGATCAATTCGCCGTCATTCGTGCGCGCCCCAGCTATGAAGACATGCTGAACCGCGATACGATCCCCTTGTGGCTTTGAACCCACACTGGCTTTGAAACAGCAGAGGCCGATGACCGAGAACAGCGAAGCGCAGGCATTGAAACGTATTGAGACCCCGCTGCGGATCACGCTTGCGGGGCTTTGGGCTGAACGCATCACCCGCGCCTTCTGGCCGTTCTGGACCGTGGCGATTACAAGCCTCGCTGCCGCCGCTTTCGGGTTGCAAGATGTGCTACCGATTGAAATCGCTTGGTTCGGCATGGTCACGGCCACCCTCGGCCTGATCTGGGGCGTGATCCACGGCATCCGCGCCTTCCGCCGCCCCACCCGCGTTGATGCCCTGATCCGGCTCGATGCGAAGCTCCCCGGCCAACCCATCGCCGCCCTGCGCGACACCCAAGCCATCGGCATCACGGATGAGGCATCCAAAGCCGTCTGGGCCGCCCACCGCGCCCGCATGGCCGCCCGCGCATCCGCCGCAAAACCGGTGCAGCCCGACCTGCAACTGTCCTCGCGCGATCCCTTCGCGCTGCGCTACGCAGCCCTGACAGCACTGGTGATGGCGCTGCTGTTCGGCTCGATCTGGCGCGTGACGTCAGTGGCAGGGATCACCCCCGGCGGCACCGCCAACGCCGCTGCCGGCCCCGCTTGGGAAGGCTGGGCACAACCGCCCGCCTATACCGGTAAGCCCGCGCTCTATCTCAACGACCAGACCGCCGACGCTTTGACCCTGCCCACCGGCACCAAACTGCAAATCCGGCTTTACGGCGAACCCGGCGCGCTGATCGTCTCGGAAACCGTCTCGGGCCGCACCGACGCCCCGCCTGCCAGCCAACCAACGCAGGATTTCAGCGTTACCACCTCGGGCAAACTCGCCATCGAGGGCGCCGCGGGCCGCGAATGGCGCATCATCGCCACGCCCGACCGCGCCCCAGCCGTCACCCCCGCCGCCGAAATCAGCCGCGACGCCGAAGGCCGCTTCAAACAAAAGTTTGAGGCCAAGGACGACTACGGCGTCACCAAAGGCGAAGTCACCATCGCCCTGGACCTCGCCGCCGTTCCCCGCACTTTCGGGTTGAAAGCCGACCCCGAATCCATCGCCCCCGTGACGCTTGATCTGCCGCTGCCCTTCAAAGGCATCCGCGCCGACATCAAAACCACCCTCGTCGATGATCTCTCGGAATCGGTGCTTTCTAACCTGCCCGTCACCGTGACCTATGCCGTCACCGACGCTGCGGGCAACAAAGGCACCGCCGAACCGCTGCACCTGATCCTGCCCGGCAAACGCTTTTTCGATCCCCTCGCCGATGCCCTGATCGAGATGCGCCGCGATATCCTGTGGTCGCGCGCCAACGCCCCCACATCGCTGGAAATCCTGAAAGCGGTGTCGAACCAACCCGGCGACATCTTCGCCGACAACAAGGCCTACACCCGCCTGCAAGCCGTGATCAAACGTCTGGACGCCGAGGCGAAAACCCTGACCCCCAAAGCCCGCGATGAAGTCGCCAAGGAGCTTTGGGAAATTTCGCTGATGATCGAAGACGGCAAGCTGAACGATGCCAAAGCCCGCATGATGCGCGCGCAAGAGCGCCTCGCCGAAGCCATCCGCAAAGGCGCCTCGCCCGAAGAAATCCAGAAACTGATGGACGAGATGCGCGACGCGCTGGATGATTACATGGCCGAAGAAGCCAAGAAAAATCCGCCCGACCCGAATGACGAAACCTCGCCGCAGCAAAAGGGTCCGACGATTACCCAAGACCAGATCGACCAGATGCTCGATAAGCTGCAAAAGCTGATGGAAGAAGGCAAAACCGCCGAAGCCGCTGAATTGATGAAGCAACTTCAAGAGCTTATGAACAACATGAAGGTCCAGCAGGGCGACGGTCAATCTGGCCGCGGCAGCCCCGGCAAGCAGGCGATGAAAGACCTCGGCGAAACCCTGCGCGGCCAGCAAGGCCTGTCCGACGACAGCTTCCGCGATCTGCAAGACGGTCAGGAAGGCGCGGGAAAAGACGGCAAGACCCTGTCCCAGCGCCAGCAGGAACTGCGCGAACGGCTGAAAGACCTGCGCGAGGGTGGCAAACTTCCCGGTCAAGGCGGCGACAAAAACGCCGACGGCAAGCAGGCGCTGAATGATGCCGAACGCGCCATGAAAGACGCCGAAGACGCGCTGAAAGACGGCGATCTGCCCGGTGCCTTGGACAAGCAGGCCGAGGCGATGGACAAGATGCGCGAAGGCCTGCGCGATTTCGGCGAAGCGCTGGCCAATCAAGACCGCCAGGAAGGCGCCTCCCCCGATGGCACCCAGAAAACCGATGATCCGCAATCGGGCGGCCCGCGTGATCCGTTGGGCCGCGAAAACGGCCTGCACATCGGCTCGGACGGCAACCTGGCCGAGAACAAAGACATCTACAAACGCGCGCAGGACCTGCTTGACCAGATCCGCAAACGCTCGGCGGATCAATCGCGCAGCGATCAGGAACGCAGCTACCTCAACCGCTTGCTTGATCTGTTCTAACCCGCCGCCCACCCTGATTCTTTTTCCGCCCCCCTTGTTTTGCCAGCCAAAATGGCGCATGTAGGGCAGGCGAAACGCTATCTATCGAACATCTGTCTCCTCTTAAGGCCTCAGTTCTCGATTGCTACGACTGAGCCACGTCATCGCATCCTGCGGATGGCACACCAAAACTAGGAGACACACGATGGCCAACGGCACCGTGAAATGGTTCAACGCCACCAAAGGCTTCGGCTTTATCGCCCCGGCAAACGGCAACAAAGACGTGTTCGTGCACATTTCTGCAATGGAACGCGCTGGCATCCGTCAACTGAATGACGGCCAAGCTGTCACCTTCGACATCGAAGCAGGCCGTGACGGCCGCGAGTCGGCTGTGAACCTGGCTCTGGCATAAGCCATTTCGGGCGGCTTCACGTCGCCCGTCACATCAGATTTGAAACGGGGGAAGCATCAGCTTCCCCCGTTTTGCTTTCACACCGCTGCGCTTGCCACCCGCAGGCTGCCAACAAAAAGCCCCGCAAAACTGCAGGGCCTTATCGTAAAATTTGACTAAAATTTGCCTTCACATTGGCCCAAATACTCCACCGGAGGTCCGGAGGGTGTGAAACCCTCCGGGGCCAACCCAAAGCGCGCGGGCCAGCCGGTTTTGCGCCAGCAAGCCTCAGGCGGCCAAAGCGTCCACTTCGGCTTCACCCTTGGCAATCGCAGCGTCCGGCCCGTAAGCCATCGCATCCGCTGCCGCAAACTGCACATCGGTGATGCCAAAAAAGCCCAGCATATGGCGCACATAGCCAGATGCGAAATCAATCTCGGAACCCATCTTGGTGCCGTCCGAGGTAAAGGCGACGATCGCACGTTTGCCGGTCAACAGGCCAACCGGGCCGGTTTCGCTGTAGTTGAAGGTCTCGCCTTTGCGGGCAAGTTGGTCGATCCACGATTTCAACTGCGACGGCACGCCAAAGTTGTAAACCGGCAGCGCGATAACCAGCAGATCAGCGGCTTTGACTTCCGCCAGCAAAGCGTCCGCGTAGGCGGCGGTCGCTTTTTGATCGTCGCTGCGCTGCTCGGCCGGGGTGAACACCGCACCCAGCCAAGCGCCGTCAATCGCGGGCACGCCAGCCGACAGATCGCGGGTGACAACGCTTGCGCCCGGATGGGCCGCCAGCACACGCTCCATGATCCGGTCGGTCAACCGACGCGACACCGCGCCAGCCGGTTTGATCGAGGATTCAACGCGCAGGATATTGGTCATTTTCAGGGTCCCTATCAGGATGAGGAGGAATTCTATGCCCTTTAGATGCGCCCTTTCGCCTCTCTGCGCAATTAAAGGAATCGCACCGCTGTTGCGCATTTGTGCACATAAATACAATGGCCGCGAAATCGTGCCGATTCTGCCAATCTGTTAATAAAGTCTAAAGTCGGCCTCGTAAGCCTTTGATATCAAAAGCCTCAAAAAGGTCCCGAGTTGGGACCATGCAAAAAGCCGCGCAAAAGCGCGGCTTTTTCCACCTTATCTCGGGCCGATCACCCCATGCTGGGATAGTCGGTGTAGCCTTTTTCACCCGGCGTGTAGAAGGTCGCAAAATCCGGCGCGTTCAATTCCGCCCCGGCCTGCATCCGCGCGACCAGATCAGGGTTGGCAATGAATGCCCGGCCATACCCGACGAGATCAGCCGCACCACCGTCCACCGCCGCCTGCCCCGAAGCCGCATCCAGACTGCCGCCCAGAATGAACGTGCGCGGCCAAGCGGCCCGCAGTTTCGCCTGGAACTCGGCCGGGATCGCCGGATTGCCCATCCCGGCATGATCGACCAGATGCACATAAACCAACCCGATCTTGTCCAGCGCAGCCATCAGCGCCAGATACGTCTCGTCCACCTCAGGATAAGCCGCCATCCCCGATGCGGTGCCATAGGGAGAGATCCGGATGCCAACCTTGTCGCCCCCAATCGCCGCCACGACCTCTTGCGCAACCTCCAGCAGGAACCGCGACCGCTTGGCGACCGAGCCGCCCCAGCCATCGCTGCGCTTGTTGGTGTCAGGCGACAGGAACTGCTCCAGCAGATAGCCGTTGGCCGCGTGCAACTCGACCCCGTCAAAGCCCGCCGCAATCGCGTTCTTGGCCGCGGTTACGAATTCGGCCTTGGCCTGCTGAATGTCAGCCTCGGTCATTTCCTGCGGCACGGGATAATCCTGCATACCTTCCGCGTCAGTATACATCTGCCCTGCCAAAGCAATCGCCGAAGGCGCCACCATCTTGGCGCCCGCAGGCATGTTGCCCGGATGGCTGACCCGCCCGGTGTGCATGATCTGTGCAAAAATCACAGCGCCCTTGGCTTGGGCGGCAGCCGTCACCGGCTTCCATGCCGCCACTTGCGCATCGCTCCACAGCCCCGGCGTGCGGGCATAGCCGCGCCCGTTCGGGCTGGGGGCGGTGCCTTCGGTGACAATCAGACCCGCCGTGCCGCGCTGGCCATAATACTGCGCCATGATCGGCGTCGGCACCGCGTCGGCATCTGCACGACAGCGGGTCATCGGGTTCATCACCACGCGGTTTTGCAGCTTGTGCGATCCCATCTGAGTCGGCTCAAAAATCGAAGCAGTCATCGTTTCACGTCCTTTGACAGAAATCTGAACTCAACAGTTTGGCCAATTCCACCGCCAATACAACGGCTGTTTCTGCCCTACCGCCTGTGCAGGAATGCACGTCGCGACACCTTGAAAGCCCATGCCGCATCCCCAAAGGCTGCACCATCGCAAACCGCCCCCAGAAAACCGCGCGGCCTTCTCGGGCTGCCAAATCCACTCACGCCAGCCGCTATCCCCGCGCGCTGAAAAAGTCGCTGATCGTGCGCGCCATCGCTTCGGACACCCCAGGCACCGCCATCAGATCGGAGATTCCTGCCCGCGACACCGCCTTGGCCGAGCCGAAATGCGCAAGCAGCGCGCGTTTGCGCATCGCACCGACACCCGGAATATCGTCGAGTGGCGTGATCGAGACCTGTTTGGCCCGTTTGGCCCGATGCGCGCCGTTCGCCCATCGGTGCGCCTCGTCGCGCAGCCGCTGGATGAAATAGAGCACCGGGTCGTTGCGCTGCAACGCCATCACCGGCATGCCCGTGCGGTAAAACTCTTCCTTGCCCGCGTCGCGGTCGATCCCCTTTGCGACCCCGACCATGGCAATATCATCGACGCCAAGCTCGGCCAATATTCCCGCCACGGCCGATACCTGCCCCGCGCCACCGTCGATCAGCAACAGATCAGGCCAAGCGCCAGATGTCCGTTCGGGATCTTCTTTCAAAAGCCGTTCAAACCGCCGCGTCATCACCTCGCGCATCATGCCAAAGTCGTCAGAGTTCTTGCCCGCATCAGACTTGATGTTGAATTTGCGATACTGCGACTTCAGGAACCCATCTGCCCCGGCCACAATCATGCCCCCCACGGCATCGCTGCCTTGGATATGGGCGTTGTCGTAAACCTCAATCCGGGTCGGCGGCGCGTCAAGATCAAATGCCTCGGCCAGACCCGCCAGCAACTTGTTCTGGGTCGAGCTTTCCGACATCTTGCGGGCCAGACTTTCGCGCGCATTGCGGGTGGCGTTTTCAACCAACTCGGCCTTTTCACCACGCTGCGGCACCGCGAGTTCCACCTTGCGCCCCGCCCGTTCGGAAAGCAGGTCAACGAGCAGATCCTCGTTCTCGACGCCATGCGACAGCAGAATAAGGCGCGGCGGTTCCTTGTCGTCATAGAACTGAGCAAGGAAGGCTTCCAGAATTTCGGCCTCATCCGCGCCAGCACCCGTGCGCGGGTAGAAATCGCGGTTGCCCCAGCTTTGATTGGCGCGGATGAAGAAAACCTGCACGCAGGCTTGCCCATTTTCCAGATAAAGCGCCACCACATCCGCCTCGGCCACCCCTGCCGGATTGATGCCCTGGCTTTGCTGCACCTGTGTCAGCGCTTTGATCCGATCGCGCAGCGCCGCTGCCCTCTCAAACTCCATAGCTTCCGAGGCAATGTTCATCTCGGCGGCCAGATTGGACTGAACCGTCGTGGTCTTGCCCTGCAAGAAACGTTCTGCATCGGCCACCAGCGTGGCATAACCCGCTCGATCAATCTTGCCAGTGCAGGGTGCGGCGCAGCGTTTGATCTGATATTGCAAACAGGGCCGCGTGCGGCTGTCGAACATCGAATCCGAGCAGTTGCGCAGCAAAAACACCTTCTGCAACTGGTTCAGCGTGCGATTGACCGCGCCCGCGCTGGCGAAGGGGCCAAAATAGCTGCCCTTCTCGCTGCGCTTGCCGCGATGCTTTTTCAACTGCGGAAACGGATGTTCGGTGCTGATCAAAATGTTCGGGAACGATTTGTCATCGCGCAACAGCACGTTGTAGCGCGGTTTCAACTGCTTGATCAGGTTCTGCTCGAGCAGCAGTGCTTCGGTTTCCGTCCGTGTAGTTAGAAACATCATCGACACGGTTTCCGAAATCATCCGCGCGATGCGCCCGGAATGACCCGAGGGCCGGGCATAATTCGACACCCGCGCACGCAAATTGCGCGCTTTGCCAACGTAAAGCACTTCGGACGCTGCGTTCAGCATCCGGTAAACCCCCGGGCTGCCATCCAGAGTTTTCAGATAATCCTGGATCAGATCATGCCCAGTCAGACCGCCATCGCTCATGCGCAAACACACCTTCGGGATTCGTCGATTCTCTGTTGTAGCTGCAATGATATCGGACCGCCGACAAGAGCAAAGCTATCCCCGCATTCTGTGGATAACCTTGCGGAGAAGATTTCAGATTGCGGAAATTTCCCTTGTTTTTGGCCCCGTTCGTTGAATTGCCTATTTTTTGGGCGAAATATTAAGTCATTGATATATAACGAAACATTTCTTAACATCTGGCAAATCCCTGATAAGTCACAACTTTTTGTAACGCATCTGTGAAGCAATTACGAAAAGTGGACAACTTTTGCGAGAGGCTGGATTCCGCCTAGTCGAAATCCATCACATCGGGGGTTTTCCAGCCCAGATGCTGACCGCCATCCACGCAGATCATTTGACCTGTGACCGCCGGAGAATCGAGGAAAAACCCAAGCGCGGCGGTGATGTCGGCAGGATTGGCACCACGTTGCAGAATGGTCGCGCCGCGCTGGGTTTCAAAGCTTTCATCGCTTTGGCGCGCGCCTTGCAGCGTCGGCCCCGGGCCGATGGCGTTCACCCGCACGCGCGGCGCCAATCCCTGCGCCGCGGTCCGCGTCAGCGCCCAAAGCCCCATCTTGGCCAAGGTGTAGGACATGAACTCGGGCGTCAGCTTCAGCACGCGCTGGTCGATCATGTTCAGCACCATGCCGCTGGCAACCGGCTCGCCATGATCATCGAGCCGAGGCGCAGGCACCTGTGCGGCAAAGGCCTGCGTCAGCACAAAGGGTGCGCGCAGGTTGCTTTCGATATGGCGGTCCCAGCTGTTGCGCGTCGCGGTCGCCACCGTGTCATGCTCAAAGATCGACGCATTGTTGACGAGGACCGTCAGCGCACCGCCCAAACCCTGCACCGCCATCGGCACCAGCTTGTCCACCTGGCTTTCGATCAGCAGATCGGCACGTAGGGCGACCGCCTTGCGCCCCATCGCGGTAATCTCTTTCACCACCGTCTCGGCCTCTTTGCGCGAGGCGGCGTAGTGCACGGCGACATCATAGCCACGACGCGCCAGATACAGCGCCATCTCGCGCCCCAGCCGCTTGCCCGCCCCCGTGACCAATGCCCGCATGTTCAGCCCTTTTTGCAATCGCACCCTTTGGACCCGATCACATAGCGCCCGCACCGCTTGCAGGTAGCCGGTCCGGCCAATCCAAGGCGTTTTTTTACCGATCGCCCCAAAGATCCCGGAAACAAGGCGTTGCCAACCATGCCAATCGCCAACATCACCAGCAGAAAAACCAAGACGGCTTTGATCATTTTACAACCCGTAACGCGCCCAAAGCGCGCGTTCTTCAACTGATGCCAAGGCGTCCTCGGCCATGTTCAGGCCAAACCGGCTGAGCAGCCCGCGTTTTTGGCCCAACGGCACAAGCTTTACCTTGTCGCCGTATAGAGATTTCAGCTTTGGCACCAGATGCGCGACCCCATCAGTCAGACCCAGATCAACCGAGGCTTGGCCAACCCAGATGTCAGCGTTGAACAGATCAGCCTCAGCCAGACGCGACCCGCGCCGGGCTTTGACATGGGCGATAAACGCCTCATGGATCGGGGCTTGCAGGGCCTTCAAACGCTCTACGTCTTCCGGCTTTTGCGGCAGGAACGGGTCGGCAAGGCTTTTTTGCTTACCCATCGCGACGATGCGACGCTCGACCCCTTGCTTGGCCATCAGTTCGGGGAAACCGAAACTGGCGAAAATCACCCCGATGGACCCAACGATAGAACTGGCATCGACCCATATCTGATCCGCCGCACAGGCCAACCAATACCCCCCGCTGGCCGCGACATCCTCGACAAAGGCGTGAACCGGAATGGATTTCTCATCGGCCAACCGCCGCACCCGCGCCGCGATCAGGCTGGATTGCACAGGCGATCCACCCGGAGAGTTCACCACCAGCGCCACCGCCGCAGGCTTCATCCGGAACGCCTTTTCGATGATCGCTTCCAATCCGGCATCGCTCAGCGCACTGCGCCCACCGCCAATCGTGCCCGCCAGCCGGATCACTGGCACAACGGGGGATTTCTTCACAAAGGGGATAAATTTCATCATGCCGCAAAGCTAAGCCCTTGGCCCCTTGCGAACAAGGGCAATCCCCGCCACCCTGCCCCGATGATAGACAAGCTGGAAATGTTCATAGCGCTTGCCAACGAGCGGCATTTTGGCCGCGCCGCAGAGGTGTGCCGGGTGACGCAGCCCAGCCTTTCGTCGGCCATTCGTCAGTTGGAAGATCAGCTTGGCGTGCAACTGGTATTTCGCGGCAGCCGTTTTCAAGGCCTGACCCCGGAAGGCCAGCGCGTGCTGGACTGGGCGCGGCGGATTGTCGGCGACATGCGGGCGCTGCGCGATGAAATGCGCACCGTCCACTCTGGCCTTTCGGGCAACCTGCGCATCGGCGTGATCCCGACCGCCTTGCCAATGGTCGCCGATCTGACTGCGCCTTTCACCGCGCGCCACCCCAACATGCGGGTGACGCTTCTGTCGCGCACCTCTGCCGAAATCCTTGCCGGCATCGAAAGTCTCGAACTGGATGCCGGCATCACCTATCTGGACAATGAACCGCTGGGCCGAGTCGCCCAAACCGCCCTTTACACCGAGTTCTATCGCTATCTGTGCGCGCCGGCCTCACCCTTGGCAAACCGGGCGCAAGTGACGTGGAGCGATCTGGTTCAAGAGCCTTTGTGCCTGCTTACGGCCGACATGCAAAACCGCCGCATCGTCAATCAACATCTGGCCGAAGTTGGTGTGCGGGTTGCGCCAACGGTAGAGTCGAATTCCAGCATCGCCTTGGTTGCGCATGTGAAATCGGGGCATTGGGCAAGCGTCGTGCCGATGAAACTGGCCGAGATGTTTGCCGGTCAGGGGCTGAAAGCGATCCCGATTGTCGAACCCGAGGCCGAGCATCTGGTCGGCCTGATCACCGCCAAACGCGATCCGCAAACGCCGGTGTTACAGGCGCTGATGGACGAGGCCGCGAAATTGGCCGTGCGCCTGCGTCGATAGGTTTTCCCTATTGAATGACGGTATATCCATATTGATTTCACTATCAATCGGCGTATCACAGCGGTAAGCTACCAAAGGGCCGCCATATGCTTGATTCCGTCGATGTCACTGCTCGGGTTGGGGAAATCCTCAGCGCCCACAAAGGCATGGAAGGATCGCTGCTGCCGATCCTGCACGCCATTCAAGCAGAGTTTGGCTATGTGCCGCAGGCGGCTTTGCCAGTGATCGCGCAGAACCTCAACCTGTCAAAGGCCGAAGTGCATGGCGTGATGACGTTTTACCACGATTTCCGCGAACATCCGGCGGGCGATCATGTGCTGAAGCTGTGCCGTGCCGAAAGCTGTCAGTCGATGGGGGCCGATCGCGTTGCCGCCCATGCGCAAAAGGCGTTGGGCATCGAATGGCACGAAACCACCAAAGATGGCCGCGTGACGCTGGAACCGATTTTCTGCCTTGGCCTGTGTGCCTGCGGCCCCGCTGCGATGATCAATGGCAAGCTGGTGGGCCGGGTGGATGAAGCCCGGATTGATGCGATCATCGGGGGTCTGAAATGAAGATCTACCTGCCGCTTGATAGCGCCGCCGTCGCCCTTGGTGCCGATGAAATCGCGGAATCGCTGCTGTTCCAAGCCAAAGCACGCGGTATAAACCTGACGCTTGTTCGCAATGGCTCGCATGGCATGGTCTGGCTGGAGCCGATGGCCGAAGTGGTCACCGATGCAGGCCGCATGGCGTTCGGCCCGCTGACGCTGGCCGATGTGCCCGCGCTGTTCGGCGATCTGGCTGCGCATCCGAAAGCCTTGGGGAAAACCGAAGATCTGCCGTGGCTTAAGGCCCAGACCCGCTTGACCTTCGCGCGTGTTGGCGTGATCGACCCGCTGTCGCTGGATGATTACAAAGCCCACGGCGGTTTGGCTGGCCTGACGCTGGCGCTGGGGATGGATAAGGCCGCGATTGTCGCCGAAGTCACCAATTCCGGCCTGCGTGGTCGCGGCGGCGCAGGCTTTCCAACGGGCATCAAGTGGAAGACGGTTTCCGAAGCTGTGGCCGACCGCAAATACATCGTCTGCAACGCCGATGAAGGCGACAGCGCCACCTTCGCCGACCGTATGTTGATGGAAGGCGACCCCTTCACCCTGATTGAAGGCATGGTGATTGCGGGTCTTGCCACCGGGGCCACCAAGGGATTTGTGTATATCCGTTCGGAATACCCGATCGCGATTGAGGTGATGCAGAAAGCGGTGAAAATTGCCACCGATGCAGGTGTGCTGGGGGCATCGGTTCTGGGCTCTGCCCACGCGTTCAACATCGAAATCCGTGTCGGTGCCGGGGCCTATGTGTGCGGCGAAGAAACCAGCCTGCTGAATAGCCTTGAAGGCAAGCGCGGCGTCGTGCGCGCCAAGCCGCCGCTGCCCGCGTTGCAGGGTTTCATGGCCCGCCCGACCGTGGTGAACAACGTGATTTCGCTGGCCTCCGTGCCGGTGATTTTTGAGAAAGGTGCCGAGTTTTACAAGAACTTCGGCCTTGGCCGTTCGCGCGGCACCATCCCGTTGCAGATCGCCGGAAACGTCAAACATGGCGGGTTGTATGAGATCGCCTTTGGCCTGACCCTTGGCGAAATTGTTGATAAAATTGCGAGCGGTAGCGCCTCTGGCCGCCCGGTGAAAGCGGTGCAGGTCGGCGGCCCCTTGGGGGCTTATTTCCCCCGCGCCTTGTTCGACACTCCGTTCGGATACGAAGAATTCGCGGGCAAGGATGGCCTGATCGGGCACGCTGGCCTGACGGTGTTTGACGACTCTGCCGACATGCTGAAGCAAGCCCGTTTTGCGATGGAATTCTGCGCGATTGAATCCTGTGGCAAATGCACCCCCTGCCGGATTGGTGCTGTGCGCGGTGTTGAAACGCTTGACCGTATCGCGCGCGGCGATGACGCGGCCAAACCGCTTTTGACCGATCTGTGCAACACGATGAAGTCCGGCTCGCTCTGCGCCTTGGGGGGCTTCACGCCTTACCCGGTGATGTCTGCGCTGACCCATTTCCCCGATGATTTCGCCCCCATGAAGGAAGCCGCCGAATGAAAGACTTCATCATCCCGGACCGCGATTTCGGCACCCCTGCCGCCAAAAGCAAACAAATGGTCACATTGACCATCGACGGCTTTGACATCACCGTGCCGGAAGGCACCAGCATCATGCGCGCCGCCGCCGAAATCGGCATTTCGGTGCCAAAACTCTGCGCCACCGACAGCATCGACGCGTTTGGGTCGTGCCGCCTGTGCCTTGTGGAAATCGAGGGCCGCAATGGCACTCCGGCGTCTTGCACCACCCCGGTTGCCCCCGGCCTGAAGGTTCACACTCAAAACGCCAAGCTGAAGCAGTTGCGCCGGGGCGTGATGGAGCTTTATATCTCGGATCACCCGCTGGATTGTTTGACCTGTTCGGCCAATGGCGATTGTGAGTTGCAGGATATGGCGGGCGCAGTTGGCCTGCGTGACGTGCGGTATGAGGCGATCAACACCCATTTCAAAGCCAAAGACACCTCTGGCATTGCCAACCCGAACTACATTCCGCGCGACGATTCCAACCCGTATTTCAGCTATGATCCGCAGAAATGTATCGTTTGTTCCCGGTGTGTTAGGGCCTGTGAGGAAGTCCAGGGCACCTTCGCTTTGACCATCGAAGGCCGGGGCTTTGATAGCCGCGTGTCGTTTGGTGCCAAAACCGACACCGCTTTGTCGTCCGATTGCGTCTCCTGTGGCGCTTGCGTGCAGGCCTGCCCGACCGCCACGCTGCAAGAAAAGTCGATCATCGAGATCGGCACGCCGGAACGCTCTATCATCACCACCTGCGCCTATTGCGGCGTCGGCTGTTCGTTCAAAGCCGAAATGCGCGGCGATGAATTAGTGCGCATGGTGCCCTACAAACACGGCAAGGCCAACCGTGGCCATTCCTGCGTCAAGGGCCGCTTCGCTTACGGCTATGCGTCGCACAAAGACCGCATCCTGAACCCGATGATCCGCGACAGCATCAACGACCCGTGGCAAGAAGTGTCATGGGATGAGGCGATGGACTTCACCGCCAAGCGGATGAAGGGCCTTATCGAAAAGCACGGTCGCCATTCGGTCGGCGTGATTACCTCTTCGCGCTGCACCAATGAAGAAGCCTATCTGGTGCAGAAACTGACCCGCGCCGTGTTTATGAACAATAATACGGATACCTGCGCGCGCGTTTGCCATTCGCCCACCGGCTATGGTCTGGGGCAAACTTTGGGAACCTCGGCAGGCACGCAAGACTTTGATTCGGTGGAAGAAACCGACGTGGTCATCGTGATCGGCGCGAACCCGGTTTCCGGCCACCCGGTCTTTGCCAGCCGCCTGAAAAAGCGTCTGCGCAAGGGTGCCAAGCTGATCGTGATTGATCCCCGCCGCACCGAAATGGTGGAAAGCCCGCATATCAAGGCCGAACATCACCTTGCCCTGACCCCCGGCACCAACGTCGCCATCGTCACCGCTTTGGCGCATGTGATCGTGACCGAAGGCCTGTTCGACGCCCAGTTCATCCAAGACCGCTGCGATTGGGATGAGTTTCAGGACTACGCCGAATTCGTCAGCCAGCCGCAAAATTCGCCGGAATCGGTGGCTTTGCTGACCGGCGTTCCCGCTGCCGAAGTGCGTGCGGCGGCGCGGCTGTTTGCCAAGGGCGGCAACGGCTCGATCTATTACGGTCTGGGCGTGACGGAACATTCCCAAGGCTCAACTACCGTGATCGGCATTGCCAACCTCGCGATGATGACCGGCAATATCGGCCGCCCCGGCGTGGGTGTGAACCCGTTGCGCGGGCAGAACAACGTGCAAGGCTCCTGCGATATGGGGTCTTTCCCGCATGAATTGCCGGGCTATCGCCATGTCAAAGGCGAAGGCGTGCGCGACATTTTTGAAAAAGCTTGGGGCGTCAAGATTGACGATGAACCCGGCCTTCGCATCCCGAACATGCTGGATGCTGCGGTTGAGGGCACCTTCAAGGGCCTGTATTGCCAAGGCGAAGACATCCTGCAATCGGACCCCGACACCAAACACGTCGCAGCCGGCCTTGCCGCGATGGAATGTGTGATCGTCCACGATCTGTTCCTTAACGAGACCGCGAATTACGCGCATGTGTTCCTGCCCGGCTCGACCTTTCTGGAAAAGGACGGCACCTTCACCAATGCCGAACGCCGCATCAACCGCGTGCGCAAGGTGATGGCGCCGCGCAATGGCTATGCCGATTGGGAGATCACCCAGATGCTGGCCAATGCGATGGGAGCCGCGTGGTCCTACACGCATCCCACGCAAATCATGGACGAAATCGCCATGACAACGCCGTCTTTCGCGGGCGTGAACTACGAAAAACTGGAAACCATGGGCTCGATCCAATGGCCCTGCAACGACGCGGCGCCAGAAGGCACGCCGCTGATGCACGTCGATGGTTTCGTGCGCGGCAAGGGCAAATTCATCAACACCGAATATGTCGCGACGGATGAGAAAACTGGCCCGCGCTTCCCGTTGTTGCTGACGACGGGCCGTATCCTGTCGCAGTACAACGTCGGCGCGCAGACCCGCCGCACGGGTAACATCGCCTGGCATGCCGAGGATGTGCTGGAAATCCACCCGCATGACGCCGAAGTGCGCGGCGTCAAGGATGGTGACTTTGTCCGTCTGGCGTCTCGTTCCGGTGACACCACTTTGCGCGCGACGATCACCGATAAGGTCAATCCGGGCGTGGTTTACACCACCTTCCACCACCCCGACACGCAGGCCAACGTGATCACCACCGATTTCTCGGATTGGGCCACCAACTGCCCCGAATACAAGGTCACCGCTGTGCAAGTCTCGCCCAGCAACGGCCCGTCGGAATGGCAAGAGGAATACAACGCCCAAGCCGCGATGTCGCGCCGCATCGCCGCGGCCGAGTGATGCAAACCCACCGCCCCTTGCCGCGCCTGACCTTCGGGTCGGGCGCGTCTTCGGCCAGCCGAGAGCTGCCGGAGGAAGTCGCGGTGGCTTTGTCGTTCAACGGCTCGACCCAAGCGGTGATGATGGCCTCGCCGTCTGATCTCGTGGATTTCGCCTATGGTTTTGCGCTGACCGAAGGCATCGCAAGACCTGAGGAAATTCAAAGTGTTGAAGTCGTCGAAACCCCGCTTGGCCTTGATGTGCAGATCTGGCTGGAGCCGCAGGCCGAAGCCCGTCTGACCAAACGTCGCCGCACCATGGCGGGCCCGGTGGGCTGCGGATTGTGCGGTATCGACAGTTTGGAAGAAGCCACGCGGGTGATGCAGCCCGTGCCGCAGACGAATTTCCGCATGACACCGTCCGAAATCATGGCCACCGTGGCAAGCCTTCCCAAAGCGCAACCGCTGCACGACATCACCCGCGCCGTCCATGCTGCGGGTTACTACAGTGGCAAACTGCTGGCCGCCCGCGAAGATGTTGGCCGCCACAACGCGCTGGACAAGTTGGCGGGCCACCTGATCCGCACGCCACACCCCGTCGGGGCGATCATTCTGACATCCCGGGTTTCGATCGATATGGTGCAGAAAGTGGCAGCGCTTGGCATCCCCATGCTGATCGCCGTTTCCGCCCCCACCGCCCACGCCGTCCACCTCGCCGATCAGGCTGGCATCACCCTGATCGCCCTCGCCCGCCCCGATCGGTTCGAGGCCTATACCCACACCGACCGCATTTCGCAGGAGACCGCCCATGTCGCTTAACGACACCCATGCAGGCCCGCACGCCAAACTGATCTATATGGCGAACCAGATCGCCAAGTTCATGGAATCCAAGCCACATGCCGAAGGCCTGACCCTGCTGGCCTCGCATATCAATGATTTCTGGGAACCCCGCATGCGCCGCCATCTGTTTGAAGTGCTGGACGCAGGCGGCGCGGGTCTGCGCCCGCTGGTGCAGGAAGCATCCGGCGCAATCAAGCGCCCCACCGCCGCCGCCTGACCCGCCGCACCGGAAAAACCACTTACGGATCAAGGCGCAACAGGGTGAAACGAGTGCTTGAGCCGCTGCCCGCTTTGTCCTACGCTGGCTGAACGCCAATCCGAGACTCGCCGGGGCGGTCATTTTTGATATAATTTTTTATGGCGGAGACGTTTCATGCGAAATGTCATTGTGCGATCCGGTTCGTCTGGGCAATCCGTCCGGGAATTGCAGATGGCGCTGAACAACCGCCTGAATCCATCGCCCAATCTGATCGTGAATGGCCTATTTACCCCGCAAACCGAACGCGCCGTGCTGGCCTTTCAACGCTCCAATTGGCTTGAAACCGACGGCATCGCCGGGCCTTGCACCCTTAATGCGCTGTTCGGCACGGAAGCCTCCCCGATTATTCTGCATAACGTCCCGTATCTTAGCCAACCGACGCCCACCACATGCTGGGCTGCGGCGACGGCCATGCTGACGCGGCTGTCAATCCAGTCGATCCGCATGACAACCCCACAGCGACTGCTGACACCCGACGGCGCGCTGATCAACGAAAGTGAACGCGGGCAACGGCTGGAAGTGCATCAGACCTTCGCGCAACTGCATCGGCTGCGCTATCAGCCGCCACAAAGCTGGCCAGTCGCCGCACTGATCGCATTGTTGCGCAACGGGCCCATCATGCTGGAATTGCTGCACAATCCCAGTGCGTTTCAGCGTGGCAGCGGATCATCGGGACACTACGTCGTGATTGTTGGCGCGCGCGGATCGCACAGCCCGGATGGCAGCACCACCACCCTGCGCATTTACGACCCTGACGACGTCAGCGGCGAGGGGATCTATTCGGTGGTCTATCGCTCGATGCTACAACGCGTGCCGCTCGCGACTTTTGGCATGTTCACGCAGTAGGCAGCCAACAGATGGCGGCAACGTGTTGCGGGTTTTCTGCCATGCGCCCATCTATCTGAAATTCTTTTTCAATCGGCAACACAGATTGCCGGAAGACTGCGCGAAACCCTTCATCCTGCCAGATTATACGCAGCGTCTGAAAATCAAAAAGCCGCCGTGTCACCGGATACTGCGCTTTATAGGCCGCCTCCTTTGCCACGAATATGCGCAGTGCCTGCTGCCCCTGCTGGGCGTTCGGCATGGCTTCGACTTCACGCTTCTCCTCGGGTCGCAGCACCGTATCCCAGATGTCTTGCGGCAGGGGTGCGAGCACTTCAACGTCAAGCCCAAGCCCAACGTAGGCGGTCGTCAACCCAACCACCGCCAGACAGGCGCCCGCACAATGACTGATGCTGCCGGTGATCGCGTCAGGCCATTCGGGCGCGCGGTCAGGCCCGATGGCAATCGCCACCGGGTCACGCCCCAAGGCTTGCATCGCTTGGCGCGCGGCAGCACGGCCCGACGCAAACTCGACCAACCTTGCCTGTGTTGCACCGGGCAAGCGCTCTCCGGGCCACAGCGGTTGCGGTGCGCTTGCGCTGGCCAAACTCACACCAGCCGGCAACAGTCTGCGCAACCGCGCCGCAATATCAGACACCGGCCAACCCACGCATCGCCCGCCGCCGCGCCATCGCATCGGCACGCGCATCGGCGCGATCCGAGGTAGCGACAACAGCCACTTTCGGCCGCTCATCCAGATGCGCCGCCAAAGCCTGCAACACAGGAAACCGGAAAATGTCGGTGATCGACAGTTTGCTTGCCCCAAGGCTGTCGCGAATTTCGCGGTGCACCTGAACCGCCAGCAAGGAATGGCCGCCGAGTGCGAAGAAATTATCCTTCGCGCTCACCTTTGCCACCCCCAACACCCGTGCCCAGATCGCCGCGATCTGCGCCTCGATGTCAGACACAGGCGCCACAAACCCCTGAGTTTGCAACGCTTCTTTCCGCGGAGCAGGCAACGCCTTGCGATCTACCTTGCGGTTCGGTGTCAGCGGAAACGCCTTAAGGGTCACAAAATGCGCAGGAATCATATGTTCGGGCAAAACGTCCGCCAGACCGACCCGCAGCGCAGTTTCAGTCGCAGGGCCGACGACATAGGCCACCAACCTCAGATCTCCCGGTGTGTCTTCACGTGCCATCACCACGGCCTGCCGGACGCCGTGTTGCGCTTCCAGCACCGATTCAATCTCTCCCAACTCGATCCGGTAGCCGCGCAGCTTGACCTGATGATCAGTGCGCCCCAGAAAATCGACCTTGCCATCCGCCCGCCAGCGCACCAGATCGCCGGTGCGATACATCCGCGCCCCCCAAGCGCAGGCGCGATCTGGTGACACAAAACAATCGTTCACAAATCGCTCTGCGGTCAGATCGGGCCGCTGCCAATAGCCGCGCGTCACACCGTCGCCGCCAATCCACAACTCACCCGCGACCCCCGGTGCTACGGGATTCATAGCGTCGTCAAGCACATAGACCTGCTGGTTCGCCAAGGGCGTGCCGATATTGCAGACACCGTCCACCGCACCGACCTCCTCGACCGAGGACCAGATCGTCGTCTCGGTCGGGCCATACATGTTCAAAACCCGCGCGCGCGTCGCCTGCCGCAGATCGCCCACCAGCGCCCCGGGCAAAGCCTCGCCCCCCAGCATCACGGTTTTCACGCCTGCCAACGCCAAACGTGACTCATCGTTCATAATGATCATCCGCGCCATCGACGGCGTGCATTGCAGATGGCTGACCCCATGCCGCACAATCTGCGCCGCGATCGAGAAATCATCTTCGGCAACGCCGCCGCCCGCATTGGCACGTTTGACCACTTCGGCCAACGGATAAAGCCCCTCCATCACCTGTTCGGTGGCGATGCCAAAGTCGATCAGACAGGCCACCTCGCCCACCCCGATCCGCTTCAACTGCTCAACCCGCGCCAGCGCGTCATCGACGGTGCCGAACAGGCCGGACTCCTCAAAATAGCGCTGGAAGGCAAAGTCGAGGATCGCCTCGGTCTCTTCAGAACTGAGCGATTGCAGGTCAATCTGCATCGGGTTTGAGATGCCCTGCGGCTTTTTGAACGCTGGAAACGCCCAGGCGTATTGCTTGATCAGGGCCGCAGCCGAGCGCAGATAATCCTTCATCGGCCCACGCGCCACCGCGCGCGCCTGCTCGCGGTCGCGTGCGATATAGCTGTGCAGCATCAGCGTCACCGTACGATCCGCCGGATCATGCCCGGCCTCGCGAAGCGCTTGATGATAAAGCTTAATCTTGCCTGCAACCTCGTCAATCGACTGTCCCAGAAGATGCGTCAGCACATTGGCGCCAATCGCCCCGGCCTCGCGCCAGGTGTCGGGATTGCCCGCCGTTGTCACCCACAGCGGCAGCTCTTTCGACACCGGACGCGGCTGGCTGATCAACTCGAACACCCCACCGTCCGCAGTCGGAAAACCCACCTTCTCACCGCGCCACAACCGGCGCACCTGATCGGCTGCGGCAAACATCGCCGCTTTGTTGTTCGGCGGCGTATTTTCGGGGCGCAGCACGAAATCATCCGGGTGCCAGCCCGACGCCACCGCCACCCCGGCGCGGCCGTTGGTCAGATTGTCGATCACCGCCCATTCCTCGGCAATCCGCGCCGGATGGTGCAGCGGCATCACGCAAGACCCGGCCCGCACGCCGATGTTTTTCGTCACCGCAGCCACCGCCGCCCCGGTCACCGCTGGGTTCGGATAGGGGCCGCCAAAGGCGTGAAAATGCCGCTCGGGCGTCCAGACGGCACAAAAGCCGTGGGTGTCCGCAAACTTGGCCCCCTCCAGCAGCAGCTCGTATTTCTTCGGCCCCGCCCCGTCGTCATTGCCCCAGTAATACAGCGAGAAATCCATCTTCTGCGCCGAGGCAATCGCGCCCCCCGACACCAGAGAGCGGTTTTCGTCGCTGGTCAGCACCACCTTGAAGCCGCGCGCCAGCGTCCAGAACAGCTCCAACACCGAAATATCGAAGGAAAGCGAGGTCACGGCCAGCCAAACGCCCGCCTGCGCACCAATCCGCTGATCCATCCCGGTGAAGAAATTTGCGACGTTGCGATGCTCGACCATCACCCCCTTAGGCCGCCCGGTAGAGCCAGAAGTGTAGATCATATAGGCCAGATCAGCCGAGGTGACACCAGATATAGGGTTATCGACGCTGGCTTGGCCGACGCGGCCATCGGTATCCAAGGCCAGCACCTGCGCCTGATGGCTTGGCAAACCCGCTGCAATATCGCTTTGCGTCACGATCACCGGGCAGGCAGAATCCTCGATATACAAGGCAATACGGTCGGCCGGATAGCTTGGGTCCATCGGCACATAGGCCCCACCCGCCTTCTGGATCGCCAAAGCGCCCACCAGCAGATCAAGGCTGCGCTGCACGCACAGCCCCACCAGCACGCCCGGCGCGACGCCCATGCCGATCAGCACATGCGCCACCCGGTTGGCGCGGGCGTTCAGCGCGGCGTAGGTCAGGCTTTGATCGTTGCACACCAAGGCCACCGCATCGGGGCTGCGCTGCACCTGATGCTCAAACGCCTGATGCACGCAAAGGCTTGAATCGTATGGCGTTTTGGTCTGATTCCAGCCGTGCAGCACCTGATCACGCTCGGCATCCGTCAGGGTTGACAGGCTGGCAAGCGGCGCATCGGGCGCGGCTTTGGCGAGGGTCGCCAGCAGATGAGCAAGCCGCGCGGCAAGGGCCTGCGCCTCGGACACGGACAGGCGATTGGCGTCAAAATGCAGCGCAGTCGGCGTCAAAGTTGCAACCGTTCCGGCAATCGGGCCGCTTTCCGCAACCCCCACCTGCGGGCATTGCAGCCCTGCCAGCGTCACATCGCGCGTCATCAGATCCAGCGCGAAGCCCGGTTTCATGCCAAGATCCAACCCGGCGCGCGCCTGCGCCAGACTGCCCGCAACCGTCACCCGCAGCGGACGCCAGCCCGCGGCATAGCCCGCCCGCCCCTGCGCCGCCTGCGCCAGATCAACCGACCCCGCGCCCAAGGCCAAAGCCGCCGCCAGCGCCAGATCGGCCAAACCTGCGACAAGCGGCAGGCTGTGCCAATCGGCAGGCAGCGCGCTTGCATGGCCAAGTGCTGCGGGCGCCATAGATTTCAGGGCCTTGCGCAAGGCAGGCTCGGCCTTGGCAAGGCTTTGGCCCAGTTCGGTCAGCCCTGCGACATCCGCTGACAGCACCGCATCGCGGATCGTTTCTGCCGCAACCGGCAGGCCCTTTTCCTGACAACTCAGCCGCAGCAGGCGCACCGCGCCAACCCCGCACGCCACCACCAGACCCGCCGCATCCGCCCGCAAAACCTGCCCCGGCGCACCCGCGCCCTCAGCGATTTCCGCAGCCCCAACGTTCAAAATCCGATCCGCACAGGCGATTTTCGCCGTGGTCAACGGGTTCCAGTAGCGGCCATGATCCAAGGCCCGCACCAACCGCACAACCGCTTCGGCGGGTTGGGTAAAATCAATCCGCCCCATCGCAGCGGGGCGATCATCGCGCAGATACAGGTGGCGCTGGCTTAAATCCTGCGGCTTGCGCTGCAAAGCGCCGCTTTCCAACTGTGCCAAAACGCTGGGAAAACTCTCCATCGCCCCTTCAAAGCAACGGGTGTTCAGCGTAAGTGCTGTGTCCTGCGGCGCGATGTCAAAGCTGCGGCTTTCCAGCACGTCGCCTTCATCGACGCCGCCTTCGATCAGATGCCAGGAAATCCCATGCTGGCGCGCGCCGTTCAGAATTGCCCAGACCGGCGCGTTCAACCCGGCATAGCCCGGCAGCGGCCCGTCGTGAAAGTTCACCGCCCCCCCGGCCAACGCCAGAACCTGCGGCCCGATCACCGACAGATTGGCCACCGACAACAGCCAATCCACCCGCTCGCCCAACCGCTGCGCCAGATCAGCGCCATATCCCTCCACCCGCAGCCCTTTGCCTTGCGCCCAAAGCCGCACATCGGCGTTGCGCGTCACCACAGCAGCCAAACTGTGCCCGCGCGCCAACAGCATTTCGCCGCATTGCAGGGTCAGGGTCTCATTGCCGATCAGGTAGGCGGAAAACTGAGTCATCTTGGCATCCTTACCCGCGCGTGCTGCGGGGTGATTTTGCAAAAGCGGCAGGCTTGCCGCAAATCGGGTTCAGCGCCGCACGCAGGGCGTGGCGGGTCAGGTCTGTCAGATACAACGGTGGATCGCCGCGGTCTTTCCGCTGAAAAAGCAGCCGCGCGCGCCACAGGACACCCCCGGCGATCAGCGCCAGCGTAGCGGCGGCGGCATATGCCGCACCATGATTTTTCGCGAAGTAATGCAAGCGGCTATCAAGCCAGAACTGCGGTATCCGCGACCATTCCCGCATGCCCGTCGAAACCGAGCCGATGTGCATCACCCGGCTTTCCACAACATAATCGGTCGGCCAGCCCGCCTGCGCGGCACGCCTGCACAGATCGGTTTCCTCGAAATACAGGAAGAATTGTTCGTCAAACAGGCCGATCTGATCCAGCACCGCCCGACGCATCATCAGACTTGCGCCCGCCAGCCAATCAACCCGGCCTGTTGTTTGCGGAACAGGCTGCGCCACGATCCAGCGGTTCAACAGCCGGCTGATCGGGCCAAAGCGTATCTGGCCCTCAAACTCTGACGCAATCGACGGAAAGCGGAACGCGGTGCGGTGCGGCGTGCCATCGTCGCCATAAATGAAGCTGCCTGCAAATCCCGTGGCGGGATGCGCCTGCAAATGCTGCAACAGCGCGCGGATGGCATCGCCTTCAGGGAAGGCATCAGAGTTCAGGATGTAAACAAAATCTGGTGCGCTGCCGTCAGGCATTCCGGCGCGGATGCCAAAGTTGTTGCCCGCCCCAAAGCCACCATTGTGCCCCGATTGCAAAACCCGCACCGCCTGCGGCCCCTGATCCCAGCCGCGTTTGCGCACCTCGGCACGCATCGCCTCAAACGAGCCGTCGCCCGAGTCGTTGTCAACGATCACCAGCGCGCCCGCGATGCCGTCCAACGCCGCAAGTGCCGCGTCCGCCGCCCGCAGCGTCATCTCGGCCGAGCGCCAGTTCAGCAAAACCGTCAGCAGCCCTGCCATGGCTATTCCGCCGCAGTCGCAAGCGGGGTGACGTTGGACGCCGCATTCTCGGCCTCGGCGATCACCGCCCGTAGCTTTGCCGCCAGCACCCGCACGTTCGGCTCCAGCACCATGCTGTCATGGTCGCCGGGCACTTCTATCGTCACCAAGGCGGGGGCAAACTGCGTCAGATCATTGTCGTCAAACACATATTCCTTCGCCTGTGACACCCAGTTGCCCGCCGTCACCGCCCAATGCCGATCCAGCGGCGGGCGGAACAGCACCGTCGCGCCGCGCCGGGTGGTCATCTGATACTGCGGCAGGGCAGCCCGAAAGGCCGCCTCGATCGCTGCGTTATGGAACTGCGCATCGACCTGAGCCACCGCTTGCGGTTGGCGCTTCTGCCGCTCCCATTCCCACCGCTTGCGCGCCCATTCGGCCAGATAACCGGGGCCTTTGGCACGCAACTCTGCCAGCTTGATCAACGCCTTGTCGGCGCGGCGCAAGCCGGGGCGCATCGGCAAAGGCGTATCCAGCAGAACCACCAGCGAGACCACCTCGCCCGCAGCCTCCAGTTGCCGCGCCATCTCCCATGCGGTCAGCCCACCACCCGAGAACCCGCCCAACATATACGGGCCCTTCGGCTGCACCTGCCGAAGTTCGGCGATGTAATCCGCCGCAGCCTCGGGCAGGCTTGCGTGCGGTGCGGCATCGCCGTAAAGCCCGCGCGCCTGAAGGCCGTAGAACGGACGATCCCCGCCCAAAAGCTGCGCCAGATGCCGCAAATTCAGCACGTTGCCAAACATGCCCGCCACAAGGAAGAACGGCTGTTTCGCCCCGCCCTCGCCCTGATGCATCGGCACCAGATGGGTAAACCGCCGCGCTGGTGCAGCCAGTTTTGCCGGCGTCTCGCCACCCACATCGCCGATTTGGGCGATGATCAACGCCGCACAGCGCGCAATGGTCGGTGCCTCGAACAGCACCGAGATGGGGAAATCCACCCGATAGGTCTTCTTCACCATCGCAAACAGCCGCACTGCGATCAGACTGTGCCCGCCCAGATCGAAGAAACTGTCCTCGACCCCCACCTGCGCCACCCCCAGCAAATCTTGCCAGAACCCGACCAAAGTGCGCTCCACATCATTGCGCGGCTCGACATAGGCTGTGTCCAGATCGGGGCGTTCAAACGCCTTGCCCTCGGTCTTTGCGGCCTCTGCCGCGGCGGTCTGGCGGATCAGATCGGGAAGGTTCAGGCTGGAGACGATGATCTGGCTGCCCGCCTGCGCCACCGCACGGGCAAACGCCTCGGCACCTTCTGCGGGCTGGATGCCCAGACTGAAGGCATGCAGCAGGCGCTCCTCGGCAGGCGACACCGGCTTTGCCACCGCATCATCATAGCTCAACTCGCGCGCATCGGGGGCGGTGAAGGTCAGACCGCCGTCAAGCCGGTGAATGTTAAAGCCCTCAATTTCCACACAAACCTCGCCCTCGGGCGTGGCCAGAGTGACATCAAAACTCGCGGTCGAGACGCCAGCCCGGTTGTCCGCAGCATTGCGCACCCAAGACACGATCTGCGCCGGAAGCGTGCGCAACACGCGGATGCGGGTATAGGACACCGGCACCCACAGATGATCGGGTTGATAACCGGCAATCAGCCCCATCGCCCAACCCGTCGCCAGATCCATCAGCGCCGGGTGCAGCATCCAGCTTTCAACCTCGGGGGCAAATTCGGCAGGCAACGCCAGCCGCGCCAAGCCCTCTCCCGCGCCAATCGCACGCGATTGCAGCACGCGCCAGCGCGGCCCGAAGGCCAGATGATGCTCTTGCGGGCTGCGCAGGCCGACGCCCGTTTCCGCCGCAGGCAGTCGCCCGGCAATCTCTAACACGTCGATGCGGGGCTGCGCGGCGGCGACCGGTATCGCACGCGCCTGAGCATGCAACTGCCACCCCAAGCGCCCCTTGACGTTCACACCCGAGCGCAACTCGAACCCATAGCCCTCATCGCTGCGCGACAGCGTGGCCCGAATGTGCCGTGCTTCAGTCTCAGACACGTCAAGCGGGCGGAAAAAATACAGATCGCGCAACTCGAACGCGCCGGTTTCGCCCTGTGCGCGCAGGGCTTCTGCGGCAATCTCAATCGTGCCGGTGCCCGGGATCAACGCCTGCCCCGAGGCCGTGCGATGCCCGTCCAGCACCCAGCGATCCACGGCATAAGCGGCTGTGAAAAGGCGATTCCCCTGTGCATCAAAGCTTGCCTCGTCCAGCATCGGCGCATTGATCGGCAGCCGAGGCGCAGGCAAAGTGCCGGTGCGGTCAGCCAAAGCCTCGGCCGCCATGCCGACGCCCGCCCAGATCCCCCAGTTCAGCGCCACCACCTTGGTTTTCCCGCCGCTGCGCGATTTTGCATAGGCGTTCAAAAACTCATTCGCCGCAACATAGTCGATCTGCCCGGCAGGCCCCGTGACGGTCGAGGTCGAGGAAAACACCACCATCAGATCAATCGCACCATCCGGGAACAACCGATCCAACACCAAAGTTCCGTGCAGTTTGGGCGCAAAAACCTCTTCGACCTGCGCGGAGGTTTTCAACATCAGCGGGCCGTCATCGACCACGCCTGCGGCATGGATCACCGCGCGCACCGGGCCAAACCGCTGCACACCCGCCGAAAGCGCGCCGCGCATGTCCTCCATGTTGCAGACATCGGCGGGGGCCACAAAAACCTCGCCCCCCAATGCCTCCAGGCGCTGCAACGCCAGAATCCGGCGCGCAATCGGCCCGGACGGATCATGCGTTGCCAGATATTTTGCCCAAGTGCCGCGCTCTGGCAAATTGCGCCGCGCGATCAAGGTGATTTTCGCGCCGTGACGCCGGATCAGGTCCTCTGCAATGGTCAGCCCGATGCCGCCGAAGCCGCCCGTGATCAACACATGCGCGCCCTGTGGCAGGCTAAGCGTCTCGTCGGGCAAAGCGGCAGGCTTCAGCCCCAATTCATAGCGTTTTTCACCGCGCAGCGCCGCAACAGCAGCCGAGGGCCCCGCCAAAAGGTCTTCCAGCACCTGTTCGGCCAAGGGTTGCAACGCAGGCTTGCCACGGCGCGGCAGCGGTGGCAGCACCACATCCAACGTAGAAACCGAAACCCCCGGCAATTCGCGCGGGATCACCCGCACCGGGCCAAGCACCGTCGCCTTTTCAGGATCAGCCAGCGGCTCGGTTTTCACTTGCACAGCGCCCGTCGTGGCCACCGTCATATGGATGGGCCGCGGCAGATTTTCCTCGGCCATCGCCTGCGCCAGAAACATCAGGCTGTAGAAACCCTGCTCCAGATTGCGGTGAAAAAAGCTGGAGCCGGGGCGGAAATCCTGCCCCCGGGTCACCAGCCAGAAATGCGCGATGCGGCTGGGTGTATGGCCCTTGGCCACCAGATCACGGATCAGGTGATCATAGCCTTCGCGCCCACGCTCAGGCGCCAAAACATAGCCGCCCTCGCCATCACGGCCAAAAGCATCGCCCGCGCGCACTGTGGTCACCTGATGCCCGCCGGCACGCAAAGCCACCGCACACTCCGCGCCAAGTCCTTCTGTATCCACAAAAATCAGCCAGCTTTCGGGCTTGGCATCCGCGAAATCCGCGGCAAAATCAAACCCTGTTGCCGCAGGTCGCCAATGCGGAACCCAGCCCCATTGGCCGATGTCATCAATCCGCGCGGGCAGCGCTGCGGCTTCAACCTCTGCGCCCTTGCCCGGTTCGATGAAATACGGTTTGCGCTGAAACGCATAGGTCGGCAGCACAACCCGCTTGCGCGCAGCACCGCCCCAGATCGGCTCCCAATCCACCGGCACGCCGCAGGCCCAAAGCCGCGCGATGGTCGCCACATGCCAGGCGTCATCGGCCATCTTATGCTCGGGGTGTCGCAGCGCCGCAATCACCTGCCCCTGCGCCACACCATTCGCCTGCGCCAGCGACGACAGCGCGCGCCCCGGCCCCATTTCCAGATACACCCGCCCCGGCTCGGCCATCAGATCGGCCATACAGGCCTGAAAATGCACGGTATTGCGCAAATGCTGCACCCAATACTCGGGGCTCGTCGCCTCGGCATCGGTCAAGCGCACGCCAGATCGGTTGCTGATGATTGGAATCTGCGGCGGGTTCAGCCGAATGCTTGCAAGATACGCACCAAACCGCGCCAAGATCGGCTCCAGCATCCGGCTGTGTGCTGCAATGTCAATCGCGACACGCTGTGTCTGCACATCGGCCTGCGCCAACGTCTCGGCCAATGCCAACAGCGCATGATCGGGGCCAGATACCACACAAAGCCCCGGCGCATTGACCGACGCAAGATCAAGATCGCCGGTGATACAGGGGCGCAGATCGGCTTCTGCCAAGGGCACAGACAGCATGCCACCCGGCGCGATGGTGTCAAACAACGTGCCGCGCAGATGCACAAGGCCAATGCAATCTTCAAACCCGATCACGCCCGCAAGACAGGCAGCCGTGTTTTCGCCCATCGAGTGCCCAACCAGAACCGTTGGCGAAACACCCCAAGACATATACAGCTGCGCCAACGCGTATTCTGTGATCATGATCAGCGGCAACTGAACCGAAGGCCGCTTCAACCGCTCATCCGCAGCCGCTTCCGCCCCCGCTTCGGGCAGCCAAAGCGCACGGATGTCGTAGTCCAGCTTCGGCTGCAAAACCGCCAAGCCCTTGTCCATCCAATCGGCAAACACCGGCTCGGTCGCGTAAATATCCCGCGCCATGCCCGCGTATTGCGCGCCGCCGCCGGGAAACATGAACACCACCTCGGGGTTCTCGCCCAGATAGTCGTGGTTGAACACCCGGCGCGCATCGCGGCCTTCCAGCAGATCGGCCGCCTCGTCATGCGATCCTGCCACCAGCACCCGGCGCTTTTCAAACGCGCGACGGCCTTCCTTCAACGTATAGGCGACATCGGCCAGATCCTGCGACGCATCCGCGCGCAGATGGCCCGCCAACCGGGCCGCCCCAGCATCGAGTGCAGCCTTGGATTTGGCCGAGATCACAATCGGCTGGAACGGCCACAGGCTTTGCTCTCCTGCCATGCGCGCAGGTGCCTCTTGCAGCACCACATGCGCATTTGTCCCCCCGACACCAAGCGAGTTCACCCCCGCCCGACGAGGCCCCTTGCTGACCCAATCGGTCAGACGGTCATTCACCCGAAACGGGCTGCTCTCAAAATCAATCGACGGGTTCGGCGCCTCATAGCCCAGACTCGGCGGCAGTTGCCGATGATGCAGCGACAGCGCCACCTTGATCAGGCTGGCCACACCCGCTGCCGTATCCAGATGCCCGATGTTGGTCTTGACCGAGCCTATGCGGCACGTCCCCACCGCATCGGTGGTCTGCCGGAACGCCTGCGTCAGCGCCGCCACCTCAATCGGGTCGCCCAGATAGGTGCCTGTGCCGTGACATTCCACATAAGACACGTCTGCCGCAGCAATCCCCGCAATCCCTTGCGCTTCGGCGATGCACTTGGCCTGCCCATCAACCGAGGGCGCCAGATAGCCCGCTTTCGCCGCACCATCATTATTCACCGCCGAGCCCTTCAGGATCGCCCAGATATGGTCGCCATCGCGGATCGCATCGCGGGCGCGCCGCAGCACCACCGCCCCAGCGCCCGAGCCAAACACCGTGCCCTCGGCGCGGTGATCAAAGGCATGGCAATGGCCATCGGGCGACAGAATCTCGCCCTCGGTGAACAGATAGCCGCGCGCATGGGGCAATTCGATCGTCACACCGCCCGCCAGCGCCATATCGCATTCGCCGTTCAGCAGCGCCTGCGTCGCGAAATGCACGGCGACCAGCGACGTTGAACAGGCGGTTTGCAGGTTGATCGAGGGGCCTTTCAGATCAAAGATATGGCTGACCCGGGTGGCCAGAAAATCCTTGTCATTGCCGGTGTGGCGCAGCAGGAACATGCCCGTCTGATCGACCAGATCGCGGTTGGAACACAGGTTGAAATAGAAATAGCTGCCCATGCCGCAGCCTGCGTAAACCCCGATAGACCCGGGGAAATTCTCGGGCGGATGACCTGCATTTTCCAATGCTTCCCACGCCACCTCAAGGAACTGGCGGTGCTGCGGGTCCATGATCGCGGCTTCCTTGGGCGAAAAGCCGAAGAAATCTGCGTCAAACTGCTCAAACCCGTCCAACACGGCCGCCGCGGGCACATAATTGGCCTTGCGCATACGCGCCGCAGACTCGCCCGCCGCCAGCAATTCCGCCTCAGACAGCACCCGGATCGATTCCACACCGCCCGCAAGATTGGCCCAATATGCGGCGATATCTGCGGCACCCGGCAAATGCGCAGCCATCCCCACCACAGCGATGTCGTTTTCGCTGATATCCACTGGATCGAAATCTTCGCTCATCCGTCTTCTCTTTCTCGCCGCCTGCGGGACGCCCCGAAAGCAGGCCTCAACACTTTACGCAAAACCCACGGTTATCATACCCTCACACAGGCAGAGATGGCGGGTGCAAGGGCTTTGAACAATCCCGCCCTACCGAAACAATACGGCCCGGATATGGCAAAGTTTCGCAAAAACCGGCTACCAGTGCCCAACACCCGTGCCGCGCCACATCGCCCACTGTGCCCGGACATAGACCACCAGATCAAAGCCAAAGCCCAAAACCGTCACCAGCAGCCGCTTGGGCCGCAGCAGATCACGCGGATGTGCCGCCGCGCGCGCCAACCGCTTGGTCAGAAAATGCCACGGCACAAATCCGAACGGCCAGCGCGGCAAACCTGCGCGCAGCGCCGCCCCCAGCCAATCCTGCGCCCCCGCCGCCCGCGCCAGTTCCGCGTGCCGTGCAGGCGCAGGCACCGCCATCAACGCACCAAACGCCGCGAAATTCACCGCCGAGCCGATCACAATCCGCACCTGATGCCGGATCAGCCCGCCAATCGAGCGTTCAGAGGCGTAGATATGCGAAACACCCTCGGCCCCGCCAATCCGGCTGAAATCTTCCGGCCCGCTCAGCGCATCGGTCAGCACCATCGCACGCAAAAAGCCATCTTCCACCGGCAAGCCAATCGGCAGATGAAAGCGCCGCGCCACCGCTGCCGGCATCGCATAAAGCTGCCCACAGATCGCCGTCTGCCAATCATCCAAGCCCCCCCCGGCGGCCGCAATGATCTTGTCCATCGCGGAAAGGCGCTCGGGACGGGCCACGATGTCTTTCACCGGCTGACTGTTGATCACCCATCGCGCGCCCAGCGCCTGCACAAGGCGCCGCAGCGCCCCGGCATCGCAGAACGCAATATCTGCATCGGCAAACACCAGGACATCCGCATCCGGCCGCGCCAGATCATGCACAAAGCGGTTCCATGTCCGCGACTTGCCGCCCTCAGGCAGATCGGCCACTTCGACCCCAACCACCCGCGCCACTGTGTCATCCGAACAGCCATTCGCCAGCACAACAATCCGTGCCGAAAACGACGCATCCTGCAAAATATCCTGCGCCAACAGCCGCGCCACCATCGCCGCAATGCCGCTTGCCTCGTTGTGGGCGAAAATGCCGATATCAACCCGCATCAAATGACCGTCCGCTTGTTCGTGCCGCCGCGCACATCGCGGCCCAGCACCGCATGGCCCTGCGCCAACCGCAAGCGCCGCATCCGCTCGGCCTCGCCCAACAGCCCGCCAGCCATCAGCCATGTGAACGGAATATGCGTTGCGTTGGGCAAAAGATCGACCATATTCGCCGCCAAAATCAGCGCCAACCCTGCGGTGTATCGGTTGAACACCGCGCCCTGCCGCGCCAAGGCCGCGCGCCCCAGGATCAGCAGCGGCAGGCCGGTCAGGCCAAATTCGGCAATGAACCCCATCCAGCCGTAGGTGCCCATCACGATAATCCACGCCCCATCGGCAATCGTCGTCATTTGCCCGGTGATCGGATCATGCAGAAACGCACGGCCATAGCCGCCCCAGCCGAACAGCGCCTTTTCCTGCGCCCGCGCCAACAGCTCTTCCTCGTTGTCGATCCGGAACTGCAACGATCCCGCCCGATCTGCGCTGAAGCCGTTTGCAAAATCGACGATCTGCTGCATCGGCACCAGATGCAGACCGCGCAAGATCGGATAACTGATCACCAGCACCGTCACCGCCGCTGCAATCAGCACCTGCACCCGCCAACTTGCCAGCAGCAACAACGGCGTCAGACACAGCGCATAAACCGCAACGCCCGCGCTTTTGCAGACATAAAGCATGAACGCCAGATACAGCGCGATCAGCACAGCCTTTGGGCGCGTCTCGGCTGTGGTGTCGCGCAACAACACCACAGCCGAAAGCAGACACATCAACGCAAAGAACGCCACCCAAAGCCCATGCGGCAGGAACACCACCGGGCGATAGCCGCCCTGCCGGATGGTCTGGAAGAAATCATGCTGGAAAAACCCGTAAACCCACACATTCATCTGCGGCGAGAACCGGGCCTCGATCAGCATCGGCACCGAATACCACAGCCCCGCCAGCACCAGCGCCTCTATTACCGCGCGCATCCCCTCTGGCGTGCCAAGATACCGCCGCGCCAGAAAGAACGGCAACAACGCGATGAACTGGTTCGCCACCGCCGCCGCCGAATCGTAAATCTTCATGCCCTGCACGGAACCCGCTTGGAAATACAACGGTTGGGTGTTGGTCAAAACCGTGGCAAACGGCGAGAGGATATACATCAGGATCAGTGCCTTACCGATCCGCCCCTCGGGCAGAAAGCTGACCTTGTCGCGCGCGACATACAAAGCACCGCACCAGGCGATCAGGTTCGGGATCGTGGTCTTGTCCAGATCGGGAATGATCGGAAAGTTGATCACCGTCAGCGGCGGCATGATCAGATAACCGCCCAGCACCGTCCAGATCAGCGCCCGGGCCGGGTCCAGCCGTCGCCAAAGCTGCCAGCTCACCATGGGCCAGACAAACAGCATCAGATACGCAAGGATATTCGGCGAGGCCACGGCGCGGTTCAGCTTTCTATCAGCAATGACAGCGTTTTAGCACAATCGAAACGCGCTGACCAATGCAGGCTGGCGCTTAGGTGACGCGCAGAAAAAACGGGATGCGCCGCAAGATCACCACGGCAGCCCAACTCATGCCGAATGTGCTGAGCGTGGCAATCATCCGGTCCACATCGGGGCCTGCGAATTTGTAGGTCACAAGCATGAAGAACGGATGCAACAAATAGATGCCAAATGCCGCCTGGCCCAGCTTTGGCAACATCTTGTGCTGCATCTGCACGCGCCAAAAGCATTCAAACAACACGACAGCCGCAAACACCGTCCACGCCCAAGGCGCTGAATTTGTGACAAGAAACGCTCCGACAGCCATCGCCGCACCCGCGATCACCGGCCAGACCGCACGCGCCATCGGATGCGCCACGCCCACCAGCAGGCCCAGCGTGTAAACCGGCAGCGAATACAGCCACTGCGGGAAAGGCGCCGGCGGTGCGTAGTAATGCATCGCCCAGAACATCGGCACCGAAATCAGCACAAGCCCAAACAGCACCCAGGCAAGCCGCACGGGCGAGGTCACAAACTGCCCAACCGGCTTCACCAGCAGCATCGCCAGCATGATGAACGGCAAAAACCAAAGATGAATCGCCGACCCGACGAACAGCGTCAACGGGTCGTGCAGCACTTGCCACTTGTCTGGCGAGTCCGAGACCTTCAGATCAACCAGCCGGAAAAACGCCGACCAGAACAGCCACGGCAGCACAAGCCGCACAGCGCGAGAGCGGAACTTATAGCTTCCCCCGGCGCGTTGATAGGATTGCATCGCCAGAAATCCGGTCAGCACCAGAAACAGCCCCAGCGACAAATGCCCGACCCAATCATCCTCCAACGCATAGGCGTGGGCCGCAACGATGCCAAAACAGGCAAGGAAGCGGGCCAGATCAACCGATTGGCGATGACTGCTGATGTTGCTCATGCAGCGTGGGTAATCCAAAACGCCAAACCGATGCAACGTGTTCTGCGCTGCAAGTGCGAAACAGATTGTTCGCTTTGTCCCGATTTCGCGCCATACATCCGCCATGGTCCCATGCGATGCGCGCGGGCAAGCAAGAGGATTCCAGTGCAGTTTCGGTTCGATACCACCACCATCACGGTCAACATACCTGATCGCGCAGCCCTTCTGGCCGCAGCCGGGCAGCGCTTTGCCGACAAGCAGGGCTTTGCCTTGGCAACGATCAACCTTGATCATCTGGTGAAACTGCGCGCCTCGCCCAGCTTTCGGGCGGTTTATGCCGCGCAAGATTTCGTGGTGGCCGATGGCAATCCGATCGTCTGGCTGTCGCGCCTGGCCCACAGGCCCGTCAAACTGGTGCCGGGTTCAGATATGGTGATCCCGCTGATCTTGCGCGCCGTGCAAACCGGGCGCCGCGTTGCCCTGATCGGCACGACAGACACCGCCCTTGCTGCTGCGACCACCGCGCTAAAGGCCCAGATCCCCGGCCTGAACATCGCAATGACCATTGCTCCGCCGATGGGATTTGACCCGCAAGGCCCGGAAGCCGAGGCGATCCTTGCGCGCTTGAACGCCGCCGACATCGGCTTTTGCGTCATCGCGCTGCCCGCCGGCAAACAAGAAGTGATCGCGGCCTTGGGGCGCATCCACGCCCCCCACACCGGTTTTGCAAGCTTCGGCGCTGGTCTCGATTTTCTCGCCGGCAGCCAGACCCGCGCCCCGCGCTGGATGCGCCTCGTCGCGATGGAGTGGCTGTGGCGCGCGCTTTCCGATCCGCGCCGGATGATCCCGCGCTATGCTGCCTGCTTTGCAATCCTGCCGGGGCAGATCATCGCGGCGCTGAAACTGCGCTGACTACTTATACTCGATCAGCCCCCGCCTGCGGCCCCGCACACGGTTGCCCCAATAGCTGAGCACGCCCCGCGCCTCGGCGAATTTGCCGATCACCGTGAAGAACCCCCAGGCCCATCCGTTGCGCCGCGCCAATCGCGCCACCTGCACAGGATAGATCAACGCCAAAACCCACCCAAGTGGATGGATCAAACCCGCCACAACCACGCCGATGGGCAGCGCCATCCCCCACAGCATCGCCCGCCGCATTTCTGTCAGCCAATGCCGCTCGGGTGCCGCGCCATAGCGTGCAGCCCCCTCGGCAAAGGCAAATCCCGTGCGCACCATGCGTTGCCACCACTGACCAAACCGCCGCAAGTTCGCATCGTGCAGGGTCATCTCGGCGTCAATACGCCAAACCTCTCCCCCGCTACGCCCCAACCGCAGGCACAGATCCGGCTCCTCTCCGGCAATCAGATCGGCATTATACCCCCCCACCGCCTGAACCGCCGCAAACCGCATCAAAGCATCGCCGCCACAGGCAGTTGCCCGCCCCACCGGCGTGTCCCACTCGATATCCGCCAGGTGATTGTAAACCGACGCCTCTGGATACCGCTCACGCCGTCGCCCGCAGATCACCACCGCAGCCGGATGCCCGGAAAATCCAGCCAAAGCCGCCGCCAGCCAGCCCGGCTGCACCACACAATCGCCATCGACAAACTGCACGAATTCCGGCGCATCCAGCACAGCCAACCCAGCATTGCGCGCCCGCGCAGCGGTAAAGCTGTGCCGCATATCCAGCGCCACAACCTCTGCCCCCAACGCCCGCGCCGCCGCAACCGACCCATCGGTCGAGCCGGAATCAACATAAACCAGCCGCCGCACCCGGCCTTGCAGCGATTGCAGACAGCCGATCAACCGCGCCCCCTCGTTGCGCCCGATCACCACTGCATCAATCACCGCATCCTGCATCCAGCGCCCCTTAATCTGTCGCCAACCTAAGGCCATGTTTGCGCCTTGGCTATGCCCTGCGGCATCCGCAGCATGGCCTGCAAGTCTTTCAATTCGGGGGCAGTTCAGCTATGTGTATCCCTTCTAGGCGGGGGCTTGGACGAATCTTGCGCTGCTCTGCACCTCAGGGTGCAGCGGTTGGGTTTAGGGCGTTCGACACCACCCCCAGCCTTGGTTGGGTCTTTGTTTACAAAATTGCGCCCCGTCAGGCGCAATCGCCCAGGAGCCTGACCTTCGGATGAGCAGACACAATATCTTGACGTCGCGGCCCCATAGCCTCGCAGATCTGGAGATTAGCGCCATGCCTGCCAACCACAGCGGCCCGCGCAAAGACGGCAAATCTGTCGGCATTTCCGTGTTTGGCACCGGCCAAACCACAGCGCCACACGATGTCTCGCCAGATCTGCAAACCGGGCGCGAGATTTTTTCGAACACGCTGCCTGCCCTGTTCAACCCTGCCCGTGTCTGGGAATCGCTTACCCCAATTCAGGCCGACACCCGTGCCAAATCTGGAAACGGTTTGTTTCTGGAAGCGTCATCGCATCCCGCCGCCACCGCATTTGACATCCTGCGCACCCGTCTGCTGCGCGGTCTGGCCGAAAAGGGCTGGAAGCGCATCGCCGTCACCTCTCCAACCCATGGCTGCGGCAAGTCCTTCGTGGCGACCAATCTGGCCTTCGCACTCGCCCGCCGCCCAGCCAGTCGCACCGTCTTGATGGATTTCGATCTGCGCCACCCCGAGATCGCCCAGATCCTTGGCGTGAAAGACGACATCGACCTTGGCGCGTTCCTTGCGGGCCACCAGCCGCTGGAAAGCGAATTCCGCCGCTTTGGCCGCACGCTTGCACTGGGGTTGAACACCCGTCCGATCCCCTATGCCTCGGAAGCCCTGCACGATCCCGATACCGTCACGGCACTGTCCGCGATGATCGAACAGCTTGATCCCGAGGTGGTGATCTATGATCTGCCGCCCGCCTTGGCGAATGACGATCTGCTGGCGCTTGGCCCCTCGGTCGATGCGGTGCTGCTGGTGACCGATGGCTCAAAAACCTCGCCCGACGAAATCCGCGCCTGCGAGAGATTGTTTGAAGGCAGGCTTCCCCTGCTGGGCGTGGTGCTGAACCGCGCGCAAGATTTCAACGCGGGCCGCTACCGCTACGCGAAGACATAACCATGGGCCAGATTCAATCCATCGAAGAACTTGTCAGCCTGCTGCTGCGACGGCGCTGGCTGATCATCCTGATCACCCTTGCCGGGCTGCTCGGCTCGGTGATCTTCGCCAAATCCCGCCCCGATGTGTTTGAGACCGCCGCCGTGATCCAGATTGAGGGCGCGCAGGTGGCAGAACCGACAGCGCCGGGCGCACAGGCGCAACCGGATGGCGGCGGCGCTGCGCAAATCCTGCAAACCATCGAACAGCGCCTGACCACCCGCGATGCGCTGAAAGCGGTCGTCGCGCGGCACAATCTTTTCGCCGATCAGCCGCAGATGACCAGCGACGAGAAACTTGTCGCCTTGCGCACCGCCGTCACCTTTCAGGCCGTGGATAGCGCGGGCGGTCAGGCTTTCGGTCAAGGCCGCAGCATTTCGGCGATTATCATCTCGGTCCGCTATGGCGATCCCGACACCGCAGCCGAGCTTGCGAATGATTTCGCGCAAGGCATTCTTGATCAAAGTGCGGCAGGTCAGCGCGACCGCGCCGACATGAATGTGGCCTTCTTCAAGGAAGAAGAGGCGCGCATCTACAACCAGATCAGCAAACTGGAAGCCGAAGTCGCCGATTACAAGAACGCCAACGCCAACGCCATGCCGACTCTTGCCGACGCCCGCCGCGATGAAATCGTCAGCCTGTCTGATGATCTGCGGCAGGCCACGCAAGACCTTGTCGGCTTGCAAGGGGAACAGGCCGCCATCGCCGCCAAGCCCCAACAGCGAGAGACCGACAAGCGCCGCCTCGACGATATCGCGACCCAGATTGACGTGCTGAATGCCCAGATCGCCTCGATCAACGCCCGCAAGGCCGATGTCGAAACCGCCCTCGCCGCCACACCCGAGGTAGAGCGGGTGCTGGCAGGCTATGATCGCCAATTGCAGCAGTTGCAGGGCCAGTATGACAACGTGACGCAACGCATGGCCGAGGCCGAGACCACGCAGCGCCTGGCCGAACGGCAGCAATCCGAGCGTTTCACCCTGCTCGACCGTGCGCTGTCGCCCGATTACGCCAGCGGCGGCGGCAAAAAGAAAATCGCCATCGCCGGGGCCGTTGCCAGCTTGCTGGGGGCCATAGCACTGGCGTTCCTGCTCGATCTTGCCAAACCTGTTGTGCGCACCGCAGCACAGATGCAGCGCCAGCTTGATCTGGAACCGGTGGTCTGCATCCCGGAAATCCGCGCGCCGAAAGGCCGCGTCGGCAGCGCGGCCCTGCGCCTGATCGACGACCCCAAGCGCCCGATTTTTGGCCTGCCCCGCTTTGCCGTCATCGCCGCAGGCGTCACGCTGGCACTGGTGCTGACCGCCGCTGTGATCGGTTAATCCACGCGCCCCAAGGCCTTAGGCATGCAAAAGCCCGCTTCACCCCCTGAAGCGGGCTTTTGCATCGCCATAGCTCAGTAGCCGGTGCCGTTCACCACGACGCCAACCGTCGCTGCCAGCACCTTCACATCCGTCAGCATCGACAGATCCGCCTCATAGGCATCATCGAACAAGGCGCGCGCCTCAAACGTGGTGCGGTTGCGCCCCGAGGTTTGCCAATAGCCCGTGATCCCCGGCCGCAGCGCGTAATAGGCCTGCCCCGGATACAGGCTTTGCTGGCTGATCATCATCGGCCGCGGTCCCACCAGGCTCATATCGCCCACCAGCACGTTCCACAGTTGCGGCAACTCATCCAAAGACGATTTGCGCAGGAACTTCCCCATACGGGTGATGCGCGGGTCGGCCTTCAGCTTTTGCGTGCTGTCCCACTCCATGCGCGCGTCAGGATTGGCGGCAAGGTATTCCTCCATCCGCGCATCCGCATCACGCACCATCGAGCGCAGCTTCCACATCCGAAACCGTTTGCCACCCTTGCCCACGCGCATCTGCGAATAGAACGGGCTGCCGCCATCGCGCGCCACCAAAGCCGCCGCAATCGCCACAATCGGCACCACAGCGGGTGCTGCCAGAACGATGGCCGTCACATCAAAGGCGCGCTTGAAAAACCGCCGATACGGCCCGCAACCTGTGGGTTTGACCACAACCAGCTGCGAAGCCGCCACGTCGTCAGAGCGGCGCACCGCATCAGCCGAACCCGAGCGGAAACTGTAAAATTCTCGATAATTGATCGTCATTGCGCGTCACCAAACGGCAAACAACACAGCTACCCTGCCCCACGATCACGTAGGATTCAGGAAACAAACCAAACGCCCGAACATCGGGATTCGATCAGAATTTAGCAGTTCATTTGCCGCACTTAACAAGTACGCCCCCATAGGCAATTTAGCCGTTTATCGGGGGTCTTGGCGACAGCTATTGCGATGCCGGGAACATATTTAAGCCATTTTCACCAAGTTATTTGGCCATATTGCCGCCATGATCTTGCCATGTTTGAAACCAGCACAACCATGACGTGAGCGGTATAAAATGGCTTCCGCTGCAAGTGCATACTGCGCACGCAACGCAGAATCGCCGTGCGAATCAGTCACGCTGGCAAAACGGTCGAAATGCCAAAGCATTGTCTCCGCTCAGCAAACGATCGCCCGCTGTGTTCAGAACCGATCCGAGGTCTGGCGCCCGAAAGCAACGGCAGCAAAGGCCATAACCGCGATCATGCCGCCCAACGGATAGGACAGCGCCGCTTGCAGCGCGCCTGCGTCATGCGCAAGCGAAACTGCCAAAGCAGTTACCCCACCTGAAATCGCGCTCACCACCATGCCGACGATCATCTTCACCACGCCCTGATCAGACTAAACCTGACAAGTCTAGTTTTGCAGGATTCCGAAACAATGCTAGCGAAAAATGCAGAAAATTCGCAGCACCGCGACAATTTTCAACTTCTGCGCGAAGATTTGTCGCTTATTCTGAAGCAATTCCCAGCAAATAGCGGCCATAGTCGTTCTTTTTGAAAATATCCGCACGCGCGCGCAGGGCATCCTTGCCGATCCAACCCGCCCGATAGGCAATTTCATCCGGGCAGCCCACCTGCAAGCCCTGCCGCGCCTCAAGTGTGCGCACGAAATTCCCAGCGTCCAGCAGGCTGCCATGCGTCCCGGTATCCAGCCAGGCATAGCCACGCCCCATCTTCTCCACCGTCAGGCTGCCCTCGGCGCGGTAGATCTCCAGCAGATCGGCGATCTCCAACTCGCCACGCGGTGAAAGCTGCACCTGTGCGGCAAGTTCCGGCGCGCGCCCGTCCAGATAATACAGCCCCGTCACCGCATAGTTTGACGGCGGCACCTCGGGCTTTTCGATGATCGCCTGCACCCTGCCTTCGGCATCAAACTGCACAACCCCATAGCGTTCGGGGTCGGCCACGCGATAGCCAAACACCGTGCCACCGCTCTCTTTTGCCGCAGCCGAGGCGAGAATTTCCGGCAGACCGTGGCCAAAGAAAATGTTGTCGCCCAGCACCAGCACCGAAGGCGCACCTGCCAGAAAATCCTTGGCCAGCAAATAGGCCTGCGCCAATCCGTCCGGGCTTGGCTGCACGATATAGGTCAGCGAAACCCCCCATTGGCTGCCATCGCCCAAAAGCCGGATGAACTGGCTTTGATCGTCAGGCGTGGTGATAATGGCGATCTCGCGCACACCGCCCAGCATCAGGACAGACAAAGGATAATAGATCATCGGCTTGTCATAGATCGGCAGCAACTGCTTGGACACGCCCATGGTGATCGGCCACAGCCGCGTGCCCGAGCCACCCGCCAGAATGATCCCCTTGCGTGTCATGCCGTCAACTCCTGCAAAATCTTGTCCAGCCCGCTGCGCCAATCCGGGCGCACAAGGCCAAATGTCGCCAAACCGCTGCAATCCATCCGCGAATTCAACGGCCGCTTGGCCGGCGTCGGATAGGCGCTTGACGGGATTTCATGGATCACGCAGGCCAACCCCGCCTGCGCCATGATCGCGCGCGCAAATTCGGCCCAGGAACAATCCGGCGCACCCGCAAAATGCTGCACCCCGCCCGCTTTCCCCGCAAGCAAGCCCGCCGCCATCCCATAAAGCGCATCCGCAATATCCGCCGCAGGCGTCGGCCCGCCGATCTGATCGGCCACCACATTCAGACTGTCGCGCGATGCACCCAGCCGCAGCATGGTCTTCACGAAATTCGCGCCATGCGCCGACACCACCCAAGACGTGCGCAAGATCACATGCACACCACCCGCGGCTTGAACCGCGCGCTCGCCCGCCAGTTTGGTGCGACCATAAGCCCCCAAAGGTGCTGTCGGATGATCGACGCCAAACGGCTGATCCCCAGCCCCATCGAACACATAATCGGTCGAGATGTGCAAAAACGGCACCCCCCGCGCCGCACAAGCCCGTGCCATAGCCCCCGGAGCCTCGCCATTCACAACCAATGCCGCCGCTTCCTCTGTCTCGGCTTTATCCACCGCCGTCCAAGCCGCCGCATTTATCACCACATCGGCATCACTGGCCATCACCGCTGCCGCACAAGCCGCAGGGTCAGCCAAATCCGCCTGCGCGCGTCCCAAAAACTCTGCCGAAACTCCGGAAGGCAACCGCCGCGCCAATTCCCGCGCAACCTGCCCGGTCTGCCCAAAAACCAGAACTTTCACGCCTTCACCCCAAGCCGCACGCCGACACCCGCGCGCGCCTGCAACGGCTTCCACCAGGCTTCGTTGTCCAGATACCACTGCACGGTTTTCTCCAAACCCTGCTCCACCGTCACCGAGGGCCGCCAGCCCAATTCCTCGCGGATGCGGCTGGGATCAATCGCATAGCGCGCGTCATGGCCGGGCCGGTCGGTGACATAGGTAATCTGATCGGCATAAGACCCCTGCGCTTTCGGCCGCTTGGCATCCAGAATCGCGCACAAAGTCCGCACCAGTTGCAGATTGCTGCGCTCGTTCTCGCCGCCAATGTTATAGCTGCGCCCCAGCTTGCCCTTTTCCACCACCAACAGCAAAGCGTCGGCGTGATCCTCGACATAAAGCCAGTCACGCACGTTCGACCCATCGCCATAAATCGGCAACGGCTTGCCCGCCAAAGCGTTCAAAATCACCACCGGAATCAGCTTTTCCGGGAAATGGAACGGCCCGTAGTTGTTCGAGCAATTCGTCAGCACCACCGGCAAGCCATAGGTTTCATGCCAGGCCCGCACCAGATGATCACTCGCGGCCTTGCTGGCAGAATAGGGGCTGCGCGGATCGTAAGAGGTGTCCTCGGTGAACTGCCCCGTCGCACCCAGCGAGCCAAACACCTCATCCGTGCTGATATGGTGAAAGCGGAAGCCCGCAGGCTTGCCCGCGCTCACCCAATAGGCGCGCGCGGCCTCAAGCATGTTATAGGTGCCGTTGATGTTGGTCAGGATGAAATCCCCCGGCCCGTCAATGCTGCGATCCACATGCGATTCCGCCGCCAGATGCATCACCACATCCGGGCGGTGCGTTGCAAAAATCTCATCCAGCCGCGCACGATCGCGAATATCGGCCTGCTCAAAGCTGTAAAGGTTCGACCCCGACACACTGGCCACATTCTCCAGACAGGCCGCATAGGTCAGCGCATCAAGGTTCACCACCTCATGCCCGCGCGAAACCGCCAGCCGCACAACCGCCGAGCCGATAAAGCCCGCGCCACCAGTGACCAAAATCTTCATGGCTTAACCCACTCAAAAGGCGAGGTCACATCGCGCAGCAAGGGCGCAACCGCATCCTTGCCCGACAGGATCGGAGGCCCCGCCAGCCCCCACTCAATCCCAATTTCAGGATCATCCCAGCGCACGCCGCCATCGCAGTCGGGCGCATAGACATCGGTGCATTTATACTGCACCTCGGTGTTCGGCAGCTTCGTCACGAACCCGTGCAGAAAGCCCTTCGGCACCAGCAACTGCCGCCCATTTGCCGCCGACAACTCCACACCCACCCATTTGCCAAACGTCGGCGAGCCGCGCCGGAAATCCACCGCCACATCGAAAATCACCCCTGCCGTGCAGCGCACCAGCTTGTCCTGCGCGCGCGGCGGTGCCTGATAATGCAAACCCCGCAACGTGCCCGCCGCCGCCGACATCGAGTGGTTGTCCTGCACAAAGCCCAGACCCAGCCCCGCCGCCGCCATCGTGGTCGCATTCCAAGTCTCAGAGAACCAGCCGCGATCATCGCCGAACCGCTTCGGCGTCAAGATCAGCACACCCGCCAGTGCCGTTTCTTCAATCTGCATCATCTTGCCTGTTAACAACTTCGTTGTCGCTGTCTTAGCCCATTCCGCCAGCCAAACCCAGATGGGAAAATCGCGCTCAGATCAGCACAAACGGATTGCCATTCACCCACAGCCCCAGCGCGATCATCACCGCCGCAATGGCAAACATCAGCACATCGTTCCTCCAATCCCAGGCCCGATGCTTGTGCGCCAACAAAACCACCGCCGGATGCACCGCCACCAGCGCAATCAGTTGCGCAAACAGCGCGCCATGCAGGCCCGCGACCTTGATGCCGACCAGAAACGCCACCGTCTGCACCGCGGCCTTCAAAGCCTGCAGCCAGAAGTAATTGCGCGAATCCCCCGCAGCCAGCGCCGACTGATCATAGGTAATTCCCAGCGCCTCTGGCATCTGACACCACGCCACCGCAACCAGGATCAGCCCCGCCGCCGCATAGCGCTCGTCATACATGAACCCGATCAACGGCACGCCGATGATCGCCACAAACCCCAGCAAAAACAACGTGCCGCCCGAAATCGCCCAGCGCAGCTTGCGCATTTTCGCATAGTTCGCCGCAGAATCTGCCGGGTGGTGGTCGCGGTAAAGCGGGATCATCACCCGGCTGTTGACCGCACGCGCCAACAGCAGCGGAAACGATGCCAAAAAGTAGGCAATGTTATAAACCCCCAACTTCTCCAGCGTCAGGAAATGCCCGAAAATCGCCTTGTCGCCCTGCGCCAAAGCAAAGCCGCAAGCGGTGGACATGAAAATCCACTTGCCGAAATGGATCAGCTCATGCCCCGCCGATTTGTCCCAATGAAAGCGATTGGCAGGCCCCGGCAGATATACCCAGGTCAGCACCAGCTTGGCCAAACTGCCCACAATCGCGCCAACCACCAGCCCCCAGACCGAATGCGTCGCAAGCGACAGCGCCACCATCGCCACAATCCCGATCGCCTGCGCGATCAGATCCAGCAGCGTCACTTTCCCAAGCAGCAAATGCCGCGTCGCAGTATCAATCCGCGTCGGGTTAAACCCCGAGATAAACAGCGAAATCCCCGCCACCGGCAGCAGATATTTCAACTCGGGCGCATGATAGAAACTCGCTAGCGGCCAAGCCAACGCACAAGTCACCAGCCACAGCATCGTGCCGCGAAACGCATGAATCGTGAAGGCGGTGTTCAGAAAATCCGGATCATCGCCGCGCTTGTTCTGCGCGATAGAGGCCGAAACCCCCACATCCGAAAACATCACCATGCCCACCAGCACCACCGACACCAGCGCCATCACGCCAAACGCATCCGGTGCCAGAATCCGCGTCAGAATCAGGTTGGACGCCAGCCGCATCACCTGCGTCAGCACATATGACCCCGCCGTAAAGGCCGAGCCGCGCATCGCGCGGGCAAACAAACTTCTTCCCGCCGGTGCGGCACTGTTCAACTCAGACATCCAAAAACCCATAAAGACTGCGCCGCGACCCTAAGCGGATGCGGGTAACGCGTCAATGAAGGCCAATTTGGCAACAATCTGCGGGCTAAATCGGTGAAATTGCCTTACTCTTGCCAAAAGCTGCCCCTATTGACCAAGCCTACGACGTAATACGGTGCCGCCATGCAAATTGCCTACCTGATCAACACCTATCCCAAGCCCTCGCACACCTTCATTCGGCGCGAAATAGCCGCGCTCGAGGTGCTGGGCTGGCAGGTTCACCGCTTTGCGATGCGCTCGGACCGTGGCGCGTTGGTCGATCCGGTGGATTTCATCGAAGATGACAAGACCGAACATGTGCTGGAAATCGGCGGCAAGAACCTGCTGCGCTCCAGCCTTGGCTGGATGCTCCGCCACCCCAAACACGCGCTCGCAGGGCTTGCGATGGCCGTCCGCTGCGGTCGGCGTGGCAAGTCTGGCGGCCCCGGCACCGGCGGCCTGCCCCGCCATCTGATCTATTTGCTGGAAGCCGCCCATATCGCGCGGCGCGCCAACGACCTTGGCATCGCCCATATCCACGCGCATTTCGGCACCAACTCGGCCACCGTCGCCATGCTCGCCGAAGCCTTGGGCGGCCCCGGTTTCAGCTTTACCGTCCACGGCCCCGAAGAATTCGACGCCCCCCGCGCGTTTTCCTTCCCCGAGAAGATCGCCCGTGCCCGCTTCACCGTCGCGATCTCCAGCTTCTGCCGCAGCCAGTTGTTCCGGTGGAGCCAGATCCCCGAATGGCCGAAAATCAAAGAGGTGCATTGCGGCGTCGATACCGCAGGCTACCCCACGCCCGCGCCGATGCCCGAAGGCGGCCCGCATCTGGTCGCCATTGGCCGCTTGTGCGAACAAAAAGGCTTCCCCGTCCTGATTGAAACCATGGCCATCGCCGCCAAACGCCTGCCCGGCCTGACCCTGACGATCTGCGGCGACGGCGAGCTGCGCGAGCTGATTGACGGCGAAATCGCCCGCCATGGCATCCAAGACCGCATAACCATCGCCGGTTGGGTGGATGAGACCGGCGTGCGCACAGCCATCGCCGCCGCCCATGCGCTGATCCTGCCCTCGCTGGCCGAAGGCCTGCCGATGGTGGTGATCGAGGCGATGGCCTGCGGTCGCCCCGTCATCTCCACCTGCATCAACGGCGTGCCGGAACTGCTGACCCCGAACGAAGGCTGGCTTGTGCCCGCAGGCGATCCCCAAGCACTCGCCGACGCGATTGTCGAACTCTCCCACACCCCGAACAATCAGCTTGCCGAAATGGGCCTGGCCGCCCGCGCCCGCGCCATGTCGCGCCACGACGGCATGACCGAAGCCGCCAAACTGGCCGCGCATTTCACCGAGGCGCTGAAATCCGTGGCCGTCGCCGACACCCCGCTGCACAGCGAAACCGTGACCCACGCATGACCTACGCCCTGATCTGCGCCAGCCACAGCGATGAAATCCTCAACGCCAATCTCGCGCGCTCGCCGATGATCACCGAAGGCCACGTCCCGCTGCACCTTGAACGCGGCGCAGCTTCCGCGGCCATCGCCTACAACCGCGCCATCGACGCGACAGATGCCGATATCCTGATCTTTGCGCACCACGACGTCTATTTGCCGCGCGGCTGGGAAAACCTGCTGACCCGCCGGCTGCGCGAGTTGGAAGCGCATGATGCGAACTGGGCTTTGTATGGCCCGTTCGGTGTAGGGCTGGACGCCAGCCACATAGGCCCGGTCTGGTCCTCCAGCATCGGCCTGATCGTCGGCCGCGTCCCCACCACCCCCGCCGAGGTGCAAAGCTATGACGAAATGGTCATCGTGATGCGCCGCAGCGCCGCCCTGCGCTTTGATGAGTCCCTGCCCGGCTGGCACATGTATGGCACCGACATCGTCACAACCGCCCGCACCGCAGGCCTGCACGCCTACGCAGGCGCCCTGCCCACCATTCACAACGACCGCTACCACGACCATCTGCGCGACGATTTCGTGCAATGCTACACCGCGATGCGCCACAAATGGCGTGACCAACTGCCGCTGCGCACCCCGATCATCAAGATTTCGAAATCCGGCCTGCACCTGTATAAAAACCGCTGGCAAGACTACCGATCGGAAAAATTCCGCGCCAACATGTCAGTCGGCATCCACCACGCCCCGGAATACCTCGCCTCGCTCTGCGGTTGGTCCGACCTTTCGGCCTCGGCTTAGATCAAACAAGATTAAAATTTGCGTCCCGCCCCGGCAGCCTCGCCCCTTCGGGTCTTGGCTGCTTTGAGCGTTTCATCCGTTCTTAAATATCCCCGCCGGAGGCTTCTGCCACCAATGTCGGATGCCTCCGGCGGGGATATTTAAGAACGGATGAAACCATGGCTCAAATCATCGGCCGCAGCTTTGCAGTGACGGCCTCTGCCAGCTTGGCATGCTCGCCCTGATCAAAATGGACCCCATCCAACGGGCTGACTTTAATCACCTGCCCCGCATCCAGAAATTCCACTCCGCGCGCCGCAGCCAAAGCCGCATACATCGGCGCCAAAGCCTGCGAGCGCGCAGCGCCGCCCCAGAATTCATGCCTAATCGGGCCAACCTCGACCACCGGAGTCGGGCAAACCAGCAAAATCCTGAACCCGCCATGCCGCTCTTGCATCACCCGATGCTGGGCTACGTCCAGCAGGCCCGCGATACCGCCCACCACCGCCTGCGGCGTCGCGGTGAACCGCGCCTTCACGTCATTGGTGCCCAGCATCAGCACCAGCACATCCAGCGGCCCGTGGCTTTCCAGCGCGATCTTCAGCCCCGCCTGCCCGTTCATATGCGCGCCCATGATCGGATCATCAAACTGCGCCGTCCGCCCCGGCAGCCCCTCCTCGATCACTTCCCAGCCCAAAGCCGCCTGCACGCGGGAAGGCCAGCGCACCCCCACCCCATACCGCTCATACCGCGCCAGATCGACAATCGGCGGCGTTCCATGCGTGTTACTGTCGCCAAAGCACATCACAACCGGCATCATCATCCCCCCATTTTGCACCACGCTACGCAGCCCGCGCCACAGCGTAAACCCCCTTCCCCTTTCGCCCCCCGCCCCCCATATATACGCCAACCCACGATCCAGAGGCTTACCATGTTCGGCACCCCAGCACCCGCCCCCACCTCCGATCTGATCATCGACGGATCGGAAGCCACCTTCATGCAAGACGTGATCGAGGCGTCACAAACCGTGCCCGTCATCGTCGATTTCTGGGCGCCTTGGTGTGGCCCCTGCAAAACCCTCGGCCCCGCGTTGGAAGCCGCCGTCACCGCCGCCAAAGGCCGCGTGCGGATGGTGAAAATCAACGTCGATGAAAATCAGGCCGTCGCCGCCCAGTTGCGCATCCAGTCGATCCCGACCGTGTTTGCCTTCTTCCAGGGCCAGCCGGTTGATGCCTTCCAGGGCAATATCCCGGCATCCGACCTCAAGCGCTTTGTCGATAAACTCGCCTCCATGGGGCCAGAGCCTGACAATGGCCTTGCCGATGCCATCGCCGCCGCCGAGACGATGCTCGAGGATGGCGACTACGCCGACGCCGTGGAAACCTTCACCGCCATCCTGGAGGAAGAGCCCGAAAACGCCGTCGCCTACGCGGGCCTGATCCGCGCGCATCTGGCGCTTGGCGATCTTGATCTGGCCGAGACCCTGATCACCACCGCCCCCGGCCCGCTCGCCAAGGCCAAAGAGGTTGAGGCCACCCGCGCCATGCTCGACCTTGCCCGCCAGGCCGCCTCGGCTGGCCCCGAGGATGATCTGCGCGCAGCCCATGCCGCCGATCCGAAAAACCCGCAGATCCTGTTCGACCTTGCCACCGCGCAATACGCCAATGGCAAGGTGGAAGAAGCCGTCAGCACCCTGCTTGATCTGTTCAAGCTGGACCGCGAGTGGAACAACAACGCCGCCCGCACCCAGCTTTTCACCATCTTCGAGGCGCTGAAGCCGCAAGACCCCATCGTGCTGGCAGGCCGTCGCCGCCTGTCGTCGATGATCTTTGCCTAATCGCAATGGCACACTAGCTAGAGGGTATGATGAAGCAAACCGACCTGCCCGATACCCTCGCCATCTTCCCGCTGCCGGGTGCGCTGCTGCTGCCGCGCGCCCGCCTGCCGCTGCATATATTCGAGCCGCGCTATCTGGCGATGCTGGAAGATTGCATGAAAACCCCGCATCGGCTGATCGGCATGATCCAGCCGCGCGAAGGCCCGAATGGCGAAAAGCGCCTGTCTGCCATCGGCTGCGCGGGCCGTCTGACCGGGTTTTCCGAAACCGAAGACCACCGCTATATGATCACCCTCACCGGCATCTCGCGCTTCCGCCTGCGCGCCGAGGTCGAAGGCTTCACCCCCTACCGCCGCGCCCATATTGATTGGCAACCCTTCGCCCGCGATCTGGGCCGCGAGGAAAGCGACAAGGAGTTTGACCGCGAGCCCTTCCTCGCCCTGCTCGCCCGCTATTTCGCCACCCGCGATCTCGGCACGGATTGGAGCGGCATCAAAGCCGCCGACACCGAACTGCTGATCAACTCGCTGTCGATGCTGCTGCCCTTCGCGCCCGAAGACAAACAGGCGCTGCTGGAAGCGCCATCGCTCGTCACCCGCCGCGAAACCCTCGTCACCCTGCTAGAAATCGCCCTCCACTCGGATGGCCGCGATGAGACCTTGCAATGACCGACACCCCCCCCCACGACCGCCGCATGTTAGAGGCGCTGGTCTGCCCAGTGACGCAAGCCGTGCTGACCTATGACGCGGAAAAGATGGAGCTGATCTCAAAAGCCGCCCATCTGGCGTTTCCGATCCGGGACGGGATACCGATCATGCTGGTGAGTGAGGCAAGAGCGGTGGAGTGAGGCGCTACTTAGTTTGAAACCACTTTCAAGAACCTCGTCCTTCACGCCTCGCGTCAATGCACTCTTCCGCTGCCTATCGCGACTAAGCCGATTTCAAAAACTCTGACAGAAGTGCAAGCGATTCAACATCCTCGTACCCAGAATTTTCAAGGTTCTCACCAATCATCAAAATCTCCTCGAAGAGATCATCTGTGTCGTCAATTCGCAGATTCTGACTATCTTTCCATGTGGTTACCAGACTGTTTCGCAGTATATGCCGCCATTTCAACTCCTTTGCCGCAGATTCGGCTGGATGGGAAAAGTCATACTGCGCTTCGGAAATGTCCTGCCCAAACAATTTAAAGTATATCCCACGACAGCCAATTTTCATCTGCTGTCGCAATTCGATCAATGGCAGCGCCTCAAGAATGTCGAACACGGTGTCTTCATCTTTGATCATCGTGGAAAACCAGTGACGCAGCCGCAGCGGTGGCCAATTAGAACTCTCCAAATCTTGTTAAATGACCACACTCCTTTCAAACCTCCACTCCCCTCAGCAACTTCGGCACCTCGCCCGACAACCCGGCCGCCTGCCGCATGAACCTCCGCCGCAATCCCGGCACCGCGTTCACCAGACCCATCCCTAAATCACGCCCCATCCGCAGCACCGGATTGTCGTTCGAGAACAACCGGTTCACCCCATCCATCCCCAAGGCCAGCGCCATATTGTCAAACCGCCGCCAGCGCTGATACCGCTCCAGCACGTCAGCCGCCCCAATATCCTCGCCCCGCCGCACAGCCTCGATCAAAACCTCGGCCAGCGCCCCCACATCGCGCAGGCCCAGATTCAACCCCTGCCCCGCAATCGGATGCACCCCATGCGCCGCGTCGCCCACCAAAGCCACGCGGGGGGCCACGAAACTGTTCGCCAGCGTCAGGCTTAACGGATAAGTAAACCGCTCTCCCGCTAGCGCAATTTCTCCCAGAAAATCGCCAAACCGGGGCCGCAACGCCTCCAGATACTCCGCATCGGGCAAAGCCTGCACCGCCGCCGCCTGCGCCTCCGTCTCACTCCACACGATCGAGGAATGATGCCCCCCCACCAGCGGCAAAATCGCCAAGGGCCCCGACGGCATGAAGAACTGCTGCGCGATCCCCTGATGGTGCTTTTCATGCCGGATAGCCGTCACCAGCGCCGTCTGCCCGTATCCCCAGCCCGTCCGCCCGATCCCCGCACGCGCGGCAACCCCAGACGCGCGCCCATCGCAGCCCACCAGAACACGCGCCCGCACAACGCGACCCGAGGCGAGAACAACCTCCACCCCCTGGCCTGTAACCGTCTGAGAAACCACCACTTCACCGGAAATCAGCGTCACCCCGGCATCCGCCATCGCCCCCAGAAACGCCGCATACAGCAGCCGATCCTCGGCCATGAACCCCATTGGGCCCTCTTCCATCTCGGCATGATCAAAGGTCAGGAAAAACGGCGCAGGCCCCTGCCCCGCCACCCCATCGCTTGCCTTGATCTGCAAGATCGGCTGCACCCGCCCCTCCAGCCGCGGCCAAACCCCGATCACCTCAAGCAGACGCTTCGACGCCACCGCCAGCGCATAGGCCCGCCCGTCAAACCCCACCTCGGCCCGCGCCTGCGCTGGCCGCGCATCGACCACCACCACCCGCAGCCCCGCCCGCGCCAAAGCCACGCCCAAGGCCGGGCCATTCAAGCCCCCGCCCACGATCACGATGTCAGCATCTTTTTCCATGCCACAAATATGGCCCAACCAACGCCATTGTCCATGCGCCGCCTTGCCGCTACCCTGCCGAAAACGGAGGCGCATATGAGCAAAACCTGGTCCAACATGACCGCCGCCGATCTGGGGCGCGAAATCGGCAAAGGCCGCATCAACCCGGTGGAGTTGACCGAGTTTTTTCTGGAAAAAATCGCCATCCACGAACATTCCACCCGCATCTACGCCCGCCCCACCCCCACCCGTGCGCGGGGCGAGGCGATGGGGGCCGCCGCCCGCGCCAAATCCGGCCTGCGCCGGGGATTGCTGGATGGCGTGCCGATCAGTTGGAAAGACCTGTTTGATTCCGCCGACATTGAAACCGAAGCAGGCTCCGCGCTGCTGAAGGGCCGCACCCCCCTGAAAGACGCCACGGTGCTGGAATCTGCCACCCGCCAAGGCCTTGCTTGCCTTGGCAAAACCCATATGTCCGAACTGGCGTTCTCGGGCCTTGGGCTGAACCCCGTCACCGCCACGCCGCCCTGCATCAATGACGATCAGGCGGTTGCGGGCGGATCGACCTCGGGCGGCGCGGCCTCGGTCGCCTTTGGCCTTGCCCCCGCCGCCATCGGCTCGGATACCGGCGGTTCCGTGCGCATCCCTGCCGCGTGGAACGATCTGGTCGGCCTGAAAACCGCGCATGGCCGCCTGCCGCTGACAGGTGCGGTGCCGCTGTGCGAGAAATTCGACACCATCGGCCCGCTGGCCCATTCGGTTGAGGATTGCGCGCATCTTCTTGCGGCCCTCGACTCGGGCAAGGCCGCCGATCTGGCGGGCAGCAGCCTGACGAACGCGCGGCTGGCCGTGCTGAACACCGTCGCCCTCGACGATCTGCGCCCCCGCCCCGCCGCTGGTTTTGAAGACGCGCTTGGCCGCCTTGGCCGTGCAGGCGCGCAGATCACCCAGCTTGATCTGCCCGAAGTCTCCGAGGCGATGGCGCTTGCGGGCATCCTGTTCACTGCCGAAGCCTATGGAATCTGGGCCAAAACCATCGAAGCCGCGCCCGAAAAGATGTTCCCCCGCATTCTGGAGCGTTTCCGCAGCGGTGCCAGCATCTCTGCCGCCGATTACGTGGCCGCTTGGCGGCGCTTGCACGACATCCGCCAGATCTGGGCCGAGAAAACCGCCGGATATGATGCGGTTGTGCTGCCCACGTCCCCCATCCTGCCGCCCAACGCGCATCGGTTGATGACCGACGACGCCTATTATGTCAGCGAAAACCTGTTGGCCCTGCGCAACACCCGCATCGGCAACCTGATGGGGCTGTGCGCGCTGACCCTGCCCACCGCGCAACCGTCTTGCGGCATCAGTTTCATGGCAGGCCCCGGCGAGGAAGAACGCCTGCTGCGCTTGGGTGACGCTGCCGAACGCGCGCTGGTCTGACACCTTTTCATCCGCTCCAGCAATCTGGCGAAGGCCATCGCCTTCGCCATGTGCTGCCGTTTCCGCACAAACCGCCGGGCCTCCATGGCCCGGCCAGCGCCCGCCCCGCCATCGGCGGGCGCTTCTCGCCCACCGGGGGCAGGCACCGGCCTCTCGTGATCGCAGGCGGAGCGGATTGTGCGGCAACCCCCTCCGCACGGGCGGGAAAACGCAATGCGTTTTCTGTTCCGCCCGACTTGAAGCTGTTGTTTTCCCCAAACCGATCCAAAAGCCACAACTCCGCCCACCAAGCCCATATCCCATATGGGTTTTTCTGGACGCGCCCGCATGATCTGGTTATCGTGGCAATGAACGGGGCGATATGACCCTGAGATGAGGCAGTAATGGCGTTTCCCAAGCGGTTTTCGAACCTGCCGGATTATGCGTTTCCGCGTTTGCGGAAGCTTCTGGACGCATATGCGCCCGGCGGCGAGACCATTTCCATGACCATCGGCGAACCCCGCCACCCGATTCCCGATTTTGTCGCCCCCATCATGGCGGCCAGCATCAATGACTTCGCGGTTTACCCCGCCAACGACGGCACGCCCGAATTGCTGGCGGCGATTTCCGGCTGGATCGCCCGCCGCTACGGCGCACAGATCGCGCAAGATCAACTGATGGTGCTGAACGGCACCCGCGAGGGACTTTATAACGCCTGCATCGCCCTTAGCCCCGAGGCCAAGAACGGCAAACAGCCCATCGTCTTGATGCCGAACCCGTTTTACCAAGTCTATGCCGTCGCCGCCGTCACCGTCGGGGCCGAGCCGCTCTACGTCCCCGCCACCGCCGCCACGGGTTTTTTGCCCGATTACGCAGGCCTGCCGACCGAAATTCTCGACCGCGTGACAATCGCCTACATCTGCTCACCCGCCAACCCGCAAGGGGCCGTCGCCAGCGCCGAGTATTGGAAAACCCTGCTGGCCCTGGCCGAGAAACACGATTTCACCATCTTCGCCGATGAATGCTACTCTGAGATCTGGCGCAACACCGCCCCCACCGGCATCCTCGAAGTGGCCCAAGCCACCGTGGCCGACCCCGAGCGCGTGTTCACCTTCCACTCGCTCTCCAAACGCTCCAACCTGCCCGGCCTGCGCTCGGGCTTCGTGGCGGGCGGGGCGAAAGGCATCGCGCAAATCCGCAAACTGCGCTCCTTCGCAGGCGCACCCCTGCCGCTGCCGATCCAGAAAGTCTCGCAAGCCGCTTGGCAGGATGACGCCCACGTCGCCACCTCCCTCGCCCTCTACCACGCGAAATTTGACGCAGCGGATCAGATTTTCGCAGGCCTTCAGGGTTTCAAAACCCCCGAAGGCGGCTTCTTCCTCTGGCTGCCCGTCGAAGATGGCGAACAAGCAGCGCTAAAAGCATGGCGCGAAACTGGCGTCCGGGTGCTGCCCGGAGCCTACCTTTCGCGCGACGCAAACGGGGAAAACCCCGGCAAAGGTTACATCCGGGTCGCCCTCGTGGCCCCCAAAGAAGAAATGCAGCGCGGGCTGATCCAACTCCGCGACTGCCTCTACGGTTGAGGACAGGGTATCATGGCATCTTATCAAGCACGGCAACGCGATCCGCTTCTCGACCAAGGCACCACAGCCATGCTGGAACGCCGGGGCCGCGAGCTTTTGGGCATCGCACTGATCCTGGGCGCTTTCGCCTTCCTGCTGATGCTGGGCAGCTATTCACCCGAAGACCCCGGCTGGATGGTCGCCACCGATGAACCCGCCGCCAACACCTTGGGCCGCTTTGGCGCAGCCCTCGCCTCCACCCTGATGATCATCGGCGGCAAAGGCGCTTGGGCCATCCCGCTGATCCTCGCCGCTTGGGGCCTGCGCTTTGTGCTGCACCGCGGGGCCGAGCGGGCAATCTCGCGCATGGTTTTCGCCGTGATCGCCGTCGCCATGGCCTCGGTCTATGCCGCCACGCTGCTGCCCTCGGCGATGTGGGTGCACAGCTTTGGCATGGGCGGTCTGTTCGGCGACACCGTGGTGGGCGCGCTGATGAACATCATCCCCGGCACCTCGGCCATCGGGCTGAAACTGATCTCGCTGGCGTCGGGCGGCGCGATGATCGCCCTGCTTTTGTTCGTCACCGGCTTCAACTTCCCGGAAATCCAAGCCGCCTTCCGCTTTCTGATCACCAGCCTGATCACCACCTATGCCATCCTGCTGGGCGCGGCTGGCAAGGGTGCCGAAGGCACAACCCGCGCGGCCGCCGCCATCCATGCCCGCCGCAAACGCGCCGCCGCCGAAGCCGCCCACCCCGACGCCACCCTGCGCGCCCCCGCCGATTGGCGCGAAGACCGCGCCGCCACCCCGATCCACCGCGCCGAACCCGCCGTCGAGGCCCCCGCCGCCTTCGGTCGCCCCAGCACCCTGCGCGCCGACGCCCGCTATGCCGAACCGCTGGCCGAGGCCGCGCAATACGCCCCCCCGCGCGAAAAACTCGGCCTGCTGGCCCGGATGCCCGCCCTGATGCGCCGCGCCGTCGATCCCGAACCCGAACTGATCGAGCCGATCCTCGCCTATTCCGCCGATCACGCCGACATGCCGTCTGACGACCGCATCAAATCGCGGATCTCCGATGCCATCCGCTCGCGCACCCGCCCGCCCGAAGCGCAGCTTTCCCCCCTCGCCGCCGCCATCCAGCGCCGCGAGCCGCCCCTGCAACGCCCGCGCGGCCCGAAACCGCTGATCGCCGACACCCGCCCGCTCCAGCGGATCGAGCCTCCGGTGATTGCCCCCACAGCCCCGCTGCACAACGCATTCGCACCCTCTGCCGACGATCAAGCCTATGATCTGCCAGAGGAAAACGGCTTCGCCCTCAACGACGACGCAGCCGAGGATTTCGCCGAAGATGTGGCGTTCGACGACGTCTACGAACCCGACCACATCCCCGCCGAATACATCCCCGCGCCCATCGCCCCCCGCCCCCTGCCCGCAGCCGAGCGTCGCCCGGTCGTGCAGCACGCGGTGAAAAAACCCGTCGCCCCCTCAACCCGCGCCGCGGCCGAGGCCCAGCCCCGCCTGCGCTTTGACGATCCCGCCCCTGCCTACGAACTCCCGCCCCTGTCGCTTTTGACCCCGGCGTCGTCCGTCCAGCGCCACGCGCTCTCGGACGAGGCACTCGAAGAAAACGCCCGCATGCTGGAATCCGTCCTCGACGATTACGGCGTCAAAGGCGAAATCGTCTCGGTCCGCCCCGGCCCGGTCGTGACGATGTATGAACTTGAACCCGCCCCCGGCCTGAAAGCGTCGCGCGTCATCGGCTTGGCCGACGATATCGCCCGTTCCATGTCCGCCCTCAGCGCCCGCGTCTCTACCGTTCCGGGCCGCACCGTGATCGGCATCGAACTGCCCAACGCCACCCGCGAAAAGGTGGTCTTGCGCGAAATCATCTCTGCCCGCGACTTTGGCGACAGCAACATGCGGCTGCCCCTCGCGCTTGGCAAAGACATCGGCGGCGATCCCATCGTCGCCAACCTCGCCAAAATGCCCCACCTGCTGATCGCAGGCACCACCGGCTCGGGCAAATCCGTCGCCATCAACACCATGATCCTGTCGCTCCTCTACAAACTCTCGCCCGAGGAATGCCGCCTGATCATGATCGACCCGAAAATGCTGGAACTCTCCGTCTATGACGGCATCCCGCACCTGCTCTCCCCCGTCGTGACCGACCCGAAAAAGGCCGTCGTCGCCCTGAAATGGGTGGTGTCCGAGATGGAGGAACGCTACCGCAAAATGTCGAAAATGGGCGTGCGCAACATCGAAGGCTACAATGGCCGCGTCCGCGAAGCCCTGTCCAAAAACGAGATGTTCAAGCGCACCATCCAGACCGGATTCGATGAAGACACCGGCGAGCCGATGTTTGAAACCGATGAATTCCAGCCCGTCACCATCCCCTATATCGTGGTGGTGGTCGATGAGATGGCCGACCTGATGATGGTCGCCGGCAAGGAAATCGAAGCCTGCATCCAGCGCCTCGCCCAGATGGCCCGCGCCTCCGGTATCCACCTGATCATGGCCACCCAGCGCCCAAGCGTGGACGTGATCACCGGCACCATCAAAGCCAACTTCCCCACCCGGATTTCTTTCCAGGTCACCTCAAAGATCGACAGCCGCACCATCCTTGGCGAACAGGGTGCCGAACAACTCTTGGGCATGGGCGACATGCTCTACATGGCAGGCGGCGGTCGCGTGTCCCGTATCCACGGGCCTTTTGTCTCCGATGAAGAAGTCGAAGAAATCGTCAACCACCTGAAATCCTACGGCCCGCCGGTCTATATGTCTGGCGTGATCGAAGGCCCCGAGGATGAAAACGCCGCTGAAATCGACAGCCTGCTGGGCCTCGGCTCCGATGGCCTAGATGACAGCCTGTATGACCAAGCCGTCGCCATCGTCGCCAAAGACCGCAAATGCTCGACCTCTTATATCCAGCGCAAACTCGGCATCGGCTATAACAAGGCCGCGAAGTTGGTGGAACAGATGGAAGAACACTCGGTGATCAGCGCCGCCAACCACGTCGGCAAACGCGAGATCCTGCTGCCCGAGCATTGATCCGCCCCAACACTCCCAAGGCCAAAACGCGCGAAGCCCCCTTCGCGCGTTTTGCTTTGCAGGCACACCCTGCCATTTCATCCGTTCTTAAATATCCCCGCCGGAGGCTCCTTTGGCCAATGTCGGATGCCTCCGGCGGGGATATTTAAGAACGGATGAAACGAGGGCGCTAAGACTTGCGTCCACCGCCAGATCTTAACAAAACCTTAAAATGACAGGTCTATGCTGTTGTATCTAAACGATAAAAAAGGTCCCGAGTTGGGACCACGCCCGATCAGGCCCCGATCAACCGCGACCGCGCCTTCAAGGCCCCCAGCCAGGCCAGCCCATGCACCGTGGCACGCGCGGGCCGATACTCCGCCGAAACCCAACCCTGATAGCCGCCCTCATCCAAGGTCGCGCAAAGCCCGGTCAGATCAAATCCGCCACCGCCCGGCTCGTTCCGGCTTGGAAAGCCCGAAATCTGCACATGATTGACCCGGGGCCCATGCTTGGCCCAAACCCCCGCCGCATCGCCATGAATTCTAGCGGCGTGCCACAGATCAAACTGGATACCAACCTGCGCCAGCCCCAGATCATCGACAATCCGCCCCGCCTGATCAAAGTCGTTCAGGAAATACCCCGGCATGTCATCCGGGTTCAAAGGCTCCAGCGTCAGCAGCAAATCCGGCGCCTGTGCCGCGGCCCAGGCCAAATTCTCGGTATAAACCTGCTCCGCCTGCGGCCCCTTGGCGACCCCAGCCATCACATGCACCCGCGCCGCCCCCAGCCGAGACGCAAGCTCTGCCGCCCGCAGGAACCCGTCGCGAAACCGGCTCTCCTCGCCCGGCACGGCGGCAAACCCCCGATCCCCCGCCGCCCAATCCCCCGGCGGCGTGTTGATCATCGCCAGCGGCAGACCCGCGAGTGCGGTCTCCCATTCCTTGGCCGAGTGGTCATAGGGGAACAGGATTTCCGCACCATCAAACCCCGCCTGCGCGGCCAAGCCGGGGCGGTCGAGGGCGGAAACCTCGGTAAAAAGCATGGTCAGGTTGGCGGCAAAATTAGGCATCAGCGCAGGTCTAGCGAAGGAATGACCGGAAAGAAACACCCATCTGACCAAAGCCCGAACCAGCTTGCCCCGCAGCGATCCTCATGCACCCCCAGTTCCATCAACCGATAGAACGATTTGCGGTCAATCAGCGCCTCCAGCCCAGCGCGGACATGCACGTAAGGCGAAGGCTCCCCCCCTGCCCCCATCACCACGCGGATCGGATTTTCAGCACTGGCGACCACCTCATCCTCGGTCTTGGTGAAAAACCGCAGGCGCTGATCCCGCCCCGTGCCTTCCACGTCAAAATCCACCGCCAGCATTGGCGCATCATCCACCCGGATGCGCACCTTTTCCACCGGCGTCACAAGGAAAAACGCATCCCCTTCACGCCGCAGAATCGACGAAAACAGCTTCACCATCGGCGCGCGGCCAATCGGCGAGCCTTCGTGAAACCACGTCCCGTCCCGCGCGATCCGCATATCAATGTCGCCGCAAAACGGCGGGTTCCACAGATGCACCGGCGGCGGGCCTTTTTTCGCGGCCGCCTGCACCGCAGCCATCCCTTCGGCCAGCGGTTTCACGATCATTTGTGCATCTTCGCTTTTTGCCATTTGTGCCCGGAGCCTAGATTGGATCATATGGCACCATATAACCCGTTACGGAGAATTGTCATGGCCGATCCCACCCAACTCGTCGCCGAGATCGAATCCCTCGGTGCCCGGCTGGCGCAGGCCAAGGCCTCGATCAATCAGCGCTTTATCGGGCAGGATCGCGTCGTCGATCAGGTTTTGGCGGCGATGCTCTGCGGTGGTCATGCTTTGCTGGTCGGTCTGCCGGGCTTGGGCAAGACGCTGCTGGTCGATACCCTGTCCACCGTGATGGGCCTGAAGGGCAACCGCATCCAGTTCACCCCCGATCTGATGCCCGCCGATATTCTCGGCTCGGAAGTGCTGGAGACCGCCGCCGATGGCAGCCGCGCGTTCCGCTTCATCGAAGGCCCGGTGTTTTGCCAACTGCTGATGGCGGATGAGATCAACCGCGCCAGCCCCCGCACCCAGTCGGCGCTGCTGCAAGCCATGCAGGAAAAAGAGGTCACCATCGCAGGCCAACACCGCGCCTTGGGTCGCCCGTTCCATGTGCTGGCCACGCAAAACCCGATTGAGCAGGAAGGCACCTATCCGCTGCCCGAGGCGCAGTTGGACCGGTTCTTGCTGCAAGTGAACGTCGAATATCCCACCCGCGCGCATGAGCGTGACATTCTGCTGGCCACCACCGGCGCCACCGAATCCGCAGCGCATCAGGTGTTCAGCGCCGATGAACTGCTGGCCGCGCAAACCGTTCTGCGCCGGATGCCGGTGGGTGATCAGGTGGTGGAAGCCATCCTTGATCTTGTCCGCGCCTGCCGTCCCGGCGAGGCAGAGGGCCGCGATCTGGCGGGCAGTCTGTCTTGGGGCCCAGGCCCGCGTGCCGCCCAAGCCCTGATGCTGACCGTGCGCGCCCGCGCGCTTCTCGATGGCCGTTTGGTGCCGACGATTGCCGACGTGGCCGCGATGGCGAAACCCGTGCTGGAACACCGCATGGCTTTGTCCTTCGCCGCCCGTGCGCGCGGCGAAACCCTGTCTGGTCTGATCGAGCGCACCATCACCCGCAGCCTGAAACTTGAGGCCGCTGCGTGAATCTGACCGCCAATCTGCGCGCCGAAGCCGAAACGCTGGGCCAGTCACTGCCAGCCCTGCTGGCCGAGGCCGAGCATTTGGCCGCAACCCTGATGCTGGGCGAACATGGCCGCCGCCGCGCGGGTCAAGGGGATGAGTTCTGGCAATATCGCCCCGCGCATCAGGGCGACGCCGCGCGCAGCATTGATTGGCGCAGATCGGCCCGGTCGGATGCGCATTTCATCCGCGAACGCGAATGGCAGGCGGCGCAATCGGTGACACTTTGGGTCGATGCCGCGCGTTCCATGGCATTTTCCGGTGACAAAGACCGCGCCCCCAAACTCGACCGCGCCCGCCTGCTGGCCTTGGCACTTTCAGTCTTGCTGCTGCGCGGTGGTGAGCGGGTCGGCCTGTCTGGCACCGCCCCCAAACCGGGCCGCGCGCAGATCATGGCCTTGGTCGAAGGCCTGTCCTCGGACAACCTCGACGACTACGGCACGCCTGAAATTGCGGGCATGGTCAGCCATGGCCGCGCGGTGTTCCTGTCAGATTTCCTTGGCAACCTTGATCCTTTAGAAACCGCCCTGACCCTTGCGGCAGATCGTGGCGTGCGCGGCGTTCTGCTGCAAGTGCTTGATCCGGCAGAGGAAGATTTCCCCTACCAAGGCCGCACCGTGTTCGAATCCATGCAAGGCTCTCTGCGGCACGAGACCCAATCCGCAGGCGATCTGCGCAGCCGCTACCTTGACCGTCTGGCCGAACGCAAAGCACGCCTGACCAGCCTCGCCCGCGCGATGGGCTGGCATTACCACTGCCACCACACCGGGCAATCGGCGCAAACCGCGCTGCTTTGGGCCTATAGCGCGCTGGAGGGCGGGCGATGAGCATGCTTGCCTTCACCATGCCGTGGCTGCTGTGGGGCCTGATCGCCATTCCGATCCTGTGGCTTTTGCTGCGCGCCATCCCCCCCGCGCCGATCCGCCGCCGCTTCCCCGCTGTGGCCCTTCTGCTGGGCCTGACCGATGAAGACCGCCAAGCCGACAAAACCCCGTGGTGGCTGCTGCTTTTGCGCGCCTTGGCCGTCGCCGCCGCCATCATCGGCTTTGCGGGCCCGATCCTGAACCCCGAAAACCGCGCCGCGGGGACGGGGCCGTTAGTGATCATCCTTGACGGTGGCTGGGCCGACGCCCGCGATTGGCCGGGGCGGCTTGACAAGGCCACCAACCTGTTGACCGAGGCTGGCCGCGCCGGCCGCCCCGTTGCCGTGATCCGGCTGACCGATCTGCCGCAACCCGTCAGCTTTCAGAATGCCGACGCGTGGACAGGCCGTCTGGCCGCGATGGAACCGCAACCCTTCGCGCCGCAAAGCTATGCGGATTGGCTGAAAAACCTGCCCGATCAAAGCTTTGACAGCTATTGGCTTTCCGATGGCCTAGACCATCCGGGCCGCGATGCCCTGTTGAAAGCCCTGCAATCCAAAGGCAACCTTACCGCCTTCCTCTCGCCCCGCCCTGTCTTCGCCCTGCGCCCCGCCGCGTTTGAGGATGGCAAGATCAGCCTCACCGCCGCCCGCCTGCCCGGCGATGCCGCCGACCTTGACGTGATCGCCCGTGGCCCCGACCCTTCCGGCATTGACCGCGAACTCGCCCGCAGCCCGCTGCATTTCGACGCGGGCGCAGCCGAGGCGAAAGCCACGCTCGACCTGCCGCCCGAACTGCGCAACCGCGTCAACCGCTTTGAACTTCTGGGCCAACGCAGCGCAGGCGCGGTCAGCCTGACCGATGACAGCCTGAAACGCCGCAAAATCGCGGTGATCGGCGGCACGCCTGACCGCGAAGGCCTGCCGCTGCTGCAACCCACCTACTACCTGCGCCAAGCCCTGACCCCCGTGGCCGATCTGGTTGAAGGCGGCTTGTCCGACGTGATCCCCGCCAACCCCGATGTGATCATCCTTGCCGATGTCGCCAAGACCAGCCCAGCCGAGGCCGATGCCCTGCTGGAATGGGTCAACAAAGGCGGATTGTTGCTGCGCTTTGCCGGCCCCCGCCTTGCCGCATCCGAACTTTCGCGCGCCGACGAAGACCCGCTGATGCCCGTGCGCTTGCGCGAAGGCGGCCGCTCGGTCGGCGGTGCGATGAGTTGGGGCGAGCCGAAAACCCTCGCCCCCTTCCCCGAAAACTCGCCCTTCCACGGGCTGGCCATCCCCGATGATGTGACTGTCACCCAGCAAGTGCTGGCGCAGCCCGATCCCGATCTTTCCTCCCGCACCATCGCGGCCCTTGCCGATGGCACCCCGCTTGTCACCCGCCGCGAAATCGGCGCGGGTCAGGTGGTTCTGGTGCATGTCACCGCCAATGCCGAATGGTCGAACCTGCCGCTGACCGGCCTGTTCGTGCAGATGCTAGAGCGGTTGGCGGTATCAACCAAACCCGCGCAGCCCGACGCGCAGGATCTGGTCGGGCTGACATGGGTGCCGCAAAAGATCATGGACGGCTACGGGACCGAGCGGGACGCAGGCGAAATCGCCGGGATTGAGGGCGCAAATCTGGCCAAAGCCATCGCCACCGGCCCCGGCCCCGGCCTGCCCGCCGGGCTTTATGCCAGTGCCGAACGCAAAGTGGCGCTGAACGTGATTGCCGCCGACACCAAACTGACCGCTGCGACATGGCCCTCGGGCGTGGCGATCGAAGGCATTGAAACCGTCAAATCCACCGCGCTGAAAGGCGTTCTGCTGACCGCCGCGATGCTGCTTCTGGCGCTGGATGTGCTTGCGGCGCTGTGGGTCTCGGGCCGCATCGGCGGTGTGGCGCGCGGCGCTGTGGTGGTGCTGGCGCTGATGCTGCCGCACGACGCCCGCGCGCAGGTGCCCGACGATATCAAGGCGATAGAGGCCACGCGCGGCGTTGTGCTGGCCTATGTTGAAACCGGCGACGCCGCGACCGATCAGGTGTCCGAAGCCGGAATGCGCGGCCTGAGCGATCAGTTGTGGCTGCGCACGGCGGTCGAGCCTGAAATGCCGATTGGCGTTGATCTGGAAAAGGACGATCTGGCGTTTTATCCGTTTCTTTACTGGCCAATCACCGCCAACCAGCCCCTGCCCTCGACCGCGGCCTATGCCAAACTCAACCGCTTTCTGCGCACCGGAGGGATGATCCTGTTTGATACCCGCGACGGCGACATCGCAGGCTATTCCGGCGACACCACCCCCGAAGGCCAGATGCTGCAACTGATCGCGGCGGGCCTTGACATCCCCCCGTTGGAGCCGATGCCGAAAGATCACGTGCTGACCCGCAGCTTCTATCTGCTGCAAGACTTCCCCGGTCGCTATGCGGGTGGTGCTGTCTGGGTCGAAGCCTCTGACCCCGAGGCTGAAAAGGCCGAAGGCATGCCGTTTCGCAACCTGAACGACGGTGTGACGCCAGTGATCATCGGCAGCGCCGATTGGGCCTCGGCCTGGGCCACCGATACCGATGGCGTGCCGATGTTCCCCGTCGGGCGCGGCTATGCCGGAGAGGATCAGCGCGAGATTTCGTATCGCTTCGGCATCAACGTGATCATGCATGTGCTGACGGGCAACTACAAATCGGATCAGGTGCATGTGCCTGCCCTGCTGGAAAGGCTAGGCGAATGAGCCGCACTGTGATTTTCGCCCCCCTCGTAGCCCTGCCCCTGATCTGGGCCCTGGCCATCCTCGCGGGGCTGCTGGTGGCTTTCGCGCTGTGGAAAGGCCTGCGCGGCTGGCTTCTGCGCGGGCTTGCCTTTATGGCTTTGGGCGTGGCGCTTGCCAATCCGTCGTTGCAAGAAGAAGGCCGCAAGCCTTTGTCCGACATCGTGCTGCTGCTGGTCGATGAAAGCGCCAGCCAAACCCTGTCAGACCGCAAGGCGCAGACAGACGCCGCCATCGCCCGCATGACTGCCGAGGTGGCGGCCCTGCCCAACACCGAACTGCGCGTGATCCGCTTTGGCGACGGCCCCGATGATGCGGGCACGCTGGCGATGACGGCCCTTGCCCAAGCCATCGCCGAAGAACCCCGCGCGCGCATCGCAGGCGCGGTTCTGGTGACAGATGGTCAGGTGCACGATCTTGACATCGCGCCCAACCTGCCCGCGCCCTTGCAGGTGCTGCTGACCGGCAAGCCACAAGACTGGGATCGCCATCTGATCATCAAAGACGCCCCCGCCTTCGCCATTCTGGGCGAGGAATTCAAACTCACGCTGAAGATCGAAGACAAGGGCGCGGTCCCTGCATCGGCTGGCAACACGGTTGCGCTGACGATCGGCGTCGATTCCGACGCGCCGATGACCTTCCAGATCCCGGTGAACGAGGAAATGGAGCTGCCCGTCCGCCTGCCCCATGCCGGGATGAACGTGCTGCAATTCTCGGTCGCCCGCGCTGAAGGCGAGTTGACCGACCGCAACAACACCGCCGTTGTGCAAGTCAACGGCGTGCGCGACCGCTTGCGCGTGCTGCTGGTTTCGGGCGAACCCCATGCAGGCGAGCGCGTCTGGCGCAACCTGTTGAAATCCGATCCCTCGGTGGACCTCGTGCATTTCACCATCCTGCGCCCGCCGGAAAAGCAAGATGGCGTGCCGGTCGAGGAGTTGTCGCTGATCGCCTTCCCGACCCGCGAATTGTTCGTCGAAAAGATCAAGGATTTCGACCTGATCATCTTTGATCGCTACCGGATGCGGGGCATCCTGCCGATGGAATACATTGATAACGTTGTGCAATATGTGAAAAACGGCGGCACGGTTCTGGTGGCCGCAGGCCCCGAATTTGGCGCGGTCGATAGCCTGTGGCGCTCTCCCCTTGCCGAAATCCTGCCGGTGGAGCCGACCTCCCAAGTCATCGAAGAAGGCTACAAACCCGCCCTCACCGAACTGGGCCGCCGCCATCCCGTCACCGAGGGGCTTGAGGCGTTGTTCCCCAAAGGCTGGGGCCGTTGGTTCCGCCTGATCGACGTGAACCTGCTGCGCGGCCAGGTGCTGATGTCCGGCCCGCAAGACAAACCCCTGCTGGTGCTGGACCGGGTCGGACAAGGCCGCATCGCGGTGCTGGCCTCTGATCAGGCGTGGCTGTGGGGGCGTGGCTATGAAGGTGGTGGGCCGCAGTTGGAACTGCTGCGCCGCCTTGCGCACTGGATGCTGAAAGAGCCCGAGCTTGAAGAAGAATCGCTGACCGCCACCAACAAGGGCGAGGTGCTGACGATCACCCGCCGCACCGTGTCAGAAACCGCTTTGCCCGATCTGACCATCACCGGCCCGGACGGTGCCAGCCACACCCTGCCCCTGCCGCAAACCGGGCCGGGCAAATTCAGCGCCGATTGGAAAGCCCCCGCTTACGGGCTCTATCGCCTGCAACAGGGCGATCTGGTGCGCGTGGTGGCCGTTGGCGCGTCTGCCCCGAAAGAATTTGCCGAAACACTCGCCACCGATGCAGGCCTTGCGCCGATCGTGGCAACCATGCAGGGCGGCATCGTCCCGATCGAAGCAGGCCTGCCCGGCATCCGCACCGTGCGCGAGGGCCGCCCCGCCGCCGGGCGCGGCTGGATCGGCATCACCCCGCGCGGCGCGTTCCTCACCGAAGACTTGCGGGTCAATCCGCTGGTGCCGGGCTGGCTGATGCTGCTGCTTGCGGCAGGCTTGGCGGTTGCGGCTTGGCTCGTCGAAGGGCGCTTCAAGCGTCGGGCAGCATGATCTTGCGCGACTGCGACGCAAACTCGCGCCGGATCAGCATGGCCGAGGTCAGCACCGTGGTCGCGATCAGCACATAAGGCCCCAGCAGCCAGCCCAGACTTCCCAGCGCAAAGTAGATCGAGTGCAGCCCTCGGTTAAAGCTTTTGGCGGCGGTGATGTTCAACTCTCCGGCCTGCGCGGCACGGTGCAAGGCCATCGGGTCGGCGGGGTCATTCGGCACCGCCGCCATCATCACCGCGCAATAGCCAAACAGCCGGTTGGACCAGATGAATTTCAGCACCGCATTGGCCAGAAACACCACCACCAGCAACACCCGCACCTGCAATCCGGTGACATCGGCAGGCAGCGTCAGCCCTTTCGCTAGGCCCACAACCGTCGTCGGATTGCCGATCAGCGCAATGCCACCGCCAATCGCGATCAGCGAGGCGCTGGCGAAAAACGCCGTGCCCTGCCGCAAGCTGTCGATGATCGAGGCATCGAAAATCCGCGGTTGCCGCGTCAGAAACTGCCGCATCCACTCGCGCCGGTATTCCTTCATCAGCGTTGTCACCGAAGGCCGGTTTGCCGGAGGATGCTCAATCAGCCACCCCGTCGCAGCCCAGGCGAACAGGTTAAGCGCAACCGCAATCGCGTCGATGGTGCCCAAGGGGCCAATGCTGATCATGCTTTGCATCGCGTAAATCTACGGCCTTGCGGCGATTTGCGAAAGGGGGAACACGGGGGCAATCCACCTGCGGCCTTGCGCGCCACGATCAGCTTGCGCAAATCTGAAATTGGTTATATTTTATGACCACAAAAGGAGTGCGCCATGGATATGCCCCTGCCCGATGCCGCGATCATTGCGCGCAAATCGGCGATCACCGCCCGCCTGCGCAGCGTCTTGCCCGCCGATGCGGTGATCAGCGACCCGGCCGAGACCCGCGCCTACGAATGTGATGCGCTGACCGCCTATCGCTGCGCCCCCATGGCCGCCGTGCTGCCCCGCACCACCGAAGAGGTCGCCGCCGTGCTGCGGATTTGCCATCAGGAAGGCGTTCCCGTCGTGCCGCGCGGGGCCGGAACCAGCCTTGCGGGCGGCTCTTTGCCCACCGCCGATTGCGTGTTGATCGGTGTCGCGCGGATGAACGCCGTGCTGGAAACCGATTACGACAACCGCTTTATCCGGGTGCAATCGGGCCGCACCAACCTGTCGGTGACGGGGGCGATTGAATCCGACGGCTGGTTCTATGCCCCAGATCCGTCCAGCCAACTCGCCTGTGCCATCGCGGGCAATATCGCGATGAACTCGGGCGGCGCGCATTGCCTGAAATATGGTGTGACCACCAACAACCTGCTGGGCGTGACCTTGGTGCAGATGGATGGCACCGTGGTGGAAATCGGCGGGCCTTGGGCGGATGCGGGTGGCATTGATCTGCTCGGTGTGATCTGCGGATCGGAAGGCCAGTTGGGCATCGTGACGGAGGCCACCCTGCGCATCCTGCCCAAACCCGAGGGCGCGCGCCCGGTTCTGGTGGGGTTTGATAGCAACGAAGTCGCAGGCACCTGCGTGTCCGACATCATCAAGGCCGGTATCCTGCCCGTCGCCATCGAATTCATGGACCGTCCCTGCATCCGCGCCACCGAGGCCTTCGCCAAGGCAGGCTACCCCGATTGCGAGGCTTTGCTGATCATCGAGGTCGAAGGCGCACCGCAGGAAATCGCCGAGCAACTCGCCCGCATCAAGGCCATCGCCCTGCAACACAACCCCGTCGAATTCCGCGAAGCCGCTGACGAGGATCAGGCCAAACGTATCTGGCTGGGTCGCAAATCGGCGTTCGGCGCGATGGGGCAGATCAACGATTACATGTGTCTGGATGGCACCATCCCGGTTTCCGCCCTGCCCTACGTGCTGCGCCGCATCGGCGAGATGAGCGCCGCCTGTGGGCTGGACGTGGGCAACGTCTTTCACGCGGGCGACGGCAATATGCACCCGCTGATCCTGTTCAACGCCAACAAACCCGGCGATCTGGAGCGGTGTGAGGCTTTTGGCGCCGACATCCTGAAACTCTGTGTCGAGGTCGGCGGTTGTCTGACCGGTGAGCATGGCGTGGGCATCGAAAAGCGCGATCTGATGTCGGTGCAGTTCAACCCGGCAGACCTGGAGGCGCAGTTGCGCGTCAAGGATGTGTTCGATCCCGGCTGGTTGCTGAACCCCGCCAAAGTATTCCCACTAGAGGCTACTGCATCACGGCGCGGAGCGGGGGCTAGCCCCCACACCCCCAGGATATTTGCGCAGAGAGGATGACCATGCGCCCGGATTCCGAAGCCGAATTGAGCGAGATGGTCAAAGCCGCCGCAGCCTTGCAGATCACCGGCGGCGGCACGCGCGGCATAGGTCGGGCCACGGGCGCGGTGTTGGCGACCACAGGCCTTTGCGGAGTGCAGCTTTACGAACCCGGCGCGTTGACGCTTGTCGCACGCGCCGGAACGCCCGTTGCCGAGATTGCGGCGCTGCTGGCATCAGAACGCCAGCGCCTTGCGTTCGAGGTGCCTGATCTGCGCGCTCTGCTAGGCCGCACAGGCGCATCGACGATCGGCGGAGTGGTAGCGGCCAATGCCTCGGGCCCGCGCCGGGTGCAGGTGGGGGCCTGCCGCGATGCCCTGCTGGGCGTGCGCTTTGTCGATGGCCAAGGCTGCGTGATCAAGAACGGCGGGCGGGTGATGAAGAACGTCACCGGCTATGATCTGGTCAAGCTGCTGGCCGGATCGCAGGGCGCTTTGGGTGTGCTGACGGAGGTGTCCTTCAAGGTGCAGGCGGTGCCCGAGGCAGAAGTGACGTTGGTGGCCGAGCGCGCCTTGCCGCAAGGTTTGGCCGATCTGCGCCGTGCGCTTGGCTCTCCGTTTGATGTGTCGGGGGCTGCTTGGGTGGCAGGCCGCGCCATGATCCGGCTGGAGGGTATGGCCGGATCGGTCGCCTACCGTGCGGGCAAATTGCGCGACCTGCTGGGGTTTGAAGCAGCCCCAGCCGATTGGTCTGCGGTGCGCGATGTAACGGCCTTTGCGGGCCGCGCCGGTGCGGTCTGGCGGCTGTCAGTGAAACCCACCGCCGCCGCCGATCTGGTGCAACGCCTTGATCTGGAAGCGGTTTGCGATTGGGGCGGCGGGCTGATCTGGCTGCTGGACCCCACGGGCCAAGCCGACGTGCGCGCGGCTGTCGCAGGCGTGGGCCATGCCACACTGATCCGCCCCCTGCCGGGCATGACCGCCCCCGCCTTTCCGCCAGAACCGCCCGCCGTGGCCGCCCTGACCGCCGGCCTGCGCGCGCAGTTCGATCCGCGCCAGATTTTTAACCCCGGGATGATGGGCTGATGCAGACACATTTCACTGAAGCCCAGTTGCAAGACCCCAAACTCGCCGAGGCCAACAAGATCCTGCGCTCCTGCGTGCATTGCGGCTTTTGCACCGCCACTTGCCCAACTTATCAGGTGCTGGGGGATGAGCTTGATAGCCCGCGCGGCCGGATTTATCTGATCAAGGAAATGCTGGAAACCGGCCGCCCTGCCGATGCCCGCACTGTCAAACACTTGGATCGCTGCCTGTCCTGCCTTGCCTGCACCACCACTTGTCCGTCAGGCGTTGATTACATGCACCTGATCGACCAGGCCCGCGCCTATGTCGAGAAAACCTACAAACGCCCGCTGTCCGACCGCGCCCTGCGCTGGGTGCTGGCGAAAGTGATCCCGCATCCTACCCGCTTCCGTCTGGCGCTGTTCGGCGCAAAACTCGCCCGCCCGTTTGCCCGTCTGATACCCGATGCCCGCCTGCGCGCCATGCTGGCGATGGCACCAAAAACCATCCCCCCAGTCAGCCGCAACGATGACCCGCAAAGTTTCGCCCCCACCACGCCGCAGCGGATGCGCGTCGCCCTGATGACCGGCTGCGCGCAAAAGGCGCTGAACACCGACATCAACGACGCCACCATCCGCCTGCTGCGCCGTCTGGGTTGCGAGGTGGTAATCCCACACGGTATGGGCTGCTGTGGCGCGCTGACCCATCACATGGGGCGCGAGGCTGAAAGCCACGCCGCCGCCCGCGCCAACATCGCCGCCTTCATGGCCGAAAAACGCGGCGCAGGTTTGGATGCCATCGTGATCAACACCAGCGGTTGTGGCACCACGGTCAAGGACTACGGCCATATGCTTGGCACGCCCGACGCTGCCGAAGTAGCCACCATGGCGCTGGATATTTCCGAACTTCTGCAACGCCTTACGATCCCCGAAGGCGCGCCCAAGGGCCTGACGGTGGCCTATCACGCCGCATGCAGCCTGCAACACGGCCAGCAGATCAAAACCACCCCGAAAGATCTGCTGAAACGCGCAGGCTTCACCGTGGTCGAACCCGCCGACAGCCATCTGTGCTGTGGCTCGGCAGGCACCTACAACCTGCTGCAACCTGCGATTTCCGCCGAACTCCGCGCCCGCAAGGTGCAGACCATCGAGGCCAAGCGCCCCGATATCATCGCCGCCGGCAACATCGGCTGCATGATGCAGATTGGCGGAGCGACGCAGATTCCCATCGTCCACACCGTCGAGTTGCTGGATTGGGCCACAGGTGGGCCAAAACCGCACGCGCTGGCAGAATTTGCCTAACATCTGCCGCAGTCTCTGGCTATCTGGGCGGACCAGCCCGGAGGATACATGCGCCTGCCCCTGCTCGCCCTGCTTGCCCTAGCCGCCCTGCCTGCGATGGCACAGGAATCCCCGCTGGTCAGCCTGCAAACTGCCAACGATTCAAAGGGTTGGAACGCCGTTGGCCGCATCAACCTGGGCGACCGCGGCTTTTGCACCGGCACCTTGATCGCCCCTGATCTGGTGCTGACCGCCGCGCATTGCCTGTTTGACAAGGAAACCGGCGCGCGCTTTGACGCCCGCGATCTGCATTTCCTCGCCGGTCTGCGCAATGGCCGGGCCGAGGCGTATCGCGACGTCGCCCGCGCCGTAGCCCACCCCGATTACGCCTATTCCGGGGCCGATGATCTGGACCGCACCGCCTATGATGTGGCGCTGCTAGAGCTTGATCAGCCGATCCGCCTGCCCTCGATCCAGCCCATCGCCGTCACCGGGCCGCCCGCCTTGGGCGATCAGGTTGGCGTGGTGTCCTACGCGCAAGACCGCGCCGAGGCGCCATCGCTGCAACAAATCTGCCATGTCATTGATGGCTCTGACAAAGTGCTGGTGCTGTCGTGCGATGTCGATTTCGGCTCGTCCGGCGCGCCGATCTTCACCATGAAAGACGGCGTGCCGCAGATTGTGTCGGTAGTGTCGGCCAAGGCCGAAGCCGACGGCAAGAAGGTTTCGCTTGGCACAGCACTCGAAGCACCTCTGGCCGTGGTAATGGCCGAAATGGCCAAGGAAAACCGCGCGGTGTCGGTGGCGGGGTCAAAAATCAACATCCTGTCGGGCGGCAAAGCCAAGGGCGCGAAATTCGTCAAACCCTAAGATCAAACGGCGGGGTCTTGAAAGCCGCCACAGCATTTCCCAAATCAGCGTTGTCGCCAGGGTGCCGCAATCGGGCCTTGGCGGCGGAAACCCGCCTTGCCCGCATGGGAAGGCACCCCGCGCCGTCGCAGGACGGCCATCGCTTGAAAGAGGATGAAGATGCGTAACTTTGATTTTGCCCCGCTTTACCGCGCCACTGTCGGCTTTGACCGCATGGCAGACCTTGTGGACCGCGCGCTCAGCGCCGATGTGGCCCAGCCCACCTACCCGCCCTACAACATCGAAAAAACCGCCGAAGATGCCTACCGCATCTCGATCGCCGTCGCAGGCTTCTCGCCGGATGAGCTGTCGGTCGAAGTGAAAGACGGCGCGCTGCATGTCACCGCCCGCAAGGCCCCGGAAACCGAAGGCCGCGCCTATCTGCACCGTGGCATCGCCACCCGCGCCTTTGACCGCCGCTTTGCCTTGGCCGATCACGTCCGCGTCACCGGGGCAACCCACGAACACGGCATGCTGCACATCGACCTGATCCGCGAAACCCCCGAGGCGCTGAAGCCCCGCCGGATTGAGATTGGCCGCCGCAGCGATGTCGAGGTCAAGGCGGTTGAACAGCAAGCCGAACCCGCCCACGCCTAAGCGTCTCTCACGCCCGAAAGGCCCGGCCCCGCGCCGGGCCTTTTGCTTTGCGCGCCTTCCTGCGATACTGCGCCCCAACCGCAACAGCCGGATGAGACGCCGATGAAAACCCACCTGCCCCCCAAACAGATCACGGCTGTTGACACCGCGCATCCGATGCACCCCGCCACCCGCGCGCTGGATGGCGGACTGCGCCCCGATCCGATGACAGGCGCGATTGCACCCGGCATTTCGATGTCGGTCAACAACGTGTTCACCCCCGGCGGCTCGTCGTTTTCTGCCGATGGCGTCGGCGATCTGACCGACCTGCCCTATCTCTACGCCCGCTGGACCAACCCCACCGTCCGCGATCTGGAACGCCGCCTCGCCAGCCTCGAATCCGCCGAAGATGCGCTTGCCACCGCGACCGGAGTCGCCGCCATCGCCGCCACCTTCCTCAGCCTGCTGAAATCCGGCGATCACCTGATCATCTCGGACGTCTGCTATGCCGGGGCCTATGAACTCGCCACCCGCATCCTGCCCGGTTTTGGCATCGAAGTCACACCCGTGAACCTGTCAAACCTTGATGCGTTGAAGGCCGCCCTGCGCCCGAACACCAAGCTGATCCACGCCGAAAGCCCCTGTAACCCCTTGCTGCGGCTGACCGATCTTTCCGCACTGGCCGAAATCGCCCGCGCCGCAGGGGTGCTCACTTCCGTCGATAGCACCCTCGCCACCCCCGTCATCACCCAACCGCTGAGCCACGGTTTCGATCTGGTGATCCACTCGCTGACCAAATTCATGAACGGCCACGGCGATGCCTTGGGCGGCGCTGTGATTGGCAGCAAAGACCTGATCTCGCGCATCCGCGCCTCGTCCGGCGTCTATCTGGGGGCGGCACTGTCGGCGCAAAACGCATGGCTGATCCTGCGCGGCATCGACACCCTGTTCCCCCGCCTGCGCACCGCCTCCGACAACGCCCAGCAACTCGCCGCGTATCTTGAGGCCCACCCCAAAGTGCTGGCCGTCACCTACCCCGGCCTTGCCAGCCACCCGCAACGCGACCTTGTCGCCCGCCAAATGGCCCTGCCCGGCGGTATGATTACCTTCCAGACCGCCGATCCCGAGGCCATCGCGCAAAAGATGGCCGCTCGCTTCCGCGTGATGCACTACGCGTTTTCCTTGGGCCACCAGCGCAGCATCTGCGTGCATATCGGCACCGATGACATCATGGCCTCCACCTACCGCATGACCGGCGAAAGCTTGGCCGATTACAAACGCTTCGCCGGTGAAGGCGTATTCCGCCTGTCGGTCGGTCTGGAAGATGTGCGCGACCTGATCGCCGATCTGGACCGCGCACTGGCCGACTAACGCCAAGCCGCCCCGGACTTGATCCGGGGCCTCTCGCCAGCCCACGAGGCTCCGGGTCAAGCCCGGAGCGGCGTGGCTTTTGTGATTAGCGTTGCGACAGCGCCTTCGCCGTCCGCATCAGGTTCACCGCCTCAATGCGGTAGCCAAACGCATCCGCCCCGCGCGACGCAAGCCCCAGATCAATCGCCTGATCCCAGCCCCAATCGCCCAGATATTTCGACCCGGTCAGCAACTGCCCAAACCCGGCAATCGCTGCGGCAAAGCGGGTTTCATCCGTCACCGGCATCCCCGGCACAATCGCGGTTTCCTGCAACACACTTGGCCCGCCCCCCGGTGCAACCGAGCGCAACCGCAAATACCCCAACTCTGCCGAACCCTCGGCCACCGTAGCCGCACCATACCGCAGCGGATCGTTCAGCAACCCCGCACTGCCCGGAGCCGTCACCTCGTAAATCGCCGTCACCGCCGTGCCCGCGCCAATATCGCCCGCATCGACCTTGTCGTTGTTGAAATCCTCACGCGCCAGCGCCCGCGTCTCGTAGCCGATCAACCGGTATTCCGCGACCTGCGCCGGGTTCCACTCGACCTGAATTTTCACATTATCCGCAATGGGATACAAAGCCCCGGTCAACTGATCGACCAACACCTTGCGCGCCTCATTCAAGGTATCAATGTAAGCAGCCGTGCCATTGCCATTCTGCGCCAGCGCCTGCATCGTCGCATCATCCAGATTGCCGCGGCCAAAGCCCAGCACCGACAGATACACGCCACTGTCGCGCTTCTTGGCGATGAAATCCTTCAACGCTTTGGGGTCATCAATCCCCACGTTGAAATCGCCATCCGTCGCCAGCAGCACCCGGCTCACCTCGCCGTCGGCCTTCATCGCCTCAGCCACCTGATAGGCCAGCTCCAACCCCTGCGCCCCCGCTGTCGATCCGCCCGCCGCAAGCTGATCCAGCGCGCCCATGATCGTCGCCGTATCGCTCGCCTTGGTCGGCGGCAACACCTGCCCCGCCGAGCCTGCATAGGCCACAATCGCCACCTGATCCTCGGGCTTCAACTGCCCCAGCATCAACCCCAAAGACTGCTTCAACAACGGCAGCTTGCCCGCATCCTCCATCGACCCCGAGGTATCCACCAAGAAAACCAGGTTCAGCGGCGGGCGGTTTTCCACCTGTGGCACAGCCCCCTGAATGGCGATATTCACCAGCCGCGTGTTCGGGTTCCACGGCGTCGGCATCACGGTAATCGTCGGGCGAAACGCCTGATCGCCTTCGGGTTTCGGATAGGCATAGGGGAAGTAATTCACCATCTCCTCGACCCGAACCGAGGCCGGATCAGGCAAGAACCCCGCGTTCAGACTGGACCGCACCGTCGCATAAGACGCTGTATCGACATCAATCGAGAACGTCGAAACCGGCTCCTCTGCCGTCACCTTCACCGGGTTGGCATCGGCATTGGCGAAGCTTTCGGTGTTCTCCACCTGCCGCAGCATAGGATCGGCCGCATAGCTTTCCGCCGCCATCTTCGCCACCATGCCGCGCGTGGCCGAAGGCGCAGGAGCAGCGGCGGCCATGGCATCGGGTGCGACCGCAGGCGCGCTTTCAGCGACAATTCCGCTGGAAACCGTGGCAGAGGCATCCGCGTCGGGCTTGGCGGGCGTTGCCGCCATCTCTGCCGCTGGTTTAGCCTCGGCCTGCACGTCGGCCTTCGGCAGCGGCGCGGGCAGCGCTTCGGGCACCGCATTTTGCACCGGAGCATCCACCTGCGCCACAGGCTTATTGCCCCGCGCCTCCTCCATCGGCCCCTTGCCCGACAGCGGCAAAATCACCACGAACCCCACCAACAACGCCGCAACCGAAGTGGTCGCCGCCAGCACAGGTTTCATCTTCAATGCGTTCAACATGGCCAATCCCTTTTGCAAGAAACCCGCCCTCACAGGGCGGTCTTGCATAGGACGCACGGCCTCGGTCGATCCTTGGAGGCGGTCGAAATTTTCCATAGCCAACCGCATTGCGGCCGCCTTTGCATCAGCATCCGGTGCAGGCGCGGCGCGCAGAGCGGCCTTCAGGGCGTCAAGCTCATCCGTCATTTCGCATCCTCCACCGCCAAGGCGGTGCGCGGTGCCGCTGATGTTGTGATCATTTCGCATCCTCCACCGCCATGGCCCGCAGGCGCTTCTTCACTTCTGACATCCGCCACGCCACCGTGCCTTCAGACACTCCCAGAACAAGGCCAGCCTCGGCTTGGGTCATCTCCTCGCCCAAAACCAAAGCCACAGTATCCCGCAACTCCGGGCTTAGCCGCGCCATCGCCTGCGCCAGCCAATCCTGCGCCTCGGCCTGAACCTTGATCTCATCCTGCCGCGCGATTTCCCAATCGCCCCAACCGCTTGCCGCCTTCGCATGCGTGGCCTGCCGCCTGCGCAAATCATGCGCCGCATTCATCACCACGCGGTAAAGCCAGGTGGTAAACCGCGCCTCACCGCGCCAATGCCGCAGCTTGACCGGCAAGGCCGCGCAGATATCCTGCGCAAGATCCTGCGCCTCGGCCCGCGCCCCGGTCAGCCGATACGCCAGCCCATAAATCCGGTCATAATGCCGCGCAACCAGCGCCGCAAAGGCGCTGCGATCACCACCAGCGGCGGCCAAAGCAAGGGTCTCATCCGGGGTTTCCATCAGCATGACTCTAGTCAGACGCAGACCGCCCGGCAATCCTTGGGGCGCGCGCAAAATAAAAGCGCGCCCGAACCGATCGGGCGCGCTTCACAGCGTTCAAAACAGTCACCACAACATCTGGTGAAAACGGGCCAATCCTGATGCGAAGACATCAACCATTCCCCGCGGGGATAGCGCATCAGGCCGACAGAGCGTCCGCAAGATTAATACATCAACCCGTCATACACACCGTAAGCCGTGTTGGTCGAAGCCAGTTGACGGCTTTGCCCCTGCGCGTTGGCATAGGCCACCACCGCGTTATAGGTGCCGGGGCCGAAAGAGCCATCAATCCCGCCGTTGTAATAGCCGTAAGCCGACAGGCGGCGCTGGATCAACCGGCGTTCCGACGACGAATAGCTGTTGAAGGCGCGCGCGGCGGCGGTGCTGTAAACCGAAACGCGCTGCGGCTCATACCGGGGCTCGTAGCGCGGCTGATAGTGCTGATAGCGCGGCTGTTCATAGCGCGGTTCATACCGGGGCTCGTAACGCGGCTCGTAGTGCTTCTTGTTCGGTTTGGTTTCCCGGATGATGCCTTGCAGCAGAATGACGCCAGCGGCACCCTTCAGCACGTCTTGTTCGCGCTGGCCCCAAGCCAAAGCCGGGGCAGCAGGCAGGGCAACCGCGACAGCCAGCAGCGCGGCGATGGTGTTCCGTTTGATGTTCGAGACAGCGGGCAGCATGTCGTATCCTTTCATGTTGGGGTCAGCGAGAGCAGCCTCGTCTGACCGATGAGAGCAACATGGGATGACAACGCCCGATAAGCAAAATCGTTGCATTGATAGGCGATAACAACGCGGTGTTTGCGGTGGGATACCCTATGCATCCCACCGTAAGCTGTTCATTTGATACGGAAATCGAAATGCTTGCGGACGTTTTCTTCGATCTTCCAAATCCCCTTGAAGGTCGGTTCCACCACAAAAGCATCGCCCGCCTTCACGGTGACAGGCGTGCCGCCATCTGGCGTGATGGTGATTTTGCCCGCAATCAGCACCACATATTCATAGGCCGTGTAGGTCGCATGATAGCTGCCCACCGTGCATTCCCAGATCCCCGAAACCATATCTCCGGCAGCCGAGGTGTGCAGCGCCCAGGTCTTCATGCTCGGGCTGCCTTCGGTCACAACCCAGCCGTCCAGATCGGCGGTAGAGGGCTCAATCCCATCGGTGGGGCTTAGTTTGACGACGCTTTGCATGGCAATACTCCTGTTGGGTTCGCCCGCCAGTCTGACGCAAGCGGCAGTTTTTTCCCCGCCATCCCCGACATCCACCCCGCCAGACCCGACAGATGACCCTTGCTTTGCCCCCCGCCAAACCCAATATCAACCGCAACCCTGTGGAGGAACCCTTGCACCGTATCCCCCTGCCCGAACGCCCCGATTGGCGCACCGAGGCCGAAAAACTCGGCTTCACCTTCGCCGATATGTATGGCGAGCCGTATTGGGACGAAACCTCGGCCTACAGCTTCACGCTGGCGCAGATCGAGGATGATATCGAAGACCCCAGCACCGCCCTGCACGCCCTGTGCCGCGAGGCTGTGGCGCAGGTGATCGCTTCCGAAGAGTTGATGCAGCGGATGGACATTCCGCGCGCCCACTGGGATCTGGTGGCGCAAAGCTGGCACGCCGCCGAGCCGGAATTATACGGCCGCTTCGATCTGGCCTACGATGGCCACGGCCCGGCAAAACTGCTGGAATACAACGCCGACACGCCCACTTCGCTGTATGAATCTGCCTCCTTCCAATGGCTGTGGTTTGAACAGCAACTGGCCGCCCGCGTGCTGCCGCAGGGGGCCGATCAGTTCAATGGCGTGCACGAGGCTTTGGTCGCCCGCCTGGCCGGCATGTTCGCCCCCGACACCGATCTGCACTTCGCAGCCACCGCAGACGCGCCCGAAGACTATGCCACGGTGGAAACCATGGCTTGGGCCGCGCGCGAGGCCGGTTTGGGCGCGCATTACACCGATATCGACAAGATCGGCCTCAGCGAAGGCGGCCAGTTCACCGACAGTGAAGACCGCGTCATCGGCGCGCTGTTCAAACTTTACCCGTGGGAAGACCTGCTGCGCGACCCGTTCGCGGATCAGATTGCAACCTCGGGCTGCCGGTTTATCGAGCCTGCATGGAAAGCCATCCTGTCAAACAAGGCGATTCTGCCGGTGCTGTGGCAGATGTTTGAAGGCCACCCCAACCTGCTGCCCGCATATTTTCAGGATCAAGCCAGCCTTGGCCGCGCCCCCGATCTGCTGGCAGGCGGCTATGTCGTCAAACCGATCTTCTCGCGCGAAGGCCAATCGGTGACGATCCACCAGAACGGCCAAGTGCTGGAAGCCGCCACCGCCCGCGCCTACGATCAGCACCCCAAGATCGTGCAAGCCTACCACCCGCTGCCCGTCTTTGCCGACATGCGCCCGGTGATCGGCGCATGGATGGTGGGTGAGGCCTGTGTGGGAATGGGCCTGCGCGAAGATCGCAGCCGCATCACGCAGGATTTGTCGCGGTTCAAACCGCATTTCATTGAAGGGTAAGGCGATGAAACGCTCGCACCACGTCGCACTCGCCTTGCTGGGCGCCGCCGCTTTCGGGATCGCCGCCTGCACCGAAGAAAAGACCGAGGCCAACGCCTTTCCCGACAAGGCAAGCTGTCTGGCGGCCGCCAAACCCGACGGCTGGTTCAGCGCCGCCGATTGCGAAACCGCCTTCGCCGAGGCGCAAAAACTGCTGGAAGAAACCGCCCCCCGCTATGAAAGCCGCGAATTGTGCGAGGCCGAGCATGGCGCAGGCGCCTGCGGTGCCGACGCAGCCGCCAACAACAGCGGCGGCGGTTCGGTGTTCATGCCTTTGCTGATGGGCTACATGATCGGGCAGGCGCTCAGCGGTGGTGGCCGGGTGATGGCCCAGCCGGTGATGCGCACCGCGGGTGGCGGTTTTTCCACCCCCGATGGCGGCACCCGGATCAGCAGCCTCAACAGCGCCGGCACGATAAACGCCAGCGCCTTCAACAAGGCCCCCGTCACTAAGGGCCTTGCCCCGATGACGAAAACCCAAGTGCAGTCACGCGGCGGCTTTGGCGGCTCGGGCACAGCGCGGGCCGTGGGCGGCTAACGCAGGCGACCACGGCTAGGCGGCAACAGCTAGGCGCGCGCGTCAAAAGCGGCACGTGCAGCCTCAATCCGATCAAGATGGGTTTCCGCCCACAGCCAGACGCCGCAAAACGCCTCGCCCAAGGTCAGCCCCAGATCGGTCAGCCGATACTCGACCTTTGGCGGCACCACCGGATGCACCGTGCGCTGCACCAACCCGTCGCGCTCCATCTGTCGCAGGGTTTGGGTCAGCATTTTCTGGCTGATGCCCTCCACCGCGCGGCCAATCTGGGTAAAGCGCATCTCGCCCTGCTGCGCCAACAGCTCCAGGATCAGCATCGTCCATTTGTCGGCAATCCGCCCGATCAGATCGTTCACCAACCGCTCAATCCGGGGATCAATCGGCTGCGCGTCCGGGGTTTTGAATTGCAGCGGCATGTCACTCTCTTTTGGGTAAGTATAATTCTTTTGGGTGCCTACTTTCTTTTTGCCTGTGACCGGGCCATTTCGCAAGCATGGAAATCAACCCAAAAGGACCCGCCATGAAACCGACAGGCAACACCATTCTGATCACAGGCGGCACCTCGGGCATCGGTCTGGCCGCCGCACAAGCCTTGCAGGCGCAGGGCAACACCGTGATCATCGCAGGCCGCCGTCAGGCCCTGCTGGATCGAGCCGCCGCCGCCACACCCGGCCTGCAAACTCTGGCGCTTGACGTGAGCAACACCGCCGCCTTGCCGACCTTCGCCGCCGATCTGATCGCCCGCTTTCCGGCGCTGAATGTGCTGATCAACAATGCTGGCATAATGGTGGCCGAAGACGTGCTGGCCACCCCCGATGGCACTGCCGCAGCCACCATCACCACCAACCTGCTTGCCCCCATCGCGCTGACCGCCGCCCTTCTGCCGCATCTGCGCGCGCAACCCACCGCAACCGTGGTCAACGTCACCTCGGGGCTTGCCTTCGTGCCGCTGGCGTCAACGCCCACCTATTCGGCGACCAAAGCCGCGCTGCACAGCTACACGCAATCGCTGCGCCACCAGTTGCGCGGCACAAGCGTGCAGGTGCTGGAGTGGGCACCCCCCGCCGTGCAAACCGATCTGATGCCCGGCCACGCGCAAAACCCGCACGCCATGCCGCTGGCCGATTTCATCACCGAATCGCTGGCCCTGCTGGCAAATCCCCCCGCCTCGGGCGAATTGCTGGTCGAGCGGGTAAAGTTCCTGCGCAACGCCGAAGCCAACGGCAGCTTTGACGAAACCTTTGCCATGCTGAACCCGGCCTGACGGCTGGCGGCACGCCACCACCTTCCCCCGCCGCCCCGGACTTGATCCGGGGCCTCAGGGTCGCCGCCCCCACAAAAACGAAACGGCGCGAAGGTTTCCCCTCGCGCCGCGCCATCTGTGCCAGCCGTTAAACCGACAAGCAGACGTATTTCAGTTCCATATAATCGTCGATGCCATGGTGGCTGCCTTCACGCCCCAAGCCGGACTGTTTCACGCCGCCAAACGGTGCCATCTCGTTGGAAATCAACCCGGTGTTCACGCCCACCATGCCGTATTCCAACTGCTCTTGCACCCGGGTGATCCGGCCAATATCGCGGGCATAGAAATACGACGCCAACCCAAAGATCGTGTCATTGGCGCGGCGGATCACTTCTTCTTCGGTGTCAAACTTGAACAACGGGGCCAGCGGGCCAAAGGTTTCCTCGTTGGCCACCTTCATATCCTTGGTCACACCCGTCACCACGGTTGGCTGAAAGAACGTGCCGCCCAACGTGTGACGCTTACCGCCCGTCAACACCTTTCCGCCACCCGCCAGCACATCAGCGATATGTTCCTCAACCTTCTCCACCGCGTCTTCGTTGATCAGCGGCCCGGTCGTGGTGCCAGCCGTCAAGCCATCGCCAATCGCCAGCTTGCCCACCGCCACCGCCAGCTTTTCGGCAAAGGCATCATACACCCCGGCCTGCACATAAATCCGGTTCGCACAAACACAGGTCTGCCCGTTGTTGCGGAACTTCGAGATCATCGCGCCCTCAACCGCCGCATCCAGATCGGCGTCGTCAAACACGATGAACGGCGCGTTGCCGCCCAACTCCATGCTGCATTTCAACACCTGATCCGCCGCCTGCCGCAGCAAGATCCGCCCCACTTCGGTCGATCCGGTAAAGGTCAGCTTGCGAATGGCCGGGTTCTCGCAGAACTCCTTGCCGATCTCGGACGAACGGCTTGAAGTGATCACGCTGAACACGCCCGCAGGCACGCCCGCCCGCTCGGCCAACACCGCCAGCGCAATCGCCGACAGCGGCGTTTCCGCTGCCGGACGCGCCACAAAGCCACAACCCGCCGCCAGCGCCGGGGCCACCTTGCGCGCAATCATCGCATTCGGGAAATTCCACGGCGTGATCGAGGCACACACCCCGATGGGCTGCTTCAGCACCGAAATCCGCTTGTCGCGCATATGGCCCGGAATGATCTCGCCATAGGTCCGCTTGGCCTCCTCGCCAAACCATTCGATATAGGCCGAACCGTAAGCGATCTCGCCCTTGGCCTCGGCCAGCGGCTTGCCCATCTCGGCGGTCAGGATCGTCGCCAGATCCTCCTGCGCCGCCATGCACAGATCAAACCACTTGCGCATCACGCCCGCGCGTTCCTTGCCAGTCCGCGCCGCCCATTCCCGCCGCGCCACATCGGCCGCCGCAATCGCGCGCGCCGCATCCGCACGCGTCAAATCCGGCACATTGGCAATCACATCGCCCCGCGCCGGGTTTGTCACCGCAAACGTCTTGCCGTCCGCAGCATCCACCCACGCCCCCGCCACATAGGCCTTGTTCGGCAACAGGCTGGGGTCTTTCAACATCGAGCGAAGATCGGTGACGGAATCGAGCATGGGGGCCTCCATTAGCACGCGTTGCCTCTGCTTGCCCGCTCTGGACTTAAAAGTCCACATCCTGCACCAATGCTGGACCTAGACTGAGCGTCAAACTGGAGTGATCACGATGGACATGACCCGCGAATATCAAAATGGCGCATTCATCGCCGGATCAGAAACCATGCCCGCCCTGTGGGCCAGCAAAGCCGCCCAGTTCCGCGCAGATCTTGGCCCCCGCGCGCGGCTTGATCTGCCCTACGGCTCCGCACCCCGCAACCGCTTCGATCTGTTCCTGCCCGAAACCACACCCAAAGGCCTGATGGTGTTCATCCACGGCGGCTATTGGATTTCCACCGACAAAAGCCTGTGGTCGCACCTTGCCGCAGGGGCACTCGCCCGTGGCTGGGCCTGCGCGCTGCCCGGCTACACCCTCGCCCCCGAAGCCCGCATCGCCCAGATCACGTCTGAGGTCGAAGCCGCCATCCTCGCCGCCTGCGCCGAAGTGGCAGGCCCCTTGGTCGTCACCGGCCATTCCGCAGGCGGGCATCTGTCCGCCCGCATGGGCAACCCCGACCGCAGCGCCGCCCTGCAATCGCGCCTAAGCCGCATCGTGCCAATCTCACCCTTGGCCGAGTTGGAACCCTTGGCCGAAACCGATATGCAAGCCAAACTCCACCTCGACGCCGCCGAGATCGCCGCCGAAAGCCCCGCCCGCCACGCCCTGACCACCCCGGCCCATATCTGGGTCGGCGGCATCGAGCGCCCCGCCTTCCTGTGGCAAGCCCGCACCCTGTCGGAAAACTGGAACTGCGGCTGGACGGTCGATCCCGGCACCCACCATTTCAGCGTGATCGACGCGTTGGAAAGCCCAAACTCCGCCCTGATGAACACCTGTCTGAGCGACCTCTAAACCCGCACCACGCCGCCCCGGACTTGATCCGGGGCCTCAGGCGGCAAGCACGAGGCCCCGGATCAAGTCCGGGGCGGCGTGGCGTTCTGGGCATAGGTCAGGTCAGCCTGCCTAGCTGTTGGCGTGCATCCGCTCGATATAGGCGCGCATTTCTTCCGCCTCATGGCGCGCATCGCGCAGGCCTTCCATCGCCGCGCGCAACTCGGCTTCGGTCTGGGCGATCTGGTTCATCAACTCGCCCTCGCGGGTTTCCAGATACACAATCGCCTGATCGCGGATTTCCTCGGCCTCGTGCAGCGATTGCGCAAGGCGGTCCATCTCGCCCATATCGCCACCCGCCACACGGGTAAAGCGGTGCAGCAGCCAATAGGTGAACCAGCCCGCCGCAAAGGCCAGCATCAGAATAACGGCGGTGGCGGCGATAAATTCCGTGCGGTTCATAGGCTTGCCCCCAACATCATTCTGACTTCTTCGGTCGCGGTTTCGGCGCGATGGTCTTTTCTTTTGGTGCCACCGAAGGGCTGGTATCGCCCGAGAAATCCGGCCCCTCTGATGCCGCAACCGCGCCATCCGAACCCTGTGCCGCCGTCGCCGCCGCCTTGGCCGCATCGGCAGATACCGGCTTCGCAGTACCGATCAGGCGGAATTCAATCCGCCGATTGGCCTCGCGCCCTTCTTCGGTGCCATTATCGGCCAAAGGATCAGCCTCGCCATAGCCCTTGGCGACCATGCCCGAGACATCAATCTGCCGCCCCTGCAATGCCAGCACCACGGTTTCTGCCCGTGCCTGCGACAGCGCGCGGTTGCCTTCTTCCGACCCCTGCGCATCGGTGTAGCCCGCCACTTCCAGCTTCACACCGGGGCAAGATTTCAGCACATCCGCCAGCGCCTTCATCACACCACTAGCCGCCGAGGCGATCTCGGCCGATCCCGGCGTGAAGGTGATCTTCTGCCGCGCCACCACGTCTTCGACATCCTGCGCACATTCCTCCGGTGTCGGAATCCCTGCCAGCGGGTCCAGCGCCTTGTCGTATTTCACGTCAACGCGAAAGGTCTGCCCCTGCCCCAGCTTTTCCGACAAAATCTGCGAAATCCGCACCTTGGCCGATTGCGAGCCGGTGATGCCCGTCACTTCAACCGTATCAGCACGCACCAAAAGCGAGCCGTTGTCCAACTCGCCCAGCGCCTGCAAGCCCGCCAGCACCCGCACCGGCCATCCGGTCGGCAAATCGGGGTCCATCCGGGTGGCCAGATAGGTGTTGGCGCCAAACTCGGCCTTGGCAAAACTGTCAACCGCCTTGCGCAGCATCTCGTCGGTCAGACGCCCGCGCATCTCCAGCCGATGGGTTTCCGGGGCCAGCTTCGCGGTAAATTCCGCCGGGCCCGCCTGCCCGCCCGTGGCCTTCTTCTCCAGCGTGGCATTCAGCGAGAACACATCCGGCAGCGCCGCGCCCAATTCGCCCACCACTCGGTCAAAATCCGCCTGCGGCACGTCTGCGCCCGCCAGCAGCGTCACATCGGCATCGGCAAAGGTCAGCGTCGCGGTCGGCAACTGCGCCACCGCCTTGATGCCCGCAATCGTGGCATCGGCCCAGCGCGGCGTCGGAACACCCAGACCAACGGTGCAACTGTTGCGCCCCACAGCTCCCGCCGCGCCCGCCGCCGCCAAAATCTTCGCCCGCGCAAGTTCGGTATCGGCCGAGCACGCATCAAACCGCGCGCCCTCGCCGTCCTTCACAAACCGCAAGGTAAACGGCGTCAGCACCGGGCGCGGGGCCGAGATTTCCATCGTCACCACCAACCCCTCGGGCTTGGCGCTGTTCAACTGCGCGGTGAAGGCACGCTTTTCGGCCTCCGATTTCGCGATCGCCGTGATCGCCACCTGATCCGCCGCCACCGAAATCTTTGAACGCGGCAGCATCGTCAGCGCATCCAGCCCATATTTCAGCGCCGCATCCCAGCCCGTGGGGGCCGGATACGCCGCCGTCTCCAGCATATCGGCCAAGGGCGTGTCGGGGTTCAGCGCCTGCGCTGCGTCCTTGATGCCCTGCAACGTGTCGCTTTCCGGCAAAAGCCCGATCAGCTGGATGCCATCATCATTGCGCAGCATTTCCACCGAAAACCGCGGCGCTTCAATCGCCTTGACGGGCGTCACCTCAAGCCGGTCCCTGATCCGCGACGAATCGATCAGCCCACCCACCATATTGACAACCTTATAGCGCATCGCCTCATTCGGGGCGGTGCCGCTCAGGTGAATTTGCAAGCCATCGGGGGCGACGCTGGCAAAGGTGATGCCCTCGGTCAGCAGCATGGATTTCACCGCACGGGCCGAGATATTCTCGACCAGCACCGCAGCGCCCCACGCCACCAGCACAGACACCAGCCCCGCTGCGACAAAGGCAGAGGGTGCCAGAAACTTTGCAGGTATCTGGCCAAGGCTAAGAGTGCGCAATGTTACCACAGGGTCATTCAACTTAAGCTGTCAGCACGGCAAAGGCCCGACAGCCCGCCACTTTGCGCCTGCATAAAGCCCCCGCCCCCCCGGATCAATCAAAGGAAGACTGCAGCGGCAAGAAACAGCGCAGCAATCAGTCCCGCATCACGGTTGGAAAGAAACAATCTGCGGCATTGCGCCGGATCGTCGATGTTCAGGCCGCGCAACTGCCAGGCCAGATGCCAGCCAAAGCCCCAAACCCCCGCCAAGGCCAGAATCAGCCCAAGCACTTTCGCAGGCGTAATCGCCACCATGATGACCGCCCCCGCCATCAGCACCACCGCCACCACCATGAACCCGCGCAGCCACGCCCGGCTGTTGTCGCCAAACAGCCGCGCCGTCGATTTCACCCCGATCAGCGCATCATCCTCGCGGTCCTGATGCGCATAGATCGTGTCGTAAAACAGCGTCCAGGCAATCCCCGCGCCATACAGCAACACCGCAGGCAGCCGCACCTCACCGGCATGGGCGGCATAAACCAGCACCGCCCCCCAGTTGAACGCCAACCCCAGAAACGCCTGCGGCCACCAGGTAAACCGCTTGGCAAACGGATAGATCAGCACCAATCCCAGCGAGGCCACTCCGAGGCCAATCGCCAACCAATTGTAGGTAAACAGAATAACCGCCGCCAGCGCCGCCTGCACCGCCATCCAGATCAGCGCGCCGCGCACCGTCACCGCCCCCGAAGGCAGCGGCCTGCTGCGCGTGCGCGCCACGCTAGCGTCAATCTCGCGGTCGGTAATGTCGTTCCAGGTGCAGCCCGCCCCGCGCATCAGAAACGCGCCCAAGCCGCTGGAGACTGCCAGCCACAGATCCCAGCGCGTGAAGCCATCGCTCAGGCCCGCCAGCGCAATGCCCCACCAACACGGGATCAGCAGCAGCCACGTGCCAATCGGGCGGTCCGCGCGGCTTAGCCGCAGATAGGGCCGCGTCGCCATCGGCGCGAACCGATCCACCCAGTTGTCCTTGGCCGCATCCGCCACGCTGGCTTGCGAAAATTCCGCCTCTGGTTTTTCCGCAAACTCAGACATAAATTCCCCAGCATGACAGATGCAAAAATCCGCCTCTATGTAGATCAGCCCTTGGGCGCGGGGCAAGCCGTCGCGGTCAATGCCGATCAGGCGCATTACCTGTTCAACGTCATGCGGCTGGCGCGGGGTGCTGCCGTCGCCCTGTTCAATGGCCGCGACGGCGAATGGCGCGCCGAAGTGGCCGAGGCTGGCAAGCGCGGCGGCATCCTGATCTGTTCTGTCCAAACCGCCCCGCTGCGCCTGCCCCCCGATCTGTGGCTTGCCTTCGCGCCGATCAAAAAGGCCCGCACCGATTTCATCGTCGAAAAGGCCACCGAGTTGGGGGCCGCCCGCATCATCCCGGTGCAAACCCGCCACACCAATGCCGAACGCATCCGCCAAGACCGCCTGCAAGCCCACGCGCTTGAAGCCGCCGAGCAATGCGGTGCGACCTCCGTCCCCGAGGTCAGCGATCTGACCAGCCTTGATAAATTCCTCACCAGCCTTGATCCCGACCGCCAGCTTTTGTGGTGTGATGAGGCGATGGTCGGCCAGGCCCCCGCCCTCTCTGGCCCGCGCGGCGGCAAATGGGCGATCCTGATCGGCCCCGAAGGCGGCTTTTCGGCAGACGAGCAGCACCGCCTGCGCGCCCTGCCGCAAATCCGCCCCACCGCCCTTGGCCCCCGCATCCTGCGCGCCGATACCGCCGCCGTCGCGGCCCTTACCCTCTGGCAAGCCGCCTTGGGCGATTGGGCATGACCGCCGCAATCCTGCGCCCCGCCACGCCAAAAGACACCCCCGCCCTGCTTGGCTTTCTGGCACAGCACGAAGCGGGTTCGATGTTTCCGATGCACAACCTGCTGGGCCATGGGCCGAAAACCGAAAACTGGCTGTTCCAAACCGGCCCCCATATCACCGGCTATCTTGGCCTGACCGCCGATCACCGCCTGATGCCGCAAGCGCCTGATGCCGATTGGTCGCTGGTCCGCCCGTGGCTGGCAGAGCGCGCCATCGCAGGCCTGATCGGCCCGCCCGCCCAATGCAAGGCGCTGCAACACGCGCTGGGCCTTGATGAAGCACCCCTGCGGATGCAAGCCGTCGAGCCCGGCTTTTCCCTTGATCTGGCCGATCTTATCTTGCCCCCCGCTGATGGCTTTCGCCTGACCCCGCTTTCGGCTGACTTGGCGCTGGTGATCCAGTGGCGCGCCGCCGCCTTGGTTGAAACCATGGGCTTTGCGCCGCAAGACGCCCCGCTGATCGCGCACGATCAGGTGCACCGCTGGCAGGCCGAGGGGCGTCACCGCATCCTGTGGCAGGCCGATCAGCCGGTGGCCATCGCAGGCTTCAACGCCCAAACCGCGCAGGCCGTGCAGATCGGCGGCGTCTATACCCCGCCCGCGCTGCGCAACCACGGCCACGCCCGCCGCGCCGTTGCGATGATCTTGGCCGAGGCGCGGCAACAGGGCTGCAAGCGCGCGGTGCTGTTCGCCGCCAGCCAAGCCGCCGCCCGCGCCTATCTTGCCATCGGATTTCGCCCCAGCCACAGTTTTGCGCTGATCCTGTTCACCCAAAGCCAGCAGGTCGCCGCATGATCCGCCCCGAGTTTATCGCCCTGCTCCGCCGCTTTTCCGAGGTGCTTTGGGCCCTCGCCGTGCTGGCGTTTGGCCTCTGGCTGATCGTGCTTGGCGGCTACCTCCTCACCCCCGTCGGCACCGCGATTGCGGCCTTTGGCGTGGCGTGGGGCATCCTTGCGCTGCGCCGCCTGCGCTTTGTGCAAACCATCGACTCGCCGGGCGTGGTCGAGGTCGATGAAGGCCAGATCGGCTATCTTGGCCCGCAAAGCGGCGGCTATGTCTCGATCCCCGAACTGGTCGAACTGCGCCTGCTCAGCTTGCGCGGTCGCCGGGTGTGGCGCTTGAAACAGGCCGATGGGCAGGCCTTGCTGATCCCGGTCGATGCCAGCGGGGCCGACAAATTGTTCGACGCTTTCGCCAGCCTGCCGGGTATGAACACGCTTGCCCTTGTCAGCGCGCTAGACCCAAGCCCCAGCACCGGCAGCACCGTGCTTAGCCTTGCCGCCACCACGCAAACCATCTGGCACCGCAAGACAGCCGCCGCCCTGCCGGGGCAAAATCGGCCCGATTTGCCGGAAAATGCTTAACAATTCCTGAACGCATTTTTTCAAGCCATTGATCTTAAAGCAGATCATTTTGGTCCCAACGCGGGACCATGCACGCCCTCTCTTGACTTGTCTGCGCCGCCGCTCCACCTGTTGCATCCTGAAATTTCCAACCGAAAGAGCGTGCCCCATGTCGATTCCTCAGTCCGGCGGCGGCCCCATCGAAAACTTCGCCCAACTCGCCGAATTGCTGGAATCCGGCAACAAACCCAAATCCGAATGGCGCATCGGGACCGAGCATGAAAAATTCGGCTGGCTGACCGACACCCGCGCCCCCCTGCCCTACGCAGGCGACCGTTCGATCTCGGCCCTGTTTGCGGGCCTGCAATCCTTCGGCTGGACGCCCGTTACCGAGGCCGACAACATCATCGGCATGACCCGCCGCGGCGCCAACATCAGCTTGGAGCCCGGCGGCCAATTCGAACTCTCGGGCGCACCATTGGAAAACCTGCACCAAGGCGCCGAGGAGCTGCAAAACCACCTCGACGAAGTCCGCAGCATCGCCGACCCGCTGGGCATCAAATTCATGGGGATCGGGGCAGCACCCGAATGGTCTTCGGAAACCATGCCGGTCATGCCGAAAGGCCGCTACCGCCTGATGACGGATTACATGGGCCGTGTCGGCACCCATGGCACCCAGATGATGTATCGCACCTGCACCGTGCAAGTGAACCTCGACTACGCGTCCGAGGCCGACATGGTCAAGAAACTCCGCGTCGCTTTGGCCCTGCAACCCGTCGCCACCGCACTGTTCGCCTCCAGCCCGTTCTTTGACGGCAAACCCAACCAGCACAAATCCTGGCGCTCGCGCATCTGGCGCGGCTTGGACAACGCCCGCACCGGCATGTTGCCCTTCGCCTTCGACCAAGGTTTCGGCTTTCAGCAATACGTCGATTGGGTCCTCGATGCGCCGATGTATTTCGTCTATCGCGACGGCAAATACATCAACGCTCTGGGCCAATCCTTCCGCGCCTTCCTGAAAGGCGAATTGCCCGCGATGCCGGGCGAAAAGCCCACGCTTTCGGACTGGGCCGACCACATGACCACCGTGTTCCCCGAAGCCCGCGTGAAGAAATACATTGAAATGCGCGGCGCAGATTGCGGCGACCAAGCCCATATCGACGCCCTGCCCGCCTTCTGGGTCGGCCTGATGTATGACGACGCGGCGCTGGATGCCGCTTGGGATCTGGTGAAAGGCTTTGATGCGGAAACCCGCGAGACCCTGCGCGTGAACGCCTCGGTCAGCGCCCTGCAAGCCGAGGCGAATGGCGTCAAACTGCTTGACCTCGCCCGCGCCGCCGTCGGCTTGTCACACGCAGGCCTCGCCGCCCGTGGTCTGGACGAACAACGCTACCTCGCGCCCCTTGTGCAGAACCTTGCCACCGAGAAAACCCAAGCCGACCGCTGGCTTGACCTTTACAACGGCGCTTGGGGCAAATCGCTTGCACCGATCTACGAGGCCTCCAGCCTGTAACTTTCACATTGGCCTAAATACTCCCGCCGGAGGCTTCTGAGGCAAATGCCGGGTGCCTCCGGCGGGAGTATTTAGGCCAAGATGAATGGCAAGACACCTAGCCCGCCAACACCACGTCCAGCACAAACGCCCGCACTTTGTCCTCGGCCATTTCACACGGCTTCAGCACATCGCCCGATGCCAGATGATAGAGGTTCAAGCTGACGAAATCCGATCCTGCGAGACAATCGGCGTAGAGCTTCACGCTGCGGCCTTGGCTGTATGTGGTTTTCTCGATGCGCCAGCGCTGGCCCTGATACAATCCCTCGCTATAGCCCTCGGGGATCAGATCAAGCGCTGCCCGAAAACGGTCCAACCGCTATTCACTCGCAGCCGGGCGCACCGACATGAAGGCGTGGTTATAATCGCTCCACACCAGCGCCTCGATGCAGGGATCGGCCCCCGCGCCACCACATTCGCCGCCGTTCAGCCACAGCAGCAGCACCGGGGCCTTGTTCCACGCGATCACTTTCCACTCTTGCGCAAAGTAATCCAGCCGCTTCCCTTCCACGACCAGCGACAGTTGCGAGCCCCCCGTGCCGCCCCAATAACTGGCCGAGGTCGAACAGACGAATTTCGCCGCATCAACGATAAATTCCACGATGCCGTCGCCAGTTAAATCCACTCTAGCGACGGTCCCTTCAGGTGCCTCGAACACGCCACCGTCAAGATTGGCACAATCAGCTTTCGCCTCGTCCAAAATAATCGTGACAGGATCCCTTAGTCTAACTTCCGCCAAGGCTGGCCCCGCCAACACACACAAAACCAGCGCCAGCCGGATCACTTCTTCGCTCCGATCTTAGGCTCGGTCCCGGCCTTCAACCGCTGCAGGTTTGGCCAGTGCTTGATGTAGATCAGCACCGTCAGCACAAACACCAACAGCATCATATGCCCCGCGTCGAACACAAAGCACCACAGCCCGCTGAACGCCGCCGCCAGCAGCGCCGCCAGAGAGGAGATCCGCCAGATCGCCGCCGCCACCGCCCATGTCGCGCAAGCCGCCAGCCCCACCGGCCAAGCCAAGGCCAGCAGCGTGCCAAGGAAGGTCGCCACCCCTTTGCCGCCCTTGAAGCCCAGCCAGACCGGGAACAGATGCCCCAGAAACGCCGCCGCCGCCGCCAGTTGCGCCGCATCCTCGCCCACCGCCGCGCGCGCGATCAGCACCGCGATGCCGCCCTTGGCCGCGTCCAGCAGCAGCGTCGCCAGTGCCGCCCCCTTGTTGCCCGTCCGCAGCACATTCGTCGCCCCGATATTGCCCGACCCAATCGAGCGCAAATCCCCAAGCCCCAGCGCCCGCGTGATCACCACCCCAAACGGCACCGACCCCAGCAGATAGGCCAGCACGGCCACCAGCCCCAGCAGCATCGGCGAAGATGTAATCTCTGGCATCATTTACCCCTGATAAACTGCTTGGCCCGCGACATAAGTTGCCAGCACCTTACCCTCCATCCGGCAACCGTCAAACGGCGTGTTCTTCGATTTGGAGTGCAATTTGAACCGGTCCAGCAGGTAGGGCGCGTAGGGGTCAAACAGCACGAGGTCCGCAGGTGCCCCCACCGCAAGCCGCCCCTGCGGCAGCCCCAGCCGATTGGCGGGGTTCAGCGCCAGCGCGCGGAACAGCGTCGGCAAATCCAACTGCCCGGCGTGATACAGCCGCAACGCCGCGGGCAGCAACGTCTCCAACCCCACCGCACCCGAGGCCGCTTCCTCAAACGGCAAGCGCTTTGATTCCTCATCCGCAGGCGTGTGGAACGACCCGATCACGTCGATCAGCCCCTCGGCCACCGCCTGCACCATCGCAATCCGGTCTTCTTCCGACCGCAGCGGCGGGGTGAATTTGAAGAACGTCCGGTAATCGCCGACATCAATCTCATTCAGCGTCAGATGGTGGATCGACACCCCCGCCGTCACATCAAACCCATTCGCCTTGGCGCGCTCCAACGCAGGCAGACTGCGCGCCGTGGTGATCTGATCCGCGTGATAGCGCGCCCCGGTCATCTCGACGAGGCCCAGATCACGGTCAAGCCCGATCCGCTCCGCCATCGCCGAAACCCCCGGCAAGCCGCGCAAACTGGCGAACTTGCCGCTGGTCGCCGCCGCCCCAACTGAGAGCCCCGGCTCTTGCGGATGCCCGATCACCAACGCCCCCAACGACCGCGCATAGGTGAACGCCCGGCTTAACGCCTTGGTATCGCTGGAAACCTTGAACACATCGGTAAACGCCACCGCCCCCGCATCGAGCAGAAAGCCGATCTCGGTCATCTCATGCCCCGCGCGCGCCTTGGTCAGCGCCGCCATATGCAAAATCCGCACCCGCGCCTCAGCCGCACGCCGGGTCACAAACTCCAACACCTCCGGCGTGTCGATCGAAGGCGTGGTATCCGGCCGCACCACCATCGTGGTGATCCCCCCGGCTGACGCCGCCAACCCCGCCGAGCGGAACGATTCCTTATGCCGCTCACCGGGTTCGCCAATCTTGACGCCGATATCGACGATGCCCGGAGCCAGACAATGCCCGCCGCAATCGACCTCGGACGCCCCCACCGGAGCATCGCCATCGAGGGCCACGATCACACCGTTGTCGATGGTGAGCGAGCCGATCTCATCGGTGCCAGATTCCGGGTTGATCAGGCGGGCATTGGTGAAGTGGAGGGTCATTTCGATTCTCCCCGGGGACAGGGTTTATCCCGCCGCACTCGATCAATATTTGAAGACGAAGAATTCGTAGCCGACATCACCGCCCTCACCCCGCCATCCAGACAAACGCCACCGTGAACACCGCCAGAAAAACCAGCACCCCGGTCGCCACCATGCCGCTCATCCGGGCGTCGGACCATTTCTTCTTGGGATCGTCGCTCATACCATCGTCCCCACAGCCGCCCGGCCACGCTCGGCCCGCAGATTGCGCGCCAGCAGGTCCATGCAGGCCATCCGCACCGCGACGCCCATCTCCACCTGATCCTGAATAACGCTGCGGTTGATGTCATCGGCCAACTCGCCGTCAATCTCGACGCCGCGGTTCATCGGGCCGGGATGCATCACAATCGCATCTGGCTTGGCGAAACTCAGCTTCTCGGCATCCAGCCCATAGCGGTGGTAATACTCCCGCTCCGACGGTATAAACCCACCGTCCATCCGCTCTTTCTGAAGCCGCAGCATCATCACCACATCGGCGCCCTCAAGCCCCTTGCGCATGTCGTCGTATAACTCACACCCGAAATGCTCCACCCCCGAGGGCATCAGGGTGGGCGGAGCAATCAACCGCAGCCGGTTCTCCATCTTCCCCAGCAAAATCAGATTGCTACGCGCCACGCGGGAATGCGCAATATCACCGCAAATCGCAATCGTCAGCCGCTGTATCCGCCCTTTCGCCCGCCGGATGGTCAGCGCATCCAGCAAGGCCTGCGTCGGGTGTTCATGCCGCCCGTCGCCCGCATTCAGCACCGCGCAATTCACTTTGCTGGCCAGCAAATTCACCGCCCCCGACGCCCCATGCCGCACCACCAGCAAATCCGGGTGCATCGCGTTCAGCGTCATCGCGGTGTCAATCAGCGTCTCGCCCTTTTTCACAGACGAGGCCGCGACCGACATGTTCATCACATCCGCACCCAGTCGCTTGCCCGCCAACTCGAAACTGGCCTGCGTCCGCGTCGAATTCTCAAAGAACATGTTGATCTGCGTCAGCCCCGCCAAGGCATCCGAAGATTTCACCGTGCGGCGGTTCAGATCGACATAGCGATCCGCCAGATCCAGAATGGTGGTGATTTCCTGTGGCGAAAGTTGCTCGATCCCAAGCAGGTGGCGGGCGCGAAAGCTCATCGGCATCTCCGTCGGCGGTTTGTAGGCTTATAGGAAGCCCCGCCCGCCCCGGCAAGGCCCGCCCATCATATCTTGCCGCCCCGTCACATCCACCCTAGTTTGCCCGGATGGGAATCGCTGATGACATCGCGGGCGACTGGCACGCCGCTTTGGCCGCATTGGCGTGGCAGGTTGAACTTGGCCTCAGCGATATTCCCGCCGAAACCCCGCTGGATCGCTATGATCTGCCCGAGCCGGTGAAAGCACCGCCGCCCGCACCGATCACCGCCGCCGCCAAAGCGCCAACCCCGCCACCGCCCGAACCCGCAGCGCCGAACCCCGCTGTCGCCATCGACGCCGCCCGCGATGCAGCAAACCGCGCCGCGACGCTGGAAGACCTGCGCGCCGCACTGGCGGCTTACACGCATTGCGACCTGAAACGCGGCGCGCGCAATCTGGTGTTCGCCGATGGCAACCCGCAGGCCCGCGTGCTGATCCTGGGCGACGCGCCGGGGGTCGAGGAAGACCGCGAAGGCCGCCCGTTTGTCGGCCAGGCGGGCCAGATGCTTGACCGGATGTTTGCCGCCATCGGCCTGTCGCGCAACGCGCCCGATCCTGATAACGCGCTATACATCACCAACACGATGCCATGGAGGCCTCCGCAAGATCGCAACCCCTCCGATGACGAAATCGCGATGATGCTTCCCTTCGTCGAACGCCATGTTGCGTTGGTCAACCCTGACGTGATCGTGTTGGTTGGCAATTTATCTTTACGGATGATCCTGAACGCCAAAGGCATCCAGCGCGCGCGCGGAACCTGGGCCGAGGCGCTTGGCAAGCCCGTGCTGCCCATGGCCCATCCCGCCTACCTGCTGCGCAACCCGATTGCCAAGCGCGAGGCTTGGGCAGACCTGTTGTCGCTGCAAGCCAAACTGCGCGGCTAAGACGGCCGCAAAAACAACCCCTGCGTCAACCTGTTGTGGCGCGTTTCCTCAAACCCACCACCTACAGAGATTTGTCCCCGCGGGGACAGATTCAGCGCCACGTCTGCGCCCCAAACAAACGCAGCCTGAGGTCATCCTCTCTGCTTAAATATCCCCGCCGGAGGCATCCAACAGCCCAACCAGCGCAGACCCCCCAGCACTCACGGCGCCGGACAGCCCGCGATCTCCACCGAACCGTTCGCCCCCAGCACCGTCACCACCACGCCCGACCGATCCAGCGCAAACGGCGCGCCGCTGCTGGCCACCAGATCGGCGCTGGCCGTCAGACGCCCGCCCGAGCGTGCGCTTTCCGCCTCGCCCACCCAAACACTGGGGTCTGCAGTTTCAAACACCACCGTCTCGGCCCCGCGCTGCGGCAAATCCAGCACCGCCGTCAGGCGCAATCCATCGGCAATCGGCGACACCTCACAGGAAATCGCGCGCAAACCCGCCCGCTTGCCGCCGACAGGCTGGGCCTCCAGCGCCGCGTTGATCAACGCATCCGGCGCGCCCTTGTCCAGCACCGCCGACACCTGCACCGCCGCCGGCATGCAGATTTGATTGCACACGCCCAGATCAACGCCCGCCCGCAACTCCACCGGTTTTGACGCATCCAGCGGCACCACCTCTAGCGGCAACACCACCCCGTCATGGTAGCCGATCGTCTGCATCCCGTTGGTGTGAAACACCGCAGGGCTGGGCCAATGGATCTTGACCGATTTGACATTCACCGAACCCGACCAGTTGAACAGCGGCGGAATCCCAGCCTCGCCGGGGCTGCGCCAATAGGTTTTCCACGATGGGGCCAGTTGCAACCGCAACCCGGCCATGTGGTGGCCATTCTGCATCTGCCACCCCGGCAGCAGATCCGCCTGCAAGACATCATCCTGCGTGGTGGCACGGGCCGCATGGGCCGACCCAAGGACAACCGCAGCGGCGGCAAGGCAAAGCGTGGAGACGACGATTTTCAACATCCCCCCGTCATAAGCAAAGCCTCGCCATCAGGAAAATCACGTTCCGGCGAGAGACTTGTAACCATCCGGCGTTTTGCCCATCTTGATCAGGCACAACGACGGCTCAACACGGTGGGGGGCAACACGATGGGGGGCGATAGGATGGAGGGAGGCACGATGGATCTGTGCGGCAAACTCTTGGTCGCCATGCCCGGCTTGGGCGACCCGCGCTTTGAACATGCGGTCATTCTGGTCTGCGCCCATACGCCCGAGGGCGCGATGGGCCTGATCATCAACAAAACCATGCCCGATATGTCTTTTGCAGGCCTGCTTGAACATCTCAACATCCCGCTGGGCGATGACAGCCGCAAGATCGCGGTGCATTTTGGCGGCCCGGTCGAGCGTGGCCGCGGCTTTGTGCTGCACAGCCCCGATTACACCGGCGGTCCCGCCACGCTGCGCATCGAGGGCGGCTATGGCATGACCGCGACGCTGGATGTGCTGGAAGCCATGGCGCGCGGCTTTGGCCCCGACAAGGCGTTGCTGGCGCTTGGCTATTCCGGCTGGGGCCCGGGCCAGCTAGAGGCCGAAATCACCCGCAACGACTGGCTGACCGTCGAGCCCACCGAGGCGCTGATCTTTGCCGAAAACAACGCCGCCAAATGGGCCAGCGCGCTGCGCGTCATGGGGATCGAGCCGCTGACCCTCTCCGCAACCTCAGGCCGCGCGTAACCGATTTTCGCCTTCGAAAATCGTGCCGAATTCCGTTTCGGAATTCGCTTACTGCTTTGGCTTGTCGTCCCAATCCTTCATCAAAATCCGATTGGCATCGCCTGAGGGATCGTCGAACTGCTTGGTCTTCATGGCCCAGATAAATGCCAGCAAGCCAACGCCGCCCAGCAGCAACGACACAGGAATCAAGATCGACAGAATTTCCACGATTCCCCCTATTTCAACCGCATCGCGTTCAGCGAGACCGTAATCGACGACAACGACATCGCCAAGGCCGCCGCCAGCGGCGTCGCCGCCCCCATCAGCGCCAAAGGCACCGCGATCACGTTATAGGCCGCCGAGATGCCAAAATTCTCAACCATCCGCCGCGTCGCCTGCCGCGCGATGCGGGTGGCATCGCCAATCGGCGCCATATCCTGCCCCAGCAGCACAATATCCGAAGCCGTCCGCGCCGCATCCAGCGCCGTCGCGGGCGAGATGCTGACATGCGCCGCCGCCAGCGCCGCCGTGTCGTTCAGCCCGTCCCCCACCATCAGCACATGGCACCCCTCAGCCGTCAAAGCCCGCACCAGCGCCACTTTCTCGGCAGGCAAGGCCCCCGCGACCCAATCAACAATCCCAAGCCGCGCGGCAAGCGCCGCCACCGCCCCCGGCACATCGCCCGAGATCAGCTTTATCCGCATCCCCTGCGCTGTAAGCGCCGCAATCGCCGCCTCTGCCCCCGGACGCAAGCTGTCGGCAAAGGCAAAGGCCTGCGTCTGATCGCCTGCACGCAAATACGTCGCCGTCACGTCCAGCGGTGCCGCCCCGCACCAATCCGCCCGACCCAGCCGCACGGGTTGCCCCTGCCACTGGCCCTCAACCCCATATCCCGGCACCTCGCGCAGATCAGAAACCTCCGCCGCCGCGACGCCCTCAGCCTGCACAGCCAGCGCCAAAGCCCGCGCAAGCGGATGCGACGACCCCGCCGCCAGCCCCGCCGCCACCTGCAACGCCCATGCCGGATGCGCCCCCACATCCACCAATTCCGGCGCGCCCATCGTCAGCGTGCCGGTCTTGTCGAACACCACGGTGTCCACCTGCGACAACCGCTCTAACGCCGTGCCATGCTTGATCAGCAGGCCCTTGCGAAACAGCTTGCCACTCGCCGCCGTCACCACCGCAGGCACCGCCAAGCCCAAAGCACAGGGGCAGGTGATGATCAGCACCGCCGCCGAGATGTTGATCGCAAAGCGCAAATCCCCACCCGTCGCCCACATCCAATAGCCAAATGCCCCAAACGACAGGATATGCACCATCGGCGAATAAAACCGCGCCGCGCGTTCGGCCAAAGTGGTGTATTTCGTCTTGGCACTTTCCGCCACCGCCACCAGATCGGCCATCCGGTGCAAGCTGGAATCCCGCCCCGCCGCCGTCACCCGCACCTCCAGCGGCCCGGTCAGATTGACCTCGCCCGCCGCGACAACCGTGCCCGGCCCCACGAACACCGGCAGGCTTTCCCCGGTCAGCAAGCTGCGATCCACCTCAGACGCGCCCGCCTCTACCACCCCGTCCACCGGCATCCGCCCGCCCGGACGCACCCGCACCAGATCACCGACCGCCACCTCAGAGATCACCCGCACCACCTCGGCCCCGTCCACCAGCACCATGGCCCGAGGCACCTCCAGCGCCGCCAACTCCTCGGCAGCCGAGCGTGCAACCGCCCGCGTGCGGTGGTCCAGATAGCGCCCCAGCAGCAGGAAAAAGCACAGCATCACCGCCGCATCGAAATAGGCGTGATGTCCCGACTTGATCGTCTCAAACAACGAAATCGACGAGGCCAACACCAACGCCAGCGAGATCGGAAAATCCATCCCCAACCGGCCAACCTTCACCCCCGCCCAAGCCGAGCGGAAAAACGGCTGGCCGCAGAAAATCACCGTCGGCACCGCAATTGCTGCCGAAATCCAGTGGAACATGTCGCGCGTGGCCCCCTCGGCCCCCGACCACACCGCCACCGACAGCAGCATCACGTTCATCATCGAGAAAAACGCCACACCCAGCCGCATCAGCAATTCGCGGCCCTGCTTGTCGGTCTCAGTCGCACTCAGCAGGCCCGCATCCAACTCATGCGCCTCATAGCCCACGCCCGCCAGCACCGCGACCAAAGCCTCGGCCGTCACCTCAGCATCCGCATCCACCGACACCCGCTTCATCGTCAGATTGACCCGCGACGACGCCACCCCCGGCACCGCCGCCAGCGCGCCTTCCACCGTCGAGATACAAGCCGCGCAATGCGCCGCAGGCAGCGACAGCATCAGCCGCCCGCGCGCCGCCACCTGCGCCTGCGCGGCCGCCATTGGGGCCACCACGCAAGCGGGGCAAGCCGCCATCCCGCCATGCTCAACCTCGGCCAAAGCCATCGCCTAGCCCTTCACAAACAGGTTCAGCCGCTGCTGAAACAGCACCCCATCGCCCGACCTGGCGGTGACATGCAGCATCCATTTGCCCGTGTGCAGCGCCGCCTTTGCCACATAAACCCCGCCCTCATAGACGAATTGCGGCGTCGTATCCTCGCGCGCCTCGGTCACCCGGCCCAGCAAAACCTGCAACCCCTGCACCACCACCGGCTTGCCAGCGGTATCGGTAAATGCCAGCACCAGCTCGCCTTTCGCGGCGTCATACTGCGGCGCAACCTTCCAACCCAAGGCCTCCTGCGCCTTGCGGTCTGCGTCAAAGGTCTGGCTGGCAACGTAAGAGTTTTCCACCTCCAGCCCCGGAAACGTGCTGATCGCCTTATACGCCATCACCAGATTGACCGCGATGATCACCCCAAACGCCGCCACAGTAAACGCCAGCACATGCCAGCCCTTGATTTCGCGCACACCCGCGTCAGCCATCTTATTCACCCTTTCCGTTGAACACGGTGTCATGATGCACCCGGTCGTTGCTGGGCACAGATTCTGTGCCCAAATCCTGTATCCACAGCCGCAGATCGGTGCGCGAAGCCTCTGCCCCCAAGGAATGCGCGGGCGCCGTCACAAACAACCGCTGCGTTTTGGTCATGTTGGCAGGCACCAGCACCTTCAACCCCGGCGCGCCATCCAGCGTCAGCACGAACCCGGCATCCGAGGTGGCAGCAAAGGTAAACCAGCGATCCTCGCCATGCTTGTTGCGCAGCCGCAATTCATAGGTGTTGCGGATCGACCCATCCGACAGCGTCACAAACAGCGGATTGCGCACCGGCGTCACGCTGACATCAATCGAGGCGCGCAGGAACAACGCCACCACCAGAGCCACACCGATCCCCGCCCACAGCACCGAATACATCACCGTCCGAGGACGGAACACATGGCTCCAGACCGATTTCGGCGGCTGACCCGCACGTTCGCGCGTCTCATCCGTCAGTGCCATATAGCTGATCAGGTTCAACGGCTTGCCAATCTTCGCCATCGTGTCATTGCAGGCATCAATGCACAGACCGCAGGTGATGCAGGCCATCTGCTGACCGTCGCGAATATCAATCCCCATCGGGCAGACGTTGACGCAAGCCATGCAGTCGATGCAGTCGCCATTGCCCTCGACGCTGGCCTTGCCGCGCGGCTCGCCCCGCCAATCGCGATAGCCGATGGTCAGCGTATCCTCGTCCACCATCGCCGCCTGAATCCGTGGCCACGGGCAGGCGTAAATGCAAATCTGCTCGCGCGCGAAGCCGCCAAAGAAAAACGTCGTCGCGGTCAGAATAGCCATCGTGATGTAAGCCACCGGATGCGCGGTGCCGTGGATCAGGTTTTGCAACAGCGTCGGCGCATCGGTGAAATAGAACACCCAAGCCCCCCCGGTCGCGAGGCCGATCAGCAACCATGCCGCCCATTTCACCGCCCGCTTGCGCAGCTTTTCCAGGTTCCAGCTTTGCCGATGCAGCCGCAACCGCGCGTTGCGGTCGCCTTCCACCCAACGCTCCACCAGAATGAACAGGTCGGTCCACACCGTTTGCGGGCAGGCATAGCCACACCAGACCCGCCCCGCGGCGCTGGTGAACAAAAACAGCCCCAGCCCCGCCATGATCAGCAAGCCCGCCACGAAATAGAACTCGTAGGGCCAAATCTCGATCATGAAAAAGAAAAACCGACGGTTGGCGATATCGACCAAAACCGCCTGATCCGGCAAGTTTGGCCCGCGATCCCAGCGCAGCCAAGGGGTTACGTAGTAAATCCCCAGCATCAGCCCCAAAAGCCACCATTTCAGTGTGCGAAAGCTGCCTTTGACCCGGCGCGGAAAGATCGGCTCGCGGGCGGCGTAAAGGCTGGGCGGCGGGGAATCGGAATGGGTCACGGAAGTCTCCGGTATCTAAAGCTGCCTCTCTATGCGCCCCGTGACCCTGCCCGACTTTGACATGAATCAATCCCGCATCCGAAATACAGCTTCAGCCTGCGACCGTTTGTCCCCGCCCGCTGCCCGCCTGTTTCAGCATCCAATCGCAGAACAGTTGCAACGCAGGGCGCAAAATCCCCGGTCGCGTGACCAGAAAATAGCCCTCGCGGCCATGATCTTCGTGCAGCAGGCGCAAGCGTCCGGCGTTCAGATCGGCCTGCATGAACGCGCGCACCGCAATCGCCACCCCCTGCCCATCGCGTGCCGCATCCAGCAGCAGCGTGCCGGGCATCGAGGTCATCCCCGCCCCCATCGCCCGCTGAAGCCCGTGTTTTTCCAGAAACGCCGTCGCCTCGGATGTGCCCAATTCCTGCAACCACGGCAGTTTCGCCAGATCAGCCAATGTCGAGGCCGCACCCTCCGGCACCAGCTTGGGTGACGCCACCACCACCACGCCCGACCGCAACACCAGCTTAGACACCAACCCCGGCCACCCGCCATTGCCGTAACGGATGCCCAGATCCGCCTCGCGCCCGATGTCGCGCGCCTCGGCGGTTGGGTCGATCACCAGATCAATCCCCGGATGTTTGCTGCGAAAATCCGCCAGACGCGGCAACAGCCATCCCCCCGCGAAGGTCGAGGTGGTGGTGATCCGCAGCACCCGCCCGGCATCCGCATCGGTCAGATCGGCAATCGTGCCCGCAATCGCCGCAAAGCTGGCCTGAAGCGTTTCGGCCAACCGCCGCCCCTCTGCCGTCAGCCCCAACCGCCGCCCGCCGCGCTCAACCAACGCCAGCCCCAGATGCGCCTCCAGCGCGCGGATCTGCTGGCTGATCGCGGCATGCGTGACGCCAATCCGCGCCCCGGCTTCCTCGACCCCAGAGGCTTCGGCAAACGCCGAAAACGCCCGCAGCGCCGACAAGGGGGGCATGTGCCGCCAATCTATCATGAAAGCCTGCCTTACATCGAAACATCGTTGCTGCGTGGAATCGTGGGCCATTCTGGGCGATATTGGCCACATCAAGCAACCCACACGAGGCCACCATGTTAGGAATTCTTGCTGCCGCCTTCGGCATCGCCACCCGCACCGACCACCCCAGCGCCCCACACACCGCGCCCCGCACCAGCCGCGAGAAACTGGTCGCCCAAAAGCGGTGGGAGGATGAATATTTCTGGCAAGGCCGCAGCGGCACCCCCGGCGACGGGCCGCGCCGCTGGTAACATCGCAAAACAAAACCGCCCCCGGCGCGAACCGGGGGCGGCCTGAAACATTGACAGCAGCTTACTCGCCGCCGCCCAAGCTGTGCACATAGGTCGCCACCGCCCGGATTTCATCCTCGGACAGCTTCCCCGTCCAGGCCGGCATCACCCCATAACGCGCCTTGGTGACAGTCTCGGTCAGGGTCGCCACATCGCCGCCATAGAGCCAGATCGCATCCGTCAGGTTCGGCGCGCCGAACTCGCGGTTGCCCTTGCCGTCTTCACCATGGCAGGCCACACAGTTTTCGGCGAACACCGCAGCCCCCTCGGTCGCCTGCGCCGCATCATGGTCCTGCCCCGAGATTTGCCGCACATACTGCACCACTTGCGCGATCTGCGGTTTCTCAAGAATGCCATCGACCCCAAACGCCGGCATCTGCGACAGCCGCGCATCTTCATCGGTGGTGTTGCGGATACCATGCGTCACCGTGGTATGGATCGCCTCCATATCACCGCCCCACAGCCAGTCGTTGTCCAGAAGGTTCGGATAACCCTTGCCCTGCACCCCCGCAGCCCCCGAGCCATGGCATTGCGCGCAGTTGTTCTTGAACACCGACGCCCCAGCCGAGACCGCAAAGGTCTTCAACTCGTCATTGGCCGGGATGCTGGCCAGATCGGCCGCCACCAGCTTGGCCTTGATCCCAGCATTGGCATCGTCAAACCGCTTGATATCGGCCTCGACATCCGCCCGCTGGTTCGATCCGATCACCCCCTGCGTGTGGCCGGTGATCAGCGGCCAGGCCGGATAGGCAATCGTGTAACCGATCCCCCAGATGATCGTCAGATACAGCACCCAAACCCACCACCGCGGCAGCGGATTGTTGAATTCTTCAATGCCGTCCCAACTGTGGCCAGTCGTCTCAACCTCACGCTGGGCTTGCTTCACTTGCTTGGCGCACATGGTTTACGCCTCCTCGGTTTGCGGCACGTCCGCAGGTTTCTGATCATGGCGGAAGATCGAATTCGCAATATCCTCATGGGTCTTGCGAGAGCCGGGCCTCCAAGCCCAGACAAACACCCCCAGAAAGAACACCGTCAGGAACAACAGCACCCAACTGTCGGCGAATTCGCGCAAGAGACTATACAGTTCCATAAGCCGCCCCCTAGCGTTTCGGGTCGGGAATGAAGGTCGAGAAATCGACCATCGTGCCCAACACCTGCAAATAAGCGATCAGCGCGTCCATCTCGGTCAGTTGCGGCTGACCGTCAAAGTTCGCCACCGTCAGCTTGCCATAGCGCGCCTCAATGCCCGACGTGTCGGCGTTCGGGTCGGCCTGCACCGCGAAATCGGCCTTGGCGTTGGCCATCTCGTCATCGGTGTAAGGCACTCCCACCATGCGATGCGTCGCCATGATGTCGCCGATGTATTTGCCGTCAATTTCAGCATCCATCAGGAAGCTGTATTTCGGCATCACCGATTCCGGCACCACCGCCTGCGGGTTCATCAAGTGATCAACATGCCAGGCGTCCGAGTATTTGCCGCCCACCCGCGCCAGATCCGGCCCGGTGCGCTTGCTGCCCCATTGAAACGGATGGTCATACATCGACTCGGCGGCCAGCGAGTAATGGCCATACCGCTCCACCTCGTCACGCATCGGGCGGATCATCTGGCTGTGGCAGTTGTAGCAGCCCTCGCGGATGTAGATATCGCGCCCCGCAAGCTCCAGCGGCGTGTAGGGGCGCACCCCTTCCACCTTTTCAATGGTGTTCTGCAAGTAGAACAGCGGCGCGATTTCCACGATGCCGCCAATCGTCACCACCAGCAGGCTGAGAACCATCAGCAAGGTCGCATGGGTTTCGATTGCTTTGTGTTTGTCCAGAAAAGCCATCTCAGCCTCCTATTCCGCCGGGACGAAGTTATTGGCGTTCACCGGGGCGCGGGCGGGCTGGGCGCGCACCGTCATCCACAGGTTATAAGCCATGATCAGCCCGCCGGTCAGATACATCAGACCACCCGTGCCACGCACCACATACATCGGGAACTTGGCGGCCACGGTGTCGGCGAAGGCGTTGACAAGGAAGCCGTTGGCATCAACTTCGCGCCACATCAGGCCTTCCATGATCCCCGTCACCCACATCGACGAGGCGTAAAGAATGATCCCGATGGTGGCGAGCCAGAAGTGCCACGACACCAGCTTCAGGCTGTAAAGCCCCTCGCGGTTCCACAAGCGCGGCGTCAGGAAGTAAAGCGCGCCAAAGGTGATCATGCCGTTCCAGCCCAAAGCGCCAGAATGCACATGGCCAATCGTCCAGTCGGTATAATGCGACAGGCTGTTGACAGCCTTGATCGACATCATCGGCCCTTCAAAGGTGGACATGCCGTAGAACCCGATCGAGATCACCATCATCCGGATGATCGGATCGGTGCGCAGCTTGTCCCAGGCGCCCGACAGCGTCATCAGACCGTTGATCATACCGCCCCAGCTTGGCATCCACAGGATGATCGAGAACACCATGCCAAGGGTGCCAGCCCATTCGGGCAAAGCGGTATAGTGCAAGTGGTGCGGACCGGCCCAGATATACAGAAAGATCAGCGCCCAGAAGTGGATGATCGACAGCTTATAGCTATAAACCGGACGCTCGGCTTGCTTCGGCACGAAGTAATACATCATGCCAAGGAAACCAGCCGTCAGGAAGAAGCCCACCGCGTTGTGGCCATACCACCACTGCGTCATCGCATCCTGCACGCCCGAGAACACCGGCACCGATTGCGACGACAGGATCGAAACCGGCACCGCCATGTTGTTGACCAGATGCAGCATCGCCACCGTGATGATCATCGACAGCAAGAACCAGTTGGCGACGTAGATATGCGGCTCGCGGCGCTTCCAAAGCGTGCCCATGAAGACCAAAAGGAACGCCACCCAGACCACGGTGATCCAGATGTCGATATACCAGACGGTTTCGGCGTATTCCTTGCCCTGCGTGCCACCCGTGACATACGAGGTCGCCGCCAGCACGATCATCAACTGCCAGCCCCAGAACACGAACCAGCCCAGATTGCCGCCCCACAGCCGGGTGCCGCAGGTGCGTTGCACGATGTAGAAAGAGCTCATGATCAGGGCGTTACCGCCAAAGGCAAAGATCACCGCAGATGTGTGCAGGGGGCGCAGACGGCCAAAATTCAGCACGCCATCGGTGATGTTGCCCAGGTTCAGCTGCGGAAACGCCAGTTGAAAGGCGATGACCACACCCACCAGAAACCCCACGACACCCCAGAAGGTCGTCGCAATCACCCCGGCGCGCACCACGCCGTCCATATATTCATTTGCCGGATGCAGCCGCACCTCGCCCACATGTCGGATCTCCCACACAAAGGTGATGGAAGCGGCCAGCATGACGACGATTGCGTTCACCATATACGGCAGATCATGCGCGAAATTGGCCCCGATCGCGGCCAGAACCGCGATCGTGCCAAGCACGATCAGTTTCACGTAATCCCACATTTTGCGTCCCTTCGACTTTGCTCCGGTCCGCGTCTGGATCGGGCATGCAGAACCCGACTCAGCCCACGGCCAACGCTTTTGACTGTCCCGCTTCTGGCAGTCAGGGCGGCGCGGGGCCTTGATCCATATCAACCAGCCCCCATCTAAAGTTGATCAAGGTCAATGTGATGCCCCGCGGCACACGCCATAGTCGCACCATGGCACCACCCAAAAAGGGAGACCGTGTGATGGACTACAAAACGATTCTGACCGTGCTGAGCAACCCCGCCGATGCCAAACTGGCGATCAGCGCCGCCGCCCGTCTGGCCCGCGCCCAAGACGCGCATCTCGACGTGCTGGTGCTGGGCGTGGATCGCACCCAGATGGGTTATTCCTACATCGGCACCGGTGCCGTGCTGATGCAAGTCGGCATCGACCGCGCCGAAGCCGACGCCAAGGCGCTGGAAACCCTAGCCCGCGCCGCCCTCGCCGCCGAGGGCCCCGATCTGCGCTACAGCCTTGAGACCGTGATCACCCAAGCCGGCGCGCTGACCGATCTGGTCGCCAGCCGCGCCCGCTTTGCCGATCTGGTCGTCCAACCCCGCCCCTACGGACCCGAGGCGAATCCCGATGCCGAAGCGGTGATCGAAGCGGCGCTGTTTGACGGCAAAGCCCCGGTTCTGGTGCTGCCCGCCAAGGGTTTGGGGCCGAACATCCAGCCCAAACGCATCGTGCTCGCCTGGAATCAAAGCAGCGAAGCGATGACCGCCGCCCGCCGCGCCCTGCCGTTCCTGAAAGCCGCCGACAGCGTCAACATCACCGTGATCGACCCGCCGACGCAAGGCGAGGAACGCTCTGATCCCGGCGGTATGCTGTGCCAACTGCTGACCCGCCACAGCGTCCATGCCGAGGTTTCGGTGCTGGCCCGCACCCTGCCGCAAACCTGCGATGTGCTGACCCGCCACGCCATTGATCAGAACGCCGATATGCTGGTGATGGGCGCTTACGGCCATTCCCGCCTGCGCGAGGCCATTCTGGGCGGCACCACCCGTTACATGCTGGAGCGCACCGAAATCCCGGTGCTGATGGCACACTAGCCACAAAACAAAACCCCGGCCACAAGGACCGGGGTTTCATCAGCCAAAGATCAACGACGGATATCGTCGTCCTCGTCCTCATCGTCATCATCGCCATGCGGCAGGTTGAAGAAGCTGTCGGCATCCGAGAAATCGGCAGGCTTTTCTTCCTGCTCCTCACGGGTGAACTGCGCCAGACCCGCCCCCAAACCGGAAGGCATCTTGGCCTCGGTATCCATCCCCAAAGACTGCTCGGTGGACACCAGCTTGCGCCGCTCGTCATCCGACATCACGCCGCCCTCGGCCGCCTTCTTGCGCACCGCAGCCTGCACCGCCGTATCCAACTCCGACTGTTTGCACAGCCCCAAAGCCACCGGATCAATCGCGGTGATGTTGTTGATGTTCCAGTGCGTGCGCTCACGAATAGCCGCAATCGTCGGCTTGGTGGTGCCGACCAGCTTGCCAATCGCGCCATCCGACAACTCGGGGTGGAACTTCACCAGCCACAAGATCGACGCCGGACGATCCTGACGCTTGGACAAAGGCGTATAGCGCGGCCCGCGCCGCTTTTCTTCACCGACAGCCGAGGCGTTGAACTTCAGCTTCAGCTTATACAGCGGGTCTTTTTGCCCGCGCTCAATCTCAATCGCGTCCAACTGGTTGTTGCCAACCGGATCGAATCCCTTCACCCCGGTCGCCACATCGCCGTCGGCAATGCCCTGCACTTCCAATTCATGCATGCCGCAGAACTCTGCCACTTGGCGGAAGGTCAGCGTGGTGTTGTCCACCAGCCAAACTGCGGTCGCTTTGGACATCAAAGGCTTCGACATCGGAAATCTCCTCAGCTTACGCCCGCAAACGGGCGGGGCTTTACAAATCTTCCCCGAGCCGGGAAAACGGCTGCGACCGTGGCCGCGAAGTTTTCGTTTTCAGGGAAATCTTGGCCCATATACTGCGGCTTGTCGCAAAGGGGAAGTGGTAATGCGTCTGCTTGGGTTGGTGATCGCGGCGATTTGTTTTGGTGGAATGGCACAAGCCCAAGGCGAAAAGGCGGGCGATTTCGACTATTACGTCATGTCTTTGGGCTGGTCTTCCAACTGGTGCGCGCTGACAGGCGACGGGCGCGGCGACCCGCAATGCGATGCGGGCCGCGGCCTGACATGGACGCTGCACGGCCTCTGGCCGCAATACGAATCCGGCTATCCGTCGGACTGCCGCACGGTTGAAAACGACCCCAACCGCAGCGATTCAGCCCAAATGGCCGACATCATGGGCGGCGCAGGCCTTGCGTTCTACGAGTGGAAAAAACATGGCCGCTGCTCGGGCCTATCGGCCAAAACCTATTACAGTACCATGCGCAAAGCCTACAAAGCCGTGGTGATCCCGCCGATCTTCGCCAAAATCACCAAAGACCTGCATGTGCCCGCGTCGGTCATCGAAGAGGCCTTCGCCGAAGCCAACCCCCAGATCGCCCGCGATCAGATGACGGTGACATGCAGCAGCGGCATGATTCAGGAAATCCGCATCTGCCTGACCAAAGACCTTGAACCCCGCCGCTGCGGCGCTGACACCATCAAGGACTGCACCCTGAAAGACGCGGGGCTAGAGGCGGTGCGCTAACCCACCATCTGCGCCGCCCCGGACTTGATCCGGGGCCTTGGCGCATCCCATGAGGCCCCGGATCAAGTCCGGGGCAGCGTGGGGCAAGAATGCCCCCGGTTCAGAACGTGGCTTACTTCGTCTCTGCGGCCTTGGCCGCCGCAGCCGCTTTCATCCGCGCCACAAGCTCGTCTTTGCTGGCCTTGCCGCCTGTCGCCGAGCGTTCCGCGCCAAGGCCTTTTTTGCCAACCTTGCGCTGCGGCACGTTCTTGTCGGTTCTCGGATTGCCCGATTTGCCATAGTCCATCGTAAAACCTCACACGCAGATGCCATTTGAAATGGTGATGCCCGAAAGCCGCGCGCGCCGCAAGACCATGCGGCACGGCAGCACCGAGAACGCCAAACAGCGAAAACAGGCTTAAGGTTTCGCCCCGCCCCGGCGGCGTCGGCCTTGTGGGTCTTGGCCGCCGACCGCGTTTCATCTGTTCTTAAATATCCCCGCCGGAGGCTTCCGATATTGGCGTAAGAAGCCTCCGGCGGGGATATTTAAGAACAGATGAAACAGCAAGAAAACCTGGCCAAACCTTAACGAAACCTTAAATCTATGGGGCTATCACATTGATTTATATATATTAAATTTGGTCCCGAGTTGGGACCGCCGTTAAATCAGCCCCTCGCCTGCAAACAAATCTGCCAGATTAGCCTCAGGCCGCGCCCCGAAATGCCCGATCACCTCGGCCGCCGCAACGCAGCCCATCCGGCCCGAAATCTCCAACGACCGACCCGTGGCGATGCCATAGAGGAACCCCGCCGCGAACTGATCGCCCGCCCCGGTGGCATCGACAGGCACCACCCGGCGCACCGGAACCACGGCGCGTTCGTCGCCCCGGATCACGATCACCTCATCGCCCGAGCGGGTGCAGGCGATCAACCCAACCTCTGCCGCCGCCTGCTTCAAAGCCGCATCCAGATCGGTCTGATACAGGCTGGCCCATTCATGCTCGTTCCCGATCACGTAATCCAGATCCTTGACCAGCCGACGGAAATCGCCGCGGTGCCGGTCCACGCAGAACGGGTCTGACAGCGCGATCCCCGCCTGCCCGCCCGCCGCTTGGCAAAGCTTCGCCGCCCGCTCAAACGCCTGCATCCCCTTGGGCTTGTCGTAGAGATAGCCTTCAAGGAACAGCACCGCCGCATCGCCCGCGACCGCGTCCGAGACATCCTCTGGCCCGAGTTCCGAGGAGATGCCAAGATAGGTGTTCATCGACCGCTCCCCATCCGGGGCGACGAAGATCATCGAGCGCGAGGTTGGCAACTCCCCGCCTGGCACCGGAGCATTGACGAAATCGGTGCCGCCTGCGGCCATCGAGGTCGCATAGAACCGCCCCAACGCGTCGTCATGCACCCGGCCAATGAACGCCGTGGTCAGGCCGAGATTGCCCAGACCCGCCAGCGTGTTTGCCACCGACCCACCCGGCGCCTGCACGCGGTCTTTCATCGCGGCATACAAAAGCTCGCCACGCTCGCGCTCGACCAGTTGCATGATGCCTTTTTCGATGCCCATCATCTCAAGAAAGCTGTCATCGGCTTGGGCGAACACATCCACAATCGCATTGCCGATGCCGACAACCTGATAGCGTTTCATTGGGTCTTTTCCTCGAACAGGCAGTCATCCGCGATTGGGCAGATGCCGCATTTGGGTTTGCGCGCGATGCAGATATACCGCCCGTGCAGGATTAGCCAGTGATGGGCGTGGCGTTGAAACTCGGCGGGGACGTTGTCTTCAATGGCGCGCTCTACCGCGGTTTCGTCCTTGCCGGGGGCGATGCCAGAGCGATTGCCCAGCCGGAAAATATGCGTATCCACCGCCTGCGATGGCTGGCCGAACCACATGTTCAGCACCACATTCGCGGTCTTGCGCCCCACGCCGGGCAACGACACCAAGGCCGCGCGGCTGGAGGGCACCTCGCCGCCGAAATTGTCGATCAGAAGCTGGCTGAGCTTGATCACGTTCTTGGCCTTGTTGCGGTAAAGCCCGATGGTCTTGATGTGCTCGATCACGCCTTCCTCGCCCAAAGCCAGCATCTTGGCGGGGGTATCGGCGATTTGAAACAGCTTGCGTGTGGCCTTGTTCACGCCAACATCCGTCGCCTGCGCCGACAGCGCCACGGCCACCACCAGCGTGAAGGCGTTGGTGTGTTCCAACTCACCCTTCGGCTCGGCCTCCAAGGCCTGAAACCGGGTGAAAATGCGCTGCATGGCGGGGTAGTCGAGCTGGCGTGTCATGGCTTTGATATGCCCGATTGCCGGACAGCGGGCAAGCATCTCGGTTTTCCGCCTGACGGTGAAATTTCTGTCCCCGCGGGGACAGACTTGTGTCTTTTTCGGAAACCTTACGCGTTTTTACACAATATGTTGTGGTTTTTTGTCAATTTGTCGTTTTCGGGCTTTCGCGCTTTCAGCGGCAAAAGCCGCAGGAACCGGGTCGATTGCCACGCGCTTGCAGCCTATGGTGGCGGGAAGGAGACCCGCATGACCGACCAGACCAGCTATCATTACGGCGTTATCGCCCGCGCCCTGCAACTGATCGACGAAGGCGGCCCCGGCCAAAGCCTTGACGATCTGGCCGCCGGGATCGGCATGAGCGCGGCGCATTTTCAACGGACGTTTTCGCAATGGGTGGGGGTCAGCCCGAAGCGCTATCAGCAATATCTGGCGCTGGATCACGCCCGCCGCCTGCTGGCCGACCGCTTCACCGTGTTGGAGACTGCCCATGCGGCGGGGCTTTCCGGGGGCGGGCGGCTGCATGATCTGTTTTTGACATGGGAGGCGATGAGCCCCGGCGAATATGCGACGGGTGGTGCGGGGTTGGTGATCCGCTGGGGCTATTTCCCGACGCCGTTCGGCGAAGCGCTGGTGATGGCGACCGATCGCGGCATCTGCGGTATGGGCTTTACCGAGGAATTTGGCCGCGACTGGTCGATGAACGATCTGACATCGCGCTGGCCGAACGCCACTTACATCGAAGATGCCAGCATCGAGCCGCTTGTGACCGAGGCTATGGCGGGGCGGGCGGCCCGGCTGCATCTGATCGGCGCGCCGTTTCAGGTGAAAGTGTGGGAGGCCCTGCTGCAAATTCCCACGGGCCATGTCACCACCTATTCCGAACTTGGCAAGGCTGTCGGGCATCCCACCGCGCAGCGGGCGGTTGGCACGGCGGTGGGGCGCAACCCGATCAGCTTTTTGGTGCCATGCCATCGCGCCTTGCGCAAATCGGGCGGCTTGGGCGGATACCACTGGGGCCTGCCTGTCAAACGCGCGATGCTGGCATGGGAAGCGGCGCGCGCAGATGCAAGGGGCTGAGCGGAGCGTTTGAGACAGGTTTCACATCTGCGCGATAATTTGCCAATCGCATTCGGGAACCGTGCCGCTGGACGCGCGTTCATATATACGTAGCGGCGCGGCCAGAGCGGCCCACCCAGACAATTCAGAGGCAGCCATGATGTTCAAGACCCCGGTTATCATCTCTACCGCAGCGCTGTTGGCGCTGACCGCCTGCGTTAATCCCGATGCATATCCGAATGATCCGAATGCGCGCGCCAAGAACGGCGCGATTGTCGGCGGCCTGTTGGGCGCTGTGGCTGGTGGCACCAGCAAAGGCGATGACCGTCTGGCGAAGGCCGTGATCGGTGGCGCCTTGGGGGCGGCTGTTGGCGGCGCGATCGGGTCGAGCCTGGATGCGCAGGCGGCTGATCTGCGCGGTTCGCTGTCGTCGAACGTGTCGGTCACCAACAACGGGCAGTATCTGGTGGTGAACATGCCGCAAGACGTGCTGTTCGCGTCCGACAGCGCAACGCTGCGCCCGGACCTGACATCAGACTTGCGCGCGGTGGCATCGTCGCTGAACCGCTATCCGAATTCCACCATCGAGGTGATCGGCCATACCGACAACACCGCCTCGCAGGCCTATAACCAAGACCTGTCGCAGCGCCGGGCTTCGGCGGTGGCGGGTGTGTTGATCAGCTCTGGTGTGCCTGCGGGCCGCGTGGCCGCCTATGGCCGCGGCGAGGATCAACCGATTGCGTCGAACCTGTCGGCTTCGGGCCGCGCACAGAACCGCCGGGTTGAGATCATCATTCGCCCGACGCGTTAAGTTTGGCGACTCGCTAAGTTTGGCGGCATGTTTGCAAGGGCCGGGGGAAACCCCGGCCCTTTGTCATTGAGCCGCTTTCGGATTGGTCATATGTTTGCACCAATCAGCCGGAGCCGATCATGCCCTTCCTCAAGATAGACGCCGAGAAACTGTCTCATTCGGTGGTGCAGCAGATCGAGTTGCTGATCCTGCGTGGCGTTTTGCGCCCCGGTGAGCGGCTGCCCTCGGAGCGGGAGTTATCCGAGCGGATGGGGGTGTCGCGGCCTTCGTTGCGCGAAGCGGTGGCCGACCTTCAGGTGCGCGGGCTGCTGGTCAGCCGCCCCAATGCCGGGATTTTTGTGGCCGAGGTGTTGGGCTCGGCGTTTTCTCCGGCGCTGATCGGGTTGTTTTCGGCGCATGAAGAGGCGGTGTTCGACTACATCGACTTCCGCCGCGATATGGAGGGGCTGGCGGCAGAGCGCGCGGCCCGGCTGGGCTCGGACACCGATCTGGCGGTGATTGAGGCGATTTTCACCAAGATGGAAGCCGCGCATACCAAGCGCGACCCTACGGATGAGGCCGAGTTGGACGCGACATTCCACATGGCGATCATCGAGGCCAGCCATAACGTGGTGATGCTGCATATGATGCGCGCGATGTATGATCTGCTGCGGATGGGCGTGTTCTATAATCGGCAGATGATGTTCCGCAACCGGCTGACCCGCGATCAACTGCTGGATCAGCATCGGTCGATCAATTCGGCCCTGCAGGCGCGTGATCCGCAAGCGGCAAGGGCGGCGGTGGTGACGCATCTGGGATTTGTGGAAACCGCGATGGCGGATCAGATCAAGGCCAACCGGAATGAGGCGGTGGCCAAGCAACGCTTGCAGCACGAGCAATCGAAATAGCGCATGACAAAGCCCGGCGCTGCGCACCGGGCTTTGTCGGGATCGTCAACCGATCAGTGGAACTTGGCGTCCACCGTGGCAATCGCGGCGTCAATCGAGGCCGAGGCTGCTTCGGGGGTGTTCTGCTTGGCAAGCACTTCGCCCGCGGCAGCCACCGCCACCGAAATCGCGCTTTCGCGGACCTGACGCAAAGCGCCAGCCTCTGCCGAAGCGATCTGCTCCTCGGCCGCAGCCAGACGGCGCGCGATCGAGTCGGTCAGATCAGCCTTGGCCTGCTTGGCAGCGGCTTCGGCTTCTTCCTTGGCGGAAGCGATGATGCGCGCCGATTGCTCGGCCACTTCCTTGTGCTTGGCGTCATAGGATGCCAGCAAAGCCTTGGCCTCGTCGCGCAGGGCTTTTGCCTCGTCCAACTCGGCCTTGATGCGCGCTGCACGGGCGTCCAGCGCCTTGGCGAGCAGACCGGGAACGCCTGTGTAAAGCAGGATGCCGACGAAGATCAGGAACGCCAGCAACACCACGAAGTTGGTGTTGTGCAGGCTGACCAAAGGCTCGCCGTGGTTATTGCCGGTCAGCACCGCGACGATGCCGAGGACGGCGATGATCAGAAAGACGTTTTTCATCGCTTACCCTTTCAACCGAGCAGTCACAGCCGCCGTGATCGACCTAGCATCCGCCTTACCGCCCAAAGCTGCAACCAGCTCTTTGGCCGTATCCTTGGCGACTTCGGCAATCGCGTCTTGCGCGCCAGCCCGGATTTCGTCGATGCGGCCAGCCGATTCCGCAGCTTTCGCCGAGATTTCGACATCGGCCTTCGCGATGGCTTTGTTAAGGTCAGCCTGAATGTCTGCCTTGGCTGCGGTGACGATCTTGCCAGCCTCTGCCCGCGCCGCAACAAGTGCGTCGTTATAGGCTTTCTCTGCCGCCACGACCTTCTGCTTCAACTCTTCGGCCGCAGCCAGATCGTTGACGATGGTGCCGCGCCGGGTTGCCAACGTGCCGCCGATGCGTGGCAAAGCCACCAGCTTCAGCACGAAGAAAATCACCAGAAGGGTGACGACAAGCCAGAATATCTGGTTTGCGAAATGGGTGGGGTCCAGCTGCGGCATACCTGCCTTCGCGGCCCCATGCGCAACTTCCGTTGCGGCTTCAGTCGTGGTCGTGGTCGCCATTTTGCCCTCCGTCGGACCCTTTTTGATGCTCAAGGGCGCCGCGCTTGGGCGGCACCCCTGACCGTAAGGATGCTGACGTCAGATTAGACTGCGAACATCAACAGCAGAGCGACGAGGAACGAGAAGATCCCCAGAGCTTCTGCGAAGGCCAGACCGATGAACAGGGTCGCGGTTTGCGAGCCAGCTGCCGAAGGGTTGCGCAGAGCGCCAGCCAGGAAGTTGCCAGCAACGTTGCCAACGCCGATTGCGGCAGCGCCGGAACCGATAGCGGCCAGACCAGCGCCGATGAATTTGCCGAGAGCGGCTGCGGTTGCGAGATCCATGATATTCTCCTTACGATGGAATAGGTTAGATAGGGTTAAGAGCGGCGTTTAGTGGCTCGGATGCAGCGCATCTTTCAGGTAAACGCAGGTCAGGATGGTGAAAACGTAGGCTTGGATGAAGGCCACAAGAACCTCCAACGCGTAGATTGCGGTGATGGCCAGAACCGACACCGGGGTGACCAGCACACCAATGCCCGAGATCAGGATCATCGGCGCGAAGGCGGCGAACACTTTCATAACCGCGTGGCCTGCCATGATGTTGCCGGCCAAACGAATGGAGTGGCTGACGGGGCGCACGAAGTAGGAAATCAACTCGATCAGCGCGATGATCGGGCGCAGGATCAGCGGCGCATCTTTCATCCAGAACAGGCCGAGGAAATGCAGGCCGTGCTTCCAGAACCCCAGCAGGGTCACGAACAGGAACACACCCACACCCATCACCGCCGTGACAGCGATATGCGAGGTCGGCGAGAACGAACCCGGCAGCAGGCCCAGCATGTTGGAAAACACGATGGTCAGGAACAGCGTCATCACCATTGGGAAGTATTTCGCGCCATCTTCGCCGGTGACATCGACGACCATGTTGTGCACGAAGTCATAGCCCATCTCGCCAATCGACTGCAGGCGCGACGGCACCAGCTTGCGGCCAGCCGAGCCGTAAGCGAAGAAGAAGATCACCGCCAAAGCGGCCAGCAGCAGCCAGACGGTGGCGTTGGTGATGGTGTACCAGTGGATCGGGCCATCGCCAAACAGCGGATGAACCTCAAACTGCTGGAGCGGATGGAACGACAAACCACCTTCTTGCGCTTCGGCTGCCACGTCAGTCTTCCTCTTCATCATCGGCCACCGAAGTGGCGTTTGCTTGCGGACCTTGCGCTTGCGCGGCCTTGTCCTGCATCTCTTTTGCCGAGCGCAGCATGGTTTTCACCCCCGCCGCAAACCCAGCCAACACGAACAGCACCAGAAAAATCGGCATGGTCCCAAACAGGGTATCCAGCCCGTATCCGATGCCAAAGCCGATCAGCAGACCGGCCACAAGCTCTATCACCATGCGCCAGGCGAGTTGCGCCTGACGATGCTTCTCTTCATTCGCGCTGCGCCGGGGCGCTGCGGCGGCTTTGGCGGTTTCGATCCGCTTTTCGAGGGCGGCGAGGCGCTCACGATCTGCGTCAGACAACACGGCAAAAGCCTCCAGAAGGTTGCGGCATACCTACGAACAGCGGCCTTGCGAGTCAAGTATGGAAAAAATAGCGTAAGTCGTTGATATTGATAGAATTTCAAAACGCTCGATGTTCGGAAAACCGATGATGTCGCGCGCTGGCATATTCAACCATCTGGTTGACGATCGCGTGAGGGCTTGGGATAGTCAGGCTATGGCAGCCCATCTTGACACCGTTTTCGCCGCTTTGGCCGACCCGACCCGGCGGGCGATTTTGGCGATGTTGCTGGAAGACGATATGGCCGTCACGGATGTGGCCGAGCCGTTTCAGATGAGCCTGACGGCGATTTCCAAGCATCTGGGCATCTTGGCGGATGCTGGCCTGATCAGCCGTGAAAAGCGGGGCCGGGTGATCTGGTGCAAGCTGGAGCCGGATGCGATGCGCGCGGCCAGCGTCTGGATGCAGGGCTTCGGGCAATTTGAACCGGTCGATCTGGATGCGTTTGAGCGCTTTCTTGAGGGGGAGTTGGAAGCAACGTCCGAGGTTCCGTCCGAGCCGTGATAGAGCGGGGTGCCAACCTTTAGGTTTGGCCAAACAAGAAACCGATTGTTTCACGCAGCCCGAAAACGGCCAGAAACCAACGCGCGTCGGTCATTTTCCCGCCGCGATTCACCTGCAGGTTGGCGTTAACGAAATTCAGCCGCAGGAGATCACCATGAAATTCGGATACGCCCTGTTTGCCCGTTTTGGTCTGTTCGCCCGCAAGGCGGATGCTGGCCCGGATATGTTCGACATGCGGCTGGAACGCACCCGCACCCGCGAAGCGCGGCGGGAAGCGCAGCCAATGCTGTTCAAAACGAGACTGTCACCCCTGGAAGCTTAAGCTCTTTCATCAGATCGCGCAGTTCTTGCCGCGCTGCGATGTTGGAAAGGTTAAGCTGATCGACGCCGGTGTCCTTGAGATCGAGCAAGGTCAAACCACGCGGGAACAGTTCGCGAAAGATCACCCGTTCAGAAAAACCGGGTGAGACACGGAAGCCGATGCGCTTGGACAGTTCTTCCAAGGCGGCGCCGACCTTCTTCTTGTTGTGCATCTGCTGCGCGCCGAGGCGATTGCGCAAAACGATCCAGTCAATCGGCTTCAGCCCCGCCTGCGCGCGCAACTGCCGGGCGTTCCACACCATCTCGGAATAGATTGACGGACCTTTGACTTTGCCGGTTTCGGCATCGACGCGGGCCAGCAGATCAAAGTCGATGAAGCTGTCGTTCAAGGGCGTGATCAGCGTGTCGGCGAGCGAGTGGGCCACTTGTGACAGGCGCGTGTGGCTGCCGGGGCAATCAATCAGGATGAAATCCGACACAGGCTCCAGTTGCGCGACGGCGGCGGACAGGCGGGCATCAAAGGCGTTTTCGCCTTGTGCCAGCGATCCGGCTTCAACCTCTGGCAGATCACGGTAATCGGGCGTTGGCAGATCAAGGCCCGAGCGCGCAAGGAAAGCGCGGCGGTTCTCGACATAGCGGCCAAAGCTTTTTTGCCGCAGATCAAGGTCCAGCGCGCCGACACGGTGGCCCATCCGGCACAATGCTGTCGCCACATGCATGCAGGTGGTCGATTTGCCAGAGCCACCCTTTTCATTGCCGACAACGATGATATGCGCCATGCCGCGTCCCCTTTGGTCTTTCAGGCTTCCTATACGGTTAGCGGCAGAAAGGGGAAGCGGGAAGTTGCTTATGACATTGGCACGTCGGAATCGCAGAGGCGCACGGTGTTGATACAGTCGGCTAAGGGCGATCGGCTCTGTTGCAGAAATCGTGAGGGATTCCCTTCGTGACTCCAAGGTGTTAGTCGGCTTGGATGAGCAGGCCCACACCCCCGACCTACCGCACTACGAACTGGCGCTCCTACAACGCCGCCCTGAAA
>NKIU01000019.1 GCA_002256245.1 Pseudorhodobacter sp. PARRP1 | reverse complement strand
TCTGCCAAACCTTGGTTGATCAATTCCGTGTTGTATCTGGCAACGCCAACATCGTCAGGGTGAATAGAAGAAAACCATTCCTCGTCGTTCAACGGAAGTGGATCAGTTGGCGATAAATGGCGAATTTCACGCCAGATCGACGAATACCGTTTTTCGCCAGTGATAAGGTTGTAGTCCCAAACTCCAAGGGAAGCAGATTTCACGACAGCGTGCCAATATGAAGCTGGATCTTCGAGTCCAAGGGTTAGATCATCCATTTCGCCTCACATTTCAGGATGAAAAAATCTAGTGCATTTGCCTGATAGGTAGAACAAAAACTTAAATTAATTCGACGCAGAACAACTACATCGTATTGCGGCCGCAACTTCAAAACATAGATTTCGTTCATTTATTCCAGATTGCTTTAGGCTGAGTTTTTAGAGCGAATATATAATCGGTTAAATGCAATGGAGCAAGCTAGCAACTGTTCTTCCGCCCTAGTCCCTTACAGACATAGGATCGCCATCATCGCTGATGTGTCAATTGTTGCCAGTCTTGCTATGCGGGAATCTGCAGGGGATTTTCGATTGCGCCAGGATCCCGCATCGCATAGCCTCGGCCCCATACGGTTTCGATGTAACTCTGTCCCCGGGTCGCATCAGACAGCTTCTTGCGAAGCTTACAGATGAAAACGTCAATGATTTTCGTCTCCGGTTCGTCAATGCCACCGTAGAGGTGGTTCATAAATGCCTCTTTCGTGAGGGTGGCTCCTCGCCGGAGAGCAAGTAGCTCCAAAATCTGATATTCTTTAATTGTAACCCTCAATTTGACGCCGTCAACGTCGACCGTCTTGGCTTCGAGATCAACCAGAATCTTGCCGATGCGTATAAGGGGTTGGGCATGCCCCTTAGAACGCCGGATGATGGCCTTGATACGGGCAACCAACTCTTCACGATTAAACGGCTTAGACATGTAATCATCGGCTCCGAATCCGAAGCCTTTGATTCGATCATCAATATCGTCAGATCCTGAAAGAATCAAAATTGGCGTTTCGACTCGAGCTTGACGGAGGTGCCGGAGCACATCGTAACCCGACATGTCCGGCAGACTCAGATCCAACACAATCAAGTCATAGTTATACAACTTCGCAAAATCGATACCCTCTTCCCCGAGATACACGCAATCAGCTTTCAAGCTCGCTCGAGTCATCATCATTTCGATGTTGCTCGAGGTTCTAGGATCGTCTTCCACCAACAGGATGCGCATTGTCCCAAATCTCCATTTCGGCTGCCTGTTAACTATTGTGGCGAAGAATAGTTAACGGAGCGTTAAGGTAGATCAGCCGGTGCTTGCCGCGCCACAGCTGCGGATACACCAGCCCGCCCGCGAATTCTGCCGCGTCCAGATAAAGGCCATGCGCCTGCAAGCCATCAAGACCCACTGGCAAATGCTGGCCGTGATATTCAATAGTTCCCAACGGCAGCCAAACCCGTGGGCAACGCGTGATTTCCGCGGCAATATGGCCGGGTCCCAGCAATTCTAATTGGCGGGTCATGGCCAACGTTTCCAAGATGCCGGACTTCGCCGAGAAGGACCCGAACAACCTTCTGCTCGGGCAATCCGACGGGATGTTCGTCGAAGTCGGCGACAAGGCGGGCATCGCCAGCATGAACATCAGGCGCGGTGCGCAGGTGGTGGACCTGAACCTCGACGGGATGCTGGACCTCGTGGTGGTCAATCGCTGGGTCCCAGCGGAGATCTGGCGGCAGACCAGCGCGTCGAGCGAGAATTGGGTCGAGGTCCGGCTGCAACAGGACGAGGCCAATCGCGACGCCATCGGGTCCGTCATCGAGATCCGTCGCGGCGACAAAGTGGAGCGGCACGAAGTCGCGGCGGGTGAGGCGGGCAATACGTGCGACATCGAAAGCATCTCCAGCCCCGATAACCTGACCTTCCTTACCGGCTACAATACCCTCGTCATCGCCGAGGACACCGAAGGCCACCAGAACGACGCGATCTGGTCGCGTGACATGGCTACGGGCTCGCTGACCCGCATCCTGTCCACCCCCTATGGCGCCGAGGCGACTTCGGTTGACTGGTATCCGAACGTCAACGGCCATGCCTATCTGATGGCAGTCGTGCAGCATCCCTTCGGCGAAACCGATGAGGACAAGCTGAAGACCCCGGACGAAGCGAAGGCGTATGTGGGCTACGTCGGCCCATTCCCTGTAGCCAAGTGATCGAACTCAGGGGGCGTCTATGATCGCGCCCCCTGCACACATTCGTTCGCAATTGTGGGGGTTTGCACCGCGGTAGTAGCTACGGCGAAGCGCTTCTCAAACCGAAGAGTGAAATTGAATGTCAGCGATTGCGGTTCTAGACTGCAATTCAACAGGACCGTCGAGGGACCGTGAACGTCGGTGAAGACCAGACCTATATCGTTTCTAGATTCCAGAATACGGATCGCCTCGTCAGCATCCTGAGCCTCGAGCACCTCATAGCCTGCAGATAGCACAAGCTCGACGGCCCCCATGCGAATGAGCGGACTATCTTCAACCACGAGCACCACTGCTCTACCGTTTTTCATATATTGCTCGATCAAATGAAGGAGGATTTCTGCGATCCCCTTGAGTATAGCGTTTGGACGGCATTCCGGTTCCTATGCGGCTGACGGAACGGCGTGTTGGTCTTCCGCGCCCTCGCGATGCCTAATTGTGACTGCGGTTCCTGGCTCAGCGCTGCTGACTTCGAGTTCGCCAAGCAGGTTTTTTGTTAGCGCCTCAACCATCCCTGTTCCCAATCCAGCTTTTGGGGCCGCACGACCAATCGGCATACCAATGCCATCGTCTGCGATGGTCAGAGTCCAGTCCCTACCCTCAGATTCATAACTCACCGTGATTTTGCCTTTTGGCTGATCCGGGAACGCATGTTTCAGCGCGTTGATTACCAGTTCCGTCACAATCAGCCCCAAGCTGATGGAAACGTCCGCTTCGACCGAGCTCTCATCGACATTCACCGCGATGGAGAGGCGATCTTCGTCCGCGATCATTGACGCACCAAGGCTTTCACAGAGCAGGGTCAGATAAGCTTTCAGGGGCGCGCTGCCACCATTTGACATGGAAAGCTGCTTTTGCACTGCTGCAATCGACATCACGCGGTGATGCGCGTTTTGAAGATGCCCGCGTGCTTCCTCAGACTGCACGCGGCGTGCGCTCTGCATCAGCACACTTGCAATGATCTGAAGGCTGTTGGCAACGCGGTGCTGCACCTCTTGAATCAAAATCGCTTTCTCGTTCAGTAGATCATCCTTCAGACGGGCTGCCGCGCGCGCTTCGGTCACGTCTGTGATCGCCAAGAGCAGTCGGATATGATCCTTCTGACCGTCATCAAGTATCTGCGCGTTTACAACAAGTTGCCGCGTTGTCTGGTTGGACCGCTTTAAATCAATTTCATAAGCTTCGATCCTTGCGCTGCCCGATGCCGTCGCATTCAACAATGAAGTGAGCTTCGGCATCGCCCACTCGCCCTCACCAAGCTCGCTGAGGTCCCTGCCAACGATCGTCGCGGGGTCAATGTCAAAGGCTTTACAAAACGAGATACTCGCGGCGATGATCTTAAGATCGGCCGACAGGAATAGCAGCGGCTCGTTAGAGAGCACCACCACCGCAAGGGTGCTTGGTGCTTCGATATAGACAATGTGTTTGGTCAGCATAAAAATGGCCCCCATGGGCCGAAAACTCGCGAAGCGAGCCATCACTCGGCAGGACCGCGTTGAACCCCGAGTTTGTGAGGAAACGATCTTAGGAAGCGTAGCATGTTTGTCTCTGTCGGCACCACTTTAAATTGCGTAAGACAAAAGCTGCGGTCGGGTCGGTCAGAACTGTAACGAGCAGATGGGACTTGTTGTGAGTGAATACGGCCAATCGGGCCTACAGACCGCCGGACTACCGCCAAGTGGCAAATGCTTTTGAACTGGGCGTGAGGTTCGAATGTTCGTGACCTGTTTGTTCCGCGGAACTTTTGTGATCACGCAGGGTTTATGTCACAGCAAATCAAAAGGATTGCTGTCATGACCAAAGACCGAGAAACGCGCCATCCCGCCCCCAATGTCGTCGACCAGCGCCAACAACAAATCGACCCAGCACGGCATCACCAGGCCGATCCAGATAAGCGTCCCGATACGAACACCAAGCAACCCGGCAATTTGCCAGTTCTGTCAGATGCAGATATTGTGGAAAACTGCAGGCGGAACCCCACAACAAAGCGGTGATCAAGGTATGCGCCGGGAGTGCATCGCCATTCATTCAGAGTTTTTTACCCGCCCGGCATCCGAAGTGGCGCCCGATCTGATCGGTTGTTTTTTGAGTATTGGGAAAGTGGGCGGGATAATTGTCGAGACAGAAGCTTATCAGCCAGATGATCCCGCATCGCACAGCTTTTCGGGTCCATCGCTCCGCAACCGGGCGATGTTTGGCCCTGTAGGCCATTGTTATGTTTACAGAAGTTATGGCTTGCATTGGTGCATGAATGTGGTCTGCAATCCCGGCCACGCAGTGCTGTTGCGTGCGTTGCGGCCAACAATGGGCCTTGAAACGATGGCCACCCGGCGAGGCACCCAAGTTGAAAAATTACTGTGTTCCGGACCGGGAAGGCTGACCGCAGCATTGGGCATCGACAAAAGTCATGATGGTTTGGCCTTTGACGGCCATCCGCTATCACTGGTCGAGCAGCCTGACTGCCCTGTTGCAAGCGTTCAGAGCGTGCGGATCGGGATCAGTCGAGCGATTGATGTTCGATGGCGATGGTGCGCTGCGCAAAGTCAATGGCTTAGCCGCAAAGCGTAAACCCCAACCCTCTATGGACGGTATCCACCCCCGGCAGTTTCTGCCGCTCACGAGACGCATCCAGCAATGGTGAATCCCGGCCAAGTGTTGGACACTTGGCCGGCATGTCTGACCTAGCGACGAACCAGATCAGTTCACATCAAGACGCTTTGCTTTGCGCGCCGTCAGCACCGTCGCCGTCAGCACCGTCTTCGTCATATTCAGAAGCGGCCGCGTTGATGCTGCCCTCAGCCATTTCGCTGAGCTTTGACTGGGCGGCATTCTCTTGGTCGAGGGTTGATTGCAACTTCTGATGCACCTCGTCCAAGCCAAGAGCATCTGCAAAGCCAATCATGGCGCTGTAGCGGGCGATTTCATAGTGCTCGACGGCGCCCGCCGAGAAGATGATTGCAGCATCGCCTGCCATCGTGCCACCAAAGTCTTCCAGGATGGTTTCAGCCTCGGTCAAAATGCCGTCGATTGCATCGCACTTTTCCGCCTTGGCGCGCACGCCGAGCAACTCGAACACCGCTTCCAACGTCTCGATGTGGCCTTGGGTTTCTTCGCGATGCGACGTCAGCGCCTCAACCAAGCCGGGGTCTTCCGCAGCTTTGATCATTTTCGGAAGCGCGCGGTAGATTTTGCGCTCGGCGTAATACATGTCCTTCAGACCATGTTCGAGGAGATCTGCCAGGCCCTTTTGGTCCTGCTGCTTGTCGCGCGCAGTCTTGGTCTGTTTGGTCGCCGCGCGCGATGCGACAGTTTGGGCCCGGCGCTGACGCGATTCCGGCGACGGTTTGGAGCGATCAGCGGTCTTTGCCTGGGTGGAACGGGCGGGTTTAGTTTCAGTCTTCGTTTCAGCTTTGGTCGTAGCCATTTCAGCACCTTCGAGTTGACGTTTGCGGGAAGTAAGTTCGGCAATTCGTTGCCAGCACAGACCAACTCGAGGACTTATAAACCGTTCCGACACCGGAAGGGGTATACGCAGCAGCCCGCCTATGCTTGTCGGATGTGCGCTCATGCAGGGTAAACGCAAAATCAGGAAAGACATCGCAAGCCAGCTTCAGCCGAGCATTTGTATGAGAAGCTTGATCGCCAAAGCTGTGAGAGCATTGCGTCACCTCTCAATGGGTGCCCTGAGCATAGCCGGCTGCTTTTTTGTTGATCACAATGCAGCAGTGCCGCACGGTTGGTCATCATCACGGGTTTTTCTCATCGCCAGATCAATGCGGGGTCAAGATGCAGCAGAACCTGAAGATGCAACCCGTCTAGCCAACTAGGAGCTATTGAAACAGTACGTAAAGGTCGGGGATAGACACCGAACAATGGCCATTTGGGAGGTTGCCGGTTTTGCAATCGTAGCCAAAAAACGACATACGCAAGCAAAAGAAGATTGTCCCTACGTTACGAGTTGACCGAAGTCATGTTTGATTGCCTAGATTGGACCTAGGCATCAGACCTTGACTGCGCAAGGAGTTCCAGATGGCCGCTATATCCAGGTTAAGAGTAAGCCCAGTGGGCTTGGCACTTTCCTATGGGCTGTTTGGCGCTGCCTACATTCTTTTTAGTGATGCCGTGTTAACTTATCTGGCGAGCGATGTTGAACACTATCAGATATTGCAGACTGCCAAGGGCTGGGTCTTCATTTTAATGACATCCTTGGGGCTCTGGGCTCTCTCGCATCGCTCAGTATCTCGGCTCTCGCGGATTGCAGACGCTGCGGTTTCGGCAGAAGATCAACTGCGCATTGCGCTGACCGCAGCTGGCGGATTTGTCTGGCGGGCCCGCGTGTCCAGTACGGTTGGCGACATCTGTTGGCAAGTCGATGGTGGGCTGGCCAAGGAATTGGGATTGCCCGAGGGCACCTTCATGGGCTTAGCGGAGGTCAGCTGCTGCATCCATACCGCGGACCGACAAGAGTTTTTTGACTGGGCCCGGGCTTTGGCCGAAGGTAATCCTCTCGACCGTATGAGGCTATTCCGGTTTCGTACGCCACAAGGGGCAGATCGCTGGATCAAACTGGTTCCAAATCCTACCAGCGCACGGCAGATACCCGGCACCCCCCTAGGTGGTGTTGCCTTTGATCTGACGCAGCAACAGGAGGTCACACAGGATCTGGAAGAGGTCATCTTCGGCGCCGAGCTCGGGACTTGGCGCCTGGACATCAGATCTGGTCGGCTAAAAATCAACGACCGCTGGGCAGATTTTCTGGGGTATACCGCAGCCGAACTGGGCCCGATGACGGACGAGCGTTTTTTCGATCTGCTTCATCCTGACGACAAAGTCCAACTTCAGGTCAGCCAAGCAGAGCGCTGGAGGCAGAAAACTTATCTCTATTCCGACGAAATTCGGATGCGTCACAAGGACGGCCGTTGGGTTTGGATCCTGACGCGGTCCCGGCCCGTCGAATTCTCCGAGACAGGCGTGCCGCTGGTCCTGTCGGGGGTGCATCTCGACATTTCGTTGCGCAAGGCACTTGAGGAAAAGCTGCAAACAGAGCGGGATGTCCTGCGGGGCTTGGCGGATACGAGTATTTCGGGCATCCTCACACTGGACCAAGACGGCATAATCTCGTTTGCCAACAAGGAAGCAGGTGATATCCTGGGGATGGACGTGTCCGACATGATCGGAGTGGCCCTTGTTGATGCTTTTACTTCAGTTAGCACCCTTTCGGGCAAGCTCTTGACTAAAGAAGACTATCCGTATGCCAGAGTGTTGCTGACCCGGCGCGTCCTACGTGGCGAGTGCCTGACGATCGCGTTGAAAGATGGCAGGGTCAAAGCGATATCAATCAACGCAGCCCCCATGGTTTTACCTGATGGCGCAGTTCAGGTCGTCACTTGCGTGACCGACATTACCGTGCAGGTGGCCAACGAGGCCCTATTGCGCGACGCTGCCGCAGCGGCCCAGAAATCCGCCCTTCATGATGCCATGACCGGGCTGCCAAACCGCGCGTTGTTCGAGGACTACCTGGGGGCCGCGATTGCCGACGCAGACCAGTCCAACAGTGACCTGCTCCATGTCTTCCTTGACCTCGACAATTTCAAACAGGTGAACGACCGCTTCGGCCATCACTTAGGCGACCTACTAATCCAAGAAGTGGCCAAGAGGCTTGAACGGATCCGGGGCAAAGATCAGGTTTTGGCACGATTGGCAGGCGACGAATTTGCCATCCTGCATCCGCTGGGTCGCCGCGAAGACCCTCAGGCAGTGCTGAGGCGATTGGCGAAGGTCTTCGAGCGGCCGTTTGATCTAGATGGCCGGCTGGTTTTCGTGACCGCCAGCATGGGGGTCAGCCGCTTTCCGCAGGATGCGCGCACAACGCAAGAACTTTGGGTTAACGCTGATCTGGCGATGTTCGAGGCCAAGTCCCGCGGCCGCAACCAAACCGTGCGCTATACCATTGACTTGCGCGAGCGGCGGACCGAGGAAAGCCGCATAGCGCAGGTCCTGCAACGCGCCCTTAAGGCAAGGGACTTTGCCATCATCCTGCAACCTTTGTTGCGCCTCGAGGACGGCCAGATTATCGGGGCCGAGGCGCTCTTGCGTTGTACCGATCTCGAACTTGCCGGGTTTGGACCGGCACAATTCCTGCCAGTGGCCGAACGGGCCGGTCTGATGCGCGACATTGATCTGATGGTCGTGGACCTCGTAGGGGAGGCCATAGTGCGCCTTAAAAGCGCAGGCTTGCGGCTGCGCGTCTCGATCAACCTTTCGCCCGAGAGCCTGCGACACGCCGACTTCGGTAGGGCGCTTCTGTTGCATTTGGAGCGAACGGGATTGACAGCCTCTGATGTGCTGTTCGAACTGACCGAAGGTGCGCTAGTCGATCTATCCACCCATGCCCAAGAGGCGCTGGACCTGATTCATGCCGAAGGCTTTGAACTTTCCGCGGATGATTTCGGCACGGGCTATTCCTCGCTCAGCTATCTGCATCGCCTACGGCTGACCGAGATCAAGATTGACCGCAGCTTTATCCAAAGGTTGGAACAGAAAGGCGAGCCCTCGGATGAGATCGTCCGTGCAATCCTCGCATTGGCCCGGTCGCTGGCAATCCGCGTGATTGCTGAGGGCATCGAGACTGAGGCGCAGGCTTGGTGGCTCCGTCGCAACGGCTGTGCCTTCGGCCAAGGATTTCATTGCGGCAAAGGCGTGGCGGTCGAAACCTTTGCCGCGGACTTCATGGCTTCGCCCCTTAGGAAGTTGTCTTGGATGATTGAAGGAAACCAGATAGACACTAACGCCTAAACACGCGAGCGAGGGCAAAACCTATGCGACAATCACCGTCGCGCCCCCCAGTCTCTTCGCGCGGTATAGTGCGCGATCCGCACTGCTGAAAAACTCTTCTATAGACTTTGATCGCACGCAACCTGTGTCAATGCCGACGCTCAGCGTGATTGCATGACCCATAGCGCCTGAAACTTGCTGGGCCTTAACGATCGCGGACGCTGCAACAGCCATGGGAAAGTCTGCATTTGCGACGTTATCGAGTATCGCTAGAAACTCATCCCCCCCAGTCCGTGCAAGAAACCCGTGCGGCGAGATTTCGCTTTCGAGAGCGCCCGCGACAGCTTGGAGCAATCGGTCACCGAACGCGTGCCCGTGCGTGTCGTTCGCGGTCTTGAATTCGTCAATGTCCAGCATGATAAAGGCCACCCCCGAAACGGAAAGTTCGGAAGATTGAAGCCGATCAAGGTGATGTTGCAGAGAACGACGGTTAGGGAGGCCAGTCAGCTGGTCATGTTGAGACATCCGCTCCAACTCCTTCTGGGCTTGCACGAGTTCTTCCAAGCGATCCGAAGCGATCCGGTGTAGTTGCTCAAGTCGGAATGCCTGCATCAAATCGTCGGTAACGTCCCAGTCAACACCCAGCATGGTTGGCTGACTGAATCCATTCACGACAAAGCTCCCCTTGCTGCGAATGTGGCGCACCTCACCATCCGACCTAACTATCTTGTAATCCAAACTGTAGTCCTGTCGGGTTTTAATCGCTTCTTTCGTAGCCCATAAAACGCGATAACGATCATCAGGGTGCAGACGACTTTCCCATGTATCATCCGGGATAGGGCCATCAGCTTTTGGGACGCCGTAGATTTCACGAAGGCGCGAGTCCCATGTCACAGCGCCTGTCGAGAAGTTCAAATTCCAGATACCCAAGCCAGCCATGGCCACTGCGATTTCTAGCTGCTTTTCATTCAATGCGCGGGCCTGCTCCGTCGCTTTCATCGAGGTCACGTCGGTATCGACACCTATAAACCGCATAGCTCGTCCCGCCTCATCTTTCTGAAAAGCGTGACTGTGGCACAGTATCCACCTCCACTGACCGTCCCGGCCCTTTTCCCGATACTCAAACACCACGTCCTCGACCTCACCGCCACGGATCATTGCCAAATTTCTGCTGTACATTGCGACATCATCTGGATGGACCATCGCCAGCCAGGCGTCATCGGTTTTTGGGATCGCCTCCGATGGATGAAAGTTGTGTATCTGTTGGCATTTGGGTGAGAGCCGTCTTTCGCCCGTAGCTCTGCTGTAGGACCAAACTCCCAAGCCGGCAGACTCTACGACAGAGCGCCAGAATGCAGCAGGGTCATCAAGTCCTATCGTCAAAGAGTCCAAGGCAGCCTCACAGATCGGGATGGGAGAGGCTAGCAGCTAAGTTTATTGCTTTAACAAGAAAATTCAGCGTATTCGAAAGTTTGACCGCACTCGGGACAACGAATTCCTCTCTGAGTTTTTTATCTCAATATGCCGTCAATCCCCGGTTGCTACGCGGCGTGATTTTTAGACTTTGAATTCTGAAAAGACTACTTTTCTGGATCATCATCGAAATGCGAGCCGTATCCTTCTTAAACAGCAACGAAAGGCAGCCATCGGCAATTTTTGCAACAGCAAGGCGGCCTTGCCTTAACGCGGTTTTCTGCCGCTTAAGACGAAACTCCATCTTGTTTGAAGACGGACCCTTGCCAAGGTTCACCCGTCATCTTGGAACCTGGTCATATTGTTACCAGTCGTCCTGCAGACCACTTCAAACCAGCTGAGGCTGCCGACATCTTGAAGCGGCGCGACGTGGCGCTTCATTGACCACAAAATCGAGGGAGAACGAAGAATTCGGCTCGAAGAGTTTGCACAAACAAGTTTTAACAGATCATTAAAGATTCGGGCGCATGGTTTCCAAAGGAGTTAGAAACCATGTTTGCATTTGATGTTCTCATGCGGTGGTTCGATGTGGTCGCCCAGTTGACTGCTTTGTCGGTCCTGCTGGGCCCAATGAAGAAGTATGTGCCCAGCCGCAGACTGACGAGGTTCATTCTTGGCGGGGCCTGTGGGGGCTTCTCCAGTTTGGAAATGCTCCAACCCCTTGTCGCCGCACCGGGGATCATCTTGGATTTGAGAACGCTACCAGTGGCGATAGCGGCAGCCTTTCTGGGGCGCGGCGGTGGCACTGCGGCCTTAACTGTGGCCATCCTCACACGCGTATCGATCGGGGGTGTGGGAGCCTATGCTGGCGTGATGGGTTTGATCGTCGTCGCTCTTGCGGGCTTGTTCTGGGCTCGGCGTTTTGGCGTGGACGAAAAACATTCTGTGGCACAGTTGACGCTTTTGGGTTTCGTTCCGAGCCTTAGCCTGCCTTTCTTCCTCATAATTCCTGGTGGCGTTGGTTGGGGCCTGCTGCAAGCGACTCTGCCGATCCATGTCCCCTTGAATATGGCAGCCGTATTGCTGGTGGGATGGGTGATCGACCGGGAACGCATTCTCTTGCTTCAACACAAAAAATTCGAAGCCGAATCCCGCACCGATCATCTTACAGGCTTGCTTAATCGGCGGGGCTTGGAATCAGAACTGTCCCGCTTCTTGCCAAGCGGCATAGTCTCAGAGCTGCTCCTCGTGGACTTTGACCATTTCAAGGCAATCAATGATCAATACGGTCATGCTTCGGGGGATCAGGTGCTGGTGTCCGTAGCACGCGAGATCGCCAGTGAAGTCGGATCCCATGCACTCATTGCCCGTTGGGGGGGCGACGAGTTTGCCGTCGTCAAACTTGTCAGCTCGAAAATCAACGATGATGATCTGGTCAGTCGTTTGATCATGAAAGTTCGATCAACGCCCATCACACTAATCTGTGGAGCGACCATCACCACTTCTGTCAGTATCGGCTCGGCAAAGTGGGTGAGCGGGGAGACCCTGCACAGCCTGTTTCTGAGGGCCGATCAGTCTCTCTATCAGGTCAAGGCACAAGCGAACGTGAGGCGCAAACCTCAAAAACAATTGGCATCGCCAGATAAATCAGTCCAACGAGCGATGTGAACATTTCATCCGGTCGTGCTAGGTCTTTTTTGCGACCAGCTGAAGCGCATGCATCATGACCGAATTCGGCTTGCAGAATCCGATCTAGCGACAGGTTGCGAGCAATGTGCAAGGATTGCCCTACTAGGCCGTCTTCCCGGGACGCTCCAGCGAGGCTGCTGCTCGTTCTGCCTGCTCCACGATAGCCGCAAGATAAGGTGAGGGGTTTTTGTTTGCCGCTTGCCTCGCCATCATCTCATTGGCGAAGCGCCGCACGGTGGTGGCGCTCAGATTTCTATCGTCTCTGGTCTTCAAGGTTGGTCTCCACGGGCCTCGCCCACAAGGATGTTCTACATCCCGATGTCTGATCGGCGGTCTCACGCCGACTGTATCACAAACCCCAGATCTCTAGGATTCGGTGAAGATGGGATCCTATCGATTGCCTCGCTGGGCCGTTCTCAGCATCCAATTCGTCCTCTGACTTCAACATGGGAAACGCCGTGATCGGAGGTTCGGGCGTTCCTACCCGCAAAGACGCTGATTGACCGGCTGGTGACCTATGATCTTGAGACATTACTTCGCTCCACACATCCCCCCCGATCATCAGCTTTGGCTAAGGCAAGGTGATGGCCTTGATTGGACGAGGGCGCCTTCTTTGTGAAGGATTTATTAACAGCCGCATGGAGAGCGCGATGTCCCCAGCCTCCAAAGTCGGGGAGTCGGCGCATCAAGAACGGCACCAACGCGGGGCTCTACGCTGCATCGTTCATTTTCTCGAAATGCACATGGGCAGTCCGAGCTGCAGCCCTGGGTAGAACGCTTCTCGCAAATTCTCTAAAGTTTACCGAATATTCATGACGTTCGACGAATCTGATCTTGCTGCGAGCAGGGCCACTAAACTTATCAACGCAAAACCGAACCCACCAATTCATCCAATGACGAAGCAGCCTGGCGACCGAGGTCGCCGGCGCCGGGTCATGTCTGATTGGGTGCAAGTCAATCAAGGATTTTGCGATCTTTGGGGGCTGCAAGGCGGCATAAATGCTCTCGCGCAAGCGACAGACGCCCGCGCGATCGGCAGTGGCTGAGAACCAACAGAACCGCAATTCGGGCCCGTTTGGGGCGTCGTCCATTTTGGATGGTGAACGGCGCTTGGGGCCGCCCAGAGCCATCGCCCCGGGCGGGTGAACTCAGAGATCGATCACTTCCGAGAGGGTCAAGGCATTATCGAGATCGACGCCACGGTCGCCAGCGTCTGAGACGCTGCTTTTCATGCCAGAACTGCTTGCTTGGTACGGAAATGCGCAGTTTGGGCAAAAATCGAAGCTGATTTACGGAAAGTTTTTGTTTGGCCGCCATACTGCCTGGATCAACCCCAAACGGACCTTGGAGACAACAATGACCATGCATGCCCCGGTGTTGGACGGATCAGAAAGGGCCCTGCTGGCGGGAAATGTCGAAACCTTGTCGATGTTGGAGCGCATCGCCATCCTGGAAATCAATTCGGTGCAGCCCTGCCCCTGTTCAACATCGGCGAAAACGAGGTCACGGCAGGCGAACTCAGGTCGCGCGTCTTTTCCCAAGGATCAAACTTCTCATACAATGTGAACAAATTGATGGAACTGGGCTATCTGCACGACCAAAGAACCGAAATTGATCGCCGATCTGTTCGGTTGCACTTAACCAAAAAAGGCCGGCTGACACACCAGCTTATTTTGGATTTCATGACTAAGCACGCCGATATCCTCGTCAAGTGAGGCACGATCTACAATCAGGCGATAGAGACAAAGAGCTCAACTTTGAAGCGCTTGGAGCGTTTCTGGACCGAGCAGATCCGCTATATCTATTGAGGCCGCTCAGGTCGCGAAAACTGTCGAAAAGGAGACCTACCATGCCCAAGCTACTGCTCATTGCCGACGACAACGAGCAGTTTTCTGCGATGGTCGCCAATGTTGCATCGAGAAGAGGATGGGTCTGCCGCAAGTACTGCAACGGCAATGAACTTCTGGAGGCATTGAACGACACGGAAGGTCCAGCCTTGCTCTTACTGGATATCTTGATGCCTGATCTTGACGGCATCGAAACCATCGGGAGACTGAAGAACTCGGCCGCCAGAGACAAGCTCCGTGTCAGGTTTGTAACAGGGGGCGTGCAGACGAATGCCGTGGCTGCCAAAATGATTGCCAGTGCCCTCCATTTGGAGGTCGGGGCGACGATCTACAAGCCCGTTTCAATCGCAGAACTGGATTTCGTGCTCGCCGACGAGAGCGGAATCATGGATCAGCGCCGAGACCGGAAGATTTGAATTTCGACCTTCGGATACGCTCGATGGCCTGCAATCGGACCAGTAGTCCTAGTGTTGCACGGCGTGAGACGCACCGTTAGCTGTCCGACTGCAACGCTGACATTTCCTCGGCATCCGACGAGTTGCAGTTTGTGAGACCTGAAAAGTGGTGCTAACCTTTGAGTAGTGGGGCCCGGCCCTCAGAGAAACAACTGTCAACCTTAAGAGGGTTTGATCGACACACGATCAGATTTTGTGCTTCTCTTGCCAATTCGAGGAGACAAAAATGCGGAAATCAGCGGAACTGCCCAACCTTGTCTTGTCGGCTATTGGCGCCGGGACTTGGGATCTGAACATGGAGACGAACCTTGTTAGCCATAACGAAGTCTTCAGCAAGATCGCGGGCATCGACGACGGGCTCCTCGAGCATCCCTTCCCCATAGCAACATTCTTCATCCACCCTGATGACATCGGAGGTGTGTTGCAGAAGATTGCAGCCGCCGTTGACGCAGGTTCAACCTACTCGGCGACCTATAGGCTATGTCGGGCTGATGGAACAATCGTATGGGTTGAAGGCCTTGGCCGCGTCATCGAGACGGACTCGTCTGGCAAACCCAAGCGCATGGTCGGTGCTTTGCGTGACGTCACGGATGCAGTCTCGACGCGGCAAAAACTTGTGGAAACCGAAGCGAACTTCGCTGATCTCGTGGAGAGCGTCCCTGGTGCGATAGTGCGTTGCAGCAAGCAAAGCAATGGGGAGACAATCTTCACCTACGTCGGCCCAAAATGTCAGGATATCTGGGGGCTGACTGCCGCGGAAATACTGGCGGCTCCTGATCGTATTTGGAATATGGCCGCTGTCGAGGATGCCGAAACGTTGAAGGAGGCTTTCTCCCTTTCGGGCACATCGGTCGACGCCCTTGACGTAAAAGCTCACATCACAACGGCTTCCGGCCGAAGAAAGCGCATTCATGTGTTCGCTGCTCCACAGCATCGATCTCAGGCCGCTGTCACGCGAACCGTTCTTGTCTTGGACATAACCGAGCAAACAAAACTCGAAGACGAGCTGCGCAAAAGCCGCGAAATCATTTTACAGACGCAGAAAGTAGAGGCCATAGGGAGCCTGACCGGTGGTATGGCACATGACTTCAACAACTTGCTGGCCGTCATCTTGGGCAATCTGGAACTCCTCCAAGAGGATGTGAACCCGGTCAACTTGGAAAATTACGTCAATGAAGCGATCGCCGCGACGCTCAGAGGACGGGATCTCACTCGTAGCCTCCTCAGTTTCGCCCGCAAAGCTCCGCTTGAGCCTGTTACGCTGAATCTGAACGACGTCGTCCGCAGGATGGACTCGATGTTCAGACGTACCCTTCCTGAAAACATTGACATCGAGGTGGTCCAGAATGGTGGATTGTGGAAAGTACAGGCTGATCGCAGTTCAACGGAAAGCACGATCCTCAACTTGGTGATCAATGCCCGAGATGCGATGCAAGACGGGGGCAAGATCACAATCGAAACAGCAAACATCCGGCTAACTGAGGAATATGTTGAAACAAGAGATGAAGTGATTGATCCTGGCCGCTATGTAATGATTGCCATCACGGACACGGGTGAAGGCATCCCCCCAAAGAACTTGGAAAAAGTCTTCGAGCCTTTTTTCACCACGAAGCCAGTCGGAAAGGGTACCGGACTCGGCCTGTCATCCGTCATCGGTTTCGCTCGCCAATCTGGCGGCACGGTGCGCATCTACAGTGAAATCGGCGTTGGAACGACCGTCAAAGTGTATTTTCGTGCAGTGTTCAACGTCGAAGATGCTCAAACAAAGGTCGTGGAATCAGCAGCACTTCCGGCCTTACGCGGCAAGATATTGTTGGTTGAGGACGAGGCGGCAGTCCGCAAGGTGATGAAGGCCCGCCTGCAGATTGAAGGTTACTCCGTGGTCGAGGCGGAGAACGCCACGAAGGCGATTAAGGAATTTGAAGCTGAAGCTCCCTTCGACCTGATTTTGACTGACATTGTCATGCCTGGCGGCCTGCAAGGCCCCGCACTTGTCAAAGCACTCCGAGCAATTGACCCGACCCTCAAGGCCGTCTTTATGTCCGGCTATCCAAATGAGGCTGCAATTCACGGAAACGGTTTACGTGTTGAAGACATCAAGTTGATGAAGCCTGTTGCTAAGGATGATCTGCTCAGGGCGCTGAATCGCGTGCTCGCTGCAAGTTCCGACTGACCCCATCAATGAGGAAGGTTTGGCTGAGCGAATGTCGTACCACCAACATTGAGAAGGTTTGCCATGGAGCTCAACGTTCTCGCCGTAGATGACGACCTATCGATGTTACGGGTGATCGAGTTGGCGCTGCAGATCGACGGTTACAATGTGTTCGTCGCCCAAACAGCTGAGGCGGCCCGGTCGATTTTGATGACGAAAGCCATTGCCCTGTGCGTTATCGACCTTCATTTGGCTGATGAATACGGGCTAGATCTAGCCCGAGAGATTAGGGCACGCTGTTCAGCGAGGATTATCATATTGTCCGGGATGGACGTCGCCGAAAATGTCGACTCAGCCAATGGCTGCGACGCTGACGACTTCATCGCAAAACCGATCGGAATTCGGGAGCTTCGGAGCAGTGTGAAATCTCTACTTTCGAGCAAAGTCGACGCGAGCTATTGATTCTGGAAGACGGGCTTCTTGAAACTATCGCGGTGCCAAAAATAGAAATGAGTGGCCGCTTTCCAATGAACTCCCGTCGAAACTGTGACTGTTGAACGACAGCTTTCCGCCCCTTGCGTCGACCATGCTTCCTGACACGATCGGCCCACTGCTGCCGTTAGGCTTCCGATGCTTGTCGCGCTGTGCATCCCCAAACATGTCTTTCGTGACCGGTGCAGCATTTTCTGAGACCAACGTCAGATGTGCGGACAAAGCGACCATCGGCAATGTGCGTCCGAATGGCCGCTTCGCTTAAACGGACTTTGCTCTATGCAACCGTTTCAGATACCAAGCTAAAAGGCGCATCCTTATTGCAGCGCCTTCTGGAGCGAGCAGTTCAGTCACTGCTTCTTTGCTCCAACAAAGAAAACCGATCATTCACAGCTGGGTAGAATAGCCAACTCAAAGGGCATTTCCCTATAATGCGTAATCAGCGGTTTGGCGTTCTTTTTGTGGCGAAGCGCCATGTTTCTACCCTGGTGCCCCAATATTGCCCTACGCGCCAGCGACGTCCTGTATTCAACATCCACCAGTTCTGGGAATATCATCAAGACTTCGTCCCGCGCTTCCCTTGACAAGCTCTTCATTGCCTGAGGACCGGTGTAGAGGCTTTCCGTCTGGACGCCGTTCGCAAAAACAATCTCGTGTTGGTCGCACAAGAAGTGGTAATATGTCACTTCGCCGATTTCATTGTCCACGTCGATTCCGTCCATTGAAATCAGTTGCTTTGCTGCGACCAAAACCTCTTTTTCGCCGAACATTCTTTGAACGATCGTTGAATTGACCAGAATGCGGTGTTGTGGAGATACGATCAGGTCGTTTAACGGCCTACCACCACCCAATGCGCCCGCTTGAATGCGAATGGGACGCAAAGATGGCTCTTGCGTCAGTTCGGCGAGAGTCAAATGGCGCGAACCTATCCATTTGATTTCTTGTAGGCCATGGTCGACTGTCAGAACCCTATCACCCTGTTTCAGGTCTTCAATCGCAGCGTGCTGGCCATGGCCAGTCAATATCTGTGTTCCAGCGGTAAAACAGATGGCCAAGCTGGAGTATGCAACGCTTGGTGAACCGTTCGCATACGAAATAGAGTAAGTGACGGCGGCATCAATTGGCCCGTCTGACACAAAGCCAACTACCCTGTTGGACAGCCCCAAAACCCCCGCAGACGTAAAGGCGTATATATTGACAGTAACGCCTGTGTTCGGGTGCCTTAGTGTATATGAATATTCCGACTCGCTAGATCCCGAGAGGTTGAAAAGGCTGCCCGAGAAAGATGAAGTTTGCCCTCCGATTCCTAGTAAACCAGTATCGCCGTCATCAAAATATAGATCATTGTCGTTAACGACAATTTTCTCACCGTCCAACGCACCAAATGTTACGGTTCCGCCAACGCCGGTGTTGCCAAGTGCCGAATTGGGAAACAGTGACCCTGGACCTGTGTAAGAGGTGACACTATCCAATTTGAAGAGATATATTTCATAAGCAGCCACGACGTTTCCTTCCATCTGTTGAGGCGCGGGAAGGGTCTTAACATTCGCTGGCTCCTAAAACGCAAGACCGCCTCCTTGGTGGTTAATCTGCCTGGGTCCATAGGGCAGTCTACGAGATCCAGAACGCACGCCGACATTTCTCATTGCCCGGACGCATCTGATCTAAAGCTGTTTTCTTAAAACTTCGTTGATCATGGGAAGATCAAGCTGCCTGATGTTGCCCTTACTGACCGACATGGTCGGGCTGAAAAAACGCGTTGATCAATTTCATCACAATTGGATTTTTTGGATGGCAGCCCAAGATGAGCCGTCAAGTTTCGTCGTAGAAAGCAGTTATTTCAGTTTTTCGCAGTCTGGGTCGATCTGGCTTCGAGGTTGCGACGCGGCGGCTGTCCATCGTCATCGCCCCCGATCTGGGGCTTGGCTGACGCCGCTTCTCCTGTGTTGACGTGCGTTCGCGCGTCAGCCCTTCTTTGGACATTTGCTTGCGCCGCACTCCAGGCCAAAGGATGCTGCCAAGCCATTTGGCATCCAGTACCATCCGCCCGCCGTTGGACAATCTGAGCCATCACTCCCTAGTGTCACGCTGGCAAAGACCCAACGGAAAATGAAAATGGTTTCGATTGATACGACTGACACGCAGATCACCCCCTGCACGACGACATAAACCCTGACATTTGCGCCGGGTTGGTGGATGCTGCCGTCGGTTCTGGGTGGCTTTTGCCTTTGGTACCGCATTATCTCGGCGTACGTTGGTTAAGAAACGCCACCGTATTGCTTCTCCACCGAGTAAGTCGCTCTCATCCCCTGCATACGGGCACGGCCCCAACAAGCGCCGGGATTTCGCTTTTTTGGTGCCCGACACCATACTTTCGTCAGCCGAACCAAGCCGGATGGCTAGCGCATCAACGAAATGTCGGGCGGCCCCATCCCTTCCCCAGATTGTGGCACCCGACATCAAATGGTAATTTGGCCTCACAACACACGAGGCTCTGATGACACCCGAAACCGCAATCAACCGCGCAACCACTCAGACCTTTGCAGGCGAGACACAACCCGTCGCGCGGATCCTTCCTTCGCGACGTCAGCGGGCCTTGCTGTCGCGGCGGATCGTTACCGTGACGACGCTGCCTGATGGCAACGAACTTTTCATGCGCGAAACCGCCACGGGATGGACCGTGATCGACTATGGCACGCGGCGGACAAGCGGTATCGGGGCTGACAGCCGTGCAGCCATTGCCGCGCTGGTCGACATCGCCCCCGCCTATGGCTTTGGTCCCCTGCGTGATGCGGCGGCACCCGCCGCCAAACGCCCTTCGCTAACCCTCGTTTCCTCGCGATAGTCGCGCGCTGACCCTTGAAAACTGCGGCCCAGCCACAAAAAAACCGAAAATCAAAGGACCCGATTATGACACGCTTCCTGCAAAACACCCTGACCCATGGCCTGAACAGAAGCTTAGGCGCGTTTTGCGGACATCAGTTCATGCGCCGCCTCGAAACGCTGCATCGCGATGCCGGGGCCCCCACCTGCGCGCAGATTTCGTTGTTCGCCACGGGTGCAGGCAGGAAGCGGTTGTTCCACTGATCCCGGTGGCATGACTGCGCACCCTGAATTGCCCCTACATTTGACACCCGCCGTGATGCATCGCCCAACGGTGCAATCATCGGCGCATCCTTGACCAGTTAAGCATCCCTGTCAGATTTCATGGGCCAGCCGACCGAGCGTCGGGAATAAAGAACCAAGACGACCGCGACAAACAGTTAGCCCTCGGTGGTCCAGATGTTTGTTAAGTCGGCCGACCACTTCTGGCTCGGCCTGTCGGACTGAAAGTCGCAGTCCTCGACGTTACTTGCCCACCACTTCGATACTGGTCTAGAAAGCCGCGTGGCGTCTGAACGTCGGCTCTGGCCAGACGCTACATCTGGTCTGCCGCACCTGAATCGGTCGGCTTTCCGCTCTTCAGGTCGACCGTGCCCCGCCCGACCCGAAAGGCCCTTAGCCGTCACTCAGGGCTTCCGACACGCTGCAGCGCGGCTTCCTTGATCCGGACACTTCGATCTGCCGCAGCAAGCTTAGCCGGTCAACTCGCTAATGCGGGCAAATTGGAGCTTTCAGGACGCTGGTCGTAGGCCTAACAGCGCAAATCATCCATCTGCACCCTACTAGAAACAGGTCAGCGCCTTGCCACGCTGACCCGATTCCACGGGTTCAGATCGCCTGACCGCCGGAGACCTCGATCCGCTGCCCAGTGACCCAGCGATTGTCGTCCGACAGCAGGCTCGCCACCATCGGGCCGATATCATCGGGCAGACCCACACGGCCAAGTGCTGTCATTCCCGCATAAAGCGCGTTCACGTCCGAGTTGTCCCGCACGATGCCACCCCCGAAATCGGTCTCGATGGCACCCGGAGCCACGGTGTTCACTGCGATGCCGCGGGGGCCGAGCTCTTTCGCCAGATACCGTGTCAGCACTTCGATAGCGCCCTTGGCCGCGGCATAGGCCGAGAAGCTCTCTGCCGAAAACCGCGTCAGCCCGGTCGAAAAATTCACGATCCGCCCGCCGTCGGCGATCAGCGGCAGCAATGCCTGGGTCAGGAAATAGACTCCCTTTACATGCACGTTGAAGAGCCCGTCAAACTGCGCCTCGGTGGTTTGGGCGAAGGGGGTGAACTCGCCATGCCCGGCGTTGTTCACCAGATGGTCAAAGCTGTCGCGCCCCCACACATTGCGCAGGCTATCCTGCAGTGTGGCAGCAAAGGTCGGGAGTTCCGACACCTTTGAAACATCGAGTCGCAGCGCCACGGCTTTGCGGCCAAGCGCTTGGATTTCCCCGACGACTTCGGCGGCTTGGGCGGCATTGCCGCGATAAGCGACGACGACATCTCCACCACGACGGGCGATGGAAAGGGCGGTATTGCGGCCAAGGCCTCGATTGGCGCCGGTGACCAGTGCGATCTTGCTCATATCTTGTTCCTTATCTTGAGCGGATGCGGGAAAGATGCGGCAAGGCGGCTGGTTTTTGTTGCCTGTTCCTCGGCCTCTCTTGCCTGTTTCCATGAAATTCCACGGAAATGCTTGTGCTGAGGTCGCATTCCTTGCCTGATACTGCGAGCCACTTAGCCTGGATTCTGCCGATGCTCAGCCTTCTCACCCTTGTCCGCCGCCATGCCGATGCCCATGCCGACCGCTTCGGCTACGCGCCGACACCGTTTCGCGGCCTGGGCGTGGTGCGTCAACTCCAGCCCGGCGAGTTGCAGGTGGCAGTGCAGAAGCCTTTGGTTGCGATTTGCCTTCAGGGTCGCAAGCGGGTGACGATGGGCACCACCAGCTTCGACTATGGCGCGGGCGAGGCGCTGGTGATCACCGCTGACGTGCCGACCATCAGCGAGATCATCGAGGCGAGCCCCGTCGCCCCCTATTACGCGCTGGCGTTGGAACTGGACCCTGCCCTGTTGCGCGCGCTTTCGGTCGAGGCCGATCTGCGCGCAGGCGATATCACCCCGGTCAGGATCGAGCCTGCCGACCCGGATGTGACGAGTGCCGCCCTGCGGCTGATGTGCCTTCTGGACCGGCCCGCCGCGCAGCCGGTTCTGGGTGAGGCCCTTCTGCGGGAAATGCATTACTGGCTGCTGACGGGTCGCCACGGCGCCGCGATCCGAGCACTTGGTGCGGTCGACAGCCATGCCCATCACATCGCGCGCGCGGTCGCCCTGATCCGCCAGGATTACGCGAACACATTGCGCATCACCGATTTGGCCGAGGTGGCAGGGATGAGCGAGTCCTCCTTCCACCAGCATTTCCGCGCCATCACCACCCTCTCGCCCCTCCAGTTTCAGAAGCAGTTGCGGCTCATCGAGGCGCGGCGCCTGATGCTGGCGCAGGGGGCCGCGATCAGCCATGCCGCCCATACCGTCGGATATGAGAGCGTGCCGCAATTCACCCGCGACTATGCCCGCTTGTTCGGCTCTCCACCCGGTCGAGATATGCGAGAGGCCCGGCTGAGCGCATGAGAGGCATGATTAGGGGGCATCAAGCACGGCGTCGTTCGCATTGTTAGCTGCCGGACCATCAAACTGCGGGCTACTTTGATACGGTCAAAAAACTCGGCCCAAAGCCGACGTTGGGACATTGATCGGCGCTGCAGTTCAGCGATCTCAAAGACGCCATTGGTCGGTCTTGCAGCATCACTGCGGCAACGTTTTCAAAGCTTGGACAGCAAAAACGCTAGCTCCGACCGGGGTGAGGAACAATGGGAAGCATGAGTCTCCAGTTGGTTTGTTGAACCGTCCGTGCGATCGTAAAGCCTACCTTCAAATAGACTACGATTGTCGGATGGTTTTTGGCTGAGGGGCAGTTGTCGCAATGGGAACTCGACGGCGAAATAACATAGCCATTCGCTGACGTACAAAGCCAGCGATTTGACGGTTGCAGGACATCTCTGTCTTTGCAACGTATTAGTCGATGGCAGGCGATCCTTCGGGTTAGTAGTCAAAGTGGCGCTGCCCCCAGACATGGGCGGCGTAGTCATGCATTTCACATTCCGCCGTCCCGCCTAGTCATATTGGTGTCTGATTGGGATGGATAGTCCGATGACAACCCGCAGGACGAGCAGTTTGACGCAGTTTACTTGGTTCCTATGCGGCTCCGCAGGTTGTAACCAAAACATCGTCATCAAATAATTCAACCGAAGCGTTTGGATGCGCTCAGTGCATAATTTCTGAAGGGAATCTCCTTCCGGTCAAGACCGATCAGGTGCAATATGCTATCGTCGGGTAATCCCCCCTAAAAGTAAGGGGCTGCATAAGTAGAATTTTCTCGGCAAGATGCACGAGGAGATTTCGAATGAAGACAAGCAGATACACTGAGGCGCAGATCCTCGCGATCCTGCGGCAGGCCGA
>NKIU01000027.1 GCA_002256245.1 Pseudorhodobacter sp. PARRP1 | reverse complement strand
TGTCTTTGGCAGGCCGACCCGGATGACCCGGGTCGGGGATTCTGTGAAAACAGCTAAGATCTGTGGCAAAAGGCTAGAATGAACCCGGCTTACCGGGTCACACGCGGCGGTGACGCGGCTTGAGCAAGTGGCCGCGGCGTCGGGGGGCTGGGTGCGCGTTGCTGACCCGGTTACCGGGTTGTTGCGGACTCGGTTCCGGGTGCGTTGGTGCCCCGGTCAAGGCGACCTGTGCCTCGATCTCATCCAACATCCGATGAAGCTCTGACCGGACTGAAGGGCGGTAGATCTCTGACACCACATTCATCAAGTCGGCATATTCCGGATGCGGAACGATTGCTTCGGGGTGCGTGCTTTGGAGTTGAGCATGCGCGGCCTTCTCGATCCGGCAAGCGTCATGACCCGTGGGCATCGCCACCACGCGCAGGACTTCAACTTGGGCATTTTGGGGAAGCCCGAGTTGATGGCGGTGCCGCTTCACGGGCCGGGCGCTGTAGCCCAGCTTCAGGAAATGTCGCTCCGAAGCCTGATGACGGATGTCGAGCAAGTAGATGAAGGAGGGCTTCGCAGCCCACGATTGACCACATCCGGCGCAGTCGCATTGTCCCCATGCGAGATTGGCGCGGGCGATCCGTTGTTCGTGGCCGCAGGCATGGCGATAAAGCCGATAGTTCGCGTTGTTATGCGGATCACGCCCGAGCCGGGACCAGCCGAAACGCGTAGCTTCGGCTTCTTCGCGGATCACAAGACAGCTCTCGCAGCGAAGCGCGGCCTCGCCTTGGGCCATTCGGGCGACAAACCCGAACTGGCGCCGCACTTCATGGCCGCAAGGCGCCAAGTAGAATGCAGATTTATGATGGTCCAGATCGCGGCGCAGAAATGTCATGCCGGCCGCCTCAGCCGTTTTGCGCTGTGCAGCATCCAGGCAATGGCGGCACAGCAGCTTTTGGCTGGCCATCACAACTGAATATCGCACGATGCTGATCGCGCCGCATACATGACAGCGCAAGGCAAGGCGGAAGCGGTCCTGAACTCTAGCAACAACGTCGAAACGTTTGGCGCGCGCATTTGCCGTCCAACAGTCAAGGACAATGCCTGGTTGGATGATCCCCTGCAGACTGGTTGCCGAATAGGACGCGGGTGTAAGGCGATGTGAAGTCTTGGGCATGGAGTAGCCTCCTGAAAACTGGGGACGCGACCATTCGGCCAGTGCTCATGCGCGAGAACGCAGGGTCTGGTCTTCGTCCGATAAACAATCCGATAAAGCGGGATCACCCCGGCACATGTGCGGGAGGTCACCCAAGCGCCGGTGACGCGGTGCGCGGCCGCGATCAGGCCGCGGCGGCGAACGTCATATCATCCGCGGCGTTGCTGTCTGCCCCGATCATGTCGATATGCTCGGAAAGCCTGGCAAGATCATTCAGCCGCAGCCGTGTTGCATCGATCATCAGATTGATGCGAGATGGAATGAGACCTTGTCCGGGGCAAGAAAACAGATCCGCGCGCTGCTGCA